>NZ_CP108669.1:0-2160000 GCF_045162855.1 Streptomyces sp. NBC_01077 | reverse complement strand
GGGGTTGCGCATGCGGGGTTGTGGGATCTCTCTTTCACAGTCTGCCGGCTGTGAGACGAGTCAGAAACCGTTGATGTAGGCGAAGGACATGCGAAAGGTCCGGCGTAGAGGGTAAGACCCCCGTAGCTGAAACATTAACGGCTCGTTTGAGAGACACCCAAGTAGCACGGGGCCCGAGAAATCCCGTGTGAATCTGGCGGGACCACCCGCTAAGCCTAAATATTCCCTGGTGACCGATAGCGGATAGTACCGTGAGGGAATGGTGAAAAGTACCGCGGGAGCGGAGTGAAATAGTACCTGAAACCGTGTGCCTACAAGCCGTGGGAGCGTCGGATACAGCTTGCTGTATCTCGTGACTGCGTGCCTTTTGAAGAATGAGCCTGCGAGTTTGCGGTGCGTTGCGAGGTTAACCCGTGTGGGGAAGCCGTAGCGAAAGCGAGTCCGAATAGGGCGATTCAGTAGCGCGCTCAAGACCCGAAGCGGAGTGATCTAGCCATGGGCAGGTTGAAGCGGAGGTAAGACTTCGTGGAGGACCGAACCCACCAGGGTTGAAAACCTGGGGGATGACCTGTGGTTAGGGGTGAAAGGCCAATCAAACTCCGTGATAGCTGGTTCTCCCCGAAATGCATTTAGGTGCAGCGTCGTGTGTTTCTTGCCGGAGGTAGAGCACTGGATAGGCGATGGGCCCTACCGGGTTACTGACCTTAGCCAAACTCCGAATGCCGGTAAGTGAGAGCACGGCAGTGAGACTGTGGGGGATAAGCTCCATGGTCGAGAGGGAAACAGCCCAGAGCATCGACTAAGGCCCCTAAGCGTACGCTAAGTGGGAAAGGATGTGGAGTCGCAGAGACAACCAGGAGGTTGGCTTAGAAGCAGCCACCCTTGAAAGAGTGCGTAATAGCTCACTGGTCAAGTGATTCCGCGCCGACAATGTAGCGGGGCTCAAGCGTACCGCCGAAGTCGTGTCATTGCAGCAATAGGGCCAACGCCCGCTGTGATGGGTAGGGGAGCGTCGTGTGCCGGGTGAAGCAGCCGCGGAAGCGAGTTGTGGACGGTTCACGAGTGAGAATGCAGGCATGAGTAGCGATACACACGTGAGAAACGTGTGCGCCGATTGACTAAGGGTTCCTGGGTCAAGCTGATCTGCCCAGGGTAAGTCGGGACCTAAGGCGAGGCCGACAGGCGTAGTCGATGGACAACCGGTTGATATTCCGGTACCCGCTTTGAAACGCCCAATATCGAGCCCATTAATGCTAAGGCCGTGAAGCCGTTCCGGACCCTTCGGGGAAAGGAAAGTGGTGGAGCCGCTGATCCAAGGTGGTAGTAGGTAAGCGATGGGGTGACGCAGGAAGGTAGTCCAACCCGGGCGGTGGTAGTCCCGGGGTAAGGGTGTAGGGCGTTGTCCAGGTAAATCCGGACAGCACATAGCCTGAGACCTGATGCCGAGCCGATTGTGGTGAAGTGGATGATCCTATGCTGTCGAGAAAAGCCTCTAGCGAGTTTCATGGCGGCCCGTACCCTAAACCGACTCAGGTGGTCAGGTAGAGAATACCGAGGCGTTCGGGTGAACTATGGTTAAGGAACTCGGCAAAATGCCCCCGTAACTTCGGGAGAAGGGGGGCCACGTCTGGTGATCGGATTTACTCCGTGAGCTGGGGGTGGCCGCAGAGACCAGCGAGAAGCGACTGTTTACTAAAAACACAGGTCCGTGCGAAGCCGTAAGGCGATGTATACGGACTGACGCCTGCCCGGTGCTGGAACGTTAAGGGGACCGGTTAGCTCTGTTTCGACAGGGCGAAGCTGAGAACTTAAGCGCCAGTAAACGGCGGTGGTAACTATAACCATCCTAAGGTAGCGAAATTCCTTGTCGGGTAAGTTCCGACCTGCACGAATGGCGTAACGACTTCTCGACTGTCTCAACCATAGGCCCGGTGAAATTGCACTACGAGTAAAGATGCTCGTTTCGCGCAGCAGGACGGAAAGACCCCGGGACCTTTACTACAGTTTGATATTGGTGTTCGGTTCGGCTTGTGTAGGATAGGTGGGAGACTTTGAAGCCGTGACGCCAGTCATGGTGGAGTCGCCGTTGAAATACCACTCTGGTCGTGCTGGATGTCTAACCTCGGTCCGTGATCCGGATCAGGGACAGTGTCTGATGGGTAGTTTAACTGGGGCGGTTGCCTCCCAAAGGGTAACGGAGGCGCCCAAAGGTTCCCTCAGCCTGGTTGGCAATCAGGTGTTGAGTGTAAGTGCACAAGGGAGCTTGACTGTGAGACCGACGGGTCGAGCAGGGACGAAAGTCGGGACTAGTGATCCGGCGGTGGCTTGTGGAAGCGCCGTCGCTCAACGGATAAAAGGTACCCCGGGGATAACAGGCTGATCTTCCCCAAGAGTCCATATCGACGGGATGGTTTGGCACCTCGATGTCGGCTCGTCGCATCCTGGGGCTGGAGTCGGTCCCAAGGGTTGGGCTGTTCGCCCATTAAAGCGGTACGCGAGCTGGGTTTAGAACGTCGTGAGACAGTTCGGTCCCTATCCGCTGCGCGCGTAGGAATATTGAGAAGGGCTGTCCCTAGTACGAGAGGACCGGGACGGACGAACCTCTGGTGTGCCAGTTGTCCTGCCAAGGGCATGGCTGGTTGGCTACGTTCGGGAGGGATAACCGCTGAAAGCATCTAAGCGGGAAGCCTGCTTCGAGATGAGTATTCCCACCTCCTTGAGAGGGTAAGGCTCCCAGTAGACGACTGGGTTGATAGGCCGGATGTGGAAGCCCAGTAATGGGTGGAGCTGACCGGTACTAATAGGCCGAGGGCTTGTCCTCAGTTGCTCGCGTCCACTGTGTTAGTTCTGAAGTAACGAACTGTGCCGATTTCCGGTTGGTTAACTTCATAGAGTTTCGGTGGTCATAGCGTTAGGGAAACGCCCGGTTACATTCCGAACCCGGAAGCTAAGCCTTTCAGCGCCGATGGTACTGCAGGGGGGACCCTGTGGGAGAGTAGGACGCCGCCGAACAATTTTTAGCCTCAACCCCCGGACTCTGTCCGGGGGTTGAGGCATTTTTGCGTTCTGGCCCCGGCCGGCGCCCCCTGTGCACCGGGGTGTTGTGGCTGAGGGTAAGGTCGGGGGGCATCGTCCGTACGTTCCCAGCAGGAGGCCCTCGGGTGGAGGTCCAGGAGACTCGCGTTCAGACCGACCGAGTCCTCACCATCCCCAACATTCTCAGCATGGCGCGTCTCGCCGGCGTGCCGCTGTTTCTGTGGTTGATTCTCCGTCCGGAGTTCGGTGGTCCCAACAGCGACGGCTGGGCGCTTCTCGTCCTGATGCTCAGCGGCGTCAGCGACTATCTCGACGGCAAACTGGCCCGGCGCTGGAACCAGATCAGCAACCTCGGCCGGCTGCTCGATCCCGCCGCCGACCGGCTGTACATCCTGTCCACTCTCGTGGGCCTCACCTGGCGCGAGATCCTGCCGTGGTGGCTGACCGCTGCCCTGCTGGCACGTGAGGCCATGCTGCTGGTGATGGTGGGAATCCTCCGTCGGCACGGCTACCCGCCGCCGCAGGTGAACTTCCTCGGCAAAGCTGCGACTTTCAACTTGATGTACGCGTTCCCGTTGCTGCTTCTCAGTGACGGAACGGGCTGGCTTTCGTCACTCGCTGAAGTTTTCGGGTGGGCCTTCGCCGGATGGGGTACAACTCTGTATTGGTGGGCAGGGATCCTCTACGTGGTCCAGGTCCGTCGACTCGTGAAGGCGGATACCGCGGCCGATTGAGCCCGTCCGTCCTGTGCCGAGCAGCGTCGCCGGCAACATCGAGGACGTCCGAGGGCCACTGAACGGACAGGTGAAGTCGGCAGGACCGTCGTCTCTTCAAGGAGGACGCTTCCGACATGAAGGCCGTCGTGATGGCCGGTGGCGAAGGAACCCGCCTTCGCCCGATGACCTCGAGCATGCCCAAGCCTCTACTGCCGGTGGTGAACCGGCCGATCATGGAGCACGTCCTACGACTGCTCAAGAGGCACGGTCTCAACGAGACCGTCGTCACCGTGCAGTTTCTCGCCTCTCTCGTCAGGAACTACTTCGGCGACGGCGAGGAGCTCGGGATGGAGCTCACGTATGCCAACGAGGAGAAGCCACTCGGTACAGCGGGAAGTGTGAAGAACGCCGAGGAAGCGTTGAAGGATGACACCTTCCTCGTGATCTCGGGGGACGCGCTCACCGATTTCGATCTCACCGATCTCATCGCCTTCCACAAGGAGAAGGGCGCTCTCGTCACGGTCTGCCTCACCCGGGTGCCGAATCCGCTGGAATTCGGAATCACGATCGTCGACGAAGAGGGAAAGGTCGAGCGATTCCTGGAGAAGCCCACCTGGGGTCAGGTCTTCTCGGACACCGTGAACACGGGCATCTACGTGATGGAGCCCGAGGTCTTCGACTACGTCGAGGCTGACGTTTCGGTGGACTGGTCGGGTGATGTCTTCCCTCAGCTCATGAAGGACGGCAAGCCGATCTACGGCTATGTCGCCGAGGGCTACTGGGAGGACGTCGGCACCCACGAGAGTTATGTGAAGGCCCAGGCGGACGTCCTGGAGGGCAAGGTCCAGGTCGACATCGACGGCTTCGAGATCTCGCCGGGCGTGTGGGTCGCCGAAGGCGCCGAGGTGCACCACGACGCCGTGCTGCGGGGGCCGCTCTACATCGGTGACTACGCCAAGGTCGAGGCCGACGCCGAGATCCGTGAGCACACCGTCATCGGCTCGAACGTGGTGGTGAAGAGCGGTGCCTTCCTGCACAAGGCCGTCGTCCACGACAACGTCTACATCGGGCCGCAGAGCAATCTGCGCGGCTGCGTGATCGGGAAGAACACCGACATCATGCGGGCCGCCCGGATCGAGGACGGAGCCGTCATCGGGGACGAGTGCCTGGTCGGTGAGGAATCGATCGTGCAGGGCAACGTCCGGGTCTACCCGTTCAAGACGATCGAGGCCGGCGCCTTCGTCAACACCTCGGTCATCTGGGAGTCCCGTGGGCAGGCCCATCTCTTCGGGGCCCGCGGCGTCTCCGGCATCCTCAACGTGGAGATCACCCCGGAGCTGGCCGTCCGGCTGGCGGGGGCGTACGCCACGACTCTGAAGAAAGGCGCGACCGTCACCACGGCGCGTGACCACTCCCGGGGTGCGCGGGCGCTGAAGCGTGCGGTGATCTCGGCGTTGCAGGCCAGCGCCATCGACGTACGGGATCTGGAGAACGTACCGCTGCCGGTGGCGCGGCAGCAGACAGCGCGGGGAAGCGCCGGCGGCATCATGGTGCGGACCTCGCCCGGGGTGCCCGACTCCGTGGACATCATGTTCTTCGACGAGCGCGGGGCCGACCTCTCGCAGGGCAAGCAGCGCAAGCTCGACCGGGTGTTCGCGCGGCAGGAGTACCGGCGTGCCTTCCCCGGGGAGATCGGTGACCTCTCCTTCCCGGCGAGCGTCTTCGACTCGTACACCGGCTCGTTGCTGCGGAACGTCGACACCTCCGGGATCGCTGAAGCCGGCCTGAAGGTGGTCGTGGACGCGTCCAACGGCAGCGCGGGGCTCGTGCTGCCCAGCCTCCTCGGGCGGCTCCAGGTCGACTCGCTGACGATCAACCCCGGGCTCGACGAGTCTCGGCCCACCGAGTCGGCCGAGAGCCGGCGGGCCGGGCTCGTACGGCTCGGGGAGATCGTGGCCTCGGCGCGGGCCGCGTTCGGCGTGCGGTTCGACCCCGTCGGTGAGCGGCTCTCGCTCGTGGACGAGCGGGGGCGGATCATCGAGGACGACCGGGCGCTCCTGGTGATGCTGGACCTGGTGGCGGCCGAGCGGCGTTCGGGGCGGGTCGCGCTGCCGGTGACGACGACACGGATCGCCGAGCAGGTCGCCGCGTACCACGGCACACAGGTGGAGTGGACGACGACCTCGCCGGACGACCTCACAAGGGTCGGGCGCGAGGACTCGACGATCTTCGGCGGCGATGGGCGCGGCGGGTTCATCGTGCCCGAGTTCAGCAGTGTCTTCGACGGCGCCGCCGCCTTTGTGCGGCTCATCGGTCTCGTCGCCCGGACACAGCTCACGCTGAGCCAGATCGACGCGCGGATTCCGCGGGCGCACGTCCTCAAGAAGGACATCGCGACGCCGTGGGCCGTGAAGGGTCTCGTGATGCGTCGGGTGGTGGAGGCGGCGGGCAGCCGCTCCGTGGACACCACCGACGGTGTGCGGGTGGTCGAGGCCGACGGGCGGTGGGTGATGGTGCTGCCCGACCCCGCCGAGGCCGTCACCCATCTGTGGGCCGAGGGTCCCGACGACGCCTCCGCCCAGGCCCTGCTCGACGAGTGGGCCGAAGTGGTCGACAGCGCAGGTAGCTGAGGGGATCGGACCGGCCGGCGGGGAGCACCCTCAAGGTGCCTCCCCGCCGGCCGGAGGGGCCATTCGGCGGTAGGCCGTGCGACGTGCGACGATGTGCGGCATGTCGCAGCAGCCCCCCGTTCGGAGCACCGGATCCCCGCCGCCGCGCCCGGACGCGTCCATGTCGCTGCTGAACAACGTGATCGACCACGCGCTCGACGACGGGTACGCGGAGGCGACCGCCCGGCGTGCTGCCGAGGGCGGTGGGCTGCCCCGTAGCCTGCGGGCCAAGCTGGGTGTGGCCGCCGGCCTGGTGCTCGCGGCCGCCTTGGTGACCGTCGGCGCGGCCGAGGCGCGGATCTCCGCGCCCGTCGTCGCTAAGGAGCGGCAGGAACTGATCGACCGGATCGAGGCGGAGACGTCCTCGGCCGATGATCTGGAACAGGACGTCGAGCGGATCCGGTCCGAGGTCGGCGAACGCCAGCGGCAGGCATTGCAGCAGCACGGCGGTGACCAGGCCGAGCTCGTTGCGCTGCTCTCGGGCGCGACGCCCGTGCACGGCCCCGGGGTGAAGCTCGTCGTCAACGACGCCAAGGAAGCCGACACCGGGGGCGGCGGGCCGCGCGAGAGCAGCGGCTTCTCCGACACGGGCCGGGTACGCGACCGGGACATGCAGCGCATCATCAACGGGCTCTGGGAGTCCGGCGCCGAGGCCGTCGCCATCAACGGCCAGCGGCTGACATCGCTCTCCGCGATCCGGGCCGCCGGCGACGCCATACTGGTCGACAACAAGCCGCTGGTGCCGCCGTACACCATCCTCGCGATCGGGGACGGGCAGCGGCTGAGCACCGCGTTCCAGGACAGCGCCGACGGGCAGTATCTGCACGCGCTGGTGGAGAACTTCGGGATCAGGAGCGGTATCACGGCCGAGGGCGACGTACGCCTGCCGGCCGCGCCGAGCCTGACCGTACGTACCGCAGAGCCGAGGGGGGCCGGGGCGGCGACGCCGTCCGGTCGGGCCACGGCCGACACAGGGAAGGGCACATCGTGATCGCCGTACTGGGCCTGATCGTCGGAGTCGTGGTCGGACTGTTGGTCCGCCCCGAGGTTCCGGCGGTGGTCGAGCCCTATCTTCCGATCGCCGTGGTCGCCGCCCTCGACGCGGTCTTCGGCGGCCTCAGGGCCATGCTCGACGGCATCTTCGTCGACAAGGTCTTCGTGGTCTCGTTCCTCTCCAACGTGGTCGTGGCCGCCCTGATCGTCTTCCTCGGCGACAAGCTGGGCGTGGGCGCGCAGCTGTCGACCGGTGTGGTCGTCGTGCTGGGCATCCGGATCTTCTCCAACGCGGCCGCCATCCGGCGCCATGTCTTCCGGGCGTGAGGCCGATGAGCGAGAACCCCCAGAACCCCCAGAACCCCGAGAACCCCGAGAGCCCGCAGGATCCCCAGGACCCGCAGGCACGGCAGAGTTCCGAGAACGCGCGGGAGCCCGAGGGCGTCGGGCCGTCCGCGAGTGGCGACAAGGCCGGAGAGCCCGAGGCCGCTCGGGAATCCGTCCACGGCGGGACCGCGGATCACGATGTACGGGTGCCCGTGACGACGCCCGCCCCGGCTGCTCCGGGTGCCGAGCCGAGCGGACGCCGGCGGCTCGGCTCGGCGCTGTGGCCGCCCCGGGTGACCCGGGCCCAGCTCGTGGTCGCGCTGCTGCTCTTCGTCCTCGGTCTCGGCCTGGCGATCCAGGTCTCCTCGACCAGTGACAACAGCGCCCTGCGCGGAGCCCGCCAGGAGGACCTGGTGCGGATCCTCGACGAGCTCGACGACCGTACGCAGCGCCTGGAGGACGAGAAGTCCCGCCTGGAGAAGCAGCGCACCGAGCTGGAATCCAGCTCGGACCAGGCCGAGGAGGCCCGCAAGCAGACCCAGGAGAAGGAGCGACAGCTCGGCATCCTGGCCGGCACCGTCGCCGCCGAGGGACCGGGCATCACCCTGACCGTCGGCGACCCCACCGGGGCCGTCGAGTCGGACATGCTGCTCGACGCCATCCAGGAGCTGCGTGCCGCCGGTGCCGAGGCGATCCAGGTCAACGGTGTACGGGTGGTCGCTGACAGTTATTTCACCGGTAGCGGTGATGACATGCGGATTGATGGAACGAAGGTGGCCGCTCCGTACGTCTTCAAGGTCATCGGCAAGCCGGAGGATCTCGAGCCCGCGCTCAACATCCCCGGCGGTGTCGTGCAGACCCTGGAGAAGGAGCAGGCCACAGCCACGGTGGAGCGGTCGGCGAAGATCGTCGTCGACGCCTTGCGACCCGCGAAGCGGCCTGACTACGCTCAGTCGTCCTCGCAGTGAGAGGGAGACAAGGGGGGTCCCGCGACAAGGGCACGACGTTGCGGGGGGTCGGCGCACCACAACGGTGGTGCGTGGTGGAAACTGTCCGGAGGATACGGACGTTGTGAAGGTGTCCGGGTCGGCAGGTGTGATGGATCTCGGTTCGTCCTGCCCCACGGGCGGGTCTGTTTCGGTCAAGGGGAATCGCCCGTGAAGTTGTTTGCGAAGTTGTTCGGCAAGAGCGCACGCGAGGACGGCGGCAACGCCAGGCACCGCGCGCCGCGCCATGCCCAGAGCGAGGAGCAGGGCGGCGAGCGCCCGCTCTTCCGTGACGAGGTCGGCGGCCAGGGCGGTGACATTCCGGGCACTCAGGGCGCGTCTTCTGTTGACCCCGCCGGTGCTGCCCGCATAGGTTTCGGAGAACCATCAACCTCAGGTACGGGTGGAGGGTTTGCCCCCGATCCGTACGCGACACAGACCTCGGCGGGGCAGCCGCGGCAGGAGGATGCGTCCATGCCGGTGTGTACGAGGTGCGGTCACCGCAACGCGGCCGACAGTCGCTTCTGCTCCCACTGCGGTACGCCGCTGCGGGGCGGAGTCGCTCCCGAGCGCGCTTCCGAGACGACGTCCACGATCTCCATCTCGGGCCTGGAGGCCTACGACGCGGAGGTCACCGGTCAGACCCAGCTGCCCTCGCTCTCTCCCGAGGCGCAGGCCGCCGTCGAGGCACTGCCGTCCGGTTCCGCGCTCCTCGTGGTGCGTCGTGGGCCGAACTCGGGCAGCCGGTTCCTGCTCGACGGTGAGCTGACGACGGCCGGCCGTCACCCGCAGAGCGACATCTTCCTGGACGACTTCACGGTCTCCCGGCGCCATGTCGAGTTCCGGCGGGCCCAGGACGGCAGCTTCACCGTCTCCGACGTCGGCAGCCTCAACGGCACGTACGTCAACCGCGAGCCGATCGACTCGGTCGTTCTGTCCAACGGCGACGAGGTGCAGATCGGTAAGTACCGCCTGGTCTTCTACTCGAGCCGGCGGGGCGTGTAACGCCTCGGAGAAGCCTTCAGGGAAGGTCCATGCTGCGAACACCGACGGGCGGTGCCGGATCCGGCACCGCCACCGCGGGCGACCGGCTGGTCAGCATCGGCACGGTGCTGAACCAGCTGCGCGACGAATTTCCCGAAGTGACGATCTCCAAGATCCGGTTCCTGGAGGCCGAGGGGCTCGTGGAGCCCCGGCGTACGGCCTCCGGGTACCGGAAGTTCAGCCCGCAGGATGTCGAGCGGCTCGCTCAGATCCTGCGGATGCAGCGGGACCACTATCTTCCGCTGAAGGTCATCCGCGAGCACCTCGACGCCCTCGCCAGGGGAGAGCAGATCCAGCTCCCGACCCCCGGGCGCCGGCGGGACCTGCTCGAAGGCGCCTGGGACCAGGATCCCGAACTGCCCACCGCCACGCGGATCGGGCGGACCGAACTGCTGGCCGCGGCCGAGGTGACCGAGACCGAGCTCCTCGCGTGGGAGTCGTACGGTCTGATCTCCGAGACGGAGGGCGGCGGCTACGACCCCGAGACCGTGACCGTCGCACGGCTCGTCGCGGATCTGGGGCGATTCGGTCTCGAACCGCGGCACCTGCGGGCCGTCAAGGCTGCCGCGGACCGGGAGGCGGGGCTGATCGAGCAGGTCGTCGCGCCACTGCGCCGGCACCGTAATCCGCAGACCAGAGCACATGCGGAGGCCACCGCACAGGAGCTCGCCGCGCAGTCGGTGCGGCTGCACGCCGCGCTCGTACAGACCGCGCTGGGGATTCGGCTGCAGTGAGTCCGTGACGGGCTTTCGTGGCGGGCTCGGCGACGGCTTGGGAGGGCCCGACTATCCAAACCGGTCGGGCACGTCCTAGGGTTGCTGTGTGAACGAGCTCGACGTTGTGGGTGTCCGGGTGGAAATGCCCTCCAACCAGCCGATCGTGCTCCTGCGTGAAGTGGGAGGCGATCGGTACCTCCCCATCTGGATCGGACCGGGGGAGGCGACCGCGATCGCCTTCGCCCAGCAGGGGATGGCCCCTCCGCGGCCGCTGACGCACGACCTGTTCAAGGACGTGCTGGAAGCCGTGGGACAGGAACTCACCGAAGTCCGCATCACGGATCTGCGTGACGGGGTCTTCTACGCCGAGCTGGTCTTCGCCAGCGGCGTCGAGGTGAGCGCGCGGCCTTCGGACGCGATAGCCCTGGCCCTCCGGACCGGAACGCCGATCTACGGCAGTGACGGTGTGCTGGACGACGCCGGCATCGCGATTCCGGACGAGCAGGAGGACGAGGTGGAGAAGTTCCGCGAGTTCCTCGACCAGATCTCACCGGAGGATTTCGGGACCAACAGTCAGTGAGCCGAAGCGGCGCGGCCGCAGGCCGTTCGCGGGGTGCTGTCAGAGCATTCGAGTAGCCTTTCCCCGGCGAGAGAGACGGGAAACCACTCTCAGGGTGATTATCACTCGGCGTGCCGAGTGTGGCGATCGTTGACGCACCCCGAGTGACTGCCTACCTTCGTGTGGGCAGGTCAAGGACGGAGGGTCGGCGTGATGAGCAGCGCGGACGGTACGGCAGGGAGCTCGCTCGGACGCGTGTCCGGAGAGAGCGGTCCGTATCCGCTTCACGGGCGTGTGGGCGACTTCGGTGCGGACGCCGGTGCGGGGGCGGGTGCAGGACCGGGGGGCGTCTCCGGGGCGGCTCCGGGGGCGGCGGGCGAGGTGGTCGGCTACCGCGGCCCCACGGCCTGTGCGGCGGCCGGGATCACCTATCGCCAGTTGGACTACTGGGCGCGCACGGGGCTCGTGGAGCCTAGCGTGCGGCCCGCGTACGGGTCGGGGACCCAGCGGCTCTACAGCTTCCGCGACGTCGTCGTGCTGAAGATCGTCAAGCGTTTCCTCGACACCGGGGTGGCCCTGCAGAACATCCGGGCCGCGGTGCAGCACCTGCGCGCGCGGGGCTTCAGCGACCTGGAGCGGATGACGCTCATGAGCGACGGGGCCACGGTGTACGAGTGCTCCTCGCCTGACGAGGTCGTCGACCTGCTCCAGGGCGGTCAGGGTGTCTTCGGCATCGCCGTCGGCGTGGTCTGGCGGGACGTCGAGGCGGCGCTCTCGCAGCTGCACGGGGAGCGCGTCGACACGGGCGAGACGCTCGTGGGACACAACCCGGGGGACGAGCTGGCGCGACGGCGGCGGGACAAGGCGGTCTGAGGGCGGCGGTTCAGCAGCCCTCGGCTCCTGGGCCTGTGTGGTGCGGGGCGGCGTTGTCGTCAGTGGTGTTGTCAGTGGTGTGAGGCAGCATCGGACGTGTGAGAGCCGCGCCCACCATCCTGCATCTCGACATGGATGCCTTCTTCGCCGCCGCCGAGCAGGCGTCGAAGCCCAGCCTGCGCGGAAAGCCCGTGGTCGTCGGCGGTCTCGGTCCCCGGGGCGTGGTCGCCACCGCCTCGTACGAGGCGCGCCGCTTCGGAGTGCACTCGGCCATGCCCATGGGCCAGGCGCGGCGGCTCGCGCCGAACGCGGCCTACCTCGTCCCCCGCTTCTCCTTCTACCGCTCGATCAGCGAGCAGGTCATGGAGCTGCTCGGACGGCTCTCCCCGCTCGTGGAGCCGCTCAGCCTCGACGAGGCGTTCGTGGACCTGGAGGCCGGGGGCGTGGCCGACGACAGCGTGGGCGCGCGTGCGGCCGGTGAGCGGCTGCGGGTCGACATCCTGGCGACGACGGGACTCACGGGGTCCGTGGGGCTCGCCGGGTCCAAGATGATCGCGAAGATCGCCTCCGAGGAGGCCAAGCCCGACGGGCTCGTCCTGATCGAGCCCGGGACGGAGCGGGAGCTCCTCGGGCCGCGTTCGGTGCGGATCCTGCCCGGCGTGGGGCCGGCGACCGGGGAGCACCTGCGGCGGGCCGGGATGACTACCGTGTCCGACCTCGCGGAAGCGGGCGAGGACGAGCTCGTACGGCTCCTTGGGCGGGCGCACGGGGCCTCGCTGTACCGGATGGCCCAGGGGTACGACGATCGGCCCGTGGTGGCCGAGAGGGACGCCAAGTCGGTGTCGGTCGAGGACACCTTCGACGTGGACCTGCACGACCGGGTGCGGATCCGGGTCGAGGTGGAACGGCTCGCGGAGCGGTGCGTGGGGCGGCTGCGGGCGTCCGGGCACTCCGGGCGGACCATCGTCCTGAAGGTGCGGCGGTTCGACTTCTCGACGCTCACGCGGTCCGAGACGCTCCGGGGGCCCACGGATGATCCCGGTGTGGTGCGGGAGGCGGCGGCGCGGCTGCTCGAGGCGGTGGACACGACGGGCGGCGTGCGGTTGCTGGGGGTCGGGGTGAGCGGGCTCGCGGACTACACGCAGGAGGATCTGTTCGCTCAGGCGGAGGCGGGGGTCGCTGCCGCTTCGGTGGGTGACGTCGCCGCTGCTGAAGCCGTGGTCGCCGTCGAGCCTGCGGCCGCTGAGCCCGTGGAGCGGCACTGGGCGCCCGGGCACGACGTGCGGCACGCGGTGTACGGGGCCGGGTGGGTCCAGGGGAGCGGGGTCGGGCGCGTCACCGTGCGGTTCGAGGAGCCGGGGTCGGAACCGGGGCGGGTGAGGACGTTCGCGGTGGACGATCCCGAATTGGTGCCGGGGGAGGCGTTGCCGTTGGTGGGGCGGGGTTGAGTGCCGGTGCGGGTCTCCCGTGGGGGTGCGGCGGGGTTGGCGGGTGCGGGTTTCCCGTGGGGGTGCGGGTGGGTTGTGGTGCGCCCGGCCTGCGGCCGGGCTTGGGGTTCCCACCCGCACCACCCGTGCTGCTGAGAGGGCGGAGGTGCGGGTCTTCCCGTGGGGGTGGGGCGTCGGCGGGTGCGGGCGGGGCGGTGGCGCCCCGGCCCGGATTCCTCCTCGTGTCGCCCGTGTGGCTCCGCCCCGGCGCTACTGGCCTGCCAGGCGGCCGAAGTCTGTGTCCGGGGTGTCCGTGGGGGGTGGGGGGAGGGCGAGGCTGTAGTGGCGGTAGAGCTGGAGTTCCTGCTCAGGGGAGAGGTGGCGGCCCACGCCGAAGTCGGGGGCGTCCTTGATGAGGGCCCGCTCGTACGGGATGTGGAGTCCGTCCTCGACCAGCTCGCTCGGCTCCAGCGGGACGAAGGCGTCCCGGCTGAAGAGGCCGGTGCGGACCGCCGCCCATTCCGGTATGCCGGTCGCGTCGTCCAGGTACACCTCGTCCACGGTTCCGATCTTGTGTCCGTTCCGGTCGTACGCCTTGCGGCCGATCAGGCTGCGCGGATCGATATCGGTCTGCACGGTCCCTCCAACTGGTCGCAACTGCTCTACACCCCTACGAAAGTGCACAACTGGGATGTCGGCCACTTGAGCGATGGGAGCCGCAACCTCGCTGGTAGGCTGGCTGTGGCTGTCGACCCTGTGCGGGAGAGTCCCCCGGAGAAACCTTCCGGTGGGCGCCGAAGGAGCAAATCCTCCCCGGAATCTCTCAGGCCCCTGTACCGCGCGGACGAGGTCACTCTGGAAAGCAGAGCGGTGTCCGACGGCATGCGCTCTCACCGACGGTGAAAGCCGGCGTGCCGTGAGGCGTGCCGGTGAAACTCTCAGGTTGAGATGACAGAGGGGGAGGCCGTCCGGGTACCCGCGCCGTGGTGCCCCTCGCAGGTCGTGACGACCAGGAGGCCTCCGTACATGACCGCCAACCGCATTCCGCTCTCCGAACTCGAACAGGGCATCCCGTTCGAGCAGCGGCACATCGGGCCCGACGCCGAGGCGCGCGCCAAGATGCTCGCCCAGGTCGGCTACGGCTCCCTCGACGAGCTCACGGCCGCCGCGGTGCCGGACGTCATCAAGAACACCGAGGCCCTGGGCCTGCCGGCCGCGCGCACGGAGGCCGAGGTCCTGGCCGAGCTGCGTACGCTCGCCGACCGCAACCAGGTCCTCGCGCCCATGATCGGTCTCGGCTACTACGGGACCTTCACGCCGCCGGTGATCCTGCGGAACGTGATGGAGAATCCCGCCTGGTACACGGCGTACACGCCGTACCAGCCGGAGATCTCGCAGGGGCGTCTCGAGGCCCTGCTGAACTTCCAGACCGTCGTCGCCGACCTGACGGGGCTGCCGACCTCCGGGGCGTCCCTGCTCGACGAGGGCACCGCCGCCGCCGAGGCCATGGCGCTCTCCCGGCGCGTCGGCAAGGTCAAGAACGGCGTCTTCCTCATCGACGCCGACGCCCTGCCGCAGACGATCGCCGTCATCGAGACCCGCGCCGAGCCGACCGGTGTCGAGGTCGTCGTCGCGGACCTGAGCGCGGGCATTCCGGCCGAGATCGCCGAGCGCGGTGTCTTCGGCGTGCTCCTGCAGTACCCCGGCGCCTCCGGTGCCGTCCGCGACATCAAGCCGCTGATCGACGCCGCCCACGAGCTCGGCGCGATCGTCACCGTCGCCGCCGACCTGCTCGCGCTGACCCTGCTCACCTCGCCCGGCGAGCTGGGCGCGGACATCGCCGTCGGTACGACGCAGCGCTTCGGTGTTCCCATGGGCTTCGGCGGTCCCCACGCCGGTTACATGGCCGTCCAGGACAAGCACGCCCGCTCCCTGCCCGGCCGTCTGGTGGGCGTGTCCGTCGACGCCGACGGCAACCGCGCGTACCGCCTGGCCCTGCAGACCCGCGAGCAGCACATCCGCCGTGAGAAGGCCACCAGCAACATCTGTACCGCCCAGGTGCTGCTCGCGGTCATGGCCGGTATGTACGCCGTCTACCACGGCCCCGACGGCCTCAAGGGCATCGCGCAGCGCACCCACCGGTACGCCGCGATCCTCGCCGCCGGCCTCACCGCCGGGGGCGTGGAGCTCACCCAGGGTGCCTTCTTCGACACCCTCACCGCCCGTGTGCCCGGCAAGGCCGACGAGGTCGTGGCCGCCGCCCGCGAGGCCGGTGTGAACCTCTACCGCGTCGACGCCGACCACGTGTCGATGTCGTGCGACGAGACCACCGGGCGTGCCCAGCTCGCCGCCGTGTGGGGCGCCTTCGGTGTCACCGCCGACGTCGAGGCGCTGGACGCCGCCACCGAGGACACGCTGCCGGCCGGTCTGCTGCGCTCCGACGCGTACATGACCCACCCGGTCTTCCACGCGCACCGCTCCGAGACCTCGATGCTGCGCTACCTGCGCAAGCTCGCCGACCGCGACTACGCGCTCGACCGCGGCATGATCCCGCTCGGCTCCTGCACGATGAAGCTGAACGCGACGACCGAGATGGAGGCGGTGACCTGGCCCGAGTTCGGTCAGATGCACCCCTTCGCCCCGGTCGAGCAGGCGCAGGGCTACCTCACGCTCATCACCGAGCTGGAGGAGCGTCTCGCCGAGGTCACCGGCTACGACAAGGTGTCGATCCAGCCGAACGCCGGTTCGCAGGGCGAGCTGGCCGGTCTCCTCGCCGTCCGTGCCTACCACCGCGCCAACGGTGACGAGCAGCGCACCGTCTGCCTCATCCCGTCCTCCGCGCACGGCACCAACGCCGCCTCCGCGGTGATGGCCGGCATGAAGGTCGTCGTCGTGAAGACCGCCGACGACGGCGAGGTCGACGTCGCGGACCTGCGCGCCAAGATCGAGCAGTACCGCGACGAGCTGTCCGTGCTGATGATCACCTACCCGTCGACGCACGGCGTCTTCGAGGAGCACGTCGCCGACATCTGCGCCGAGGTGCACGAGGCCGGTGGCCAGGTGTACGTCGACGGTGCCAACCTGAACGCACTGGTCGGTCTGGCCAAGCCGGGGCACTTCGGCGGCGACGTCTCGCACCTGAACCTGCACAAGACCTTCTGCATCCCGCACGGCGGTGGCGGCCCGGGCGTCGGCCCGGTCGGTGTCCGCGCGCACCTCGCCCCGTACCTGCCGAACCACCCGCTCCAGCCCGCCGCGGGCCCGGAGACCGGCGTCGGCCCGATCTCGGCCGCCCCGTGGGGCTCCGCGGGCATCCTGCCGATCTCGTGGTCGTACGTGCGTCTGATGGGCGGCGAGGGCCTCAAGCGCGCCACCCAGGTCGCCGTCCTCGCGGCGAACTACATCGCCAAGCGCCTGGAGCCGCACTTCCCGGTGCTCTACACCGGCCCGGCCGGTCTGGTCGCCCACGAGTGCATCGTGGACCTGCGTCCGCTGTCCAAGGCGACGGGCGTCACGGTCGACGACATCGCGAAGCGCCTCATCGACTACGGCTTCCACGCGCCGACGATGTCGTTCCCGGTGGCCGGCACCCTGATGATCGAGCCGACCGAGTCCGAGGACCTGACCGAGCTGGACCGCTTCTGCGACACGATGATCGCGATCCGGGCCGAGATCGAGAAGGTCGCCTCGGGCCAGTGGCCCGCCGACGACAACCCGCTGCACAACGCCCCGCACACCGCGGCCGCGCTGGGCGGCGAGTGGAACCACGCGTACACGCGGGACGAGGCGGTCTTCCCGGCCGGTGTCTCCGCCGCGGACAAGTACTGGCCGCCGGTGCGCCGCATCGACGGTGCGTTCGGCGACCGGAACCTGGTCTGCTCCTGCCCGCCGCTGGACGAGTACGACAACTGAGCATGATGCGAGGGCCGGTGCGGAGTTTCTCTCCGGGCCGGCCCTCGGTGTTTCCCTCGTACGGCGCCGAGACCGCGTCCTCAGGCGGCGGTCGTCACCTGGCCCGCCGACAGCGGCCGGTGCGGGGCGATGATCTGCCCGTCCGGCAGCAGTTCACCGGTGTCCTCGAAGAGCAGGACGCCGTTGCACAGCAGGCTCCAGCCCTGTTCCGGGTGGTGTGCCGTCAGTCGGGCCGCCTCGCGGTCGGCGGAGTCGGCGGTGGGACAGGCAGGCTGGTGCTGGCACATGGGTGGGTTCTTTCGCTGCGTCGTGGTGGATGTCCTGCGGCTCTTCGCGCTCATCGCCGCCCCCGTCGGTCGGTTCGGTTCCGATCCCAGTCTTGCCCCATGGACGCTCTTCCGCAGGGATTCGCGGCAGCTCGTCCTTTCCTGGGAAGACGCATCACCCGCAGGGGCGGTTCAGGTCAACTGCACCGTCTTTTCGGGTGGTTCGGGGTGGTCCCAGCGGGCTAGTCCGTACGGGAGGGCTGTTCGGACGGCGCGTTCGGGCCGATCGCTCGGACAGCAGTGCGCCCCGTGACCCGGGTGGGTCACGGGGCGGCGACGCTCGTGCGGTGGATCAGGCGGGCGCCGCCGAGCCCAGGAGGGGCGGCGGCGCGAGGCGCGTGGTGAGCACGGGCAGGAGGTCGGCGACCTGGTACGGGCGGTACGCGGCGATCCCCGGCGGGGCGGGGGCCAGCGGCACCATCAGATCCGCCGCGGCCGGGGCGGTGGTGGCGCCGTCCGTCTCCGGTTCGGCGTGCAGCCAGAGGGTCAGCATGTAGAGCTCCGGCACGGAGAGCAGTCGCGGCTGGTACGGACCGGGCAGCGCCTCGGCCTGGAGCAGCGCCCGCTCCGTGGCGGTGACGTACGGGCCCTCGAAGAAGTGCGAGAAGGACCAGCCGTCCGGGGTCAGCATGGTGTCCGCGGCGGCGATCGCCCGGCCCCCGTTCCTGATCAGGAAGCGCCAGCCGGTGAGACGGGTGCGGGGTGCCTGTCCCGGCGTCCCGGCGACGCCGAGGACGTGTACGGGCAGGGGGAGTTCGGGGCTCAGTGGTCCCTGCGCTGCCCGCAGAGCGGGTGTTCGAGCCTCGCGGACGGCGGTCGGCGAGCCGAGGGCCGCGAGGACACTGCGGAGGGCCGGCGCAGGGGCCGGGGAGGGTCGGAGCATGGTGGGTCGCCTCTCACTCAGGAGACACGGTGATGCGTGGGCAGGTACGACGGCGCTGTCGGCGGCGGGGCCAGAGGAGGGCCATGAGGCCATGACCGGGCGCCAACACTCTGCCTCGTCCGCGGAGTTTATACGACACGTGTTCACGGAGTGTTTCCGCTAGACGGCGCAGATATTCCTGACAAGGCGTCATCAAGCCGTAAAACAAGGGTCGTAGCAGCGGAATCGTGTGGGTGGTGGTGCTCCCACCTGCGTATTCCACGCAGAGCCGGACGGCTGAATTCATTCCCCGAGTTCCGGGACAATAGGACATTGGTATATGTCGATTGTTCCGTGCCCTCGGGATGTGACGGCGGAGCGCAGCATCCAGCCTATCCTCCGACAGCCCTCCTTCGCAGGCGTTGTGGATCAGCGGGCTGGGCATCATCGTCCGTGACGCGCGGCCGTCGTGGCGGCTGCCCACTCTGGAAGGGACGCTTCGATGGGGGAGAAGGTCGTGGCCGACGGGTTCGGCCCGTCCGACCGGCAGCAGTACCGGAGAAAGCTCCAGCAGTGTCTCGCGGGGCTCGCGAGGCTGCTGGCGGAGAAGAGGTTCGACCGCCCGCGCAATCTCATGGGCGTGGAGATCGAACTCAATCTCGCCGGTGCCGACGGACTGCCCCGCATGCTGAACGGGCCGGTTCTGGAAAAGATCGCGAGCCCCGATTTCCAGACGGAACTCGGAATGTTCAACCTCGAAGTGAACATCGCACCCCACCAGCTCGGCGGGCGCGTATTCGACCGGCTCGCGGAGGAGATCGGCACCGGAATCGGATATGCCGACCGCAAGGCCGCGGAACTCGACGCGGGCGTCGTCATGATCGGCATACTGCCGACCCTGACGCAGGACGACCTGGTACCCGAGAACCTCTCGTCGGCCGACCGCTACACGCTCCTCAACGACCAGATCCTCGCCGCGAGGGGCGAGGACTTCACGCTCGACATCCACGGTGTCGAACGGCTCCTCTGCACCTCGGAGTCGATCGTTCCGGAGGCGGCCTGCACCTCGGTCCAGCTCCACCTCCAGGTGACCCCGGCCCGGTTCGCCGCCGTGTGGAACGCGGCGCAGGCCGTGTCGGGCGTCCAGATCGCGCTCGGCGCCAACGCCCCCTTCGTCTTCGGGCGCGAGCTGTGGCGCGAGTCCAGGCCGCCGCTCTTCCAGCAGGCCACCGACACCCGGCCGCCCGAACTGCAGGCCCAGGGCGTCCGGCCGCGTACCTGGTTCGGAGAGCGGTGGGTGGACTCGGTGTACGACCTCTTCGAGGAGAATCTGCGCTACTTCCCCGCGCTGCTGCCGATCTGCGACGAGGAGGACCCGCTCCTCGTCCTCGACCAGGGCGGGGTGCCGCGCCTGCAGGAGCTCGTCCTGCACAACGGCACGGTCTACCGCTGGAACCGGCCCGTGTACGGCTGGGTCGACGGCGTCCCGCACCTGCGCGTCGAGAACCGGGTGCTGCCGGCCGGGCCGACCGTCACCGACGTCATCGCCAACGCGGCCTTCTACTACGGGCTCGTCCGCTCACTCGCCGACGACCCCCGGCCGGTCTGGAAACGGATGGCCTTCGAGGACGCCGAGGCCAACTTCGACACGGCCTGCCGGCACGGCATCGAGGCGGAGCTGCGCTGGCCCCGCTCGGGCCGCGCGGGCGGCATCGCGACCGTCCCCGCGGTACGGCTCGTCCTCGACGAACTGCTTCCGCTGGCCTCGGCCGGGCTCGACGCCTGGCACATCGAGCCCGCCGACCGGGACTTCTACCTCGGCGTGATCGAACAGCGCTGTCTGCGGCGGGTGAACGGCGCCTCCTGGCAGGCCGACACCTTCCACAAGGCCCTGGAGACGGGCCTCGACCGCGAGGCGGCGCTCGCGGCGACCACCCGCCGCTACCGGGCCCTCATGCACGCGGGGGAGCCGGTGCACACCTGGCCGGTGGGGATCGACTGAGCACGGCTCCCGGGGCGGGCGGGGTCGCGGGCGGGGGCGGTGGCCGATCATGACAAAGTGATCGGGGTGCCGCCGGAACGGCGCCCGTCCGCGACCGGGAAGTGGAGACAGGTGTGGTGTCGGAGCAACGAGTGAGTGACGCTTCCCTGCCCCCCGAGGGGCTGCCGCGCCGGGTGCTGCGCTCCGAGACGCTCATCGTCCTCGCGCTCTCGCTCGGAGCGAGCGGCGTGTCGTCGCTCATCAGCTTCATCGGCTCGCTCACCAAGTCCGGGGCGCTGAAGGAGCAGGCGGCCACGCTCAACGGCTCGTACGCGCCGGGGCGGCCGTGGCTCGACCTCTCCTGGCAGCTCTTCGGCATCGCCACGGCCCTCGTGCCGGTCCTCCTCGTCGCCCATCTGCTGATGCGCGAGGGGTCGGGGCTGCGCGCCATCGGCTTCGACCGGACCCGGCCCTGGCCCGACCTCGGTCGCGGGACGCTGCTCGCGGCGGGCATCGGGAGCGCCGGCCTCGCCTTCTACCTGGCGGCGCGGGCGACCGGGTTCAACCTCACCGTGGTGCCCGAGTCGCTGCCCGAGGTGTGGTGGAAGTACCCGGTGCTGATCCTCTCGGCGATCCAGAACTCCGTCCTGGAGGAGGTCGTCGTCGTCGGCTATCTGCTGCGCAGACTCGGGCAGTTGGGGTGGACGCCGATGGCCGCTCTGGTGGCGAGTTCGGTGCTGCGCGGTTCGTACCACCTCTACCAGGGGATCGGCGGCTTCCTCGGCAACGTGGTGATGGGCGTGGTCTTCGTCCTGCTGTACCGGCGCTGGGGGCGGGTCGGGCCCCTGGTCGTGGCGCACGCGCTGCTCGACATCGTGGCCTTCGTCGGATACGGGCTGCTCGCGGGCAAGGTGGGGTGGCTGCCCACCGTGTGAGGCCTGCGGCATGGCCTTCGGGAGTGTGAGGAAGGGGCGTACGGGTTCTCCGTACGCCCCTTCCGCGTTCCGCGGCCGCGAGGTCAGGCGTGCAGGTCGCCCTCGATGACCGTGACCGCGTGGCCGTTCAGGAGGGTGCGGTCGCCGCGCAGGCGCGTACGGACGATGCCCGTGCGGGTGCCGCCCTGGAGGCCGACGAGGTCGTCGCGGCCGAACCGGGCCGACCAGTAGGGGGCGAGCGCGGTGTGGGCGCTGCCGGTCACCGGGTCCTCGTCGATGCCGACACCGGGGAAGAAGCCGCGGGAGACGAAGTCGTAGCCGCTGTCCGGGTGTTCGGCGGCGGCGGTCGCGATGATGCCGCGCGAGGAGAGGCCCTTGAGCGCGGCGAAGTCCGGCGCGAGCGCGCGCACGGCCGGCTCGTCACGCAGTTCGACGACGAGGTCGCCGATGTGGTCGGCGGTGTCGTGGACGGCGACGACCTCGGCGCCGAGCGCCTTCTCCAGGCCGTCGGGGACGGGGACCGGGGTCAGGGAGGAGGTCGGGAAGTCCATCGTGATCGTGCCGTCGGCCTCGGCGGTGGCGCCGAGGATGCCGCAGCGGGCCGCGAAGCGGACGGGGCCGCTCGCCGTACCGGTGGAGTGCAGGACGTGGGCGGTGGCCAGTGTGGCGTGGCCGCACATGTCGACCTCGGTGGTGGGGGTGAACCAGCGCAGGGCCCAGTCCGCCTCGCCGCCGGCGGGCAGCGGGTGGGCGAAGGCCGTCTCGGAGAGGTTGACCTCCGCGGCGACCCGCTGGAGCCAGGCGTCATCCGGGAAGGAGTCCAGGAGCAGGACTCCGGCGGGGTTGCCGGAGAAGGGCTGGTCGGTGAAGGCGTCGACGATTCGGATCCGCATGTCGCCGACCGTACCGGGGGCGGAATCCGGCGGGCCAAGGCCAATCGCGGAGAACTGGCTGGGGCCCATGACCTGCGGGGACCGGTGAAGCAGTCGGGATGCTTGCTCGCCGAACAGTTCCGATATATCGTTGACGCATCGCGACAGTTCAACGAGTGAATCCCGATGGAAGGAGCGTTGCGATGCGTTCACATGGACACGAGTACGGAAACGGACACGGAGCCGGCCGTGGAGGCTGCGGCCCCGGGCCTCGCGGTGACTTCGAGGGGCGGCGCGCGGCGTTCGGTCCCTTCGGGCCGGGCTTCGGCGGTGGCGGCCCCTTCGGGGGCGGGCCTTTCGGCGGCGGACGCGGTGGCGGCCGGGGACGGGCGCGGCGCGGTGACGTGCGTGCCTCGATCCTGGCGCTCCTGAAGGATCGCCCGATGCACGGCTACGAGATGATCCGGGAGATCGGCGAGCGCAGCGACGGGGCCTGGAAGCCCAGTCCCGGCTCGGTGTACCCGACCCTCCAGATGCTGGAGGACGAGGGGCTGATCACCAGCGCGAGCGAGGGCGGCAAGAAGCTGTTCACGCTCACCGACACCGGGCGTGCCGAGGCCGAGGAGGGCCCCGACGCCCCCTGGGAGGAGGCCGGGCGCGGCGTCGACTGGGAGGCCCTGAACGAGGTCCGGCAGTCCGGCTTCGGTCTGATGGAGGCGTTCGGGCAGGTCTGGAAGACCGGCAGCGCCGAGCAGCGCCAGAAGGCCGTCGGCGTGATCAACGAGGCCCGCAAGAAGCTGTACCTGATCCTGGCCGACGAGCACTGACCGGTGTCGGTCGACGGCCGGGATCGGCCATGACCGGCACCCGATGGCGGCCGAGTGCGACCTGGCCGGTGCCCCTTGACGGGCCGAGATCGACCGAGGGGCCCCGTGGTGCTTGCCGCGGGGCCCCTCGGCGTACGTGTGTGAGGGGCGGCTCTCAGGCCACCAGGCCCGAGAGCTTGCGGAGCGACTCGGTCAGGGCCGCCGTCGCCGAGTCCTTGAGCTTGCCCGCCATCAGCGAGACCGCCGCGCCGGTGAACTCGCCGTCGATCCGGACCGTCGTCGCGTCCCCGTCCGGGGCGAGGGAGTAGCGGGTGGTGACGAGCACCCCCATCGGGCCCTTGCCCTTGATGGCGAAGGCGCGCTCGGACTCCAGCTCCTCGACCGTCCAGAGCACCTCGGCGGGGAAGCCCATCAGCTTCATGTTCTCGGTGAAGGTGGCGCCCGCCTCCAGGGTTTCCGGGCCGCCGTTCGGGAAATTGGTGTGGGTGGCGTTCCACTCGCCGTACGAGGAGAAGTCCACGAGCTGCGCCCAGACCTTTCCGGCCGGTGCCTCGATCCGTGCCTCCGCGCTGACTTCGGCCATGAGACCACCCCTTCACGCGTACCAACTGGGTTCCGGTGTCGCGGAACGTAGCCGGGTGGCCGTGAACATTCAATACTGATGAACCGTCAGTTCTGCGGCGGCCGGCCCCGCCCCGTCGCCGATCCACCAGATCTCGGACGCGTCGAAGCTGTCGGAGGCGCGCGGCGCCCCGTCCTCCTCGTGGCAGTGGAAGGCCGCCCAGAACAGATCGGCCGGCAGCGCCTCCCGGGGTGCGTACACCCGGTAGACGTACTGCCGCCCGTCGAGCGCGGGCAGAGCAACCATCCAGAACACGACCGGAAGACGTGCGGGGAAGGGCATGTGGTTGCGTCGGGGGCGCAAAGCAAGGCGGCGCGCGCCCCATGGGGGCAACGCGCGCGATCTCATCCGTAAGGAGGAGGAACCGTGCGCGCGTGCCCAACTCCGGTGGGATGCGGACATGCTTCTCCCTGGCGATGCCCCGGCCACCCGGGCCTGATGAGGTGGGAGAGTGCACCGTCCTGTCCCGATTCCCCAGCAGCCACTCCGGCAGCCCGTCGCCCCCGCCGCTTCGCGTGCGGAGCTCACGCCCTTTCTGACGCCGTCCCTCATGACGGTCGTGACCGGCGCGCGCCGCAGAGCACTCCGGGACGGCGACCGGCAGATCGACACCGCGCACCTCCTGCACTCGCTCATCGAGTCCGACTCCGACGTCGGAGCCGCGTTCGAGGGCGGCCATCAGCTCGCCCGCGTCCTCGGCTACCTCGTGCAGCGTTCCATCGGATACGGCCTGCGCTGGCAGCGCTCGGTCGAGGACTCGGGCACCCGGCGCCTGCTGCCCGCCACGCGGGGGGCGGAGGCCCAGGACGGCCGGGCCTCCGGCTGGTCGCCGGCCGCGTCCGGGGCCCTGGAGGAGGCCTTCCGGCGGGCCGCGGAACGCGGTGAGACCCAGGCGCGCGGCCTCGACCTCCTCGCCGTCATCGCCGCCGATCCGGAGAGCCGGGCCGCCGAGGTGCTGCGCCGCGCCGGCGTCGATCCCGCCGCGCTGAGCGGCCGTGCCGGGGGTCGTATCGACGCCGTTTCGCCCACTCGGGCGGCCGATTCGCCCACTCAGGCGGAAGAGTCTGTTCCGTGGCGCGACGGGGAGCCGTCTCAACAGGTGTAAAGGGGGTTACGCCCCTGACCGCGTCCTGTCATCATGGCCCGATGCACGCGTCTCAGGGGAGAAGCGCCGGCCTGGGACTAGCCCTGGCCTCGGCCTTCGCATTCGGTGGTTCAGGAGTGGCGGCCAAGCCGCTCATCGAGGCGGGACTCGACCCGCTCCATGTGGTGTGGCTCCGGGTCGCCG
Source organism: Streptomyces sp. NBC_01077 (assembly GCF_045162855.1). Lineage (NCBI taxonomy): Bacteria > Bacillati > Actinomycetota > Actinomycetes > Kitasatosporales > Streptomycetaceae > Streptomyces > Streptomyces sp. NBC_01077. The sequence goes on along the minus strand of NZ_CP108669.1, from coordinate 2,135,029 downwards.
GCGCCGCACTCGTCATGCTCCCGGTGGCCTGGCGCCACCGGGACCTCCTGCGTCGCAAACCCGCTCTCCTCGTGGGCTTCGGCCTGCTCGCCGTCGCCGGTGTCCAGGCCTTCTACTTCGCCTCGATCTCCCGCATCCCCGTCGGCGTCGCGCTGCTCATCGAGTACCTCGCCCCGGCCCTCGTCCTCGGCTGGGTCCGCTTCGTCCAGCGCCGGCCCGTCACCCGCGCCGCCGCCCTCGGCGTCGTTCTGGCCGTCGGCGGTCTCGCCTGCGTCGTCCAGGTCTGGTCCGGACTCACCTTCGACCTCGTCGGACTGCTCCTGGCGCTCGCCGCCGCCTGCTGCCAGGTCGGCTACTTCGTCCTCTCCGACCAGGGCTCGGGCGAGGCCGAACAGGCGGACCCGATCGGAGTCATCGCGTACGGACTGCTCGTCGGCGCACTCGTCCTCACCGTCGTCGCCCGCCCGTGGGGCATGGACTGGGCCCTGCTCGGCGGCAGCGCCGACATGGACGGCAACGCCGTGCCGGCGTGGCTGCTGCTCGGCTGGATCGTGCTGATCGCCACCGTGCTGGCGTACGTCACCGGCGTCGTCTCGGTGCGCCGGCTCTCGCCGCAGGTGGCGGGTGTCGTGGCCTGTCTCGAGGCCGTCATCGCGACCGTCCTCGCCTGGGTGCTGCTCGGTGAGCACCTCGACGTGCCGCAGATCATCGGCGGCGCGGTGGTCCTGGTCGGGGCCTTCATCGCCCAGTCCTCGACGCCGAAGGCGCCCGCGGCGGGACCCGTGGCAGGTTCGGCGACGGACGATGCAGGAGAGGCCGGGCTCGTGGGTACCTCCGGAGAGCCCGGCCGGGACACCGAGTTGTCCGCCCGGCGGACCGCCCCGTAGGGTGCCGATCATGCATTCGACCGTGCTTCCGCCTCCCGCCGCCTAGCGCGCGCGGAGACTCTCCCCGACGAAGACCGGGCTCGGCCGGGCGGCTTATCGCCCCCGAGCGGTTCGTCGCTGCCCGCGCGCGGAGCCGAGCGACCACCTTTCCCTCCTGTCTTCCACGGAGAAGTCACGTGTCGAACTCTTCGGAATCCGCCCTGTCCGTCGGGCGGAGCCTGCTCTATCTGATCGTCGCCGGGATCGCCTGGGGCACGGCGGGCGCCGCCGCCTCGCTGATCTTCCGCATCAGCGACATGGGCCCGCTGGCCCTGTCCTTCTGGCGGTGCGTCGGCGGTCTCGTCCTGCTGCTCGGGGCGCTCGCCCTGCGGCCCCGGCGCCGGGTCGCCCGTACGGCCGTGGAATCGCGCGGCCGGCGGACGGCCCGCATCCTCGGTACGGGGATCGGGCTCACCGTCTTCCAGAGCGCCTACTTCGCCGCCGTCCAGGCCACCGGCCTGGCGGTCGGCACGGTCGTCACGCTGGGCGCGGGACCCGTCCTCATCGCGGTCGGTGCCCGGCTCACCATGGGTGAGCGCCTCGGCCGCGGCGGCATCGCCGCCGTCACCGGGGCGCTCGCCGGGCTCGTCGTCCTCGTCCTCGGCGGCGGGGCCGCGGAGGTCCGGCCGCTGGGTGTGGTCCTCGCGGTCGTCTCGGCGGCCGGATACGCGGCGATCACCCTGCTCACGCGCTATCTCGGCCGTGACGGCGGCCGCACGGACGCGCTGTCCACCACGACCTGGGCCTTCGCGATCGGGGCGGTCGGGCTGCTGCCCGCGGCGCTCGCGGAGGGACTCGTACCGCAGACGGACGCGCCGGTGAGCGTGCTGCTCCTGATCGTGTACGTGGCTGCCGTGCCGACCGCGCTCGCGTACGCGCTGTACTTCGCGGGGGCGGCGGTCGTCCGGGCCGCCACCGTCTCCGTGATCATGCTCCTGGAGCCGGTGAGCGCGGCCGTGATCGCGGTCTCGCTGCTCGGTGAGCGGCTCACCGCCGCCATCGTGCTCGGCACGCTGCTGCTGCTTGCCGCCGTCACGGGCCTCGCTCTCGCGGAGGCACGGACGGCGGTGGCGGAACGCCGGCGGGAGGCCGTGGCGGTGTAGGCGCTGGCCTTGGCGATGCGGGCCATGGCGGTGCAGGTCGTGGCGGTGCGGGCCGTGCTCTCTGCCGCCGGGGCGCGGGATCTGCGCCGGCGCCCCGGCGGTGGTGTCAGCCGGTCGTGCGGCGGCGCAGTTGGTGGGCCCGTGCCGCCAGGTCGCCGGGGCCCTCGCGCTCGGCGAGCCGGTCCATGACGCGGTCCTGGATCTCCGGGGGCTTGTTGCCCGCGTACTTGAACTTGGCCCGCACCTCGGTCACCTCCAGGCTCAGCACCCGGATGCCGGACAGGAGACGGCCGAACGGGGCCTCGCCCGGGGCGGCGGGTGCGGTGCCGCCGTCCGGCTGGAAGTGGGCGACCTGGCGGTTGAGGAGCTCCGCCTTCTCCGCCGGGTCGTCGACCACGTGCGCGGTGCAGCGCAGCTGGACGGCGGCGTAGTACGAGGTGGGAGTGCCGTGAGCGGTCGGCGTGCCCTCGGGGGCCGTCCACACGCCCGGTACGAAGACATAGTCGTCGACGACGCTGAGCAGGACCGTCGGGTTCGCCTCCAGGGCGCGCCACAGAGGGTTCGGGCGGGCCAGGTGGGTCAGCACCCGGCCGTAGGGGCCGGGCTCGGCCTCGTACCGGAAGTGCATCGGCTGTACCCACGGCGGGTCTCCGGGCAGGCCGTTGACGGCGAGCTGCCCGAAGTCGTGCCGGGAGAGCCAGTCGCGCCACTCGCCCTCGTCGTGGGGGGCGTCCCAGGGGTGGATCAGCATCGTCCGTCCCTCCGTCGTTCGTGCCTTCTCTAGAGCGCGGCCAGGTAGTCGGGCAGGGCGACGGCCGGGTCGAGGTCGTCGGCCGGGACAGGCGCGCCGTAGCCGCCGCGCACCGGGACGACGCCGGACCAGTGGGGGAGGGCGAGGTCCTCGGGGTCGTCGTTGGGGCCGCCGGTGCGGACCTTCGCCGAGACCTCGTTCAGGTCGAGGCGGATCACGGCCGTGGCGGCTAGCTCCTTGGCGTTCCCGGGGCGTGAGTCTGCCGAGCGGCCGGGCACGACGTGGTCGACCAGGGCATCGAGGGCCGTCCGCAGTTCCTCGGGGTCGGTGACCTGGTGGGCGGTGCCGTGGACGACGACCGAGCGGTAGTTGAGGGAGTGGTGGAAGGCGGAGCGGGCGAGCACGAGGCCGTCGACGTGGGTCACGGTCAGGCAGACGGGCAGACCGGGGGCCGCGACGCCGTCGCCGGCCGCGCGCAGCGGCCGCGAGCCGGTCGAACCGTGGACGTAGAGGCGGTCGCCGACGCGGCCGAACAGCGTGGGGAGCACGACCGGCGCGCCGTCCCGTACGAACCCGAGGTGGCAGACGTAGGCCTCGTCGAGTATCGAGTGGACCAGCGCCTTGTCGTACGACGCGCGCTCGCGGGAGCGGGTGGGCACGGTCCGGTCGGTCGGCGCGTAGGCGTCGGCGACGGCAGCGGTGTCGGCGGTGGTGTCGACAGCAGCGTCGGCAGCAGTGTCGGCGGCGGTGCTCATTGCGTACTCCATTGCACTAGTGCATACTTGTGTTTGTGCTAGGAGAGTATCGGATCGAAGGTCGTCGCGCATCGGACATCGCCGCGAGTGTGGAGCGCGGAGTGGGTGACGGGGCTCTGCACCCCGGTCAACTGCTGCCACCCATGCGGGAGTTGGCGGCCACGCTCGGCGTGAACCCGAACACCGTCGCCGCCGCCTACCGCACCCTGCGCGAGCGCGGGGTCATCGAGACGGACGGGCGGCGCGGCAGCCGGGTGCGCCCGCGCCCCGCCACGACCGCGCGCGGCTCGATCCGGGTGGAGGCACCGGCCGGGGTCCGCGACGTGAGCAACGGCAGCCCGGACCCCGTCCTGCTGCCACCCCTCGGCGAGGCCTTCGCCGAGGTCGCACGGAGGTACGCCGAACAGCCCGGCATGTACGGAGAAGCCCCCGTCGACGAGGAGTTCGGGCGCCTCGCGCGCGCCGCCTTCGACGCGGACGGAGTGCCGGACGGGCCCATCGGCGTCACGTCCGGGTCCCTCGACGCCGTCGAGCGCGTGCTCGCCGTCCACCTCCGGCCGGGCGACGCCGTCGCCGTCGAGGACCCGGGCTGGGGCAGCCTCCTCGACCTGGTGCCCGCGCTCGGGCTGCGCCCCGTGCCGATCGCCGTCGACGACGAGGGCCCGCTGCCCGAGGAGGTCGAGCGTGCGATCCGGAACGACGGGGCGCGGGCCGTGATCGTGACCGACCGGGCGCAGAACCCGACCGGCGCGTGCGTGACGGAGGGCCGGGCGCGGGAACTCCGGCGGGTACTCGCCGGACACCCCGGAGTGCTGCTCATCGAGGACGACCACGGGCACGGCATCGTCGCGCAGCCGCTGCACCCGCTGGCCGGGGGCACCGACCGCTGGGTGCTGATCCGCTCGGTCGCCAAGGCCTATGGGCCCGACCTGCGGATCGCCGCCTTCACGGGCGACGCCGAGACCGTCGACCGGGTGCTCGGACGGCAGCGGCTCGGACCCGGCTGGGTCAGCCGCCTCCTCCAGCGGACCGTCGCCCACCTCTGGGCCACCGAGGCCGTGGACCCCGCCGCCGTCGCGCGCTCGTACGGGAAGCGGCGCGACGGACTCGTACGGGCCCTGGCCCGGCGCGGTATCGAGGCCCACGGGCGCAGCGGCATGAACGTGTGGGTCCCCGTCGCCGACGAGACGGGCGCGGTGGCCGGGCTGATGGCCTCGGGGTGGGCGGTGGCGCCGGGTGCGCGGTTCCGCATGAACGCGGGGCCGGCCGTACGGCTCACCGTGTCGGGCCTCGCGGACGCGGACGTCGAGCCGCTGGCCGATGCCGTGGCGCGGGCGGCGGGGCCGGTGGTGGCGCGGAGCTATGGGTGAGCCTTGGCCCCTCCCCGCCACCCCCCGCCGTGTGGGCGATCGTCCCGCATGGGGGTCCCCCCTGGACGAAGTCCTCGGGGGAGGGACGGGCGGGCGCACGGGACGGCGCCCTCTGGCGGCGCCTCCGCTCCTTGTGCCTGCGCCCGCCCCCACAGCTTGGCGCGCACGGGGTGCGGGTCAGGGTGCGGAAGCCTGGGCCCGGCAAGGGGCGCCGTCCGTTGTGCCCACCCGTTCCGCCCCAGCGGAACGAATGCCCACAACGGGCGTGGGGCGGGGCTTCGGCGGGGGTGTCGTGCGGCGGGTCTGGGTCAGGGCCGCGCCCGCGAGGACCACGATCGCGCCGACCGGGGTGTTCCAGGTGAGCTGCTCGTTCAGGAGGGCGACGCCCGCCGCCGTGGCGATGACCGGGATGAAGTACGTGACCATGGCGGCCGTCGTCGGGCCGACCTCCGCGACCACCCCGTACTGGAGCAGCATCGCGTACCCCGTACCGAGCGCGCCGAGCGCGATCACGGCGAGCAGCGGCAGCAGCTCCACCGACTCCGGGAGCGAGGTGAACAGCGGGGTGACGATGGCCAGTTGCAGGGTCGCGAGCCCGACCTGTGAGCCGGCCAGCGAGAGGTTCGAGACACCGGTGCCGCTGAGCGTCCTGCGGACGTAGATCCAGCCGACCGCGTAGCTGAAGGAGGCCAGCAGGGCCAGCGCCGTGCCCGTCACGTCGACCCCCGAGAACCCCTGCCACGCGCCGAGGACGGTGAGCACCCCCATGAAGCCGATGCCCAGACCGGCCGCGCGGACTCGGGTCGGACGGTCCTCGGAGAGCGCCACGAGGGAGAGCAGCATGCCCCACAGCGGCGTCGTCGCGTTGCAGATGCCCGCGAGCGTCGACGGGATGGTCAGCTCGGCGTACGCGAAGAGGGAGAACGGCAGCGCGTTGAGGAGGAAGGCCGCGACCGTCAGGTGACCCCAGACGCGGGCGCCGCGCGGCAGCCGGTCGCGCTTCACGACCAGGGCGACGGCGAGCACCGCCGTACCGAAGAGAAGCCGCCCGAAGGTGACCTGGAACGGCGCGAAGCCCTCCGTACCGACCTTGATGAAGACGAAGCTGAAACCCCAGATCAGAGCCAGTACGCCGAATCGGACGCGCCAGTCGACCAGGCGTGAGGCGACGCCGGGAGCGAGGGCGGGGGCGGGGGCGGGTGACGGGGAGGGCGGGGCTGCGGGGCTCATGCACTCAGGGTGACGGGCCCCATCTCTTAGAACAAGCGAGATTTCCTCGACCCCTTCCCTTAGCATTGCTTACATGTTGAATCTGGAGCGCCTGCGCACCCTCGACGCCGTCGCCCGGCACGGCTCGGTCAGCGGCGCGGCCGACGGACTGCACGTCACGACCTCCGCCGTCTCCCAGCAGCTGTCCAAGCTGGAGCGCGAGGTGGGACAGCAACTCCTCGCCAAGAACGGCCGGGGGGTGCGGCTCACCGACGCCGGCCTGCTGCTCGCCGAGCACGCCGCCCGGATCCTCTCCCAGGTCCAGGTGGCCCAGGCGGACATCGAGGCCCAGCGCGGCCAGGTCGTGGGCGAGGTGCGGGTGGCGGCCTTCCCGACGGCGGCCCGGGGGCTCTTCCCGGCCGCGCTCGCCGCCCTGCGCGAGGGACACCCCGACCTCCGGGTCCGCACGACGGAACTGGAGCCCGAGCACGGGGTGCGCGCGGTGCTGCGCGGCGACGCGGACCTCGCCCTCGTCCTGGACTGGAGCAACAAGCGGGCGCCGGTGCCCGGCGGCCTCGAGCGCGCCCATCTCCTCGACGACACCGCCGACGTGGCCCTGCCCGCCGGGCACCCGCTGGCCGGGTGTGAGGCGGTGGACCTGGTGGACTTCGCCGACGAGGAGTGGGTGTCCTGGCCCGAGGGCGAGTTCTGTCACGACTGGCTGATGTTCACGCTGCGCTCGCAGGGCATCGAGCCCCGCATCGGGCACCTGGCGGGGGAGCACCACACGCAGCTGGCGCTCGTCGCGGCCGGACTCGGGGTGTGCGTCACGCCCAGGCTGGGGCGGCCCCTGCCGGAGGGGGTCGTCTTCGTGCCCGTACGGCAGCCGGTGCGGCGCCATATCTATGCCACCTGGCGTGCCGACGCGGGCCGCCGTCCCTCCGTGCGGGCGGTCGTCGGCGCGCTGCGGGCGGCGGCCGAGCCGCTCGGGAGCTGACCCGGTCCACTCCGCCGTCCGCCGTCCGCCGTTGCCTGTCAGTTGTCAGTTGTCCCCGTCTCCCGCCTTTCCCTCTCGGCCCCTCGCCTTCCGTCAGAGGCCGGCGAGTTTGCGGAAGTCCCAGGAGGCGATCGCGTCCGGTGTCAGTCGCATCCAGGCGTGCCGGCCGTCGTGCGGCATCGCGTCCAGGCCGAAGTTCTTGGCGGCGAAGAGCTGCTCGGGCACGTCGAGTTCGGGGCACGGCTCTCCCGTACGCGGTGCCTCGCCGACGAAGGTGACCGTGCCCGACAGCTCCACGCCGCGCAGGTCGCCGTACTCCTCGCCGTCGTCCACCACCACGGCGATCCTCGGGTCGGCCCGCAGCTCCGCCCAACGGCGGCTGCGCGTCAGCGAGTACAGCCAGAACGAGGAGCCGTCCCAGACGAACCAGAGCGCGCTCACATGCGGGCGGCCGTCGGCGGAGACCGTCGCGACCCGGCAGGTGCGCTGTTCGGCGAGGTAGGAGTCGAGCTCGGCCGGGGTCATCATGATCCGGCGTCCACGGCGCTGTGCGACGGTCATCGTCCGCACCCTTCTGGATTTCTGATGAGACGTCAGAAAGCATGGAGGGCCATTCGCGCGCATGCAAGGGGAGAGACCATGGGGCAGAGTGCGAGAGAACGGCTCGACGAGCGGATCCGCCCGGACGGTGGGGTCGTGCTGCTCACCGTCGAGTGCCAGCAGGGGGTCGTCGGCCCGGAGAGCGCGCTGCCCGAACTGGCAGCCGTCGCCCGCGCGTCGGGGGCCCTGCGGAACGTCGCCCGGCTCGTCGCCGCCGCGCACGGGGCGGACGTCCAGGTCATCCACGCCGTCGCCGAACGGCGCCCCGACGGACGGGGCGCCAACAGCAACGCCCGGCTCTTCCGGGCCGCCGCCCGTCTTCCCGTACAGCAGCACAGCGGGAGTACGGCGGTACGGATCGCCGAACCGATCCAGGTCGCCGAGCAGGACCTCGTCGTGCGGCGTCTGCACGGGCTGTCGCCGCTCGCCGGGACCGATGTCGACCCGCTGCTCCGCAACCTCGGCTGCCGGACCCTGATCGTCACCGGCGTCTCCGCCAACGTGGCCATACCCAACGCGGTCTTCGACGCCGTCAACCTCGGCTACACGGTGGTCGTGCCCGCGGACGCCATCGCGGGGGTGCCGGCCGACTACACCCCCGCGATGATCCGTCACACCCTCGCGCTCGTCGCCACGATCACCACGACCGACGAGGTACTCGCCTGCTGGAAGACACCCAGGCGGACCGGGTCCGCCGGGAGCGCGCCGGGCGCCGGGAGTGCCGGGGGTGTCGTCAGCCGAGGCTGATCGCGTCGCCCACCACCTGGATCGGGGTCGGCGGCAGGGGGGAGCCGGCCGGGCCGGACTTCACGCTGCCGTCCGACACGTCGAAGTGGCTCTGGTGGCACGGGCAGACGATGACCCCGTCCTTGATGCTGCTCACGGCGCAGCCGGCGTGGGTGCACTTCGAGGAGAAGGCCTTGAACTCGCCGGCCGTGGGTTGGGTGATCACCAGGCCCTTGTCGGCGAGGATCTTCCCGCCGCCCACCGGGATGTCCCCGGTCTTGGCGAGGGTGCCGCCGCCCTCCGGCGCCGCGTCCTTGCCGCTCGTGTCACTGCCCCCGCAAGCGGCGAGTACCGCGACGAGCCCCGTGCCGCCCGCTGCCGCGACGACCGTCCGGCGTGCCACTGCGCTCATGTGCTGCCCCTCTTCCCTCGGTCTACTCCGTGCGCCCGACGGTACGGCTCCGACCTGTGTTCCGTTCACAGGATCGAGCGTTCGCCTCCCTCCAGTTCTGATGAGAGTGTCTGACCCGACATCCGGTGAGGGAACTGTCAGCCGGGGTCCGTATCTGACGGACCGTGCGACCTGGCAGACTGCGGGCCTCACGGTCGTCTCCCCCGTGTCGTGAGCGGACCGCTCCACCGGGGAAGCGGCAAGCCACTCCTGGAGGCCCCATGGCGCAGCAGCCCGGACACGCGGCGGTCCGCACGAGCGGATGGTCACGCCGACCACCGCACCGGTGGGGGAGCGGGGCGAGCGCCCGATGACGCTGTGCCCCACCCGGCGTGCCGACCCCGGCGCCCTCGTCGTCCGCAGCGCACCCGCCGTGCCCGCCGCCGCCGTGCTGCTGCTCCACGGCGGCCGCGCCGACGGCCCCGAGCCGCCGCCCGTGCTCAACCTGCCCGCGCTGCGCATGCGCCCCTTCGCCACCGCCGTGAATCGCGCCGTCAGAGGCCGGGACGTGCTGGTCGCCGAGGTGCGCTACCGCCACCGCGGCTGGAACGGCGAGAGCGCCGACGCCGCACGGGACGCCGAGAGCGCGCTCGTACGCCTCCGGGAACAGGCCGGGCCCGTACCCGTCGTCCTCCTCGGCCACTCGATGGGCGGCCGCGCCGCACTCGCCGCCGCGGGCGACCCCGCCGTCCGCGGTGTCGTCGCCCTCGCGCCCTGGTGCCCCACCGACGAGCCCGTCGACCACCTCGGCGGCCGGCGGCTCTACCTGCTCCACGACGAGAGCGACCGCGTCACCTCGGCCCGCGCGTCCTGGGACTTCGTCCGCAGGGCCCGCGCGGCGGGCGCGGACGCGGCGGGCATCCCGATGCCGACGGGCGGCCACGCGATGCTGCGCGGCGCCCACCTGTGGCACCGGCGCGCGGCCGAACTCACGGCGGCGCTGCTCTCCCACGGCTGAGCCGTCCCACCGCTCTCCCACGGCTGAGTCGCCCCACCGGGCTGCCGCGGGTGCGGGGGCGGCGGTGAGCCGGAAACCTGGATGCGGGACTTGAAGCTGCCGCAACGGAAGCTCCTACCGTTCGGAGCAGGGCCGGAACGACCGGCCCGGTGACGCGCTCGTGAGGGGAGACGGCGATGGCCTGGCCCACCGCGGAGGTCGCCCGGATGTCGGGTGTGACGGCCCGGACCCTGCGGCATTACGACGAGATCGGACTGCTGCCGCCCGCGTGGATCGGTACCAACGGGCACCGCTACTACGAGGAAGGCCAGCTGCTGCGACTGCAGCAGATCCTCGTGCTGCGGGCACTGGGTCTCGGACTGCCCGAGATCGGCGGGGTCCTGGCCGAGCAGGTCGACGAGGTGGAGGCCCTGCGAGGCCACCACCGTCGCCTGCTCGCCGAGCGCGACCGACTCGGCGCCCTGGCCGCCACCGTCTCCCGCACGATCGCCGAACTGGAGCAGTCCAGGAAGGACGGCAGACGCATGAGCGAGATCAACCGACCGGAGAACCTCTTCGAGGGCGTCCGGCCCTCCCAGTACGGGGAGAACCTGCGGGAGTTCCCGGAGCTGGCCGACGCCGTCGAGCGGTACGGCGCGACGCTGAGCGAGGACCGGGTCGAGGCCGGGCACCGCGAGCGTACGGCCCAGATGATCCGCCTGGCGGAACTCATGGCGGCCGGAACGCCCGCGGACGCCGATGCGGTGCGGGCCGAGATCGAAACCCAGTACCGGACGCTGACCGAACTCCGGGAGGTCCCCGCGGACGAGTTCCTGGCGATCGGACGCGCCTGCGTGGAGAACGAGCGGTGGCGCACGGCGTACGAGGCGATCGCGCCGGGCCTGGCCGCCTATCAGCGGGACGCGATCGCGGCGTACGTGAGGGCCGGGCTGGGCTGAACCCAGAGAGTCTGGGCTGAACCCAAGGGTCCGGTCCGGTGGACCGACGGGTCCGGACCCGTCGGTCCACCGGACCGGGCGCCTCAGCCGACCCGCCCCGTGTCCTCAGCGGAGATCAGGCCCGCGCACGCCGCCCGCGTCGCCCCGTGGACCGCGCGGGCCAGGCGCGCGCCCCACAGGGAGCGCGGGCCCGCGAACGGTTCGGCTTCGTTGCCGGTGGGCACCGGAGCGGCCACGCAGACGGCGTCCGTGGGCGTGCCTGAGGCGTCCGCGCCCAGTTCCACCAGGGCCTGCACCTTCGCCTCGGTGGCGGTGGCGACCGCGTTGACGAGCGCCGCGTCCGTGAGGGGGACCGGCAGCGACACGATGATGTTGATCGTCCCGGGCCGGGGGATCGTGACGCCGCCGACTCCCGGTGCGGCGGCCCACCCCCGTACCCCGATCCCGGCGGTGACGACGGCCCGCGCACCGCCGTCCTCGGCGTGACGCCGGTCCGCGACCGACGCCGCCGTCATCAGCCCCACGCCCGGGCCCACGAGCCCCGCCCCGGCGGCCAGGTCGCGGAGGTGGGCGACGGGATCGAGCCGGTCGTAGCCGGGCGGGACCTGGGCGTTGATCACCCACTCCCGCTCGCCGATGCCGCCGCCGAGCACCGCGCTCGACACCATGCGGACGCCCGGCCCCGGGGTCCACACCAGAAGCGGCCACTCACGGCTCTGCTCCGTGTGCGTGAGGAGAGCCGCGCCGGCGAGAGAGGCGCTGGTCAGGAGGGTTCGGGCAGGCATCCCCACACCCTAGGCCGTGTCCGGAAAGTCCCGCCTGGCCTGCGGGCGGGCGGCGCTAGTTTCCGGACACGACCTAGTAGTGCTTTGTTAGGTGGTGTCGTAGGGCTGCCATGGGACGGTCTGTCGGCAGATGGGGCAGGTGCCGGTCCAGGTGGCGATGAGCTGTTGGAGGAGGTCCAGGGCCTGGTAGAGGGTCAGGCCCTGGCAGGGGCTTTTGGGTGTCTCCGCTGTTCGGTCAGGAACAGGTGGGCGGCGGTGACGAGGGTGACGTGCCGGTGCCAGCCGGCGAACGAACGGCCCTCGAAGTGGTCCAGGCCCAGGGCTGTTTTCAGCTCGCGGTAGTCGTGCTCGATCCGCCACCGGGCTTTTGCCAGCCGGACCAGATCCCTGGCGGGGATATCGGGTGGCAGGTTCGAGATCCAGTACTGCACCGGTTCGCGCTCGCCCTCGGGCCACCGGGCGATCAGCCAGGACAGCCCGATCGTGCCGTCGGCGGCCGGTTTCGGGCGACGGCCCGCGAGCCGGACGCGCAGGAAACGAAGTGCGAGCTCATCGCCGCCTTCGATCCCTTGCGCCAGGTCACGGTCCGACCGCGGCCGCGACCTGCGGCCAGTATGTGCTCGCGCAATGACACGGGCCGGGTGCGGTAGCGGGGCAGCGGCCTGGGGCCGAGCCCGCCGTACTCGGGCTGGTGCGGCACCGCGTCCCGGCCGTGGGCGGTCATCTCGCCCTTGGCCTGCAGCACCCAGGCCAGGCCGCGTTCGTCCAGGCCGTGGCGGAAGTCGGCGTTCGCGCCGTAGCCGGTATCGGCGACCAGGACGGCGGGCCGCAGCCCGGAGCCGGCGAGTTCGTCGAGCATGTCCAGGGCGAGCTGCCACTTGGGACGGTGGCGCTCGTCGTCGGGGATCCGGCAGGCCCGCCTGCGGGCCTGGGCGTCGGGACCGTCCCAGGCGGCGGGCAGGAACAGGCGCCAGGACAACGGGCACGAAGCCTCCTCGGAGGCGGCGTGGACACTGACGCCGATCTGGCAGTTGCCGACCTTGCCCAGGGTGCCCGAGTACTGCCGGGCCACCCCGGCCGAGGAACGGCCTTCCTTGGGGAAGCCGGTGTCGTCCACCACCCACACCTGCGGCTGCACGACGGCCACCGCCCGCCACGCCAGCCGGGCGCGCACGTCCCTGACCTGCCACGTCGAGGTCGTGATGAACTGCTGCAACTGCTGGTGATCGACACCGAGCCGTTCAGCCATCGGCTGCATCGACTTCCTGCGGCCGTCCAGCAGCAGCCCCCGCAGATATAACGCGCCCTTCGCTCTCTGGTCCCGACGCACCAACGGCGCGAACACCTCCGCCGCGAAACCCTCCAACCGGCCCCGCACCGCGGCAAGCTCCCCAGCCCTCATACAGCCAGCGAACTACCACCCACCCACCACGACAAGACCACCTAACAAAGCACTACTAGGAGGCGTCCTGCCGATCAGGCGAGGCCGTCCCAGCCCCAGCGCGGGGTGGGGCCGGGGTCGCCGAGGTCCGTACCCGGGGCCGAGGCAGAGACGTCCTTGGCGATCCGTGTGCCCCAGTCGAAGTACTCGACCACCCGGCGGCGCAGCAGCGCGTCGTCCGGCAGCTCCTTCTCGACGGCCACCGTCATCAACTCCATCCAGCGCAGGCGCTGTTCCTCCGTGATGCCGAGCCCGAGATGGGCGCGGAGCAGGGCCTGGTGCCCGCCGAGCCCGGCCGTGAACTCGGCGGGTCCCGAGAAGACCTCCGCCAGCCACACGGCGACGTGCTCGATGTGGGCGGCGGTGAAGTCGGCGAAGACGGGTGCGAGGAGGGGGTCGGCCAGGACTCCCTCGTAGAACGTCTCGGAGAGCCGGCGCAGCGCGTCGGCTCCGCCCACGGCCTCGTACAGGGTGTTCGCGTGCTCGGCGGTCATGGAGGGCCTCCGGGATCCGGGATGTGGCCTCCCAGCTTTCCCGCAACACGGCCCGGATCCAAGGATGTTCGCTCTCGGCGGGGCGAGGAGCCGCAGTCGTCCGCACGCCGGGGCGCGGGCCCGTCCGGGCCCTGGCAGACACCGGGTGGGCCCGGAGCGCCTAGCCTGGGCGAATGCTTACAGAAGTGACAGCGACCCGCTATGTCACCCCCTTGCGTGAGGGCGGCTCGCTCCCCGGGATCGTCGAGGCCGACGACCTCGGCACGTACGTCATGAAGTTCACCGGCGCCGGCCAGGGCCGCAAGACCCTGGTCGCCGAGGTCATCTGCGGGCAGCTCGCCCGCAGGCTCGGTCTGCGGGTGCCCGAGCTGGTCACCATCCAGCTCGACCCGGTCATCGGGCTCTCCGAGCCCGACCAGGAGGTGCAGGAGCTGCTCAAGGCGAGCGGCGGGCTCAACCTGGGCATGGACTTCCTGCCCGGCTCGCTGGGCTTCGACCCGCTGGCGTACGAGGTGGACCCGGCGGAGGCGGGCAAGGTCGTCTGGTTCGACGCGGTCATCAACAACGTGGACCGCTCCTGGCGGAATCCGAACATGCTCGTCTGGCACGGCGACCTGTGGCTCATCGACCACGGTGCCACCATGATCTGGCACCACAACTGGCCCGGCGCCCAGGCCTCCGCCGCCAAGCCGTACGACGCCTCCGACCACGCGCTCGCCCCGTACGCGCCGGACATCGCCGCCGCGGCCGACGAGCTGGCGCCGCTGGTCACCCGTGAGCTGCTCGACGAGGTCGCCGCCGATGTGCCCGACGAGTGGCTCGTCGACGAGCCCGGCTTCGGCAGCACGGACGAGGTGCGCGCCGCCTACGTCGCGGCCCTGCTGCCGCGCGCCGCCACCATCCACGAGCGGATCACGCTCGGCCCGCGTACCGAGAGCCGGCCGCAGCAGGCGCCCGGCTGGCTCGCCGAGCGCCTCGCGCCCCGGACGCACTCCACCGAGAAGGACCGCACCCCGTGACCGACCGTGATGTCTTCGAGTACGCGCTGCTGCGCGTGGTGCCGCGGGTCGAGCGCGGCGAGTGCTTCAACGCGGGTGTGGTCGTCTACTGCCGCGCCCGGTCCTATGTGGCCGCCCGTACGCACCTGGACGAGGCGAAGCTGGCGGTGCTCGACCCGGCGGCCGACGTGACCGGGGTGCGGGCCGCCCTGCGCGCGGTCGAGGGGGTCTGTCTGGGCGGGGACGCGGCCGGTCAGGCCGCGGGGGACGACGCCGGTCGGCGCTTCCGCTGGCTGATCGCGCCGCGCTCGACGGTCGTCCAGCCGGGGCCGGTCCACACGGGTCTCACCGCCGACCCGGAGGCCGAGGTGGAGCGGCTGCTCGACCTCCTGGTGCGCTGAGCGCGCCCGCCCACCCACTCCCCGTTTCCGCGCCCGGCGACGGGGAGTGACCGGGTGCACCCGGTGGGCCGTTGACACCGGGTGCCAGGGCTTCTAGCGTCTCGTTCTGCGGACGATACTAAGCGGTCGCTCATGTGCGGGACGCAGGAGCGGGTGACCGGTTCGACCGCGACCAGGGACGATCCAAGGGCGAGGAGAACCAAGCATGTCCACCACCGAGCAGCGCGTAGCCGTCGTCACGGGTGCCGCACGGGGTATCGGGGCCGCCACGGCCCTCCGCCTCGCGGCCGAGGGCCGCGCCGTCGCCGTACTCGACCTCGACGAGGCGGCCTGCAAGGACACCGTCGAGAAGATCACCGCCGCGGGCGGCAGGGCCCTCGCGGTCGGCTGTGACGTCTCCGACAGCGCCCAGGTGGAGGCCGCCGTCGCGCGTGTCGCCGCCGAGCTCGGCGCGCCGACGATCCTCGTCAACAACGCGGGTGTGCTCCGCGACAACCTGCTCTTCAAGATGTCCGAGTCCGACTGGGACCTCGTCATGAACGTGCACCTCAAGGGCGCCTTCCTGATGGCGAAGGCCTGCCAGAAGCACATGGTGGACGCGGGCTTCGGCCGGATCGTCTCGCTCTCCTCCTCCTCGGCGCTCGGCAACCGCGGCCAGGCCAACTACTCGGCGGTGAAGGCCGGCCTGCAGGGCCTCACCAAGACCCTCGCCAAGGAGCTCGGCAAGTTCGGCATCACCGCCAACGCCGTCGCCCCGGGCTTCATCGTCACCGAGATGACCGCGCAGACCGCCGAGCGTGTCGGCATGGGCTTCGAGGACTTCCAGGCCGCCGCCGCGTCCATGATCCCGGTGCAGCGGGTCGGCCGCCCCGAGGACGTCGCCAACGCGATCGCCTTCTTCGCGGGCGACGACGCCGGCTTTGTCTCCGGCCAGGTCATGTACGTGGCCGGCGGCCCGCTCAACTGACGACCGGCAGCGAGAGGAAGAGGCAGACATGACCGCACAGGCACGGCCGGAACTGTCCGGCAAGGTCGCCCTCGTCACCGGCGCGAGCCGGGGCATCGGCTACGGCATCGCCGAGGCGCTCGTCGCCCGCGGCGACCGGGTCGTCATCACCGGACGGGGCGAGGAGGCCCTCAAGGAGGCCGTGGAGCGCCTCGGCGCCGACCGGGCGATCGGCGTCCCCGGCAAGGCCCACGACGAGGCCCACCAGGCCGCCGCGGTGCAGGCGGCGATGGACGGCTTCGGCCGGGTGGACTTCCTGATCAACAACGCCGGTACGAACCCGGTCTTCGGCCCCATCGCCGACCTGGACCTCGGGGTGGCCCGCAAGGTCTTCGAGACCAACGTGGTCTCCGCCCTCGGCTTCGCCCAGCGGACCTGGCACGCCTGGCAGAAGGAGCACGGCGGGGCGATCGTGAACATCGCCTCGGTCGCCGGCGTCTCCGCCTCGCCTTTCATCGGCGCGTACGGAATGAGCAAGGCCGCGATGGTCAATCTGACCCTGCAGCTCGCCCATGAATTCGCCCCGCTCGTGCGGGTCAACTCGATCGCCCCGGCGGTCGTGAAGACCAAATTCGCGCAGGCGTTGTACGAGGGCCGGGAGGCGGAGGCGGCCGCCGCCTATCCGCTCGGCCGGCTCGGTGAGCCCGAGGACATCGGCGGCGCGGCCGCCTTCCTGACCTCCTCCCAGTCGGAGTGGATCACTGGCCAGACCCTCGTCGTCGACGGCGGGATTTTCCTGAACGCCGGAGTCGGGTGACCGATAATCGGACACTTTCCGGATTCGCTGTCCGGATTGAACCCGGTTATACGTCGAATGCCTCAAGTGCCCCGTCAGGCTCGAACATTGACCTGGCGGGGTGCTGCGGTATCGTCGGCCGACCCGTGGCTGAACGAGGAGCGTGCACGTGTTCAACCGGACCAGTCTGCAGGCCGCTGCAGCCCTTGTGTCCATATCCCTGGTATCCGGATGCAGTGTCTTCTCGGACAGTGATTCCGCCGGGGATCAGAGAATCGTCGTCGGTACGACGAGCTCTCCCACCACGCTTGACCCGGCTGCCGCCTGGGACAATTCCTGGGAGCTCTTCCGGAATGTCTTCCAGACCCTGGTGAGTTTCCCGACGGGCAGTACGACCCCGGATTCCGATGCCGCGGACTGCAAGTTCTCGGACACCTCCAGCCGGGTCTTCGAGTGCAAGCTCGTGGAGGGCCTCACGTTCTCCAACGGGCACAAACTGGACGCCAAGGCCGTCCAGTACTCGATCGAGCGCATCCGCACGATCAACCACAAGGGTGGCCCCAACGGCATGCTCGGCTCGCTCGACAAGATCGAGACCGTCGGCGACCGGACCGTCGTCTTCCGGCTCAACAAGTCGGACGCCACCTTCCCGTTCGTCCTCGCCACCCCGGCGATGTCCCTCGTGGACCCGGCCGAGTACCCGGCGGACCGGCTCCGCAAGGACGGCAAGGTCACCGGATCGGGGCCGTTCGTCCTCGACTCGTACACGGAGCGCGAGTCGGCGGAACTGACCAAGAACCCCACGTACAAGGGCTTCGCCGACCGTAAGAACGGCGGCGTCACCATCCGGTACTTCGACGAGTCCGACGCGATGGTCGCCGCGCTCAAGAAGAACGAGATCGACGCCACCTACCGCGGCCTCACCGCCGAGGAGGTCGTCGCGCTCCAGGACGACAAGCCCGAGAACAAGGGTCTGCAGATCGTCGAGTCGACCGGCGCCGACATCCGCTACCTGGTCTTCAACACCCAGGACCCCTCGGTCTCCAAGCTTCCCGTCCGTAAGGCCATCGCCCAGATCGTCGACCGCGACGAACTGGTCAACAAGGTCTACCAGGGCACGGCCGAGCCCCTGTACTCCATGGTGCCCAAGGGCATCGCGGCCCACACCACCAAGTTCTTCGACCGCTTCGGCGACCCGAGCGCCAAGAAGGCCGAGAAGCTCCTCACCGACGCCGGCATCACCGAGCCCGTCGAGCTGACCTTCTGGTACACCACGGACCGGTACGGCTCCTCGACGGCCGCCGAGTTCAAGGAACTCAAGCGCCAACTGGAGGAGTCCGGCCTCTTCAAGGTCACCATCCAGGGCAAGCCCTGGAAGGACTTCCAGGCGGGCTACCAGAAGGGCGAGTACCCGGTCTTCGGGCGCGGCTGGTTCCCCGACTTCCCGGACCCGGACAACTTCGTGGCGCCGTTCGTCGGCAAGGAGAACGTCCTCGGCACGCCGTACGTGAGCCCCAGGATCACCGGCGAACTCCTCCCGAAGTCCCGCCGCGAGAGCGACCGTGCGACCGTCACGGACGAGTTCGTGGAGGCGCAGGAGATCATGGTCCAGGACGTCCGGCTGCTGCCGCTGTGGCAGGGCAAGCTGTACATCGCGGCCCGCGAGGACATCGGCGGCGGCGAGCGCGCGCTCGACCCGCAGACGGTCATGCAGCTCTGGGAGCTGAACCGCCGGGCCAGCTGGTAGGAGCCTGCGGGGGCCACTGTCAGTGGCCCCCGGTAGGTTCTGGGACGTAGATCAGGAACGTCCACCGGAGGTTGTTGACCGTGACCGACACCAGCATGCTGCCCGAGTCCTGGCGGGGTGTTCTCGGCGAGGAGCTGCGGAAGCCGTATTTCGCGCAGCTCACCGAGTTCGTCGAGGAGGAGCGCGCCAAGGGACCGGTCTTCCCCCCGAAGGACGAGGTGTTCGCCGCTCTCGACGCCACCCCGTACGACAAGGTGAAGGTCCTGATCCTCGGTCAGGACCCCTACCACGGCGAGGGGCAGGGGCACGGCCTCTGCTTCTCCGTCCGGCCCGGGGTGAAGACCCCGCCCTCCCTGCGGAACATCTACAAGGAGATGCAGGCCGAGCTCGGCCACCCGATCCCGGACAACGGCTATCTGATGCCGTGGGCCGAGCAGGGCGTCCTCCTGCTCAACGCCGTGCTGACCGTCCGCTCCGGCGAGGCGAACTCGCACAAGGGCAAGGGCTGGGAGAAGTTCACCGACGCGGTGATCACCGCCGTCGCCTCGCGGCCCGACCCCGCCGTCTTCGTCCTCTGGGGCAACTACGCGCAGAAGAAGCTGCCCCTCATCGACGAGGAGCGGCACGTGGTGGTGAAGGGCGCCCACCCCTCGCCGCTGTCGGCGAAGAAGTTCTTCGGATCGCAGCCCTTCACCCAGATCGACGCGGCCGTCGCGGCCCAGGGACACGAGCCGATCGACTGGCGCATCCCGGACCTCGGCTGAGCCTCGGCCCGATCCGGGCCCGGTGCGGCTAGCGTCGGCTCTCCCAGTGGGTGAGCGGGTGGAGGTCGCGGTGACCGAGCAGCAGCAGGTGTCGGACGACGGGGTCATGACCAGGATCGGGCAGGCCATGATGCTGCTCCACGGCGGTGACCGCGAGGAGGCCCGCAACCGCTTCGGGGTGCTCTGGCAGCAGATCGGCCCCGACGGGGACCCCCTGCACCGGTGCACCCTCGCGCACTACATGGCGGACGCCCAGGACGACCCCGACACCGAACTGGCCTGGGACCTGCGGGCCCTGAGTGCGGCCGAGGGCCTCGCGGAGGAGCGGCTCGCCGAGCACGGCTCGGCGGTCGCACTCCGGGCGCTGTACCCCTCGCTCCACCTCAACCTGGCCGCCGACTACGTCAAGCTCCAGCGGCCCGACGCCGCGCGGGTCCATCTGGACCGGGCCCGCGCCGCGTCCGACCACCTCGACGACGACGGCTACGGGAACGGGGTGCGGGCCGCGATCGAGCGCCTGGAGCTGCGGCTCCGCGCGATGTAGGGGCCGACGGCGGGGTGGGTGCCCTCGGTCCGCGGGCGCCTCAGCGACCGTAGGTGCCGTGGCAGATTCTCGACTGGTCGCTGCCGGGGGCCCAGCCGCCGTACCGCTCGCCCAGGTCGCAGACGTCCGCCCGGGAGACCGGCGGGTTCTTCGGCAGGCCGGCCAGGTCCGGCAGCTCGGGCAGCGGCGGCCGGGTCACCGGGCGCGGCTGCGCACGCTGCCGCGGTACGGACTCGGGGTGCGGCGCCTCAGGGCGGGGCGGGGCCGCTGCCCGCCGGCGTACCTCGGACGGGGGTGTCGCGCGGGGCGTGGCGGACGGCGGGGGAGCGGGCAGCGCCGCTTCGAGGGCCTCGCGGGCCGGTCCCTCGACGATCTGCGGGGCCACGTCCTGGGCGGGGCGTACGGTCTCCGCGGCGGGCGCGGGGGTGGGCGCCGACGGCGGGGTGTCCACCGAGACGCAGCCCGTCAGGGCGGCCACGGCCGCCCCGACCAGGATCTTCACTGTGGTTCGGGTTCCATGCACCCGCGCCACTCTGCTGGTCCGGTGGTGATCTTCGCGCCCCTACCGGTGGGGAATGCCCCGCACGGGTGCCGACGCGGGACCGGCCTTGACCCGGTGGGTCCTTGGCCGGCCCCTTGGTGGCCTCTGGCCAGTCCCTTGAGGGCCCCCTGGTCGGCCCCCGGTGGGTCAGTCGCCGGTCGCGCCGTCGATCCGTTCCCGGATGAGGTCCGCGTGCCCGTTGTGGCGGGCGTACTCCTCGATCATGTGGAGGTAGATCCAGCGGAGGTTGAAGGGCTCCCCGCTGCGGTGCTCGCCCTCGGCCAGGTCGTCGAGACCGTGCCCGGCGGCCAGGGTGCGCGCGTGGGCGATCTGCGCCTGCCAGGTGGCGTACGCCTCTTCGTAGGTGTCCGTGTCGGTGACATGGAGGTCCCGGTCGCGGTCCTCCTCGGTCGAGTAGACCCGGCCCGCCTTCTCGCCGGCCAGGACGTTGCGGAACCAGCCGTTCTCGACCTCGGCCATGTGGCGGACGAGGCCCAGCAGTGTGAGGTCCGAGGGCGGGGCGGAAGGCGTGCGCAGCTGGGCGTCGTCGAGCCCCTCGCACTTCCTCGCGAGGGTCGCGCGATGGAAGTCGAGCCACTGCTCCAGCGCCTCGCGCTCGCCCGAGACGGTGGACGGTTCGACGCGGAGGACGGATTCGGTGCGTTGGGTGGTCATGCGCGGCATCGTCCCCCACGATCATCGGCCGCGCCACCGTTTTCCCGTGGGCCCCGGGGCTGTCCGGCGGATCAGGGAAGGACAGGCCTCAGGCGCTTCGGCTCCCGAGCATGCCCCGCAGCAACTCGTCGAAGCCGGTCCGCAGTTCCGCGCGGCTCGGCACGGCCGCGTGGAAGGAGCCGGCGGCGCAGGAGAACATCAGCCCCTCGCACCAGGCGATGAGGGAGAGCGCGTGCCGCTCGGGCTCCGGTGAGCCGGCCGCCGCCGTCATCGCGACCAGGGGGCCGTGGAAGACGGAGCCGGCGGTGTCGAAGAAGGCGCGGAGCTCGGGGCGACGGGTGGCCTCCAGAGCCAGTTCGTAGCGGGAGACGAGCAGCGCGCGGTGGTCGGTGAGATAGCGGTGCAGGGCGAGGGAGAGCGCGTCCGCGAGGGAGTCGATGTCGACGAGCGACGGTTCGGGTGCCTCGGGCCGGTCGGGCGCGCCGCCGGCGCCCGGCATCTCGTCCGGGGTCAGGACCCGTGACTCCAGCTGCACCTGGCGTCGTACGGCCGTCTCCAGGAGGGCCTGGCGGGTGCGGGCGTGGTTCGACGTCGACCCCTGCGGCAGCCCCGCCCGTTCGTCCACCGCGCGATGGGTCAGGCCCCGCATGCCGCGCTCCACGAGGAGGCCCAGGGCGGCGTCGCCGATCCGGTCCGCCCGGGAGGCGGGGGAGCCGGAGGGCTCGGGAGGGGTGGCCGGGGGAGTCGATGCGGTCATGGGGACAACCTACTACCGACCCGACTACACCTGTAGTACGGTCGCTTCGCCGGGCGTACTACACCTGTAGTTCCCGATCCGAGGAGCAGCCATGGAACAGCACCGTGCCGTCATCGTCGGAGCCGGCATCGGCGGACTCGCCGCCGCCGTCGCCCTCCACCGGAACGGCTGGCAGGTCACCGTCCTGGAGCGCGCCGCCGACCTCACCCCCGTCGGCGCCGGCATCGGCCTCGCCCCCAACGCCCAGCGCGCCCTGGACGTCATCGGCCTCGGCGACCGCGTCCGCGCCCTCGCCGCCTGGCAGGGCGACGGCGGCATGCGCGCCCCCGGCGGCCGCTGGCTCGCCCCTACGAACGCCCAGGCCGCCGCCGCGCGCTTCGGCGGGCCGCTCGTCCTCCTCCACCGGGCCACCCTCGTCGAGATCCTCACCTCGGCCCTCCCCGACGGGACCGTCCGCACCGGAGCGGCCGCCACGCTCGTCGACCCCGGCGACGACCACTGCCCAGCCCGCCTCACCACCCCCGGGGGCGAGATCGAGGCCGCACTCGTCGTCGCCGCCGACGGCATCCGTTCCGCGACGCGGCACACCCTCTTCCCCGAGCACCCCGGCCCGCGGTACGCCGGCTGCACCACCTGGCGGGTCGTCGTCCCCGCCCCCGGGCGGCCGTTCGCCCCGCACGAGACCTGGGGCGCCGGACGCCTGTGGGGCACGCAGCCCCTCAAGGACGGCCGGATCTACGCGTACGCGATGGCCGCCGCCCCCGCCGGCGGCCGGGCGCCCGACGACGAGAAGGCCGAACTCCTGCGCCTCTTCGGGGACTGGCACCACCCCGTCCCCGAGATCCTCGCCGCCGTCGACCCCGCCCAGGTCCTCCGCCACGACGTCCACCACCTGCCCGACCCGCTGCCGGCCTTCCACCGGGGCCGGGTCGTGCTCCTCGGCGATGCCGCGCACGCGATGATGCCGAGCCTCGGCCAGGGCGGGAACCAGGCGATCGAGGACGCCGTCGTCCTGGCCCACCACACCGGTGCGGCACCCGACTTCGTCCCCGGCCGCGCGCTCGCCGCGTACACCGCCGACCGCCTTCCCCGTACCACCGCCATCGTCCGCAAGGCCGCCCGCACCGGAGCCGTCACCCTGCTCTCCGCCCGCCCCGCCGTCGCCCTGCGCGCCACGCTCGTCAGCGCCGTCTCCCGGTTCGGCCCGGGCCTCGTCCTGCGCGGCTTCGACGGCATCGCCGACTGGCGGCCGCCGGTGGCCCCGGCCCGGCCCGGCGTAAGCTGACCAGCGCGAACGGCCCACACGTACAGGGCCTGTGGACACGACGAAGGAGACCCCGTGAAGGTTGGCTGCATCGGACTCGGCGACATCGCGCAGAAGGCCTACCTTCCGGTCCTCGCCACCCTCCCCGGGGTCGAACTCCACCTCCAGACCCGCACCCGCGCGACGCTCGACCGGGTCGCCGAAACCCTCCACCTGCCCGCCGCGCAGCGCCACGGCGACCTCGACTCGCTGCTCTCCGCCGGACTCGACGCGGCCTTCGTCCACGCGCCGACCGCCGCGCACGCCGAGATCGCCGGCCGTCTCCTCGACGCGGGCGTCCCCACGTACGTCGACAAGCCCCTCGCGTACGAGTACGCCGACTCCGAGCGGATCGTGGAGCTGGCCGAGAAGCGCTCGGTCAGCCTCGCCGTCGGCTTCAACCGGCGCCTCGCCCCCAGCTACGCCCAGTGCGTCGAGCACCCGCGCGAGCTGATCCTCCTTCAGAAGAACCGGGTCGGCCTGCCCGAGGACCCGCGCACACTCGTCCTCGACGACTTCATCCACGTCGTCGACACCTTGCGCTTCCTCCTCCCCGGCGAGATCGAGCACGTCGACGTACGCGCCCGGATCCGCGAGGGGCTCATGCACCACGTCGTGCTCCAGCTCTCCGGAGACGGCTTCACCGCCATCGGCATGATGAACCGGATGAACGGCTCCACCGAGGAGATCCTCGAGGTCTCCGGCCAGGACACCAAGCGCCAGGTCCTCAATCTCTCCGACGTCGTCGACCACAAGGGTCAGCCGACCCTGCGGCGGCGTGGCGACTGGGTGCCGGTGCCCCGCCAGCGCGGGATCGAGCAGGCCGTACTGGCCTTCCTCGACGCCGTACGCGACGGCCGGGTGCTCAGCGCGCGGGACGCCCTGCTGACCCACGAGCTGTGCGAGCGCGTCGTGCGCGAGGCGCTGACCCAGGCCTCCTGAGCGCGCCCGCGCCCTCGGCGGCGCACACCGCGCCCACCACGGCGAGTGCCCCGTACAACGGCCAGTCGCCCCACCGGACGTAGCCCGTCGTCGTCGTCGAGAGCGGCAGCTCGCGGACGGCGACGGCGCTCGCGTCCGTGCCGAGCACGGGCCCGATCCGGCGCCCGTCGGGGCCGTACGCCGCGCTGACCCCGGTGAGCGTCGCGTGTGCGACGGGCCGGCCGGTCTCCGCCGCCCGCAGCGCGGCCAGGGAGGCGTGCTGGGCGGGCGCCCAGCTCTCCTGGAAGGTGCTGGTCGACGACTGGACGACCAGGAGCCCGGCGCCGTCCCGGACGAGGTGCCGGCTCATGTCGGGGAAGGCGGACTCGAAGCAGACGAGCGGGCCGATCCGCAGGGCCGGGGCGGTGCCGCCGCCCGTGGCGGGCAGCGTCATCACGACCGGAGCGGTGCCGCGACGACGGTCCTCGTCGGCGGCCTTGCCGAACGACGTCACCCAGCCCAGCACACCGCGCGCGGGAATGTACTCGCCGAACGGCACGAGCCGCATCTTGTCGTAGCGCTGTCCAGTGAGCCCCGCCGGACCGACCAGGACAGCGCTTTTGAAGATGCCCGGGCGGTCGCCCCGGCGCGCGTCCACGTTCACCAGGATCGGCGCGTCGACCGCCCGCGCCAGGGCGGTGAGCCGGGCGGCGAGTTCGGGACGGTCGGCCGGGTCGGCCCCCACACCGCTCTCGCCCCAGACCACCAGATCGAGGCGCTGTCCGGCGAGCGAGCGGGTCAGCTCCTCGGCGCGGTCGAACCGGTGCTCCGCCCCGTCCGCCCCGCCGAACACCCCCGGCTGTACGAGGGCCACCCGCACCGTCCCGCTCACGCGCGGCGCCCCGATCCCCCACGCGGCCGTCCCCGCCACGAGCGCGCAGGCCGCGATCCCCGCGATCCCGACGGCACGCAGCCCCGGCGCGGCCACGAGCAGGGTCACGGCCGTGTTCGCCGCCACCACGAGCAGGGTCACCAGCCAGACCCCGCCGACCGAGGCGAGCCGCAGCGCCGCTGGAACCTCCCACTGGCTCGCGCCCAGCAGCCCCCACGGGCCGCCGAGGCCCTCCCAGGAACGCACCAGCTCGATCAGCAGCCAGCCGGACGGTACCGCGAGCAGGGCGACGGCGGCCCGCAGCGCCGACGGCGTTCCACCGAGCAGGGACCGTACGAGCCACCCCCACGGCAGCCAGAGCAGGCCGAGCAGCGCGGAGAGCGGAAGAAGGAAGAGGTGCAGGCTGGGTAGCAGCCAGTGATGGACGGCGAACACGAAGCCGATCCCGCCCAGCCAGCCGTCCAGGGCGGCGCGGCGCGCCCCCGGAGCCGTACGGATGAGGAGCAGCCAGGGGACGAGCGCCAGGTACGCCCACCACCAGAGGCCGGGGGCGGGGAAGGCGAGCGCGGGCAGCGCGCCGCAGCCGACGGCGAGGAGGGAACGGGCGAGGGCGCGGCGACGTGCGGGGGCAGGCGGACGAGCTGGACCGCGGTCCGGGTCGGGGTCCGGGCCAGGGTCCGGGGCGCGGTCGGCGTCCGGGGCGGCCGCGGCCCGGTCCGGATCCTGTCCCTGATCCTGGCCCCGGCCCGGCCATCGGTGCACGAACGGAACTCGCATGGCATGCCTCCGCCCTTGCCTTCAGTGTCGGGCGTGACCGGGTTCGGCGCGGCTCGGGGGGTCCGTCCCGGTGACCCGTCGCGGTGGGTCCCAGCGGCGGTCAGTTGTGCCGGCGCCACCGTTCGTCGACGACGACCGAGCTCAGCCGCCAGCCGTCGGTGGTCCGCAGCGCCCCGAACGCGTAGCGGCCCCCGCAGACGAAGTCCTCGCCCGAGGTGAACCGCATCGGGTTGACGTAGTCGGCGCGGATGTCCGCCGTGTCCCCGATCTCCGGGTATCCGGCCGGTTCGTGGAAGAGGACGCGCCGGTTCACGATGAGGTGCTGGCGTACGGGAAAGAGCGTCATCGCCTCGGCGAGCCAGTCGGCCACCTCGGCCGCCGGGCCCTCGACGCCGCCGGATCCTCGGTAGTCGGCCCGGCCGTCCGAGGTGAACAGCGCCCGGTAGGCGGTCCAGTCGGCGTCGTCCACGGCCGCCGCGTACCCGGTGATCAGGTCGTCGACGGCGAGGCGGTCCATCACGGTCGCGAGGTCCACGCGCTGCGTCATCGGATCAGTGTCGGGCAGGCCGAGCCAGGGGCCAAGGGGCATGCGCGTGGGGAGTTCCCGAGTGGGGTCGGCGAGTTCGACGCCTGCGGCGTCGAGCGCGAGCCGAGCCTGCGGGTGAAGCCGCCGCGGGTGGTTGCGTCGCCGGTGGCATCACGGAGATCGCCCGCGTGCCGTACCAGGGCTGAGCGACTGCCGAGACGGGGGCTCAGCAGCGAGTGAGCGGTAGCCCTCGACGACGTCGCTCGGCGCGTGGGGGAGCGAGGGCGCACATCGGCGCGTTCCCGTGCGCCACGCGCGCCGCCCAGGAGAGCGCATATGCCGATGGCTGGTTCGTCCAGCGCGCTCCCGCAACCGGCGACGCTTACGGTGGCCACGGTAAGCGACACACCATCACTCTCTGGAGTCGACATGGCTGACCGTGCCGCCGTCTCTTCCTCGTTCTGCGCCGTCGCCCCCAGCCCGGAGCTGCGCCGGCGCATGCTGGACGAACTCGACCAAGTACGCGGTGCTCCGGGCGAGCTCACGAACCTGCTGGGCTTCACGAGCACGCCCACACCCCTGGGCTTCGACGACGGAACGATCTTCCCGCCGGAGGAGTTTCCGCCGGGGACCTCCCGCGCCACCATCAGCGCGGCGGCGGCCGACCGGGCGCCGCTGCGCGGCACCATCAGGGTGGCCGTCGTCCTGGTCGACTTCTCGGACAAGCCGATGACGAAGACGGCGGCGGACGTCGACAAGCTGTTCTTCTCGCTCGGCGCGATGCCGCACGGCAGCGTGCGCGAGTACTACCGCGAGGTCACGAACGGCCTGGTGGACCTCGTCGGCGAGGTCCACGGCCCGTACCGCATGCCCGAGACCATGGACTGGTACGCGGCCGGCAACTTCGGCATCGCCAGGCCCAGCGGACCGTTCCGGTCACCGGAGATGGCGAAGTCCGCCGTGGAGGCCGCGGACGCGACCGTGAACTTCGCGCCGTTCGACAACGACGGGAACGGCTACGTCGACGCCTTCATCGTGGTGCACGCCGGGCCCGCCGCCGACGAGACCGGAAAGCCGTTCCACATCTGGTCGCACAAGTCGACCCTGCCCGCCGTGCACCAGACCGACGGCACCAAGGTCTACGGCTATCTGACCATCTCCGAGGACGCGAAGATCGGCGTCTGCGCGCACGAACTCGGACATCTGCTCTTCGGTTTCCCCGACCTCTACGACACGGACGACAGCTCCGAGGGCGTCGGATCGTGGTGCCTGATGGGAGCCGGCTCATGGGGCGGAGGCGGAGACATCCCCACGCACCCGTCCGCCTGGTGCAAGGTCAATCAGGGCTGGGCCACGACCAAGGTCGTCACCACCGGCGGCAGTGAGTCCTTCCCGGACGTCAAATCCAGCCACACCGTCCACCGGCTCTGGAAGAACGGTGCGGGCGGCAGCGAGTACTTCCTCCTCGAGAACCGCCAGCGGACCGGGTACGACGCCTCGCTGCCGGGAGACGGACTGCTGATCTGGCACATCGACGAGAACCAGCCGAACAACCGGGACGAGAACCACTACAAGGTCGGCCTGGTGCAGGCCGACAACCAGCGCAACCTCGAACTGAACCAGAACCGTGGTGACGACGGCGATCCGTACCCCGGAAGCAGCGGCAACACCACGTTCACCTCCTCCAGCGCACCCGACTCGAAGTCCTTCGCGGGCGCCGGTTCCTGTGTCTCCGTCACCCGGATCTCGCCGTCGGCGGCCACCATGACGGCCTCCGTGGCGGTCTCCTGCGGAAAGACCCCGATCAAGGAGGTCAAGGATCACAAGGACATCAAGGAACCGCTCAAGGAGGCGAAGGAGCCGTCCAAGGAGCTGAAGGACCTCAAGGACCGCAAGGAAGGGGAGATCAAGACCAAGGAGCCGTTCAAGGAGCAGAAGGACCTGAAGGACCGGAGGGAGGACAAGACGCCGTTCAAGGAGATCAAGGACGACTTCGACAACCCTTCGTTCGGGACGACGCGATCGACGGGCGGGGAGAGTGACCCCACCATCGCGGCCATCGTGGACCTGCAGACCCGGCTCGCCGCGCTGGAGCAGACCCTGGGCGGGGCCGGCGGCGCGGGCGACCCCGCCGAGCCGTTCATCGGCACCGAACTGCGGCCCGACCTGATCGGTGGACCGCAGTACGGACCGGGCGCCGACGCGCTGCGGGAAGCCGTCGAGGACGGCGACGCGCAGGCCAAGCGGTCGTACGACAGTCTCCCCCAGCAGTGAGCGGAACCCTCCTGCTCCTGGCCGCACCCGGCGACGGCGGCGCGGCGGCGGTGGCCCGCGCGCTGTCGCCCCGGGGCGGCCACGGAGGCGTCCTGACCGTCACGCCCGCCGACCTCGCCCGCGCCCGGTGGAGCCACCGGGTGACCGGTGGGGGAGAGGCGTCCACCCGGATCACCCTGCCCACCGGGCAGGTGCTCGACGACCGGACCATCGGCGCGGTGCTGCACCGCCTGCCGGGCCTGCCGCTCGCCGCGGGCGCCGAGAACGGTCCCCGCGCCAAGGACGCCCTGTACACGCACAGCGAGCGGCAGGCCCTGGTCGCCAGCTGGCTGCTGTCCCTCGCGCCCAGGGTGATCGGCCTGATCAGCGCGTACGGAACGGCCCACGGGGCTGTCTCCCGGACGACGGCCCTCGTCCACGCCGAACAGTGCGGCCTGCCGGTGGCCCGGCGCGGCGGGGCGACGCGCGGCGGCCTGGTGGGCCGACCCGCCCCCGGGGAACGGCATGTGCCCCGCCTCGCGTGGCCGGGCGGCCCCGGCTCGCCGGTCCCGGTCGACGTGCTGCCGGAGGAGCCGGCGGCGTACCACGACCGTCTGCTCGTCGTCGGGGACCGCGTGATCGGCCCCCGTGCCGGCGACTACGGCGAACGCTGCGAACGCCTTGCCGACGCGCTCGGCACCCGGCACTTCGAGCTCCGGTTCGCGCCCCGCGCGACCGGCGCCGTCGTGACGGACGTGCACCTGTGCCCGCCACTGGACGACCCGCAGCACGTCGAGGCCACCGCCTCCTTCATGGTGGCCGTCGCCGAACAGCCCACGAGGAGGCCCGAGTGATCCTGTTCTTCGGCCGTACGGACGACCCGCCCCTCACCCGCGCGATCAGCGCCGCACGGGACGCCGACCTGCGGCACCTGGTGATCGACCAGGCCCGCACCGCCCGGTACGACCTCGTCGTCGGAACGGACGAGCTGGACGCCCAGGTGACCGTCGAGGGGATGCGGGTCCCGCTCGGCGACGTGTCGGCCGTGTACGCCCGCCCGCTGGAGCCGCCCGCCGACGGGGACCCGGCGGCCCGGGCGCGGGCGGCGGCGTTCCAGGAGTGGTTCGTCGGCTGGCTCGACACGACCCCGGCCGTCGTGGTCAGCCGGCCCCGCGCCATGGAGTCCAACTCCTCCAAGCCGTACCAGGCCCAGCTCATCGGGCGCTCGGGATTCGCCGTACCGGAGACCCTGGTCAGCGACGACCCCGACGAGATCCTCGCGTTCCGCGCCCGGCACGGCCGGATCGTCTACAAGTCGGTCAGCGGCATCCGCTCCATCGTCAGGGAGTTCACCGACGCCGACGCGAGCCGCCTCGCTCTCGTCCGCGGACTCCCGACGCAGTTCCAGGCCTACGTGCCGGGCCAGGACGTACGCGTCCACGTCGTCGGCGAGGACACCTACGCGGCGGCCGTCGACAGCGACGCGATCGACTACCGCTACGCAGACCGGAGCGGGGAGTCCGCCCGGCTCGCCCCGCACGAGCTGCCCCCGGACACGGCCCGGCGCTGCGTGGAGCTCGCGGCCTCGCTCGGCCTCCCGCTCGCGGGCATCGACCTGCGCCGCACACCCGACGGCGCGTGGGTGTGCTTCGAGGTCAATCCCATGCCGGCCTACAGCTACTACGAGGCGCACACCGGCCTGTCCATCTCCTCGGCGCTCGTCGCGTACCTCGACGGCCGCCGGGCCGCGGCTCCCGTGGGGGTGTGAGCACGTGGTCCAGGCCGTCGAGAACCTCACCGCACTCACCCTCCGTCTCCTCGCCCGGACCGCCCACCCACGGCTCGACGAGTGGGACCTCGCCACCTGCCAGGTACTCGCCTCCCTCCCCGTACCGGGCATGGCCGACCTGATCTCCCCCAACCTCACGGGTTCCCGGCTGAGTCTCGGCATCCGGCGCGAGCTCCTCCGGGACGTGGTGCTCGGGGCGACGCTCCACCTCCGGGCGAGACTCGGCTCCTCGGGCGACGTCCTGGCGGAACCTCACCCGGCTACCGGCGACTTCCGGGTCGAGCGGCCCTGACCGGTGACGGGGTGCCGGTCCTCGCCGGTCTCCCAGTCCACCGCCTCCTGTTGCTCCGGCCGGGCGAGGTCGAACGGGTGTACCCGTCGGCGTTCTCCCCGTGGCGCGCGGCCGCCCGGCGCATTCGTACATGCACAAGGTCACGACGCAGACTGAGGATGATTTCTGTGAAGACTTCGACGGCGGCGTCGCCGGTGCTCGTGGCATCTCCTGCGCAAGGGGGCGGGTTCTCGCCCGTGGCGCTGTTCCGGAATCCGTTCACGGTGCCGGTCGGCGCGACCGCGGGGTCGGGGGCGCTGGAAGCGGTGTTCGTGGACGACTCCGGAGTGCTGCGGTATCTGAGCTCGAACGGTGGTGTCTGCTGGAGCGTGGAGGACCTGCCGGGCGGGCCCTACCACCTCGGCGGTGGCTCGCAGCGCTACGGCGGGATCGTGGCCGTCAACGGGTGCTCCGCGGACCCGGAGACCGCCACGATCAACGTGTTCTGGACCGACGGAACCAGCTCCGGAGAGCCCACGGGTGCCCTCGGCCAGCTGGAGCTGACCGTGGACGGGTGGAGCGCGTCGCCGCAGTACCCGGTGGGCTCCGTGCCGATCATCACCAGTCTGTGCGTCGCCTACACCCCGCCGGTCCTCGGCCGGTCGTGCCCGGTCCTGTACGGCACCGCCGTCGACCAGCAGCTCGTCGTCACCGCGTTCAACGGCAGCGCCTGGAACCCTCCCCAGGCCTTCACCGACGACAGCTGGGCACTGGACTGGTACGGGCAGCTGCTGGCGCCGACCGAGGCGCCGCAGTCGAGCGGGACGCCCTCCTTCAACGTGTTCGTCAACCAGATGGGCTCGCGCAATCTCATCCAGCTGAATCCCGCCGACGACGCCGGCCACATGACGCTGTGGCACGTGCTGGAGAGTCCCGGGCTCAGCGGCACGGCGGGGAAGGCCGGCGGGGTCTTCCCCGGAGGCCTCGTCGCGGTGGTCCAGCCCATCACCGACGCCGGGGCGCCCGCCCCCGCCTGCGTCTACCTGGACGAACAGCAGGACGACGACCAACGGAACCTGATGGTCTGGGCCGCCGCGTTCGGCCAGGCGATGGCGCTGCCCGTGCCGAACCTCGGGGCTCGGCTGGCGGTCGCCGGGCAGACCGTGGCCGGCTTCAACACGACCCTGTACGTGATCGGATCGGACGACAGCGTCTACGCGATCCCGCAGATCGGCATGTGCTTCGACGGCCAGCTGCCGATGATGGGGCCCGCGGCGCAGATCTACGCCGGCGGGTCCGGCACCGACCCCGTACAGCTCGCCCCGGACCGGGTGCCCGGCGACGCCCCTGCCCTGCTCGTCGTCGGCACGGACCAGAGTCTGTGGCTCTACGAACTCACCGGCCGGCCCGGCAGCTACAGCAGCACGCTGCCCGGCTACACCGGCCTGTGGGCCGGGTGTCAGGTGCAGCAGAACGCCGTGCTCCCGCCCGTCGCCCTGACCGGACCGTTGCCCGGCGGCACCGGGCTGCCCGTCGGCTCGACCGTCAGCGCCCCGAGCGGCCGGAGCGACCTGACGCTGACGGTGCGATCGACAGGCCTGGTGCTCACCGACGGCGACACCCAGGTGTGGTCCCTCTCGCTCAGCGGTGACGTCGCGGGCGCGATGCTGACCCAGGACGGTGACCTGCGCGTGGTCGACCCGTCCGGCGATCAGCTCTGGTCCTCGGACACCGCCGGGAACGCCGGCGCGACGCTCCAGTTCGTCGACGCCCCGCCCAGCGTGCAGATCATCGGCAGCGACGGCACCCCGCTCTGGCTGTCGAACCGCGTCCAGGCCCCGTGCCCAGCCGGCACGGTCATCGCGCCCGGCTGGCAGATCGCCGCCGGCGGAGCGGTGCTGGTCATGCAGTTCGACGGCAACCTCGTGCTGCTCGACCCGTACACCCAGCCGGTCTGGGCCACCCGTACGACCGGAGGCGACGGCATTCCCGCCGGGCACAGTGCCGCGTTCACCCACGCGGGCAACCTGGAGGTGTACGACGCGTCGGGGACGAACGTCGTGTGGAGCTCGGAGACCGTCGGCGGGGGTCCGGGGGACACCATCACCCTGGCCGGCGATCCCACCCCCTGCCTGGAGATCACCGCCGCCGGGTCGCTCACCTTCCGGGCCGGGCAGCCGGGCAATGCCGGTGGCACCGTCGACACCTGCCCGCCCGGTTGGTGGTTCACCGTCGGCTCCACCTTGACCGGTTTCTGGGGCGAAGAACTCCAGATGCTGTCGGATCAACTCGCCTACGGGGTGCCGGGCGAACGCCCCGTCTGGTCCCAGCCCGGTTCCAGCGCCGTGTTCACCACCGACGGTGATCTGCAGGTCCTCGACGACCAGGGGTCCGTGACCTGGAGCGCCGGGGTCAACGGCGCGCAGCTCGCCCTGGACCCGGGCCAGGGCCACTTCCCCATCAGGCTCGCTGTCCTGGACCAGTCCGACAACGTGCTGTGGACCACCAACCCCGTCTGACCCGCCGGCCCTGGAGAGCGCTATGCCCCCCGCGTCCCCCTACACCCCCGCGGCACCGCTCAGCGCGCAGGTCAACTGCGTCCTGATGCAGGACGCCGTCAACACCTCCAGCATCATGATCAGTCTCGACCAGAACCCGCCGCAGAGCGTGGCGCCCTGGGTCGGCACCTTCTGCAACCCCTTCAACAACGGGTTGGCCGAGGCCTTCGTCATCACCGACACGCCCTCCGGCGGCGGCGAGGGCTCCGGCACGTACACCCTGAACCATCTCGCCCAGGATCCCGCCGCGGCGCACGGGTGGACCCTGACCCCGGTCCAAGGCGCCCCCGCGGGCACTCCGACGGCAGTTGTCGCCTGCATCGCCGACGGCCAACCGAACTTCTTCTGCCTTCTCCCCGATTCCTCCACCGAAACGAGCACGATCTGGCAGGGCCGGCTCAACAGCGACGGCACCGTCGACTCGACGACGTACACCTTCGCGTTCCCGGCGCCGACCCTCAAACTGGCCTACTACAACCCCGCCGTCCAGGGCCCGAGCACCACTCCCATCGCCACCACCGGGAACGACCCTCTCCCGATCGTGTACGCCCTGTCCGATGACGTCGTCGAAGACTACGAATTCGTGTGCATGGCCACTCTCACCTACGACGGAAGCGGCTGGCGACAGAGCCCCATGCTGGGGGGCATGGGCATCAAGTGGAGCAGCCAGAACCCGACCATCACGGACTGGACGCTGTTTCCGGTCGCCGGGCATTTCGGCAACTGGGTTCTGGTCTTCACCGAAGCCCGCGATCCCGCCGAACAAGCGCTGTTCGCGTTCTCGTGTGTGGACGGCGACACCCTCAGCGGCCCGGGTGTCTACTCACCCGGCTCGCCGGCACCCGTCACCGTGCCCCAGTCCCTGGCCGGTATCTGCTGGGAAGGCTCGGAGTACGGCTTCCGGCCGCTGTACATCGACACCAACGGCGTGCCCTTTCTGTACGACCCGGAGTACGGCAGCATCGTGCTGCCGGTGAACACGTCCGGCACGATCACCTCGGCCCAGTCGGTCACCGACAGCCTGGGCATGACCTCGGTGTACTTCACCGACTCCGACGGGACGCTGTCCTTCCTGAAGCAAACCGGGTACTTCAACAACAGCGACAACCCGGACGAGTACACGATCCAGTGGGCGCCGAGCATGGCGATCTCCTGCACGGCGACCACCACCGGCAACGTCGACGAGGGCGCCGACGCGGTGTTCGCCTCGTCCTTCCCCAACGACCCGCCCACGCTGTTCACCGCCAACGCCCTGGGCGAGCTCAGGCTCCATCAGCTCATGCCGGGCGGCTGGGTGAACCACACCCCCGCACTGGCCCAGGTCAACACCTACGAGGTGACGACGTACCGCACCCAGTTCACCCTGACCGACGCCAACGGCATGCCGGTGACCAACCGCAGTCTGACGGTCGGCGCCTCGACGACCGTCGGCGCCGTCATCAACGGCACCGTCCAGATCATCGGGCCCGACGCCACACAGGCCGCCACCGTGACCACGACCGCGCTCGGCGTCGTCACCGTCGCACTCCTCGCGACCGACTTCGCCCCGCCCACCCTGACCTTCACCGACCTGCCACCGCAGTCGGAGGGGGACGCCGGGCAGGGATTCGGTGCCGTGCAGGCCGCACCGGCCGGCCCGGTGCAGGCCTACCTCGCCGGCAGCACCGCCGGCATCCCGCACGGCGGCACCAGCGCCACCGGCACGCTCGACTACAAGACCGACGGGAACACCACCTTCACCCCCGACGCCCTCTCCGGCGCGCAACTGCCCCACAACGGCGGCCCCGTGTTCCCCGGCGTCCAGGGCGACAGTCCCGTCATGACCGCCGACCAGGCGCACACCGCCGTCCAGAACCTCATGGCCAAGGGCACCGGTACGGGCCAGAACCTGGCAGGGTTCATCATCAACCGCGACGTCGTCACCGGCCGGCCCAGCTACCAGGAGTTCGCCGACCACGACGCTTTCCTGGGCGAGCTGGCCCACCACAACAACGTCATCGGCGAGGGCCTGTGGGGCGACATCGAGGGCGTCTGGGACAGCGTCTGGCAGGGCATCAAGTCCGCCGCGATGGCCGTCTACCACGTCGGGGCCGACCTCATCAACGGCATCGTGCAGATCGCCGTCAAGATCGGCGACGCGATCGTCAACATCGGCAGCATCGTCATCAAGGGCATCGAGGACGCGGTCAACGCCGTCATGGCCGTCTTCTCGGCCATCGCGGCCTACATCAAGGACGTCATCGACTTCCTCAAGGCCCTGTTCGACGCCCCGGCCATCTTCGCCTCCGCACAGGCCATCTCCACGGGACTGAGGGACGCCCTCTCCACCGCGCAGGCGGCCGTGGGCCATGCGATCACCAACATCGGACCGGACTCGACGTACTTCCACGACCTCCTGGACACGGTCAACAACGCGATCGAGTCCGCCTTCGGCAACATCGGCCCGGACCTCGCCCTCGCGACCAGCCCGGGCTGGCAGCAGTACGCCGACCCGAGTACCACGGCCGGCAACACCCAACAGGTCCAGAAGACCGCCAACGGCGGATCGGCCGTCTCCCCGTCCGACATCACGACCAGCCCGCACGCGCACATGGTGACCCACCAGATGTTCGCCGCGCTCCCCTCGCCCACGAAGAGCGCGGGTGGCGGAGCCGGCACCCGAGCCCGGCCCGGCCCCGACGGAGCGCACCTCACGGCCGGGTCCGCACCGCGTTCGATGAGGGAGATCCTCGAGGAGTGCAAGCGCCGGATGGACGAGGCCGGCCCGGCGGACACGCCTGCTGACGACGATCCTCTCGCGGGCCTCTGGAAGGCCCTGACCGAGGAGTCGACGTGGGGGTACTTCAAGGACTTCGGCGACGACCTGGAGACCCTCGCGAGATGGATCATGAGCCAGATCCAGTTCGACGATCCGTCCACGTACCCGAACCTGAACATCAAGCAGTTGCTGGAGCAGCTGACCGAGGACCTCGTCGACGGCCTCCTCACCTTCCTCGACGTCATCGTCGTCGCCCTCCTGGAGGCGATCCAGGTCTGCCTCGACGAGTTCGAGAACCTGCTCGACTCGGAGGTCGAGGGCCCACTGGCCATCCCCCTCCTGCTGGCCTGGAACTTCTTCAACGTACTGGCCGGCAACAAGATCGTCGCCAGCATCACCGTCGAGCAGGCGATCACGCTGATGGTCGCCGTGCCCGGCCACGTCCTCGGCACCATCGTCACAGGAAAGTCGGCGAGCATCGCCTGGCCCCCGCCCTTCGACAGCCAGGCCCGTCCCCGCGAGGGCGGGCCCGAGCTCTCCGCCCTCCTTGAGCTCTACTACTTCTTCGGGTTCATCGCCGACATGGTCGAAGGAGGCTGTCTGGGCTGGGTGGACACCTGCAAGGCGGCGGGCTGGTCGGGCAGCCTGAAGGAGTTCGTCAGCGTGGCGACCGGGATCGGGGCCCTCGCCAACATCCTGTCGTTCGCCCTCACCTCCCCCCTGTCCGGCCTCGGCGAATGGCCCGTCATCGGCTGGGGTGTGGGAACCGGTCTCGCCACGCTCGGCATGGGGGTGTGGCAGCTGTTCGAGTGGTTCGAGGTGAAGAACTACGCCGACGGCTGGGGCACCAACAGCGACGTGCTCGACTTCGTCCTGTCGGTCTTCAACATGATCTTCGGTGTGGCTGCCCTGGCCATCGGTGTCGTCTCCGTCGCCGAGGAGGAAGGTGGCTGGCCCGCCGACCGCGTCCTGGCCCTCGTCGCTGCCATCGTCGGCCCCTGGGCCAACATGGTCTCCCCGCTCGGCTCCAACCTGGTGAGGAAGTACCTCCCCAACGACTTCACGCCGTTCATCCCGCCGGTCTGCGACGTGATCAGCTACTGGGGTGGCGGCCTCCTGGCGCTGTTCAGCAATCTCGGCCTCTGGTCCGACGA
This sequence comes from Streptomyces sp. NBC_01077, assembly GCF_045162855.1. Classification (NCBI taxonomy): domain Bacteria; kingdom Bacillati; phylum Actinomycetota; class Actinomycetes; order Kitasatosporales; family Streptomycetaceae; genus Streptomyces; species Streptomyces sp. NBC_01077. Next base: position 2,098,154 of record NZ_CP108669.1, on the reverse strand, counting down.
CGACCGTGTCGGTGTCCCCGAACACTGATCGAGTGGAGAGAGGTCGTCGGGAACGCGCTGGACGGTGCCGGCTGCGGCGGCTTCGTCAGCCGGCGGACTCGCCCGCGTGGGGGCTCAGGGCGTCCGTGCCGATCAGGATGAAGAGAAGGATGCCGAGCAGGATGCGGTAGATCACGAAGGGCATGAAGCTCTTGGTGGTGATGAACTTCATGAACCAGTGGGTCAGTTCGAGGGCTGCGCGTCGCTGACCTGCTGCTTCAACCACTCCCCAAGATCGAATGGGAGAGGGTTGGGAGAAAGAGGCAGAGAGTCGACCTTCAGCTCCCGCACGAAGGCCACCCACCGAACCTGCAACGACTCCATGATGGCACGCTCCATCGCCGGAGTGACGTTGCTGTACGTCCCCTCGACACCCGGCAGCTCGTGACCCATCCGCGTCTCCACCGCGACGCGGCTGTGCCCGTCCTCGTCGAGCCACTCCTTGTGGCCGTGGCGCAGCAAGTACAACCGCTTCGCCTTGTACGCCTTCACGGCCGGCCACCCGGGCAGCGGGCGCCAGGACCCGCCGCGGCCGCTGCCCGGCTCACGCGCCGGCGTCTCGTCCCGGCCGTCGGCGATCCGCCGCCAGTACTGGTAGGTGAAGTTCGCCTTCGCCAGGGGGCCATGATTGATTGATGGGAAAACCCACTCGCTCTCGTGAGAGTCGAGTAGCAGCTCCAACAGCTCGGCCAGGAACCGGGGGACAACAAGGGTCCGGTGCGAGTCGTACTTGGGTGGCAGCAGGGACAGAACGCTGTCCTTCCACTGGTGCTGGTGCTGCACCCGTACGGCCGGCATGGGGTCGTCTCCCATATACCGCTCCAGCGACTCCTCCCGCTGCTCCTCGTCCGGGTCAGACGCGGGCCATGCCGGGTGCGCGAACTCCCGTCGCAGTGCGTACAGTTCAGCCGGCCGCATCCCGGTGCACGCCATCGTCCAGATGAAGACGAACCCGGTGAAGCCCCAGTAGGTGTGGGCGTTGAGCGAGAGCTGGAAGACGTCGGCGATCTCCATGTGCCGCTTCTTCTCGCGCGGCTTCTTCGTGTACTTCCCGCGGCGCCGCTGCACGGAGACGGGGGAGGCCTTGCGGAGCTCGTCCTCGACAGCGTCCTCCATCATCATGGCGAACAGGCCGAGGATCTCGCGGCCGTAGTCGGCGCCGACGTTGGGGCGTGCGAGGAGTTCCTTCTTCCAGGCCCGGTAGGCGGACGGCTTGATGTCGCCGACTGCCGTCTCTCCCCAGCGGGGCACGATGTAGAGGCGGGCCATCGAGCGGCAGGAGCGCTCCCGCAGGTGGCCCACGTCGATGCCGTCGAGCCAGTCCGCGACGAAGTCCTTCATCAGGACGGCGCCGTCGCGGCGGCTGATGTACCGGTCGTTCCGGACGTCGGATTCACGGTCGAGGCCGTACTCGTATGCCTCGGCCCTGGTGGGGAATCCGCTCTTGCTGTCGTAGATCGGTTTCCCGGTGTCGGGGTGTACGCGCCCTGAGTCCCAGCGGACTCGCCAGGTGTTGCCGCGCTTCTCCGGCCAGGGCATGCGTCCTCGCGGTTGATCTGGGTGTAGTACCGACGGCTCGGCTACCGCCGGTCCTCCACCGCTCCTCTGTTGTTACTCCGCCGTGCCGAGAGGGCACGCGCAGCACTGCTTGCAGTCGACGCCCTTCTTCTTCAGGTACGCCCGGACGATCGCCTGAATCGACTTGTCCGACGCGACCCGAGGAGTTAGGACACAGACCGTGTCGTCCACCAACTCGACCGTATGCACGTAGTGCTTCGGGCCCAGATCGAGGATGACGGGTGTGCTCATAGGTCCCCCTGTCGCCGTGCGGGAACCCCTCCAGGTCTGCACAGCGTGACACACCTGTCACTGCAGCGCACTGGGTTGTTGAGCATTGAGTGAGCCAGGAACGTAACGTTCCAGTCACAGAAAAAGGTTGTACTGCAACAACCTTTCTTTACCCGCCCTTGAGGGGGTATCCGCGGTCCCGCAGGTACTCCAGCACCCGCTGAGTCATCTCGTCCGCATCCCGCAACGACAGGTCGGGTGCGGTGGCGCTAGCGGCACCCATCACCGCGTTCTTCAGGTCGTCAGGAAACTGCGACAGGTCGTGGTTCCGTACCCGCGCGCGCACGATCAGCTCAGTGCCGTCGGCCAAGAGCAGCGAGTCGCCTCCGTCGAGCACGTGGCGGCAGGCCCCGGGGGCGAGCTTCAGCCCCTGCTCGATCTTGGTGTAGGTGAGCGCGCTTACGGGGCGGCCGGCCTCGACGTTGCGGTACGGCATGTGGGAGAGCCCGCACGCCTCGGCGGCCGCTTCCTTGCTGCGGTACCCGAGGGCAACGCGCTGCTGGCGCACCAGGGTGGCGAGGAAGTCGAGCGGCGAGGAGTCGCCGGTGGGGGCTGGCATGGCGCCCATCATCGCAGCTACCTCCAGCTACCGCTATGCCGGTCTGGCCAGATGGCCGGATCGCAATCAATGGCCAGAGAAAATCGGCGCGCGTTCTAGAGGTAACGCTCGGTGAATATATGTTACCGCTAAGTACCTCTAGAAACCTCTAGAGGTGAGCGCTAGGTTCTATCCATGGAACAACCCGCAGCCACCTACCAGGTGCTCGGAGCGGCCATCCGCACCCGACGCATGCACCTCGGCCTCTCCATCGCCGAGTGCGCAGGAGCTGCCGGGATCAGTCGGCCCTACCTGAACCAGCTCGAACTCGGCAAGCGCCACCGCATGAAGCCCGGCACCTACAAGGGCCTGCGCCGCGCTCTCGACCTGCCGGCCACCGACACCCGGCTCCTGGTCGCCACGACTCCTCGAAAGGAGAGACAACATGCCGGTCGCCACGAAGCCCCGCCCGACCGCCCCGCCCGTCCTCGAGACGTTCCACACCGTCTCCCAGGCCGCCATCCGTCTCGGGCTGCGCCTCCCGGAGGACAAGAGCAAGAAGGGCGAGAAGTGGCTCCGTGACGGAGTGAACCGCCCCGAGGACGGCAGCAAGGGGACCCCGTTCCCCTGCCACCGCCTCGCCGGCCAGCTCCTGTTCAGCGACTCCGACCTGGCCGCGATCGCGGACATGCACCGCAACCAGAGGGACGGACGGTCCCGGCCGCGCAAGCGCCGGGCCTACCGCACCGTCAAGGCCGTGGCCTGACCCCCTGAACGAAGTCGGGGCCGCCCGGACCGGGCCTGGTCCAGGAAGCCCCTCGGCCCTCAACGCACAGATGAAGAGGAACCGTGAAGCAGAACCATAGCCCCGAGAAGCCCGACCCGCAGACCGAGGACGTCACGCCGCAGGTGCAGAAGCTGCGCGAGATCCTCGCCGGCCAGCGCGCGGCGACCGCCGGTGAGTTGGCCGAGCAGCGGCACCTCGTCGACCCGCTCGACCACGCCCTCGAGGCCCTCGCCCCGCGTACGCAGGACGGAGGTGCCCGATGACGCTGACCCCGATCTCCGTACGGCTCGCGCCGGGCGCCCTGCTGGGCCGCCTGTCGGCCGACATCCTGCGGCAGACCACCCTCCTGTCCCTCGTCGCCGACTGGTCAGACGAGGAGGCCCGCGGGAACGTGCTCGCCGTCCTCGACAACCTGGCCGTCGTCGTGGCCGACCCGACGGACGAGGCCGAGATCCGCCGCCGCGTCCTGGCCGTGGAGTGCGCCGCCGAGATGGACCCGGCCGACGTGTCCGTGAGCCTCGATGAACTGCTCCGGCTTCGCGACGAGATGGACCGCGTGATCAACGAGATCCGCAGCACCCACGTGCTCACCGTGGGGCGGCTCGGATGATCCACGACCCCCGCCGCTGTCGCCTGTGCGCGCCGCTCCGCCACCCCTCGCTGGCGAGCGCGCGCCGCTTCCTCCCCATCCTTCTCCCCGCCCAGACCCGGAGGCCCTCGTGACGACCACCGAGCCCCTGACCGCCGAGCATGGGGCCGCGCTCCTCGGCCCCGCGCAGGAGATCCACTCCGCCCCGAAGCCCGCCAACCGGCCGCTCCGCACGTCGAACGACATCGCCGTCGAGGTCGCGGACCGGTTCCGGCAGGACACCGCGAACCACGAGCTGAAGATCCTCCACGACGACGGCCTCCACAGGCACCTGCTGCTGCGGAACCCGCGCTCCTCCGAGTACTGGTTCGAGATCGTCACCTGGCCCGGAAGCCTCACGATCCGCGGGGATGTAGGCGACGGCTACACCTTCAGCCGCGAGCGGGACATGTTCCCCTTCTTCCGCAACGAGTACGGCGGGATCAACCCGCACTACTGGGCGGAGAAGCTCGGCGGCGGCCGCCGCTCGGTGAAGGAGTACTCCGAGAACCTGCTCCGGCAGCGGGTCGTCGAGCAGTTCGTCGAGGACGCCCGTTATGAGGGTGTCCCCCCGGGCACCGGCAAGGCTCTGCGGACGTGGGTCCTGAACGACGACCTCAGCGACGAGCACCAGGCACGCAACGTTCTCGAGGACTTCGCCCACCAGGGCTACGAGTTCAGCGACTTGTGGGAGTGGGACTTCCACGACTACGACACCGCGTTCCTCTGGTGCTGCCACGCGATCGTGGCCGGCATCGCCCAGTACGACCGCGCGGCCAAGACCCCGCCGCGGCTCCGGTCCGCGTGGGAGTCCGCTCGGCGCGGCCGGGCCCAACTGCGGGCCCGGGTGGCCGAGCTGGAGGCCGAGCGGAACGTCGTCGACGGCGTCCTCGCCCCGACCACCACGCCGAGCACGCTGCGCTGGGACCGGACCGTGCTGCCGCCGGACGGCGAGGACCCGCACACCATCGTCTGCTGCACCGACACGGACAGCGGCCGGCCTGCCGCACTGTTCCTCGACCCGCTCGAGCGGACCCGGCTCGCGCTCCGCCTCGCCGACCCCGGCGACGCGTCCGGGCAGGCCGCGCGTCGCGAGGTCCTGCGGCAGGTGGTCACCGCCGAGGGCGGCCGGTGGAAGTCCAGCCGCGCCCGGCGCCTCCTCGCCGAGCACGGGTACGCCGTCACGCCCCGCACCGCCCGTAACGACCTCGCCGCCCTCTGCGCCGAGGGGCTCCTCGTCGTCAACGACGAGCCGGGCGTCCGCTACTACACCCCGAAGGGGGCCCGCCGATGACCGAGACCCGCACCAGCTACCTCCTGGCCGCGATCCAGACCGAGCCGCAGCCGGTCACCACCCACCGCGCGGAGGAGATCCTCTCCGGCTCCCCGTACTCCCACCACCGCAACTCGGCCCGCCGGTCGCTCCGGTCGCTCACCCGCGCCGGCCACCTCACCGCCACCGACGACCACGGCCGCCGCACTTACACCCCGACCGGAGCCACCACCTGATGAGCACCACCTCGCGCGCCGGGGCTCCGGCCCCGGCCGCCAAGCCCATCGAGCCCGGGCTGTACCCCGACCTCACGGCTGACGCGTACCACGGCGACCGCTGGTCCCTCTCCTCCAGCGGGGCGCGGAAGATCCTCGACGCCTGCCCCGCCGTATACCGGTACGAGCAGGACCACCCCCGCCCGCCCAAGAAGACGTTCGACATCGGGCACGCCGCGCACTGCGAGGTCCTCGGCGACGGCCCCGAACTCGTCGTCATCGACGCCCCGCGCTGGGACACCAACGAGATCAAGGCCGAGGTCGCCGCCGCGCGAGACGCCGGCGCCGTACCCCTCAAGCGCCACGAGTACGACCAGGTCCAGGAGATGGCCGCCGCGATCCGACAGCACCCCGAGGCCAGTCGCCTGTTCGCGCCCGGCTCGGGACGCCCGGAACTCTCCGGGTTCTGGCCCGACCAGGCGACCGGCGTCATGCGGCGGGTCCGCTTCGACTGGGCGCCCGACCGTGGGCCCGGGCGCCTGATCATCCCCGACTACAAGACCTGCGCGAGCGCGGCCCATGACGACCTGGAGAAGGCGATGGCCACGTACGGCTATCACCAGCAGGCCGACTGGTACCGCGCTGGCGCCATCGCCCTCGGCCTCGGCGACGAGGCGACCGCGTTCGTCTTCGTCTGCCAGGAGAAGGCCCCGCCGTACGTCGTCACCGTGTTCCAGCCCAGCGCCCTCGCCATGCGGATCGCCGCCGCCAAGAACCGGCGCGCGCTCCAGGTCTACGCCGAGTGCGTCGAGACCGGCCGCTGGCCCGCCTACGGCGACGAAGTCGCCTACCTGTCCCTGCCCATGTGGGCCGAGAAGCGTGAGACCGAGGAGTACTTGTGAACCACCCCATCGAGCGGATGGCGGCCGCCGCCACCCCGGCCCGGATCGGGCAGGGCACCGCCATCGAGCAGTCCCGCGCGGTCGCCGAAGTCCAGGCCGCGATCGTCGTCGCCCAGCAGTGCCCGCGCAACATCACCGCCGCCGTCGAGGCCATGCGCCAGTCCTGCACCCAGCCGTACCTGGCCGAGAGGGCGTTCTACCGGTACTCGCGTGCCGGGTCGACGATCACCGGCCCGAGCGTTCACCTGGCCCGCGAGCTGGCCCGCGTCTGGGGCAACGTCCAGTACGGACTCGTCGAGATGCGCCGGGACGACGAGTACGGCCAGTCCGAGATGCAGTCGTTCGCCTGGGACGTCGAGACCAACTCCCGCAACAGCTCGACGTTCATCGTGCCGCACCGCCGCGACACGAAGACCGGGCCGAAGCAGCTCACGGACATGCGGGACATCTACGAGAACAACGCCAACAACGGTGCCCGCCGCGTCCGGGAAGCGATCTTCGCAATCCTGCCGCCCTGGTTCGTCGAGGAAGCCAAGGAGCTCTGCAACCGCACCCTGCGGGACGGCGGCGGCAAGCAGCTGAACCTGAGGGTCGCCGACGCGGTCAAGGCCTTCGAGGGCATCGGCATCACCGCCGACCGGATCGAGACCAAGCTCGGCCGCACGTCCGGGAAGTGGACCGAGCACGACGTGGCCCAGCTTCAGGTCATCTTCCGGTCGATCCAGCAGGGCGAGGTGACGGCCGACGACGAGTTCCCCGAACCGCGCGTCACCGCCGCCGAGATCACCGGCCAGGACGAGGCGGTGGCGTGATGCGACTCCCCCTCATCACCCGCCGCCGCGCGCAGGACGCCGTCGACCTCGCGACCGCCGGCCTCCGCCGCCAGCTGGAGCAGGCCCGCGCCGAGGCCGCGCGCGAGCGCAACCACCGGCACCGCGCCGCGGCTCACGCCGTGCAGCTCGCCGAACGCCTCGACGAGGTCACCGCCGCCAACCAGTCGTACGACGTCGGCCCGTGACCACCAAGACCCCCGCGTCCGGGATGCCGACTCCCCTCCCGGGCGCGGGCACCAACTGGCGGACCAGGGGCCTGTGCCGCGACGAGGACCCCGAGCTGTTCTTCCCCGATACCGCCGCCGACCGACGGGCCGCACTCGCGGTCTGCGCCAGGTGTCCCGTACGGGAGCGGTGCCTCGCCGAGGCCCTTGCGGAGGAGGGCGGCCGGAACACGCACGGCCGCCACGGCATCCGGGGCGGTACGACCCCCACCGGCCGCCAGAAGCTCCACTCGCGCACGGCCAAGACCGCCACCTGATCCACCCCGAACCTCCAGGAAGAAGCCGCACATGCCGTGGGTCCGTCTCGACGACCGCTTCCCGTCGCACCGCAAGGTCGCGTTGCTGTCCGACCGGGCGTTCCGGCTGTACGTGTCCTCGCTCTGCTGGTCCTCCGAGAACCTCACCGAGGGCCACGTCCTGGCGAAGGAACTCCCGCTCGTCTCCCGGGTCCGCAGCCCCAAGTCGGCCGCCGCAGAGCTGGAGACCGCCGGCCTGTGGGACAAGACCGCCGACGGCTGGGCCGTCCACGACTACCTGGAATACAACCCGGACCGGGCCCGGGTGCAGGCCGAGCGGGAAGCGAACGCCGCCCGACAGAAGGCGTTCCGGGACCGGAAGAGGGCCGAGCGGGACGCCGAACGTAACGGGGACCGTAACGCCCCGAGTAACGGCGTTACGCCTGGCTCGGAATCCGGCCCGGATGACACGACGGACGCACGAACGCGACAAGACGGCGACACGAACGCGCGAGAAAGCGACCCGACAAACCAGTCGTCGCCGCAGGTCAACGAGTTCCGTAATGGCGTTAGTAACGGCGCCCCGTCCCCGTCCCCGTCCCAGGTACTCCCTACGGGAGTACCTCAACAACTCCCCGCCGTGCACGAAGGCGTCACGAAGTCGGTGGTTCCGGTCTCCGGAAGAGGAGAAGCCGAACCCCTCATCCAGGCCATGAACGCCCGCGGGATGACCGTCGCGTGGAAGTTCAGCGGAGAGGAGTGGATCTCCCTCCGCGACGCCATCCGCCTCGTGGGAGTCGCCCTCCTTGTCGAGCACGCCGAACGAGTCTGGCGCGCTGCCAAGACCCCGCCGTTCTCCGCCCGCTACTTCCTCCCGGGCTGGACCACCCTCCAGCCCCCGGCCGCCTACACCGGGCCCCGCCCCGTCGCTGGGCCTCCGTCGGAAGCCCAGTCCTACCTCTCCGAAATGCAGCAGATCGCCGCCGAACTCCGCGTCGCCGAAGGAGGCATGCAGTGAAGCCGTCCGAAGTCCCGCAGCTCCTCGCGGAGATCGCCCTCGCAGACCCCCGCGTCCGCCGCACCGACCACATCGAGCTCCGCGCCCAGATCGCCATGTGGGCCGGAATCCTCGCCGACGTCCCGTACGACGCCGCCGTCCGCTACGCCCACGAGCACTACACCAAGAGCACGTGGCCGATCCTCCCCGCCGACATCGCCACCCGCTGGACCGCCGCCGTCGCCGAACGCCTCGGTCGCCACGTCGGAACGTTCGAGCCGACCGCCCACCCCGGCCTCCACCCCGACGACGAGGCCGGGTACCGCGCGGCGCTCGCCGCCGAACGCCACGCCGTCGCCGTCGGCGCTCAGCCCCCGAACGAACTCCGGGCCATCACCGCGGGCCCGGCCGCTGCCGAGGTCCAGGCCCGCCTCGACCGCATGGGCACCTACATGCCCGCGTCGGTGAAGGAGACCCTGGCCGAGCTCCGGCCCGACGCGGTCGAGCGTGAGCGTCTCATCCGCTCTGGGCTCTCCGACCCCCGCAGCGTCACCTGCCCGTGGGAGGCCTGCCGCGCTCGCCAGGGCCAGCGCTGCCAGACCAACGGCCGTGACCGCCGCGACTACCACCCGGCCCGCGTCGAGGCCGCACACCGCACCGGAGCCGCCGCATGACCGTTCTCCTGCTCCCGCCCGCGACACACAGCATCGTCGCCCTCGACGTCGAGCCGCTCGCCGTCGGCCCGCGCTTCGTCCGTACGCGCGCCATGAGCCGCTGGCACCGGCCACGCACCGGCGTCCAGTTCCCCGAGGCCCGCGTCTCCTACACCGTGTGGTGCGGGCAGCACGTCGGCAGCCACCGCCCCGGCGGCATCCTCACCGCCGAAGAGCCGCCCGCCGGAGACCTCGTCTGCGCCACCTGCGAGGGCCGCGCCATCGGCGCCGGACAGGAGCAGCAGGCCCCCGGCGGCCGGCCGCTCGTGTTCAGCCCCCAGGGCCTCACCCCGCCCCGGCACTGCCCCGGCTCCCGCACCGACCTCTACCGGCTGCTCTCCGGCGGCACGACCGGCGAATGCCTCGCCTGCGACGACACCCACCCGCTCCGCGCCATGGGCGGCCCGTACGACTCCCGCTACGCGATCGTCCAGCACGACCCCGGAGCCGGACTCGTCGCCCCCTGCCCGTTCCACCGGTGGCGCCAGCCTCACCTCGACGGTGACAGCCTCCGCTGCGACTGCGGGCGGCCGATGCCCGCGCCGAAGGGGGCCCGGTGAAGGTCGCCTGCCGCGTCTGCGGCCGCCGCCTCCGGTCCCGCCGGTACGCCGCCGCCGGCATCGGCCCCGTCTGCGCCCGCAAGACCACCACCACCGTCGGACCCGACGCCACCGCACCTCGGCCCGCCGTCGAGCACTGCCCCGGCCAGACCACCATCCCCCTCGCCCCCGCCATCCCCGCCGCCGCCGTCGCCGACATCGAGGCCGCCCTCGACGACGCCGACCGCCTCGGCGAGACCGGCCACGCCCGCGCCGAACGCGCCGCCCTCTACCTCGCGTCCAGCGGCTGGACCATCACCCCCGCAGGAGCCCCCGCATGATGCGTCGCCCGTTCCGCCACGACGACGCCCCCACCGTCACGGACCTGTTCTCCGGCCTCGGCGGAGCCTCCGAGGGCCTCAAGGAGGCCGGATGCAGGATCCACCTCTGCATGAACCACGACCGCGTCCAGGTCGCCGCCCACCAGGCCAACCACCCCGACACCATCCACCTGGTCGAGGACATCAACGCCTACGACAAGCGCTCCCTCCCGCGCACCCGCATCCTGTGGGGCTCCCCGATCTGCACCGAGATCAGCCCCGCCGGCGGGCGCCGCCGCAACCGCGGTCAGCTCGTTCTCGACGGCAGCGTCTCGGCTGCGTTCGAGCGGACCCGGGCGACCGCGCTCGACATCCTCGCCGCCACCGAGGTCCACCGATATGACGCCGTGCTGTGCGAGAACGTCATCGAGTTCGCCACCGACTGGGCACTGTTCGACTGGTGGCTGAAGGGGATGGAGATCCTCGGCTACAACTTCCAGATTGTGTGCGCGTCCTCCGCACACCTCGGCGGCGGCGACAACCTCCTCGCGCCGCAGCACCGGGACCGGCTGTACATCGTGTTCACCCGCAAGGAGATTCCGCTGCCCGACCTGGAGGTCCGCCCGGAGGCCGTGTGCCCCGCCTGCGGCCCCGTCCGGGCGCGGCAGGTCTGGCGCAACACCCGCCGCCGGAAGATCGGGAAGTGGGGCGTGCAGTACGACTACCGGTGCCCCAACCGGGCGTGCGGCCACCTCATCCTCGATCCGACGGTCCGGCCGATCTCCGAGGTCATCGACTGGGACCGACCCGGCACCCGGATCGGCGATGGCCGCCCGGACCGGAAGGCGTTCACGCCGTACGCCGAGTCCACCCGGGCCCGGGTCGCGGCTGGCCTGGCGAAGTTCGGTGACGCCCCGCACGTCGCCGTCCTCCGGCGGAACACCTCGCCGGTCGCGGTCTCCGACGCCGTCCCGGCTGTGTCCGCCCAAGGCAAGCACCACGCCCTGATCGTGCCCAACGGCCGCAAGGGCGCCGTCCGTACAACGGCCGAGCCGCTGACCACCGTGGCCTGCAAGCCCCATCACTCCCTCGTCCGGCCGGCGCCGACGGTCGAGGACTGCACCCTCCGCATGCTCACCCCGCGCGAGCTCGCCTCAGCCCAGCGGTTCCCCGCGGACTACGTCCTCCCGGACTCCACCCAGGAGGACCAGATCCTCGGCGTCGGCAACGCCGTGTCGGTGAACGCCGCCCGATGGCTCGGCGAGCGCGTCCTCGCCGTCCTCGCCTGACCCACCACCAGGAGTGCCACCATGAACACCTGCGGCATGTGCGAGACCCCCGTCGAGCACGGCTACCTCTGCCCCGGCTGCACCCGAGCCCTCGCCGACCGGCTCCAGCGCATGCCGCGCCTCTACAACGCCCTGGGCGCCTTCCTCGCCCCCGCGGCGACCCGCGAGCCCGGCGGCGGACGTACGGGCCGCGCCGAGGCCCCCCTGCCCGTCTGCGAGCCCGTCCTCAACCTCCGCGCCAACGGCGGCATGGTCACGACCCTGGAGACCTGGCGCAGCGACTTGCACGCTGCTCGCCGCTGGGCGCCGCCCACCTCGGCTGTGGGCATCCCGAACCGCGTGGCGCTCGCAGCGGGCGCGCTCCTCCACTCCGTCGACTGGATCGCCACCTGCTGGTCCGAGGCCAGCGACCTCGCCCACGAAATCCGTGACCTCGAACGCGACATCGCCACCATCACCGGCGCCCGCGAACGCCCCGCCGGCCTCCGCCTCGGCCCCTGCCCCGCCGAACACACCGACGGCACCCTGTGCGGCGCCATTCTCCGGCTCCAGCCTGGTGAGCAGCTCGTCACCTGCCGATGGTGTGCCACCACGTACCCGCCCGGAACGTGGGCCTTGCTCAAGCAGCTCATCGACCACGACGCCCAACAGGCCGCCGCCTGAACACGACGAAGCCCCCGACCATCACGGTCGGGGGCTCGCGTGTGTGCGGCTACTCGGCGGCCGGCGGCCTGCCCTTCAGGTCCGTACGCCATCCGGGGCGTGTATCCCGGGCAGCGAAGAACGGCCGCGCCAACCTGTAATCCACTGCCTTCGCCCGGCCGATCGATACGACTGGGGGAAAGCCTGGATCCTCCTGCGCGATCTTCGACAGTCGTTGATGGCTCATCGTCTTCACCACGCCGTCCGCGACCAGCCGGCGCGCGAGCTCTCTGAAACTCACCATGTCAGGCCCTCCTTCGGGCTCGGTCATGGGCACCATCTTCCCTGACCTTGTTGCCATGTGGCAACAAGGTCGCTACGTTGGATCCAGCACAACAGAACGGCCCCGGTCGGTGTGTGAGAGCCCGGCCGGGGCCAGCCACCCCTGATCAGACCAGGAGTAGCCATGCCCGAGCTTAGCCAGCCCCCGTCCCTCCGTGACCTCCGCGTCACCCGCGGACTCACCTGGGTCGCCGAACGCCTCGCCACCACCCGGCCCCAGGACGCGATGACCGTCAACGCCGCCCGGTCCGCCGCCCTCCGGCACTCCATCGACACGTACAGCAACGACCGTGTCGCCAACGCCGTCCTGAACGACATCATCGCCGCCCTCCCGTCGGTCCGCGACGGCGAGGACCGCGCCGAGTACGCCGCGCGCATCCAGCTGCTCCTCCAGGGAGTGACGGCCTGATGGACACCCCCGTCTACACCCCCGCTCCGGAGCCGGACCGCACCCCCCGGGCGAACACGATCATCGACGCCCCCGCCACCCCGGCCGCCTGCACCCAGGACTACGAAGCCGCGGGCCCCGTCCGCGCCAAGATGGGCAAGCAGGGCGCCCGATGAACATCACCGCCCCCGACCACATCCGCCAGGCCCTCCGCTACGCCGCCGAATGGCTCACCACCAACCGACCCGACAAACCCATGAGCGAAGTAGGACGCCGCGGCGCCGCCCTCCTGACCGCCCAGGAAACCCACCCCAACAACCAGCAGGCCACCAACAAGCTCGTGGAAGAACTCCTCACCCACATGCCCCAGGTGGCCCCCGGCGCCCTCACCCGAACCCAGTACGGCAAGCAGCTCCTCAACGCCACCAGGAGCGCCTGATGGACTTCCCCCGCCTGAGGACACCGCTCCTCCTACCCGCCACCCTCCTCTCCGGCGCATCCCTCGCCTGGACCACCTGGAGCCTCGTCGACCTCCTCGGCGCCGGACCCATCGGCGTCACCGTCGCCGCCGGCGCCGACGTCATCTGGGCCAGCGTGATCCTCGCCGAAGCCCGCGGCGTCCACGTACCCATCCGAGGCCGGAACCTCGTACCCATCATCGGATGGGTCACGCTCGTCGCCGTCGCCGCGCTCCTCGCCTGGCACGGCATCGAACGCGACGTCCCCGCCATGGCGGTAGGCGGCCCGTTCCTGCCCCTCGGCACCAAGGCCCTCTGGCTGATGGCCCTCGCCGACATGCGCGACCCGTCCGCCCTCACCGACGACGAGCGGGCGCGGCTGGCCGCCCTGGAGCGGGGCATGCGGTTCGAGGAAGCCGAGCACCGCATCGGGCTCCGGCGCCGCGAGATGGACGCCGAGCGCCTCCTTGCCGACGTGTCCGTCGACTTCGAGATCGAACTGGCCCGGCAGGACAAGGGCCGCGAGCTCGCCCGCCGAGCACCGATCGCGATCGCCCCGATCACGCCCGAGCAGCCCCCGATCACGCCGATCGCCGCCCCGATTGCCACCGAGCAGCCCCAAGGTTCGGAGCGCCCCGAACCCGGCGTGACCAGCCCGATCGCCGATCGCGAGCAGAAGAGCATTGCCGATCTCGCCCGCGATCACGTCGCGATCCACCCGACCAACCCGCCCGCCACCAAGGCGATCTGCTCGCTCCGACCCGACGCCGATCCGGACTCCGTTGCTGCGGCTGTTCGCCGTGCTCGCGCCAAGATGACCGGGGGATACAACTGATGCCGTACACCGTGATCAGCCTCGGCGGCGTCGCCTTCGGCTGCGCCATCCTCATCGCCTTCGGCATCCGCTGGTGGTTCCGCGAGGGACACAACTTCGCCGCCCTCATCCCGTTTGTCCTCGCCTGGATCTACGGCATGCTCGCCGCCCTCGCCACCTACAACGCCGTATCCGTCCTCGGCGCCATCACCTGGCTGACCATCTGGGCCGGAAACCTGGCCGGCCACGTCAGCCTCGTCTGGGGCGTCGGCGGCACCGACCGCAACGTCACCCGCGCCACCCCGATCGCCATCGAGGACGGCGGCTACGTCATCGTCCTGTTCTTCACCGTCGTTCTCGTCTGCCTCTGGCTGTGGGCCAAGAGGATTCCAAGGGGCAAGCTCGCTGCCGGCGCAGCATCGGGCGCTCTCCTCGCCCTCTCCGGGACCGTCGCAGGCATCGCCGCCATCCCCCTCGGCTCCGCCGTCAACGCGGCAGGCGCCGTCTTCACGGAGTACATGGGATGACCGACGAACAGCAGGAAGCCTCCGTGGAGGAGCAGCCTGCGCAGAGCCGGGCCGCCATCGGATGCCTAGCCGTCATCGGCATCACCACCGCCGGGACGATCGTCATGGTCGTCCCGGAGACCGGCTACTACGCGGCGGGCCTGCTTACCGCGGCTGGCGTCCGGCGGACCCGCGCATGGTTCGCTGGACGCCGGAACGCCGACGAGACCGAGGCCGACGAGCAGGAGCCGGTCGACATCGTGGCCGTCCTCCAGGAGCTCGGCCGGGGTGGGGAGCACGTCCGTCTGACGCAGCTCCAAGAGGCTGCCGCACTCCCCGACACGAAGACTGTCCGGGCTCTCCTCGATGAGGCCGGCATCCCTATCCGTACGGGGGTCCGCGCGGGCGGGAAGAACGGGCCCGGCGTCCACACGGACGACATCCCCCGGATTGAGACCACCCCTTCCGACGGTTGTTTGTGCAGGTCAGACGCCAACACCAACACCAACAACGCGCCGGAGAGTGGGCCCGAGAAGGGGTTCCGTGTAGAGCACACCGGCCAAGCCGGGATCACCGTCTACGACCTATCCGAGACCCACAACCGCCGCCACACGGCGAAGGCCTGAGGAGACCGCCATGGCACTTCGCCAACCCAAGCTTGAGCCCAACGACCCCCGCCGCAAGGGCCACGAGACGACCTACAGTTCCTCCCGAGGCAGCTGGACCAAGCCCGCCGACAAGCCCGTCCCCGGCACACCGAAGCAGGCAGGATGACCGTCATGAACGACCAAGAAGAATCCGATCCCGAACTCCCCGCTACTACCGAACCGGTCGGCATCGACATGTTCAACATGGACTACCACGCCGAGCATGCACTCGACCCCGACGACGACGGATACCTCTTCGGCACCGCCATGGGCCGCTCAGACAGCTAGACCAGCCCGCGTGGCTGCCGTAGCCCCAACTGTCAGTGGCCAGCCGTACCGTGGACAGCACTACCCCAACCCGATCGATTGCGCGCCGGCTGCTCGCTGCGACTCGGACCCCGCCCCGCCCTACCGGAACAGCGCACCGGTACGGCGGGGCGCATCATGTCCCCATGGACACGCCGCTCCTCGTCGACACCCACGCCGCCTCAGCCGCCACCGGCACCCGCCCCGGAACCCTCCGCATCTGGCTCCACCGCGGCCACCTCACCCACCACGGCCACGACCGCGCCGGCCGCGCCCTCGTCGACCTCCACGAGCTGGAGAACCGCCTCGCCGCCAAGGCCGCTTGATCCGCGCCCCGGCAAGGTGTAACACTGACCCCACGTCCGGCATGCCCGGGCATCGACAGGCCCGCCACCGTGCGGGCCTTCGTCATGTCACGAGACCATCACTCGCATCCACAGCCCGTGCGCAATCCGGCACGCTGACCCGATGCGCAGACTCACCACCGCGGTCCTCGCCGCCACCGCCCTGCTCCTCGCCCTCACCGGGTGCAGCAGCCCGAAGAGCGACAGCAACCCCTCCCCGACGCTCACCACCACGACGCCGACGCTCTCCGTCGCCGAGCAGCGCGAAGCCTGCGTCGACGCCTGGGCCGCCACCATCGGCGCCCGACCCACCGACTTCAACCCCGAGACCGACACGGACCCGACGCCCGACGCATGCGCCGGCCTCCCCGAGTCCGACTCCCTCGACGCCTACATGGACGGCCTCCAGCAGTCCAACAAGGCCGGCCGGGACGAGCTGCAGCGCCAGATCGACGAGGCGGCCTCCGACGACGCACAGACCCCCTGAACGTGAGGAGGCGCCCGTGGCCAGCAACCCCCGCAACGGGCGCCCCTACCGCCGCCTCGTCGCCGCGCAGAAGGCCCTCGGCCTGCCCTGCGCGCGCTGCGGTGGCTACATCAACCCCCGCCTCGACCCGCGGTCCGGCTGGTCGTTCACCCTCGACCACATCGTCCCGCTGTCGCGCGGAGGCAGCCTCCTCGACCCCGCCAACGCCCGCAGCATGCACCGACGGTGCAACAGCGCCCGCGGCAACCGGACCGGGACACAGCCCATGAAGACGTCGCGGAGATGGTGATCCCATGACCTGGCCGCCTCACTGCCCGAACTGCCACGCCCACCACATCAACAGCTGCGAGGACGCGAAGGAGAACGACAGGCTTCTCGCCCGCATCGTCGCCTTCGCGCACGCCACTTCGATGCGCACCCCGATGCACTCCCTCCCCGGAACCTTCCGAGGGCCGACCTGGACCGCCCGCGCCTAGGGGTGATGCCGTGCTGTACGTCGTCACGGGCCCGCCGGCCGCAGGCAAGAGCTCGTGGATCCAGGCGCACGCCACCGCGCGGGACATCGTCATCGACCTCGACCTCATCGCCAGCGCCCTCACCGGGCCCGGCGCACCCCAGTGGAACCACGACCCAGTGGTGCAGCGCGTCGCCCAGAAGGCCCGGTACGCGGCCATCGACGAGGCCTGTCAGCACCTCGACAAGGTCGACGTCTACCTCATCCACACGCTGCCCAATGCCAAGGCCATCGCGAGGTACAAGCGGCTGGACGCCAAGGTGGTCGCCGTGGACCCAGGCCAAGACATCGTCATGAGCAGGATCGAAGCCATGCGATCGCCCGAGATGAAGGCCGTGGCCACCAAGTGGTACCGGCAGCGGGCCCGACTCCCGAGGCTGGCCATGCCCCAGACATCCCGGGACTGGTAGCCCACCGGCAGCCCCTCACCGACCGTCACGTACCGCCATGAGCCAGGGCAACCCGGGCTCCGATCGCCGGGGCCGAATGGGCTCGACGGGGGGAGGTGGGTCAAATCTTCAGAGCAGGGGCGGGCGACCCACAAGCTCTTCTCGCCCGATTTTTTGCGCGGCCATTTTTGAAGCCGCTATTCACCCGAAATCTGATTCGACCGAATTAGTGGCGCTCACCCTGCGTGACATTACTGGGAGTGACGGGGGTCGGCCGTGGTCGAAGACTCAGTCCGCGATGAGCTTGACAACTTGGACGTGACCAGCATCGCTCCCGGCCTTGCGGCCACTGCGGTCAAGCTTGCTCGCGCGCTCGACCAGATCCCCGACGGTGACGCTCCGACATCACAGGCCGTCGTCGCGGACAAGCTCCACGCCCTGATGGTTCGTCTCCGGGGCCTGGCTCCAGTCCAGTCGGAGGGGGATGCGCTCGATGACCTCGCTGCTCGACGTGCCACCCGCCTCGGCGCCTGACGGAGTCCAGGCCCCGCGCATCACGACCGTGCCCTCGACCCGGCTGTCCTCGTCCGGTCAGGAGGCCGTCGAACTTGCGGCGCTGGCCGGTCTGAAGCTCGACCCGTGGCAGGAGCACGTTCTTGACCTCGGCCTGTCGGAGCGCGCGGACGGCCGCTGGTCCGCGTTCGAGGTCGCGGTGAACGTCCCCCGACAGAACGGGAAGGGCGGCATCATCGAGGCCCGGCAGCTGGCCGGCCTGTTCCTCCTCGGCGAGCGGCTGATCCTGCACAGCGCGCACGAGTTCAAGACGAGCATCGTGGCGTTCAAGCGGGTCGAGCAGCTCATCATGGGGTGCCCTGACCTGCGGAAACGTGTACTGCGGGTGCGGCGCACGACGGGTGAGGAAGCGATCGAGCTTGTCACGGGGCAGACGTTGCGGTTCCTGGCCCGCTCCGGTGGTTCCGGCCGCGGCTTCACGGGCGACTGCAACATCCTCGACGAGGCGATGATCCTCGGCGACGACGCCATGGGCGCGCTCATGCCGACCATGTCCGCGGTCCCGAACCCTCAGATCTGGTACCTCGGAAGTGCGGGCATTGGCGCGCCGTCCGTGCAGCTCGGTCGTCTGCGGTCCCGCGCGCTCGCCGCTGTTGAGTCCGGGCAGCCCGATCCGTCCCTCGCCTACTTCGAGTGGTCGGTGGACGCCCACAGGGCCGAGTGCGGCCCCGGCTGTACAGACCACTCTGACCCCGACGACCCCGCGGCATGGGCGGTGGCGAACCCGGCGCTCGGGATCCGGATCACTGCCGAGCACGTCCGCAACGAGCGACTGTCCATGGGCGGCGGCGGCATCTTCGAGCGGGAGCGGCTCGGCGTCGGCAACTACCCGGCGGACGGCGCCGAGGCCTGGCAGGTTATTGGTGAGGACGCGTGGCGGGCCCTGGCCGATCCGAAGTCCACCCCACCGAAGGGCGGGCCGCTGGCGTTCGCCATCGACGCGACCCCCGAGCGGTCGCACGCTGCGATCGTCGTGGCGGGCCCGTGGCGGGGCGGTACGCACGTGGAGGTCATCGAGCACCGGCCCGGCATGGGCTGGATCGTGGAGCGCGCCAAGGAGCTGCACGCGCGGCACAAGCCGCGCTGCTGGGTCGTCGATGCCGGCGGCCCGGCCGGGTCCCTGATCCAGGATCTGGCCGACGAGCTCGGCGTGGAGGTTGTGCAGCCGAAGGCACGCGAGATCGCCGCAGCCACCGGCCAGTTCTACGACGCGGTCGCGGAGCAGTCGATCAGCCACCTCGACCAGGCGCCGCTCGCGGTGGCCCTGGCAGGCGCGCAGAAGCGCCCGCTGGGCGACGCGTGGGCATGGGCCCGGCGCGGAGTCGGCGTCGACATCAGTCCGCTGGTGGCGGTCACGCTGGCCCGATGGGGGCTCGGTGCTGAGGTCGAGGACGAGAGGGCGCCGATCCTGTGGTGAGACTGCTGTGGGCCGCTGAGGTCCTGTTCGTCCTGCTCGGCCTTGTCGGGGTCGCGCTCGTCTACCTGCCGGCCTCGTTCGTCCTGGGCGGCGTGTTGGGTGTGCTCGCTGTGGAGCGGGCCCTGAGTGGTCGGAGGGAGAAGACGTGAGTCTCTTCGGTCTCTTCGACAGGCGGTCCGTGGAGAACCCTGCGGTGCCGCTGACGGATGCGTCCCTGCTGGACTGGATGGGCGGGCAGCGGACGGACTCGGGCATCTCGGTGTCGGAGCAGTCGTCGCTGCACATGCCGGCCGTGTGGCGGTCGGTCGCGGTGATCGCTGGGGTGTCGTCGGCGCTGCCGTTGCATACGTACAAGACCGGGACGAAGGACCGGGTCGACTCGCCCCTGCTGGACGATCCGCACCCCGAGCTGACGCCGTTGGAGCTGTGGCGGCTGGCGTACGTGCACCGGGCGCTGTGGGGCAATGCGTACGTGCAGAAGCTGCGGGCGCCGTCGGGGCAGGTCAAGGAGCTGTGGCCGCTGTCCCCGGACCGTGTGCAGGTGGGCCGGGTGCGGCCCACGGACGCGATTCCGGGCGGCAAGGTCTTCCAGGTCACGGACGACTGGGGTAGCTCGCATGTCCTGACCTCGCATGACGTACTGCACATTCCGGGGCTCGGCTACGACGGGCTGACCGGCTGCTCGCCGATCCGGGCCGCGGCGCAGGGCATCGGGCTGGCGCAAGCCGCCGAGTCCGGGGCAGCCCGGCTGTTCGGCGACGGCAACCTGGTGAGCGGCGTACTGCAGACCGAGCAACGCCTGAACCCCGAGCAGGCCGCGGCCCTGAAGAGCCGGTGGGAGTCGAAGGTTTCCGGCATCCAGAACGCGCACCGCATCGCCGTCCTCGATGCCGGCGCCGCGTTCAAGCCGATCGCGATGCCGCTGAAGGACTCGCAGTTCCTGGAGTCGCGCGAGTTCCAGGTGGCGGAGATCGCCCGCATGTTCGGTGTGCCCATGTTCCTCCTCATGGAGACGAGCAAGAGCACGTCGTGGGGCACCGGCCTGGAGCAGCAGGCGCAGGGCTGGCAGACGTTCGACCTCGGCCCCACGTGGCTGTCGCCGACGGAGCAGCGGATCACGAAGGAGCTGCTGCCTCCCGGTCAGTACGCGCACTACGCGCTGCAGGGTCTCCTCCGCGGCGACAGCTCGGCGCGGGCGACGTTCTACCGGGCGATGCGCGACATCGGCGCCCTGTCGGCGAACGACATCCGCCAGTTGGAAGATCTGCCGCCGATCGGCCCCGAGGGCGATATCTACCTGCAGCCCACGTACATGGCCCCCCTGGGGGTCAACCCACTGGCCAACGACGGCGGGGCTGCCCCCGCCCGCGCGGCCGCCCACATGGCCGAGGCACGGCGCCTCCTGGCCGAGCATGCCGACCAGGAAGGGGGCGCAGATGCCCACGATGACGACCGGGGTTGAACGACGCCGCCTGTCCCTGACGGACTCGGGTCTCGCGATCCGCGCAGATGATGAGGGTGGGAGCGCCCGGTTCGCCGGGTACGCCTCCGTCTTCAACAGCCGTACGGCCATCGGGAACCCGCTGCGATGGGGGTTCTACGAGGAGATCGCGCCCGGCGCGTTCGCCAAGACCCTGGCCGAGGGCGACGCCCGCATGCTGATCGACCACGACAGCTACTACGTCGTGTCCCGCTCCTCGGCCGGCACTCTCACGCTGGCCGAGGATTCGCGCGGCTTGGCCGTCGACTCCGCCCTCGACGACGAACTGTCGTACGTGCGGGACCTGAAGGCGAACCTCCGGAACAAGAACGTCACCGGGATGAGCTTCGGGTTCTACGTCATCAAGGACGAGTGGAACACCGAGGAGATCGAGATCGAAGGGGCTGACCCCGTCGAGGTCGACGTCCGCGTGATCCGCGAGGTACGCCTCATCGAGGTGTCCGCAGTCACCTTCCCCGCCTACACCGACACCGAGGCCGAGCTGAAGGCCGTCGCCCGAGCCCTCGACCACCGCGGCGACCTCGCCGCCGTCGAGGCCCGCGCGCGCTTCCGCCCGGAGCTCCTCGACCTCGTGCACATCGACCGTGAGCCGGGTGAGTCCACTCGCGGCACCCAGACCCCCGCTGAGCCGGCCGTGTCCACTCAGACCCCGGGCCTGCCCATCTCGATGCGCATGAACGCGCTGGCCGCCCGCTTCGGGCTCCCGCGCTAACCCATTCATCCCTTCCAGCCCCCGACGGTTCGGGGGCTGTTTGGCGTGCCGTGAAAGGACACACCGCCATGAGCACTCTGCTCACCCGCGCGCTGGAGAAGCGCGCCAACACCTGGTCCCAGATGCAGGAGATCCAGGCCACCGCCGAGCGCGAGGGCCGCGACCTGACTGCCGAGGAGCGGGAGAAGTGGGACCGGGCCGAGACCGACCTCACGGCCGCGTCGCAGGACGTCGAGCGCCTGGAGCGCATGGCCCGCATGGACGCCGTCCAGCGCGACCAGCTCGTCGTCGCCACCGGCCAGACCGAGATCGAGCGCGCCACGGACCAGGAGGCCGACTACCGGACCGCGTTCGGCCAGTTCGTCCGCCGCGGCATGAGCGGTCTCGACAACGAACAGCGGCAGCTCCTCATGACGAACTCCTCCGAGGTCCGGGCGCAGGCCACCAGCCCCGGCAGCGCGGGCGGGTACTTCATCCCGACCGACACCCTCGCCCGGATCACCGAGACGATGAAGGCGTACGGCGGCCTGCTCGGCGCGTCCAACGTCATCACCACGGCGTCCGGCAACCCGCTGAACTGGCCGACGAACGACGACACCAGCAACATCGGCGCGATCCTCTCGGAGAATTCCCAGATCACCGAGCAGGACGTCACCCTCGGGCAGAAGACCCTCGGCGCGTTCACGTACACCTCGAAGCTGGTGCGCGTGTCCCTGCAGCTCCTGCAGGACGACGCGTTCAGCATCGACACGTGGCTGCCCCGCAAGCTGGGCGAGCGCATCGGCCGCGCGGTCGCCGCGCACCTGGCGACCGGCGTCGGCACCACCCAGCCCGAGGGCCTGTTCACCAACGCCACCGCCGGCAAGACCGGTGCGGCCGGTCAGGTTACCTCCGTCACGTACGACGACCTGATCGACCTCCAGCACTCCATCGACCCGGCGTACCGGCTCGGCGCGCAGTGGGCGATGTCGGACTCGGCGCTGAAGGTGATTCGCAAGCTGAAGGACGGCAACAACCTCCCGCTGTGGGAGCCGTCCACGCAGCAGGGTGTCCCGTCCACGCTCCTCGGCGCCCCGGTCCTCATCGACAACGGCATCCCGGTTCCGGCCGCGTCTGCGAAGTCGATCGGCTACGGCGACATCAACGCCGCGTACGTCGTCCGGCAGGTGGCCGGCGGCCAGATGATGCGGCTGGAGGAGCGGTACGCCGACTACCTCCAGGTCGGCTTCTTCGGCTTCCTCCGCCTGGACGCGAAGCCCGACGACGGCAGCGCGTTCCGCGTGTACGCCCACCCGGCGACCTGACCCCAACCCGTACCGCGGCCCCGGCATTACGCCGGGGCCGCCTGGTGGAAGGAGGGTGCGCCATGGTGCGCATTCGGATCCTGCAGTCCGTCGCTGGCCTCGACTTCTCGTGGGCTCCGGGCGATGAGGTCGAAGTCGACGACGAGGCCGCTGGCCTCTGGGTGGACGGTGTCCGGGCCGAAGTCGTCGAGGGCGCCGAGAAAGCCGCGGCCCGGTCACGCGGTGGCGGCCGGGGCCAGCGGGCCGAGACCCGCAGCGAGTAGGGAGTAAGCCGTGGCCATCCTGTCTCTCGCCGACGCCAAGGCCCAGCTCGACCTCACGTCGACCGCCCACGACACCGAGCTGCAGGCGTACGTCGACGCGATCGACGAGGTCATCGAGGGCATCATCGGCCCGGTCACGGTACGGGAGGTCACCGAGCAGGTCGACGGCCGCGGGCCGACGCTCAGCCTGCTGAAGGCCCCCGCGATCTCCCTGACCAGCTTCACCCCTGTCCTGACGGGCGGCCCAACGCTCGACGTATCCCAGCTGCACCTGAACGGCGCGCTCGGTGAGGTCCGACGGAAGGACGGTGCCTACTTCACTGGGGGCCCCTGGACAGCCGTCTACCAGGCTGGCCGACCAACGGTGTCGCCGACGATCAACATCTCCGGGCGAATCCTGCTGCAGCACTGGTGGCGCACGCAGTACGGGGCCGCCCGCGGCAACGTCGGCGGCACCGACGACTTCGACGTGACCGAGCCGATCGTCGGCTTCGGCTACGCGATTCCGAACCGGGTGCTCCAGTTGCTGGAGCCCTTCAAGACGGGGCCGGGGGTGGCGTGATGGTGACCTCCCGCGTCCCGGCCGCGGTCGCGGCCCTCCTCGACATCCTGCGTGCGGCGCCGTCCCTCGCCGACGTACGGATCGTGGACGGGCCGCCCGCGGTCAACCTCACCGAACGGGACCTGCTCTACGTCGGCTGGCAGCCGAACGGCGAGTCGGCGGTCCAGCTGACCCAGGACTTCAACGCGGCCGGCGCCAGGACCCGCGACGAGGCGTTCGTGATCGCCGGATACGTGGAGTCCCGAGGCGGCGACAAGGAGATGTCGATCCGCCGTGACCGCGTCTTCGAGATCCTCGGCACGGTCGAGACCGAGCTGCGAGCCACGAACACGGCCACCACGGCACCGACCTTGAACGGGACCGTGCTGTGGTCCCACCTCACCGCGGGCGATCTGCACCAGGAACAGAAAGAGGGCTCGCTCGCGGGCCTCAACTTCTCCGTGACCTGCCGCGCCCGCATCTGACCCAACCCACCTGAGGAGTAAGCGATGGCGCGTGTGCGCTTCATCGGCAACGAGCCGGTCACCGTGCCGGAGCTCGGCAGCCGAGTTGTCCAGCCCGATCAGGTCGTCGAGGTTCCTGACGGCCGGTTCGAGGGCTACGTCTGCCAGACCACGAAGTGGGAGCCGGTCGAAGAGCCCGGCTCGAAGAAGACCAACATCAAGAAGGAGGCCAGCTGATGGCGATCGGATCCGGTCTCGGCGCACAGATCGGCATCGCGGCCGAGAGCAGCTACGGCACGTACGTGGCGCCGACGACGTTCCCTGAGTTCACCAAGGAAGGCCTCGTCGCTCAGAAGACGACGGCTCAGTCCAGCGGCATCGCGGCGGGGCGGCTGATGGCGCTGTCCTCGCGACGTGTGGTCACGCAGCGGTCGGCGGCGGGTTCCATCGAGATGGAGGTCGCCAACAAGGGCATGGGGCTGTTGCTCCAGGCGCTGATGGGCACCACGGTGACCCCGGTACAGCAGGGTGCGACGGCCGCGTACCTGCAGACCCACACGCTCGCGGATACCTGGGGCAAGAGCCTCACGATTCAGAAGGGCGTGCCGCTGACGACCGGGGTCGTCACGGACAAGACGTTCGTCGGTTGCAAGGTCATCTCGGCGGAGTTCTCGTGCGAGGTCGGCGGCATGCTGACCGCCAGCTTCGAGTTCGACGGCAAGGACTGCGACGAGACCAAGACCCTCGCGGTCGCGTCCTACGTCCCCATGTCTCCGTTCCACTTCGGGCAGATGGGCCTGAAGACCGGCGCGTTCGGTGCGGAGACGGCCCTCGACGGCGTCCGCAAGGTCACCGTGAAGCTGGAGCGCGGCCAGGCCGTGGACCGCTACTACGCCAACCAGTCCGCTCTGAAGGCGGAGCCGATCTCGAACGACCTGGTGAAGGTGTCGGGCTCGCTGGAGATGGACTACGTGGCGACGACCGTGGACGACCTCCACACCACCGACGGCGCGACGTCGCTCGTGTGGGAGTTCCTCGGCCCGATCATCGCCGCGACCCACGCGGAGACCTTCCGCGTCAGGCTCCCGGTGATCAAGGTCGACGACGCCCCGCCGACCGTCGACGGCTACCAGGTCGTGAGGCCCAGCTTCAATTTCACCGGGCTCTTCGACGGCACCAACCCGGTCGCCATCGACTACATGAGCACGGACATCACCCTGTAGGAGGCGCGCCGTGGCCGTCGGCAACGTCCAGATCACCGGCACCGGGCAGCTCCTTGACCTGTCCCGCAGCCTTCGGGCGGCCGGCGGCCCACGGCTCGCGCAGAACTTCACCCGCCGGATTCGCCGGGCCGCTGAGCCGCTCTACACCGACCTACAGGACTCGATCCGCTCGACGACGATCCAGTCCCCCGGCCGCGGCCAGGGGTCTCGGGGTGGATCGTCGCCGACGACCCGTCCTCTTCGGGAGTCGATCGCCGGCGCGATCCGCCTCAGTGTCCGGGCGTCAGCGAACCCCGGCGCCCGGCTGTGGGTCGACAAGTCCCGGCTTCCGTCCGACCTCCGCAACATGGCCGCCACGATCAACTCAGGCCGGATCAGGCACCCCGTATACGGCAACCGTCGCAGGTGGGTCACCCAGACTGCGTCACCCCCGTGGTGGGACTCGGTCGTCACCCGCCACCAGCCCCGCATGCGCGCCGAGGTCGAACGAGTCCTCGGCGACGTACGGCGCACCATCACCTAGGAGAACCATCGTGCTCATCGTCTACACCCCCGCCGACGGCGGCGAGGTCGAGCGCTTCGACCACCGCACGGTCCGTACGTCGGAGGCGTCGATCGTGTCCCGGACCGTCGACATGACCTGGAAGCAGGTCAAGGAGCGACTCGCGGACGACGACCCGGACGCCATGCGCGGCGTCGCCTGGGTCATCAAGAAGCGCAGCCAGCCGACCCTCCGGTACGGGGACTTCGACCCGATGCTGTCCGAGCTCGCCACCCGGCTCGACAAGAAGGAGATCGAGGAGTGGGCCGAGCTGGCCGTGGAGCAGCTTGCCACCAGCGACCTGACCCCCGAGCAGGCTGAGGCTGCGCTCTCCGTCATCGTCGACCAGGCGGACGACGCCGACCACGCCAGGGACACCATCCGCCGCCTCGTCGCGGCCCCAAAAGACCCGGCCGCCGACGAGCCCGCGGCCCCGAGCGACCCGACCGAGGAATCGACGCCGACCGAGCCGAATACCTCGGGCTCTTCGCCCACCTCCTCCACATCGACGGAAACGCCCTCGACAACCTGAGGGTCGACGACTTCGAGGCCTACGTCGTCTGGATCGACCAGCACCTCGCCCAACAGCAGAACGGAGGCGGTGACTGATGGCCGAGCGGCTGACGTTCACCCTTGAGGGCCGGGACCACCTTTCCCGGGTTCTCGGCCACGCAGGGGATTCTGCCGAGCGGCTGCGCCGCTCGATGGAGGACGCCTCCGACGGCTCCGGCCGCGCCATGCTCACCCTCACGCAGGACGCTGACGGCCGACTGCGGGACCTTGAGGGGCGCTTCATCTCCACTGCGGACGCGGCCGCCCTCATGGCCACCCGCACCGGGGAAGCCGCGCGCCCGGTGGCCGACTGGTCCCGCGCCGCGGACGAGGCCAGCAAGGCAGGCGAGCAGCTGCGTTCCTCGCTGCTGACTCTCGCGCCCGCCGTGATCCCGATGGCGGCCGCCATCGCGCCGCTCGCGGCGTCGACCGCTGCGGCCGGCGTAGGTCTGGCAGCGCTGGGGCTGGCGACGGGCCGCCAAGTCGCGGCGATGTCGGAAGCGACGAAGGCCGAGCAGAAGCACAACGACGCGGTCGAGGAGTCCGGCCGTACGTCGGAAGCCGCGATCAAGACACAGATCGCGTACGCGAAGCAGATGGCGAAGCTGCCGCCGGAGACCCGCCAGGCTGCGGCAGCGCTCAGCGTGTTCAAGGGCGAGTTCGAGGATTGGTCGGACTCGCTTGCGAAGGACACCACTGCTCCGTTGATCAAGGGCTTGGGCGTGGTGCAGGGGATCTTCCCCAAGCTCACGCCGACGGTCCGGGGTGCGGCGGAGCAGTTGGATCGTGTGCTCACGCTCGCGGGCGGCGGCGTCGCCAGCCCCGGATTCGATGGCTTCATGGCCAAGGTCGACAAGTGGTCGACCGGTGCACTCACCCGCGCCACCGACGGGCTCGTCCGCCTCATGCGCACGGCCAGCGAGGGTGAGGTCGGCGGCGGCGTCGCCGAGTTTATGAACTGGGCCCGTCAGCAGGGCCCGGCCGTAGCCGCGACCCTGCAGGACCTGGGCCGCGCACTGCTGAACCTGGTGGAGTCCGGCGCCGAAGTCGGCGTGGGCATGCTCGACGTGGTCCAGGTGCTCAGCCGCCTGGTGGCCGCCGTACCTTCCGGGGCGCTCACGACACTGCTCCAGCTCGCCATCGCCATCAAGGCCGTCAACCTGGCTGTAGCAGGAGGCGCGGCGGCGAAGGCCGCGATGGCAGCCTTCGGCGTACAGATCATGGCCATGCGGACCGCTGCGGCGGGTGCGCCGGGCCCGCTTGCCGCGGCGGGCGCCGCGATTACCGGGCTGTCTCGTACGGCCAAGCTCGCCCTGGCGGGCACGGGCATCGGCCTGCTCGTCATCGCCCTGTCCGAGCTGTCGTCGAACTCTGCGAAGGCACCTCCGGATGTCGACCGGCTGACGGGGTCGCTCAAGGAGCTCGGCTCCACCGGCAAGGTCACCGGTGAGGCAGCCAAGGCGTTCGGCAACGACCTGAGCGGCCTGTACGACAGAGTTCGCTCCCTGACCGATCCGTCGGCCGTCGACAGCGTTCAGCAGTGGATTGTGACCCTGGGTGGCCTGGGGAACTGGGACTCCACCCCGGTGAAGGAGGGCAGGGAGAACCTCGACGCCGTCGACAAGTCGCTGGCCGGCCTGGTGTCCAACGGGAACGCCGACCTGGCGGCCGCCGCGCTCCGGGAGCTGACGGCCGAGTACGGCAAGGGCGGCCGGGACACCCAGCAGTTCACTCAGCAGCTCGACGACTACGAGGCCGCCATCGCCGATGCGGCTTTCGAACAGCGTCTCGCAGCTCAGTCCATGGGGCTGTTCGGCGAACAGGCCGTGGCGACGAAGCAGAAGCTCGACGCGCAGAAGATGAGCGCGGACGGACTGCGACAGTCGATCATTGCCCTGAATGACGTGAACAGGGCTGGCTTGTCAGCCATGAACGCGTTCGAGGCGAGCATCGACGCTGCGGCGAAGGCTGCCACGGACAACGGCCGGTCCCTCCAGATCGTCAACGGTGAGCTCGACCTCAACAGTGAGAAGGCACGGAACAACGAGTCCGCGCTGCGTGACCTCGCGGCGAAGACGGACGCCGCGGCCACGGCCGCCCGTGAGCAGGGCCGGTCGTGGCAGTACGTCAACGGGATCCAGGACCGGGGCCGGGCGTCCCTGATCGCGACGGCCCAGCAGATGGGTCTCAACAAGGATCAGGCGAAGGCCCTGGCGGATCAGATTCTGCGGACCCCCGACAAGACCGCGAAGCTGCGCGGCAACCTGGAGGACTTGGAGGCCAAGCTCGCCGCGGCGAAGGGCAAGCTGGCCAAGGTCCCGGACTCACGGAAGGCCCAAGTCCGAGCAGAGATCAGCCAGCTTGAAGCGCAGGTGGCCAGGGCCAAGGGCGCGATCAACTCGGTGCAGGGCAAGACTGTCTCGATCATGGTCCAGTACCGGGCCTCGCACAGTGGCGCGAGCGACTTCACCAAGTCGATCGGTGGCTACGCCGGGGGCGGTACGCCGCGCGCCGGCGAGTGGGCCTGGGTCGGTGAAGAGGGCCCTGAGCTGGTCCAGTTCAAGGGGTCCGGGGCTCGGGTTTACGACCACCGCACATCCATGGGTATGGCTGGGCAGGGTCAGGACGTGGGCGCCGGCCTGATGGCTGGGATGACGCAGTCCCGGGCTGGGGTCGAGCAGGCGGCGCGCGGTATGGCGGCCGGTGTCGAGGCCGGTGTCCGGGCCGAGCTGGAGATCGCCTCGCCGTCGAAGAAGATGATCGCCCTGATGAAGGACGTCAGGGACGGCGTCGTCACAGGCCTGACCGGGGCAAAGTCCAAGATCAAGTCCACGGCCATGGACCTGGTGCACGACATCTGGAAGGCGTGGGAGGGCAAGAAGACCAACGTCGACAGTGGTCTCGTCCGGATGGTCAACCGCGAGCACGACAAGCTCCAGAAGTTGGCCAGCAAGCGGGACGCCCTGTCATCCAAGATCGCGTCCGCGCAGAACCTCCTGAAGACCCGGACCGAGGAGCGGGCCAGGTACCGGGCTGACGTCCGGTCGACGGCACAGGGCGCGGCATCGCTGTCGAGCCTCGGCCTGGAGCAGGCGCAGGTCACCTCCGGCACGCTCCGAGCAGGCCTCGCCCAGAAGCTGGTGAAGGTCCGGCAGTTCAACCGCTACATCCAGATGCTGGCCAAGCGCGGCCTCAACCGGAGCCTGCTCCGGCAGCTCCTCGCGATGGGCCCGGAGGAGGGATTCGCCTACGCGGCAGCTCTTGCCGGGATGACGGCCGCCGACTTCAAGCAGGTCAACTCCCTCCAGGGACAGATCGACAAGGAGGCCGACAACCTCGGCAAGACCGGGGCCAGCGTGCTGTACGACGCCGGGGTGAACTCGGCCAAGGGCCTCGTCGCGGGACTCCAGTCCCAGCAGAAGGCCATCGAGCAGCAGATGATCCAGATCGCCAAGGCGATGGAGAAGGCCATCAAGAAGGCCCTCGGCATCAGGTCGCCCTCGCGCGTCGGGCACGGCATCGGCAGCAACTTCATCCGCTCCACGGGTGACGGCGCGCTTGCCGAGCTCCCTTACGTCGGCCGCGCAGTCGACGCGGTCGCAGGGCGGATGGCGAGCATGCGGCCCATGCCGGGACGGCCATCTGCCGGGCTCGGCATCTCTGCCGCGGCCGGCGGCGGCTCACCGATCTACGTCACGGTGCAGGGCGCGATCGATCCGGTGTCGACCGCGAAGCAGCTCCAGAAGGTTCTCGTGACGCTGCGGCGCACCAACGGTGGAGGAGGGCTCGGGTTCGCATGACGAGAGTGACAGTGCAGGCTGGCTTCGGGTACTCGGCGGTTGAGCCGGACATCACCTGGACGGACATCACCCGGTACGTGAAGATGTCGGCCGCCGAGGGGATCTCCATCACCCGCGGGGCGTCCGACGAACTCGCGGACGTCCAGACCGGCACGATGACGCTGGAGCTGGACAACAGCGACGGCCGCTTCACCCCGGGCCGCGCCGGACCGTACTACCCGCACGTGCGCCGCAACTGCCCGACCCGGGTCATCTCCACGATCCTCGGCGGGATCAACTACCTGACGCAACCGGGCTTCGAGATCGACGACGCCAGCTGGTCGGCGCCCGACGGCGCCGCACCGAACAGTGCTGGGGTCGACACCGGGCACGTCAAGAGCGGGACCTTCGCGCACAAGATCGGTTGGTCCGCCACCGGTACGGGAGGGATTCTGCAGTGCCCGCTGTACGGGCTCACCATCGGCGTCCCGTACACCGCGTCCGTCTACGTGTGGGTGCCGGCCGGAGACCCCGCCGTCCGGCTCGACATCGACGGCACCACCGTCGGCGCCGCATCCACCCTCACCGGGACGTGGCAGCGGATCACGGTCACGTGGACCACGACTGTGGCCTCGCACACCCTGCGGATCACCACGAACACCACGTCTCCGACCGTCGGGGACTTCGTGTGGATGGACGAGGGACAGGTCGAGGAGGGCTCGTCGGCGACCGCGTGGTCGTCGACGGCCGCCACGCACCACGCCCGGTTCTTCGGCATGGTCACCTCGTGGCCGATGGGTTGGGAGGGCCTGCATTCCACGGTCACGATCACGGCGTCGGACACGATGAAGTGGCTGTCCCGACGGTCGGCCCTCGGCCCGATGCTGGTCGAGGAGGTTCAGGGCGACGAGGCCAAGTTGTACTACCCGCTCAGCGAACCCGAGTCGAGCACGTCGGCCGGGGACCAGTCCGGCTACTCCCGCCCGTCGCTCACCATCCAGCAGACCAGCGTCGGCGGGACGCTGGAGTTCGGCACCGGCGTCGGCCCGCCGTCGGACGACCTACCCGCACCGACGTTCACCCCGTCGTCGTCCACTGCCGGGAAGTACCTGCAGTGCACGGTGTCGCCGCTGCTCACCTCTGGCGGCGCGACCGGGAACCCGATCCCGGGGGACCAGGCGTTCGAGTGCTGGTTCTCCACGTCGACCTCCGGCCGCACGATCATGACCTGGTCGTCTGGCGCGGCCGTGGCCTTCGACAGCGGCATCCGCTTCCAACTGGAGTCCGGCACTGGGAAGCTCCAGATCGTTGAGTACTACTCCTTCGGGCCGACCACGTACACGATCGCCACCCCGAACCTTGCCAACGGTGCCCCGCATCACCTGGTGTGGGACGAGGCTGGGCATGACGTGTGGGTCGACGGCGTCCAGTACGCCGTCGCCACCAGTACGTGGCAGGACCGGATCATCCTGAACGTCGGCGCCAACGAGCTCGGCACCAGCCTGTGGGCGGGCACGATCAGCCACGTCGCTGCCTACGTCCGCCTCGGCGGGTTCCCTGCAATCTCGGAGCTCGTCGAGCACTACGCCGCTGGCATGACCGGGCACGCAGGCGAGTCGTCGTGGATCCGGATGTACCGGCTCGGCGGCTACGCCAAGATCCCGGCGGTCATCCCGCAGGGCACCTTCTCTGCGGTGGCGTCGCAGGGGCAGCTGGGTTCGTCGCCGCTCTCGCACATGCGGGACGTGGAGCGTACGGAGAACGGCCGGCTCTTCGCCGACCGGGGTTCGTCGCAGCTGGTGTTCCAGAGCCGGACCGTCCGCTACAACCCGGCCAGCGTGCTCACGATCGCCTACGCCGACCTTGAGACCCCCGACGTCGAGTTCAGCGACGACGACCAGAAGCAGGTCAATCTCGTTCGGGCCAGCAGGCCGGGCGGGGCAACGCAGCGGGTGCAGGACGCGACATCCATCGCGCTCGATGGAATCGCCGAGCAGCAGCTCGACATCCTGAAGTCCACCGACAACGAGGTGTTGGACGCGGCGACGTGGCTGGTGATCCGGTACGCCGACCCGCAGCCGGAGATGAGACAGCTCCCCGTTCAGGCCGCGACCCTGTCGACGGCGACGTACCGGGCGCTCCTCGACGCCGACGTCTCCACGGCTCTGACGGTCATCGACCTGCCTGACGAGGCGATCTCGCCCACCTCCACAGTGCTCGTGGAGGGCTACACCGAGGAGATCAAGGAGGCCCAGCACCTGCTGAACTTCCACACCTCGCGCGCAGACATCGGCGCCGTCTGGGTCCTCGACGACCCCACCTACAGCGTCCTCGGCACCACCACCCGCCTCGCCTACTGAAAGGCACCGCATGCCGATCACACGGGCGGAGAGCTTCTACCTCCCTCCGCCGCACATGAACGCCGACGCCTGGGACACCGAGCCCCCAGCGATGCGCGCGGTCCGCTGGTACGAGATGCGAAGCCAGCGCCGCCTTCCCGTGACCGAGGGCGTCATCCTCGACCAGCAGCTCTATGCCCAGGTCAACCACGGCCGGTGGGTCGCGAACTGCACGTGCATGTCGGCGCAGATCGTCACCCCGATCGACCCGCGCATGTGGTGCGTGGAGTGCGGCACCGGCTGGTGGCAGGTGCGCTTCCCCCCCGACGTGGCTGCTGTCGAGCAGCAGCTGGCCGAGCTGCCCGTAGCCGAACGGAACTGGTGGTCCACCGACGACCCGACCGACCCGGCCCGTCCCACCCTGGAGGTCTGATGGCGATCGCTACCCCCCGTACCTGGGTCGTTGGCGAGGTCGTCACCGCGGCCATGCTGAACGCCGAGGTGCGGGATCAGTGGACGGATCTGATCTCCGGGTGGACCAACTACACCCCGTCCTGGACCGCGACAGGCACAGCGCCGGTCCTCGGCAACGGGAGCATCTTCGGCCGGTACAAGCTGGTCGGGAAGGTATGCACGGTCAACTTGGAGGCCGTGTTCGGGACGACCTCGACGTTCGGTTCCGGCGCCTGGGGCTTCTCGGTTCCGTTCACTGCAGCGAGCCCCGCCTCCTCGTCAACGAACTTCTCCTACCTGGGCGCCGCCCGCGGTCACAACGCCTCTCAGTGGGTGACCGGAACGGTGGCCGTCGCGAAGGGCTTCGCGGTCGCCCGGCTCTTCTCTCACCAACACAGTGCTGAATGGGCCGCGACCCAGCCGCAGGTCTGGGTTGGCGCGAGCACCAACTACCTCGAAGCCCAGCTCTCCTACGAAACCACCTGACCAGCTACACCTCCGTCCGCCCCGCGCCGCCGGCCGGGGCCTTCGTCATGTCTGGAGGGCCTATGGCCTGGTACCCCGGGGCAACCCGGTACGAGCTGCAGCCGGAGTCGGATGACCAGCCGGCCATCCGCCCGACGCAGTTCATCTTCCACAGCATCGCAGCGCCGTGGACGGCGAAGCGGACGTACGAGTACTGGCGCGACTCGACGAACTTGGAGAGTCACTTCGGTCTTGGGTACGAGGGCGACCTCGGTCAGTTCATCGGGACGGAGACCCGCGCGGACGCCAACTACCAGGCGAACCGGCGGGCCGACGGGACGGGCGCCGTGTCGATCGAGACCGCGTCCAACACCAGCGGCACGGACCCCTGGACAGCCGCGCAGGTCGAGGAGCTGATCAAGCTCGGCGTCTGGCTGCACCAGAAGCACGGCATCCCGCTGCGGCTCTGCCGCACCCACGACGACCCCGGGTTCGGCTACCACCGGCTCCACCCCGAGTGGGCCGTCTCCGGCACCAACTGCCCCGGCGACGCCCGCGTCCGCCAGTTCCGCGAGCTCGTGTTCCCGGGCATCGTCGGCCGCGCGGCCGGCCCCTTCACACCCCCCGAGCAGGAGGACGACATGGAACCCGTCGACGTCTGGGCCTACAAGGGCAAGAGCGAGACACGCGACGCGTACGCGTACCTGCGGGACACCGAGGCCCGCGCCAAGCGCATCGAGGACCGCCTCGCCCGCCTGGAGAAGCAGCCGCTCACCGACGCCCAGATCACCGCGATCGCCACCGCGGTTGCCACGAACCCGAAGCTCGCCGACGCCATCGCCGACAAGCTCGCCGCCCGCCTCGCCAACTGATCGGAGCACCTCTTATGTCTCGTCTCCTCCTCGACACCGTCGAGCGCACCGTCGGCACGTACGCCGTCACGTTCCTCGGCCTGCTCCTCGCGGACGGCTTCGACCTCACCAGCCTTGGCGCGCTGAAGGCCGCCGCGATCGCGTCCGTCCCGGCCGCCCTGTCCGTGGTGAAGGCCGCGCTCGGCACGCTGATCGGCGACAAGACCACGGTCGGATGGATCGCCAAGAACTCTCGCGTCTGATCGGAGCACCACGCATGACCGATGAGCCGACCCTCGGAGAGGTCGTCCGCCGATTCGAGGATCGGCTCACCGACGTCCGCGACGACATCCAGCAGCTCGGCCGCCGCATGGACGAGAAGGTCGACCAGAAGGTCTACGACCTCCGCCACGAGGCACTGGCCGGGCGCGTGACGACCCTGGAAACCCTCCGCGAGAAGGACGCCGAGAAACTGGTCGCCACCCGCCGGTGGCTGATCGGCGCCGTCATCATCCCGCTCGTGGCCGTGCTCATGCCTGTGATCATCCTTCTCTCTCAGGGGGCCGGCACATGACCCGCACGCAGCTGCGCGCCGAGGAGAGACGGTGGCGCCGCGGCGACCTGCTCGCCGTCGCGGCCGCCGTCTCCATCGGCCTCATCCTGGCCGGGATCCTCATCTCGATCCGCTCTCTCCAGGTGGAGCTCAGAACGTCGAACGCGGCACGAGACCAGCTTGCGGCGCAGGTCGAACGGCTCGGCGGCCAGCCGATCGCAGGTCCCCCGGGATCTCGCGGGCAGCCGGGTAATACGGTCGAGGGCCCGCCGGGGCCGTCCGGGCCTCCGGGGGACCCTGGGCTCATGGGCGAGCCTGGTCCCACGGGCCCGGTCGGGCCGGCAGGAAGTCTGGGCCCAGTCGGTCCGTCGGGGAGTCCCGGTGCGAACGGGCTGGGCTCGACTGGCGAGCCGGGCCCGTCCGGTGCACCGGGCCCCACCGGCCCGCCTGGACCTGCCGGTGCATCGGGGCCGACGGGCCCGCAGGGCGAGAAGGGCGAGCCGGGCGTTGCCGGGCGGGACGGAGCCGACGGCCGGGACGGTGCCGACGGACAGACCTGCCCCGACGGGTACACCCTCCAGCCGCCGCACGATGACCCCGATGCGCTGGTCTGCCGCCGCACGAGTGGCACGCCCGCGCCGGGCCCGGTGAAGCGGGCCGAGACCGTAGCGCTCGATCCTGCCCGCCGCATCTACCCGTGAACAACGACGCCCCCTCCCGTGCCACGTGCGCGGGAGGGGGCGGCTTTGTCGTGGCCGGGGTCAGTCGGCGGCGGGATCCTGGTCTTGCACGGCATCGAGGGCCAGGCGCCACGGGTACACCGCTGGGTCTCCCTGGCCAGGCTGGTTGGGCACGAACCCGTCCTCGCCGTACAGCACCGTGACCCCGGCGCCGCGGAGCGTCTCGACAGACCGGTCGAACTGGGGGTGCTGGACGTAGGCCGCGTTCACACACGGCATCGCCACCGTCGGAATGCTCTTGCCGATGCCCTCCGCGACCACGCCGACGATGTACTTGTCGGTGATCCCGAGCGCCCACGCGTTGATCGTGTTGAAGGTGGCTGGTGCAACAAGGATCGCATCTGCCTTCGGCCACACATCCGGTTCGCCGGGGAGCTTGTAGTCCCAGCGGACAGGGTGTCCGGTGAGCACGGCGAGGCCGTCAAGGGAGTCGGTGAGCCACCGGGCGGCGGTGGGGGTAAGGCCGAGGCAGACGTCCCAGCCGTCGGCCTGTGCGTCCTCGATCACGTGGGCGATGTCGAAGGCGGGCGGGGCCGCCGAGCTGAACAGGTACAGGGTCCGAGTGCTCATGTACCCATCCGATCACATGCAACCGCCCCCGCTCCGGGTGGAGTCGGGGGCGGACGCAGTACACCCGCGCCCTTGCGCGAGTACCGTTCCAGATGACGAGTCAGGAACGGAGACCAGTATGCCGACACTGGACGATGACCACACCGGAACGCGCATCAAAGAACAGCGACGTCTTGCCCGTCTCTCCCAACGGGAACTGGCCAACCGCATCCCGTACTCGTACAGCCTGCTCAATCAGGTCGAGTGCGGAGCCCGGCCGGCCAGCGCGGACTTCGTCGCTGCCGTCGCGCGAGCCCTCAGGGTCGACGTCACCGTGCTGACAGGACAGCCCTACGTGACCCAACTCCACCAGGACCGCCTCGCCGACCTCGTCCGCCCGATCCGCGAGGCCCTCGACCTCTACGACCTTGGCCCCGATCCTGCCGTCACGACCCGCACAGCCGGACAGCTGATCGCCGCGGCAGACATTCTGTGTGGGCAGGTCCGGGCCACTCACCTGCACAGCGCGGCGGCTGCGCTGCCGGACGCCATTACCGAGCTGACGACTGCCGCGTGGCGTGCCCCGTCGACGGCCCTCTGGCAGGCCCTAGCCTCGACGTACCGCACCGCCCACGACATCGCGGTGAAGCTCGGCTACTACGACCTCAGCTCCGTCGCGCTGGACCGGATGGACTGGGCTGCGCAGCGCGCGTCCGACCCGTGCGTGGCCGCGGTCCGCCAGTACATGCGGGCCCTCGTCTACTTCCGCGAAGGCGAGTACTCGATCGGTCGCCGACTCATCGTCTCTGGCCACCGCGTCCTTGGCCAGGCCGCCGAGACCCGCGAGTCCCTCACTGTGGCTGGCCAACTCCATCTCGGCGCTTCGGTGATTGCCGCACGGGCGGAGGACGAGACGGCGGTTGCCACGCACA
Source organism: Streptomyces sp. NBC_01077 (assembly GCF_045162855.1). NCBI lineage: Bacteria > Bacillati > Actinomycetota > Actinomycetes > Kitasatosporales > Streptomycetaceae > Streptomyces > Streptomyces sp. NBC_01077. The sequence goes on along the minus strand of NZ_CP108669.1, from coordinate 2,061,184 downwards.
TCGCGGAGGCGAAGAGCCTCGCGCGCCGGGTCGGGGATGCCTCGGACGTGCACTGGCTGTCCTTCGGCCCGACGAACGTCGCCATGCACCGCATGTCGGCGGCCGTGGAGATGCGGCACTACGACGACGCGCTGAAGCTGGCGAAGAAGATCAAGCCTCCGGCGTCCATGGCCACGAGCCGACGCGCGCACTTCCTCATCGACCGGGCCCGGTCGGAGATGGAACTCGGGCACACAGAGGCGTCTCTCAAGTCGTTGGTCGCAGCTCGCCGGGCAGCGCCCGAGCAGACCCGCTACCACCCTGGTGCGCGTGAGACCATCCGCGGTCTCGTGCACGCGTCACGCCGTACGCCGGAAGCCCTCGGCGGCATGGCCTCCTGGGTCGGCATGTAGCTCGACCAGGACGGCGGGGCGCTCACAGATCTGTGAGCGTTCCTGCTCTTCCCGCTCGTCACGATGGTGATGTTCCTGATCACCTGACGAGCTGGGGGTACGCGATGCTCACCCAACCCCGCGACGCGACTGCGAAGGCCTCCACGCGGGCCGTAGTCCGGGCCGAATGCCAGGTCGGCGAGCACACGTGGTGCAGGCTCGAAGAGGTCCGTACCCCGACGGCCGGCATCCTCGTGTTCCCCGCCCCGCGCTGCGACTGCGCCTGCCACAAGGCGGTCACGCGGTGAAGCGCTGCCAGTCCTGCGGGTACCCCATCGTTGGCAAGGCCCGTGAGGTGACACCCCACTCGGACTCCGGCGCCCGTCCCACGCTGCACTGGCATGAGACGGCCGATGAGTGCACCGAGGCCAAGGAGCAGCGGGTCGTGTCCCCGTTGCAGCGGCATCTCAGGCAGATCTGATTTCCTGTCCGCGGGCGGCGCCGATCGTTCGTGGACAGGGCATGCTGCCCCGGCCGGCCCGTCCCCCGGCCGGGGCTACCGCACGAGGTCTGCGTCGAGGTCGACGAGTTCGCTGACTGTGATGTTCAACGCGGCAGCGAGGGCGACGAGGTCGAGGTAGCGCGGATCCCTGGTGCCGTTCTCCCACCGCATGATGCTCTGCCTGCTGACGAACGTCCGCTCGGCCAGGCCGTCTTGGGAGAGGCGGGCGGCGCGACGCAGCATGGCGATGCGGAGCCCCAGGCGGGGGCGGTGGGCGAGGACGTCGTCGGGGTAGGGCAGGCGGCGGTCGGGGGACACTCGACAGACGCTCTGACCTGCTGGATCATTAGTCAGTATCCAAGCGGATACATGAACTTCTGGTGGGGGTAGAGCCCCTCTGGCGTACCTGTCAGACCCGCGATACGGTCCGAGTTATTCGCACTGGTGTTCACCCGAACGGGTGACGTGAGGGTTGCGCGCCGTGTGCGAGGTAAGGAAACCAGAACGCCCAGGCGCCCCCGCCTGCAATGCGGGGGCGCCCCGAAACGGCCGGGGCGGGGTAGCCGGTTCCACCCCTCCAGGTGGCGACCCCGTCCCGGCTCTCCATTCTCTGCCCAACCCTCGCTGGGAGATGCATGCGGGGGAGTGGGAGAAGGGTGGGAGACGAACAGCTCTATCGGGCTCGGTTCTACTCTTACTGGCTCTAATAAGCTCTAGCGAAGTGCGCTAGATCCAAGGGTCGCTCAGCCCCCGGACTCGCCCGCATGCGGGCTGAGTGCATCGGTCCCGACCAGCACAAACAGCAGGATGCCGAGCAGGATGCGGTAGATCACGAAGGGCATGAAGCTCTTGGTGGTGATGAACTTCATGAACCAGGCGATCACCGCGTAACCGACGGCGAAGGCGATGATCGTGGCGAAGATCGTCGGGCCCCAGGAGACGTGTCCCTCGCCCGCGTCCTTCAGTTCGTACGCGCCCGAGGCGAGGACCGCCGGGATCGCGAGGAGGAAGGAGTAACGCGCGGCCGACTCGCGGGTGTAGCCCATGAGCAGGCCGCCGGAGATCGTCGCGCCCGAGCGGGAGACGCCCGGGATCAGGGCCATGGCCTGGCAGACGCCGAAGATGAGGCCGTCCTTCACGCCGAGGTCCTTGAGCGTCTTGCGCTCGCGGATCGCCCGGTGGCGGCCGCCGATCTCGTCGCGGGCGGCGAGCCGGTCCGCGATGCCGAGGACGATGCCCATGACGATCAGGGTGGTGGCGATCAGTCGCAGGTCGCGGAAGGGGCCCTCGATCTGGTCCTTGAGCGTGATGCCGAGGACGCCGATCGGGATCGAGCCGACGATCACCAGCCAGCCCATCTGGGCGTCGTGGTCGGAACGCATCGACTTGTCGGTGAGCGAGCGGAACCAGGCCGAGACGATCCGGGCGATGTCCTTGCGGAAGTAGATCAGTACCGCGGTCTCCGTGCCGATCTGGGTGATGGCGGTGAAGGCCGCACCCGGGTCTTCCCAGCCCGCGAACGCCGCCGTGAGACGGAGGTGCGCGCTGGAGGAGATGGGAAGGAACTCCGTCAGCCCCTGGACGAGTCCGAGGATGAACGATTCGAACCAACTCATGGGGCTAGGGCCGTCCCGTTATGTACGTGTGCGATCAGAAGGTCGTGCGCAGCGTACCGTCCCCAGATGACGGGTCGGTTCTCAGGCCTCCTGGGGGGTCGTCGGGCCCGCCGTCGTCCAGCCAGGTGCCCGGACATGGGCTCTGAGGCTCTCGCGGTCGGCCTCGTCGCCGCAGTGGGCGCAGACGACCCGGGGGCTGAGAATCTCGCCGCACCGGTGTTCGAGGACGATCGGGCGGTCGTCGGCGTTGAGGTGGCGGTCGCCCCAGGCCATCAGGGTCACGAGTACCGGCTGGAGCTCCTCGCCGGCGGCTGTGGCCCGGTACTCGAAGCGCTGTGGGCGTTCGCTGTACGGCACCTTCTCCAGGATTCCGGCCTCGACGAGCCGCTTGAGGCGGGTGGTGAGGATGTCGCGGGGGGCGCCGGTGTTGCGGGCGATCCGGTCGAAGCGGCGCACACCGAGGGAGACCTCGCGGAGTACGAGCAGCGAGTACTTCTCGCCGACGAGCGCCAGGGTGTCGGCGATCGAGCAGGGACGGGGTGCGGCCTTCATGGGGTCAAGAGTAGGACAGCGCGCCCCGGGTCGGTTGGGAAAACGAACTCACCTCGCGGAGTAGGTTTGAAAACCCAACCCACTGGGCTATGTTACCGATGCGTGTTGGTCCACTTATCCAACTCAGGAGCCAGTCATGCGCGACGCCGTCATCGTCGAAGCCGTCCGGACCCCGATAGGAAAGGGCAAGGCGGGCGGAGCCCTGTCCCATGTCCACCCTGTCGCCCTGCTCTCCCACACCCTGCGCGCCCTGATCGAGCGCAGCGGCGTCGATCCCGCCCTCGTCGACGACGTGATCGGGGGCACCGTCGACCAGGTCGGCGAGCAGGCCATGAACACCACCCGCTACGCCTGGCTGGGCGCCGGATTCCCCGATTCCGTGCCCGCCACCACCGTCGACCGGCAGTGCGGCTCCTCCCAGCAGGCCGTCCACTTCGCCGCCCAGGGCGTGCTCTCCGGGGCGTACGACATCGCCGTCGCCTGCGGAGTCGAGTCCATGAGCCGGGTCCCCATGTGGTCCAACGTGCCGCCCGGCGCCGACCCCTTCGGTCCCGGCGTCGCCGAGCGCTACCCCGAGGGCCTCGTCCCGCAGGGCATCAGCGCCGAGCTCATCGCCGCGAAGTGGTCGATCGACCGCGAGGCCATGGACGCCTTCGCCACCGCCTCGCACACCAAGGCGGCTCGCGCCTGGGCGGCCGGACTCTTCGACGCCGAGGTCGCCCCGTACGAGGATGTGCGCCGCGACGAGTCGGTGCGCCCGGCGACCAGCCCCGAGATCCTCGCGGGGCTCCGGCCCTCCTTCGAGGACCCCGGCTTCGCCGAACGCTTCCCGCAGATCGACTGGTCCGTCACCGCCGGCAACAGCAGCCCGATCAACGACGGTGCCTCCGCCGTGCTCGTGATGGCCGCCGACACCGCCCGGAGCCTCGGCCTGCGGCCGCTCGCCCGGCTGCACAGCTTCAGCGTCACCGGCTCCGACCCGCTGCTCATGCTCACCGGCGTCATTCCGGCCACGGAGAAGGTGCTGCGGCGGTCGGGTCTCTCCCTGGCCGACATCGACCTCTTCGAGATCAACGAGGCCTTCGCGAGCGTCGTCCTCGCCTGGCAGCAGGAGACCGGTGCCGACCCGGCCAAGGTCAACGTCCACGGCGGCGCGATCGCCCTCGGCCACCCGCTCGGTGCCAGCGGCACCCGCCTCACCACGACGCTCGTCCACGCACTGCGGGCCCGGGGCGCCCGCTACGGACTCCAGGCGATGTGCGAGGCGGGCGGCCTGGCCAACGCGATGATCGTCGAGGCGCTCTGACCCCGGTCGTCAGCGGGCGCTGCCCACCGTTTCCGGCTCCGGCTCCGGCGCCACGGCCGGTGCCGGGGCCCGCAGACGGTGTCGCTTGCGCCAGGCGACCACGGCGGCCGCCAGACCCGACAGGACGATGAAGCCCGCCGAGACGAGGAAGGCCGGGGAGCCGGGTTCGCCCGCCTGCGCGCCCGCGACGACGTACGCCGCCGTGTTGGGCACCGAGCCGATGGCCGTCGCCACCAGGAACGGCACGTACCGCATCCGGGAGACGGCGGCGCAGTAGTTGGCCGCCGCGAACGGCACCCCGGGGAACAGTCGGATCGCCAGCATCGAACGGAACCCGTGCCGGCTGAGCTGTCCGTCCGCCGCCGTCAGCCAGCGGCCCCGCAGCATCGGCCGCAGCGCGTCCTGCCCCAGGAACCGGCCGAGGGTGAAGGAGATTCCGGCGCCGAGCACCGTCCCCGCGATCGCCGCCGTCAGACCGGCAGCCGAGCCGAAGAGCGCGCCCGCCGCCAGATTGAGCACCGGGCGCGGTACGAAGGCCGCCGTGCACACGCCGTACGCGAGGCCGAAGAGCATCACCGCCCCGGCGCCGCTCGTCTGCTGTGGCCAGCCCGAGGAGAGCAGCCGCTGCGGCTCGTACAGCAGGACGAGGGCCGCCGAGGTGAGCAGCAGCAGCGCGAGCATCGAGAGCCGTGCGCGGGGCGCGAGCAGGGCCCGGGAGCAGCGGAGGGCGACGGAGCCCGGCGGCCGGGGCACGGGAGCGAGCATTCGGGGAGAGTAACGGACGCGTCCGTATGATCGCCGTAATGTGCGTCATGTCCGTCCGGGCGGATCGCGAGCGCCATGGCGACGGATCCCGGCGCACCCATGACCGGAGGCCCCCATGAGCGACACCGCGCCGCCGGGCGGCGGACCCGCCGACGTCCACGCCGGGATCACCTCGGACATCCCCGCCGACATCTCCGGTATCCCCGAGATCCCCGACAGCTCCCTCGCCGACACCGTTCTCGAGCGGCTCATCACGGTCTACCCGGCCGCCGGGAACCCCTTCCGGGCGCAGGAGATGGTGGCGTACATGAAGGGTGTCGCCCCCTTCCTCGGGCTTCGGACCCCTGAGCGCCGCGCCCTGTCCCGCACCGTCCTCGACGGCACCCCGCGCCCCGACGAGCAGGACTGCGCCGCGGTCGCCCTGCGCTGCTTCGCCCTGCCCGAGCGCGAGTACCACTACTTCGCCGTCGACTACCTGCGCCGCCATGTGAAGCGCTGCTCGTCCGGTTTCCTGCCCGTCGCCCGGCTCCTCGTCACCACCGTCTCCTGGTGGGACACGGTCGACCACCTTGCCGCGCATGTCGTCGGCGGCCTGGTCGCGGCCGACGCGTCCCTCGGCGCCCGCATGGACGAGTGGATCGAGGACGAGGACCTGTGGGTGGCCCGGACGGCCCTCCTCCACCAGCTCCGCTTCAAGGAGGCCACCGACGCGGACCGGCTCTTCGCGCACTGTCTGCGCCGCGCCGCCGACACCGACTTCTTCCTCCGCAAGGCCATCGGCTGGAGCCTGCGCGAGTATGCCAAGTCGGCCCCGGCAGAGGTCCGCGCCTTCGTCACCGCGAACACCACCCGTCTCTCACCCCTCTCGGTCCGCGAGGCCCTCAAGCACCTCTGACCGTCCCGGCTGCCGCCCCCGGCACAATGAGAGCGTGAACGAGCAGATTCCCGTCATCCGCGAGGTCGACCAGGGCACCGCGCGCCTCATGCCCGATGTGGACCGGGAGCGGGCCTGGCTCCTGACGGTCGACGGCGCACCCCAGTCGTACGTCGACCTCGACGACCCGGCGTACCTGGAGTTCGAGTACGCACGCCGGCTCGCCCATGTCGTCGACGGCGCGGCCGACGACGGCGAACCGCTGGACGTCCTGCACCTGGGCGGCGGCGCGCTCTCCCTGCCCCGTTACGTCGCCGTCGGTCGTCCCGGCTCACGCCAGGACGTGGTCGAGGCCGACCGGGGGCTGCTCGCGCTCGTCGCCGAACACCTGCCGTTGCCCGAGGGGTCCGGGATCACCGTGCACGGTGCGGACGCCCGGCGCTGGCTGGAGGCGGCCCCCGCCGCCTCGGCCGACCTCGTCGTCGGCGATGTCTTCGGCGGCTCCCGCGTGCCCGCCCACCTCACCTCCGTGGAGTACGCGCGCGAGGTCCGCCGCGTCCTGCGACCGGGCGGCATCTATGCCGCCAACCTGGCCGACGGGGCGCCGTTCGCCTTCCTCCGCTCCCAGCTCGCCACCTTCGCCGCCGTCTTCCCCGAGCTCGCGCTGGTCGCCGAACCGGCCGTCCTGCGCGGCCGCCGCTTCGGGAACGCGGTCCTGGTCGCCTCCGGCCGGGAGATCGACACCGCCCACCTCGCGCGCCGGGCCGCGGCGGACGCCTTCCCCGCGCGCGTGGAGCACGGGGACACGCTCAAGCGGTTCACCGGCGCCGCGGAACCGGTCCTCGACGCCGGGGCCGTACCCTCACCCGTTCCGCCGGCCGGAGCCTTCGGCATCGGCTGAGGCGGGGGCGGCGCCGGCCGGGGCGGGCGCGTTGGTCGCGGCGGTCGGCGCCGCTGTCGGGGCGGGCACGGAGTCGGAAGCGGCGGCCGACATCGTCGCGCCCGCCGTCTCCTTCGTGTGCGGACGTCGGGTCAGATTCCGTACGTCCGGCACCAGCAGGACGAGAGCAGTGACCAGCACCATCAGCCCTGCCGCGCCCCACAGCGCCGTGCCCCGGCCGAACGCGCTCTCCGCCGGACCCGCGAGCGCCGTCGTCAGCGGCAGCAGGGCCGTCGAGCCGAACCAGTCGTACGCCGAGACCCGGGACAGCTTCTCCTCCGGGATCTCCTGGTGCATGGTCGTCATCCACGAGACGCCGAAGACCTCGATGGCCACGCCGCTCACGAACATCGCGGCCGTGAGCCCCACCGCGTCGAGCGGCACGGCGAGCGCCGCCGACGGCAGCGCGATCGGGAACACGCAGAGGGTTCCGACGAACAGCAGCCGGCGCGGTTTCCACCGGGCCATCAGGACGGCGCCCGCGAGCGTCCCCACGCCGTACGCGGCGAGCGCGATGCCCCAAGGGCGCGCACCGCCCAGTTCCGCCTTGGCGACCAGCGGTCCGTACACCGACTCGACCGCCCCGATCAGCCCCACCACGACGGAGAACTGGGCGACGATCGACCAGAGCCAGGGCCGGCCGATGAACTCGTGCCAGCCCTCGCGCAGATCGGAGAAGAGCCCGCCGCCGGGAGCGCGCTCGGGGATACCGCTCACGTCCAGGAAGGCGCGCAGACCGCCCGCGACGGCGAAAGCGATGGCGTCGATCAGGAGAACCCAGCCGGGTCCGACGAACGCGACGAGCGCGCCGCCGAGCGCCGCGCCGCCGATGGACGCGCCGTGCATGGCCATCCGGTAGACGGCGAAGGCGCGGCTCGCCTGCTCCCCGGTGACGCTGGACATCAGCATGCCCTCGGCCGCCGGGTTGAAGAAGGCCTGCCCGGTGCCGCAGAGCGCGGTGAGGACCATCATCTGCCAGATCTGGGCCTCACCGGCGAGCACCAGGGCGGCGAAGGCGGCCTGGGAGAGGCAGTTGAGGACGTTCGCGGCGACCATCACCCGGTGCCGGGGCACCCGGTCGGCGACCGCGCCGCCGATCAGCAGGAAGAGGACGAGCGGCAGGAAGCGCGCCATCGCCACGAGTCCCACGTCGCCCGCGTCGCCTCCGGTCTCGAACACCGCCCAGGTCGTGGCGATCAGAGCGCCGTGCGTGCCGAGGTTGGTCACGATGGTGGCGGCGGTCAGGAGGACGTAGTTGCGCCCGGCCCACTCGGGTCGGCGGGAGCCGAGGGGGGCGCGGAGGGAAGCGGCGGGACTGTTCACCCCGGGACTATCCCTGTCGGTTCGCCCGGATGCCAACCCGATATCCGGACGGGGCGGCCCGGGGACCGGGCCGGCGGGTACGAGGCCGGTGGCCGGACGGGTCGGCCCCGGCGCGCGGACGAACCACGCGCCGGGGCCACGACGTCGACTCAGGTCCGGTCAGGACGCCGGCGCGAGCCGGACAGTCGACAGGATCTGCTTGATGGTGGCGTCCGGCAGTTCGTCCTTGACGCCGTCAGCCCCGTAGAGCACCCACGTCGAGAAGTCGCCCTTGGCGTTCTTGAACGTGAAGGCGATCGACTTGCCGTCCGTCTCGCACTTGTTGCGCTTCTTGACGCCCGGCGCCGTCGCGGTCGCCATGTGACCGGTGAGACCGGACTTCGTCTTGTACGGCACCGGCTTGCTGATCTTGATGGTGCTCTGCGGCATGTGCTGGGCGTAGCCGCCCCACACCCACGTACCGGCTTCGCTGCGCGAGGCGTCCGCGGTGTTCTTGGCGCCCTGGCCGCCCTTGGTGCCGGCGGTGCTCAGGCCCCAGGTCTCGTTGGTGCCGTTCTTGTCGGTGTCGTACGTGCACCACTCGCTCTTGAGGCGCGAGGGCGACGACATGGTGACGAGCGGGCTGCCGTCGTTCTTCTTCTCGTCCTCGAAGAAGGTGATCATTCCCGGCTTCAGGACCTCCCACTCCGGCGGTACGTCGAAGAGGGTGCCGTACTTCGGGTTGTAGACGACCTTCCAGCCGGGGATCGTCGGCTGCTGGGCGGCGCCGTCGCGCGGGTTGGCGATCCCGGACGGGGTGTCGCTCGGTTCCGTCGAAGGGATCGTCGACGGGTCGGCGGACGGGTCCGTCGGCGCGGAGGGCACCACGGACGGCTTCTGGTCGTCGGCGTTCGGCTGCTTGTCGTCGTCCTTGCCGAGCACCAGGAAGCCGGTGACTCCGGCCGCGACGACCACGGCGGTCGCGGCGACGATCGCCACGAGCGTCGTCTGCTTCTTCTTCCCGCCGTCGGGCCCGCCGGGCTGACCCGGACCCGGCACCGCGTACTGCTGGGGAACGGTCGGCTGCTGGTACGGGTTCGGCTGGCCGTAACCCGGCTGCGGGCCGTATTCCTGCTGCGGATAGCCGGGTTGGGCCGGCGGCTGCTGCGGGTAGCCGGGCTGCGTCGGCTGCTGCTGCGGATAGCCGGGCTGTGTCGGCGGCTGCGGGTACCCGGGCTGGGCAGGCGGCTGCTGATACGGGTTCGGCTGCTGGTACCCCGACTGCTGGTAGGGGTTCTGATTCTGGTCCTGCGGGTTCTGCTCGCCCCCGGGCGGCTGCTGTCCTGGCCACATGGCCAGTAACCATAGAGGTGTGGAGGCGCCTCGACCACGCCCGCCCCCGGACCGTGCACGTGCGGGGGGATGGCCAAGGCTGCTACTGGTGGGTAACATCACGGCCATGAGCGCAGACCAGATGACCGTCGGCGAGATGCTCGCCGCCACGGTGCCCATGGCCGGAACCCTGAACCTGGAGTTCCTGGAGACCACCGCCGAGCGCGCCGTCGTGCGCCTGCCGGACCAGCCCGCCTACCACAACCACGTCGGCGGCCCGCACGCCGGAGCGATGTTCACGCTCGCCGAGTCCGCCAGCGGCGCCATCGTGCTCGCCGCGTTCGGCGACCAGCTCAGCCGCGCCGTGCCGCTCGCCGTCAAGGCCGAGATCGGCTACAAGAAGCTCGCCATGGGCATCGTCACGGCCACCGCCACCCTGGGCCGTCCGGCCGCCGACGTCGTCGCCGAGCTCGACGCCGGGCAGCGGCCGGAGTTCCCGGTGCGGATCGAGATCACCCGCGAGGACGGCGCCGTGACCGGCGAGATGACCGTCGTCTGGACCCTGCGCCCGAACGCCTGATCCGGGACGCCGCGGACCGCCCCCGTACTCCTTCCCCAAGGTGCGGGGGCGGCCGCGTTCCGGACGGCCGACGTCGAGGGCGGTCCGTCCCGACCGGGTAGGCTGCCCCGGCGTGCCCCGCCGCGGTGCACGCCGGCGCCACGGCCCCCGACCACGGGCCGGGCGCGGCAGGGCAGTCGAAACGGGAGGAAGCCGCGTTGCACGTCCAGGAGTGGCTCGAGACGATCCCCGCGGTGGCCGTCTACGTCCTTGTGGGGGTGGTGATCGGGCTGGAGAGCCTGGGCATCCCGCTGCCCGGCGAGATCGTGCTCGTGAGTTCGGCGCTGCTCGCCTCGCAGCACGGTGACATCAACCCGTACGTGCTGGGCGCCTGCGCCACCGTCGGCGCGATCATCGGTGACTCGATCGGGTACGCGATCGGCCGCAAGGGCGGACGGCCGCTGCTCGCCTGGCTGGGGAGGAAGTTCCCCAAGCACTTCAGCGAGGCCAACATCGGTCTCGCCGAGCGCTCCTTCGAGAAGTGGGGCATGTGGGCGGTCTTCTTCGGCCGCTTCATCGCCCTGCTCCGCATCTTCGCCGGGCCGCTCGCGGGCGTGCTGCACATGCCGTACTGGAAGTTCCTCATCGCCAACGTCTTCGGCGGCATCCTGTGGGCCGGTGGCACGACGGCCGTCATCTACTCGGTCGGCATCGTCGCGGAGGCCTGGCTCAAGCGCTTCTCGTGGCTGGGTCTCGTCCTCGCCGTGCTGATCGGTGTCGCCTCGATGCTGATCATCAAGAACCGTGCGAAGAAGGCGGCGTCGGAGCGGGCCGAGGCCTCCGGGCAGGAGCCGGTCGCGGTCGCGGACTGACCCCTGGCCTGACGTGGAGGAGGGCGGCACCCGTCGACGGGTGCCGCCCTTCCTCGTGTACCGGACGTCGTACGGCTCAGTCCTCGAAGGCCTCGGCGTGACCCTTGGCGAGCAGCAGGTACATCTCGGCGTTCAGCCGGATGCCCGCCTTCTCCTCGTCGGTCAGCGGGCGGCGGACCTTCGCCGGGACGCCCGCGACGAGCGAGCCCGGCGGGATCTCCATGCCCTGCGGGACGAGCGCCTGTGCGGCGACCAGCGAACCGGAGCCGATCCGTGCACCGTTGAGGACGGTCGCGCCCATGCCGACGAGCACGTCGTCCTCGATGACACAGCCGTGCACGGTCGCGTTGTGGCCGACGGTCACGCGGTCACCGATCGAGACGGGGTAGCCGGGGTCGACATGGACCGTGCAGTTGTCCTGGATGTTGGAGTCCTCGCCGACGGCGATGGGCCCGCAGTCCGCGCGCAGCACCGCGTGGTACCAGATGCTGGCGCGGGCGCCGAGCGTCACCTCGCCGAGCACCACGGAGGTCGGGGCGGTGAAGGCGGTCGGGTCGATCTGCGGCTCCTTGCCGCCCACACCCTTGATCAACGCCTCTGTCATGGTTCGCTCCTGATCGTCAGCCGTCATGTCACGCCCGGGGGTGCCCCCGGCCGCAGCCTATGCCGTGCTCATGACGGACATCACAGCGCACCGCACTGATCAGGCACGACGGTGCCGACTACGGTGTCCGGGTGCCCAGGAACAGAAACACGTTCTCATCCCTCGCCGCCTGGCGCCGCCGGATGCTCGCCCGTGCCGTGCAGGGCGGCTGGCGCTGGGTGCAGGAGACCGGCTCCGTCACCGCCGAGCACCCGGGGAAGCTGCGCTTCCGCCGGATCGGTGCCGGTACCCGGCTCGCGTTCCCGCAGGGCACGGTCTTCGGTGAGCGGTGGATCGAGATCGGCGAGTGCTGCATCGTCGCCGAGCAGGTCACGCTGACGGCCGGGATGCTGCCGGGGATCGACCTCGGGGCGGACACGGTGCTGACGCTCGGCGACGGGGTCGTCCTCGGCCGGGGCAGCCATGTGATCGCCGACGCGAAGGTGACCATCGGCTCGGACACCTACTGCGGCCCGTACGTCTACATCACCTCGACCAACCACAGTTACGACGACCCGGACGAGCCGGTCGGCCGTCAGTGGCCCCGCTCGGAGCCGGTCACGATCGGCCCCGGCTGCTGGCTCGGCACGGGCGCGGTGATCCTCCCCGGCGCCCGCCTCGGCCGGAACGTGGTCGTCGCCGCGGGTGCGGTGGTACGCGGTGAGGTGCCGGACCACTCGGTGGTCGCGGGCGCCCCCGCCAAGGTCGTCCGCAGCTGGGACCCGGAGAAGGGCTGGCAGCCGCCGCTGCGGACCCCGGCCCCGGTCCCGATCCCGGACCACGTGACGTCGGAACAGCTCGCGGCGCTCGCCGCGTGGGAGGTCGAGCGGGCGCGCTGAGCCGCCGCGCCCGGCAGGGCACCCCTGGCCCTTCGCGATCAGGGCCTTATCCCGTCGCGAGCAGGACCGTGCCCACCAGGGCGAGGCCCGCGCCCGCCGCCTGGATCGCGCGGAGGCGTTCCTTGAGGACGCCGAAGGCGGCGAGGGCCGTGACCACCGGGTAGAGGCTGGCGAGGACGGCGGCGACGGTGACCGGGCCCTGCTGGGCGGCGATCGCGTACGTGCCGTTCGCGGCGACATCGGCGAGGCCGACGAACGCGAGGGCCGGCAGCGCCGCGCGGATCACCTGCGGACCACCCTCGGGGAGGGCCCGGCCGCCGCGCTTCACCGAGGCGTACAGGGCTCCGCCGCCCACCAGGACGTTGGTGACCCGCTGGACGAACAGGGCGAGGAAGAGGCCGGTGACCGTCGTGGAGGCCTCGGCGATCAGCGCCATCACCGAGCCGAAGCCGAAGGCCGCGACCAGGGTGAGCAGGACCGCCTGGCGCTGTACGGGTGCCCCGCGCAGCTCCGGTCCGCCGGCGAGGACCACGCCGAGGATCGCCACCCCGATCCCGGCGAACTGCACGAGACCCGGCCGGTCGCCGACGAGGAGGCCGACCGAGACGGGGACGACGACGCCGAGCGAGCCGAGCGGCGAGACCACGCCCATCGGGCCCAGCGCGAGTGCCTTGTAGAAGGCGAGCATGGCCGCCGGGCCGACGACGCCCGCCCCGACCGCGTACCAGAGCTGCGGTCCCGCCTCGGTCCACGCGCCGGTGGTGAGGACGACGGCGCCGAGGACGAGGACCGCGAGGAGCTGGGAGACCACGACGACCGTGAGGGCGGGGATCCGGCGCGTCAGGAGCCCGCCGCCGAAGTCGGCGAGGCCCCACAGAAGGCTGGTGGCCAGGGCGAACAGGGCGGTCATGGGTCCTCGCAGTCACGGGCGGCAGTACAGTGCAGTGAACAATCGGGTGCACCCCACCGTAGTTCAGTTTATTGAACTCTGTCATCCAAAATATTGGACGGAATGTGTCGGACCTCGATCAGCTCACGCAGTCGCTCGCACGGAACCTGAAGCGCTGGCGCAAGGAACGGGGACTCACCCTGGACGCCCTCGCCGCACGGGCGGGCGTCAGCCGCGGCATGATCATCCAGATCGAACAGGCCCGGACGAACCCCAGCGTCGGCACCACGGTGAAGCTCGCCGACGCGCTCGGCGTCTCCATCACGACACTGCTCGACTACGAGCAGGGCCCCCAGGTCCGGATCGTCCCGCCGGACCAGGCCGTCCGCATGTGGTCCACCTCCACCGGCAGCCACACCACGCTCCTCGTCGGCACCGAGGCCCGCGGCCCCCTGGAGCTGTGGTCCTGGACCCTCATGCCGGGCGACGGCAGTGCGTCCGACCCGCACCCCGACGGCACGATCGAGCTGCTCAACGTCACGGTGGGAGTCCTCACCCTGGTCGTCGACGGTGAGGAACACACCCTGCCGGCCGGCACCTCCGCCGTGTTCGAGGCCAACACGGCGCACGAGTACCGCAACGACGGCGACGAGCCCGCCGAGATGACGATGGCCGTCTCCATCCCGCCCGTACGCTGACCCGCCCGTCCGCCCCGCCCGTACGCCGACCACTCCGGCGCCGCCCAGCCCGTACGTCGACCCACTCCGACACCGCCCCGCCCGCACGTTGAGACGGGCGGCCGTGCCCCGGGCCGTGGTTGTTAGCGTGAGGCGTATGCGCTCACCCATCGGAGACTTCGACGACGCCCGCCCGGCCCCCGACTGCCTCGACCTGCTGACCGGCCCCGTCGCCGCAGCCGTGCGGGCCTGGACCGGGCCCGTACCGGCCGACCAGCTCGTGTACGTGGACACCGACCCGGCCATCGCCGACACCGCCGTCTTCGTCGAGCACTACGGGCCCGCGCTGCTCGATGCGTCCGCCAACTGCGTGGTCGTCGCGGGCAAGCGCGGCGAGACGACGACCCTCGCCGCGTGCATCGTGAAGTCGGCGACCCGGGTCGACGTCAACGGGGTCGTACGCAAGCATCTCGGCGCCCGCAAGGCCTCGTTCGCGCCGATGGACACCGCGACCGGCGAGACCGGCATGGAGTACGGCGGCATCACCCCCATCGGCCTCCCGGCCGACTGGCCCCTCCTCGTGGACGCCGCCGTGGTCGACACCGAGTGGGTCCTGGTCGGCAGCGGCCGTCGGCGCGGCAAGCTGATCCTGCCGGGGAAGGCCTTCGCCCAACTGCCGGGCGCGATCGTCCTGGAGGGGCTCGGCGTCCCCGTCGCGTGACGGGGACGGGCGTGCTCAGCCCAGACGCGGGATCTCGATCGCGGGGCAGCGGTCCATGATCATGTCCAGGCCCGCCGCGCGCGTGCGCGCGAAGGCGGACTCGTCGATGACGTCCAGCTGGAACCAGACCGCCTTCGCGTCGATCGCGACCGCTTCGTCGGCGATCCCGCCCGCCTGCTCGCTGTTGACGAACACATCGACGACATCGACGGGGAAGGGGATGTCGGCGAGGGACGCGTAGCCCTGCTCGCCATGGACGGTCTCCGCCTTCGGGTGGACCGGGACGATCCGCTTCCCGAAGCGCTGGAGGACGGCCGCCACGCCGTACGCGGCGCGCGCCCGGTTCGTTGACAGGCCGACCACCGCCCATGTGTCGCCCGTGGACGTGAGGATCCGCCGTACCGTCTCGTCCGCGGAGTACCCGGTCGGTCCGGCGGTCGTGGTGTGGACGCTCATCGGTGGTGCTGCCTCTCCTCGGCGTGGCCCGTCATCCTCGTCAACGGGCCGCCCCCTGCCGTGATTCCCGCCGCCGGTCTCAGACGTCCCAGGCGCGCCGTTCGGCCTCCCGCGGGGCCTCGACCAGGGACGGGAGGCCCGGGCCGAAGGTCATCACCGGGCGGGCCGGGTCCCACGGGCGCCAGCCCGGATCGCCCGTCGCGGCGAAGGACACCCAGGCCGCGTGCATCGCCGCCGCAAGGCCGTGTGGCGCGTCCGGGCCCGTCAGGGCGCGGGTCTCCGGCAGGTCGAGCGTGTCGAAGACGAAGCCGAGTTCGAGCGCGTGACAGGCGCCGAGGTCCAGCACGGGGGAGCGCCAGCCGAACTCGTACAGATACGTTCCCGCCCGCGCGCCGGAGAGCAGCCGGGCGTCCGCGAGCCTGTTCAGCGGGATCCTCAGCAGCTTGTCCGTGGCGAGCGCGCCCAGGATCTCGCCAGGTTTCTCCTGCGGACGGCCCGCGCGGTACAGCCGCGCCGTCCGGGACGGCACCTTCGTCTTCCACAACAGGAGCCGCTGGGCCACGGGGCCCACCCGGTCCGTGACCCCGCTCGGCACGAACCACAGCCGGTACTCCTCGGCGGTCGTGCCCATCAGCAGATCCACCTCGGCCGAGGCCCCGTCCGCGAGCGCCTCCGCCGGATCGCGCGGCACCACCTCGCCGTCCACGACGACCTGGAACGAGTGCCCGCCGGTGAGCGGTGACCCCTTGCCGGTCACCTCTGTCTGCGCTTCGAGCAGCAGATCCCGGTCCACGCGCGCGAAGGCCTCCGCAGTGGCCGGCACCTTCAGCCGGGCCGCCACCGCCTCCGTGGTCCGGCGCGCCGTGTCGAGCGGCTGGGCGATCGGGGCCCCGCTCTGCACCACCGCCCGGCGGAACAGCCCCTTCGCGAGCGGCGAGGCGAGCAGCGCGGCGATCGAGATCGCGCCCGCCGACTCGCCGAAGACCGTCACCCGCTCAGGGTCCCCGCCGAAGGCCGCGATGGTGTCCCGTACCCAGGTCAGCGCGGCGATCTGGTCGCGCAGGCCGAGGTTTCCGGGAGCGTCGGGGAAGACCCCGAACCCTTCCACGCCCAGCCGGTAGTTGACCGAGACGAGGACGATCCCGTCCCGGGCGAAGGCGGTGCCGTCGTAGACGGGGACCGCCGCGGAGCCGTGGATCAGCGAACCCCCGTGGATCCAGACCATCACCGGACGTCCGCCGTCCGGCGTCGCGGAACGCGGACCGCCGTCCGGCGTCGTGGACTCCGGTCCGCCCTCCTTCGTCGCGGAATCCGGTCGGTCCCAGGGGGCCCACACGTTCAGGTTCAGACAGTCGTCGCCCGCGATGTCGGGGTCGGGGAGGAGGGCGTCGAGCGGCGGGGCGTACGGGCGTTTCGGCGCCGTCGGACCGAAGGCCGTGGCCTCCCGTACGCCCTCCCAGGGCTCGACCGGTTCGGGCGCCCGGAACCGCAGCGCACCCACCGGGGCCTGCGCGTAGGGCACCCCCAGGAAGGCCGCGACGCCGTCCTTCGCGGAGCCGCGCAGGGCTCCGTACGGAGTCAGGACCTCAGGTCCGTGTTCCACCATCGATGCCACCCTTCCTCGGACCGTCGGAGTATCAGGCCTGCGGCTGTGCCTGCGCCACGAGCGCGCGCTTCAGGATCTTGCCCGTCGGGCCCAGCGGCAGCTCCTCGACGAAGCGCACGATCCGGGGGTACTTGTGGCGGCCGAGCCGCTCCCGCGACCAGTCGACCAGCTCGTCCTCGGAGAGCGGCGCCGCGCCCTCCCGGCGTACGACCACCGCGCACACCTCCTCGCCCTTCGCGTCGTCGGGGACGCCGATCACCGCGACCTCCGAGACCGAGGGGTGGCGCACGAGCACCTCCTCGACCTCGCGCGGGTAGATGTTGAAGCCGCCGCGGATGACCAGGTCCTTCTTCCGGTCCACGATCCGCAGGAAGCCGTCCTCGTCCCGTACGCCCAGGTCACCCGTGCGGAACCAGCCGCCCACGATCGCCGCCGCCGTCGCCTCGGGGTTGTCGAGGTAGCCGGCGAAGACGTTGTGCCCGCGCACCACGACCTCCCCGGTCTCCCCGTCCGCGAGCAGCAGGATCTCGCCTTCCACGGCCGCGTCCGCGATGCCCACCTCGACACCCCAGACCGGGTGCCCGACGGTGCCCGGCCGGCGGCCGATGTGCGGCTGGTTGAAGGTCGCCACCGGCGAGGTCTCCGTCAGGCCGTACCCCTCCAGGACCTGCGTACGGAAGGTCTCCTCGAAGCGCTCCAGGACGGCGACCGGCAGCGCAGCGCCGCCCGACACGGCGGCGCGCAGGGCCTCCGGGCGCACGTCGGAACCGGCCGCCGCCTCCACCAGGGCGTGGTACATCGTCGGTACGCCCATGAAGACCGTCACGCCCTCGTCGGCGAGCACCCGCAGGGCGGCCGGACCGCTGAACCGGGGCATCAGCACGAGCGTCGCGCCCTGCCGGAGCGTGCCGTTCATCGCGCAGGTCTGGCCGTAACTGTGGAAGAGCGGCAGACAGCCGAGGACCACGTCGGCCGCGCCGAGCCCGAGCAGGTCCTGCGAGGTCACGGAGGCGTTCATGACGATGTTGAGATGGGTGAGCAGGGCCCCCTTCGGGCGGCCCGTCGTCCCGCTCGTGTAGAGGATCACCGCGGTGTCCGAGGGGTCCGCCGGCTCGGCGGCGGCCAGGGGCCGCGCCGACGAGGGCGCCCCCTGGAAGGCGCGTACCCCGGCCGCGCGGGCCGCCTCGTCGGCCACCGCCCACAGCGGCCCGCCGCTCACGATGCCCACCGCGCCGCTGTGCTCCAGGACGTACCGCACCTCGTCGGCGACGAGCAGCGCGTGCACCGGGACGACCGTCGCGCCGGCCGCGAGCGCCCCGTAGTACACCCGCAGGAACTCGATCGTGTTCGGCAGCAGTACGGCGAGCCGGTCGCCCGGCTTCACCCCGGCCTCGCGCAGCCCGGCGGCGCAGCGCAGCGCCTCCGTCCACAGCTCGCCGTAGGTGAGCCGGGTCGCGCCCTCCACGACCGCGATCCGGTCGGGGAAGTGGCGGGCGGACTCGCCCAGGACGCCGGCGACGCTCAGTGACATGACACGCTCCAGGTACGCGGAGTCAACAGCTCTGTTGACGATCGGTGACACGGCACAGAATCCGTCGCGACCCCGTCCGGAAGCCATGTGCAGGTGCCCACCATGTGACCCGCCGAGCTGGGCAGCGGCCCCGCCGTCCCGCCCGGCCCGTGGCATTCGCCAAATTCCGGCGCTACGGTGCGAGCCATGACGCACAGCTCGGCCGCACCCGGCGAACCCCCGGGGGCGCGCTCCGGCGGAAGCCGCACCTCCCCGGGTCGCGCGGGCGGCTCCGGCGCACCCCGGGGCGGCTCCGGCGGACCGCGCACCCCCCTTTCCGGCTCCGGCGGGCCCCACATCCCTCAGACCGGCTCCGGTGGAGTCCACACCCCGCTGAGCGGGACCGGTGGCTCCGGTGCGCTGCGCCGTGCCCTCGCCACGGCGATGCTCGTCGACATCGACCGGCTCACCGACCGCGCCGTCGACGACATCCGCGCCCACTCCGGCACGTACGCCTCCGGCGCGCCCGTCACCCGCGAGGACCTCTGGGAGATCTGCCGGGACAACCTGCTGCGGGCGCTGGAGGACTTCGGCGGCCTCGCCGCGACCGGCGGCGACTTCGAGTGGGCGGCCCGCGAGACCGGCCGCCGCCGCGCCGAGCAAGGGGTGCCGCTCGACACCGTGCTCCAGGCCTACCGGCGCGGCGGCCGGGTCCTCTGGCAGGTCATGGCCGAGTACCTCCGGGTGCGGGCCGGGCGCGAGTCCGACAGCCGGGACATCGAGCTCGACATGGCGAGCGGCGTCTGGGAGACCATCGACCGCTACTCGGTCGCGATGGCCGACGCGTACCGGATCGCCCAGCTGGAACTCCAGAGCCGCCAGGACACCCGGCGCGTCGCCCTCTTCGAGGCGCTGCTCGACGGGCGCGCCGACGACCCCGCCGTCGCCTCGGCCGCCGCGGCCGCGCTGGGCGTCCCCGCGGTCGACCGCTACGTCGTCGTGGTCGCCGCCCAGGATCCGGCCGCCCCGCCGCACCCGGCGCCGGTCCTGGAGGCCCAGGGCATGTGGTCGTACTGGCGGCCCCGCTCCGGCCGGTACGCCGGGATCGTCCGGCTGCCCCGCCGCGACGCGCCCGCCGGGCGGTCCACGGCGGCCGCCCCGTGCGGCGGAGCCGACCCGGCCACGCGCGCGCTCCTCGCGGCCCTGCGCGAGCGGACCGGGGCGACCGCGGGCGTCTCGCCGGAGTTCGAGCGTCTCTCCCAGGCGGGACGCGCCCTGCGACTCGCGGAGCAGACCCTCCGTACCCTTCCCGCGGGCAGCGGCGAGGTCGGCGTCTTCGACGACCGGCTGGCCCAGGTGCTGCTCAGCGGGCGCACCGACATCGCCGAGCGCATCGTCACCGTCCACCTCGGCCCGGTGCTCGCCACGGGCGGCGAGCGGGCCGCGCTCCTCACCACCCTCCGTGCCTGGCTCGACCACGGCTGCTCGGCCTCCCGGGCCGCCGACCAGCTCTACTGCCATCGCAACACCGTCCTCAACCGCATCGGCCGCATCTCCGAGCTCACCGGCCGCTCCAGCGAGTCGGGCGAGGCCCGCCTCGGCTGGGCCCTGGCCCTGCGCGCCCTGCCCTACGCCGGCCTCGCGACCCCGCCCGAACCGGCCGCCGGGGAACGCGAGGCGGAGGGGACGTAGGGGGTTGCCCGGCGGATCGTGCCCGGGCCGCCGGACACCCCTGGCGCTCCCGGAGCGGCCGGCGGAGAGGGCGGGGCCGGGCGGAACGTAGGCTGGCCGGATGCAGGAGCAGTACCGCACGCTGGCCCGCGAGGGTGTGCACGAGACCGAGATCAACCGCTCGCGCTTCCTCTGCGCGCTCGCGCCCGTCGCCGACGAGCGGGAGGCGCAGGAGTTCGTCGCGCGCATCCGCAAGGAGCACCCGACCGCCACCCACAACTGCTTCGCGTACGTCCTCGGCGCCGACGCGTCCGTCCAGAAGGCGAGCGACGACGGCGAGCCGGGCGGCACGGCCGGCGTCCCGATGCTGCAGATGCTCCTGCGTCGCGAGATGCGGTACGTCGCCGCCGTCGTCACCCGCTACTACGGCGGCGTGAAGCTCGGTGCGGGCGGCCTCATCCGCGCGTACGGCGGGGTGGTCGGCGAGGCCCTCGACGCGCTCGGCACAGTGACCCGGCAGCGCTTCCGGCTCGCCACCGTCACCGTCGACCACCAGCGCGCGGGCAAGCTGGAGAACGACCTGCGGGCGACCGGGCGGGCCGTCCGTGACGTGCGCTACACCGACGCCGTCACCATCGAGATCGGCCTCCCGGACTCGGACGTCCCCGCCTTCCGCGCCTGGCTCGCGGACGCCACGGCGGGCACGGCCTCGCTCGAACTGGGCGGCGAGGCGTACGGGGACGCCTGACGGGTGAACACATGACGGGCGAGGCCCGACCGGCACCCTCCGTCCGGCGCGCCCGAACCTCCGACCGCGCAGCCCGTACCGCCCCCGACGGCCCGTCCCGTACGGCCCCGACCACACCCCCCGGCGGGATAGCGTGGTGGGCGCACACGTACGGGAACCAGCGGCGAGGAGCGACGCACATGCGGGGTGGGACGGCATCGTGAGGCTCCTGCACACCTCGGACTGGCATCTCGGCCGGTCCTTCCACCGTGTCGGCCTCCTCGACGCACAGGCCGCCTTCCTCGACCACCTCGTGGCGACCGTCCACGCGCACGAGGTCGACGCGGTCCTCGTCGCCGGTGACGTCTACGACCGGGCCGTGCCCCCGCTGCCCGCCGTCGAGCTGTTCGACAGAGCCCTGCACCGGCTCGCCGAGGCCGGGGTGCCCACCGTCATGATCTCCGGCAACCACGACTCGGCCCGCCGCCTCGGCGTCGGCGCCGGACTCATGGAGCGCGCCGGTATCCATCTCCGTACCGACCCGGCCGGCATCGGCACCCCCGTCGTCCTCACCGACGACCACGGCGACGTCGCCCTCTACGGCCTGCCCTACCTCGAACCGGCCCTCGTCCGGGAACGGCTCGGCGCCGAGAAGGCCGGCCACGAGGCCGTCCTCGCCGCCGCCATGGACCGGGTCCGCGCCGACCTCGCAGGCCGGGCCGCCGGCACCCGTTCCGTCGTCCTCGCCCATGCCTTCGTCGCCGGGGGCGCGCCCAGCGACAGCGAGCGGGACATCACCGTCGGCGGCGTCGCCGCCGTCCCCACCGGGATCTTCGACGGCGTCGACTACGTGGCCCTCGGCCACCTCCACGGCAGCCAGACCGTCACCCCGCGCGTGCGCTACTCCGGCTCCCCTCTCGCGTACTCCTTCTCCGAGGCCGACCACCGCAAGACCATGTGGCTCGTCGACCTGGGCCCGACCGGTCCCGACGGGGCGATCACCGGCGCCGAGCGGCTCGACTGCCCCGTCCCGCGCCCCCTCGCCCGGATCAGGGGGCGGCTCGACGACCTCCTCGACGACCCCGCGCTCACGCCCCATGAGCAGTCGTGGGTCGAGGCCACGCTCACCGACCCCGTGCGCCCCGCCGAGCCGATGGCCCGGCTCACCGCACGCTTCCCCCACACCCTGAACCTGGTCTTCGACCCCGAGCGCACCGGGGACGACCCGGACGCCTCCTACGCCCAGCGGCTCCGGGACCGCACCGACCAGCAGATCGCGGAGGACTTCGTGGCCCACGTCCGCGGCGGCTCGGCCCTCGACGGGCCCGAGCGGACGGTCCTGTACGGCGCCTTCGACGACGTACGGGTCGACACGGCCGAGCGCGAGGTGGGCCGGTGAGGCTGCACCGCCTGGAGATCACCGCGTTCGGCCCCTTCGGCGGCACGCAGACCGTCGACTTCGACGCCCTGTCCTCCGCCGGGCTCTTCCTCCTCCACGGGCCGACCGGCGCCGGCAAGACCTCCGTCCTCGACGCGGTCTGCTTCGCCCTGTACGGAAGCGTGCCCGGCGTCCGCCAGACCCCCGGCGCCTCCCTGCGCAGCGACCACGCCCCCGTCGGCACGTCCACCGAGGTCGTCCTCGAACTGACCGTGGGGGAGCGGCGCCTGGAGATCACCCGGCGCCCGGCCCAGCAGCGCCCCAAGAAGCGCGGCGGCGGCTTCACCACCGAGAAGGCCCAGACCTGGCTGCGCGAGTACGACCCCGCCACGCGCGCGTGGAACGGCCTGAGCCGCTCCCACCAGGAGATAGGGGAGGAGATCACCCAGCTCGTCGGCATGAGCCGCGAGCAGTTCTGCCAGGTCGTCCTCCTCCCGCAGGGCGACTTCGCCCGCTTCCTGCGCGCCGACGCCGAGGCCCGGGGCAAGCTCCTCGGCCGCCTCTTCGACACCCGCCGCTTCGCCGCCGTGGAGGAGCGCCTCGCCGAACTGCGGCGTGCCGCACAGCAGCAGGTCGAGGAGGGCGACGAGCGCCTTCTCGCCCTCGCCCACCGGATGGGCCAGGCCGCCGGGGGCCTCGCCGTCGCCCGTACCTCCGTCGAGGGGCGGCCCGGCGACCCCGGCGTCGCCGACGCGGTGCTCGGCTGGGCCGCCGTCGCCCGTACGGAGGCCCGCGAAACACTCGACATCGCGCGCGTACGGCTCGACGCGGCCGAGTCCCGGCAGGCCGCGGCGCGCGCCACGCTCGACGCCGAGAACGACCTGGCCGCACGCCAGGCCCGACACGCCGACGCGCTCCTGCGCCACGAGCGGCTCACCGCCCACACCCCCGAGCGCGACCGCCTCCAGGCCGCCCTCGACCGCAGCCTGAAGGCGGACCGGGTGGCCCCCGCGCTCGGACTGCGCCAGGACGCCGAGCGCGAGCACGCCACCGCGTACGCCGCCCGCGCACGCTCCCGCGCCCAGCTGCCCCCCGACCTCGCCGACGCCGGGGCCGAGCACCTCTCCGCCCTCGAACACCGGCTGCGCGAGGACCTCGGCGGCCTGGAGGCGGCCCGCCGCGCCGAGCGCCGCGCCGCCACGATCGGTGACGAACGTGCCGTCCTCGCGCGCGAGGCACGCGCCGACGACGACGTCCTTCGCGACACCGCCGACTGGCTCGCCGGCTGGGAACCGCGCCGCGCCGCGCTCACCGAGCACGTCGAGGCCGCCCGGGACGCCGCTGCCCGCGCCGAACACCTCGCCGGCCGCCTCGACCCCGCCCGGCGCCGGCTCTACGCGGCCCGCCGCCGTGACACCCTCGCCGAGGACACCCGCGCGGCGGAGGCGCGCCTCGCGGACGCCCGCGAGCGCCGGAACACCGCCCACGAGAGCTGGCTCGACGTCAAGTCCCGCCGCCTGGAGGGCATCGCCGCCGAACTCGCGGTCACCCTCGCCCCGGGCGACCCCTGCCAGGTCTGCGGCTCCACCGCCCACCCGGCACCCGCCCGCACCACCGCCGATCATGTCGACCGCGCCACGGAGGACGCCGCCTATGCCGCCTACACCGGCGCGGAGGAGGCCCGTACGGCCGCCGAGCGCGAACTGGCCGTCACCCACGAGTCCTGGTCCACGGCCCGGGCCGAGGTCCTGGCGGGCGCCCCGACCGGTTCACCCGAGCCGACGGCCGACGAACTGGCCCTTGAGGTCGAGGAGTTGACCCGCCTCCACGCCGAGGCGCGCGCGCTCGCCGGACAGACCCACAGCGCGCGGGAGACGCTCGCGCGGGCCGAGCGGGAGTACGAGGAGCGGGTCGGCGCGCAGCGGGAGGCCGAGCGGCGGGTCGCCGCGCGGACCTCGCGGCGCGAGGCCCTGGACCGCGAACAGGCCGCGCTCGACGAGGAACTCACCCGGGGGCGCGGCGCGTTCGCCACCGTGGCCGAACACGCCACCCTCCTCGAACGGCGGATCGCCCTCCTGGTCGACGCCACCGGGACCGTACGTACCGCCGAACTCGCCGCCCAGCGCCTCAAGGAGGCCGACGACCGGCTCGCGGACGCCGCCTACCGCGCGGGCTTCGCCACCCCTGCCGAGGCGTCTGCCGCGCTCCTCCGTGAGGGCGAGCGCCGGGACCACCAGCAGCGCGTGGACGCCTGGCAGGCCGAGGCCGCCGCCGTCGCGGACCGGCTCGCCGAGCCCGGCACCGCGGCCGCCGCCGCTCTTCCGCCCGCCGACCCCGCGGCGGCGTCCGCCGCCCACGCGGCGGCCGAACGCGCGCTCCGCGAGGCCGATTCGGCCCTGGCCGCCGCCCGGGAACGGGCCACCGCCCTCGCCGGGATCTCCCGGCAGGCCCTCACCGAGGTCCGCCGCCTCGGCCCGCTGCGCGAGGAGTACGACAGGGTGGCCCGCCTCGCCGCCCTCACCGCCGGCACCTCGGCCGAGAACGAGCGCCGGATGCGCCTGGAGTCGTACGTCCTGGCCGCCCGTCTCGAACAGGTCGCGGCCGCCGCGACCGCCCGCCTCCAGCGGATGTCCTCCGGCCGCTACACCCTCGTCCACTCCGACGCGCGCTCCGGCGGCAAGCGGGCCGGCCTCGGCCTGCACGTCGTCGACGCCTGGACCGGCAACGAGCGCGACACGGCCACGCTCTCCGGTGGCGAGACCTTCTTCGCCTCCCTCGCCCTCGCCCTCGGTCTCGCCGATGTCGTCACGGACGAGGCGGGCGGCGTACGGCTCGACACCCTCTTCATCGACGAGGGCTTCGGCAGCCTCGACGAGCAGACGCTCGACGAGGTCCTCGACGTCCTCGACTCGCTGCGCGAGCGCGACCGCAGCGTCGGCATCGTCAGCCACGTCGGCGACCTGCGCCGCCGGATCCCGGCCCAGCTGGAGCTCGTCAAGGCGCGGCACGGCTCGACGGTACGGCTGCGCACCGGCGGGGACGCGCTCGGCGGCTGAGACCCGAGGGGCCCGAGCTCAGTGGCCGAGGCCCGTGCGGCGCGGCACTCAGCGGCTGAGGGAACGCCGGGGGAGCGGCGAGGAGTAGACCACGCTGGTGGTCACCGAGCCGAGCGTGGCGATCTTCCCGGAGATCGCCTCCAGGTGCTTCATGGAACGCGCGGCGACCTTGAGGACGAAGCAGTCGTCGCCGGTGACGTGGTGCGCCTCCAGGACCTCCGGCGTGGTCCCGAGCAGGTCGTGGAACGGCTTGTAGTTGCCGTGCGGATAGCGGAGCCGTACGAACGCGAGGATCGGCAGCCCGAGCCGGTCCTGGTCGACGATCGCCGTGTATCCGGTGATCACCCCCGCCTCCTCCAGGCGCCGCACCCGCTCGGTCACCGCGGACGGCGACATCGACACCGTACGGGCGAGCTCGGCGAAGCTGGCGCGGCCCTCGGACTGGAGGGCTTCGAGGATGCGCCAGTCGGTGGCGTCGGGGGTGTACTCGGAGGTCATGAACGACAGATAGCAGGGGATTCCCCGGTCGATCAAGTGATCGGCCGGGGAATCTCATCCCCGACGCGTCAGAGGCGCGAGAGCTCGTCGACCAGGTCGTCGAGGCCCAGCGGCCCCTGCGAGAGGGCCGCCATGTGCCAGGCCTTCGCGTCGAACGCGTCGCCGTGCGCCGCCCGCGCGTTGGCGCGGCCGAGCAGCCAGGCACGCTCGCCCAGCTTGTAGCCGATGGCCTGGCCCGGCATCGACAGATAGCGGGTCATCTCGCTCTCGACGAAGGACGGCGGGCGGCTGCTGTGCCGCTGGAAGAACTCCTGGGCGAGCTCGGGCGTCCACCGCTCGCCCGGGTGGAACGGCGAGTCCGCCGGGATCTCCAGACCCAGGTGCATGCCGATGTCCACGATCACCCGACACGCGCGCATCATCTGCCCGTCGAGGTAGCCGAGACGCCGCTCCGCGTCGGGCAGGAAGCCGAGTTCGTCCATGAGGCGCTCCGCGTAGAGCGCCCAGCCCTCGGAGTTGGCGCTGACCTTGCCGATGGTCGCCTGGTAGCGGGAGAGGCGGTCGGCGACGTGCACCCACTGCGCGATCTGGAGGTGGTGGCCGGGGACGCCCTCGTGGTACCAGGTCGACACCAGGTCGTAGACCGGGAAGCGGGTCGTGCCGTCCACCGGGAGCCAGGTGCGGCCGGGGCGCGAGAAGTCCTCGGACGGGCCGGTGTAGTACGGCGCGGCGGCGCCGCCCGGCGGGGCGATACGGGACTCCACCCGCCGTACGCGGTCGGCGAGTTCGAAGTGGGTGCCGTCGAGGGCCTCGATGGCCTCGTCCATGAGTTCCTGGAGCCAGACCCGGACCTCCTCCACCCCTTCGATGTGGGTGCCGTGCTCGTCGAGGTGGGCGAGCGCCTCCCAGGGGTCGGAGCCCGGCAGGATCCGCTCGGCCTCGGCCCGCATCTCGCCGAGCAGCCGGTGGTACTCGGCCCAGCCGTACGCGTACGCCTGGTCGAGGTCCAGGTCGGTGCCGTTGAAGAAGCGGGTCCAGCGCTGGTAGCGCTCGCGGCCCACCGTGTCCGGGGCGTCCGCGACGGCCGGGGCGTACGCGTCCCGCATCCAGTCCCGCAGCGCCGTGACGCCTTCCGTGGCGCCCCGGCCCGCCTTCGCGAGCTCGGCGCGCAGGTCCTCGGGCAGCGTGGCGGGGGCCGCGGCGGCGAACTCCTCGAACCAGCCCGGCTTTCCGCTCTCCGCACCCGCCCACTCCGTGAGCTGGTCGACGAAGGTGGCGGTGGGGCGCGGCCCGCCGAAGAGCTTGCGCTCGAGGCCGAGCGCGAGCGAGGAACGGTAGCCCTCCAGGGCGGCCGGGACCGCGCGCAGCCGGGCGGCGACCGCCACCCAGTCCTCCTCGGTATCCGTCGGCGTCACGGTGAACACGATGCGGACGCTGTGCGCGGGCGAGCGCATGTTGCTGACCGCACAGAGACCCTCCTCGGCCTCGTACACGGCGAGTTCCGCCGTCAGGCGCTCCCGCAGCAGACGGGCGCACCGCCGCTCGGCCTCGCTGTCCGCGCCCGGGGAGCGCTCCGCCTCGTCGAGCCGGGCGAGCGTACGGCGGGCGAGGTCGGCCACGGCCCGCTGGCCGGCCGGCGAGAAGTCGGGCAGCAGTCCGGCGCTCTCCTTGACTCCCAGGTACGTACCGGTGATCGGGTCGAGGGCGATGAGTGCGTCGACGTGTTCGTCGGCGACCTGGCGGGGCAGCGGGCTGCTGGAAGTCTCTGGCATGGGGGTCATCCTGGCGCCTCCGGCGGGCCCGCGTCACCCTCGTCAGGGTTCAGTCGGCTGACAAGGAGGGGCTCGAAGAGGGCGGGAGAAGTGGGCCGCACTCCCACTGCTGGAAGATCAGCCGGGTCTCGACGCGTGCCACCTCGCGGCGTGAGGTGAACTCGTCGAGTACGAGTCGTTGCAGGTCGGCGGGGTCCGCGACGGCCACGTGCACCAGGTAGTCGTCGGGTCCCGTCAGGTGGAAGAGCGCCCGGGACTCCGGCAGGGCCCGGATCCGGTCGACGAACGGACCGATGAGTTCCCGCCGGTGCGGCCGGACCTGGACGAGAAGGAGTGCTTCAAGCCCTCGGCCGAGTTTGGCCGGATCTAGTCGTAGCTGGTGTCCGAGGATCACACCCGTGCGGCGGAGACGCGCCACCCGGTCCAGGCAGGTGGAGGGTGCCACTCCGACCTCGGCGGCGAGCTCACGGTAGGTGGTCCGGGCGTCGTTCTGCAGGAGGCGAAGAATGTGCAGATCGACCGCGTCCAGTACGACAGAATCGGCCATCTGGCGAACGTAGCACGGCGATTTCCCGCTACTTCCCGGTATCCGTTCACAGTGCCGCCATGGACGCCATGGACTACGGCCCCTCGGCCACCCCGAGAGCCCTCGCCACCGAAGCCGTGCACGCCGGCCGCGAAGACCTCGCCTCGCTCGGTCTGCACGCCCCGCCGCTCGACCTGTCCACCACCTACCCCTCGTACGACGCCCGGGCGGAGGCCGCCCGGATCGACGAGTTCGCCACCACCGGAGCCCGGCTCGACGGGCCGCCGGTCTACGCCCGGCTCGACAACCCCACGGTCGCCCGCTTCGAGGAGGCCCTCGCCCGCCTCGAGGGCGCCGAGGCGGCCGTCGCCTTCGCCAGCGGCATGGCGGCTTTCACCGCCGTCCTCCTCGCCCGGGCGAGCCAGGGCCTGCGCCATGTCGTCGCGGTCCGTCCGCTGTACGGCTGCAGCGACCACCTCCTGGACGCCGGGCTGCTCGGCACCGAGGTGACCTGGACCGACCCGGCGGGCGTCGCGGCGGCGATCCGGCCCGACACCGGCCTGGTCATGGTGGAGTCCCCCGCCAACCCGACCCTCGCCGAGGCGGACATCCGCGCCCTCGCCCACTCCTGCGGCTCCGTGCCGCTCCTGGTCGACAACACCTTCGCCACGCCCGTGCTCCAGCGTCCGGTCGAGCAGGGCGCCCGCATCGTCCTGCACAGCGCGACCAAGTACCTCGGCGGACACGGCGACGTCATGGGCGGCATCGTCGCCTGCGACGAGGAGTTCGCCCGCACCCTCCGCCAGGTCCGCTTCGCCACCGGCGGAGTGCTGCACCCGCTCGCCGGATACCTGCTGCTGCGCGGTCTCTCCACCTTGCCGGTACGGGTGCGTGCGGCGTCCGGCACGGCGGCGGAGCTCGTACGACGGCTCGCCACCGACCCCCGGATCGCGCGGGTCCACTACCCGCGGATCGGCGGCGCCATGATCGCCTTCGAGGTGTACGGCGACCCGCACGACGTCATCGCCGGCGTCCGGCTCATCACCCCCGCCGTCAGCCTCGGCAGCGTCGACACCCTCATCCAGCACCCGGCCTCCATAAGCCACCGCATCGTGGCCGAGGGAGACCGGCGCTCGGCGGGCGTCAGCGACCGCCTGCTGCGGATGTCGGTCGGTCTCGAGGACGTCGAGGACCTGTGGCGGGACCTGACCCAGGCGCTCAGCGCTCCGCCCGCCGCACCCCTTCGTGCGGCAGTTCCTGCGGCTGTTCCTGGTGCTGCGGGCGGGCGGCCGGTCGCGGTGCCGAGGCCAGCCGGGCTGTGATCACCAGGGTGCCCTCCTCGATCTGGTAGTCGAGGGGCAGGTTGAGCGCCCGCATGGCGGCCACCATCCCGGTGTTGGACGACTGGGTCACGGCGTACACGCTCGCGCAGCCGGCCTCCTCGGCCATCGCCACCAACCTGCCGAGGAGCTCGGAGCCGATGCCGCGCCGCTGCCAGTCGTCCTCCACCATCAGCGCAACCTCCGTCTCGTCGCCGTCCCAGAGCAGATGCCCGAGGGCGACCAGACGGCCTGAGGTGGTCTGCACGGCGAGGGTGCGCCCGAAGCGGGGGCTGAGCAGATGGTCGAGGTAGCGGTCCGCGTCGCCGACGGGGCCGTGGTAGCGCAGGCCCAGGGTGCGGGCCGAGCAGCGGTCGTGCATGGCACGCGCGGCGGACAGGTCGCGCTGGTCGGCGCGGCGGACGGTGATCTCGTTGCCCTCGGGCAGGGTCAGCACGTCCTGGCTGCGCGGGACACGGTGGCCGAGGCGCGCGTCGAGCTCCACGAGGGCGCGGGCCCGGGCGAACTCGGTCGGAGTGAAGGGGAGGTAGGGCCGCTCCACGATGAGCGTGCCGCCGTTGGGGTCGCGCAGCCGCATCACGGTCTCCTCCAGGACGCCCTCCACCGGGGCGTGTTCACCGGTGGGACGGCCGGTGAGCGAGACGGCGGGCACGGAGTGGAGGGTGCAGCGGCCCAGGAGCTGGCGCAGCGCGAGCGGAAGTTCGGCCGCGTCGAGCGCCGTACGGGTGGCCAGGCCGAGGACCCGGGTGGGCGTGTCCACCAGGTCGTGGGCATCGGCCCGCTCGGTCCAGGTGTCGCGGCCGCCGGCCGCCGCCGTCTCACGGGTGAGGGCGTGGGCGGAGAGATCGGCGGGGGCGCGCAGCAGGAACTCGTCGACCGTGCCGTCGGCGAGCGGATGCGTCTGGAGGGTGAGGATGTCCACGCCGAGACGGGCGAGGACCGTGCACAGGGCGGCGAGGCTGCCCGGCGTGTCCGCGACGGTGGTCCGCATCCGCCACAGCGCGGTCTCGACGGGCACCACGGACCCCGCCTCCCCGTGCTCCCCTTCGGTCTTCGCGGGGACGGTCACGGTGGAGTGCCCGCCGGTGTCACCGGCGGGCGGGGCATGGCTCGCATGACTGTGCCTCCGCGCCCACCAGGTGTGGAAGCCGGCGGTGGCGGCCAGCGCGATCGCCGAGAACACCAGGAGATAGGGGCCGTCGGGCCCCTTGGCGATGGTCTTGGCGATCGTGTCGGCCACCACCACTGCGGTGAACAGCGCGGCGAGCTCGATCAGGTCGTGCCGCCAGTGGTGCGGACGGCGGGCACTCTTCGAAGACGTCACATCGGTCATGACCTCACTGTGACCCAGTGGTGTTGCGTGATCACGAACGCTTTGTGACTGACGGGTTAAGCGCCCATCTAGCGGCTTAAAGAACGATTCAGACCGTTTCTGTCAGAGGTTGATCGACCCCCTGGCGGAGCGCGCTCGACAGCCGCTTCGCCTGGACGACGAACTGCGAGGCACCGCGCGCCGAGGCCACCACGTCGAGCCCGGCCACTTCGCCGCCGGCCCCGCACCGCTCCACACAGTCCGCCGCGACCGCGAGCACCTCGCCCAGGCCACGTATCGGCTTCTCCGCTCCGAGCAGCTCCGGCAGCATCGGCTCCAGGACCGCCCAGACCGTGGCGTACGCACCCGTGGCAGCCGTCGTCCGGAGCGCGTCCGCCAGCCGGTTCGGCTTCACCGAGCCCTCCGCGACCAGCCAAGCGAGCTCCGTGCCGAGCCGCCCGGCATCCAGGTCGCCCCGCGACGCCAGGACGAGCAGCGCGTCCACCGCGCGCAGCCGGTCGTCCGGGTCCTGGCAGCCCAGACCGAACGCCAGGGCGAGAGGGACGGCCCGGCCGACCGGACCGCCGGCCTCGGCGAGCGCGGTGAGCGGCTCGGTCATTCCGCGCTGGTCCCCGTCGGCCCCCGAAGCGAGGGAGGACAGGACGCAGGTCGCCACGAATTCACGGTCGACCGGCAATGCCGCGGCCCAGTGCGCCCGCGTGTCCACCCAGTGGTAACAGCGTCGAGGAGTCGCCTGCAACTCGCCGCCCAGCCACCGGAACGCAGCCGGGAACTCCTTGCGCACCACGGCGCGCCCGTCGATCTCGACGACGATCCGGTCCGTCAGCCACCACTTCTGCGAGGCCCGGTCCTTCCCCCTGGCGAGGAGCCGCACCCTCACCCCCAGGGGTTCCTCCGTCCGCAGCCACGCGGCGAGCCGCCGCCCTGCCCGCGTGCCGAGCGCCTCCGCCTCCTCGGCCGCCCGCCCGGCCGACGAGTCCATCCGCCCGACCCGCAGCAGAGCCTGGGCGAAGTCGGCCGGGGCGGGCTCGACGCCCGCGTCCCGGTAGACCCTCAGCCGCTCCACCAGCATCAGCGGGGCGATCTCGCCGGTGTGCACGGTCGGTGCGGCGAGCAGGAACGGCAGCGCGTCCGTGCCCACCAGGCCGGCGGCCTCCCAGAGGCGCGCGCTCAGGATCCCCGACAGCGCCTCGTGGTGACAGGCATTCCGGTCGTTCCCCTTCGCCCGGCCGGAGTCGACGCGCCACCCCGGCAGCAGCCCGAGCAGCCCCGCGAGTACCACCTCCGCCCCATGGGTGTCGTGGGTGAAGTAGTGCTGGTGCTGCCAGTGCTCCGTCGGGAACGCTTCCCGCACCGCCGCTTCCAGCCCCGCCCGGTCCCGCCGCGCGAGCCGCACCAGACCGTCGAGCGTCCGCTCGAACGCGGACGGGTCCTGGGACTGCCCCTTCGTCAGCAGCTCCTCCACCAGGGCCTCGACCGTCGTCGCCGGCGGAGCGACCGCCTCCCGCTCGGGCACCGGCGGCAGGATCTCCTCGTACGGAGTCCCGGACTCCACCTCCAGGGCCTCCCCGAACAGCTCGACGGCGGTCGGACGGTGCACCGGACTCAGCAGACCGGCCTGTTCGGCGAGCTCACCACGTACGGAGGCGTCCACCGCCGCCACATGACGGCCCACCAGCTTCAGGGCCCGCTCCTGGATCGTGGTGTCCTCGTGCCCGAAGGCCTCCGCCACGGCGGGCAGCAGCTCGTCCGCCACACCCGGCTCCCGCGCCAGCACCTTGCCGACCAGCGTCAACTGGGCCCGCACCAGCTTCTTCTCGGTACGGAACAGCACCCCGCCCGTCATCTCGACCAGCGCCCCGGTCGCCAGCGCCCCTTCGGCGGCGAGGCCCGCCAGGACCTCCTGCGCGTACCCCGCGACCGGGGACGGCGCGTCGGCCGTCATCCCGATCCAGTCCGGGACCCGCTCCCGGCGCTCGGCTGCGTTCGGCTCGACGAGCCGCAGTACGTCCAGCGGGAACCGCAGGTCCCGGGCACGACCGCCGCGCAGCAGCCGGGAGACGCACAGGTCCACGACCTGGGCCCGGTCGAGCACCCCCTCCGTGACGAGGGTCGCCAACGCGGTCGGCCAGTGCGTCGGCGCCTCGGGGCCGACCGACCAGGTCAGCCGGTCGGGCGTCTCGGCCATCGCGAGCGCGTGCGGCACGAGCACCGGCGTGTGCGGGTCCTCCCGGAGCCGCTCCAGAAGCCGCGAGTCGGTGATCTGCCGGGTCCAGGCGAGGACATAGCCGTCGGTCGCGGGCACCGCGCAACCGGAGCGCTCCACGAGTCCGTGGATCAGGCCGTAACTGTTCTCCGCCACGGTCGGGCGCGCGGCGAGCCGGTGCGCCACGTCCGCCGTCCACGCCCGGTCCCGGTCGGCGAGCACCGAGAGGACCAGGACGCCGTCCTCGGAGCGCCAGCTCAGCAGGTCCCGCCCACCGAGCCAGGTCGCCGCCGCGGCCGCGCCGGTCTGACAGCCGGCACCCGCCACGTACAGGGCGCGCCGGACGGCGGTCGCCTCGTTCCACCGCTTCCAGTCCCAGGCGCGAACCTCGGAGCGCACCGCCTTCAACTGCGCGAGGGCGGCCTTCCGGGCGGTGGCGTCGAGGGGCTCCAGCAACCTCGGCACCTCGTGGGCGCGCCCCGCGCGCACCGCTTCGATCAGCTTCTCGACCGGGGTGTCGTCCGCCTTGCCGCTCGTGCTCCCCGCATCGTTCCCCGTGTCGGTCCCCGCCCCACGCGCCATGGTGTTCCTCACCTTGA
The DNA here is from genome assembly GCF_045162855.1 of Streptomyces sp. NBC_01077. Classification (NCBI taxonomy): domain Bacteria; kingdom Bacillati; phylum Actinomycetota; class Actinomycetes; order Kitasatosporales; family Streptomycetaceae; genus Streptomyces; species Streptomyces sp. NBC_01077. Next base: position 2,027,746 of record NZ_CP108669.1, on the reverse strand, counting down.
TCATCATGCTGTCCATCACCCTGTTCACCAGGGTGTTCGCCACCCCGGTCCCCCCGCCGTTCCCCGTCACCGCGTCGTTCCCCCTCGCCCCGCCGTTCCCCGTCATCGCGCCGCCCCGGCGCCCGTCGCCCCGCCGGCCTCGACCCCGGCCTCGACCTGGACATCGACCCCGACATCGCCCCAGGCGCGGTCGGCCGTCGCGCCCCGCCGGACCATCCGGACCGCGAGTGCGTGCTTGCACGGCCCCCGCCGTCCCCGGTAGTCGGCCCACCACTGGCAGGTGCAGCTCAGCACCCCGTCCGACTCCCGTACCCGGTAGCGCCGTTCGCCCGAGGCCACCGTCGCCAGGTCGCCTTCGAGGGTCACCGCGCCCTCCGCGACCAGCCGACGGGCGCTCACCAGGCGCGGGTTGTGCCGCTCGGCGCGGTCCGCGTCGTACGGCAGCTCCCGGTGGAAGTAGGCCGCGTCCGCCACGTCGTACCCCACGCGGCCGGCCGTGCCGAGCCGGGTCAGCGCCGCCCGCACCCGGTCGACGGTGAGCCCCGCCTGTGCCGCGAGGTCGGCCGGGTCGATCCGGGGCTCCCAGGCGAGAAGGACCGCGACCAGCTCGGCGTCCTGCGCCGCCTCCTCCGTCGCCAGGGCCTCCAGGACCCCGCCCTCGCCGGAGAAGCCCCGCGCGGGGTCCGGCGACAGCGTCAGCGTGAGCCGCATGCCCGGCAGGATCACCTCCCAGGCGCTCGCCGTGGCCAGGGTCCCGTCCGGCACCGGCCCGTACACCCGCAGACCCGTCGCGTGCCGCAGCACCCGCTCCAGGGCGACGAGCCGGTCCGGCCCCGGCAGGCACACCGCGCCGGCTCCCGGCCGGGTCGTCGGACGCAGGGTCCGGCCGGACTGCGTGATCCACAGCGGACCGCGCCCACGGGCCTGGTTGCGCGGCAGGGACCGGAGGAAGCGGACCGCCTCGGTCCCGCTCAGCTCGGCCCGCAGATCGAACCGGGCGGAGGCGACCTGCGCCTCGGCGAAGCCCCGCAGCCAGCGGTCCGGCAGCGGGACCTTCTTCTCCACGACCGCCCCCGCGAGCGTGGTCACCGCCATCTCCTCCGGACCCACCCGCAGATGCAGCGGATCGTCCCCCGACATCCGCGACAGCGCCTCGCGCAGCGGGTTGTTGACATCGACGTTGGTGGTGCCGTGCCCCGTCTCCGTACCGCCGAGCCCCTCGTCGAGCACGTCCAGGCGCGCGTACACCCCGCCGCAACCGGAGAACGACTCGAACCGCAGCCGGTCCCCGTTCCCCGTCACCACCGGGTCGAGCGACCCGGGCCGTATCCGCTGGTGGTAGCGGGCCGCGGCCACATCGGCGACCGCGAGCAGACCGCGGGCGGCCACCTGCGGCGAGGCCAGGAAGCCGGAGAAGAAGCGGGGATGGGCCTCGGCCCCCCGGGGCGTGAGTCCCCCCGCCGTCTCCAGACCGAGCAGCCGGCCGGAGCCCGTGGACTCCAGCGCGGAAGGACGGACATAGGCGAGTGCCTGTACGGATCGCGTCATGGAAACGACGTTAGGACCCGGCACTGACAATCACCCGGCACCGGGGTCCCGCACCACCTCTGACCAGGTGCTACTGCCCGACGCGACCCGGTCGCAGCACCTTGCTGAACAGCACCGTGCCGCCCTCGGCCCGCAGACGGACCGTCAGTTCGCCGCTGTGGCCGTCGATGTCGACCTCCCCGAAGTACTGCGGGCTCTCCATCGGCGACAGGTTGGCCCGGTCGGGCGCCCGGACGAACACCCGCTCCGGGCCGAAGGTCGCGTCGAGCGCGTTCGCCGGGAAGCCGCCCGCGGCCAGCGGCCCGGACACGAACTCCCAGAACGGCGCGAAGTCCTGGAAGGCCGCCCGCTCCGGCGCGTAGTGCTGCGCCGAGGTGTAGTGCACGTCCGCCGTCAGCCACAGCGTGCCGGTGATCCGCCGGTGCTTGACGAACCGCAGCAGCTCCGCGATCTGGAGCTCGCGGCCCAGCGGTGCACCCGGGTCGCCCTGGGCGATCGCCTCGATGTTCGTGCCGTCCGGGACGACCAGGCCGAGCGGCATGTCCGCCGCGAGCACCTTCCACACCGCGGTGGAGGCGGCCAGCTCCCGCTTGAGCCAGGCGAGCTGCTCGGCACCGAGGATGCCGGTGGTGTCGTCGGCCTGCCGCCCGGGGGAGTTGGCGTTACGGTACGAGCGCATGTCGAGCACGAACACGTCGAGCAGCGGCCCGTACCGCACCACGCGGTGCATCCGGGCCGTTCGCGAGCCCGCGCCCGCTCCCCGGCCCCCGCCCGCGCGCGCGTGCAGGGTGGAGACCGGCGTGTACTCGCCGAAGGCGCGCAGGGCACGCGAGGCGAGGACGTCCACGTCCTTCTCCGCGTAGCGCGCGTCGTCCAGGATCTGGCCCGGGTACCAGTTGTTGCGCACCTCGTGGTCGTCCCACTGCATGACCGTGGGCACCTGCGCGTTGAACGCGCGGACGTTGTGGTCGAGAAGGTTGTAGCGGAAGTTGCCCCGGTACTCGTCGAGCGTCTCGGCGACCTTCGACTTCTCCGGCGTCGTGACGTTCCGCCAGATCCGCCCGTCGGGCAGCGTCACGCTCGGCTGGAGGGGCCCGTCGGCGTAGATCGAGTCGCCGCTGCACAGGAAGAAGTCCGGGTCGAGGCGGCGCATCTCCTCGTACGCGCGGAAGCCGCCGATGTCCGGGTTGATGCCCCAGCCCTGCCCGGCGATGTCCCCCGACCAGAGGAAGCGGACCCCGTCCCGACGCCGGTCGGGGGCGGTACGGAAGGTGCCGACGATCTGCTCGCCCGTCCGGCGCGGATCGTCGGGGTCGGCGAGGGTGACCCGGTAGTGGATCTGCTCGCCGGCGGGCAGACCGCGCAGGGAGGTGGTGCCGGTGAAGTCCGAGCCCGAGCCGATCAGCGGCCCGTGGTGGCGGCGTACCCGCCGGAACGACTCGCTCGCCGAGGTCTCCACGAGCATGCGCGCCGGCCGGTCCGAGCGCACCCACACCAGACCGGAGGACGTCGTGACGTCGCCCGTCTGCACACCCCACTCGGCGCGGGGCCGGCCCGACAGCGCGAACGCCGGGGCGGCGAGACCGGTGCCGCCGAGAGTGAGCGCCGCCGAGGCGGCGAGCGAACCGCGCAGCACGCTGCGGCGGGCGGGGGAGGGGGAACTGCCGGGTACGGACTGGGACATGGAAGAGCCTCCGAGGGCTGTCCGGGCGGGGGCGGTGCGTCGCCCCATGCCTAACGGCCGGGGGCGGCGCCCACACGAACCCCGCGTGAACAGATCACCCGAGGGCCGAAGGCCTCCGACGCCACGGGCCGGGTGAACGGCTCACCCCCGGCCGACCGCCTCCGCCACGGGTGGGGTGAACGGCTCACCCCGGCCGACCGCCTCCGCCACCCGCCGGATCCCGTCCGCCACGACGGACGGCGCCAGGTGCGCGTACCCGATGACGAGCCGTACGTCCCCGTCCCCGGGCCGCGCTGTCCCGTACTCCTCAAGTGGCCGCAGCGCCACCCCCGCCTCCGCCGACCGCGCGAGGAACCGCTCCGGCGGCCCGTAACGCCCCGGTACGCGCGCGATGACGTGCAGTCCGGCCGCGATGCCGCTCACCCCGGTCCCCGGCAGGTGCTCCGCGAGCGCGCCGAGCAGGGCGTCCCGCCGCTCCCGGTACGCGCGCTGGCAGCGGCGCAGCTGCCGGTCGTACCCGCCCCGCGTCACGAACTCGGCGAGCACCGCCTGGTCGAGTACGGGGTTGCCGAGGTCCATCGTCCGCTTGCGTTCGACGACCTCGGCGAGCAGCGCCTCGGGGACGAGCATCCAGCCGAGCCGCAGACCGGGCGCGAGCGACTTGCTGACCGAGCCCGTGTAGACGACCCGCTCCGGGTCGAGACCCTGGAGCGCGCCGACGGGAGCCCGGTCGTAGCGGAAGTCGCCGTCGTAGTCGTCCTCCAGGACGTACCCGTCCACCGCCCGTGCCCAGTCGAGCAGCGCGGTGCGGCGCTCCGCCGACCAGCTGATCCCGGACGGGAACTGGTGCGAGGGCGTCACGACCACCGCCCGTATCCCGGAGGCGGCGAGCGGCTCCGGCCGCAGCCCCTCCTCGTCGAGCGGCAGCCACACCGTGTCCAGACCGGTCGACGCGAACAGCCGACCGTGTTCCGGGCTGCCCGGATCCTCGATGCCGACCGCGTCGAGCCCCCGCGCCCGCAGGACGAAACCGAGCAGGGTCGACGCCTGCGCCACACCCGAACAGACCACGAGCCGCTCCGGATCGGCCACCACGCCCCGCCGCCGAGTCAGCATCCCGGCCAGCGCCTCCCGCAGTTCGGGCAACCCACGCGGGTCCGGGTACCCGAGCGCCGGGTGGGGGAGGCGCGCGAGGACAGCGCGCTGCGCCGCCGACCAGGCGGCCCGCGGGAAGAGCGACAGGTCGGGCGTTCCCGGGCGGAAGTCCACCCGGACGTCGGGCGCCCCCGGGGCCTGGCCGTGGGCACGGTGCGGATACGCGCGGCGCCCGCCCGAGGACGTGCCCCGGGCTCCACGCGCGCGCGTGGCGTCGAGCGGGCGGGGCCCGCCGCTCTCTTCCCCCGCCGCCCCGGTCCCACCGGCGAGTCGCCCCCTTGCCGCGTCACCCACCCATGTGCCCGCGCCCCGGTCGCTGCGCAGGTATCCCTCGGCGGTGAGCTGTTCGTACGCCTCCGTGACCAGCCCCCGGGAGACGCCCAGGTCGGCCGCGAGCGCGCGCGTCGACGGCAGCCGGGTCCCGGCCGCGAGCCGCCCCGAGCGCACCGCCTCGCGCAGCGCCTCCTGGAGGGCCCGCCCGCGCCGTCGCGCCGGGGCGGCGGCGGCCGGCAGGAGCAGCTCCCAGGCCGCCTGTCCTTGGCTGCTCATTCCCTGTGGCCCCCTCTCGCCGTCCGGTTGCCGGGCCTCCCCGATCTGTCCCGGTCGATGCCCATGATGCCGATGCCCCATGATGCCGAGGCCGATGGGGCGCCGGCCACGGCGCGAACCTCACCGACGCGGACCTTCGAGGGAAACCGTCACTGGTGCACCTCGACCGTCAGGTGCGCGGACAGCGCGCCGAGGAAGTCCGGTGCGTCGAAGATCTCGCCGGCCGAGGCGACGCCCGTCGTCCTGGTCCGGCCGGTGAGAATCCGCTCGACCGCTTCCACCGCGAGCGGCGCGGTGACGGCGTAGATGTCCTGCCCGACCGCGACGGCCCGGCGTTCCGCGTCGCCTGAGCGGACGACGACGTCCACGAGGAAGGTCTGGTCGGACCGGCCGAGCTCGTCGATCGCGGCAGGTGCCGACGCGTCCGGCGCCGACAGGTCCTGGGCCGCGTCGACCGCCATGTACGTGCGCACCTCGGGCACCTTCAGATGGCTCGGGATGGTGACGACGTCGGCCATCGTGAACTCGCCGATGACGGGCCGGGGACCCATCGGGGCAGGGAAGGGCCACTCCAGGACCGCGAACTCGTCGTCGTGGTACTCCAGTCGCCCCCCGGTGTAGCGGACGTGCCGGCCGTTCCGCCGCTCTCGGGAGACCTTGCCCGCGGCGAGGGTGCCGGCCGTGGGGTGCCAGCTGCTCAGCCCGTACGCGATGTGGGCCTCGTCGGCCGTCGTCCAGTCGCCCATCGCGGCGGTGGCCAGCAGGTCGCCGAGGCCGCCGTAGAAGGCCATGGCGGGGACGATCACCGTTCCCGCCGCCCGGGCGCGGTCCGTGAACTGCGCGAACGTGTCGACGTTGGCCTCGATCTCGGCCGCCACGTCCACGTACGGGATCCCGGCGCGCAGGGCCGCCTCGATCACGGGGGCGCCGGTCGTGGCGAAGGGCCCCGCGGTGTTGATCACGGCCGCCGCACCGGCCAGCGCGCGGTCGAGCGACGCGGGGTCGTCGGCCGACGCCGGCCGGACGTCGAGCCCCGGATGGGACTCCGCGAGGGCCCGCAGCTTGTCCGCGTCGCGGCCGGCGGCCACCGGGACGAACCCGCGAGCGAGCAGCTCCGCCACCACGAACCGCCCCGTGTGTCCGTAGGCGCCGAACACCGCGACCGTGAGCCCCGTTTCCATGACTTCTCCCTGTTCTCGCATGACCCGAACTGATCTCTTGTGGCAATCCTGGCGTCGACGGGCGTCCCGCACGAGTGTCCGGAACGACATCATGCGTACAATTACGGACGTGAACACTGTCGCGCTGGCCGTCACCGAGGGAATGCGGCACTTCGAGCTGTCCGTGGCGTACGAGGTCTTCGGCCCCGCCCCGTCCGGTGTGAGCGGTCCCTGGTACGACATCGCCCTCTGCGGACCGGACGCGGTGCGGATGGGCAGGTTCCGGGTGGAGCCGGACGGCGGTTTCGACCGGCTGGCGCGCGCCGACACGGTGATCGTTCCCGCGCTCGCCGATACCGACGAGGCCCCGCCCGCCGGGCTGGTCGACGCGGTGCGCGCGGCCCATGAGGCAGGCGCGCGCGTGGCGTCCCTCTGCACGGGCGCGTTCGTGCTGGCCGCCGCAGGGCTGCTCGACGGCAGGCGCGCGACCACGCACTGGGCGCACACCGAGGAACTCGCCGCCCGCCACCCCCGGGTGGAGGTCGACCCGGACGTGCTCTACGTGGACGACGGCCGGGTGCTCACCTCCGCCGGCAAGGCCGCCGCGATGGACCTGTGCCTGCACCTGGTCCGCCTCGACCACGGCTCGGCGGTCGCCAACACGATCGCCCGCAGCCTGGTCGTCCCGCCGCACCGCGCGGGCGGCCAGGCCCAGTTCGTCACCACCCCGGTGCCCGCGCGGGACGACCATCCGCTCGGCGATCTGCTCCCCTGGGTGATGGAACGGCTCGACCGGCCGTTGACCGTGGAGGACCTGGCCCGCAGGGCGCGGATGAGCTCGCGCAACCTGGGCCGCCACTTCCGATCGGTGACCGGTACGACCCCGCTGCAGTGGCTGCTGACCCAACGGATCCGCCACGCCCAGGAGTTGCTGGAGTCCACCGACGACAGCGTCGAGGGCATCGCGACGGCCACCGGCATGGGCACCGCCACGACCCTGCGCCGGCACTTCAACCGCACCGTCGGCGTGCCCCCGGACGCCTACCGCCGCACCTTCCGCGCCCGGACCCGCCCCGGCCCGGAGGACGGCCCCGGCCCGGACGAGGGCATCGGCCCGGAGGACGCCCGTAGTCCGAAGTGGTCCCCGATGGCGTGACAGAAGTGGACCTTCACCAGGGCCGCGCGGCTTCCTAGCGTCGGAGGCATGAACGCGAACGCCCTGCGAGGAGCTCTCCTCGTGACCCTCGCCTACGCCCTCGTCGGCGCCTCCTTCACCGCCAACAGCCTCCTCGGCGCCTACCCGTACGCGGGCGGCCAGGCCTTGCGCTACGGGGCCGCCTGCCTGCTCCTCCTCCCGCTGCTCGGCCGTGCCGGGCTCGCCCCGCTGCGGATCCTGACCGTCCGTCACTGGCTGCGGCTCGCCGCCCTCGCAGGGGTCGGCATGGTCGGCTTCAACCTGGCGATCCTCGCCGCCGAGCGGACCGCCGAGCCGGCCGTACCCGGCGTCCTCGTCGGCTGTGCCCCGGTCGTCGTCGCCGTCCTGGTCCCCCTGACCGAGGGCCGCAGGCCCGCCCCCGCCGTGCTGTACGGGGCGCTGCTCGTCGCCGCGGGCGCCTTCACGGTGCAGGGCTGGGGGCGTACGGACCTGGCCGGGATCGGCTGGTCGGTCGCCGCGCTCGCGGGCGAGGTCGGGTTCACGGTGCTGGCCGTCCCGGTCCTCCGGCTGCTCGGGCCGAAGCTGCTCACGGCCGCCGTGTGCGGCGTCGGCGCGGCCGAGGCGGCGCTCGTGGGTCTTGTCGTGGACGGGGCCGGCCTCGTCCGGATGCCGACCGCGGTGGAGGCGGGCGCCCTGGTCTGGCAGGCCGCCCTGGCCACCGTGGTCGGGTTCGTCCTGTTCTACATGGGTGTCCAGCGGGTCGGCATGGAGCGGGCCACCCTCTTCACCGGCGCGATCCCCGTCGCCGCGGCGCTGAGCGCCGCCCTGGTCGCGGGCGCCGCCTTCGGCCTCCCGCAGGCGGTCGGCAGCCTGCTGGTGGGGGCCGGCGCCGCCGTGGGCACCGGCCTCTTCGCCCGAAGGACCCGGCAGGCCTCAGATACTGCTGCCGTCCAGGACGACGCGCGCGACGAGAGCCGGGTCGTCGTTCATGGGCACATGACCGCAGCCGGGCAGCCGGACGAGGCGCGCGCCGGGGATGGTGTGCTTGGCGCGGATGCCCTGCCGGGGAAGGAGCAGCCGGTCGCGGGCACCCCAGGCCACGGTGACCGGTACCGCGGGGACGTCGTCGCGGAACCGCACGCTCCCGCCGGCGGCCAGGGTCTGCCGGAACCCGGTGGCCCCGCGCAGCGCGAGCGTTTCGGCGTAGGCGGCCTCGGGTGAACGACGTCCCGGGCGCGCGTAGATGGTGCTGGTGAGCACGGTGCGCCCGGCGGACGTACGGGAGAGGCGCTCGATGACCGGCACGGGCAGCGACCGGGCCGCGCCCCGCATCGCCCGCAGCGTCGCGAAGGCGTACCGCCGCTCGCCCTCCGACCAGAATCCGGCGGGGGAGAGGGCGGTGACCGAGCGCACCAGCTTCTCCCGGCCGAGCTGCAGGGCGAGCAGCCCCCCGAGCGAGTTCCCCGCCACGTGCGGGCGCTCGACGCCGAGGGCCTCGCAGAAGGCGCCGAGCACGCTCCCGACGGTGGACAGGTCGTACGGGCAGCCGTCGGGCAGTTCGTCGGAGGCGCCGAAGCCGGGCAGGTCGACGGCGATCACGTCCCGCTCGGTGGCCAGGACGTCGAGGACGGGCTCCCAGGCCTGCCAGTGGTGCCCGATGCCGTGCAGGAGCAGCAGGGGTTCGCCCGCGCCCCGGCGTTCGTACGTGAGGGACGCCGTGCGGGGGCCCGCCGGGGTCTCGATCGTGAACGCGATCCGTTCGGGCATGCGGACTCCCTGTCCTGAAGCGTTTTAGACGTCCCGTCAATGAGAATTACCGATCAGTAGCCGGGAGTTCAAGCCCCTGTCCGAAACTGGACAGCGCCACCGAGGTGAGCTGGGATGGAGGTGTGCCCATCGATACGACCGACACCCTGACCGAACTCTTCCAGGAGCACCGCCCGATGCTCCTCGGCGTCGCCTACCGGATGCTCGGCCGCGCCGCCGACGCCGAGGACGTCGTCCAGGAGGCCTGGCTGCGCTGGACCGCAGAGGACCGGGCGGAGGTCCGCGAGCCCCGCGCCTTCCTCGTACGGATCACGACGCGGCTCGCCATCGACCGGCTCCGGCAGGCCCAGGTGCGCCGCGAGTCCTACGTCGGCCCGTGGCTGCCCGAGCCCGTCGTCACCGACTTCGGCCCGACCGCACCCGACACGGCCGAGCGCGCCCTGCTCGCCGACTCCGTCTCGCTCGCCGTCCTCGTCGTCCTCGAATCGCTCTCGCCGCTGGAACGGGCCGTCTTCGTGCTGCGCGAGGCCTTCGGTTTCCCGTACGCGGAGATCGCCACCGCCCTGGACCGCTCCGAGGCGGCCGTACGCCAGCTCGCGGGGCGCGCCCGGCGTCATGTCGACGAGGGCAAGCCGCGCTACGACGTCGACCCGACCGAGCGCCGCGACCTCACCGAGCGCTTCCTCGCCGCCGCGGCCGGCGGCGACCTCGGCGGGCTGCTCGCCCTGCTCGCCCCGGACGTGCGGCTCGTCGGCGACAGCGGCGGCAAGTCCAAGGCCCCGCTGCGGATCATCGAGAGCGCCGACAAGGTCGGCCGCTTCCTCCACGCCACGGCCCGGGGGGCGGACGAACTCTTCGAGTTCCGTTTCGTCGAACTCAACGGCGGCCCCGCCCTGCTCGCCCTCGTCGACGGGAAGCCGGACTCCTTCTTCCAGGTCGAGGTGCGCGACGGGCGCATCCAGTGCGTCTACATCATCCGCAACCCCGACAAGCTCCAGGGGCTCGCCGGTCTCTGACGCGTCCGAGACCCCCGCGCGCGGTAGTTCCGAGACCCACCCGCGCGGCAGAACGGCCTGATCGCGCCGATCGGCCGGAACCGACCCCGCCTCCCACCCCGGAGGCGGGGTCTTTTGCTGCGCAGGGCTCACGGGGGCGCGAACGTCCTGTGAACGATCTAGGTCAGAGGGTCACATTCGGGGGCGTTCGGTAGAGGATTGGTCTTGACCAAGGGAGGGGCTCGCCTTATGGTCGCAGAGTTAGTGCAGGAACCTTTAATAAACAAGGGCGCGGAAAAACGCCGCGGGACACGGCGAATTGCGGAGGATCAGGGTGGGGACCACGCAGCTGGCATCGGTACCGGAGCCGAAGTACCAGCACCTCAAGACAGTCATCGGCGAAGCGCTCGACTCGGACTTCGCGGTCGGGGAGATCCTTCCCAACGAGCGCGAGCTGGCGGCCCGCTTCGGCGTGGCCCGTGCCACGCTCCGCCAGGCCCTGGAGCAGCTGGAGCTGGAAGGCCGCCTGCAGCGCCGTCGCGGCGTCGGTACCACCGTCGCCCCGCCGCGCGTCGGCGTCGACGTCTCCACCACCCAGCACGCCTGGCCGGGCGTCGGTGACGAGGCCTGGCAGTCCCTGGACTCCGCCGCCGACGTGGCTCCGGCCGCCGTCGCGCGCGTCCTGGAGAGCGGTGCCGAGGAGCCGGTGCACATCGTCCGCCGCCTCCGCGTCAGCCAGGGCCAGCCCGTCGCCGCCGAGCTGCTCTACGTGCCCGCCGGCTCCGTCCCGGGCCTCAGCGCCATCGACGCGCCTGCCGGACCCGCACGCGCCCGCGTGGTGCTGCGTGAACTCCAGCACCTCGCCCTCGACGGCCAGGACCGTTCCGTGGAGCTCGGCTCCGCCCGCGCCGACGACGCCAAGGAGCTCGACCGGCTGCCGGGCGCGCCCGTGCTCGTCGTGACGACCCGCTACCTCTCCGGAGGGCGTACCGCCGCCGTCTCCGTGGCCACCTACCGCGCGGACACCTGCCGCCTCACCTTCGGCGACTCGGTCGACCTGGTCATGGCCTCGTAACGCCGTACGAGCAGCACGCGTCACGAGCGGCACACGTCACGCGCGGCTCACCCACGAGCAGCACACCCCGCGATCCCGCGGGCAGCGGCCCGTCGCAAGGGACTCCCTAGCGGCGGGCCGTCACCGTGCCGTCGACCGCGAAGAGCTGCTCCTCGACATGGTCGAGGGCGAGCCGCAGCGCGCCCGTCCCCACCGCGGCCTCGCCGAGCAGGGACAGCACCACCCGCGGGGGCCGCAGGCAGAACCGGGCCAGCTCCTTGCGGAGCGGCTGGAGTACGCCGTCCAGGCCGGCCGCCCAGCCGCCGACGACCACCAGCTCGGGGTCGATCGCGAGCACCAGTGCCGCCACGTCGTGCACGAGCCGCTGGATGAACCGCTCCACCGCCGCCTCCGCGCGCGCGTCGCCCTTGCGGGCCAGCGCGAAGACCTCGGCGACCGCCTGCTCGTCCAGCGGGTGCAGCGGCTCGTCCGTCGTCGAGAGCAGGTGCTCGGGGGTCACGCCCCGGCCGAGCAGGTGCAGGGCGCCGATCTCGCCGGCCGCGCCGCCGAAGCCGCGGTGCAGCCGGCCGCCGATCAGCGAACCGGCGCCCGGGCTCAGCCCGGCCAGGACGAAGACGATGTCGTCGGAGTCGGTCGCGGCACCCTTCCAGTGTTCGGCGACGGCCGCCGCGTTCGCGTCGTTCTCCACGATCACCGGGCACTTGAAGGAGCGCCGCAGCCGCTCGCCGAGCGCGAGGCCCGTCCAGCCCGGCAGGGCCGTACCGAGGCGGACGGTGCCGTCGGCCTCCACGATGCCGGGGGTGCCGACGCCGACGGCCCGCAGATTGGACCGGGCGACCCCGGCCCTGCGCAGTACGTCGGCCACGACCGTACGCACCCGGTCGAGGCGCTCGTCCTCGGGCGCCGTCTCCGACACCTCGCGCGATCCGGCGCCGATGATCCGTCCGTCCAGACCGGAGAGCAGCGCGGCCACCCGGTGCGGGCCGATCTCGATGCCGAGCAGATGACCGGCCTCCGCGCGGAAGCGGAACCTCCGCGCCGGACGCCCCTGCCGCCGGGCCTCGCCCTCCTCGGGCGCCGCCTCGACGACGAGACCGCCCTCCATGAGTCCCTCGACGACCCCTTCGACCGTGGGCCGCGAGAGGCCCGTGATCCGGGTCAGATCCGTGAGCGTGGGCGCGTCGGCGCCGCGCAGCGCATGGAGTACCACCGCGGAGTTGATCCGCCGCAGCAGAGACGGATCCCCGCCGGTCAGCCGCCCCACAGTGTGTCCTCCCAGCTCGTGCACCTCTTCGGCGGATGGTACTCAATGGGCACGGTCGCGGCGAGTGCCGCCCCCGCCACGCAGCGGATGCGCACCGGTCCCCTCGTCCCCCGCCGCTTCTGACACGGCGCCAACTGTCAGTGGTGGGGGCTTTACTGGGGCCATGACCACGGCAGGCCATCTGGCGGCGATCGACTTACTTCGGGCCCGGGGATTCGACGGCGGACCGGAGTTCCACCTGGCGGAGCTCGCCACGAGCGAGGACTTCTGGGAGGACGACGGCACGCGCCGCGTGATCGTCGAGGACCAGTACGAAGCGGAACGGGACGGGCTCGCCGTCCTCCTCACCGCGCGCTGGGGCCCGGCCCGGGAACTCGACCTCGGGCCCGTCCTGGAGCGGAGCATGGAGGGGGAGTCGATACCCGAGCCCTGGTCCACGCTCAGCTGCCACACCCCGGACCTGCGCCTGTGGCGGGCCGACGGGCACTGGATCGGGCTGGGCGTCTCCCAGTGGGACAAGGAGCTGCCGTTCCAGCTCCTGGCCGTGGCCACGACGGTGGACCCGCCGCAGGGAGCGTGAGCCCCGGCCGATGGGCGCGTCGCACCCCCAGGGGGTGTCCTGCCGATCAGGGTCTACGCGTCGGGTCCCTCGGCGGCCTCGCGGAGGCGGGCGTACTCCTCGGCCATCGTCGTCGCCGTCCAGTGCGCGTTGAGGCCGCTCGGGTTGGGCAGCGCCCAGATCCGGGTGGATCCGATCATGCGCTCCTGCGGCCCGATGGCCGCCTTCGGCTCGCCGAACGCCGTGCGGTACGCGGTGACACCGACGACCGCGAGCCAGCGGGGCGCCAGCCTCTCCACCGTGTCGACGAGGATCCGCCCGCCCTCCCGGTACTCCTCGCGGGTCAGCTCGTCGGCCCGCGCGGTCGCCCGCGCCACCACGTTCGTGATCCCGAGACCGTACGACAGGAGCTCCTCCTGCTCGTCCGGCCGCAGCTGCCTCGGCGTGAACCCCGACAGGTGGAGCACCGGCCAGAACCGGTTGCCGGGACGGGCGAAGTGGTGGCCCGTCGCCGCCGTCATCAGACCCGGGTTGATCCCGCAGAACAGCACCGAAAGGCCGCCCGCCACCACGTCGGGAACGACGCGGTCGCGGGCGGCCTCCAGCTGCTCCTTGGTGAACCGGGGAGTCCCGGTCAGAGGATCGCCCCGGGGGCGTAGGCGGCGGCCTCCGGGTGCTGCTTGAGGATCTCCTCGATACGGGAGACCACGGAGGCGACCTGGTCGGCGGCGGCGCCGGTGAAGGACAGCTTGTCCGCCATCAGCTCGTCGAGCTGCGCCCGGCCCAGGGGGATGCGCTCGTCGGCGGCCAGCTTGTCGAGGAGCTCGTTGCGCTCGGCGCCCTGCTCGCGCATGGCGAGGGCGGAGGCGACGGCGTTCTCCTTGATGGCCTCGTGGGCGACCTCGCGGCCGACGCCGGCGCGCACGGCGCCCATGAGGACCTTGGTGGTCGCCAGGAAGGGCAGGTAGCGGTCGAGCTCGCGGGCGACGACGGCCGGGAAGGCGCCGAACTCGTCGAGCACGGTGAGGAAGGTCTCCAGGAGACCGTCGAGCGCGAAGAACGCGTCGGGCAGCGCGACCCGGCGGACCACGGAGCAGGACACGTCGCCCTCGTTCCACTGGTCGCCGGCCAGCTCGCCGGTCATCGAGGCGTAGCCGCGCAGGATGACCATGAGGCCGTTGACGCGCTCGCAGGAGCGGGTGTTCATCTTGTGCGGCATCGCCGAGGAGCCGACCTGGCCGGGCTTGAAGCCCTCGGTGACCAGCTCGTGGCCCGCCATCAGCCGGATCGTCTTGGCGATCGACGACGGGGCGGCGGCCAGCTGCACGAGCGAGGTGACCACGTCGTAGTCGAGCGAGCGCGGGTAGACCTGGCCGACCGAGGTGAACGCGTTGGCGAAGCCGAGGTGACCGGCGATCCGCTGCTCCAGGTCGGCCAGCTTGCCGGCGTCGCCGCCGAGCAGGTCCAGCATGTCCTGCGCGGTGCCGACCGGGCCCTTGATGCCGCGCAGCGGGTAGCGGCCGAGCAGCTCCTCCAGGCGGGCGTACGCCACGAGCAGCTCGTCCGCCGCGGTCGCGAATCGCTTGCCGAGGGTGGTCGCCTGGGCGGCGACGTTGTGCGAGCGGCCGGCCATGACCAGCTCCGCGTACTCGGCGGAGAGCTTGCCGAGGCGGCCGAGGACGGCGACCGTACGGTCCCGCATCAGCTCCAGGGAGAGCCGGATCTGCAGCTGCTCGACGTTCTCGGTGAGGTCGCGCGAGGTCATGCCCTTGTGGACGTGCTCGTGGCCGGCGAGGGCGTTGAACTCCTCGATCCGGGCCTTCACGTCGTGCCGGGTGACCTTCTCGCGCTCGGCGATGGAGCCGAGGTCGACCTGGTCGAGCACGCGCTCGTAGTCGGCGAGGGCGGCGTCCGGAACCTCGATCCCGAGGTCCTTCTGCGCACGCAGTACGGCGAGCCAGAGCTGACGCTCCAGCTTCACCTTCTGCTCGGGGGACCAGAGGACGGCGAGCTCCGCGGAGGCGTAGCGGCCGGCCAGAACGTTGGGGATGCGGGGCTTCGCAGTCACAGCTGTCACGTGGACAGATTCTACTGGCGCTTTCTGCAGGTCAGTGCCACGGTCCGATGTGGAGCTTGCTACGAGACGCAGCTCACGGTGCCGGCGGTCGGGTGGCGTGGCACCTGACCTACGGCTCCGTCGACGGCTCGTACGGCAGCAGCTCCGGGCGCTTGGGCGCGCGGCCGTCACCCGACGAGCGGCCCGTGAGGCGTCGCCCGATCCACGGGCCCAGGTGCTCCTTGGTGAAGCGGGCGTCGGCCAGGCGGCGGCTCGCCCAGCCCGGCTGTGCGGCCGGGGGCAGCGGCGTCCGCCAGTCATGCTCGGGTGCCAGGCCGAGCGTCTGCCACACGGCCTCGGCGACCCGCCGGTGCCCGTCGGCCGTCAGATGGAGCCGGTCCACGTCCCACATCCGTGGGTCGGCGAGCGAGGGGGCGCTGTACAGGTCGACGACGAGGGCCCCGTGCCGGGCGGCGAGGTCCTCGACGTGCGCGAACAGCTCCTCCATCCGGGGGCGGAAGCGCTCCAGGACCGGCCCGTTCCGGCCGGGGCTGCGCATCAGGACCAGCTGCCCGCAGGAGGGCGCGAGCCGCTCGACGGCCTCGGTGAGCAGCCCGCGCACCCGGCCCATGTCGACCTTGGGCCGCAGGGTGTCGTTGAGCCCGCCGACGAGCGTCACGACGTCCGCCTTCATGGCGGCGGCCGTCTCGACCTGCTCCTCGACGATCTGGCCGATGAGCTTGCCGCGTACGGCCAGGTTGGCGTAGCGGAAGTCGGGGGTGCGGGCGGCGAGGCGGTCCGCGAGGACGTCGGCCCAGCCCCGGTAGGAACCGTCGGGCTTCCGGTCCGACATTCCCTCGGTGAAGCTGTCGCCGAGGGCGACGAAACTGTTGTACGTGGCATTGATCTCCATGGCGGAGAGATCATACCGCGCGGTATGCGCCGGGCTCCGCCGGAGTCCGAACGCGGGAGGGCCCCGGGAACGTCGCGTTCCCGGGGCCCTCCCCGACCTCACACGGTGCTACGGCGCCGCCGGGCGGCCCACCAGTTCCCGCAGCACGTCCTCCATCGCCACGAGGCCGGCCGGCTTGTCGTCCTCGTCGAGCACGGCCGCCAGGTGCGTCCGGCTGCGGCGCATCGCCGTCAGGACGTCGTCCAGTGGCGTGGCCGCGCGCACCCGGGCGATCGGCCGCAGCGCGGACACCGGGAACGGCAGATCGCGCGGCGTGACGTCCAGGGCGTCCTTGACGTGCAGATAGCCCAGGATCCTGCGCTCCTCGTCGACCACGGGGAAGCGCGAGTAGCCCGTCCGCGCCGACAGCGCCTCCAGCTCCTCCGGAGTGGTGCCCACCTGCGCGTACACCACCTTCTCCGCCGGCATCACGACATCCCGTACGGGACGCCGGCCCAGCTCCAGGGCGTCGTGCAGCCGCTCGGCGGCCCGGTCGTCCAGGAGCCCGGCGTCGCCGGAGTCGGTGACCATACGGGCCAGCTCGTCGTCCGAGAAGGTCGCCGCGACCTCGTCCTTGACCTCCACCCGCAACAGCTTGAGCAGCGCGTTGGCGAAGGCGTTGATCGCGAAGATCACCGGCCGCAGCGCCCGCGTGAGCGTCACGAGCGGCGGGCCGAGCAGCAGGGCCGTTCGCGTCGGCTCGGCGAGCGCGATGTTCTTCGGCACCATCTCGCCGAGCAGCATGTGCAGATACGTGGCCACGCTCAGCGCGATCACGAACGAGATCGGGTGGACCAGGCCGTGCGGCACGCCGACCGCGTCGAAGACCGGTTCGAGCAGGTGCGCGATGGCCGGCTCGGCGACGATGCCGAGCACCAGGGTGCAGAGCGTGATGCCGAGCTGCGCCGCGGCGAGCAGCGCGGAGATGTGCTCAAGGCCCCAGATGACGCTGCGCGCCCGCCGGTTCCCGGCCTCGGCCTGTGGCTCGATCTGGCTGCGGCGCACCGAGATCAGGGCGAACTCGGCGCCGACGAAGAAGGCGTTGACGACCAGGGTCAGCAGGCCGATCAACAGCTGGATCACGATCATCGGCCGACCTCCCCGGTCTCGTCCTGGTGCTCCTGCGAAGCGGGGGCGTGCAGCAGCACGCGCGCGGCGCGCCGGCCCGAGGCGTCGACGACGTCGAGCCGCCAGCCGGCCAGCTCCACGCTGTCGCCGACGGTCGGGATACGGCCCAGCTCATGGGCGACGGCGCCCGCGAGCGTCTCGTACGGGCCGTCCGGCACGCGGAGGCCGATCGCCCCCACCTGGTCGGTGCGGGCCGCGCCGTCCGCGGACCAGAGCTCACGCCCGTCCGCGTCCTCGCCCGCCCGCGCCAGGTCCGGCGTCTCGTGCGGGTCGTGCTCGTCGCGTACCTCGCCGACGACCTCCTCGACGATGTCCTCCAGGGTGGCGACCCCGGCGGTGCCGCCGTACTCGTCGATGACGACGGCCATGGTCTGCTTCCCGGACAGCCGGTCCAGAAGACGGTCCACGGTCAGCGTCTCGGGGACGAGCAGCGGCTCGCGCAGCAGCTCGCCGATCCGGCGGTGGGGCCGCTCCTCGGCCGGTATGGCCAGGACGTCCTTGATGTGCGCGATGCCGACGACCGCGTCGAGGCTGCCCCGGTAGACGGGGAAGCGGGAGAGGCCGGTCGCCCGGGTCGCGTTGGCGACGTCCTCGACGGTGGCCTGCACGTCGAGGGCGGTGACCTGTACGCGGGGCGTCATCACGTTCTCGGCGGTCAGCTCCGCCAGGTTGAGGGTGCGGACGAACAGCTCGGCCGTGTCCGCCTCCAGGGCGCCTTCCTTCGCGGAGTGGCGGGCGAGTGCCACCAGCTCCTGCGGGGAGCGCGCGGACGCCAGCTCCTCGGTGGGTTCCATGCCGAGGCGGCGCAGGATCCTGTTCGCGGTGTTGTTGAGATGGCTGATCAGCGGCCTGAAGGCGGCGGTGAACACCCGCTGCGGGGTGGCGACCACCTTCGCGACCGCGAGGGGCGAGGAGATCGCCCAGTTCTTGGGGACCAGCTCGCCGACCACCATCAGGACGACGGTCGACAGGGCGGTGCCCAGGACCAGCGCCACCGACGAGGCGACCGCGGGGGAGAGGCCGAGGTCCTCGACCGGCCCGCGGATGAGCTTGGAGATCGACGGCTCGGACAGCATGCCGACGACCAGATTGGTGACGGTGATGCCCAGCTGGGCGCCGGAGAGCTGGAAGGTGAGCGACTTGACGGCCTTGAGCGCTCCCGCCGCACCGCGCTCGCCACGCTCCGCGGCGTCCTCGAGCTCGCGGCGCTCGACCGTGGTCAGCGAGAACTCGGCCGCGACGAACGCGCCGCACGCGACGGAGAGGAGGAGCGCCAGGAGGAGCAGAAGCACTTCGGTCATCGGTTCACCTCCGTCCCATGATCAGTCAGGGGGAGGGGGAATGCTCGATGTCGGCTGTCGGAGCCGGTGCTTTCGGAAGCAGTACGGAAATCAGTACTACTGGGAGGCTCGCCCATGGGCGGACGCTCACACCTTTCGGTCGTCGGGTCGTCTGGATGAGAGACCATGGTAAAGGACCGGCAAAACGGTGTGGTAACCGGTGGGGGCCGGTCCGCGCGGCTCAGTCCGTGAGCGGCTTCACCCAGCGGCGCCAGCGCTCCTCGCGCCCGTAGCCGGCGGCCGTCCACAGTCGCCGGCCGGTTTCGTTCGCCTCCAGGACCATGGCGTCCGCCCGCCGTCCGCCGAGCGCGACGAAGCGTTCCTCGGCCGCGCGCAGGAGCGCGCTGGAGATGCCCCGGCGGCGGTACGAGGGCAGGACGGCGAGCCGGTAGAGGGAGGCGCGCCAGCCGTCCCAGCCGGCGATCACGGACCCCACGATCCGGCCGTCGGCGAGCGCCAGGACGAGCGCCTCGGGATCGCGCTCCACGAGCCGGGTCACGCCGTGCACGTCGTCCGAGATGGACGTCCCCTCGGCGGACTCCTCCCAGAAGGCGAGCACAGCCTCGGCGTCGTCAGGGGTGGCAGCCCGTATCTGCAGATCGATCATGATCGGATCCCATCACGCGGGGCCGGGACGTTGCCAGGATTTCCGGTCTGTGGGACGGCGGCGCTACCGCCGGGCCGTGCCCAGGACACAGGGGGATGACGGCAGCCGCGGCCCCTTCTCCGGCACGTCGAACGAGCGGTACGGGCCCAGGGCGAATCCGGCCGCCTCGATCGCGGCGAGCGGGGCGCGGGAGGTGTGGCAGCCGCCGAAGAGCAACGGCCAGACCGTCCGGTCGAGACCCCGCTGCACGCGCGCGAGGCCGGGTGTCTCCGCCATGCCGTGCTCGAAGAAACGCAGCTCGGCGCCGGGACGCAGCACCCGGTGCAGCTCGGCGAGGGCCTGCGGGAGGTTGCGTACCGTACAGAGGACGAGCGAGGCCACGGCCGCGTCGAAGGAGGCGCCCTCCAGGGGCAGCGCCTCGGCCGTGTCCGGGAGGACGGTCACCGGGACCGGGGCCCGGAGCGCGGCCTCCTGGGCCAGCCGGCGGAGCCGGGACTCCGGTTCGAGCGCCACCACCTCGGTGACCCCGGCCGGGTAGTGAGCGAAGTTCAGCCCGTTGCCGGCGCCGATCTCGATCACCCGGCCGGAGAGCCCGGCGAGAAGCTCCTCCCGCAGCTCGCCGAGCCCGCCTCTGGTGTCGGCGGACACGCTGAACCGGGCGTAGAAGCGGGCGAACAGCGGATGGTGGACACCCGGTGACGGGGGCAGCGGGGAGTTCGGCGGTGTCATCGGAGCCTCCTCAGCCCGTCACGAAGCAGAACTCGTTGCCCTCCGGGTCCCGCATGACCTGGAAGGAGCCCTGCTCGTCCGTCACGAGGCCGCCGACCCGGGACGCGCCCGCGGGCAGTGCCTCGTCGGCGGCCAGGGCCGGGTCCTCTACCTCCAGGTCGAGATGGACGCGGTTCTTCACGGCCTTGCCCTCCGGTACCCGCTGGAAGGCGAGCCGGACGAAATCCGGCGGGTCCACGTACGACCAGTCGGCGCTCCGGTCGACCGGAGTACCGCCGAGGAGCCCGGACCAGAACCGGACGAGTACGGCCGGGTCGGCACAGTCGAAGACGATCTCCTGAACGTGAGCGCGCATGCCTCCAGCCTACGGAGCGGGGACCCCCGCGTCCCGCTCCACGAAGGTGCCGCGTACGGCTTCCACGACCCGCCCGCGTACGGCTTCTACGAAGCTCCCGCGTACGGCTTCCACGACCCGCCCGCGTACGGCTTCTACGAAGCTCCCGCGTACGGCTCCGCGAATCGCTCCCCGAACGCCTCCGCGTCCCACGTGCCGCCGAGCGCCGGCCCCAGCCAGCTCCCCGCCGCCGCCCGGAACTCGGCCGGGTCGAGCGACCCCGACCCCTCCGGTACGGCCCCGAGGAGCGGCGCGCGCGCCGCCTCCGGCAGGTCCGCGAGGTTGCAACGCATCGCCAGGTCGGGCGCGTCCGGCCAGCTGCCGACCACCACGCCCAGTTGCTCGATCCCACGCGCCCGTAGCGCTTCCGCCGTCAGGGCCGTGGAGTTGAGCGTCCCTAGGCCCGCCGGGGCCACCACCAGGACCGGTGCGCCGAGCAGCGCCGCCGCGTCCGCGAGCGTGCCGCCCTCCTCGTCGAAGCGGACGAGCAGTCCGCCCGCCCCCTCGACCAGGACCAGGTCGTACTCGGCGGCCAGCTTCCTGGCGGCCTCGGCGACCTCCCCGGGGCCGACCGGGGCGAGCCCGGCCCGCCGGGCCGCCGTGCCCGGGGCCAGCGGCTCCGGGAAACGGCCCAGCTCGGTGGAGCCCACGGCGCCCGAGAGCCGTACGACCTCGTCCGCGTCACCGCGCTCGTCCGGTCCGACGCCCGTCTGCGCGGGCTTGAGCACGGCGACCGACCGCCCGGCGGCCGTGGCCACGGCGGCCACCGCAGCGGTCACGATCGTCTTGCCGATCTCCGTGCCCGTCCCGCTGACGACGACGATTCCCACTGCTGTCCCGGCTCCCATTGCTTTCCCCGTTCTTCCGTTCAGGCCGAGCTCGCCGCCGCGCACACCGCGGCGCAGATCCGGTCCAGGTCCTCGTCGCTCGTCACGTACGGCGGCATCGTGTAGATCAGGTCGCGGAAGGGGCGCAGCCACACGCCCGCCCGGACCGCCGCCTCCGTGGCCGCGGCCATGTCGACGTCGTGGTCGAGCTGGACGACGCCGATGGCGCCGAGCACCCGTACCTCGCGCACGCCGGGGAGGTCCGCGGCGGGGGCGAGCCCCTCGCGGAGCCCCGTCTCGATGCGCTTGACCTCCAGCGCCCAGTCCTGGGACATCAGCAGGTCGATCGAGGCGCAGGCCACGGCCGAGGCCAGCGGATTGCCCATGAAGGTCGGCCCGTGCGCCAGCACGGGAACCTCGCCGCGCGAGATCCCCTCGGCGATCTCCGTCGTGCAGAGCGTGGCCGCCATCGACAGATAGCCGCCGGTCAGTGCCTTGCCCACACACATCACATCGGGCGAGATCCCGGCCTGGTCGGCGCCGAACAGCGTGCCCGTACGGCCGAAGCCGGTCGCGATCTCGTCGAAGATCAGGAGCACCCCGTGCTCGTCGCACGCCTCGCGCAGAACGCGCAGGTACTCCGGCGGGTGGAAGCGCATCCCGCCCGCGTTCTGCACCACCGGCTCCACGATCACCGCGGCGACCTCGTCCGCGTGGAGCGCGATCTGCTCCCGCAGCATCCGGGCGTACGACTCCTCGTACGTGACCGGCGGCGCGTCCACGAAGACCTGGCGCTGGAGCACGCCCGACCACAGCTCGTGCATCCCGCCCTCGGGGTCGCACAACGACATCGGCTGCCAGGTGTCCCCGTGGTAGCCGCCGCGCCAGGTCATCAGGAGCTGCTTGCCGGGCCGGCCCACCGAGCGCCAGTACTGCAGGCACATCTTGGCCGCGACCTCGACGGAGACCGAGCCCGAATCGCTGAGGAAGACGTGCTGGAGGGGCTCGGGGGTGATCTCGACCAGGCGGGTGGCGAGCCGGACGGCCGGCTCGTGGGTGAGCCCGCCGAACATGACGTGGCTCATCCGGTCGAGCTGGCCGTGCGCCGCCTCGTTGAGCACGGGGTGGTTGTAGCCGTGGAGCGCCGACCACCACGAGGACATGCCGTCGATCAACTCGGACTGTCCGTGTACGGGTTCGGCGAGCCGGAGCCGTACACCGGAGGCGGACTCGACGACCAGCGGATCAGTACGCCCCGGCATGGGCCCGTACGGATGCCAGACGTGCGCCCGGTCCAGGGCGAGCAGTTCGTCGTTACGCATTCGGAGCGAGCTCCGTCCCGGCGCCACGGCGGCGCACCGCCACGAGGTCGGGACGGGCACCCGGCACCTCGGTCGCGGGCTCGGCCTCCGGGGCCGCCTGCGCCGCCGGCGCGTGACCGCCGCACGGCCCGCAGCCGCCACCCGCCTCCGCGTGCGAACCGCAGCCCGCGCCCTCCGCCGCGTCCTGCGAGCCGCAGCCCGCCGACGCCTGCGAACCACAACCGCCGCCCGCCGCCGCGAGCGCGTCCGCGCGGTGCTTCGGCAGCGTGGTCGTGCCCGCGCCCTCCACCTCGAAGCCCGCGTCCGCGATCATGTCCAGGTCGGCCTGGCCGGCCTGGCCCTCGCTCGTCAGGTAGTCGCCGAGGAAGATCGAGTTCGCGATGTTCAGCGCCAGCGGCTGCATCGACCGCAGGTGCACCTCGCGGCCGCCCGCGATCCGCACCTCGACGTCGGGGCAGACGAACCGCACCATCGCCAGGATCCGCAGGCAGCGCTGCGGGGTGAGGTTCCACTCCTTGGCGAGCGGGGTGCCCTCGAAGGGGATGAGGAAGTTGACCGGCACCGAGTCCGAGTCGAGCTCGCGGAGCGCGTACACGACGTCGACGAGGTCCTCGTCGGTCTCGCCCATGCCCGCGATCAGACCCGAGCAGGCCGAGAGACCGGCGGCGTGCGCCTTCTGGACGGTGTCCACCCGGTCGGCGTAGGTGTGGGTCTTGGTGATCTCCCCGTACGTCGCCTCGGACGTGTTGAGGTTGTGGTTGTACGCGTCGGCGCCGGCGTCCCGCAGCCGCTCCGCCTGGCCGTCCGAGAGCAGCCCCAGACAGGCGCACACCTCGACGCCCTCGTTCTGCTCCTTGATGGCCTCGATGGTCTTGCCGACCCGCTCGACGTCACGGTCCGTCGGACCGCGGCCGCTCGCCACCAGGCAGACCCGCTTCGCCCCGCCCGCGACACCCGCGGCGGCGGCCTGGGAGGCCTCGTCCGGCTTCAGCCAGGTGTACTTGAGGATCTCGGCCTTGGAGCCGAGCCGCTGCGAGCAGTACGAGCAGTCCTCGGGGCACAGCCCCGACTTCAGGTTCACCAGGTAGTTGAGCTTCACCCGCCGCCCGAACCACTGACGGCGCACCTTGCCGGCCGCCGCCACCACATCGAGCAGTTCGTCGTCGGAGGTCGCCAGGACGGCGAGCGCTTCTTCACGGGTCGGCAGCTCGCGCCGCAGCCCCTTCTCCACCAGCGTGTTCAGCAGGTCCATAAACGCTGATCCTTGCCTACCGCCCACCCCCGGGCCAAGGAGGATCCGAACAAACGCCGCCGATCGAGGTGTGTGGATGACCACATCCCGACCTCGGCATCCTCCGGTTAGGGTCTGTGCGCTGCCTACAAAAGGATCGCCGAATGCCACAGGCCGACGACGCACGGGCCGCGGGCCCGCGCCGTACCGCGTTCGACTGGACCGACGCGGAGGCGCGCCGCCGGGCGGACGCCGGTCTCGTCCGTACGCTGCGGCCCCGGTCGGCCGAGTCGGACCTGCTCGACCTGGCGAGCAACGACTACCTCGGCCTCACCCGCCGCGCGGAGGTCACCGGGGCGGCGGCCGAGGCGGCCAGGCGCTGGGGCGCGGGATCCACCGGCTCACGGCTCGTCACCGGCACCACCCGGCTGCACACCCGCCTGGAGCGCGAACTCGCCGAGTTCTGCGGATTCGAGGCGGCCCTCGTCTTCTCCTCCGGCTACACCGCCAACCTGGCCGCGCTGACCGCGCTCGGGGGGCGGGACTCCCTGATCGTCTCCGACGCCTCCAACCACGCCTCGATCGTGGACGGCTGCCGCCTCGCGCGCGCCGAGACGGCCGTCGTGCCGCACACCGAACCCGAGGCCGTACGCAAGACCCTCGGCGCGCACCCCGGGCGGCGGGCCCTGGTCGTCAGCGACTCCGTCTTCTCCGTCGACGGCGACAAGGCCCCGCTGCCCGAGCTCGCCGCGGCCTGCCGGGAGCACGGCGCCGGACTGGTGGTGGACGACGCCCACGGCTTCGGTGTTCTCGGCGAAGGCGGCCGGGGCGCCCTCCACGAGGCCGGACTCGCGGGCGACGACGACGTCGTCGCCACGCTGACCCTCTCCAAGTCCCTCGGCAGCCAGGGCGGCGCCGTCCTCGGCCCCGCCCGGGTGATCGAACACCTGGTCAACGCGGCCCGCACCTTCATCTTCGACACCGGTCTCGCCCCGGCCGCCGCGGGCGGCGCGCTCGCCGGCCTGCGCCTGATCAGGGCCGAACAGGGCCTCGCCGAGCGGGCCCGTACCGTCGCCACCACGCTCCACCGGCTGCTCACCGACGCCGGACTCACGGCCGCCCGGCCCGACGCGGCCGTCGTCTCGGTGCGCGCGCCCTCCCCGGAGGCGGCGCTGCGCTGGGCCGCGGACTGCCGGGAACAGGGCCTGGCGGTCGGCTGCTTCCGGCCCCCGTCCGTACCCGACGGCATCTCGCGGCTGCGCCTCACGGCCCGCGCCGATCTGACCGACGCGCAGATCGAGCACGCGGTGCGGACGATCCTGCGCACCGCGCCGGCCGCCGGGTAGGGGGTGTCTCGTCGATCAGGCCGGATCAGGGAGCGGCACCGGACGCCGCGAGCCCGGCCTGATCGACAAGACACCCCCCACGGGCCCAAGAGCGTTCCCGGGCAGCAGAGTTCACCGCTTCGGGCGACAGATGGGGACATATCTTGGTGGAACGCCGCGCGGCGCGGCACGATCGGTGGCACTCTGACGCGAAGCGCAATCCGGGGCAGCGGCCCCGGCGGGAAAGGGACAGCGTCGCCATGGCAGATCACCAGGAAGCATCCGTCACGCTGCCGAGCGACCCCGCCTCGGTCCCCACGGCCCGGCGGTACGTCGCGGACGTGCTCACGGGCTGGGGCCTGGACGACGCCGCGGAGATCGCCGACGCGATCCGGCTGATCGTCTCCGAACTGGCCACCAACGCCGTCCTGCACACCCTCGGCCAGTCGCCCACGTTCACGGTCGACGTCCGCCTGGAGCGCGAGGAACGGCTCCACATCGGCGTCACCGACAGCCACCCGCGCCGGCCGCGCCGGCTCCCGGCGGCGGTCCAGCAGGACAACGGCCGCGGCATGGTCATCATCCGCGTCCTGGCGGCGGAGGCCGGCGGCCGCCTCTCGGTCACACCGACCGAGGACGGCGGCAAGACGGTCTGGATCACTCTTCCGTGGACCGTGGCCTCCGTGGCCAGCTGCTAGGTCGTGCCTGGTCGGCCAGGGTACGGCGGCGCCACCGCACCCCTCACGAACGGACCGCTACCGCCGCCTGATCAGCGGACGCGGCCGTAGGAGACCTTCGACGACCAGATCTTGTCGAGCTTCACCCAGGAACCCGTCTTGGGTGAGTGCCAGATCTTGCCGCTACCGGCGTAGATGCCCACGTGGTAGACCCTCCCGCCGGAGTGGAAGAAGACCAGGTCCCCCTTCTGCCTGGTGGAGGCGGAGATGTGCCGGGTCTTGTTGTACTGCTGCTGCGCGGTGCGGGGCAGCGACTTGCCCGCCTTCTTGTACGCGTAGAGCGTCAGTCCGGAGCAGTCGAACCTGGAGGGTCCCGTGCTTCCGTACCGGTACGGGGCTCCCTTCTTGGACGCGGCGACGCTCAGTGCCTTGTTCGCGTGCGTGGTGGCTGCCTGGGCCTCCGATGCCGCACCTGGTGCGAACAACGTGCCGCCGACGGCGGCGAGGGTGAGAGCCGAGACGGCTCCGGCCCGGGACAGCAGGGACGGGACGTGCATCTGCGCGGTCATGCGCAACCCTTCGTCAGCCGCCTGAGAAGGATGACCTGTCGGGTTCGGGCAGGCGAAGATGCCCGGCCGCTGATGCGGCTTCACCCCAAGGGACGGCCCCGCTGCCGAAACAGCGCGTACGTCCCGTAAAAATCGGGTCCTCCACTCCTGCCGATCCAATCCTGTCGACCAGACGTCCGGGACAGCGGCAGGACTCGGCGTCCGCCCGGACCGCCCCGCCGTGGTGGCGGGGGCTTGTCGTCGACAGGGATCTTGACCCACACCCAGGGCGAAATCCGAGCTGAAACGGCGATATGTGAGGCTCCTCACGACTGATCCGTTCGGGTGGACAGGCAGCCTTTGTGATCTTCGGAGGTTTGGCCTACGAGCCTCGCACCAGCGGCGGAACGCCCGATTCCGCCAAATGCGTACACCTGTTGCGCAACTCATCCGACGCATATGTCGACTCGTCTACTACGCCGAACGGGGGAGCGATTCTGCGGTGCGCGTCGCCCGTCCGGACCTGGACACGACACGCGGGAATGTCAACTCGCCTGAGCTCGCGGGACGGTGACGCGGTCGGCTCGGCGCTCCCCGTCCAACACCCTTAGGGCGCGCGCCAACGTGTCCGCGTGCACCTCGGTCTCGCCCCGCATATGCATGAGCGTCAGGGCTTGGAGAAGCGCCTCCGCCCGCCCCACCAGGGCCTGTGCCGCGCGAAGTGCTCCATAGGTATGCGTACCCCTGGATGGATTGATCTTCCCGAGGAGGTCGACGACTTCGAGGTAGGAGTCGACCAGTTCACTCTCGGCACGCGTCAGGGCGGGCAGCGGCGGCAGCTCGGGAACCACGGCCGGCTCACCCCGCCGTGCCGCCGGCGCCCGCGCGCCGGCTCGTGATCACGTGGTCCACGAGGCCGTACGCGACCGCCGCCGGCGCGTCCAGGACCGTCAGGCGATCGAGGTCGGCGTCGATCCGCTCCCGGTCCTGCCCCGTGTGCTCGGTGAGCATCCCGGCCACCAGGGCGCGAAGTCGGAGCAGTTCGCGCGCCTCCAGGTCGAGGTCGCTCAGCTGGCCCTGCAGCGGCTCGTCCACGGCGGGCTGCTGGAGGGTGATCCGGGCGCAGGGGAGGATCATGCGCTTGCCCGGGGTGCCGCTGGCGAGCAGGACGGCGGCGGTGGACACGGCCTGGCCCAGGCAGGTGGTCTCCACGTCGCAGTGGAGCGAGCGCATCGTGTCGTAGATCGCGGTCATGGAGCTGATCGAGCCGCCGGGGGAGTTGATGTAGAGCGAGATGTCCTGTTCGGGGCCGGCGTGGTCCAGATACAGGAGCTGGGCGATGACGTCGTTGGCCGACGCCTCGTCGATCGGCGTCCCGAGGAAGACGATCCGGGACGCGAGGAGCTTCGAGTAGGGGTCGAGGGTCCGGGTTCCGTAGCTGGTGCGCTCGGTGAACTCGGGCAGGACGTAGCGAGCATCCATGGCGGGTACCTCCATCTGTAAAAAATGTACAGGATGTACAACCCGTAAGATGGGGAGCATGACCTACGAGATCCCGGTGACGCAAGCGCGAGCCGAGCTCGCCGACCTGATCAACCGCGTCGTATACGGCGGGGAGCGCGTCGTCGTCACCCGTCACGGGAAGCCGCTCGTCGCCCTGGTGTCCGCCGCTGACCTGGAGGAACTCGAAGCGGCCGAGAAGCCCGCCGACGAGCAGGTGATCAGCTCGGTCTCCGGCCTCCACCCGCTCGACTCCGCTACCGGCGAACAGCGCCGCTTCGGCATCGCCGCCCACCACCGCGAGCCCGGCGTCTCCTAGCGCGCGAGCCCCGCGTGTCCCGATCCGCGCGCCGGGCACCTCTTCTTCTGCTCGCCCGGCGCCTTCCGGCCCGATGATCATGAGATCGCAAAGCCGGAGTTAACGAGCCGGAAAAACTTCCGCCCTAACGTGCAATGTCTGGCCGCGATCCACATCTCCGCAGTTCAACAAGGTGTTGACGCTCGGTAGGGTCCGCAGCTGTCCGGGTTCCCCCGGTCGACGACTGTGAGGTGGAAGAGTGCAACTGAGCCCGCACGAACAGGAACGCCTGCTCATCCATGTGGCGGCGGACGTCGCCGAGAAGCGCCGGGCGCGGGGTGTGCGGCTCAACCACCCCGAGGCCGTCGCCCTCATCACCTCCCACATCCTGGAAGGCGCCCGGGACGGCCGCACCGTCGCCGAGCTGATGGCCTCCGGACGCAAGGTGATCACCCGCGACGAGGTCATGGACGGCATCCCCGAGATGATCCACGACGTCCAGGTCGAGGCCACCTTCCCCGACGGCACCAAGCTCGTCACCGTCCACGACCCCATCCTCTGAACGGGCCGCGCCGATGATCCCCGGAGAGATCCTGTACGCGGACGGCCCCGTCGCCCTCAACGAGGGGCGCCCCGTCACGCGTCTGACCGTGCTCAACGCCGCCGACCGGCCCGTCCAGATCGGCTCCCACTACCACTTCGCCGAGGTCAACCCCGGCCTGGAGTTCGACCGTGCCGCCGCGCGCGGACAGCGGCTGCACATCGCCGCAGGCACCGCCGTCCGCTTCGAGCCGGGCATCCCCGTCGAGGTCGAACTCGTCCCGCTCGCCGGCCGCCGGATCGTGCCCGGCCTGCGCGGCGAGACGGCGGGCCCGCTCGACACGTCCGACAGCAGGACGAGCGAGACCGGCGGGACCAGCAGGACCGACGAGACCAGCAAGACCGACGAGGCCGAGGGGGCCGACCGTGCCTGAGCTGCACCGCGCCGTCTACGCCGACCTGTTCGGCCCCACCACCGGCGACCGCATCCGGCTCGCCGACACCGACCTCCTCGTCGAGATCGAGGAGGACCGCAGCGGCGGCCCCGGCCGCGCAGGCGACGAGGCCGTGTTCGGCGGCGGCAAGGTCATCCGCGAGTCCATGGGCCAGGCCCGCACCACTCGTGCCGAAGGCGCCCCCGACACGGTGATCACCGGCGTCGTGATCATCGACCACTGGGGCATCGTCAAGGCGGACATCGGGATCCGGGACGGCCGGATCACCGCACTCGGCAAGGCCGGCAACCCCGACACCATGGACGGGGTCCACCCCGACCTGGTGATCGGCCCCGAGACCGAGATCATCGTCGGCAACGGCCGGATCGTCACCGCCGGTGCCGTCGACGCCCATGTCCACTTCATCTCGCCGACCGTCGTCGAGCAGGCCCTCGCCACCGGCGTCACCACGCTCGTCGGCGGCGGTACGGGACCGGCCGAGGGCACCAAGGCGACCACGGTCACCCCCGGACCCTGGCACACGGCCCGGATGTTCGAGGCCCTGGACACCTTCCCCGTCAACATCGGTCTGCTCGGCAAGGGCAACACCATGTCCCGGGAGGCCATGCACTCCCAACTGCGCGGCGGAGCCCTCGGATTCAAGATCCACGAGGACTGGGGCGCCACCCCCGCCGTGATCGACGCCTGCCTGGGCGTGTGCGAGGAGACGGGTGCCCAGCTCGCCATCCACACCGACACCCTGAACGAGGCCGGTTTCGTCGGAGACACCCTCGCCGCGATCGCCGGGCGGACCGTCCACGCGTACCACACGGAGGGCGCCGGCGGCGGGCACGCGCCCGACATCATCACGGTGGTCTCGGAGCCGTACATCCTGCCCAGCTCCACCAACCCGACCCGGCCGCACACCGTCAACACCATCGAGGAACACCTCGACATGCTGATGGTCTGCCACCACCTCAACCCGGCCGTCCCCGAGGATCTCGCCTTCGCCGAGTCCCGGATCCGGCCCTCCACCATCGCCGCCGAGGACGTCCTCCACGACCTGGGTGCCATCTCGATCATCTCCTCCGACTCCCAGGCCATGGGCCGCATCGGCGAGGTGATCATGCGCACCTGGCAGACCGCCCACGTCATGAAGAAGCGACGCGGAGCCCTGCCGGGGGACGGCCGCGCCGACAACCACCGCGCCCGCCGCTACGTCGCCAAGTACACGATCAACCCGGCCGTGGCCCAGGGCATGGACCACCTCATCGGCTCGGTCGAACCCGGCAAGCTCGCCGACCTGGTCCTCTGGGAGCCCGCCTTCTTCGGGGTGAAGCCGCTGACCGTCCTCAAGGGCGGCCAGATCGCGTACGCGCAGATGGGCGACGCCAACGCCTCCATCCCCACGCCCCAACCCGTGCTGCCCCGGCCGATGTTCGGCGCGCTCGGCAAGGCGGCGGCGGCCGGTTCGGTCAACTTCGTCGCCCAGGCGGCGATCGAGGACGACATCGCCCGACGGGTGGGCGTGAACAAGGAGTTCACCGCGATCGGCAACACCCGGCGGGTGTCCAAGGCGGACATGCGGGAGAACGACGCCCTGCCCCGGGTCGAAGTCGACGCCGACACCTTCACGGTGACCATCGACGGCGAGGCGGTCGAGCCGGCACCCGCCGCCGAACTGCCCATGGCCCAGCGTTACTTCCTCTTCTGATGGCGAGTCGCTCCGCCCTCCTCGTGCTCGCCGACGGGCGCTTCCCCGCCGGCGGGCACGCCCACTCCGGCGGCGCCGAGGCCGCCGTCAAGGCCGGCCGCGTCAAGGACGCCGCCGGACTCGAAGCCTTCTGCCGAGGCCGGCTGCACACCACCGGCCTCACCTCCGCCGCGCTCGCCGCCGGAGCCGCGCACGGACTCGACCCGGGCGAACTCGACGCGGCCGCCGACGCCCGCACCCCCTCGCCCGCCCTGCGGGCCGCCGCCCGCAGGCTCGGCCGTCAGCTGATGCGGGCCGCCCGCGCCACCTGGCCGAGCCCCGGACTCGACGCGCTCGCCGCCGCGTTCCCGCGCGGCGCCCACCAGCCCGTCGTCCTCGGCACGACGGCCCTGGCCGCCGGACTCGGCCCCGAGGACGCCGCGTACTGCGTCGCGTACGAGACGGTCGGCGGACCCGCCACCGCGGTCGTCCGCCTCCTCGGTCTCGACCCCTACCAGGCCACCGCCGTCCTCGCCCGCCTCACACCCGAGATGGACCGGGTGGCCGAGCGCGCCGCGGCGGCCGCCCGGCAGGGCGTCGACGCCCTGCCCGCGGCCTCCGCGCCCCTCCTCGACATCACCGCCGAGCAGCACGCGTCCTGGCCCGTCCGCCTCTTCGCATCCTGAGAACCACTGGAGCCGCCCCATGCACCTCGACCACGGCCACGACCACCTCGGCGCCGTCTCCGCCGACGCCCATCGCCCCGACGGCACCCGCCGCGCCCTGCGCATCGGGCTCGGCGGACCGGTCGGCTCCGGCAAGACAGCCACCGTCGCCGCCCTCTGCCGGATCCTGCGCGACACCTTCTCCCTCGCCGT
Organism: Streptomyces sp. NBC_01077; assembly: GCF_045162855.1. Taxonomy (NCBI): domain Bacteria; kingdom Bacillati; phylum Actinomycetota; class Actinomycetes; order Kitasatosporales; family Streptomycetaceae; genus Streptomyces; species Streptomyces sp. NBC_01077. Next base: position 1,996,355 of record NZ_CP108669.1, on the reverse strand, counting down.
CGTGACCAACGACATCTACACCCGGGAGGACGCCGAGTTCCTGCTCCGCAACGCCGTCCTGCCGCCCGAGCGCATCCAGGCCGTCGAGACCGGTGCCTGCCCGCACACCGCCATCCGCGACGACATCTCCGCCAACCTCGAAGCCGTCGAGGAGCTCGAAGACACGGTCGGCCCGCTCGACCTCATCCTCGTCGAGTCCGGCGGCGACAACCTCACCGCCACCTTCTCCAAGGGCCTCGTCGACGCCCAGATCTTCGTCATCGACGTGGCCGGCGGCGACGACATCCCGCGCAAGGGCGGCCCCGGCGTCACCACCGCCGACCTCCTCGTCGTCAACAAGACCGACCTCGCCCCCTACGTGGGCTCCGACCTGGAGCGGATGGCGCGCGACGCCGAGGAGCAGCGCGGCGGACTGCCCGTCGCCTTCACCTCGCTGCGCGCCGAGAACGGCGTCGGCCCCGTCGCCGACTGGGTCCGGGCCCAGCTCGGGGCATGGACCGCGTGAGCCTGCGCGCCACCGCCCGGATCGTCGCCGACGCCGACGGCGGCCTGCCGCTGCTCGTGAGCGACGGGCCCCTGGCCCTGCGCCGTACCAGGGCCTCCGGTCCGTACACCCGGGTCACCGTCGTCGGGGCGATGAGCGCCCCGCTCGGCGGTGACCGGCTCGCCGTCGAGACCGAGGTGCGCGACGGGGCCCGGCTCCTGGTCGACTCGGCCGCCGCCACCCTCGCGCTGCCGGGCCGGAGCGCGGACCCCGCCGCGTACGACGTACGGATCACCGTCGGCGAGGAGGGCGTGCTCCGCTGGCTGCCCGAACAGCTGGTCTCCGTCCACGGCTCGGACCTGCGCATGCGTACCGTCGTCGAACTCGCCGCCACGGCACGCCTCGTCCTCCGCGAGGAACAGATCCTCGGCCGGCACGGCGAACCGCCCGGGACCCTCGTCACCCGCCTCACCGTCCGCCGCGCCGGGCGCCCCCTCCTCGACCAGGAGCTGGCGTTCGGTCCCGGCGCGCCCGGCGGCTGGGACGGCGGCGCGGTCCTCGGAGGCCACCGGGCCACCGGGCAGCTCCTCGTCGTCGACCCGGCGTTCGCGGAGAAGCCGGTGGAGCCCAGGCTGCTCGGCGAGCACGCCGCCGTCACCCCGCTCGCGGGACCCGCGGCGCTCGTGACCGCCGTCGCCCCGGACGCCCTCGCGGTGCGACGCCTGCTCGACACCGCTCTGACCGAACTCGCCCCGTTCTGACCGGTCCTGTACCGGGTCCGGGAGGTCACCGCTCAGCGGTACACCGTTCACCGGTTATTGGTTCGGCAAAGAAACACGTGTTCGCCCTTTCGTCGGGAGCCTCCGGGACGAAAGGATCCCCCGGACAGTCAACACACGGCGCCGCCACGGGGGGCGGCGCCCCCACAGGGGGAGACACGTGAGACGTACGGCAGTGCTCGGCTCGGCCGGCACTCTGATAGCGGGCACGCTCGTCGCGGGCGCGTTCGCGGCCCCGGCCGCGAACGCCGACAGCAACCGTCACCTGCGCGACGCCGAGTCGATCGGCGTCGTCGTCGCCGCGGCGCGGGCCGCGCAGGCGGGCATCGACTGGCAGGACTGCCCGGCCGACTGGGGCCTGGAGAAGCCGATCCAGTGCGGCTTCGTCACCGTCCCCGTCGACTACGCGAAGCCCAACGGCAAGAAGATCAAGATCGCCGTCGACCGGATCAACTCCACCGGCACCCCCGCCGAGCGCCAGGGCGCGCTCCTCTACAACCCGGGCGGCCCCGGCGGCTCCGGCCTGCGCTTCCCGCGCCGGGTCACCACCAAGAACGCGATCTGGGCGAGCGCCGCCAAGGCCTACGACTTCGTGGGCTTCGACCCGCGCGGTGTCGGCAAGTCGGCCCCCATCTCGTGCGTCGACCCGACCGAGTTCGTCAAGGGCCCCAAGCTCGACCCGGTCCCCGACAGCGAGGCCGACAAGCGCGCGCAGCGCAAGCTCGCCGCCGAGTACGCCCAGGGCTGCGCCGAGAAGAACGGCGACCTCCTGCCGTACATCAACACCCGCAACACCGCGCGTGACCTCGATGTCGTCCGCGCCGCCCTCGGCGAGAAGAAGCTCAACTTCGTCGGTGTCTCCTACGGCACCTACCTCGGCGCGGTCTACGGCACCCTCTTCCCGACCCACGTCCGCCGCATGGTCCTCGACAGCGTCGTCGACCCGTCGACGAGCAACATCTGGTACGAGGCCAACCTCGGCCAGGACATCGCCTTCGAGGGCCGGCTCACGGACTGGATGACCTGGGTCGCCCAGCACGACGCCACCTACCACCTCGGCGACACCCTGGCAGAGGTCCGGCAGCAGTGGGTGACCCTGCGCGCCGCCGCCAAGAAGGCGCCCCTCGGCGGCAAGGTCGGCCCCGCCGAGCTCATCGGCTTCTTCCAGAACGCCCCCTACTACGACTCCATGTGGGCCCCCGTGGCCGAGGCCTGGAGCGCGTACGCCGCGGGCGACCCGCAGCCGCTGATCGACAACGCGGCCGCCGACCTCACGGACACGGCCGGGAACATCGCCTCGGAGAACGGCAACGCCGTCTACACCGCGGTCGAGTGCAACGACACCCCCTGGCCGACCAGCTGGAAGAAGTGGGACCGGGACAACAGCCGGCTCCACGCGCAGTACCCCTTCATGACCTGGTCCAACGCATGGATGAACCTGCCCTGCGCCACCTGGTCCGCGCCGCGCCAGCGCCCGACCGAGGTGAAGACCGGCAAGGGCCTGCCGCCGGTGCTCATCACCCAGTCCGAGCGTGACGCCGCCACCCCGTACACCGGTGCCGTCGAGCTGCACAAGCGGTTCAAGGGCTCGCGCCTGATCACGGAGAAGGACGCCGGCTCGCACGGCATCACCAACCTGGTCAACCCCTGCCTCAACACCAAGGTCGAGGCCTACCTGCTGACCGGGAAGCTGGACGCCAGGGACCAGACCTGCGCCCCGCACGCCACGCCGCAGCCGTAACAGGCCGCACAGGAGCATGAAGAGAGGGGCGGCCGTCCGACGGCCGCCCCTCTCCTCACTCCGGAATCATCGACGGGCGGCCAGCCAGGCGTCCTCCGCCGCGTAGGCGAACCAGTCCATCCCGTGCCGCGCCCAAGCAGGGAAGGCCTCCCGCCAGTCCCGTCCCGCCACCCGCTCGCTCAGCCACGCGACCGTCTCCGGCAGCGACGCGGCGTACGACACCACCGGCCGGTACCCCAACTCCCGCTCGGCCGCCGCCATGTCGTAGACCACGTTCCGGGGCGCCGTCCACGGGGTGGCTCCCACGACGTCCTCCGGCGGCGCGCCCTCGATCAGCACCGTCTCGCTCTCGACGCCCATGACCGCGTCGATCGCCGCCCCGATCTCCGCCACCGTGGGCGCCTCCGGGTCCCCGCAGTTGAGCACCCGGCTACCGGGCTTCGCCGCCGAGAGCCGCACGAGCTCCGCGAGGTTGTCCACGTGCACCGGGTGGAACCGCGAGGTCCCGCCGTACGCGAGAAGGCGCACCGGCCGCCCGTCGAGCGCCCGCTTCACGAACCACAGCTCGCGCGGTCCCGGAGAGTACGGTCCGTGGATCGCGCCCGGCCGCAGCACCGTCGTCGCCAGTGCGTCACCCGCCGCGAGCAGCTCCCGCTCCAGGGCCACCTTCCGCGTCCCGTACGTGCTGTCGCCGGGCGCGACCGTCCGGCAGTCCTCCGGGATCGGCAGCGGATAGGCGGGGAAGCCGTCCGGCCGGTCCTGGGTGTCGAAGCTGCGCCCCTGCTCGTCCTCGTAGACGGCGCCGCTCGACACCACCACCGCCGAACCGATCCGGTCCGCGAGGCCCGTCAACTGCCGGCCGTGCCCGGCGTCGTACGCCACGATGTCCACGAGCACGTCGCACCCGTCGCCCAGGGCGGCCGCGAGTGCGCCCTCCTCGGTCCGGTCGAGCGCCACCGACCGCACCTCGGCCGGCCATCTGTCGTCCCTGCCGCCGCCCCGCGAGACGGCCGTCACCTCCCAGCCGTCCCCGACGAGGGCCCGCACGGCCGCCCGCCCCACCTGTCCCGATCCACCCAGCACGAAAGCGTTTCCCTTGGTCATGAGCGTGACGCTACGACCGCCCGGTGCGGTGGCCCAGGGGTTTGCGCCGAGCGCGGATCCGCCCTCAGCGTTCGGCGCGCGGGAACTTTCCCGCCACGGCTCAGCCCTCCGCCTCCGCGGCCTTCACCACCGCCGCGTAGTCGTCCACGTACTCCTGACCGGACAGGCGGAGGATCTCGTACATGATCTCGTCCGTCACCGCGCGGACCACCGCCCGCTCACCCGCCGACCCGGCGAACCGGGAGAAGTCCAGCGGTGCCCCGAACCGGATGGTGACCCGGCGGATCCGCGGCACGACCTTCCCCGGCGGCTGGATCTCGAAGGTCCCCACCATCGCGCAGGGCACCACCGGCACCCCGGCCGTCAGCGCCATCACCGCGACGCCCACCTTCCCCTTGTAGAGCCGCCCGTCGTGCGAGCGCGTCCCCTCCGGGTAGATGCCGAGGAGCTCGCCCTTGTCGAGCACACCGAGGCCCTCCCGGATCGCCGCCTTCCCGGCCTCCTTGCCCGAGCGGTCGACCGGGATCTGACCGGCCGCCCGGAAGAAGGCGGCCGTGAGCCTGCCCCTGATCCCGGGCCCCGTGAAGTACTCCTGCTTCGCCAGGAAGGTGATGCGCCGATCGAGCACGACCGGCATCAGGAAGTGGTCCGAGAAGGAGAGGTGATTGCCCGCGACGATCGCCGCGCCCTCCTCCGGGATGTGCTCGAGCCCCTCGATCCGCGGTCGGAAGAGCAGCTTCAGGAGCGGCCCCAGCAGTACGTACTTCATCAGGTGGTAGAACACCCGCGACCCCCGTTCGTCGTCCGTCAAGCCCGTTGTATCCGTGCGCGGGCCCGTGGTCCACTGGTGGGGGAGCGTCATCATGACAGGCGAGCGCGGAGCCAGGCGCCCCGGCCGCGTCCTCACCGCGCTGCTGTGCGCGGTGGCGGCGGCCGGGTTGTACGGCTGCTCGGACTCGGGCCCGCCGGAGCCGACCCCGACGCCGACTCCCGCGCCCGCCACCACGACACCCGCCCCGACCGGCCTCTCGCCCTTCACCGGGCTCCCGGCACGAGCGGCCCCGGTGCTCGCCGTGAAGATCGACAACGTGGCCGCGGCCCGCCCCCACACCGGGCTCGGCGCCGCCGATCTCGTCTACGTCGAACAGGTCGAGGGCGGTGCGACCCGGCTCCTCGCCGTGTACTCCTCCCGCCTCCCCGACCTTGTCGGACCCGTCCGCAGCGCCCGCGAGTCCGACATAGAACTGCTCGGCGCCTTCGGCCGGCCGGTCCTCGCCTACTCGGGGGCTCAGTCCGCCCTGAACCCCCTGCTGCGCGCCGCGCCGCTCCACCCCGTCACCGAGACCACCACCCCCGGCGCCTTCCGGCGCTCCCCGGACCGGGCCGCCCCGCACAACCTCTACCTGCGCCCCGAGCGGGCCCTCGGCACCGTCCCCGAGCCCCAGAACGCCCGGGACATCGGCTTCCGCTTCGGGCCCGCCCCGGGGGGCGGCACCCCGGTCGACTCCGAGACCGTCCGCTACCCGGCGGCCCGCTACACCTTCACCTGGTCCGCCTCCGACCGGACCTGGCGGGTGGCGATGGACGGCCGCGCGGCCCGCGCCACCGACACGGGACCCCTGGCGCCGTCGACCGTGGTCGTCCAGCACGTCACCGTCCGTCCCTCCGGCCTCCACGACATCACCGGCGCGGTCTCCCCGTACACCGAGACCGTCGGCAGCGGCACCGCGCTGGTCCTGCGCGACGGGCGCGCCCACGAAGCCCGCTGGTCCCGTTCGTCGGCGACATCGGGCACCACGTTCACGACCCCGGGCGGTGAGCCACTGGCCTTCGCACCGGGACAGGTCTGGGTGGTCCTGGCGCCGCGAAGCTAGAGGTGCCCTGCCGGTCAGGCCGGGCTCCCCTGGCTTCGCGGCGCCTGTCACTGCGCCTCCTGGGGTGCGCCACGCCGGTCAGGGCGGTTCAGGGATTCGCCGGCCCCGGACCCGTCGGTGGGCGGCGGGGTCCCGCCGGGGTCGCGTTGTCCGACGCGGCCAGGCCGATCGTCGCCACACAGAGAACCACCGAGCCGAACCAGAGCCAGCCGCTGCTGCCGAGAGCCACCGTGTACGCCGTCGTGAGCACCACTGCGGCGCAGGTGAGCACCGCCATCGTCTTCGTGCCACCGGACATCAGTCCGCCCTCCTCCCGACCGAGGTCGTGGAAGCCGTCCAAGCCATCGTGACCCCCCGAGAGGGGCGCGCGCTACTCCCCGGGCGCTCCGGCGTGCGCCGGAAACGGAACCGGGCCCGGTGTCGCACCCCCTACGAGGTGCGGCACCGGGCCCGGAACGGGTCCGCTCACAGCGCGCCGATCGTCACCGGCTCCGGAGCGAGGCCAGGTACGCGTTGTACGCCTCCAGCTCCTTGTCCCCGTCCCGGTCGGCCGCCCGGTCCAGGCGGACCGCCTGCCGCTGCTCGGAGTGGTACCACTGGTAGACCAGCGCGATCAGCACGAGCACGGACGGGATCTCGCTGAACGCCCAGGCGATGCCGCCCGCCGCGTTCTGGTCGGTGAGCGCGTCGATCCCCAGCGAGGCCGGCGGGTTCTGGTACGCCTTGACCATCGGCTCCGAGGCCATCATCAGCGCGATGCCGAAGAAGGCGTGGAACGGCATGCCTGCGAACAGCTCCAGCATCCGCATCACATAGCCCGGCCGGTGCGGGCCCGGGTCGACGCCCATGATCGGCCAGAAGAAGACCACGCCCACCATCAGGAAGTGGACCATCATCCCGATGTGACCCGGCTTCGAGCCCATCAGGAAGTCGAACAAGGGCGTGAAGTACAGCGCGTACAGGCTCGCGATGAACATCGGGATCGTGAAGCCGGGGTGCGTGATCACCTTCATGTACCGGCTGTGCAGCAGCTTCAGGAGCAGCTCGCGCGGCCCCGTCGAGCCCCGGCCCGCCACCGGCAGCGCACGCAGGGCCAGCGTCACCGGCGCACCGAGCAGCAGCAGGATCGGCGACAGCATGGAGATCACCATGTGCTGCACCATGTGCACGCTGAACATGACCATGCCGTAGTCGTTGAGCTTGGTGCACATGACGAGCGCGATGGTCAGCACGCCGACCGTGAAGAACACCGTCCGGCTCACCGGCCACGCGTCCCCGCGCCGCCGCAGCCGCGCCACGCCCCAGCCGTACAGACCGAGCGCCGCGAGGCAGCCGACCAGGAAGAACAGGTCGGGAGAGAACTCCAGGCCCCGTCCCAGCGTGAACGGCGGCAGATCCGTGGTCATGCCGTGCCCGCTGTGATCCATCGTGTGTACTCCTGGAGCCCGATTCGCGCTTGTTGTCCGCACCAGACTAGAACCGCCCCCGGCCGCGACTGCGACCGGGGGCGGTGTCACGCGCGGGCGTGGCTCAGATCACGCACTCGGCCTCGGCGTAACGGTCGGCGGGGACCGTCTTGAGGCTCTCCACGGCCTGGGCCAGCGGAACCATCGTGATGTCCGTGCCGCGCAGCGCCGTCAGCATGCCGAACTGGCCGCGGTGCGCCGCCTCGACGGCGTGCCACCCGAAGCGGGTCGCGAGGACACGGTCGTACGCGGTGGGGGTGCCGCCGCGCTGGACGTGACCGAGGATCACCGGACGGGCCTCCTTGCCCAGGCGCCGCTCCAGCTCCACGGAGAGCTGGTTGGCGATCCCGGTGAAGCGCTCGTGGCCGTAGATGTCGGTGCCGGCGGTCTTGAACTCCATCGAGCCCTCACGCGGCTTCGCGCCCTCGGCCACGACCACGATCGCGAACCGCTTGCCGGCCTCGAAGCGCTCGCCGACCCGGGTGGTCAGCTCGTCCATGTCGAAGGGGCGCTCGGGTACGACCACGGCGTGCGCGCCGGCGGCCATGCCGGAGTGCAGCGCTATCCAGCCGGTGTGACGTCCCATGACCTCGACGACGAGGACCCGCTGGTGCGACTCGGCGGTGGTCTTCAGCCGGTCGAGGGCCTCGGTGGCGACCGTCACGGCCGTGTCGAAGCCGAAGGTGACGTCGGTGGAGGCGATGTCGTTGTCGATGGTCTTCGGGACACCGACGATCGGGAGGCCCGCCTCGGAGAGCAGGTTCGCCGCCTTGAGGGTGCCCTCGCCGCCGATCGGGATGATCGCGTCGAGTCCCAGGTCGGCGACATGGCCGCGGGCGCGCTCGACGCCGTCGACCAGGTGCGCGGGCTGGACCCGCGAGGAACCGAGGATGGTGCCGCCCCGGGCCAGGATGCCGCCCACCGCTTCGAGGTCGAGCTTGCGGTAGTCGCACTCCAGGAGGCCCTTCCACCCGTCGTGGAAGCCGATGACCTCGTCGCCGTGATCGACGACGGCGCGGTGCACGACGGAACGGATGACAGCGTTCAGACCGGGGCAGTCTCCGCCGGAGGTGAGCACGCCAATGCGCATAGCCCAAAAACCTTTGCAACGTGGGCCGACTCCCGGACCACGTCGTCCGGCTGGATCCCCGCCACCCTATCGGTGCAGGGTGGCGGGGCCGAACCGGATGTCCGCACAGTGGACAACGTACGTTCGTACGAGGGACCAACGGCGGTGCGTGTGTTGCCTCGGCCCTGTCTTCGGTTCGGGGCCGTACGGGCCCTAGGCGGGCTGCGTGGCCGCCGCGATGCGCTCGGCGCGCAGGGCCTCGTACCAGCGGTCGTCGGTCGGCGGCAGCGCGTTCACGTCGAGGGCCAGCTTCAGGAGCAGGTCCGCGATCTGCGGGTTGCGCGCCATGACGGGGCCGTGCATGTACGTACCGAAGACGGTGTCGTTGTACGCGCCCTCGGTGCCGTCGCCGGTCCCGTTGCCGTTGCCGAAGACGGTCCGGGCGAACGGCCTGGCCGTCGGGCCGAGATGGGTGATGCCCTGGTGGTTCTCGAAGCCCGTCAGCTGGGGCAGGCCGAGCCGCGGGTCGATGTCCGCGAGGACGTCACCGACGCACCGCTCGCCCTCGCCGCGGGTCGAGATCACGTCGATGAGACCGAGACCGGCCTCCCGCTCGCCGAGGTCGTTGATGAACTCGTGGCCCAGGATCTGGTAGCCGGCGCAGACCGAGAAGATGATCGCACCGTTGGAGGCGGCGCGGCTCAGGCCGCCGTCCCGCCGCAGCCGCTCGGCCGCGAGCCGCTGCGGACGGTCCTCGCCGCCGCCGATCAGATAGATGTCGCCCGAGGTCGGGACCGGCTGGTCGCTGCGGACGTCGACGCGCTCGACGCTGAGGCCGCGCTGCAGGGCGCGGCGCTCGACGACGAGGACGTTGCCCTGGTCGCCGTAGGTGCTGAGCAGGTCCGGGTAGACCCAGACCAGGCGCAGGCTGCTGTCACTCATGCTGCAAGTCCTCTACGGGTCAGTTGCCGACGCGGCGGCGGACGTCCTGGAAGGCGGTGTAGTTGGCGATCAGCTCGATCTGTCCGGGCGGGGCCATCGCGACGGCCTCGTCCAGCGTCTCGCAGACGCGGAAGTCCACACCCGCGACCTCCAGGCGGACCGCGAGGTCCAGCCGGCGGTCGCCGATCACCATGATCGGGTGTCCGGCGAGCCGGCCGTAGTCCACGTCCCACAACCAGGAGGTGTCCGTGCCGTCGGCGCCGCGCGCGTTGACGGAGAGGATCACCGGGGCGGGCGGCCCGTCGATGAGGGAAAACGTTTCGAGCCAGCCGGCCGGGTTCTTCGCGAGCAGCAGACGCAGGTCACGGCCCTGGAAGGACACCACGTCGTAGCGTCCGGCGACGGCCTGCACCTGGTACATCCGCTCCAGGGCCACCTGCGGCGGCACACCGAAGACGGCGGCGACGGCGGCAGAGGTCGCGGCGTTCGCCTTGTTGGCGCGGCCGGGCAGCTGCAGACGGATCGGCCAGGCCGAACCGTGCGGGTCGAGCACGTGGTCGCCGCTGAGCGCCCAGCTCGGCGCGGGACGGCGGAAGCCGCACTCGCCGCAGAACCAGTCGTCGCCCGGGCGCTGCATCACACCGCCGCAGGCGGGGCACGACCAGGCGTCGTCCTTCCACTCCTGGCCGGCGGCCACCCACACCACGTTCGGCGAGGAGGAGGCGGCCCACACGATGAGCGGGTCGTCGGCGTTCGCGACGACGACGGCCTTCGTGCCGTTGAGACCCTCGCGCCACTTCTCGGCGAGCATCCGGGTCTCGGCGGCGCGGTCGAGCTGGTCGCGGGAGAGGTTGAGCAGCGCGATCACCTTGGGCGTGGTGTCACGGGCGACGCCGGCGAGGTACTTCTCGTCGACCTCGATCACTCCGTACTTCGACTCCGAGCCGCCGGCCAGCGCCGAGGTGATGCCGGCGGGCATGTTGGCGCCGAGGGCGTTCGAGACGACGGGGCCGGCGGCGCGCAGCGCCTCCGCGATCAGCCGGGTCGTCGTCGTCTTGCCGTTGGTCGCCGACACCAGGACGACGTCCAGATGCTGTGCGAGCCGGCCGAGGAGGTCGGGGTCCAGCTTCAGCGCCACCTTGCCGCCGATCACCGACCCGCTGCCGCGTCCCGCCGCACGCGACACCGCGGCCGCGGCCCTGCCCGCCGTCACGGCCAGCTTGGCGCGCGGCGACAGCGGCTCTGGATTACCGGGGTGTCCTGACATCGTTCTTGTTCCTCCTTGCGTCGGTCCGGGCTCAGCCTATCGAGATCCGGCCAGCAGCCCGAACAGCGGCACCGCCGAGCGGCCGTGCGAAACAGCCAGGTCACGGCGGACCGTACCCTTACCGCCATGCGAAACCGCCCCATCCCCGGCAGTTCCGGCCACGTCCGAGCGATGACTCTGCTCGGCGACCCCGTCCTGCACACCCCCTGCGCGCCCGTCACCGACTTCGGACCCGAACTGGCCCGGCTCGTCGAGGACATGTTCGCCACGATGTACGCGGCGAACGGCGTCGGCCTGGCGGCGAACCAGGTGGGCGTGGGCCTGCGCGTCTTCGTGTACGACTGCCCCGACGACGAGGAGACCCGCCACCTGGGACATGTCGTGAACCCGCGCCTGGTGGCGGCGGACGGTGACCTGTTCCGGGGCCCGGAGGGCTGTCTCTCCCTGCCGGGTATGGAGGCTCCGACGCCCCGTTACGACCGCGCGGTGGTCGAGGGAGTACGGGTGGACGGGACTCCGGTGCGGGTGGAGGGCACGGGTTTCTTCGCCCGCTGTCTTCAGCACGAGGCCGACCACCTGGAGGGCGGGGTCTACGTGGACCACGTCATGGGGTGGCGCAAGTCACGTCTGATCCGCGCGATCCGCAAGCAGCCGTGGGGGAGCGGGGTCGGGGTGCTGGAGGGCTGACGGTGCCGGAGTCCGGCTGTCCCGGAGCCCGACGGTCCCGGAGTCCAGTTGTCCCGGAGCACCGACTGTCTCGGAGTCCGACGGTCCCGGCTAGAACCCCGGGCCGCCGGGGAGGTCCGGTGCCTGCGCGAGTCGGCCCCACAGGAGGTCGGCCAGGCTGCGGACGAGGTCGGCGCGGGAGCAGGGGCGCTCGCCGAGCCACCAGTCGCCGGCCGCGTGCATCATGCCGACGATGCCGTGTCCCCAGATGCGGGCCTGGACCTCTGCGTCGGGGCCCAGGTCGACGCGTTCGGCGATGACCTGGCCGAGCTCCTCGCCCATGCGGCGGAGCAGCGGGGCCGAGTGGCGGCCGACGTCGAAGCCCTGCTCGGTCTGGTGCGACTCCTCCGCCGGGTGCATGAGGAAGCGGTAGACCTGGGGCATCGCCTCGATCGAGGCGAGGTAGGTGTCCAGGGTGGACTCGACGCGGCGACGGCGGTCGGAGGGCGCGTCGAGCGCGGCCCGCAGGGCGGCGAGGAGGGCGTCCGTGTGCCGGATGGCGAGGGCGCGGTAGAGGCCGCCCTTGTCGCCGAAGTGGCGGTAGAGGATCGGCTTGGTGATGCCGGCCTCGGCGGCGATCGCGTTCATGGACGCCTTGGGGCCGTCGCGGAGCACCACCCGGTCCGCCGCCTCCAGCAGTTCGCGTCGCCGCTGTTCGGCGGGCGTCTGCTGGTCGGTGGTCCGGTGTGCGATGTCCATAAGCGTGTCTCCCCGCCCGTGCGATTCCGTGAGGCTGTCGCAACGTAACACCCGGCCGGTGTCCGGTGCCGGTCGGGCGGAACCGCTCCACCGCAGGTTGACAGCGTATACCCGTCGGTAACAGACTGGTGTTACCGCAAGTAACGTACAGCTGGGAGGGAAAATGGGCGAGTTCACGCTCGAACTCAACGATGACCAGAAGCAGGTCCGCGACTGGCTCCACGGCTTCGCCGCCGATGTGATGCGCCCCGCGGCCGCCGAATGGGACGAGCGTGAGGAGACTCCCTGGCCGATCATCCAGGAAGCGGCCAAGATCGGCATCTATTCGCTCGATTTCTATGCCCAGCAGTTCTTCGACCCGACGGGCCTCGGCATCCCCATGGCGATGGAGGAGCTCTTCTGGGGCGACGCCGGCATCGCGCTCTCCATCGTCGGCACGGGCCTCGCCGCCGTCGGCGTCCTCGCCAACGGCACCGAGGAGCAGATCGGCACCTGGGTCCCGCAGATGTACGGCGACGCGAACGACGTCAAGGTCGCCGCGTTCTGCTCGTCCGAGCCCGACGCGGGCTCGGACGTCGCCTCGATGCGTACCCGTGCGGTGTACGACCAGGCCACCGACGAGTGGGTGCTCAACGGCACCAAGACCTGGGCGACCAACGGCGGCATCGCCAACGTCCACGTCGTCGTCGCGGTCGTCGACCCCGAGCTCGGCTCCAAGGGCCACGCGTCCTTCATCGTGCCGCCGAACACCCCCGGCCTCTCCCAGGGCCAGAAGTTCCAGAAGCACGGCATCCGCGCCTCCCACACCGCCGAGGTCGTCCTGGAGGACGTCCGGATCCCCGGCCACTGCCTCCTCGGCGGCAAGGAGAAGCTGGACGAGCGTCTGGCCCGCGCCCGCGAGAAGGCCAAGGCGGGCGGCGGTGAGCGCGTGAAGAACGCCGCCATGGCCACCTTCGAGGCCTCCCGCCCGGCGGTCGGCGCCATGGCCGTCGGCACGGCCCGCGCCGCGTACGAGGTCGCCCTCGACTACGCGAAGACCCGCGTCCAGTTCGGCCGCCCGATCATCGAGAACCAGGGCGTCGCCTTCCAGCTCGCCGACATGGCCACCCAGATCGACGCGGCCCGCCTCCTCGTCTGGCGCGCCTCCTGGATGGCGACGGCGGGCAAGCCCTTCACGGCGGCCGAGGGCTCCATGTCCAAGCTGTACGCGAGCGAGGTCGCCAAGCAGGTCACGGGTCAGGCCATCCAGATCCTCGGCGGCAACGGCTACACCCGCGAGTACCCGGTGGAGCGCATGCACCGCGACGCGGCGATCTACACGATCTTCGAGGGCACGAGCGAGATCCAGCGCATGGTGATCAGCCGGGCGCTCGCGAAGTAGCGCCGACGACGGGAAACCCCGCCGCCTCTCCGGTGGCGGGTCCGCCCCTCGGGCCCGCCCCCGGAGTCACGGCGGAACGCCTCCACCGCGGGTGGAAGTGTGGACATGCGCCGCTCTCTTCGGGCCTGGTCAGACGAGGCAGAACTCGTTGCCCTCGGGGTCCTGGAGGACCACCGCGTAGTAGTCCATGCCGTTCGGCTCGTCCATCGTGTACAGGATCGTCGCGCCGATCGCCGTGAGTCTGGCCACCTCGCCGTCCACGCGCTCGCGGCGCAGGGCGAGCGGGACCCCGCGGCCGCCGCCCACCTTGAGGTCCAGGTGGACGCGGTTCTTGACGGTCTTCGGTTCCGGGACGCGCTGGAACCAGATCCGGGGACCCACGCCCTTCGGGTCCACGATGGATTCCGGGAGCTCCCCGGCGTCGTCGCCCAGTTCGTCCTCGGGGACGCCGATCGCCTCCCAGTACGCCCGCCAGGTGGCGTGGCCCTCGGGCGGCGGATCGGGGACGTACCGCAGGGCCTCCAGCCAGAACGGCACCAGGCGCTGCGGGTCCGCGCAGTCGATGGTCAGTTGCAGGGTCATCTCAGGGCGTTCCATGCGACGAGCCTCGCAGACACCACTGACAGTCGGCCGATTCGAGCCAACAGGCCAGAATCGGTCGGCTGTTCGGGCATCCCTACCCGTGAGTCACGCCCTGCGGGACAATCACCCGTCAGGCGACGATCGAGGGGAACCGTTCATGGCCACCACCACCGGCACCGAAGCGCCCGAACTCGCGGGACTTCCGCTGCTCGGCTCCATGTTCGACCTCAAGAACGACTCCCTGGGCACCTTCCTCCGCGCCCGGAGTGAGCACGGCGACGTCGTACGGATCACCGCGGGACCGCCCGGGATCCGCGCCACCGTCTACGGCGTCTTCTCCGCCGAAGGAGCCCAGCAGGTCCTCGCCGGGGAATCGGCCAACTTCCGCAAGGACAACGCCTTCTACCAGGAGATCCGCGAGTCCTTCGGCAACGGACTGCTCACCAGCCAGGACGAGGACTACCTCCGCCAGCGCCGGCTCGTCCAGCCCCTCTTCACGCGCCGCCGCGTCGACAGCTACGCAGCCGCCATCGCCACCGAGGTCACCACCCTCACCGACGAGTGGCGCGACGGCGGCGCCGAACCCGTCGACGTCCTCCAGGACATGGCCCGCCTCGCCCTGCGCGCCGTCGCCCGCATCCTCTTCGGCACGGACGTCGACGCGGCCGTCGAGATCGTCGAGAACAACTTCCCCGACGTCGGTGCCTACGTCCTGCGCCGCGGCTACTCCCCGCTCAACGTCCCCCGTGCCTGGCCCACCCCCGGCAACCGCCGCGCCGCCACCGTCCACCAGGCGCTGTACGAGGTCTGCGACCGCATCATCGCCGAGCGGCGCAGTTCCGGCCGGGCCCCCGGCGACGGCCAGGACCTGCTCACCCTCCTCGTCGAGGCGGAGAGCGCCGAGGACGGCCGCTTCGACGCGACCGAACTGCGCGAGCAGGTCCTCGTCTTCCTCCTCGCAGGGCACGAGACCACCGCCACCTCCCTCGGCTTCGCCCTCCACCTCCTCGCCCTCCATCCGGAGGAGCGGAAGCGGGCCCACGAGGAGGTCGACCGGGTCCTCGCCGGCCGCACCCCCGGCGCCGCCGACCTCGACGCGCTGCCGTACGTCACCCAGGTCCTCAAGGAGGCCATGCGGCTCTTCCCGGCCGCCCCGGTCATCGGGCGCCGCGCCGTCGCCGCCACCCAGGTCGGCGGCGTCACCATTCCGGCCGGCGCGGACGTCATCGTCGCCCCCTGGGTCACCCACCGGCACCCGGACTACTGGGAGGACGCGGAGCGCTTCGACCCCGACCGCTTCACGCCCGAGGGGGAGGCAGCCCGCCCCCGCTACGCCTGGTTCCCCTTCGGCGGTGGCCCGCGCGCGTGCATAGGCCAGCACTTCTCGATGCTGGAGTCGGTGATCGCCCTGGCGATGATGCTCCAGCGGTACGACTTCGAGGCCGTCGACACCGTGGTGCCCGTCGCCCCCGCGATCACCCTCCAGGCCGCCGGCCCGGCCCGCTGCCGCCTCACCCCCAGGACTCCCTAGGTGTATTGACCCGCAGCGTTGTTGACGCGGCTGATGGGTGGCTTGCCGTCGAGTGCTGTGTGGCAGCGGTGATGGTTGTAGGTGTGGAGGAAGTCTGCCAGGGCTTCGGTCCGCTCGTTGTTCGAGGTGTAGGGCCGCAGATAGGCCCACTCATCGAGCAGGGTGCGGTTGAAGCGTTCGACCTTGCCGTTGGTCTGCGGCCGGTAGGCCCGGGTGAGTTTGCCGGTTGCGCCGAGGTCGGCGAGGACGGTCTTCCAGGCCAGGCCCTTGCGGTAGGCCCAGGCGTTGTCGGTCAGGACCCGTTCGATCCGGTCGATGCCGTGGGTGTGGAAGAACGCGGCCGCGCGGGTGAGGAAGCTCGCGCAGGTCGCGACCTTCTCGTCGGGGTGGATCTCGCTGTAGGCCAGGCGGGAGTGGTCGTCGACAGCGGAGTGGACGTAGTCGAAGCCCATGCCGCGGATTGGCCTGCCGGCCTCGCGGCCGTTGGTTTTGTGGCCGCCGCCGTCGGGGATCCGGCCGAGTTTCTTGACGTCCACGTGGATCAGCTCGCCGGGCCGGTCGCGCTCATAGCGGCGGATCACCGTGCCGGTCGGCCGGTCCAGCCAGGCCAGCCGATTGAGCCCGTGGCGGGTCAGGATCCGGTGGACGGTCGAGGTGGGCAGGCCCAGGACCGGGCCGATCCTGGCGGGGCCGAGCTTGCGGGTGCGGCGGAGATCGCAGACGCGGGCCTCGACGGCCTGGGGGGTGCGATGCGGTGTGTGCTGCGGCCTGCTGGAGCGGTCGACCAGGCCCGCGTCGCCTTCCATCCGCCAGCGGCGAATCCACTTGTGGGCGGTGGGCCTCGATATGCCCATCTCGGCCGCCACATGAGCAACCGGCCGTCCTGCCAGGACGCGTTCGACCAGGATCCGCCTGCCGTGAACGGTCAGCCGGGCATTACGGTGGGACACGAAGACCTCCGTGTGCGGTGTGGAGCCTAGACACCTCCACCACACCGGAGGTCTTCGCCATGATCAAGACCTGCGACTGTCAACAACGCTCGTGATCAATACACCTAGGGGGTGTCCGGCGGACGTGTGCGGCTCAGTCCGTCCGCTTCCCGCCGAGGTGGAGCGAGCGCAGAGCCGCTTCGAGGGCGAAGCGGTGGTCGGGATCGAGAAGCCGGTCGCCGAAGTGGTTGTCCAGGTTCCGCAGGCGGTAGCGGACCGTCTGGGCGTGTACGCCGAGGAGCTCGCCGACCTGTTCGGCGGGTGCCCGCGTGGAGATGTGGACGCGAAGGGTCTCGATCAGCCGGTCGCGCCGGGTGCCGGACAGCTCGTCGAGCGGGGCCAGTTCACGCCTGGCCAGCTGGGCCACGAGGGCCGGATCGGACAACAGCCACAACGTTGTCAGGTGCTCCTCGCAGTGGACGAGGGGAGCGTCCGCCACGACGTCGTCGTCGATGAGCTGGAGGACGCGCCGGGCCCAGCGGATGGAGTGGGCGGCCTGCGCCGACGGCACGGTCAGACCGACGACGGCGGGGGTGCCGGCCAGGGCGGAGCCCAGCATCCCGAGGCGCTCGGCGGTGAGGGGACCGGGGATGAGGAGATACGGCTGGGGAAGGCTGAGGTCGGCGAGGACGTCCCGGTCGAGCCCCGCCTGGACGAGTTCGGCGACCGGCGGGCGGAGGGCGACCAGGGTGCATTCGGCGGGGAGCTGCCAGGAGGCCTCCTGGCACAGCTCGGCGATCGTGGCCCTGGGCAGGGGCGGGCCGGCGACGACCAGGTGGAGTAACTGTCTTCGCAGCGCGGCCACGTCGGACACCGCGCGGGCCTGCGCCATGACGTAACCCTCGCGGGAAAGCGCTTCCAGTTCGTCGACGTAGGCGAAGAGGGCGTCGGCGAAGGCAAGGATCAGGGTGGGGGAGAGGTTGTACGTACGTCCGATGATCTTGGCCCGGCGCAGTGCGACGCGCGCGCCGAGGCGGTAGGCGCCGAGTAACGTGTCGAGATCGCGTCCCTCGTAGGCCTCCACCCGGCCGAACTTGCGCAGCAGTTCGTCCCTGAGGGGCGCGTTGGTCGCCGGGTCGGCGACCCGTTCCACGAAGGCGGCCAGCGCCTGTTCCACACCCTGGCGGATCGCGTCCGAGTGGGGCCCGTTGAAGAGATGGGCGTACACGGGGTAGGCCCGCTGGACCTCCATGCCGATCTCCTTGATGAGGCCGGGGATCTCCGGCCTCATCAGGGCGGCGAACTCCCTGGGGAGCGGGTCGAGCGGCTCACCGATGTCCGGCGACTGTGCGATTGCGGGCATGAACCGATCCCTTGCTCTCCTACGCGACCGGTGGGGGAGCGACGGTGCGGTGCCCGGCCTGGAATGGCGGGCGCCGCCGCGGTCGTCAGGTGCGTACCAACGTGGACTGCTGAAGCTAAGTCAACTGCCGTGCGGTGTACACGCGTTGAGCAAGAGTTGACGCCCAGGAGGGGCGTGGGCCGATGGAGTCGACCGGGAATCACCCCTGAATGGCTGTTACTTGACGGCGGAGTGCCAGTTGCGGGACAGCGTCCTGCCGGCGTCGGGGGCGGCGAGGCCGGGTGCGAAGAGCCCGGTCAGGTGGGACTGGGTGTTGTCGAGGGTGAGGCTGTTCTTCCCGGCGGCGGAGGGCAGCCCCGTCTTGAGGTTGACCGCGGCGTCGATCACGCCGAACCACCCCAGGCCGCAGCCGCTGGCACCCGGGACGGCGAAGGTCTTGTCGACCTGGGTCGAGCCGAGCATGTTGAGGCGGCTCATGTCGCCCTCCTCGTTCGGGGAGCCGTCGCCGTTGAAGCGCTCGACGCCGAAGTCGGGCGACGTGAGGTTGCTCGGGCGCAGAATGATCGGGTTGGCCTTCGTCCCGATGTAGCAGTTGCTGCCCAGGAACGGGTTCTCCAGGTGGATGCGGACCGGGAGGGACACGATCGGCCGGTCGGTGAGGACGCCCGCGATCTGGTCGAAGTCCGAGGGGGTGCCGACCGACTCCACGGTGGCGGTGATCTTGTTGAGCTTGGCGTCGGTCAGCTGCCGGCAGATGTCGGTGATGAACGGGATGTCGCTCGGACACATCAGACCGAGCAGACCGCCGGGGACCGTGGCGGAGTCGGCGATGAGCGCGCCGCCGGCGGGGGCGGCCACCGTGCTGGTGCCGTCGGGGTTCTGGACGACGCCGATCTGGAGGTTGGTCCGCCCGGTCGTCACGGTCGTCTTGCCCAGCTTGATCGAGCCGCCGGCGGAGTAGGAGACGACGCACTGCGGCGAGGTGTCGAGGCCGTCCGAGGCGAGCATCGCCCCGGCGTCGACGGGGCAGCGGGTGGAGGGCCCCCAGCCGCCGTTCAGCTGCGGGTCGCTCGCCGTCGCCGTCCCGATGGAGGCGAAGGCGCCGAGCGCCGTGAGGGCGGAGAGCGTGGCGAGGCGCGTGCGGGAGGAGACGAGCGGCATGGTGGGTGCCTTCCGTTGAGGGGTGGGTCGAGGGCGAGGGGTGAGCGGTGAGGAGAGGGGAAGCGGGGGGACCCGTGGGCGGACCGGGCTGCGCCGGCTCAGCGCTCGGGCTTGGGGACCACGTACGGCTGACGGTCTTCGGTGCACTGACCCTCGGTGGGCACCTCGACGCCGACCGCGCAGGTCTGGCCCTGGATCTGCTTGATGTAGTTGCCGGGGCCGGAGATGGACGCGGTGAGGAGCCGGTCGAGGTTCTCGCCGCCGGCACCGCAGCCCTTGAAGGCGGGGACGGTCACCTCGCCGGTGAGCGGGCCGCCGCTGGTGAGGACGTAGCCGGTGGCGTCGGTGCCGTTGAGGAGCTGCCCCTTGCCCAGGAGCACCAGGTGGTCACCGGGGTACTTGGCGGGATCGGGCTCGGGTGAGGTGAGCGGCTTCACCGTGCGGCACGAGGGGCCGACGTCCAGCCGGGTGCCGTTGACCTCGACGTCGAGGACGCGCAGGACGAGGGGGACGCGGATGTAGGTCTCCGCGATGTTGTCCGGGAAGACGAGGAGGACGTCCGACTCGACGGTCATGGGGCCCGCCTGTTCCAGGACCAGGGTCGCCGTGGTCGGCGCGAAGCCGAACGTCAGGAACGTGGACGTGAACGGCGGGGACTGCTTGCGCCCCTGGTAGGAGAGGGAGCCGACCGACTTCTGGAGCAGGTGCACGGTGCCGTCCGGCCGGAAGTCGATCACGGGTTCGCCCTGCTCGATCTGGACGCAGGACACCGGGATGAGCGAGGCCCCGTTCAGCTTCCGGACGTTGGAGTAGCCGGTGATGTACGCGGCCAGCGACGTGGAGGTCGGTTTCTCGGTGATGCACGGCGGTGCCGCCCGCCGGTCCGCAGGGGCGCCGGGCTCGTTCTCGGCGACCGCCTTCGGGCCCTTCTCCGCCTCGCGTCCGGAATCCGCCGGGTCCTTCGGCGCCCCGCCCGTCCCGCCCGTGGTCTCCCGCCCGGTCGGCGGTGCCGGCTGCGAGGAGGCGGACGAAGGGGAGGGCGAGGAGGGGGAAGGAGAGGACGGCGCGGTCGACGGTGGGGCGGACGGGCTCGGTTCTCCGGTGGAGGTGCCCGGGCCGACCGGGACCGTGGCGAGCACCGTGCGGCCCTCCGGGTCCTGGCCGGGGACACAGGTGACGGAGAGGGACGCGGGCGTGGTGGCCGTGCCGTCGGCCGCGCTCAGGGCGAGGTCGACGGCGAAGTTCTCGGCGGTGAGGGTCAGTTCGCCGGGGGTGTCCGTCGTCAGGGCCGGTACGTCACCGGTCGACGTGAGCGCGAGCGGTCCTTCGGCGGGCACCGCGGCGGGCTGCGTCGTGCCGCGCCATGTGACGTCCGTACGCCGGCCGTCCTGGCTCGCGCCGACGGTGAGCAGCGTCTCCCCCCGTACGGTGGCGGCCTTGAGGGCGGTGAGGTCGGCCACGGCCGCGGCGGGCAGCTCCACCGTCGTGCTGACATCGGTCGGCCGGAGCGCTTCGCCGACGGCCGCACGGTCGGGGACGGTGGCCCTGATCCGTACCGTCGCGGGCTGTTGGCCCGACGGCAGGGTGCAGAGATAGGGCAGTGCGGTGTCGACCTCGTGCGAGCCCAGGGCCACGGCCGCGGCGGGGAGAAGGGGGGCGAGTGCCACGAGTGCGGCGATCGCCGCACCGCGCGCGTGGGCGCGGGAGGGCCGCAATTCGGCTCGCTGGCCTCTCATCTGGTGCTCCGCTCGGGTTGTACGCGCGCGAGCGCGAGGGGGTCAGCTGTCAGGGGCGCGGACAGCCCGCGTCCGCCCGGCCGGGGGCGCCGGCCGGGCGGACGCGGGTTCCTGCGTCCTACGGGTTGGAGCCGACGATCGTCGGGATGGTCGTGGTGCCCGTCTGCTTGACGAGGTAGGCACCGGTGAAGAGCGGCTTGGCGCCGACCGGGACGGCCGAGCCGCAGTTCGTCGACGAGACGACGGTGAGCTCACCGGAGGTGCTGGCGACGGCCAGCTTGCCGGTCGAGTTGGTGTACGTGCCGGAGGCCTTGCCCGTCACGCGGAAGACGCAGGCGCCGACGGTCACCTTGGCGTCGACGTTGCCGACGTAGCCCTTGGTGACGCCGGTCGCGGCGGTGTAGTCCTGCGCCACCACGGTCCAGGGGGTGGTCGCGACGGTGGTCACGTTGCCCAGCACGCTGGTGCAGGGCGCGCCGGTGGCGCCGAAGGCGATGGCGCTGATGGAGGCGACGGTCGCAGGGTTTCCGGTGGCGCTGGCCATCGTGCCCGAGCCGTTCGACTTGGTACACGTCATGGCGATGCCGTTGACGCTCAGGACGACGTTCCCGGTGTTGGTCGCGGTGAAGCTGGCCGGCGAGGGGCTGACGGTCCAGACCGTCGAAGGCACCGCCGAGGCCGGGCCCGTGGCGAGGGCGAACGCGGCGGTGGCCGCCCCTGCGACGACGGCGAAGTTTCTCATCTGCTTCTTCATGGGTCTGGGACTCTCCTTGGGGATTGACCAGCAGAGGGTGCGACCGCGGTGGGGGAGCGGCCGACGGCCCGGTATTTCTCGGCCGCGAAACCTGACGTTACTTGCGGGAAACTTAGCTGAACAATGGCGCAGTCCATGATTCTTTGAAGAGGTCTCATTGCCTGTCAGGAGGGTGAGCGGTGGCTTGAATACCCTTGGTTCCAGGGTGCGCAATGTCGACAATTATGATCGATCACCCGGGGGTGTGAGGGGATATCGCGTGAACTGCTCACCGGTGGCCCGATGGGGTGCGGAATTGCTCTCGCCGGTGACAGGTTCCGCCTGGAAACTATCTCCCGCCTGATAACTGTCGCGCCGTCCGGCGGGGCCTGGAGAAAACTCGGAATCCGGTATTGCCCGGGGAGGTTACTCGGCCGTAACGTTCCCGGGGCGGTGGCTCAGTCGCAGGTCGGCGGGCCACTCTGTCTCGGCGGAGACAAAAGTCCTTCCCGACTTTGTCTCCGTGGTGACAAAGTCGGGAGCGGATCAAGGATTCTGCGCCAAGCCCCTTGTCCGAATGATCCGATCCGACTTAACGTGCGCCCGCGGCGCACACCCGACGCACGCTTGCTGGAGGTGGGATGGGAATCGAAGTAGTCGTTGAGGGTCTGACCATGTCCTTTGGCAAGCAGAATATCTGGCAGGACGTGACCCTGACATTGCCGGCCGGAGAGGTGAGCGTGATGCTCGGCCCTTCCGGCACCGGGAAGACGGTCTTCCTCAAATCGCTCATCGGGCTGCTGAAACCCCAGCAGGGCCGCGTCCTCATCAATGGGGTCGACATGGTCAGCAGCCCCGAACGGGACATCTACGAGACCCGGAAACTCTTCGGCCTCATGTTCCAGGACGGCGCCCTCTTCGGCTCCATGACCCTCTTCGACAACATCGCGTTCCCGCTGCGCGAGCACACCCGCAAGCGGGAGTCCGAGATCCGGCGGATCGTGATGGAGCGGATCGAACTCGTCGGCCTGCTGGGCGCGGAGGGGAAACTGCCGGGCGAGATCAGCGGCGGCATGCGCAAACGCGCCGGACTGGCCCGTGCACTGGTGCTCGACCCGCAGATCGTCCTGTGCGACGAACCGGACTCCGGGCTCGACCCCGTCCGCACCGCCTACCTGTCCCAGCTGCTGATCGACCTCAACGCGCGGATCGACGCGACGATGCTGATCGTCACCCACAACCTGGACATCGCCGCCACCGTCCCCGACAACATGGGGATGTTCTTCCGGCGCAGCCTCGTCACCTTCGGCCCCCGCGAGGTACTCCTCACCAGCGACGAACCGGTCGTGACCCAGTTCCTCGCCGGCCGCCGCGAAGGCCCCATCGGCATGTCCGAGGAGAAGGACGCGGCTCTGCTCGCCGCCGAGCTGGACAACCCCGCGAACCACCGGACGGCGCCCCGCGTCATCGTCCCGCAGCTGGAGCCGTCGCCCGGCCTGCCGCCCCGCGCGGCGGTGGCACGGCGGCGGGAGCGCGTCCTCGGCATGCTCGACCGGCTGCCGCCCGCAGCCCGCGCCGCCATCAGCGACACCTACGCGCAGAACGAAGCGGCGTACACCCTGCCCCAGCGGCAGCGGATCACCGGGAGCGGCTCGTGATCACCGGTGCGCTGCGGCAGACCGGCCGACTCTTCGCCCTCGCCGCCGAGGTGAGCCGGGCCGTCTTCCGGCGGCCCTTCCAGTTCCGGGAGTTCGTCGAGCAGTTCTGGTTCGTCGCGAGCGTCACCATCCTGCCCGCCGCGCTCGTCTCCATCCCGTTCGGCGCCGTGATCGCCCTCCAGGTCGGCTCGCTCACCCAGCAGTTGGGGGCCCAGTCGTTCACCGGCGGTGCCAGCGTCCTCGCCGTCATCCAACAGGCCAGCCCGCTCATCGTCGCCCTCCTGATCGCCGGCGCCGGCGGCTCCGCCATCTGCGCCGACCTCGGCTCCCGCAAGATCCGGGAGGAACTCGACGCGATGGAGGTCATGGGCGTCTCGCCCGTACAGCGTCTGGTCGTCCCGCGCGTCCTCGCCACCATGGCGGTCGCCGTACTGCTCAACGGGATGGTCTCCGTCGTCGGCACCCTGGGCGGCTACTTCTTCAACATCATCCTCCAGGGCGGCACCCCCGGCGCCTACCTCTCCAGCTTCTCCGCCCTCGCCCAGCTGCCCGACCTCTACATCAGCGAACTGAAGGCCCTGATCTTCGGGTTCATCGCCGGCATCGTCGCCGCCTACCGGGGCCTCAACCCCCGCGGCGGACCCAAAGGGGTCGGCGACGCCGTCAACCAGTCCGTCGTCATCACCTTCATGCTGCTGTTCTTCGTGAACATGGTGCTGACGGGCATCTACCTGCAGATCGTCCCGCCGAAGGGAGGCTGAGGGCGATGGCCTCCCCGTTCGTCTGGCTCGACCGGTCCGGTGACCAGCTCCTCTTCTACGTCAGGGCCCTCCTCTGGGTGCCGCGGACGCTGCGCCGCTACCTCAAGGAGGTGCAACGGCTGCTCGCCGAGGTCGCCTTCGGCTCCGGCGGCCTCGGGGTCATCGGCGGCACCATCGGCGTCATGATCGCGATGACGCTCTTCACCGGAACCGTCGTCGGCCTCCAGGGCTACGCAGCCCTCGATCAGATCGGCACCGCGGCGTTCACCGGCTTCGTCTCCGCCTACTTCAACACCCGGGAGATCGCCCCGCTCGTCGCGGGACTCGCCCTCTCCGCGACCGTCGGCGCCGGATTCACCGCCCAGCTCGGCGCCATGCGCATCAACGAGGAGGTCGACGCCCTCGAAGGCATGGGCATCCGCTCCATGCCGTACCTGGTCACCACCCGCATCATCGCGGGAGTCGTCGCCATCGTCCCGCTGTACGCGATCGGCCTGCTCTCCTCCTATCTGGCCTCCCGCTATGTGACGGTCCTGTTCAACGGCCAGTCCCAGGGCACGTACGACCACTACTTCAATCTCTTCCTGTCACCGACGGACGTCCTGCTGTCGGTGCTCAAAGTGCTGATCTTCAGCGTGATGGTGATCATCGCCCACTGCTACTACGGCTACCGCGCCTCCGGCGGCCCCGCCGGCGTCGGCATCGCGGTCGGCCGCTCCGTACGCAACGCCATCGTGCTGATCAGCGTCACCGACTTCTTCCTGTCGCTGGCCCTCTGGGGCGCGACCACGACCGTGAAGGTGGCGGGGTGAGATGAGCGACTCACGTGCCGAGACCCTGCGCCGCCGGTTCGCCGGCGTGGTCTTCCTGCTGGTGCCCGCCCTGCTCGCCTGGCTGGCGGTCGCCGTCTACGACAAGAGGTTCACCGACTCCGACCCGGTCGTCGTCGAGACCGGCAGCGTCGGCAACGAGATGCACCTCGGCGCCGAGGTGAAACTGCGCGGCGTCGTCATCGGCGAGGTCCGCGCCATCGACGCCATCGACGGCGGAGCCCGGCTCACCCTCGCCATGCGGCCCGGAACCCTGAGCCACGTACCGTCCGACGTCCGCGCACAGATGCTGCCCACCACGCTGTTCGGCGAACGGTTCGTGGCCCTCGTACCGCCCGGGAACTCCTCGGCAGCGCCACTGGGCCCCGGAGCCGTCATCCCGGAGGACCGCTCCAGCAACGCCGTCGAACTCCAGCAGGTCCTCGACAACGTCCTGCCCCTGCTCACCGCCGTCCAGCCGCAGAAGCTGTCGGCGACCCTCTCGGCCGTCTCCAAGGCCCTGGAGGGGCGCGGCGACAAGCTCGGCGAGACCCTCGCCCGACTCGACGCCCACCTGCGCGAGTTCAACCCCCAGCTGCCCGCCCTCACCCGCGACCTGAAAGAACTCGTGAAGGTCAGCCACCTCTACGCCGACGCCGCCCCGGACATCGTCACGGCGCTCACCGACTTCACCACCACCAGCGGCACCCTCGCCGAGAAGGAGGCCGACCTGGCCGGCACCCTCGGCGCCACCACCAGGACGGCCCAGGACCTGACCGCCTTCCTGCGCCAGAACAAGAACAACATCATCCGGCTCAGCGCCACCAGCCGGCCCACCCTGGAGCTGCTCGCCGAGTACTCCCCGTCCTTCCCCTGCACCCTGCGCACCCTCGCCCAGTTCGTACCGGCCATGGACAAGGCGCTCGGCAAGGGCACCGACCAGCCCGGACTGCACGTCGACGTCACCACCGTGCCCTCGCGGGGCGCCTACGTCCCCGGCCGTGACACACCGTCCTACGGATCCGGCGGCGGCCCGCGCTGCTACCCCGTGCCCTACCTCGGCATTCCGGTCGCCCCCGCCGCGCGGGCGTCCGCCGCGGCCGACCAGGATCTCGGCCCCGCCAACTCCCCGCAGGAGAACGACCTCGTCAACGAACTCCTCGCCCCCGGGGCGAAGAAGCGGCCCGGCGACCTCCCGGACTGGAGCAGCATGCTGGCCGGCCCGGCGTTCCGCGGCGCGGAGGTGACCCTCCGATGACGACGCGGCCCACCCACACGCGACGACGCGGCCTGACCGGCACGCTGCTGAAGTCCCTCGCGTTCGTCCTGGTCACGGCGCTGGCCACCACCGTGCTCGGCCTCAGCATCGCCAACACCGGGGTCGGCTCGGCCACCCGCTCGTACAAGGCGCTGTTCACCGACGTCACCGGGCTCGTCAAGGGCGACTCCGTGCGCATCGCGGGAGTGAAGGTCGGCGAGGTGACCGACGTCCGCGTCGTCGAGCGGCGCACGGCCCAGGTCACCTTCTCCGTCCGCGAGGACCGATCCGTCCCCCGGTCGGCGACGGCCGCCGTGAAGTACCTCAACATGGTCGGGCAGCGCTACATCGCCCTCGACCGGGGCAGCGGCGACCTGGTGGGCACCCTGCGGAACGGGGACACCATCCCGCTCGACCGCACCACCCCCGCACTCGACCTGACCCTGCTGTTCAACGGGTTCAAGCCGCTCTTCGAGGGCCTCTCGCCCGCCGACGTCAACGATCTCGCCGGATCACTCGTGCAGGTCCTCCAGGGCGAGAGCGGCACCGTCGACAGCCTGCTGCGCCACATCGGCTCCCTCACCAAGACGGTCGCCGCCAAGGACAAGGTCATCGGCCAGGTCGTCACCCACCTCAACACCGTCCTCACCACCCTCAACAACCGCGAGGCCGCCTTCGACGACCTCGTCGTCACCCTCCAGAAACTCGTCACCGGCTTCAACACCGACCGCAAACCCCTCGGCGAGGCGGTCCAGGCCATCGGCGCCCTCACCACGACGACCGCCGGGCTCCTCCAGGAGGGGAGAGCCCCCCTCAAGAAGGACATCCGCGAACTCGGCAGGCTCTCCGGCACCCTCGGCGAGCACACGCCCGCCATCGAGGCCTTCCTCGCCAACACCCCCACCAAGATGACCGCCCTGGCCCGGCTGTCCTCGTACGGATCGTGGTTCAACCTCTACCTCTGCGAGGCGCGCGTGACCGGCGTGGGCACCTCCGACGGCTCGAAGCCGCCGACCGGCATCGCCGTGACCGAACCGAGGTGCCGCGGATGAGCCCCCGCCGCCGGCTCAGGCCGGTCAAGGAGCGCAACCCGGTCGCCGTCGCCGTCGCGGGACTGCTGCTCCTCGCGCTGGTCGCCGCCCTGGCGTTCAACGTGGAACGGCTCCCGCTCGTCGGCGACGACACCACCTACAGCGCCGACTTCTCCGAGGCCGCCGGACTCGACGCCGGCGACGAGGTGCGCATCGCCGGGGTCAAGGTCGGCAAGGTCACCGAGGTCGCCCTCGACGGAGCCAAGGTCAAGGTGACGTTCGAGGTCGGCGACGCCTGGGTCGGCGACCGGTCGACCGCCGCCATCGCCATCAAGACCCTCCTCGGCGAGAAGTACCTGGCGCTCGATCCGCTGGGCTCCGGCCGGCAGGACCCCGAAGCCCGCATCCCGCAGTCGCGCACCACCTCCCCGTACGACGTCACGCAGGCCTTCCAGGACCTCAGCGGCACCGTCGACGCCATCGACACCGCGAAGCTCGCGGAGAGCTTCCAGACCATCTCCGACACCTTCAAGAACTCGCCGCCGCACGTCCGCAACGCCGCCACAGGCCTCTCCGAACTGTCGAAGTCCGTCTCCAAGCGCGACACCGAACTCGCCAGGCTCCTGCAGAACAGCAGGAAGTTCACCCAGACCCTGGAGAACAAGAAGTCCAGCTTCGAGACGCTGATCGAGGACGGCGGTTCCCTGCTCGGGGAGCTCCGGAAGCGCCGCGACGCCATCCGCGCCCTCCTCAAGGGCAGCAGGGCCCTGGGCACCGAACTCAGCGGCATCGTCGGCGACAACGACCGGCAGCTCGGCCCGACCCTCAAGGCCCTCAGCCGGGTCACCGGCGTCCTGGAGAAGAACAGCGGCCAGCTCGACAAGACACTGGCGCTCATCGGCCCGTACTACCGGCTCGTCGGCAACACCCTCGGCAGCGGCCGCTGGTTCGACAGCTACCTGTGCGGCGTGGTGCCCCGTACTTATCTGCCCGAAGCCTCGCAGCCCAAGACCGGATGCCTGCCGCCGAAACAGACGGCGACGGCCAAGGGGAGCGGTGAATGATGAACAAGCCCAGAAAACCCCTCGTCGCCGGGCTCGCCCTCGTCCTGCTCGCCGCCTGCGGGCTCGTCGCCGTACGCGTCCTCGGCGACGACGGCACCCGCATCACCGCCTGGTTCGACCGGGCGGTCGGCATCTACGAGGGCTCCGACCTGCGCGTCCTCGGCGTACGGGTCGGTGAGGTCGAGTCCGTGGAGCCGCAGGGCACCCGGGTACGCGTCCGGCTCCTCCTCGACGAGGGCGTACGCGTCCCCGCCGACGTCCGGGCCCTCGTCGTCGCCCCGAGCATCGTCGCCGACCGATACGTGCAGCTCACCCCCGCGTACAGCGCGGGCCCCACCCTCGCCGACGGCGCCGAACTCCCCGCCGCCCGCAACCGCACCCCCGTCGAGATCGACCAGCTCTACGACTCGATCACCGAACTGAGTCGGGCGCTCGGCCCGGACGGCGCCAACTCCGCCGGAGCCCTGTCCGAACTCCTCGACACCGGAGCGAAGAACCTCAAGGGCAACGGCACCGACATCGGCACCTCCATCGAACAGTTCGGCAAGGCCGCCAAGACCCTCGACGGCAGCAGCGAGGACCTGTTCACCAGCCTCGGCCAGCTCCAGACCTTCACCACCATGCTCAAGAACAAGGACGGCGACGTCCGCACCGCACAGGAACGCCTCGACGAGGTCGTCGGCTACTTCGCCGAGAACAAGGACGACCTCGCCGGCGCCCTCAAGGAACTCGGCAAGGCCCTCGTCCAGGTCAAGACGTTCATCAAGGACAACCGCGGCGAGCTGAAGAAGAACGTCGACCGGCTCGTGCCCATCACCCAGACCCTCGTCGACCAGCGCGCCTCCCTCGCCGAGGCCCTCGACGTCGCCCCGCTCGCCGCCGGCAACGTCGTCAACGCGTACAACAAGGACACCCGCACCCTCGACGGACGCGCCAACCTCAACGAGATCAGCATGGGCGGACCGCTGCTCCCGCTGCCGGTGACCGGCGGATCCGCGGCGAGCGGTGGCTCCGCGGGGAGCGGTGGCCCCTCGCCGGCCGGTAGCTCCTCGGCGACCACCGGAGAGGGGGAGCGGTGAGACGCGGCACCCTGCCCTCCCGGAGGGCCGCCGGGGCCGGAGCCGTCGGCGTCATCGCGCTCGGCCTCGGGCTCGCCGTCGTCCTCGGCGCGATCCCCGGGAACCCGCTCCGGTTCGACGGCATCGAGGACCTGCCCCTGCCCGGCGGCGCCGACCTCGGCCCCCACCCCTACACGGTCACCGCCGAACTCGACGACGTGCTCAGCCTCGTGCCGCAGTCCGCGGTCAAGGTCAACGACGTCGCCGTCGGCCGCGTCACCGCCATCGAGCTCGGGACCGACACCTGGTCCGCCCGCGTCACCCTGAAGATCAACGGCGACGTCCGGCTGCCCGCCGACGCCGGCGCCCGCCTGGAACAGTCGAGCCTGCTCGGCGAGAAGTACATCCAGCTCGTCGCCCCGCGGAAGGACAACGGCGGAAAGGACGACGGCGGGAAGGGCGACGGCGGACGGCTCACCGACGGCAGCGTCATCCCGCTGGCCCGCACCAGCCGCAACACCGAGGTCGAGGAGGTGTTCGGCGCGCTGTCCCTGCTCCTCAACGGCGGCGGCGTCAACCAGCTCAAGACCATCACCCGGGAACTCAACGCGGCGCTCGGCGGACGCGAGCCCGAAGTCCGCTCGATGCTCAAGCGGGTCAACACCCTGGTGACGACCCTGGACGCCCATCGCGGCGACATCACCCGCGCCCTCGACGGCCTCAACCGGCTCTCCGCCACCCTCGCCGGCCGCAAGAAGGACGTCGACACGGTCCTCACCGGCCTCTCGCCCGGCCTGAAGACGCTGGAGAACCAGCGGGGTTCCCTGCTGACCATGCTGCGCGCCCTGGACACGCTGTCCGGGGTCGCCGTCACCACCATCGACGCGAGCAAGAAGGACATGGTCGCCGACCTCAAGGCCCTCGCGCCCACCCTCACGGCACTCGCGGACGCCGGTGCCGACCTGCCCGAATCGCTCCAGGTGCTGCTGACGTATCCCTTCACCGACGAGGTGATGCGGGGCATCAAGGGCGACTACCTCAACACCTATCTGCACCTCGCCGCCGCACCGGGAACCCAGGTGATCCCGCCACTGATCCCCAGGACCCAGCCGACGCCCACCCCCACGCCCTCCCCGTCCGACCCCGGCCCGGCCACCCAGCGGCGATCCGGGTCGAGCGGCGGGGCCCCGAGCCGGGAATCGGCCCTGCCGCTGCCCCCGGCCACCCCACCGAAGGACGGAGGCGAGAACCGGTGATCACCCGTACCGTACGGCTGAAGAACCTCGCGTTCCTCGTCATCGCCGTACTCGTCCTCGGCTTCGTCGGCGTCCGCTACGCCGACCTCGGCCGCTACGCCGGCGTCGCCGACCACTACACCGTCCGGGTCCATCTCGCCCGCACGGGAGGCCTGTTCACCCACTCCGACGTCACCTACCGGGGCGTCTCCGTAGGACGGGTCGGCGACATCGGCCTGACCGCCGACGGAGTCGTGGCCGAGCTGCGCATCAAGAAGTCGGCCCCCAGGATCCCCGCGGACGCTCAGGCCGTGGTCGCCGGACTCTCCGCCGTGGGCGAGCAGTACATCGACCTGCGCCCCGAGAGCGACGACGGCCCCTTCCTCGCCGACGGCGCCCGCATCGAACAGTCCGACACCCAGGTCCCGGCACCGGTCACCGACGTGCTCGCGAGCATGAACGACCTCACCGGCTCCGTACCGCTGGAGTCCCTGCGCACGGTCGTCGACGAACTCGGCAAGACCTTCGAGGGACACGGCGACGACCTCCAGGTCCTCCTCGACAGCGGCAGCAGGTTCGTCCAGGCCGCCGACACCTCGCTGCCGGCCACCACCCGGCTCATCAACGACGGTGAGGTCGTCCTGCGCACCCAGGCCGAAGAGAGCCGCGCCATCCGGGACTTCGCCACCGGCGCCCGCACCCTGGCCACCACCCTCAAGGGCTCCGACAGCGACCTGCGCCGCCTCCTCGCCGTCACACCCGACGCGACCGGCCAGGTCAGCGGCCTCCTGCGCGACCTGGACCCGAGCCTCGGCGTCGTCCTCGCCAATCTCCTGACCACCTCGGAGATCGCCGTCACCCGGCAGCGCGGCATGGAGGAACTGTTCGTGAAGTACCCGGCGGCCGTCTCGGCCGGAGCCACCGCCGTCGACGGCGGACGCATGAACTTCGGCATGGCCGTCACCTTCTTCAAGCCACTGCCCTGCACCACCGGATACGGGGCCACGCGCTACCGCAACGGACTCGACCTGGGCACCGCGCCCGCCCTCAACACCGGCGCCTCCTGCAGGGGCTCCGCCGCGTCCGGGGTCAACGTACGCGGCTCGGCCCAGGCCCCGAAGGGCGGCCGGGTACCCGCACCCGCCCGGCCCGGGTCCCTGCCCTCGGGCAGCGCGCGCACCACGACGGGCACGCAGCAGGCCCTGCCCGGCGCGCTCGCGCTGCCCGGCCAGAACGGCGGCCCGACGGACATGGCAGGACTGTTCGGCCTGGGCACCGGGAGCGCGCGATGAGGCGGGGCCGGATCCTCGGCGCCGGCGCCCTCGTCGTCGCCCTGGGCTTCTGCGGAACCGGCGCGTGGACCTATGCGCAGGCCCGCACCGACGAGGGCCTCGCCTTCAGCCGTGAGCGGGACACCGCGCTCGCCGAAGGCCGGGACCGCCTCACCGTCCTCAACACGCTCGACGCCTCGACCCGCGAACACGCCGAGGCGGGCATCCGGGCCTGGCGCGACGCGTCCACCGGACCGCTCCGCACCGAACTGGGGCGCACCGAACCCGCGGTGGGAGCCTCGGCGCGCGCCACGGTCACCGAGGCCGCCCTCACCGCGCTCGACGAGCGAGCCGGTACGGCGAAACTCATCGCGACCGTCCGCGTCGACGTCACCCCGCGCGGAGGCGGCGCCGCGACCACCGACCGCAAGCGTCTGGAGGCGGTCCTGACGCGCACCGGCGAGGACACCTGGAGGGTCGCGGCGCTGAGCGCGGTCCCCGTCGCCGGAGCCGAGGAGAGCGAGGACGAATGACGCGACTCTTGCACCCGTCGGAGCCGACCGAGGAGACGCCCTCGCTGCCCGAGCAAGCGGCGACTGCCACGGACGAGGACGGGAAGGCGGCAGGGGCCACGGACGGGAGGGCGGCCACGGACGAGGACGGGAACGCGGCAGAGGCCACGGACGGGAGGGCGGCCACGGACGAGGACGGGAACGCGGCAGAGGCCACGGACGGGGACGGGAAGGCGGCCACGGACGAGGGCGGTGGCCGTTCGCCCGCCGGCTGGCGGAAGGCCGCCGTCGCCGCGGCCGTCACCCTCCTGCTCCTCGGCGGGAGCGCCTTCTTCCACGGTGCCCACCAGCTCCGCTCGACCCCCTCGGCGCGCAACCACGCGCTCACCGACGCCGGGGCCACCACCCGCGTCGGCGGCGACGTCGGCGAAGGCCTCGCCCGGATCTTCTCCTACACACCCGCCAGTACCGACGGCGCCGAACGCTCCGCCGGAACCGTCCTCGCCGGACGCGCCGCCCGCCAGTACAGCGATCTCTTCGCCCAGGTGCGCGCGAAGCTCGTCGAGCAGCGGATCACCCTCACCACCCAGGCCGTCCGTACGGGCGTGATCGAACTCGACGGGGACAGCGCGCGCCTCCTCGTGTTCCTCGACCAGACCTCGCGCCGGGACAGCCCGCGCCAGGACAAGGCGACCGCCACCTCCGCCGCGGCCCAGCTCACCGTCACCGCGAGGTTCCAGGGCGACCGGTGGCTGATCGTCGACATCAAGGCCCGCTGACGATGAGCGGGAGACGGGAGCACCCCATGACACGCCCGGTCCGCACCCCGGCCGGCACCCCGGTCCGCACCCCGGCCGGTATCCGGCCGGCCCTGGCCGTGGCCCTCGTGCTCACCCTCGCCGCGGGTGCGTCCGCGGCCTGGGCCGGCCTGGACTGGTACGCCGCCGCCCACGACGACTCCGCCGCGTACGCCGTGCAGCGCGACGAGGCGCTCGCGGCGGGGGAGCAGGCCGTACAGAACCTCAACACGCTCGACCACCTGCGCGTGGAGCAGGGGCTCGACCTCTGGGAATCGTCCACGACCGGCGACCTGCATCAGCAACTCGTCGAAGGACGCGCGGAGTTCACCGGTCAGGTGAAGAGCGCGAGGACGGTGACCACGGCCCGGGTGCTGTCCGGCGCCGTCACGGAACTCGACGACCGAGCGGGGCGGGCCCGGCTGCTCGTCGCCCTGCGCATCACCGTCACGACGCCCGACAGCAAGAGCACGGACAAGGACAGCCGCATGCTGGGCGAACTCACCCGCACCGACGGCCAGTGGAAGCTCAGCGGTCTGGGGCAGGCCCCCGTGGGCGGCACGGCGGCCGGCTGACCGGGCCGTACCGCGACAGCCGCCCGCACCCGAAAGGACACGCACGATGCCGACGCCCCGCCACCACCTCAACCGCCAGCGCCGCCGCCAGGCCCTCGCCGACCAGCCGGCGCCCGGCGACAGGCCCCGTACGCCCGTGGGCGTCCTCACCGAGCCCGCCCCCCGCACCCGGGAACGACCGGCGGTGAAGTCCGTGCGGGAGAGCGCCGCGGAGCCGAAGGGGGAGGCCGGGGGTGGCGAGAAGACCGGCCGCGCGGTGGGCGGCCGCGTCCCCCTGGTGGTCCTGTGCGTCCTGACGCTCCTGCTCGGCGGCTTCGCCGGATGGGCGTACGGCAGGGCGGGCGAGCTCCGTGACGACCCCGCGCGCGGCAACACCGCCCTCACCGACCTCGCCCGCACCAGTGAGATCAAGGGACAGACGGCCGCGGCCGTCGCCGCGCTCTTCTCGTACGACCACGCCGACACCGCTCCCTTCGAGCGGGCCGGAAAGACCCTCCTCACGGGCAAGGCGGTCGCTCAGCACCGGACGCTGCTCGGCGGGGTGCTCGCCAAGGCGGCCCAGCAGAAGACGGTGATCACCACGACGGTCACCGACAGCGCGGTCGAGCGGATCGACGGCGACCGTGCCCGGGTCCTGGTCTACGCCGACCAGAGCAGCGTGAGCACGGCAGGGACGGGCAAGGGCGGCGAAGCCGGGAAGAAGCAGTCGACGGCCAAGGACCAGGGTGTCTACGCGGGCGCCATGTTCGCCGTGGACGTCGTGCACCGCGACGGGCGCTGGCTCGTCGAGAACATCGACACCTTCGGCCGCTGAGCCGCCCGTCCAGCAGTGAGGAGCCCCGTCAGCCCGCCCAGGTGGCGACGAGCACGGTCGCGTACCGCTCCTCGCAGCTCAGGACCCGCGCCTCCAGACCGCACGCGGAGACCACCTCCACCGCCCGCTCGGCCTGCCGCTCGCTCGTCTCCACGAGCAGGTGCCCGCCCGGCGCCAGCCACTCCCGCGCCTCGGCGGCGACCCGCCGCAGCACGTCGAGACCGTCCGGGCCGCCGTCGAGCGTGACGAGCGGTTCGTGGTCGCGTGCCTCCGGAGGCAGCAGCCCGATGTCCCCGGTCGGTACGTACGGCACGTTGGCGACCAGGATCCCGACCCGGCCCCGCAGCTCCCCGGGCAGCGGGGCGAAGAGATCGCCCTCGTACACCAGGCCGCCGCGCGGTTCGACGTTCCGCCGGGCGCAGCGCACCGCCGCCGGCTCGATGTCCGAGGCGTGCACCTCCGCGCCCTCGACCCGGTCGAGCAGCACCGCGCCCGCCGCGCCGGAGCCGCAGCACAGGTCGACGCAGACGGCGCCCGGCCGGGCCAGCTCCACCGCGTGCTCGATCAGGAACTCCGTACGCCGCCGGGGTACGAACACCCCGCCGTCCACCTCGATGCGCAGCCCGGCGAACTCGGCCCAGCCCACGACGTGCTCCAGGGGCAGGCCCGAGGCCCGCCGCTCGACCATCAGGTCGAGTTCGGCGGGTCCGGCCGCCGCCGCGAGCAGCATCTCCGCCTCTTCCTCGGCGAAGACACAGCCCGCGGCCCGCAGCCGCTCGACGACGCTCGTGTCAGACAAGCTGCGCCTCGATCGCGGAGACGACCTCGGGGGCGTCCGGCTCGGTGCGCGGACGGAAACGCGTGACCTGGCCGTCACGGCCGATCAGGAACTTCTCGAAGTTCCACTGGACGTCACCGGCCTCGCCCTCGGCGTCGGCGACCTTCACCAGTTCCGAGTAGAGCGGGTGACGGCCGTCACCGTTGACGTCGAGCTTCTCCAGGAGCGGGAAGGACACGCCGTACGTCGTCGAGCAGAAGGTCTGGATCTCGTCGGCGCTGCCGGGCTCCTGGCCCGCGAACTGGTTGCAGGGCACGCCGAGCACGGTGAAGCCGCGGTCGCCGTACTCCTTCTGCAGCTTCTCCAGACCCGCGTACTGCGGGGTCAGACCGCACTTGGAGGCGACGTTCACGACCAGGACCGCGTGGTCCCGGTAGTCGGCAAGGGAGACCGGCTCGCCGGTCAGGGTCTTCAGCGGAATGTCGTACAGGCTCATGGACAGCTCCTCGTCGGAATAGGGTTTGATCTCAGCATGGGAGATGAACCACTGGCAATCTCGATCGATTCCGCGCCGGAGGCAGGGCCGCGCCGGGTCCTCTGCCGCCTCTGCGGCCGCCCCCTCACCGGCGCCGACTCCCGCCGCTCCGGACTCGGGCCCACCTGCGACGCCAAACTCCACCCACCGGCCCCCGACATCCGCACCCGCCGCCACGAGGTGGACCAGGACGCCCTCCCCGGCATCGACCAGGTCCTGTAAGGCACTTGGACGGGGAACCGGGCGACGGTACCAGCCGGTAAATCGATGGCCCAGCCCTTTCCCCGCTCGGCACAGTGGGCCGCGATGAGTGCGAAACCCGAGCAACCGGAGTCCTGAGATGTCGACCCTGCGCGTCACCGCCGAAGTCCTGACCGTCCATCCCCACCCCAACGCCGACGCCCTGGAGCTGGCCCAGGTCGGCCTCTATCGGGCCGTCGTCGCCAAGGGCGCCTATCGGACCGGTGACGCCGCCGTCTACATCCCGGAGCAGGCCGTGCTGCCCGTGGAGCTCGTCGAGGAGCTCGGACTCACGGGGCGGCTCGCCGGAGGGAAGTCGGACCGGGTGAAGGCGGTGCGGCTGCGCGGGGAGCTGTCGCAGGGCATCGTGTGCCGGCCCGGCGCGCTCGCCGGCGCCGACCTGACGCGGGCGGCGGCCGAGCGGACCGACTTCGCGGAGACGCTCGGGATCACCAAGTGGGTGCCGCCGATACCGCCGACGATGAGCGGTGACGTGGAGGTCGCGCCGGACCTGCTGCCCTGGGTCGACATCGAGAACCTCCAGCGCTACCCGGACGTGTTCGAGCCCGGCGAGCCCGTCGTCCTGACCGAGAAGCTCCACGGCTCGGCCTGTCTGATGACCTACCTCGCCGAGGAGGGACGCGTCCAGGTCTCGTCCAAGGGCTTCGGGTCGAAGGGACTGGCCCTCCAGGAGGACCCGCGCAATCTGTACTGGCGAGCCGTCCACGGCCACGGACTGGCCGCCGTCGCCGAGCGGCTGGCGAAACGTCTCGGCGCCCGCCGGGTCGGGTTCTTCGGCGAGGTGTACGGCTCCGGCGTGCAGGACCTGGCGTACGGCGCCGACGCCCGGTCCGAGACCGTCGGGTACGCGCTCTTCGACGTCTCGGCCGAGATCGACGGCCGGGTGGAGTGGCTGGACCCGGCCGAGGTCCTGGAGGCCGGCGAGGTCCCGCTCGTCCCGCGGCTGTACTCCGGCCCGTACGACCTGGACACGGTCCTCGCCCACGCGAGCGGCCGGGAGACCGTCTCCGGCCGGGAGGCGCACCTGCGGGAGGGCGTCGTGATCCGGCCCGCGACCGAGCGGTACAGCCCGGTCGTCGGCGGCCGGGCCATCGCCAAGGCGGTCAGCCCGGCCTACCTGACGCGGAAGGGCGGCACCGAGTACGAGTGACCGGACCTGCTCAGAGCTTCCTGAACAGGCCCTCCTGGACCACCGACACCAGGAGCTGCCCCTCGCGGTCGTAGATCCGGCCCCGGGCCAGGCCGCGTCCACCGGTCGCGATCGGCGACTCCTGGTCGTACAGGAACCACTCGTCGGCGCGGAACGGCCGGTGGAACCACATCGCGTGGTCCAGCGACGCCATGTCGAACCCGCGGGGGCCCCACAGGGGCTCCACCGGGATCCGTACCGCGTCCAGCAGCGTCATGTCCGAGGCGTACGTCAGGGCGCAGGTGTGGATCAGCGGGTCGTCACCGAGCGGACCCACGGCCCGCATCCACACCGCGCTGCGCGGGTCCGCGCCCTTGACCTCGTCCTGGGTCCAGCGCAGCCGGTCCACGTACCGGATGTCGAAGGGCTGCCGGCGGGCCATCCGCTCCAGGGCCTCCGGCAGCGTGCCCAGGTGTTCGCGGATCTCGTCCGCGAGGTTCGGCAGGCTCTCCGGGTCGGTCAGGTGCCGCGGCGGCAGCTGATGCTCGAAGGCGCCCTCCTCCGGCCGGTGGAAGGAGGCCGTCAGATTGAAGATCGTCCGCCCCTCCTGCACGGCCGTGACGCGGCGCGTCGTGAAGGACCGCCCGTCCCGCACCCGCTCCACCTGGTACACGATCGGCACGCCCGGCCGGCCCGGCCGCAGGAAGTAGGCGTGCAGCGAGTGCACCGGCCGGTCGCCCTCGGTGGTGCGGCCGGCCGCGACGAGGGCCTGCCCGGCGACCTGCCCGCCGAAGACCCGTTGCAGCGACTCCTGCGGGCTCCGCCCACGGAAGATGTTGACCTCGATCTGCTCCAGGTCGAGCAGATCGACGAGCCTCTCGGCGGGATTGGTCACGACAGGTCTCTCCTCTACAGCTGTCCGACGGACGTCACACGGACGACCGCGCGGCCCTCTTCGTCGGAGGCCGCGAGATCCACCTCCGCGCCGATGCCCCAGTCATGGTCGCCGTTCGGGTCGGCGAAGGTCTGGCGGACGCGCCACAGGCCGTGGGCCGCGTCCTCCTCGATCGAGAGCAGTTTCGGGCCGCGCGCGTCCGGGCCCGTACCGAGGTCGTCGTACTCGTCCCAGTACGCGTCCATCGCCTCGCCCCACGCGTCCGCGTCCCAGCCGGCCTCGGAGTCGAGTTCGCCGAGCGCGTCGACGTTGTCGAGGGCGGCCAGCTCCACCCGGCGGAACATCGCGTTGCGCACGAGGACCCGGAAGGCGCGGGCGTTGGCGGTGACCGGCTTGACCTGGTCGGCCTTCTCCTGGGCCTCCTCGGCCGTCTGGATCTCCGGGTTGGCCAGCTGCTCCCACTCGTCGAGCAGCGAGGAGTCCACCTGGCGCACCATCTCGCCCAGCCAGGCGATCAGGTCCTCCAGGTCCTCGGTCTTCAGGTCGTCCGGGATGGTGTGGTCGAGCGCCTTGTACGCGCTCGCGAGGTAGCGCAGGACGATGCCCTCGGTCCGCGCCAGCTCGTACCAGGAGGTGAACTCGGTGAAGGTCATCGCCCGTTCGTACATGTCACGGATGACGGACTTCGGCGACACCGGGTGGTCGCCCACCCACGGGTGCGACTTCCGGTAGACGTCGTACGCGTGCCAGAGCAGCTCGTCCAGCGGCTTCGGGTACGAGATCTCCTGAAGCCGCTCCATCCGCTCCTCGTACTCGACGCCGTCTCGCTTCATCTGCCCGACGGCCTCGCCGCGCGCCTTGTTCTGCATGGCGGCGAGGATCTGGCGCGGGTCGTCGAGCGTCGACTCGACGACGGAGACCATGTCCAGGGCGTACGAGGGGGATTCGGGGTCGAGCAGGTCGAAGGCGGCGAGCGCGAACGTCGACAGCGGCTGGTTGAGCGCGAAGTCCTGCTGGAGGTCGACCGTCAGGCGGATCGTGCGGCCCTCGGCGTCCGGGGTGTCCAGCTGCTCCACCACTCCGCCGTCGAGCAGCGAGCGGTAGATCGCGATGGCCCGGCGGATGTGCCGCAGCTGGGCCTTGCGCGGCTCGTGGTTGTCTTCCAGGAGCTTGCGCATCGCCTCGAAGGCGTTGCCCGGCCGGGCGATGACCGACAGCAGCATGATGTTGGTGACCTTGAAGCGGGAGGTCAGCGGCTCCGGCTCGGCGTCGATGAGCCGCTCGAAGGTGGTGTCGCTCCAGGCGACGAAGCCCTCGGGTGCCTTCTTGCGGACCACCTTGCGGCGCTTCTTCGGGTCGTCGCCGGCCTTCGCGAGCGCCTTCTCGTTCTCGATGACGTGCTCGGGGGCCTGCGCGACGACGTAACCGGCCGTGTCGAAGCCGGCCCGGCCGGCCCGGCCCGCGATCTGGTGGAACTCACGGGCGCGCAGGGTCCGCACCCGGGTGCCGTCGTACTTCGTCAGGGCGGTGAAGAGCACCGTACGGATCGGCACGTTCACGCCCACGCCGAGGGTGTCGGTCCCGCAGATCACCTTCAGGAGACCCGCCTGCGCGAGCTTCTCGACGAGCCGCCGGTACTTCGGCAGCATGCCCGCGTGGTGCACGCCGATGCCGTGGCGGACGAAACGCGAGAGGTTCTGGCCGAACTTGGTGGTGAAGCGGAAGTTGCCGATCAGCTCGGCGATCTTGTCCTTCTCCTCGCGCGTGCACATGTTGATGCTCATCAGCGACTGCGCGCGCTCGACGGCCTGCGCCTGCGTGAAGTGCACGATGTAGACGGGCGCCTGCCTGGTCTCCAGGAGCTCCGTCAGGGTGTCCGTGATCGGGGTGAGCCGGTACTCGTACGAGAGCGGCACCGGCCGGGTCGCCGAACGGACCACCGACGTCGGCTTGCCCGTGCGCCGGGTCAGGTCCTTCTCGAACATCGACACGTCGCCGAGCGTCGCCGACATGAGGATGAACTGCGCCTGGGGGAGTTCCAGGATCGGGATCTGCCACGCCCAGCCGCGGTCCTGCTCGGCGTAGAAGTGGAACTCGTCCATCACGACCTGGTTGATGTCCGCGTACTTGCCGTCCCGCAGCGCGATCGAGGCCAGCACCTCGGCCGTGCAGCAGATCACCGGCGCGTCCGCGTTCACGGACGCGTCGCCGGTCAGCATGCCGACGTTCTCGGTGCCGAAGATCTTGCACAGGTCGAAGAACTTCTCCGACACGAGCGCCTTGATCGGCGCGGTGTAGAAGGTCACCTGGTCGTTCGCGAGCGCGGTGAAGTGGGCAGCCGCCGCGACCAGCGACTTTCCCGATCCGGTGGGCGTGGACAAGATCACGTTGGCCCCGGAGACGACCTCGATCAGCGCCTCTTCCTGGGCCGGGTAGAGCGTGATGCCCCGGTCCTCGGCCCAGGAGGAGAAGGCCTCGAAGAGGGCGTCGGGGTCGGCGGTCGGCGGCAGCTGATCGATAAGGGTCACGCCCCCATCTTGCCTGGATTCCGCTCGGATGAGGGAACCGGCCACCGGTTCGAAGATCACGGACGATAGGCTCGTCCGTCGACCGGTCGTCAACTGAGCGCCGGCAGGGGAGAAACGGGGCGGGCCAACCATGATGGGACCGGCACACTCGCTGTCCGGAGCGGCGGCCTGGCTGGGTGTCGGAGCGGCCGCGGCGGCCTTCGACCGCCCGATGCCGTGGCCGGTTCTCGTCGTCGGCGCACTCATCTGCGCGGGCGCCGCCCTCGCCCCCGACCTGGACCACAAGTCGGCGACCATCTCGCGCGCTTTCGGACCGGTCTCCAAGGGCTTGTGCGAGATCGTCGACAAGCTGTCGTACGCCGTCTACAAGGCGACCCGCTCCTCCGCCGACCCCCGCAGGTCCGGCGGCCACCGGACCCTCACCCACACCTGGCTCTGGGCGGTCCTGATCGGCGGCGGTGCGTCCGTCGCGGCGGTCACCGGCGGCCGGTGGGCGGTGCTCGCGATCCTCTTCGTGCACCTGGTCCTCGCGGTGGAAGGCCTGCTGTGGCGGGCCGCCCGGATGTCCAGCGACGTCCTGGTCTGGCTGCTCGGCGCGACCAGCGCCTGGATCCTGGCGGGCGTCCTCGACAAGCCGGGCAACGGCTCGGACTGGTTCTTCACCGGACCCGGCCAGGAGTACCTGTGGCTCGGGCTTCCCATCGTGCTCGGCGCCCTCGTCCACGACATCGGCGACGCCCTGACCGTCTCCGGCTGCCCGATCCTGTGGCCCATCCCGGTCGGCCGGAAGCGCTGGTACCCGATCGGCCCGCCGAAGGGCATGCGCTTCCGGGCCGGGAGCTGGGTCGAGCTGAAGGTCCTGATGCCCGTGTTCATGGTGCTCGGCGGGGTGGGCGGAGCTTCGGCGCTCGGCTTCTTCTAGCTGTTCACCGATCGTCGGTACCCCGATGGCTACCCGCTGATCCCCGGTACCCCGAGCGTCGTCACGAGCCGGGTCAGCTCCTCCTGGAAGAGCTTGTCCGGGCTCGTCGTCTGGCGGCCGAGATGCCCGTACACCTCCAGGGCGACGAGTCCGTGCAGGTGCCCCCAGAGCCGTAGCGCGAGGGCGACTCCGGCCGGCGGCAGCTCGGGGAAGGCCGGGCGCACCTTGTCGAGAAGTCCGGCGTCGAAGTCGGTCCAGGTGAACGAACTGTCCCGGTAGAGGGGTTCGGCGTACGGCCAGGCCGCCGCGGCGAGTCCGGCGAGGCCGGTGCACACCCGGCGGGCCGCGTCCGGGGCGGGCCCCTCCTCCGGCGCCCGGTAGCCGGGCACG
The DNA here is from genome assembly GCF_045162855.1 of Streptomyces sp. NBC_01077. Classification (NCBI taxonomy): domain Bacteria; kingdom Bacillati; phylum Actinomycetota; class Actinomycetes; order Kitasatosporales; family Streptomycetaceae; genus Streptomyces; species Streptomyces sp. NBC_01077. Next base: position 1,954,507 of record NZ_CP108669.1, on the reverse strand, counting down.
GGGTCGCCGTACACGAGCCGGAAGCCCTCGGGGTTGGCCAGGGCCCAGGTGCGGAAGGCGCGGGCCCAGGCGAGGATGCGGGCGGCCGGGTCTTCGGTGGGGTGCTGCGTGGCCGCTGCGGCCCAGGCTGCTTCCACGGCGTCGGCGAGGGCCGAGTACACGTCGTCGATGAGCGTGGTGACCAGGTCGTCGCGGGTGGCGAAGTAGCCGTAGATCGCGTTGGCCGTCATGCCCATCTCACGGGCGATGGCCCGCAGGGTGATCGCGTCGGGGCCGCCCGAGGCCATCAGGCGCAGGGCCGTGTCCTTGATCTCGGCCGTGGTCTCGGCCCGCAGCCGCTCACGGCGGCCGCGCCCGGCCCGTGCCGTCCCTGTCTCCGCTGTCCCGGTCATGCGGGCAGCCTATCGCTTCGTTGGTGGGCGTAAGGAAACTGCACGCCGTGCACTTCACGGCGTATAGTTTTCGCACGGCGTCACGCAAGTGATGCGTCAGTGATGCGTCGGAGATGTGAGCACAGGGGAGAGTCATGCACATCGGAGTCATCGGAGCCACGGGCACCATCGGCAGTCGCGTCGTCGCGGAGGCCCTGGAGCGCGGGCACCAGATCAGGGCCTTCAGCCGCGACGCCACGGGGGCGGCGGCGGGGGAGACCCGCGAGAACATCACCTGGGCGAGCCTCGACGTCCTCGACCCGGCGGGAATCGCCGCCGTCCTGCCCGGACTCGACGTCCTCGTCAGCGCTTTCCAGCCCGGAAACGCCGCCCAGGACCTGGCGGACACCGTGCGGCGCTCGATCGCCGACGCCGGGGTCTACGCCACCGCGGCCCGGGCCCTGCTCAAGGCGCTGGAGAGCCACCCCAGGACCCGGCTCATCGTGATCGGCGGCGCGGGCAGCCTGGAGGTCGAGCCCGGTGTGGTCCTCGCCGACGCGGAGGAACGGCTCCACGAGACGCTCGACGGCGTCGGCCTTCCCCGCGCCTACGCGGCGGCGGTACGGGGCCACCGCGACGCCCTGAACGTGCTGCGCACCTCCAACCGCCGCTGGACCTACTTCAGTCCCGCCGAGGACATCGCCCCCGGCGAGCGCACCGGCCGCTTCCGCCTCGGCGAGGACCAGCCGGTCCGGGACGCCGAGGGGCGCAGCCGCGTCTCGGCGGAGGACGCGGCCGTGGCCCTCGTCGACGAGGCGGAACTGCCCCGCTTCGTCCAGCGCCGCTTCACGATCGGCTACTGAACGGGTGGGGGCTCCCGCTCCGGCGGAGCGGGAGCCCCGGTCCTCCGCACGGGTCAGCCGTGCCACGACCTCCACAGCGCCGCGTACGCCCCGTCCGCCGCGACCAGTTCCGCGTGGCTGCCGAGTTCGCTGATCCGGCCGGACTCGACGACCGCGATCAGGTCGGCATCGTGCGCGGTGTGCAGCCGGTGCGCGATGGCCACGACCGTCCGCCCGTCCAGGACCCGGCCGAGGGAGCGCTCGAGATGCCGGGCCGCCCTCGGGTCGAGCAGCGAGGTCGCCTCGTCCAGGACCAGCGTGTGCGGGTCCGCGAGGACCAGCCGGGCCAGTGCGATCTGCTGGGCCTGCGCCGGGGTCAGCGACCGGCCGCCCGAGCCGACCTCGGTGTCCAGGCCCTCGTCGAGCCCGCGGGCCCAGACCTCCGCGTCCACCGCCGTGAGCGCAGACCACAGCTCGGTGTCCGAGGCCCCCGTCTTGGCCAGGAGCAGGTTGTCCCGGAGCGAGCCCACGAAGACATGGTGCTCCTGGTTGACCAGGGCCACGTGCTCACGGACCCGCTCGGCGGGCATCCGCGCCAGCTCGGCCGCGCCGAGGGTGACCGAACCGGTCCTCGGGGCGTAGATGCCCGCGAGGAGGCGGCCGAGGGTGGACTTGCCCGCGCCGGACGGGCCGACCAGCGCGAGCCGGGTGCCGGGCGCCACCTTCAGGGACACCTCGTGCAGCACGTCGACGCCCTCGCGGTAGCCGAACCGGACCTCGTCCGCCCGGACCGCCCGGCCCTCCGGCCGTACCTCCGTGTCGCCCGCGTCCGGCTCGATGTCGCGGACGCCGACGAGCCGGGCCAGCGACACCTGCGCGACCTGGAGCTCGTCGTACCAGCGGAGCACGATCCCGATGGGGTCCACCAGCATCTGCGCGAGCAGGGCGCCCGTCGTCAGCTGCCCGACGTCGATCCAGCCCTGCAGCACGAACACCCCGCCGAGCAGCAGCACGGAGCACAGCACCGTCATATGGGTGAGGTTGACGACGGGGAAGAGCACGGAGCGCAGGAAGAGGGTGTACCTCTCCCATGCGACCCACTCGGAGATGCGCCGGTTCGACAGGGCGATCCGGCGGGCGCCGAGGCGGTGCGACTCGACCGTGCGGCCCGCGTCGACCGTCTCGGCGAGGGCGGCGGCCACGGCCGCGTACCCCGCGGACTCCGAGCGGTACGCGGCCGGCGCCCGCCGGAAGTACCACCGGGAGCCCACGACGAGCAGCGGCGCCGCGAGCAGCGCGGCGAGCGCCAGGGGCGGCGCCGTCACCGTGAGGCCGCCGAGCAGCAGCCCGGCCCACACGACGCCGATGGCCAGCTGGGGCACGGCCTCGCGCATCGCGTTGGAGAGCCGGTCGACGTCCGTGGTGATGCGGGAGAGCAGGTCACCCGTGCCGGCCCGTTCGAGCACGCCGGGCGGCAGGCCGACCGCGCGGACGAGGAAGTCCTCCCGCAGGTCGGCGAGCATCTCCTCGCCGAGCATCGCGCCGCGCAGCCGGACGAGCCGGACGAAGGCGGTCTGGATGAGCAGCGCGACCGCGAACAGCGCGATCGTGCGCTCCAGATGGAGCTCGCGCGCTCCCGTGGCCAGCTTGTCCACCAGCGAACCGAGCAGGTACGGGCCGGCCATCGAGGCGATCACGGCGACCGCGTTCACCCCGATGAGCAGCGCGAACGCCCGGCGGTGGCGGCTCAGCAGCTCGCGTACGTAGGTGCGGACGGTCGTGTTGCCGGCGACGGGCAGCGTGGTCGCCGTCGTCGGGGCCGCCGGGTCGTACCCCGGTGGCGCCAGGCCGATCATGCCGATTCCCCTTCCAGTGCTTCGAGTTCGTCGACCGCTCCGACCGCTCCGACCGCTCCGACTGCTCCGACCGATTCGATCGGGGCGACCGCTTCGAGCGTGGTGTCGGCGGCTACCGGCGCGGCGAGCTCCTCGTCGGTCTCGCGGGTGACGACCGCCCGGTAGCGGGGCTCCCGGGCGAGCAGCTCGCGGTGGGTGCCGACGGCGACCGCCTGGCCCTCGTCGACCAGGACGACGCGGTCGGCGCGGTCCAGGAGCAGCGGTGAGGAGGCGAGGACCACGGTGGTCCTGGCCGCGCGCAGTTCGCTGATGCCGGCGGCGACCCGGGCCTCGGTGTGCGCGTCGACCGCGGAAGTGGGCTCGTCGAGGACGAGCACCTCCGGGTCGGTCACCAGGGACCGGGCGAGGGCGAGCCGCTGGCGCTGGCCGCCGGACAGCGACCTGCCCCGCTCGGTGATGCGGGTGCGCATCGGATCGCCGTCGGTGTCCACGGACGCCTGCGCGAGCGCGTCGAGGACGTCCTCGCACCGGGCGGCGGCCAGGGCGTCGTCGGGGAGCACCCCGCCCGAGCGGGGCACGTCGAGCAGCTCACTGAGCGTGCCCGAGAGCAGGACCGGGTCCTTGTCCTGGACGAGGACGGCGGTACGGGCGGTGTCCAGTGGCAGTTCGTCGAGCGGGACGCCGCCGAGCAGGACCGAGGTGTGGTCCTCACCCGGATCGGCCGGGTGGCCGCCGAGCCGGTCCGCGAGCCGCCCGGCCACGTCCGGGTCGCCGCAGACCACCGCGGTGAACCGACCGGCCGGGGCGAGCAGCCCGGTCAGCGGGTCGTACAGGTCACCGGTCGCCTTGCGGTCCTCGTCCCCGACCGCGGCGGTCGTGCTGGTCGTACGGGCCAGCGAGAGCACCCGGGCGGCCCGCTTCGCGGACGGCCGGGAGAAGGAGAAGGCCATGGCGATCTCCTCGAAGTTGCGCAGCGGGTGGTACGTGAGGGCCACGGCGCTGTAGACGGTGACCAGTTCACCGACCGTGATTCGCCCGTCGAACGCGAGCCGGGCCCCGTACGCCACCACGACGATGAGCAGGATGCCGGGCAGCACGACCTGGATCGCGGAGATCAGCGCCCACATGCGCGCGCTGCGCACGGCGGCCTTGCGGACCTCCTGGGAGGCGGCGCGGTAGCGGCCGAGGAACAGTTCCTCACCGCCGATGCCGCGCAGCACACGGAGTCCGGCGACGGTGTCGGAGGCGAGCTCCGTGGCCTTGCCCGCCTTCTCGCGCTGGACGTCCGCCCGGCGCGTCGCGCGGGGGAGGAGCGGCAGCACGGACAGGGCGAGGACGGGGACGCCGACGGCCACGACGACGCCGAGGGCGGGCTGGTAGACGGTCAGGCCGACGCAGATGATCACCAGGGTGACGGCGCCGGCGGCGAACCGCGACAGGGCCTCGACGAACCAGCCGATCTTCTCGACGTCTCCGGTGGAGACGGCGACGACCTCGCCGGCGGCGACCCGACGGGTCAGGACGGAGCCCAGTTCGGCGGTCTTGCGGGAGAGGAGCTGCTGGACGCGGGCGGCCGCCGTGATCCAGTTGGTGACGGCGGTGCGGTGCAGCATCACGTCACCGGCGGCGATGGCGATGCCGAAGGTCACGAGCAGGGCTCCGGCGAGCGCGAGGCGCCCGCCGTCGCGGTCCACGACCGCCTGCACGGCGATGCCGGTGCCGAGCGGCAGTCCGGCGATGCCCAGGTGGTGCAGAAGTCCCCACAGCATGGACTTCACCTGCCCGCCGAGCTGCTGACGGCCGAGCCAGACGAGGAACCGGGTGCCCGAGCGGACAACGGGGACCCCTGGGTCGGCGTAGGGAAGATCTCGAATCTGCATGGCGTCCCAGGGTCTCCGGGTCTTGTCTGGGGGAACGCGCGCCGGGGGTGTGCGACGGCGGAGGGTGGTGCGAGGGCAGGGGGAAACCGTGCAAGGTTCGCTTTTTCGCCCGGGGGCGGCAATTGATTTTCCCCACGACGGAACAGATCGCGCCATGTCCGCTCATCGTCCTCTGGACCGCACGGCACTGACCACGCTTCACTCCAGCCCCATGAGATCACTCAAGATCATGAGCATGCTCAGCGGCCTGGTGCTTGCCGCGGGCGCGCTCCTCACCGCCCACCCGGCCGCCGCCGAGGGCCCGAACGGCCCGACGCCCCCGGCCGAGTTCACGAGCGACTGGCACGACCCGGTCACCGCCGCCCCGCCCGTCGAGACCCCCGGCACCCGTAGCTGCGAGGTGACCCTCGCCGCCGCCCAGTTCCGCGACTTCACCCCCTACCAGGGCGGTTACGCCCCGCCGAAGGAGTGCGGCACCCGCTGGAACAAGGTCGTCCTGCGCCTCGAAGGCAGCGTCAAGGGCCGCCAGTACGACCGCCTCGGGTACCTCACCGTCGGCGGCGTGGAGATCCTCCGCACCTCCACGCCCCAGCCCTCGCCCGACGGCATCACCTGGTCGGTCGAGAAGGACGTCACCCGCTACCGCGACACCCTCAGCCGCCCGGGCGCCGTCGAGATGCTCATCGGCAATGTCGTGAACGAGACCTACACCGGTGTCCTCGACGTCCGCGTCACCCTGACCTTCCACACCGCCCAGGGCCGCGTGAAACCCGCCGCGGACACGCCCGACCGGGTCATCCCGCTCACCGGCTCCACCCTCACCACCCCGCGCAACACCGAACGCGTCCTCGCCGAGGTGTACGCCACCGGCTCCGGCGGCGGCTGCGAGGAGTACTGGTACCTCTCCGTCCCCGACGCGGCCCCCTACTCCTGCCGGGCCACCGAGGGCCCCCACCGGGAGGTCCGCGTCTCCGTCGACGGACGCCTCGCGGGCATCGCCGCGCCCTTCCCGACCGTCTGGACCGGCGGCTGGTCGAACCCCTTCCTCTGGTACGTCACCCCCGGGCCGCGCGCCTTCGACGTCCAGCCGGTCCTCTACGACCTGACCCCGTTCGCCGCGGTCCTCAACGACGGTCGCGCCCACCGGGTGGAGGTCACCGTCGCCGGGGTCCCGGCCGGGCAGGCGGGCTGGTCCACGCCCACCAACGTGCTGCTGTGGCAGGACGAGGGCAGCCGGGTCGTCACCGGCGGCCTCGACCGCCACGAGGAGACCACCCCGCGCAACTCCTCCGTCTACACGGCGGGCACCGCGGACTCCCTCCACCGACTCGACACCGAGGCAGGACACCGGCTCACCGTCACCGGACACCTGAACACCTCGCACGGCCGGGTGACCACCACCGTCGACCGGACCGTCGCCCACAGCTCCGTCCACCGCTGGGGCGAGGGGGAGAACCCGGACGCGTTCACCGGGCGCTGGACCGACCGGGAGACCGTGACCAGCGGCCGGACCGTCACCCGCGCCGACCGGACGTACACCATGGACGGCGAGACCACGATCGGCGCGGGCGACCGGCTGCGCACGGTCCTCACCCTCGGGGACCGTGCCGACACCGGCGTCCTGCGCGACGGACGGCGCCTGTCCTGGTCGCGGCTCGACGACACGTACACCGGGGACGCCACGTACACCACGGGCGTGCCGCGCGACCAGCGGCACGCGGTCGGCACCACGCACGACCGCTACCGGCTGTACGGCTCCGAGGGCTGCTACGACCGGAGCCTGACGACCGTTCAGGGAACCGTCACCCAGGACCTGCGGCGCTGCTGAACACGGCGGTGCCCGGCCCCCCGTACCGAGGGGGCCGGGCACCGCTGCGGAGGCACCTCGTCCGTCAGGCCGGCTTCGCCGAGTCCACGCCCGAGCGTGCCTTGCGCCACTCCCCGCGCGTGAAGTCCGGGATCTCCTGCGGCGCGCCCTTCGCCTTGATCGAGGCGTGGCTCAGCGGCACCGGCGCCGTCCACGTGGCGGCGTCGTACACGTCGAAGTCCGGCGGCAGCCCGAGCTTCATGCACTGCATCAGGCGGTAGACCATGATGTAGTCCATGCCGCCGTGACCGCCCGGCGGGTTGGCGTGCTCCTTCCAGAGCCAGTGGTCGAACTCGCCCGCGTACGCCGAGAAGTCGGCCCACTCGTCGTCCTTGTGGTCCGGCTCCAGGTAGATCCGGGCCGGGTAGTCCTCGAAGACGCCCCGGGTGCCGCCCAGGCTGTTGATCCTGCTGTACGGGTGCGGCGTGGAGACGTCGTGCTCCAGGCGGATGACCCGGCCCTGGGCCGTCTGGACCAGGCTGATGGTCCGGTCGCTCCCGATGTACGTCTCCTTCCAGCTGGGGTCGCCGGACGGCATGTGCTCCTCGCGGTACTCGGCGAGTCCGAGCGCCGGTGTGCCGAAGCTGCTGATGCTCACCGCCCGGTCGCCCCGGTTGACGTCCATGTAGTTGGCGACGGGACCGAAGCCGTGGTTGGGGTAGAGGTCGCCCCTCAGCTGGGTGTGCCACAGCCGGCGCCAGGGGCCCTCGTAGTACGTCGGGGAGAACATCAGACCGCGCAGGTCGTGGTTGTACGCCCCCGCTCCGTGCAGGAGGCGGCCGAACTTCCCGGCGTGTGCCATCCGCAGCACGCGCATCTCGTTCCGGCCGTAGCAGCAGTTCTCCAGCTGCATGCAGTGGCGGCGGGTCTGCTCCGACAGGTCGACGAGCTCCCACAGTTCGTCGAGCCGCATCGCGACCGGACACTCCACGCCGACGTGCTTGCCGTTGAGCATCGCCGCGCGGGCGATCGGGAAGTGCGTCTCCCAGGGGGTGGCCACGTACACGAGGTCGAGGTCCGTGCGGGCACAGAGCTTCTCGTAGTCGCTCTCGCCGTTCGCGTAGACGGCGGGGGCGGGCTGCCCGGCGGCGACGACCGCCGCGGCCGCCCGCTCGGCCTTGTCGCGGACGGGGTCGCAGACGGCGTTCACCCGGACCCAGGGGTGCGAGAGGAAGTGGCCGATCATGCCGGCGCCCCGGTTGCCGAAGCCGACGATGCCGACCCGGACGGTGGAGCGGACCCCGAAGGGGACCCCGGCCATGGTGGCCCCGCGGCGCTTCGGTGTGTCCGCGCCCTCGGCGGGTGACTCGGGGGCCTGTTCGGCCGGAGCCGCGGACGGAGTCGCGGCCTGCGCGGACGGAACGCCGATGGCGCCGATACCGAGGCCCGTTCCGGCCGCCGCGGCGGTGGTCCTGAGGACCTTGCGGCGGCTCGGGGTGTGCGGTGACTGATCGTTCATGGAACCTCCCGGAGCTGTGTGCACGGCTGTTTCATGAATCCCGCACAGGACCCTGGACCCGGTGACCGATGGTTCGCAAGGGCGCCGATAGGACTCTTGCGACAAGTGGTTGGACTTTACTGTTCCGGATCTCGCGCCGAGCCGTACCGGGCGCCCACCCTCACTCGAACGGACGAAAGGGCCCCTCACGCAAGGGGTGAGGGGCCGTCAGTGACGCGAAATCGACGGTTCGTCAGGGCCGAGTCGCGTGCTCCAGGGCGAGGAGCACCGATCCGTAGCTGCGGCCCGTCGCCCGGTCCATTCCGATCTCGCACATCCGATTGGCCGAGAGATGCGCGTCGAACGGCCGCGCCGTCACCTCGGCCGCCTCCCGGGCCGTCGCCGAGGCCGTCAGCTCCGGGTGCAACATGCCCCGGTCGCCCGCGAAGGCGCAGCAGCCCGCGTCGGTGGGGACGACGACCTCGTCCGCACAGGCCCGCGCGAGCTCCGTCAGCTTGTCCTCGTCGCCGAGGTGCCGCATCGAGCACGTCGGATGGACCACGGCGGAGCCGACCCGGCGGCGTACGTCGAGCCGGGGGAGCAGCTCGTCCGCCGCCCACACCAGCGAGTCGACCACCGTCATCTCTGCGTGCAGAGCCCGGTTGTCCTCCGTCAGATACGGCACGACCTCGTGCGCGATGCCGAGCGTGCACGAGGAGGCGTCCACGACCAGCGGCAGCGTCCCGCCGGCCGTCCACCCCCAGGCGGCCTCGACGATCCGGTTCGCCATCACCTTGTTGCCGCGCTCGTACCCCTTGGAGTGCCAGATCGTCGCGCAGCAGGTTCCGGCCACGTCGTCGGGGATCCACACCGGCTTCCCCGCGCGCGCCGACACCGCGACCACGGCCTCGGGGAGCGAGGGGCCGCGCCGGCCGTCCGGATTGCCGAAGATACGGTTCACGCAGGCCGGGTAGTAGACGGCGACCGCCGCCGGGCGGTGGGTGCGGGGCAGCCGGCGCGGCGCCGCGCCGGGGATCTCCGGCAGCCATTCCGGTACGAGGTCGGTGCTGACCGCCCGGCGGGCCAGGCCGGTCACGGACGCCAGGACCCGGTCGCCGATCCGGTCGGCCGCGGCGACCGCGAGCCGCGCGGAGGCCTCCGCCGCCCGGAAGTTCTTCGCGGCCAGGGCGGCGATCCGCTCCTGGCGCGAGGTATGCCGCTCGTGCCGGAACTCCTTCATCAGCGCGCCCGTGTCGATCCCGACCGGACAGGCCAGCTTGCAGGTGGAGTCGCCGGCGCAGGTGTCGACGGCGTCGTAGCCGAACGACTCCAGGAGACGGGTCTCGACCGGGGAGCCGTCTTTCTGCCGCATCATCTCCCGGCGCAGCACGATCCGCTGGCGCGGAGTGGTCGTCAGGTCGTGGCTGGGACAGGTCGGTTCGCAGAAGCCGCACTCGATGCAGGGATCGGCGATCCGCTCCACGGCCGGGATCGTCTTCAGCCCCCGCAGATGGGCGTGCGGGTCGCGGTCCAGGACGATCCGCGGGGCGAGGACCCCGTCGGGGTCGATGGCCTCCTTGACCCGCCACATCAGCTCGGTCGCCTTCGTGCCCCACTCCAGCTCCAGGAACGGCGCGATGTTGCGGCCGGTGGCGTGCTCCGCCTTCAGAGAGCCGTCGAAGCGCTCCACGGTCAGCTTGCAGAACTCGTCCATGAAGCCCGCGTACCGCTCGACGTCGGTGGGGTCGCCCGCGTCGAAGGCGAGCAGGAAGTGGAGGTTGCCGTGCGCGGCGTGACCGGCGACGGCCGCGTCGAAGCCGTGCCGGGACTGGAGGTCGAGCAGCGCCCCGCAGGCCTCGGCGAGCCGGGCCGGGGGCACCGCGAAGTCCTCGGTGATCAGGGTCGTACCGGAGGGGCGGGAGCCGCCGACCGCCGTCACGAAGGCCTTGCGGGCCTTCCAGTAGCCGGCGATCCGCTTCGGGTCCCCGGTGAACACGTTCTCCACGGAGGCCACCGGTGCGACGAGATCGAGACCGGCGAGAACCTCTGCCGCCGCCCGCTCGTACGCCTCCCGCGCCGCCGCGTCCGGTGCCCGGAACTCGACCAGGAGCGCCGCCGTGTCCTTGGGCAGCTCCGCCCAGTCCGTGGGGACGCCCGCCACGCTCACCGAGGCCCGCAGGGTGTTGCCGTCCATCAGCTCGACGGCCAGCGCACCCGCCGCGTTGAACAGGGGCACGGCCTCCGCCGCCGCCGGCAGCGAGGGGAAGAAGAGCAGGGCCGAGGACACCTCGCGGTCCAGCGGCAGGGTGTCGAAGACGACCTCCGAGATGAAGCCGAAGGTGCCCTCGGAACCCACCATGAGGCCCCGCAGGATCCGCACCGGGGTGTCGCCGTCGAGGAAGGCGTCGAGCCGGTAGCCGTTGGTGTTCTTGATGGCGTGCTTGGCGCGGATCCGGTCGGCCAGCTCGGCGTCCGCCTCGATCTCCGCCTTGAGCTCCATCAGCTCCGCGCACAGCCGGGGCTCGGCGTGCGCCAGCTCCTCGTCGGCGGCCGGGTCGGCCGTGTCGACCACGGTCCCGCTCGGCAGCACGAAGGTGAGCGAGGAGACCGTCCGGTACGAGTTCCTCGTCGTCCCGGCCGTCATGCCGGAGGCGTTGTTGGCGACGACCCCGCCGATGGTGCAGGCGATGGCACTGGCCGGATCCGGACCCAGGACACGCCCGTACGGGGCGAGCGCGGCGTTGGCCCGGACGACGGTGGTGCCGGGGCGGATCCGGGCACGGGCTCCGCCGTCCAGGACCTCGACGCCCGTCCAGTGGCGGCGCACGTCGACCAGGATGTCCTCGCCCTGCGCCTGTCCGTTGAGGCTGGTCCCGGCGGCCCGGAAGACCACCTCGCGGCCCTTGCCGTGCGCGTACGACAGGACCGTGGAGATGTCGTCGATGTCCTCGGCGACCACGACGACCTGCGGGACGAAGCGGTACGGGCTGGCGTCCGAGGCGTACCGGACGAGGTCGGAGATCGTGGAGAGGACCTTCTCGGGGCCGAGGAGCTCGGTCAGTTCCTCGCGCAGCCGCCTCGGCGTTCCCCGCGCCTGGAGCTCCGGCACGCGGTCCGGGGCCGGACTCCGCTTCGTACCGGGGCGAAGGGCCTGCGGGTTCGGCTCGAACAACGGCATGTCACGGCTCCCCTTCGGCGCGTCCGCGTGCCCGAGAGGTCAGCAGCCGGCCTCCGGGCCGAAGTCGACCAGGGCGGACAGCAGACCTCCGAGTACCTCGCGCTGTGCAGCGGTCAATGGAGCAAGGATGTCCTCTGCGGCCGCCCGGCGCGCGCTGCGCAGCTCCCGCAGCGTGGCGCGGCCCGCGTCGGTGAGCTCGATCCGGACGACCCGGCGGTTGTTCGGATCGGGCACCCTGCGCACCCGGTCGACGGCCTCCAGGCCGTCGACGAGACTGGTCACCGCGCGCGGGACGACCTCGAGGCGGGCCGCGAGGTCGGCCATCCGGGGCGGGTCCCCGAAATGCGCGACCGTGCGGAGCAGCCGGGACTGGGCGGGCGTGATGCCGACCGGCTCCAGGTGGCGCTTCTGGATGCGGTGCAGACGCCGGGTGAGGCGCAGCAGCTGCTCGGCGAGGAGGCCGTCGGCGTCGGGTTCCCCCGAACGGCCGGGTCCGGTCGGGACGGCGGAGGTGCTCATGCGGGAACAATATCAGGACCTGGTTCATTGTGAGCATAGGTAACAATGAGCTATGCTCTCATCGATATCACCGAACCCTCGAAGGAGCCCATGCGCCCCCACGACCAGTCCGACTGGACGCCCCCGCCCCGCGACTCCGCCCAGCCGAAGGAGCCCGCGCAGCTGCGGCGCATCCTGCGGCTCTTCCGCCCCTACCGGGCCCGCCTGGTGCTCGTCGGCCTCCTGGTCGGCGCCGCCTCGCTCGTCACGGTCGCTTCGCCCTTCCTGCTCAAGGAGATCCTCGACACCGCGATCCCCCAGGGCCGCACCGGGCTGCTCAGCCTGCTCGCCCTCGGCATGATCGCCACCGCCGTGCTGACCAGCGTCTTCGGCGTGCTCCAGACCCTCATCTCCACCACCGTCGGCCAGCGCGTCATGCACGACCTGCGCACCGGGGTCTACGAGCAGCTCCAGCGCATGCCCCTCGCGTTCTTCACGCGCACGCGTACCGGCGAGGTCCAGTCCCGGATCGCCAACGACATCGGGGGCATGCAGGCGACCGTGACCTCCACGGCCACCTCCCTCGTCTCCAACCTCACCGCCGTCGTCGCGACGATCGTCGCCATGCTCGCCCTCGACTGGCGTCTCACCGTCGTGTCGCTGCTCCTGCTGCCCGTCTTCGTCTGGATCAGCCGGCGCGTCGGCCGCGAGCGCAAGCGGATCACCACCCAGCGCCAGAAGCAGATGGCCGCCATGGCCGCGACCGTCACCGAGTCCCTCTCGGTCAGCGGCATCCTGCTCGGCCGCACCATGGGCCGCGCCGACTCCCTGACCAAGTCCTTCGCCGAGGAGTCCGAGCGCCTCGTCGACCTCGAAGTGCGCTCCTCCATGGCCGGACGGTGGCGGATGTCCACCATCGGCATCGTCATGGCCGCCATGCCCGCCCTGATCTACTGGGTCGCCGGCATCGCCCTCGGCTCGGGCGGCTCCGAGATCTCGCTCGGCACGCTCGTCGCCTTCGTCTCGCTCCAGCAGGGCCTCTTCCGGCCCGCCGTCAGCCTGCTCTCCACCGGCGTGCAGATGCAGACGTCCCTCGCGCTCTTCCAGCGCATCTTCGAGTACCTCGACCTGCCCGTGGACATCACCGAGCCCGCCGAGCCCGTCCGGCTCGCGAAGGTCCGCGGTGAGGTCGCCTTCGAGAAGGTCGAGTTCCACTACGACCCCGAGGGCGCGGGCCGTCCGACCCTCGACTCCATCGACCTGACCGTCCCCGCCGGGGGCAGCCTGGCCGTCGTCGGCCCCACCGGCTCCGGCAAGTCCACCCTCAGCTACCTGGTGCCCCGGCTGTACGACGTCACCGGCGGCCGCGTCACCCTCGACGGCGTCGACGTGCGCGATCTGGACTTCGACACCCTCGCCCGTGCGGTCGGCGTCGTCTCCCAGGAGACGTACCTCTTCCACGCCTCCGTCGCCGACAACCTCCGGTTCGCCAAGCCGGACGCCACCGACGAGGAGATCGAGGCCGCCGCGCGCGCCGCCCAGATCCACGACCACATCGCCTCGCTGCCCGAGGGGTACGACACCCTGGTCGGCGAGCGCGGCTACCGCTTCTCGGGCGGCGAGAAGCAGCGCCTGGCCATCGCCCGCACCATCCTGCGCGACCCGCCCGTACTGATCCTCGACGAGGCCACGAGCGCCCTCGACACCCGTACGGAGCATGCCGTGCAGCAGGCCATCGACGCCCTGTCGGCCGGCCGCACCACGATCACCATCGCCCACCGGCTCTCCACCGTCCGCGACGCCGACCAGATCGTCGTCCTGGAGGCGGGCCGGATCGCGGAGCGCGGCACGCACGACGAGCTGCTGGCCCGGGACGGGAAGTACGCGGCCCTGGTCCGGCGGGACGCGCGGAGTGCCGCGGCCGTCAGCGCCGGGGCCTCGGCGGGGGCGGCCGAACAAGCGAACGTGGGAGCGGTTGTTCCCCAGAACGTGTGATCGTGCCGGGATTCGTTGCTCAACTCCCGTACGGCATCGGATGATTGCGGTGCGCGATCGACGGGCTGCAGACCGTGACCGCGCAGTCCCACTGAAGCATCAGTCCCACTGATGTACCTGTACGAGGAGAAGCACCACCATGAACGTCATCACCAACCTGCTCGCCGGCGTCGTCCACTTCCTGGGCTGGCTCGTCTGACGATCGCAGTGCCCCGGCGCCGTCGGTTCCCCGTCCCAGGGGGCCGGCGGCGCCGCCGCGTGCGCGGGCTCCCGGGATTCCCCTGCGCGGCGGGTTAGCGTGCGGCCATGACGTACCGGCCGCCGTCACCCTCCGCACCCCCACGCCGCCGCCCCCGACGCCCGTCCCTCCCCCCGGGCCTCCGGCCCTCCCGACGCCGCCCCCGGCTCACCCGGCGCGGACGCCTCGCCCTCCTGCTCGGAGCCGTCGTCGCCGTGGCCGCCGCGATCACCCTTCCGCTGCTCCTGCCCCGGGACGAACCGGCCGTCGAACAGCCCCGGGCGCTCCTCGTCCCCGAGGGCTGGCGGGCCGGCCAGGTCTACACGGCCGTCGACCGGGCACTCGGCCTGCCCGAAGGCACGGCGCGGAAGACCGCGACCGCATCCGCCACCGCCCTTCCGCTGCCGGCGGCGGCCGGAGGGAACCCCGAGGGCTACCTCTTCCCGGCGACGTATCCCGTGCTCAACGCCACCACCCCCGAGGGGCTGCTCCGCTTCATGGTCGACACGGCCGGGAAGCGCTTCGGGGCCGCGCGGATCGCCGAGGGCGCGCGGGCGCACGGAATGAGCGTGTACGAGACGGTGATCGCGGCCAGCATCGTCCAGGCCGAGGCCGACAACCCGGAGGACATGGGCAAGGTCGCCCGGGTCGTCCACAACCGGCTCGCCCGGGGCATGGCCCTCCAGATGGACTCGACCCTCAACTACGCGCTCGGCCGGAGCACCGTGGACACCACGTTCGAGGACACGCGGACCGAGAGCCCGTACAACACCTATGAGCACAAGGGCCTGCCGCCGACGCCCATCGGCAATCCCGGTGACCTGGCGATGGACGCGGTGATCCGCCCGGCGGACGGCGACTGGCTCTACTTCGTCACGGTGGCCCCGGGGGACACCCGCTTCACCGCCGACTACGCGTCCCACCAGGTGAACGTGGCCGAGTTCAACGCCAACCGGGGCGCGGAGAAGGGCTGAGGCCGAGACCTCGGCAGGTCAGGTCGTCGCGACGACGGCGGAGACGGCCTCCGGGACGGCCGCGGAGACGGCGACGCCCTTCGGGGCGGCGGCCGGCCCGCGGCGCAGGAGACGGCGGATGTCCGAGACCGCCGCGCGCCCGGCTCGGTTGGCGCCGATCGTCGAGGCCGAGGGCCCGTACCCGACGAGGTGGACGCGCTCGTCCCGTACCGCGCGCGTGCCCTCGACCCGGATGCCGCCGCCCGGCTCGCGCAGCCGCAGCGGGGTCAGATGGTCGATCGCCGCCCGGAAACCCGTGGCCCAGAGGATCACGTCCACGTCGACGGCACGGCCGTCGTCCCAGGCCACCCCGGTCGGGGTGATGCGGTCGAACATGGGGAGGCGGTCCAGGATCCCGCGCGCGCGTGCCGCCCGGATCGTGTCGTTGAGGGGGAGCCCGGTGACCGAGACGACGCTCTGCGGGGGCAGTCCCTGCCGCACCCGCTCCTCGACGAGCGCGACGGCGGCACGCCCCTCCGCCTCCCCGAAGGGACCCTCGCGGAAGACGGGCTCGCGCCGGGTCACCCAGAACGTCTCGGCGGCGACGTCCGCGATCTCCATGAGGTGCTGGGTGCCCGAGGCCCCGCCGCCGACGACGAGAACCCGCTTTCCGGCGAACTCCGCCGGGCCCGGGTAACCGGCGGTGTGCAGCTGGGACCCCCGGAAGGTCTCCTGGCCCGGGTAGCGCGGCCAGAAGGGGCGGTCCCAGGTGCCGGTGGCGTTGATCAGGGCGCGGGTGGTGTACGTGCCTCCGGAGGTCTCGACCCGCAGCCGCCCGTCGTCGCCCTCCCGGACGGCGGTGACGTCGACGGGGCGATGGATCCGCAGGTCGAAGGTCCGCTCGTAGGTGTCGAAGTACGCGCCGATCACCTCGGAGGAGGGGCGGGCGGGGTCGGCGCCGGTCAACTCCATGCCGGGCAGCGCATGCATGCCGTGGACCTTGCCGTACGTGAGCGAGGGCCACCGGAACTGCCAGGCGCCGCCCGCCCGCGGGGCGTGGTCGAGCACCACGAAGTCCCGGTCCGGCTCCAGGCCGGCGCGGCGCAGATGGAAGGCGGCCGAGAGGCCGGCCTGCCCGGCGCCGATGACGACGACGTCCACCGTCCTGAGCCGCTGCCCGCCCGCTGCCACAGCCTCGGCCTCCGCCGCCTCTTCGACCCCGTAATCGTTCACGGTTCTACCAACCGAGGCGGGGGCGCGGATCTTCCCGCGCCCCCACGACGACTTCTCCGCCCTGGGCCTACCGTCCGCCGGCCACGAGCAGCGGCGCACCTCCCGGCGCCGAGGCCGGGCGGCCGTTCGCGGCCGGGACGCCGAGCAGCGGGGACGGCAGGACCGTCGGCAGCAGACCGCGCGCCGCCAGCTCCGGCCGCACGCCCTCGCCGAACCAGTACGCCTCCTCCAGGTGCGGGTAGCCGGACAGGACGAAGTGCTCCACGCCCAGGTCGTGGTACTCCTCGATGCGGTCCGCGACCTCGGCGTGGCTGCCGACGAGCGCGGTCCCGGCCCCGCCCCTGACGAGACCGACCCCCGCCCACAGGTTCGGCGAGATCTCCAGCCGGTCGCGGCCGAGGGAGCCGCCCTCGTGCAGCGCCAGCATCCGCTGCTGGCCGACCGACTCGCTCCGGCCGAGTACCTGCTGCGCGGCGGCGATCGTCTCGGCGTCGAGATCGGAGAGCAGCCGGTCGGCCGTCGCCCAGGCCTCGCGCGCCGAGTCACGGGAGATCGTGTGCAGCCGGATCCCGAAGCGGACCGTGCGGCCGCGCTCCTCCGCCAGGCCGCGGATCCAGTCGATCTTCTCCTTGACCTGCCACGGCGGCTCGCCCCAGGTCAGATAGACGTCCGCGTGCTCGGCCGCCACCGGACCGGCCGCGGCGGACGAACCGCCGAAGAAGATCTCGGGCAGCGGGTCCGGCGGCAGCGCGGTGAGACCGCCCTCGATCCGGAAGTGCTCGCCCTCGTAGTCGAACGGCCGGCCGCTCCACGCGCCCCGCACGACGGACAGGAACTCGGCCGTGCGCGCGTACCGCCGGTCGTGGTCCAGATGGTCGCCGAAGCGGCGCTGCTCGGCCGAGTCGCCGCCGGTCACCACGTTGAGGAGGAGCCGGCCCCGGGTGATCCGCTGGTACGTGGACGCCATCTGGGCCGCGAGCACCGGCGAGATCACGCCCGGTCGGAACGCCACCAGGAACTTGAGCCGCTCGGTGTGCTGGGCGAGCGCGACCGTGGTCAGCCAGGCGTCCTCGCACCACGTCCCGGTCGGGGTCAGTACGGCCTCGAAGCCCAACTGCTCGGCCGCCTTGGCGATCTGGATCAGATAGTCGATGTCGGGCGCGCGCACCCCGGACACGGTGCGGTCGCGGGTGATCCCGCCGTCCGTGTAGGCATGCCGGTCGACGAGGGTCCGGCCGTCGCCGCCGGTCGGCAGGAACCAGTGCAGATGGACGCTCATGAGGAGGCCTTTCCGTAGCTGCGCGCCGGTGTGGTCGACGGCGGCAGGTCCTTGTTGAAGCGGGTGTCGACGTAGTCGGCGAAGCGGAACGTGCGGGGGATGAGCCCGAGGGCGGCGAAGGTGTCGGCGATCTTCTGCTCGGAGGCGATCGCCGCATCGTCGAGGGCGACCGGGATGCGGGTGCCGTTGCTGCGCTTCACGGCGGCGAGGGCCACCTCGTACGGCAGTCCGGTCTCCTTCGCCCAGACCTTGGCCCAGGCCTCGGGGTGGTCGAACACCCAGCCCTGGGCGCGCCGGAGCCGCTCGACGAAGTCGCCGATGGCCTTCGCCTTCGCGGGGTCGGCGAGCGCCGAGGGGGCGGCGACCTGGAAGCCGAGGCCGTTGACGAGCCCGCGCCCGTCCGCGAGGACCCGGCCCTTGCCGCTGAGCAGGACCTGCGAGGTGTACGGGTCCCAGACCGCCCAGGCATCCACCTTGCCGCTGGTGAACGCGGCCAGGGCGTCGGCCGGTTGCAGCAGGGTCACCTGGACGTCGCTCGGCTTGAGGCCGGCTTTCCCGAGCGAGGCGATCAGCTGGAAGTGGGCGGAGCTTCCCTGGGCGACGGCGACCTTCTTCCCCTTCAGGTCTCCCACGGAGCGCAGGGGCGAGTCCTTCGCGACGAGGAGCGCCTCGCCCGCGGAGTCGCCGTGCGTCGCGGAGACCACGGTGATCTTCGAGTCGGCGCCGGCGGCGAAGACGGGTGGGGTGTTGCCGACGGAACCGATGTCGACGGCCTTGGCGTTCACCGCTTCGAGCAGGGGTGGGCCGGAGGTGAACGTCGACCATGTGATCCGGTACGGGAGGTCGTCGAGCTCGCCGGCGGCCCGCAGCAGAGCCTCGGAGCCGCCCTTCTGGTCGCCGACGTCGAGGACGAGGGAGCCCTTGCCGTCGGTGTTCGAGGACTGGCCGGCCGCGGAGGCACCGGAGCAGGCGGAGGCGAGGAGTGCGAGCGGCACGAGCAGGGCCGCGGTGGACAGGCGGAAGGACTTCACGGGTATCTCTCCTTGAGGAGGGGAAGTGGCATGGTCGAGCAGTCAGGCCGTCAGGCCGCCTTCTCGGCGAACTCGGCCTCTTGGACGCCGAGTTCGGCGAGCAGTCGGGTCCGGAGCGCGGCCAGGGCGGGATCGCCGGGGGAGCGGGGCCGGTCCAGGTCGACCGCGGTGTCGTAGGCGATGACGCCGTCCCGCATCACCAGGGCGCGGTCCGCGAGCAGCAGCGCCTCGTCCACGTCGTGGGTGACGAGGAGGACCGTGCAGCCGCGCCGCTGCCACAGCTCGGCCACGAGCCGCTGGGCCTTGATCCGGGTCAGCGCGTCGAGCGCGCCGAACGGCTCGTCGAGCAGCAGCAGATCCGGATCCCGTACCAAGGCCCGGGCGAGGGATGCGCGTTGGGCCTCGCCGCCGGAGAGGGTCTTCGGCCAGGCGCCCGAGCGGTGACCGAGCCCGACCTCCTCCAAGGCCTTCTCCGCGACCGCCCGGCCGGGCTTCCCCGGCAGTCCGAGGAGCACATTGCGCCAGACCCGCTTCCACGGCATGAGGCGCGGTGCCTGGAAGGCGACGGCACGGCGGCGCGGGACGAGGACGGTGCCGGAGATCTCCCGGTCGAGCCCCGCGAGGACACGCAGGAGGGTGGACTTGCCGCAGCCGCTGTGGCCGAGGAGGGCGGTGAACTGCCCGGCGCGCAGGGTCAGATCGAGCCCGTCGACGACCGGACGTCCGTCGAAGGAACGGGTGAGGCCCTGGACGGTCACTGCCCGGTGAAGGTCGGTCGCCATTGCAGCAGCAGCCTTTCGAGAGTACGGACGACGGCGTCGGCGAGAAGGCCGAGGAAGGCGTAGACGACCAGGCAGACGACGATCACGTCCGTGCGGAAGAACTCCCGCGCCTGGTTCATGAGGAAGCCGATGCCTGCGTCGGCATTGATGGACTCGCCGAAGACCAGCGCCAGCCAGGCCGTGGCGAGCGAGTAGCGCAGCCCGGTCATGGCCCCGGGCAGTGCGCCCGGCAGCACGACGTGCCGGACGAGACCCCAGTGCCCGAGCCCCAAGGACTGCCCCGCTTCGACGAGTTGGGCATCGACGCCGCGGATTCCGGCGTACACGTTCAGATAGAGGTGGAAGGCGACGCCGAGCGCGATGAGCGCGACCTTGGGTGCCTCGCCGATGCCCAGCCAGATGATGAGGAGCGGGATCAGGCCGACCCAGGGAACGGTCCGCAGCATCTGGACGGGCGCGTCCACGAGGTCCTCGCCGAGCCGGGAGAGTCCGGACAGCAGAGCCAGCGCGATGCCGACGATCCCGCCGATGAGGAGTCCCGCGGCGACGCGCCGCAGGGAGACGCCCATCGCGGTCGGGAGGGTTCCGTCGCCGATCAGCTCACCACCGGCGCGGGCGATCGTCCCCGGCGAGGCGAGCGCGTCGGCGGGCAGCACCCCCGTCGCGCTGAGGGTCTGCCACAGGGCGAGGAGGAGTACGGGGCCCACGGTGCGGCGCAGCCAGCGCGGAACGGCGGGGGCGCGACCGGGGCCCCGGTCGGGAGTGAGGGGCTCGACATCCGGCAAAGGCGACATGTCGGGCGGGGAATGGGGTGGGGCGTGGCCGACCGTCATGGCGGAACTCCGGGGGAGGGGAGGTGTGGGTACGCGTCAGCGGCCGTGGGCGACGCGGGGCGAGCGCGGGCGCACGGAGATGAGGACGTCAGGGGTACGGGTACGGCGCACGCCCGAGCGTGCGGGCATGCGGCGTCAGAAAGGCGAAGGGGTGCCGGAGGCGTGAAAGGGCGTCAGCAGCCGCGGCGACACGCGGCGGAGGCCACCCGCAGCAGGTCGATGTGACCGCGCGTGGTGAGCAGGGCTGTACGCAACATGGCGCGAAGGTAGCGACGCTCGCGCCCCGGGTCAACGGTGTCTCGGAGCGTGGACGTGCTTCGGGGCGAAGCGGCGGAGCGAAACAGGGGCATCAGGCTGGCCTGAATCCGTCTTGCCGCCGCCATTCAAGACCCCTTTTGCCAATCAGTAAGGTTAGGCTAACCTCTGCGACGTGCAAGCAGGTGAAGAGACCGACGCGACTCCCCGTCCCCACGGTCATGAACTCTCGGCCACGGGTGTCACCGTGGCGTACGAAGGCGTCGATGTCGTCCACGACGCCTCCATGACGCTGCGCCCCGGCGAAGTGACCGTCCTCGTCGGGCCCAACGGCAGCGGCAAGTCGACGTTGCTCCGCACGATCGCACGGCTCCAGCAGCCACGGACCGTCGCGCTCGTCCTCGACGGCGCCATCGACGGTCTCGCCCTGAGCCCCCGTGAGTTCTCGCGTCACGTCGCCCTGCTCACCCAGGGACGCCCCACACCCAGCGGGCTGACCGTCCGGGACGTGGTCGAATTCGGCCGCTACCCCTACCGGGGACGCTGGGGCAAGGCCGACCCGGACGGCCGGGCCGCGGTGGACCGCGCGCTCGCCATGACCGGCGTCACCGAACTCGCCGGGCGCGGCGCCGAGCACCTCTCCGGCGGCCAGCTCCAGCGCGTCTGGCTCGCCGGCTGCCTCGCCCAGCAGACGGGCGTCCTCCTGCTCGACGAGCCCACCACGTACCTCGACCTGCGCTACCAGGTCGAACTCCTCGACCTCATGCGTGACCTGGCGGACGACCACGGCATCGCCGTAGGGGCCGTCCTCCACGACCTCGACCAGGCGGCGGCCGTCGCCGACCGCATCGTCCTGCTCGACACGGGACGCGTCGTCGCCGACGGCAGCCCCTCGGACGTCCTGACACCCGAGCGGCTGACCGACACGTACGGCATCCGCATCGAGGTCGACACCGATCCCCTCACCGGCCGGCTGCGCACCCGTGCGATGGGCCGCCACCACTCGCGAAGCGAAAGGCTCAGCACCACCTCATGAGACGCCTCCTCCTCACCACGGCGGTCGCCACCACCGCGGCCCTCACCCTGACCGCCTGCGGCACCACCGAGCCCGCCGCCGACGACGCGAAGAAGTCCGCCGAGCCCATCACCCTCACCGACTCCACGGGCGAGAAGGTCGAACTCGACGGCCCCGCCAAGAAGGTCGTCGGGACCGAGTGGAACGTCGTCGAGCACCTGATCACGCTGGGCGTCGACCCGGTGGGCGTCGCCGACGTCAAGGGCTACAAGACCTGGGACACCGCCGTCCCGCTCAAGAACGAGCCGAAGGACATCGGCACCCGCGGCGAGCCGAGCGTGGAGACCGTCGCCGCCCTGAAGCCCGACCTCATCGTCGCCACCACGGACCTGCCGCCGGCCGCCGTGAAGCAGCTGCGCAAGGTCGCCCCGGTCCTGACGCTGAAGGCCGCCGACGCCGCCGACCCGATCGGCCGGATGAACGCGGACCTCGACGCCATCGCCAAGGCCACCGGCACCACGCAGAAGTCCGAGGAGCTCAAGAAGCAGTTCCAGGCGAAGCTCGACGAGGGCAGGAAGAAGCTCGCCGACGCCGGACTCGCCGGCACGAAGTACGCCTTCGCCGACGGCTACGTCATGTCCAACCAGGTCTCGATCCGCCCCTACACCAGCGGTTCGCTGATCGGCGCGGTCAACGAGAAGCTCGGTCTGAAGAACGCCTGGACGGTGAAGGGCGACCCGGCCTACGGCCTCGGCTCCACCGACGTCGAGGGCCTCACCAAGATCGGTGACGTGCAGTTCGCCTACATCGGCAACGACGGCGACGCCGGCAGCACCCCGTTCACGGGTGTCCTCGCCAAGGACAAGGTGTGGACCTCGCTGCCGTTCGTCAAGAAGGGCAACGTCCACCGTCTGCCCGACGGCGTCTGGATGTTCGGCGGTCCCGGGTCGATGAGCAAGTACATCGACTCCGTCGTCGCCGCCCTGACGAAGTAACACCATGGCCGTCACCGCAACCACCCCCGCCACCCGTCCGCCGGCGGCCACGTCCCGGACGGGCGCGGCCCCGGTGACGGCCGCCCTCATCCTTCTCGTCGTCGTCCTCGCGGTCGTGGACATCACCCAGGGCACGGCCGCCGTCGGCGCCCCGGAGGTGTGGAAGGCGCTCACCGGCCGGGCCGACCCGTCCGACGCGTCCGTCGTCATCGCCTCCCGGCTGCCCCGTATGACCGCGGGGCTGCTCGTCGGCGCCGTGCTCGGCATGGCGGGCGCCGCCCTCCAGGCCGTCAGCCGCAACGTCCTCGCGTCGCCCGACACCCTCGCCGTCAACGCGGGCTCCTACTTCGCCCTCGGCCTGGCGGCCGCCACCGGCGTCTCGCTGCCCCTGCTCGCCTCCTCCGGCATCGCGTTCGCCGGCGGTCTCGTGGCGGCCGCGGTCGTCCTCGGCCTCTCCGGCCTCGGCACCGGCACCGTCCGGCTCGTCCTCGCGGGCAGCGCCCTCACCCTCGGCCTCACCGCCGTCACCGAAGGCCTGCTCCTGCTGTTCCCCCAGCAGACCGAGGGCATCTACCGCTGGAACCAGGGCAGCATCGCCCAGAACGGTTTCGACGGCGTCTTCCAGATGGCACCGATCGCCGTCGCCGGACTCGTCGGACTGCTGCTCCTCGCCCGCCGGATCGACGCCCTCGCCCTCGGCGACGACGCCGCCCGCGGCCTCGGCGTCCCCGTCCGCGCCACCCGGCTCACCGCCGTCGTGCTCGCCGCCCTCCTCTCCACGGCCGCGGTCACCCTCGCCGGACCCATCGGCTTCGTCGGCCTCTGCGCGCCCGCGCTCGTCCGGCCGCTCGCCCGACGGTTCCGCGCCTTCACCCGCACGCGGGGCAACCTGCCTCTCGCGGGTCTCACCGGCGCGGCCCTGGTACTCGGCTCCGACGTGGTCCTGCGCCTCCTCGTGCCCTCGGACATCGCGGTCGGCGTACCGACGGGAGTCGTCACCAGCCTCGTCGGCGCCGTCTTCCTCATCGTCATGGCCACCCGGACCCGGGACACGGCGGCGGCCTCCGCGCCCGACCGGCTGCGCATCAGGAGCCGGGCCGTCTTCCTCACCACCACCGCGGTCCTGGTCGTCGTCCTCGTCGGCGTGGTCATCGCGGCCGTACTCCTCGGCGACGCCCACCTGTTGCTCGGCGACGTGGTGAACTGGCTGCAGGGGCGGGCGGGCCGGACCACCGCGTTCGTCCTCGACACGCGCGTGCCCCGCGTTCTCGCCGCCCTGTTCGCGGGCGCCGCACTCGCCCTGGCCGGCACCCTCGTCCAGGCCGTGACCCGCAACCCGCTCGCCGAACCGGGCATCCTGGGCGTCTCCGGCGGAGCCGCGCTCGGCGCGGTCCTCCTGGTCACGACCGTGCCCGCGGCGGGAACGTGGGGCGTGGCGGGCGCGGCCTTCGCCGGCGCCGCCGTCAGCTCCGTCCTCGTCTTCGGCCTCGCCGCGAGGGGCGGGTTCCAGCAGAACCGGCTCGTCCTCGTCGGCTTCGGCGTCGCGACCGGGGCATCGGCCCTGATCAGTCTCCTCATCATCCTCACGGACCCGTTCAACGCGACCAAGGCCCTCACCTGGCTCTCGGGCTCCACGTACGGGCGGACCCTGCCCGACGTGCTGCCCCTCGCGGTGATTCTCGCCGTGGGCGTGGTCGTGGCGGCCGCCCGCCGCACCGAACTCGACCTGGTGTCCCTCGACGAGGACACCCCGCGACTCCTCGGCCTGAGCCTGGGCCGCGGCCGCCTCGGCTTCCTCGTCCTCGCCGTCCTCCTCAGCGCCGCCGTCGCCGCCGCCGGCACCATCGGCTTCGTGGGCCTCGTGGCACCCCACGCGGCCCGCGCCCTGGTCGGCCGACAGCACGCCCGCGTGGTGCCGGTCGCGGTCCTCCTGGGCGCCGTCCTCGTCTGCACCGCCGACCTGGTGGGCCGCACGGTCATCGCCCCGGCCCAGCTCGGAGCGGGCCTGATGACCGCGGTGATCGGCACGCCGTACTTCCTCCATCTCCTGGTCCGGAGCCGACGGGGCTAGGGGTTTCGTACGGTCAGCGTCGGTGAAGCCGCCGCTCAGACGCCTGCGCCATGCGGACGCCGGGTGCCGGCCGGGGTGTTGCCCGTTCGCCCACCGCACGCTGCCCGAGCGTCCGTTGCGCCTCGCCGACTCGGCCAACTAGACAGGAAAGCACGTATACCGCGCCCTTCAGAAGGACTCCTATGCACGCCAAGGACGCCCCCAAACCGTCGGACGCGGAATCGCGCCACGACATTTCGCGCAGCGTCACGTTCTCCGCGGTCGTGCCGATGGCGGGCATCGGCGGCATGTCTCCGCAGACGGCCCTCGCCTTGCAGCGCAGCATCGGCAACGCCGCGGTCTCCCGTCTGATCGAAGACTCCCGCCACCAGCACGGTGCCGGTTGCGGCCATGGCCAGAGCACCGCTGACGCGCCCGCCCCGCCGGTGCAGCGTTCCGCTGTCCACGACGTCCTGCGCAGTGCCGGAAGCCCTCTGGACGACAGCACGCGCGGCGACATGGAGTCGCGTCTGGGTGCCGACTTCTCGGACGTCCGCGTCCATGACGACGGTGCCGCTCGTGCCTCGGCAGCCGAGGTCGGCGCCCGCGCCTACACCTCCGGAAACCACATCGTCATCGGCGACGGCGGTGGCGACCGGCACACCCTCGCCCACGAGCTGACCCACGTCATCCAGCAGCGCCAAGGCCCGGTCGCCGGAACCGACAACGGCTCCGGACTGAACGTCTCCGACCCCTCGGACCGCTTCGAACGCGAAGCGGAGGCGAACGCCCGGCGTGCCCTGTCGGGCTCGGCTCCGCCGGCTCAGCGTTCTGTTCAGCGCATGACCGAGGAGACATCCTCATCCTCCACGCCGGCCCGGCCTTCCCTTCAGCGTATGGAGGAGGAGACGACGTCGTCGTCGTCCTCCGCGCCGGTCACGCAGGGAACAGCGGTCGCGACCGATCAGGAATTCGGCATCGAGGTCAGGACCAAGTCGGAGGCAGCGCTCCATGGACTCACGAAAGAAAACACCCTCGTTGTGGACGCGGGACACTCCGGCGACATGTACCACATTCGGGCCGCCATGCTCCTCGACCCGACCCTCAAGCTCCTCATGTACGGCATGTTGAGCGACTTCAGCGAGAGGGACGACAAGAAAAGGATCACTGATTTCCTGCGCAACACCAGGATGGCGGAGGAGAACTCCGACCCGGTCAAGGTCGCGCAGAGGGGAGAGAGGACGGAAGCGCTCAAGCAGAAATTGCGTGAGATCCAGATAGGTGCCGGGGCGGGGATCAAAGAGGAGGGCATCTCCGCCGAGGTGAAGAAGGAGCGCAAGGATCAAATGAAGCGCGACGTCGATGCGGCAAAGACGGAAGCAGGGCAATACGACGCCGACCTCGCGAGAGAGATCGACGAAGCCGCCACGGCACAGATCAACAGGGAGAGGGAAGAGCGCCCCGGGAAGAAGCGAGGTCTCGACCGGAAGGCGTCGCACATGTTCCAGCTCAGCAGGGACCTGGGGCCCGGCCGGATCTTCTACACCAAGAAGGGTTCCGGGGAGGACCTCGGGCTTCAGCACGGTGGCGGGGAGAATCTCTCCACCACCAAGTTCAAGACCGGCATGCTGGAGAGGAACGCCTGGGTCGGCGCTGAAGACGGCGCGGCGAAGATGGAGGGGTTCTACCACGACTACGCAGCCCCGGACGGCGCCACCGAGCGTGCCTTCAAGGATGCGTGCGCGGATCCCGATCACCTACTGAGCAGGTTCAAGAAGGACGTCCCGTACGTCATCGTGAACTTCCGGGACAGTGGCCATACGGGGGAAGGGAACGCCCCCGCGCTCGACACCGGCCGGGACGGCCTGGCCCAGATCCAGGACATGATCAGGCAGAACCCCGAGCTGGGGGGCGCACAGCCGGTTCCCATCGGCGGATATCCGTCTCCGGCCACCGTCGAGGGGCCGCACCTGCTTGAGTACTGGACGTGGCCCGAGACGAGGGACCGCCGCTCCCAGCTGGCGCTGTTGAGGTTCCTCCAGGAGAACTTCACCATCCTCGGCGCGGTGGGGATGCGCAGCGGAGTCACCGATCAGTTCGCTTTTGCGGGGATCAAGACCCTGTCCATCGACATTTCCCCGTACCAGTCCAGGCCCGGGGCGGATGCGACGGGCGGGGTGGACAACGACACCAAGGTGGAGGACTACCCGTCCAAGGGCTGGGAGCGCGGCGGAAAACTGGAAGCGATCTTCGGTCCACAGTACGGACGGGCGTTCCTTCACGAGGCCAGGGAGAATGACCGTGAAGTCCCCGACCTCGAATGGGCGGGCGCCTTCGGGGGCGAGGATCAGGCAATGATAGAGGACGCGATAGGTCACTATTTCGCCCCCACCCGCGCCGCGGGCAGGACCGTAGCGACGGATGACGAATTCCGGCACCGGTCCCATCCGCTGCATGCGGCCAGCCGTGAAGAGTTCGAGGAGAGCACCACGTTGGGGCCGGACAAGAAGCGGGCGATCCGCGACAGGATCGCGGCGCAGGTGAAGCAGGACGAAGAGGACAGGAAGTTCAAGAACAAGGTCTAGCAGTGCTTCGTCACGGGGTGGGGTGATCTCGCTTTGGGCCGTGTCCGGCGGATCACGGGCGGGCCGGACCAGGGCTCCCGGCAAGTGGCGTACTCCGGCCCCGCCGGGCCGACGACCTAAGCTTCCTCCGGCACAGGCCTCGACCCAGGAGCGCGCACCATGACCGACCGCGACCGGCAGTATCCGTACCCCGACGCGCTCCGCCCGGACGCGGCGCCGGCCCCGCACGAGCTGCTCGGGCCGGTGACCGGACTGCTCGGTACCTGGGTCGGCGAGGGCCGGGGCGGGTACCCGACGCTCGCCGAGGACTTCACGTACGCGCAGGAGGTCACCTTCAGCCACGACGGCCGGCCCTTTCTCCACTACGAGGCGCGCGCCTGGCTGATCGACGCGGAGGGCACCCCGCTCCGTCCGGCGGCGCGGGAGAGCGGCTGGTGGCGGCTCAAGCCGGAGGGTCATGTCGAGGCGCTGATCACCCAGCCCACCGGCATCGCGGAGATCATGGTCGGCCGCGCGGAGGACGGCACGGTCGATCTCTCCACCCACACGGTCGCCCTCGCCCCCACGGCCAAGGACGTCGAGGCCACCCGTCGCCGCTACACCCTGACGGACGGGGACACCCTCGACTTCGTCCACGACCTCGCCGCCGTGGAACAGCGGCTGCAGCACCACCTTTCGGCACGACTGCGGCGTGAGGACGGGAAGTAGCACCATGCGGAACGTGAACGACGACGACCCGTACCTGTGGCTGGAGGACATCTCCGGCGAGGCCGCGCTCGCATGGGTGGCCGAGCGGAACGCGGAGACCTCGGGGGCGGTGGCCGGGGGCGACGCGTTCGGGGTGTTGAAGGCGCGGCTGCGGGAGGTGCTCGACGCCTCCGACCGGATTCCCTACACCGTGCGGCGCGGAGAGTACCTGTACAACTTCTGGCGGGACGCCGAGCACGTGCGCGGGGTGTGGCGGCGTACGACCCTGGAGCAGTACCGCCGGGCCGCCCCCGCGTGGGAGGTGCTCCTCGACATCGACGCGCTGGCCGCCGCCGAGGGCGAGAAGTGGGTCTGGGACGGGGCGCGGGTACGGCGACCGGAGTACGACCGGGCCCTCGTGCGGCTCTCGCGGGACGGTGGGGACGCCGTCGTCGTGCGCGAATTCGACCTCGGTACGAGGGAGTTCGCCGACGACGGGTTCCGGCTGCCCGAGGCGAAGACGCGCATCGGGTGGGTCGACGCCGACACCGTCCTCGTCGGTACGGACCTGGGCCCGGGCTCACTGACCGACTCCGGCTATCCGCGCACCGTCCGCAGATGGCGGCGCGGAACGCCGGTGGAGGACGCCACCCTCGTCTTCGAGGCCGAGCAGGGGGACGTGGCCGCCTGGGGGTACCGGGACACCACGCCCGGCTACGAGCGGGAGTTCGTCGGCCGCTCGCTGGACTTCTTCCGGAGCGAGACGCACCTCCTGCGCCCCGACGGCACCCGCGCGCGGATCGAGGTGCCCGACGACGCCAGTGCCTACGCCCATCGGCAGTATCTGATCGTCACCCTCAAGTCCGAGTGGCTCGGGCAGCCGACGGGTTCACTGCTCGCGTTCGACTTCGACGCCTTCCTGGCGGGCGACCGCACTCCCGAGGTGCTGTTCACCCCCGATCCGCGGACCGCACTCGCCGGGCACACCTGGACCCGTAACCACCTGATCCTGGAGACGATGCGGGACGTCAGCACGCATATCGAGGTGCTCACCCCTGTTCCCGGCGGCGGATGGGCACGCGAGCCGCTCGTCGGCGTTCCGGCCCTTTCGGCCGTCAGCGTCGTCGACACCGACCCCGACGTGTCCGACGAGTACTTCCTCGACGTCTCCGGATTCCTGCAGCCCTCCACCCTCCACCTCGGGCGGATCGGCGCCGGCTCCGAAGTCCTCAAGCAGGCCCCGCACCGCTTCGACTCCGCCGGTCTCACCGTCGACCAGCACTTCGCGAGCTCCCGGGACGGCACGCGCGTGCCGTACTTCGTCATCGGCCCCGACCGCGCCACCACACCCGGTCCCGGTCCCGCCCTGCTCTACGGCTACGGCGGCTTCGAGGTCTCCCTCACCCCGTTCTACGGCGCGGTGACGGGCCGCGCCTGGCTGGAGCGCGGCGGTACCTATGTCATCGCGAACATCCGCGGCGGCGGCGAGTACGGCCCCGACTGGCACCAGGCCGCGCTCGGCGCCGAACGCCCCCGGGCCTTCGAGGACTTCGCGGCCGTCGCCGAGGACCTCGTCGTACGGGGCATCACCACCCCGGCCATGCTGGGCGCCAAGGGCGGCAGCAACGGCGGGCTGCTCATGGGTGCGATGCTCACCCGCCATCCCGAACTCTTCGGCGCGATCGTCGCCCAGGTGCCGCTCCTCGACATGACCCGCTTCCACAAGCTCCTCGCGGGCGCGTCCTGGATCGCCGAGTACGGTGACCCGGACGACGAGGCCGACCGCCCGCACCTGGAGGCGCTCTCCCCGTACCACCGGCTCGCGGCGGACCGGGACTACCCGCCGGTCCTGCTGATGACCTCGACCCGCGACGACCGCGTCCACCCTGGCCATGCCCGGAAGACGGCGGCCCGGCTGCGGGAACTCGGCCACCGGGTCCTGTTCCACGAGAACACCGGCGGCGGTCACGCGGGCGCGGGCGACAACGAACAGGCCGCCCACAACAGCGCGCTCGTGCACACCTATCTGTGGCAGCAGCTCACCGGCGCCGAACGTCCGGTCATCCCCGGACCGGTCACAGCCACCCCGAACGCTGTGCCTGCAGCGCCATCTGGAACCGGCTCGTAGCCCCGAGCCGGGCCATCAGGACCTGCACCCGGCGGAAGAGCGTACGACGGCTGACGCCGATCTCCCGGGCGATCACCTCGTCGCTCGCGCCGGCCGCGAGCAGCCGGAGCAGACGCCGGTCGGCGGGCAACAGCCCCGCCGGCCGGGCCGAACGGCCGTGGAACGGCAGCGCGTTCTGCCAGGCCTGCTCGAACAGCGCCACGAGCGCGGAGAGCAGCCCGCACGGCTGCACGACGAGCATGGTGTTGTACACGTCCGTCTCCTTGATCGACAGGGCGACCAGCGCGTATGCGTCGTCGATGATCACGAGCTTGACCGGTACCGACGGGAGGACCCGCGCCTGCTCGCCGGCCTCGATGACGGGCTCGATGGAGTTCTCCAGCTGCCCCGGATGCTCAAGTGACTCCCGCGAGTACACGACCCGTTGCGTCACCCCACGCGCGAGCGTGGCCAGCGCGTCGTCCGTGGCGCCGTCGAGGGGGAAGTACGGCGGCGAGTCGAACTGCCGGATCTGCTCCCGGGCACTCGCCCACGCCTGACGCATCCGGAGCCCGATGGCGTCGCCGGTGACGACCTCCACCAGAGGGTCGTGATACCCGGCGAGCCGATGCCGCCGGAACGACTCGAACGCGCCCCCGACGGTGATCCGGGACGCGTCGAGCTCGGCCGCCCGCCGCCGCCCGAGGATCTCCAGGCCCGCCGTCGGCGGCACCGGCGCCACCACGTCGGAACCCTCCTCGGCGGCGCTCGCCAGCCCGCAGTCGACCAGCTCGCGGTACGCCTCCGCCAGCGCGGCGTCCCCGAGCCCGGCCGCGGAACCGATCGAACTCAGCGGCGCGGGCCCGAGCTCCAGGAGCGTCCGGTAGACCCGGGCGCCCTCCTGTCCGATGCCCAGAAGCCGGAGTGCCTCGCTGAGTTTCTCGTTTGCCATGCACCGATTATCGACGTCTTCGATTCGGGACCGTCGGTCCCCGCCGTTCGTGTGCCGTGACGGGCTTGAAGGCCACCTCGGAGGGCCGCCGACAGGGGTCGGCGACCCCGGGGCCGACCGCCTCGGGACAGGCGTCCACCCTTCCCTCCCAGGCGTTCGCCAATCCGCTCTGACCTGGTGCTTTGTGGGAACTCGCCTAGGCTGACGGAGGTCTGGAAGACACCGTCGGAGGGGACTTCATGAGCGACGCCGCAGACATGTTCGACGCCGGCCGTATCCAGGTGATCGAAGGCCTTGAGGCCATTCGGAAGAGGCCGGGGATGTATGTCGGATCGACCTCGCAACGAGGTCTGCACCAGATGGTGTTCGAAGCCCTGAACCCGGCCGTGCACGAGGTCCTGATGCGTGGTGCGGGCTCCGTCGACGTCACGCTCACGTCCGACGGCGGCGTCCGGGTCGCCGACGACGGGCCCGGCGTCCCCTTCGAGAGTGCCGGGGACGCCGCCGCTCCCGGCCTGGAAGCCCAGCTGACAAGCTTGTACGCCGGGTGGGAGCTCGGCGGACACCGTGGGGCGAGGCGTGACCTCTTCGGTATCGGGCTGAGTACCGTCAACGCGCTGTCGAGCCGCCTGATCGCCGAGGTGCGGCGCGAGGGAGTACGCGAGATCCAGGAGCACGCGCGCGGTGTCGCGCTCACCCCGCCCACGCCCGCCGGGCCGGCGACCGGCAGCGGGACCACCCTCGCCTTCTGGCCGGACGCCGACATCTTCGAGACGACGGAATGCTCGTACGACGTGCTGGCGGAGTGCTTCAGGGAACTCGCCTTCCTGAACCGCGGCCTGCGCATGTCACTGACCGACGAACGCCCCCCGGGCGGGGCCGTGACCGAGCGGTTCGAGGGCGGGGTACGGGACTTCGTCGCCTTCCTGGAGACCGACGTCAAGGGCGAGCCCGCCCACCCGGACATCCTCGACTTCGAGGTGGAGGACCCGCGGATGGCGGGGTCCGTGGAGGTGGCCCTCCGGTGGTGCGACTCACGGGACGCGGTGGTCCGAAGCTTCGCCAACAGCCGTCGCACGCATGAAGGCGGCGAACACGTGGAGGGCTTCCGCGCCGGACTGGCGGCCGCGCTCACCGCGTACGCGAGGGAGCGGCGTCTTCTGACGGCGGCGGACCCGGGTCTCGATGCCGACAGTGTCGGCGAGGGCCTCACGGCGGTCGTGTCGGTGAAGCTCGACCGGCCGGAGTTCCACGGAGCCACCCGCACGCTCCTGGCCGGCGCCGAGGTGCGCTCCTGCGTCGAGGCGGCCGTCCGCGATCACGTCGGCACGTGGCTGGAGCGGCACCCGGAGCAGGCATCGGCCGTCGTACACCGCATCGTCCGGGGAGCGGGCCGGGACTGAGCCGCCGAGCCGCGGCGCTGCTACTCACCCACGGGTGAGTAGCAGCGCCCACGCGCCGTGCAGGGTGGCCGTCCTAGGCTCTCGATCATGAGTGCTGTTGCCCGAAGCCGTCCGGGCCGAGTGGTGCGGCCCTTCCTCCACGGCCTGATCGCCGTGGGCCTGGTCGCCGCCGGTTACTACCTGTGGAACGGCCCGCCGTACCCCGAGACCGACCCCGACGCGGTCGCCGCGCGCCTCAAGGCGCAGGCGCAACGGGTCTACGACGAGGCCGCGCTCCCCGGAGCCCCCGGTGTGCAGTTCCGGGTGGAGACGGGCACCTGCTCCTACCGCGGCCTCAGGTCCGTCGCCCACATCGACCGCGGCCGCCTCGACGTGCGCAGCTTCGGGCTCACCTGGCGCTTCACGGACGTGCCGGAGACCAGCGCCCGTGCGGCACAGGCGCGCACCCGCCTCCGCCTGGAGCGGGACGGCTGGAAGCTCGTCAGCGAGAACGTCTCGGACCTGGGCTTCCGCTTCGAACACCCCCGGACCGGAGACAAGGTGGACGTCGACTGGTACGAGCCCACGGGCACCTTCGCCCTCAGCGCCTATGCGCCCTGCGGCAAGCTGCCGGACGGCTTCTCCGAGTACGACTGGCCGACCGCCGCCTGGACGCCCCGCTAGACGGTGCGGGTCTGGCCGATTCGTGCCACTGGCGGTCTTCGGCAACCGGTGCCCACGTCGCGGAGTACCTTCCGGGAGTCGCCGGCCCACGGCGGCCGAGGAACCCACCCGGAAGAAGGAGCAGGACGTGGCGAAGGGTCGCAAGAACGGCCTCTACGAAGGCGTCTCCGAGGAGCTCTCCGCCCTGATGAGGTCGGGGTGGGCGGACACCGAACGGCACGGGCTCGAGCCCGACGAGCAGGCCCCGCACGCGGCCCGCCGGCGCGCCGAGCTGTCCGCGCGCTTCCCCGGCGAGCGCCTCGTGATCCCCTCCGGCAACCTCAAGACCCGCTCCAACGACGACACGTACCCCTTCCGCCCGTACACGGGATACGTGCACATGACCGGCGACCAGGCGCGCGACGGCGCCCTCGTGCTCGAACCCCGCGCGGACGGCGGCCACGACGCCTACTGCTACCAGCTGCCCCGCGACAGCCGCGACAACGACGAGTTCTGGATCGGCAACACCGCCGAACTGTGGATGGGCCGCCGCCGTACCCTCGCCGAGGCAGAGGTCGTCCTCGGGCTGCCCTGCCGCGACGTCCGCACGGCCGCCGCCGACCTGGCCGCCGCCGGCGGCGTCCCCACGCGGATCGTCCGAGGCCACGACCCCGCTCTCGAAGCCGCCGTCACCACCGACGAGGAGCGCGACGACGAGCTGGAGGAGGCGCTCTCCGAACTCCGGCTCGTCAAGGACGCCTGGGAGATCGGCGAGATGCGCAAGGCGGTCGACTCCACCGTCCGCGGGTTCACCGACTGCGTCGGCGAGCTGTCCCGGGCCGTCGCCTCCTCCGAGCGGTGGATCGAGGGCACCTTCTTCCGACGGGCGCGCCTGGAGGGCAACGCCGTCGGCTACGGCTCCATCTGCGCCGCCGGCGAGCACGCCACGATCATGCACTGGACGGACAACGACGGCCCGGTCCGGCCGGGCGAACTGCTCCTGCTCGACGCCGGCGTGGAGACCCGTTCCCTCTACACCGCCGACGTCACCCGCACCCTCCCGATCAGCGGCACCTTCACCCCGGTCCAGCGCCAGGTGTACGACGCGGTGTACGAGGCCCAGGAGGCCGGCATGGCCGCGGTCAAGCCGGGTGCCCCGTACCGCGACTTCCACGAGGCGTCCCAGCGGCACATGACGGCACAGCTCGTCGAGTGGGGCTTCATCGAGGGCCCCGTCGACCGTGCGTACGCCCTCGGCCTCCAGCGCCGCTTCACCATGGCCGGCACCGGGCACATGCTCGGCCTGGACGTCCACGACTGCGCGCAGGCCCGCACGGGGGAGTACGTCGGCGGCGTGCTCGAACCGGGCATGGTGCTCACCGTCGAGCCCGGCCTCTACTTCCAGCCCGACGACCTGACCGTGCCCGAGGAGTGGCGGGGCATCGGCGTCCGGATCGAGGACGACCTCGTGGTCACCGACGACGGCCACGAGAACCTGTCGGCGGGTCTGCCGCGTTCCTCGGCCGAGGTCGAGGCCTGGATGGCCCGCTTCGCGGGCTAGGCCGAGTCCGGAAAGTCCCGTACGGAGCACGGGAGCCGGCGGTCCTTCATCCCCTCGACGGTGCGGTCCAGGGGATGGAGGGCCGTCAGGGCCGTTGTGCGATCGGCCTGCGGATGTCGTCGCGTATCTTGCGGGTCTCCGCCGCCGCCAGTTCGAGTGAGCCGGTCGGGGTGAACGCGATCGCGACGGTGGTGTTGTCGTCGCCCCAGCCGCACACGGTCTTCTGGTCCACCGTCTCGCAGCGGAAATCGACGTCCGAGCCGGGAACGCGGATCGTTCTCGGCGGAT
Source organism: Streptomyces sp. NBC_01077 (assembly GCF_045162855.1). NCBI lineage: Bacteria > Bacillati > Actinomycetota > Actinomycetes > Kitasatosporales > Streptomycetaceae > Streptomyces > Streptomyces sp. NBC_01077. Next base: position 1,919,693 of record NZ_CP108669.1, on the reverse strand, counting down.
CGCTGACGGTCTCGCTGCCTGTGACGGTCATGGCTTCCACCAGGGCGTCCCGACGCCCCTCCGGGTTCTTGTACCGACCGGAAGAGCCGTATACCTGCACCGTTCGGAACGCGGCGGCGTTGTCGGTACCGGTGCTGGTGACGGTGTAGTCGGCGCTGAAGTGCGTTGCATCCCGCTGGCTTCCGCTGTCCGGTTGCGGGTCCGGAGGGAGGCGGTTTTCGATGTCCCACCCGTACGCGCCCCCCACGATCGACTCGGGAATGACGAGCTCGTGCGTGGCCTTGGGGAAGGACTCGTCCGAGCCCAAGCCCCCGGACGCGTAGATGCCGTAGCCCGCGCCGCCGAGCACGATCAGGGCCCCCGCCACACCGGCGGCGAGCAGCGCGGTGCGCTTCTTCCCGGGCGGGGCGGTCTTCGTCTCCCGGCTCGGGGTTGCCTGCTGCGGGAAGCCGGGCGGGGACTCGGCGCGCGGGGCCGCGGCAACGGTCGCGGCATGGGCGATGTCCCCGCCGGTCGACGCGGCAGCCGACCCGGCGGTCGGCGTCGGCGCGGACGGCACGGCCGGCGAGGGCTGGGTCGGCGGGTGGGCAGCCGTGGCCGGCGCCGGCTCCGGAGCGTTGTCCGGCGCCAGCAGGTCCAACAGCCGTTTCGGGGTCGGCCTTTGTGCCGGATCCTTGGCCAGACAGGCGGCGACCACCGGGCGCACGCCCTCGGGCAGGGCGGACAGGTCCGGCGGCTCGTGCACGGCCCGGTACATCAGCACCATCGGGGTGCCCTCCCCGAACGGATGGCCACCTGCCGCCGCGACCAGCACCGCGCCCAGCGCGAACACATCGGCGGCGCCGCCGACTTCGAGACCCTGAGCCTGCTCGGGGGCCAGGAAACCAGGGGTACCGAAGGCCGCCCCGGTGGAGGTCAGCCGGGTCGACTCCAGGGCCCGGGCGATACCGAAGTCGAGCACCCGCGGGCCGTCATCGGCCATGATGATGTTGCCGGGCTTGAGGTCGCGGTGAATCAGGCCGCAGTCGTGAATGGCCTGCAGTGCCTCCGCCAACGCCGCGCCGAGCAGCCGCAGTCGGGCCTCGTCCATCGGACCGCGTTCGGCGAGCAGCCCCGACAGCGTCGGCCCCGCGATGTAGGCGGTGGCCAGCCAGGGCGCCGCCGCCTCCGGGTCGGCATCGACGACCTGCGCCGTATGGAACCCGCCGACCCTGCGGGCGGCGTCGACCTCCGCGCGGAACCGGGCGCGGAAGTGCGGGTCGGCGGCCAGCTCGGGGCGGGCCACCTTGACGGCCACGGTACGTCCGCCCCGGGACCGTGCCAGGTACACCGTCCCCATGCCGCCCGCACCCAGCTCACGTTCCACGGCGTAATCGCCGATGCGCTCGGGCAGATCCATGCCGTCCACTCGCCACCCCCTGTGCCGCACGCCCCCGTTGGAATGCCGCCGGTCAGTATGGCCGACCCTTCCGCCCGACGTCACCCGGGGCATGGGCGGTACCGGTACCTATGATGATCACCGTTTGGGCAGTGAGTCCCCTCGGGCAGTGAGGGGAAGCATGATCGACGTCGACGGGTATCTGGCCGTCCTGGGGGTCGCCCGGCCGGCGGCCCCGACCGCCGAGGCGCTGTGTGCCCTGCACCGGGCGCAGGTGGAGCGGGTCGCCTACGAGAACCTCGACATTCATCTGGGCCGGCCGACGAGCATCGGCACCGCGGAATCCGTGGCCCGGATCATGCGCGGGCGCGGCGGCTACTGCTACCACCTCAACGGAGCCTTCAGTGCGCTGCTGACGGCCCTCGGCTACGACGTCACGCTGCACCGGGCCGGGGTGCAGGGTGACGTCGAGGACCCCGCGGGCCCGGCCGGCGACCATCTCGCGCTCACCGTGCGGCTCGACGGCGAGCGGTGGCTGGTCGACACCGGGCTCGCCGGCGGAATGTACGAGCCGCTGCCGCTGCGCGAAGGCCGCTACACCCAGGGGCCGTTCACCTACGCGATGGCCCCGTCGGTGGCGGCGCCCGGCGGCTGGCGATTCACGCATGACCCCCGCGGCGCGTTCACGGCGATGGTCTTCGCGCCGGACCCCGTGGAGCTGTCCTCCTTCGCCGACAAGCACGCGTGGCTGTCCACCTCCCCCGAGTCCGGCTTCGTTCGGACCCTCACCGCCCAGCTCCGCGATGCCACGGGCGTGGACGTGCTGCGCGGCTGTGTGCTGCGCCGGATCGAGGCCGGGGGTACGGACGAGCGGACGATCGACTCGGCCGACGACTGGTACGACGTACTGGCCGGCGTGTTCCGGTTGGACCTGACCGACGTCGCCGCCCCTGCGCGAGCGATGCTGTGGCACCGCGTCCACACCGCGCACCAGGAGTGGGAGGCCGCGGGGCAGCAGTGAGGAATGCCTTGTGCGGGGTTCGGCCTCCCCACTGCTCCCTAGGTGTATTGATCACGAGCGTTGTTGACAGTCGCAGGTCTTGATCATGGCGAAGACCTCCGGTGTGGTGGAGGTGTCTAGGCTCCACACCGCACACGGAGGTCTTCGTGTCCCACCGTAATGCCCGGCTGACCGTTCACGGCAGGCGGATCCTGGTCGAACGCGTCCTGGCAGGACGGCCGGTTGCTCATGTGGCGGCCGAGATGGGCATATCGAGGCCCACCGCCCACAAGTGGATTCGCCGCTGGCGGATGGAAGGCGACGCGGGCCTGGTCGACCGCTCCAGCAGGCCGCAGCACACACCGCATCGCACCCCCCAGGCCGTCGAGGCCCGCGTCTGCGATCTCCGCCGCACCCGCAAGCTCGGCCCCGCCAGGATCGGCCCGGTCCTGGGCCTGCCCACCTCGACCGTCCACCGGATCCTGACCCGCCACGGGCTCAATCGGCTGGCCTGGCTGGACCGGCCGACCGGCACGGTGATCCGCCGCTATGAGCGCGACCGGCCCGGCGAGCTGATCCACGTGGACGTCAAGAAACTCGGCCGGATCCCCGACGGCGGCGGCCACAAAACCAACGGCCGCGAGGCCGGCAGGCCAATCCGCGGCATGGGCTTCGACTACGTCCACTCCGCTGTCGACGACCACTCCCGCCTGGCCTACAGCGAGATCCACCCCGACGAGAAGGTCGCGACCTGCGCGAGCTTCCTCACCCGCGCGGCCGCGTTCTTCCACACCCACGGCATCGACCGGATCGAACGGGTCCTGACCGACAACGCCTGGGCCTACCGCAAGGGCCTGGCCTGGAAGACCGTCCTCGCCGACCTCGGCGCAACCGGCAAACTCACCCGGGCCTACCGGCCGCAGACCAACGGCAAGGTCGAACGCTTCAACCGCACCCTGCTCGATGAGTGGGCCTATCTGCGGCCCTACACCTCGAACAACGAGCGGACCGAAGCCCTGGCAGACTTCCTCCACACCTACAACCATCACCGCTGCCACACAGCACTCGACGGCAAGCCACCCATCAGCCGCGTCAACAACGCTGCGGGTCAATACACCTAGGTCGTCTCCGGGGTCTCCTCGGGACCGGCCAGGTCCGCCGGGCCCGCCAGGTCCTCGTACAGGGCGAACAGGCGGGGGAGGGGCGGTCCGGAGTCCGGCGCGGGGCGGTTCGTCAGCGCGGTCCAGACGGTGGCGAAAAGCTCGCGCGCCCGGGTGCCCGGCCAGGGCCGGGGGAGCAGTTCGGGGGGCAGCAAGGGATCGGGCCGCATGGCGTACGTGAAGGCGGCGGCGAGCTGGACGGCGAGCGTCAGACGCTCGGGATCCGTCAGATGTCTGAGATCCGTCAGGCGCTCGGGATCCGTCGGATGCTCGGGGTCTGTCAGTCGTTCGGGGTCCGGCAGGGTCTCCGGGCCTTCGGGCCGCTCCAGGGCTGCCAGGCAGCTTGAGGCGAAGGCGGCCAGTCGGTCGTGTCGGGCCGCGATCTCGTCCAGGGGCCAGAGCGCGGCGGCCAGCGCCTGCGGCTCGGTGACGTCTCCGACCCGTAGGTCGGTGCTGGTGAGGTACGTGACCTGGCCGGGGACGCCGAGATGGTGGGCCTGGGCCTCGACGAGCGGCTCGATCGGGTTGGCGGCGACGTACAGGCCCCCCTGGAGAGGCGCGGCACCGAGGCCGAGCAGGGTGTCGCGGAGCGCGTCGCGGGCGGCCCGCGCGGACTCCGGAACGGCGAAGGCGAAGAGGTGCCAACTGCCGTCCCAGGGGTCGAGTCCGCGGTCCTGCCGGTAGGCGAAGCGGACATGGGCGGCGTCGGGGGCGATCGTGCCGGTGGGGTCGGCGACCGCGCGGAGGACGGCCTTGCGCCCCCGTCCCTCGTGGGTGAAACGACCCTCCGCGACAAGGCGCTTGACGCAGAGCCGGACCTGCTGGTCGGTCATGGAGAGCAGCCCGGCGACGGTGTAGAGCTCCCCGGCGTCGACGGTGCCGTCCGTGCGGACGAGGGCGTGTACGAGGGTGCGGGTGGGGATGGGGTTCCAGGCGGGGTCCTCGGAGGCTCCAGAGAATTCGGCGCTTGCGGCGTCTCCGGTGACCTCGGTGACTTCGGCGGTCCCGGTGACGCCAGCGGCCCCGGGATTCCCGGCCTTCGTCGCGGTGCCTCCGGGCTTCATCGGGTCTCCTCGCTCTGGTGGGAGTCGGCCGCAGTGACGGGCCGGTGCATGGTCGTGACGGCGCCGAAGCCCATCAGGCCGCGCAGATACGGGGTCTTCTCGGTGCGGACGGCGACGAAGCCGTGCCGCTCGTACAGGGCGCGGGCGCGCGGGTTGACGTCGATGACGTCGAGCCGGATGCGGCGGCAGCCCGCTTCGGCGGCCACGGCCGCGATCTCGCGCAGGAGCAGGCCGCCGATGCCCGTGCCCCGGTGCTCGGGGGCGACCGCGATGCCGTCCATCACCAGTTCGCGGTCGGCCGGCCGGCGCCCCAGGAGGCCGAGAAGAGCCAGTCGGGGCAGCCCGCGCACCACCCCGTACGCGGCGAGGACATCCGATGCCCCGCCGCCCGTGAGCCCTCGTCCGTCGAGCCGGTAGCCGGCCACCCCCGCCACCTCGCCGTCGACGAGCGCGGTGACGGCGCGGTCGCGGTGGAGGTGGGCCGCGAGAAAGGCGCGGGCCTTGTCGGGCGGGTTCAGGGCGGCGCCGAGCTTGCGCCCGAACGCCTCCCAGTACAGCGCGGCGACCCTGGCCTCGCTCCCTTCGGGCACGCCGCGGCGCACCACCGACCGTGTGTCCATCGGTGCTCCTCGTTCTCGTCGGACGGGCTTGCGCTATCGATAGTAATACGTTCATTCTCGATACGGGCGTTTCAGATTCGATAGTTTTGGGGGAAGGTCATGAACCTACGAGCGGCAGAACGGGGCGGCGGAGGTGGTGGTCCGGTGGTCCGCGCCGGCGGCGATGCCGACGGCTCCGGCCTCGGCGTCGGAGCGCGACTCGCGCACGTCGACGCCCTGCGCGGCTTCGCCCTGTTCGGCATCCTCGTCGTCAACATCGGCTACATGGCGTCGACTTACCACGGCTCGGGGCTGGAGGACCCCGGCTTCGGCTCGGCCCTCGACGGTGCGGTCCGGTGGTTCGTCACGGTGTTCTTCGAGGCCAAGTTCTTCCTGCTGTTCTCGTTCCTCTTCGGCTACAGCTTCACCCTCCAGCTCACCTCCGCCGAGCGGAGTGGTGCCCGCTTCGGCCCGCGCTTCCTGCGGCGCCTGGCGGGCCTGTACGTCCTCGGCGTCCTGCACGCGGTCCTGCTGTTCCCCGGCGACATCCTCACCACGTACGCCGTTCTCGGCCTGATCCTGCTCGCCGTGCGCCGCATCGGGCCCCGCACGGCAGTCCGTACCGCCGTCGTCCTCTTCGCGGTGACGGCCGCCCTGTACGTCCTGCTCGCGGTCGGCGTGCATCTGACGGGCGGCGCGGGGGTGGACCCGGGGGCGGCGGCCGAGGCCGAGCGTGCGGCGGAGGCGCTGCGCGGCGGCCCCGGTGCGGTGATCGGGGAACACCTGGGGCAGCTGCCCGACGTCGTGTTCCTGCTGGCCTTCTTCCAGGCTCCGGCCGCGTTCGCGGCCTTCCTCCTCGGTCTCGCCGCCGGGCGGGGCCGTGTGCTCGGGGACCTCGCCCGCCACCGTACGACCCTGGTCCGGCTCCAGTGGGCGGGCTTCACGCTGGGGCTCCTCGGCGGCGCCGTGTACGCCCACGCGAGCCTGGTGCGCCCGGGAGGCGCGTACCAGATCCTCGCCCTCGGGATCGACGTCGTCACCGCGCCGCTGCTCGCCGCCGCGTACGCCGCCACCGTGCTCCGCCTCACCCAGGGGCGCCTCGGTGGGCGCACGGTGGCCGTACTCGGACCGGTGGGCAGCATGACCCTGACCGGCTATCTCGCTCAGTCGCTCGTCTGCGCCCTGCTGTTCACGGGGTACGGGGCGGGCCTCGTCGGCCGGGTGTCGCCGCCGACGGTGCTCGCGACGGCTCTCGCGCTCTTCTCCGTGCAGATCGTCGTCAGCCGGTGGTGGCTCCGGCGGTACCGGTACGGCCCCGTCGAATGGCTGCTGCGGGCCTGGACCACGCTGACATGGCCGCCCCTCCGGCGCGCGGAGGTGCACGTGGGTTGATTCGGTGTGGCCGATTCAGGGGTGGGCCGGGGCGGGGTGGGTCGACCCCTGGACGTGCCCCGGGTGATGCGGTTAGCTGCCCTTGCACCTAATCAACAAGTTGCATAGGGAGTCGCGTCATGCATCCGTTCCGCTCGGCCGTCGAGAACCGGGATCACGCCGCCATCGAGGCCCTCCTCGCCGAGGACGTCGTCTTCACCAGCCCGGTGGCCTTCAGGCCGTACCCCGGCAAGCCCATCACCGCCGCGATCCTGCGCGGGGTGATGCGCGTCTTCACCGACTTCCGGTACGTGCGCGAGATCGGGAGCGACGACGGCCGGGACCACGCCCTCGTGTTCACCGCGAAGGTCGGCGACATGGAGATCAACGGCTGCGACTTCCTCCGCTTCGACGAGGAGGGGAAGATCGACGACTTCATGGTCATGGTCCGGCCGCTCTCCGCCGCGCAGGCGCTCTCCGCCGCCATGGGCGCCCAGTTCGACCGCATCAAGGCGGAGGCCTTCGGTGGGGCGGCCGTCGGAGGCGCCGTCGCCGGTGACGTGTCCGCCGAGGGCGAGCGGTGAGCGGCGCGGACTTCGACGCCGTCGTCATCGGCGCGGGCAACGCCGGACTCACCGCCGCCGCCACCCTCCAGCGCGCCGGCGCGCGTACGCTGCTCGTCGAGCGCCACAGTGTGCCCGGCGGCTGCGCGACCTCCTTCCGCAGAGGCCGGTTCGAGTTCGAGGTGGCTCTGCACCAGCTGTCCGGTATCGGAGCCGAGGGGCAGGCGTTCTCGCTGCGGCCCCTGTTCGACACGCTGGGCGTCGGTGACCGGCTGACCTGGGTCCGGGAGCCCGACCTCTACCGCACGGTGGTCCCCGGCTCGTTCGACGTGACCGTCCCGGCGGACTGGGAGCGCGCGACCGCGACCCTGGAGGCGCACTTCCCGGGCAACCGCGCCCGCCTCGAACGGTTCTTCGCCCTCGTGCGGGACCTCACCTTCTGGCAGATCGCCGCGATGCGCGGCACGCCCGCCGACCAGGTGGACGAGCTCCTCTTCCGGCACGGCCTGCGGCCCGCGCAGGACGTGCTCGACGAGCACTTCGAGGACGAGCGGCTCAAGGCGGTCCTCGCCTCCTACTGGGGCTACCTCGGCCAGCCTCCGTCCCGGCTGCCCTTCCAGGACCTGGCGCTGATCCTCTTCGCGTACCTGGAGTTCAAGCCCTGGCACGTACACGGGGGTTCGCAGGCGATGTCGAGCGCGATCCTCGACGCGTTCCTGGAGGCCGGCGGCGAAGTGCGGTTCCACACAGCCGTCGAGGCGATCCTGACGCGCGGCGGGAAGGTCGTCGGCGTCCGCCTCGACGACGGTCAGGAGGTGAGCGCCCCCGATGTCGTCTCCAACGCCTCCCTGCCCCTCACCTACGGCATGCTCGACGGCCTCGACATCCCCGGCGCCGTCCGCGCCGACCTCGCCACCCGACGGATCGGGGTCTCCGGCTTCGTCCTGCACATGGGCCTCGACGCCGCCCCGGCGGAACTCGGCTTCACCACGAGCACCACCTTCGTGAACACCGACCTGGACGCGGACCGCACGTCCGCCTCCTGGCGTACGAGGGAACCGGCCCGGGGGATCTGCGTCACCTCGTACGACGTCGAGCCGATCGGCTTCGCGCCGAGCGGGGCCACCCATGTCAGCCTCATGACCCTCCAGTACGGCTCCGCCTGGGACGGCGTCGAACCCGCCGCGTACGCGCGGGAGAAGTTCGCCTACGCCGAGACGCTGCTCGACCTGGTCGAGACCGTCACCCCCGGCATCCGGGGCGTCATCGAGGAGGTCGACGTCGCCACCCCGCTCACCATGAGCCGCTATCTGGGCCACCCCGGCGGGGCGATCTACGGCTATGACCAGGACGCCACCGAGAGCTGGCAGTTCCGCGACAGCGAACGCCGCCCGCACGTGCCTGGCCTCCACCTCGCCGGATCCTGGTCCGGCATGGGCGGTTTCCAGCCCACCCTCGAAGCAGGCGCGCGCGTGGCCCGACGCCTGCTGCGCTCCAAGGCCGCCTGAGAGAACCCGGAGAGAACTGTGACGCCTCATCACCTCACCGCGCGCTTCGCCGGGGCGGACCGCATCCAGGACGAGATCGAGGCCCGCCCGGCCGACGCCGCCGACCATGCCGCCCTGACCCGCCGGACCATCGACACGTACCACCCGCGACGGCTCGACCTCCGGGTCGACCGGGTCGTCGACGAGACGCCGAGCACCCGCACCTTCCGGCTCCGCCGCCCGGACGGCGCCGACCTGCCGCCCTTCCTCGCCGGGCAGTACGTCGGGGTGTTCGCGGACGGGACGAACCGCCCGTACGCGATCTCCTCCAGCCCGGCCGACCTCCGCCACTACGACCTGACCGTGCGCCGGGTGCCCGGCGGGCGGATCAGCAACCACCTGATCGACACCCTCGCCGCCGGTCACCCCCTGACGACCACCGGCCCCCAGGGCACCTTCCACCACAACCCGCTCTTCCACGGCGAGGACGTCGTCTTCCTCGCGGGCGGCTCCGGCGTCGCACCCGCGATGAGCATGCTCCGGGAGATCGCCGACCGGGGGCTCGACCGGCGCTTCCATCTGCTCTACGGCTCCCGGTCCTTCGACGACATCCTGTTCCGGGCGGAACTCGACGCGCTCGCCGACGAGCACCCCGGCATCCGGGTCCACCACGTCCTTCAGGACCCCGACCCGCGCCGGCCGGGACCCACCGGACTGCTGACCGCCGAACTCGTCACGGAGCTCGCCGGGCCCCTCGACGGGCGGATGGTGTACGTGTGCGGGCCCCAGGCCCTCTACCCGTACGCCCTCGGGCAGCTCACCGGGCGGCTCGGACACCCGCGCCGCAGGATCCGCTTCGAGGCCAACGGCGCCCCCGCCGACCCCACCCGCCAGCCGCACTGGCCGGGCGACGCCGACCCGGCGGAGGAGGTCACGGTCGCCGCCCGTGGCACGGCGTTCCGCACCCGGCGGGGACGGCCGCTCCTGGACGCACTGGAGGACGCAGGCATCCGCCCCGAGTCCGCCTGCCGCTCGGGCGAGTGCGGCCTGTGCCGGGTCCGCGTCCTCAAGGGCGAGGTCCACCACGCGGAGGAGGCCCGACTGCGGCTTTCCGACCCGGACTCCGGGTACGCGCACGCGTGCGTCGCGTATCCCCTGACGGACGTGGAGCTGGACGTGTGAGGAGACAGAGGGGTTGGGCGTACGTACGCACATAGATCGTCCGTACGAGGGGAAGTGGCTCGAACATTCACCGATTCAGGTGACACAGGCCGAGGCGAAACGTCCCTCCCTGCGGCGGGACGGCCACGCTCGAAGCGACACATGGAGCCACCCTGTGGAGCGCCCGATGCAGCTGATCCCCCGTCATGACCCGTACATGGCCGTCCATTCGACCGGCGACGTCACCGTCGCCGCCCTCCGGGGTGAGCTCGACCTCGTCCTCGTACGGCACCTGCGGCCCGAGCTCGACGCCCTCGTGCGGGAGTCCGACGCCCTGACCGTCGACATCCGGCGCCTCACCTTCTGCGATGCCACCGGGCTCGGCCTCCTCGCCCACTGCGCGGGGCGCACCCGGGAACGGGGTGCGCGCTGGAGGCTCGTCTGCGACCAGCCGTGGATCATCCGGCTGATCCGCCTGACGGAACTGGCGGATCTCCTGTGCCCGGAGCCGGAGCCGGAGCCGGAGCCAGCGGGGGTGGGGGCGCTGGTGGAGACGCCGGTGGGGGCGCTCCCGGAAGGGTGGGGGGTGGAGCCGGTGGGTGTGCTGCCGGACGTGACGGCCCCTCACTGGGACCCGGCGGGTCCCTGGCTGTCCGAGCCCGGTGTGACAAGACCCGTCTCGTAGGCGGCGATCACGGCCTGCGCCCGGTCGCGCAGCCGGAGCTTCGACAGGATGCGGGCGACATGCGTCTTCACCGTCGCCTCGCTCAGGTGGAACCGCTCGGCCAGCTCGGCGTTGCTGAGGCCGCGCGCCAGGGCTTCGAGGACCTCCAGCTCGCGCGGGGTCAGCGTGGCCAGTTCGCGGTGCGGGGCGGCCGCTCGCCCACCGGACGTGGCGAAGCGCGCCACCAGGCGGCGGGTGATCGCCGGGGCGAGCAGCGCGTCGCCGGAGCGGACGAGCCGGACCGCCGCCGTCAGATGCTCCGGGGTCACGTCCTTGAGCAGGAAGCCGCTCGCACCGGCGCCGAGCGCCGCGTACACGTACTGGTCGAGGTCGTAGGTGGTGAGGACGACGATCCTGGGCGCCGCGGCCTCGCCCGCCCCATCGGCCCCATCGGCCCCATCGGCTCTGTCCGTCCTGTCCGGCCTGTCCGCGAGGATGCGGCGGGTGGCCTCCAGGCCGTCGGTGCCGGGCATCCGGATGTCCATCAGGACCACGTCCGGACGGGTCCGCCGTACAGCGGCCACCGCCGCGTCGCCGTCGGCGGCCTCCGCGACGACCTCGATGCCGTCGGCGGCGAGGATCATCCGGAAACCGGTCCGCACCAGGGCCTGGTCGTCGACGATCACCACACGCGGAGCGTCGGTCACACCCGGAGTCACACCCGGAGCGTCGGTCACGGAGCCTCCCACGGAATCACCGCCCGGACCTGGTACCCACCGGCCGGGCCCCTGCCCGTCCGCAGCGTACCGCCGTAGACCGCGAGCCGTTCCCGCAGGCCGAGCAGGCCGTGCCCGCCGCCGGGTTCCGCCGGTCGCCGCCCGGGACCCCGGTCCCGGGAAGGGCCGGAACCAGGGCCGGCGGTGCCCGTGTCGGAGACCTCCACGTGGAGCCGCTCCGGCCCGTACTCCACGGTGACCGAGACCCTGGCACCCGGCGCGTGCTTCACCACGTTCGTCAGCGCTTCCTGCACCACCCGGTACGCGGCGAGGTCCACCCCGGCCGGCAGCGCGACCGGCCCGCCCTTCACCGCCACGTCCACCGGTACCCCGGAGGCCCGTACCCGGTCCGTCAGTTCCGTCAGCCGGTCCAGGCCCGGTTGCGGGGCGAGCTCGACGTAGGTGGCGGGGTCGGGACCGTCCGCGGCCATGGTGAGCAGCCCCATCACGTGCCGCAGCTCGGACATCGCCGTCCGGCCCGCCGCCTCCACCGCGAGCATCGCCTCGCGGGCCTGGTCGGGGGAGGTGGCGAGCACCGTGCGCGCGGCACCGGCCTGGATCGTCATCATGCTCACGTTGTGGGTGACCACGTCGTGCAGCTCCCGCGCTATCCGGGACCGCTCGGCCTCCACCGCCCGGCGCAGCTCGGCCTCCCGCTCGGTGCGGAGCGCCCGCTCCCGCTGCCGCCACAGGTGGACGCCGTGCGAGGCGAGGGCGATCGGCAGCAGGACGAGCAGGGGTACGAGGCCCTCGTCCACGTCCGGGACCAGGGGAAAGACCGCGTACAGCACCACGCCCGCGGCGAGGGAGACCACCACCGCCGTGCGGTGCGGGCTGTACATCGCCGCGCTGTACGCCGCGACCAGACCCGACGCGAAGGTGACCGTGGTCGCGTCGGCGGCGACGTGGCCCTGGTGCAGGAGCACCGTCGCGCCCATCACCACCCAGTAGACGGCCAACGGAAAGCGGCGGCGCAGCACCAGTGGCAGCGCCGTCAGCGCGGCCGCGAGCAACTCCCAGGCGTCGGCCGGGGGAAGCAGATGCTCCACGGCGGGCACGGGATGGGGAACCTCCGGGATCGCCGGGGGGAGGGGCGGCGAGGGCGCCGGGATCGGTGGCGCCACCGGGTTCGGCGGCACCGGGATCGGTGGCGGCACCGGCAGAGGGAGTGGAATGTCCTCCGGATCCGGATGGACGTCCACGTACCAGCGGTTCAGATCACCCACGATCGTCGTGATCGCGAGTGCCACGGCGAGCAGCCCGTCGGCCACCCACGCCCAGCGGGACATCGGGGGCGGCGCACCGAAGGCTCGGGGTCCGCGTACCCGGTCGACGAGTTCTTCGTACCAGCTCACCGGTGCAGTCTGCCAAGGAGGGAGGAGCGGGGGATCAGCCCGTGGGACCAGCGCGCCGCTCCGGGGGGAGTACATCGCACGGATGACGTGGCCGCGCCTCCACCGCCCACGGTACGGATCTTCGCCACCGAGGCCGACGCGCCCGTGGCGGGGCCGCTCCTAGCGTCGGTGCGGCGCGGACACGGCCGACGGGAAAGCCGCCGAGAGCCGACCGGCCGCGCCCTCTTCGTCGCCGCTTCCCGAAACCAGAGCCCTGGAGGGCCCATGAGCGCACCGCCCGAGCCCCTGATCGACCTGAGCGACGTGGGGAGGACGTACGACGACCGGGCCGCGCTGTCCGAGCTGACCCTGCGTGTCGCACGGGGCGAGGCGCTCGCCGTCCTCGGTCCCTCCGGCAGCGGCAAGTCGACCCTGCTCAACCTCCTCGCCGGCCTCGACCGGCCGACCACCGGCCGGGTGACGGTGGACGGGCTGCGCGTCGACCGGCTGAGCGAGACCGCCTCCGCCACCTACCGGCGCAGCCGGATCGGCATGGTCTTCCAGTTCTTCAACCTCCTCGACGACCTCACCGTCACCGACAACGTGCTGCTCCCGGCCCAGCTGGCCGGGATGCCACGGGCCCGGGCGGCGGCGCGGGCCGCCGAACTCCTGGAGCGGCTCGGTGTCGCCCGGCACGCGCGCGTGCATCCCGGCCGCCTCTCCGGGGGCGAACGCCAACGCGTCGCCGTCGCACGGGCCCTGATGAACCGGCCGCCGCTGCTCCTCGCCGACGAGCCGACGGGAGCGCTGGACACCGCGTCCGGCGCGGACGTCCGCGATCTCCTCCGGGAGCTGAACGCCGACGGGCAGACCATCGTCCTGGTGACCCACGACCTGGCGCTCGCCGAGGCCTGCGCGACCCGCACGATCGAACTCGTCGACGGCCGCATCGCCCGCGACGTCATGGCGGTGACCCGATGAGCAGCGGTGCTCTCGGCCGGGTCGTGCGCGCCGGAGTCGGTCGGCGGCGTACCCAGACCGCGGTGATGGTGCTGACCACGCTGCTGTCGGTCGCCTCCGCCGTCCTCGCGGTCGGCCTCCTCGTCGCCTCGGGCGCCCCCTTCGACCGGGCCTTCGACCAGCAGCGCGGGGCCCATCTGACCGTGCGGTTCGACGGTTCGGCCGGTGGCACGGGGGACCGGCTGGCCGCCACGGCGCACGCGCCCGGAGTGGCAGTGGCCACCGGCCCGTTCGGCGTCGTCTCGGTACGCCCCCGTACGGACGGAGCGGCCCCGCCAGGGTTCGAGCCGCCGCCCCTGACGGTGGTCGGCCGGGCGTCCGCCGCCGGGCCCGTGGACGCGGTGACCCTCGTGGAGGGCCGGTGGGCCGGGGCTCCGGGCGAGATCGTCCTGGAGCGCGGGTCCCGCCCGCCGGGCGCGGGCGTGGGGACGCGGCTGACCGCCGGAGGCGTCGCCCTCACCGTGGTCGGCATCGCGGGGTCCGCAGGGGAGAGCGCCGACGCCTGGGTCGTACCGGGGCAGCTCACCGCGCTCGCGGGGGAGCGGCCTTCCGCGTTCCAGATGCTCTACCGGCTCGACGCCGCCGGCACCCGCGCGGAGGTCGCGGCGGGCCGGGACGCGATCGTCGCCGCCGCCCCGGCGGGAGCGGTCGTCGGCGCCCGGTCGTACCTCGACGTCCGTGAGTCCGCCCAGGAGAACACGGCGGCCTTCGTGCCGTTCGTGACCGCCTTCGCGCTCCTCGGGCTCGCCATGTCGGTCCTGGTGATCGGCATCGTGGTGAGCGGCGCCGTGGGCGCCGCGACCCGCCGCATCGGCATCCTCAAGGCGCTCGGCTTCACCCCGCTCCAGGTCGGACGGGCGTACGTGGCGCAGGCCCTGATCCCGGGCGCCGTCGGGGCCGCGCTCGGTGTCGCCCTCGGCAACGTGCTCGCCGTTCCCCTCATGGCGGAGGTGGCGGAGACGTACGGGACGACGGCAGTCCTGGTCCCCCTCTGGGTGGACCTCCTCGTGCCGGCCGCCGCTCTCGTGGTGATCGCCGGTACCGCCTTCGGCCCCGCGCTGCGTGCCGCCCGGCTGCCGACCGCGGCGGTCCTGCGGCTCGGCGCGGCAGGCGGGGGCGGCCGGGGGCGCCGCATCCGCGGCCTCTTCGGGCGGCTGCCACTGCCCCGACCGGTGACGCTGGGCCTTGCCGCCCCCTTCGCCCGCCCGGCGCGCGCGGCGAGCACGGCCGCCGCGGTGACCTTCGGGGCCCTCGCGGTGACCTTCGCGGTGGGACTCGGGAGCACGTTGGTCGCGGTGAAGACCGACGGGGATCCGGACAAGGGCGGCGACGTCACCGTCCACACCGTGGCCAGGCCGGACGACCCGGCACCCGGACAGCCGGGCGGAGGGGACGGCGGACCGGGCGTGCCCCTGCCCGGGAAGCCGGCCGATCCGGCCGCCGTCGAGGCGGCGATCGCCGCGCTCCCGGGGACCGCCTCCGTGTACCGGACCGCACAGACGCAGGTGGAGGTGGCCGGACTCAAGGGCGGCGCGCCGCTCGTCGCGTACGAGGGGAACACCGCCGGCAGCCCGCACACGATGGTCTCCGGACGCTGGTTCGCAGCCCCGGGCGAGGCGGTGGCACCGACGCGGTTCCTGCGGGCGACGGGGGTTCGCGTGGGGGAGACGGTCGCCCTGTCCGAACAGGGGCGCACCGTGCGGGTACGGCTCGTCGGCGAGGTCTTCGACCTGGGCGGCGAGGGCATGACCCTGCGCACCGGAGCCGGGTCCATCACGGCGCTGCAACCCCGTTACCTGCCCCCGGACTTCGCCGTCACCGTCGCCTCCGGCACGGACCCCGCGGGCTACGCCGAGCGGCTGCACACCGCCGTCTCCCCGCTGCGCGCGGAGGCCGCCGTCACGGAGGCGGGCAAGTCGAGCGTCATCCGGGCGATGCAGGCCCTGATCGCGATGCTCACGCTGATGCTGGTCGTGGTCGCCTGTCTCGGGGTGCTCAACACCGTGGTCCTCGACACCCGCGACCGGGTCCGGGACCTGGGTGTGTACAAGGCACTCGGGATGACGCCCCGGCAGACGGTCGCGCAGGTCCTCACCGCCGTCGGCGTCATCGGCCTGGTGGCGGGCGCAGTAGGCGTGCCACTGGGCGTGGCACTGCACCGCCAGGTGATGCCGGCGATGGGGCGCGCGGTCGGCACCACGATCCCGTCCGCCGACATCGACGTGTACGGCACGCCCCTGCTGGTGCTCCTCGCGACCGCCGGGGTGCTGATCGCGACGGCCGGCGCCCTGCTCCCGGCGGGCTGGGCGGCGAGGGCGGCCACGGCGCGGGCACTGAGAGCGGAGTAGGCAGGGGCAATGGGGGCGGTGCAGGCACGGGCAATGGGGCGGAGTAGGCACGGGCAATGGCGGGCGGGCGGGCGCCGCAGACATGGGCAAGGAGGGGCGGATGAGGCATGGGCCTTGAGGGCGGAGAACCGGACGGGCCCTCGCGGTACCGTCGGCCGCATGTCTGAAGTCCGGTTGACCACGCCCTCCTTTCTCGTGCTGGGCATCATCGACAAGTTGGGCGAGGCCAGCCCGTACGACGTGAAGGTCGAGGCCGCGCGGACCGTGGCGCCGTTCTGGTCCATGCCGCACGCGCAGGTCTACGCCCAGTGCGACCGGCTCCTGGAGGCGGGGCTGCTCTCGGAGGTCAGGCAGCCCGGCGGCCGGAACCGGCGTCTGATGAAGCTCACCGACGAGGGCTCGGCCGCCCTGCGCGGCTGGCTCGCCGACCCCGCCTTCGTGCCGGTCGAGGCGCGCGAACGCGGCATCCTCAAGCTGTGGTTCGGGGCGAGCCCGCGCGTCCACGCCCCGGTCCAGATGGAGGAGCACCGGCGGACCTTGGACGAGTACGAGGAACTCGCGGGTGAGGTCGGTGAGTTGCTGACGCGCGGGCAGCGCGAGGCGCTGGAGTTCGGTATCCGGTATGAGCGGATGATGGTCGATTTCTGGCAGTGGGTCGAGAGCCGCGAGTCCTGAATTTGTTACTGACCGGTTGACCCCCGGGGTGCCCCGCCCTACCTTCCTCCATAGTCCAGAAAGGACTATCGCGGCGGTGAACGCGCGAGGACGGTGGAGGGGGATGCGCCGTGGGACGTCCGACGAGTACGAGTACGAGTTCAGGTGCGGGCGCGGGCAGGGGTACGGGCGTGAGGTGGGGCCGGGTGTCCGCCGTCGCCGTGACGGTGGTATGCCTGGTGTACGCCCCGATCGCCATGACCGAACTCTGGCCGTACGCCACGCCCGGGGCGCCCGCCATCGGCGAGTGGCTCCTCGGCCGGTCCGTCTCCCCGGAGTTCGTGGCCGACGCCGTGCGCGACCGGATGGGACCGTACGGCCGTAGCCTGGTCCCGCTGATCGTGCACTCGGTCCTGGGCGGCCTCCTGATGCTGCTCGGACCGGTGCAGCTGCTCTCGGCGGTACGCCGCCGCGTCCGCCTGCACCGCATCGCCGGAACCGTCTTCGCCGGAACGGTGTACGTGTCGATGGCCGGCGCCGCGCTCTACCTGCTGCGCACCCCGCCGGCGGAGGCCTTCAGCGGCGCCGCGTTCTGGATCGTCCTCGCGACGATCCTGGTGGGCACCGTCGGCAGCGTGACCTTCGGCATCCTCGCCGCCGTCCGCGGCTTCCCGGACCTGCACCAGCGCTGGATGCTGCTCTGCTACGGCTTCCTGATGACCGCTCCGCTGCTGCGGCTCGAATGGGGCGCGCTGCCCGCGCTGTACCCCGGCCTCTCCCTCCAGGACATCAACCGCGTCGCGATCATGCACCTCGGCGCCCTCGTCGCCTTCGGCGCGCTCCTGGCCTCCCGGGCCCTCGACCGGCGGACCGACATCCCCGGCCTGAGCGGCACGTGGGCCCCGGGCCCGGTCCTCGTCGCGGCCCATCTCGCGGGCGCCGCGGGGCTGGGATGGATCACGTACGCCTTCCTCGACCAGGGGACGCAGGGGCGGCGGCTGCTCGTCGCGTACCTCGTCCCGTACGTGCTGACGTACGCCGTCATCGCGCTCCGTGCGGCGCGCGCCCGGAGTGCCGGTGCGACCTGGGGGCGCGAGGAGTGGCGCCTGCACCTGGCGGCCCAGTGCCTGGCGCCCGCGTTCTCGGCGGTGACCGTGCCCGTACTGGAGCGGACGATGGGCCTGGACCGGCTCACGTCCCTGGTCGCGGGAGTCGGCATCGGCGCGGGAATGCTGTCGTACGCGGCGGTCGTTGTGGTGAGTCTGCGCCTCGTGCACGGCCGTGAAGTCCTCAGGCGACAACGGGAGTTCGCGGACCTGCCGACGGGCCCGGCGACCGCGACTCCGGTCGGTGCCGGCGGGGTCGCAGGAGCGGGGGAGCATCGATGAGCGACCTACGGCGTCAGGCGGCGACCGCAGGCGCCGGCAGGCCCGACGGCCGGGAGCTCTCGCCCGGCATCGTCGTCCTGAGCGCCGTCGTGGGCGGCATCAGCCTCACCATCGGCGCGCTGCTCGCCGTGGCGAGCCTGTTCGGGTACACGGCGGGCGCCTGGGTGTCCCCGGAGGCGCTGAGTCCCGGGCTCATCGGCGCGGCCATGGCCGGGGTGGCTCCGGCGCTGTTCACGATCGGCCGGGCGCGTGTCTGGGAGGACGTACGGAGCCTGGTGCTGCCGCTGGTGATCGTGCTGGTCGGCCTGTTCGCGGTGAGCGTGCTGAACGGCGGCTCCCTCCAGGCGGCCAAGGGCGGCCCGCTGTTCCTCGCTCTCTTCAGCCTCGGCTGGGTGGCCACCCTCGGACTGCTCGCCCTCGGCGCGGTGGGCTGCCTGGCCGCGCAGTACCGCGGGCGGGCCGGGCGCGCGTCCGGTGCGCCGGCGGGACCGGCGGGCAGCGCTTCGCCCGGGCGCGCGGGCGGTGTCGCGGCCGGGCCGGCGGGCGCGGCACGGCGGCAGCCGGTCGCCCCGATGCCCGACTGGTCGAAGCCGCCGCTCGCCGTCGTCGGCTCGGGATGGTTCGGCATCGGGGCCGGGCTGCTGGCCTTCCCCGACTTCTGGGGCGCCCTCGTGCCGTGGACGGTGAACCGCGCGGACGCGCAGGGCCTCGGTGTGTGGGCGCTGGCGCTGGGCGTCGGCGTCCTGGGCGCGCTGGCCGAGGACGACCTGACCCGCATCCGCCCGGCCCTCCGGGCCGTCCCGGCGGTGGCGCTGGCGCTCGGCGCCCTCCTCGCGGTCCACTCCCGGGACGTCGACTGGGCGTCGGGCCCGGGTGTCTCCCTGATCGCGCTCGTCACGGGCCTGCTCGTGACCGGCCTCTCGGGTCACTGGCTCCTCGCCAGGACCACGCGCGCGAGCGGCGCCGACGCCGACGCCGAAAGGAATGAGCCCCCGGCGCCGGCCGGCGCCAAGGCTCACCCAGGAGACGACGCGTAGGCAGGACCTCCGTCGACTCCTCGCGCGCCTCGAAGAGACCGTCGCGGCACCGGAGCGATGGCGCGCCTCCTAGGGTGTCTTGTGGATCAGGCCGGATCGGCAGGACACCCACCAGCGGGCCCTTTCGGTCCGGTCCGGCGGGCGAAACCCCGTGGCAGCGGGGACCGTTGGGAGTGATGATGACGGGATGACCTCGTACGCGCCCCTGCCCTCACCCCCGCACCCGCAGCCCGTCGACGCCCTGATCGTCGTGGACGTGCAGGCGGCCTTCGTCACCGGTGACGGCGCCGTGCCCGCGGCGGCCCGGCTCGTCGACCGAACGACGGATCTCCTCGCGCGGGCCCGGCGGGACGGGGCGCTCGTCGTGCACCTCCAGAACGACGGCCTGCCCGGCGCGGAGGACGAACCCCACACGCCGGGCTGGGAGCTCCACCACCCGGTCGAGCCCGGCCCCAGGGAGCTGGTCATCCGCAAGCCGCACGACGACGGTTTCGAGGAGACCCCGTTGGGCGGCGTGCTCACCGACGCGGGGGTGCGGGCGGTCGCCGTCTGCGGCGTGATGTCCGAGATGTGCGTGCAGGCGACGGCCCGTACGGCCCTGGCGCACGGCTACCGCGTCGTCGTACCGCATGACGCCCACGCCACCCAGGACGTTCCGGCGGCGCCCGGGATCAGCGAGGTCGTACCGGCCGCGACGGTCTCCCGGGTCGCGGCCTATGCCCTCGGAAGCGACGCGGAGGTCACCGTACGCGCCTCGGAGGTCAGCTTCACGGCCCCTGCCGCCGGCTGACGTTCCCTCAGGCCCACTGAAGTCCTCGGCCCCGGTCGAGGTCCCGGCGCGTGCTCACTCCGGCCGGAGCGAACGCCAGATCCGGTCCGGCAGGAGCCGGGTCGCCTGCGCGAGATCCACGTCGTGCGCGCCGGACAGCCAGCGCCGGGCCGTCTCGGCGACCGGCCCGATGACCAGCGCCTCGATCAGCGGCTCGGGAAGG
Organism: Streptomyces sp. NBC_01077; assembly: GCF_045162855.1. Classification (NCBI taxonomy): domain Bacteria; kingdom Bacillati; phylum Actinomycetota; class Actinomycetes; order Kitasatosporales; family Streptomycetaceae; genus Streptomyces; species Streptomyces sp. NBC_01077. The sequence goes on along the minus strand of NZ_CP108669.1, from coordinate 1,899,697 downwards.
GGCGCGATCTCGCCGGCCTCGACGAGCGGCCGCCTCCACGCCCCGATGGCGGCGAGCATCGGCTCCTCGGCCGCCCGGATGCGGTCGGCGTGGGCGACGAGAAGGCCCGAGCAGGCGGAGGCGTGGATGAACAGCGCGGCGTCCGGGTGCTCCTCCGTGAACCGGAGGTACGTGGTGACCACCGCCCGCACGCCGGTACGGGCGGTCCTGGTACGGGTCAGGGCGGTGACGACCTCGCCGCAGAGCTGCTCCGTGCACCGGATGTACAGGGCGGCGGCGAGACCGTCGAAACTGCCGAAGTGGTGGTAGAGGCTGCCGAGGCTGACACCGCCGGCCGCCGTCACCGCGTTCACGGTGAAACCCTGCTGGCCGGAGTCCGCGTACACCCTCAGTGCCGTGGTCAGCAGGCGCTCGACCGTGGCCTCGCCACGCTGCTGCTTAGGAGACATGGGCACACCCTAGTGCAGCCGTAATTAGAATTTGGTTCTAATGAAGCGGCGGCGGAGTGCCCGGGTCCGGGAGGCGCGCGGTCAGCCCTGGAAGCCTTCGGTGCGCTCGGGGGAGACCTCTCCGGAATGTTCGCTTCCGGCCGTCTGTGTCGGTTGTCTGTTCCGGTCGTGCGTGATCAAGGCCGGTCGTTCACCAGCTTCCGCCAGGCGTGCGAGGGGAGGGGGCGGAGCGCGCCATGAGGCGTCTCGGGACGTGAGATAGGTAAATTGCAAATTTCTGCAATTCGATACATCCTGATCGGGCCGTGCCCGTGGGTAGCCGCCGGGCCGGCACCCCGCCCCGCGCACCCGCGCCCCCGGAGGACAGACCGTGCCGGTCCCGCTGTACCAGGCCAAGGCCGAGTTCTTCCGCATGCTGGGCCATCCCGTACGCATCAGGGTCCTGGAACTGCTCCAGCGCGGGCCGATGCCCGTACGGGAACTGCTCGCACGGATCGAGGTCGAGCCGGCGGCGCTCTCGCAGCAGCTCGCCGTGTTGCGCCGCTTCGGGATCGTGACCGCGTCGCGCGAGGGATCGACCGTCGTCTACACGCTCGCGGGCGGAGACGTGACCCAGCTGATGCAGGCCGCCCGCCGGATCCTCACCGAGATGCTCACCGGACAGGGCCGGCTCCTCGCGGAACTCCACGAGAGCGACACCCCCGCCGCGCCCGCCACCCCTGGCGCCTCCTGTACCCCCACCCCTCAGTCCTGCCTCCCACCCGTGCTTCCGCAGTGATCGCCGTACGAGAAGGATGACGACGCACATGACCATCGAATGGCGCTACACCGTCCAGCAGGACCTGGGCGTACTGTCCCTGGCCGGGTTCCTCGGAGCCGACGCCGTGGGACGGTTCACCGGGGCCGTGGGGTGGGCGGTCGCGCGCGGCACGGGGCCGGTCGTCCTCGACCTGACCAGGCTGCGGGGCTGGTCGGTGGGCGGGCAGCTCGCCGTCGCGGAGGCGGCGCTCCGGCTCAGGGCCGCCGGCCGCGCCCTCGAACTGGCCGCGATCCCCGCCGACGGCTCCCTCGTCCCCGCGGGCGAAGGGCCCCCGGTCCTGGTCCACCGCGACCTGGCCGCCGCGCTCGCCGCGCACCGCGACGCGGGCGCGGAACAGCGGGCGTGGCGCAGCGACGCCTGGCCGACCACCTGATCCCGCGGCGGCCGCCCGGCCGGCGGGCGACCGAGTCTCGCCGCAGGGCCCGCCGAGTACCGCTCACGAACGCCCAAGTCCCGTCCAAGTGGCGGGCGGTCCGGGCAGGTTCGGGCCATGATCCGCCCAGGGCTCGCCCCTGGTTCTCCTTCCGTCGCGGCAGGCGCGAGGATGGGGTCATGCTGCAGAGTGCTGGGCCGACGCGACGCTCGGGGTGGGTGCGATGAGTACGCCGCTCTACCAACTGAAGGCCGAGTTCTTCAAGACGCTCGGACACCCCGTCCGCATCCGCGTCCTGGAACTGCTGAGCGAGCGCGAGCACGGGGTAGCCGAGATGCTCCGCGACACGGGTGTCGAACCGGCGTACCTCTCCCAGCAGTTGGCCGTGCTACGCCGCGCGAACATGGTCGTCGCCCGACGCGAGGGCACGGCCGTGTACTACGCGCTGACGACTCCTCAGGTGGCCGGACTGCTACGGATCGCACGCACGATCCTCTCCGGCGCCGTCGCGTGCCAGGCGGAACCACCCTCCGGCCTCCGGACCCCCGCGCCCCGGGAGAAGACCCCTTAGCCGGACTCGGCTTCGGGTCCGTCGACCTCGACGAGCCGGGGTGGGCTCCCGCCCGGGCCCCGGCGCGGCCTGGCAGGATGGAGGTCGTGGCCGGCTCTGATATCGACGCTCTCGTGCTTGCGGCCGTTCGGGACGCACGTTCCGAGTCGTGGGCCGTCAGGGCGGCCGCCGGGCGGCGGCTGGCTCGTGCGGCCGAGAGTGCCGGGGCAGCCGAGAGTGCCGGAGTAACCGAGGGTGCCGGAGTGGCCGAGGTGCTGCATCGGCTGCTGCTGGACGAGCGGGACACCGGCGTCACTCGCGAGACGGCCGAAGCTCTGTTGGAACGGTGGGACGTCCTCGGCGTGCGCATGGTCCTGGCGGCGCTCGTCCGCGCGGACGACAACGCCGCCGACCACCTCGGTTTCGCGATCAACGACGTCTGCCGCCAGTCCGATGAGGACGTCGAACGGCTCCGGGAGTTGGTCTCGGCCCTGACGGACGACGCCGACGCGGCCGTCGCCAGGGAAGCGCGCGGGATCCTGCGCTGAGGGGACACCCGCCGTCGGCCTGGGTTCAGGGCGGCGCGGCGGTGTCCCCCCGGTCCGTCAGGCCTCGCGGTCCGGCTGGATGCCCGCCAGCAGATTGAAGGCGCCCGTCAGCAGGTTGAGAGTGACCACGCCGACCACCTCCGCGATCATGCGGTCGCTCCAGCCGTGGCCCCGGACCTCGGCGACGTCCTCGTCCGACAGCGAGCCCGGTTCGGCCAGGACCCGGAGCGCCAGGCCGATCAGGGCGGCCTCGCGCGGATCGGTGGACGTCCCCTGGCGGGCCAGTTCGATGTCCGTCTCGCTCAGACCCGCCGCACGACCCGCCTCGCGGTGCGCCTCGCCGCAGGTGCCGCAGCCGATCCACTCCTGGACGGCGAGCGACAGCTTCTCGCTCAGGGCGCGTGGGATCTTCACCCGCTTCATCGCCCGTGACAGGTTCAGGTAGCCGTCGAGCAGGGCCGGTGAGTGCGCCATCGTCGACACCATCTCGCCGACGGAACCGTGTCGTCGGACGATGTCGGCCAGCAGCTCGCCCGCCCGTCCCGGTGCCTGCTCGGGTGTGAGCGCGGTCAGTCTTCTCGTGGTCACAAAGCCTCCTCGTTATACCCGTGGGGGGTATAACGAGGAGGGGGTCGGGGACGTTCCCGACGGCGTGGGCCATCAAGACTCCGAACCGCCAGGACGCCAAGCTGCCACGCCGCCAGGACGCCGCCGCCAGGACGCCGCGCCGCCACGTCAGCTCGACAGCACCAGGCGTGACGGGCCGTGGAACACCCAGTCCGGCGCGTACTCCACCTCGACCCGTGGTCGGGCGCCGGGACGGAGCGCGGGAAGCCGGTCGACCAGGAGCCCGAGCCCGATCTCGGCCTCCGCCCGCGCGAGCGCCGCGCCCACGCAGTAGTGGATGCCCAGGCCGAACGCGCAGTGCCGGCCGCTGTCCCGGTGGATGTCCAGCGTGTCGGGGTCCGGGAAGCGTGCCGGATCCCGGTGGGCCGAGCCCAGGACCAGCTGGACGCGGTCGCCCCGGTGGACGGACCGGCCGGCGAGTTCGACGTCCCGGTGCGCCCATCGCGTGATCATCTGGACGGGTGGGTCGTGGCGCAGGAACTCGTCCACCGCGTTCGGCAACAGGCCCGGGTCCGCGCGCAGTTCCTCCCCGATCTCCGGACGGGCGAGTAACGCGAGCACCGCCTTTCCTATCAGCCCGGTCGTCGTCTCGTGCCCGGCCGTCAGCAGATGCACGCACGTCGACGTCAGCGCGGTCGTCCCCAGGGACGGGTCCTCGACCCCGGCCGCCGCGAGAGCGGAGAGCAGGTCGCCCCGGTCCTCCGTACGCCGGACCGCCAGCTCCTCACGGAAATACCCGTCGAGCTCCGCCGCCGCCCGGTCGGCCCGTTCGAGCGCGGCCGGCGAACGGTCACCCCTGGTCCCGCCGGCCTGTTGGAGGGCGAGAGCCTCCGTCCGGAACCAGGGCCACCGCCCGGCGTCCACCCCGAGCAGCCCCGCCACGACGAGCAGCGGGAACGGCGCGGCGAAGCCCTCGACCAGCTCCACCACCGGCCGCCGCGCCAGCGGCCGTACGAGCTCCTCCGCGATCTCCCGTACGCGCGGACGCAGGGCCCGTACGGCAGGGGCGCCCAGGGGCGGGGCCACATGCGCACGGAGCCGCGTGTGCCGGGGCGGGTCCAGGAAGACCAGCCAGTTCTCCACGATCCGGCGGAGCATCACGTACCCCTCGGGTACCGGTACCGCGCCGGCCGTCGCAGGGGACGCGCGCCCGAAGCCCCGGTCGGTGAGGACCCGCGCCACCTCCGTGTGGCCGAAGAGGTACCAGGTCGTCGGCCCGGTCGGGCCGCCGGCGCGTGGGTGGCGTACCGCGTGGACGGGGTCGGTCTCGCGGTAGCGCTTGTAGACGGGGTAGGGGTCGGCCAGGTCGAGTCGTGCCGGATCGAACGGCTCCGGGCCGCCCGTCGCTGCTCGACGCCCGTTCATCCCTCCGCCCCCGCCCCGTCCCCGGCCGTCTCCGCCCCGCGCACCAGGTCCGCCAGGCGCCCTGGATCCGCCGGAGCGGTGAAGCCCCGCCAGGCCACATGACCGTCGGGGCGTACGAGTACGAGCGGGCGCTCGTACCGCCTCGCCACCTCCTCGTCGTCGCAGCACACCACCCGCAGGGGAACCCGGCGGTCGGCGAAGCCGCGGGCGAGGCCCGCCGGGTCGCCCCGGCCGAGGCCCGGCGGGTCGCCCCGGCCGAGAGAGAGGAGCACGAACTCCGGGCCGAAGAGATCGAGCGTCGACCGGCCGGGCCCCAGCCACAGGTGCGGAGCCCTGGCGCCCGGCACGGCCGTACGGTTCCACCAGGGGTCGGCTTCCGACGCGCCGGTTCGAGGAGCCTCCGCCTGCCCGCCCGTGACGACCTGCCCGCCCGTGACGACTTTCTCGTCCGCGACGACCCTCTCGCCCGTGACGACCTTCTCCCTCGCCACGACCGGCGACGCGTAGCGGTACCCGAAGTGGGCGTCGGGTGCGTCGAATTCGCGCCCCGGGTCGGACTCCGCGATCTCCCGGCCGAGCGCGGCACGCGCCCGCTCCCCACCGGCCGTCGCGTCGCACAGTGCCGCGGAGAGCCGCCGGTCGAGGGTCCGCCGCAGATTGCGGTGACTCTCCTCCAGGCTGCGGAGGGCCACCGGCCGCCGCTCGCTCTCGTACGTGTCGAGCAGACCGGGCCCGGCCCACCCCGCCAGCTCCGCCGCCAGTTTCCAGCCCAGGTCCGCCGCGTCGCCCACGCCCGTCGCGAGCCCGAACCCGCCCGAGGGCGACAGCGTGTGCGCCGCGTCCCCGGCGAGCAGGACCCGCCCGGCGCGGTACCGCGAAGCCACCCGGTGGGTCAGGTACCAGGTGGAGTCCGACACCACGTCGACCGGCACGTCCGGGGCGACGGCCCGCCGCACGGCCTTCAGCGCCTCGGCGGGGCCGGCCGGACACGTCAGCCGGTACAGGTCCCGCCCGTCGATCGCCCTCAACGGGTAGCGCAGACCGCCCGGTTCGGTCACGAAGTGCACCAGGGCCGCGCGCGGGCCGAGGAGGGCGCCGAGCCCCGGTGCCCGGAAGAGGATGTTGCGCAGGACACGCGTCCGGTGCCGCTCGGGCGCGCCGATCCCGCACGCCTTGCGCACGGAGGACGAGGCCCCGTCACAGCCCACCAGGTACCGGGCGTGCACCGTCGTCCGTACCCCCGCCCCGTCCACGAGCGCGGCGCTCACCCGGTCGGGAAGCCGGGTGAACTCCAGCAGCCGGGTGCCGAGCCGCACCGGACCCGCCGGGTGGACGCCGAGCCGGGCGGTGAGCAGCGGCGCGAGCCAGTGCTGCGGGCAGATCGCCTCGGGTTCCGGTGTGTACGGGGGCGGGGGCCGGTCCCCGGCCGTGCCGAGGCGCAGCCGGTGCAGCTCATGGCCTCCGACGGCGGTCACCCAGGCGATGTCCAGGGTGTGATCGGCCGGCCACCCCGCACCCCGGATCGCGTCCGCGACGCCCCAGCGCCTGAACGCCTCCATCGCCCGTGGACCGACGGTCGACACCTTGGGATGGGCGACCTGGCCGTCACCGGCCTCCGCGAGGACGAAGTCCACGCCCCGCTGGGCCAGATCGAGCGCGAGGGCGAGCCCGACGGGCCCGCCGCCCACGATCAACACATCAGTCTCCACGACTCAGTTGCTCCCCTCGTGCTCGAAGCGCTCCGCGTACCAGGCCATCAGCTCCGGCACCCGGTCCGGTACGCCCTCGCACTCCCGGGCCATTGCCGCGAGGTGCCGGAACCGCATCGCGAACCCGCGCCGCGCCACGTCCGGGCGCGCGATGTACGCCGGCGGCTCCTCCAGTTCGAAGGACGGGCCGGCCGTCCGTCCCCGCCACCCCGACTCCAGCGGCATCACCTGCTCGGCGAGCGGGCGCATCATCCCCGTCATCACGTCGATGGCGGCGTTCATCAGCTTCGAGCGGCGCAGACTCGCGTCCGGGCTCTCCCCGAAGTGCTGGACGATCAGCTGGAGCATCATGAAGTAGCAGCGGTTGAACAGGCGCATCACCTGCCGTGCGTGCGGATCGCTCACCGCCGCCCGCCCGGGGTGCCCGGGGTCGAGCGTCGGATTGCGCAGCGAGGGGTACGCGGGGTGCCACGGCGTCCCCTCCCCGTACGGGCCGTCGGCGCGCTCCGTCGTCAGGAGCTCCGCGAGCCGTACGAAGGTGTCGTGATGGGACTCCGAGCCGTCCTTCTCCGTGTCGAGGACACCGCCCTCGCCCTGCTCGGTCACGAAGTCCACGGCGAACAGCGCGCTCGACAGGTCGTCCACCTCCAACTGGTAGTCCGGATGGACGGCGTTGACCGCCCCGCCGATGAAGAGATGGTGCTCGCCCCCGCCCCGCCCCCGGTCGACCACGAAGAGGTCGGGGACGCGTGTCAGACCCTCCCGGATGCCCGCGTACAGCTCGCTCGGCGAACCGAAGGGGTTGGGCCCGTCCATCGCTCCCGTGCCGCCCGCGAGCCGCTCGGGCCGCTCGATGGCGATGAACCGCTGGAGACTCCCCAGGTGCAGCGGCTCCAGGGCGAAGTCGAGGGGCAGCGGCAGCCGGCCCGGGGTGCCGAAGTCGATCTCCGGGACGTGGAACGGCTCACCCATCGCCATCAGGATGTTGTTGACGACGAGGAAGTGCATCATCTCCTCGCGGGCCACGTCGAAGAGACTGTCCCGCACGCCCTTGGCCAGGGTCTCGCCGCCGTCGCCGCAGGCCAGCCGGAGCTGCCGCGGTGTCCACACCCCGCTGCGCACGTACTCGAACCCGGTGCCGTGGGTGGGGACCGAGTAGCCCGCGTACAGGTACTGCAGTGAACTGGCGAGCTCCACGGACACCGCCTGCCAGAGCGCCGACCGCAGCTGCGCCCGCGTGGTGATCTGCGGATACGCGCGGACCGGCGACGGGACGGCCGCCGGTGGCACCGCCGCCGCCGTGCTCTGCGCGCGCAGGTACTTGAGCAGCAGCCGCGCCTTCGGCAGCGACAGATCGCGGGTCGGCGGCATGTAGTACGTCCGGTCCTTGTTCGCCGGATCGCACATCTGCCAGATGAGCTTCGCGTACGTCTCGACCTTGCAGCGGTCCGCGAGGCTGAACACCTCGTCGCGCATGAAGGGGAACAACTGCTCGTAGTACGCGAACACCTCGCGGTGCAGCAGCTCGAAGGTCACGTCCTGCTGGAGCACGGCGTCCAGCGGCCAGTCGTCCGGCAGCACCCGGACCGCAGCCGAGCCCGCCCACGGCCAGAAGTCCAGGGCGTTGTCGTGGTCGTAGCAGGCTTCGGCCGAGCCGCGGGCCGCCGGATCGGTGGGCGGCTGTTCCTCGGGCTCCGCCGCGAGAAGCAGCCGCGCCGTACCGGCCCGAGCACCGGACACCGTGAACCAGCCACGCCCGCGCGCGTCCGTGACGAGACGGCAGCGCGCACCCTCTGCCGTTCCCGGCGCGTCCGTCGCGGGTTTCTCCGCGGTGGTCCGGCCCGCCCGGAGCCGCACGATCTCCACGTCCCCACAGCGGGCGTTCGGCGTCGAGGCAACGGGATCCAGCGGCAGGGCACGCGGGTTCGGGTACTGACGGACGACAACCGGGTCGACGGAGGCCGGGCGACCCCGCAGAAAGCTCCGCACCGGGACCTCGACCGCGTGCTCGTCACCCCGCTCGGGGTCCGGGTGCTCCAGGATCAGGCAGGCCTCGTCGGTCAGGACGACCGCCTCGCGCTCCCGCAGCAGCACCACGCGCGAGGCCCCGCCGTCTCCGCTCGGCCGCACCAGGACGAGGCCCTCCGCCTCCGCATGTCGCACCGCCTCCGCCGAGGCCGCCGGCACGGTCACCACCGCACCGCCCTCGGGCGCCCCCTCGGGCAGGAGGGCGACCGGCAGATCCGAGTGCGCGGTCCTCAGCTCCAGGGCACCCTCGTCCCGTACGCCCTGGTCGTCGGAGACGTGAGCCCGACTCGTGAAAGGCCAGTTGAAGGACACCCATGCCGGGGAGATCCGTACCGTGCACGGATCCGGCACACCCTCCGCGTGCCGCCTGTGCGGGACGAGCAGTCGGCCCGCCGGGTGCGTGCGCGGCTCGTCGGGGTGCCAGGGCGCGACAGCACCCCGCAGCCGCCACTGCCCCGGAGCGTCCTCCCACGCCAAGTCACCGTTCACAACCGGCTGTTCAAGGGTGAACTGGACGAGGATGCCGCCGCCGTCACGTGCCTCTGCGGCGGCCCTGAGGGCCCGTACGGCGGGGGAGTCCGCCGACCCGTTCGGCCAGTCGAGTCCCTCCCCGGCCGCGATCGCGAACTGGTGGAGCGTGCGGCGGACCGGAGCGAAGCCGTGCCACCGGGGCGGCATGAAACCGGTCACCTCCCCGACGCACAGATAGCCCGCGTCGTGCGAGCGCCCGTCGCGCCCGAAGGCGAACTGGCCGCCCATCAGCGTCGTGGTCCACGCGGACGCGGGGTCGACGTCGAACACCCGGGCCCGGTTCACCGTCGTCCCCAGGTACGGGTTGTAGTGCCCCCACAGATCGACGGCTCGCCCGACCACCGGATCCGCCGTGTCCACGGCACTGCCGTCCGTCCGCTGCACCCCGGTCACCCGGGCCTCCAGGAGGAAGTGGCCGTTCCCGGAGAAGTGGACCCCGCGCGCCCCGTGTCCGGCCAGGTGCTCGTGGTAGGCCTCGGCGGGCTCGTCGGCGCCGAACGGGCCGACAACGGCCGGTCGTTCGGGACCCGTCTCCCCGACGTCCCTGCGCCGCAGAGCGGTGTTGCGTGCCAGGTCCACCAAGCCGCCGCGCGGACCCGTCGGCAGCCGGGTCAGCGCCGTTCCCCCGAAGTACAGCCGGGGCAGATCGAACACGCTCATGCCGCCTCCAGTCCGGCCGGCTCCACGACGCCCCGGCCCGGCGCGTGCCGGGCGATCAGCGTCACGGCTTCGAGGGCCGATTCCACCGCACCCTCGATCCACGCCGGCTCGCTCGCGCAGTGCTCCCCGGCGAAGAACATCCGGTGCTGCGGCCGCACGGCACGCCGCCGCTGCTCCTCGCACGCGACCGCGTCCTGCCCCCAACGGATCGTGCACCCGCCGGCCGTCCAGGGATGCTCGCCCCAGGCGAGGCTCGCGACGCCCCGCACCATGCCCCGACGCAGCAACTGCGGATGCATCCGCCCCAGTTCCTCCACCACCGTCCGATGCCGCAACGCGGGTGGCATCGTGCCGAGATGCTCGGCGTCCTCACCGATCGTGTAGCTGGCGAGCAGCGCTGCGCCCTGCGCGGGATCCGTGGCCCCGTCGGTGTCGGACGGCGGGTAGTACGTCTGCCGGATGCGGCCCCCGCTGAACGAGGCACCGCCCCTGATGCCCTCCCGCTCCCAGAACGGCTCGCGGCAGTGGACGGCGACCTTCGTCGCCGGGCAGTAGTCCACCTCCCGCACGACCGCGAGCTTGTCCTCGTCGAAACCGGTGAGCGTCAGACTCCGCAGGACGGAGAACGGCACCGTGCACAGGACGTAGTCGCAGCGCCGGACCGCTGCCGACGGGCCGCCCCCGAGGCGTACGAGGACGTGATCGGGGGCCACCTCGAAGCCGGACACCCGCTGGCCGAGCCAGATGGGACCCCGGATCCGGGCGGCGAGCCGCTGCGCGAGCTGGTCCATCCCGCAGGCGAGCCGCACCAGTTCGGGACTGGTCTCGGTGAGGATGTCGTCGAGGAAACTGTTCAGCCGGTCACCGCAGCCCGCACGGATCCCGGGGTGCGCCGCGAACAGACCGTGCACGTCGATCCGGTCCTTGGCGTGGCCGAGGAGATGCGGCGACAGGTCGACGTCCTCGACCAGGTCGAGGAGGTTGCGGGCCAGGTCGGCGCGGAGCCCGGCGCGCAGCCCCGGCGGTGCGACGGCGTCGACGACCGCCGCCAGCCACGCGCCGAACACGACGGTCTCCTCGCGGTACGGGGCACCCGGCAGCGAGGCCCGGACATCGGCGATCAGGGCCCGGGGCGCGTCCCGGAGCCGTACATGGCCGGTACTGGTCGCAAGAAAGGCGTTCTCCTCGGACAGCAGGGTGGTGAACGGCCGCACCTGGTCGGCGAGGCCCAGGTGCTTCACGTAGTGCATGGTGCGGTGGTGCGCGGTGGGGATGCGCATGGCGCCGAGTTCCACGAACGGGGCGCCCTCGGCCGCGCCGAAGCGGTGCGTGTGGACGCGGCCGCCGAGCCGGTGGCTGCCCTCGATGACCTCGACCCGGAACCCGAGCCGCTCCAGTTCGTAGGCGGCGACCAGGCCGGCCATCCCGGCGCCCACGACGCTGACCGTGCTGTTGGCGCGGGTCCGCCGCCGGGCGCGCGGCACATGACGGGACTGTATGACGGTGGTGGTCTGCATGACGGTCCGACTCCCGATCGGTTCGGTGCGCAGGTGTGGGTGGGTGTGGCGGAACTCGGACGTTCACGGGCCGCTGTGGGCAAGTGCCGTCAGGTAGTCGCGGAGCAGGGCGGGACGGGTGAGCGGGGCCACCAGGCCCACATAGCCGTCGGGGCGCACCAGACGCAGGTCGTCGGGGTGCCCGAGGCGTTCGGCCTCCGCGCCGTCCCACGGGGTCACGGGCAGGATCCGGACCGGGGCGGGGAAGTGCGCGCACGCGTCCCTGAGGGCGTCGAGCACGCCCGGTCGGGCGCGGGCGGCATGTAGGACCAGGGTCCACCGCTCGTAGTCGAGGAGAGTGTGCAGACGCGTGGCGGACGGGCTGGTGGGATCCGTCGGGCAGGTGGTGACCGTGACGTCCGGCATGCGGTCGCCCGCGCGCGGGCCCGAACGGCGCTGCCGGCCGGGGCGGTGCGAGGACAGCGCACTGCCCGCGTGGTTCCGGCCCAGGTCGCTCAGCCGCAGGTCGAGCCGACGCTGGAAGCCACGCCGGGCGAGCGCGGTCGGCACCGTGGCCGTGAACGCCCGGTAGCCGAGCGGCGGCAGCGGAAGCTCCATGAAGTTGAACCGCATCTCGCGGATGTACCGCACGGCGAGCAGCCGTTGCTCGTCGCTGTACGTGTCGAGGAGGTCCTCGCCCGCCTGCCCGTGGTGCACGGCGGCGAGCTTCCAGGCGAGGTTGTGGGCGCCGAGGATGCCGACGTTCATGCCGTGGCCGCCGACCGGGGCCCAGGCGTGCGCCGCGTCCCCGGCGAGCAGCCCGCGTCCGCAGCGGAGTGTGGCGGCCACCCGGTCGCTGAAGCGGGCCCGGTTCAGCCAGGGAACCTCGGTGGCGCCGAGACGCAGGTCCGGCATCCGGGCGGTGTCCGCGACCAGGTCCCGCAGTTCGCCGAGGGTGGGGGCGGCGGTCAGCGAGGGATCGGGGTCGTCCCGGAAGCAGAAGAAGCGGTAGCCCCCGCCGGGCAGCGGGAACACGAGCAGCGAGCGGTGCGGGGCCAGGAAGATGTGACCCCGGCCGGGCTCCTCGCCGAGCGCCCAGGTGGGGTGGGCGTTGCCCTGGACGACCTGGAGGCCGGTGCGGCGCCGGCCCTCGAAGGGGATGCCGAGGCGGTCCCTGACCACGCTGGCGGTGCCCTCGCAGCCGACGATCCACGGGGCGGCGGCGGACTCGACGGCGCCGTCCTCGCGCCGCAGGGTGAACTCCGCCCGGTCGTCGTGGACCTTGACGTCCGTCACCTCGGTGTTCCACTCGACGTGGGTGCCGAGCCGGGCCAGTTCCTCGCAGAGGAGCCGCTCGATGTCGTGCTGCTCGATGTTGAGCGGGCGGGCGTGGGCCGACCGTGCCCAGCCGGTGGTGAGTTCGCCGAGGGTGCGATCGCGGGCGTGGATCGTCACCACGTCCAGCTCCACGCCGTTGCGTCGGAGCGTTTCGCCGACCCCCAGGGCGTCGAGCGCCTCCCGGGCCCGCGCCCAGAGCACCAGGGCGCGGGCCTCGTGCTTGGTCGCGGGGGCCTTGTCGACGATCCGTACCCGCAGCGCGAGCCGGCGCAGGCCGATCGCGAGCGTGAGCCCGACGGGCCCCGCCCCCACCACGCACACGTCCACGTCTCCGGCCCCGCCGCCGTGGTCCCGGGCCCCGTCCGTGCCCCTGCCTGTCTCCACCCGTGTCACCCGCTCTCCGCTCAAGTTCCCGATACTCAGCGTGCGGGCGGAAGATCACCTTCAACAGGGCGTGCGGCGGGGCGCGGGGATCACGGCGACCAGGGGAGGTGACTACCTGTGCATCATCTGGTCCGTTTGCGTGACGGCGGCGGAATTCAGCCGTCTACTGCACGGAGAGTCACCACCCCTGGCCGGATCATTACGCTGGGGAGCGAAGTTGTCCCCAGGTAGCGTCCATTCCGCTCCTGCCCGCCCACTCCCGGAGTGTCGTCGCGGCTCGCTCACGCCACGGAGCGTGGCCAGTTCACGACACGGGCGCCGCTTCCTCGGGCCTCCGGGCGAAGCGCCCCGGGGTCGTGCCCACGAGTCGCTTGAACGAGCGGCTCAGATGCGACTGGTCGTAGAAGCCGGTCGCCGCCGCCACCTCCCCGGGCGGTTGCCCGTCCAGGAGCAGCCCGCGGGCCCGGTCGAGGCGGCGGGCCGTCAGATATTGGTGCGGGGCGATACCGAAGGCGCCGCTGAACGCCCGTACCAGATGCGTGGGATGGGCGTGCAGGATCCGCGCGGCCTCGTCCAGGGTCACCCCTTCGAGCAGCCGTGCGTCGAGGAGCTCGCGCAGACGGTGGGCCACACCGGGATCTGCCGGCCGCGCGCGCGTGACCGGTCTGGGCCTCAGGTGGGTGCGCAGCCGTTCGCGGATGAGGGCGAGACGGCTCTGCGCCTCCAGCTCACCACCCCGGTGCGCGAGAGCGGCGTGCAGCTGTCCGACACGTCGGCGCAGCAGCGGATCGACGAGATCGGGCCCGTCCACCGCTGCGCCGATGAAGCTCTCGTCCAGCTGGGTCAGGTCCAGATAGAGGACCCGCTTGCGGAAGCCGTGCGGGGTCGCCGGCGAGCCGTTGTGCGGCACCTGCGGCGGGAGCAGGGACACCGTGTCGCCCGGTGTGCCGTGCTCGCGCCGGTCCAGGTCGTAGCGGACGGCGCCGTCGTCGACGATGAGCAGCGTCCACACGTCGTGGACGTGCATCGGGTACGCGTGCGCGGTGAAGTGGGCGTGGAAGACCTCCACGACTCCCGGAACGTGCGGGCGCCATGCCGAAACCTTCTGCCCGGCCACCATGCAAGGAATGTACAAGACGGTCCGACGGGGTGATCGGCAGTCTCGGACCATGACGACCACCGATGACGCGCCCGTCCGCTTCGACACCAAGATCGCCGTGCTCCTGAGGGAGGACCTGGAGACCTGGCAACGGCTGAACGTCACCGCGTTCCTGGTCAGCGGCCTCGGCTCGGACCGGCCCGAGGTGATCGGGGACCCGTACGCCGATGCCGACGACACCCCGTACCTGCCGATGTTCCGACAGCCCGTCCTGGTCTTCGAAGGCTCGAAGGAGACGCTGGCGGCAGCGCACGCCCGCGCACTCTCCCGCGCGCTCCCGCGGGCGGTCTTCACGACCGAGCTCTTCACCACCGGCAACGACCGGGACAACCGCGCCGCGGTACGGGCCGTGGCGAGCGACCGGCTGGATCTGGCGGGTCTCGCGGTGTACGGGCCGCGCAACGCGGTCGACAAGGTGCTCAAGGGCGCGCGGATGCACCCCTGAGGAGCCACCGGGGCTCTCGCGGGCTGCCCTCGGACGCGTAGTACCCCGGGACATCACCCGGCCGCGCGCTCCGCGCACTCCAGGAGGGTGGGCAGCGCGGCCGCGAGGGCGTCAGTCCCGTGCCCGTACGGCAGTCGGAGCCGGTCCCGGAAACCGTCCACCGGTGAGAAGGCCGGCCCCGGGACGACCGACACACCGTGACGCCGCGCCAGCTGGGCGAGGGCCTCGGTGTCGGTTCCCGGGACCTTTACCCAGAGCGCGGGGCCGCCCGCGGGCCGGGTCCACTCCCAGTGCGGGGCCTTGCCGCGCAGGAGCGCCTCCGCCGCGTCCCGTCGGCCCCGCAACTCGGACCGCCTCCGCGCGCGTGCCTCCGGCAACCGGTCGAGCAGACGGACGGCGACAAGCTGGTCCACGACCGAGCAGGACAGGTCCACCGAGGTCTTGATCTTCGCGAGCCGGGCCACCACTTGCGGCGAGGAACGGACCCAACCCACCCGCAGACCGCCCCAGAACAGCTTCGAAAGGGTGCCGACGGTCACCGACGACCCCATCGGCAGCTCGGCCACCAGCGGCACCGGAGCGGCCCCGTCGTGAGCGGCATGGCCCGAAGCGACTGGGTCGGGAGCTGCCTTGTTTGAAGTGGCCGCGTCGGGACCGGACTTGCCCGAAGCCGCCCCCTCCGGAGCGGCCCCGTCCGGCCCGGCTGTGCCCCGCGGCGCGTCCCCCAAGGTGAGTTCCGCGCAGGCCGTGTCCTCGACCGCGAACAGCTCCTGGTCCGCGAGCACCCGCTGCCACTCCCGCCGCGCCGCGCCGTCCAGGCTGCGCCCCGTCGGGTTGTGCGCCGTCGGCTGGAGATACACGAGCCGGGGCCGCCCATGGGTGCACAACCGCCGCAGCGCTGCCGCGTCGGCACCGGCCGCGCCGCCGCCGGGACCGTCCCCGCCCACCGGGACCAGACGGGCGCCACGCGCGCGGAGCGCTTCGAGGGCGCCCCGGTAGGTGGGGTTCTCGACGAGCACCGTGTCGCCCGGGTCGACCAGCGCCTGCGCCACCAGCCACACCGCCTGCTGCGAACCCGAGGTCACCAGGATCTGCCCCGCTTCCGTCGGCACCCCCGCCGCCCGGTAGTACGCGGCGATGCCCTCCCGCAACGCCGGGATCCCGTACGGGTGGTAGCCGTCGTCCTCGAGCAGCGCACCGAGATCCCCGCATGTCAGCGCCCCCACCGCCATGCCCACCGCGCCGAGCCCGGGCAGCGCCCCGCTCGACAGGTCCGCGGTGCCGGCCGCGGCGGTACGCGACCGGGCGTCGAAGCTCACGAGCCGTCCCTCCGTGACGTACCCGTCGACCGCCCCCGACCCCCGCAGCCGCGAGCCGCTGCCCCGTACGCTCTCCAGCCACCCCTCGCTCTCCAGGAGCCCGTACGCGGCCGTCACGGTGGACCGGCTCACGCCGAGCACGAGGGCCAGTTCGCGCTGCGAGGGCAGGACGGTGCCGCCCGCCACGTCGCCGCGCTCGGCCAGCTCCCGCAGCGCGTCCGCGAGCCGCCGTGGCAGCGGCCCCGGCCCCTCCGAGGACCAGCCGGTGAGGAGTCGGGACAAACGGGTCGAAGCAATCCTGGCCATGGCACCCATCTTGCGCCACGACGCAGGCCAATCCGGCCCGACTGGTCGTTGTCGCCGCAGGTCACCCGACGGAGGATCGACAGCGGCGGGGCCCGGGCGACGGGACCGAGAGGCGGGAACGGGAGAAGGGTGGGCGCATGGCGACCGTCGTGCTGGTCGGCACACTGGACACCAAGGGGGAGGAGTACGCCTGGCTGCGCGAGCGGCTCAGGGAGTACGGCAGCGACGTCCTCCTCGTCGACACCGGGATCATGCCCGCGCCCGCCCACGCGCCGGTGGCCGACGTCACCGCCGATGCCGTCGCGCGGGCCGCGGGCCACGACCTGGCGAGGCTGCGGGCCGACGGCGACCGCGGAGCGGCCGTCGCCGCCATGGCCCAGGGCCTCACGCGGGTCGTCGTCGACCTCTACCGCAAGGGCAGGCTGCACGCCGTGCTCGCCGCCGCCGGCAGCGGTGGCTCCGCCATCGCCGCCAAGGCCATGCGGGCGCTGCCCATCGGCGTACCGAAGGTGCTCGTCAGCACCATGGCGGGCGGTGACGTCTCCCCGTACGTCGACAGCAGCGACCTCACCCTGATGTACAGCGTCGTCGACGTCTCCGGGCTCAACTCCGTCACCCGCCAGGTGCTCGGCAATGCCGCGGCCGCCGCCGCCGGAATGGCCCGCCGCCACGAGCGCAACCACGACGAGCCCGCGGGCCGGGGACGGCCGGTCGTCGCGGCCACGATGTTCGGCGTGACGACCCCGGCCGTCGACGTGGCCCGCGCGCGGCTCGCCGAACTCGGCTACGAGGTCCTCGTCTTCCACGCCACCGGCGCGGGCGGCCGGGCCGTCGAGAAACTCGCCAGGGACGGCATGCTCGACGGTGTCCTCGACCTCACCACCACCGAACTCGCCGACGAGCTCGTCGGCGGGGTGCTCAGCGCGGGCCCGTCCCGGCTCACCGCCGCCGGCGCCATGGGCATCCCGCAGGTCGTCGCCCCCGGCGCGCTCGACATGGTCACCTTCGGACCGGTCGCGAGCGTTCCCGAGCGGTTCGCCGGACGACACCTGCTCATCCACAACGCGACGGTCACCCTGATGCGGACCACCGCGCGCGAGATGGGCGAGATCGGGACCGGAATGGGCCGCAAGCTCCGCGCCTCGCGCGGACCTGCCGAGGTCTTCTGGCCGCTCCGGGGGATCTCCGCCGTGGACGTCACCGACGGGCCCTTCGCCGACCCGGAAGCGGACCGGGCAGGCCTCGACGCGCTGCGCGCCGCCGTCCGGGGCGGCGAGGTGCGGGTCCACGAACTCGACGCCCACATCAACGACCCGTCGTTCGCGGTCGCCATGGCGGACCGCCTCCACCAGCTGATCACCGAGAACGCCCGCGGCGCGGTCCGCTGAGACACGTACGGCACCGGGCCACCGGGCCACCGGGAATCCGGGCCACCGGGCCACGGGGCACCGGCCACCGGGGAATCCGAGACACCGAGGAGCGAACGTCATCGTGAACACCATCAGCCGTCAGGACGTGCTCGACCGGCTGCGCGCCCAGGTCGCCGCCGGCCGCCCGATCGTCGGCGCCGGCGCGGGCACCGGACTCTCCGCCAAGTGCGCCGAGGACGGCGGGGTCGACCTGTTGATCATCTACAACTCGGGCCGGTACCGGATGGCCGGGCGCGGTTCCCTCGCCGGACTCCTGCCGTACGGCGATGCCAACGCGATCGTCCAGGACATGGCGCGCGAGGTGCTGCCCGTGGTCCGCGACACCCCCGTCCTCGCGGGCGTCTGCGGCACGGACCCGTTCCGCAGCATGGACCTCTTCCTGGACGAGCTCAAGGCCATGGGCTTCGCCGGCGTGCAGAACTTCCCCACCGTAGGCCTCTACGACGGCACCTTCCGCGTCAACCTGGAGGAGACCGGTATGGGCTACGGCCTGGAGGTCGACATGGTCCGCGCCGCCCACGAGCGGGACCTGCTCACCGCCCCGTACGTCTTCGATCCCGGGCAGGCGGCCGACATGGCGCGGGCCGGCGCCGACGTCCTGGTGCCCCACGTCGGGCTCACGACCAAGGGGGCCATCGGCGCGGGGACGGCCATGACGCTCGACCAGGCCGCGGCAGCGGTCCAGGAGATGCACGACGCCGCCAAGCGCGTGAACCCCGACATCCTGGTGCTCTGCCACGGCGGTCCCATCGCCGAGCCGGAGGACGCCCGCCACGTCCTGGAGCACACCACCGGCGTCGTCGGCTTCTTCGGAGCCTCGTCGATCGAGCGTCTGCCGACGGAGCGGGCGATCACGGAACAGACCCGCGCGTTCAAGGCCCTCGTGACCGGCTGACGCCGTTGTCGGTGCCGTGCCGTACAACTGAGGGCGGGGAAGAGAACGACCGCACGAGGGGACTGCAGGTGGACACTGTCGCGGACCTGGGGTGTGCCGGGCGTGCGCCCTTCGTCGGGCGGGCCGTCGAACTCGACCGGCTCGACGCGCTGCTGCGCCACCGGGTCGAGGGAACGGGCCCGGTGGCGGCCGCGGTGGCCGTGGAGGTCGTGGGCGAGCCGGGCATCGGCAAGTCCCGACTCCTCGCCGAGTTCGCGGTACGGGCGAGGCGGCGCGGGGCGACGGTCCTGCGCGGCCGCGCGGGACCCACCGACCGGCACCCGGGCCCGCCGTTCCAGGCTTTCGCGGACGCCTTCGCGGACCTGGACCACCGGGACCGCGCGACGTCGCCGGCCCTGGCCGCCCTTTCGGAACTGGTCGAGCCGACATTGCCGCCGTCCGGCGACAGGACAGGTCAGGGCGGCCAGGCGGGTGGCGGCGGCTCGTCCCTCTCGACCGCCCCCGGCGCGACAGCCGCGGGTACTCCGGCCGCCTCGGGCGGTGGGCCCGGAGGGGAGTTCACGTATTCCGGTTCGGGTGACGGCGCCCAAGTGCGGGGCATCGCGGCGGCGCTGGGCCGGGTTCCGGCGCCCGGGCTCCTGCTCGTGCTCGACGACTTCCACGCCGCCGACCCCGCCTCCGTCGCGCTCGTCGACCATCTCCTCCGGCATCCGCTCCGGGCGCCAGTCCTGCTCGTCCTCGCCCGCCGCGAGCGTCAGACCGGGCCCGCGCTCGCCTCCGCCCTCGCCCGTGCATCGGACGCGGGGGACCTCGCCCGGCTCGCCCTCGGGCCGTTGGCGCCGGAGGACTGCGCCGAGGGACTCGTCCCCGGGCTGACGTCCGACCTCGCCCGGGAGATCCACGCCGTCGGCCTCGGCAACCCGCTCTACCACCGTGCTCTCGCCCACGCCCGTACGCGCCGAGGAGCGGCACCCGGCACCGGGCCCGTGGCGGTGGTGCTCGACGAGCTCGCCGCGCTCACGGGGGCGGAGCGGGCGGTCGTCGAGGCGCTCGCCGTACTCGACGGGCGCCCCACGGCCGAACTGCTGGCCGCCGTCGCTCTGGCCACGCCGCAGGCGCCGGGCCCGACGGGCCGGGCAGGCCCGTCGGGCACGGTCGGCCGAGTGGACTCGGCAGGCCGGGTGGCCTCAGCGGGCGCAGTGGGCGCTGCGGACCCACCGGACCCGGCAGGCCCCGCGGACCCACCGAACCCAGAAGGCCCCGCGGACCCACCGGACTCAGCGCGCCCGGTGGTCCCTGCCGGCCCCGCAGCCTCGGGCGAGGTCCTCAGCGAGCTGACCCGGCGTGACCTCGTCCGGCCCGACGAGGACGGGCGCGTGCTCGTGCTGCGTCATCCCGCCCTGCCGGAGCTCGTCCGGGGCACGCTCGACCCTTGGCGCCGCCGTGAGCTGCACCGGCGGGCGGCCGACGCTCTCGCCCGGGCGGGGGCGCCCGTGACCGAGCGCGCTCCCCACCTGGTCCGCGCCGTGACGGCCTGGGACCCGGCCGTCGCAGCCGAGCTGGTCGAGGCCGCCGAGCGGATCGGTGCGGCCGATCCCGCGCGCGCCGCCCACTGGCTGGCGGCCGTCCTCGCCCTGCTCCCCGACACCCCCGAACACCGCGCCACCTGGCGTGACCTGACGCTCAGACGGGCCCAGGCCCTCGGATCGGCCGGCCGGGTGGCGGAGAGCCGGGACCTCCTCCACCACCTCATCGACGCCTGCCGCCCCGGTGACCAGGGGAGGGAAGGCAGCAGCCGGGAAGACAGCAGCGGCATCTCAGGCGGGACGGACACGGCCGAGCTGCGGACCTCGGCCGTCCTGCTCTGCGCCTTCATGGAGCGCCACCTCGGCCGCTACCCCGAGGCCGACGCGCTGCTCCGCCGGGAACTCCAGCGAACCCCCGGGCCCCGCCCCGACCTGCGGACCTGGCTCGTCGTCGAGTGGGGCTGCCGGGCCCTCTTCGCCGCCCGGTACCCCGAAGTCCGACCCGTCGTCGCCCGGACCCTCGACGAGGCCCGGCGGCGGCGCGACGAAGCGGGCACGGCGGAGGTGCTCACCCTGGCCGCGCTCGGCGAGGTGTACGCGGGCGAGACCGCCGCCGCCCGCGCCCACGCGGCGGAGGCCGCGGCCCTCACCGACACCTTCACCGACGGCGAACTGGCCGCCCACCCCGAATCGTTGGTACGGCTCGGCTGGACCGAGGTCTTCCTGGAGGAGTACGGGAGAGCCGAGCGCCACGCCACCCGGGGCATCGGGATGGCCCGCCGCGCCGGACGGCCCTTCGCGCTGTCGCAGCTCCTCCTCTGCTCGGCGTACGTCCACTTCCTGACCGGCAGGGTCGGTGCCGCGCTCGACCTGGCCGAGGAGTCGCTCGCCGTCGCCCGCGCTCTGGGCGGCGCCGAACTCGTCGGCTTCAGCGGGGCGATCCGGGCCGTCGTCCTTCTCCACGCCCGGCCCCTGGGCGACCCCTCGGCGCAGGCCGCCGCCGAGGAGGCCGCGGCCACGGTGGGGACCGCCGAGGGCTGGTGGGCGACGCAGGCCCGTAGCCTGCTCGGCTACGCCCTACCGCTCAGCAGGGACCCGCACCGGGTGCGCGACGTGCTGGTGCGCGCGGGCGGCGACCGGAACCTCTCCCGGCTCCAGGCCTCCCTGCGCCCCGGCTACCTCGAACTCCTCGCGGGCGCCGCCCTCGCCATCGGAGACCGGGCGGAGGCCGAGCGGGTCGCCCGCAGGGCCCTCGCGGAGGCGGAACCGCTCGGCCTGCCCGTCCAGCGCGCCGCCGCGCTGCGTGCCTGGGGGCAGGTCCTGGCCCGGCGCGGCGAATCGGCCGCCGCCGCACGGGCGTTCACCGACGCGGCGCGGGAGAGCGCGCACTCGGGGGCCGTCCTGCGCGAGGCCCACAGCCTGCTCCTCGCCGCGCCGCAGACACATGCGATGGGCGACGCGGCGACGGCCGCCGCCCAGTGGCGCAGGGGCCGCCGTCTGGCCGCCGAGGGCGGCGCCCGCATGCTGGTCGATCTGGCCGACCGCACCCGCCCGGCCCCGCCGGACGCCGCTGCCGGGGGACGGCTCTCCCTCCTCACGCCGAGGGAACGGGAGATCTCGGTCCTGGTCGCCGAGGGGCTCACCAACCAGGCTGTGGCCGACCGGCTCTGTCTGAGCCCCCGCACGGTCGAGAGCCATGTCGCCCGGGTCTACCGCAAGACGGGTGTGGAGACCCGGGCCGCCCTCGCCTCCCTCGTGGTCAGGGACGGGGTCGGTGACGGTCAGTCCTCGCGGGGATGAGTATCGGTCACCCGGCCCTTGGCGTCCGCGTTCAGATAGGCGGTGCCGTACGTGTCGGACAGATAGACACTCATTCCCGCCTTGCTCCCGAAAAGCGTGGAGGCCGGGGTGAGGACGAGGTAGCGACTGGTCGGCTTGTCGACGCCCAGCTCCTTGTCCGCGCGCTTCATCAGCCCCGGCAGGGCGTCCCAGTCGAAGTCGTTCAGATCGGCCGGCACCGCGCCGGGGAACGAGGTGCCGGATCCCTGGCGGACGGCCACGTCCTCGCCCCGGTAGATGTACCGGTCGTACCGCTTCGTACTGCCCTTGACGATTGATTCGGCGACCGCGTACTCCGGGTACACGACGAAGCCGGTGACCATGGTCCCGCCCGCGGCCTCCTTGATCGCGGCGATGGCGGACCGAACCCCGGCGGGCGTCAGCAGATCGAGCTTCACCGGGTCGGCGTCCTTCGTCGGCGTCGGCGTCGGTGTCTTCGACGCGTCGGGCCGCTGGGCGACCGGGCCCTGCTGCGACGGAGGCGCGCTGCTCGGCCCGCCTCCCAGGTCGGCCGGCCGCCAGTCCCAGGTCATGGCGGCGACGGGAATCCCGACGGCGAGTACCACCACGGCGGCGGAACCCAGGAACCGGGAGGTACGACTCCGCCGCCGCCCCTCGGCGGCCCGGGCCGGGGAGGTGGTCGAGGGAGTCGAGGGAGTGGCCGAGGGGGAGACAACCGAGGGGACGCTCACGGGGGCGGCCGCCGGGGGAGCGGTTGCCGGAGAACCGGCCGAAGAGGCCGTCGCGGCAGCCGCCGAGCCCGAGTCCGAGTCCGAGTCCGAGTCCGAGTCCGAGTCCGAGTCCGAGCCCGAGCCCGAGCCCGAGCCCGAGTTTGAGGTCGAGGTTGAACCCGAGCCCGAGGTCGGAACCGAGGTCGGAACCGAGGCCGAACCCGACATCGAACCCGACGTCGAGCCCGAGGCCGCCGCAGTCGCAGGCGGCGCCAGGTGGAACGAAGTCGCCTCGCCCTCGCCCGCCGCACTCTCCCTCTGCTCGCCGACGGCTCCCGGACCCGCCCCGTTCGCGGGCGCCGGCGCCAGGTCCCGTACCGCGCCCGCGTCCTGACGGAGAGCCGGACGCGCGGTCGGGTCCGGTGACGTGACGGCGGCGAGCGCCCGGTCGAGCTCGTCCGCGTCAGGGCGGGCCGACGGGTCCCGTACGAGAAGCCCTGTCAGTACGCCGGTCAGCTCGCCGGCGCGTTGCGGGGGCGGTACGTCGTCGGAGAGGACGGCCGCCAGTGTGGCGAGGGTGTTCTCCCGGCGCAGCGGGTGGTGGCCCTCGACGGCCACGTACAGCACCATGCCGAGCGACCACAGGTCGGCGGCCGGACCACTCCCGCCTCCGCCGCGGATCCGCTCGGGCGCCATGTAGTCGGGCGAGCCGATGATCGAGCCCGAGGCCGTCAGGACGGTGGACTCGCGGATCGCGGCGATGCCGAAGTCGGTGAGCACCGGCCGCCCGTCGGGGCGCAGCAGGACGTTGGCGGGCTTCACGTCGCGGTGCTCGATGTCCCGCTCGTGGGCGGCCCGCAGGGCCGAGAGCAGCTCGCGGCCGATCGTCGCGGCCTCGACGGGGGTCATCGGGCCCCGATCGAGCCGGTCCTGGAGGGATCCTCCGGTGACCAGCTCCATCACGAGCCAGGGGTAGGTGCCCTCGCCCGCGTCGACGATGTGATGGATGGTCACCACGTTGGGGTGGTCGATCCGGGCAAGGGCGCGTGCCTCGCGCAGGACACGCTCGCGCAGGGTCCGGGCGCTCTCGACGTCGTGCTCGGCGTGCGCGGGGTCCGGCGGGCGTACCTCCTTGACCGCCACGTCACGGTGGAGGACCAGGTCGCGGGCGCGCCAGACCGTCCCCATCCCGCCGCCGCCCAGCCGCTCCACCAGCTCGAAACGGCCGTCGATCACTCTGTTCACACGCACCCCTGTACTCGGGTCCCCGGGGCGGTGGCGGCCCACGGCCCTGCCCCGCCCACTTCGCCGTACATGTTCACCTGGTAGCGCCCCGGCGGCCCGAACGGCTCCGGGAGCTCACGCAATCCCGGCCAAGGCCCGTCCGCGCCCGAGCCCTCTTCGGGATCGGGGTCGGTTTCGGGATCCGCCTCGGAGCCGACTCCGTCCCCGGCGTCAACGTCCGCCTCGGTCTCGGCCTTCTCGTCGGCGTCGACCGTACCGCCCGTGCCGTGGACCTCCGCCATCGGGCGTCGGGTCCTCTCCGGCGCACCGGCCATGCCGAGCACGTGCGCCGTTCGGTGGCTCAGGGCCGTGCCGTGGCGCTGGTCCTCCCAGGACCGGGCCTCCGCCGCCGCGAGCGCGTACTCCCGCGCGGCCCGGCCGGGTTCGCCCAGGCGCAGCACGCAGTCCGCGAGCCAGGCCCTGACCCGTACGCGCGCCGCCGTGTCCCCGTCCTCCCCGAACCCGGTCAGGGCCTGTTCGAGGAGGGCCGAGGCCTTGCGGCACCGTCCGTGCTCGGCGTGCGCGACGCCGAGCAGGAGGCGCGCGAGGGCGCCCACACGGACATCCTGGGCCGGCCCGTCGGCGTGGTGCACGGCCTCTGCGAGGAGCGAGAGCCGCTCGTCCTCCCCTTCCGCCCCTCGGGCCGTACGGTCCTGCTCGCCGGACCCGTCGAGCGTTCGTGCCAGAGCCAGGCAGAGACGGGCCCGGTCGGCGGCTCGCAGCGGCGTGTCCGGCACCTCGGATGCGAGAGCGGCCCGGAGCAGCGCGGCCGCCTCCTCATGCGCGCCCGTGGTCCGCAGTACCGCGGCGAGCTGGAGCTGGTACTCGGTGGCAGGCCACAGCAGGCCCCCGGCTCGGTGGTCGTCGAGAGCGGCCCTCAGGTGGGCCGGCGCGGCGGCCGGGTCGTCGGGCGCCGCGATCCGGCCGAGCAGTGCGCGTGTGTCGGCGAGCACGCCGAGGACGGCGGGATCGGCCCGGTGCGGCGCGGCGAAGGCGACCAGCCGGGTCAGTTCCTCGCGCAGGGCCGAGGCCTCGGCCGCCGGGTCGGGCGCGGTGTCCAGGAGATCCGCTCGGGCCCCGCCGTGCAGCAGACGCACCGTCGCGGTCTCGGCGGCTCCGGACTGCCCGATCGCGTGGAGCGCGGTGGCCCGCTCGCACAGCTCCCCGAGCCGGGCGCAGGCCGTCGCGCCGGGATCGGGGCCCGCGACGAGCGCACGCGCCCGCGAGACCAGGGCCTTGCCCCGCCGCCCGGCCTGTTCGTGCAGGTCGGCGGCTCGGAAGAAGAGCGGTCCCGCGGCGGGCAGCGCCGCGCCCCGGCAGTCGAGCGCGGTCGCGTCCAGGGCGTCGGCGTGATCCCCGGGGGTGAGCGCCCCGCCGGCGCGCTGAAGGGCCGTCGCGGCCCGCTCCCAGGCGCTTCCGGCCCAGGGATGCCCATGGGCGGTGAGCCGCCGGGCCCGGTGGAGCAGCTCGTGGGGATCCTCCGGCTCGCCGCCGCTGCCGGGCCCCCGGCCGTACGGACGCACACCGAGGCGGAACTCGTCGGGCGAGCGGCTGCTCATGCGGGGGGCTCCGGGGGGAGGGGACGGGGAGGGGGGACGCGGACCGGGAAGTGAGGGAAGGAGGGGAAAGAGGGCGAAAGAGAGGGGAAACGGGGGAGGCGCGGAGCGGTGGGGAAATGAGGACGACCCAGACGGCAGGACTGCAAACACAGAGGTCGGACCGACTTTCGCAGTCCCGCGCCCCTCGCACATCCGTAGAACTACGGAATCCTCGCCCGGCGGCATTGCCCTTACCGCCGGGCCCCGTCCGCCCCTGCCTCCGCCCACCCGTGCCCGACGTGCTCCGTCCCTCCCCCTCCACCTCCCCCTCCCCACCCCCGAATCGATCGGCCGCACTGCGCAGCGCCCGCCCTCAGGTACTCGGCTAGGGTGATTTCGGTAGGGAATGTGCCCCCCGGGGCCGGGCCGATGCGTAGGTCGATGCGTTGGAGAACCACCAGTCGTCGAGCAGGGTTCCGCAGCCGCCCCGGGCGGCCGTCGGGGACGCGGGTGTGCTCCGCGAGCTGCTGCCGATCGCCCTGTGGCGGGAGGACGCCGAGGGCCGCATCGTCGAGTGGTCGCTCGCCGCCCAGGACCTGCTCGGCCACCGCCCCGAACACGTGATCGGACGGCTCGCCACGCCGCTGCTCGTCCCCGACGCCAACCGGGAACTCGCCGAACGGCTCACCCACCGTGTCCAGGCCGGCGAGACCATGGTCGGCACGCTCCCCGTCCGGCACCGCGACGGGCACGCGATCGCCATGGAGATGTGGATCGTGCCGGCCGCCGACCCGGAGGGGCGCCCGGGGGCGATGCTCATCGCGGTCGAGACCTCCGAGGTCCTGCGCATGCGGGAGAACCTGGCGGCGATGGAGAGCCTCTTCACCCAGTCGCCGATCGGCCTCGCCCTGCTCGGCCCCGACCTGCGGTTTCTGCGGGTCAACGACGCCCTGGCCCGGATGAACGGGGTGCCTGCGGCCGAGCACGTGGGGCACCGCCTCACCGAAGTGGTGCCCGGAGTCAACGCGGTATCGCTCGAATCCCTGATGCGTGAGGTCATGGAGAGCGGGAACGCCGTCGTCGACGCCCGCCGGGTCGGCCGTACCCCCGCCGACCCCGAACGCGACCACATCTGGTCCTGCTCGTACGCCCCGCTCATCGACCGTACCGACCGGCGGTCCCTGGGACTCATCGCCTCCCTCGTCGACATCACGGAGAGCCAGGAGGCGCACAGCGAGGTCGAGCGGGCCCGGCACCGCTTCGCCCTGCTCGCCGAGGCCGGGGCCCGGATCGGCACCACTCTGGATCTGAAGCAGACGGCCGAGGAGACGGTACGTTTCCTCGTGCCCCAGCTCGCCGACTCGGCTGACGTACAGGTTCTGGAGTCCGTCCTCGCACCGGACGATCCCGTCGCCTCCACGCGCGGGGTGCTACGGCGGCTCGCGGCCCGCTTTCCGGACCCCACGGCCCCCACGTCCCTGCTCGTCGCGGGGCAGACCTTCCAGATCCCGCTGGACTCCGTGTACGAGGAGGTCGTCGCCCGCGGCCGGCCCACGAACCTCTCCACGTCCGACATCCCGGAGCTCTTCACCGACCCGCGCACCGAGGCGCTCCGCACCTACTTCGCCACCCGCATCGGCTCGGCGCGGCTCGTCCCCATGGTGGCCCGGGGCAAGGTGCTCGGCTCGGTCACGGTGACCCGGCTGCGGACCCGCGAGCCCTTCGACACGCAGGACTGCGTCCTCATCGACGAGGTCGTGGCCCGGGCCGCCCTCAACATCGACAACGCGCGCCTCTACACCACCCAGCGGGAGGCCGCCCTCACCCTTCAGCACAGCCTCACCAACAGCGCGCTGCCCGCCGTCACCGGGCTCGAACTCACCGGCCGCTACCTGCCCGCGAGCGCACATGACGTCGGTGGCGACTGGTTCGACGTCATCGCCCTGCCCGGCGGCAGGACGGGCCTGGTCATCGGCGACGTCATGGGGCACGGCATCCACGCGGCCGCGGTCATGGGCCAACTGCGCACGGCGGTACGGACCCTGGCCCGGCACGACATCCCGCCGGCCGAGATGCTCAGCTCCCTCGACGCCGTCGTCGCCGACCTCGGCGAGGACACGATGGCGACCTGTGTGTACGCCGTCCACGACCCGGCCACCGGCGGCTGGGTCATCGCCCGCGCCGGCCATCCGCCGCCGGCCGTGGCCACCCAGGACGGAACGATCACCTTCCTCGACGGGCCGCCGGGAACCCCGCTGGGCACCGGCGCGCACGACTTCGGCACGGAGGAGGTCGCCCTGCCCGAGGGCGGGCTCCTCGTGCTCTACACGGACGGCCTCATCGAGGCCCGCGGTCGCGACCTCGACGAGGGGATGCGGCAGCTGGCACGGGCGCTCCGGAACTTCGACCGTCCCCTGGACGAGCTGTGCGACGAGATCCTGGAACAGCTGCTCGCGGCGCCCGCGCAGGACGACGTGGCGATGCTGCTTGCCCGTATCACCCGCTGAACTCCCTCCCGGGCAGCGGATGTCGGACTTCCGGATCAGGCTCCCGCGGGCTGCTGGAGCCGGTAGAGGTCACGGAGGAGCGCGATCTCCGCCCCGTGGTGCAGGAGTTCCTGATTCACCCACCAGACGGTCTCCAGGAACGGATCGTCCGGATCGCTGCCGTGCGGGTAGGTGCTGTGGCCGACGGTGTCGAGCGCCGTGTCGTCGGCGGACAGCAGCGCGTCCCGCCAGGCACCGGCCGCGGTGTCGAAGGCGGCGACGGCGGTCGCCACGTCCCCGCTGATCACGTAGTCGTCGCGGGTGAGGGTGTGGGTGCCGTCGGTGTGGTCGGCGCGGAGCGCGAGCAGCTCGCTGAGATGGCTCAGCCGCCAGGCGATCGTCGTGAACGGCGGCGGAGTCGGGTGCGGTGCCGGTGTCGCGTCCCTGCCCCAGTCGCCGATGCCGGTGAGCACGGTGGCGCGCGGCCCGGGACCGTCGGTACGGCGGCGTACGGACCAGCAGCCGGGCCCCGGCTCCCAGAGGTACTCCGCGTCGGTCATCGGACCGACCTCGACGTCCGTGCCGTTCCCGCTGTCCATCGTCGGCCCCGCCATACGGTCGGTCAGCCGCTGCCGGGCGAAGTCGAACTGGCCGAGAAGGGGGACGAGCCGTGCGGGTATCGCCATCGGGAGCTCCGGATCGCGGGGATTGGGCAGGGGCAGGGGCAGGGGCAGGGGCAGGGGTAGGAGTAGGGCGGGCCGGATGAATGGCGTGATCAGGCCCGGTCGATGTGCACGCTCGTCGACTTCACGCGCGCGGTGGCCTGCATGCCGACCTCAAGACCCAGCTCCTCCACCGCCTCGCGGGTGAGGAGCGACACGAGCCGGTGCGGGCCCGCCTGGATCTCCACCTGCGCGGCGATGTCGCCGAGCTTGACCGCCGTGACGATGCCGGGGAACGCGTTGCGCGCCGAGGTGTACGGCATGTCCTCGTCCCCCTGCCCGGTCTGCGCGACCTCGACGGAGAACGCGGCCAGGTCGCGGCCGTCGATCAGACGCCGGCCGTTGTCGTCGCGGTGGGTGGCGAACCGGCCGCCGTCGGCCCAGCGGCGCGCGGTGTCGGGGCTCACGCCCAGCAGGCGTGCCGCCTGCCCGATGGTGTAGGACTGCATGCGCCTTACGTTAAGGCGTGGTGGATCTCATGTGCAAGCAAAAAGAGGCATTTCTCATCGCATTTGCCAACCTCATCCCAGGGGGTCGATCGAGCACGGGCTCAGGAACCCGACCGTCGCCCCACCGCTTCGACCAGAGGTAGCAGCCGGTGCGCCACCCGCTCCCGCAGCGCGATCTCCGTGCGGGTACGGACCACCCCGGGCAGTTGGATGAGCCGCTGGATGACGTCCTCCAGGTGCCCGGCGTCGCGGGCGACCACCCGGGTGAGCAGGTCGCCGCCGCCGGTGATGGAGAAGGCCTCCACGATCTCCGGCACGGCGGCGAGGGCGTCCCCGACCTCGTCCAGATGGCCCTGGGTCACCTCGACGTGGACGAAGGCGAGCACCGGGTGCCCCAGCGCGGCGGGGGAGAGGACGGGACCGGTCGCGGTGATCACCCCGTCGCGCTCCAGGCGGTCGATCCTGGCCTGTACGGTGCCCCGCGCCACGCCCAGGATCCGGGCGTACTCGCGCACGCTCGTCCGCGGCTGCTCGATGAGCAGCCGCAGGATCCGGGTGTCGAGCTCGTCCACGGCCATACTCCGCGGGCCTCCTCTGTTCCTTCGGTGCGTGCGTCCCTGGGCTCGGAATCGTTTCATTCCGGTACGGAATCCGCTCCTCCAGGGTCCCTCCGGGCCCACGACAGTGGCCGGAAGGCGACTGCGCCCGGCGGCTCCGGACAGTCGCCCGGCGGGTGGACGGCGTCCGAGTGGGTGATCGGACCGGGCATCCGGAGGAGGCCGCGAGCGGGAGCGTGTCGGCCGCGCGCGGTCGGCGCAGAGTGGGCGGCGTGGATGTCGAGGAAGTCGCCGAGGAGCTGTACGGGCTGAGGCCGGCGGAGTTCGTGCCCGCGCGGGACGCGTACGTCGCCGAGGCGCGCAAGGCGAAGGACGCGAAGGCGGCGAAGGCGATCGCCGCGCTGCGGCGCCCGTCGCTCGCCGCCTGGGCGGCGAACCAGCTGGCCCGACGGCGACAGGAGGAGGCACATCAGTTCCTGGCCCTGGGGGAGGCGCTGCGGGAGGCCCACCGGACCCTCGACGCCGAACAGCTGCGGACCGCGAGCGGGCAGCGGCGCAGGCTGGTCACGACGCTCGCCCGTACGGCCGCCGCCGTGGCCGGAGAAGCGGGGCAGCCGGTGAGCGACACGGTGCTGCACGAGATCGAGCAGACCCTCCACGGCGTCCTCGCCGACGAGGACATCGCCGAGCAGTGGTCGAAGGGCCGTCTCGTGAAGGTGCCCGAAGCCGCCGTCGGATTCGCCGCGGTCGCTCCGGACACGGTGCCCGCCCGCCGGACCGCGACCCCGAAGACCCCGCCTCCGGCACCGAAGGCGAAGACCGGGAAGACGGCGAAGCCGACCACGGCTACGACGAAGGCGGGCGGCGACGAGAGCGCGCGGCGACTGCGCGACCTCGAACACGCCCGTACGACGGCGGAGGAGGCCGACGCCGAGGTCGGCCGACGCGAGCAGGGGCTCGCCGAGGCGAAGGAGGCGCGGCAGGCCGCGGCGGAAGAGGCCGAGCGGGCTGCCGAGCGGGTCCGCAGCCTGGAGGGCGAGCTGCGGGACGCCCGGCAGACCAAGCAGCAGACGGGGGCGGTCGCCACGACGGCCGGTAAGGCCGTGACGACCGCGGAGCGCGCCCTGCGGGAAGCCCGCAGCGCCGCCCAGCAGGCCGCCCGTGCCGTTCAGCGCCTGGAGCGCGAGAGCTAGGGGCTGTCCTGCCGGTCAGGCCGGGCACTGCATGTGCCGGCACCGTGCCGGAACCGTGGTGGTCCGTTGGTCGCCAGGTGGGCAGAAAGAGGGTCGCTTCACTGGGCCAATGGCCCAGTCGATGGGCCGTGAGTTGAGCCAGAGGCGACCCGGATGGTTTCCTTGTCGTATCCAGGTACTTTCGGCGCCGCGCAGCGCCGGGGCGGCGACGAGGCCGGTCCGGACCGCGGCGCCTTCGTCATGTCCGCGAGCTCCCACCACCCCGGGACGCCGTGAGGCAGGACGGAAGGCAAGACGAGGGGGCGGTTCACAGCCGTGAAGAGGATGTTCGTGGCACCGGATCCGGGGCACGTCAGGTTGAAGAACTCGCTGCGGGCCGTCATGGGTATCGCCCTCGCCGTCGCCCTCGCGGAGCTGGCGGGCCTGTCGCTGACCGCTTCGATCACCGGTGGTCTGGCCGCGCTGCTCGCGCTGTTCACCGTCATGGACTCCACCGTCCGCGCGCAGGCCGTCACCACCCTGCTCCTCCCGGCCGCGGGCTTCCCCGTCCTCGCCGTGGCCACCGCGCTGCACGACATCACGCTGCTGCGGGACGTCGCCTTCCTCGCGGTGGTCTTCTGTGGGGTCTACGCACGACGCTGGGGCCCGCGCGGGCACGCGCTGGGGATCTTCGCCTTCATGAACTTCTTCACGACCCAGTTCCTGCACGCCGTTCCCGGGCAGCTGCCCGAGCTGTACGCCGCCGTGGGCATCGCCCTGGCCGCCGCCGGCGCGGTGCGCTTCGTCCTGTGGCCGCTGGAGCGACGTACGCCTCCACCCGCCGCGCCCGCCCCGCTGCCCGGCTCCGGGCTCTCCCGGGTGACCACCCGGCAGGCGATCCAGGCCGCGGCCGCGTGCGCGGGGGCGCTCGCGGTCGGCCAGGTGCTCTCCGACGACCGCTGGTACTGGGCCGTCGGCACGACGTGGTGGATCTTCGTCAACACCGTGTCGCGGGGCGAGACGCTGGTACGTGGCTTCCGTCGCGTCCTGGGAACGGTGATCGGGATCGCCGTGGGCATGGTCGTCGCCATCCCGCTCGACGGTGCCGCGGTGCCCACGGCCGTCCTGGTGGCCCTCTGCGTCTTCGGGATCTTCTACACGGCGCCCGTGTCGTACAGCTGGATGATGCTGGCCGTCACGGTCATGGCCGGTCTGCTCTACGGGCTGCTCGGAGTGCTCGATCCGGCGCTGCTGGTGCTGCGTCTCGAGGAGACCGCCGTCGGCGCGGCGTGTGCCGCGCTCGCCGTGCTTCTCATCCTCCCGGTCACCACCCACGCGATCAACGACGCCTGGATCCAGCGCGCCCTGCGGGGCGTGCGGTCGGCCACGTCGGCCTCCCTGCGGCGCCTGTCCGGTGACGTGGACGCCGATCCGACCCCTCATGCCGCCGAGCTGGAGCTGCTGCTCGGGCGCGTGCGCCTTTCCCTCGCGCCGCTGGTCCATCCGCTGAGCCCCTTCCGCGGCCGGAAGGCCCGGGCCCGTCAGGTGCTTGCGCTGCTCGACGAGTGCGCCGACGAGGTGCGGGGGCTCGCCGCGGTGGCGGCCGATCCGGCCGCGAGTCACGACGCCCGGCTCGCGGCGGCCTGTTGGCGCGTCGAGGCCGCCGTGGAGCGGCTGACGTCGCCCCGGGGCGGTCGCGAGGCGGGGGAGCGGATGGCGACGGACGGTGTGGCAGCCCCGGCCGCAGGCCAGGCCGCGCTCGGCCACGTCAGCGGTCTGGAGAAGCTCCTTGAGGCTCTCGACGAGCCGCTGCGGACGCCCCCGGGCTCGTTGCTCGTTCGCTCCTGACAACTCGGGCAGGACCCCGGCGCGACTCCGGCACCGTCGCAGACGCCGCTCCGCGCCCGTTGCTCCAGGCTGCCTGCTCCGCCGCGCCATCTCTGCCGCGCCCCCGCCAACGCCCCCTTTTGGTCTAGACCGCCTGCTACCGTCGGCCGGACGCAGGCCGGTCGACCGCGACCGGCCCCAGGGGACAGGGGAGGCACCGTGGGCGGCACAGGGACGCTTCAGGGCCGGAGCGCGATACGGGCGTACATCGGCTCCTTCACCTCGGCGGGCGGGCGAGGCGTGCTCGCCGCCGACGTGGACCAGGAGACGGGCGCGCTGACCGTCACCGGTGCCGACGACGCCCTCGCCGACCCCTCCTTCCTCGCCGTCGCGGGCCCCGTGCTGCACGCCGTGTCCGAGACCGAGGCGGGAGCCGTCGCCGCCTTCGACGTCAGCGGGCCCGTACCCCGGCCCCTCGGGGCGCCCGTCCCCGTCGACGGCGCGGGACCCACCCACCTCGCCGTCGCCGCCGGGCACCTGGTCACCGCCAACTACACCTCCGGCAGCGTGACCGCCCTGCCCCTGGCCGGGGACGGCACCGCCCGGCAGGCCACGACCGTCCTGCGGCACGAGGGGAGCGGACCCGTCACCTCGCGGCAGGCCGACCCGCACGCCCACCAGGTGCTCCCCGACCCCAGTGGCCGCTGGATCGTCAGCGTGGACCTCGGCACCGACTCCGTACGGGTCTGTGCCCTCGACCCCGACAGCGGGGCGCTCACCCTGCACGGCGAGACCGCGCTGCGTCCCGGCACCGGTCCGCGCCATCTCGCCTTCCACCCGGCAGGCACGCACGCGTACGTCCTGAACGAGCTGGAACCCACCCTCACCGTCTGCCGCTGGGACGCCGAGGCCGGTGTGCTCGAACCGCTCGGCGAGACCCCCGTCGTCCCGGAGGGCACCCTCGGTCCGAGCTACCCGTCCGAGGTCGTCGTCGCCCCCGACGGGCGCTTCCTGTGGGCCGCCGTGCGCGGTGACGACACCCTCGCCGTGCTCGCCCTCGACCCCGACGGCGCCAAGGTCGCCCTGGTCGCCACCGTGCCCTGCGGCGGCACCTGGCCCCGCGATCTGACCCTCGGCCCGTCCGGTCGGCACCTGTACGCGGCCAACGAGCGCTCCGGCGACGTCACCTGGTTCCGCCTCGACCCGGAGACCGGGATCCCTGCGCGCGTGGGTTCGATCGAGGCCCCGGCGGCCTCCTGTGTCGTCTTCGGCTGAGGCCCGCCCGTAGCGGACTGGGCGACCCCGCCCCGCCGTGGCGGACCCCGCGACGCCCGGCCGTGCCGGCCTCCGCAGCTCCGCCCGTACGTCGAAGGGCCCGCACCGGATGTCCGGTGCGGGCCCTTCGACGTACGGGCGGGGTCGCGGCGCTCAGAGCGAGGGCGCGCCCTGCGGCTGCTGCGGCGGGATGCCCAGGGCGGCCGTGTACTGCGAGAACACCAGCTTGCCGATCGCCGGGTAGGCGCCCAGCGGTTCGGCGGCGGCGCACCCGGCCTCCTTCGAGGCCACCTCAAGGAGACCGTCGGCCAGCTCCGGGCCGATCAGGTACGGGGCGAGGGCCAGCTGCTCCGAACCGGTGGCACGCAGCTGCTCGGCGACGGAGGCGATCGAACCCTCCTGGTCGAGCGCGGCGGCCATCACCGGCACGGCGAGGCGCGCGGCGAGCAGCATGCCGGTGATCCCCGCGGCCTGGACGGCCTCCTCGCCACCGACCGTGGCGAGGATGATGCCGTCGGCGGCCGTCGCGACCGTGAAGAGCCGGGCGCGGTCGGCACGGGCCAGACCCGCCTCGGAGAGACGCACGTGCAGCGCCTCGGCGAGCAGCGGGTGCGGGCCGAGGACATCGGTCAGCTCGGCGGTGTTGCCGGCGTCCATGACGGCCTGGCGGACCTGGCGCGTCTGGGCGCTGTCCGGACCGGCGAGCAGCGGCACGACGACCGAGGCGGGGCCGGTGGGGGCGCTGACCTCGCGGCCGGCGGCCACGGCCAGCTCGTACCGCTCGGTGCGCAGTCTGGCGGCGACCGTCAGCACGGTCGCGAGCGAGGGGTACTCGCTGTCGTCGCCCTCGACGAAGCCGATCAGGGCGTCGAGGCCGGGCAGCTCGGAACGGGCGATGCTCACGACCTCTTCGGCCAGCGAGCGTATGGCGGCGGACGGCGCGCCGGGCACAGCGAGAACCAGTGCGGGAGCGCCCTCGGGCGCCGCCGCGGGTTCGGGGCGACGGTGCCGCCCGGACTGACGGGGTCGAGGCATTCGTACAGGCAGGCCGGAAGCAGGCCCATTGGGGGAGCTCATGGCGCCGCATGCTACTGGTTTCGCCCGGGGCGGCGTCGGCTGAGGTACGATCATGCGCCTTCTGTCCCCCTATGTCCCGTCCGAAATCCGGTCTGCACCCCCGTCAGGGCCCGACGCACCGCCTCCCACCTGGGCGGATGTCGCCGCCTAGGGGGCGGCCTTCCCGAACAGACACAGCAGTGAAGGGTCTTCCGGCAGCCGCAGCGTGCCGGTGGCGTGCGCCGTCGCGAGCGCGACCGCACCGGCCAGCGGATCCCCCGCGGGGGCCACCGTCCGGGCCTGCGGGATCCGCTCCCCGAGCGCCGAGCGCAGCGGTACGAGCAGGGGGTCGCCCATCTTGAACAGGCCACCCGTCAGCGCCACCAGAGCCCCCGGTCGGGTCGGGCACGCCGCCTCGGCGGCCTCCGCGATGTGTCCGGCAGCCCGCGCCAGGATGTCCGCCGCCACCGGGTCCTCCGCGGCGCACCGCCCGACCTCGGGGGCGAAGGAGGCGAGCACCGCGGGCCGGTCGGTACGGGGGTAGAGCGTGCCCGGCAGGCCCGCCGCCGGCCCGAACAGCTTCTCCGCCCGGGCCAGGAGCGCCGCCGAACCGCCGCGCCGCCCGTCGTACGCGCGCATGGCCGCCTCCAAACCGGCCCGGCCGATCCAGGCGCCGCTGCCGCAGTCGCCGAGGAGGTGGCCCCAGCCGTCGGCCCGCCGCCAGGACGTCAGATCCGTGCCGAGCGCGATCATCCCCGTGCCGCCCGCGACGACGGCCCCCGCCCGCTGCCCGAGTGCTCCGGCGTACGCCGTGACCGCGTCGGCCGCGAGGGCGAGCCGCCGTACGCCCCAGGCCTCGGCGAAGGCTTCCGGCAGCTCGGCCCGCAGTTCGTCCCCGAGGGTCGCCATCCCGGCGGCGCCCACGGCCACGGCGACGACCGGCCGCGCGCCATGAGGCTCCGTCAGGGCGCCGACGGCCGGCAGGACCTGATCGAGGAAGTGCCGGGCGGAGATCCCGCCGGGGCCGGTCCGCACGGGTTCACGCGAGGACCGGGTGTCGAGCACGGTGCCGCTCGCCGCCTCGGCCAGCGCGATCCGGAGCCCCGAACCCCCGGAGTCGACACCGACGACCAGAGCGCCGGACGGATCGTTCACGGAAGCCACGGAAACCACGGTGCACCGTCCTCGCAACGGGTGGGGCGGGGGAGTGGGCGGATTCTAGGGGGTGGGCCGGGAAGGCGCCCGGACCGGGGTGTCCGTGTAGGCCGGTAGAGTGACGGACCGTGACAGCGCGACCCTTGAACGAACTGGTGGGGCCCGGCTGGGCGGAGGCCCTGAGCCCCGTGGCAGGCCGTGTGGCGGAGATGGGTGACTTCCTGCGGGCGGAGATCGCCGCGGGCCGGACGTATCTGCCGGCCGGACAGCATGTGCTGCGGGCCTTCCAGCAGCCCTTCGACGAGGTGCGGGTCCTGATCGTGGGTCAGGACCCCTATCCGACACCGGGAATGGCGATCGGACTGAGCTTCGCGGTCGCGCCCGAGGTCCAGTCGCTGCCGGGCAGTCTGGAGAACATCTTCCGGGAACTGCACACCGACCTCGGGACGCCCCGGCCGTCGAACGGCGACCTGACTCCCTGGACCCGTCAGGGCGTCCTCCTCCTCAACAGGGCGCTGACCACCGCCCCGCGCAAGCCGGCCGCCCACCGCGGCAAGGGCTGGGAAGAGGTGACCGAGCAGGCCATTCGCGCGCTCGCCGCACGCGGCAAGCCGCTGGTGTCGATCCTGTGGGGCCGCGACGCCCGCAACGCCCGCCCGCTCCTCGGGAACCTGCCGGCGATCGAGTCCGCGCACCCGTCCCCGATGTCGGCGGACCGCGGCTTCTTCGGCTCCCGCCCGTTCAGCCGCGCGAACGAACTCCTCCTGAAGCAGGGCGCTCAGCCCGTGGACTGGCGCCTGCCGTGACCCTCGGCCCGGCGGAGAACGAAAGGGCGCCGGACCACTGCACGGCGCCCTGATCGACTCCTCCGATCCCGGCGCCCCGCGCCGTCAGATCACCGCCGCCCGCACGCACAGCACGTCCGGCAGGTGCTCCGCCAGGAGCTGCCAGCTGTCCCCGTCGTCCGCGCTCGCGTACAGCTCGCCGTTCCGGTTGCCGAAGTACACGCCCGCCGGGTCCGCGTCGTCCGTGCACAGCGCGTCCCGGAGCACCGTGCCGTAGTGGTCGCCCTCGGGCAGCCCCCGGGTCAGCGGCTCCCAGGTGGCCCCGGCGTCGGTCGTCCGGTAGACCCGGCACCGGCGGCCGGCCGGGACCCGGTCGGAGTCCGCGGTGATGGGGAAGACATAGGCGGTGTCCGGGCGGTGCGGGTGCGCGGCGACCGCGAAGCCGAAGTCGGACGGCAGCCCGGAACCGATGTCCGTCCAGCCTGCGCCGGAGTCGTCGCTGCGGAAGACGCCCCAGTGGTTCTGGAGATAGAGCCGGTCCGGATTGCCCGCGTCCTGGGCGATCTTGTGGACGCACTGCCCGAACACGGGGTGCGGATCCGGCAGGAACACCGCCGACACACCCTTGTTGGAGGGCTCCCAGGCGGCCCCGCCGTCCTGTGAGCGGAACACCCCGGCGGTGGACACCGCGACCGTTACGGCCGCCGGGTCGCGCCGGTCGGTCACCACGGTGTGCACGGCCTCCCCGCCTCCGCCCGGCACCCACTGGGAGCGGGTCGGGTGCTCCCACAGCGGGCGGACGAGCTCGAAGGACTCCCCGCCGTCCGCCGACCGGAAGAGCGCGGCCGGCTCCGTGCCCGCGTACACGACGCCGGGGGAGTGCTCCGGTGCAGGGTGCAGCTGCCAGACGCGCTCAAGAGAGGCCCCGGTGTCCTCGGGGAACTTCACGGCCGGTCGCGCCGGTTCGGTCCACGTCCTGCCGAGGTCGTCGGAGTGGAAGACGGACGGCCCCCAGTGGGCGCTGTCCCCGCCCGCGAGCAGACGCGGGGTCGGCCGCCGGGTGTCGACGGCGACCGAGTAGACCGCCTGCGCGGGAAAGGCCGGATCGTCGAACTCCCATCGGCCGTCGTGCCTGCGGCCGATGAAGAGCCCCTTGCGGGTGCCTACGGATAGGAGTACGTCGGGCATGGCTGCCACCTCCAGGACGCCGTTGTCGCGGATACGGGTCAGTCTGCACCCGGCCACTGACAACGGCCCCCGGACACTCCCGCGCCCCTGCCGCGCGGCGGTGTCTCAGGCTCCGGCGGTCACTTCGCGGTCGTCAGATCGCCCAGGCGTACTGCGGCGGCGCCGCGTGCGTCGCCGCGCCCAGCTCGCGGGCGGCGCGGCGGGCCCAGGAGGCGTCGCGCAGCAGCTCGCGGCCGAGGAGGACCGCGTCCGCCTCGCCGTTGGCGACGATCTTCTCGGCCTGCCCGCTCTCGGTGATCAGGCCGACGGCGGCCACGGGCAGCCCGGTCTCGGCCTTGACGCGGGCCGCGAAGGGGACCTGGTAGCCGGGGCCCACCGGGATCTCGGCCGGTCCGCCGTTGCCACCGCTGGAGACGTCGAGGAGATCGACGCCGTGCTCACGGAGCAGCGCGGCGAACCGTACGGTCTCGTCGACCGTCCAGCCCTGCTCCTCCAGCCAGTCGGTGGCCGAGATGCGGAAGAAGACGGGGAGCTCCTCGGGCCACACGGACCGCACGGCGTCGACGACCTCCAGGGCGAGGCGGGTCCGGTTCTCGAAGGAACCGCCGTACGCGTCGGTGCGGTGGTTGCTGTGCGGGGAGAGGAACTCGCCGATCAGGTAGCCGTGGGCGCCGTGCACCTCGATGACCTGGAAGCCGGCGTCGAGGGCGCGGCGGGCCGCGTCCGCGAACTGGCCGGTGATCTCCTGGATCTTCTCGACGGTCAGCTCGGTCGGTACCGGGTAGCCCTCGGCGAACTCGACCGGGCTAGGTGCGACGGGCTGCCAGCGGGGGCCGCCCTCGGGGACGGGCCCGCGGCCCTCCCAGGGGCGCTTGGTCGAGGCCTTGCGGCCCGCGTGCCCGATCTGGATGCCGGGGACGGTGCCGTGCTCCTTGAGGAAAGTGGCGATCCGCCGGAGGGCCTCGGTCTGGGTGTCGTTCCAGAGGCCGAGGTCCGCCGGGCTGATCCGGCCCTCGGGGGCTACGGCGGTCGCCTCGACCAGGATCAGTCCGGTGCCGCCGGTGGCCCGGGAGGCGTAGTGGGCGAAGTGCCAGTCCGTGGCGACACCCGCGTCGGGTCCGGTCATCTCCGCCGAGTACTGGCACATCGGTGCCATCCAGACCCGGTTGGGGACGGTCAGCGACCTCAGGGTGTAGGGCTCGAACAGGGCGACGCTCATGACGGACTCCGTTTCGGGATGCCTCGAAGGACGCTAGTACGGTAACCATCGTAGTACGGCGTCTGTCAAACTACGAGGGTTCTCGTACAATGGCCCGTATCCCGGATGAAGTGGAGCCGCCGCCATGACGACCGCCACCAGCCCCCGCGCCCTCGAACACCCCACGCGCGACCAGATCCGCCTGGAGGCGGTGCTGCACGCGCTCTCGGATCCGGTGCGTCTGCGGATCGTGCGGGACATGGCGCGCGAGCGCGCCGAGCTGAGCTGCTCGTACTTCGACCTCCCGGTGACCAAGTCCACGACGACGCACCACTTCCGGGTGCTGCGCGAGGGTGGCGTCATCCAGCAGACGTACCGCGGCACGGCCAAGTTGAACGCCCTGCGCGAGGACGACCTCGAAGCCCTCTTCCCGGGCCTCCTCGGCGCGGTCCTGGCGGCGGCCGGAGCCCAGGCCGCCCGTGAGGACGAGACGGCCTAGGGGGTACGGGCGCGCGCCCCGCAGGCCGGCCCGCGCCCGCCCACAGCCCCGCCTAGAGCCCCCGCATCCTCCCGATCTCCGCCGTCTGCTGAGCGATCACGTCGTTCGCCATCTCCTCCACGAGGACGTTGTTGCCCTCGCTCAGGACCTCGGCGGCCATCGTCACCGCCCCCTCGTGGTGCGTGATCATCAGCTTCAGGAACAGTTCGTCGAAGGCCTTGCCCTTCGCGTTCCTCAGTTCCTTCAGCTGCGCCTCGGTCGCCATGCCCGGCATCGCGTGATGGTCGTGGCCCGCCTGTTCGCGCGGGCCACCGTTGTTTTTCAGCCAACCTTCCATCGCGCCGATCTCGGGCTGCTGTGCCGCCGCGATCCGCTCGGCCACCTTCTTGACCTGGGGTGAACCCGCCCGTTGGGGGGCCAGCGCCGTCATCGTCAGGGCCTGTCGGTGGTGTACGACCATCATCTGCACATAGGTGAAGTCGGCGCCGTTCGGGCTCTCGTCCGGGAGCAGCTTCGCGGCCTCCTCCGGGGATATCCGCCTGGCCGGTTCACCGGGCTTGCCCGGCGCGACCACCGTGGTCCCGGTCGAGGCCTTGGCCTCCGGGGTGCCCTTGTCGGGCCCCGACTCGCAGGCGGCCAGGGCGAGTACGGCGACGGCGGACAGGGCCACGGCGACGACGGCACGCTGACGGCGGATCAACAACGCGACCTCCAGATGTTCTTGCGGGGACAGTGACCGTTCCTAGCACTTTTCTCGGGGTGACCGATCAAAAACCTTCATTACGTCTGTGTTGCCATCTGTTGAGATGTGCACGGCAAGGAAGATACTGCCGGGGTCCAACACCCGTTCAACGCTGAACGGATACCAGGGAGGACGGAGTGACTTCGTTGCGTACCCCGCGTACCACGTCCATCACGCGCGACCCGCGTGCCCGGCTCAGACGCCTGGGAGTGGCATCCGCCGCGGCCGGGCTGATGGCCACACTGCTCGTGGCCGGCCCCGCCACCGCGACCCCCGACCCCGGCGACGCCCTCGTCCAGGGCAAGGTCTCCTCGGAGCAGGCGGCCGAGGCGCGCTCGGCGATACAGAGCGGTGAGATACCCGGCGTGGACGAGATCGTCCACAGCTCGAACATCGAGCACCTCGCCAACATCCCCAAGGACGCCCTCCCGGGCACCAACTCGGACCTCGCGTTCCAGGGCAAGTACGCCTTCGCCGGCAACTACGACGGCTTCCGGATCTTCGACATCAGCAACCCGAAGGCCCCGAAGACCGTCGCCCAGGTCCTCTGCCCGGGTTCCCAGAACGACATCTCCGTCTCCGGGGACCTGCTCTTCCTCTCGACGGACTCCTCCCGCAGCGACAACTCCTGCACCAGCACCTCGCAGCCCGCCTCGGTGAAGGAATCCTGGGAGGGCATGAAGATCTTCGACATCAGCGACATCGCCAACCCGAAGTACGTCGCCGCCGTCGAGACCGCCTGTGGTTCGCACACCCACACGCTGGTGCCGAAGCGCAAGGACGTGTACGTCTACGTCTCCTCGTACTCGCCCAACGCCGCGTTCCCGGACTGCCAGCCCCCGCACGACGGCATCTCGGTCATCAAGGTGCCCCGCAAGGCGCCCGAGAAGGCCGCGATCGTGAGCTTCCCCGTTCTCTTCCCGGGCGAGGGCCCGGACGGCGGCGGCAACCCGGGCGGTCCGACCAACCCGGGTGTCTCCAAGACCACGGGCTGCCACGACATCACCGTGCTGCCGGAGAAGGACCTCGCGGCCGGCGCCTGCATGGGTGACGGCATCCTCTTCGACATCGAGGACCCCGCGCACCCGCGGGTGATCGACCAGGTCCAGGACAACGTCAACTTCGCGTTCTGGCACTCCGCGACCTTCAACCAGAAGGCCAACAAGGTCGTCTTCACCGACGAGCTCGGCGGCGGCGGCGCGGCCACCTGCAACGCCGTGGTCGGTCCGAACCGCGGTGCCGACGGCATCTACGACATCGTCGGCAAGGGCAAGAAGAGCAAGCTCGTCTTCCGCAGCTACTTCAAGATCCCGCGCCACCAGGCCGACACCGAGAACTGTGTCGCCCACAACGGCTCGCTGATCCCGGTCAAGGGCAAGGACCTCATGGTCCAGGCCTGGTACCAGGGCGGCGTCTCCGTCTGGGACTTCACCGACTCCCGCAAGCCCAAGGAGATCGCCTACTTCGAGCGCGGTCCGCTGTCCGCCACCACCGTCGCGACCGGTGGCTCGTGGTCCGCGTACTACTACAACGGCTACATCTACTCGAACGACATCGCCAAGGGCTTCGACGTCCTGAAGCTCTCCGACCGCCGTACCGACCCCGCGAAGCGGATCCGGATGGACGAGCTCAACGTCCAGACCCAGCCGGACTACTTCGACTTCGACGACTGACCGGAGTCGTGAGCGCCGGCCGTCGGCTCACGACGGCCGGCTGACGGCCTGAGCGACGGCGCGCCGTCGGGCGGACCCCCGTCCGGCGGCGCGCCCGCCTCCCAGTCCAGGCCGTAGCGGTGGAACAGCTCCGACCGCAGCCGCGCCAGCGGCATCTTGGCGCCGGGAAGCAGCACCGCCACCACCGCACCCATCAGCAGGGCACGCAGCATCGGATAGTCCGTGTCCACGTCCTCGGACCCGTACCGCGTGACCGTGTCCCGCAGCAGGAACGCGAGGCGCTGCTGCTCCTCGCACTGCACGAACCCCTCGGCCTGCAGGATTCCCGCCATATGGGTCCGCATCAGGGTGGGGCGCTCCGCCGCGAGCCCCAGGATCGCGTCGATCGCGCGCGCCATGCGCTCGCGGCCGTCCTCCGTGCGCGGCTCGCGCTCCAGAGCCTCTTCCAGGGTGAGATGCATCAGCCGGTGCACCGCAGCCTGCAGAAGCTGCCGCTTGCCGGGGAAGTAGTACGAGATCAGCCCCCGCGCCGAACCGGCCCGCTCCGCGATGTCGCCGAGCGTCGTCGCCTCGTAGCCGTGCGTGTCGACCAGCTCCACCGTGGCCTGCAGAATGCGCTCCCGGGACCTGCGTCGAAGCTCTTCATTGACCGATGGGCTACGCGGGGACATGCTGGACTCCTGCGTTGACTGGCTGCCAGCCAATATACTCGGCGCATCCCGTCGGCATGCCCGTGTGGCAGACCGCCGGGGATGCCGTCTGTTCTGGGCGACACGGGGGATCGTCCAGAACAGGCGGCTTCATCCTGTTCCTCCCATTCTGCTCCCCTTGTCATGGGCGTCTTCGGAGCCGGGCCGGGGGACGCGCCGCTCGCTCCAGCGGTACGTCAGGACCGCCACGGCGACACAGCACCAGCCGAGCAGCCAGCCCCCGAGCACGTCCGTGGGCCAGTGCACGCCCAGGTAGACCCGGGTCCAGCCGACCCCGAGCACCGAGACGAGCGCCACGCCCGCGAGCGTGCCCCAGCCGCGCCACTCGTCCCGCCATCGCAGGGACAGCACCCAGAGCAGCAGCCCGCAGGTGACCATGGCCGTCATCGCGTGCCCGGACGGGAAGGCGGCGTAGCGCGCCGAGTCGACCGGGTCGGTCCACTGCGGCCGAGCCCGCCCCACCAGTGTCTTGAGGCCCTGCTGGAGCCCCACCGCGAGCAGGCTCGTCGCGGCCACCCAGACGGCAAGGCGCCGCTCCCGCCGCCACCACAGCAGCACCACGGCCGCGGCGGCCAGGGCGCGCATCGTCCACGGGTCCCACACCCAGTCGCTGAGGATGCGGTGCGCCTGCGTGAGCCCGGGGTCGGCCACCGCGTCACGGTGGAGCGTCTCGACCACCGACCGGTCGAAGGAGAGCAGGGGCGCCCACCCCACCGCGACGAGGACGAGCAGGAGAACGGCCAGGACCCCGGAGATCACGGCGGAGGAGCGCATGAGTCGATCCTGCCCGACGAGCAGCCCCGGACGATCCTTCGCGCTCCCCGCGCGCGCCGTCGCGCGCGCCCGGACCGGCGCGCCTGACGTCACCCCTGTCCCAGCGCGCTGAGCGCCGGGACGAAGGCCACGAGCACCGGGACCACCGGCACCAGGGAAGCGGCCGCGGTGAGACGGAGCCGACGGCCGGCCGTGAGCCGGGGCGCCGCGGTCAGCAGACGGTTCACCCGCTGCGGCAGGTCGCCGTACGGGGCCTGGCCCGGCCCGAACACGCCCCGGTCCTCGTTCAGTTCGACCAGGGCGAGCGCGATCGTCAGCCGCCCGAACCGGCGCGAGGCCACATCGTCGGCGGCCAGCTCCACCAGCCGGTGCATCTCCTCACGGAAGGCCGCGAAGACCGGGATCCCCGGGAAGCCGGCGGCCAGCGCCGCCGAGCAGTGCAGCAGCCAGTCGTGCCGTGCGCGCGCGTGCCCCTGCTCGTGCGCCAGGACGGCGTCCAGCTGGCGCCCCTTCAGGCGCCGCAGCGCCGCCGTCGTGATGACCAGCTGGGGCGTACTCCCCGCCAGCCACCAGGCGTTCGCCCGCTCGCCCTCCAGGACCACGAGACGCTCGCTGCCCGGCTGCTCCCCGGGCAGCAGGGGCGCGCGGACGAGCAGATCGCAGCGGCGCTGTCTGCGCCGGGCCCGCGCCTGGCTGAACTCCCGGCCCAGCATCGCCCCGGACCAGACCCCGCCGGCCGCCAGGGCCACCGCGAGCACCGCGGACCAGGGCCCGGTCGTCCCCAGTTCGTACGCGTCGACCACCGCGCGCGGCGCGGGCGCGAAGACCTGCCCCCGAACGGCCTGCCAGGCGGTCGACGCGCTGAACGTCATGGAGAGCGCGAAGCTCAGCAGTACGGCGGCGACCACGCACTGCCACACCCAGAGGGCCACCACGGGTTCTCGCTCCACCCAGTCCGCCCGCGACAGCAGCCGGGGGGCGGCGAGGGCGGTCAGAACGCCGAGCAGGAGCAGCGCGAGGGAGACCCACATGGGCGTCAGCCTATGAGTGCGG
Organism: Streptomyces sp. NBC_01077; assembly: GCF_045162855.1. Taxonomy (NCBI): domain Bacteria; kingdom Bacillati; phylum Actinomycetota; class Actinomycetes; order Kitasatosporales; family Streptomycetaceae; genus Streptomyces; species Streptomyces sp. NBC_01077. The sequence goes on along the minus strand of NZ_CP108669.1, from coordinate 1,855,086 downwards.
TACTGGTCGGGGGTATGCCCGCGGGCGGCAAGTGACGTACGCCACGGTTTCGTTGCCCGTTGCCCTACCGGTCGGCGGTCCTCACAGGGTCACCAGCATGGCCAGCATCGCGAGTGCCATCGACAGTCGGCAGGCGAGGGCCAGCTCCGGCCGGGTCGCCCAGGCCGGCCCCGGTACCCGCCCCGCTCCTGACGCCGTGCCGCCCGCCGGGATCGACGCCGCCGGTATCGCGACCGGCACGAGTCTCGCGCCCGCGTGCAGCACGTACACCATGTAATAGAGGAGCAGCCCGCCCGTGAGTACGGGTATGCCACCCGCGGTGCCCGCCGTGTGCCCCGTGTGCGCCCCCGTGGCGGGCGCCGCCATCGACACCGCCATGTAGACCATGGCGAGCGAGCCGACCAGATGGTGCAGATGGTGCCCGCCGCGCCGGACCGCCGCGAGACCGTGCAGCGTCGCGCCGCCGAACACCGCCGCGTACACCGCCCAGCTCCACTCCGGCGGCGTGAGCACCGCCGCGGGCAGCGCCATCGACGCCATCCCGAAGCCCATCACCGCCTCGCCCCCCGCGGCCCGCCGCTCCTCGCCGGCGCACGCGCGCATCCGCAGCAGGCAGTACACGCCCGTCACCGCGCAGAGCACGACCATCAACCATCCGGACAGGGCCGGTCCGTGCACGGCACACCTCCCCCTCGACGCCGTCCCCTCTCGGGAGGTTGCCCACAGTCGACCGGGCACACGCGGGCGCACAGGCGCGCACAGGCGTACGAGAGGGGAGTGAAAGGTGCGGAGGACGGGGTGAGGCAGCCAAGTAGGCTCGGGACGATCGCGTACGGCGATCGTCAGCGCCCGAGGGGAGCCCCGTTCACATGGACACCGCCACGTCGCAGGAGACCGGCCGGATCAGCTATCGCGAGGCGGTCCTGGACGATGTCCCGGCCCTCGTACCGCTCGTCGAGTCGGCCTACCGGGGCGACGCGAGCCGGGGCGGCTGGACCACCGAGGCGGACATCCTCCAGGGGCAGCGCACCGACCCCGACGGCGTGGCCGCCGTGATCACCGCGCCCGGCAGCCGGCTCCTGGTCGTCGAGCGCGACGGCGAGATCGTCGCCTGCTGCCAGCTGGAGCACCGCGGCGAGGCCGCCTACTTCGGCATGTTCGCGGTCCGCCCCGAGCTGCAGGGCGCGGGCCTCGGCAAGCAGATCATCGCGGAGGCCGAGCGCCGGGTGCGGGTGCTGTGGGACGCCCGCGAGATGCACATGACGGTGATCTCCGTACGGGAGGAGCTCATCGCCTGGTACGAGCGCCGCGGCTACCGCCGTACCGGGCGGACGACCCCGTTCCCGTACGGCGACGAGCGCTTCGGTGTGCCCCAGCGCGACGACCTGGAGTTCGAGCTCCTGGTGAAGCCGCTGAGCTGAGCCACGCAGCCGGCAACACGGCGAGCAACACGGCGGAAGGGTGGCCTCCCCCCTGACTGACAGGAAAAACTTCTGCGATCAGGGGGGTCGCGCAGGATAATTTCTCTTGGACCCCCTTGTGGCGAAGAAGCGTCAATGGTTACGGTGTCTTGACGCGAGGTTCTCCTGTGGAGGAAGAGGCATGACGGAAATTCTTGTGCAGGACGTGACTGGTGGGGGGATATCCACCGCCGCCCGGGTGATCGACCACCCCGCCTGGCCCGAGCTCAAGAATGCCGTGGAGGAGATCCGCGCCTGGCAGAGCGCGGACGGCTCCATCGACTTCGAGCGCGAGGACGCGCCTGCCCGAGCCGTGGCCGAGCTGACCCTCGACCGGGTCACCGCCGCGGTCGAGCAGCTCTCCCCGCTCGTCCCGCACGACGGCGCCTACCACCGCGCCCTCGCCACCGACCTGCGCAAGTGGGCCGAGAGCGGCTTCACCGTCCCGGACTTCCTGGACTCGCTGCTCGCCTTCCAGCCGGCCGCCGACCGCGTCGACGGGCTCCAGCACCTGGTGCTGTTCCCGATGTACACGCAGAACGGCAACCCCGACCGCAACCTCGAAGCCGTCGTGCTCCGCATGGTGTGGCCGGAGTGGCTCTCCGAGCTGGAGCGCACCCGCTACGACAACCCGCTCTTCTGCGGCATCACCTTCGAGGACTTCACCGCCGGGTACGACACCAACTCGGCCGTCCTCTTCCCGGAGACCATCGCCGTCCGCGAGGCCCCCGAGCGCTTCACCTGGGGCGGCATCTTCTGCGACCGTGAGGCCGCCCGCTTCCGCAAGGTCACCGAGGCCGCCGTCGACACCCTCGGTATCCAGCTGCCCGCCGACATCGCCGCGATGATCGACGACCAGGAGCGCTGCGAGAAGGCCTTCGTGCTCTGGGACATGGTCCACGACCGCACCCACAGCCACGGCGACCTGCCCTTCGACCCCTTCATGATCAAGCAGCGCCAGCCCTTCTGGATGTACGGCCTGGAAGAGCTCCGCTGCGACCTCACCGCCTTCAAGGAGGCCGTGAAGCTGGAGGCCGAGGGCAACACCCACGGCCGTGACGTGCAGTACGCGGTCCTCTTCGACCGGATGTTCCGCTTCCCGCTCTCCGGCGACCGCAACCGCAACTACGACGGTCTCGGCGGCCAGCTCCTCTTCGCGTACCTCCACAAGAACGACGTGGTGCGCTGGACGGACAACACCCTCAAGATCGACTGGCAGCGGGCCCCCGAGGTCACCAACCAGCTCTGTGCCGACATCGAGAAGCTCTACCGCGACGGCATCGACCGCCCCAAGCTCGTCCACTGGTTCAAGGCGTACGAGCTGGTCTCCACCTACCTCGCCCCGCACCCGGGATCGAAGTGGGCCAAGGGCCCCGACGCCCTCGACCTCTCCCTCCCGCCCCGCAAGCTCGTCGACGACGTGCTTCCGGACGAGTTTCCGCTCAGCATGTTCTTTGAGGCCCTCGCCAAGAAGCTGAAGGGCGTGATCGCCGACACCAAGGGGATCACCGCCGCCGACGTCTCGCGGACCGAGCGGGCCGAGCGGGCTGCCGCGTGAGCGCTCGTACGGAGGACACGGAGGAGGCGTCGCCCATGAACGCCAACGGAAACGGCGGGCCGCTCGACGGCGCCGTCATCGCGGTCGCCGGTGCGGCCGGCCCGGCGGGCCGCGCGACGCTGATGCGTCTCGCCGAAGCGGGCGCGACCGTCGTCGGCGCCGACGCCGACCCGGCGCGCCTCGCGGAGGCCGTCGACGCCGCCCGCTACGCGCACGGCGGCGCCAAGGTCGTCGGTGACACCGTCGACCTGCTCGACCTGGACGCCACACGCGACTGGGCCGCGAAGACCGAGAAGGAGTTCGGCCGGATCGACGGCCTGGTCCACCTCGTCGGCGGCTGGCGCGGCAGCGCCTCCTTCACGGAGACCGACCTCGCGGACTGGGACTTCCTGGAGAAGCTCCTGATCCGTACGGTCCAGCACACCTCGCTGGCCTTCCACGACGGACTGCTGCGGGCCGGTGGCCGCGGGCGATACGCCCTGGTCAGCCAGGTCGGCGCGCACAAGCCGCTCGCCAACAACGCCGCGTACAACGCCGGCAAGGCGGCCGCCGAGGCCTGGACCCTCGCCATGGCCGACTCGTTCCGCAAGCTGGGGGGCGACGACGGCCCCCAGGCGGCGGCTGCGATCCTGGTGATCAAGGCATTGGTGCACGACGCCATGCGCGCCGAACGCCCCAACGCGAAGTTCGCGGGCTTCACCGACGTCACGGTCCTGGCCGACGAGATCGCCGGTCTGTGGAGCAGGCCCGCCCAGGAAGTGAATGGACAGCGTCTGTGGCTGACCCCCAAGCCGTGACCGCGGCACTCGGCCCCAGGACCGACGCACGTCGTCACCACGACCCGTCGGTCCGGGGCTTCGCCAGCGACAACTACGCCGGCGCCCACCCCGAGGTCCTCGCGGCCCTCGCCCTCGCCAACGACGGCCACCAGGTCGCCTACGGCGAGGACCAGTACACCGAGCACCTCCAGCGGATCATGCACAGCCACTTCGGCCCCACCGCCGAGGCCTTCCCGGTCTTCAACGGGACCGGGGCGAACGTGACCGCGCTCCAGGCGCTCACCGACCGCTGGGGCGCTGTCATCTGCGCCGAGTCCGCGCACATCAACGTGGACGAGGGCGGGGCGCCGGAGCGGATGGGCGGCCTCAAGCTGCTCACCGTGCCGACCCCGGACGGCAAGCTCACCCCCGAGCTGATCGACCGGCAGGCCTGGGGCTGGGAGGACGAGCACCGGGCGATGCCGCAGGTCGTCTCGATCACCCAGAACACGGAGCTCGGCACCGTCTACACGGTGGACGAGATCCGAGCGATCGTCGAGCACTCCCACGCCAAGGGCATGAAGGTGCACCTCGACGGGGCCCGGATAGCCAACGCCGCCGCCTCGCTCGACGTACCGATGCGCGCGTTCACCAACGCGGTGGGCGTCGACGTCATCTCGTACGGCGGCACGAAGAACGGCATGCTCTTCGGCGAGGCGATCGTCGTCCTCAACCCCGACGCGGTCAGCCACATGAAGCATCTGCGCAAGCTGTCGATGCAGCTCGCGTCGAAGATGCGCTTCGTGTCGGTGCAGCTGGAGGCCCTCCTCGCGAAGGACCTGTGGCTGCGCAACGCCCGCCACGCCAATGCGATGGCCCAGCGCCTCGCCGCCGGGGTGCGCGAGGTCGACGGGGTGGAGATCCTCTACCCGGTGCAGGCCAACGCGGTCTTCGCCCGCCTGCCGCACGACGTGACCCGGCGGCTCCAGGAGCGCTTCCGCTTCTACTTCTGGGACGAGTCGGCCGGAGACGTGCGCTGGATGTGCGCCTTCGACACCACGGAGGACGACGTGGACGCCTTCCTCCAGGCCCTGAAGGAAGAGCTGGCCCGCTAGTCGCTGCATGAATATACGGCCGGATGGAAAGTCATTGACTTCCGTCCGGCCGTTTCCGTACGCTCCACCCGCATGGAACGCATGGAACTCGTCCAGCAGAACCCCGACATCGCCGCCTACCTGGCCGCGAGCGAAGCCGTCGACCATGAGCATCCGACGGTCCGTGCCGTGGTGAACCACCTCTCCGGAGGGCACCCCGACGCATACGCATACGCCGAAGCGGCCTTCGCCTGCGTGCGCGACACCGTCCCGCACTCCGCTGACGCCGGCGACCCGCGCGTCACCTGGCGCGCCTCGGACGTCCTGGAGCAGCGCACCGGCATCTGCTACGCCAAGTCGATCGCGTACGCGGCGCTCCTGCGGGCCCGTGGCGTCCCGGCCGCCCTCTGCTACCAGCGGCTCGCCGACGACGACGGCTCGAACCCGGTGATCCACGGCCTCGTCGCCGTCCTGCTCCCCGGCGAACGGGCCTGGGCTCGTCAGGACGTACGTGGAAACAAGCCCGGCGTCGACGCCCAGTTCTCCCTGAGGGAGGAGCGGCTGGCGTGGAAGGTACGACCGGAGTGCAATGAAGTGGATTATCCAGTGCTCTATGCTGAACCACACCCGGCTGTTCTGGACGCGCTGCGCGCCGCACCCGACCGGCCGAACCTCTGGCGGACGCTCCCCACGGAGCTCTGACCTCGGACACCAGCGAACGGCGGATCATGAATCTCACGCTCACCGTCTCCGACGAGGTGCGCACCCTCGTACCCGGCTTCACCGCTCTGGTGATCGAGGCCCACGGGCTGATCAACGGCCCCAGCGATGACGCCAGTTCGGCCCTTCTCGACGAGGCCGCGCGGCGGCTCGCCGAGCGCCTCGACGGCCGGACCCCGGACCAGGACCCGCACATCGCCGCCTGGCGCGCCGCGTACACCGCGTTCGGCGCCAAGCCTTCCCGTACCCGCAACTCCGCGGAGGCGCTGGCCAGGCGCGCGCTCGCGGACGGTGGGCTGCCCCGGATCAACCGGCTCGTCGACGCCTACAACGCGGTCAGCGTCGCCCACCTCATCCCGGTCGGCGGAGAGGACCTGGGCAGGATCCGGGGCGCGATGCGTCTGGTCCGGGCCATCGGCGACGAGCCCTTCGTCACCATGGCGGGCGGGGCGGAGGCCGTGGAGCACCCCGAGCCGGGGGAGATCGTCTGGTGCGACGAGGAGGGCGTGACCTGCCGCCGCTGGAACTGGCGCCAGGGCCCCCGTACCCGCATCGACGACGACACCGTCGACGCGTTCTTCCTGCTTGAGGCGCTCGCCCCCATGACCGGGGAGGAGCTCCTCGCGGCCGGTGCCGAGCTGGCGGAGTCGCTGGAGAAGCTCAGCCCGGGGGTTCGGATCACCGTGCGGGATCCGGAGTAGATCGCCGTGCGGGACCGCGGTGGATCGCCATGCGGGACCCGCGGTGGATCACCGTCCGGGACCCGAGGTAACGGTTCTTCGTTCGAACGGTGCAGTGGCGCGCGTCCGCGCAGCCGTCAGCCCGCTTCCTTGACCTGGGCCGGCGTCGGAGCCGTACCCCCGAGGTGCGCGGGCACCCACCAGGTGTCGCTCGCGTCCTTGGGGCGCACCGGGTAGGCGCGCTGCGCGGCCTCCAGGAGCTCCTGGACGCGCTCGCGCAGCCGCCGCGTGATCGCGCCGGCGTACTGATCGGCGGGAGCCTCGACGGGCTCGCCGACACGGATCGTCACCGGGATGTGGCTGCGCTTGAAGTTGCGCGGACGGCCCTTGGTCCAGACGCGCTGCGTCCCCCAGAGTGCCATCGGGATGAGCGGAACCCCGGCCTCCTGGGCGAGGCGCGCCGCACCCGTCTTGAAGCCCTTGAGCGTGAACGACTGGGAGATGGTCGCCTCGGGGAAGACGCCGATGATCTCACCGGCCCGCAGCGACTCGAGCGCGTGCTTGTAGGCGTGCTCGCCCTGCGAACGGTCCACCGGGATGTGCTTCATGCCGCGCATCAGCGGCCCCGAGACCTTGTGCCGGAAGACCGAGTCCTTCGCCATGAAGCGCACGAGACGCTTCTGCGGCAGTGCGGCCAGGCCCGTGAAGATGAAGTCCAGATAGCTGATGTGGTTGCTGACGAGCACCGCGCCGCCCGTGCGCGGAATGTGCTCCGAACCCTGCGTGTCGATCTTCAGGTCGAGCGCCTTGAACATGGTCAGTGCGGCGCCGATGACCGGCCGATACACGAGTTCTGCCATCTGAGAGGAACCCTTCTTCTGTGCCTGGGGAGGGTTCTCCCGGCGGAAGTTACGCAGCCGTAGGTTTTCGGCTTTGGGCAGATCGTGCCCCATGTGGGCCGCCGTGACCAGTCCAGGCGGCTTCGTACAGGGAGATTCTCGTCACTCGCGGTGGTCGTGGCGGGAATCGAACGCTCCCGTGCGACGCTGCACCTCATGACAGGGTGCGAAAGAGAGAGGGGACAGGGGTGACCGAGGTGCTCGGACCGGACGCGCTCGGCGTCGAGCTGGGGGAGCGCGCCACCCTCGTCCAGTTCTCCACCGCCTTCTGCCAGCCCTGCCGGGCCACCCGCCGCACCCTCGCCGAGGTCGCCGCGATGGTGCCGGGCGTAGGGCATGTGGAGATCGACGCCGAGGAGCGGCTCGATCTCGTGCGCGCGCTCGGCATCGCCAGGACCCCCACCGTGCTGGTCCTCGACCGGACGGGCCGCGTCGTCCGCCGTGCCGCCGGACAGCCGCGCAAGGCGGACGTCATCGCCGCCCTGGGGCGGGCGGTCTGACGCGGTGACACTTCTCCCACATCGCGGTACGCACTTGACTGCACGCGGCAACGATCGTCACCCTGACGGTGTGCCCCCAGAACTCCTTCTCTACGGCCGGACCCACGTGGACCTGGCCCGCAACGCGAGCGCGCGCTGTCCGGGTGTCTGACCACCCCCGGACCTCTCTCATGCCTCCCTCGCAGAAGGACAACTCCATGACGGTCACGCCCGACCTCCGACTCGGCACCGTTCCCACGATCGGCGCACCCCGGCAGGCCTCGCCGGATCTGCTCCGCTCCGTCTTCCGCCGGCACGCGGCCGGTGTCGCGGTCGTCACCGCGCACGGGGAGCGCCCCGTCGGCTTCACGGCGACCTCGCTCAACTCCGTCGCCGCCGAACCCCCGCTGATCTCCTTCGGGGTGGGCACGACCTCCTCCAGCTGGCCCGTGCTCGCGGAGGCCGAGCACATCGGCGTGCACATACTCGGCGAGCACCAGCAGGAGCTGGCCGCCACCTTCGCGCGCAGCGGCGCCGACCGCTTCGGTGAGGGGACCCGCTGGAGCGTGGGACCCGAGGGCGTACCCGTACTCGACGGCGTACTCGCCTGGCTGGTCTGCCGCGTGGTGGCCAGGGTGCCGGCCGGCGACCACCGGATCGTGATCGCGCAGGCCGTCGCCGGAGACCCGGACGGGGCGGGCCGGCCGCTCCTCTACCACCACGGCCGCTTCAACGCGCTGCGCGACTGAGAGTTCCCCCGCCGCGCCGCTCTCCGCGCGTTGGGCAGATCACACGCTGAGCGCTTGCTTACTGGTAACAAACTGGGTGTACTGACGAGTAATATTTCGGTCGGGGCGTCCGGCGCCCCGACCGGAAACCCGCCCTTCAGGCGCCTATGCTGCGAGCAACAAGGCAGCCCAGTTATGACGATGCAGTAGGAGAGCCGGCGTGAGCTTGAGGATCGTTGTCTGTGTGAAGTACGTGCCCGACGCCACTGGCGACCGGCACTTCGCCGATGACCTGACCGTCGACCGCGACGACGTCGACGGCCTGCTGTCGGAGCTCGACGAGTACGCGGTCGAGCAGGCGCTCCAGATCGCCGAAGAGGCCGACGACGCCGAGGTCACCGTCCTCACCGTCGGCCCCGAGGACGCCAAGGACGCGCTGCGCAAGGCGCTGTCCATGGGCGCCGACAAGGCCGTCCACGTCGAGGACGACGATCTGCACGGCACCGACGTCATGGGCACCTCGCTCGTGCTCGCCAAGGCCATCGAGAAGACCGGTTACGACGTCGTCATCGCCGGTATGGCCTCCACCGACGGCACCATGGGTGTCCTCCCGGCGATCCTCGCCGAGCGTCTGGGCGTCCCGCAGGTCACGCTGCTCTCCGAGGTGAAGATCGAGGACGGCAAGGTGACCGGCCGTCGCGACGGCGACACCGCCTCCGAGCAGCTGGAGGCCTCCCTCCCGGCGGTCGTGTCCGTGACCGACCAGTCGGGCGAGGCGCGCTACCCCTCCTTCAAGGGCATCATGGCCGCCAAGAAGAAGCCGGTGGAGTCCCTGGACCTCTCCGACCTCGACATCGAGGCCGAGGAAGTGGGTCTCGAGGGTGCGTGGACCGCGGTCGACTCGGCCGCCGAGCGTCCGGCGCGCACCGCCGGCACGATCGTCAAGGACGAGGGCGAGGGCGGCAAGCAGCTCGCCGAGTTCCTCGCGGGCCAGAAGTTCATCTAAGGCTCGCGCGAGCCCCTCAGACCGCCCCTTTCGTTCGCAGGAGATTGAAGTCCCATGGCTGAGATTCTCGTCTACGTCGACCACGTCGACGGAGCCGTCCGCAAGCCCACCCTGGAGCTGCTGACCCTCGCCCGCCGTATCGGCGAGCCGGTCGCGCTCGCCCTCGGCAACGGCGCCGCCGACACCGCCGCCGTCCTGGCCGAGCACGGCGCGGTGAAGGTCCTGACCGCCGACGCCCCCGAGTTCACCGACTACCTCGTCGTCCCGAAGGTCGAGGCCCTCCAGGCCGCGTACGAGGCTGTCTCCCCGGCCGCCGTGCTCGTGCCGTCCTCCGCCGAGGGCAAGGAGATCGCGGCCCGCCTCGCGGTCCGCATCGGTTCGGGCATCATCACCGACGCCGTGGACCTGGAGGCCGGTGACGAGGGCCCGGTCGCGACGCAGTCCGCGTTCGCCGCCTCCTTCACCACCAAGTCCCGTGTCTCCAAGGGCACCCCGGTCATCACGGTCAAGCCGAACTCGGCTCCCGTCGAGGCCGCGCCGGCCGCCGGTGTCGTCGAGGCGCTCGCCGTCTCCTTCTCGGAGCAGGCGCACGGCACCAAGATCGTCGCCCGCACCCCGCGCGAGTCGACCGGCCGCCCGGAGCTGACCGAGGCCGCGATCGTGGTCTCCGGTGGCCGTGGCGTCAACGGTGCCGAGAACTTCGCGATCATCGAGGCCCTCGCCGACTCGCTCGGTGCCGCCGTCGGCGCCTCGCGTGCCGCGGTCGACGCCGGCTGGTACCCGCACTCCAACCAGGTCGGCCAGACCGGCAAGTCGGTGTCGCCGCAGCTGTACATCGCCTCCGGCATCTCCGGCGCGATCCAGCACCGCGCGGGCATGCAGACCTCGAAGACGATCGTCGCGATCAACAAGGACGCCGAGGCGCCGATCTTCGACCTGGTCGACTACGGCGTGGTGGGCGACCTCTTCGACGTCGTCCCGCAGCTGACCGAAGAGGTCAAGTCCCGCAAGGGCTGACTGACACCGCAGGTGTGACCTGCGCTTCTGTACGGTCCGGGGGCCGCGTGGTGATGATCACCGCGCGGCCCCCGGTCGTTTCGGACAGCCATTGACGCAGGTCCCGACGGACTACTAACTTCGCTATACGGATTGTTGATTCCGTGAAGCGGAAAATAGGAGGATGTGGGATGGGTCAGCAGGAGAAGGTGTCGACGAGCCTCGCGGGCGCGGTCAGCGAGGGCATCAGCGCCTCCCTCGCAGCGGTGGACGCCGAGCTGGACCGCCGCTACCCGGGAGACCCCGGCACCCGTCAGCCCGTCCACACCGTCTACGTCCCCGGCAACGTCTTCGAGGCCGGCACCATCCGCTCCTGGGGCGACCAGGCCCTCGCCGCCCTCGACGAGCACGCCCCCGACGCCGAGTCCTTCGCCGCCGTCCTCGGCCTCTCCGACGACCTCGCCGAGGACGTCTACGGCCGCGTGGTCGCCAAGCTGGAGCGCGAGCCCATCGAGGACCTCCGCGTCGACTTCGAGGACGGCTACGCCGGCGCCGACGAGGACCAGGACGCCGCCCGCGCCGCCCGGCTGATCTCGGAGGCGTACCGGAACGGCACGGCCGCCCCGTACATGGGCATCCGGATGAAGTGCATGGAGTCCGCGGTGCGCGACCGGGGCATCCGCACCACCGACGTCTTCCTCACCGGCCTCCTGGAGAACGGCGGCCTTCCCGACGGGCTCGTCCTCACCCTCCCCAAGGTCACCTACCCCGAGCAGGTCTCCGCCTTCGTCCGCCTCCTGGAGGCCTTCGAGAAGGCGCACGGCCTCGACGCCGGCCGCCTCGGCTTCGAGATCCAGATCGAGACCAGCCAGTCCATCCTCGCCACCGACGGCACCGCCGCCGTCGCCCGCATGATCGGCGCCGCCGAGGGCCGCGCGACCGGACTGCACTACGGCACCTTCGACTACAGCGCCTGCCTCGGCGTCTCCGCCGCCTACCAGGCCAGCGACCACCCGGCCGCCGACCACGCCAAGGCGATCATGCAGGTCGCCGCCGCCGGCACCGGCGTCCGCGTCTCCGACGGCTCCACGAACGTCCTCCCCGTCGGCACCACCGAGCACGTCCACGAGGCCTGGCGCCTGCACTACGGCCTCACCCGCCGTGCCCTCGCCCGCGCCTACTACCAGGGCTGGGACATGCACCCCGGCCACATCCCCACCCGGTACGCCGCCGTCTTCGCCTTCTACCGCGAGGGCTTCGAGGCCGCCGCCAAGCGGCTCTCCGCGTACGCCAACCACGCGGGCGGCGACGTCATGGACGAGCCCGCCACCGCCAAGGCCCTCAGCTCCTACCTGCTGCGCGGCATCGACTGCGGCGCCCTCGACACCGCCGAGGTCGACGCCCTCACCGGCATGAACCGCGCCGCCCTCGACCGCTTCGCCGCACCGCGCCGAGGCGACCTGACGGCCTCGGCCGAGTAGCGGCGACACCGTCCGGGCCGCCGGGGCGGCGGCCTGGAACAGTCGTCGCTCAGACGGCCGGCGGCGGGATCTCGCCCGAACCGCGGGCCAGGAACGTCGTGCCGAGCACCACCCGCTCCGGCGCGTCGTCGACTCCGTCAAGGCGCCGGAACAGGCGTTCCGCCGCCGTCCGGCCCAACGCGGCCGCGTCCTGGGCGATGACCGTGATGCCGAGCAGGTCGGCCAGCTCCATGTCGTCGAAGCCGACCAGGGCCACCGGCCGCGGGTGCCCGGCCAGGGCGCGGACCACCGTGACCATCACCCGGTTGTTCCCCGCGAACAGCGCCGTCACCGGCTCCGGCGCCGCCAGCATCTCCCGTACGGCCGTCCTCACCCGCTCCGGCTCCGTGGAGCCCAGCGAGACCCAGGCGTCGTCCACCGGCAGGCCCGCGTCCTCCATCGCCGTGCGGTAGCCGCGCAGCCGCTCGGACGCGGTGTGGATACGGGGGCGGTCGCCGATGAAGCCGATCCGGCGGTGCCCGTGGGCGATCAGATGGGCCACGCCGTCGCGCGCCCCGCCGAAGCTGTCGGAGAGCACGGCGTCGGCGTCGATCAGGCCGGCCGGGCGGTCGACGAAGACGGTGGCGACGCCCGCCCTGATCTCCGGCTCCAGGTAGCGGTGGTCGTCGCCGGCGGGGATGACGATCAGGCCGTCCACCCGGCGCGCGCACAGGGCGAGCGCCAACTCCTGCTCCCGGGCCGGGTCCTCGGCGCTGGAACCGTTGATGAGGAGGGCCCCGTGCGCCCGTGCGACCTCCTCGACGGCCCGGCTGAGCGGCCCGTAGAACGGGTCGGCGAGATCCTCCAGGACGAGGCCGACGGTCGCTGTCCTGCCCTTGCGCAGGACCCGCGCACTGTCGTTACGGCGGAAGCCGAGGATCTCGATGGCCTCCTGGACCCGCCGCTCGGTGTCCGGGGTGACCCCGGGCTCGCCGTTCACGACCCGGGACACCGTTTTCAGGCCGACGCCCGCGCGCGCGGCGACGTCCTTCATCGTGGGCCGGTTGCCGTAGCGGTGCTCGGTGCGGCGGGCGATGTCGGCCACGGTGCGCGGTTCCTCCGTCGAAGATCGGGTCGTCCGGGCGAAGAGCGGTTCGGCCGGGCGTACAGCGGTGTCTGATCGACTCCTTGGCCGAAGCATAGGGCCTGGACAACGTTGTCACGGGAGGGGAGACTGTACGGAACGGACACGAAAGAACACGGTTCCGTCCGCCTGTCGCCGACTGGAGACCCCGCGCCCATGCACACCGATCCCGCCACGGGCCCCGCCGACGGACTCGCCGTCGCCCTCGACGTCGGGGGCACCAAGATCGCCGGCGCTCTGGTCGACGGCGAGGGACGCATTCGCGTCCGCTCCCAGCGGCCCACGCCCGCGCATGAGGACGGCGAGACGGTGATGCGCGCGGTCGAGGACGTGCTCGCCGACCTCGCGGGCTCGCCCCTGTGGGAGGCCGCCGGGGCCGTCGGCATCGGCAGCGCGGGACCGGTCGACGCGTACCGGGGGACCGTCAGCCCGGTCAACGTGCCCGGCTGGCGCGACTACCCGCTCGTCGAACGGGTCCACAAGGCGGCGGGCGGACGGCCCGTCACCCTCGTCGGCGACGGCGTCGCCATGACGGCCGCCGAACACTGGCTCGGCGCGGCCCGGGGCCACGACAACGCCCTCTGCCTCGTGGTCTCCACGGGCGTCGGCGGCGGCCTCGTCCTCGACGGACAGGTCCACCCCGGCCCCACCGGCAACGCCGGTCACATCGGACACATGGTGGTCGACATGAACGGCGAGCCCTGCGCCTGCGGCGGGCGCGGCTGCGTCGAACGCATCGCCAGCGGCCCGCACATCGCCCGCCGCGCCCTGGAGAACGGCTGGCGCCCGGGGGCCGACGGCGATGTCTCCGCCGCCGGCGTGGCCGCCGCCGCGCACGCGGGGGACCCGGTCGCCATCGCCTCGTTCGAGCGGGCCGCCCAGGCCCTCGCGGCGGGCATCGCCGCGACGGCGGCCCTCGTCGAGATCGACATCGCGGTCGTCGGCGGCGGGGTGGCGGGCGCCGGAGAGGTCCTCTTCGCTCCGCTCCGGCGCGGCCTCGCCACGTACGCCACGCTCGACTTCGTCCGGAACCTGACCGTCGTCCCGGCCCTCACGGGCACCGACGCGGGTCTCCTCGGCGCCGCCGCGGCGGCATCGCGCGCGGTGGGCGGGGGAGCGCGGGCGGGCGGGGCGTCCTGAACGAGGGGCGGTCGAAGCCCGGTTCACTCCTCCCGCACCCGCTCCGGCGTCCGCTGTTCGACGATCACCAGGAACGTGTCGGACGCCAGGTCCATGACGACCCGGGCCGGCACCCCCTCGTCGCGTCGCGCCCCGGCGAACTCCTCCGCCGGCCAACTGCCCCGCGGGCCGCCGGCCGGAAAACGTTCGAGAACCCTACGACTCATTCTCCGCACCCCCTCGTGCTTGCCGTTCTCAACGACACCCGTGCGGAAGTGTCACGCACATGCCCAAGGGGACGCATATGCCGGGCCATGGGTTCGGGGTTTTCGTGGCAGGGTGTTGCGGGCAAGCCACAGGGGGCTGTCGAAGAGGGGGAATCGTGATCGTCTGGATCAACGGTACGTTCGGCGCGGGGAAGTCCAGCACCGCGCGCGAGCTGGTCGATCTGATCCCGAACAGCACGCTGTACGACCCCGAGGTCACGGGTGGGGGGCTGCGCGGCCTCCTTCCGGCCAAGCGGCTCGCCGAGGTCGAGGACTACCAGGACCTGCCGATCTGGCGGCGCCTGGTGGTCGACACCGCCGCCGCCCTGCTCGCCGAGGTCGGCGGTGTCCTGGTCGTCCCCATGACCCTGCTGCGGCAGGAGTACCGGGACGAGATCTTCGGTGGGCTCGCCGCCCGCCGCATCGACGTACGGCATGTGCTGCTCGCCCCGGAGGAAACGATCCTGCGGCAGCGGATCGACGGCAGGTCGGAGTACGGCGACCCCGAGACCGACGCCCGCGTCCGCGAGTGGTGCCACGGCCACGTCGCGCCCTACCGCGCCGCGCTCGACTGGCTCACCGCCGACGCGTACGTCGTCGACACCTCGGCGCTCACCGTGGCCGAGGCCGCCCGGTCCGTCGCCGACGCGGTCCGGGCCGGCCACGCCGCCCCCTGCGGCATCGTCCAGACCCCCGAACCGACGGGCGAGACCCTCGCGGCCGGAGTCCTGCTCTTCGACGAACAGGACCGCTTCCTGCTCGTCGACCCCACCTACAAACCCGGTTGGGAGTTCCCCGGTGGCGTCGTCGAGCCCGGCGAACCCCCGGCCCGCGCCGGAATACGCGAGGTGGCCGAGGAGATAGGCCTCGAACTCGACGCCGTACCCCGCCTCCTGCTCGTCGACTGGGAACGCCCCCGGCCCCCCGGCTACGGCGGACTCCGCCTCCTCTTCGACGGCGGCACGCTCGGCCCCGCCGAGACGGAGCGCCTCCACCTCCCCGGCGCCGAACTCCGCGACTGGCGCTTCGTCACCGAGGAGGAGGCCGCCGACCTCCTGCCCCCCGTCCGCTACCGCCGCCTCCGCTGGGCCCTGCGCGCGCGTGAACGCGGCACGGTGCTCAACCTGGAGGCGGGAGACCCGGTGGGCTGACCGCCGGAGCGGTCACTGGCGGAGGCGTCGAGACGGGCCCGGCCGAGGGCGGCCGACGGAGAGGCTTCGCCCTACGGTGAACCCGTCCGGTGAACCGTCCGGTGAACCCATACGGCGAAGCCGACGCTCCGTCAGCCCTGCTTCGAGCGCGCGTAGTTGAGGAGGAAGTGCGCCTCGGCCACCGACAGGCGCTCCAGCTCCTCCGGCGAGACGGACTCGTTGGGCGCGTGGATCTGCGCCTCCGGCTCGCTCAGCCCGATCAGCAGGATCTCCGACTCCGGGTACAGCGTGGCCAGCGTGTTGCACAGCGGGATCGAGCCGCCCATGCCCGCCGTCTGCATCTCCTGACCGGGGTACGCGACCCGCATCGCCTCGGCCATCGACGCGTACGCCGGGCTCGACGTGTCCGCCTGGAACGGCTGGCCCTGGCCGACCTGCTCCAGGGACACGCGGGCGTTCCACGGCGTGTGCTTCTCGATGTGCGCGAACAGCAGCTTCGTCGCCTCGGCCGCGTCCTGGCCCGGCGGCACCCGCAGGCTCAGCTGGGCACGCGCCGACGACGGGATCGACGGGGTCGCCCCGGCCACCGGGTGGCAGTCGATGCCGATGACGGTGACGGCAGGACGGGCCCAGATCCGGTCGGCGACCGTACCGGCTCCCGGCAGCGCCACGCCGGCGAGGACCTTGGCGTCCTGACGGAAGTCCTCCTCCGGGTACTGCAGGCCCTCCCACACCGTGTCGCCCGGCAGCCCGTCGATGACGGTCGAACCGTCCGGGCCACGCAGCGAGTCGAGTACGCGGATCATCGCGGCCAGCGCGTCCGGCGCGGCGCCGCCGAACTGACCGGAGTGCAGGTTGCCCTCCAGGGTGTCGATCTGCACCCGGATCATCGTCATGCCGCGCAGGGTCGCGGTCACCGTCGGCAGCCCCACCCGGAAGTTGCCCGCGTCGCCGATCACGATGGCATCGGAGGCGAGCAGTTCGGGGTGCTGCTCGGCGTACCGCTCCAGACCGCCGGTGCCCTGCTCCTCCGAACCCTCGACGATCACCTTGACCGTCACGGGAATGCCACCGTTCGCCTTGAGGGCGCGCAGCGCGAGCAGGTGCAGGACGAACCCGCCCTTGCAGTCGGCCGTGCCACGCCCGTACCAGCGCCCGTCCCGCTCCGTCAGCTCGAACGGCGGGCTGAGCCAGGCGGACTCGTCCAGCTTCGGCTGCACGTCGTAGTGCGCGTAGAGAAGGACGGTCGGCGCGCCCGCCGGGCCGGGCAGGATGCCGTACACCGCCTGCGAACCGTCCGGGGTGTCGAGCAGCGCCACGTCCTGGAAGTCCTCGGCGCGCAGGGCGTCCGCGACCCAGTTGGCGGCGCCCTCGCACTCGCTGCGGGGGGCCACGGCCTCGTCCGCCACCGACTCGAAGGCCACCAGCTCCGTGAGCTCGGCCTTGGCTCGGGGCATCAGGGACCGGACGGTCTCGGCGATCGGATTCGAGGTCATGGGCACGCTCCTGATGGGTGCGACGTTTACGACGTAAGGACGGCGTTCGGCGTATGTCGTGGTACGGCGAACGCACCGCCGATCCTACGGCGCGGGCCTCTGGCTACCGCGCCGTAGGATGCGTCAGGAGCAGACCACCGGTCGGATCAGGAGCAGAAGCACATCGTGAGCAGCGAGCAAGCGGAGAACGCCGGTCCGGAGAACACCGCGCCCGAAGGTGCGGCTCCTGAGGGCATCGGTGTGGAGGCGACGACGGACGCCGGCCCGGACGCGGGGGCGATCGAGGCCGACGAGTTCGGGGTCGAGGCCGACGAGGTGACGGACGAGGCCGGCGTCGAGGCCGCGTACGAGGTCACGGACGCGGTGACCGCGCACGTCGCGGACGACGGACCGTCCGACGAGGAGGCCGGGGACGCCGAGGTCTGGGACGTCGTGGTCGTCGGCGCGGGACCGGCGGGCGCGTCCGCGGCCTACGCGGCGGCGGTGGCCGGACGACGGGTGCTGCTCCTGGAGAAGTCGGAGCTGCCCCGGTACAAGACCTGCGGCGGCGGCATCATCGGCCCCTCCCGCGACTGCCTGCCGCCCGGCTTCGAACTGCCCCTGCAGGACCGGGTGCACGCCGTCACCTTCTCCCTGGACGGACGTTTCGCCCGCACCCGCCGCTCGCGGAAGATGCTCTTCGGACTCATCAACCGCCCGGAGTTCGACGCCCAGCTCGTCGAGCATGCCCAGAAGGCCGGCGCCGAGCTGCGGACCGGGGTCACGGTGACCCGCGTGGAGCAGCACGGCCCGGCGGTCCCGGACCGGCGGACCGTCGCCGTGGTCCTCGCCGACGGCGAGACCGTGCTCGCGCGCGCGGTCGTCGGTGCCGACGGCAGTGCCAGCCGGATAGGCGCTCACGTCGGGGTGAAGCTCGGTCAGGTCGACCTGGGTCTCGAGGCGGAGATCCCGGTACCGCCGTCCGTGGCGGAGGACTGGAAGGGCCGTGTCCTCATCGACTGGGGCCCGATGCCCGGCAGTTACGGGTGGGTCTTCCCGAAGGGCGACACCCTGACCGTCGGCGTCATCTCGGCGCGCGGCGAGGGCGCCGCCACCAAGCGGTACATGGAGGACTTCGTCGCCCGGCTCGGCCTGTCCGGCTTCGAGCCCACGATCTCCTCCGGCCACCTGACCCGCTGCCGCACCGACGACTCGCCGCTCTCCCGCGGCCGGGTCCTCGTCTGCGGCGACGCGGCCGGGCTCCTGGAGCCGTGGACGCGTGAGGGCATCTCGTACGCCCTCCGCTCGGGCCGGCTCGCCGGCGAGTGGGCGGTACGGGTCGCCGAGGCCAACGACGCGGTCGACGCCCGGCGCCAGGCCCTGAACTACGCGTTCGCCATCAAGGCCGGGCTCGGTGTCGAGATGGCCGTCGGCCGACGGATGCTCGCCGTCTTCGAGCGGCGGCCGGGGCTGCTGCACGCGACGCTCACGGGTCTGCGTCCGGCCTGGAACGCGTTCGCGGACATCACCCGGGGCTCGGCGACGCTCGGCGGCATGGTCCGCTCGAACGGCATGGCCCGGCGGGCCATCGAGATCCTCGACAAGCGTATGGACACCTCGACGGGTGTCGGCCCGGTGGGCCGGGGGGTCGGCCGGCAGGAGAAGCAGGCGCCGGAGGCCGATCGGGAGGGGGCGAAGGCCTCCGGGGCCACCGAGAACGCCGGGACCACCAAGGACCTCGCGACCACCAAGGAATCCGGGACTGCCAGGGACTCCGGGACGCCCGGGAGTTCGGAGACCTCCGGGACGCCGGAGGCCCCGGAAGTGGTCTGAGGGGTACATCCAGAGGGACAGCGGACGGACGGGCTCCGCCGCCTCCGCCGGTTCACGCGGCAGGGGTGGTGGGGCCCGTCGGCGTGACGCGGAAGACGGGGTGCTTCGGGGCGATGGCCCGCAGTTCCTCGTCGGAGGAGTCGGGGCCGACGCCGCCGAAGAAGACGCCGACCTCGGCCTTCCAGCGCTTGAGGTAGGCGCGCAGCAGCGCGGGCTTGTCGTCGTCGGCCACCTCGACGGCCGTGAAGTCCTGCACGTGCTTGCCGAGGATCAGCCGGCCGCCACCGGCGGCCCGCATGTTGTGGGTCCACTGGACATGGCCGCGGGGGGCCACCAGGTAGCGGACGCCGTCCACCGTGAGGAGGTTGACGGGGGTCCGGCGCCACTCGCCGCTCTTGCGGCCGCGGACGGCGAGCACGCGGGAACCCCAGACGCTGATGCCGCGTCGGGTCATCCAGGCGACGGTGCGGTTGAGGACGTTCACCGTGAGCCAGCCGGGCTTCATGACGTGGGCGGCGGGGTCGGAGCCATTGCCGGTGGAGACGGTGGGCCGGTCGGACATGGGGTTCCTCCTGTGGAATCAACGGGCGGCTGCTGACCGCCGGAGCAAACTGTGAGCACTGCTCTCGCTTGAGATCAGTGTGCATGAATCGCCGCTCGCAATCAAGAGCAGTGCTCTCACTTCAGATCGATGCTCTGAAAGTGGTTACACTGATCTCCATGACCACCGTTCAAGGAGCCCGGGCCCGCGCCCGTATCGAGATCACCGCCGCCATCAAGGACGAGGCCCGCGCGCAGCTCGCCGCGGAAGGCGCCGCCAAGCTGTCCCTGCGGGCCGTCGCCCGTGAGCTGGGCATGGTGTCCTCCGCGCTCTACCGCTATTTCCCGAGCCGCGACGACCTGCTCACCGCCCTGATCGTGGACGCGTACGACGCCATCGGCGCCGCCGCCGAACAGGCCGCCGCGGAGAAGGCCGAGCAGAGCCCGCTGGACCGCTGGACCGCGGTCTGCCGGGCGGTCCGCGCCTGGGCCGTCGCCCACCCGCACGAGTACGCCCTGATCTACGGCTCCCCGGTGCCCGGCTACAGCGCGCCCCAGGACACCGTCGTCCCCGCCTCCCGCGTCGGGCTCGTCCTCATCGAGACCGCGCGCAGCGCGCACACCGGCGAGGGTGTCGCCCTCCCCCCGCTCCCGGAAGGGCTCCGTCCCGAGGCCGCCCGCCTGGCCGCCGACCTCGGGCCGGACCTCCCTCCGGCCCTCGCGGTCGCGCTCGTGGCCGCCTGGTCGCAGCTGTTCGGCCTCGTCTCCTTCGAGGTGTTCGGCCACTTCCACAACATCGTCGAGGACCGCGACACCTTCTTCGCGACGGCGGCCCGCCGCCTCGGCCAGGACGTCGGCCTGCTGCCGCGCGGCTAGGGCGTGTTGTGAGAGTCCCGCACGGCACCCAAGGGCGTTGACGGCCGCCCGCCCAAGCGTGGCCCGGGACCGGCCGGCGCCGACCGCGCACCCCTCGTCGCTCACCGAAGCCGCCCGTCACGAGCTCTGCGTTTGACGACGGTCCGGCACGGGGCTGCACTGGATTCATGGACGCCGTGGCGACTCCGTCCTAGGGAGAGCAGCGATGGCAACCCTGGAGAGTTTCGACCTTCTGCAGCCGTACAAGATCGCCGAGGAGACGTTCGTCATCCCGTGGGCCCTTGAGGCCCCGCCGGTCGGCCACTTCCCGATGAACTCGATGGTGATCCGGGGAACCGAACCGGTCCTCGTGGACACCGGGGCGCCCGCAGTGCGCTCCCAGTGGCTGGAGGCAGCCTGGTCCGTCGTGGATCCCCTGGACGTACGGTGGATCTTCCTCACCCACGACGACCGCGACCACGCCGGCAACCTCCTGGCGGTCCTCGCGGAATGCCCGAACGCGACCCTGCTGACGACATGGTTCTCCATCGGCCGGATGGCCGAGGAGTGGGAGACTCCCATCAGCCGGTGCCGCTTCATGACCGACGGCGACACGATCGACGCGGGCGATCGCACCCTGGTCGCCAAGCGGCCGCCCCTGTACGACAACCCCACAACCCGCGCCCTCTTCGACCCGAAGTCCAACGTCCTGTGGGCCGTAGACACCTTCGCCACGAACGTGCCGACCCCCATGCCCGAAATGGCGGCGCTGTCGCCGGACGAATTCCGCGACGGCCAGTTCTTCGGCGGAAGCCTGGTCTCCCCCTGGGTCGCCCTGCTGGACGCCCAAAAGTTCGGGACGGTCGTCACCGACTTCCAACACCTGAACGCCGAGGTCATCGCCGGCTGCCACTGCCCGGTCCTCCGCGGAGCCCAGATCCCCGAGGCCTACGACCTCCTCCGCCGGCTCCCCGGAATCCCACCGTGGGCAGAGTTCACCCAGACCGACCTGGACCAGTGGATGGCGGTTGCCGAGAGCTCGGTTCCGCCGGAGCAGCCGCGGCCGTCGGGAACGTGAGCGGCGCTGCCGCGCGGCGTCGGGATCTGCTGCACCCCGGCGCCTACGACCAGAAACCTGCCACTCCCTGGAAGGCGCGTCAGTCGACGGCGGGGCTACGGCGCTCGACGAGGAAGACATCCCGCCAGGCGCCCCGGTGGCGGCCGAGGCGCTCCCGCGTGCCGACGACGCGGAAGCCGGCTCTCGCATGCAGGGCGAGACTGGCGGTGTTCTCCGGGAAGATGCCCGACTGGACCGTCCAGATCCCGCCGGCGTCCGTGGACGCGAGCAGTTCGGTGAGCAGAGACAGGCCGACACCCCGGCCGCGTGCCTCGGGGTGGACGTACACGGAGTGCTCGACGACACCGGCGTACACGCGCCGCGCGGAGACCGGTGTGACGGCGGCCCAGCCGAGGACCCGGCCGTCCTCGTCGAGGGTCACGAGTCGGTGTCCCCGCGCCCGGGTGCCGTCGAAGACCTCCCAGGTGGGAGCGGTCGTCTCGAACGTGGCGTCGCCGCCCGCGATGCCGAGGCGATAGATCTCAAGGACCTGTTCGGCGTGCGAGGGCAGCATGGGGGCGATCCGCACCGCGTCGTCCCGGGTCATGCCGCGGGCTCGACACCGAGCTCGGTGAGGAGCTCCCGCACGAGGTGCTCGATCCGGTCGCGGATCGGACGGACGGCGGCGACGCCCTGGCCGGCGGGGTCGTCCAGCTGCCAGTCCAGGTACCGCTTGCCCGGGAAGTACGGGCAGGCGTCACCGCAGCCCATGGTGATCACGACATCGGACTCCCGTACCGCGTCGACGGTGAGCACCTTCGGGGTCTCGGCCGAGATGTCGATGCCGGCCTCCCGAAGGGCCTCGACGACGGCCGGATTCACGGCGTCCGCAGGGGCGGACCCGGCCGAGCGCACCTGCACCAGGCCCCGGCCGAGACGGGTGAGGAACGCGGCGGCCATCTGGGACCGGCCGGCGTTGTGCACGCAGACGAACAGTACGGACGGGATCGGGGGAGCGCTCACGAGCGGGTACTTCCTTCACGGGGACGAGGGGGCACGGGTGCGGTGCCCGGGACGGTTGCGGGCCGCCCGAACAGCAGGCCGAACAGGGCGATTCCGGCGACCAGGCCACCGGTCTGCGCGACGACGAACATCGGCACCGATGCGGGGGCGATGCCCGCGAAGGTGTCGGTGAAGGCCCGGCCGAGGGTGACGGCCGGATTGGCGAAGCTGGTGGAGGAGGTGAACCAGTAGGCGGAGCCGATCCAGGACGCGACGACGACCGGGGCGAGGTGCGCACGGCGGACCCTGGGCAGGCCGAGGACCAGCAGGATCAGGCCGGCCGTGGCGACGACCTCGCCCAGCCACAGATGCGGGGCCGACCGGTCGTGGCCGGACCACTGGACGAGCGGTTCGGCGAACATCGCGTCCGCGAGGATCGCGCCGCAGATCGCTCCGGCGCTCTGCGCGGCCACGTAGACGGCGACCTCACGCGCGGGCGGACGGTCGCTGTCATTGTTGCCGTTGCCGTTGCCGTTGTCGTCGCGCGATCGGCGGCCGGTCGCCCAGGCCGCCAGGGTGACCGCCGGGTTGAAGTGGGCGCCCGATACGGGGCCGAGCAGGGCGATGAGGACGCCGAGGCCGAACACGGTCGCCACGGAGTCGGCCAGAAGCTGCACGCCGACGTCCTGGCTGAGCCGGGTGGCCTGGATTCCCGAGCCGACGACGACCGCGACCAGCGCGCCGGTGCCGACGAACTCGGCCGCCGCGCGGCGCCCGAGTGGAGCCGTAGTGCTCACGCGGGCGCCTCGGCGGGAGCCTGCAGCAGGGAGGAGAGCCGCGTCAGCGCGGCGGGCAGCACCCAGTAGTAGACCCAGGTCCCGCGCCGCTCGGAGTCGACCAGGCCGGCCTCCCTGAGCACCTTCAGGTGGTGCGAGATGGTCGGCTGGGACACGTCGAACGGCCCGGTCAGATCACAGACGCAGGCCTCGCCGCCCTCGTGGGAGGCGATCAGTGAGAGCAGTCGCAGCCGGACCGGGTCGGACAGGGCCTTGAAGGCCTTCGCCAGGTCGGCGGCGGCCTCCGCGCCCAGTGGTTCCCGGACCATCGGCGAGCAGCAGGCCTCCGCCTCGACCGGATCGAGGAGTGGCAGTTCCAGATTCGACATGTATCTATATTGACGTCCGTCTCTTCAAGGGGCAACCTTGGACGCAAGATATCGACAGTCATCGATACAGAGATCCTGATCTGCCGCTGACCGCCGTCAAGGCATCCGATCCGAGGAGCCCGTCATGTCCCGTGTCCAGCTCGCCCTGCGCGTCGCCGACCTCGAAGGGTCGATCGCCTTCTACTCCAGACTGTTCGGCGCGGAGCCGGCCAAGCGCCGCCCCGGCTACGCGAACTTCGCCCTCGCCGAGCCGCCGCTCAAGCTCGTCCTCATCGAGGGCGAGGCGGGCGCGGACACCCGCCTCGACCACCTCGGCGTCGAGGTCGGCTCCTCCGAGGAGGTCGGCGCCGCCACCGCCCGGCTCGCACGCGCCGGGCTCGCCACCCTCCAGGAGACCGACACCGCGTGCTGCTACGCCGTCCAGGACAAGGTCTGGGTCCACGGCCCCGGCAAGGAGCCCTGGGAGGTCTACGTGGTCAAGGCCGACGCCGACACCCTCGCCAAGGCCACCGACGCACCGGACGACAGCTGCGCCTGCGCCACCTGCTGACCTGCGCCGGCACCACGTACGGCACGGACATCGCGTACTCCGCCGGGAGTACGGGTGACCACCCCGTCGGGCTGACGTTTTCGCCGGTCCCTCACGGTTAGCGTGGCGGACATGGAACAGGAGCGGACGCGCGGGCACGGGGACGGAGTGCCGCGGCACGTGCCGGGGGAGCGGTGGGGCCACGAGGGAGGCCGGGTGGCCGCGCGTCACTGGGGCCGGTGGCAGCGCGGGGACACCGGCCGGGGCCTGCCCTGGCGGTCCACGGTCCTGATCGCCGTGGTCGTCATGGTGGGAACCGGGTTCGCCGCCAGGAACCAGCCCGACCGCGACGCGCTCGACGCGCTCGGGCGTGCCCTGCTGCTCCTCGGAGCGGCTCCCCTGCTGTTCCGTCACCGGTGGCCGGTACCGGTGGTGTTCGGCGTCGCGGCCGTCACCCTCGGCTATCTCCTGGCCGGTTACCCGTACGGCCCGGTGTTCGCCATGGTCGCCGTCGCCTGCTTCGCGGCCGTCGTGCACGGGCACCGGACCGCCGCCGCCTGGGCCCTCGGGCTCCTGTGGGCGGGCCATCTGCTGCTCTCCCACTGGCTCTACCGCTGGCTGCCCCCGGCGGGCGACGGCCCCGCCCCCTGGGGCCAGGAGCTTCCCGCGGCCGCGTTCGCCGTCGCCGTGCTGGCCGCATCCGAGACGGTCCGGGTACGACGCGAGCAGTGGGCGCAGCTGCGCGCCGAGCGGGCCGCCGCCGAGCAGCGCCGCGCCGACGAGGAACGGCTCCGTATCGCCCGGGAGCTCCACGACGTGCTCGCCCACTCGATCTCCGTGATCAACGTGCAGGCGGGAGTCGGCCTCGCCCTCCTGGACTCCGACCCCGAGCAGGCCCGTACCGCGCTGACCACCATCAAGGCGGCCAGCAAGGAGGCACTCGGCGAGGTCCGGCAGGTCCTCGACACCCTCCGTACCCGCGGGGACGCGCCCCGCGCCCCCGCCCCCGGTCTCGGCCGGCTCCCCGAACTCGTCGAACAGGCCGCCGCCGCGGGCCTCGCCGTCACCGTCGCCACGACCGGCCCGGTGACCGACCTGCCGCCCGGCGCCGACCTCGCCGCCTTCCGGATCGCGCAGGAGGCACTCACCAACGTGGTGCGCCACTCCGGTTCCCGTGCGGCCCGGGTACGGATCGCGTACGGCTCCGGGCGCCTGGAACTGACGGTCGACGACGACGGCCCCGCGACCGGCACCGAGGCGGGTGGCAGCGGCAACGGGCTCGCCGGAATGCGGGAGCGGGCCGCGGCCTTCGGTGGCACCATCGAGGCGGGCGCCCGCCCGGACGGCGGTTTCCGCGTCCACGCCGTACTCCCGCTCCGCCCGGAGGAGACCTCGTGACCGCAGGTGCCCCAGTGATCCGAGTGCTGCTCGCCGACGACCAGTCGCTGGTACGGGCGGGTTTCCGCGCGCTGCTCGACGCCCAGCCGGACATCGAGGTCGCGGGGGAGGCCGCCGACGGCGGCGAGGCCGTGGAGCAGGTGCGCGCCCTGCGCCCCGACGTCGTCCTGATGGACATCCGCATGCCCCGCCTCGACGGCCTTGAGGCCACCCGCCGCATCACGGACGACCCGGACCTCGGGGAGGTCCGGGTCGTCATGCTGACCACCTTCGAGCTCGACGAGTACGTCTTCGAGGCGATCCGCGCCGGTGCCTCCGGCTTCCTCGTCAAGGACACCGAGCCGGAGGAACTGCTCCGGGCCGTGCGCGCCGTCGTCCACGGGGACGCGCTGCTCTCCCCGGGCGTCACGCGCCGGCTGATCGAGGAGTTCGCGGCCCGCTCCAAGGCTCCGGGGGCGACGGCGGCCCTCGGTGCCCTGACCGACCGGGAACGGGAGGTGATGGCCCTGGTGGGGATCGGCCTGTCGAACGAGGAGATCGCCCGCAGGCTGGTCGTCAGCCCGCTCACCGCCAAGACCCATGTCAGCCGCGCGATGGTGAAGCTGGGAGCCCGGGACCGTGCCCAACTCGTCGTCCTCGCCTACGAGTCGGGGCTCGTGCGGCCCGGCTGGCTGGGCTGAGCGGACGGCCCCGGGGCATACCCGCCGCTCAGTCGCGGAGAGCGACCTTCTCCGGGGCGTCCTCGGAGACCCCACCGTCGGAGCGGGCCACCACGACCGACGGTTCGCCGTCCTGCCGCCGCCGCTTCCGGAGCCCCGGCAGCGTGATGAGCAGCCCGGCCAGGGCGATGACGGTGACCACGGCGAGCCCCGGTCGGAAGTTGTCCAGGACCGCCTGCGGGGACGCGGTCGCCCCGTCGCCGTCCGCCGTGATCACGGCGGTGATGACGGCGAGGAACAGTGCGCCGCCGACCTGGATCGAGGTGTTGAGCAGCCCCGACACCATGCCCTGCTCGTGGTCGTCGACCCCGTTGGTCGCCTGGATGTTGAGCGAGGGGAACACCAGCGCGCAGGCCGCGCCGAGCAGCAGCATCGACGGCAGGATGACGGCGGCGTACTGCGGGGTGAGGGAGATCCGCAGGAACAGCGCGTACGCGACGACGAGCAGGGTGAAACCGACGGCGATCACCCGGGGTGTGCCGAAGCGGTCGACGACACCGCCGATCTTCGTGGAGGAGAGCGCCACGAGCACACCGGCCGGCAGGAAGGCGAGCGCCGTCTGGAGCGCGGACCAGTGGAGCAGCGACTGCATGTACTGGGTCACGATGAACTGGAACGCGACGTACGAGCCGAAGAACGCCGCCGCGCCGAGCTGCGCCCGCACCTGTGAGCCGGAGCGCAGCACTCCGAGCCGTACGAGGGGACTCGCGCTGCGCCGTTCGATCAGGACGAAGGCGACGAGCAGGGCGGCGGCCGCCGCGAAGGACAGCAGGGTGCGCACGGAGGTCCAGCCCGTCTCGGGGGCCTGGACGACGGTGAAGACGAGCAGCAGCATCGCGGCCGTGCCGGTGACGGCGCCCGGCAGGTCGTAGCCGCCGGAGGAGTGCTCGCGGGGGCTGTGCGGGATGAGGCGGAGCGCGAAGACCAGGGCGATGAGGGCGACGGGGGCGGGGAGGAGCATGGTCCAGCGCCAGCTCAGCTCGGTGAGGAGGCCGGACAGCACCAGGCCCATGGAGAAGCCGGTGGCGGCGCAGGTGGTGTAGATGGACAGGGCCCGGTTGCGCTGGGGGCCCTCCTTGAAGGTCGTGGTGATGATCGACAGGCCGGCGGGGGCGGTGAAGGCGGCGCTGAGGCCCTTGATGAAGCGGCTGGCGATCAGGAGGGGCCCGGAGTCGACGAGCCCGCCGAGCAGCGAGGCGAGCGCGAAGACGGCGAGGGCGATGAGGAAGACGCGGCGCCGGCCGAGCAGGTCGGCCGCGCGGCCGCCGAGGAGGAGCAGGCCTCCGTAACCGAGGATGTAGCCGCTCACGATCCACTGGAGCGTGGCGGTGGAGAGGCCGAGGTCGGTGGCGATGGAGGGCAGGGCGACGCCGACCATGGAGACGTCGAGGGCGTCGAGGAACATCGCGGCGCAGAGCACGAGCAGGGTGCCCCAGAGGCGCGGACTCCAGCGTTCCGGGACGGAGTTGGGCGCGCCGGAGGGCGCCTCGGTGAGCGGAGAGGTCATGGGAGGGACAGTACATGCACATGCATTGAATGCAAGCGCATTTAATTCCCATGCAACAAAAGAGGTCGTCTCTGCTAACGTGCGGCCATGGCAGCGAACAAGTCCGAACGCGCGCTCGTGGACGAGTGGCGTGACGTCCTCGCCCTGCACGCCCGGACGACCTGTGAGCTCGACCGGGCGCTCCATCCGTACGGACTCGGTGCCAGCGACTTCGAGGTCCTCGACGTCCTCGCCGAGGGCGCGGCGGACGACGGCCCGGCCTCCTGGCGCGTCCAGGAGCTGGCGGGCCGCGTCCACCTCAGTCAGAGCGCGCTGTCCCGGCTGATCGCGCGCCTGGAGAAGGACGGCCTGGTCCTGCGGGGCATGTGCGCGGAGGACCGCCGCGGCGTCCAGGTGAAGCTGACCGGGAAGGGTCTTGCCCGGCACGCCGAGGTGCGGCCGCTCCAGCGCGACGTACTGACCCGGATGCTGGACGGGACGGCCTGACGGGTCCGGGATTCAGGACCAGCCGATCCCGGAGGTCTCGCGCCACAGCCGGGCGATCTCCTCGTCGCCGGTGAGGGTCACGGCGCCGACGGGGAGCCGGTTCCACAGGAAAAGGTACAACCGATCGGCGGGGCCGCCGAGTTCGGCGTCGGCCGGGCCCGTCGCCCGACCGCCCCGCTCGGTCCGGGGCGGCTCCGTCGCCGACAGGTGGACGCTCCAGACGTCTCCCGTGTCGGTCGCGCGCACCCGCAGCGTCCGGGGCTCGGCCGTCCGCACCTTGCTGCGGTCGCGGCCGTGGAAACCGCGCAGCAGCTCGTCGATGCCGTCGGCGGCGACCATCGGCTCCACGGGCCCCGGACCCGCCGCGAGCGCGGACTCGGCGTCCGCGCGGTGGACGGTGGTCTCGTGTGCCTGCCGCCGCGCCCAGAAGGTGAGCGGCGAAGGCGCGGGCAGGAAGGTCCAGCACTCCAGGCTCTCCGGCGCCGCGCGCAGGGCGGCGACCAGGGCGGCGTGTCCCTCGCGGAAATGGGCCAGCAGCTCCTCGCCGTTGAGCGTGGTCTCGCCGCCGTCCGGCTGGTACGTGGCGCGCGCCTCGACGACGAGGTCCGTGGCCCAGCGATGCACCATCGACGTGTGCCGGAGGAGGTCCCGGACCCGCCATCCAGGGCAGGTCGGCACCTCGGCGTCCGGCCCGGCCTCGGCAGCCGCGACCGCCAGGCCGCGGCCGGCGGTCTCCAGGGCGTCGATGTACTCCGTGATCTTCAACGTTCCCCCGCCGATCTTGTCCATGGGGCGCATTCTCGCAGTCGCGGAGGGGCGGCCCGGACTCAACTCACCCGAGGAACCCCGGCGTTCCGCGCCCAGTAGCCCATGGCGGCGGCGCCGGCGGCGAGCACGGCGACCGTCGTGAGGGCCACCGGAAGGGAGAACCAGTCGGCGAGGAACCCGATGGACGGCGGGCCGAGGAGCATGCCCCCGTAACCGAGCGTGGACGCCGTCGCCACCCCGCCGGGACCGGCGACGGCGCCCGCGCGGGCCACGGCGACGGGGAAGATGTTGGCGAGACCGAGGCCGGTGACGGCGAAGCCGAGCAGCGTGGCCCAGACGGTCGGCGCGAGCGCCCCGAGCAGCATCCCGGCGGAGGCCGTGGCGCCGCCCAGGACCAGGGTCCGGGTCTGGCCCAGGCGTTCGAGCAGGGCGGTGCCGGAGAGGCGTCCGGCGGTCATGGTCAGCGCGAACACGGAGTACCCGGCGGCGGCCACCCCCGGGTGCGCGCCGAGGTCCTGCTCCAGGTGGAGGGCTCCCCAGTCGGCGAGTGCCCCTTCGCCGTACGCGGTGCAGAGCGCGATCACGCCGAAGACGAGGACGATGCGACGCGACCCGCCGGACCGCCCGTCCTTCGCACCGGATGCGGGCGCGAGGGACTCGGGTGCCGGGGCGGGGGAGGGGTGACGCAGGAGTACGGGCCCGGCGACGGCGGTGAGAACGAGTCCGACGCCGGTCAGCCCGAGCAGGTGGGCGGTGGGGGACAGGCTCCCGGCGAGCAGTCCGCCGAGCCCCGCCCCGATCATGCCGCCGAGGCTGAACGCGGCGTGGAAGCTGGGCATCACCGGGCGCCGCAGCGCGGTCACGAGATCGACGGCGGCGCTGTTCATGGCGACGTTGATCCCGCCGTACGCGGCGCCGAAGACGAGCAGGACGAGGCCGAGGGCGAGCGGGGACCGGGTGAGCGCCGGCAGGGCGACCGACAGGGAGAGCAGTACGGCGGTGGCGACGGTGACGGCGTGGGAGCCGTGACGGCGGCAGAGCCGGCCGGTCAGCGTCATGGTGATGACGGCTCCGGCGGACACCCCGAGAAGGGCGAGGCCGAGGTCACCGGCCGAGGCGCCGGTCTGCTGCTTGACGGCGGGGATGCGGACGACCCAGCCGGCGAACAGGAAGCCGTCGAGGGCGAAGAAGAGGGTCAGGGCGACGCGGAGGCGGGACAGGGAGTGGGTGGCGGTGTCTCCGCCGGAGCCCCCTGATACGGCCGTCCGTACTTTGTTTAGTAGCGGCACAAACTCAGGATAGGGGGATCCCGCGGCCGCAATCAAGCGGGCGGCGGGCGAACCCGAAGCGTGATGCCCGCTGCCGTGGAGGCTGTCCGGGTGACAAAGGCCAGGTCACCGCGGTGAGGGCGATCCCCAACGGGCCACTGGAGAGCATCGTTTCTGCGCCCGCGTGACCCCGGCATCCGACTGCCCGGCATTGGAGTGAGACGCCGTGTCTCGCCTTTTCCCGAGGCGTTTGACCGGCAGACGAGCACCTTCTGGCACGTCATTCCGAGATCTTGAGGAGTAGCTATGCGTTCTCTCGCCGCGTCTGTCCTGGCCGTGGGCATTCTGCTGGGCGGCGCCGGTGCCGCGCTCGCCGACGACGGATTCGGGGCGGGGTACTTCTCCGCCGGTGGCGCGGGCTTCAGCTCGCACTGCGCGGTGGCCGGCGTCCCGGCCGTGTACGGAACGATCTTCACCGGCTCGTGTTCGGAGAAGGGCTGGGAAAAGGGCCCGGAGGGCGCGTTCCTCGGCGCCCACTGACTTGACGCCACCCCCTGCCTCGGGCGACGGCGCAGCCCGCACCCGAGGCAGGGCCGCACGGCAGGCCAGTCGGCCACGTCTGGACCGACGGGGGGACCTGCCCGCCCGGCCGGATACCTCGCACCCTGCCCAGCGGGTACCCCGCACCCTGCCCGGCGGATACCCCGCACCCCGCCCAGGGGGACACCCCACCCCCCGATCATGGGAGACTCGCCCCCATGAACGGCAAGGCGACGACGACCCGGACACGGCTCGACAGGGGGCGCAACGCGCTCGGCCCCGCGCTGGAGCTGGTGCACACCGGCAGGGCGCCGACGAGGGCCGTCCTCACCGCCGAACTGGGCGTCACCAGGGCCACCGCCGGCGCGGTCGCCGCCGAACTGGAGGCCCTCGGCCTCATCCGCGTGGACTCCAACCCCGGCGCCGCCGCAGGCTCCCAGGGCCGCCCTTCCCACCGCCTCGCCGTCGACGAGAAGGGCCCCGTCGCCCTGGCCGCCCAGGTCCACGCCGACGGCTTCCGCGCCGCACTCGTCGGCCTCGGCGGCACCATCGTGGCCACCGTCCCCGGCTGCGTCACCGTCTCCGCCGACCCGGCCCAGGTCCTCGGCGAGGTCGTCGAGGCCGGAGTCGCCCTGCTCAGGGACAGCGGCCGCCGCTGCGTCGGCGCGGGGCTCGCCGCCCCCTCGGCCGTGGCGGAGCCCGAGGGCACCGCGCTCAACCCGCTGCACCTCGCCTGGCCCGCCGGGGCGCAGGTCCGGGAGATCTTCGCCGAACGGGTACGGGCCGCCGGCATCGAAGGCCCCGCCTTCACCGGCAACGACGTGAACCTCGCCGCCCTGGCCGAGCACCGCCACGGCGCGGGCCGCGGCGCCCGTGACCTGCTCTGCGTGGCCACCGGCCACCGCGGCGTCGGCGGCGCGCTGGTCCTCGACGGGCGCCTGCACACCGGCAGCGCGGGCCTCGCCCTGGAGGTCGGCCACCTCACGGTGAACCCGGAGGGCCGTGCCTGCCACTGCGGCAGCCGCGGCTGCCTGGACGTCGAGACCGACCCCCTCGCCTTCCTCACGGCCGCGGGCCGCGCCCCCGGCCCCGAGCTCTCGCTGCTCCAGCAGGCCCGCGACCTGCTGCGCACGAGCCCCGGCGACCCGGGTGTACGGGTCGCCGTGGGGGAGCTGATCGACCGTCTGGGGCTCGGTCTCGCGGGCCTGGTGAACATTCTCAACCCGGACCGCATCATCCTCGGCGGCCTCCACCGGGAGCTCCTCGACGCGGACCCGGAGCGCCTCCGTGCGGTCGTCGCCGACCGCAGCCTCTGGGGCCGCAGCGGTGGCGTGCCGATCCTCCCCTGCACCCTGGACCACAACAGCCTCGTCGGCGCCGCCGAGCTGGCGTGGCAGCCGGTCCTCGACGACCCGCTGGCGGCACTGAGCCGCGAGCCGGTCTGAGCCCGGACGCCGCTCCCGTACGGGCCGGGGTCACGGCTCGGGGCGCCCCTCGACCAGCGAGGCGAGCCGGTCCAGAGCCATCCGCGTGCCCGCCTCGTCGTCGGCGGCGGGCACGGCGTCGGGCACCCCTTCGTGAACGAGGACCACGTCCGTACCGCCCTCCAGCGCGATCAGCGTCGTGGTGAGGGTCATGGGGCCCTGCAGCCCGGGGTCCTGCGTCTCGAACTCGGAGATCTCGACCACGCGTTCGTCGGGAAGCAGCTCCACGAAGCGCCCGTGATACGTGTCCGTGCGCGCCCCCGACTTGCCGGTGCCGGCGGCCGTGTCGTACGTGAGCGAGACGCGGAACGTTCCCCCTTCGCGGGCGTCGAATTCGTGCACCTCGCAGGTCATCCCGTCCGGCACCCGCCAGCGCGCGACGGCCTCCGGGTCGACAAGCGCCCGGTAGACGGCCGAGGGCGGGGCGTCGACATGACGGGACACGCGCGTGGTGTACACCCCTCCCAGGCTAGGCGGTGTCCGGCCGCGGCGCCCTCTCGGCCGTGCTAGGCCGTGTCCGGAAAGTCCCGCCTGGCCCGCGACGCCTGGCACGCACGATCGCCGCGTTGCCGAAATGCCCAAGTAGCTCCGCTACGAGGGCATCCCGGCGCCTTGCGCTCGCACGCACCAGACGCCGCGGGCCCTGCCCTGCGGGCAGACGGCGCTACTCTCCGGACACGACCTAGCGGCAGAAGGTCCCCGTCATCGGTGAAAACCCCTGGTCGCGGGCGGTCGAACCACGTACCGTTCCCCCTCATGATCACTTCTGAATCCGATCTTCCCCCGCGCCTCGGCAGCCTCACCTTCCACGGCCCGCTCTCCGAGGCCCGCGCCACCCGCATGATCGAGCGGCTCGCCGCCATCGAGCCCGCCGATGTGCTCGACATCGGCTGCGGCTGGGGCGAGTTGCTGCTGCGCGTCCTGGACGCCGCACCGTCGGCCAAGGGGGCCGGGATCGACATCAACGCCGAGGACCTGGCCCGTGGCCGGGCCCTCGCGGAGTCGCGTGGGCTTGCCGACCGCGTCGAGTTCGTCGAGGAGTCGGCGCTCGGCACCGACCGGGGGCCCGTCGACGCGATCCTCTGTCTCGGATCGAGCCAGGCCCTCTGCGACCCCGAGCAGCCGCACGACCCCTCCGCCGCCCTGCGTGAGCTCCGCTGCCTCGTCCGGCCCGGAGGTCACGTCGTGCTCGGGGAGGGATTCTGGGAGCGCACTCCCACGGACGAGGAGCTGGCCGGGATGTGGCCCGGCGCGACCGCGGACGAGCACCTGTCCCTCGGGGCCCTCGTCGACCTCGCGATCGAGGCGGGATTCCGGCCCGCGCGGATCGAGACGGCGAGCGCGGAGGAGTGGGAGGAGTTCGAGTCGGGCTACCGCTACGACACCGAGGTCTGGCTGGCCGCCCACCCCGACCACCCGCTCGCGGCGGAGACCCGTGAGCGCGTCGACCGGCAGCGCTCGACCTGGGTGAACGGCTACCGGCGCGTCCTCGGCATGGCCTACCTGACGCTCGTCGCCGTCGCCTGATCCACCGAGTCCGGGCCACCGTGGCTTGATCCACCGAGTCCGGGACACCGAGTCCGGGACACCGAGTCCGGGACACCGAGGCCGCGACACCGAGGCCGCGACACCGAGTCCAGTCCACGGCCACCGGGGCCGGGGCCGGGGCCACCGAGCCCCGGTCCGACGGACCCGGTCAGGCAAGCCCCGGGCGCCGACTCACCAGTGCCGCCCCCGGCCCAACTGCCCCCGCCCCGGCGCGGACAGATGCAGTACCCGGAAGCGTTCGCCCTCGTCGGCGGGCGCTTCTGCGTCGGCCCACAGGGTGAACGTGAGCAGTTCCCAGTGGCGCGGATCGACCGCCAGGGCGGAGGCCACCACCCCGTCCCGCCGCGCCTCGCGCGCGTGCCGGACCACCGCGTCCGCCACGGCATCGCCCGGCGCGACCGCCTCCCCGAGCGGGGTCCTGCGACGCGTCGCAGCGCCCGGCGCCGCAGCGGACGCGGGCCCCTCCTCGTACGACAGGCCCGTCCAGTGCTGCACCGCGGGCCGGCCGAAGTCGTTCATGATCCCCTGGAAACCCGGGCCCCAGAGGAAGGAGTTCATGCCTTCGGGGGTGGCCCACAGATAGAACGGCGCGTACTGATTCACCGGCGACGCGTCCCCCCGCTCCCGCACCAGGTACGCCTTCAGGCCGAGTCCGGGGAAGCCGTCGAGCAGATGTCCGGCGGCGCGGCAATTCACGGCCGCTCCTATCGCTGTCTCAACTTCACGGTTGGCAAGCCTTGCGCGGCGCCCATGTCTGCCATGCGGTCACTCATTGAGGAGTACGTCTACGCGCGCTGGCTGGGGGCAGTTCTATGCGCAGACTTGAACGCCGCAGACCCTCTCATGGTGGCTGTAGCAGAGCGCTGGGTGGCCCTGACGAAGCCTGAGGAGACGGAGGAGCACCGATACGCCCTGGCAGCCGTGAAGGCGGCTGAGAAGGCTCTTGAGAGGTTTGCGGAGGACCGCAAGGAGGGCATCTACGACGGTGCGATGGGCCGGTTCTTCCCTCGCATCGTCAGCGAGGCGGAGGCGGATCTAAGTAATGCCCTACGCAGGGCCTCCGATTTCAACGGGACGGTGGACCTAACCCTGTTCGACGACTACGACGCGCTGAGTGAGGCGTGGCAGGCGGCTGACGGCGACTTGCGGCGGGATCTCATCCGGCTGGCTATCGACAAGGTCACCGTGACCAGGGGGCAGCGGAGAGGCGCCCCCTTCGACGGCGACGTCCGTTGCGTCATCACTTGGGCCGCACCCGAGCGGAACGACTGACCTTGGGTCCACGAAAGCCCCCGCCGGCCAGGGCGGGGGCTTCTGTGGTGTTCAGGCATCAGCTGATGTCGACCACGCACCGGCCGGCGGACGCTCGGGCAGCTTGGCGCCGGGGCGCCGCATGTACCAGCGGACGAACTCCCGCAGTACCTTGCCGCGGGGGCTCCGGCCGTCAGGGTTCATGGCCTTCGTAGCCGCGAGGAAGGGCTCCCACTCGTCGTCGGCGACACGACGCACCCTGACGGACTGGTCATCGTCACGGCTCTGGCCTACGAGGTCGCCGACCGGATGCAGCTGCCCGCCGTCGTCGCGATGGGGCGGGCCTACGACGTCACGCAGTACGAGGCCGTCGTCTATGACGAACTGTCCCACCTGGAGAGCGTCGACTCCGCCGTCCTTTGGGTGGAGTCCATGCAGGCGGACATGTGCGTCATGAACGTCCGGGACCTGGAGGAGTTCGACATCGCATCGTCTTGTGGGTGGTGTGGCGCCGACGACGAAGACCCGTCGCCGGTCCTCGTTGAAGGCACGTGGTTCCCGGCGGACCTCTGCACCGGGTGCCTGGAGGGTGCTCGTGCGGAGGCGCAGGGCCGGGCAAGCGTGTCCGCGTAATACTCGCCTGTTGAACGACCGGCTTCCCGCTCTGGGGGAGGCCGGTCGTCGGCGTTTCAGGCAACCGCGGGTTGACGTCAGCGGGCATCCTCGTCCCACGGCCGGGCGCGCAGGGTCGCCGATTCCCTCGGATGCCTACACAGAGTGTCGATGAGGGTCAATAGGGGGTTAGTTTGACAGTTTGGTCCCTGGCGCCGGGGAGGACGCGGATCATGATCGTTAACGCGTCACAGCCGCCCCATAACTATATTGAGAGGGAGTTTCACGGACGCCGGCGACTGGCACGGCTCCCGAACTCCCCTCTCTTGCTGCGTCGCCGGTACCTCTCCCGGTGGACGCTCCCGCCCCCTGTGACGTTGAGCAGCCGTGTGGCCGCGACTCTCCTCCGGTGATTACCGGCTCGCTCCGTCGCAGGGGCGGACGAACCTTCAGGCGTCACCCATGTTTGGGTGACGCTCTTTCTTTGGCTCTCAAATCGGCAGGAAGCCTATAAGCCAGGACAGGAGTTCACATGCAGTACCGCGACGTGGAGAGCCCTCCACCATGCACGGGACCGTGCGGCCGTCGGCTGCCCCGGACCGATGAGTTCTACCCGCGCGACGCGATGTCGCCGCAGGGGCTTCGCCGGCGGTGCCGGGAGTGCCGTGCCGCAGAGGAGCGGGAGCGGTACGCAGAGAACGCCCCGTCCATCCTTCAGCGGAAGCGCGAGCAGCGCGTAGAGCGCACCGTGTACTTCGCGACCACAGACCACTGGACGCCTGCCTGAGGCGCACAGACCCTTCAGCCCCTTGCCGTCCGGCAGGGGGCTTTGTCGTACCCCGACCCAACCGGGAGGCCATCACATGCCAGACCCCAACAACCCTGAGTTCCGTGCCGCGTGGAGCGCTGTCCCTGACGTCGTGCACGCGGAGGCGCAGCTCCGCAAGCTGGAGGAGCGCCGAAAGACGCTCGGGGACGTCCTGAGCCCCGACCTTGCCCGGCGCAAGGTGTTCAACGACGCGACGGATGCGCTGTGCGCCGGCGCCGTGTTCCCCGACGACATCGGCAAGCGCGCGGCTGACGCCTACAGGGATGCCCTGGAGGCTGAGTCGGAGGCCCTCGGGCTCAGTGAGGGCGTCAACACCCTTCGAAACCACCTGGTGTACCTGCGCGCACACGAAGGAGCGGAGACGGCTCTCGAAGCCCTCGGCAAGCGCCTCGCGGAGTTCCTGGCGGAGGTGAAGAAGCCGACGGCTGAGCTGAACAGTGCGCGGTCCGCGGAGGAAGCAATCCACATCGGCGGCAAGGCGCCTGCGGCATGGAAGACGCTCACGGAGATGCTCGGGACGCTCCGCAACATCCGGGAAGCCCAGTTCGCCATCCTCCGACCACTCGGCGACGGTCACCGGCTTCAGGAGCTCCGCAAGAAGGGCCACTTCGAGGCGGCCGGCATCGCCCCCGACGGCGTCCCCGCGGACATCCTGCGCGCCATGACGTCGGGCCACTACGACGTTCCATACCTCGTGTACCTGGCAGAGCTTCCCAACGTGTGGGTGCCGCCGAGCTTTGACGCACTGGAGGCGGAAGACATTCCGGACTGCGGCGTGCCCGACGACTCCGTCATCGACTACACCCCGCGCGTGGATCCAATTCCTGAACCTCCGGCTCCGAAGCGGACGGGCGCTGAGCGCGCCCCCGACCTGACCCTGAAGTAGAGAGGCATCAACCGTGACTGAACCAACCCCCCGAACAGATCGCGGCCGGCGAAGCGCACGGGCTGACTCCGCCCATGTGCGCGTTCCTGCGCGGCGAGACCCCCGAGGAACTCCAGGCCGACGCTGTGGCGTTCCTCGAAGCCTTTGGCACGCCAGAGCCGCCCGCACCCGTGTACCGCTCCGGTGGCCCCCGCGGATCCGACGTCGGCAGTGGTGGACGAGGCGTTAGCGACGGCGCCGCCCTCTACCGCGAACGTCACGGCCTGGACGAGGACGGCCGACGTCCCGTGAAGGAGCCTGTGCCGACCGGCAACCGCAACCCGTTCGTCGAGAACGGCTACACCATGGAGCGGTGAGTAGGTTGACACGTCGGAGGGGCAACCCGACTGGGTCGCCCCTCGCGAAGACGTTAGTTGCGCTTGAGGTACTGGAGCACGATGAGACCCGCACCAGTAACCGCGAGGCACGCGGTTCCGGCCTTGGTGAGGCCATCAAGAGCAGTGCCACCAAGTTCGGTGACGACGATAAAAGACAGAAGGCCCGCCACCACACCGACGAGCATCACGATGATGATGTCGCGAACCGGGTGCGCGCAGATAGTGGTGGTGCCGCTGGACGTCACGCTGTTTCCTCCCGAGTGTCACTGACGCGTATTGCATGGAGACACACCTCACCTAGGGGTGAAGTCTCCAGCTAGGAGCCGACGTGGCAGCTCCTGGGCCTGCGCCATTGCGGCGAGGCCAAATACACTCAGTGCGTCCTTTCGGGAAGGGTTGCGCGTGCGAAGGTTTCCAGCCGATACACGCGACGTTGAATGTACCGGAAGGGCAACGGCGTTGCAAGGGGCGTTAGTTCAGCAGGCCAGGGGGGTGGCCCCCAACCGGCAAACGTCCTGACCGTACAGGTGCTGGTCCTCTCTGTCTGTACGGGTCTGGGGAACCTGGACGAGGCCGTTCGGCCCCGTTGCGCGGTAGGCCTGGAGGCGGTCACACAGCCCCTTGCGGGGGCATCGCAGCGTCGAGCTAGCCCCGGAAGCGTGACCCGCCGGCATGGTCGACGTCATGAAACTCGCAGGTGAGAGGCTTGAAAGTGTGACGCGCCCCTACTGCGATGAACCCACGAAGAGGACGTGCGCGATGTGCCCCAACGAGCTGCCGCTCATGGCGCGCTCGCACGCACGCACCTGTTCCCCTCGCTGTCGCAAGGCGCTGTCCCGCGCAGCGAAGAACACGCTCCCCGCTGAGCTGACGACCCGCGACAGGTGGGTGCGTCGAGACGCGGACAAGGTTCCGCTGACGACGGCCGGCACGGCTGCTTCGTCGACGAACTTGCGGACCTGGAGCACGCACGCAGACGCCGCCGCTTCGCCGGTTGGCGTCGGTCTGGGTTTTGTCCTCAGCGACGTCGACGACGTCGTGTGCGTTGACCTGGACCACTGTCTCAATCCGCTCACGGGCCGTCTGGCGCCGTGGGCCGCAGCCATCGTGCGCGACGCGGGGCCGACGTTCGTTGAGGTCTCCGTTTCTGGCACGGGGCTGCACATCTTCGGTCGCGCCGAGGTCCGACAGGGACGGCGCATCCGACGTGGGGACGAGCACATCGAGATCTACGGGCAGGGGCGGTTTATCGCCGTCACCGGGCGGAGGTTTCGGAGCGCGCCGGCTGTGCTGGCAGACCTGTCTGACCTGATCTCCGAGCTGACGGCGTAGCCGTCCTCGACTTCCTTCAAGAGCCCTCGTCCCCTCGGGACGGGGGCTCTCCTGTTTCCCGAGAGGTTCCCATGCCCGCTGACCCGAACGAGCCGTGCGCACGCGACGGCTGCACCTTCCTTCCCATGCTGACGTCGGTAGGTGACTGGCTCCTGCCGACGAACCAAATTGTCCTCGTGGTGGGCCTCCTCGTCGCAGCCGTTATCTACGCCTACAACAACTGGGACTGGTTCCGGATCACCGTCGACACCGTGGCTCAGGCCATTGGGACGGCGATGTCGTGGCTCTGGGGCAAAGTCCTGAAGCCTGTCTTCGAAGGCATCTGGTGGGTGATGAAGAAGGCCGGCGACATCGCCGTCTGGCTGTGGGACGTCATCCTCCAGCCGGTGTTCGCCTTCATCTGGGAAGCAGCAAAGATCCTCTTCACGATCGTGGTTGTTGGAGTACTGACCCCGATCTACCTGGCCTTCAAGGCGCTAGGTGCCATCGCTGAGTGGCTGTGGAAGAACGCAATCCAGCCGACGTTCAAGGCCATCGGCGACATCGCCACGTGGCTGTGGAACAAGGCGATTTGGCCGGCACTCGACGGCATCGGCAAGGCAGCGCTTTGGCTGTACGACAAGGCGATCAAGCCGTACTTCGGCGAGGCGAAGAAGACCTTCGAGGCTCTCGGCGCCGCCGGTAAGTGGCTGTGGGAGAAGATCCTTCAGCCCACGTTCACGTGGATCGGCGACAAGGCGGAATGGCTGCACGACGAAGCCATTAAGCCTGCGTTCGACCAGATCATGAAGGCCGTCGATGCTGTAGCGGACTCGTTCGACGACGGGAAGAGCGCGATCGAAAAGGCCTGGAACAAGGTCCAGGACATCGCGAAGAAGCCCGTTCGGTTCATCATCGAGAACGTCTACAACGGTGGAATCGTTCCGCTGTGGAACAAGGTTGCCGACATTACCGGTGCCGATCCACTGAAGAAGCTGAACCTGAAGGGATGGGCGCGCGGAGGCATTCTCCCCGGTCAGTCCTCATGGCGTCAGGGTGACGATCAACTCGTCCCCATGCGACGCGGCGAAGGCGTCTACGTCTCCGAAGCAATGCGTGACCCCTACGAGCGCGCTCGACTCCACGCGGTCAACTCTGCAGCCATAAACGGGCAGTCGCTCGGCGCTTTCCAGGGCGGCTACGCGGAGGGTGGCATCGTCGGATGACTGAAGGACCGAGCCAGCGACGTTGGCGACTTCTTCTCAAACCCGCTCGAAGTCTTCCGAGACGCGCAGAGCCTCATCAACGACCAGATGAAGGGGATCCTCACCAACCCGTGGGCTCGTGAGATGGCGAAGCTCCCGAAGCAGATGCTGAACGGCCTGAAGGACAAGGCGCTCGACTTCCTCGGCTTCGGTGGCGGCTCGGGTGGCGGTGGAGGCGGTTCGACGTGGCTCCGCCCTGTTGACGCACCCTTCGGCACCCCCTTCGGTCAGCGGGGTTCGATGTGGAGCTCCGGCCGACACACCGGCCTCGACTTCCCCGCGGCCATCGGCACCGCGATTCGGTCCGTGGCCGGCGGACGAGTCTCCATGGCGCAGGGCGGTGGACCCTACGGCCTGCACGTCATGGTCAACCACGGAAACGGCCTGTCGTCGCTGTACGCCCACATGTCCGAGATGCTGACGAGGGTCGGCGACGAGGTCCAGGCGGGACAGACGATCGGACGTGTTGGCGACACTGGCAACGTCACTGGTCCCCACCTCCACCTGGAGGCTCGGAAGAACGGCGTCTCCGTCGACCCGATGGGCTTCCTGACTGGGTCCGGCGGTGGAGGCGGAACGGGCGTCGAGCGCTGGCGGAACGTCGTTCTCCAGGCGCTCCAGATGACGGGCAACCCGTCGCAGTACGCAGACCTCACGCTTCGACGGATGAACCAGGAGTCTGGCGGCAACCCCAACGCCGTCAACGACTGGGACATCAACGCGAAGAACGGCACGCCGTCAGTGGGCCTCATGCAGGTCATCCGCCCGACGTTCGAAGCGTGGGCCGGCCACATGCGTGGTGTCGGTCCGAAGCTCCACGGCGTCAGCACGAACCCCCTGGCGAACGTGTACAGCTCAATGCGCTACGCGATGAGCCGATACGGCTCGCTGCCGACGGCGTACAACAAGCCGGGCGGATACGCCAACGGCGGCTTCCCTGGCGTCGGCGAGCTGGCGTGGGTCGGCGAGAACGGGCCCGAGTCGGTCAGGTTCCTCCACCCGACGCAGGTCTACAACAGCAGCGACCCTGCGGCCATGGTCCGTCAGGCTGCGTCGCTCCAGGCCGGCGCCGGCACTCCCAACGTCATCGTGGAGGCCCGGACCTTCCTGGGAGATCGAGAGCTCACCGACATCGTGCGTACAGAGATCGACGTCCGCGACGCCGACACGGCGCGTGCACTCGAATACGGCCGCATCACCTGAAACACCCTCTCATGCGCCCCGCGGTTCCGACATGGACCGCGGGGCGCTCCTACTTCGAAGGGCAACATCATGGACACCACGACCCCGATCAAGGCTCAGCCAACCGCCTGCCTGCACTGCGGGGTTGAGGTCCCACAGATTGCTGGCGCTGGCCGAATGCGGCGCTACTGCTCAGCCGAACACGGGCGGCTCTGGCGACGTCGCGCGCGGTTCTTCGGGTGGCTTTAGCGTCGGTCAGCCAAGGTACGGCGCTGCACGGACGTCGAGGGCATGCTGAACCCTGAGCCGCTGAGTGTGGTGCATGGGTAGGCGGTCGACGTCCGACGGCGCCACGAACCGGAGCTCCGTGGACTCCTCAGAGATTTGCAGCGTGCCACCGGTCACCCGCGCACGGAAGCACACGTTGAACTGGCGCCGAACTTCCCCGTCGCTGTACTCGATGATGTGACGAGGATCCGTGTACGTGCCGACGAGACCGGTTACCTCGATGTCGAGTCCGGTCTCTTCCTTGACCTCTCGGACGGCTGTTCCGGGGAGGCTGTCGCTCAGCTCCATCCCACCCCCGGGAAGCGCCCACAGGCCGCTGTCGGTACGACGCTGGAGGAGGATGCGCCCCTCCTCGTCGGTGACGAAGGCCGAAGCCGCCACCACCATGCTGTTCGGCTTCGGGGCGGTCGGGTCGTCGTAGTACTCGCGGCGGGCCATGACGTCAGCCTGCCACGGGAGCCCCTGTGGCCCATACGGCGTCAAAGCTCTGGGCGTAGGTGTCGAACATCCCGCCATCGCCACTCCGGCGGAGGTGCCACACAGGGGCGGCGTATGCGTTGGCACCCCAAACGTGGGCGTTGACGAGGCACTGATCATCAGCGCGATAGATGCTGTTGTAGAGCGTCGTACCGTGCGTCCGGATCTCGACGTTCTCCACCCCGATCAGCGATCGGTAATGCATGAGCGCCAACCGACACCGCGACTCAATGCCGTGACCGAACCGCTCTTCCTGGCCCCGCTGTTGAACGTTCTCACTGTCAGCGTCGCCAATGGCGATCCGGATCCGACAGCCGTCGGCAGCGCGCTCCCTGAGTAGCTCGTTCAGCCGCGGATACGCCTCATGGAGGAATACAGCGGCGTAGACGAGTACGTCGACGTGCTCGCGTGCGGGGGCGATGAGGTCGACGAACGTGGACACCGGTAGGTCCGCACGCTGGTCGTAGACCGCGACAAGCTCAGGGCTTATGGCTCGCGCAGCTCGCGCCTGACGAAGAGCCGGCCACAGTGCATGCACGTCTTCCCCCAATGCCTCTGCGGCTTTGAGTGCCGTCTCGCGGCGGGGCGTCCTGCCTAGGTTCACCCAACGTTCCACGCTCTTCGGGTCCACCCCGACAGCGTTCGCGAGTGATGCGTGAGTCCACCCGTCGCCCGTCATGGCCACTCGTAGCCGCTCGTTCTGCATGCCAGTCTCTCCCTACGACGCGAGACGTCGCTAGGGACGTTCTACATCCTCCAGGACGTCCCAAAGTGGGTTTTGTACGTGGTTCCGCCGTCCCGACGCACTGAGCGACGCTCAGGGGACGTGAGGGGACGGTGCGCGATGGCGGAAGAACAGTGGCGGCCGACGAAAAGTCGGTACGCGGTCGACGACGAAGGTCGGATCGGACGTGTGCAGGAAAGCTATATCGGTAGCGTCCTTCTGCGTCCGCCCGGCGGTGGCAAGGAGTGGTCAGTGGCTCCCGAGTCGCTCCGTCAGCCGACCGCCGACGAGATGACGCAGGTACGGGTGTTCACCACTCCCGTGCCGAAGGTGGAGTCATGACGAACCAGACCACTCAGGAACCGGATGTAGTGCTGTCCGCAGACTACGGGGTTCGCCCGCGCCCCGAGCCGGCCGACGGCTGTGCTCCGTGCGCGTTCCTGGTTCTGTGGTTCGACCACTACTCGGGTGCAGGGCAGCAGCGGGACGAATCCGCGGCCGTGGACTGCGTGGTGGAGATCCGGAACCACCCACACAATCCGCCGAAGATGAGGATCAAGGAGTTCGCCCCGCGGCCGACGTCGGGGGTGAAGTCGTGACCGTCAGAGCGGCTCTCCGGTTCGTCACGCACCGCATCACCCGGCATCCCGACTCCGAGCCGACGTTCAGCGCCCGGTGCCTCAACCCGGATTGCGGGTGGTCCGTCGCCCCACGGCTGACGGGGAGCGCGCTGACATCGACTGCATGGAGCACAAGGGGCGGACCGGGCACGCAATCTTCGCCCGGACGTGCGAGACCGTCGCCGTCGTCGTCCCTGTCACGTAGATTTCCGCCTCCCCGTCACGGCCTTATCTGCAGGGACTGTCCCGAACTGGGGAGGCGGAGCCAGGCCCGTGTGGGCGGTCCTCGCGAGACCCCCGCATGGAGAGCGGGTGGGACGTAGGTCGATAGAGGTCGGCGCGCGTCCCGCCCGTGCGGACGTCGAGCTGCATCCTCGTCCCGCGCAGGGTCAGAACCGCGGGCGGCAGGGTCAGTTCAGACACCTGGTTCAGCGGCACGTTTCCACAGCTCAGAGGGGGTTTTCTACCCCTTCTTCTTTTCTCTAGGGTCAGATTGAAGAGAAATATAGGAAACCCTAGAGACCTCCTTAGGGCTTCCTGAAAGTTCCCTCTGATTTGACGGTTTGGCTCCAGTCCGACCCCCGACGGAGGACGAGGCGGCTGACGTCGAGCCGGCGTAGCCCTCTGACTGCCCCGGTCGTCCTCTTCCCCCGTGGAGGGTGGCCGGGGCTTCTTCGTTTCCGCAGGTCACAGGCCGTGGGACTTCTATGCAGGGGTGTCCCGTCCGCTAGGGTGATCTCGTACTGCATCGCGTGCACAGAAGGCTCCGATCGCCCATCGTGGAAGGTCCGTTCAGCTGACGGCGGTACGAGGGGCGAGCAGGCTCAACAGCCCCCGTACGGCACTGTCGAAAGGCGCTCGCGACCCGTTCGCGCGCGCCAGCACGTACCCGCCCTGCACGGTCGCCACGACCGTCGCCGCGATGTCGTCCGCGTCGAGGGAGTCGCTCAACTCGCCGTTGTCCAGCCCCTCCTGGACGACCTCGGCGAGCCGGGCCCGCAGCCGGCCGAGCGCCTCGTCGACCGGTGCGCGCAGAACGGGATCGGCGATCACGTCGGGATCCATCGTCAGACGCCCCACCGGGCAGCCCCGCAGGACGTCCCGCTCACGCAGCAGATAGGCCTCGATGCGGGCGTACGCGGTGCCGCCGCCGCTCAGAACGGCCT
The DNA here is from genome assembly GCF_045162855.1 of Streptomyces sp. NBC_01077. Taxonomy (NCBI): domain Bacteria; kingdom Bacillati; phylum Actinomycetota; class Actinomycetes; order Kitasatosporales; family Streptomycetaceae; genus Streptomyces; species Streptomyces sp. NBC_01077. The sequence goes on along the minus strand of NZ_CP108669.1, from coordinate 1,810,406 downwards.
CGGCGGCCGCTCCCAGCTCCTCGGCCGTACGCCGGATCGCGGCGAGCGCGAGATCGGGCTTGCCCGCGAAGTGGTGGTACATGCTGCCCTGGCCCGCCTCGGCCGCCTGCTGGATGGCCTTGGGGCTGGTCCCCACGTAACCGCGCTCCCACAGCAGCTCGCGGGTCGCCTCGATCAGTCGCTCGGGGGTGCTCATGTACCCACTGTACATACCAGTAGGTACAGAGAGGAAGGAGAGCCGGAACCGCCACGTACTCCCGCCGTCGTACGTGCGATGCCGCTGCCCGTACGACGCGCCCGACCTCCCTCCGGAGAGAGCCTCGAACCACGGACACCTACCGAGGAGCTGAACCGTCGTGAACACACTCGCCTATGCGGGCCCCGGCCCGTGGATCCTTCTCTTCCCCCTCGTCTGGGCGGCCGTGATCTTCGGCCTCGTCACCGTCGCCCGCCGCGCCGGATGGCGTCGCGGACGCGACGGCGGCTTCGGCCGCTTCGCCGGCCCGGGTCGCGACGCCGGGCCCGACGACAGCTCGCCCATCGCCCTGCTGGGCCACCGGTTCGCCGCAGGGGAGATCGACGAGGACGAGTACTGGCGCCGGCTGACCGTCCTCGAAGAGCAGTTCGGCCGTCGCACCGACTCCAAGGGGCGCCGGGCATGACCACCACCGAGACACGACCCCAGGCCGCCCCCGCCGCCGTCCGTGTCGTCGACGCCGTCAAGGTCTACGGGCGCGGCGACACGGAGGTCAGGGCCCTGGACGGGGTGAGCGTCGACTTCCCCGTCGGCCGCTTCACCGCCGTCATGGGGCCGTCGGGCTCCGGCAAGTCCACCCTGATGCACTGCGCCGCCGGGCTCGACACCCTCACCTCCGGCGCCGCCCTCCTGGGCGAGACCGACCTGTCCACGCTCGACGACCGTCGTCTGACCCTGCTGCGCCGGGACCGGATCGGCTTCGTCTTCCAGGCCTTCAACCTGCTGCCGACCCTCACCGTCGCCGAGAACGTCACCCTGCCGCTCGACCTCGCGGGCCACACCGTCGACCGGGAGCGCTTCGACCGGATCGTCGACACCGTCGGGCTCCGCGACCGCCTCCACCACCGGCCGAGTGAGCTCTCCGGAGGCCAGCAGCAGCGTGTGGCCGTGGCCCGCGCGTTCGCCGGCGACCCGGACGTCGTCTTCGCCGACGAACCCACCGGCAACCTCGACTCGCGCTCCGGCGAGGAGGTCCTGCGACTGCTCGGCCGTACGGCGCGCGAGACCGGGCGTACGGTCGTCATGGTCACCCACGACCCGGTCGCCGCCGCCCACGCGGACGAGGTGATCTTCCTCGCGGACGGCAGGCTCGTCGACCGGATGAGGGCACCCACGGCCGACCGCGTCCTCGACCGCATGAAGGCGTTCGACGGCCAGGGCACCCCCGCGCCCGACAGCCCGGCACCCCGCACGCCCGAGGGTCAGGCGGCCGCCCTCACCACCCGGGGAGTCACCCCATGAGAACCCCCGCCTCCTTCCGCCTCGCCCGGTCCTCCCTCCGCGCGCACCGGCGCCGTTTCCTCGGCACCTTCGTCGCCGTGCTCCTCGGGGTCGCCTTCCTCACCGGCACCCTCGTCATGGGCGACACCCTGCGCGCCAGCTTCGACTCGATGTTCACCGGCGCGAGCCGGGGCACCGACGCCGTCGTCCGCAGCGCCGTCACGGTGACGGCCTCGGGCGACGCCCAGGGCACCCGCGGGCCCGTCGACGCGGACCTCGCCGAGCGCCTCGCGCGCGTGCCCGAGGTCGCCGCCGCCGCGCCCCGGATCGAGGGCGCCGGTCAGCTCCTCGCGGCCGACGGCACCCCCGTCGGCGGCAAGGGCCCGCCCACCCTCGCCGGGAACTGGATCGACGACCCGGCCCTCAACCCGTACCGGCTCGCCGAAGGCCGTGCCCCGAGCGCCTCCGGCGAGGCCGTCGTCAACCGGGGTGCGGCGAAGGCCGCCGGCCTCGCCCTGGGCGACACGACGGTCCTGCGCACCCCCGACCCGGTGCGGGTCACCGTCGTCGGTCTCGCCACCTTCGGTGGCGCGGACGGCATGGGCCAGGTCACCTGGGCCGGTCTGACCCGCGCGGACGCCGAGCGGTATCTGACGGCGCGCCCGGGCGAGGCGACGAGCATCGCCGTACGGGCCGGGCGCGGTGTCTCCCAGGAGGAGCTGGTCGCCGCGCTCGCCCCCGCCCTGCCCGACGGAGTCGAGGCGATCACCGGGCAGCGCGCCGCCGAGGAGAACACCGAGATGGTCTCCGGCCGCTTCCTGAGCCTCTTCACGACCTTCCTGCTGGTGTTCAGCGGGGTCGCGGTGCTCGTCTCCGTCTTCACCATCCACAACACGTTCGCCGTGCTCGTCGCCCAGCGGACCCGCGAGAACGCCCTGCTCCGGGCGATCGGCGCCGCCCGGCGTCAGGTCGTCACCGGCACCCTGGTCGAGGCGCTGACCGTCGGGCTGCTCGCCTCCCTCGCCGGACTGCTCGCCGGGATCGGCGTGGCGGCCGGACTGCAGGCCCTCTTCCCGGCCGTCGGCTTCCCCTTCCCGGAGGGCGACCTGGTCGTGGCCGGTACCTCCCTCGTGCTGCCGCTCGCGGTCGGGCTCGCCGTCTGCGCGGGCTCGGCGCTGCTTCCCGCCGTACGGGCCGGACGCACGGCCCCGCTCGCCGCCCTCCGCGAGACACAGGTGGACGCTTCGGGAACCTCACGCGCGCGCGTGGTGACCGGCGGCGCCCTGCTCGCCGTCGCGGTCGGCACGGTCCTCGCGGGAGTGCTCGGCACGCCCTCGCTGTGGTTCGCCGCGACCGGCGCGACGCTCGCCGTCGCCGCGTTCGTGGTCCTCGGCCCCGTGGCCGCCTCGGTCGCCGTACGGGTCCTGGGCCGGCCCCTGCGCGGCGCCAACCGCGGCCTCGCGCGCCGTAACGCACTGCGCAGCCCGGGGCGTACGGCGGCGACCGCGACCGCCCTGATGATCGGCGTCGCCGTGGTCACCCTCTTCACGGTCTTCGGCGCCTCCCTCAAGGCGACCATGGACCGCACGGTCGACCGCTCCTTCGCGGGCGACGTGGCCATCAGCGGGGCCACGTTCGGGGCCGGCGGCGCGGGGCTCAGCCCGGGCCTCGCACCGGCCGTCGCAGCGCTTCCCGAGGTCGACACCGCCGTGGGCCTGGGGCGCGGAGTGGCGGAGGTGGACGGCCGGGGCCGCGCCCTGACGGTCACCGACCCGGCCGCGCTCTCCCGCACCCTCGACCTGGGCGCGGTACGGGGCTCCCTCACCGGCCTCGGTACGGACGGGCTCGCCGTCGCCGCCGACGAGGCGGCCTCCGCGGGCCTGGCGCCCGGCCGGACGACCGAGCTGACGTTCACGGACGGCACCCGGCACACCTTCACCGTCCGGGCGGTCTACGAACGCTCCGACCTCGCCGGCGACTACCTCGTCACCCGGGAGGCCTGGGCCCCGCACCGTACCCAGGACTCCGACAGCCTGGTCGCCGTCTCCTTCGCGGACGGGGTCACCACCGCACAGGGCAAGGCGGCCGTGACCGAGGTCGCCGACGACTACGGCCGGCCGGAGGTGCAGACCCGGGAGGAGTACGCGGAGTCCTCGGCGGGCGGCATCGACATGATGCTCACCCTCGTGTACGCGCTCCTCGCCCTCGCCGTCCTGATCGCGCTCCTCGGCATCACGAACACGCTGCCCCTGTCCGTCCACGAACGGACGCGTGAGCTGGGCCTGTTGCGGGCCGTCGGACAGACCCGGGCCCAGCTGCGGGCCATGGTCCGCTGGGAGTCGGTCCTGGTGGCGGCGTTCGGCACGGTCGGCGGACTCGTCCTCGGCGGCTTCCTCGGCTGGGTGCTCGTCCGCGCCTCGGAGGGCTCGGGCGACAGCGCGTTCGCCTTCGCCGTACCGGTGCCGCAGCTGGCGACGGTGGCCCTGGTCGGTCTGGTCGCCGGGGCCCTGGCGGCCCTGCGCCCGGCGCGCCGGGCGGCCCGTCTGGAGATCCTCCGGGCGATCGCCACGGAGTGAGTGACGGGACCGGGGCCGCGCTGTCGGCCCCGGTCAGCCCGCGCGGCCCGCCGGCACCCGGCGGGCCGTGGCCACGGCGGGGGCCGGCGCGAGAACCGGTTCGACGGCCGGGGCCGGGGCCGGGTCGGCCGGGGCACTGAGAGGAACGCCGGGGAACGGCGCGAACCCCAGGAAAGGACCCTCGGTCGTGGAGCCGTACACGGCGTACGCACGCGTCTCGACCGGGACGGCGGGCGGCGGCGCGGCGAGCGTGAACCACACCACCTTCCCATCGGCCCCGCAGGGGCGGACACCCCAACTCTCGCTGACCGCGCCGACGATGGCGAGGCCGCGACCGGACGTGGCGAGACCGTCGTCGGCGTCGAGCGGGTCCAGGAAGCCGGCCTCCGGTATGCGGGGGTCGTGGTCCCGGACGGAGACCGTGAGCCGGTCGAGCAGCAGCTCGATCTCGACGGTGCACCGCTTGTCCGGCTGGGCATGCCGGTGGACGTTCGTCAGAAGCTCGGTGACACCGAGCACGGCATGGTCGATCAAAGGGTCGAGATGCCAATGACGGAGATGCGCGGAGACAATCCTGCGGACCTGTCCGATCCGCGACGGCAGGGCCTGGAGCTCCACCGCGTAATACCTGCTCGGCTCGCTGATCACGGCTGCGACTCCCCGAAGTAGTCCGGAAGAAGACGAAGATTCGGATCTCACATGCGGTACAGCAGGGTGGCGACTGAGCGCACTGTCACCACCGGTCAACCCTCGGTGAGGTGGTTCCAGCGTGAACCAGTGGTGAGCGTCCCGCAACTCACGGCGACCTGCGCCCCCCGAGGGGCCGACTCAGCGGCGTCCGCCGGCCGCCCGCTTCAGCGCCGCCAGGAATCGCCCCGACTCCTCCGACGCGCCGTGGCCGGCGCCCCCGGTGTCGCCGTCCTTGTGGAGGGTCAGCCGGTAGCGCGTGCCGTTCACGGTGGCCACCGCCTCGTCGGGCTTCGCGAACCACGGCCGCCCCGCCCGGACCGCCGCCACGGGCGCGCTGTCGATCTCGCTGCCGTAACTCGTGAGAAGGGCGAGCCGCCCGTCCTCGATCCGTACCTCGCCGGCGCGTGTCAGTGAACGCGGCCAGCGGGCGATCCGAACGCCCCTGGCGCTGAACTCGGGTTCCGACATACCGATCCGCCCCTTTCACCCGGTTGCCGCTTCCAGTGTGCCGGGCCGCCGGGGCGCGCACCAGGGGCCCCCTCCGCAAGTCATCCCTATGGAGAGTCAAAGGAAACGTTTGCCCAGGTGAGAGCGGTATCGTCGGCAGTGGGGAACCCCCAGGGAAGTGACCGAGGAGAGGCGCGGATGAGCACCACCGAGAACACAGTGGAGAGCGGTGTCACCGCCGCCGCGGTGACCGTCGACGTCGACCGCAGCGATCCGGCGTACCGGTCCTGGCTCAAGGAAGCCGTCCGCAAGGTCCAGGCCGACGCCAACCGCTCGGCCGACACGCACCTGCTGCGCTTCCCGCTCCCCGAGAAGTGGGGCATCGACCTCTACCTCAAGGACGAGTCCACCCACCCCACCGGCAGCCTCAAGCACCGCCTCGCCCGCTCCCTCTTCCTGTACGGCCTCTGCAACGGCTGGGTACGGCCGGGCAAGCCCGTCATCGAGGCCTCCAGCGGCTCGACCGCCGTCTCCGAGGCGTACTTCGCGAAGCTCATCGGCGTCCCCTTCATCGCCGTGATGCCCCGCACGACCAGCCCCGAGAAGTGCCGGCTGATCGAATTCCACGGCGGGCAGTGCCACTTCGTCGACGACTCGCGCACCATGTACGAGGAGTCCGCCGCGCTCGCCGAGCGCACCGGGGGCCACTACATGGACCAGTTCACCTACGCGGAGCGGGCCACCGACTGGCGCGGCAACAACAACATCGCCGAATCGATGTACCAGCAGCTGAAGTTGGAGCGCTATCCGGAGCCCGCCTGGATCGTGGCCACCGCCGGCACCGGCGGCACTTCGGCGACCATCGCCCGCTACGTCCACTACATGCAGCACGACACCCGTATCTGTGTCGCCGACCCCGAGAACTCCTGTTTCTTCGACGGCTGGACGCACCACGACCCGCACGCCACCGCCGACTGCGGTTCGCGGATCGAGGGCATCGGCCGCCCCCGGATGGAGCCGAGCTTCGTGCCCGGGGCCGTCGACCGCATGATGAAGGTGCCCGACGCGGCGAGCATCGCCGCCGTCCGTGCCCTGGAGGCCGCGATCGGCCGCAAGGCGGGCGGCTCCACCGGCACCGGCCTGTGGAGCGCCTTCAAGATCATCGCCGATATGGTCGCCCACGAGCGGACCGGCAGTGTCGTCACCCTGATCTGCGACGGGGGCGAGCGCTACCTGGACAAGTACTACTCCGACGACTGGCTGGCCTCCCAGGGCCTGGACATCGGCCAGTACAGCGCCGCTATCGAACGCTTCCTGGCGACGGGGGCCTGGCCGGAGTGAGCCGCCGGTCGAGCCGGCGCGCGGCGTCCCGGAAGGACAACCCCACACCCGGCCCCGCGAGCCGCAGCGCGAGCCGGAACGGGGCCGCGCCGTCGGCGGCCATCGTCCACCGCAGCCGGGTGCCCCTCCCGACGGGGGAGAGGGCCCACTCCTCCGCGAGGGCCGTGACGCCGGGGGCGTTCGTCGAGTCCACGCGGTAGGCGTACCGGGCGTCGGGCTCGGAGGCGAGGATCGTCTCCTCGAAGACGATCCCGCCCCGGAGGCGGATCGTCCGGCCCGCCCCGTCGCCCGACGGGACGGCGGAGCTGACCGCGGTGAACCAGGAGGGCAGGCTCCCCACCTCCACGGCGAGGGACCGGTGGACGGCCGAGGGCGGGGCGGCGAGGGTCGCCGTGAAGACCAGACGGACGGGCGCGGACGCGGTGAAGTCGAGCTCCACCGGCCTCAGTCGGCGTGCCATGGACCGAACCTCCCCAGGACGGAACAGGACGGAAGCGAAAGAGCACCCTAGCTGACGGATTGTCAACAGCACAGGGGCGCGGACGGTGGCCCGGCTCACTCCACCGCACCGGCTCACCCCTCCCTCAGCAGCCCGTCGACCGCCCGCCCGAACAGGGCCCGACCCGCCCACGCGAGCACCGGGTCGAAGGCCCGCGGCACGCCCCGTACGGAGAGTTCCTCCGTCCACACCACCCGGCTCCCGCCGCCCGCCATCTCTGTCACCTCGACGAGCGCCCACCCCCGTACCACCCGGCCGGACTTCTCCAGACGGCACACGCCCGACCGGCCGGCCCCCGCCCCCGGTGGTTCCCAGCGGACGACCTCCATCGGGTCGTCGAAGGACAGCCGGCCGATGCCGGTACGGGCCGTGAAGCGGGTGCCGGCCCGGTTCGGCCCCGGTGTCAGCACCCTCGTGCGGGTCAGCGGCACCTGGCGGCCGTGCGCCGGCCAGTCCGTGAGCCGCCGCCACACCTCCTCCGGGCCGAGCGGCACGGTCCGCTCGACCCGGAAGAGGCTCACGCCTGCTCCTCGCCCGCCACCAGGAGTCCCGGCAGGTGCTCCGCCACCTCGGCCCGTACGTCCTCGGGCAGGCCCCGGTCCGTCACCCAGGTGTCCACCTCGTCGAGGGCGGCGAACGAACTCAGGCCCACCGTCCTCCACTTGGTGTGGTCGGCGACCACCACGACCCGGCGCGCCGACCGCATCAGGCATCCGTTCGTCTCGGCCTCCGCCAGATTCGGGGTGGAGAGCCCCGCCTCCACCGAGATGCCGTGCACCCCGAGGAACAGCAGGTCGAAGTGGAGCGAGCGGACCGCCCGGTCCGCGACCGGGCCCACCAGGGCGTCGGAGGGCGTGCGCACCCCGCCCGTCAGGACGACGGTGGCCGCTCCGCGCCGCGACTCCCCACCGGTGCCCGCCTGTTGGGCCTCGTGGAACACGTCCGCGACCCGGACCGAGTTCGTCACCACCGTCAGGTCCGGCACGTCGAGCAGATGCCTGGCCAGGGCGTACGTCGTCGTCCCGCCGGACAGGGCGATCGCGCTGCCCGGCGCGACGAGAGCCGCGGCGGACCGGGCGATCTCGTCCTTGGCGCTCGGTTCGAGCACCGACTTGGCCTCGAAGCCCGGCTCGTGGGTACTCGCCTCGACCACCGGAACGGCCCCGCCGTGCACCTTCGCGAGCATGCCCTGCCGGGCCAGCGCGTCTAGGTCGCGACGGATCGTCATGTCCGAGACGCTGAGGCGCCGGGTCAGCTCGTTGACCCGTACACCGCCGCGCCGCCGGACCTCGTCGAGGATCAGGGCACGCCGCTGCTCCGCGAGGAGGTTCTGGTTGTCAGTCACCGCCGGGGCCGGTCCTTCCGCAGGAGACAAGGGGATGGTTGTCGGATTCGGTGAGGAACGGTGCGCGGGCGCACCACTGTCCGCGATCCTGGTGCCGACGTCGCATCTTCCCACCCTGAGAGGAAGTCCCCTCAGTGTCCCCTGCCACACCCGCTCCGGAGAGCGGGGGCGCGGCGCTCGAACTCCTCGTCCACGGAGTCGGCGGAGCCACCCCCCAGGACATGCTCGACGACCCCAGGACCGTACGGATCACCGGCGACCGGACCGCCGCCATGCACCGGCGCGCCGAGGACGTCGACGCGGAGGACCACCCGGAGCGGTACGCGGCGCGCCCGGTCCCGGAGGCGTACGTCTGGTCCAACCTGACCTCGGGCGACGGCGCCCGCGCCCTGTGGCTGCTGCTCCTGCCCTTCATGGTCGCCAACCTCGCTCACTGGATGCGCCCGCCCGCCCAGGGCCGGCCGGGGCTCGTCCGGCTGTACGGGGTCCTCGTCCGGCTCGTCGCCCTCACCCTCACCGTGCTGCTCACCGCCGCCGCGTGCGAGGTCGCCCTCGACCTGACGGCCTGGCAGTGCGCGGCGAGCACCGCCTGCACCGACGCATACTCCTGGCTCGGTTTCCTCTCCGAGGCGAGGGGTGGCTGGTGGTCCGAGCCCGGCCGCCGCCTCGCCCTCGCCGCCCTGGTGCCGACCCTGCTCGTCGGCCTTCTCTGGTACCTGTCGAACCGGACGTGGAGCGCGTACGAGGCCCAGCGCCCGCCCACCGGCTACGACGACCCCGTGGCGGAGACGCGGGCCGACCAGGGGGCAACGGACCCGGTCGCGGATCCGAGCGCCGACACGGAGACCGCCGACCGGGGGGACGACGGCCCCGGCCCCGTCGAGCTGCGGCCCGCCCTCGGCCGCCCCGGCTTCTGGTACGGGCGCCGGCTCGTCGCCCGCCTCAGGGCCGCCCACACCGCCGCCGGCTTCCTCACCGTCGCCGCCGCCCTCGCCACGGCCACCGGCCGGTACGACATGACGACCCCGGGCGCCGGCGCCGTCCTCGGCCGGGTCCTCCAGGCCGCCGTCGCCGCCCTCGCTCTGCTCGTCGTCTGGGTGGTCTGCCGCCGCGGCCGCAGCGAGCGCCGCCTCGACCTGCGCGTCGAACGCGCCCTCGTCTCCTGGCTGCCCGGCATCTCGCTCGCCCTGCTCGCGCTCACCGCCCTGTACGCCGGCTGGTCCCGCCCCGGCTGGGCCTCCGGCGGAGCCCTGCCCGGCAATGTCGCCTTCGGTGGACTCACCCTCGCGCAAGGCGGCCTCGTCGTCGCCCTCGGCGTGGTCGCCCTTCTCCTCCAGCGGCCCCGCAGGGACCCCCGTACCGCGCTGCGCGGACTCGGCGGACCGGCCGTCGCCATGCTCGCCTGCGCCCTCGCCGGGGTCATGTCCGGCGGCGTCGCCCAGCGGGTCGCCGACTGGCTCGACGGGCCCGCCACCCCCGGCATGGGCGACGGCGGTCCGCGGATCGGCCCGCCCGTGCTGCTCAGCTGGCAGGCGTCCGTCATCCCCGTGCTGCTCCTGCTGCTGCTCGTGCCCGCCGTCCTCCTCGCCGTACGGACCGTGCTCGCCGGACAGCGCCTGCGCACCGAGGTCGAGGCCGACTACGACGCCGGCGACGAACGCGACCCCGTCCGCACCGGACAGATCGCGGCCGGTCGGGCACGCGCGTCGCTCACCGACTCCGCGCCCGTCCTCGTCGGCGTCGTCTCCGGAGCCACCCTGCTCCTCGGGGCGGGCTCCGTCGCCGGCGCCTGGGCCAGCGGAAACGTCCCGGGCCGGGCCTTCGACGGGGCCCACCCCGCCCTCGCCTCCCTCGCGACCGCCACCCAGGCCATCGGCTCCTGGATGATCGGCTTCGGCTTCCTGCTCTTCGTCACCTGGGGCCGCCGCGCCTACCGGGACGCCTCCGCCCGCCGCACCATCGGCATCCTCTGGGACGTCGGCACCTTCTGGCCACGCGCCGCCCACCCGTTCGCCCCGCCCTGTTACGCCGAACGGGCGGTTCCCGACCTGACCTGGCGGATGAGCTCCTGGACCCGCAGCACCGGCGGACGGCTCGTCATCTCAGGTCACTCGCAGGGCAGCGTCCTCGCCGCGGCCGCCGTCTGGCAGCTGCCGCCCGCCACCCGGGGCCGCGTCGCGCTCCTCACCTACGGCTCACCCCTGGAGCGGCTCTACGGACGCTGGTTCCCGGCCTACTTCGGCCCGGAGGCGCTGCGTGCCCTGAACCGTACGGTCCACTGCTGGAGCAATCTGTACCGCGCCACCGACCCCATCGGTGGACCCGTCCGGGTCCCCGCCGAGGACGGCAGGCCGGCCGTCGACGGATCCGTCCTGCTCGACCCGGTCGCCTACGGCCGGACCCGCGCACACCCGCTGCCCGAACCGATCCTGGGCCACTCCGACTACCAGGCCGACCCGGCGTTCGCCCACCGGCGCGGCGCCCTCCTGGACCGGCTCCCGCCCGCCGTACCCCACCAGCGCGATCCGAACTCGCCTGCCGATCAGGGGAGTTCGGGCAGATCCTCCGGATAGAGCAGCGTCAGGTCGTCCGTGCTCGTCTCGGCGAGCTCGGCGACCCGGCCCGCGTGCCGCTCCACCATCGACTCGAACGTCTGCCGCGCCGTACGCCCGTTGCCGAAGGCCGGGCCCTTGGGGAGCTTCGTGAAATACACGAGGAGCGCCTCGTCCGTGCCCGGGGCGAGCCGGTACTCGTGCTCGTCGGCCTGCTGCCCCACGATCCGGAGCAGCTCGTCCGGGTCGTAGTCGCCGAAGGTGATGGTCCGTGAGAAACGGGACGCCACACCGGGGTTGACCGTGAGGAAGCGCTCCATCTCCGCCGTGTACCCGGCGACGATGACCACCACCGCGTCCCGGTGGTCCTCCATCAGCTTCACCAGCGTGTCGATCGCCTCGCGGCCGAAGTCCCGGCCCGAGTCCTCCGGCGACAGGGCGTACGCCTCGTCGACGAACAGGACCCCGCCGCGCGCCCGGTCGAACGCCTCCTGGGTACGGATCGCCGTCGAGCCGATGTGCTCGCCTACCAGGTCCACCCGGGAGACCTCCACGAGATGACCGCGCTCAAGGACGCCGAGGGAGGCCAGGATCTCGCCGTACAGCCGGGCCACCGTGGTCTTTCCCGTGCCGGGGTTGCCCGTGAAGACCAGATGACGGCGGACCGAGGCGGCCTTGAGCCCCGCCTCCTGACGCCTGCGCCCCACCTCGATCATGTTGGTGAGGGTGCGTACCTCCAGCTTGACGCTCTCCAGACCCACCAGGGCGTCCAGCTCCCCGAGCACGTCCTGCGAGGAGCGGGCGTCGGGTTCCGGCGCGGCCGGGACGGGTACGGCCACCGGGGTGCGGGGCGCGGGGACCGACCCGAGCAGCCCCGCCGACTGGGTGGCCGTCAGGACCGTCCCGCCGTCGGGCACGGAGGAGCGGACCGCACTCTCGTCACTGGTGCAGTCCTCGGCGCTCGCGCCCTCCTCCGGGAACTCGTAACCGCCGCGCGCGCACCGCTCCGTACGGCACTTGCGCAGGGTGGTCCGGCAGCCGTCGGTGACATGGAACCCGTACCCGCCGCTGCCCGTGACCCGGCAGCCGGTGAAGGAGCCGCGGCCCTCCGCCGACACGTAGAAACCGGCCTCGGCGGGCGAGGTGACCGTGCACCGGTCGATCGTGGGATCGGCGCCCTTGGTGACGATGACCCCGGTCTGAACGGAGTCGATCGTGCAGCCGCCGAGCGTGCCGCCGCTGCCGTGGTCCCGGAACCAGGCGCCCGTGGACGCCTCCCGGATCCGGCAGTCGTCGAGCTGGGCCGTCGCCCCGTCGCTCACTGACACCGCCGTGTTCCGCACCTGCGAGAGATCGCTGTCGACGACGTCCACGCGCGAGCCCCGGTCGAGGACGAACAGCGCGTCCGGTACGTCGTGCACCCGGCAGGCGTCGAGGACGGCGGTCGCCCCGTCGCTCACCCACACCGCCGGGTAGTCGCCCGTACTGTCGTGGATCTCGCACTGGTTGGCGTCCACCCGGGTCCCCGGGTCCCAGACCGACAGGCCGTTGCGGCCGAAGCGGCGCACGGTCGACCGGGTCAGGGTCAGGACCGAACGCGAGCGCAGGTCGACCGCGTTCTCGGGGACGTCGTGGATGTCGCAGTCGGAGAGGGTGAGCACCGCGTCGGTGTCGAGGGTGATGCCGTCCCCCGAGGTGCGGTGCACCGAGGAGTCCGTGAGGTGGGCGGTGGCACGGGCCGCGATCTGGAGACCCGCGCCCTTGATCTCGTACACCTCGCAGCCGACGCCCTCCAGGCCGCTGCCCTCGCCGGTCACGGCGATCCCGGCACCGGAGGCGTGGTGCACCCGGCAGCGTTCGAGCCGCGGATGCGCCCCGCCCCGCACCGAGATGCCCGCCTGCCCCGCGGAGACCACCTCGCACTCCTCGAAGACCCCGCCCGCGCCGTCGAGTACGGCGATGCCGACCCCGGCGGGATTGTCGACGGTGCAGCGGCGGACCGTCGGCCGGGCCGCGCCCCGCACCTCTATCCCGGCCGCCGAGCGGGTCATGATCCGCAGGTCGAGCAGCTCGGGGGTGCCGTCCTCGATGAGCAGCGCCGGCGCGGCGACGTCCTGCCCCTCGATGTGGAGGTCCTGCACGGTGACGGAGGCGCGCAGCGTCAGCGGCACCCCGTCCGGCGGCGCGATCCGCACCGAGCCGATCGCCCCCTCGGGGCCGCGCAGGGTGACGGCCCGCCGCACCACGAGGTTCTCCCGGTAGGTGCCGGGAGCGATGGTCAGCACGTCCCCGTCGCCGGCTGCCTCGAGTGCGGCGGCGAGCGAGGGGTACTCACCCGTGCGGCGCCGCCACCGCGATGTGCCGGTGTGCGTCACCTGGACCGTGCCCTGTGCCATGGGTGTGTCCTGCCCCCGCCTCATGCCTCGCCGCTGATCCGATGCCCCACCGTAGCGCGCGCGGGGGCACGGGGTTGACGGGTCGTGGGCCCGTACTCGTACGTCGGGTGGGGCGGGTGTCCGGCGCGTGTCACACGCGGTCAGGGGCCGGTCGCGCGTGGTCGAGGTCGGTCGGGCTCGGTCGCGCGCCGGCCCCGTCGGCCCCCGGACGCGCCGGCCTCGTCGGCCGCCGGATTCGGCCCCCGGTTCCGTCGCGGGTTCAGCTGCCGGTTCCGGTCCGGCCCCGGTTCGGCCCTGGCCTCAGCTGCCGGTGCCGGTGCGGCCCCAGTCGGGTCCGGTCGCCGCCCAGGCGCGGTCGAGGCGGGCGTACCGCTGCAGCACCAGGCGGCGTACGGCGAGGCGGCGGACGAGCTCCACCATGAGGCCCGCGAGGAGCGCGGCCATCAGCCCGGCGACGACCGCGTGCGCGCGGGCCGTGTCCGCGTGCATCGGCGGCGCCACCGGGTGCCCGTACCGGTCGGTCCAGATCGGGAAGGTGGCGCCGGGAGCGGAGTTCCGCCGGGCCGTCGTCACCGTTCCCGTACGGGCCGAGCCGTCGGGCGCGGTCCACTCGGCCACGACGGAGCGGCGCAGCCGCTCCTCGCCGGCCGCCTCGGTGGTCCGGGCTCCGCGCGCGGGCCGGTCGGCGGGCCGGAGCACCCGGGCGGTCGTCGGCACGCGCTGTTCCTGCTGGATGCGGACCGCGCGCTGGAGCGAGCCGTGGGCGGAGGCGCCGGCCGCCCAGCCGGTCAGGGGCACCACGAGACAGAGCAGCGCGAGCGCCACGAACGCGACCCAGGCCTCGGCGAGATCCGTGGTCCGGCGCAGGGGATTGTGCCGCCAGCGCCAGAGTCCGATGGCAGCGCGCACGTCGGCACCCCCTCGTTGTTCACCGCTCCTTCAACGAGTGTGCCCCGGGGGAGGGTTCCCCGCCTGTCGGGCCGGTGAACTGTGACGGGCCCCTCCGATCCTCGGTCGAGGGCCGGAGGGAGGGCGCTGCTCAGTCCAGGATCTTCACCTCGTCGCCGACCCGGACCGTGCCGGTGTGCTCGGGGACGAGGTTCTGACCGAAGATGACCCGGCCGTCGCTCTTGCGGTGCCGGGCGAGGGTCCGCAGGGGCTCCTTGCCGCGCTCGGCGGTGAACTGGTTCGTCGTGGTGACGACACAGCGCCCGCACGGCCGGGCGACCCGGAAGGTGACCTCGCCGACGGCGAGCCGCGTCCAGTCGTCCTCCGCCCAGGGCGACGCACCCTCGATCACCAGGTTCGGCCGGAACCGGTTCATCGGAAGCGGGCCCTCGTGGGCGTGGTCCCCCTGCGCGATCAGCGAATTGAGGGCATCGAGCGAGGACGTGGTGGTGACGAGCAGCGGATAGCCGTCCGCGAGGCTCACCGTCTCGCCCGGCAGCGCGTACTCCGGGTCGACCGGACGCCGGTGTTCGGGCGCGTCCATGTGGACGAGCCGGAACTCGCCCTCCAGGTACGCAGAGAGCCAGCCGGCCGCCTCGGCGCCGGCCGGCACCACCTCCACCGGCTTGTCGAAGATCTCCACCGTGACCGTGGACGAGGGGTGCGGCACCTCGACCGTCAGCGGCGGGTGGCCGGACGCGGACAGGGTGATCCCACCGCCCGGCAGCGGCTGCGCCGTGGCCAACGCCATCCGGGGGTGACGGCGTTGGGTCACGACCTTGTCCGCGGCATCGACGACGGCCCATCGGCGGTCCCCCGCCAGCCCCCAGGGCTGGACCTCGGCCTCCGTGGGGGCCAGCGCGCGCATGGCCTTCACCGGGTGGACGTGGATGGAGCGGAGCACAGGAGTCGGCATACGGCCATCCTGCCAGCCGCTCCGGAACCGACGTCGTCCGGAGAGCGAAAGCCGGTCAGTAACCCCCGCCCTGGTAGGGACGGTTGTACGGGTCGTCGTACTGCATCGGGGCGGGGGCGGGCCGGGGTGCCGCCGGACGCATCGCCTCGTACCCCGCGGGCGCGGGGCGGGGCGGCTGCGCGTACTGGCCGCCCTGGTAGCCGCGCGGGGCCACCTGCTGCTGCGGGATGTACGGGGCGGGGGCGTGCTGCAGGGGCACGGGGGCCATCTGCGGCGTCGGCTGCGGGTATCCGTAGCCGTTGCCGTAGGAGGGCTGCGGGCTGGGCGCCGCCGGGAGGGCGGGCAGGGCCGCGGGGAGCGCCGGCAGGTAGGAACCGCTGGAGGGGAAGCTGCTGCCGGTGGCCGGGAAGCTGCTGCCGGTGTCGTAGGCGGCGGGCACTCGGATCGGGGCGATCTGAGGCGTGCCCCGCTCCGCGACCAGGGAGTCGTAGATCGGGGTGTCCGGGAAGGACGGCGCGGTGTGGTAACCGCCTCCATAGGTGGAGCGGGGGGAGGTCATGGCACATAAGTTAAGCCCACGATGTGCTGGTTGGGGAGCCCGATTAGAGGGTTGTTTGACGGGCTTCGTGAAGAAGCGGATCCCCAATCCGAGCGAACGTGACAAAAACGGGCGCCGTTGAGTCTCAAGATCATGTAAAAGCCGAGTTCGGAGGGGGTTACCGGCGGGTCGGCCGCCTCGGACCGACCCCGGGGCCCCGGGCATGAAGAACACATAAAGAAAAGGTGCCGAGAAGGGGTGGGGGAAGTGATCATGGGCATGATTAAGCGTCAATCCGCAGATGCCCGGGGCGCTGTGTACGCGCCGAATTGACGGCGCTACTCCCCGTGTCGGAAAAACCATTTCCGTTAAGAAGGCGACCCGCTCGCCCGAAGCGACGGCCCGGTCACCGGTCCGGTGCCGCCTCCGGGCGCGCGTACGTCCTGCCCTTCCATGCCGCACCGACACCCCGGTAGTGCCGCACCGCCGAGTCCACCGTCATCAGGAGGTAGAGGAACGCGGTGAAGGGGAGCAGTGGAGCGAGCCACAGCGGCTGCCGGTAGTAGCGGAGCATCGGCACGTACGTCCCCGCCATCACCGCCCACGCCGCACCACCCGCCCAGGCCGCCACCCCGTCCCCGCCGATCGCACCCGCCACCAGGGTCACCGGCGGCACCACATAGACGAGTACGAGTCCGGCCGCCGTCCCCAGGAGCAGCAGCGGGTTGTGCCGCAGCTGCGCGTACGCACTGCGGGCGACCATCCGCCACAGGTCGCCGAGACCCGGATACGGGCGCACGCTGTCGACCCGCTCCGCGAGCCCCAGCCAGATCCGGCCACCGGACCGCCGTACCGCCCGCGCGAGCGACACGTCGTCGATCACCGCCTGCCGGATCACCTCCGGCACGTCCGCCGCCACCGCCGTCTCCGTCCGCAGCAGCACACAACCGCCCGCTGCGGCCGTCGCCAACGGCCGCGCCCGGTTGATCCAGCGGAAGGGATAGAGCTGCGCGAAGAAGTAGACGAACGCCGGCACGACCAGGCGCTCCCAGAGGCTCTCCACCCGGAGCCGGGCCATCTGCGACACCAGGTCGAGATCGTTCGCCGTCGCCGCCGACACCAGGAGCCGGAGACTGTCCGGCTCATGGGCGATGTCCGCGTCCGTCAGGAGGAGGAACTCGGGTCCACGCGTGCGTGCCAGCGCCATGCCGTGCCGCAGCGCCCAGAGTTTCCCGGTCCAGCCCGGCTCCGGCTCACCCGATGACACCACGGTCAATGGCAGGCCGCCGCGGCGACCGGCGAGCTCGGCGGCGAGGCTCCCCGTGCCGTCCGTGCTCCCGTCGTCCACGAGGATCACCTCGGCGACGCCCGGATAGTCCTGCGCGAGGAGCGACGGCAGGCTCAGCGGCAGCACCTCGGCCTCGTCCCGTGCCGGCACGACGACGGCCACACGCGGCCAGCGATCCGGCTCCACGCGCGCGTGGAGGTCTTCGTCCGCGCGCCCGCCGTCGACCGGTGGCAGCCGCTGGTCCGTACGCCAGAAGAAGCCCTGGCCGAGCAGCAGCCAGACCCAGACGGCCAGGGAGACGAGCGCGAACCAGGAGAGGGTGCTCATTCGCGGCAGTCTGCCCCAGATCGCGGGGGACAGAATGCTCATCGGCTAGGGTGACCGGGTGAAGATCGCGCTCATGGACTCCGGCATCGGCCTCCTCCCGGCAGCGGCCGCGGTGCGGCGACTCCGGCCGGACGCCGATCTCCTCCTCTCGAACGACCCCGACGGGATGCCCTGGGGTCCGCGTACCCCCGAGGACCTCACGGCGCGCGCCCTCGCCGTCGCCCTCGCCGCCGCGGAGCACCGCCCGCAGGCGCTGATCGTGGCCTGCAACACCGCCACCGTGCACGCCCTGCCCGCCATCCGCGCCGCCCTCGAACCGCACATCGCCGTCATCGGCACCGTGCCCGCGATCAAGCCCGCCGCCGCCGGTGGCGGCAAGGTCGCCATCTGGGCCACCCCGGCCACCACCGGCAGCGCCTACCAGCGCGGACTCATCCGCGACTTCGCCGACGGCGCCGAGGTCACCGAGGTGCCCTGCCCCGGACTCGCCGACGCCGTGGAGTACGCCGACACCGAGGCCGTGGACCGGGCCGTCGCCGCGGCCGCCGCGCTCACCCCCCGGGACGTCCGCACCGTCGTCCTCGGCTGCACCCACTACGAGCTGGTCGAGGAGCGCATCCTCGCCGCCCTCGAGGCCCGCGGCCGCGCCGGACTGTCCCCGCTCGTCTTCCACGGCTCCGCCGACGCCGTCGCCGCGCAGGCGCTGCGCCGTATCGGCGCGGAACCCGCCCCCGACGCGGACCCCACCGGGAGCCTCTCCGTCCTGCTCAGCGGACGCCCCGGCCCGCTCCCCGCCATCGCCCTCGGCTATGCCGAAGGCCGGCTCCTCGGGGCGATCGCCCCCGCTCACTGAACGGGGAGGACTCCCACCGCTCTCCGCTGGGCTGTGCACGAACATGCGCGGACGGATGGTCGCCGAGCGTGCGCGGACGAACTCTTTCCGTCGCGCTGTTCCGGGCGATCCTGGGTACTCTTCCCGATATGAGGGAGCATGCCCGGAACCAGTACGCCGACGAGCGGACGCCCGCCGTGTGGACCGGCCGCGCCACCAACCGCTTCCAGTGGGTCGCGGCGGCCGCCGGTGCCGCCTGCATGGCCCTCGGCGTCACCCTCGCCGTCGAATCGGCCTGGACCTCGGGCATCGCGCCCCTCCTGATGGCCGTGATCGGCTGCGTCGCCGTCGGACTGCTCGTCCTCTTCGGCACCCTCGCCTTCGTCCATGTGGCCGTGAAGGTCGACGACAGCGCCATGGAGGTCCGCTGCGGCCACATCGGCGTGCCGCGCCGCCGCATCCTCCTCTCCCACGTCGTCGGCGCCGACTTCGAGCCGAGCGTCACCCCGCGCCACTGGGGCGGCTGGGGCTACCGCTGGCGCCCCGAGCAGGGCACGGCCGTGGTGGTCCGGCGGGGCGAGGGCCTGATCCTGCGCCTCGGCGACGGACGGACGTTCACGGTCACCGTCGACGACGCCGAGTCCGCGGTACGCGTCATCCGCGACCACCTCCGCGACGTGGCCCCGCCGCCACCGCCCACGCCGACCGGCCGACCGGTGTGACCCCTGGAGTCGGGGCAGGTCACCGGGCCCCGTGTCCGGGCCTCCCGCCCTCCTCGGCCGACAGGAACGACCCGTAGACTCCGCAAGGTGAGCGCCACCATCACCCCCGTCGAAGCGTCCGGAGCCGACCCCGCACCCACGCCGGGTTCCCGGCTACGGCGGTTCGCACGGCCCGGGGCGGCTCTGCTGTCCGGGCTCGTGCTCTATCTGAGCTTCCCGCCGCGCCCCCTGTGGTGGCTCGCGCTGCCCGCCTTCGGGCTGCTCGGCTGGACCCTGAGGGGCCGTCGGCTCCGCGCCGGGTTCGGCCTCGGATACCTCGCCGGGCTCGGCTTCCTGCTTCCGCTCCTCTTCTGGACCGGCGAGGAGGTCGGCGCGGGCCCCTGGCTCGCCCTGGCAGCCGTCGAGGCGCTGTTCGTGGCCGCCGCCGGCCTCGGCATCGCGGCGGTCTCCCGGCTCCCGTGGTGGCCGGTCTTCGCCGCCGGAGTGTGGATCCTCGCGGAGGCGGCACGCGCACGTGCCCCCTTCGGCGGCTTCCCCTGGGGCAAGATCGCCTTCGGCCAGGCGGACGGGGTCTTCCTGCCGCTCGCCGCCGTCGGCGGCACTCCGGTGCTCGGCTTCGCCGTCGCGCTCTGCGGCTTCGGCCTGTACGAGACGTACCGCCAGATCCGGGCCCACCGGGCCGCGGGTGCGGACACCGGCACAGTCGACGGGGACAGCGCTCCCGCTGCCCGCACCCTTCCGCGCGGTCCGCTCGTCGCCGCCGCGCTCTCCGTGCTCGTCCCGGTCACCGGCGCCCTCGCGGCCCTGCCGCTCGTCGACGACTCGGCCGAGGACGGCACCGCCACCGTCGCCGCCGTCCAGGGCAACGTGCCCCGCCTCGGCCTCGACTTCAACGCCCAGCGCCGGGCCGTCCTGGACAACCACGTCGCCCGCACCCGCGAACTCGCCGAGGACGTCAAGGCCGGCCGCGCGCCACAGCCCGACTTCGTGCTGTGGCCCGAGAACTCCTCCGACATCGACCCGTACGCGAACGCCGACGCGGCCGATGTCATCGACGGCGCCGTCCGGGCGATCGGCGTGCCGACCGTGATCGGCGCGGTCATCGCGCCCGAGACCGGCAAGCTCCGCAACACCCTCATCGAATGGGACCCGGACCGCGGCCCCGTCGCCACGTACGACAAGCGGCACGTCCAGCCCTTCGGCGAGTACATCCCGATGCGGTCCTTCGTCCGTCTCTTCAACAGCAACGTCGACCGGGTGAGCCGCGACTTCGGAGCCGGTACGAAGGTCGGCGTCTTCGACCTGGCCGGTACGAAGGTCGGCCTCGCCACCTGCTACGAGGCGGCCTTCGACTGGGCCGTCCGCGACACGGTCACCGATGGCGCCCAGCTCATCAGCGTCCCCAGCAACAACGCCACCTTCGGCCGCAGCGAGATGACCTACCAGCAGCTCGCGATGTCGCGGGTGCGGGCCGTCGAGCACAGCCGGTCGGTGGTCGTGCCCGTCACCAGCGGGGTCAGCGCGATCATCCGCCCCGACGGCGAGATCGTCGCGGAGACGAAGATGTTCACGCCGGACGTCCTGGTCGAGAAGGTGCCGCTGCGCTCCTCGCTGACCCCGGCGACCCGGATGGGCACCCTGCCGGAGGCCCTCCTCGTGGCGCTCGCGGCCGCCGGTCTCGGCTGGTCGGCCCTCCGCTCGGTACGGGCCCGGCGTACCCGGTCGGAGTGAGACGGACCCCGGGCCGAGGAAGGCGGGCCCGGGGCCCGATCCACAGATGATCTAGGGTCGGGTGCATGGCTACCCCTGACTTCATCCGGGCCCTGCGCGAGACAGCCGGCCACCAGCTCCTCTTCCTGCCCGGGGTGAGCGCCGTCGTCTTCGACGACCAGGGCCGGGTACTGCTCGGCCGACGTGCCGACAACGGACGCTGGGCGGTCATCGGGGGCATCGTCGAGCCCGGGGAGCAGCCCGCCGACTGCGCGGTGCGCGAGGTCTTCGAGGAGACCGCCGTGCGCTGCGAGGTCGAGCGGATCGTGCTCGTCGAGACCCTCCGGAAGCCCGTCGTCTACCCCAACGGCGACCAGTGCCAGTTCATGGACGTGTCCTTCCGCTGCCGCGCGGTGGGCGGTGAGGCCCGGGTCAACGACGACGAGTCCACCGAGGTCGGCTGGTTCGACGTGAACGACCTGCCGGAGATGAAGCGCTTCTCGTACCTGCGGATCGAGAAGGCGCTGGCCGACGAACCCACATGGTTCCGCACTACAGCAACCAGCTGAACTATGGGCTCGACACACATCGGTGGGGGAGTGGGCCCTTCATAGGGTGCGGAGCATGAGCGCCCCCATCACCGCCCACGGTGCCGCATCGGACGTCGCGTCCCGTCCCGGATCCGTCTCCGCCGCACCCCACCCCCGTGCCGTCGTCCTCGACCTCACCGGCCGCACCGCGGTCGTCACCGGCGCGGCCGGCGGCATCGGGCGCGCCTGCGCGCTGCGGCTCGCCGCCTCGGGGGCCCGGGTCAGAGCCGTCGACAGGGCGGCCGAGGGCCTGGAAACCCTGGCCGAGGAGGCCGCCGCGCTCCCCGGGAGCCTCGAACCCCGGCTCCTCGACCTCACCGACCTGGACGCCGCCGAGACCGCCGCCGACGGCGCCGACATCCTCGTCAACAACGCCGGGCTCCAGCTGGTCCGCCCGATCCACGAGTTCCCGCCGGACGTCTTCCACACCGTCCTCACCGTGATGCTGGAGGCGCCGTTCCGCCTCATCCGGGGTGCCCTGCCGCACATGTACGCCCAGGGCTGGGGCCGGATCGTCAACATCTCGTCCGTCCACGGGCTGCGCGCCTCCGCCTTCAAGTCCGCGTATGTGGCCGCCAAACACGGTCTGGAGGGCCTCTCCAAGACCGCCGCCCTCGAAGGCGCTCCGCACGGGGTCACCTCCAACTGCGTCAACCCCGGCTACGTACGCACCCCGCTCGTCGAGCGGCAGATCGCCGACCAGGCCGCCGCCCACGGCATCCCCCCGGAGCGCGTCCTCTCCGAGGTCCTGCTGAAGGACTCGGCGCTGAAGCGGCTCATCGAGCCGGACGAGGTCGCCGAGGCCGTGCTCTACCTCTGCACTGCCCAGGCCTCGTTCATCACCGGCACCTCCCTCACACTCGACGGCGGCTGGACCGCTCACTGACGGGCACCCTGGTGCCCTTGGTGCCGCTGTTGTCCCTGTGAAGGTTGTCCACAGGGGTGGTGCGACCACACGTTCGGCAGGTATCCCTGTGTCCATGTCCCACGAACACGTCTCCTATCTCGAACTCCTCACCCGGGGAGCCGCGACGGAGGCCTACGACCGGCCCGTGCTGCTCGCCCGTGCGAGCGGCGCGGGCCCCGAGGTGCTGGCCGAGCTCGAGGAGGCCAAGCAGCTCGCCCTGCGGGTCCGGGCCGAGCTGGAGGGACGGCGGCGCCGCGAGGCGGAACTGTCCGCGCTCTTCGCCACCGCCCACGACCTCGCGGGACTCCGCGACCTCGACGCGGTGCTGCGCGCCATCGTCCAGCGCGCCCGCTCGCTCCTCGGCACCGAGTGCGCCTATCTGAGCCTCAACGACCCGGCCGCCGGGGACACGTACATGCGGGTCACCGAGGGCTCGGTCTCCGCCCGCTTCCAGCAGCTCAGACTGGGCATGGGCGAGGGGCTCGGCGGGCTCGTGGCCCAGACGGCCCGCCCGTACGTCACCGACGACTACTTCGACGACGCGCGCTTCCAGCACACCCGCACCATCGACACGGCCGTACGGGACGAAGGCCTCGTCGCCATCCTCGGCGTCCCGCTCAGCCTCGGCAGCCAGGTCATCGGCGTGCTGTTCGCCGCCGACCGCAGGGCGAGGGTCTTCGAACGCGAACAGGTCGCGCTGCTCGGCTCGTTCGCCGCGCACGCCGCCGTCGCCATCGACACGGCCAACCTCCTCGCGGAGACCCGCTCGGCCCTCGCGGAGCTGGAGCGCGCGAACGACATCATCCGCGAGCACAGCGGAGTCATCGAGCGCGCCTCGGAGGTCCACGACCGGCTCTCCGAACTCGTCCTGCACGGCGGCGGTGTCCACGACGTGGCCGACGCCGTCTCCGAAGTCCTCGGCGGAACCGTCGAGTTCACCGAGGAAGGCGCCGGAGCCGCCCGCCGCGCCGGGGGCCACTCGGTCCGCGAGGGCGACGACTGGGTGGCCGCCGTCTCCGCCGGAGGTGAGACCCTCGGCGCCCTCGTGCTCCACGGGAGGCCCGACCTCGACCCGGTCGACCAGCGCACCCTGGAGCGGGCCGCGCTGGTCACCTCCCTCCTCCTGCTCGCCCGCCGTTCCGCGGGCGAGGCCGAGCAGCGCGTACGGGGCGAACTCCTCGACGACCTCCTCGACGCCCCCGACCGGGACCGCCGGCTGCTCCGGGAGCGCGCGGCCCGGCTCCGTACCGACAGCGAAGCCCCGCACGTGGTGCTCGCCGCCCGCTTGGACCGGTCCGGCGGCACGGCCGAGGCCGACTCGGGCGGTCGCGAGAGCGCCGACCGGCAGCGCCTGTGGTCGGCCGCCACCCATCTCGCCGCCACCCGTCACGGACTCGCCTCGGCCCGCGACGGCGGAACGGTCCTGCTGCTGCCCCTCGGCCCCGGCGAGAGCGCCGCCGACCTCGCCCGGCAGACCGCGCGAAGCCTCGGCGGCACCCTGCGCGAACCGGTCACCGTGGGCGCCTCCGCTCCCGTACGGGCGCCCCTGGACCACCCGGACCAGGTGGCCGTCGCGTACGAGGAGGCCCGCCGCTGCCTCGACGCGCTCCGGCTCCTGCACCGCTCCGGTCAGGGCGCCGCCGCCGAGGACCTCGGCTTCCTCGGCCTGCTGCTCGCCGACAGCCGGGACATCGACGGCTTCGTCGACCGGACGGTGGGCCAGGTCGTCGCGTACGACCGGCGCAGGGGCACGGACCTGGTGCGCACCCTGGACGCCTACTTCGCGAGCGGCATGAGCCCGGCCCGGACCAAGGACGAACTGCACGTCCACGTCAACACGGTGGCCCAGCGCCTGGAACGGGTCGGCCGCCTCCTCGGCCCCGACTGGCAGTCCCCGGCGCGTGCCCTGGAGATCCAGCTGGCGCTGCGCCTGCACGCACTCTCGGACGCGGTCGCGGGGAAGTGAGAACGGCCCGGTGCCCCGCTCATCGATGAGCGGGGCACCGGGCCGTGCACGGAGGCCGTGGGTCTCAGGCGTCGACGCCGACCTTGGCATCGGCGGCGGTCCGCTCCTCGATCTCCCCGAGGTCCCGGTCGCGGGTCTCCTTGGCGCAGGCGATGGCGACCACGGTGAGCAGCACGGCGGCGATCACGTACAGGGCGATCGGGGTCGAGTCGCCGAAGTCGGCGAGGAGCGCGGTCGCGATGAGCGGGGCGGGCGCGCCGGCGGCGACGGAGGAGAACTGGGCGCCGATGGAGGCGCCGGAGTAGCGCATCCGGGTCGCGAACATCTCGGAGAAGAAGGCTGCCTGCGGCGCGTACATCGCGCCGTGCAGGACCAGGCCGACGGTGACCGCGAGGAGCAGGCTGCCGAAGGTGCCCCGGTCGATGAGGTCGAAGAACGGGAACATCCAGGCACCGACACCGATCGCGCCGATGAGGTACACGGGACGGCGGCCGAGCCGGTCGGAGAGCGCGCCCCAGAGCGGGATCACCGCGAAGTGGACGGCGGAGCCGATGAGGACGGCGTTCAGGGCGGTCTGCTTGGAGAGGCCGACCTCGGTGGTCGCGTACACCAGGATGAACGCGGTGATCACGTAGTAGGAGATGTTCTCCGCCATCCGGGCGCCCATCGCGATCAGCACGTCCCGCCAGTGGTGACGCAGGACGGCGACCAGCGGCATCTTCTCGACCTGCCCGGCGACGGCCTTGCGCTCCTCGGCGGCGGCGAGGGCCGCCTTGAAGACGGGCGACTCGTCGACGGAGAGCCGGATCCAGAGGCCGACGATCACGAGCACACCGGAGAGCAGGAAGGGGATGCGCCAGCCCCAGGCGGCGAAGGAGGCGTCCGAGAGCAGCGCGGTCAGCGCGGACAGCACACCGGTCGCGAGCAACTGCCCGGCCGGCGCGCCGGTCTGCGGCCACGAGGCCCAGAACCCGCGCCGCTTGGCGTCCCCGTGCTCGGACACGAGCAGAACGGCCCCGCCCCACTCACCACCGAGCGCGAACCCCTGCACGAGTCGCAGCACGGTCAGCAGCACCGGGGCGGCGGACCCGACGGTCGCGTGCGTCGGCAGCAGCCCGATGGCGAAGGTGGCGCCACCCATCAGCAGCAGGCTGAGCACCAGCAGCTTCTTCCGCCCGAGCCGGTCGCCGTAGTGCCCGAACACCAGCGCCCCGAGGGGCCGGGCGGCGAACCCGACCGCGTACGTCAGGAAGGACAGCAGGGTCCCGACGAGCGGATCGGAATCGGGAAAGAACAACTTGTTGAACACGAGCGCGGCGGCGGACCCGTACAGGAAGAAGTCGTACCACTCGATGGTGGTCCCGATGAGACTGGCGGCGACGATGCGCTTCAGCGATCCGGGTGGCGTCGGGGAGGGAGTTGCGGCGGCCATGTGCACCACTTCCAGGCAAGTGCGGGGACGATTCGGTGTCGCCATACCGTAGGAAGGCGCAGGTCAGCGGCGTATGTGGTGGGACACCATAGTTCGGGTGTGCCGTGTGCGCCCAGCCTCCATGGCCTGCTGCTGCGACCCTGCCGAAGGCCTTCGAGGGGCCTGGGGAGGGGCTGTCCGGGTTGCACTGATCGGGCACGTTTTGGTGGTGCGGTGCTGACTCCCGTGCTGGTTCGGTGCTGACTGAAGTCCCATGCCAGCACCCGTGTTCATCCCTCCCGTGCTGACTTCGTGCTGACTACAGTGAGTGGAACCTGCGTACATGGGGCAGACCGGGCACGGTCGTCATGGCAGCGGTCGGCATTATTCCGCTCAGGATCAGGATGGGTCCTCATGTGTGCCTGCTCAGGACTTGTCCGGCTCCCCAGGGCCTCGGGCGCTCCGGGACCCTGACGCCCTCGCCGCCCGGCTGGACGCGGTACGACCCGCGCCTGCGACATCGGCGCCCATTTGTGCAGGGCTGTCGGCGGAGCCCTGGAGCTCCTCCGGCCGCTGCGGAAGGTCGGGCGCCACATCTCCGCGAGGGCGCTGGCCAGGCCGCGCCGGCCGTCCTCGGGGCGGGGGCAGCCCTGCCGTCCACCGGGCCGGTGTTGACGGCTTCCCGATCCATCGGCTCGGTGCGGGCCTCGCCCGTCCAGCACGGTCGCCCGTCGGCCCTGCTCCGGGCTCTTGCCCTGCGCCAGGAGCCCGCGCTCGATCCGGTCGGCGTCCGGGTGCCGGCCCTCCTCCGGGAGGAGTTCGGCCTGCCGCTCGGTCACCACGTCCCCGTCCGTCAGGCCGAGCGCGGCCAGGCCCCGGCTCTTCCACACTCCGGGCGGGACACGGGCTTCGTCCTGGGCGGAGCGCAGCGGCGTGTCCGCGGGGCGGTGGCCGTCGCCGACCATCACGCCACGGAACAGGTAGCGCCGCCCGTTCCCCGGGCGAACTGGGGACATGCTGATCATCGGCCATGGAACCTTGGCGCTGACCGGCACAAAAGCGCGATCCGGGGTCCTTCCCGCCGGGCGGGACGCCATCACCAGCGGCCTGGTGTGTGTCGGCGGGACGGATTTCTGTGTCGTGGTGGAACTTCGTCGGCCGCACGGACGAGGAGATGCGGAAGGCGAGGGAGGACTGGATGACCGGCTCCTGCTTCGGCGAGGCGAAGGGCTACGACGGCGACTGGCTGGACGCGCTGGAGGGGAGTGGAAACCGGCCCGCTATATCCCGCGTTGATCGTTTGCCTATCTCCTTCCTCTTTCATCAAGGCCGGGGGCGCGGAGCCCCTCGACCGACCGTCAGTGATCCAGGGGACAGGAGCCGACGCATGCGTCCGCGATGGAGTGACGACGACCGGCCTCGTGACGAGGTCGCGCCACAGGGCAGCGCGGACGGCGACGCCTACGTCTGCCCGCCCGTCCGGGGGACCGGGCCCGGACGGGCTCCGGACGGGCGGCTGCTGCTCGCCGGCGAGGGCCACGCGCTCCGGGCGCTCACGGCGGCAGCGGAGCGGGCCGGGTGCCCTGACGTCCGGGTCCGCCGGACGGACGAGGGCGGTGCCGAGGCTCTCGGCGGCCTCGCGGAGTGGGCGGAGAGGGAGCGGCTCACGGCCGCCGACACCGTGCTTCACGTCGCGCGTTCGACAGCCGAGTTGGCGGCCACGGCCGACCGGTGCGCCGAGGTCGGGGCCTGGCTGGGGCAGGTGCTGGTGCACGAAGACGAACTGTGGACCGGTCCGCTCGGTCCCGCGGACCGCACCGCCGCGGCCTCGGCCTGGCGGCGACTGCGCGGTTTTCCGCCGCAGGGCCGGCTGGACGGGCCGGTGGGCGCCGCGCCGGACGGCTTCGGCGCCGCGCCGGTGGGCGGTGCGGTGGACGGGCCCGCCGGCGCGGTGCTCGCCGTCGGGCGGACGGAATGGATCGCCGACCGGCTCCTGAGCGCCTGGCTGGGCCGGGGCGGCGCAGGGGCGGCGGGCGCCGTAGAAGGGACCGGGAGCGCCGGAGCCGCAAGAGCGGGAGGAGCGGGAAGCGTCGGAGCCGCGGGAGCGGGAGAGGCCGGAGCCGCTGGAGCGGCACGGGTCGGAGGCGTCGCAGGCGGCCTCGGGCACCCCGAAGAGCCGTACCTCGTGCGTACCGACGTGCGGACGTCGTCCAGCAGCCGGCACCCCGTCGTGCCCCTGCCCCGGCCCGCTCGATCGGCCACACGGGCCAGTACCGAGACGGGGGCGCGGGTTGCGTTCCTCGGGCGGATCGGGGGCGCGGCCGTCGAGCCCGCACGGCTGCTGGAGCGGATCGACGTCGTGGCGGACGCCCGGACCGGACTCCTCGGGCCGGTCCCGGAGGCCACGCCGGGGCCGGCCGGCCTGTGGGGGTGCGCGGTCGCGGTGCCCGACCCGTTCGGGCCGCTGCCCGCCGAGGCGCCCGGTGTCACCGTGCGGGGTCACGGACCGGACGCCCGGAGCGCCCGCCTCGCGGCCCTGCTCGCCGCGCTCGCCGCGTACGGGACCCTCGCAGCCGCCCCGAACGCCCGGAGCGGTCGTGAGGTCTGGGGCCTGGACCTCGTCACCGACCGGCTGCGCCTGGTCCCCGCGGCCGAGGCGTACCCGGCCCCGGCGCCGGGCACGCCCTACCGGCTGCCGACGGGCGCGGCGGCCGGGCTCACCTGGGCGGCCGCGGTGGAGGCCGCGCTGACCGGGCACTGCGAGGTGCTGGTGACCCACCGACTCGCCCAGCCGGGCGTACGCGTCCCCCGGCTCGCGCTCCCGGGTCACGGGGGCCCCGCCGCCCTCCACGCGTTGCGTGCGGCGGGTGAACCCGTCGCCCACGACCTGTCCGCGCTGCTCTCCGTTCCGGCCTGCGCGATCCGGCTCGGGGACGACACCGTCGTCGCCGTCGCCGCCACATGGAGCGAGGCCCTTGCGGCCGCCGCGGAACGCGCCCTGCTCGCCCGGGAGACGGGCGCCCCTCCCACCGGCCCCGCCGTCCCGACCGTCCCCTCCGTCACACCGGACCGGGAGGCGGCCGCCCGGCCGCTCCTGGTGGAGGACGGGGTGTCCGTGCGAGCGGGGCTCGTCGAGGCGCTCCGGGCCCAAGGGCGCACTCCCGTCGCGGTGTTGCTCGACCACGATCCGGAGGCCGTCCGCCTCCTCCCGTATCTTGTCCATGTGGCGCTGCTTGATGGCTGACGCCCCCTCATGCCCGGTTCGGGCCCGATGCCGGGCACGGGTTCGCGGGAAACATTCCCGGGGGCAGGTGCCGCTTCCTTGCGGGCCGTGTAATGATCTCGTGACCGGACGCCTGGCGTCCGGCGACTGTGCGACGGGGGGTCGCGAAGACGCGAGTGCAGAAGGCAGGATCCATGGGGGGGTCGATTCGGTTCAGCGTGCTCGGAGCCGTGTCCGTGCACCGGGGCGAGACGCCGATCACCATCGGTTCTCCCCAGCAGCAGGCCCTGCTCGTGGCGCTGCTGCTGCGCTCCGGCCGGGTCGCCTCCACGTACGAACTGATCGCTTCGGTCTGGGGCGAGGAGCCCCCGGGCTCCGCGCTGGCGAGCCTGCGCACCTACGTGTGGCGGCTGCGGCAGCTCCTGGAGGAGGACTCCGCCGCACCCCGGCTGCTGCTCTCCCGGCCCGACGGCTACCGCATGGTGGCGCCGCCGCTCTCGGTGGACCTGCACCGTGCCGAGCAGCTCGCCGCCGACGCCGGCCGGGCCCGGGCCGGGGGCGACGACGAGGCCTGCGGGCGGCTGCTGACCGAGGCGCTCGGCCTCTGGCAGGGCGCGCCGCTGGCCGGAGTGCCCGGCCCCTACGCCGAGCAGCAGCGGGCCCGCTTCACCGAGCTGCGGCTCGGACTGGAGGAGGAACGTTTCGCGCACGAGCTGCGGGCGGGCCGACACGGCGCGGTCATTCCCGACCTCACCGTGTTCACGCAGGAACACCCGCTCCAGGAGAGGCCGTACGGCTTTCTCATGCGCGCCCTGTACGCCTCCGGGCGGCAGGCGGACGCGCTGGCGGTCTACGCGCGTGCCCGGCGCGTCCTCGCCGGGGAGCTCGGCGTCGACCCCGGCCCCGAACTGACCGCGCTGCACGACCGGGTCCTCGCGGGCGACCCGCTCCTCGATGTCTCGGTCCGCGACACCGCGCCGGCCGCAGCCGCCCCCGAGGCCCCCCACGACCCGCGGAGTCCCGAGGAATCGCAGACCTCGGCGGCGCCTCGAACCGCCGAACCCGACGCGGGCCCTCCTTCCGCACCCGACCCCGAGTCCGCCGCTCCGATCCTCGCCCGTCCCGCCCAACTCCCTGCCAACGCATTCGACTTCGCCGGTCGGGCAGAACAGGTCGAGGAGCTGAGCCGGGTCCTCACCGCCCTGGGCCGGACCTCGCTTCCGGTCGCGTCCATCAGCGGCATGGGCGGCCTCGGCAAGACCACCCTCGCCCTGCGGGTCGCCCACCGGATCAAGCACGAGTTCCCCGACGGGCAGCTCTACGTCGATCTGCGCGGCAGCGGTCTCGAGCCCGCCGACCCGTCGGCCGTCCTCGGCAGCATGCTCGCCGCGATGGGCGTGCCGCCGCACGCGCTCCCGGTCATGACCGACGACCGCGCCCGGCTCCTGCGCACCCTGCTCGACGGCCGGCGCATGCTGCTGCTCCTCGACAACGCCCGGGACCCCGCCCAGGTGGGCCCGCTGCTGCCCGGCTCGGCCGGCTGCGCCGTGATCGTCACCAGCCGGACCCGGCTCGTCGGCATCCCCAGCGCGGTCACCGCCGTGGCCCTGGACGTTTTCGCGGCCGACGAGGCGATCGAGCTGCTCACCGCGATCGTCGGCGCCGCACGCGTGGAGGCGGAGCCCGCCGCAGCGACCGAACTGGTGACCGCGTGCGGACATCTCCCGCTCGCCGTCCGGATCGTGGCCGCCCGCCTCGCCGCCCGGCCGCGCTGGCAGATCGAGACCATGACCCGTCGGCTCGCCGACGAGCGCCGCCGCATCGGCGAGCTCCGCGCCGGTGACCTGGCCGTCGCGGCCACCTTCGAACTCGGTTACCGCCAGCTCCCGCAGGAACAGGCGCGCGCCTTCCAGCTCCTCGCCCCGGTCGCCCGGCCCAGCATCGGACTGGGGGTGGCCGCCGCGGCCCTCGGTCTCGACCCGTACGACACCGAGGAGATCCTCGAGTCCCTTGTCGACGCGGCCATGCTGGAGGCCCCGCAGCCCGGCCGGTATCGCTACCACGACCTCGTCTGGTCCTTCGCGCTCCAGCTCGGCGTGTCGCCGGGCGACGGCGGCGCCGAGGCCGGCATCCCCGTGCTGCCGCCGCTCCTCGACCACCTGCTGGCCGCCGGGCGCGCCGCCTTCCAGTGCATGGTGCCCGGCGACCCGGACGGAATCTTCCTCACCCCCGGCTCCGTGCCCGCGCCTCACTTCGCCGGGTTAGCGGCGGCCCGCGCCTGGGTGACCGCCGAGTTCGAATGCCTCACCAACGCGGTGATGCTGGCCGCCCGCAGCCCCGCCGGGGCGGCCCCGCGGATCCTGCGCGTAGCCGCCGACCTGCTCATCGCCCTCACGCCGTTCGGCAAGGACATCCCGTACGGGCAGCTCGCCGCCGCCGCGCAGGCGCTGGCCGAGACCGCCGCGCTGCGCGGCGACGACCATGCCGCAGGGCGGGCCCGCTTCGTCTGCGGGAACGCCGCCCTGCAGAGCGCCCGGCTCGCCGAGGCCGAGCTGTTCACCCGGCTCGCAGCGGAGGCCTGCGAGCGGGTCGGCGACCGGGTGATCCTCCGGCAGACGCTCAACGACCGGGGTCTGATAGCGCAGTTCCAGCACCGCTACGCGGACGCGGTGCACTGCTACGACCAGGCGATCGAGCTGGCGGAGAAGCTCGGGCACCGCTCGGGCGAACTGGTGACGCGGCTCAACGCGGCGCAGGCCCGGCTGAGCGGCGGCCGCGCCGAGGAGGCGCTCGTCGCGTGCGCCGAGGCGCTGGCCGCGCTGCGGGAGGTCGAGGACCATCACGGCGCCGCCTACGCGCTCTACGTGCAGGGCATGGCCCTGCACGAACTGGGGCGGTACGACGAGGCGGTCGCGAGCCACACCCGGTGCCTGGACCTGTGCGCGGCCTGGCAGATCCGCGGACAGGAGGCACAGGCCCGCTTCCGACTGGCCGAGACCCTGCGGACCACGGGCCGCCGGGAGGAGGCCGTCAGGGAGGCGAGCCGTGCGCTGGTGCTGTGCGAGCAGCGCTGCGCGGAGCGCGACAAGGGGCTCGCTCTCCTGGTGCTCGGCCGTACCCTCGCCGACCTCGGTGACACCGGGGCCGCGGCGGCCAGGGCCCGGCAGGCCCACACGCTGTTCACCCGGCTCGGGCTGCCCGACGCCGACCACGCGGCGGCCCTCCTCACAGCCCTCGGCGAACCCCTGTGAAGCTGCCCCCGGCCCTCCGGCAGGAACGATATATCCGCAGCTCAGAGCGCATATCCAGGATTTATCCAGCGTAGATCGGCAGTTGGCAGAGTCTCACTCGGCAGCACGAACGACGAGCGAACGGAAGACCGAGACATGCGAGCGATCACCTCCACCACCCGCACCGCCCACACCCTGCGCACCGCCTGCGTCGCGGCCACCGCGCTGATGCTCGGCCTCTCGGTTCTGGCCGTCGCCGAACAGCAGCTCTCGGCCCCCGCGCCGAGCACCGTCGTGGCCGACGGCCCGATCGTCACCGACCCCCAGGAGGAGTGGAACAGCCGCGGCTGACCACGTCGGCGCGGTCCGTCGCAGACGACGGGGACGGACGGCGAAACGAACGAGCATGCATGGGGGAGTCATGACGGGTGGTAGTCCGGCGGCGTTGGCGGAACGAGACGTCGCCACCCTGGTCCGTGCCGCGCGGACCCGCAACGGGGTCAGCCAGCGGGACCTCGCCGAGAAGTCCGGGATCGGTCTGCGGACGCTCCGTGAGATCGAACGGGGCCGGGTATGCGCCCCGAGATCCGGATCGCTGCGCAGAATCGCCGAAGCCCTGGACGAACCCGCGCTGCTCGCGCAGGTCGGTGCCACGGCCGGTGCCGAAGGGGAGGTCCCCGAGGACGCCCCGCTGGTCCTGAAGATCCTCGGCCGGCTCTCCGCCACGCGCGGCGCGGCCGAACTGCTCACCGGAACGCCGAAGCAGCGGACCCTGCTCGGACTGCTCGCGCTCCAGGCCCATCAGGTGGTCGAACGCGACGAGATCATCGAGGTCCTCTGGGACGGCGAACTGCCCGACACGTTCGGCCAGTTGATCCACACCTACATCTCACGCATCCGGCTGATGCTGGAGGCGCACACCCTGCCCGGCGCCGGCCGGACCGCGGTTCTGCGGCGCGGCGGCGGCTATGAGCTCCGGATCGAGGGGGACAGCCGACTCGACGTCCTGGAGTTCGGCCGGCTGACGCACGAGGCCGCGCGGGCCCGTGCCGGCGACGACCCGGTGCACGAACAGGCCCTGCTCGCCGAGGCGCTGCGGCTCTGGCGCGGGCCGCTCCTGGAGGGCGCCCCGCCACGGCTGGCCCGCCACGCCGCTGCCGTCGAGCACGCCCGCCTGCGCGTCGCCTCCGCGCTGCGCCTCGCCGATCTCGCCCTCGCCCGCGGCCAGTACGAGGAGGTGCTCGCCCAGCTCGGGCCGATCGCCCGGCACGAGATGCTGCACGAGGGCCTGCACGCTCGGCTGCTCGCCGCGCTCGCCGGTTCCGGCCGCCGGGCGGAGGCGCTGGAGCTGTTCGCCGCGGTCGACCGCAGGCTCCGCGTCGAGAGCGGCATCGAGCCCGGTGCCCAACTCCGCGAGGCCCAGATGGCCGTGCTGGGGGAGGACGCCCCGGCCGCGACGGCGAGGACGGCGCAGCCCGCCGGCCGGTCCGACGCGCCGAGCTCCGTCCAGCTGCCGCGGAGCGTCGGGGACTTCGTGGGCCGGGCCGAGCACTTCCAGGTCCGGCAGTACCTGACCGGGCAGGGGCCGCTGGCCGCGTTCGGCGCGGCCCCGGTCGCCGTGCTCCACGGACCCGTCGGCGTCGGCAAGTCCGCCCTGACC
The DNA here is from genome assembly GCF_045162855.1 of Streptomyces sp. NBC_01077. Classification (NCBI taxonomy): domain Bacteria; kingdom Bacillati; phylum Actinomycetota; class Actinomycetes; order Kitasatosporales; family Streptomycetaceae; genus Streptomyces; species Streptomyces sp. NBC_01077. The sequence continues at coordinate 1,776,815 of NZ_CP108669.1, read as the reverse complement.
GTCCAGATCGCCGCGGCCGTCTCCCGCCACTTCCCCGACGGCGTCCTGCATGCCCGGCTGCGCACCGGCACGCCCAACGAGGTCCGCACCGTGCTGCGCGACTTCGCCCGGGCGCTGGGTGTGCCGACGGCCGGGCTGCCCGCCGGGCAGGCCGAACTCGCGGCGCTCTACCAGGAGTCCGTCGCCGGCCGCCGGGTCCTGGTGGTCATCGACGACGCACCCGGTGAACGCGCCGTCCGCCCGTTGCTGCCGTCCGGCCCCGGCGGCGCCGCGCTGCTGGCCGGCCGGACCCCGCTGTCCGGCCTGGAGGGCGCCCAGCACTTCTGCGTCGAGCGCTTCACAGCCGACCAGTCCGTCTCCCTGCTCGCCCGGATCGCCGGCGAGCGGCGGGTGCTGGCCGAACGGACGGCGGCCGAGACCGTTGCCGAGCTGTGCGACGGGATCCCGCTGGCCGTGCGGATCGCGGGCATGCGGCTCGCCGCCCGCCCGCACTGGACCCTCGCCCGGCTGGCGGACCGGCTGGCCGACGAGGAGCGGCGGCTGTCGGAGCTGGTCGCCGGAGACCTGTCCGTACGGGAACGGCTGACCTCCGCGTACGAGGGCCTGGACCCCGTGCTCCGCGACGCCGTGCGCACCCTCGCCCGGTCCGCGGACCGGGCGTTCACCCCCGCCGGTGCGGCCGCCGTGCTGCGCTGCGGCGGACGCCAGGCGGAGGACCTCCTGGAGCGGCTTGTCGACCACCACCTGCTCGACCCCCCGGCGGGCGCCGGCGAGGAGTACGCGATTCCGCCCCTCGTACGCCTGCACGCCTGGGAGCAATGAACGGCGTGAGGGGACGGTCGTCGATGCCCACCGTCCCCGTCCCCTCACGCGTCCTTCACGGCGGCGTAGCGCTCACGCGTCGCGGGTGCGGAGCGTCAGCCAGCCGCCGACCGCCGCCGCGGCCGCCCACGCCGCCATGACCAGCACCCCGGTCATGGGGCTGTAGGGCGCGGCGACGGCGGGGTCGAGCCGCAGCCCGTACTGGCCGGCCCGGTCGGGCAGGTACCAGGCCAGCTCCTTCAGGCCGGGGATCTCGGCCAGCACGGGGGAGACCAGGAACAGCACCGGGATCAGGACGCCCATGGAGAGCATCAGACTGCGCAGCATCGCCGTGAATCCCATGCACATGACCGCGAGCAGCGGGAAGTACAGGGCTCCCACCACGATCGCCCGCACCGTCCCCGCATCGCCGAACGCCGTGCCGTGCTCGCCGAGCAGACGTTGCGAGAGGAAGAACGTGCACAGCGAGGCGACCACGCCGGCCACCAGGGCCAGCACCGCCCCTACGGTCAGCTTGGCCGCGTACATCAGACCGCGCCGGGGCACCGCCGCCAGGGAGACCCGGATCGCGCCGTTCTGGTACTCGTTGCCGACCACCAGAACGGCGAAGGCGATCACGACGACATGGGCGAAGAGGATGCCGTAGTAGCCGAGCTGCACCGGGTCGAAGCCCGGGCCGTCCGCCTCCTCGGGGCCGACCGACCCCGACACGCCGGCGCCGATGGCGACGAGCAGGGCCGCGGCCAGCGGCAGCGACCACAGGACCGGACGCACCGAGCGGATCTTCGTCCACTCCGAGCGGAGCACCGCGTTGACAGACATCGTCAGACCACCTCTCCGAGGGGTCGCCCCCCGTACTCCACCGAATCGGCGGTCATCCGCATGAAAGCCTCTTCCAACGAGTCCTCGACCTGGACCAGTTCCAGGACGGCGGCCCTCTCGTGAGCCGCGATCCGGCCGACGTCGGCGGCCTCCGCCGCGTGCACCTCCAGCGCGCCGCCGTCGCCCGGCACCACCCGCAGCCCCTTGCGCACCAGGGCCTCGCGCAGCCGCTCCGGCTCGTCGGCCCGCACCCGCACCCGGGAGCGGCCGTGCTCCGCGGCGAACTCGGCCATGGACACGTCCGCCAGCAGCCGGCCCCGGCCGATCACGACCAGCCGGTCCGCAAGGAGCGCCGTCTCCGTCATCAGATGACTGGAGATCAGCACCGCCCGGCCCCGGGCCGCCAGCCCCTTGAGGAAGTGCCGCAGCCAGCGGATGCCCTCCGGGTCCAGGCCGTTGACCGGCTCGTCGAGGATCAGCACCTCGGGGTCGCCGAGCAGAGCCGCGGCGATGCCCAGGCGCTGACGCATCCCCAGCGAGAACCCGCCGACCCGCCGACGGGCCGCGGACTCCAGGCCGACCTGCTCCAGCACCTCGTCGACCCGCGCCCTCGGCATGCGGCCGGCGTGGGCGATGCAGAGCAGATGGTCGCGCGCGGTCCGTCCCGGATGCGCCGCGCCGGCGTCCAGCAGCGCGCCTACGTGGCGCAGCGGCTCGACCAGCCGGCCGTACGGCCGCCCTGCGATCAGCACCTCGCCCGCCGTGGGCCGGTCCAGCCCCAGGATCATCCGCAGGGTGGTCGACTTCCCCGCACCGTTCGGGCCGAGGAAGCCGGTGACCGAACCTGCCCGCACCTGGAAGGTGAGGCCCTGCACCACCGTCCTGTCGCCATAGGCCTTCACCAGACCCCGTACTTCCACGGCGGGTGCGTCGCCCGCACCGTGCGCCGTTCCGTTGTCCCTGTTCATGTCCCCAAGCCAATCGTCCGGCGGACCCGGACGGATCCCCCGGCGGCGGGAGTCACCTCCCCCCGGGGAGGGAGCTGATCCCCATGAGACGTCTGCCGTCGACGCTCCACGACGCCCTGCGCCAGGGCCGTACGTACGCCCGCGGGCTCCATCTGCTGCTCGGCGGGGCCGTGGGACCGGTCTGCGTGCTGGTGTGGCCCGGCATCACCGACAACCTGGGCCGTACCCTCGCGGCCTGCGCCCTCGTGCCGGTGGTCCCCCTGCTGCTGCTCGGCCTGGTGCCGGGGACGCGGCGCGCGGAGGGCATCCAGGCGCGGCTGCTGCTCGTGCCGGACGACGAGAACGACATCGGCCGTGCCCCGGCCCGGAGTCTCTCCGACCGTCGGCGCACCAGCGTCTGGCTGGTGCTGCGCTGCTGGTGGGGACTGCTCGTCGCCACGGTCGTCGCCCAGCTGCTGTCCGTCACGGGAACACTGGCGTCCGCGCCCGCCGTCGAGGGAGCCCGGACGATCCTCGGCGTCACCATCCCCGGCGGCCACCGGCACATCTGGTACCTGGGCCTGGTGCCGCCGCTGCTGCTCGCCGCGTTCGTGCTGGTCGTATGGGCCGGGCACGTACAACTCGCCCTCGCGCGCCGGCTGCTGGGCCCCTCGACGGCCGAGCGGCTCGCGGAGGCGGAGCGCCGGGCGGACGAACTGCTGGCCCGCAACCGGCTCGCGGGCGATCTCCACGACTCCATCGGCCACGCCCTCACGGTCACCGTGCTTCAGGCGAGCGCGGCCCGCGAACTCATCGACACCGACCGAGACTTCGCGATCCGGGCGCTTACCGCCATCGAGGACACCGGCCGCCGCGCCATGGACGACCTGGAGCGCACCCTCGGCTATCTGAAGGAGGACGAGACGGCCGCCCGCACCGTCCGGCCCACTCTCGCGGACGTCGGGCAGCTCCTGGAGGCCAGCCGCGCGGCGGGCGTCACGGTGCGCTCGCGAACCGCCGCCGAGGTCGACGCAGTCCCGGGCGTGGTCTCCCGCGAGGCGTACCGCATCCTTCAGGAGGCGCTCACCAACGCCATGAAGCACGCGCCCGGTTCACCCGTGGACGTCGACCTGGACGTCACCGGCGAACAGGTCCGCCTCACCGTCGCGAACTCCCTGGTGGAGGAGGCCCCGCGGGCTCCCGGCACCGGCAAGGGGCTGCGAAGTCTGCGGGAGCGCGCCGCGCTGCTGGGCGGCCGGGCCACCGCCGGAGCCGCATCGGGGCGCTGGACCGTCAGCGCCCGTCTTCCCCTACGGTTGGGATCGTGATCATGGACATCTCCGTACTCCTCGTCGACGACGAGGAGCTCGTCCGGGCCGGCATGTCGGCCATCCTCGGCAACGCCGAGGGCATCACCGTGGTCGGCGAGGCCTCCGACGGCTGCGAGGTGGTGCCGCTCGTCCGGAGGCTGCGCCCGGACGTCGTCGTCATGGACGTACGGATGCCCACCGTCGACGGCATCACCGCGACCCGCGATCTCATGGCCGCCGTCGCCGACCCGCCGACCGTCCTGGTGATCACCACGTTCGAGCGGGACGACTACGTCTACGAGGCGCTCAGGGAGGGGGCGTCGGGGTTCCTGCTCAAGCGGTCCCGGCCCGCCGAGATCGTCCAGGCCGTCCGTACCGTGGCGACCGGGGACTCGGTGCTCTTTCCCGCCGCGATCCGCTCGCTGGTGGAGGGGCGTCAGGCCCGTGAGCCGGGCGACGCACTGGCCCGCGCCCAGCTCACGGAGCGGGAGGCGGACGTGCTGCGGCTGATGGCGCGGGGGATGTCCAACGCGGAGATCGCCGCGCAGCTGTTCCTGGGAGTGCAGACGGTCAAGACCCATGTCAGCGGCACCCTGGCGAAGCTGGGGGCGCGCGACCGGACGCAGGCGGTGGTCCTGGCGTACGAGTCGGGGTTCGTCGGTGCGGGCTGAGAAGGCGCCGGGGCTCCCGGGGCCGACGGCATCCGTCAGCCGACGAGGTCCTTCAGGCGGGAGACCACCGTCGCCTCGGACTCGCCCTCCTGCGGCACCGGCACGACCTGGAGATGGGTGACCCCGGCCTCGCGGTAGGCGTCCAGGCGATCCCTCACATAGCTCTCCGTGCCGCAGATCGTGGTGGCTTCGAGCAGTGCGGCGGGCACGGCGGCCGCGGCCCCGGCCTTGTCGCCGGCCCGGAACAGCCGCTGGATCGTCTCCGCCTCACGGGCATAGCCGTACCGGCTGATCAGGTCGTAGTAGTAGTTGTGGCCGGGCGCGCCCATGCCCCCGACGAACAGTGCGAGCTGGCCGCGGGCCAGCTCCCGGGATCGCTCGGCGTCCGGGCCGATCGCGAGCAGACCGCCCGCCGAGATCTGGAGCGGGCCCAGCTCGGGCGCGCGGGTCGCGGCGCCCTCCTTGAGCGCCGGCCCCCACACCCGGTCGCACCACTCGGGGACGAAGAACAGCGGCAGCCAGCCGTCGGCGGTCTCCGCGACCATCCGGACGTTCTTCGGGCCGAGCGCGGCCACCCACACCGGGACGGACGGACGGACCGGCGGCGTCAGCAGCCGCATCGGCCTGCCGAGGCCGGTGCCCTGCCCCTCGGGCAGCGGCAGCGTGATCGTGGACCCCTGGTGGCGCACCGGCTCGTCCCGCCGCCAGAAGGCGCGCATGACCTCGATGGTCTCGCGGGTCCGGGCCACCGGCGCGGCGTACGGCACCCCGTGCAGACCCTCGACGACCTGCGGGCCCGAGGAGCCGAGGCCGAGGTGGCAGCGTCCGCCGGACAGGGCGTCGACGCCGGCCGCGGTCATCGCCAGCAGGGCGGGCGTCCGGCTGAACACCGAGAGGATGCCGGAACCGATCTCGATCCGCTCGGTGCGGGCGGCGAGGAAGCCCATGAAGCTGGGTGCGTCGTAGCCGTACGCCTCCGGCACCCAGACCAGGTCCAGGCCGGCCCGCTCCAGTTCGGCCACCTGGCCGGCCGCGGCGACGATGTCGGTGTCGTACTTCAGCTGCATGGAGATCTTCATGGCGGGGGCTCCGGGGGTGCGTCGGCGGGATGACGGGACGTCAGGGGCGGATTTCGGCAGCACGCGTCAGGCGCGCGCTGCGTCGAGGCGGGGGAGGGCGCCCTCGGCGATCAGCTCCCGGACCCGGAACTTCTGGATCTTCCCCGAGGCGGTCAGCGGCAGCCCGTCCGCGAGGTACCACCGGGCCGGGATCTTGTGCGGGGACAGCTGCTCGCGGCAGAGGGCGACGCACTCCTCGACGTCCGGGCCCTCCGGGCGGTCGGCGGCGGGCAGCAGCACCGCGGCGACGATCTCGCCCCACCGGTCGTCCGGCACCCCCACCACCAGGGCGTCGCGGACGCCCGGCAGCGTGCTGAGGAAGGACTCGACAGGCCCGGGCGCGATGTTCTCGCCGCCCCGGATGATCAGGTCGCTCAGCCGGCCCTCGATCCGGACCGCGCCGGTCGCGTCCATCGAACCGAGGTCCCCGGTGTGCAGCCAGCCGTCCGCGTCCACCTTCCGCGCGGTGGCCTCCGCGTCGCCGTAGTACGCGAGGAGCTGCTGGTAGCCGCGGGCGCAGATCTCGCCGGGGACGCCGAGCGGCTGCACCCGGCCGGTGTCCGGGTCCACGATCTTGCACGCGACGTGCGGCAGCGGCCGGCCGACGGTGCTGGTCTTGTCCTCGGCGGTGTCGTCCGGGCGGGTCAGGGTGACCACGGACGCCAGCTCGGTCTGCCCGTACAGGTTGAACACCGTGGTCGAGAACAGTTTCTCGGTCTCGGTGATGAGCTGCGGGCGCACCGGCGCCGCGCCGGTGAGGACGGAGGAGAGCCGGGCCGGCGCGCCGTCGGCGGAGCGTGCCACGTCGTTCAGGGCGGTCAGCACCGTCGGCACACTGGTGAGCACCGCGCCGGGGGAGCGGCGCAGCACCTCGAAGAGGACCTTGGGGTCGAAGCGCTCCAGGAGCGTGAAGACGCCCCCGCTCCACAGCGGCCCCAGGCAGGAGATGACACAGCCGGCGGTGTGGAACATCGGCAGCGGGGAGACCACGGTCGCGCCGTCGTGGACGCCGAGCCCCTCGAAGGTCAGACGGGCCACGTTGACCACGGACCGGTGTGAGAGCAGCACCGCCTTCGGGTCGCCGGTGGTGCCGGAGGTGAACTGGATCTGCGCCGGGACCGCGGCGATCTCCTCCTGCGAGGGCAGCGGCGCGGCACCGCGCAGCGACTCCCACGCGGCGAGCGGCACGACGTGCCGCAGACCCGGCAGGTCCGGCGTCACCGCCCGTACCGTCCCGGCCATGTCGTAGCCCCGGACGGCGTCGGCGTGGATCAGCATCTCGGCCTCGGAGGTGCGCAGGGCGTGGGTCAGCTCGCCGGCCCGCAGCGCCGGGTTGAGCGTCACCAGCGTCACCCCGGCCAGCGCCGCCGCGTACGCGACGATCGGCCACTCCGGGACGTTCGGCGCCCACAGGGCGACCCGCGCGCCGAGTCCGACGCGCTCCCGCAGCCCGCCGGCCACGCTCTCGGCCTCGGCCAGCAGTTCGGCGTACGTCCAGCGGCGCGGGGCGCCGCCGTCGTCCGGGACCGACTCCAGGGCCGGGGCGTCCGGCCGGCCCGCGGCGACCTCGCGCAGCAGGGAGCCGACGGTGTGGTCCGAGAGCGGCGCCCCGGTGTCCGCGGGGCGGAGCGACTCGACGAGAGGGGTCTCGATGTGCGGAACGTCGGCGTGCGGGGTGTCGGTGCGCGGGGCGGCCGGTGCGGTGCTGACCTGCATGGTGAGTCTCCTCGGCGGTGGGCTGCCGGTCCGTCCGGCGCTGGTCCCATCCCACCGCGCGGGCCCCTGGCGCCGGATCCCCCGGCGGCTGGAAGCCGTTCCCTCCCGGGAGGGAACCGGACGAGGGAGGCAGGAGCCGTGCAGATCCCGTCCAGGACCGGCCGTCCGGCCGCCGGTAGCGTGCGCCCGGCTTGTGCCCGCCCTCGACCGGAGGCCGCGGGAGCGAAAGGAGTCGCAGGTGGAAGTGACGGCGGGCTGGCCGGCCCTGGACGGCATACGGGTCCTCGATCTCTCGCGGCTGCTGCCCGGCGGATTCGCGACGGTGCTGATGGCCGACCTCGGCGCCGACGTGGTCAAGGTGGAGAGCCCGGACGGCGGCGACTACGGCAGGCTGGTCGAGCCGGAGACGTTCGCGGCGCTCAACCGCAACAAGCGCTCCCTCGTCCTGGACCTGCGCGACCCGGCCGGGCGGGACACCCTGCTGCGCCTGGTGGAGCGCAGCGACGCCGTGGTGGAGAGCCACCGGCCCGGCGTCCTCGACGCCATGGGCCTCGGGTACGCGCGGCTGCGCGAGGCCAACCCGCGGGTGGTGCTGTGCTCGATCACCGGCTTCGGACAGCACGGCCCCTACGCCTCCCGGCCCGGCCACGACCTCAACTTCCTCGCCCTGTCCGGCTTCTTCGCCGTGCCGCACCGCCCCGGCGAGCGCGTCGACCGGGTCGGCCTGAGGATCGCCGACCTCGCCGGAGCGATGTACGCGGCGCTGTCCACCGCGGTCGCGGTCGCCTCCGCCCGCGCCACCGGCCACGGCCAGCACCTCGACGTGTCGCTGCACGAGGCGGCCGCGGCCTGGGCCGGACCGCTCGCGCTGCCTCTGCGCACGCTGCCCGACCCCGCCGGCAGCCCCCTGGTCACCGGCGACAACGACGTGTTCACCGCCGCCGACGGCGGCCGGATCGCGCTCGCGACCTTCGAGGACAAGTTCTGGCTGACCTTCCGCACGGCCTTCGCCGGGGAGTTCCCCGAGCTCGACGACGACGCGTACGACCGCCGCGCGGCGCGCACCCGGGCCCGAAGGCCGGTCCGGGAGCTGCTCACCGGCGTCTTCGCCCGCCGCGACCTGGCCTGGTGGTGCGCCGCGCTCGCCGGACTGGATCTGCCCTGGGCGCCGGTGTACGAGACCGCCGACGCGTTCCTTGCCGACGCGCACGTCGAAGCCCGTGACCTGGTGGGGACCCTGCCGGGGTCGCCGACCGAGGAGCCGCGCCGTCAGGTCCGCTTTCCCGTCCTGTTCGGTGCCGGACTCGACTCGCTGCGCGGCGCCGCCCCCGGCCACGGCGAGCACACCGCCGAGATCCTCGCGGAGCTGGATCGATGAGCGGGCGCGGCGCGTTCGCGGAGAGCGCCGAGCACCGGGCACTGCGGGAGGCCGTCGCCGCGTTCGCGCGCGGCCGGGGCGACGGCGGTCCCGACCCGCGCTCCCCGCAGGAGCTCTGGGCGGAGGCGGGACGGCTCGGATACCTCGGGGTCAACCTGCCGGAGGAGTACGGTGGCGGGGGCTGCGGCATCACCGAACTCTCGCTCGTCATGGAGGAACTCGGCGCGGCCGGCAACCCGTTGCTCATGCTGGTGGTGTCGCCCGCCATCTGCGGCACGGTCATCAGCCGCTTCGGCACGCCGGAACAGAAGCGCCGGCTGCTGCCCGGACTGGCCGACGGCTCCTCCCGGATGGCCTTCGGCATCACGGAGCCGGACGCCGGATCCAACTCCCACCGCCTGACCACCTTCGCCCGCCGGGACGGCACGGACTGGCTGCTCACCGGCCGAAAGGTCTTCGTCTCCGGGGTCGACGAGGCCGACGCCACCCTGGTCGTGGGCCGGACTGCGGACGCCCGCACCGGCCGTCTCAAGCCCTGCCTCTTCGTCGTCCCGCGCGACACCCCCGGCTTCGCCCACCACGAGATTCCGATGGAACTCAGCGCCCCCGAGCGGCAGTTCGAACTCGTCCTGGACGATGTACGGCTGCCCGCGGACGCACTGGTCGGCGAGGAGGACGCGGGGCTCCAGCAGCTCTTCGCCGGGCTCAACCCCGAACGCATCATGATCGCCGCGTTCGCCGCCGGTCTGGGCCGGTACGCCCTGGACAAGGCCGTGGACTACGCCCGCACCCGGCAGGTGTGGTCGGCCCCGATCGGCGCCCACCAGGCCGTCGCCCACCCGCTCGCCCGGATCCACGTCGAGCTGGAACTCGCCCGGCTGATGACCCGCAAGGCCGCCGAACTCTACGACGCGGGCGACGACATGGCCGCGGGCGAGGCCGCCAACATGGCCAAGTACGCCGCCGCCGAGGTGTGCGCCCATGCCGTCGACCAGGCGATCCACACCCTGGGCGGCAACGGTCTGACGACCGAGTACGGGCTCGCCTCGCTGCTGACGCTCTCCCGGGTGGCGCGGATCGCCCCGGTGAGCCGGGAGATGATCCTCAACTTCGTCTCGCACTACACCCTGGGGCTGCCGAAGTCCTACTGACCCCGTCCCTGTGTACGACCGCGGCCCCGCCGGAAAACCGGCGGGGCCGCGGTCATGAGGGGCCGGACGCGGCGGGGGAACCGCGAGCGGCGGGGGCCCGTACGGCGGGGGGCGCCGTACAGCCCCCGGATCAGTGGGCCAGGGAGAGGCCGACGCCCTGTTCGACGGCCCGCGCGTACACGGCGGCGGCCAGCGCGATGTCCTGGACGCCCATGCCGAACGGGTTGATCACCACCCGGTCGTCCCCGGCGACCGTCCGCGCGTAGTCGCCGGCGAACAGCTCCGGCAGGGAGGCGTCCACCGACCGGCCGCCCGCCGGGGCGTCGGTCCCCGGGCCGGCGACGCGGCCGGCCCGGGCCAGCCTGCCCAGCAGCCGGTGGTCGTCCTCGACGACCAGCTCCCAGTCGTCGACGAACAGGTGGTCGCAGCCCAGCAGCAGGCTCTCGGCCGCGTCGTCGAGGGACACGTTGACGAAGGTCCCGCCCGTCGGCACCCAGTCCAGCTCCACGTACGGCTCGGTGGTCGTCGTCACCGCGACCGTCACCTGGGCCCGCTCGACGGCGGAGCGGGCGTCCGCGGTCACCGTGACGGCGACCGCCGGGTCCGCCGCGCGCCAGCGGGCGGCCAGCTCCTCGGCCCGGTCCGCGTCCTGGTCGTGCACGAACAGCTCCTTGACGCCGGGGCAGGCGCTCGCCAGCAGCTCCCGGTGGACCTCGGCCTGCCGGCCGCAGCCGAGGAAGGCCACCCGTCGGACCGCCGCCAGGTCGCGTACGGCGCGCAGCGCGGCGATCGAGACGCCGGCCGTGCGCAGGGCGCTGATCCGGCCGCCCTCCATGATGCAGACCGGCCGTGCGGTCTCCGGGTCGTCGAGCACGACCAGCCCGGCGGCACGCGGCCGGCCGAGGAGCCGGTTGCCCAGCGAGGCGTTGATGATCTTGCAGCCGTAGGCGCCGTCCGCCCAGCCGGGCAGGATGAGGCTGCGCGCCGACGCCCCGGACGGGGTGGTCCAGCGCAGCGCGGCCTCGGGGGTGAGTCCCGCCTCCTTGCGCCGGTAGGCGAGCAGCGTGTCGTGCGCCAGGTCGGCGACGGGCAGCCCGTCGCAGAGCCGGGCCACGTCGGCGCTGTCCAGATAGGTGAGCGTCGTGTCGTCGTGCGGGGTCATCGGTGCGTTCCCTTCCGAGGGTTCGGCAGTTTCCGCGGATTCGGCGGGGTGGGCGTGGGCGGTTCCCCCGCACGCACCCGGTCCAGCAGGTCCAGGGCCGCGCGGATCTCCCCGGTGCAGCCGGGGCCGCCGTCGGCCGGGGCGTCGCGGAGCTGCGGGTACTTCTCCCCGCTGTCCGGGCAGACGCAGGCGATCTCCCGCAGCGACGGGTCGAGGAGCGCCCGGGAGACGGCGGCGAGCACCGCGGCCCCGCCGCTGCCGCCGAGCGAGATCCCGGTCCGCCGTGCGACCAGCGCGCAGGCCGCGGCGGCCGCCTGGTCCGTCAGCCGCACCACATGGTCCACATGGTGCGGCTCGACGAAGCCCGACACCTGTCCGGAGCCGAAGCCCATCAGCTTGAACGGCCGGTCGGCGGGGGCCCCGCCGAGCGCCGAGGACCCCACGGCGTCGACCGCGACGACCCGGGTGCCCGGGGCGTGGTCGCGGAAGAACTGCGCGATCCCCGCCAGCGTGCCCCCGGTCGACACGGCCACGGCGACCGCGTCGAACCGGCCGTCCGGTGCGGCCTTCATCAGTTCCGCGGCGGTCTGCCACTCGTGCACCCCGGGGTTGGCGGGGCTCTCGTACTGGTTGGTCCACACGGCGTCGGAGCCGGCCGCAACGATCTCCCGCACGGCCTGGAGCCGGGCCCTGAGGGTCCGGCCGCCCGGCACCTCGCGTACGGTCACCACGTCGGCGCCGTACGCGCGCATCCGCGCGACGCTGGCGGGCGGTGTGCTCGGCTCGACCACCAGCGTGCAGCGGTAGCCGCGCTGCGCGCAGAGCCCGGCGAGCGCCACGCCCAGGTTGCCGGAGGTCGACTCGACCACCCGCATCCCCGGACGCAGCGCCCCGCTCGACTCCAGGGCGTTCAGCAGGGCCTCCGCCGTACGGGCCTTGATCGACCCGAAGGGGTTCTCGGCCTCCAGTTTCAGCCAGATCCGCACGGTCCGGTCGCCGACCGGGACGACGACCGGCCGCAGGGGCGTGTCGCCGATGGCCGCCAAGGGCGCCGCGAGAGCTGTGGTTTCGGTCATGGTGCTCAGTCCTTGAGGCTGTCGACACGGGCCGTCGGCTGCTGCCGCACGGTCGGGACGGTCCGCTGGGGACCGATGTCGGCGAGGTCGTAGCCGTGCGGGTAGCCCGGGTACGTCCGCGCGGTCGGCCGGGTCATCAGCCGCGCCATCAGCCGCGGCGCGACGCGCTCGGCCCCTGCGTGGCCGCGCAGCCCGGCGCAGTGGACGGCCCGCACCCACCGGGGCGGGGTGGGCAGGTCGAGGGCGTCCAGGGCAGGCGCGTCCAGCCGGCACGGCAGCGTGGCCGCGACCAGGTCGCTGACCGGGCGCCGGTACCAGGACGCGTACAGGTTCAGGATGTTGGTGCCGACGCGGTGGTTGCTCGCGGCCCGCTGGAAGCGGGCCTGCTCGTACTCGCTGTTGAACTGCTCGAACGAGGCGTAGTCGGTGGGGAGTTCACGGATGTTCATCCGCTCGCCGACACTGGTGAAGAAGTAGAAGGCGGCCAGCCGCTCCGTCTCGGAGGTCCGCCGCCAGGCCCAGCGGTCGATCCAGCGGATCGGCTCGAAGATGAAGGTCGACAGGACGTACAGCATGTCCTCGTTGGCGATGTCGAACCTGCGGTGCGCCTGGTTGATCTGCCGGATCGTCTGGCGCCCGCGCGTGGAGTCGTAGCCGCCGCGCACCAGTTCGCCGAGCAGGATCCGGGTGTCGTCGTATCGTTTCTGCGCGTGCAGGGCGAACTCGCCGCTGCCGTCCAGGACGTCGGAGATGGCGGGCACGCAACAGGTGCGCCAGATCGCCACCTCGAGCCCACGGCCGTAGTCCCAGGGGAACTCGCGGTCGGAGGAAATGCGATGGATCTCCTGGTGGTCCGCCTTCGGGTCGAGGGTCTCCAGATGTCTGAGTGTCGCGTAACGGTCTCGCATGCGTACCCCGTTCACAATGGGTCACAGTGGGGGAAGTCGGTCGAGGGCGTGCGCCTACAGCGGGGTGGACCCCGCGGCGCTGGTGACCTCGGGCCGAGTGGGGTCGAACCGCTGCGTCTCGAAGCGCCACTGGAGCTGGCCGGTGAGCCAGCTCCGCAGCCCCGCGACGTGGCGTTCCAGGCGGTCCGCAGGGAGGAGCTCGCGCTGCGCGGGCGTCAGGCGCTCCACGAAGGAGGAACTGAGCTCGGTGAAACGGTCGAAGCGGCCCTGGACCATCTCCCCGACGGCGTCCGCGGCGGTCTGCAGGTCCGTACCGTGCGCGTGCCGGTGGACCAGGACCAGGTTGTGCGGGTCGCCGAGCAGCGCCTCCTTCTCGCAGCTGAACAGGTCGTTGGTCCACAGGTCCGCGTCGGAGAGCGCCGCGTTCATCTCGGCGAACGCCGGCAGCGTGTATATCTCCTCCGGCACCTCGAAGTGCGTGGTGACCTCGATGAGGTCGAGGTACGGCATGAGCGCGCGGCCGCGGTGGCCGATGTACTCGTCCAGGCCGGGGACGCGGCCCGTGAGCCGGTTCTCCGACTCCCACACGCAGGTGTCGAAGAAGGCCCCGATGTGCGCGGCGAGCCGCCGGCGCCAGGCCGGCGAGGTCAGCGGGGCGGTGCGGCGCCACAGGTCCGCGTAGGCGGGGCGGAACACCTGGGTGAGGGTGTGTGCCGCCGGGCCGGGGGCGTCGTCGACGGAGCCGTCCTCGGTGAACCAGCCGAGCACCTCGTCGCAGACCTCGCGCAGGCGCTCCGGCTCCGTGCCGAGGGAGGTCTCGTCGAACTGGTCGTCCAGGACCAGCATGCAGCTGATCCAGTCGGTCACGAGCTGGAGCTCCTCGGCACCGGAGTGCGGGTACGCCCTGCCCATCAGGGTGCCGAGCAGGGAGCGCTCGTGGTGGCGGCGGGCGGCCTCGTCGGGGGCGAGGCCGAAGCGGGACACGAAGGCCCGGGCTCCGGCCTCCGCCCGGTCGGCGAACGGACTGAGCTCCGGAGGGAACTCCACATGGATGTGCGGCATGCGCAGGGACACGGTGTCACCCGTCGTTTCGAGTCGCGGTGCAGGGATCAGGGGCGCGGGGGGTGTGGGGGTGTGGGGGTGTGAGGGAACAGCGGGGGCCTCGGTCCGGCGGCATCCGCCGGGCGGGCTCAGCCGGGCAGCTGGAGGGACTTGACCTCCTGGAACTCCTGGATGCCGTGGCGGCCGAGCTCCCGGCCGTTGCCGGACTGCTTGTAACCCCCGAACGGAGCCGCGGCGTTGAACTTCGCGCCGTTGACGTCGACCTGGCCCACCCGTAGCCGGCGGGCCACGGCGACGGCGCGGTCCTGGTCGCCGGACCAGACGGTCGCGGCGAGGCCGTAGTCGGAGTGGTTCGCGAGGGACACCGCCTCGTCGTCGTCCTCGAACGCCATGACCGCGAGAACGGGTCCGAAGACCTCCTCGCGGGCCAGCGGCGAGGACGGGCTGACGTCCGTCCAGACGCTCGGCGCCACGTAGTGGCCGGTCGGGGGCAGCGCGGCCGCGGCGTCCTGGCCGGCGACCTGACGGGCGCCCGAGCGGGCGGCCTGCGCCAGATGGCCGAGGACCCGCTCCCGCTGCCCGGCGGAGGCGAGCGGGCCCAGCAGGGTCGCCGGGTCCTCGGGGTCGCCCGGCAGATAGCCGGCGACGACCGCGCGGGCGATGTCCAGCGCGTCGTCCAGCCGCGCCCGCGGCACCAGCAGCCGGGTGCGGGCGGTGCAGGTCTGTCCCGCGTTGTGCAGGGCGCTGCGGACCCCGTCCTCGACCGCGGCGGCCAGGTCGGCGTCCGGCAGGACCAGCGTGGCGGACTTGCCACCGAGCTCCAGGCAGGTCTTCTTGACCGTACGGGCCGCCACCGCGCCGACCTCCCGGCCGGCCTCCAGCGACCCCGTGAAGGACACCAGGTCGACGCCGTCGTCCGCGGTCAGCGCGGCGCCCGCCGTCGCGCCCCGGCCGGGCACCAGGTTGAAGACGCCCGGCGGCAGCCCGATCCCGTCGATGAGCTCCGCGAGGAAGTACGAGGAGAGCGGGGCGAGTTCACTCGGCTTGAGCACCAGAGTGCAGCCCGCCGCGACGGCCGCACCGATCTTGGCGACCGCCTGGTGCAGCGGGTAGTTCCACGGGGTGATGGCGCCGACCACGCCGACCGGCTCGCGCACCACGAGGGAGTGCCCGATCCGCTCCTCGGCCGTGGCCGCGGCGAGCTCCGCCGTGAAGCCGTCGAGCACCCGCACCGGCAGCCCCGCCTGGACGCGCCGGGAGAACGTGATCGGCGACCCCATCTCCCGCGTGACGGTCTCCGCCAGCTCGTCCTGATGCTTCACCAGGGCCTCGCGCAGTGTCGTCAGGGCCGCCGCGCGCTCCTCGACGCCGGTCGCCGCCCAGCCGGGCAGCGCCCGGCGGGCCGCGTCCACCGCGCGCCAGACGTCCTCGCTGCCGCAGTCCGGGACCTCGCCGACGATCCGCAGGGTCGCCGGGTTCTCCACGGCGATCGTGCCGGTGGCGCGCGGGGCGGTCCACCGGCCGCCGACGTAGACCTGGTGCAGGGGGAGGGAATTCATGGCGTGACGGGTCTCTTTCGGCAGGGTCGAATGAGTTGAATTCCTCCGGCGAACGGGCAGGAGGGAGGGAATTAACGACGTGACGGCGGACCAATGTACGGAGCCCAGACGCCGGTGGACTGGATGAATTCTGTATGTCGAACTGCCGCCCGAATCTGGTGGTGACGACCCGTGAAAAGGCGTTAAAGTGCGGTGCTTGAAATGCCGGGACGGGTGAGTTCCCGGCCGTTCGGGAAGACCAGGGAAGCAGGCCGTCAGTGATACCAAGCCCGGTACGTGCCCGGAATACCGCAAGCCCGGACGGGCGTTGGCTGCGCCGGCCCCGCCCGGTGCCCGCGCCGAGGATCCGCCTGGTGTGCCTGCCGCACGCGGGCGGCACCGCCGGCGCGTTCTACGGCTGGGCCGACGCCCTGCCGGACGACGTGGAACTCGTCACGGTGCAGTACCCCGGGCGGCAGGACCGCTTCGGCGAGGCGTGCGTCAGCGCCATGGGTCCGCTCGCCGACAGCGTGGCGCGGGAGCTGCTGCCGCTGTTCGGCCGGCCGGTCGCGCTGCTCGGCCACAGCATGGGCGCGGCCCTCGCGTACGAGGTCACCCTGCGTCTGGAGACGCTCTACCGGGCCCGGCCGCGGCACCTGTTCGTCTCGGGACACGGTTCGCCGCTGAGCCCCCGCGGCGGCCGGGACCTCCATCTGCGGGACGACGACGCCATGGTCGAGGGTCTGCTCGCGCTCGGCGGCATGGACCCGGCGGTGGTCGCCGAGCCGGAACTGCTGGCCCTGCTGCTGCCGTCGTTCCGCGCCGACCTGACCCTGATCGAGACCTACCGGCCCGCCGCGGCGCGGCCGGTGACCGTGCCGGTGACGGCGTACGTGGGGAACGCCGACCCGGGCGTGCCCGTCGCGCACGCCGCCGCCTGGTCGGATGCGACGTCCGGGGAATTCTCCCTGCAGGTCTTTTCCGGCGACCATTTCTCCCTCGTGCAGGGGAGTGAGATCGTCACGGACGTCGCCCGCGTTCTTGCCGGCCCGAACTGATCCCCCCGCATGCCCCTCTCCTGAGCCCCCGGCTTCCCCCTCCTTTCCTCGACTTCCCCGCGCACCCGACCGCCGGCCGCCGCGGGAATTCTCTCCGGCGCCGTATCGGCACCGCCCGCACGAAGTCATCCCGACCCGACGTATTTCCTGTTCCAAGGAGCCTTTCGACATGCTGCCCGACGACGACGTGGCCACGAAGGTCCGCGCACTCATGGTCGACGCCCTCGATCTCCGCCTCGACCCCCAGGACATCGGTCCGCAGGTCTCGCTCTACTCGCCGATGATCCAGCTCGACTCGCTCAACCTGCTCCAGCTCCTGCTCGCCGTCGAGACCGAGTTCGGCGGCCACGTCGAGGACGAGGACGTCATGGAGGCCGACCTGGAGACCGTCGGCGACCTGATCGAGCTCGTCCGCCGGCATGTCGCCGGCCTGCGGACGGAGACCCCGGCATGAAGGCCGTGCGCAACCAGTACCTGCTCGACGAGGACGACGTCCCGACCCACTGGTACAACATCCTCGCCGACCTCGACGTGCCGGCCTCCGACGTCCGCCGGGCCCGGCCCGCCGCACGGCCGGACGTCGACGCGACCGGCGACGCGCAGACCGCCGACCGCGGGTCCACCGGGGCCAACATCCCGCTCTCCATGTACCGCGGCAGCGTCGGCACCGAGCGCCATGTGAAGATCCCCGACCCGGTGCGCGCGCAGTACCAGCGCTGGCGCCCCACGCCGCTCATCCGGGCCCACCGCCTCGAACAGGCGCTCGGCACCCCCGCGCACATCTACTACAAGTACGAGGGCGCCAACGCCTCCGGCAGCCACAAGCTCAACTCGGCGCTCGCGCAGGCCTACTACTACAAGAAGGCCGGCGTCCAGGAGATCACCACCGGCACCGGCGCCGGCCAGTGGGGCACCGCGCTGTCGATGGCCTGCCACGCCCTCGACCTCGCCTGCACCGTCTTCATGGTCGACTGCAGCTACCGGCAGAAGCCCTACCGCCGGGTCCTGATGGAGCTCAACGGCGCCCGCGTCATCCCCAGCCCGAGCGGCACCACCGAGGCGGGCCGCGCCCTGCTCGCTGCCTCGCCCGACGGCGACGGCAGCGTCGCCATCGCCAACGCCGAGGCCCTCGAACACGCCAGGACCGTGACCCGCGGCGCCTTCGCCGTCGGCAGCGGCGAGAACCACGTCCTGCTGCATCAGACGGTCATCGGCGAAGAGGCCCTGCTCCAGATGGAGCTGGCCGGGGAGTTCCCCGACGTGGTCATCGGCGCGATGGGCGCGGGCAGCAACTTCGCCGGGCTCGCGTTCCCCTTCCACCGGGAGAAGCTGCGCACCGGAGCCGCGACCCGGCTGGTCGCCGTGGAGCCCGAGGCGTGCCCCAAGATGACCCGGGGCCGCTACGCGTGGGACTACAACGACTTCTCGGGCACCACCCCCATGACGAAGATGTACACCCTCGGCCACACCTTCGTCGCACCCGGCGTGCACGCCGGCGGACTGCGCTACCACGGCGCCGCGCCGCTGGTGAGCGCCCTCTACGACCGTGGCCTGATGGAGGCCGTGGCCTACGGGCAGAAGGAGGTGTTCGAGGCCGGGGCGTTCTTCGCCCGCACCGAGAACCTCATCCCCGCCCCCGAGTCCGCGCACGCCGTCAAGTGCGCCATCGACGAGGCCGTACGCGCCCGCGAGGAGAACCAGCCGCGCGTCATCCTCTTCAACGTCAGCGGCCACGGCCTGCTCGACCTGTCCGCGTACGACCAGTACCTGGCGGGAACTCTGGAGGACCACGTGGTCTCCGACAGCCACATCGCCGCCTCGCTGGCCGGGCTGCCCGCCCTCGACCCGGTCGGCGGCCGCCCGTGAACCTCAGCCCCACCGAGGAACAGACCGCCCTCGTCGACCGGTTCCGCCGGCTCGGCCGGGACCTCGGCGCCGACCTCCCGGCCCGGGAACGCACCGGGACGCTCCAGCCCGGTGACTGGCAGCGCTGCGCCGACGCCGGAGTCCTCGGCCTCCCCGTGCCCCGCGCCTACGGCGGCCTCGGTCTGAACCCGCTGACCTGCGCCCTCGCCCTGGAGGGCCTGGGCGAGGGCTGCCGCGACAACGGCCTCATGATCGCGCTCGGCGCACACATCTGGGCCGCCGAGATCCCGCTTCTGCTCTTCGGCAGCGAGGAGCAGAAGAACCGCTATCTGCCCGGACTCTGCGACGGCCGGCTGATCGGCGCCCACGCCATCACCGAGGCCGGATCCGGCTCCGACGCCCTCTCCCTCACCGCCACCGCCCGCCGCGACGGCGACCACTACGTCCTCGACGGCGCCAAGCGCTTCGTCACCAACGCGCCCCTCGCCGACGTCTTCCTCGTGTACGCCACCGTCAACCCGGCCCTCGGGTTCACCGGCGTCACCGCCTTCCTCGTCGAACGCGGCCACGGGGGACTGACCGTCGAGACCCGCTACGAGAAGGCCGGACTGCGCACCGCGCCCTGGGGCGAGATCACCCTCAGCGGCTGCCGCGTCCCGCTCTCCGCGCGGCTCGGCGCGGAGAAGCAGGGCTCCCGCATCCTCGCCGCCACCATGGCCTGGGAACGCTCGCTGATCCTGGCCCCGCTGCTCGGCGCCATGGGACGCCAGATCGACGACTGCGTCCAGTACGCGCGCACCCGCGAGCAGTTCGGCCGGAACATCGGCAAGTTCCAGTCCGTGTCCCACCGCATCGTCGAGATGCGGATCCGGCTCGACGAGGCCCGGCTGCTCACCCACCGGGCCGCCTGGGACCTCGAGCGGGACGTCGCCTCGCACTACGCCGAGGCGGCCCAGCTCCGCACCAGCGAGTCCGCCGTCGAGACCTTCCTCGACGCCCTCCAGGTGTACGGCGGCCTCGGCTACACCACCGACACCGACGTCGAACGGAATCTGCGCGACGCGCTCGGCACCCGGATCTCCTCCGGCACCTCCGACATGCAACGGCTGGTGATCGCCGAGAAGCTCGGCCTCACCACCCGCGCCCGCGCCGCGTCTCCCCGCCCCGCAGGAGCCCGCCATGCGCACGCTGAATGAGCTGCTGACCCACACCGCGGCCGCCCGGCCCACGGCCGAGGCGGTCCGCCACCGGGGCCGCTCCACCGACTACGCCGGCCTGGACCGGGCGGCCACCGCGCTCGCCGCGACCCTGCGCGAGCAGGGCGTCCGCCCCGGCGACCGGGTGGGCCTGTGGTTCGGCAAGTCGACCGAGACCCTCGTGACCCTCCACGCGATCCTCAAGTGCGGGGCCGCGTACGTCCCGGTCGACCCGGCCACGCCCGTCGCCCGCGCCGCGTACATCCTCGGCGACTGCGCCGTCCGCTGCCTGGTCACCGACGCGCCCCGGCTCGCCCTGCTCCAGGAGCACAGGGTTCCCGCCGCGCTGCGCACGACCGTCCTCGTCGGCGACGAGCGCGTCCCGCCCGGCGACCCGGCCCTCCGGTCGACGAGCTGGGCGGAGGCCGTGGACCGGCCGGCGCCCGACGGGTTCACGCCCGCCGCCGTCGGCCCCGACGACCTCGCCTACATCCTCTACACGTCCGGATCCACCGGCACGCCCAAGGGCGTCATGCTGTCCCACCGCAACGCGCTGGCGTTCGTCGACTGGACCGTGACCGAGTTCGGGCTGACCGCCGAGGACCGGCTGTCCTCCCACGCCCCCGTCCACTTCGACCTCTCCGTCTTCGACGTCTTCGCCGCCGTGAGCGCCGGCGCCTGCCTCGTCCTCGTGCCCGAGCACCAGCGGGCCCTCGGCCCGGCGCTCAACCGGCTGGTCGCCGAGGAGGGCGTCACCGTCTGGTACTCGGTGCCCGGCGCCCTCATCAGGATGCTCGACGCCAAGAACCGCGCCCTGCTGGAGAGTTCACGGCTGCGGACCGTGCTCTTCGCGGGCGAGCCGTTCGCGCTCAAGCATCTGCGGCGGCTGCGCGCGGCGCTGCCAGGAGCGGCCCTGCACAACCTGTACGGCCCGACCGAGACCAACGTCTGCACCCACCACCGGGTCACCGAAGCCGACCTCGCCCCCGACCGCACCGCGTCCCCGCCCATCGGCCGCCCCTGCCCGTACGCCGACGCCCGGCTCCTCGGCCCGGACGGCCTGCCGGTCCCCGACGTCCCCGGCGCCGAGGGCGAACTCTGCGTCACCGGCGACTCGGTGATGCTCGGCTACTGGGGCCGCACCCCGCCCGCCGAGGCCGCCGGGGGAGCGGCCCGGACCCACCGCACCGGCGACCTCGTCCGGTCGCTGGAGGGCGGCGGCTACCTCTACCTCGGCCGCCGCGACCACATGATCAAGATCCGGGGGCACCGGGTCGAACCGGAGGAGATCGAGGCCGTCCTGATGCGCCTGCCCGACGTCCACGAGGCGGTCTGCGTCGCCGTCCCGGACGCCGACGGCAACCAGGAGCTCCAGGCCCATGTGGTGCCCGCCGACGGCGCGGCCCCCGGCCCTGCCGACCTGCGCGCCCACTGCATGGCGAGCCTCCCGCGCTACATGGTCCCCGCCGCCTTCCACCTCGCCGGCTCCTTCCCCCGCACCTCGACCGGCAAGACCGACCGTCGGGCCCTGGCCGCCCTTCCCCTCCAGGAGGCGGCGTGACCGCCCGCGTGCTCACCCTGCGCCGGCCGAGCCGGCTGCTCGGCCGCGACAAGGGCGTCAACATCGTCCTGCCCGGCGGCTACAGCGAGGACGGCCCCGCCCACCCCGTCCTGTACCTGCTGCACGGCTACGGCGGCAGCAAGGACACCTGGCTCGTCAACACCCGTCTCGTCGACCTGGTCAGGGACAGCAGGACCATCGTCGTCCTGCCGCAGAGCGGACGCCGCTGGTTCGTCAACGACCACGCCGGAATGCGGTACGAGGACCACCTCGTCCACGAACTCGTGCCGGCGGTCGACGCGCGGTTCCACACCCGCGCCGACCGCTCCGGGCGCGCCGTCGGCGGCTTCTCCATGGGCGGGGCCGCCGCACTCTTCCTGGGCCTGCGGCACCGCGACGTCTTCGGAGCGGTCGCCTCGCACGCCGGGGCCTTCGAGGCGCCGCTGCGGACCGGGGACCCGTACGCCACGTTCCGCTCGGACCCCGCGTTCGCCATGCCCACGGTGGAGAGCCACGAGCGGGTCTGGGGCCCGCCCGGCAGCGAGACCCGGCGGCGCTACGACCCGTACCGCCTGATCGGACAGGACAGCCGCACCCCGCCGCCCGCCCTCTACCTGGACATCGGCTCCGAGGACCACGACCGGATGCGGGCCATGAACCGCCGCGTCCGCGACGCGCTGCGCGAGCGCGGCCACGAGGTCGCGTACCACGAGCGGCCCGGCGGCCACGACTGGCGGTTCGTCGACGGCGCCCTGCCCGCCTCGCTGGAATTCGTCGCCCGCCACACCGAGGAGCGGACGCATGAACGCATCTGAACCCTCCCTCCTGGTCACCCGCCCCCTCCCGGGCGTCGTCACGGCCGCCCTGAACCGGCCCGCCCGCAGGAACGCCCTGAACGAGGACCTGTTCGCCCGCCTCACGGACCTCTGCGCCGGACTGCGTGCCGACCCCTCCGTACGGGTGCTCGTCCTGACCGGCGCCGGGGACACCTTCTGCGCCGGGTACGACATCGACGAGGTCGGCCGGATCGCCGCACTGCCCCCGCTCGACCTGCTCGACCTGCTGCACCGGCAGGCCGAGGCGATCACCGGACTGACGGCTCTGCCGCAGACCGTGATCGCCGCCGTCGACGGCTCCGCCGTCGGCGCCGGGCTCTCCCTGGCGCTCGCCGCCGACATCCGGCTCGCCGCGCCCGGCGCCCGCTTCCGGGCCTCCTTCGTGAAGATGGGGCTCTCCGGCGGCGACATGGGCGCCTCCTGGCTGCTGCCCCGGCTGACCAACCTCGGCTTCGCCTCCGACATGATGCTCACCGGCCGGTTCGTGGCCGCCGACGAGGCCCTCGCCCGCGGCCTGGTGAGCCGGGTGACCGCCCCCGGCGAACTGGCCGCCGCCGCGCTCGGCTGCGCCGCCGAGATCGCCGCGAACAGCCCGGTCTCGCTTGCCCTCACCAAGCAGGTCCTCCAGGCCAACACCGACGCGCCTTCGCTGGCGGCCGCCCTCGAACGGGAGGCCCCCGTCCAGGTCGTCGCCGCCCACTCGCCGGACGTCCGCGAGGCGGTGGCCGCCTTCCGGGCCCGCCGCGCCCCCGACTTCGCCGCGGCCCGGCCCACCGACCCCCAGCACGCCGGGGACGCCGTCCCTCGGCGAACCCCTCCTGAAAGGAACCCCACGTGACCACCGAGAACGGCTGGCAGCCCCGGATCCTGCGCCCCGCCGACGTCGGCGCCGACGCCACCCCGCAGGGCCTGGAGGAGTACCTGCGGGCCACCGACGTCGGCCGGCTCCTGGCCGAGGAGCGCGCCGTCTACTTCCGCGGCTTCGGGATCACCGCCGACAGCTACGACGGCGCCGCCGACCTGCTGCTGGCGAACCGGCTCGCGTACGTCCACGGCAACTCGCCGCGCACCAAGGTCGGCCGCAACCTCTACACCTCCACCGAGTACCCGGCCGAATTCGAGATCTCCATGCACAACGAGATGTCGTACGCGCACACCTGGCCCTCGCGGATCCTGTTCTTCTGCGACGTGGCGGCGGCCACCGGCGGTGCGACCCCGCTCGTCGACGGCCGGCTCTGGCTGGAGTCCATCGACCCGGAGATCCGAGCGGCCTTCACCCCCGGCGTCCGCTACACCCAGAACCTCCACGACGGCATGGGCTTCGGCAAGAGCTGGCAGGCCACCTTCGAGACCGAGGACCGGTCCGAGGTCGAGGCGTTCCTCGACGGCGCCGAGGCCGAGTGGAGCTGGCAGTCCGACGGCACCCTCCGCGTCACCCAGCTCCGCCGGGCGACGCTGGAGCACCCGGTCACCGGCACGGAGGTCTGGTTCAACCAGGCCGACCAGTGGCACACCGCCGGACTCGGCGACGACGCCGCCGCGCTCGCCGAACTCATCCCCGAGGACGAGCTCCCGCAGAACGCGTTCTTCGCCGACGGCAGCCCCATCCCGGCCGAGTTCATCACCCACGTCCAGGAGATCGGCATGAAGACCGCCGTGGACGTCGCCTGGGAGGTCGGTGACCTGCTGCTCGTCGACAACGTCGCGGTCGCGCACGGCCGCCGCGCGTTCACCGGGCAGCGCCGGATCCTGGTCGCCATGGCCTGATCCGCGCCCGCTCCCGTACACGCCTCGAAGGGCCGGCCCGAGTGGGCCGGCCCTTCGAGGCGTTCACGGTGAGGGCGGGAGGCGTCAGGACGCCCACCGGTCGAGGGCGGCCAGGAACGCCGGCACGTCGTCCGCGATCCGGCCGGTCGCCGCGAACCGCTGCGACGGCAGCTCTTCGACGACGCGCCGCAGCGTCTCCTCCGTCTCCCGGACGACCGGCGCGAAGTCGAGCCGCAGCAGCTTCGCCACCGCGCCCAGCGTGCTGCGCGGGCCCGCGCCCAGGACCTGCCCGGCGCGGCCCCCGGAGGAGACCGGGGCGTCGCCGCCCCGGTCCACGAAGACCACCAGGTCCACCGGGAGCGGTCGGGCCGGGGCGGCCCCGGCCCCGGGGCGCACCGGAAACAGGTACTCCCGCCCCCGGTGGTCCGCAGGCAGTTCCGAGGCGTGCCCCTCGACCGGCGTCCCGGTGACCCGCTCGATCAGAGCCCGGTCGTCCGGATGCGCCCGGCACTCCCACGCGCCGCTCAGGAACAGCGGGACGACGGCCCGTTCCCCGGTCACGAACACCAGATCCTCCGCGACCACCCGCCAGCCGTGGGCGAAGGCCGCCAGACCGAGGGTGGACTTGCCCGACCCGGACGCCCCGGCGAGCAGCACGGTGAACCCGTCGTCGCGGGTGACGGCCACGCCGTGGATCAGCGCCATCCCGCCGCTCAGCATCAGCGGGGCGATCAGCGCCATCCGCGTCAGCTTGCGCCGGAACGCCTCGTGGCTCGCGGACACCTCCACGAGGGCGCCGGGTGCGCCGCCGGGGAGGGGAGCGTCGTCGGCGCGCGGCGTCCCGTCGGCTGCGCCGTGGGCGTGGGCAGGGTCGGGCGACGCCGCCAGCAGTCCGGCCGTGCCCGAGGCCTCCCGGGCCGGCCAGTGGATCCGGCGGACGTACCCGCTCTCGCTGTACGCGGCCCAGGGCCCGCCCGGCGCCGGCGGCGGCTCGCCGGACGGCGGGCGGTACGCGTCCACCGCCCGCACCCGCAGCCGGACCGCCCCCGGGCCGGGGAGCGGTCCGGCGCCGCGGGCCAGCGCCCCCGTGAAGACGTCGAGCCCCTCGACCGGGTCGACCCCGTCCCAGAACGACCCTCCCGCGCCCGGCGGCACGGCGAACTCCCAGTCCGCCACGACCCGTTCGGAGACCAACCGCCCGGAGACGGCCGGGCTCGGACGGCCGGGGGCGGCCGGGCCCGCGGCGGGCGCACCCGGGGCGGCCCGGCCCGGGGCCGCCGGGCCAGGGGCGCTCAGGTCACTTGTCACGGTAGGCGGCCTGCCTCGCCATCGTGTGGAGCTCGGCGGCCCAGTCCGGGTCCAGCGCCCCGCGCACCGCGGCTCGCGCGGTCTCGATGCGCTCCGCGACCACCGCCTCCACCCGGTCGCGCACCCCGGTCCGGATGAGCACCTCGTGCAGCCGCTCGGGGTCGGCCCCGGTGAGGTCGTCGCCGACCAGCTCCCGTACCTCCGCCTCGTGGCGCAGCGCGATCGACATCAGCAGCGTCATCTTGTGCTGCTTGAAGTCGAGCTGGGCGGGCTTGCCGATCACGTCGGAGCTGCCGAACGCGTCCAGCAGATCGTCCCGGAGCTGGAACGCCTCGCCGAGCGCGAGACCGTACCGCTCGAACGCGGGCTGCAGCTCCTGCGCTCCGGCCAGCTCCGCGCCCATGGCCAGCGGCCGGTAGACCGTGTAGCGGCCGGACTTGAACAGCGCTATCCAGCTCGACAGTTCGGGGTCCGGCACGAACCGGGCGGCGGCCCGTACGTCCAGGAACTGGCCGATCATCAGCTCCGTGCACAGCTCGCCCCAGATCCGCCGGGCGTGCGGCGGACAGTCGACGAGCAGCCGCTCCGCGTACACCAGCGCGAGATCGCCGGCGAGGACGGCGACGCTCTCGCCGTACCGGCGGGGCTCGCCGCGCCAGTCCCGCTCCGTGTGCAGCGTCGAGTGCAGGACGTGCGCGGTCGGCTCGTTGCGGCGCAGCCCCGAGTCGTCCATGACGTCGTCGTGCAGGAGCGCGAAGGTGTGCAGCAGCTCCAGGGCGGCCGCCACGTCGACGACGACCTGCGCCTCCGGGTCGCCGCCGCCGGCGAGATAGCCGGCGATGCAGAACGCGGGACGCAGGCGCTTGCCCCCGCTGCCCACCATGCGGCTCACGCAGTCGATCAGTTCGGCCGAATCCGGGTTGAGCGCCGCCCAGGAACGGCGCTCCTCGGCGAGGAATTCATGAATACGTCGCTCCACCCGCGCCAAGACGCGGTCGCGTGTTTCGCGGGCGGCGACACCAGTGAATTCTTGACTCACCGGGAAGGTAGTGGACATGCGGATCTCCTGATACCGGGTAGACCTCAACATGCTCTTTCTCGCACACCCAAGAGCCCGCGAAAAGAGGCAGCTTGGCGTATAGGCGCTGTCCAGAGGGGTCGGTGTGCCGCGGACTATCGTCCTGCGCAGTGTGCAGACGCTGTCTGCGGAGAAATCACTGACCTGTTTGTTCTTGCGGTGTGTCAGGAATTACCTGTCGCACACCTGTAGGTGGATGGCGAGGAATCATGGACCAGTCTCAGTCTTTTGCCGACGGCGAGCAGCAGCTTCCGCTGACCGGGGCTCAGGCAGGGGTGTGGTTCGCGCAGGCCGTCGAACCCGACAGCCCGATCTTCCGCGCGGCGGAGTACCTGGAGATCCACGGCGCCCTGGACGCCGCGGTCTTCGAGCGGGCGCTGCGGCGGATGACCGCCGAGGCGGACGCCCTGCACATCCGGTTCGTCGACACCGAGGACGGTCCCCGCCAGTTGATCGGGGCCGAGCCCGCCTGGACCCTGCGGACCGTCGACGTCTCCGGCGAGGCCGACCCCCGCCGCGCCGCCGAGGAGTGGATGGGCCGCGATCTGCGCCGCCGCATCGACCTGACCGGCTCGCCGCTGTTCACGTACGCGCTGTTCAAGGCCGCCGACGACCGCTGGTTCTGGTACCACGCCTACCACCACATCCTGCTCGACGGCGTCGGCGCCGCCCTCCTGGTCCGCCGCGTCGCCGACGTCTACACCGCGCTCGCCGCCGGCGCCGACCCCGGCCCCACGCCCTTCGGCTCGGTCCGCACCCTCCTCGCCGAGGACGCCGCGTACCGCGCCTCCGGGGACCTCGCCGACGACCGGGAGTTCTGGCGCGGCCGGTACGCGGACCAGCCCGAGCCGGTCGCCCTCTCCACCCGCCCGCTGAAGCCGTCCGCCGACTTCGTCCGGCGCAGCGCGCACCTGCCCGAGGGCGTCCGGCAGGACCTGGTCCGCGCGGCGGAGCAGGCCGGCACCGCCCGCTCCCGCGTCGTCATCGCCGCCACGGTCGCCTACATGCACCGCATGACCGGCCTCACCGACATCGTGCTCGGCCTGCCGGTCACCGCCCGCCCGGGCCCCAAGTCCCGCACCGCGCCCGGCATGGCCGCCAACGTGGTCCCGCTGCGGGTCGCCGTCGACGACGCCACGACCGTCGGCGAACTCCTGGAGCGCACCCGGGTCGCACTGCGCGGCCTCGTCGCCCACCAGCGCTACCGCGGCGAGGAGCTGCGCCGCGACCTCGGCCTGCCCAACGACCACCGCCGCTTCTTCGGCCCGCTGCTAAACGTCGTCCCGTTCGACTACGACCTGAGCTTCGCCGGACTGCGCGCGGACGCGCACAACATGTCGCTGCGGCTCATCGAGGACCTCGCCGTCTCCGTCTACGACCGGGGCAACGGCGGCGAGATCCGCGTCGACTTCGACGCCCACCCGGAGCTGTACGCCCCCGCCGAGTTGGCCGCCCACCAGGACCGCTACCTGCGCTTCGTCGGCCGGATCGCCCGCGCGCTCGACGAGCCCGGGACGCCGCTCGGCCGGATCGGGCTGCTCGGCGACGAGGAGCGGGACGCGGCCGTCGCCCGCCTCGCCGCCGCGCCCGTGCCCGCCGCCGAAGGCCCCACGCTCGCCGCCCTGTTCGAGCGCCAGGTCCTCGCCTCGCCCGACGCGCCCGCCCTCGCCTTCGAGGACACCGTCCTCGACTACGCCGAGCTGAACCGGCGCGCCAACCGGCTCGCCCGGCTGCTCGCCGCCCGCGGCGTCGGACCCGAGGACCGGGTCGCCCTGCTGCTGCCGCGCTCCGCCGAGTTCGTCGTCGCGATCCTCGCCGCGGTCAAGGCCGGAGCGGCGTACGTCCCCGTGGACCCGGGCTACCCCGAGGCCCGCATCGCGCACATCCTCGGCGACGCGGCCCCCGTCCGCGTCCTCGTCGACGCCTCCACCGCCGCCGTCGCCGAGGCCGCAGGGCGCACCCCGCTCGCCCTCGACGACCCCGACATCGTCTCCGAGCTGGCGTCGCTGTCCGGCGCCGACCTCACGGACGCCGACCGCACCGCCCCGCTGACCGCCGCGCACGCCGCGTACGTCATCTACACCTCCGGCTCCACCGGCCGCCCCAAGGGCGTCGTGGTCACCCACGCCGGCCTGCCGGGCCTCGCCGACACCTTCGTCCGGCGGCTGGACGTCCGCCCGGGCAGCAGGGTCCTCCAGTTCGCCTCCATGGGCTTCGACGCGATGGTGCCCGAGCTGTGCATGGGCCTGCTCTCCGGCGCGACCTTCGTCCTCGCCCCCGCCGAGCGGCTGCTGCCCGGCGACCCGCTGGCCGCGTTCGCCCGCGAGGCCGGGATCACCCACGCGATCCTGCCGCCGTCGTCGCTGGCCGTCATGGACCCCGCCACCGACCTGCCCCCGGGCATGACCATCCTCATCGCCGGCGAGGCCGCCGGTGAGGAACTGGTCTCCCGCTGGGCGCCCGGCCGACTCTTCGTCAACGGCTACGGCCCCACCGAGACCACCGTCTGCGCCACCATGAGCGAGGCCCTCGACGGCTCCCGCACGCCCCCCATCGGCGACCCCATCGCCGAGACCCGGGTGTACGTCCTCGACAGCGCTCTGCTGCCCGTGCCGCCCGGCGTCACCGGCGAGCTGTACGTCGCCGGCCCCAGCCTCGCCCGCGGCTACCTCGGCCGCTCCGCGCTCACCGCCGAGCGGTTCGTCGCCCACCCCTTCGGGCTGCCCGGCGAGCGCATGTACCGCACCGGCGACCTCGTACGCCAACTCCTCGACGGCTCGCTGGAGTTCGTCGGACGCGCCGACGAGCAGGTCAAGATCCGCGGCTACCGCGTCGAGCCCGGCGAGGCCGAGGCCGCGCTGCTGCGCCTGCCCGCCGTGGCCCAGGCCGCCGTGACCGTACGCCGGTCCGCCGACGGAACCCCCGCCCTCGCCGGGTACGTCGTCCCCACGACCGAGGCCGCCACCGGACTCGACCCGGCCGCCGTCCGCGACGCCCTCGCCGAGGTCCTGCCCGGCTACCTCGTCCCCGCGACCGTCACCGTCGTCGACGCCATCCCCGTCACCCCCAACGGCAAGGCCGACCACAAGGCCCTGCCCGAGCCGGGCCCGGCCGCCGCCGGTGGGGGCCGGGAGCCGCGCACCCCGCTCGAACACGCCCTCGCGGTCCTGTTCGCCGACGCCCTCGGCCGCGACGCCGTCCTCGCCGACGACGACTTCTTCGCGCTGGGCGGCCACTCCCTCATGGCCGCCCGGCTCGCCCGCCGGATCTCCGCCGAACTCGGCCGGGACTGCGGTGTCGAGGCCCTCTTCGCCGCGCCCACCGTCCGCCGGCTGGCCGGCCGCCTCGAAGGCGCGACCGCCGAGCGTCCCGCTCTCACCCCCGTGCCCCGCGACGGCGACCTCGCCCTCTCCTACGCCCAGCAGCGCCTGTGGTTCCTCGACCAGCTCGAAGGGCCCAGCGCCGCGTACAACATCCCGCTCGTGCTCACCCTCGACGGCACGCTCGACCGGCCCGCCCTCGCCGCCGCGCTCGGCGACCTCACCGACCGCCACGAGATCCTGCGCACCGTCTACCGCGAGACCGGCGGCGTCGCCGCCCAGCACATCCTGCCCCCCGGCGGCGCACCCGCGCTCACCGTCCGCACGGCGAGCGACGACACCCTGGACGCCGAGCTGTCCGCCGCCGTCGCCCACCGCTTCGAGCTCGCCGGAGAACCCCCGCTGCGGGCCAACCTGTTCCCCCTCGCCCCCGACCGGCACGTCCTGCTGCTCCTGCTCCACCACATAGCCGCGGACGCCGGCTCCCTCGCCCCGCTGCTCGGCGACCTCACCGACGCCTACACGGCCCGCCGCGCCGGACACGCCCCCGCACAGGCCCCGCTCGCCGTCCAGTACGCCGACTACGCCGCCTGGCAGCGGCGCGCCCTCGGCGACGAAAGCGACGCCGACAGCGCCGCCGCCCGCCAGATCGCCTTCTGGAAGCGGCAGCTCGACGGCCTGCCCGACCATCTCGACCTGCCCGCCGACCACCCCCGCGGCGCCGGCTCGGCAGCCCCCGCGGACCTGGTCGCACTCGACCTCGACGCGGCCACCCACCGCCGCCTCGCCGAGCTCGCCCGTGCCACCGGCGCCAGCACCTTCATGGTCGTCCAGGCCCTCGTCGCCACCCTGCTGACCCGGCACGGCGCCGGGACCGACATCGCCCTCGGCACGCCCGTCACCGGCCGCCCCGAGGACTGCCTGGACGCCCTCGTCGGCTTCTTCACCAACACCCTCGTGCTGCGCACCGACACCTCCGGCGACCCCACCTTCGCCGAACTCCTCGCCCGCGTCCGCACGAGCAACCTCGACGCCTACGCCCACCAGGAGCTTCCCTTCGAGCGGCTGGTCGAGGTGCTCAACCCGGCCCGCTCCACCTCCCACCACCCGCTGTTCCAGGTCATGATCTCCATGGACAGCTCGGAGCGGTCACTGCCCGCCACCGAAGGGCTCGCACTCGGCCTGGTCGACGTGCCCACCGGCGCCGCCAAGTTCGACCTGTCGTTCAACATCCGCGAGCACCGCGCACCCGGCGGCGACGAGGCCGGCCTGCTCGTCGCCCTGGAGTTCCGCACCGACCTCTTCGACCGCACCACCGCCGAAGCGTTCCTGGCCCGCTTCGCCCGGCTCGCCGAAGCCGCCACGGCCGCCCCCGGCACCCGCATCGGCAGCGCCCCGCTCCTCTCGGACGAGGAGATCCACCGGCTCCTCGTCGCATGGAACGACACCGCCGCGCCGGAGACCATGACCGACGCCGTCGCCCGCGTCCGCGCCGTCGCCGCCGAGCACCCCGAGGCCGTCGCCGTCACCGACGACCACGGCGACGTCACGTACGCCGAACTCATGGACCGCGTCGACCGGCTCGCCGCCCGGCTGCGCGCCCGCGGCGCCCGGGAGAACACCGTCGTCGCCGTCCTCGCAGACCGGGGCGCCGCCGCGGTCACCGCCTTCCTCGGCATCCAGGCCGCGTCCGCCGCCTACCTCCCGCTGGACACCCGCGCCCCGCACGAGCGGTCCGCCTCCCTGCTTGCCGACGCCTCCGCCGCCTGGCTGCTCACCGGGCCCGGCCACGAGGAGACCGCCGCCGCCGTCGTCGCCGGAACCGGCGCGAAGGCCCTGCCGGTCGACGACCCGGCCGACCACGCCCCGGCCGCCGACGCCACCGCACCGGCCGGTGACCAGCTCGCGTACGTCATCTTCACCTCCGGCTCGACCGGCCGCCCCAAGGGCGCGATGGTGCACCACCGGGGCATGAACAACCACCTGCTCGCCAAGGTCGACGACCTCGCCCTGACCGGCGCCGACACCGTCGTCCTGAACGCACCCCTCACCTTCGACGTCTCCGTCTGGCAGATGATCGCCCCGCTGCTCACCGGCGGCCGCGTCCTCGCCGTGAACCAGCTTCTCGCCGCCGACCCGCTGGGCCTGTTCCGGCTCGTCGGCCACGACGAGGTCACCGTCCTGGAGGTCGTCCCCTCCCTGCTGCGCGCCGCCCTGGACATCTGGGACGAGGGCGCCGAGGTCCCCGCCCTGCCCGCCCTGCGCCGGCTCGTCGTCACCGGCGAGGAACTTCCCGCCGACCTGTGCCGCCGCTGGTTCGCCCGCTTCCCCGGCATCCCGATGATGAACGCGTACGGGCCCACCGAGTGCTCCGACGACGTCACCCACGCCGTCCTCACCCCCGACACCCTCGACGAGCGGCGGACCACCGCCCCCATCGGCCACGCCGTGCGCAACACCACCCTCTACGTCCTCAGCGACGAGAAGCAGCTCGTCCCGCCCGGCACCCCCGGCGACCTGTACGTGGCCGGCACAGGCGTCGGCCACGGCTACCTCGGCGACCCCGAACGCACCGCCGCCGCGTTCGTCCCCGACCCGTTCGCCGACGACGGCAGCCTCATGTACCGCACCGGTGACCTCGTCCGCCACCGCCCCGACGGGCAGCTGGAGTTCATCGGCCGACGCGACTCCCAGGTCAAGATCCGCGGCCAGCGCATCGAACTCGGCGAGGTCGAGGCCCATCTGCGGGCCCTGCCCGGCGTCACCGACGCCGCCGCCGCGGTCGTCCCCGGCCCCGGCGGCCACCGCCACCTCGTCGGCTACGTCGTCGGCGCCGACGACGTCCGCGGCCTGCGCGAGGCCCTCGCCGCCGCACTGCCCGAACACCTCGTCCCCGCCGTCCTCGTCGCCCTGCCCGCGATGCCGCTCACCCCGAACGGCAAGACCGACCGGAAGGCCCTGCCCGCCCCCGACTTCACCACCGTCGAACGCCGCACCCCGCGCACCCCGCAGGAGGAGATCCTGTGCGGCGTCTTCGCCGACATGCTCGGCCTCGACCGGGTCGGCCTCGACGACGACTTCTTCGCCCTCGGCGGCCACTCCCTCCTCGCCACCCGCCTCGTCGCCCGGATCCGCACCGCCCTCGACACGGACCTGGAGGTCGCCGCGCTCTTCGAGACGCCGACCGTCGCCGGCCTGGCCGCCCGGCTCGCCGACGCAGGACCCGCCCGCGGCGCCGTCGCCCGCCGCGAACGCCCCGACAGGCTTCCGCTGTCGTACGCCCAGCGCGGCCTGTGGTTCCTCAACCGGATGGACCCGGCCGACGGCACCTACAACATCCCCCTGGTGCTGCGGCTCTCCGGCCCGCTCGACCACGACGCCCTGCGCCACGCCCTCGCCGACGTCGCCGGCCGGCACGAGAGCCTGCGCACCGTCTTCCCCGAGACCGACGGCGTCCCCCGCCAGCTCGTCCTCGACCCCGAGCAGGCCCGCCCCGTCCTCGACGTCGTCGAAGCCGCCGGACGCGACGCCGACACCCTCGTCGCCGACGTGGTCGGCCGCGGCTTCGACATCACCCGCGAGGCCCCGCTGCGCGCCCGGCTCGTCGCCGTCGGACCCGAGACGCACGTCCTCGTCGTCGTCGTCCACCACATCGCCGGCGACGGCTGGTCCACCGCGCCGCTCGCCCGCGACCTCAGCCTCGCCTACGCCGCCGCCCTCGAAGGCCGTGCCCCCGACTGGTCCCCGCTGCCCGTCCAGTACGCCGACCACACCCTGTGGCAGCGCGAGCGGCTCGGCGAGGAGAGCGACCCGGACAGCGTCGTCTCCGCCCAGATCGCCTACTGGAAGGACGCCCTCGCAGGCCTCCCCGAGGAGCTCGCGCTCCCGACCGACCGGCCCCGGCCCGCACTGCCCAGCCACCGCGGCGGCCTCGTGCCCTTCCACCTCTGCCCCGAGACCCACCGCGCGCTGCTGCGCCTCGCCCGCACCCACGGCGTCACCCCGTTCATGGTGCTGCACGCCGCGCTCGCCGCCCTCCTCACCCGCCTCGGCGCCGGCACCGACATCCCGA
This sequence comes from Streptomyces sp. NBC_01077, assembly GCF_045162855.1. Taxonomy (NCBI): domain Bacteria; kingdom Bacillati; phylum Actinomycetota; class Actinomycetes; order Kitasatosporales; family Streptomycetaceae; genus Streptomyces; species Streptomyces sp. NBC_01077. The sequence goes on along the minus strand of NZ_CP108669.1, from coordinate 1,743,072 downwards.
TCGGCGGCTCGGTCGTCGGCCGGGGCGACGAGGCCCTCGACGACGTGGTCGGCTTCTTCGTCAACTCCCTGGTGCTGCGCACCGACACCTCCGGCGACCCCACCTTCGCCGAACTCCTGGAGCGCACCCGCACCGCCGACATCGCCGCCTTCGCCCACCAGGACCTGCCGTTCGAACGGCTCGTGGAGGCGCTCAACCCGCGCCGCTCGCTCAACCGCCACCCGCTGTTCCAGATCAAGCTCGTCCTGCAGAACCTCGACCGCCCCGAGGTCGACTTCCCCGGCCTGCGCGCCGACGTCGCCCGGATCGACCCCGACATGGCCAAGTTCGACCTGCTCCTCTCCGTCGCCGAACGGTACGACGAGCACGGCGAACCGCAGGGCGTCGAGGCCGCCGCCGGCTACTCCGCCGATCTGTTCGACCGGCCCACCGTCGAGGCGCTCGCCGGCCGGTTCGTCCGGCTCCTCGAATCCGCCCTGAGCGACCCGCACCGGCCGCTCGCCCGGCTCGCCGTCATGGACGGCAGCGAACGGCACGACCTGCTCGTCACCCGCAACGCCACCGACCACGACACCCCGGACGCCACCCTCCCGCAGCTCTTCGAGGCCCAGGCCGCCCGCACCCCGGACGCCCCCGCCGTCGTCTGCGGCGCCGAACGGCTCAGCTACGCCGGGCTCGACGCCCGCGCCAACCGCCTCGCCCACCTGCTCCTGGAACACGGCGCCGGCCAGGACACCCTGGTCGCCCTCGCCCTGCCCCGCTCGATCACCGCCGTCGCGGCGATGCTCGCCGTCGGCAAGGCCGGCGCCGCCTATCTGCCGCTCGACCCCGAACACCCCGGCGAGCGCGTCACCCGGCTCCTCGCCGACGCCCGCCCCGCCCTCGTGCTCACCACCGCCGCCACCCTGGACGCCGCCCCGCACCTGGCCGGCGCCGGCGCCCACGTCCTCGTCCTGGACGCCCCCGACATCGCCGACGCGCTCGCCCGCGCCCGCACCGACGCCCCGGCCGAACCCGACCGGACCGCGCCCGTCACCCCCCTCGACGCCGCGTACGTCGTCTACACCTCCGGCTCCACCGGCGCGCCCAAGGGCGTCGTCGTCGAGCAGCGGGCCCTGGTGGACTACGTGGTGCGCTGCGCCGCCGAGTACCCCGGCCTGAGCGGACGTACCCTCCTCCACTCGCCGCTCTCCTTCGACCTCGGCCTCACCACCCTGTACGGCACCCTCCTCGCCGGCGGCTGCCTCCATGTGGCCGACCTCGACGAGACCCTCGACGTCCCCGGCGGCCTGACCTTCCTCAAGGCCACCCCCAGCCATCTGCCGATCCTCGACACCCTGCCCGACGAACTCTCCCCGACCGCCGAGCTGATGACCGGCGGCGAGGCCCTGCACGCCGAACAGCTCGCCGCGTGGCGCGCCCGGCACCCGCAGGTCGCCGTCGTCAACCACTACGGCCCCACCGAGACCACCGTCGGCGTCCTCGACCACCGCGTCCCGGCAGGCGCCCCGCTCGCCGCCGGACCGGTCCCGCTCGGCCGCCCCATGTGGAACACCCGCGCCTACGTCCTCGACGCTGCCCTGCTGCCCGTGCCCGACGGCGTCACCGGCGAGCTGTACATCGCCGGAACCGGCCTGGCGCGCGGCTACCTCGGCCGCCCCGCCGGCACCGCCGAGCGGTTCGTCGCCGACCCGTACGGCCCGCCCGGCGCGCGCATGTACCGCACCGGCGACCGGGTCCGCTGGAACGCCGCCGGCGTCCTCGAGTACGTCGGCCGGGCCGACCACCAGGTCAAGGTCCGCGGCTTCCGGATCGAACTCGGCGAGGTCGAGGCCGCCCTGCTGTCCGCCCCCGGTGTCCGCCAGGCACTCCCGCTGGTCCGCGAGGACCAGCGGGACGACAAGCGGCTCATCGCCTACGTCGTCCCCGCCCCCGGCGAGCGGCTCGTGCCCGACCGCGTCCGCGCCCATGTCGCCGGGGTGCTCCCCGAGTACATGACGCCCACCGCCGTCGTCGTCCTCGACGCGCTCCCGCTCACGGCCAACGGCAAGGTGGACCGGGCCGCGCTGCCCGCCCCCGAGGCCGCCGGCGGGCCGGTGACCCGCGCCCCGCGCACCCCGGAGGAGGAGATCCTCGCCGGCCTGTTCGCCGACGTCCTCGGCGTCGCACGTATCGGCGTCGACGACGACTTCTTCGCCCTCGGCGGCCACTCCCTGCTCGCCATGCGGCTGCTCAGCCGCATCGCCTCCACCCTCGGGGTCCGCGTCGGCGTCAAGGCGCTGTTCGACGCCCCGACCGTCGCCGGCGTCGCCACCCGGCTCACCACCCCCGGCGAGACGCGCCCCGCGCTCGTCCCCGCCGACCGCGGCGACCGGGTCCCGCTGTCCTTCGCCCAGACCCGGCTGTGGTTCCTCAACCGGCTCGAAGGCCCCAACGCCACCTACAACGTGCCCCTCGTGCTCCGCCTCGACGGCACGCTCGACCGTGCCGCCCTGTGCGCCGCGCTCCGCGACGTCACCGACCGCCACGAGAGCCTGCGCACCGTCTTCCCGGAGACCGACGGCGTCCCCCGCCAGCACGTCCTCGGCCCGGTCGAGGGCGCCGCCGTCCTCGACGAACACGCCGTCCCGGCCGACGAGCTGGAGCAGGCGATCACCGACACCGTCCTCGACGGCTTCGACCTGACGGTCCAGCCGCCGCTGCGGGCCCGCCTGCTCACCGCCGACGGCTCCGGCGCCTGCGTGCTCGTCCTCGTCACCCACCACATCGCCAGCGACGGCTGGTCCCTCACCCCGCTGCTCGCCGACCTGTCCCGGGCCTACACCGTCCGTACCCGCGGCGCCGCACCGACCTGGGAGCCGCTGCCGGTCCAGTACGCCGACTACACCCTGTGGCAGCGGACCGTCATGGGCGACGAGACCGACCCGGACAGCCAGCTCACCCGGCAGCTCGACCACTGGAAGGCCGCCCTCGACGGCCTTCCCGAGGAACTCGACCTGCCCGCCGACCGGCCCCGGCCCGAGGTCGCCACCTACCGCGGCGACAACGTGCCGCTGGAGCTCGACGCCGAGACCCACGCCGCGCTCGCCGCGCTCGCCCGCGCTCACGGCGTCAGCCTCTTCATGGTCCTCCAGGCCGGTCTGGCCGCCCTCCTGACCCGGCTCGGCGCCGGCGGCGACATCCCGATCGGCACGCCCATCGCCGGACGCACCGACGACGCCCTCGACGAGCTGGTCGGCTTCTTCGTCAACACCCTGGTCCTGCGCACCGACACCTCCGGCGACCCGACCTTCCGTGAACTGCTCGCCCGGGTCCGCGAGACCGACCTCGCCGCGTACACCCACCAGGACCTGCCGTTCGAGCGGCTGGTGGAGGAGCTGAACCCGGTACGGTCCCTGGCCCGCCACCCGCTCTTCCAGATCATGCTGATCCTGCACAACACCGACCGGCCCGAGATCGACCTGCCCGGACTGCGGATCGAGGTCGAGGGCGCCGACGCCCCGGTCGCCAAGTTCGACCTGTCCGTCAGCCTCTGGGAGCGGCACACCGCCGACGGCGCCGCCGACGGCGTCCTCGGCCGGATCGAGTACGCCCTCGACCTGTTCGACCGCTCCACCGCGGAAACGGTCGCCACCCGGCTCCAGCGGCTCCTCACCGCCGCCGCGCACGCCCCAGAGCTGCCGGTCAGCGGCCTCGCGGTCCTCGACGACGCGGAACTCCACGACCTCCTCGTCGTCCGCAACGCCACCGGCCACCCGCGCCCCGAGGCGTCGCTGCCCGAGCTGTTCCGCCGCCAGGTCGCCCGCACCCCCGAGGCGACCGCCCTCGTCCGCGGCGACCTCTCCCTCACCTACTCCGAACTCGACGCGCGCTCCGACCGGCTCGCCCGCGCCCTGCTCGGCCGGGGCGTCCGCCCCGAGGACCGGATCGCGCTGCTCCTCGCCGACCGGGCCGCCCACGTCGTGGCGACCCTCGCCGTCGCCAAGGCCGGCGGCGTGTACGTACCGCTCGACGTGCGCAGCCCCGAGGTCCGCACCCGCCGGATCCTCGACGGCACCGCGACCGTCCTCGTCCTCGCCGAGACGGCCACCGTCGCCCGCGTCCCGGACGGCTCCGCGCCCGTCCTGCTTCTCGACGACGGGCTCCCGCCGGCCGGGGCGCCCGACTCCGAACTGCCTGCGATCCACCCGGACCGGCTCGCGTACGTCATGTACACCTCCGGCTCCACCGGTGAGCCGAAGGGTGTCGCCGTCACCCACCGCAACGTCGCCGGGCTCGTCCGCGACCGCTACTGGGGCCACGGCGCCGGCGACCGGGTGCTCATGCACTCCCCGCCGTCCTTCGACGCCTCCACGTACGAACTGTGGGGCCCCCTCCTCAGCGGCGCCCTGATCGTCGCCTCTGACGGCGACGCCACCGACATCGCCTCCCTGGCCGCCACCATGACCCGGCACCGCGTCACCGTCGGCCTGTTCAGCGAGGGCGTGTTCCGGCTCCTCGCCGAGAACCACGCCGATGCCTTCCGCGACCTGCGCGACATCTACGTCGGCGGCGACACCGCCTCGGCGACCGCCGTCCGCAAGGTTCTGGAGCAGACCGCCGGAGCCCGCCTCACCAACAGCTACGGCCCCACCGAGACCACCCTGTGCGTCGTCCACCACGCCCTCACCGACGAGGACGTCGCCCGCAACGCCTTCCCCATCGGCCGCCCGCTCGACAACACCCGGGTCTACGTCCTCGACACGGCCCTGCGGCCCGTCCCCGACGGCGTCACCGGCGAACTGTACGTCGCAGGCGAGGGCCTGGCCCGCGGCTACACCGGCCGCCCCGGCCTCACCGCCGAACGCTTCGTAGCCGACCCGTACGGCCCGCCCGGATCGCGCATGTACCGCACCGGCGACCGGGTCCGCTGGCGGGCCGACGGCGCCCTGGAGTTCGCCGGCCGCGCCGACGCCCAGGTCAAGGTCCGCGGCTTCCGCATCGAGCTCGGAGAGGTCGAGGCCGCCGTCGCCGCCCACCCGGCCGTCGCCCAGACCGTCGTCGTGGTCCGTGAGGACCGGCCCGGCGACAAGCGTCTGGTCGCCTACGCCGTCCCGACCGCCGGCCGGCCGCTCGACGCCGACGCGCTGCGTGCCCACGTCGCGGCCCTGCTGCCCGACTACATGACGCCCGCCGCGTTCGTCGAACTCGCCGAACTGCCCCTGACCCGCACCGGAAAGCTGGACCGCAGGGCCCTGCCCGCACCCCGGTACGAGGGCGGCGGCGGCCGCGCCCCGCGCAACGAGCGCGAGCAACTGCTGTGCACGCTCTTCGCCGACCTGCTCGGCGTCGCCGAGGTCGCCGTCGACGACAACTTCTTCGCCATGGGCGGCGACAGCATCGTCTCCATCCAGCTCGTCAGCCGGGCCCGTGAGGCCGGACTCGTCCTCACCCCGCGCGACATCTTCCAGCACCAGACCGTCGAGGCCCTCGCCCTCGCCGCCACCGCTCCGGGCGCCGACGCCGCGAGCGCCCCCGACGACGGCACCGGGACCGTGCCCGCCACCCCCATCATGGAATGGCTGCGCGGCCTCGGCGGCCCCGTCGCGGGCTTCAACCAGTCCGTCCTGCTCCGCACCCCCGCGGGCCTCGGCGAACCGGCCCTGGTCGCCGCCGTCCAAGCCGTCCTCGACGGACACGACCTGCTCCGCGCCCGCCTCGACCGGACCGGGGACGGCCCCTGGACCCTGGACGTTCCGCCCGCCGGCAAGACCGACGCCGCCGACCGCGTCACCCGGGTCGAGATCACCGCCGTCCCCGACGACGCCCTCGCCCCGCTCCTCACCGACCACGCAGAGACCGCCCGCCGGTCCCTCGACCCCGACCGGGGCGACATGCTCCGCGCCGTCTGGTTCGACGCCGGACCCGACCGCGCCGGACGACTCCTGCTCCTCGCCCACCACCTCGTCGTCGACGGCGTCTCCTGGCGCATCCTCGTCCCCGAGCTCATGACCTGCTGGACCGACACCGAAGCAGGTCGCGAGACCGGGATCGCACCCGCCCGCACCTCCTTCCGCACCTGGGCCCGCCGCCTCGCCGACCGTGCCCTCAGCGGCGACGTCGAGGCTGAACTCCCGTTGTGGGAAAGGATGACCGCGGAAGCCGACCCGCTCCTCTCCGACCGCCCCCTCGAACCCTCCGCCGACACCCACGCCACCACCCGGCGCCGCGCCCGCACCCTCCCCGCCGACCGCACCGAGCCCCTGCTCACCGCGGTACCCGCGGCGACCGGCGCCGGCCCCGACGAGATCCTGCTCACCGCCCTCGCCCTCGCCCTCGCCGAATGGCGACGAGGTCGCAGGCGCGGCGCGCCGGGCGCCGGGCCCGTGCTCCTCGACGTGGAGGGCCACGGCCGCACCGACGACGACGGCGCCGAACTCTCCCGCACCGTCGGCTGGTTCACGGCCATGTACCCGCTGCGCCTCGACCCCGGCGTCAAGTGGCACGAGGTCCGCGGCGGAGCCCCGGCCGCCGGCGAGGCCCTGCGCCGGGTGAGCGGCCAGATCCGCGCGATCCCCGCCAAGGGTGCCGGATACGGCCTGCTCCGCCACCTCAACCCGCGCACCGCGGACCTCCTCGCGGGCGGCGCCACACCGCAGATCGGCTTCAACTACCTGGGCCGCGTCCGCACCGACCACTCCGCCGGCCCCGCCGACTGGGGCGCCGCGCCCGAGGACGTACGCATCGCCCCGACCGACCCGGACCTGCCGTTCGCCCACAGCCTGGAGGTCAACGCGGTCACCCACGACCGGCCCTCCGGACCCGAGCTGACCGTGACCTGGACCTGGCCCGGCGGCCTCTTCGACGAGGCCGACGTCGACGCCCTCACCGGCCTCTGGTTCGAAGCCCTCGACGCCCTCACGCGGTACAGCACCGCACACGCCGCCCCCGCCGGCGGCGCCCCCCGCAGTCTGACGACATCCGACCTCTCCCTGGCAGACCTGGACCAGGACGAGATCGACGAGCTCGAGGCCGACCTGGCCGACCTGGAGGAACTGACGTGACGCACACCAGCCGACCGGCCCGCAAGCCGTCCGGACTCGAGGGCGTCCTGCCCCTGTCCCCCCTGCAGGAAGGCCTCCTGTTCCACTCCCTGCTCGACGACGGCGAGGGCCCCGACGTCTACGCCGTCCAGCTCGCCGTCGACCTGGAGGGACCGCTCGACGCGGCCCGGCTCAAGGACGCGATGGCCGCCCTGCTGCGGCGCCACGCCAACCTGCGGGCCGGATTCCGCTCCGTACGCTCCGGAAAGCCGGTGCAGTTCATCCTCCGCGAGGTCGAACTGCCCTGGCGCGAGGCCGACCTCACCCACCTGCCCGCGGAGGAGCAGGAGGCCGAACTCGCCCGGCTCGCCGACGAGGACCGCGCCGAGCGCTTCGACCTGGCCGCGCCGCCGCTGGTCCGCTGCCTCCTGATCCGCCGCGAGGACGCGCTGCACCGGCTGGTTGTCACCAACCACCACATCCTGCTCGACGGCTGGTCGATGCCGGTCGTGCTGCGCGAACTCTTCACCGTGTACGAGCAGGGCGAGCAGGCCCTGCCGCCGGTCACCCCGTACAAGAATTACCTCCAGTGGCTGGCCGCCCAGGACCGCACGGAGACCGAGCAGGTCTGGCGGCGCACCCTCGCCGGCGTCGAGGAGGCCACCCGCCTCGCCCCGGCCGCCGTCGGCCGCGAGGCCCGCATGCCGGAGCGCGTCGAGACCCTGCTCTCCGCCGACCTCGGCGACGGCATCGCGGACCTCGCCGCCTCCGGCGCGGTCACCCTCAACACCGTCGTCCAGCTCGCCTGGGCCGTCGTCCTGGGCCGCCTCACCGGCCGCGACGACATCGTGTTCGGCACCACTGTGGCGGGCCGCCCGGCCGAGGTGCCCGGCGTCGAGTCCATGGTCGGCCTCTTCATCAACACCGTCCCGGTCCGCGTCGCCCTCGACCACGACGAACCGTGGTCCAAGGCCCTCGCCCGCGTGCAGAACGAGCAGGCCGACCTCGGCCCGCACCAGCACCTCGGCCTCGCCGAGATCCAGGCACTGGCCGGCATCGGCGAACTCTTCGACACCACCGTCCTCGTGGAGAACTACCCCGTGGACCCCGCCGCCGAGGGCGCCCGGCTGGAGTCCGGGCTGCGCCTCGTCGGCGCGAAGGGCCGCGACGCCACCCACTACCCGCTGACCCTCGTCGTCTCCCGGACGGCCGCCGGCGTGCAGGTGCGCGTCGACTACCGGCCCGACCTCTTCGACCGTGCGGCGGCCGAACGGATCCTGCGACGACTGGAGCGTGTGCTGCGTGCCGCGGTCATGGACGCGGACCGGCCCGTGGGCGCGGTAGACGTGCTGGAAGCCGCCGAGCGTGATCGGTTGGTGAGCGGGTGGAATGCGACGGGTGCTGTGGTGCCGGTGGGTGTGGTGCCGGTGTGGTTCGCGGAGTGTGCGGCGCGGGCGCCGGAGGCGCCGGCGGTGGTGTGTGGTGAGGTGCGTCTGTCGTACGGGGAGTTGTGGTCGCGTGCGGTGGGTGTGGCCAATGAGCTGACCGCTGCGGGTGTGGGTCGTGGTGCGGTGGTGGCGTTGGCGGTGCCGCGTTCGGTGGATGCGGTGGTGGCGATGCTGGGGGTGGGTCTCGCGGGTGGGGCGTTTCTGCCGGTGGATCTGGACTTCCCGGCCGACCGCATCGCCTACATCCTCTCCGACGCCCGCCCGGTGGCCGTGCTCTCCACCGCGGATGCGGTGACCGGTCTGCCCGACGGCGTGAGCACGCCCGTCGTGCTGCTGGACGACGTGGCTCCGGCGGCGGAACTCGCCGCTCAGGACGAGGTGTCGGTTCAGGACGCGGCGTATGTGTTGTACACGTCGGGGTCGACGGGGCGTCCGAAGGGTGTGGTCGTTCCGCATGGGGCGCTGCGGAACTTCTTGTGGTCGATGGGTTCGCAGGTGGGGCTGTCGGCGGGGGAGAAGTGGCTGGCGGTGACGACGTTCGGCTTCGACATTTCGCTGCTTGAGGTCTTCCTGCCGCTGGTCTCCGGCGCGGTCGTGGTGATCGCGGACCGTGATGTGGTGCGTGATCCGGTGCGGTTGGGCGCTCTGGTGCGGTCCGAGGGTATTGAGGTGATGCAGGCGACGCCGAGTCTGTGGCGTGCGCTGACGGAGACGGACCCGGAGGCTGCGCGGGGTCTGAGGATCCTGGTCGGCGGTGAGGCGGTGGATGCCGGTCTCGCGGGTGTGTTGGCCGGGGCGGGTGCGTCGGTGTGGAACATGTACGGGCCGACGGAGACGACGATCTGGTCGACCAGTGCCCTGCTGACGGGTGACGGTGGTACGCCGATCGGTGGGCCGATCGCCAATACGCAGGTCTATGTTCTCGACGGTCGTCTGCGTCTGGTTCCGCCGGGTGTGTCGGGTGAGTTGTACATCGCCGGCGAGGGTGTGGCCCGTGGTTATCTCGGGCGTCCGGGTCTGACCTCGGAGCGGTTCGTCACGGATCCGTTCGGTGAGCCGGGTGCGCGGATGTACCGGACGGGTGACCTGGTGCGGTGGACGGACGCGGGTGTTCTGGAGTTCGTCGGCCGTGTCGACGATCAGGTGAAGGTGCGGGGCTACCGCATCGAGCTCGGCGAGGTCGAGTCCGCGCTGTCGAAGGTGGAGGGCGTGGCCCGTGCCGTCGCCATGGTCCGTGAGGACTCCCCGAACGACCGCCGGCTCATCGGCTACGTCGTCCCCGCCGAGGGAGTCTCCCTCGACCCGGAGTCGGTCCGTCGTCTGACCGCCGCGCTCCTCCCCGAGTACATGGTCCCCTCCGGCGTGGTCGTCCTGGAGTCCGTGCCGCTGACGCCGAACGGCAAGACGGACCGCAAGGCCCTGCCCGCGCCCACCGCCTCCGGCGTCGTCCGCCGTGAGGCGCGCACGGCCCAGGAGGACATCCTCTGCGGCCTGTTCGCCGAGATCCTGGGCGTGTCCCGGGTCGGGATCGACGACAGTTTCTTCGACCTGGGCGGGCACTCCCTGCTCGCGACCCGGCTCGTCTCCCGGATCCGCACCGTCCTCGGGGCCGAACTCCCCGTCCGCGCACTGTTCGAGACCCCGACCGTCGCCGCCCTCGCCCGTCACCTCGACGGCGGCGGCGCGGCGGCCGCCCGTACCGCGCTCGTCCCGCAGCGGCGGCCGGCCGAGATCCCGCTCTCGTACGCGCAGCGGCGGCTGTGGTTCATCAACCAGCTCGACACCGAAAGCCCGCTCTACAACATCTCCCTCGGCCTGCGCCTGCACGGCCCGCTGGACGCCGTCGCGCTGGAGGCCGCGCTCGCCGACGTGGTGACCCGCCACGAGTCCCTGCGGACGGTCTTCCCCGCACCCGACGGCACGCCCACGCAGGTCGTGCTCGACGCCGAGACCGTGACCGGCCGGATCCTGCGGACCGCCGACGTCACGGAGGACGAGGTCGCCGCGCAGGTCGCCGCGACCGTCCGGCACGGTTTCGACCTGGCCGAGCACACCCCGCTGCGGGCCACGCTGCTCACCGTCGGTCCGGACGAGCACGTCCTCGTGCTGGTGCTGCACCACATCGCCGGCGACGCCTGGTCCATGCGGCCGCTCGCCCGCGACCTGGGCGATGCCTACACCGCCCGGTGCGAGGGCGCCGCGCCGCAGTGGTCCCCGCTGCCCGTCCAGTACGCGGACTACGCGCTCTGGCAGCGCGAGGTACTGGGCGACGAGGCCGACCCGGACAGCGAGATCGCCCGCCAGCTCGCCCACTGGACGCAGACCCTGGCCGGCCTGCCCGACGAGCTGACCCTGCCCACCGACCGCCCGCGCCCCGACGCCTCCTCGCACCGGGGCGAGCGGATCCGCTTCGCCCTGGACGCCGCGCTGCACCGGCAGCTCCTGAGCCTCGCCCGGGAGTCCGGCACCAGTCTGTTCATGGTCCTCCAGGCGGCGCTGGCGAGCCTGCTGACCCGCCTCGGCGCGGGTACGGACATCCCGATCGGCACCCCCATCGCGGGCCGCACCGACGACGCGGCGGAGGAGCTGGTCGGCTTCTTCATCAACGAGCTCGTGCTGCGCACGGACACCTCGGGGAACCCGTCCTTCCGTGACCTGCTGGCCCGGGTCCGGGAGACCGACCTCGCCGCGTACGCCCACCAGGACGTGCCGTTCGAGCGCCTCGTCGAGGCCCTGAACCCGCCCCGCTCCCTCGGCCGCCACCCCCTGTTCCAGATCGTGCTGGCCCTGCAGAACACCGCGCACCCCACCCTGGAGCTGCCGGGTCTGACCGTCGGAGCCGAGCCGGGCAGCGGCGGCGTGGCCCGCTTCGACCTGTCCTTCGGCCTCAACGAGCGCCTCACCGCCGACGGCGCGCCCGACGGCCTCGACGCCCTCGCCGAGTTCGCCACGGACCTGTTCGACCGCGCGACGGTCGAGGCGATGGCGGACCGGTTCGTCACCGTCCTGAAGGCCGTGGCCGCGGACGCCGACCGGCGGATCGAGGACCTCGACATCCTGAGCTCCGCCGAGCGCGAGCTGCTGCTCTACGGCTGGAACGACACCGCCCGCCCCCTGCCGGACCTGCTCGTGCCGCAGATGATCGAGGCCCAGGCCGCCCGCACCCCGGACGCACCGGCCGTGACCGGCGGCGACGTGACCCTGACGTACGTGGAGCTGAACGAGCGCGCGAACCGGCTTGCGCATCTGCTGATCGGGCGGGGCGCGGGTCCGGAGTCGATCGTGGCGATCGCGGTGCCGCGGTCGCCGGAGATGATCGTCGCCGTGCTCGCCGTGCTGAAGTCCGGCGCGGCCTACCTGCCGGTCGACACCGAGTACCCCGCCGACCGCATCGCCTACATGCTGGCTGACGCCGCGCCCGCCCTGGTCGTCACCGCCCAGGACGTCGTGCCGCACCTGCCCAAGGCCGTCTCCAAGCCCCTCCTGGCCCTCGACGCCCAGGCGACCGTCGCCGAACTCGCCGGGCAGCGCGCGGACGACCCCGCCGACGCGGACCGCACAGGACCGCTGCTGGCCGACCACGCCGCGTACGTCATCTACACCTCCGGCTCCACCGGCACCCCGAAGGGCGTCGTCGTCCGTCACGAGGGCCTCGCCGACTACGTCGCGGGCGCCGCCGCCGACTACCGGGGCGTCGCGGGAGCGGTGCTGCTGCACTCCTCGGTCTCCTTCGACACCACGGTGACCTCGCTGCACGTCCCGCTCACCGTCGGCGGGCACATCCGGCTCACCGACTTCCTCGAAGGAGCCGTCGAGCAGGACTTCAGCCTGCTGAAGGTGACGCCCAGCCACCTCGGCCCGCTCACCGACTCCGTCGAGCCGGCCGACGCCGAGGCCGAACTCCTCGTCGCCGGCGAGGCCCTCACCTCGGCCGCCGTCGCCCCCTGGCGCCGTCGGCACCAGGACGGCGCGGTCTTCAACGTCTACGGCCCCACCGAGACCACCGTCAGCGCCGTCCAGCTCCGCGTCGCCCCCGGCGAGGAACTGCCGGACGGAGCCGTCCCGATCGGCCGTCCGTTGCGCAACACCCAGGCGTACGTGCTCGACCGGCGGCTCAACCCGGTCCCGGCCGGCGTCCCCGGCGAGCTGTACCTCGCCGGCGACGGCGTGGCTCGCGGCTATCTGAACCGCACCGCGCTCACCGCCGAGCGCTTCGTCGCCGACCCGTTCGGCCCCGCCGGCACGCGGATGTACCGTACCGGCGACGTGGTCCGCCACCGCCCCGACGGCGCCCTGGAGTTCGTCGGCCGCGCCGACGACCAGGTGAAGGTCCGCGGCCACCGCATCGAGCTCGGCGAGGTCGAGTCCGCGCTCTCCGCGGTCCCCGGCGTCGCCCGCGCCGTCGCCGCCGTGCGCGAGGACACCCCCGGCAACCGTCGTCTGGTCGGTTACCTCGTCCCCGTCGAGGGCGCGGCCCCGGACGCCGAGGCGGTCCGCCGTCATGTCGCCGCCGTGCTGCCCGAGTACATGGTCCCCTCGGCGGTCGTCACCCTCGACGCGGTGCCGCTGACCCCGAACGGCAAGACCGACCGCACGGCCCTGCCCGCGCCGCAGCAGACCGCGGCGGTACGGGGCCGGGAACCGCGCACCCCGCAGGAAGCGATCCTGTGCGGCCTGTTCGCCGAGGTTCTCGGCGTCGGCCGGGTCGGCATCCACGACGGTTTCTTCGCGCTCGGCGGCCACTCGTTGCTCGCGACCCGGCTGCTCAGCCGCATCCGCTCGGTCCTGGGAGTCCAGCTCGGCATCCGGGCCCTCTTCGAGGCCCCGACCGTCGCCGGTCTCGCCGAGCGCCTCGACGGCGCCGGCTCGGCCCGCCCGGCCCCCGCCCCGGCCGAGCGGCCCGACGCGGTCCCGCTGTCGTTCGCCCAGCGCCGCCTGTGGTTCATCAATCAGATGGACCCGACGAGCCCGCTCTACAACATCCCCATGGTCCTGCGCCTGTCCGGAGACCTCGACCGGAGGGCCCTCGACGCGGCCCTCGCCGACGTGGCACAGCGCCACGAGAGCCTGCGGACGGTTTTCCCCGCCACCGACGGCGAACCCCGTCAGGCCGTCCTCCACGGCGAGGCGCAGCCCGTCGGCCTCACCGTCCTGGACGCCTCCGAGGAGAGCCCCGCCGATACCGCCGACCCGCAGAACCGGATCGCCGAACTCCTCGGCCGCGGCTTCGACCTGACCCGGGAGGTCCCGCTGCGGGCCACCCTGCTCGCCACCGGCCCGGACGAGCACCTCCTCGTCCTCGTCCTGCACCACATCGCCGGCGACGCCTGGTCCCTCGCCCCGCTCGCCACGGACCTCTCCACGGCCTACGCGGCCCGGCTCCAGGGCGATGCCCCGCAGTGGACGCCGCTCCCCGTCCAGTACGCCGACTACACGCTGTGGCAGCGAGACCTCCTCGGTGACGAGGCCGACCCGGACAGCGAGATCACCCGCCAGCTCGCCCACTGGACCGACGTCCTCGCCGGCCTGCCGGAGGAACTCGCCCTGCCCACCGACCGGCCCAGGCCGCTGACCGGCGCCCAGCGCGGAGCGAAGCTCCGCTTCGCCTTCGACGCCCAGCTCCACCGCCGGCTGCTGGCCCTCGCCGGCTCCACGGGCACCAGCCTCTTCATGGTCCTCCAGGCCGGACTCGCGTCCGTCCTCAGCCGGCTCGGCGCGGGCGACGACATCCCGATCGGCGCCCCGATCGCCGGCCGCACCGACGACACCCTCGACGACCTCGTCGGCTTCTTCCTGAACACCCTGGTCCTGCGCACGGACACCTCCGGCGCCCCGTCCTTCCGCGAACTGCTCGCCCGCGTCCGGGACACCGACCTCGCCGCGTACGCCAACCAGGACCTGCCGTTCGAGCGGATCGTCGAGGCGCTCAACCCGCAGCGCTCGCTGACCCGTCACCCGCTCTTCCAGGTGACGCTGACCGTGCAGAACTCCCGCGACGCCGCGCTCGAACTGCCCGGCCTGACCGTCTCCGCCGAGGCCGGCGCGTCCGCCTGGGCACGGTTCGACCTCTCCCTCGGCCTCGGTGAACGGCACACCGCGAACGGCGTCCCGAATGGCCTCGAAGGCGTCGCCGACTACTCCGCCGACCTCTTCGACCGCGACACCGTCGACACCGTCGTCGGCCGACTTGAGCGCCTGCTGCGCGCCGTCGTCGCCGACCCCGACCGCTCGATCGGCGACATCGACATCCTCGACACCGCCGAGCGTGAGCGGTTGGTGAGCGGGTGGAATGCGACGGGTGTTGTGGTGCCGGTGGGTGTGGTGCCGGTGTGGTTCGCGGAGTGTGCGGCGCGGGCGCCGGAGGCGCCGGCGGTGGTGTGTGGTGAGGTGCGGTTGTCGTATGGGGAGTTGTGGTCGCGTGCGGTGGGTGTGGCGAATGAGCTGACGCGTGTGGGTGTGGGTCGTGGTGCGGTGGTGGCGTTGGCGGTGCCGCGTTCGGTGGATGCGGTGGTGGCGATGCTGGGTGTGGGTCTTGCGGGTGGGGCGTTCCTGCCGGTGGATCTGGACTTCCCGGCCGACCGCATCGCCTACATCCTCTCCGACGCCCGCCCGGTGGCCGTGCTCTCCACCGCGGATGCGGTGACCGGTCTGCCCGACGGTGTGAGCACGCCCGTCGTTCTGCTGGACGACGTGGCTCCGGCGGCGGAACTCGCCGCTCAGGACGAGGTGTCGGTTCAGGACGCGGCCTATGTGCTGTACACGTCGGGGTCGACGGGTCGGCCGAAGGGTGTGGTCGTGCCGCATGGTGCGCTGCGGAACTTCTTGTGGTCGATGGGCTCGCAGGTGGGGCTTTCGGCGGGGGAGAAGTGGCTGGCGGTGACGACGTTCGGCTTCGACATTTCGCTGCTTGAGGTCTTCCTGCCGCTGGTCTCCGGTGCCGTTGTGGTGATCGCGGATCGTGATGTGGTGCGTGACCCGGCGCGGTTGGGCGCTCTGGTGCGGTCCGAGGCGGTGTCGGTGGTGCAGGCGACGCCGAGTCTGTGGCGTGCGCTGACGGAGACGGACCCCGAGGCTGCGCGGGGTCTGAGGATCCTGGTCGGCGGCGAGGCGGTGGATGCCGGTCTTGCGGGTGTGTTGGCGGGGGCGGGTGCGTCGGTGTGGAACATGTACGGGCCGACGGAGACGACGATCTGGTCGACCAGTGCCCTGTTGTCGGGTGACGGTGGTACGCCGATCGGCGCGCCGATCGCCAACACGCAGGTCTATGTTCTCGACGGTCGTCTGCGTCTGGTTCCGCCGGGTGTGTCGGGTGAGTTGTACATCGGCGGTGATGGTGTGGCCCGTGGCTATCTCGGGCGTCCGGGTCTGACCTCGGAGCGGTTCGTCACGGATCCGTTCGGTGCGCCTGGTGCGCGGATGTATCGGACGGGTGACCTGGTCCGGTGGACGGACGCGGGTGTTCTGGAGTTCGTCGGTCGTGTCGACGATCAGGTGAAGGTGCGGGGCTACCGCATCGAGCTCGGCGAGGTCGAGTCCGCGCTGTCGAAGGTGGAGGGCGTGGCCCGTGCCGTCGCCATGGTCCGTGAGGACTCCCCGAACGACCGCCGGCTCGTCGGCTACGTCGTCCCCGCCGAGGGAACGGCCCTGGAAACAGAGGCGGTTCGCCGTGCGGTCGGCGGGCTGCTGCCGGAGTACATGGTCCCGTCGGCGGTCGTGATCCTCGACGCGGTGCCGTTGACGCCGAACGGCAAGACGGATCGCAAGGCCCTGCCAGCGCCCACCGCCTCCGGCGTCGTCCGCCGTGAGACGCGCACGGCCCAGGAGGACATCCTCTGCGGTCTGTTCGCGGAGATCCTGGGCCTGGCCCGGGTCGGGGTCGACGACAGTTTCTTCGACCTCGGCGGGCACTCCCTGCTCGCGACCCGGCTCGTGTCCCGGGTACGCACCGTCCTCGGCGTCGAACTCCCCGTCCGCGCACTGTTCGAGACCCCGACCGTCGCCGCCCTCGCCCCGTACCTGGAGCGAGGAGGGGAGACCAGGCCCGCGCTCGTCCCGTGGCAGCGGCCGGCCGAGATCCCGCTCTCCTACGCGCAGCGCCGCCTCTGGGCGCTGAGCCGGCTCGGTGCGACGGCCGGCACGTACAACATCCCGATGGTCACCCGGCTCCGCGGCCCGCTGGACGCCGTCGCGCTGGAGAACGCGCTCGCCGACGTGGTGACCCGCCACGAGTCCCTGCGCACCGTCTTCCCGGCGACGTCCGACGGTACGCCCGCGCAGGTCGTGCTCGACCCGGCCGAGGCGCGCCCCTATCTGCACGTCGTCCAGGTCGAGGAGTCCGCCGTCGAGGCGGCCGTGGCCGCCGCGCAGCGCACCGACTTCGTTCTGGACACCGATCTGCCGCTGCGCGCCCAGCTGTTGGAGCTGGGACCGGAGGACCACGTCCTCGTGCTGGTGCTGCACCACATCGCCGGCGACGCCTCCTCGATGCGGCCCCTGGTCCGGGACCTGGCCGCCGCGTACCTCGCGCGCGCCGAGGGCGGCGCGCCGCAGTGGGCGCCGCTCCCGGTCCAGTACGCGGACTACGCGCTGTGGCAGCGCGAGGTACTGGGCGACGAGGCCGACCCGGACAGCGAGATCGCCCGCCGGCTCGCCCACTGGACGCAGACCCTCGCGGGCCTGCCCGAAGTGCTGGCGTTGCCCACCGACCGGCCCCGCCCGGAGGAGGCAGGCCACGAGGGCGGACTCGTGCCGCTCACGCTCGACGGCGAGCTGCACGCCGGGCTGCTCGACCTCGCCCGCTCCAGCCGGACCACGGTCTTCATGGTCCTCCAGGCGGCGCTGGCGAGCCTGCTGACCCGCCTCGGCGCGGGTACGGACGTCCCGCTCGGCACACCGGTCGCGGGGCGCGGCGACGAGGCACTCGACGACCTGGTCGGCTTCTTCGTCAACACGCTGGTGCTGCGCACGGACACCTCCGGGAACCCGTCCTTCCGTGACCTGCTGGCCCGGGTCCGGGAGACCGACCTCGCCGCCTACGCCCACCAGGACGTGCCGTTCGAGCGGGTCGTGGACGCGGTCGCGCCGCGCCGGTCGGCCGCCCACCACCCGCTGTTCCAGGTCATGCTCTCCCTGGACAACGTCTCGCGGGCCGATGTGCGCCTCGCCGGACTGGCCGTCGACGCCGTCGGCGAGCCGGCCGGCGACGGGGCCGGGCGCGCCAAGTTCGACCTGTCGGTGCGGCTCTCCGAGCAGCGCTCCGACGAGGACGGACCGGCCGGCCTGCACGGCACCGTGGCCTACGCGGCGGACCTCTTCGACCGCGCGACGGTCGAGGCGATGGCGCAGCGTCTCGTCACCGTCCTGAAGGCCGTGGTCGCGGACGCCGACCGGCGGATCGAGGACCTCGACATCCTCGACGCCGCCGAGCGCGAGCTGCTGCTCCACGGCTGGAACGACACCACCCGCCCGCTCCCGGACCTCCTCGTCCCCGAGCTGATCGAGGCCCAGGTCGCCCGTACCCCCGACGCGCCCGCCCTGTCCGCGGGCGATGTGACCCTGACGTACGCGGAGCTGAACGAGCGCGCGAACCGGCTGGCGCATCTGCTGATCGGGCGGGGCGCGGGTCCGGAGTCGATCGTGGCGATCGCGGTGCCGCGGTCGCCGGAGATGATCGTCGCCGTGCTCGCCGTGCTGAAGTCCGGCGCGGCCTACCTGCCGGTCGACACCGAATACCCGGCCGACCGCATCGCGTACTTCTTCGAGGACGCCCGGCCCTGCCTGGTCGTCACCAGCGCCGACGCCGAGGAGCGCGTGCCGTCCGCGGTCGCCGCCGGGCGGATCGTCGTCGATGCGCCGGACACCGTCGCCGCACTCGCCGCCCAGCAGGCGCGGAACCCGGTCGACGCCGACCGGACCGCCTCGCTGACGGCCCGCACGCCCGCGTACGTGATCTACACCTCCGGCTCCACCGGCCGCCCCAAGGGCGTCGTCGTCGAGCACGGCGGCATCCCCAACATCGTCCTGGCCCGGACCGGTCCGTACGCGATGGGCCCGGGAAGCAGGGCCCTGCAGTTCGCGTCGCTCAGCTTCGACGCCGCGATGTCGGAGATCTGCACCCCGCTGTCCGCCGGCGCGTGCCTGGTGCTCGGCCCGGCCGACATGCTGCTCCAGGTCGCCGAACTGCCCGCGCTGCTGCGCGAGCAGGGCGTGACCCACGCGACGCTGCCGCCCGCGGTGCTCGCCCAGCTCTCGCCCGCGAGCCTGCGCACCGTCCGCACCCTTGTGACGGCCGGCGAGGCCGCCCCGGCCGGTCTGGTCGCCACCTGGGCGCCCGGGCGGCGCATGTTCAACGCGTACGGCCCCACCGAGACCACGGTCTCGTGCACCATGGCCGGGCCGCTCGCCCCCGAGGCCGGGGTGCCGCCGATCGGCGGCCCGCTGCCCAACACCCGCGTCCACGTGCTCGACCACCGGCTGCGGCCGGTCCCGGTCGGCGTCCCCGGCGAGCTCTACGTCGCCGGGATCGGCGTGGCCCGGGGCTACCTCCGCCGGCCCGGCCTGAGCGCCGAGCGGTTCGTCGCCGACCCGTTCGGGCCGGCCGGCAGCCGGATGTACCGCACCGGCGACGTGGTCAGCCGGATGCGCGACGGCCGGCTGCGGTTCGTCGGCCGGGCCGACGGCCAGGTGAAGCTGCGCGGCTTCCGGATCGAACTCGGCGAGGTGGAGGCCGCCCTGACGGGCGCGCCGGGCGTCGCGCGCGCCGTGGCGACCGTACGGGAGGACCGTCCGGGCGTTCGGCAGCTCGTGGGCTACCTCGTCGCGGAGGCGGGTGCCGGACTCGACCTCGGAGCGGTACGGACGTACCTGCGGGCCGCCCTGCCTGCGCACCTGCTGCCGTCCGTCCTCATGGAGATCGACCGGGTCCCGCTGACCGTCAACGGCAAGACCGACAAAGCCGCGCTGCCCGCCCCCGAGCAGCCCGGGACCGCCCCGGCCGCCCCGGCGGCGGAACGGTCCCCGGAGCCGTCCGCCGACGACGACCCGCAGGCTCTGCTCTGCCGGATCGTCGGCGAGGTCCTCGGCCTGGCCGGCGTCGGCGCCGACGACAACTTCTTCGCCCTGGGCGGCGACAGCATCAACGCCATCCAGGTCGCCGGCCGGGCCCGCCAGGCCGGGCTCGTCCTCACACCGCGGGACATCTTCCGCCACCAGACCGTCGCGGAGCTGGTGTCCGCGATCCGCCCCGCCGCCGCCGAGGCCGCGCCCGTCGCCGACGACGGCGTCGGCGCCGTCCCCGGCACCCCGGTGGTCCGCTGGCTGCACCAGCTCGGCGGCCCGTTCCAGGGCCTCAACCAGTCCGTGCTGCTCCGGGTTCCCGGCGGCCTCGGACAGGACGAGCTGACCCGGGCCGTCCAGGCCGTCGTCGACCACCACGACGTGCTGCGCGCACGGCTCACCGGTGCCGCACTCGGCCTGCCGTGGAATCTGGAGACCGCGCCGCGCGGCACGGTCGACGCCCGTGCCTGCGTCAGCCGTGTCGACGTCCGGGACGCCGCGGCCGACGCCGGCGACGTCGCCGCCGCGGTCTCCGCGCACGGCGAGGAGGCCCGGCGCCGGCTCGACCCGGAGAACGGCGTCCTGCTCCAGGTCGTCTGGTTCGACGCCGGCCCGGACGAGCAGGGCCTCCTCCTCGTCCTCCTGCACCACCTCGTCGTCGACGGCGTGTCGTGGCGGATCCTGCTGCCGGACCTCGCCGCCGCCTGGCAGGCCGCCCGCGACGGCCGCGACCCGCGGCCCGCCCCGGTCGGCACGACCTTCCGCCGCTGGGCGCAGGCCCTCGTCATGGAGGCGCAGAACCCGGCCCGGATCGCCGAACTCCCGCTGTGGCGGCAGCAGACGCAGGGCCGCGACCCGCTCCTCGGCGCGCGCCCTCTCGACCCCGCCGTCGACACCCGGGAGACCGCCGAGCACCTGACGGCCGCCCTCCCCGCGGACCTGACGACGGCGCTGCTGACCGACGTTCCGGCCCGGTTCCGCACCCAGATCAACGACGTGCTGCTCACCGGCCTGACCCTCGCGGTCGCCCGCTGGCGCCGCCGCTGGACCCAGGACGCGTCCCACGCGGTCCTCGTCGACATGGAGGGCCACGGCCGCGAGGAACTCGACGAGACCCTCGACCTGTCCCGCACGGTCGGCTGGTTCACCAGCCGCTTCCCCGTCCGGCTCGATCCCGGCCCGCTCGACCTGGACGAGGCGCTGGACGGCGGCGCCGCGACCGCCGCCGCGCTGGGGCAGATCAAGGAGCAACTGCGCGCGCTGCCCGACAACGGACTCGGCTACGGCCTGCTCCGCTACCTCAACGCGGACACCGCGCTCGCCCTGGCGGGCGCCGCCGCCCCGCAGATCGGCTTCAACTACCTCGGCCGGGTCGGCAGCGGCGGCGACACCCTCGGCGAGGCCGGACCCGCCGGCTGGTCCAGCGCGTCCGACCTGCGGATCCCGCTGCTCCCCGCCGATCCGGGCATGCCGTTCGGCCACTCCGTCGAGATCAACGCGGTCACCCGGGACGGCGACGGCGGGCCCCGGCTCCACGTCACGTACTCCTGGCCCGCCGGACTCTTCGACCGCGCCGAGATGGAGGAGCTCGCCGAGCTGTGGTTCACCGCCCTGCGCGCCCTCGCCGACCCCGGCCAGTCCGAGCGCGGTGACGGGCTCACCCCCGGCGACCTGCCGACGTCCGGGCTGACCCAGCCCGAGATCGACGACTTCGCCGCCGCACCCGGCGGACTGGACGACGCATTCGCGCTCACCCCGCTCCAGGAGGGCCTGTTCTTCCACGCCCTCCAGGCGGACGACAGCGGCACGGACGTCTACACCGTCCAACTCGTCCTCGACCTCGAAGGCCCGCTGGACCCGGCCGCCCTGCGCACCGCCGGACAGAGCGTCCTCGACCGGCACCCCAACCTGCGGGCGGGCTTCCACCACCGCGCGGACGGAGCGGCCGTCCAGGTCGTGCCGCGCACCGCGGCCCTGCCCTGGGACGAGGCCGACCTCGGCGCGCTGCCCGACGACACCGCGCAGCGCGAACTCACGGCGCTCACCGAGGCCGCCCGCGGCCGCCGGTTCGACCTGAGCCAGCCGCCGCTGGTCCGCTTCCTGCTGATCCGCCTCGGCGCCGAACGGCACCGGCTGGTCATCACCAAGCACCACATCCTGCTCGACGGCTGGTCCATGCCGCTGTTCCTGCGCGAACTGGTCACCCTGTACGAGAACGGCGGCGACGCGGCGACGCTGCCCGCCCCCGCCCCGTTCCGCTCGTACGTCGACTGGCTCGCCGCACAGGACCGCACGGTGAGCGAACGGGCCTGGCGCGACACCCTCGCCGGGATCGAGGAGCCCACCCTGCTAGCCCCCGGCCGGGAACCGGCCGGACCCGCGCTGCCCGAGCAGCTCGTGCACGACCTGTCGCCGGAGCTCACCGCGACCCTCCAGGCGCAGGCGGCCCGGGCCGGTGTCACCATGAACACCGTGGTCCAGACGGCCTGGGCGCTCGTCCTCGGCCGTCACCTCGGACGCGACGACGTCCTGTTCGGCACCACGGTCTCCGGCCGGCCGCCGGAGCTGCCCGGCGCCGAGAACATGATCGGCCTGTTCATCAACACCCTGCCGGTACGAGTCCGGTTCGACCGCTCCGAAAGCTGGAGCGCCGCCCTGGCCCGCGTCCAGGACGAACAGACCGCCCTGCGCACCCACCAGTACCTCGGCCTCGCCGACGTGCACCGGATCGCGGGCGTCCGGCCGCTGTTCGACACCGCGCTCGTGTACGAGAACTACCCGCTGCCCGAGGACACCGAGCGCTCCCCGTCCCGGCTGCGCGCCACCGCGGTCCAGGGCCGTGACGCGGCCCACTACCCGCTGCTGCTGGTTGCGTCGCTGCGCTCGCAGGGCCTGCGGTTCCGTCTCGACCACCGGCCCGAGGTGCTCGGCGCGACGACCGCCCCCACCCTGCTGGAGCGGCTGACCCGCGTCCTGGAGGCGGTGGCCGCCGACCCGGAACAGCCGGTGGGGCGCGTCTCGGCGCTGTCCCGCGAGGAGCGCCGCGCGCTCGCCGCCGGCGGCACGCGGACCCCGCTCGCCGCAGGCGCGCACGGCGGCACCGGCGACACGATCCACGGCCGGGTCGCCGCCCTCGCCGCCCGCACCCCGGACGCCGTCGCGGTGTCCCTCGGAGACGAGCGGCTCACATGGGGGGAACTGGACGAGCGGGCCAACCGGCTGGCCCGGCTGCTGCACGAGCTGGGCACCGGCCCGGAGGACCGGGTCGGCATCCTGCTCGACCGGTCGCTGCTGCTGGTCGTCGCCTTCCTCGCCGTCCTCAAGGCGGGCGCGGTCTGCGTCCCGCTGGCGCCCGCCCACCCCGCACAGCGGCAGCGGACCGTCCTCGACCGGGCAGGCGCGCGCGTGCTGCTCACCGACGCGGCCCGCGCCGCCGACCGGGCCGGCGGCCCGGACGACGGCGTCACGACCGTCGCCGTGGACACCGACCCGCGCCCGGCCCGCCTGGACCCCACCGACCCCGGCACGCCCGTCGAGGCGGACCGGCTGGCGTACGTGTTGTTCACCTCCGGCTCCACCGGCGCGCCCAAGGGCGTGGCGGTCACCCACCGCGACGTCGTCGAGCTCGCCGACGAGCCCTGCTGGGCCCCGGGCGCTCGGGAGCGGATGCTGTTCCACTCGTCGCACGCCTGGGACGCGGCCCTGCTGGAGCTGTGGGGGCCGCTGCTGAACCACGGCACGGTCGTCGTCGCCCCGCCCGGTGAGACCGATCTGAGGGACCTGGCCCGGCTGCTGGTCGCCGAGTGCGTCACCGGACTCTGGCTGACGGCCGGCCTGTTCCGCTGGCTGGCCGAGGAGGAGCCGGACTGCTTCGCCGGAGTCCGCGAGGTGCGCACCGGCGGTGACGTCGTCCCCGCCGACGCCGTCCGCAAGGTCCTCGTCGCCTGCCCCGGCACCGTCGTCAGCAACGGCTACGGGCCCACCGAGACCACCGTGTTCGCCACCCACCACATCATGGGGGCGGGCGACCCGGTCCCGGACAACGTGCCGATCGGCGTCCCGCTGCACGGGATGGCGGCCTATGTGCTCTCCCCGGAGCTGGAGCCGGTCCCCGCCGGGGCCGTCGGCGAGCTGTACCTCGCGGGCTCCGGGCTCGCCCGCGGCTACGAGAACGACCCTGCGCTCACCGCCCGTTCGTTCGTGGCCGACCCGTTCGGAGATCCGGGGACGCGGATGTACCGCTCCGGCGACCTGGCACGCCGCCGCCCGGACGGCGCCCTTGAGTTCGTCGGCCGGGCCGACGACCAGGTGAAGCTGCGCGGTTTCCGGATCGAGCTCAGCGAGGTCGACGGCGCGCTCGCGGCCCTGCCCGGCGTGGCGCACGCGGTCTCCCTGGTCCGTGAGGACCGGCCCGGCGACAAGCGCCTCGTCGCCTACACGGTGCCCGTGCCCGGCGAACCCGCCCCGGGCGCGGCGGAGATGCGCGCCCGGCTCGCCGAGACGCTGCCGGACTACCTCGTCCCGGCCGCGGTCGTCCTGCTCGACGCGCTGCCGCTCACCGCGAACGGCAAGCTGGACCGGGCGGCGCTGCCCGCCCCCGCCCCCGCCGACGGCGCCGCGCGCACCGGACGCGGCCCGCGCACCCCCCGCGAGGAGCTGCTGTGCGGCCTGTTCGCCGACGTCCTCGGCGTCGACGCGGCCGGCATCGACGACGACTTCTTCGCCCTCGGCGGCAACTCGCTGCTCGCGGCCGGACTCGTCAGCCGGATCCGCGCCGTCCTCGGCGTCGAACTCGGCATCCAGGCGCTGTTCCTGGCGCCCACGGTCGCCGGACTCGTAGCCGCCCTCGACGACGACGACGAGGACGCGGACGCCGCCGGAGCGCTGGACGTCCTGCTGCCGCTGCGCACCCGCGGTGACCTTCCGCCGGTGTTCTGCTTCCACGCCGCCGGCGGCCTGAGCTGGCGGTACGCGGCCCTGCTGCGGCACCTGCCGGCCGGCCACCCGGTGTACGGCCTCCAGGCCCGCGCATTCGCCGAGCCCGGCCACCGCCCGGCGAGCCTGGAGGAGGCCGCCTCGGACTACGTGGAGCGGATCCGCTCCGTCCAGCCGTCCGGCCCCTACCACCTGGTGGGCTGGTCGCTCGGCGGCCTGGTCGCCCAGGCGGCCGCGGTCCTCCTGGAGGAGGCCGGAGAGGAGGTCGCGACCGTCGCGGTCCTTGACTCCTACCCGGCGCGGCCCGGCGACCCGGTCGTCGTGCCCCCGGCGGCGCAGGTCCTCGGCGCCCTCCTCGACGCGGCCGGCGTCGGCCCCGACCGCGGCGAGGAGGAGCTCACCCCCGAGGCGGGCGCCGCGCTGCTGCGGGCCCGCGGCGGACCGCTCGCGGCGCTGCTCGCCGACCGGGTCGGCGCCCTCGTGGACGCGTACCGCACCGGCGTCGAGCTGCGCGCGGGCTTCGCCCCGCGCCGGTTCACGGGCGACCTGCTGCTGTTCGTCGCGAACGGCGGTTCCGGAGGGAGCGACTCCCGGCACGGTTCCGGGCAGGTCCCCGCGGACGCCGTCGCCGAGAAGGCGGACCGCTGGCGCCCGTACGTCGGCGGCGCCATCGCCGTCCACCCGGTCGACTGCCGCCACGAGGACATGCTGCGGCCCGAGCCGCTGGCCGTCGTCGGCGGCGCGCTCGCCGCCCATCTGAACGCCCGCACCACACGGAAGGACAGCTGATGAAGAAGGAGTTGTACGCACTGGGGGAGACACCGCCCCTGGGCGAGGTGCCCCGTCGCATGCACGCCGGCGTGATCCGGCGCGAGCGGTACGGCCCGCCCGAGCAGTCGATCCAGGTCGAGACCGTGGACGTGCCGCCGGTCGGCCGCGGGCAGGTCCTCATCTGGGTGATGGCCGCCGGGATCAACTACAACGGCGTCTGGGCCGGACTCGGCACCCCCGCCGATGTCATCGCCGACCGCCAACGGGCCGGCGATCCGCTCGACTTCCACATCGCCGGATCCGAGGGCGCCGGAGTGGTCTGGGCCGTCGGCGAGGGGGTCAAGCAGCTCAAGGTCGGCGACCACGTGATCGTCGGCGGCGTCGCCTGGGACGAGTCGGCCCCCGACATCCGCCTCGGCACCGACCCGACCGCCTCCCGCTCCCAGCGGGCGTGGGGCTACGAGTCGAACCACGGCTCCTTCGCGCAGTTCACCGTGGCCGACGAGTACCAGTGCCACAAGAAGCCCCCGCACCTCACCTGGGAGGAGGCCGGCTGCTTCCTCGGCGGTGGCTCCACCTCGTACCGCATGCTCATGGGATGGCACCCGCACACGGTCCGGCCGGGCGATCCCGTCCTCGTCTGGGGCGGCGCCGGCGGTCTCGGATCCATGGCGATACAGATCGTGAAATACTTCGGCGGAATTCCGGTCGCCGTGGTTTCGGACGACGATAAATTCGACTACTGTAAGCGCCTGGGAGCGCACGGCGTCATCAATCGGAATGATTTCGACCACTGGGGTCGGCTGCCCGATTCGAGCGACACCGTCGCCTACCGGGAATGGCTCTCCGGGGTCCGCTCCTTCGGCCGGGCCTTCTGGGACGCGCTCGGCGAGCGCAGAGACCCCGCCATCGTCCTGGAACACCCGGGACGGGCCACCCTGCCGACCTCGGTCTACGTCTGCGACCGGGCCGGCATGGTTGTCACCTGCGCCGGCACCAGCGGCTACAACGGCGACATCGACCTGCGGTTCCTCTGGATGTTCCAGAAGCGGCTCCAGGGCTCGCACGCCGCGAACGTACGCCAGACCGCGGCGATCATCGAGCTCGTCGCGGCCGGCCACATCGACCCCTGCCTCAGCCTCGCCCTGCCGTTCGCCGAGATCGGCCGGGCGCACCAGATGGTCTACGAGAACAAGCAGCCTCCCGGAAATGTGGCGGTCCTCGTGAACGCGCCGGAACCGGGCCTCACGGATATGCGCTGAAATCTTTTCGAAAAGGTTGCCGATTTCTCTCCTGTTGGTTAGAAAGAACGGCGACGGAAGCAAGAAATCGCCTCGGGAAATGGAAAAGGGAAAAGAAATGACGAACCCGTTCGAGAACGCCGACGGCCGCTACCTCGTCCTCGTCAACGACGAGGGCCAGCACTCCTTGTGGCCCGACTTCGCCGAGGTCCCGGCCGGCTGGGAGGTCGCCTTCCCGGAGAACGACCGCCAGGCCTGCCTCGACCACATCGAGGCCAACTGGACGGACATGCGTCCCAAGAGTCTCGTCCGCGCGATGGCGGCCTGACCCGGTGACCGGCCCCGACGCCGTCACGGTGCTCTGGGGCCCCGTCGCCTCCGGCGAACGGCGCGCGGCGCACACCACGCTGCTGCGCGCCGCCGCGGAGCTGACCGGCAGCCCGCTCCACCGGATCGGGCTCGCCCACGAACCCGGCGGCCGCCCGCGGCTCACCGGACCCGCCGCCCGGCTCCACGTGAGCGTGAGCCACAGCCCGGGAGCCCGAGCCGTGGCGCTCTCCGGGACCCCGGTCGGCGTCGACATCGAGACCGTACGCCCCCTGCCCGCCCTCGCACTGGCCCGGCGCTGGCTCGCCCCCGCCGACGCCGAGTGGCTCGGCCGCCTCCCCGCGGCGGACCGGGTCCCCGCCTTCTACTGGCTCTGGACCCAGAAGGAGGCCGTCGGCAAGGCCCACGGCCACGGACTCGCCCACGGCGGGCTCACCCAGCCGCTGCCCCACCCCCCGCACTGGCCCCCGCCCTCCGCCGCAGACAGGACGCCCGCCCTGAGCGCCCTGCCGGGCGGGACCGGGGCCGCCTGCACGGTCCTGCCGACCGGCGCCGGCCCGTACGGCTCACACGTCCTCGCGGTCGCCGGCCTCGGCGCCCCGGGCGCACCGGTCGACCTGCGCCACTGCGACGCATGACCCCCCACCGCACCCCACCCACCACCCTCACGAGAGGAGGCCCCGGAATGACCCACCCCACCGACGACACCGACCGGGGTTCCTGGACCGGGCGGCTGACCCGCCGCTGTCTGCGGCACCGGCGCAGCGTGCTCGCGGCGGTCCTCGCCGCGCTCCTCGGGACCGCGACCAGCGCCCTCGTCCCCCTCGTCACGATGGTGATCGTCGACGACGTCGTCCTGCGCCCCGCCCGCTCCGCCGCCCTGTGGACCGGAGCGCTGCTCGCCGTCGCCGCGCTCGGCTACCTCGCCGCGTACCTGCGCCGCCTGTACGCCGGACGGCTCGCCGCCGACGTCCAGCACGATCTGCGGGTCGACCTGTTCCGCTCGCTCTCCCGCCTGGACGGTGTACGTCGCGACGAACTGAGCACCGGTCAGCTCCTGGGCCGGGCCTCCGGAGACCTCAACATGGTCTTCGGACTCGTCTCCACCCTGCCCACCGCGATCTCCAGCGCAGCCCTGCTGGTGGTCTCCCTGGTCCTCATCGCCACGCTCTCCCCGCTGCTCGCCCTGGTCGCGCTCGCCCTGGTCCCCGCACTCTGGTTCATCGGCCGGCGCAGCCGCACCTGGCTCTACCCCGCGACCTGGTACGCCCAGAACCAGGCCGCCGCCGTCGCCGGAGTCGTCGCCAGCTCCACCGCCGGCATCCGGGTCGTCAAGGGATTCGGCCAGGAACAGCGGGAGATGGACCGGCTGGCCCGCGCCGCCCGGCGGCTCTTCGCCGGCCGCATGCGCGCCGTACGGCTCAACGCCCGTTACGGGCCCGCGCTCCAGTGCGTGCCCTCCCTCGGACAGGTCGGAGCCCTCGCGGTCGGCGGCTGGCTGGCGGCCCACGGCGAACTCAGCCTCGGCGCCCTCCTCGCCTTCTCCGCCTACCTCGCCCAGCTCGTCGGCCCCGTCAAGACCCTCGCCGCACTGCTCACCATGGGCCAGCAGGCCGGCGCCGGGATCGAGCGGGTCCTCGAAGTGATCGACACCCGCCCGCTGCTGACCGAGGGCGCGGGCCGACTGCCCGAAGACGGCCCCCTCGGCGTCGAGTTCGACCACGTCACCTTCGCGTACGGCCCCGGCCGGCCCGTGCTCACCGACCTCTCCCTCCGCATCGAGCCCGGCGAGACCCTGGCTGTCGTCGGCGCCCCCGGATCGGGCAAGTCCACCCTCGCCCTGCTGCTCTCCCGGTTCCACGACGTCTCCGATGGCGCGGTACGGATCGGCGGCGCCGACGTCCGCGACCTGACCTTCGACTCCCTGCGCGGCGCGGTCGCCGGCGTCCCCGAGGACACCGCCCTCCTCGCCGGAACCGTCCGCGAGACCGTCGCCTACGGCCGGCCGGACGCCACCGACGCGGAGATCCACGCCGCGGCCCGCACCGCCCAGGCGCACGCCTTCGTCACCGCCCTGCCCGACGGCTACGCCACGGTGCTCGGCGAACGCGGCGCCCTGTCCGGCGGACAGCGCCAGCGCATCGCCCTCGCCCGGGCACTCGCGGCCGCGCCCCGCGTCCTCGTCCTCGACGACGCCACCTCCGCCGTCGACGCCCGCGTCGAGCAGGGCATCCACGACGCGCTGCGCGCCCAGGCCGGCGGCCGCACCACCCTGATCGTCGCCCGCCGCCGCTCGACCCTCGCGCTCGCCGACCGGATCGCCGTCCTCGACCACGGCCGGATCATCGACCTCGGCACCCACCGCGAACTCACCGCCCGCTGCCCGCTCTACCGTACGATCCTCCAGCACCACCCCGCCGACCCTCCGGCCGAAGCCGCCGTCGCCACGGCCGCCGCCGAGCCTCCGGCCCCCGCAGGGGACCGGCGGGCCCCCGCCCCGAACGCCCCGAAACCCGCCCCCGCCCCGCGCTCCGCAGCCGCGCGCATGCAGGCCCGGGTCGCGGCACTGCCGCCGGCCCTCGATCTCCCCCGCGTCGACGAGGCGGAGGCCGCCCGCGACCCCCGGGCCGACGGCACGAGCGAGTTCGGGCTGCGCCACCTGCTGCGCGGCTACCGCCTGCCGCTCGCCCTCGGCCTCGCCCTGGTCGTCGCCGACGCGCTCGCCGGACTCACCCTGCCCTTCGTACTGCGGCACGGCATCGAGGGCGGCGCCCAGCACCTCGCCCTCACCGCCGTCGCCACGGCCTCCCTCGCCGCACTGGCCCTCGTCCTCGCCCAGTACGCCGTCCAGTGGGCCGCGGTCCGGGTCACCGGACGCACGGGGGAGCGGCTGCTGTACGGGCTGCGGATCCGGGTCTTCGCGCACCTGCACCGCCTGGGGCTCGACCACTTCGAGAACGAGGCGTCCGGCCGCACCCTCACCCGGATGACCACCGACGTCGACTCGCTCTCCTCCTTCCTCCAGACCGGCCTGCTCAGCGTCCTCGTCAGCGTCCTCACCCTGCTCGGCGTGCTCGTCGCGCTCGGCGCCGCCGACGCCGGGATGCTCCTCGTCGTCCTCGCCGTCCTGCCGCCGATCGCCCTCGCCACCGTCGTCTTCCGCCGGGCCTCCGCCCGCAGCTACACCGACGCCCGGGAACGGCTCGCCGTCGTCAACGGCGCACTCCAGGAAAGCGCGGCCGGCATGCACACCGTCCAGGCGTTCCGCCGCGAGGAGTTCGTCGTCGCCGCCTTCGCCCGGCACAGCGACGCCTACCGGCGCGCCCGGGTCCGCGGCCAGCTCCTGTCCGCCCGCTACTTCCCGTTCATCCAGTTCCTCGCCGCCTGCGTCACCGCCGTGGTCCTCGCCGTCGGCGCACACCGGGTGGCCGAGGGCGCCATGACGGTCGGCGCCCTCGTCGCGTACCTCCTCTACCTGGACCTGTTCTTCGTCCCGGTGCAGCAGCTCTCCCAGCTCTTCGACGGCTACCAGCAGGCACGGGTGTCCCTGCTGCGGATCCGGGACCTGCTCCGGCTGCGCAGCACCACCCC
Source organism: Streptomyces sp. NBC_01077 (assembly GCF_045162855.1). Classification (NCBI taxonomy): domain Bacteria; kingdom Bacillati; phylum Actinomycetota; class Actinomycetes; order Kitasatosporales; family Streptomycetaceae; genus Streptomyces; species Streptomyces sp. NBC_01077. The sequence continues at coordinate 1,712,682 of NZ_CP108669.1, read as the reverse complement.
GGCCGCCGCCGACGCACTCCCCGTCCGTTCCCTGCGCGGCGAACTCGTCTTCGACGACGTCGACTTCCACTACCGCGACGGCCGTCCGGCGCTGACCGGGATCCGGCTGCGCATCCCGCAGGGCCAGACCGTCGCGTTCGTCGGCACGACCGGCGCAGGCAAGTCGACCCTCGTCAAGCTCGCCGCCCGGTTCCACGACCCGACCCGCGGGGCCGTCCGCATCGGCGGGACCGACCTGCGCGACCTGGACCTCACCGGCTACCGGAAACGGCTCGGCGTCGTTCCCCAGGAGCCGTACCTCTTCGCCGGAACCGTCCGGGAGGCCATCGCCTACGGCCGGCCCGACGCCACCGACGCCGAGACGGCCGACGCGGCCCGTCGGGTCGGCGCCCACGACACCCTCAGCGCCCTCGACGGCGGCTACGACCACCGCGTGACCGAAGGCGGACGCAACCTCTCCGCCGGTCAGCGGCAACTGATCTCGCTGGCCCGCGCCGAACTCGTCCGCCCCGACGTCCTCCTGCTCGACGAGGCCACCGCAGCCCTCGACCTCGCCACCGAGGCGCTGGTCAACCGGGCGACCGAACGCCTCGTCAGCGGCCGCACCGCCCTGATCGTCGCCCACCGCCTCAGCGTCGCCTCCCGAGCCGACCGCATCGTCGTCGTCGACGACGGCCGGATCCGGGAGGACGGCGCCCACGACGAACTCCTCGCCCTGGACGGGATCTACGCCGCTCTGTGGCGCGCCTCGCAGGGGCGCCCGCCCGCGGCCACCGTCCCGCCGCCCGCAACCCTCACCCACGACTCCTACGAACGGAACGCTTCATGAGCGCCACCATCCAGCCGGCCGGCCAGGACGCCCCGGCCGACGACCGGCCCCCGCGCGTCGTCCTCGCCCAGCCGCGCGGCTTCTGCGCCGGGGTGCGCCGTGCCATCGGCATCGTGGAACGCGCCCTCGACCTCCACGGCGCCCCGGTGTACGTGCGCAAGGAGATCGTGCACAACCACCACGTCGTGGCCGAGCTGGAGAAGCGCGGTGCCCGCTTCGTCGACAGCGAGGAGGACGTGCCCGAGGGCGCCGTCTGCGTCTTCTCCGCCCACGGCGTCTCGCCCGCCGTGCGCGGCGGCGCGGCGGAGCGCCGCCTCGAAGTCATCGACGCCACCTGCCCGCTGGTCTCCAAGGTCCACCAGGCGGCGGTCCGCTACGCCCGCGACGGCCGGACGATCCTGCTGGTCGGCCACGCCGACCACGAGGAGGTCGAGGGCGTCCGCGGCGAGGCCCCCGAGCGCACCATCGTCGTCGAGAACGAGGACGACGTCGCCGCCCTGGACCTGCCGGACGACGCGCCGGTGGCCTACCTGACCCAGACCACCCTGTCCTTCGACGAGACCCGGCGGGTCGTCGACGCGCTGCGCGCCCGCTTCACCGACCTCGCCGGCCCCGCCGACGGCGACATCTGCTACGCCAGCCAGAACCGCCAGAACGCCGTCAAGGCCCTCGCCCGCCGCAACGACCTCGTCCTGGTCGTCGGCTCCCGCAACTCCAGCAACTCGATCCGCATGGTCGAGGTCGCCCGGGAGCACGGCAGCGCCGCGTACCTCGTCCCGGACGCCGGCCATCTCGACGAGACCTGGCTCGCCGGGGCGTCGAGCATCGGCGTCAGCTCCGGCGCCAGCGCTCCGGAGATCCTCGTCCGCGGACTCGTCGACCGGCTCGCCGAACTCGGCTGGCAGGACGTCGAACTGGACGACGGCATCGCCGAGGACGTCGTCTTCTCCATGCCCGCCCGGCTCGCCGACCCCGTCACCGGCCGAGTACCCCGGACCCCCCTGGCCGATGAGGCCCTGTGACCAGAACAGGATCTGTCATGACGTCGATCGCATCGGTCCACGGACCCGACGACCTGCGCGCGCTCACCCTCCCGCAGACCGAGGAGCTCGCCGCGGACATCCGGCGCCTCCTCGTCGAGGAGGTCACCCGCACCGGCGGCCACCTCGGCCCCAGCCTCGGCGTCGTCGAGCTCACCCTCGCCCTGCACCGGGTCTTCGAGTCCCCGCGCGATCAGATCCTGTGGGACACCGGGCACCAGACCTACCCCCACAAGATCATCACCGGACGGGCGGCCGCCTTCGGCACCCTGCGCCAACCCGGCGGGCTCTCCGGCTACCCCTCGCGCGCCGAGTCCGCGCACGACCTCATCGAGAACTCCCACGCCTCCACCGTCCTGTCCTACGCCGACGGCCTCGCCAAGGCCCACCGGCTGACCGGCGCCACCGACCGCGCCGTCGTCGCCGTCATCGGCGACGGCGCCCTCACCGGCGGCATGGCCTGGGAGGCCCTGAACAACCTCGCCGAAGGCGCCGACCGCCCGGTGGTCGTCGTCCTCAACGACAACACCCGCTCCTACGCCCCCACCGTCGGCGGCATCCCCGCCCACCTGGCGCAGCTGCGCACCGAGGACCGCCCCCCGCACTCCGTCTTCGAGAACCTCGGCCTCGCCTACGTCGGACCCGTCGACGGACACGACATCGCGGCCCTCGAAGAGGCCCTCCGCCACGCCGCCGGACTCGGCCGGCCCGTCGTCGTCCACTGCCTCACCGAGAAGGGCCGCGGCCACGCTCCCGCCGAACAGGACGAGGCCGACCGCTTCCACGCCGTACGCCCCCGCCCCGCCGCCCGAACCGCGCCCCGCCCCGCCCCGGAACCCGCCTGGACCGACGTGTTCGGCGAGGAGCTTGCCGCACTCGGCGCCCGGTGCCCCGACGTGGTCGCCCTCACCGCGGCCATGCTCGCTCCCACCGGCCTCACCGCCTTCGCCGAGCGCTTCCCCGACCGCACCTTCGACGTCGGCATCGCCGAGCAGCACGCCGTCACCTCCGCCGCCGGCCTCGCCCTCGGCGGACTGCACCCCGTCGTGGCGGTGTACGCGACCTTCCTCAACCGGGCCTTCGACCAGATGCTGCTCGACGTCGCCCTGCACCGCGCCCCGGTCACCTTCGTCCTCGACCGGGCCGGCGTCACCGGCGACGACGGCGCCTCCCACAACGGCATGTGGGACCTGTCGCTGTTCCAGATGGTCCCCGGCCTGCGCGTGGCCGCCCCGCGCGACGCCGCCACCCTGCGCCGCGCCCTGCGCGAGGCCCTAGCGGTCCAGGACGGCCCCACCGCGCTGCGTTTCCCCAAGGGCTCCGCGGGCCGCGACATTCCCGCCGTCGCCACCCTCGACGGCATGGACGTCCTGCGCCGCGCGGGCTCGGGCGCCCGGGACGTCCTGCTCGTCTCCGTCGGCGCGATGGCCGGGGTCTGCCTGGAGGCGGCCGACCGCCTCGCGGAGCACGGCTTCGGCGTCACCGTCGTCGACCCGCGCTGGATCGCGCCCGTCCCCGCCGCCCTCGTGGAGCTCGGCCTCGGCCATTCGCTGGTCGCCACGGTCGAGGACGGCGGCCGCAGCGGCGGAGCCGGGGCCGCGATCGCCCAGACCCTCGCCGACGCGGGCGCCCGCGCCCCTGTCCGTACCTTCGGACTGCCCCAGCGCTTCCTGGAGCACGGCCGCCGCGACGACATCCTCGCCGCCCACGGCCTGACCGGGCGTCACATCGCCCGCGCCGTCGTCGAAGCCCTCGCCGGCCGCGACGACTCCGTCTCGATCGGCGACCTGGCCCCGCAGCCCGTCGGCGCCGACCAGTGAACCGCCCGCCCCTCACCCGTACCAGAGCAGGAGACACCCCATGACGGTCGCGCTCGGCATCCCGTCGATGCCTGCCCCGGTCCTCGGCGCCCGCCGCCCCACCCGCCAGCTCCAGGTCGGCAAGGTCGGCGTGGGCAGCCGGTCCCCGATCTCGGTGCAGTCCATGACGACCACGCTCACCTCGGACGTCAACGCCACCCTCCAGCAGATCGCCGAGCTCACCGCCGCGGGCTGCGACATCGTGCGGGTGGCCTGCCCCTCCCAGGACGACGCGGACGCGTTGCCCGCGATCGCCGCCAAGTCGCCGATCCCGGTGATCGCCGACATCCACTTCCAGCCGCGCTACGTCTTCGCCGCCATCGAGGCGGGCTGCGCCGCGGTCCGCGTCAACCCCGGCAACATCAAGAAGTTCGACGACCAGGTCAAGGACATCGCCCGGGCCGCCAAGGACCACGGCACCCCCATCCGCATCGGCGTCAACGCCGGCTCCCTGGACGCCCGGCTGCTGAAGAAGTACGGCAAGGCCACCCCCGAGGCCCTGGTGGAGTCGGCGCTGTGGGAGGCGAGCCTCTTCGCCGAACACGACTTCCACGACCTGAAGATCTCCGTGAAGCACAACGACCCCGTCGTCATGGTCCGCGCCTACGAACTCCTCGCCGAGGCCTGCGACCACCCCCTGCACCTCGGCGTCACCGAGGCCGGCCCGGCCTTCCAGGGCACCGTCAAGTCCGCCGTCGCCTTCGGCGCGCTGCTGCGCCAGGGCATCGGCGACACCGTCCGGGTCTCGCTCTCCGCGCCCCCGGTCGAGGAGGTCAAGGTCGCCACCCAGATCCTCCAGTCGCTCAACCTGCGCCCGCGGAAGCTGGACATCGTCTCCTGCCCGTCCTGCGGCCGCGCCCAGGTCGACGTCTACAAGCTCGCCGCCGAGGTGAGCGCCGGCCTGCAGGGCATGGAGGTCCCGCTGCGCGTCGCCGTGATGGGCTGCGTCGTCAACGGCCCCGGCGAGGCCCGCGAGGCCGACCTCGGCGTCGCCTCCGGCAACGGCAAGGGCCAGATCTTCGTGAAGGGCGAGGTCATCAAGACCGTCCCCGAGTCGAAGATCGTCGAGACCCTGATCGAGGAGGCGCTGCGGCTCGCCGACACCTTCGACACCGCTGCCCTCGGCACGGGCACGCCCGAGGTCGTGGCCGCGGGCTGACGCCGTCCGCGGGGGCCCGGGCCGGACGGCCGGGCCCCCGCGCGTCAGGCCGAGCGCGCCCAGCAGGGCGTTGCCGAACTGCGCCGGTACCGACAGTGGGCTCAGGCAGCGGGACGGGCCTGGACGGCCTGCAGTCGCGGGTAGCCGCGGAGCAAGCTTCTCGAACCTCGACACCGACACGTCACCTCACGGGGTGGGCACCAGCTAGGGCGAGGGGCGGCCTACGTCGACTTCGACGATGAACCGGCCGTCCGTCACGCGGACGCGGGCGCGCTGGGGCATCGGGTCGGTGTACAACGGCTTCGGGATGACCTCGATCAGGCAGCCCGGCATCTCCGCGGTCTGCTTCACACCCGGCATCGCCGCGCACCAGTGGTGGATCTCCCGGGGTCGTTCACTGCACTCGGCGCCGGGTGGGGCAGCCTTCCCGTACGTCACCCGCGCCAGAGCGCCCGAGGTGCGGGCCACGGATGTTCGGGCGAAGCCTGACGGGGTGCCCCGGTTCTCGGCCACACTCCGGTTGGCCTCGTACGTGCTGTCGTCGCCGGCCCGCTGGTCAAGGATCTCCGCGGCACTCAAGGCCGGCCCGATCACCAGTATTGTCCTGCCCAGCTTGGCCCATGGTGAGAAACGCCGGCGCGGTGCGGGCCCCGGCCCTGCGGTGGGCCGCGCCGCCGGCCGCTGCACGGTGGGGCTTCGCGCCGGGGTCGTGGGGGTTCGGGGCACAACGGGTTTCGCTACGTCGCGAGCCGGCGCCGCGATGGCGGTTCCGTCCAGCTGGGCCTGCAGCTGCTCCATGGGCAGGCGCGCGGCGGGATCCTTGTGCAGCAGTCCGTCGAGTACAGGACCGAGCGCCCCCGCCCGCACCGCCGGGGCCGGCTCCTCCGTCACGACGGCGCCAGGACCGCGCTCGGGGCCCTCGAGCGCGGCGATCCCGAAGTCGGTAAGGACGACCCGGTCCCCTTCGAGCAGGATGTTGGCGGGCTTGATGTCCGGGTGGGTGACCCCCACCCGGTGCGCAGCACCTCTGTGCCGTCGTCGGCCGCCCGTACCGCCGCGTACAGCTCGTCCTCGGCGAGCTCGGCGGGGGAGAGGTTGCTTCGCACCCGCGGTCAGCACGGCAATTCTCCCGTGCTGGTTCGGTGCCGAATTCGGGGGGTTGAAGACGAGAAAGGCGCAGGTCCTAGCCCTGATCGGATGAGTTGTCGTACCACTCGATGGTGGTGCCGATCAGGCTGGCGGCGACGATGCGCTTGAGGGAACCGGGTGGGGTCGGGGAGGGCGTTGCGGCGGCCATGTGCACCACTTCCAGGCATGTGCGGGGACGTTTCCGTGTCGCCACACCGTAGGAAGTCGCAGGTCAGCGGCGTATGTGGTGGGACACCATAGTTCAGGCCGCTCGTGTGCACCCGGCCTCCATGGCCTGCCGTTGTGACCCTGCCGAAGGCTTTCGAAGGGCCTGGAGAGAGGCTGCCCGGGTTGTGTTGGTCGGGCACGTTTTGGTGGTTCGGTGCTGACTCCCGTGCTGGTTTCGTGCTGACTGAAGCCCCATGCCGGCACTCCTTCCCACCTCTCCCGTGCTGACTTGGTGCTGACTACGCTGCGTCGAACGGGTGTCGGCGGCAAGGCACGCGCGAGGTGCAGGGGCGCGGCTGATCGAGGTGCACCGCCCCGTGCTGCCCGACGCCAACCCACGACGTCCTTCACCAGCGCAGCAGCATCACCGCGGCGCTGGCTCCGCTGGCCATGCCGAAGAGGACGACCGTCTGGCCGCGGGCCAGACGGCCCCGGTGAGCGGCCTGGGCGAGCTGGAGCGGCAGGGTCGCGGCGGCGGCGTTCCCCGTGTGCGGAAAGGTGAGGATGACCTGGGCGGGGTCGATGCCCATGCGGCGACAGAAGGTGTGCACGAAGGGTGTGGACGGCTGGTGGAGGCAGACGAGGTCGACGGCCTGTAGGTCGACGTCCTGATCCTTGAGCCACTGGGCTGCCTGATCGTCCAGGCCGAGGAAGGAGCCGAGCAGAGCGTCGGAGTCCACGTGCAAGCCCTGGGGGCTGTCGGGGGCGTGGTGGGGATCGTAGAGGGTGGCGGCCTGCCAGCCGGCGGAGTTGGCCATGAAGACCGACCCGGTGATGCCCGGTTCGGGGGAGACCTCAACGAGCAGGGCGACGCCGAGATCGGCTCCGGTCAGGGACGTCAGTCCTGTACGGAGTTGCTCACGGGTCAGTTCCCAGCGGGACAGGCGAGTGAGGGATTCCCCGCAGGCGATCAGGACGCGGCGGTGCTGACCGGTGCGGATCAGGGCGTCGGCGACCTGGAGGGCGTTGATCACGCCGTTGCAGGCGTTGCCGACGTCGAAGGCGGGGCACGACAGGCCCGTCTTGGCCGCCACGATGTGGGCGTTGGCGGGTTCGCGGACGTCTGCGCTGACCGCCGCGAAGAGCAGCAGGTCGATGTCGGCCGGATGCAGGCGGGTTGCGTCAAGCACACGTGTGGCGGCGCGGGCGGCGAGGTCCGAGGGCAGGTCGCCGGGGTCGGCGACGGTGCGTTCGTGCAGACCGAAGGTGCGCCGCATGAGGCCTTCGGGCAGCTTGAGTGACGGGCTGCTGCGGCGCAGGAGGTGTTCGATCTCCGCGGAGCTCTGCCTACGGGCGGGCAGGTGGACGGCGACGTGGGTGATGCGGCTGTAGGTGTTCACGCCTGCTCCTCCCCTTGCCCGGAGCGGGCACGCCGGCTCGGTTGCGGGACCGGTGCGGTCGACGGGCCGGGCGTCTGCGCGAGCCCGGTTGTGTCGGCGGCCGCAACGGGCCTGCGGGGCAGCCCTGTGAGGGTGTGCTTGATCCGATCGGTCCAGGACAGCGGCAGCAGGATATGGAGTGGAACCAGGAGACGGGCCTCGCGCCCCACGACATAGCGGGGCCGCGGGCGGCGGGCCGTCAGGCACAACTCGACCGTTCGGGCCACGGGCTCGGGTGTCGGCACCCGGCGGTCGACGCCGGTGAACAGCCGTACGGTGGAGTCGTAACCGGCGCCGTGCAGCCCGCGGACGGAGTCGAGGTCTGCGAGGGCACGCCCCAGCATGGGTGTGGCGAACGCCCCGGGCTCCACCAGGCAGACCCGTACGCCCAGGTGTGCGGCCTCCACGCGCCGACAGTGGGTGAGGGCGGACAAGGCGTGTTTGCCCGCGCTGTACCAGGCACCCATCGGCCAGGGCACACGGCCCAGTCCGGAGGAGATGTTCACGATCCGCCCGCTGCCTCGCTCGGCCATACCCGGCAGGACGAGCCGGCACAGCCGGGCCGGACCGAGCAGGTTCACTTCGAGCAGCCGCCTGGCCCGCTCGTCATCGACGTCGGCGACGGGTCCCGCCTGCGGAATACCGGCGTTGTTCACCAGCGCCCACGGACCGCCATCAGTCATCTCCCGCGCCTCGGCCAGCGCCCGTCGGCAGGAATCCTCACATGCCACATCAAGGACCACCGTGCGCAGTGACAGGCCGCGGGCGGCCGCGTCCGCCTCCAGCCCCCGGGCCTTCTCCGGGTCACGGACCCCGGCGATCACGTCCCATCCCGCGCCCGCGAGACGGAGCACCGTCACCCGGCCGATCCCGCCCGTTGCCCCCGTCACCAACACGCTGCGCCTGCTTGGCGGCATACCCACGGCCACACCCCCCAGCCCAAACTGCCGGTACCGCGGCCGACCGGCCGCTCTTTGTGAACGACCCTCCATCGCCGAAGTTGTGCACCACGTACACCTGGAGGCGTTCCTCGGCTGCATGTACGCCGCGGCCGTGCGGCCGGCGGAGGTCATTCATCTCCGGCTCGATCGATGCCACTTGCCCGGGACAGGGTGGGGGTCAGGGGGCCTGGTGGCCGTGGTGACGGTCTTCTCGTCGACCGGACCGCCGACGGCTGTGTCCCAGCCGTCGCCCTCGGCCAGGTGATGCAGCAGGGTCTGGAGCACGGGCGCCGGGGTGGCGCCGGTCGTGCTGAGGTGTCATGTGCGGTCGGAGACGGGTGTCTCGTACGCAGACACGGTCCAGCGGTCTCGCGAGGGTGGGCTTCGTGGATGCGCAGGTCAACGGCTGTTCACGGATGCCTCGTTCGAGGTGGTGACCGCATCCGGATCGGTGGAACGTTGCGGGGCCGCGGAGCCTTTCGCGGGTTTGGACCTCGCCAGCCACAGGCCGGTGAACACGGCGGTGGCCAAGGTGACGGTGCCGGCAGCGAGGAAGGCGCTGGTGATGCCGGTCTCGAAGGAGGCGCCGCCGGATTGCCGGGTGCGGACGATGGCTCCGAGTACCGCCACGCCGAGTACCGCGCCGATCTGCCGGGTGGTGCTGCTGATGCCTGAGGCGAGGCCGCCTTCCTGCGGGCTGACTGCTTGGATGGCGGCGCCTGTCAGTGGGGACATGGTCAGGGCGAAGCCGATGCCGGCGAGTCCCAGCCGCCACCACACGTTCCCGTAGCCGGTGTCGGCGTGCACCATGCCGAGCGCCAGCAGTCCCAGGCCGGCCAGGGCGAGGCCGGTGGTGACCACGATTCGGAAGCCGTACCGGGCGGCGAGCCGGCCCGCGTACGGGCTGACGACCACCATGGCGAGGGATACCGGCAGGGTCTGCAGGCCGGCGCGCAGGATCGAGCTGCCCTGGACGTAGACGAAGAACTGGGAGAAGAAGAACGACGAGCCCATGAGCGCGAACCCCACCACGACCATGGCGGTGTTGGACACGGTGAACAGGCGCTGCCGGAACAGCCGCAGCGGCAGCATCGGTGCGGAGCGACGCGCTTCGACGGCGACGAAGGCGGCGAGGAGGATCGCCGCGGCGGTGAAGCTTCCCAGGATGGCCGGTGAGGTCCAGCCGTGGGCGCCACCCTCGATCAGCCCGTAGGTCAGTGCCCCCACCGCCAGAACGGACAGCACCGTGCCCGGGATGTCGATCGCGGGGGCGCTCGGATTGCGGGACTCGCCGAGATGGCGCAGGCCGACCAGCAGCAGGATCACGCCGATGGGCAGATTGACCAGGAAGATGGCGGGCCAGCCGAAGGCCTCTGTCAGCACTCCGCCGGCCACGGGGCCTGCGGCCAGACCGATTCCGCTGAATCCGGCCCACAGCCCGATCGCCTTGATTCGTTCCTGCGGCGCGGGACAGGCGGCGGCGAGCAGGGCGAGCGAGGCGGGGCTCAGCGCCGCGGCCCCGATGCCCTGCAGCACCCGGCCGGCGACCAGCCATCCGGCCGAGGGCGCGAGACTGCACAGCAGCGACGCGGCGGTGAATACCGCCACGCCGGTCAGGTACACCCGCTTGCGGCCGAACCGGTCGGCGAAGACACCGCCGGGCAGCAGCAGCATGGCGACCAGCAGTACGTACGCGTCGACGATCCACTGCAGACCGGTCAACTGAGTGTGCAGCCGGTGCTGCATATCGGGCAGCGCCGCTCCGACAATCGTGTTGTCGAGCAGGACCATGAATTGGCCTAGACAGGTCACCGCGAGCAGCACGGCCCGGTTTGATCGACTGCCTGCGGTCGCATGCGATGGAGCCATGGGGATCCCCCTCGATCGGTAGTTGAGCCCGGCCACGGTGGACGCGGGAGGCGATACACCTGAGCGTTCTAAAGCAGTCAGTGGCTGCGTTAGGTGACCATAGGGAGGCTCGCCCCATAAACGCAAGTCCTTACTGCGTTAAGGTGGGGGGCATGAACGAGCGACAGCGAGCCCGGCGGCCCGGCGGGCGTAGCGCCCGCGTCGGCGCGGAGGTGCACCAGGCCGTCACCGACCTGATCAGCGAGCGCGGCTACGGCAACTTCACCGTCGGCGAGGTCGCAGCCCGCGCGGGTGTGGCCGACAGCAGCATCTACCGCCGGTGGGGCAGCCTGGAAACCCTGCTCACCGACGTGGCGCTCACCCGCCTCAATGCGCAGTCGCCGATGCCTGACACCGGGAGCCTGGCCGGCGACTTGCGCACTTACGCGGCCAACGTGGCGCGCGAGATCACCGGACCCGACGGTCTGGCGGTGGTGCGCCTGGCCGTTGCCCTGTCGGGCAACGGCCAGCAGGGCCTGCAGGCTGGTGACGACCTCCGCGCCGAACGCATGCGGCAACTGCAGTCCATGCTCGACCGGGCCCGCGACCGTGGCGAGCAGGCACCCGACGCGTTCGGCGTGCTGGACCACGTCCTGGCCCCGATGTATATCCGCGTCTTGTTCGGCATGGGCCCGCTCACCCCGGACTACATCGACGGGCTGGTCGACCGATTGCTGTGACCTCAACCCGGTTCCCGCGATCAGCCCTCGGACGCGGTGCCACGGCACAGTGAGGTGCTCGCCGACACGCGCCCGGCCCGCCCGGCCCGCTCGGCACCCGGCCCATGGCCGGCTCATGCGGCCTGGCTGAATCCGTCGGTCGGCGTGCCGTCGCTGCAGATCGGGGCGAAGTCGACGTCCAGGTGCGGGTCGTAGGCGTCGGGCGGGCGTGTCAGCGCCCGCCGGGCCGGTGCCGGTCTCTCCCGCTACGGTGCGGCGGCCTTCGAACCGGCCTTCGGGCGCGCTGCGGCGATGGGGCTGCGGAGGTCGTCCCACGCACAGGCCGGCCGGGCTGGGGGAGGGGTGTTCGTGACGGCCCCCCCAGCGGGCGGGGTCGGTTCCGCGTAGGCGGATGACAGCGTTGCGGGCTGTGGACGGTGAGCCGTTGACCAGCATCTTCTCGCGGCTCGTCCAGGCGGGGCGGCGCGGTCGTCACGGCTTCATCTTTTCGGCCTCCCGGATTTCGTGGAGGTGGATGAGAATGTCGAAGGACCTGACGATCGCGATGTCGCGGGGCTTCTCGGGGAACTGCGTGCCGATGTTGAGCGTGGGCCGGGCGACGTTCAGCCAGGCGCGCGCGGCGGCCGGGGCCTTGCGGACGTCGAGGTAGAAGTCCCGGTAACGGACCTGGTCGAGGGTGTGCTCATTCCTGCCGGGCTCGGCGGCGCCCACGGTGAACTTCTTCCACTCGCCGCCGAGGGCGGCGTCCTTCGACAGGAACGAGCCCTGGTTGAAGGTGAAGCCGATGGGCAGGTAGTTCCTGCCCATGGTGTCGCGCAGGAACGACCCCTGCGTCTTGGAGTACAGCTCGGGGTTGTCGGAGACGTAGCCGACGTGGTTGTTCTGCGCCGACATCAGGATCTTGTCGCCGGTGTGCTTCTGCCACCACGTGACGTTCTGGGCCATCACCTCGTCGCGGAAGCGCTGAAGGCTGTTCAGGGACTCCCGGTCGGCAGGGTTCAAGGTGAAGAACTTGGCGGTCTGGGCGATTGAGCGGGCGTTCTGCTCGGCCCAGTCGAAAGCGTCTCCGCCGGAGCCCTTGTGGCTGCTGACCAGTTCTAGGGCCTGCTGCGCCTTGGCGGCGAGCTGCTGCCGCTCCGCGAGCGGCTTGGCCAGATAGGCGAAGGCGTCGTCGATGGGCCGCAGGCCGGTGTAGAGCTCATTGAGTCGCGGCAGCGCCTCGGGGTGGTTCCTCTTCACATGGCCGGTCACTCGTTCGAAGAACGCGTCATTCAACGAGGGGGCGCCGATGTCGTCGCCCATGAAGTGCACGGGACGGTCGGGGTGGTTGCGGTTGTAGTCGCGCATCCACTCGATGAGACTCACGAATTCTTCGCGTTCCCAAGGAGAGTTGGCCAGCGTCTGTGCGGCGATCTCACGGGCGTCGCCCTTGCCGGTCTGGAGGTAGTCGTCGATCTGGAGCCCCGCGGACCAGCTCAGCTCCAGGGCGAAGGTGGTGAAGCCCTGCTTTTCCACCAGGTGGCGGAAGACCCGCTCCTTCATGGTGAAGAACTCGTGGGAGCCGTGGGTGGCCTCGCCGAGGCCGACCACCTTGGCGTCGCCGATCATCGCGGACAGGGCTCGCAGGTCGGCCGTGCTTCCACCCGGCTCGGTCGCACGCAGCGGATGAGCAGCCCGTTCCAGTACGTGTACGGGGTCCTGCTTCCCCCTGGCCGTGGGGACCGTGTCGACGGTGGCCGCCTTGACCGCCACGGGAGCAAGGACCGCCCCTGCCGCGATCGCCGCCGCCACGAGGAGCCGCGGGCGGCTGATCCGCTTCTTGTGAGTGGTCATCTGCTTGTACCTTTCGATCAACGTGCGTTCGGGTTTTGAGAAATGAAGGCCCGGGGTCCCGTTGCCGCGCGCTGAGGGCAGCCGCCGGACTCTTCCGGGGGCCGGCCCCAGAAGGTGGACGAGACCTGGTGCCGCTTGTGCCGTCCGAGCGTTTGATCGGGCGGAGGTGGAGAAGTCGGGCGTTCACTGCCGAGGCCGCGACCCACACACGCGGGGCAGCGCCGGCCCGGGGGGATGCGGCATTCACCGCCGAAGCCGGGGTGATCGCCGACGGTGGTGGCGGCTTGTGCCGGCAGCCACGCTCGCGGTGCTCGCTCGCGCCTTCTTCACGGTGGTGGTCGTGCGGGAGTACGAAGGCGGCGGCGCGGCGTTCAGTTCGTGCTGACGCGGTCGTACGGGACCGCAGCGGGACCCGGCTCGCCGGCCCGCCGCCCGGGCTCGTACGGCGAGGGCTGTCTGTCGGATCGGCGTGGCCGGACGGGCCACCACAGGGAGCGGCCGAGCAGGGCGGCGAGCGCCGGGATCAGCGCCACGGACAGAACGGACGCCGACAGCAGGATGCCGAGGGCCGTCGCGAAGCCGATCTGCTGGGTGGACGGGGCGGGGTTCACCGCGAGGCTGCCGAAGGAACCGGCCAGCACCAGCCCGGCGGTGGCGATGGCCGGTGCCGTATGCCGTACGGCGCGGGCCACCGCCGCCCGGGCCGGGCCCGGGCGCTCCATCTCCTCCCTGATGCGGTCGCTCATCAGGATGTTGTAGTCCGTGCCCAGGGCGACCACGAACAGGAAGAGCACCAGCGGCAGGGTGAAGTTGACGCCCGCTTCGCCGCGCACATGCTGGAACACCAGGGCGGAGGCGCCGAGCGTGGCGGCGAAGCCGAGCCCGACGGAGACCATGAGCACCACCGGTGCCAGGACGCTGCGAAGCAGGACGAGCAGGATCAGCGCGATGAGCGCGGCGGCCATGGGAAAGACCAGCTCCAGGTCCCCGGAGACGGCGGTGGAGATGTCCGCGAAGATCGCCGCCGTGCCGCCGACGTGTGCCTCGGCGCCCGCGGGTGTGTGCTGGGCGACGGTCGCCCGCACCGGCCCGGACACCAGGTCGCGTGCCTTCTGGCTCTGTGGGTCGGCGGTCAGGTAGAGGCCGATCCGGGCGGCGTCGCCCACCTTGTCGTAGACGACCGGAGTCACCTGGCCCACGCCCTGCGTGCGGCCGAGCGCCTTGACCAGGACGTCGACGCCCTGCCGGTCGAGGGCGCCGCCGTCGCCGCTGATGACGTACACCTCGGTGGGGTCGGACACCCCCGCGGGCAGGGCGCGGGAGATCTCCGCGGCGGTGGCCGCGGCCGGTGTGCCAGTGCCGCCGCTGCCGGTGCTGTAGTCCATCTTCATGCCGGCCGTCCCGGCGGCCAGCGCACCCAGCAGAACGATCGCGCCGACCGTGACGGCGAGCGGTCGCCGGGCGACGGTGTCGCCGAAGCGTCCGGCCGAACCCTCGCGCGGTGCGCGCTTCAGGGCTTGGGAGGGCCAGAACATCCTGCGTCCGGTGACCGCCAGCAGGGCGGGCATGAAGGTCAGGCCGGCCAGCAGCATCACCATCACGGAGATCGCGACGGCCGGGCCGAGCACCCGGAACTGCCCGAAGCTGGCGACACCGAGGGTGGCGAAGGCGGCGACGATCGTGAGCGCCGCCGAGGTGATCGCGGAGCCCACCCGCCCCGTCACCTCACCCGCGATCTCGCGGGCGCCGCGCTGCGGCTGCGCGCGCAGCCGCTCACGGAAGCGGAACAGCAGGAACAGGAAGTAGTCGATCCCGATGCCGAGCAGCACCACGCTGATCAGCTGCGGTGTGCTCGGATCCAGTTTGATCCCGGTGAGCAGCGCCGTGCCGACCACCGTACCCGCGGCGGCCCCGCCGACGAGGCTGACGGCCAGGAGTGGCAGGAGAGCCGCCAGGGCACTGCGGAACACCAGTATGTTCAGCAGCACGATCAGGCCGATGGTCAGTGCCCCGGCCACTGTGCTCGTGGTCTTCTCCGCCTCGTGGCTGTCGACGAGGTCGGCCAGACCGCCGGCGAATCCGGTGCGCAGTCCGTACTGCGCGTAGCTGCCGGAAGCGCTATTCCGGAATTCCTTGAATACATTCTGCAGGCCTGGGTCGGTCGAATTACCGGAAAGGCCGACAGAAAAGAGAACGAAAGCACGGTGGGGTGCGACCGCGCCGGGCGTCACCTTCGGCGTCTGGGAGTAGTCCTTCGCCAGGAAGTCGGGGGCGTCCTCGGACTTCGGCATGGTCACCCGCTGCCTGCCGAGCGCCGCTGCCGCTGCCTCCGCACGCTGCTGGTCGGCCGCGCCGAGCGGCTTTCCGTCGGACCGCTTCACCAGCATGGTCACCGCATCGGCATCCGGCTTGATCCCGAACTTGTCCTCGGCGACCTTCAGTGCCGCCGCCGAGTCGTACTTCTCCGGCAGGAAGTCACCGAGCTGGCTCTCGGTGACCCGGTACATCAGCGCCTGACCCACTACGGCCAGTCCTATTCCCAGCAGCACCCAGAGGGTGATGACTTTCCATGGATTTCTCGTGGAGAATCCGGCCAGGGTGCGAATCACAGGGACTCCGGTTCGAAAGCCTTCTCGGACAGTTCCCTTCCAGCACATCACCGGAGTTCGCGCAGATCGTCGGAGTGGGGGACGAGAAGGCGTACGGGGCCCTGGACCTGGCCGTCCACCGGACCGGGACCCTGGTCCTGGTCCGATCTCGGCCCAGGGGCGGAGCCGGCGCTGCGGCACGCAGGGACAATGGCACAAGCCAGGTATCGATGCCGGGCGGGCCGCCCGGCATCACGGCGGAGAACAGCCAAGAAGGGACCAACGAATGGCGACGCGTCGCAGCGCTGTGCCGTCGCGCCAGGAACTGCGCGGGCGTCTCTTCCCGCCGGACGCCGACACGTCGCCTTGGACCCGCAACGACGCCCTGCTGACCGTCGGTGCGGCCGTCGTGGACCTCGTCGGATATACCGCGTTCTCACAGGTCGCAGGCGTGCCCATGTCGAGTGTCGGCATCCTGCTCCTGACGGTGTCCGCGCTGCCGCTGCTCATGAGGCGCCGCTTCCCGCTCACCGTCATGACCGTCAGCCTGGTGCTCGTTGCGCTGCTGAACCTGACGACGTCCATCAGCCATCACTTCGGCGCCACCCTCGCGGTCGCCCTCTACTCGGCTGCCCGGACGGGCCGTCCGTGGGCGACGGCCGCCCTGACGATCGGGGCGACCGGCGTCACCCTGCTCACCCCGGACCTCGCCGCCCCGCACGGGTTCCTGAACGTGACCAGCGCCTGCCTCGCCGCCTGCCTCGTTGCCGCCACCGGCCTCGCGGTCGATCGGTGGCACCAGGAGACGGAGGCCAACCGCCGGCTCCTCGCCGACCGGGCGCTTGCCGAGGAACGCCGCCGCATCGCCAGGGAGCTGCATGACATCGTCGCCCACCGCATCACCATCATGCAGCTGATGGCGGGCGGCGCCCGCGCCAACCTCGACCAAGACCCCGGTGTCGCCCGCGACGCCCTGGTCACCTTGGAGGAGTCGGGGCGGCTGGCCCTGCGCGAGATGCGGCAGCTCCTCGACGTCCTGCGGACCGACGAGGACACGGCGACCGACCGGCATGGCACCCCGGAGGCGCCGCAGCCTGGCCTGGCCGACCTCGACCTCCTGATCGAGGAATCTCGGCAGGCCGGACAGCCCACCGAGCTGACCGTGGATGGCGAGCCCGGACGACTGCCGCCGGTGGTCGGTCTCACTCTCTACCGGGTCGTCCAGGAGGCACTGACCAATGCCCGCAAGCATGCAGGGCCCGACGTCCCGGTGAAGGTCCGCCTCACATGTCTACCCGAGCGCGTCCGTGTGTCCGTCACCGACCAAGGCGCGATGGACGCGGCAGAGTTTCCTTCGGCCCCCGGCATCAGGCGTGGTGCTGGATACGGTCTGGTCGGCATGCGTGAACGGGTCGCCCTGCACGGCGGCGTGCTGGAGGCCGGTCCGGTGTCCGAGGTCGGCTTCCGGGTCGTGGCCAGCCTGCCGCTGGAAGCTTCGACGGGCGAGGACGAGGAGGACTGACCGGTGAGCGGGACAGACGCCGAAAACGAGGCCGCGGGCGAGCGGATGATCCGGGTACTGATCGCGGACGACCAGCCGCTTGTGCGGCGCGGGCTGGCCCTGATCCTCGGCCCCTCTCCGGCCATCACCGTGGTTGCCGAGGCCGAAAATGGCGAGCAGGCTCTTGTGCTCGCCCGTGAGCACCGTCCCGACGTCGTGGTGATGGACATCCGGATGCCCGTCCTCGACGGGGTGGCCGCCACCGAACGACTGGCTCGTGACCTTCCCGAGTGCCGGGTGCTCGCCCTCAGCACCTTCGACATGGACGAGTACGTGGTCGCCGCACTGCGCGCCGGCGCATACGGTTTCCTGCCCAAGGACAGCTCGCCCGAGGACCTCGTGGCCGCGATCCGCACCGTCCGTGCGGGCGAGGCCGCCGTCGCTCCCCGTCTGCTGACCCGGCTGATCTCCGCCTATGTCAGGAACGAGCAGGTTGCGCCCCCGAACCGTCGGCGGCCCGCCGCAGAGAACACCCCCGGTCTCACCCCGCGCGAAGTGGAGGTCTGGCGCCTGGTGGCTACCGGCCTGGACAACAACCAGATCGCACGCACCATGGAGATCAGTGTCTCCACCGTCAAGAACTACATCACCAGCATCTTTGACAAACTCGGCGTCCGTGACCGGGCGCAGGCGGTGATTGCGGCCTACGAGTCGGGCCTGGTGGCAGCCCTACGGGCCGCGGACCCGGACTGAACCGAGCCCTTCGGGCCGGGACGACGTCCTGCCGTGTCATCTGTTGACCCGACTCAGGCCAGAGTCGACGGCGCTCGGTCCGGTGCCGGAGCCAGTCCGCACCGCGATCCGGCACCGGACTTCATGACGGGCCCGCCTGCCTGCCGTCAGCGCAAGCGTGGGTTCGGGCTCGGTCGGTGTCGGTGCTCCCGGCAACGACCCTTCCCGTAAGGCGCGTTAACCTGACGGTTAACAAGACAGATGAAGGGCCCGCGTGGAGATCAGAGACATCGAGATCTTCCTGATGCTCGCCGAGGAGCTGCACTTCGGCCGGACCGCCGAACGGCTGCACGTCACCCCGGCGCGAGTCGGCCAGGCCATCAAGAAGCAGGAAAGGCAGATCGGCGGCGCGCTCTTCGCCCGCACAAGCCATCACGTCAGCCTTACCCCGCTCGGTCAGCAGTTGCACGACGACCTGCTCCCGGTGCACCGCGGTCTTCAGCGGAGTCTGGAGCGGGCCGCGCTGGCCGCGAAGGGTAAGACCGAGGTGCTGCGCCTGGGCATGACGTCCAGTAACGTCGAGGACCTGAGGCCCGTCCTCGACGAATTCTCGTCCCGCCACCCCGCCTGCATGGTGCAGATCCGCGCCGTGGGATACAACGACCCTTTCACCGCACTGCGCCACGGCACGATCGACGTACTGCTCGCCTGGCTCCCTGTCCGGGAACCCGACCTCACGGTGAGCCCGGTCGCCTACACCGAATCCGTCGTGTTGTGCGTGTCCTCCGCCCACCCCCTGGCGAAGCGAGACTCCATCTCCTACGAGGACCTCGCTGACGAGACCGTCCTGACCGGCGCCGCGCCCGACTACTGGCGAGAGGCGCTGATCCCCGCCCACACCTCCAGCGGGCCGATCCCCAAAGGGCCGACTGCAGTCGACGGCACACAACTACTCGCCATCGTCGCCAGCGGGGAAGCGGTGTGCCCCGTGCACGCGCACGCGCTGCGCTACTACGGGCGGCCTGACATCGCCTACATCCCCATCCACGATGCCCCGCTCAGCCGTTGGGCCTTGAGCTGGCACACGAGCAGCGAGACCGCACAGATTCGCGCCTTGGCCAAGGTCGTTGAAGACCTCGGTCCGATGGCCATGTGACCTCAGGTCGCACGAGCGGACTGCACACAGTTCAAACCGGCGCTGGGGACAACGACGCCGACGGCCGGCGCCGAAGTGTCGCGTCTCTACCGCCCAGTTGCGTCCCCGCAGCCCGTCGCCGCCTCGGCGAGCGCGCGTACGAGTGGGGTCGCGCGGTCCGTGCGCCAGATCAGGGCCCACTGGACGGGTGGGGCATCGTGGAGGGGCAGGTAGACGACGTCCGTCTGCGCGTTGTAGCGCCGCCCCTCGTCGGGGACCGTGCAGATCGCGTCGCCTGCCGCGACGAGGGCAAGGATCTCGTAGAAGGTGGCGACGGCCGGGCCGCGGCGGACGGGGCGTCCGGCCGGAGTACGGGCCGGCAGGACGGCACCCTCCCAGTAGGCGGGAAGGGAACCGCTCAGGCGCGGCACGACGTGGTCGCCGAGGACCTCCATGCTCACCGACTTCTGCCGGGCGAGCGGGTGATCCGCGGCCACCATCAGGTGGAGAGGTTCCTCGCGCAGCACCACTCCGACGGTCAGGTCCGGCTCGCGGACCGGCAGCCAGGTGGTCACCGCGTCGACCTCGCCCGCCCGCAAGGCTCCGAACGGATCGCTGAAGAACACTTCCCGGAACCGGAGTTCGGCGGACGGGTACCGGGCCCGGAATCGGTCCAGTACCGGCCTCATGTCGTGCATCTGCGCGCCCATGACCCCCAACGTCAGCGTCCCGGCCGAGTTGCGGGCGAGGGCGGCCGCCTCCGCCATGGCTTCCTGGATGCCCTCGTATGCCGGCTTCAGCCGCTGGAGCAGCACCTCTCCGATGGGGGTCATCCGGACCTGGCGGCTGGTTCGCTCGAAGAGCTGGGCGCCGATGAGACGTTCCTGTTTCTTGATCGCCTGGCTGACGCGGGCCGGGGAGACATGCAGGCGTTCGGCGCTGCGGCCGAAGTGAAGCTCCTCCGCGAGCGTCAGGAAGATCTCTATGTCCCGCAGTTCCATCCTGTCCCCGGTTCCATCCGGGTCCCCCGGATTCGTAAATCTCTGGGTTAACGACCATATCAAGATCAGCCGTTGTTCCCGGGCTGCCCGGTACGCATGCTGGGTACCGGGCCGGGAGGCCGCCTCCCGCAGGTGACATGAGCCGGCATGAGGTTGCAGGACCGGCCCGCTCGATTCGGCCGACGACCCGAAAGGCCAGGACCGGGCGCGGAAGGCGCGTACCACATCGGTCACAGGGCCTCGCCGCCCGGGCTCCGCCCGCCGAGCACGAACTCCCACGGAGAGATTCCCGCGTGACATCTGACCCGAGCGCCGCCCAGGCGCCTGACCCTGCCGTCATCCATCCACTGCCTGCCCACGAGCGGGTCGTCTTCCTCAAGCCTCTGGTCGCCGGGACGAACGTCGTGGTGGGTGACTTCACCTACTACGACGACCCCGACGGGGCGACCGACTTCGTGCGGCGCAACGTGCTGTACGCCTACGGTCCGGAACGGCTGATCATCGGCAAGTACTGTGCGATCGCCACGGGCACCCGGTTCCTGATGGCGGGCGCGGACCACCCGTCGATGGGGGTGTCCACCTTCCCCTTCACCATGTTCGGCGGGAAGTGGACCGAGCAGACCCTCGACCTCGTCACCAGTATGCCCAGCCGCGGGGACACGGTGGTCGGCAACGACGTGTGGTTCGGATACGGAGCCACCGTGCTGCCGGGGGTTCGGATCGGCGACGGTGCGGTGATCGCGGCCGGAGCGGTGGTCACCGCCGACGTGCCGCCGTACACCGTCGTGGGCGGGAACCCGGCCCGGACGATCAGACAGCGCTTCGACGACAGCGACATCGAACGGCTCACACGGGCTGCCTGGTGGGACTGGCCCGTCGAGCTGGTGACCACGCACGCCCGCACCATCATGGCCGGATCCCCGCAGGACATCGAGCGCATCGCCGCCACCGAGGGTCTGGAGCAGCAGTGACGCCCCCGGCCATCGAGGAGTACACGGTGTCCGGTCGCGACAGCGGCCCGTACTCGATCACGACCGGCCCGGACGGCGCCCTGTGGTTCACCATGGTGCACAGCGGCAGCATCGGCCGGCTGGTCCCCGGGCAGGAACCGACCAGTCACCGACTCTCCCCGGACAGCGGCCCGACGGTCATCTGTAACGGCCCGGACGGCGCCCTGTGGTTCACGGAGTACCGGGCGCACCGGATCGGGCGGATCACGACGGCCGGCCGGGTGACCGAGTTCACGCTGCCGACCGCGGAGTGCGGGCCTTTCGGCATCGCCGCAGGGCCGGACGGCGCTTTGTGGTTCACCGAGACCGCCGCCGACCGCATCGGCCGCCTCACCACCGACGGAACGGCCACGGAGTACCCGCTGCCACGTACCGGAGCGTTCCCCTCTGCCATCGCCGCGGCCGGGGACGCGATGTGGTTCACGATGAACCAGGCCAACGCCATCGGCCGCATCGGCATGAACGGCCACATCACAGTGCACGAGCTGCCCACCGAGGCGGCCGCGCCGGTGGGTATCGCCGTGGGCCCGGACGGAAGCGTCTGGTTCACCGAGATCGCGGCCGGTCAGATCGGCCGGATGGCACCCGGCGGTCGGATCACCGAGTACCCGCTGCCCGACCGCTCGGCCCGGCCGCACGCCGTCACCACCGACGCCGGCGGCACGGCGTGGTTCACCGAGTGGGGCGGCAACCGCGTCGGCTCGGTCACCTCCGGCGGCACGGTCGCCGTCCACGAACTGCCCACCCCGGCCTCCGAGCCGCACGGGATCACGGTGGGGCCGGAAGGCGCCCTGTGGACGGCCCTGGAGACAGGCGCACTGGCCCGCATCAAACCGACCACCACCACAACCACCATCACCACCAAGCACACCGAACAGAGGAACGCCTCATGAAATACGCCCTCGTGATCTTCGAGACGCATGCGTCACGCGCCCGGATCCGGGCCGACCGCGACGCCTACCGGAAGGCGTACGAGACCTGGATCGGCGAGCTCGCGGCAGCGGGCAAGCTGGCGGGCGGCGACGCCCTCGACACCGAGCATCAGGGCCCCGTCACCGTGCGCAAGACGGCGGACGGGTCCGCAGCGGTGACCGAGGGGCCCGTGCACAGCGGCGAGGAGACCCTCGGAGGCTGGTTCGTGCTGGAAGTTGCCGACCACGCCGAGGCCATCGAGCTGGCCCGTGGCTTCCCCACCCCGGAGGCGCTCGAAATCCGCCCGATCCTCGAATCGGCCTGAGCCGCATGCGGCCCGCGACGCCTTCTGCTCGGACACCCGACGTGCCTGACCAGCATGACATCCCAGGTCCGGAGTGCTGTACCCCTTCACAGGAGTTGACTTGACACTGACATCGGTGAGCTACCGACCTCTGACCGGCCCCGAGGAGATCGATCTCTTCTGCCGGCTCTCCTACGTCCTCGACCACGAACTGACCGACGACTTCGCCGGCGGCTGTCGCCGCCCGGAGTGGTCATGGGTGGCCCTGGACGGCGACCGTCTCCTCGCCCGGCTCGCCTGGTGGACGACCCCGGGCGGTGACGTCCCGCTGCAGTTCGACTTCTTCGACGTCGACGACACGCTGCCCCGGGCCGACCGCGACGAGATCGGCCTGCGGCTGCTCAGGACGGCGACGGCAACCGTCTTCCCGGCGGGCGTGAAGCTGCCGGAGTTCGGCCGCTTCGTCCCGCCCGACTGGCACGAGGACCCCGCAGCCCGCGAGGTGGTCGAATCCCGCACGCGCCTGCTGGAGAGCACCGGCGCACGGCTGCTGGTCGAGCGGCTGCGGCTGCAGTGGACCCCGTCGTCCCTGCTCCCGGAGTCCAAGGGGCGTCTCGTCTTCCGCCCGGTGGCCGACCGTGAGGACCTCCTCGCCCTGATGACCCCGGTCATGGAGGGCACCCTCGACGCCCACGGCCGAGCGCATCTGGCATCCGGACTGAGCCCGCGCGAGGCGGCGGAACGGCACTACGACGGAGAGTTCGCCGGGTTCAAGAGCCCGCACGAGTGGTGGCGCATCGCCGAACTCCCCGACGGTGGCGGTCCGGTGGGCTTCGTGATCCCGGCTCGCAACAGCTACCACCCGATCATCGCGTACATCGGTGTCCTGCCCGCACACCGCGGCAACGGCTACATCGACGAGATCCTCGCCGAGGGCACCCGCATCCTGGCCGCCGAGGGAGTCGACCGGATCAGGGCATCGACGGACCTCGGCAACGTCCCCATGGCGAAGTCCTTCGCCCGCGCCGGATACGTCAACTTCGAACGCTCCCTCAACCTGGTTTGGGACTGACCCCACCGGCCACGTCTGTTGCGAGGGATTGCGCTGCGATGCCGTCGGTCACGGGCCCACCGTCGCCCATCGCGCCCATCCATGCCAACGCATTGCCGGTTCGGCAAGACGGTGGTCGAGGGAGGAACCCGAGGTCGTCAGAACCAGGGGCGGGCGTCCTGCGTGGGCAGCGGACGCAGCTTCGGCCAGCTGACGAGCAGGCGGTCGGCCAGGTCGGAGCTGAGACGGCCGACGGCGTGCAGGTGATCGTGGTCGCGGGTCATGTCGGCGACCACGCCCAGGCGGTGGACGAGCCGCTCACGGGCGGAGGCGTTACCCCACTCGAAGTCCTCGGCGGGCACCCGGGCGAGCTGGTCGACCGTCCCGCGGTGGGCCCGCTCGACGAGCGCGTCGCCCTGGATCAGCCACGCTGCGCACGCGTCGGCGAGGTCACCCGGCACGTCCTGCCCGGTGAGGCCGCGCCAGGTGGTCCGGTAGACGTCCTCGACCTCCGTGAGCGGGGCCCCGGTGACCGACATGGCACACCAGCAGGTGGGGAAGCCGATGCGGAAGTAGGCGAGTTCGATCAGGCCGTTGCCGAGCGAGGCCCGCTCGAGGTCGACGAAGCGGACGCCGTCGGCGGTGCGCAGGTCATTGCCGGGGCAGGGGTCGCCGTGCAGCAGCGCATGGTGCGGGGTGGGGTCCAACCGCTCCAGGAGACCGGCGAGTTCATCGGGAACCGTGGACGGTACGGGTACGTCGAGCGCCCTGGCCAGCGTGAGGAACGACTCCGCGTCGGTGGCCGTGGGCCCCGACCAGACCGGTAGTGCGCCCGCGTCGGCGGGCCCGGTCAGGGCGTGCAGCCGAGCGAGCGACTCGGCGTACCCCGGCATCCAGTCGTCCGTCTTGCCGAGGTCGTCCACGTGCTCGAGGACCATCACCCGCGAGGGCGGGTCCGTGGCGAGCACCGCGGGGGCCACGGCGGGCCCGGAGGCCCGCCCCGCCAGGCGCAGCCCTGCGACCTCCCGCGCGAAGCGCGTGTTCGCGTCGGCGCCCGCGTCCCCGTCGTCGGTGATCTGCTTGACGATCACCAGCCGCCCGTCGGTCAGTTGCACCCGCCACACGCGTGACCGCGGACTGCTGTCCAGGAGTTTGGCCTGCTTGGGGGTGCCCACGGTGGAGAGGAGCGCCTCATTGAACGGAACACGGTTCAGCATGCCGACGAGCGTAGCCGTAGCCTCGCACGCGCGAGCGAGCGCCCTGGCCCCGCCGAAGTCCGCCCCAGCCGGCCTCCCCATCCGGTGGTGACGAACGTCCAGTCGAGATCGGCGAGCCGCACCGACTCCGGCGGCGAACTCGTCACGACTCTGCGGGCGCTGTACGAAGCCAAGCAGTCCGTCGACCGGCTGGCGGAGAGCGCCGCCACTGTCGCCGGCCGCAGCGGGGCGAGCTATGCCCAGCTCGGTGCGGCCTGGGGTGGCATCAAGCGACAGTCCGCCCGTCTCAAGTGGCCCCACGCGGTGGTCAAGAGGCCCGCCGGCGAGTCCATCCCGCTCCGATATGCGGGCGGCTCCGCCGTGGTTCACCACGATCCGGATGCCGATGCCTGGTGGTACGTCGCCACTGCCGCGGACGAGCAGGCCGAGGAGTCCGAGGCCGTTCACGGCACGTACGCCGAGGCCATCGCGGGGGCGACCGAGTTCCTCCTGGCGCATGCCCTGTCCGACCGGCAGGCGTCCGCATGACCTTGAAAAGGCCTTCATGGGGGCGCTGGTTGCCGGGGCCTCGTTGTTCGTGACCCAGGCAAGCCTTTCGGGGCGCCGTGCCGGAACGAGCCGGACCGCCGGGCGCTGCCCGGCAACGCGTACGCGCTGCCGGGCAGCCGTCGTGCACCCGACGCGCCCCACCTGAGCTGGTCCCGCTGACGCTGTCAGAGGCCGCCGACCTTGACGGGGAAGTTCTCGATGACGGCGAGCACCTTGGTCGGGTCGTCCAGGTCGACGAGCTCGACCGGCTTCTCCAGCTTGTAGAGGTCGCCGCGGGGCGGGTACTGGGTCAGCTGTCCGATGAGGACCATCGGCTCCTTGGTGGTCAGAATCAGCGGTTCGCCCCCGCCCCCGGGCTGGTCGATGGTCATCGTGAAGGTCGAGACCTCGCGGAACTCGTACTTGGGCGGGAACTTCTGGGTCAAGCGCAGGGTGGTGGGCGCGTCGACATCGACGTCGTTCTGTTCGATGGTGATGACGCCCCCGCTCGTCCCGTCCTCTCCCGGCAGCTCCGCGGTCATCCGGTGGCCGACGGTCCGCATGCGAACGGAGTTGATCGGGTCTTCGGGGTTGACGTCGACGCGGTGCTTGATGCCGCCCCGGAAGTCGACGCTGACGAGGGCGTCCTTGATCCGGAGCGGGGTGTTGACAGCGAGGCGGGAGCAGGGGATCTCGGCGCCGATCGGCGGAAGTGCAGGCATGCCGCAAGGTCCTTACGTGAGTGGGGGGTTACGCAGGCCATTCAAGTGGGGGGTGTACTCCCCACGTCCCATTCACTCCGTCGTGGGCGCGCTCCCCCGCCGAGCGGCGCGCCCACGAAAGGGCCACGCGCAGTAGTCGGGGTCAGGTCCCGGGGCAGGTGGCGGTGCGGAGGACGGCAACCGTCGTTCGTCGCCGCCGGGGCCGATTGCGCGATGCTGCGGTGCATCCTGAGCGCCCTACTTGATGTCGCTCTGCTGCTCGGCGGCGTGGGAGCGTCGATGGGCTGCGACTCGTTCGCGGGTCGCGCATCGGCGGGAGCAGTAGCGGCGTTCCGGACCGCTGCCTTGGGCGATGAAGACGTTCTGGCAGCTGGGCGATGCGCAGATTCTGCCGGGCGGGCGTTGGCGGTCCCAGACGAGGACTGCCAGGGCCATGCAGGACGAGGCGAGGAGCCATTCGTCCCAGGGGGCGTTGTCGTCTCCGTCGAGGTGAGGATGCCAGGGGGCGCTGCCGCCGTGTGAGGTCAGGCGGAGCGGACCGGTGTGTTCCTGCAGAAGGCGGTTGAGGATGGCGGCGGCGCCATCGGCGTGCTCGGCGGCGAAGACCTGCCGCAGCAGGGCGGCGGCGGCGCGCATTCCGGCGACATCGCGGGTGGTGAGGTCGATGGGGTCTGTCTCGCCGTACGCGCGGAGGACGTCGGCGACTTCGGTCGGGTCGGGGGATTCGCCGGCGAGAGTGTTGACCAGGGCGGCGGTCCGCTGAGCCGTGGTCAGCACGGAGTGCCGGGTGGACCAGTCGTCGCTGTGGGAGGACACCCGTGGAATGTAACGCATCTTGCTGAGGTTTGAGTTACATCAGTAACGTCTTGACGATGAGAAAGCGTTACTCACTCCATCGCTACCTGGCCGGGGCAGTGGCAGCTCGTGCCGGGGACGAGATGTCGGGACCTGCGCTGATGCTGACGGGATTCGCCCTGACCGGATCGACCGTCGACGCGTCGTCGCTGCTCGCGGGGATCACGATCTCCGCCGCGGTAGGAGGGCCGGTGCTCGGGGCGCTCCTCGACAGAGCAGGACGGCCGGGACGCCTGCTGGCCGGGGCCCTTGTCCTGTATGCGGCGGGACTGGGGATGATTCTCGTGGGACTCGGTCGGTTGCCGTTCGCTGTCACCATCCTGATCGCGGTGTTGACAGGGCTGTTGGGGCCGGCCCTGTCAGGAGGGTGGACGGCCCAACTGCCCCGTGTGGTGCTCGGCGATCGCCTGTCCCGCGCGAATGCGCTCGATGCCATGACGTTCAGTGTGGCGAGTCTTGCCGGTCCGGCTCTCGCCGGCGGCGTGGCAGAGGCGCTGGGATCCCCCACGGCCGTGGTGGTCTCCGTCGTGCTCATCGCCTCGGCACTGCCCGCGGCCTGGATGCTGCCTGCCCGTCCGGGGCGGGCGCGGGGCGCTCGGACATCCTCGGTGATCAGTGACCTTGCTGCCGGAATCCGGGTCATTGCCGGAAGGCCGTTGTTGGCCCGAGCGACCGTCACCTCGGTCGTCTCCTGCGTCGCCCAGGGGATGCTGATGGCGTGCATCCCACTCCTGGGCGCGCGTGTCCTGGGCGGAGCAGGCCGCGGCGCGGTGCTGCTGTCCTGCATGGCGATCTCCGCCCTGGTGGCCAACGCCGTTCTCGCCCGGTTTCCGCGTGCGGTCGCCCCCGGCGCGATCATCTGGGCCAGTGCCCTTGTCCAGGCCGCCGCGTTGGCCTTGGCGGCGTCGAGCCGACCAGTCGTGCTCATCGTGGCCGTACTCGTGGTCGGGATCGGTGAAGGACCCCAGCTGGCCGCCTTGTTCGCCGTCCGCCATCGGGAGGCCCCGGAACACCTGCGCGGCCAGATCTTCACCACCGGCGCCAGTTTGAAGATCACCGGATTCGCGGTGGGGGCGGCGGTTGCCGGACCAGTCGCGACCTGGTCCCTTCCCGGCGCTCTGGTGCTCGCAGCGAGCGTGGCGGCCGTCGCGGCACTGGCTTTCTTCGCGATTCCCAGGGCTGCGTAATGGCTCGGCCCTCACCGCAGCTCGACATGGACCTGGCTGCCCGGACGGCCGCTCCGGGCCGCCGCTGCCAGGCTCGCCGAAGTCGCGCCACCGTGCGGCCACGTGGCGCGAGCCTCAGGACTGGCTGTTGAGGAAGCCGATCAGCGTCGCTCCCCACCAGCCGGTCTGGCTCACGGTGGCGGCGACCCCCGCCTGGACGAGCAACCGTCGCGGTGGCGGTGTGCCCCGGTACGGCTCCAGGCGCTGACCGAGCCCGTGCGCGTAGAGGCCGTTCACGGTGACGGCCAGGACGAGGCCCAGCTTGAGGAGCGTGAGCGGTGACTCCAGGTCCGGGCGGAGGAAGAGGCCAGTGGGGGCTCACCGTCGGAGGTCCCGCCCAGTCGACGCGCCGCATGCGGTCAGGGGCAGGCGGAGCGGGAGCGTGAGGAGGGGCGCGGTCGGGGGATACGTCGGGAGGGCGGAAGCGCGCGATCCTGGGGAGATGGACATCACCGTGCTGGTCGTGCCCGACTGCCCGAACGAGAAGCTGGTCATCGAGCGGCTACGGCAGGCCCTGGCCGATGTCGGCCTGCGTGACGCCGTTGTCTCCGCCCGGGTCCTGACGGCCCAGGCCGAGGCCGAGCGGTACGGCTTCACCGGCTCCCCGACCGTCCTCGTCGACGGACGCGACCCGTTCGCAGACGCCGACCGCCCGCCCGGACTGGCGTGCCGGGTCTACCGCACGCCTGAGGGCCTGGCGGGAGCTCCCGGTGTCGACCAACTGCGGCGGGAGCTCGCGGCCGCTGCCGCGAACTGAACACCGGCGGCAGATCGCACCCTCAGGGGCGATGCCCGCCGGCTGCCTTCAGCAACCGGTCCAGCTCGTTCCCGGCCTCGTCGTACCCCGCGTCGGAGATCCGCTGCAGTTCACGCAGGTCACCGGCCGCGACCGCGCGTCGAGTGAGCAGGAACCCGGCATGCATCGATCCCTCGTCCAGCAGTTCGCTCAGCCCGCCGAGGTCGCCATCCGCGTCGGCGAGGTCGGACAGCCGGTCCAGAGCGGTCTCGTTACCTTCGTCGGCGAGTTCGCGCAGTGTCTGACGATCCACATTCACGTTCCTGTGTTCCATGACGCCATCGTGCGACCCTGCCCCAGGGGCAAGGTCAAGTGGAAGGACGGCCGGATGATCACCATCGGGCAGCTGGCCAGGCACGTCGGTGTGTCGATCAAGACCATCCGCGTCTACCACGACAAGGGGCTGCTCCCCGAGCCCGACCGCGACGCATCCGGCTACCGGCGGTACGGCGCGCAGGACGCCATCGACCTGATCAAGATCCGGACGCTCGCCGAAGCAGGCGTCCCCCTGGCCCGTATCCGGGAGCTGAGATCGGCGACCGACGAGGAGTTCCAGCAGGCGCTGCGGGGGATCGACGACGAGATGACCGCCCGCATCCACGGTCTACGGGCGACACAGGGGCGCCTGCGCCGACTCGCCGCCGGTCAGCTGTCCCCGCTGCCCACCGAGGTCGGCGAACACCTGGAGAACCTCGCCCGCTGGGGATTCACACCGCGATGGGTGGACCTGCAACGCGACCTGTGGATCCTCGTGTTCGCCACCCACCCGGACCGGGCGACCGTCCTGTTCCACGACCAGGCCGAGAGCCTGGCCGACCCGGCGCTACGGCGGCTCTTCCTCGACTACGACCAGGCGCACGACCTCGACCCCGGCGACCCCCGTATCGACGACCTCGCGCGCCGGATCACCGAGGCAACCCGGGAACGCTACGGAACCGCCGACGTGCCCCAGTTGGACACAGGCTCCGAGATTCCCGCCCTCATCCAGGGCACGGTCACCGCCTCGTCCCCGGCATGGCGGCGACTCGACTCGCTCGTCCGCGCACAACTGGGCGTCTGAGCCGTCCGGGCCGTCGGACGAGGCGGATCACGGAGTTCGGACAAGGCCTGGGCTCGTCATCGAGGATGACGAGCCCAGGCCTTCGCGTGGGGGACGTCCCGCTCGACCGTCTCGTCGGCCGGAGTCCGGCCGTCTTCCCCCGGCCGGACTCCCACCCGGGTCCCCCTGGACCGGCGGTGGGGGCGGTGGAGTCAGCGGGAGTGGAGCCGTAGCAGGGTGTGGCCGGCCACGTCTTCGGTGACGCCCCAGAGGGTGGGGTGGGTGGTCACGCGGTCGGCGAGGGCGTCGCGCAGGACGTCGGCGGAGCCCCAGGTTCCGTACAGCTTGCTCTCGGTGAGCACCACCGGCTTGAGGCCGGCGGTGAGGACCGCCTCCCAGGTGGCCGCCGCGACCCCGGGGGTGTGGGGGCTGCGGAAGTCGTCGAGGGAGACCACTCCGTCCTCGGTCAGCAGCTCGCGCGCAGCGGCGATGTCCGCGCGGACGTGGTGGTACAGGTGCGAGGCGTCGATGTGCACGAAGCGGCAGCTGCGGGCGGGCACATGGCCGGTGACCTCGGAGGAGGACCCTTGGATCACGGTGGGCAGCCGGCCGTGGAAGCGCAGATAGTTGGCCTCGAACACCTGACGGGTCAGGGTCGGGTAGTACACCCGCATCTCGGTGGCCGTGGAGTCGTCGGGGGCTTCGCCCGCGTCGAACAGGTCACAGACGGTGAACTGCTCGCCGTCGGAGGCGTGGTAGCCGATGGCGATGGCGCTCTTGCCCTTGTAGACGCCGAGTTCCAGCAGGTCACCGCGGATGCCGTGGTCGCGCTGGTGGGTCAGGAGCCAGTCGAAGACGAACCGGTCGGCGTCGAAGAACCATCCCTCGACCTCGTCGAGCCGGTCGAGTGTGAGCAGGGGCGGGGAGGTGTCCTGTGCGGTCATGACGGATCCTCATGTGTGTGGGCGGGGCGTCCACTCCCAGGCAGGCGTAGCCCGTGGCGGGCGGGCCCCCGGGGTGGGCGTACGCCGTAGGGGCGGCCCGAGACTACGGTCCCCACCGGCGCCCCGCCCGTACCGCTTCCCCGCCACGCATGACGTCCACACGACAGGCGTAATCCCGCTGCCGGGCCGTCGCCGTCGCCGTGCCGTGCCCTTACGGCGACGGCACGAGCGCAGCGGCGTGACCCGCTCGACCGGTTCGGTCCGTGCAGGACCGTCTACGGCCGTCGAGCCGGCCGAAGGCGGCCGGTCCTGCACAATGCCCGGGCGTCGGTCAGAGGCGTGGCTCCGTCGGTACGTAGTACGGGCGGTTGTGGGCGGCCACCGGGGGCGACTGGTGCGTCCAGGCGCCGGCGGCCTGTGGCCCGGTGCCCAGCAGGGTGAGGATGTCGCGGCCGAGGTCGTCGTTGGGAGCGTGTACCGCCAGTCGTGTGCGCTCGGAGTGTTCGGGGGCGGCCAGGTCGTACCAGCGGTAAGGCTGGTAGACGTTCATGGGGCCGGCGAGCAGGCGCCCCTCGCTGTCGGTGCCGTAGCCGGTGATCGGGGCGGAATTCGCGGCGACGGGGGTGAGGCCGTCGAGCTCCGCCGTGATGTCGAGCAGCGGGCCGAGGTCCTTCTCCAGCGTGTCGTCCGGGCCGACCGTGGCCGCCCTGCACCGTACGTTCCAGGTGTCGCCCTCGGGCCCGTTGAGCGACGGCAGTCCGACCTCGAACCGGCCCGGGTACTTGGGTTCGGCGTAGAGCTCGCGCCCGGCCCTGATCGCGAACGGGTTGTCGCAGACGACGTGGAGGCGCGCGATGCCGAGCAGCTTCGTCTGATCCCAGCCCTGCGCGTACTGGGCGTAGGTCAGCCGTGGCAGCCGCCCCTCCGCGGCCGTCGGGAACGCGATGACGTTGAACTCGATCTCCTGGGTGACGCCGCCACCGAAGGCGTACTGCGCGAAGTACAGCTGGTAGTTGAGCGATACCAGCGCTCGTCCGTCCTCGAACTCGGCCGCGGTCAGATCCGGGTGATGCTTGGCGAGCAGCTCGCGGACCGGTCCGGACTCGACCAGCCAGTCGATGCCGACCTGGTGCAACGACCCGTAGTGGAAGGGGAGTCGAAACGGCTCGGGAACAGGCGGAAGGGGCAGGGGGGCGGTCATGCGGAGGCTCCTCGGGTCGGTGATGTCTCGCTGCTCGCGGGGGACGACGGGGGCGAACCGAGGGACGCGGGCCGGTCGCGGGACGCCAGGTCCGCCTCGACGCGCTCCGCGCTGCGCAGGGCGAGCGCGGCCATGGTCAGCGTCGGGTTGGAGGTGGCCACCGAGGGCATGCTGCCGCAGCCGACCGCGTACAGGCCGGGGTGGTCCCAGCAGCGCTGCCAGGCGTCCACCACCGACGTGGCCGGGGAATCGCCCATGATGTGGGTGCCGGCGGCATGGCCGGCCCCGCGGTAGCCGTACGTACGGCCCCCGTGCTCGAAGCGGCCGGGCCAGGCCGCCGCCGGGGCGTAGTCGGTGTGGTCCTCGGCGCCGAGGAGCCCGAAGATCTGGTCCGAGACCGCCCGGGCCGCCGCCATTCCCTCCTTCACGTGCTCGTCGAGGTCGTATGTGACGAGGGGGCGGGGCAGCCCCAGCGGGTCGCGCTCGTACGGGTGGAGGCTGACGCGGTTCGCGGGGTCGGCGCTCTGCTCCATCTCGAACTGGAGGGTGAACTGGCGGCGGATCCGGTCGCCGACCGCCCGCCTCAACTCGGCTCCGAGGAGGCCCCGTTCGTCGAGGAAGTGCTGCACGTCCGTGTCGACGGGTCCCTTCGCCCAGACCCAGCCCCACGTCCCGAACTCGACGCGGAAGGGAGCCCGGAGCCGACGCGCCGGGCCCGCGCGGAAGCCCTCGAAACCGGAGACCGAACCGGGACCCCGGTACGGCCCGGTGTCCTCGGGCAGCAGGCCCCAGGTCAGCAGGACGGGATGGTCCATCAGGTTGCGCCCGACCTGGCCGCTTCCCTCGGCGAGCCCGGAGAGGAGCAGCAGCCGGGCGTTCTCCACGGCGTGCGCGGCGAGGACCACGACATCGGCGTGCGCGACGGACCGCGTCCCGTCGTACGAGCGGTACTCCACGCCCGTGGCACGACCGCTCGCGTCGACGAGGACGCGGCTCACCACCGACCGGTCCCGGAGGGTGACGGTCGTGCTCCACCGTCCCTGCGTCTTGAGCGGAGTGTACTTCGCGTACGAGGGGCAGTGCGGGATGCAGCTCGCGTTGCCCACGCACCGGCTCTCCGGGTCCGGCCGCCCGTGCCGGCCGCGCGGCACGAAGCCACGACCGGCGTCGTAGCGGGGGTCCGGGACGCCGTTGCGCGCGTGCGGGGTGCCGACCACCCTCAGCTCGACCTCGCGCCGGGCCACGGGATCCTTCACGCGCCGCCCGTCGAGGCGGGCGGCGAGGACGCGGTCCAGACGCGCGGCCGGCAGCGGCCGCATGGGGAACACGTAGTCGTCGGGGAAGGGCAGCCCCACGTGCTCGCGCTGCTCGTCGGTGTCGGCGGCCACCCCCAACTCCTCCTCGGCGGCACGGTAGTGGGGTTCCAGCTCGTCGTACGTGAGCGGCCACCGCCGCCCGTACCCGAAGGACTCGGTGTCGAAGTCCTCCGGGAGCATGCGCGGCGCGAGGCCGGTCCAGACGTTGCCGGTGCCGCCGTTCGCGCGGACGTAGCCGCTGGCGTACGGGAGCGGGCCGTCCTGCTGGAGATGGCCGGCCGCCCGGTACCCCGGAGTCCCAACCGTGCCGGCGAGGTCCGTCACCTCGGGCCAAGGGGCTGCGGGATGGGGCCGGAAGGGTGAGCCGGGCACCTTGGCCGAGGCCGCCAGGTAGGTGGTGAGCGGATCGTCGGCAGGTGTGTCGCCGGGGTCCGCCGTGCCCGCCTCCAGGACCAGGACCCGTCGGCCGTGCCCGCCGAGCCGGTGGGCGACGAGCGAGCCCGCGACACCGGCGCCGACGACGATCACGTCGTAGCGCGTCACGGGCCGCTCCATTCGACCGCGCCGCCCGGGCCGGACCGGTCCGCCGCGCCGCCCGGGCCGGACCGCGATACCGCGCCGCCCGGGCCGGACCGGTCTACCGCGCTGCCCGGGCCGGACCGGTCGTGCGCCTCGGCCCAACTTCCGTACCCTCCGGGCCCGGTGGCGGGCGCCCTGAGACCGGCCGCCTTCCACATCAGGCCCTCGGCGTAGGCGCGCGGGGACACCACGAACGGCGATGGGCCCGGCCAACTGCCCGTGTACCAGAGGTACGTCACCGCCCGGGCAGCCGTCCGCAGGTCGCCCTCCAGGGCGCCGCCCTCGTCCTCGCCCGTCTCCTGCAGGAGGCGGGCGTACCTTCGGGTGCCGAGCCGCTCCGCGGCCACCGCGCGGTACACCTCGGTCAGCCCGGTGGCGTCCAGGTCCGCTCTGTCGAAGCCGGTCAGCCGCGCCGAGAGGGCGGTGAAGCGATGTGTCTCGTCTGAGTTGGGCACGCGGGCATCGGTGCCCCACCGCCCACCGGGACATGCGCCGCGCCCCGTGAAGGGCTTGATCCCGCCCCTGGATCACCCGGCTCCGCATGGAGAGCGTGCGGGGCGATGCCCAGAAACCCCGACGGCATCACGTCAACGGGGTGGAGTCATTCGGCTCCTTCGACGGGTGTCACGGCTTCGGGCGCGGGGAGTTCACTGCTGCAGGTCGTCCGGCCGAAGGCGCCGGTGACGGTGGCGCGTTGGACGTGCTTGCCCCGTACGACCAGGGTGCAGCTCGCCGTACCGCCCTTCTCGCCGAGGGTGACGCCGACGGACGGGGACGCTCCGGACGGAAGGCTCACCGTCTTCCGCCACGGCAGGCCGACATGCGCGACGACCACCTGTGCCTCGCCGCCGGCCCCCCGGTAGGAGATGTCGGCCGCGCCCTCGCCGAGCACCTCGTAGGTCACCTCGGCGGTGGGCACCGTCGCCCGCACGTTCGCCGGGGCGTCCTCGGAGCCGAGGACGCCGTAGCCCACGAACGCGCCGCACGCGAGCAGCAGGACAGTGGCGACGGCGATGCCGCTGCGGTCGATACGGCGGTCGGCCGGGCTCCCCGGAACCCCTGTGGTGCCCGGAATTCCGGGCCCTTCCGGTGCTGCCGCTTCTTCGGTCGTCGGCATGTCCGCGCTTTCTGTAGACGCAAATTCGCCTGGGTTATACACCATCGGAATCGACGAATGCCAGGCCGCCGACAAATCAGGCAAGTTGCAGGGGGCGCTGTCAGGTGAACTCTGAAATGCCCTATATGAGCGAACGCTTGACGGAGCATCATGTCTGTGAATAAGAATCACCCCCGCCTTGATCGGCACACCTCTTGTGAGGTCGCTTCCCCCGTGCAGGGACGTGGCCTGGTTTGTCATGCCCCGAGGTGCTCCGGTCGAGGTCGGGTCCACCGCGACCGACGAGGGATCCTCCCCCGTCGGCGCGTTGGTGAGCTCCACTCCGCGTACGCGCGCGAGGGGAGCAGAGGAAGGGATTCGCGTGAAATTCAGGTACGGGCGGGCGATAGCCTGCCTCGTGGTTTCGGCTGTCGCCGGCTCCATGCTGCCACAAGTCGCTTATGCGGCGCCGGTTTCACCTGATGACGGCGAGGGCATTGTCGATGCCTTCGCCGGCTGGTTCTCGGAAGACGAACCCGAAGGACCGGAACAGCCCTCGACCGGTGGTACTCCGGTGCTTCCGAGCCGGGAGAGGCTGCCGAAGGGCAAGGCGGCCGCGAAGCCGAAGCGCGTCGGGGAGCTGACGAGCAGGCGCACGGCCAACGCCCGGTACTGGCAGCTGTCCGACGGCCGGGTGCAGGCCGAGGTGTCGGCCGTACCGACGGGCTACCGGGCGGGGAAGTCCTGGAAGGACATCGACCCGACGGTCACCCCGACCGACGCCAAGGGCTTCGCGTTCACCAACGCGACCAACGCGGCCCGCAGTTGGTTCGGCACTGACCCGAGCGGCCTCCTTCGCTTCGAGGCCGGCGGTCACGCGGTGACGCTCGGCCTCCAGGGCGCTGCCGGGCTCGCCCCGGTGGCCCAGGGCGACACCGTGACCTACAAGGACGCAGTCCACGGCGCCGACCTGTCGTACCAGGTGGGTCCGGGGCGGGTGAAGGAGAACATCGTCCTCGACCGGAAGCCCGCGGGCCCGGTCTCCTTCACGTTCACCCTGGACGCGGGCGGCCTGACGCCGAAGTCCGGCAAGGACGGCTCGGTCCTCTTCTACGGTGAGGGCGCGGATCCGGTCCTGGTGATCCCGGCCGCGTTCATGACGGACGCGAAGAAGGACGCCCGCTCGCCGTACGGACTCGCGTACAGCGACAAGGTCACCCAGAAGCTGACCAGGGCCGGCAAGGGCTGGAAGCTGACCGTCACCCCGGACGCGGCATGGCTGGCCGCGCCCGAGCGGCAGTACCCGGTCACCGTCGACCCGACGATCTCGATCGCCCCTACGCCGACGACGGCGCAGGACGTGATGATCTCGTCGGACGGTCCGACGACGAACTACAACGACAACTGGCGTCTTTCGGTCGGCAACACCAGCACCGGCACCTCCCGTGCCCTGCTGCGGTTCCCGCTGACCGGCGTCCCGGCCGGCACCAAGCTGGACTCGGCCGATCTGAAGCTGTACTACGACCAGACGCACACCACGGGTGACACCGAGGTCCAGTTGGAGGCGCACCGCGCCACGCAGGCCTGGACCGAGGAACAGGCCACGTGGAACAGTGCCGACGCGATCACCGGCGAGCTCTCGGGCACGGCGGTCGTGGTGGACGACGGCGACGCCGGACGGACGGCCGCCGTCGGTGCCTGGCCGGCCTCGGGGAACACGGCGTACACGCAGTACGCGGTGAACCAGGACTACCTGTACAACAAGGACTCGGTCGCCGGTGACACGTACACCTGGCAGCCGAACCTCCCCGAGGACGGCACGTACCAGGTCGAGGCGCACAACATCCCGGCCTCGGACCGTGCCACGAACGCCCCGTACACCATCACGTACGACGGTGGCAGCAAGGCGTACACCGTCGACCAGCAGGCCGGTACGGCCGGTGTGTGGAAGACGCTGGGGTCCCACCCGTTCAAGGCGGGCACCCTGGGCAAGATCGTCCTGGGGGACGGTCCCGCGTCGACGGCCACGTCGGTGATCGCGGACGCGGTTCGCTTCACCAAGGGCGGCGTCGTCACCAAGCAGCCGGGCGAGCTGAACACCTGGCACACCTTCCCGGTGACCAAGACCGTCCAGTCCTGGATCGACGGCGCGAACAGCAACCACGGTTTCGTCATCAAGGCCGGCGACGAGAGCGCCAACGGCCCCAAGGGCGGCCCGCGGTACGAGGGCAGCGAGTTCGGGTACGGCGGTGAGACCGCCAACTACCCGCGTCTGGTCATGACGTTCGGCCGTCAGGGCGTGGACCTGGCGGCCCCGACGGTGATCCACGACACGGGTGCGGAGCTCTCCTGGTCGGCGTACCAGGAGAAGGACCCGATCGGCACCGGCGACGACATCGTCGAGTACCAGGTCCACCGGTCCATCAACCAGACGTTCACGCCGTCCGCGGTCACGCTCGTCTCGCCCGTCGCGTCGACGGTGACGTCGTTCACGGACACCACGGGTGTCCCGACGAAGGCCGACGACCCCGATCCGTTCGGGCGCGCGTACTACTACATGGTCGCGGTCAAGACGAAGGACGGGCAGGTCGTCGCCGCCCCGACCCAGCTCGTACGGCTGCCGAAGGCCGGCCGTACGACGAAGGTCCTCGACGCGACGCAGGACACCACCCTGTCCTCGGCCCGTACGACGCTCACGCACGACACGATCGACGACGGCGGCCCGAAGAACTGGCTCAGCGTCGGCAACAACTCGGCGACGTACGGCGACACCCGCGCGCTGCTGAAGTTCCCGGCCCTCGGCATCCCCGCCACGGCGCGGGTGCTGGACGCGAACGTGCGGCTCTGGAGCACCCAGACCGCGCAGGACACCGGCGGGGCCATCTACGAACTGCGGCCGCTGACACGCGACTTCGACGAGTCCACGGCGACCTGGGTCAAGGCGACCGCCACCACGAACTGGACCACCGCGGGTGGTGACCTCGGAGCGGTGGCGGCCGACACCGGGGTGAAGACCAACGACCCGGCCCGGCACGACTGGAACGTCACCTCGCTGGCCCAGTCCTGGGTGACCACCCCCGCCTCCCAGCAGGGCGTGGCCATCAGGATGGCCGACGAGACCGCCGCGCAGGAGCGGACCCTGTTCCTGTCCTCCGAGGGCACCGAGCAGCGCCTCCGCCCGAGGATCGTCGTCACGTACATCGACTCCACCACCGAGTCGACCTACTACGCGCCGCAGACGCCGGCGCGGATGACCCCGAACACCGACTACACCGTCGACTTCACCCTCAGCAACACCACCGCGTCGACGTGGAACGCCGCCGACCAGGTCCTCACCTACACGTGGGCCCTGCCGGACGGCACCGACGTCACCAACGGCGGCAACCAGGTCCGGACCGCGCTGCCGTCGAACGTCGCGCCCGGTGGCTCGGTCGGCCTGCAGGCGACGGTGAAGACGCCGATCAACTCGGACAACGGCAACAAGCGCACCGACTACGTCCTGACCTGGGACGTCTACAACAAGACGGCCGGCACATGGGCCTCGGGCACCGCGGGCATCCCCGGCCTGAAGCAGAACGTGGCGGTGGAGGACCCGACCTCCAACCAGCTCGGCATGGAGAAGTTCTACGTCTACACGGGCAAGAACACCGGTGCCGGCTCGAACGTCATGAACAACCTGGCGTCCGGCAACACCGTCTGGCAGTACAACGCGTTCACCAACCCGGGCCGCGGCGTCACCACCTTCGCCCGGTTCGCCTACAACAGCCTGGACACCTCGGACACGGTCTCCGGGCCCGGCTGGTCCTTCCAGGCCGCCGGACCCGTCCGGCTCGGCGCGCCGCTGGAGTTCCACCCCAAGCCGCACCCGACCGAGATCAAGCTCCCGGACGGCGACGGCACGACCCATGTCTTCCGTGAGCAGGCCGACGGCTCCTGGAAGGCCCCGGCGGGCGTCCACTACAAGCTGACGGCCAAGCCCGGTCTGGACTGCACGCCACTGAAGGACCCGGTCCCCGACGCCTGGACGATGACGCGTCCGGACGGCACGCGCTTCGTGTTCGGCTGTGACGGCTACATGACGTCGCTGGTCGAGAAGAACGGCAACACGCAGACGTACACGTACGAGGAACGCAAGTCCAACAACAAGCCGACCAAGTTCCTCAGGTACATCACCGACCCGGCGGGCCGCCAGTCGCTGACGGTCGAGTACTACTCCAAGGCCGACGGCAACAACCCGAAGATCATCGACCACATCAAGTCGCTGACCGACATCTCGGGCCGCAAGGTCACCTTCGAGTACTCCGACAAGGGCCTGCTCACCAAGATCACCGACGGCGCCGGGTCCACCCAGCCGAAGGTCTTCGGCTTCGAGTACGACGCCACCCAGGGCAACAAGAACGTCAAGCTCGTCAAGGCCACCGACCCGCGCGGCAACGCCACGTCGCTCGTGTACAACTTCCCGCAGACCGGGGACGACCCGAAGTACCACTGGTGGACGAAGACGATCACCGACCGTCTCCAGGGCGCCACGGGCTTCACGTACGCCGTGAACGCCGGCAACCCCAAGTTCACCGACACCAGGGTCACCGACGCGGAGTCGCGTGCCACCGACTACGTGACCGACGACTTCGGCCGCGCCGTCCAGTCGACGAACGCCAAGTCGCAGTCGATGAAGCTGTCGTGGGACGCGGACAACAACGTCACGTACTCGGAGGAGAACAACGGCGCCAAGACCGCGTACTGCTACGACCAGAAGACGGGCCACCCGCTCTGGAAGCGCGACGCGGAGAACAACAAGGCGGGTGTGCCGCCCACTTCGGACTGCGCCCCGGGCGTCTACCCGGCGAACTCCTCCCGGTACGTGTACCAGACCCGTGCCGACGGCTACTCGGCCGATCTCTTCACCAAGAGCTCTCCCGAGGGCCGGAAGTGGCAGTTCGGCTACGACACCTTCGGCAACCTGAAGACCGTCACCGACCCCAAGGGCGTCGCCACCACCACCGTCGCCGGTGACTACACCACCTCGTACGAGTACGACGCGTACGGCCAGCTGACCAGGGCGACCGACGCCAACGGCAACGCGGACACGAACAGCGACTTCGGGCCCACGGGCTTCCCGAGGACGATGACGGACGCGCTGAACAAGTCGTCGACGTTCGTCTACGACGAGCGCGGCCAGGTCACCGAGGTGACCGACGCGCTGGGCAAGAAGATCACGCAGACGTACGACACCTTCGGCCGTCCGCTGGTCAAGACCGAGCCCAAGGACCAGGCCACCGGTGACCTGATCTCCGCTCCGGCGCCCGTGTACGACGCCAACGACAACGTCACCACGTCGACGGCGCCCACCGGCGCGGTGTCCACCGCGGTGTACGACGCGACCGACCAGATGACCTCGGCGACCGCGCCGAAGTACACCACGTCGTCGGACGAGCGGCGGACCACCTACACCTACGACAAGGTCGGCAACCTCAGGACGACGACCGAGCCGAAGGGCACACTGACCACGGCGGACGCGACGGACTTCGTCACGACCAACTACTACAACGAGATCTACCAGCTCACCTCCGTCACCAACGCGAACGGCGACAGGGTCAGCTACGAGTACGACAACGTCGGCAACACCACCAAGGTCGTCGACCCGAAGAAGAACGCCACGGCCGACACTTCCGACTACAGCTCCCTGTCCGCCTACGACCTGAACCACCGGGTCACCACGGCCACGGACGCCGCCAGCAAGACCTCCAGGAAGGCCTACGACAAGGACTCCCTGGTCGTCTCCACGACGGACGCCGAGAACAACACCACCCTCGTCAGCTACGACGAGCGCGGCAAGCAGACCGAGGTCAGGATCCCGCGCAGCGGCACCTCGCCGATCACCTACCGCACCACCCGGTACGAGTACGACCAGGTCGGCAACACGACCAAGGTCATCACCCCGCGTGCCGTCGAGGCGGGGACGACCACGGCGTTCACCGCCCGCACCGAGTACGACGCGCTGAACCGGCCCAAGCGCCAGTACCAGCCGTACGACCCGGCGGACGCCCGCCACAACGACCCCGACGTCTACACCGAGACCGTGTACGACGCCGTGGGCCGGGTCGCCAAGACCTCCATGCCGCCCTCGGAGGGCCAGACGGTCCGGAACGACGCCGTCTTCGCGTACTTCGACAACGGCTGGACGAAGAGCTCCACGGATCCGTGGGACATCGCCACCACCTACGACTACAACGACGCGGGCCAGCAGACGGCCAGGACCCTGACGTCGGCGGGCGGCTCCTCCAACCGCACGATGACGTGGTCGTTCTACCCCGACGGCAAGGTCAGGTCCCGCTCCGACGACGGTGTTCCGGTGGGCAGGTCGGTGGTCCTGGTGGACAACTCCGACACCCAGCACACCTCCTCCACGGGCACCTGGGCCACCGGGAACATCACCGGGCAGCAGGGCTACGACCACCGCACCCACGCGGCCGGCGCGGGCACGGACGCCTTCACGTGGACGCTCGACATCCCCAAGGACGGCACGTACACCGCGTACGTGAAGTACCCGAAGGTGACGGGTGCCGCGACCACCGCGAAGTACACGCTCAGCCATGGCACGACCACCGAACCGGCGATCACCAAGGACCAGAACGCCGGCAGCGGTACCTGGGTCAGCCTCGGCAACTACGCCCTCAAGCAGGGCGAGGACACCAAGCTGAAGCTGGATCAGAACAGCGCCGGAGTCGTGGTCGCGGACGGGGTCAAGCTGGTCCGTGACAACTCCGCGGAGACCGACACCGAGAAGCGGACCTTCGACTACGCCTACGACGTCAACGGCAACCTGACGTCGATCGGCGACACGTCGTCCGGGGCGAAGATCGACGGCTACGCCATCACCTACACCGGCCTCAACCAGGTCCGGAAGGTGACGGAGTCCCTGTCCGGCACGGAGAAGAAGGCGACGTCGTACACGTACGACGCCAACGGCCAGGCGGAGACGGTCACCCACCCCAGCCAGTTCTCCACGTACACCTACGACCTCCGCGAGAAGGTCAGGACGGTGTCCGTCGGCAAGTCCGCGACGGACGGCTCGCCCAAGGTCACGTCGTACACGTACACGGACCGTGCCCAGAAGCTGAAGGAGACCAAGGCCAACGGCAACACCGTCGACTACACCTACTACCTCGACGGCGCACTGAAGTCGACGACGGAGAAGAAGGCGGACGGCACCACGCTCGTCGCCTCCCACACCTACGCCTACGACGCCAACGGCAACAAGGCGCAGGACGCCGCGAAGAAGATGAACGCCGACAACCGCTCGGCGTACCTCGACTCCACGACCGACTTCACATACGACCCGGCCGACCGGCTGACCAAGTCGGTCAAGACGGGCAACGGCGCAGGCACGGAGACGTACACCCACGACGACAACGCCAACGTCATCAGCCAGACCGTCAAGGGTGTCGGCACCACGTTCCAGTACGACCGGAACAGGCTGCTGACCGCGACGACGGGGGGCGTCGGCGCAAGCTACGCCTACGACCCCTTCGGGCGTCAGCAGTCGGTCAGCTCCGGCGGCAAGGTCATCGAACGGACCGTCTACGACGGCTTCGACCACGTCGTGGAGGCCCAGAAGACGGGCGCCGGCGGCGCGATGAAGTCGACGACGTACACCTTCGACCCGCTGGACCGCACCGCGTCGAAGACGTCGGACGGCAAGACCACCGACTTCGAGTACCTGGGCCTGTCCGGCGAGGTCCTCGACGAGAAGGTCGCCGGCGCGCTCACCAAGTCGTTCCAGTACAGCCCGTGGGGCGAGCGACTGTCGCAGAGCAAGCACAACACGGACGGCACGACCGAGGACGGCTACTACGGCTACAACAGCCACACCGACGTCGAGACGCTGACCGACAAGAACGGCGACGCCAAGGCCACCTACGGCTACACCGCCTACGGCAACAACGACGCCACCGAGTTCACCGGCATCGACAAGCCCGAGGCCGGCCAGCCGGACAAGGAGGAGTACAACCCGTACCGCTTCAACGCCAAGCGCTGGGATGCCCAGTCCGGCACGTACGACATGGGCTTCCGGGACTACAACCCGGGCCTCAACCGCTTCACCAGCCGGGACATGTACAACGGCGCCCTCGCCGACATGAAGCTGGGCGCGGACCCGTACACCAGCAACCGCTACGCCTTCACCGGCGGCAACCCCACCAGCCTCGTCGAGCTGGACGGCCACTTCGTCTTCGCGATCCCGGCCATCTACTGGGCGGGGGCAGCACTCGTCACCGCCCTGTACGCGGCGACTCCGGAGGGCCAGCAGAACCTGGCGGACGCGGGGACGGCCCTGGGCAGCATGCTGATGCCGTCCGCGGACTCGACCAGTTCCAGCGATTCGTCCGACGAACCGCGTCCGGGTCCCACCCCCCAGCCGTCGCCGGGCCCCCAGCCCAGGCCCGCGCCGCGGACCACCGACACCAACAACCCCTCGTGCGACCCGATGCCTCTGATCGACGGAGGACGGGTCTACGGCGGCCTCGAGGAATACACGGATCACCAGGGGAACAAGGGCTGCAGGTCGATCGGTGCCTGGGCGTTCCTCACCAAGGACGACCGCAGGTCGCGCACCGGGGCGGGCGGGCTGCCCAAGTGCCCCGAATGCGAACCGTCCGTGCAGCCGGAGGGAATGGGTGAAATCGCGGCAGGAGGCGGGAACCCGCAGGCAGGCCACCTGATAGGTTACTGGGGGAAGGGCACCGGCCAGGATGTCAAGAACCTGGTGGCTTTGCATGGCAGGGCGAATGCAAGGATGGCCAGCAAGGTCGAATCCTTCGGGTGGAAGCACTTGACCGGGAACAACAAACTGTTCATGTCGGTCGTTCCCGTCTACGGAGATCCACATTCGGCTGTTCCCACCACCGTCCAGGTGGGAATGACCGCATACGGACCTCAGGGCGACATCCAGGAGACCTACTCGTGCACTGTGATCAACTCCCGTACCGGCATCGGTTCGACGTGCTAGAAGGGGCCTAGTGGTGGCAACGCTTGCAGAGATACGAGCCCTGTTGGGTGAACCCCGGTTCAACTGGTCGGATCCGGCTCCATGGATCGAACTGGAGCAGGAACTCGGAATCGAATTCCCTGCGGACTTCCGTGAGTGCGTGGACGCCTACGGTTCGATCTCGATCAACGGGCAGTTGTATCTGAAGCATCCCGCCGGCCATCTTCTGCACAGCCTGGGAAAGAACATCCGAGAGGATCTCGAGTTCTGGCGCGAGGAGGACATGGCCGAGTTCCTGCCCAGTGCGGCAGGGGCGAACCCCGGTG
Organism: Streptomyces sp. NBC_01077; assembly: GCF_045162855.1. Lineage (NCBI taxonomy): Bacteria > Bacillati > Actinomycetota > Actinomycetes > Kitasatosporales > Streptomycetaceae > Streptomyces > Streptomyces sp. NBC_01077. The sequence goes on along the minus strand of NZ_CP108669.1, from coordinate 1,668,633 downwards.
AGTTGATGCCGGTGGCGACGGCCACGACCGGGGAAATGGTTTTCCTTCGCGTCCCCGACGAATCCTCGTCGCCCTGGCGCGTCGTCGTCCAGGAAATGGACAGTCCGTCCTGGACTCTCTACGAGATGACGTTCAGCGAGTGGCTGCTGGCCTATCTCAAGGGGAGGGACGTGACGTTGTGTTCTCGCAACCGCGCGCCTGACGGCCCGTACTACGAGTTCCTGCCCTAGGAACGAGATCGACGAAGCCCCACCCTTCACGGGTGGGGCTTCGTTGCCGTGTGCGCGGGGGCGTGTTACCAAGGGCCATGCCTGCACAAGCCGAAGTCTCCAAGGATGTCTACGACGTCGTCATCGTCGGTGGTGGCCACAACGGGCTCGTCGCCGCCGCCTACCTCGCACGGGCGGGGCGCTCCGTCCTCGTCCTCGAACGCCTCGATGTCACGGGAGGCGCCGCCGTCTCGACCCGGGCGTTCGCGGGTGTGGACGCGCGTCTTTCCCGCTACTCCTACCTCGTCTCGCTGCTGCCGTCGAAGATCGTCGACGACCTCGGGCTGAACTTCGCCGTGCGCAAGCGATCGGTCTCCTCCTACACGCCCACGGTGCGCGACGGCCGCGCCACCGGGCTGTTCGTCGGGGGAGGAGAGGAACGCACCCGCGCCTCCTTCCGGGACCTCACCGGATCCGACACCGAGTACCGGTCATGGCAGGACTTCTACGCCACGACCGCGAACGTGGCCCGCAGCGTCTTCCCCACGCTCACCGAGCCGCTGCCCACCCGGGACGCGCTGCGGGCCCGGGTGGGCGACGCCGCCGCCTGGAACATGCTCTTCGAGCAGCCGCTGGGCGTCACGCTCGAAGAACGGTTCCAGGACGACCTGGTGCGCGGCGTCGTGCTCACCGACGCCCTCATCGGCACCTTCAGCAACGCGCACGACAAGTCCCTCGCCCAGAACATCTGCTTCCTCTACCACGTCATCGGTGGAGGCACGGGAGACTGGGACGTCCCGGTCGGCGGCATGGGGTCCTTCACCGACGCGCTCGCCGGCGCGGCCCGCGCCGCCGGGACCGAGATCGTCACCGGCCACGAAGTGCTCCGCATCGAGCCCGACGACCTGCACTCCGTGGTCACCTACCGCACCGCGTCCGGCGAGGACAGCGTCGCCGCCCGCAAGGTCCTGGTCAACGCCTCCCCCGAGGCCCTCGCCGAACTCGTCGGCGACGAGGCACCGGCCGAGCGGGCGGAAGGCGCCCAGCTCAAGGTCAACATGCTGCTGCGCCGCCTGCCGCGGCTGCGCGACACCTCCGTCGACCCGCGCGAGGCATTCTCCGGCACCTTCCACATCGCCGAGGGATACGGGCAGTTGGAGCAGTCCTACCGGGAGGCCGCCGCGGGTGCGCTGCCGTCCGCGCCGCCCTCGGAGATCTACTGCCACTCGCTCACCGACCCGACCATCCTCTCGCCCGAACTGGTCGAACGCGGCTACCAGACGCTGACGATGTTCGGCCTTCACACGCCCGCGAGGCTGTTCGCCGGCGACAACGCCGCCCAGCGCGAGGCACTGCTCACCTCGGCTCTCGCCGAACTGGACGCCGTACTGGACGAGCCGATCGCCGACTGCCTGGCGCTCGACGGGGACGGCAGGCCCTGCATCGAGGCGAAGACCCCCCTCGACCTGGAGAGCGAGCTTCGGCTGCCCCGCGGCAACATCTTCCACCGATCGCTGGCCTTCCCGTTCGTCGACGAGGCCAGGGGAACCGGGCGTTGGGGCGTCGAGACCGCCCACAGGAACGTCCTGCTCTGCGGCGCGGGCGCGGTGCGCGGCGGCGGGGTGAGCGGCATCCCCGGTCACAACGCGGCCATGGCGGTGCTGGAGCAGTGACTCGGCGCCCCGGGACACCGACCGCCGGGAGACGGCCAGGGCAGAGGGCGGCCAGACGGTCTCCGCTATGGGCGCCGGAGGGGCGAGGACCTCAGCGCCGTGGTCGTGGGGAGGCTTCGCCCGCGTCGCTCAGGACTGCGCCTCCGTGGTGCGTACGAGGTGGCGGGTGTAGGCGTCCGGGGTGAAGAAGAGCGGCAGTTCGGCTGCGAGCGCGGTCCTCTCGAAGAGCTCGCGCACCTCGTCGACGGCGGCCCACGGGTACTCCGCACCGAGCCTGGCCAGTTCCTCGTCAAGTACCCACAGCACCTTCTCGCGGTCGATCACCCGGTGCCGCAGCCACTGCCAGACCTGGACCCGCGCGATCTCCGCGGTGGCCGCGTCCTCCATCAGGCCGCCGAGGGCGACGGCTCCCTGGCCGCGCAGCCAGGCGTCGAAGTAGCGCAGGGCCACCGCGATGTTGGTGCGCACGCCCTCTTCGGTCGGCGGGCCGCTGATCCGTCGTACGGAGAGCAGGTCCGCGGCTGCCACCTGGACGTCCTCGCGGCCGCGGTCGAGCTGGTGCGGGCGGTCGCCGAGTACGCAGTCGAAGACCTCCCGGCAGACCGGGACGAGACCGGGGTGCGCGACCCAGGAGCCGTCGAAGCCGTCCTCGGCCTCCCGCTCCTTGTCGAGCCGGACCTTGGCGAGGGCCGCCTCGTTCGTGGCCGGGTCCTTGCTCGGAACCTGGGCGGCCATGCCGCCGATGGCGTGGGCGCCGCGCCGGTGGCAGGTGCGCACCAGGAGTTCGGTGTACGCGCGCATGAAGGGCGCGGTCATGGTGACCTTCGCCCGGTCGGGCAGCAGGAAGTCGGTGCGGTGGCCGAAGGTCTTGATCAGGCTGAACAGGTAGTCCCAGCGCCCGGCGTTGAGGCCGGAGCTGTGCTCGCGGAGCTCGTAGAGGATCTCCTCCATCTGGAACGCGGCGGTGATCGTCTCGATGAGGACGGTGGCGCGGACGGTGCCCCGGGGGATGCCGAGCAGCTCCTGGGCGAGGACGAACACGTCGTTCCACAGCCGCGCTTCGTAGTGGTTCTCCAGCTTGGGGAGGTAGAAGTACGGGCCGTGCCCGGCATCGATCTGACGCTGCGCGCAGTGGAAGAAGTACAGCCCGAAGTCGACGAGCGAGGCCGGGACCGGGCTTCCGGCGAGCTCCAGGTGCTGCTCGTCGAGGTGCCAGCCGCGCGGCCGGACCACGAGGGTGGCGGGGTTCTCGCCGAGGCGGTACTCCTTTCCCTCCGGTGTCGTGAAGTCGATGCGGCGCTCGATGGCGTCGAGCAGGGTGAGCTGGCCGCCGATGACGTTGTCCCAGGTGGGTGCGGTGGCGTCCTCGAAGTCCGCCATCCACACCTGGGCGCCGGAGTTGAGGGCGTGGACGGCCATGCGCCGGTCGGGCGGGCCGGTGATTTCGACCCGGCGGTCGGTCAGGCCCGGCGCCGGCGGGGCGACCTGCCAGGAAGGGTCGGCGCGGACGGCCGAGGTGGCGACGGGGAAGTCGAGCGGGGAGCCGGTGGCGAGCCGGATGGCCTGCCGGCGGCGCTCCTTCAGGAGCCACTGCCGGCGTTCGCCGAAGGCGGCGGCGAGCCGGCCGACGAAGTCCAGCGCGTCGGGGGTGAGGATCTCGTGGTGGCGGTCACCGGGGGCGGCCAGGACACGGACATGACGGGTCGGGGCGCTGGTGGTCATCGAACTCTCCTGAGCTGCGGGGTGAACGGGGGCGGACGGGGACGGTCGCTCGCCCCCGTTCGGCCGGGGCGCGAGCCGGCCGGGCGCCGGAGGGTCGGCTAGTGGAACTGCTCTTCCTCGGTGGAGCCGGCGAGCGCAGTGGTGGAGGAGGCCGGGTTGACGGCGGTGGAGACGAGGTCGAAGTAGCCGGTGCCGACCTCGCGCTGGTGCCTGACTGCGGTGAAGCCCTGCGCCTGGGCGGCGAACTCCCGCTCCTGGAGGTCCACATAGGCGGTCATGCCGTGTTCGGCGTAGCCGCGGGCGAGGTCGAACATGCCGTGGTTGAGGGAGTGGAAGCCGGCCAGCGTGATGAACTGGAACCGGTAGCCCATCGCGCCCAACTCTCGTTGGAACTTGGCGATCTGGTCGTCGTCGAGCGCGGCCTTCCAGTTGAAGGACGGCGAGCAGTTGTACGCGAGCATCTGGTCCGGGTACTCGGCGTGGATCGCCTCGGCGAACTCGCGGGCCTGAGCGAGGTCCGGGGTGCCGGTCTCGACCCAGATCAGATCGGCGTACGGGGCGTAGGCGAGGCCGCGGGCGATGACCGGGGCCATGCCGTTCTGGACCCGGTAGAAGCCTTCGGCGGTGCGCTCGCCGGTGACGAACTGCGCGTCGCGCTCGTCGACGTCGCTGGTGATGAGGTTGGCGGCGAGGGCGTCCGTGCGGGCGATGATCAGGGTCGGGGTGTCGGCGATGTCGGCGGCGAGGCGGGCCGCGTTCAGGGTGCGGATGTGCTGGGCGGTCGGCACGAGGACCTTGCCGCCGAGGTGTCCGCACTTCTTCTCCGAGGCCAGCTGGTCCTCGTAGTGGATGCCGGCCGCACCGGCCGCGATCATCGCCTTGGTCAGCTCGAAGGCGTTGAGGGGGCCGCCGAAGCCGGCCTCGGCGTCGGCGACGATCGGCGCGAGCCAGTCGATGCCCTCGTCGGCCGAAGCGGTCGAGCCGCCCTCGGCGGTGGCGATCTGGTCGGCCCGCAGCAGCGCGTTGTTGATCCGACGGACCACCTGGGGAACGGAGTTGACCGGGTACAGGCTCTGGTCGGGGTAGGTGTGGCCCGCCTGGTTGGCGTCGGCGGCGACCTGCCAGCCGGAGAGGTAGATCGCCTGGAGACCGGCGCGCACCTGCTGGACGGCCTGCCCGCCGGTCAGCGCGCCCAGGGCGTGGATGTAGTCCTGCTCGTGCAGCTGTCGCCAGAGCCGCTCGGCCCCGCGCCGGGCCAGGGTGTGCTCCTCGCGGACACTGCCGGAGAGCCGTACGACGTCCTCGGCACCGTACGTGCGCTCGATGCCGGCCCAGCGGGGTTCCGCGGCCCAGCGCTCGGCCAGCCGTGCGGCCGCCGTGGATACCGCCGCTGCCGTCGTGTTCGTGTCTGCCATGACCGTCACCGTCTCCATGAGTCGTTCGAGCGGGCCGTGCACGTCAAAGGTGCAAAGGCTTGGCACTGTGTGCCGTTGTTGAGGGGTGCGGCCCGCCGTCCCTCGTGGAGCGAACTGGGCAATCGTGCCGAACCGCCGGCCGATACCCGCCGGGATCACCGACATCAGGGCATGAATCGCGCCCGGTGGTACCGCCGCGCCGCCTGGATCGGCGGGCCGCAGGACGACTCTCCCAATGACACTGGGTGCCATCAAGCAGGGATGATTGCCAACTTCTGCGAATCTTCCCGCGAGGTTTTGCCAAGTCTGCCAAGGCCGGCCCGCGCGGATTCCCGCGTAGGCTGAGGCGACGGACGAGGGGGCCCGGTGAGCAAGACGTATGCGGGAGCGCGGCTGCGGCGGCTGCGCGAGGAGCGGCGGATGAGCCAGGCGGAGCTGGCGCGCGTCCTGGCCATCTCGCCCAGCTACCTGAACCAGATGGAGCACGACTCACGACCGCTGACCGTGCCCGTCCTGCTGCGGCTGACCGAGGCCTTCGGCGTCGACCCCGGCTTCTTCTCGGAGCGCGACACCAGCCGGCTCGTCGCGGATCTGCGCGAGGCGCTGGCCGGGGAGGTCGCCGAGGCCCGGGTCTCCGCCTCCGACCTCGCCGAGCTCGCCTCCCGGATGCCGGCCGTCGCCCAGGTCCTCCTGGACCTCGGCCGCCGTGGGCAGCGGCTCGCCGAGGGCCTGGCCGGGGTGGCGGACGGCCGGGGCGGGGACCGGGGTGGACCGCTCTCCCCGCACGAGGAGATCCGCGAGTTCTTCTACCGCCGCCAGAACTACCTCCACGAGACCGACCTCGCCGCCGAGGAACTGGCCCGCGGCATCGGAATCCGGCCCGGAGAAGTCGTCCGCGCGCTCTCCACCCGGCTGGCGGACCGGCACGGCGTACAGGTCGTCGGAGACTCGGCGGGCGGTTCCGAGCGGCTGCACCACTACGAGGAATCCGGGCGCGTGCTCCACCTCTCCGCGCGGCTGCGGCCCGGCCAGCAGGCGTTCCGGATGGCCACGCAGCTGGCGTTGCTCGAATACGGGGACGAGCTGGACCGGCTTGCCGCGGAGGACTTCCCGGCCGGGTCCACCCCGCACGGCCTGGCCCGGATCGGGATCGCCAACTACTTCGCCGCCGCGCTGATCCTCCCCTACGGGGCCTTCCACAGGGCCGCCGAGGCGTTCCGCTACGACATCGAGCGGCTCATCGACCACTTCGGACTCGGCTACGAGACGGTCTGCCACCGGCTGAGCACCCTCCAACGTCCCAGGCTGCGCGGGGTCCCTTTCTCCTTCGTGCGCGTGGACCGGGCGGGGAACATGTCCAAGCGGCAGTCCGCGACCGGATTCCACTTCTCCCGCGCGGGCGGCACCTGCCCGCTGTGGAACGTGTACGAGGCGTTCGCCGCGCCCGGCCGGATCCACGTCCAGGTCGCGGCCATGCCCGACGGGCAGCGCCACCTCTGGACGGCCCGCGCCGTCACCCGGCACCGGGGCGGCTGGGGCGAGCCGGGCAAGACCTTCGCCATCGGTCTCGGCTGCGAGATCCGCCACGCGTCCCGGCTCGTGTACTCGGACGGGATCGACCTCGACAACGCCGGGGCCGCCACCCCGATCGGCATGGGTTGCCGGCTCTGCGAGCGCCTCGACTGCCCCCAGCGCGCGGTCCCTCCGCTGGGTCGCCCGCTCGCCGTGGACGAGAACACCAGCACGTTCGTCCCGTACCAGGTCGCCGACCGCCGCGTCTGAGACCTCGACGGGGGCGGTGCCGGCCACCGCCCGGACGGCGCGGGGCGCGCCGGAGTGGGGGTGGACTTACCAGGACGTCCAACTATATGTTCGTGAGAAGCCCGCGGTGCAGGGAAGCCGGTGTGAATCCGGCGCGGTCCCGCCACTGTGACCGGGGAGTGTGCTCTTCAGAAGTACAGGCCACTGGCGGAAACCATCCGTCGGGAAGGCCGGAGAGCGCGCGCTGATCCGGGAGTCAGGATACCGGCCGTGGGGTGTTCCGTGTTGTCCACGAGGATGGAGCAGACACGCATGGCACCGGTACGTGACCACGGCCCAGGTGATCCGGCGGAGTACCCGAACGGCGAGGCCCTGTCCCCGCGTTCGTGACTCGACGAGGGCGCCCACGCCTTCCCCTGTCCCGCGGTCGGACCCGCGGTGTGAACTCCCGATCGGTGTCGCACCGTGCTCCTCACCGCGCCTTCCTCGGATCCTCACCTGACGAGAGCAGGCTTCGATGGTCCGCGAACTCACCCATTTCATCGGCGGAAAGCACACCACCGGCACGTCCGGTCTCTTCGCCGACGTGTACGACCCCAACACCGGCGCCGTCCAGGCCAGGGTCCCCCTGGCCGGGCGCGCCGACACCGAGGCGGCGATCGCCGACGCCGAGGAGGCCCAGCGGGAATGGGGCCGATGGAACCCGCAGCGGCGCGCCCGCGTCCTGCTGCGCTTCCTCCAACTCGTCGAGGGCGAACGGGACTCCCTGGCCCGGCTGCTCTCCGCCGAGCACGGCAAGACCGTCGCCGACGCCCACGGCGACCTGCAACGCGGGCTGGAGGTCGTGGAGTTCGCCGCCGGTATCCCGCACCTCCTCAAGGGCGAGTTCACGGACAGCGCCGGCACCGGCATCGACGTCCACTCGCTGCGCAGCCCGCTGGGCGTCGTCGCCGGGATCACCCCCTTCAACTTCCCCGCGATGATCCCGCTGTGGAAGGCCGCACCTGCCCTGGCCTGTGGAAACGCCTTCATCCTCAAGCCGTCGGAGCGCGACCCGTCCGTACCGCTGCGGCTCGCCGAGCTGTTCCTGGAGGCCGGACTGCCGCCCGGCGTGCTCAACGTCGTCAACGGCGGCAGGGAAGCCGTCGACACCCTCCTCGAAGACCCCCGCGTCCAGGCCCTCGGCTTCGTCGGCTCCACCCCGATCGCCGCGCACATCTATGCCACCGCCGCCGCCCACGGCAAGCGCGCCCAATGCTTCGGCGGCGCCAAGAACCACATGATCGTGATGCCCGACGCCGACCTCGACCAGGCCGTCGAGGCGCTGATCGGCGCCGGATACGGCTCCGCAGGCGAGCGCTGCATGGCGATCTCCGTCGCCGTCCCGGTGGGGGAGGAGACCGCCGACGCGCTGGTGGCGAAACTGAAGGAGCGCATCGCGACCCTCCGTATCGGCACCTCCGACGACCCCGACGCCGACTTCGGGCCGCTCGTCGGCCGGGACGCCCTGGAACGGGTGAACGGCTACGTCGGGATCGGTGTCGGCGAGGGCGCCGAACTCGTCGTGGACGGCCGGGGGTTCACCCTCACCGGGCACGAGAACGGCTTCTTCGCCGGGGCGTCGCTCTTCGACCGGGTCACCCCCTCGATGCGGATCTACCAGGAGGAGATCTTCGGCCCCGTCCTGTGCGTCGTACGGGCCGCCGACTACGAGGAGGCCCTGCGGCTGCCCAGCGAGCACCCCTACGGCAACGGTGTCGCCATCTTCACCCGCGACGGCGACACCGCCCGCGACTTCACCCGCCGCGTCAACACCGGCATGGTCGGCGTCAACGTCCCCATCCCGGTCCCCGTGGCCTACCACACCTTCGGCGGCTGGAAGCGCTCCGGATTCGGCGACCTGAACCAGCACGGCCCCGACGCCGTCCGCTTCTACACCCGCACCAAGACCGTCACCTCGCGCTGGCCCTCCGGGGTCAAGGAAGGCGCGAGCTTCACCATCCCGACGATGGGATGAGCGCCGTGACCACCCTCACCGAGGACCAGCTCGCCCTCGCCGAAGTCACCCTCGACTTCGCCCAGGAACAGCTCGCCCCGCACGCCGTGACCTGGGACCAGGACAAGCACTTCCCCGTCGACGTCATCCGCAGAGCCGCCTCGCTCGGCCTCGGCGGAGTCTACGTACGGGAGGAACACGGAGGCTCCGGACTCACCCGGGCCGACGGCGTCCTCGTCTTCGAGACCCTGGCGACCGGCTGCCCCTCGATCGCCGGCTACCTCTCCATCCACAACATGGTCGCCTGGATGATCGACCGGTACGGGGACCATGCCCAGCGCGCCCGCCGGCTGCCCGGCCTCTGCTCCGCCGAGACCCTGGGCAGCTACTGCCTCACCGAACCCGGCGCGGGCTCGGACGCCGCCGCGCTGCGCACCCGCGCCGAGCGGGACGGCGACCACTACGTCCTGACCGGCGTGAAGCAGTTCATCTCCGGCGCGGGCGTCTCCGACGTGTACCTCGTCCTGGCCCGCACCGGCGCGGACGGCCCCCGCGGGATCTCCGCCTTCATCATCGAGCGGGGTGACCCGGGAGTCTCCTTCGGCGGGAACGAGCGCAAGATGGGCTGGAACGCGCAGCCGACCCGCCAGGTCGTCCTCGACGGGGTACGGATCCCCGCCGACCGTCGCCTGGGTGCGGAGGGCGACGGCTTCCGCATCGCCATGCACGGCCTCAACGGCGGCCGCCTCGGCATCGCGGCCTGCTCCCTCGGCGGAGCCCAGAGCGCCCTCGACCGCAGCCTCACCCATCTCTCCGACCGCGAGGCCTTCGGCGGCCGACTGCTCGACGCCCAGGCCCTCCAGTTCCGGCTGGCCGACATGGCCACCGAGCTGACCGCCGCCCGCGCGCTCGTCCGACAGGCGGCCGAGGCCCTCGACCGGGGAGACCCGCGGGCGGCCCAACTCTGCGCCATGGCCAAGCGGTTCGCCACGGACACCGGGTTCTCCGTCGCCGACCGGGCACTGCAGCTGCACGGCGGATACGGCTACCTCAGCGAGTACGGCATCGAGAAGATCGTCCGCGACCTGCGGGTCCACCGGATCCTGGAAGGGACCAACGAGATCATGAACGTCATCGTCGCCCGCGGCCTGACGGAGCACCTCCGATGACCGGGGACGAGGAGGTCATCGTCCGTACCGAAGGGCGGACGGGCCGGCTGATCCTCAACCGCCCCAAGGCCCTGAACGCGCTCAGCCATCGCATGGTGCTGCGGATCGAGGAGGCCCTCACCGTCTGGCGGGACGATCCCACGATCGAGACCGTCGTGATCTCCGGTGCGGGGGAGCGCGGTCTGTGCGCCGGCGGCGACATCCGCGCCATCCACGAGGACGCCCGGGCCGGTGGCACGGAATCCGCCGACTTCTGGCGGGACGAGTACCGGCTCAACGCCCTGATCGCCCGCTATCCCAAGCCGTACGTCGCCCTCATGGACGGCATCGTGATGGGCGGCGGGGTCGGGGTCTCGGCCCACGGCACCGTACGGATCGTCACCGAGCGCTCCCGGGTCGCCATGCCCGAGACCGGCATCGGCTTCGTCCCCGATGTCGGCGGCACCTATCTCCTGGCCCTGGCGCCCGGCGAGCTGGGGACCCACCTGGCGCTGACAGGGGCGGCCGTCGGCGCCGCCGACGCCATGCTCTGCGGCCTCGCCGACCACTTCGTGCCGGCCGAGCGGCTCGACCGGTTGACGGCAGGGTTCGCGCAGGCGTCCGTACACGACGCCCTGGCCGCGCAGGTCGGCCAGGCACCGCCCGGTCGACTGGCCGCCCACCGCGAGTGGATCGACCACTGCTACGCCGCCGACACGGTCGAGCAGATCGTGGACCGGCTCCTCACCGCGGACGTGCCGGCCGCTGAGGAGGCGGCCGCCACCCTGGCCGCCAAGTCCCCGACGGCGCTCAAGGTCACCCTCACCGCGCTGCGCCGAGCCCGCGGGCTCGGCCCGTTGGAGCGGGTCCTCGAACAGGAGTACCGAGTCTCCTGCGCGGCGCTGAACTCGCCCGACCTCGTCGAGGGCATCAGGGCCCAGGTCATCGACAAGGACCGCGATCCCCGCTGGTCGCCCGCCGCGCTCGCCGACGTCACCGGAGAGGACGTGGCCCGGTACTTCGCCCCGCTCGGCGCCGACCGTGAACTGCGGCTTCCCGCCGTCACCGACTCGTTCCAGGAGGTGCCCTGGTGACCACCGTCATCGCCTTCATGGGCCTCGGCCACATGGGCGGCCCGATGGCCGCCAACCTGGCCGCCGCCGGCCACCGGGTCCTCGGCTACGACCTCGTCCCCGACGCGCTGGCGACGGCCTCGGCAGCCGGGGTGGAGGCGGCCGAGTCCGCCGTCGCGGCGGCCGCCGAAGCGGACGTGGTGATCACCATGCTGCCCGCGGGCCGCCATGTCCTCGCCCTCTACCGGGACGAGGGCCTCCTCGCGGCCGCGAAGCCCGGCACGCTGTTCATCGACTGCTCCACCATCGACGTGGCCGACGCGCGGGCCGCCCACGACGCGGCCGCAGCAGCCGGACACCGGGCTCTGGACGCCCCCGTCTCGGGCGGCGTCATGGGAGCCGAGGCCGCCACCCTCACGTTCATGGCGGGAGGCGGCGAAGCCGAATTCGCCGAGGCCGAACCGCTGTTGGCCGTCATGGGACGACGGGCCGTGCACTGCGGAGAAGCGGGCGCCGGCCAGGCCGCCAAGATCTGCAACAACATGATCCTCGCCATCTCGATGATCGCCGTCAGCGAGGCCTTCGTCCTCGGCGAGAGCCTCGGCCTGTCCCACCAGGCGCTCTACGACGTCGCCTCCACCGCCTCCGGCCAGTGCTGGGCACTGACCACCAACTGCCCGGTCCCCGGGCCCGTTCCGGCCAGCCCCGCCAACCGGGACTACCGGCCCGGGTTCGCGGCGCCGCTGATGGCCAAGGATGTGGGACTCGCCGCCGACGCACTGCGCGCCGGCGGCATCCACGGTGGACTCGGCCTGCGCGCCGCCGAGATGTACGCGGCGTTCGCCGAAGGATCCGGAGCGGCCCAGGACTTCTCCGGCATCGTCCGGGTCCTGCGCGACGGGGCCGCCGAAACACCGAAGGGAACGGCCACCGCATGACCGGGACCGACTACGAGACGATCACCGTCGAGCGTACGGGCGGCCGTGCGGCTCTGCTCACACTCGACCGGCCGAAGGCGCTCAACGCCCTCAACCTCCAGGTCATGAACGAGGTCGTGAGCGCCACCGCGGCCCTCGACCGTGACCCGGACGTCGGGTGCATCGTCCTCACCGGCTCCCCGAAGGCCTTCGCGGCCGGCGCGGACATCAAGGAGATGCAGCCGCAGGGATACCTGGACATGTACCTCACCGACTGGTTCACCGCCTGGGACCGGCTCGGCGACCTCCGCACCCCCACGGTCGCCGCCGTCTCCGGCTACGCCCTGGGCGGCGGCTGCGAGTTGGCCATGCTCTGCGACATCCTCCTCGCCTCCGACACCGCCGTCTTCGGCCAGCCCGAGATCAGACTGGGCGTGATCCCGGGCATCGGCGGCTCCCAGCGCCTCACCCGGGCCGTCGGCAAGGCCAAGGCCATGGAGCTGTGCCTGACGGGCCGCACCATGGACGCCGTCGAGGCCGAACGGGCGGGCCTGGTCTCCCGTGTCGTCCCGGCCGACGACCTCCTCTCCGAGGCCCTCGCGGTGGCCGAGACCGTCGCAGGGATGTCGAAGCCGGTCGCCATGATGGCCAAGGAGGCCGTCAACCGCGCCTTCGAGACGACCCTGGCCGAGGGCGTCCGTTTTGAACGCCGCCTGTTCCACGCGGTGTTCGCCACGGCCGACCAGAAGGAGGGCATGTCCGCCTTCGTGAACAAGCGGCCCCCGCACTTCACCCACCGCTGACCCCACGCCCTCGCGCCGGCCCGGAGGCCGGGCGGCGGCACGGCACCTCACGCAGGGCGGCCGGGGCGGGTCGGGCGCGCCGGGCGCCCGACCCGCCCCGAGCGGGATCAGGCGCTCTCGGCAGCCAGGTCCGCGCGGACTTCACGGGCGGCCGCGACGAGGTTCTCCAGGGAGGATCGCGTCTCGGGCCAACCACGGGTCTTCAGACCGCAGTCGGGGTTGACCCACAGGCGCTCGGCGGGGATGGCATCGAGTCCCTTGCGCAGGAGTGCGGCTGCCTCCTCGGTGCCGGGGACGCGCGGGGAGTGGATGTCCCAGACGCCGGGTCCGGCCTCGCGCGGGTAGCCGTGCGCGGCCAGTTCGCCGGCGACCTGCATGTGGGAGCGGGCCGCCTCCAGGCTGATGACGTCCGCGTCGAGGTCGTCGATCGCCTGCACGATGTCCCCGAACTCGGCGTAGCACATGTGGGTGTGGATCTGGGTGTCCGGCCGCACTCCGCCGGTCGTCAGCCGGAACGACTCGGTCGCCCAGGCCAGGTAGGCGGCATGGTCGGCGGCGCGCAGCGGCAGCGTCTCGCGCAGCGCCGGCTCGTCGACCTGGATGACCGACGTGCCCGCCGCCTCAAGGTCGTTCACCTCGTCGCGCAGGGCGAGAGCCACCTGCCGGGCGGTCTCGCCCAGCGGCTGGTCGTCCCGTACGAAGGACCAGGCGAGCATGGTCACCGGACCGGTCAGCATGCCCTTGACCGGCTTGGAGGTCTGCGCCTGGGCGTACGTCGTCCAGCGGACGGTCATCGGTTCGGGGCGGGAGACGTCCCCGGCCAGGATCGGGGGCCGGACGTACCGGGTGCCGTACGACTGGACCCAGCCGTGCTGGGTGGCCAGGTAGCCGGTCAGCTGCTCGGCGAAGTACTGCACCATGTCGTTGCGTTCGGGTTCGCCGTGCACCAGGACGTCGATCCCGGTCTTCTCCTGGAAGGACAGGACCTCGCGGATCTCGTCCTTGATCCGCTCCTCGTACCCGGCGGCGTCGATCCGGCCGGCCCGCAGATCGGCCCGCGCGATGCGCAGCTCGCTCGTCTGCGGGAACGAACCGATGGTCGTCGTCGGCAGCAGCGGAAGGCCCAGGTGTGCCCGCTGGGCGACGGTCCGCTCCGCGTACGGCTGCGAGCGCCGTCCATCGGTGTCGGTGACGGCCGCCGTGCGGGCACGCACCGCCGGATCGCTGGTCAGCGCGGATCCGGAGCGTGATGCCAAGTCGGCCCGGTTCGCCGCGAGTTCGGCCACGATGGCGTCCGTGCCCTGCGCGAGCCCGCGTGCCAGGACGGCGATCTCGGCCGTCTTCTGCCGGGCGAAGGCGAGCCAGCGGGCGATCTGCGGATCGACGTTCCGTTCGGCGGCGGCGTCCAGCGGCACGTGCAGGAGGGAGCAGGAGGCGGCGACGTCCACCTGGTCGGCGAGCCCGAGGAGCGTGCCGAGAGTGCCCAGCGACCTCTGGTAGTCGTTGATCCAGATATTGCGTCCGTCGACGACGCCCGCGACCAGGCGCTTGCCGGGCAGCCCGCCGGCGGCGGCGAGGTCGTCGAGGTTGGCGGCGCCCGACTCCGTGAAGTCGAGGGCCAGGCCTTCGACCGGCGCCTTGGCCAGTACGCCCAGCGCGTCGCCGAGCCGCCCGAAGTAGGAGGCGACCAGCAACTTGGGACGGTCGGTGGCGGTGCCCAGGTCGCGGTAGGCCCGGGCGGCGGCGTTCAACTCGGCGGGCGTGCGGTCCTGGACGAGAGCGGGCTCGTCCAGCTGCACCCATTCGGCCCCGGCCGCCCGGAGGTCGGCGAGCACCTCGGCGTACACGGGAAGCAGCCGGTCCAGCAGCGTCAGCGGCTCGAAGTCGGGGGCCACGCCCGGCGCGGGCTTGGCGAGCAGCAGGTAGGTGACGGGGCCCACGAGGACCGGGCGGGCGGCGTGGCCGAGGGCGAGGGCCTCCTTCAGCTCGTCGACCTGCTTGCGGGAGTCGGTGGTGAAGACGGTGTCCGGCCCGAGTTCGGGCACCAGGTAGTGGTAGTTGGTGTCGAACCACTTGGTCATCTCCAGCGGGGCGATGTCCTGGGTGCCACGGGCCATCGCGAAGTACCCGTCCAGAGCGTCGGCCGCGACCGCCGCGCGGTGCCGCTCGGGTACGGCGCCGACCATCACACTGGTGTCCAGGACGTGGTCGTAGTACGAGAAGTCGCCGGTCGGCACCTCGTGGATGCCGGCTTCGGCCAGCTGCCGCCAATGCGAACGGCGCAGGCTTGCCGCGGTGACCCGGAGGGCGCCGGCGCCGACACGGCCCTTCCAGTACCCCTCGACGGCCTTCTTCAGTTCGCGGTTCTGCCCCTGGCGGGGGTACCCGTACACGGTGGCTCGTGCTGCCGCGGCTGCGGGCTTCGGTGTCACGGAACTCTCCTTCGCGAGATGTGTCCTGAGCGCCCCGGAGACGGGACGTGGACGCGAAGGAACGAACGACCGGGCGGAACACGTCGCGGATACACCGCACGTGCCGCTCGATGAGTACGCCGACCCGCCCACGAGGTCACCGGGATCACCGCACGCGGAATCGTCCACGTGCGGGCAACGGGCAGGTCTTCGGACTCGCGGGCACGTCTGCCGGGGCAGACACCTACTGGCCGTCGCTTCCCAGACCCGTCCGGGCCCAGTGCGTATGACGGCGGTCGTTCCCACTCACCGCTGCGGGGCAGTCCCGGATTCCCACCGGGTTCCCTCTTACGACGCATCCCGCCTGGCGGACGGGGCGAACCAGCTGCACGCCCACCTTAGGCGGACGAACGGCGGCCGCGCACCCCTGATCGAATATCGGGACGCCCCGTGTCAGCCGGTTCCGGCCGGGTCCTCAGCGATGGAGCAGCCGCTGCCACTCCTGGGGGACGCGGCCGGCCGGGCCCGGGGCCGGCTGGTCGGCCGGGTGGCCGCCCGGAGGGGCGAGTACGGGGCCGGCTTCGTACAGGTCGTCGGTGTCGTAGTTCCAGAACCAGTCCTCGCCCGGCTCGAAGCTCTGCACCAGGGGATGCCCGGTGGACTTCCAGTGGGCGGTGGCGTGCTGGGCCGGCGAGGAGTCGCAGCAGCCGATGTGGCCGCACTGGGCGCAGCGCCGCAGGTGGAACCACCAGCCGCCCACCGTGTCGCAGTCCGCGCAGCCCGTGCCGCTGGGCGGGACGCTCGGGTCGATTCCCTCGATCTCGGTCATGCGGGCTCCTCGGCGGTCTCGGGGCCGGTCGCGGTTTCGGTGTCGGCCGTGGTTCCGGTTCCGGTCTCGGCTTCGGTTTCGGCTTCGCTCTCGGGGGCGGTCAGCGGCAGCAGCACCTGGAACCGGGTGTCGCCCGGCACGGACTCGACCTGGAGGCTCCCGTGGTGCTTGCTCACGACGATCCGCCAGGAGATGTCGAGGCCGAGACCGGTGCCTTCGCCGACCGGTTTGGTCGTGAAGAAGGGGTCGAAGATACGACTGCGGATGTCCTCGGGAACACCGGGGCCGGTGTCGCGGAACTCCACGAGCAGGCGGTCGCCCTCCCGGGCCGTGCGGACCGTCAGGGTGCCGTCGCCGCCGGCGCTCCCGATGGCGGACACCGCGTTGTCGATGAGGTTGGTCCACACCTGGTTCAGCTCCGCCGGATAGGCGGGTACGTCGGGCAGGGAACGGTCGTAGTCCTTGACCACGCGCACCCGGGGACCGATCTTGCCGGACAGCATCAGCAGCGTGCTGTCGAGGAGTTCGTGGACGTCGACGTCACGGTGCGGGGCACGGTCGAGCTGCGCGTACTGCTTGGCCGCGTCCACCAGGTGGGAGACGCGGTTCGTGGAGTCGGCGATCTCGTCCATCAGCAGCTCGGTCTCGACCGTGTAGTTGAGCCAGCCGACGGCTCCCGGCAGGACGTCCTCGGCCACGGTCGCCGCCACCTGCTCCAGCCAGTCCGTGTCGAGACCCGCCTGGACGAAGGTGGGCGCGACCCGCCAGCCTTCCGGGATGCCGCGGTCCTCCAGCCAGTCGGTGAGCTCGTCCTCCCGGTCGGAGGCCTCCATCGGGCTCAACACCGGCGCTTTGGCGACCCGTTCGGCCGTGCGCTCCTGGATCTCGATGAGCTCGGCGAGGGCCTCCCGGGAGTAGGGGCCCCGGGCGATGATCGCCAGCTTGTGCCGCATCTTGCCGACCCGCTCCCGCAGGTCCGCGGTGGCCCGGACGGCCGCCGCGGCCGGGTTGTTGAGCTCGTGGGTGAGTCCGGCGGACAACGATCCGAGCGCCAGCAGCCGTTCACGCTGGCCGATGGCGCGCTGGGTGTTCTTGGACCCGAAGAAGAGCCCTTCGAGCAGGTGCGCCGCCATCGGGAACCACTCCCGCATGATGTCCGCGAACGACTGCGCCGGCAGGACGAAGAACCGGGTGGGCTCGGTCACCCGCATGGAGTTGTTGTACGTCTGGGGCACCCGGTCGCCCAGATACGCCTGCATGGCCCCCGCGTACACGCCGCGCTGCGAGGTGCGGCTCACCTCCACGTCGTCGCCGCCGACCCGCCGGGACAGGACGACGGTGCCCTCGATCATCACGTAGAAGCAGGTGGCCGGGTCGCCCTCGGTGTAGACCGGGCCGGTCCCGAACCGTTCCACCCGTCCCTCGGCGCACAGTCGTGCGAGTTGCTCGGGCGAGAGCTTCTCGAACAGGAACAGCGAGGAGATCTCGTGCTGGTCGCAGGGCATGACCTGGCCGCTCATGACTGCTCCAGGTACCGGTGGACGAGCATCACGGCCATCGCTCCCTCTCCTACGGCGGAGGCGACGCGCTTCGCGGACCGGGCACGCGCGTCGCCCGCCACGAACACGCCGGGCACGTTCGTCTCCAGGTGGTACGGCGGCCGGTCGAGGTCCCACTCGGCCGGCGGCCGCCCGTCCGGCGTGAGATCCGGCCCGGCCAGGATGAAGCCGTGCTCGTCGCGCAGCACCGTCCCGTCGAGCCAGTCGGTCAGCGGGGCCGCTCCGATGAAGACGAACATCCACTGGGCGTCGACGACTTCGGTGGCGCCGGTCACGGCGTCCCGCAGGGTCAGCTGTTCCAGGTGCTCCTCGCCGTGTGCGGCCTGGACGACGGTTCTGGACCGCACGGTGATGTTCGGAGCGTCCTCGATCTGCTGGATCAGGTAGTACGACATCGATGCCGCAAGGGACTCCCCACGCACCAGGAGCGTCACCGACTTCGCGCCCCGCGCCAGGAACACCGCGGCCTGCCCGGCGGAGTTCGCGCCGCCGACGATGTACACGTCCTGGTCCTCGCAGGAGGACGCCTCGGTGAGGGAGGAGCCGTAGTACACGCCGCGCCCGGTCAGGTCCTCGCAGCCCGGCGCACGGAGCTGCCGGTAGGACACACCGGTCGCCAGGATGACGCTGTGCGCGGCGACCTCCGTACCGTCCGAGAAGCGGACGACGCGCGCCGCGCCGTTCACCTCGAGACCCGTGACCTCCCGCGCGGTGAGGATCTCGGCACCGAAGCGGCCGGCCTGGCGGCGGGCGCGTTCGGTGAGCTGCCCACCGGAGACGCCGTCCGGGAAACCGAGGTAGTTCTCGATCCGGGAGCTCTGGCCGGCCTGCCCGCCGGTCGCCGAGCGCTCCACCAGGACGGTACGGAGCCCCTCGGACGCCCCGTACACCGCCGCGCCGAGCCCGGCCGGGCCGCCGCCGATGACGACGAGGTCGTAGAAATCGGCGGTCGGCGTCGTGGCGAGCCCCACGTGGGCGGCGAGCTCGGGCGCATCCGGCTCGACCAGCGCGGTGCCGTCCGGCGTGATCACCAGGGGCAGCCGATGGCCGTCGCCCCCGGCCGCGTCGAGGAGCCGCCGTCCCTCGGGCTCGTCGGACGAGTACCAGCGGTACGGCACCTGGTTGCGGGCCAGGAACTCGCGCACGTACGAGGAGCGCGCCGACCAGCGGTGCCCGACCACCTTCGTCGCGGGTACCGGCCGGTAGTCACTGGAGCGCCAGGCCGTCAGGAGGTCGTCCACGACCGGGTAGAGCTTCTCCTCGGGCGGGTCCCACGGCTTGAGCAGGTAGTGGTCGAGGTCGACGACGTTGATCGCGTCGATGGCCGCGTTGGTGTCGGCGTACGCGGTCAGCAGCACACGCCGGGCCCCCGGATACACGCCGAGGGCCTGCTCCAGGAACTCGATGCCGTTCATCTGCGGCATGCGGTAGTCGGCGAGGATCACGGCCACCAGGTCGCCCCGCAGCTTCAGCTCGCGCAGCGCCTCAAGGGCGGACTCGCCGGATTCGGCGCGCACGATCCGGTAGCCGCCGCCGTAGCGGCGCCGCAGGTCGCGGGCGATGGCGCGGGACACTCCCGGGTCGTCGTCCACCGTCAGGATGACGGTCCGTGCCGCGTCGGTGACCTGTGCCATGCGTCTCCGCCCTGCTCGCGTCGGACGACCGGCACGACGAGCTGCCGACGCCGGCTCCCGCCCATCGTATGTTCGATCGTGGGGGACCGCTCCGGCACGCGGGTTCCGGCCCGGCACCACGGCCGGGGGCTACGCCACCGATCCGCCGGCGGAGCTTCGAGCGCTTTCTTCGCCTGCTCTCTTACGCACCGGCGAGTTTCCCCTTAGCCTCACCACTGCTCGCACGTTACCGGCCGGTCAATGAATCGTCGACGGGCAGTCCGGGCCCGGGGGGTTGACATGAATTCCGCGCAGCACCTTCTTGAGAGCCGCCCGCCGTCGGTGGCGCACATCTTCCTCTCCAGAGTCGAGGCCACACCCGACCGGGAGGCCTATCGCCACCCCGTGGCGGCCGCCCACGGCGCTCCCGGCGCCGAGGAGTGGCGCTCGCTGACGTGGGCGCAGACCGGGGAGCGCGTGAAGGCCATCGCGGCCGGCCTGCTCACCCTCGGGCTGCGGCCGGAGGAGCGGGTGGCCATCTCCTCCTCGACACGGATGGAGTGGATCCTCGCCGATCTGGGCGTGATGTGCGCGGGAGGCGCCGCGACCGCCGTCTATCCGAGCACCGACGCCGACGAGACGGCCTACATCCTCGCCGACTCCGGCAGCCGGGCCGTCTTCGTCGAGAACGCCGAGCAGCTCGCCAAGGTGGCCGCCCAGACAGAACGCCTGCCCGGGCTCGACCACGCGATCCTCTTCGACCCGGAGCCGGACCTGCCCCCGGTCGAGGGGCTGGACGTGCTGACCCTCGCCGAGCTGGAGCAGCGAGGCACCGCGTACCTTCAGAAGCATCCGGAGGCTGTCGACGAGACTGTCGGTGCCCTGGAGCGGGATCAGCTCGCCACCCTGATCTACACCTCCGGAACGACCGGCCGCCCGAAGGGCGTGCGTCTGGTGCACGACTGCTGGTCCTACCAGGCCGTCGCGCAGGAGGTCAGCGGGCTGCTGCTCCCCGACGACGTGCAGTTTCTGTGGCTGCCGTTGTCCCATGTCTTCGGCAACGCCCTGATCTCGGGGCAGGTGAGGACGGGAAGCGTGATCGCGGTGGACGGCCGCATCGACCGCATCGTCACCAACCTGCCCGCCGTCCGGCCCACCGTGATGGCGTCCGCACCGAGGATCTTCGAGAAGGTCTACAACGGCATCGCCGCCAGGGCGAAGGCCGAGGGCGGGGTCAAGTACAAGATCTTCCTGTGGGCCGCGAAGGTCGCCCGCGACCACGCCAGGACCGGGCAGGAGACCATGGTGGCGACGGGCAGACGCACCGTGCCCCGGTGGCTCTCCGTGCAGCACGCCCTCGCCGACAAGCTGGTCTACGGCAAGATCCGTGCGGCCTTCGGCGGCGAACTCCGCGGCAGCGCGTCGGGAAGCGCCGCGCTCGCCGCCGACATCGGCTACTTCTTCGCGGGTGCGGGCGTGCCCGTTCTCGAGGGCTACGGCCTGACGGAGACCAGCGCGGCCGTCACGGTCAACCCGGTCGACGACTTCAGGGTGGGCACGGTCGGCAGGCCCCTGCCCGGCACCGAGGTCCGCATGGCCGAGGACGGGGAGATTCTCCTGCGGGGTCCCGGCGTCATGCGCGGCTACCACAACCTCCCGGAGAAGACCGCCGAGGTGCTGGAGAGCGACGGCTGGTTCCACACCGGCGACATCGGCGAGATCGACACGGACGGCTTCGTCCGGATCACCGACCGCAAGAAGGACCTGTTCAAGACCTCCGGCGGCAAGTACATCGCACCCACGGAGATCGAGAGCCGTTTCAAGGCCGCCTGCCCGTACGTCAGCAACATCCTGGTCATCGGCAACAACCGCAATTACTGCACCGCCCTGATCACGCTCGACGAGAGCGCGATCATGCCCTGGTCGGTGTCTCAGGGCCTTGAGGGGCGCAGCTACGCCGAGGTCGTCTCCGCACCGGAGGCGCATGCGCTGATCGACGGCTTCGTCCAGCGCGTCAACGGCGACCTGCAGCGGTGGCAGACGATCAAGAAGTTCGCGGTTCTGCCGCGCGACCTCGACATCGAGCACGGGGAACTCACCCCGAGCCTCAAGGTCAAGCGGCCCGTCGTGGAGCGGGAGTACGCCGAGCTCGTCGAGGCCATGTACGAGGGCGCGCGCGAGGCATGACGCCCGGCCGCCCTCGTGCGGCGGGGTGGCGGGGCCCCTGAGCGGGGCCCCTGAGCGGAGACCCCGAGCGGAGGTCCTGCCCCTACGCGGAGGCCCTGCCCCGGCCCTTCGCGTCGCCGTTCGTGGGCGGATAGGCCGGGCGCTCCGGTATCGACGGGGAGCCGTGGGGTGACGGGAGCGGCGGCAGCGACGGCTGGTGCAGCCAGGCCGTGAGCAGAGCGTCCACCGGCTGGTCGGCGTAGCGGGACACGTGGGCCGTGAAGGCCGCGGTGGTCACCACGCCGTGGCGGTGCACGGTCGCCCAGTCGCGCAGCATGCGGAAGAAGGCGCCGTCGCCCAGCGCGCAGCGGATCGCGTGCACGGTGAGCCCCCCGCGCTCGTACAGACGGTCGTCGAACATCAGCTTGCGCCCGGGGTCGGCGAGCTTCAGGTCCCGCGGCTGCGCGGCCAGCATCCGGTGCGCCATGGCCGCGAGCTCGTGCGCCGTGCGGCCGCCGGAGCGCTCCGACCAGAGCCACTCGGCGTACTTGGCCAGGCCCTCGTTCAGCCAGATGTGCCGCCAGTCGGCGATGGTCACGCTGTTCCCGAACCACTGATGCGCGAGCTCGTGGGCGACGAGCCGCTCGGAACCGCGCGCGCCGTCGACGTGGTTGGTGCCGAAGAGGGAGAGCCCCTGGGCCTCCACCGGCACGTCCAGTTCCTCGTCGGCGACGACCACCGCGTACTCACCGAACGGATACGGCCCGAAGAGCTCCTCGAACAGCTGCATCATGGCGGGTTGCCGGGCGAAGTCGCGGGAGAAGCGGGGCAGCAGATGCGCCGGCACATGGGCGCTCTGTGTCACGCCACCGAGCCCGGGGTCCCCGAGCAGCACCGTCTGGTGCATGCCGATGGAGAGGCCGACCAGGTAGCTGGAGGTGGGCGCGGGCTGCTCGTACACCCAGGTGGTCGTGCTGGCCCTGGTCGTACGGGTGAGCAGCCGGCCGCCCGCCACCACGGTGTACGCGGAGGGCGTGTTGACCGAGATCTGGTACGAGGCCTTGTCGGCGGGCCGGTCGTTGCAGGGGTACCAGGAGGGCGCGCCGATGGGCTGGCTCGCCACCAGCGCGCCGTCGGTCAGCTCCTCCCAGCCGAGCCCGCCCCAGGGGCTGCGCACCGGCTTGGGGTTGCCCGCGTAGTGCACCTCCACGGTGAACGCGGCGCCCGCGGGCAGCGGCTTGGCCGGCCG
Source organism: Streptomyces sp. NBC_01077 (assembly GCF_045162855.1). Classification (NCBI taxonomy): domain Bacteria; kingdom Bacillati; phylum Actinomycetota; class Actinomycetes; order Kitasatosporales; family Streptomycetaceae; genus Streptomyces; species Streptomyces sp. NBC_01077. Next base: position 1,646,089 of record NZ_CP108669.1, on the reverse strand, counting down.
GACGCGGAGCTTGCCGCCGCGGTGGGTGTAGTGCGGTGCGCGGCCGTCCACGAGGATCCGGCCGACCTTGAACTCGGAGAGGTTCAGGTGGAACTCGGTGAGCGCTGCCCGCCCGGCGATCGCGCTCAGCCGGGCCGTCCCGGCCAGCCGGTTGGGGCCGGGACGGTACTCCAGAGCGAGTTCGTACCGATGCACGCGGTAACGGGAGTCGCCGTGGTCAGGGAAGTACGGGTCCGATGCCGTTGTCCGCTCGCCGCTCACTGCTGCTCCCGCTCCCTGCCCTGTGCTGTGCTCGTGCTGCCCGTTCAGGCCCGCCACGCCTCGATCGGATTGCCCAGCCAGCGGGTGTCGGCGGGGACGGATTCCCCGGCCATCACGAGAGAGGCGGGACCCAGCGTGCTGCGGGCCCCGACCGAACTGCCGGGCAGGACGATTCCGCCCGGGCCCAGGGTGGCGCCCTCGCGGAGGACCACAGTATCCGTCCTCAAGATCCGGTCGTGGAAGAGGTGAGTCTGCAACACACAGCCCCGGTTCACGCTGACCGCGTCGCCCAGGACGACCAGGTCCGTCTCGGGCAGCCAGTAGCTCTCGCACCACACGCCCCGGCCGACCCGGGCCCCGAGCCCGCGCAGCCACAGGTTGAGGAGCGGCGTGCCCGGCACCGATCCGACCAGCCACGGCACGGCGAGGACCTCGACGAAGGTGTCGGCCAGTTCGTTGCGCCACACGAAGCCGGACCAGAGCGGGTGCTCGCCCGTCCGGTGCCGGCCCACGAGCAGCCACTTGGCGGCCACCGAGACGAGGCACGCGGCCGCACCCGAGGCGAGCAGGACCACCCCGGACAGCGACGCCGTGCCCCAGATCCCCAGACCGGTCGCCGTGACCAGGGCGCAGAGCGCCGCCACGGTCAGGACCGCGAGGGCGGCCGAGCAGAACACCGGAACCAGCCGGCACAGCTCCACCAGGCCGCGCGCCCACAGCAGGCGCGCGGGCGGGTCGTACGTCCTGCTCCGGTCGGAGTCCGCGGCGGACCGCGGCAGCCTGACCGGCGGCAGACCCAGGTACGAGCTGCCCTTCTTGGCCTTCTTCGGCGTCGCGGACAACACCCCGACCAGGCCGTCGTCCGGCACCGTACGGCCCGGCGCGGTCATGCCGGAGTTGCCGAGGAACGCCCGGCGACCGATCTCGGAGTGCCCGATCCGGACCCAGCCACCGCCCAGTTCGTACGGGGCGGTCAGGGTGTCGTCGGCGAGGAACGCGCCCTCGCCGACGGTGGTGAGGCTCGGCAGCGCGAGCACCGTGGACACCTCGGCGCCCCGGCCGATCTTCATGCCGAGCAGCCGCAGCCAGACCGGAGTGATCAGCCCGGCGTAGAGGGGGAAGAGCGTCTCCCGCGCCAGGTCCATCAGCTGCGTGACGGTCCACGCCTGCCAGGCGACCCGGCTGTGCGTCGGATGGCTTCCGGTGCGCAGCCCGAGGCTGAGCAGCCGTACCGAGACGAGCACGAGCGACGCGTACGCGAACCCGTAGGCGAGCGCTCCGGGCACCACGGCGAGCAGCGCACCCGACAGCGCCTCGGCGAGCCCGGCGCCGGACGGCACGAAGCGGCTCACGACGAGCAGCGCGGGCAGGCCGGCGAGCACCGGCAGCGCCGAGAGGAAGAAGCCGGTCGCTCCGTATACGGCCCGCCAGCGGAGCGTGCGCACCGGTCGCTCCTTGGGCCAGTTCCGCTTGGCCTTGCCGAGCTTGCCCGCGGGTGCTCCGGCCCAGCGCTGTCCGGTCGGGATCTGCCCGGCCACGGCGGAGCCGGGGGCCACCTCGGCCCGCTTGCCGACCCGAGCCCCGGGGAACAGCAGGCTGCGGGTGCCGACCACCGCGCCCGCGCCCACCTTGACCGGGCCGATCTCCAGCCGGTCGCCGTCCAGCCAGTAACCGGAGAGGTCCACCTCGGACTCCACGGCGCAGCCGCGGCCGAGCTTGAGCATGCCCGTGACCGGCGGCAGCGAGTGGAGGTCCACGTCGGGGCCGACCTTGGCGCCGAGCGCCCGCGCGTAGCGCTCCAGCCAGGAACCGGTCAGCGAGGTCGCGCCGACGCACTCGGCAAGCCGTTCGGCCGTCCAGAGGCGCAGGTGGACGCTTCCGCCGCGTGGGTGGCGTCCCGCCTTGACCCCGCGCAGCAGCAGTCGTGCGCCACCCGCCGCGATCGCGAGCCGGCCGGGCGGGCTGAAGAGCAGCGCCGCGCCGGCGGCGACGAGCCACCACGAGGCGGTCGGCGCCCACGCGTAGGGCCCGAACCAGTGCAGGACGTTGCCCAGCGCGAGCAGCGCCACCGTCCAGCGCAGCCCGACCACGGTGAAGAGCGGGAGCAGCAGGACGGTCTGGACGAGCCCGGACCGGAACGGGACCGGCTGAACGGTCCGTACGGCCCCGTCGTCCTGGACGGACTTCTGCAGGTGCCTGGCCAGCTTGCGCAGGGTGGACTGCTGGTAGATGTCGACGACGGCCGCGCTCGGATAGCGGGTGCGCAGCCGGGTGGTGAGCTGGGCGGCGGCGAGGCTGTTGCCGCCGATGGCGAAGAAGTCGTCGGCGGCGCCGGTGACGGCCACCCCGAGGGTCTCGCTCCACTGCTCGGCGAGCCATGCCTCGGTGCCGTACAGCTGCTCGGAGGGGCCGGTGGTCTCCATTTCGGGGAGTGGCCAGGGCAGCGCGTCCCGGTCGACCTTGCCCGAGGTGCGGGTGGGCAGCTCGGCGACGGGTGCCAGGAGCGGCACGAGGGCGGCGGGCAGCTCGGCGCGCAGCCGCTCGACCGCCGCCGCGTGGTCCCAGCCTTCCTGCGTCACGAGATAGCCGACGAGCAGCTGGTTGCCGCTGCGCGCGGTACGGACGGCGGCGGCCGCCCCGGCGACGCCGGGCAGGGCCTGCAGGGCGGAGTCCACTTCGCCCAGCTCGATGCGGCGGCCGCCGAGCTTGATCTGCTCGTCGCCGCGGCCGAGGAAGACCAGGCCCTCCGGCTCGGCACGGACGAGGTCGCCGCTGCGGTACGCCCGCTCCCAGCCGAGGGATTCCAGCGGGGCGTACTTCTCCGCGTCCTTCTCGGGGTCGAGGTAGCGGGCGAGCCCGACGCCGCCGATCACCAGCTGGCCGCTGCCGCCCATCGGCACCGGTTCGCCGGACTCGTCGACCACGGCCAGTTCCCAGCCGTTCAGCGGGAGGCCGATCCGGATGGGCTCCTCACCGGTCAGGAGGGAGGCGCAGGCGACGACGGTGGCCTCGGTGGGGCCGTACGTGTTCCAGACCTCGCGGCCCTCGGTGACCAGGCGCTGGGTCAGCTCGGGCGGGCAGGCCTCGCCGCCGAAGATCAGCAGTCGGACCTCGTCGAGGGTCTCCGGATCCCAGAGCGCGGCGAGGGTCGGCACGGTGGAGACCACGGTGATCTCCTGCTCCACCAGCCAGGGGCCGAGGTCGGCGCCGCTGCGCACCTGGGACCGGGGGACGGGCACCAGGCAGGCGCCGTAGCGCCAGGCCAGCCACATCTCCTCGCAGGAGGCGTCGAAGGCGACGGAGAGCCCCGCCATGACCCGGTCGCCGGCTCCGATCGGCTCCTCGACGAGGAAGAGCGCGGCCTCGGCGTCCACGAACGCGGCGGCGCTGCGGTGGCTGACGGCGACGCCCTTGGGCTTGCCGGTGGAGCCGGAGGTGAAGATGATCCACGCGTCGTGCTCGGGGCCGGGCCGCGCGGCGGCACGGTCGTCCGTGCGCCCGGCGAGGTCACCCGCGTGCCCGGCGACGTCGCTCCCGATGACGTCGATCCGCTGCCCGCCGCCCAGCACGGCCCGCACTCCGGCCTCGCCGAAGACCAGCTCGGCCCGCTCGTCCGGGTCCTCGGCGTCGACCGGCACATAGGCGGCTCCCGCGGCGAGTACGGCGAGGATGGCCGCGTACAGCTCGTTGGTGCCGGAGGGCACCCGGACGCCGACCCGGTCGCCGAGCCCCACTCCTGCGGCGGCCAGGGCGCGCCGCCGGCGCTCGACCTCCGTGGCGAGCGCCCGGTAGGTCAGCCGGGTGTGGCCGTCGTCCAGGGCGAGCTCGTCGGGGTAGGCCTGGACGGACGCCTCGAAGATGTCGATGAGGGTGCGCACCGGGGCGGCGGGCCCGGCGGAGAACCGGGCGGACTTGCCGGACTCCTCCTCCCACGCGTCCCCGTCGTGGAGCAGAGTGGTGTCACCGTGCTCTGGTGTGGCTGCCATCGGACCTCGTGTCTCGTTCCCGGCAACTCCGGGTCGTCGGCGGAGCCCGGGTCTGCCCAGGTTGTTCCGGTCCGACGCCAAACAGCCCGCCAGTCTAGTGCGTCGGCGAGGATTCTCCGGCCCGACGCCTTGCGCGTGGCCGGTTGGGGGCGGTAATGGGGACGGGGTCGCCGGGCTGCCGGACGGCAGCTCAGGCGTCGGCCGACAGCGTGGCGACGCCGGGGCCGCGGAGATCGTCCAGCGCCGCCCGACGCCCCATCACGGACAGCAGAAGGGACAGCGCGGGGCCGTTCACCTCCGGCCCCGTTCCGACCGTCAGGTCGGCGTCCGTCGCCGTGAGTCGGACGCGGGTCAGCAGCTCCTTGGCCCCGCCGAAGGACGCCGGGGTCCGTGCCTGCAGCCGGAGGGACCGGCTGACGGCCTGCGGCGGGTAGGAGCGGGCGAGGCCCAGGGGCCGACGGATGTCCTCGCCGTGGACGATCTCCTCGACGAGCCGACTGTCCAAGGGCCCGGGAGGGGCCGACGTCCTCGACGCCACCCGACGGAACCGCTCCAGCGTCTCCCGCGGTGCCGTCCCGCGCTCGCGCTCCACACCGCGCGTGTTCTGGCGGTCGAAGTCGAACCGCGCGACGACCATGCCCCTCACGAAACCCAGGCGTGTCGTGCGGGCGTTGTCGACCAGATGGGCGAGCACGTCGTGCACGGTCCATCCGGCACAGAGCGACGGTTTCCGCCACTTCTCGGCATCGAGGTCGGTGAGTTCGTCGATCAGCGCCGCACGCTCGGCGTGCACCATCGGCCAGACATCGTCCGTCACGGGTTCTCCTTCATCGGGCACAGCGTTCGCCGGGTCTTCGGGCACAGCGTCCGCCGGCGCATCGGCCACAGCGTCCGCCAAGAGGACTTCGGGGGCGGCGAGAACTCATCGCCCGGCGCGTACGGGCGTTCCGGCGCGAGCGGCGCCGGGCGACGCGACCGCGGACGACGCCGCCAGGGCCGCCCGCACCTCGCCCGCCAGGGCGAGCGGGTCACCCGTGGGCGTCGTCGGGTAGCGCCGGCGGTCGTGCGCCCACGCGTCGTCCCGCGCGAACCAGTCGACGGCGACCGGCTCCGCGCCGTCCACCAGGGCGCTGTCGAGACTCGCGAAGTAGGCGGCCCAGCGGGGCGCGTAGACGTCCTGGACGAGACCGGCCCATTCACGGTTGGCGTAGTCGTGCAGGCCGCCCGCCTCGCTCGGCACCCGGTCGGCCCAGGTGGTGAGGATCGACCGGGCGTCGTACTCCAGCCGGTCGCTCTCGGCCGGGCCGGCGCCCCAGGAGCGCGCGTCGGCGAGCCGGGGACCGAGCAGGAACCGCCGGTCGGAGCCGACGAGCCGCCCGAGCAGCTCCTCGTGCGCCCGCCACTCCCGTACCAGCGCCCGGAAGCCCGCCAGGTCCTCGGCCTCGTAGGCGCCCTTGATACGGGGGAGCAGGACCCGGCTGCGGTTCGCGAGCGCCTGACGTGCCACGTCCACGAGGTCGAAGCGGTACGCGTCGGTGGCCTGCAGCCGGGGCGCCACCTGGAGCAGTTCCGCGAGCGCCCGCTCCACCGTCGTGGCGTCGTACCGCATCGCCTTCGGGCTCCATTTCGCGGCGGTGGCCGCCGTCAGACCGGGCCGCGCGGCGAAGAGGCTGTCCTGCGGCTCGCTCCACGTGCCGGACCCCATGCTGTACGGGCCGAGCCGCAGCTGCTCCCACGCGGCGGCCGCGTGCGGATCCGTACCGCCGTAGCGCCGGGCCGCGTACCCGGCGAACCAGCTCTTCTGGTCGATCGGGCCCGGCTGCCAGGCGAGTTCGGTGAAGAGGTCGAACGCGGCGGGATTTCCGCCGGTGCCCTCGGGGAGGTACGCGATGCCGCGCAGCGCGCTGTCCTGCTCGGCGAGCCAGGTGTGGAAGCGGTCCACCCACGCCCCTGTGTTGGCGCCGAGGCTGGTGTGGCCGCCGAAGTTGGGGATCGTGCCGAAGGCGTACGGCGTGCCACCCCAGGCAGTCTCGCGATCGAGCCCGTCGTAGCGGTCGGAGAGGCCGTCGACGATCAGGACCCGGCGGCGGTCGACGCCGCTCAGGAGGGCCGGGGTCGGGTTGTGCTGCCAGCCGAGCATGACCCAGGTGGCGCCGGGACGCGCCGCTTCCAGGGCCCGCTGGACGGCTCCGGCGGCCGCCGCGACGTCGACGGTTCCCGCGATCCCTCCCTCGTGCAGCAGGTCCATCTTGACCATGTCGGTGGCCCCGAACCGCCCCTGCTGGAACCGGTAGTAGGCGGCGGCGAGCCGGGCGAAGACGGGACCGGTCGGATCGAGCCAGTCGGGCCGGTCGAAACTCACCCATCTGCCCTGTGGGACGGTGACCGCGCCCGGGTTCCGCGCGGCGAAGTCCGGGGGCACCGTGCCGAAGAACCCCGGCAGCACGGGTGTCATCCCCAGCGAACGCAGGTGCCGCGCGATCCGGCCCCCCAGCGTCGCGCGGGCCTCGATCAGCTGCTCGGAGACCGGGCCCGCGAAGCCCGACAGGTTCTGCAGCAGCCACCAGCCCTGATGGGCCGGGGCGGGGATCCAGTCGCGCAACTCCGCCGCGCTGTAGCCGAACTCCTGGAGCGCCCGGTGGTACGGGTACTCGGCGCCCGTCGGGACGAAGACCTCGTTCACGCCGTGCAGCGCCATGAGGTCGATCTCGTGCTGGTAGGAGGCGAAGTCGCGGTACGCGCCGGAGTACCCCTCGTCGGTGTCGTTCAGGGCGTAGCGGTGGGGCACGGCCGCCGATCGGGTGATGGTCCCGGAGACCGCGGGGAGCGTGCCGGGCAGCAGGTCGACGCTGGCGCCGGGCCATCCGAGGTCGACCCCGGCGACCTGCTTCAGGTACCAGCCGACGCCGGTGAGGAGGGTGGCCGGCGAGGTGCCACGTACCAGGATCGCCCCGGCCTCGCCCGAGACCGAGAAGGAGGCGCCCGAGGCGGGCTCCTCGACCGGGACCAGGGTGAACTGCGCGGCCCGGGAGGGCAACAGGCGCTCCAGGCTCGCCCGGGCGGGCGAGGGGTCGAAAGCGGCCGTGGGGGTGTCGGAGGCGGCCGACGAGGTGAAGACGGGCGGCGGGCCGGGTGTGGCCGCGGAGGCGGGGGTGTCGGGCAGTGGTGGCGGTCCGGGCGCCGCCGCCGTCACGGCGGCGAGAGCCGTGGCGGCGAGGACGGTACGGCATCGAAGGATCAGGCGGCGGCCCATCTGGCTCCCTGCTGCGGGTCGAGCGGAAAGGCGAGGCGTGGGGGCGAGAGGTCCGGTCGCCGGATGCCTGCCCTGTACGGATGATCGTCCCGGGCCGCCGGGTGTGCATGCCGATACCGCCGCCCGGGGGGCGGCGGTATCGGCAGGGTGATCCGTGTGGGTGCGGTGCCTCCGTGTGGGTGTGGCGCCTAGGGGACGGCGGTGGGGCGGAAGCTCTGCGCCCGGGAGCCGTCGCAGGAGCGTTGGACGAGGGGCGCGCCGACCGTGGTCGTGCCGGTGGTGGTGAGGCACTTGCCGCTGTGGCGGGCGACGAAGTGGTACCGGCCGGAGGGCTCGGCCACCGGCAGCCATTGCTGGTTGGTGCCGCCCCCGTAGGACCACAGCTGCAGGGGTGCCCCGTCGGTTGTCGCCCGGTCGGTCACATCGACAACCTGCTGGGGTGCGGTGCGGACGCCGATGCGGGTGTGGCCGTCGGTCGTCGGGGTGAAGCGGAACTGCTGGGCCTGGGTGCCGTTGCAGGTGTACTGCTGGACGGGTGTGCCGTTGGCCGTGGCCGCCGCCCGTACGTCGACGCACAGGCCGTTTGCCTCGGCGGCCAGGGCGTACCAGGAGTCCCCGGGGAACGGACCGGGTGGAGTGGTGGTGCCGGTGCCCGCCAGCCACCTGAGGCCGTCGATGAGGAGACGGTTCTGCGTGGGGCTGGCGAAGCTGGAGGAGAGCCGGGTGTTGGTGGTGTAGTTCATGGCGTTGTGACCGAAGTTGGCGTACAGCATGCGGTACTGCGTGTTGGTCCACACGAGGGGGTAGTCGCCGCTGTACCAGGTCTGGTTCGGGTCGGTGCCCAGCGGGAAGCCGGCCGGGTCGACCGAGGCGAGTACCTTGATCGACGGGTTCGCCCGCAGGTTGTTCGACCAGCTGTACCACTCGCTCACGGCCGAGGTCCATGTCGCGGGCAGGCCGGCCGCCGCTGGATGGGACGCGTTCTCGGTCCGTACGAGAGCGGTGGTCGGGCCCCAGGTGTTGGAGCGGAAGTTCCCGCTGCCCAGGAACTCGTTGTAGTACCAGTTCCAGCTGGAGGCGTTGGTGGTGAACGCCGAGACGTGGAAGCCGAGCCACGCTCCGCCGCCCCGTATGTACCGCTCGAATCCAGCGCGTTGCGCGGCGCCCTGCGGGGCGTCGTCGAGGAAGACGACGACGTCGTACGCGTCCACGCCGCCGTTGGCGAGGAGGTTCCAGTCGGTGGTCGCCGTGTACGTGAAGTCGTTGGCGGCCGCGGTGCGCGGGAACCAGTCGTTGGCTTCCTTGACGAAGTCGATGTGGGCCGCGTCCCAGGTGCCGTTGTAGAAGGCGAGAACCTTGAACTCCGGTGCGGCCGTGGCCGCTTGGGCGGGTACGACGATGCCGAGTCCGAGGGCCAGTGCCATGAGGCCGAGCAGCCGGGTCAGGAGTCGGGTCATGGGTGACTCGCCAGGTTCGCGACGTTGGTGGAGGAGTTGGACGGGCCGCCGCGGTCGTTGACGACGTGCCGGATCGTGCCGGTCCCGCCGAGGGAGACGGTGACCATGCTCCGGAAGCGGACGTCGGGACGATCGGGGGCCTCGATGGCGTGCTCGGCGGTGACGCCGGGGTTGACGTTGAAGTAGCAGTAGCTGCCGAGTCCGTAGGCCTGGTGGCTGGTGACCGAGTCGGCGACCTTGTAGGCGGCGTAGCCCTGGGTGGTGCCGTTCATCCAGGATGCCTGGTTGGGCGGGTCGTACGGCATCTCGTTCTGGTAGAAGTACGTCCGGCCGCGGTTGCCGTTCCAGACGGTCTGGTGCTTCTGGTAGTGCTCGACGAACAGGCCGTACATGGTGACGTCGTCGCCGTTGACGACAAGGCCGGTGTCGGCGGTGTTGGTGTTCCAGCCGACGCCGGTGCCGTGGTCCGCGCGCCAGACCCACAGGTGGTCGCCGATGACATGGTCGCTGTTGACGACCAGGCTGGTGGTGGCCTTGCCGACGGCCGCGCCGCCGACGCGGAAGTACACGTCGTGGAGCGAGGTCGGGTCGGTGGCGTGGGAGGCGGACGATCCGGCGGGGCCGAGCTCCAGCAGGGTCGGCGAGTTGACCGTGCCGGCGTCGAAGAGGACGCCCGCGATCTTCACCCCGTCGACGTCGGCGACGGTCATGGCGGTGACGCCGTTGTCGGGGACGAAGGTGGCGAGTCCGAGGCCGAGGACCACGGTGCCGGGGCGGGTGACCCGAAGGGTCTCGTTCAGGTGGTACACCCCGGGGGTGACCAGGAGGTCCTTGCCCGCGGCGAGGGCGGCGTTGATCTGGGCCGCGGTCGCGCCCGCCTTCACGACGTGGAAGCGGTCCATGCCGAGCTGGGTTCCGGCGGGGGTGCCGCCGGCGGCCCACGTGGTGCCCGTGGAGTCGGTGCGCGGGGCGGGTACGACGACCTTGTAGGCGCCGGTGGCGTCCACGGTGAGGAAGGGCTTCTCGCGGACGACGGGGGAGCGGTCCACGGTGGTGTGCGGCGGGTTGGGGAAGCTCGTGCCGGGGACGCCCTGGCTGCCGACGAAGACCATGTTCCAGTTCGACCCCGTCCAGGAGCCCAGCTGGGAGTTGCGGGTCAGCCACTGCTGCTGGGTGCCGGAGCGGACCTGGCCGTCGATCTTGGTGTCGGCCATGAAACCGCCGCTGGACCAGCCGCCGTCGCTCAGTTCCAGGTTGCCGCGCACATGCATCCGGCGGTACGCCGAGGCCTGGGACACGGCCCAGCGGTCGGTGCCGCCGGTCGGGTTGACGGACAGGTTCTCCGCACCGCGCCAGAAGTTCTGGGTCGCGTTCTGCGGCGGGAACCAGTCGGCCTCCACGTGCACGGCGCCGTTGATCGTCACGGCGTCGGGCGACTGGCCGAGCCCGAGGACCTGGGTGTAGAAGCCGACGTTGACATCGTTGTTGTACGTGCCCGGCTTGAACAGGACGGCGTACCGCTCCGGCCCGAACTGATTGGTCTCCTGTCGTTGGAAGATCGTGTTCAGGCGGCTCTGGACGGTCGTCGAGGGCATGGACGGGTCGATGACGACGACGTTGGGTCCGAGGTCGACGTCGCCGGGCGCGGTGCTGACGGGGGTGATCTGGTAGCGCTGGGCGGCCGTGCCGTTGCAGGTGTACTGGACGAGCTGCACGTTGTCGGCCGTGGACGCGGCGGGGACGTCGAGGCACTTCCCGCTGTTGCGGTTGACGAGGTGGAAGGCCCCGCCTCCCTCGTCGACGGCCCGCCACTGCTGGTTGAGGCCGCCGCCGTAGGTCCACAGGTGGACGGCGGCGTTGTCGGCGGTGGAGACGTCGCTGACGTCGACGACCTGGGCGGAGTCGGCGCGGCTGCCGATGCTGACGTGGCCGTCCGAGGTCGGTGCGATGGTCCACTGCTGGGCGGTGGTGCCGTTGCACGCGTACTGCTGGACGGCGGTGCCGTTGACGGTCGCGGCGGCGCGGGCGTCGAGGCACTTGCCGCTGCCGGAGTTCACTACGGTGACCACGCCGGTGGGGACTTCGGCCGCGACCGCTGCCGTGGCCCCGGCGGCGGATCCGGGGGAGGCGGCGGAGGCGGGGGAGAGGGCGGAGGCGGGGGAGAGGGCGACGAGAGCCGAGCAGAGCACCGTGCCGGTGGCCAGGACCGCGGCGAGGCGCTGGGGTCGTGGGCGGGCACGGACGGGGCGCCGGGGTGCGGCGTTCCGTGGAAGGGCGGGCATGGGGGCTCCTTGGGCGGAGGCTGGCTGAGGGGGTGCAGAGATGCGGGGGCGCAGGGCGCGGGAGGCGCGGAGGGGCGGAAGGCGCGGAGGGGCGAACCCGGCGGAGGCGTACGCGAAGGGGCGGGCGCGGCCGAGGGTCAGCCGTTGTAGGCCGCGAGGATCCGGGTGAACTCCCAGGCCTGCTGCCCGATGTTGGAGCAGGTGTCGGCTCCGCCGCCGGTGCAGGGCCGGTCGCGGTTGACGGACCAGAAGGTCAGCCGGGCCAGGTGCCGCTGCTGCGCGTAGGCGAGGATGGTGCGGAAGTCGGCCTGGGTGATGGTCTCGCCCACGTCCGTGACGCCGTTCATCGAGGAGATGCCGGTGTGGCGGTAGGCCTGGTCGTCGCTGTAGCCGTACGCGTTCTTCACCGCGGTCTTGAGTCCCTCGGCCGCACGGACGGTCAGAGTGCCCATGTTCTGTCCGTTGCCGCCGAAGTTGAACGGCATGATGGTCCAGCTGTCGACGGTGAGGCCGGCCGTGGCGGCGCGGTTGATGAGGCCGGTGTCGGGGCCGTTCTGGCCGGTGCCGAAGGTGACGTACACCTTCAGGCCGGGGTTGCCGGCCTTGACCGTCTTCAGGGCGTCCACCGTGCGCTGCTGGACGGTGGGGCTGTCGTAGGCGGCGGCCTCGATGTCGATGTCGATGGCCTTGAGCCCGTACGCGTCGATGACCTTCTGGTACGCGGCGGCGAGTTCGCCCGCGCTGGAGCACGAGCTCTCCAGTTTGTTGCCGCTCCAGCCGCCGAAGGACGGGATGACGTCGCCGCCGGCCGCCCGGACCGTGTTGACCGTCTGCTGGTCGACGCCGCCGACGAGGGGACGGCCGCCGTCCCACTGCGGGTTGCAGTAGCCGTTGCTGAGGACGAAGGCGAGCGTGAACCACTTGACGCCGGTGGCGTTCATGACGGTGGTCGGGCTCGGCGGGCTGCCCCAGCCGTTGTAGAGGTACGGGGCGACGGCCATGTTCCCGCCGGGGGCCGGGCCCGTTCCACCGGCCGGGGGTGCCGTCCACTTCTGGTTGGCGGCGCCGGTGCACGTCCATATCTGCAGCCGGGTGCCGTTGGCCGAGCTGTTGCCCGTGGCGTCCAGACACTTGTCCGCCTGCGGGTTGACGATGTCGCGGGCCGCGGTGACCATCCAGCGCTGGGCGGCGGAGCCGTTGCAGTCCCAGAGCTGGATCGTCGCCCCGTTCGCCGTGCCGCCCGAGGTCACGTCCAGGCACTTGCCGAGGGCCTTGATGGTGCCGTCGGTACCCACGTCCCAGTTCTGGGCGGCGGTGTCGTTGCAGTCGTAGAGCTGGACGGGGGTGCCGTTCGCGGTGTCGGCCCCCGCCACGTCGACGCACTTGCCGCCGATTCCGGTGATCCGACCGGTGGCGGCGTCGGCGGGGGCGTCGGTGGCGAGGGTGAGGCCGCCGGCGGCGAGGGCGAGCGCGGCGACGGTGAGTGGCAGGCGGGTCCGGTGCATGTGGGGGGTCCTCTCGGGTGGGGAGGCTCGGCGGGGGGCGCGGCCGGGCGCAGGCGCCCACCGCGGATCTACCGGGTCGACCGGATCCACCGGATCGACCGTCGTTCAGGAGTGTGAACACCATTCCACTTTCTGATCGGCGAATGTAAAGGTCTGAACCAGACGCGTCAAGACTTCGCGCATTCAGATCTTGAACGCACAACCCCCTTGATGCTTCTCGAAGTTGAGATTCGACGGGAGTTGGCGTGAAGTGTTGACGGCAGGGGGTGGGTCCCTGAGGCTAGGACACCATTCCCTGACCCTCCAGCTCGGTCAGCCGCACGGTGCAGAGCCCTCCGCGCTCGGCCTTGACCTCCGTCACCTTCAGTTGGGTGCCCGGCGCGAGGATGTACTCCTCCTCGCCCGTGAACGCGGAGAACCGCCGGATCGCCACCGCCCGCGCCGGCGTGACCTCGAACAGCGTCCGCCTGCCACGGCTGCCGAGGAACGCCCTGGCCACGCCCAACTCGGACGTGCACGACGACACGCCCCACCACGTCACCGTCTGCCCCACCGGATACTGCGACCGCAGATCCAGCGCCACGCCACGCCACAACGGCCGCGTCCGCGCCGGCAGTGACTCCACCGCGGAGAACAGCAGGCGCAGGTACGGCAGGTACGGCACCAGCCGCTCCCGGTCCGGGGACCGCAGCACGGCGTTGATCTCGCGGTAGAACGCCGACTCGCAGGTGTACAGATGCAGCGCCGAGATCGCGTCGGCGGACAGTTCCTCCCCGAGTGCCGCCTCCGCGACCTTGGCCTCCCCGAACCGGCTCGACCGCTCGATGTGCCGATCCAGCCGGGCGAGCACCCGCGACACCGGCTCGACGGCCTTGCGGAAATCCATCAGCGGTGTGTCGAACACCCCGGTGATGGACGGAAGGACGAGCCCCTCGTCCTTGACGCTCGTGAGCCGTTCCAGATACAGCTGGTGCAGCTCCATCGTCGAGGCGATGAACGCCCCCATCCGCTCCGCGACATCACCGCCCTCCGCGCCGCCGGCCCCCGCCGCCTTCCGGTCCCAGCCCTTCCGCGGCAGCCAGTCGACCGGCTCGGCACCCACCGCCGCCAGGGCGTCGTTCACCCGGGCGAAGTGGTCCCCCTCGCAGAAGATGTCCCCCTGGGCCGCCGGATTCGCGTGGTCGAGGTGCCGGACCTCGACCCCCGGGTACTTCTTCTCCAGTCGCTGGACGACCCTCTTCAGGCTCCGGGCGTGCGCGCCCCACCAGGCGAACACCACACCCCGGTCCTCCTCGTCGGCGTCCTGCTTCGCCCGGAGGATCTCCTCGACGATCTGCTCGGCCACGGGCCGCCAGAACGACGTGTGCCGATCCGTCGGCATCGCCCCGTCCGCACTCGCCGTCAGAGAGGCGTTGAGAAGCAGTACGCCCTGGGTGAGCATCGCCTGGAACCACTCCGGCGGCGCTACCGTGTCCTCCTTCTTCAACAGGGCGCGGACGTCGGAGATCGGCGTCTTCTTGACGATGCCGTACTTCCACATCGCGGCCGCCTTGATGATGCAGCGGATGCTGACCACCCGACCGAACTGGCTGTCCTTCCAGTCGTTGAAGGTGTTGTCGAACATCGCGATGCCGGTCGCGCTCTCCGCCCGCGGGTACGGGTTCTGTCCGAAGGCGACGACCTTCCACTTGTGCGGCGGATGGGGCTTCAACGCCTGAAACGTCAACTCGCGCACCGGAACGACCTCCGGACTGCGCTTCGGACCGATGAAGTCGCCGGCCCCCGGCTGTGCCTCGATCACCGGGGCCAGCAACGGAAGCCACGGCTCACCGCCACCGGTGAACAGATCGGCCAGTCCCAGGGGATCCCCGGCGGAGGAACCCGCTTCGCCCGCTGCGGGAACGTCGACGTCATTCACGAGGGCAGAACTCCCAGAACTCGAACCGGACGCCCCTTCGGGGCCGCCGGCATCCTGTACGGATTCGTGTACGGATTCGGTGGGGTCATCGCCGGCTTCCCCGCCCTGTGCGGTGCCGGCCTGCGGAACGTTCGTGTCAGCAACGAAAGGAAGGCCGCTCCGGGACGTTGATCCGGACCCGCCGCGCGGACCCCGCCCCTTCGATGTCGTCGAGCTGCCCCAACACAGCGGCCCGCAACTCGTCGTAGTCCGCGAACCCGTGATCGTGGAACAGCGCGTAGCCCGTCCACATCAGATTGGCGCACACCCCTGCCGGCACCCGACCTGTCTGCGCGCCCATCCCCACGAGCGCCACCGACCTGATGCTGCCGGGCTTCACCCGGTTCTGCAGGTGCACCGCCTGGAACGCGGCCGCGCACGCCAGCGCCACGTTCATCGTGTCGCTGACGTTCTGCGAGGACTGCCGCATGGTCGGCGTCGAGATCAGATACCGCGGTACGGCCGCCCCGGACGGGACGCACACCGCGCTGCCCACCGGCAGGCTTCCGCCGAACCGGTCGCGGATCGCCCGCTGCACCCGCACCTGGATGCCGGCGCCCAGGTGTCGCTTGACGACGGCGTCGACGCCACCGTCCATCCGGCCCCGCGCATTGGTGGGGGACACCCACGCGTCGACGTCCGCATCGAGCAGGGAGCCCCGCCGAATCTCTACCTCGGGCGTGTCCGCGAACGCGGAACGCCAGGCCGCCACCACCTCGTCGTTGACATCGACCAGAACGACCCTCAACGCACGCTCGACACCCACGAATTCGCCCCTCTCGTACAGCTGATCCAACAAGATCGAAGCTACAGCGAGGCACTGACAACGCGGCTCCCGTCGTCGGCGGCTCCGACCCGAGCGCGCCGGTGAGAGGGCAATGTCAGGAACCCTTCCACACCCGGCGCGCCTGGTCGGCCGGCTCCCAGAACCGCCCGAACTTCACCCGGGGGCTCGGCATCGTCGCGGTCGCCGACCCGGACGACCGGGACGACACCGGCGCGCCCGCGAGCAAGGGCCGTTTCGACTCGACCCTGGTCCCGCCGGCGGTTCCGATCCCGGCCGGCCGGACGGCCCTCCGGGTGGACTTCGACTCCCACTACCGGCAGGAGGGTGACCAGAAGGCCGAGGTCCGCGCCGTCTTCGACAACGGCGAGGAGCAGATCGTCCTGCGGTACGGCCCGGGCTCGCCGGACGCCGAGAACGCGGCGGTCGGCAAGGACCTCACGGTCCCGGCGGGGGCGCGCACGGTGACCCTTCGCTTCCGGATGTACGACGCCGGAAACAACTGGTATTGGGCGGTGGACCACATCCGTCTGGGCTGATGCGTGCCGGTGGAGCCCTCGTGGGCCTCGGTGACTTCGGCGACCTCGGCCCCCGGGGGCTCCGCCTCGACTTGATAGGCAAGTCGTTACTTGCCTATCCTGGGGTGGTGGCCGACGACCTCTTCAAAGCCCTGGCCGACCCCACCCGCCGCACCATCCTCGACGAGCTGACGCAGAAGTCCGGACAGACACTGTTCGAGATCTGTGCGCGACTGAGCATGAAGCATCAGCTCGGCATCTCCCGCCAGGGGGTCTCCCAGCATCTTGCCGTGCTGGAGGCCGCCGGGCTCGTCGAGACCAGGCGGGAGGGTCGCTACAAGTTCCACGACCTGAACACGGCCCCGTTGCGACAGATCGCCGACCGGTGGCTCGTGCCCCACCCAGCCGGACCAGAGGAGAGCACCCCATGAAGATCCATCTGACCAGCGTCTTCGTCGACGACCAGGCCAAGGCCGAGCGCTTCTACACCGAGATCCTCGGCTTCGTGAAGAAGCACGACGTCCCGTTGGGCGAGACGGACCGATGGCTGACCGTCGTCTCGCCCGACGAGCTCGACGGCACCGAACTCCTCCTGGAGCCCGCCGGTCACCCGGCCGTCAAGCCGTACCGCGACACGCTCGCCCAGGACGGCATCCCGCTCGCCCAGTTCGCGGTCGACGACGTGCAGGCGGAGTACGAGCGCCTGCGCGCCCTCGGCGTCCGCTTCACCCAGGAGCCCCTGGAGATGGGCCCCGTCACCACGGCCGTCTTCGACGACACCTGCGGCAACCTGATCCAGATCGCGACCAAGCCGCAGTAGGACGTGCCGCAGGAGGCCGCGCCGCAGCGGGCCGCGCGCCCCGTCAGGGGTGCCGCGGCGCGCGTCGTGCGCGGGAGGCGATCGCGGCCGTCGCCGCGGCTCCGAGGACCGCCCAGGTGGCGGGGTGCGTCCAGACGGCGGGGGAGAGCTGCCGCGCCAGGACGAAGACGCCCATGACGACGACGAACCAGCCGAAGGCCGTCCTCAGGGCCTCCTGCGGGATACGGCCCGCAAGGCGGGCGCCGGCCAGGCTGCCGAGCACGGCGGCGGCGGTGACCGTCAGGGCGAGACCCCGGTCGACCGTCACGCCCGAGAGGTGTCCCGCGAGCCCGGCGAACGAGTTCATCGCGATGACGAGGAGCGAGGTGCCGACCGCGACGCCCATCGGCAGCCCGCCGAGGATCGCGAGGGCCGGGACGACCAGGAAACCGCCGCCGGAACCGACCAGTCCCGTCACGGCACCCATCCCGAGACCGGTGGCGGCGACGCGGGCGAGGGGCAGCTCACCCCGCGTGGACCCCGCCCGCTCACGTCCACGACGCGGCTTGCGGAGCATCGTCACCGCCGTGGCCAGCATCATCAGGGCGAAGGCGACGAGGAGCAACGGGCCGGGCACATATGCCGCGAGGCGCCCGCCCCCGTACGCGCCGGCCATGCTGAACGCACCGAGGAGCAGACCGGTCCGCCACCGCACCCGCCGTGCCCGCGCGTGCGGGACGAGGGCGGCCAGGCTGGTGACGCCGACCACGAACAGCGAGGTGGCGATCGCCTCCTTGGCGTCCTGACCCGCCAGGTACACCAGGATCGGCACCGTCAGGATCGAGCCACCGCCCCCGAGCACGCCCAGGCTGACACCGATGAGCAGGGAAGCGGCGACGACGAGCACGGTCACGGCGTGCTCCGCAGCTCCGAGATCACCGTGCGGAGGTCGGGACGGGGGCCGCGGTTGTACGGCAGCTTGGAGAGCAGGACGCCCATCGCGCAGGAGTTGCTGAGGGCCGCGTAGGTCAGTCCGGCGCCGATCGCCGTACCGATCAGGTGGACGCCCGGCACGAGGACGCCGACAAGGCCGGTGGCCAGGACGACGGAACCGGCGACGAGGCGCACCTGGCGCTCCATGTCCCAGCGCTCGGGGCCGCGGTTCACGGGCGCGTCCGCCGCCTCCCAGGCGTTCATGCCGCCGTCGAGGACGCGGAGGTTCGCCAGCCCCGCAGCGGCGAGTGCCTGCTCGGCCTGCGCGGCCCGGGCCCCGGACCGGCAGACGAGGACGACGTCCTCGTCGAGGTGGGAGAGGAGTTCGGCGCGATGCTCGCGCAGGGTGTCCAGGGGGACGTTGTACGAGCCCGGGATGTGGACGGTACGGAACTCGGCGGGCGTACGGACGTCCAGCAGACGCGGGGCGCGCCCTTCCCCGATGAGCCGGTGCAGGACGGCAGGGCTGAGGGAGGACGGGGCGGGCGTGGGCACGGCGCTCATGTATGACTCCGGATCGGTGTGAGATACCCAGGGGGGTATGAAGAAGGGGAGGGAGGGGCGCCCGCGACGGAGTGGCGAGACCACCCGTGACCGGCTGGAACGTCAGGCGGTGGCGGTGGCGGTGGCCGTAGCCGTGGGCAGGGTCCAGGCCGCGTAACCGCCGAGAACGTCGGAGACGTCCCCGAGGCCGCGGTGTCGCAGCAGGCTCGCGGCGATGGAGGAGCGGTGACCGCCCGCGCAGTGCACGACGAGGGGCCGGTCGGTGGGCAGCTCGTCCACGCGCCGGGGCAGTTCGCTCAGGGGGATGTGCAGGGCGGCGTCGATGAAGCCGTTCGCCTCGCGCTCGCCGCGGGTGCGGACGTCCACGACGACGGGAGGACGGTCGCCCGCGAGGGCGGCCCGCAGCTGGGCGGCGGTCAGCCGGCTCGCCGGGGCGACCTCGTCGGCCAGCTCCTCCAGGGCGTCCTCCGGGTTCCGCAGATGGCCCGCCACACGGTCGAAGCCGATCCGGGCGAGACGGGTGACGACCTCCTCCTCCCGGTTCTCCGGCGCCATGACGACCAACTCGTCGGCGGGGTCGAGAACGCTTCCGGCCTGCTCGGCGAACCGTCCGTCGGCGGGTACGTTCACCGCGCCGTACAGGTGACCCGCCGCGAACTCCTGGGGGGAGCGCGCGTCGACGACGACCGCACCCGAGTGCCGCAGCTCGGCGAACTCGGCCCGGGAGAGCGAGCGCGCCGCCGTCGTGGCGTCGTAACGGTCCCGGTTCCTGCGGTTGAGGTCGGCGTCGTACGCGAAGTAGCCCGGCGCGGCGGACTGGCCGGCGGTGACCAGCGCGACGAAGGCGTCACGGCTCATCGGTGTGCAGGCGTAGTTGGTGGCGCGCTGCTCCCCGATCGTGGACCGCTTCTCGGTGGAGAGGCTCTTGCCGCACGCGGAACCGGCCCCATGTGCGGGGAAGACGTGTACCTCGTCGGGGAGACCCATCAGCTTGTTCTGGACGCTGTCGTGGAGCATCGCGCCGAGCTCGTCGGCGGTGACACCGACCGAGGCGAGCAGGTCGGGCCGGCCGACATCTCCGATGAAGAGGGCGTCGCCGGTGAGCACGCCGTACGGGACGGTGTCGCGGCTGTGCTCGTACACCAGGACGCTGATCGACTCCGGGGTGTGCCCGGGCGTCTCCATGATCTCCAGGGTGACGTCACCGAGGCTGATCCGCTCACCCTCGGCGAGCTTGCGGATGGGGTACTCGGTCTCGGCCCGGCTGCCGTACCCGATCCAGGCACCGGTGCTGTCCGCCAGCTCCAGGTGACCGGCGACGAAGTCGGCGTGGAAGTGGGTGTTGACGACGCCGACCACGGTCAGGCCGTGGGCGCGGGCGTCGGCCAGGTACGCGGAGACGTCCCGACGCGGGTCGACGACCACCGCGTGACCGGTCCGCTCGTCGGCGATCATGTACGACGCCTGGGAGAGGCAGTCGAGGTAGTACTGGGCGAAGAACACGGCAATCCTTTCGTGCGGTATGCACGCACCGGGGTACCCCTTGCTCTCTGATACCCCCATGGGTATGTGCGAGCTCGACCGTAAGGTGAGTCGTCGCGGCAAGTCAAATACCCCCCTGGGTATCAAGGGGGTGTGACGGGGCTGGAGCCGGCGGGGCTGGAGCCGGCGGGGGTGGAGCTGTTCTCCGTGGGCTCCTCCGTATCCGTACCTGTCCGTACCTGTCCGGCCGGTCCGGGCCACCCCCACCGCCCCGGCTTCCGGCGGCCTGCGTCCGCCGATGGACGGTCGTCTGTTCGGGGGCCGGGAAATCTGATGAACGGGCGTCGCGATGTGATCAGTTCATTGCATGTTCGGTGCAGTGAATGGTCGTTTTATGGGTCGAGATTGACCACTGGAGGCAGCCCTTCCAGCACGGTCACATGGCGAACCCGAACTGACTATGCTCCCCCGTGTGTTGCGCTGCGGTCACAGCGAGTCATGAACGCTGTGGTGCGCGCGGACGGAACGTGGCACTCGCCCGAATGAAGCCCGATTCGTTCCTGTCGGCGCATCGCATCACCTCAGTCCGTTCGTTCCAGACTGATTAGGGACCCCTTGATGGTTCGTGCAGGTTCAATTTCCAGAGCCAGGCCACCCGCGGTCGATCGGGTTTGGCTGCTTCCTCCTGGAGTTCTGGCGGGAGCCTTTGCCATAGCGTTTCTCTTTTCCCCCGCACAGATACGGACACCGGTCGCCTTGTGCGGTCTCGCCGCGGTCGTCCTGACGGCCGTCACCTCGGCCGTGACCGCGCGCCGGCTTCGATCGGGGGACGTGAAGCGCTACGAGCGGGCGACCGCCGACGCGCAGGAGTACTACGCGCAACGCGAGGCCGCACTGCTCGGGCGCCTGGCCGATCAGCGCGCCACCACCGTGTGGCTCGCCGAAGAGCTCCTCCCGGCGGCTGTGGCCCGTATGAAGAAGGGTGACCCCGCCTCGGAGATCCTGCGGTCCGTCACCTTCGGGGAGCACCTCGACGAGGAGTTCACCGAGGCGGTCCGGGGGGCTCTGCAGACACTCCTGGAAGCCGTGGAGGCCGAGGAGTTCACCCGCGACTCCTCCCAGCGGGCACTCGTGGCGGTCGCGCGCCGGGTCCAGGCGATCGTGCACCAACTGGCCAAGGACCTGCACTCCATGCAGATCCTGCACGGCACGGACCTCGTGGTCTCCCGCGGCCTCCAGGGAGTCGACCACCGCACCGCGCTGATCGGCCGCCTCGCGGCCAGCATCGCGGTCCTCGGCGACGCCCGGCCCGGACGCCAGTGGTCGAAGGCGATCCCGCTCTACGACGTCCTGCGCGGAGCCATGTCGCGCATCGTCGACTTCCCGCGCGTGAAGCTGCAGTCGGTGACGGCCGTGGCCGTGGTCGGCCCGGGAGCCGAGCCGCTGATGCACCTCCTCGCCGAACTGCTCGACAACGCCACGACGTTCTCGCCGCCGCACACCCCCGTGGAGGTGTCCGCGAGCGAGGTCCCCTCCGGCATCGCCATCGAGATCGAGGACCGCGGAGTCGGACTCACCGAAGAGGTCCGGCAGCGCATCGAGCGCATCATGGAGCAGTCGGCGTCGGGCATCCACCTGGCCGGCCTCGGCGAGGTGACGCAGCTCGGTCTGCCCGTCGTCAGCCGGCTGGCCCGCGAGCACGGCTGCGAGGTCGACCTGCGCACCTCCGCCTACGGAGGAGTACGGGCCGTGGTGCTGGTTCCCAGGAACCTGATCACCACGGTGCCTCAGTCCGCCGTGCGCTACCCGCCCCCGCCCGCCCGGAGGCGCACGGGCGGCCCGATCCTGCCCAGGCCGACGCCGCCGGGCGATGCCTCGACGGATTCCGGAGAGGTCAGGAAGACCGTCAACGGACTCCCGCAGCGGCGACGGGAGACACCCGTCCAGACACCGATCGTCCAGGTGGCTCCCACGCCCCCCGCCCCGGCCGCCTCCTGGGGAACCTCCGGCACGTCCCGCCAGCCGGGGCTGATGTGGGAGGCCTTCAACGGCGACAAGAGAGCGGTCGCCGAACCTTCCACTCCACACAGCGAGCCGTCAGATGAGGTCGAGTAACATGCTGCCACTGCCGAACATGGACTGGATGCTCAAGGAGCTCGTGGGCGGCGTCCCGTACGTGCGACACGTCGTCGTGCTGTCGGCGGACGGCCTGTGCATCGGGCAGTCGAACACGGAGCCCGACACCGCCGACGCGATCGCCGCGGCCTGCTCCGGCATCCAGAGCCTGGCGAGGGCCATCGCGCAGCGGTTCCCGCAGGGGGACGGCTCGACGCGGATGGTCGGGATCGAGGCCGACGGCGGTTACTTCTCCCTGATGGCGGCCGGTCCCGGGGCCTATCTCGCGGTGCTCGCCGACGATCAGGTGGACGCCGGCCTCCTGGGCGACCGCATGCGGACGTTGGTGGTCCGGATCGGCCAGCACATGACCAGCCCTCCTCGTGAGGACGTCGGGCAGGCGATGTGACATCGGAGAACCAGGCCCCCTGGAATGAAACCGATCCTGTTCCGCTCTACGTCATCACCGGGGGCACGGGTTCCGCGGCCAACACCTTCAACCTGGTCACCCTCATCGCGACGCGATCCGAGCCCGACGCCGCGACACAGCCCGAGCAGGCGGCCATCCTCACCATGTGCGCCTACCCGCTCTCGGTGGCCGAGGTGTCCGCGTACCTCAGTCTTCCGTTCAGCGTCGTCACCACACTGCTGTCCCAACTCGTCGAGGACGAACGGGTCGAGGCCATCGCACCCGTGCCCGTCGCGGCATTCCCCGAACGCGGCCTGCTGGAGGCGGTGATCCATGGACTACGCAAGCTCTGACGTACGCGATGCCGGCCCACGCGGCACAGACATGCCGCTGCCCCACAGTGCCAGGGGAGTCAAGGTCGTCGTCGTCGGCGGCTTCGGGGTCGGCAAGACGACCATGGTCGGGGCGGTGAGCGAGATTCCGCCCCTGACCACCGAGGAGACCATGACCCAGGCGGGCGTGGGGATCGACCACAACCCCGGCGCCCAGGGCAAGAACACCACGACCGTCGCGATGGACTTCGGGCGGATCAGCATCAACCAGGAGCTGATCCTCTATCTGTTCGGGACGCCGGGACAGGAGCGCTTCTGGTTCCTGTGGAACGGCATCTTCGAAGGCGCGCTCGGCGCCGTGGTCCTCGTCGACACCCGCAGGATCGAAGTCTGTTTCGAAGTCATCACCCGCCTCGAGGACCGCCGCGTCCCGTTCGTCGTGGCCGTCAACACGTTCCCGGAGGCTCCGCACCACCCCGTAGAAGACCTGCGCACCGCTCTGGCCCTCAGCGAATCCGTGCCCATAGTCACCTGTGACGCACGTGACCGGGCGTCCTGCCGTGACGCTCTGCTGTCGCTGATGGTCTACCTGCGCACCCTCGCCGCCGCCCAGGAGACCGCATGACCCTCCCACCTGCCGAACACACCACCGAGATGCCCGGGGCGATCCCCCCTCCGGGCTGCCCGGCCCACGCCGCCACGGGAGCCGGGGGAGCGACCCGGCTCTACGGCGGCGTCGCCGAGACGGACCCCATGGGCCTGTACGAGGAGCTGCGCGCCAAGCACGGTCCGGTGGCGCCCGTGCTGCTCGACGGCGACGTACGCGCCTGGCTCGTCCTCGGATACCTCGAGAACCGTGACGTGGCCAGCCGTCCCACCCAGTTCTCCCGCGACCCCCGCGTCTGGCACGGCTGGCGGAGCGGGGAGATCGACCCCGCCACCTCGCCGCTGGTGCCGATGATCGGCTGGCGTCCCGACTGTGTCTGCGCGGACGGCGAGGAGCACCAGCGGCTGCGCGGTGCGGTCACGGCCGGTCTCAGCCAGTTCGACCACCGCGGCGTCCGCCGGCACATCACCCGTATCGCGCACCAGGTGATCGACACCTTCTGCGAGGACGGCGAGGCGGAACTGGTGGGCCAGTTCACCGAGCACGTTCCCATGCTCACGCTCACCCACCTGCTCGGCATGTCGGACGAGGCGGGCCCCCGGCTCGTCCACGCCGCCCGTGACCTCTTCAAGGCCACCGAGACCTCGCTCGCCAGCAACGCCTACGTGCTGGAGAGCCTCGCGCAGCTCGTCGACGCCAAGCGGGCACGGCCGGGGCAGGACATCGCGTCCGCGCTGATGGCCCACCCCGCCAACCTCTCGGACGAGGAGGTGCAGCACCACCTGCGCCTCATCCTCCTCGCCGGTTACGAGACGACCGCCAACCTCATGTCCAACGTCCTGCGCATGGTGGTCACCGACCCCCGGTTCCGCGGGTCGCTGGCCGGCGGCCAGATGACCCTGCCCGAAGCCGTCGAGCAGGTCCTCTGGGACGAGCCGCCGCTGATGGTGTGCCCCGGCCGCTGGGCCAACGGCGACACCACCCTGGGGGGACAGCAGATCAAGGCGGGAGACATGCTCCTGCTCGGCCTGGCCGCCGGAAACGTCGACGAGGCGATCCGCCCCGATCCCGCGACCCCGGTGCACCACAACCGCGCGCACCTGGCCTTCAGCGCCGGCACCCACGAATGCCCCGGCCAGGACATCGGCCGCATCATCGCCGACACCGGCATCGACATCCTGCTCACCCGGCTTCCCGACATCGCCCTGTCCGTCCCCGAGGAGGACCTCACCTGGCGCTCCTCCACCTGGGCGCGGCATCTGACGGCACTGCCCGTGAGCTTCGCCTCCCGCGCCCCCCAGGCCTTCGACGTCCCGAGCCCGCTTCCGGCCCCGCCCGCCCCGACCTTCGGGATGCCGTCGGCACCGCCGAGGCAGGTGACGGAACCCGAGCCGGAACGCCGGCCCGAGCCGCGGCCCTCGTGGCGGGCGCGGGTCAGACGCCTCCTGCGGAGGCGGTAGGCCTGCACTGCGAGGGGGCGGCCGACACCTGTCTGTCGGCGTCCCCCTCGCCGGGTCCCGACCGCTGCCGCTGCTCCGGTACGGAGACGTCCGCGGCGGCGTAGCGGGGGGCTCCGGTGTACCAGGCATGGATACCGGACAGGAAGCTGCAGGCTCCCCGGATCCATGTCTCCAGCTCGGCCCGCTCGTCGTGGTCCAGCCCGGATCGCCGTACGAGCTGGGGCAGTTCACTCTGCCTGAGGTGCTCGAAGTCCCGCAGTCGGGTGTTCACCAGATTCAGGGCGGCGGGTACGGCTTCGCGGAGGCCGATGCCCAGGGACGCGCCGAGGACCACGACCAGGTTGTTGACGTCGTGCTCCTCGTGGACCTCCCGTTCGTAGGAGGCGAGGTCGTTCGCCAGCCCCATGAAGTCCATGAAGGCGTCGAGCAGGGCCCGTACGGTACGGCTGTGCCGTATCTGCTCGGGTATGCGTGCGCCGGTGGCCAGCTCGACGGAGTACGGGGCGGTGTGGGCGGCGAAGCTCTCGCGCCGGAACGGTGCGTACTCGATCAGGTGGGGAACACGGCCGCCGCGACTGTTGGCCAGTTCCTCGACTCCCGCGTCGACGTAGCGCACCAGGGCCCGGTTGAACTCATGCCGCCAGTGCGCCAGCCTCGGCGGGAAGAACTGCTGCTGCAGATCGGCGATCCCCCGCTCGACGGGGTTCGCCGGTTCCGGCGACCGGGCGCCGTACTCCGGCCGCAGGAACTCGTGCAGCCGCGCGGTGAAGGCCACGGCGCCGGGCAGGTCACCCGTCTGCTTGAAGGCGGAGGCGAAGTAGTCGTCCCAGGCCAGCGCCCAGACGTTGAACCGGTGGTTGAGCCGGAGGTCGGCGAGCGAGGCATCGGGCAGGGCCCAGGCGGTCAACTGGTCGACCGTCATGGCATGGAACTGCGACCGGGTCCATATCGCGCCCCGGGCGGACGGCCCTTCCGTGCCGTCCAGCATGCCCATGTCGCGCGCCCAGGTCTCGCTCTCCTCGCGCAGGGCCGACAGATACGGATTCACCCGCAGCGGATAGGGCATCCACAGCCGGGGCTGCTCGACGGCACGCACTGTCATGGGGACCAACCTCCTTCTCTCTTCGGCCCGCGGAGGGCCGTGGTGGGTTGTGTGTACTCCCGCACGTGGTGACGACCGCTCCTGCCGCGGGCCGGACGATGCCCGGCCGGCGGCCCTCCAAACCTGCCCGCCATGGATGATTGTCAACCCCTCAACTGTTCCTGACCAGTGTTCAGAACAGCTTCATGCGGAAGGGAACGATCCTTCTGGAGAAGATTCCGTAATTCCACGCAAGTTGTCGTCCTCCTTCTCGGGTGTTTCCACCCAAGAGATCTCCGGGCCACGGGCGAGGAGGTAGAGCCATCGGCGCCGACGGCGGTCCGTGCGAGATCCTCGGCATCTTCGACCGTGACGCCCGCCGCGGGCACCGCACCGAGGAGGAGCAGCCCGGCGGACAGCGCTGCTACGGGGTGGCGGACGGCTGCCGGAGCCGACGTGGGGAGGACGGGTGACGGGCGACGCCCGCGGCGGCTCGCGCGCGGAAAATCGTGTGCCCGCAGGACGGCGGAGGGCTATCGTCGCTCGTATGAACGTCACCGGCCGAAGCCTCACCGTGACCGCGCGAGCGACCAGCTCGCCGGTTGCCGCCGCCTGACCTTCCCCCTCCCACTGGCGACCGGAAACGGCCCGCCGGTGGTTCCGTGGCTCCTCCGCCCGCTTCGACGACCGTGCCGGCCCGTTCTCCGGTGCCTCCCTTGCCGTGACGCGAAGGAGTCATCCCATGAAGACCGAGCGCATCGTCCGCACGTTCGTCGAGTACTTCGAGGACCGCGGCCATCGCCGCATCACCGGATCGACGCTGCTGCCACCGCCCGGCGACCCCGTGCTGTTCACCACCTCCGGCATGCACCCGCTCACCCCCTACTTCGAGGGGCGCCCCCACCCGATGGGCCGGCGCCTCGTCAACGTGCAGCGCTGTCTCCGGACGACGGACCTGGAGGAGGTCGGCGACGCCACCCATCTGACCGTCTTCGAGATGCTCGGGACCTGGTCGCTGGGCGACTACGAGGGCCCCGAGAGCCTCGACTGGGGATACGGCCTGCTCACCGAGGGGCTCGGCATCGATCCGGGCCTCCTCCACGCCACGGTGTTCGGCGGGGACGACCGGACGGGACAGGACAGCGCCTCGCTGGAACTCTGGCAGAACCGCGGCGTCCCCGTGGAGCTCACCGTCACGGACAACTGGTGGTCCAACGGGCCGACCGGCCCGTGCGGTCCCGACTCGGAGATCTTCCTGTGGAGCGGGGACACTCCGCCCCGTTCGACGCCCACCCAGGACGACCGCTGGGTGGAGGTGTGGAACCACGTGATGATGCGCCACCGCCGCCTCGACGACGGCTCCCTGCTGCCGCTTCCCCAGCGCAACATCGACACCGGGCTCGGCCTGGAGCGGCTCGCCTCCCTGCTCCAGGGGAAGTCGTCCGTGTTCGAATGCGACGTCTTCGATCCCTGGCGCCTCCTCGTCCCCCTGATCTGGACGCTGGACGAGCCGACCCGGCGTCTCGTCCACGACCATCTGCGCTCGGCCGTCGTGGTGAGCGGCGACGGGGTGCGCCCGGGCAGCACCGGACGGGGTTACGTGCTGCGCCGCCTGGTCCGCAGGGTGCTCACCGTGCTGTGGCGGGACGATCCGACGCGCAGTCTCGGAGACCTGCCGCCCGAGCTGATCGAGCACACCCTGGACCACTTCCGGCAGGACACGGACCCGGGCGACGTGCGCCGGATGCTGCTCGACGAGGAACGCCGATTCGGCCTGCTCCTCGAGCGCGGCCGACAGGTCCTCGCCCGCCCGCGGTTCCAGGGCCCGCTGGACGAGGAGGACTTCCACTACCTCCACGACACCCATGGCCTGCCGCGGGACCTGGTCAGGACCCTGCGTCAGGAGTGAGCACACCCCGCCGTGACCGGGTTCACCCGTGACGGTGGACCCGGTCCGAGCCGCCCACGCGCGCAGGACCGGATCGGGCACCGTGGTCCCCATGCACCCCCGCCGTACGACGTTCCTCCTGCTGTCCGTACTCCTCACGGCCGGCTGCGTGGCCGTTCCCCACCCGCCCTCGCCACGGTCTCAGCACGGGCCCGGGGAACTCGCGCCGGCCTCCGACCGGCCTCCGACTCCCCTCCCCGCATGGCCCGTTCCCGCCGAGCCCGTTCCGCACGAGGATCTCGCCGTCACCGAACCCCGCCCGGGCACGCCGACCGGGAGACCGCGGGCCCGGCCGGTCACCGAGGGAGCGGAGCACGCTGCCGGAGCTCCCGCTGTCGGGGTTCCAGCCGCTGGAGCTCCCGCCGCCGGTCGGCCGTCCGCTCGGCGAACGGCGGCACCCACCACACACCGAGGCGCGACGGCCACGAGGAAGCCTTCGCGACCCGCCGTGGGGAAGACCCGTACGCGGACGGAGTCCCGGACGTCGGCGCCGCCCGCGCGAGGGGCGGCACGCCCACAGGCGCAGTCCACTCCCCGCGGCCGGCCGCAGCCGACGACCCCTGGGACGAATCCGGCGATGCGCCGACTGTGCCGTCAGGCCGAGGACATCGACGCTCCCATGGGCGCGGCGGGCCTGTGCCGCGGTGTGTACGGCCGCTGACGGCCTGAGGTCCGTGGCCGCGCCGGTGGGGCGCGAGGCGCGGGGAGGGGCGGCGCGGCCGGTGGCGCCCGGCGGGTGGCATACGCCGTCGATCAGGCGCCGTTCGACCCCGTGTTCAAGGACTCCATCGCCTCCTGGGCCCGCTTCCCCATCTCCTCGGCCGGGACGTCCTCGATGTGGGAGGCGACGTTCCAGCGGTGCCCGAAGGGGTCCTCGAACTGACCGGTGCGGTCCCCGTAGAACTCGTCCTTGACCGCCGACAGTTCCTTCGCGCCCTGGGCGAGTGCCTTGGCGAAGACCGCGTCGACGTCCGCCACGTACACGTGCAGGGTGATCGGAGTGCCGCCGATCGCCTTGGGGGAGCGGAAGCCGATGTCCGGGAACTCGTCCGCGAGCATGATGACCGAGTTCCCGAGCGCCAGCTCCGCGTGGCCGATCTTGCCGCCGGGGGCCGGCATCCGCATGCGCTCCTCGGCGCCGAGGACGGCCACGTAGAAGTCGATTCCGGCCGCGGCTCCGTCGACACAGAGGTACGGCGTGACCCGCGGGTACCCCTCGGGGATGGGTTGTACGGTCACGGTCTTCCGCCTTTCCCGACAACGGCGGTCGCCGTCGACCGCCACCTCCGCCCACTGATATCCCGGCCCCCGCACCACGCACCGAAGCCGCGCGGCGGGCGACCACGGGATGCCCCGAAGAGCGGCAGCCGCGACGGTGGCGCCCGCTTCGAGGCGCTCTCCCCTCGCGCTCGCCCTGCGGCACCCCCCCCGCTCACCCTGCGGCTGTGCGCAGGCCGGTCGCGTCACAGGGGAGACCCGGCCGCCGGAGCAGGGGGCGGAGGCTCGGGCGGGCCTCCGATGCCCAGCCGAGGGCTCAGGGGCGGGCGCCGCCGGCATGGAGCGCCAGGTCACGGCGGCGGGAGACATGGCCGCGCCAGCCGGCCATGAGCACGAGCGCGGTCCAGACGACGAGGCCGCCGATCAGTTCCTCCAGCCGCCCGGCCGCGTCGACCTGGTCGGCCTGCTCCATGGGTACCTTGCCGCGTGAGTCGCGCACGATGTCGAGGCGCTCGCCGACGTCCGGGGCGCCGGTGCCGCGGTAGACGAATCTTTCCCCGAGCTCCTGGCCGTCGGAGCCACGCAGGGTGAGCTCGTGGTTCTTGCCGCCGGCGGCGGCGGCGCTGTCGGCCACCACGACGACGCTCTCGCGGACCCCGTACCGTTCGAGGGCCAGTTCGGGCGCGTACTGGACCGCGCCGACCAGCACGAACAGCGCCGGTGCGGCGGCGAGCAGCACCAGCCAGACACCCCGGTGCAGCAGGTGCAGCAGCACCCCGAACACGAGGCACAGCAGCACTCCGGTGAAGATGGCGACCCCCTCCGTGCTCGGGACGAGGAACGAGACGCCCGAGACGACGGCTGCCGCCGCCCAGACGTACAGCACCAGGGCGACGGTGCGGCGCACCGACGTGAGCGGTCGGGCCGAGCGGCGCACCGAGGCGGGCGGATTGCCGGCGCCGGGTGCCGCCGCGTTGCCGGGTATGGCCTCTGACATGCGCTTCTCTCCTGGTTCCGGCGGGCCGACCCTCACGGGCCGGGCTGCGGACGACGGTGCACGATAGCCCACGGCCGGTCGAACCCCGTCGGGGGTGGCGCCCGGGTCGCGGAGCGGACCGCTGCCGCTCGTAGGGAGCCGCCCGTGGCGCCATAGCCCGTCCGTCCGTCCGTCCGTCCGTCCGCCCGAAGCCCGTGGCCGCCCGTCGCGCGGTCGCCGGGCGGGCGACGTATCGTCCGAATATGCGTGATGTGTGCCGCCGGAGACCTCGTGCAGGGCCGCCGGGCCCCGGCACGCGGGCCGGCGGACTCCGCCGCGCTCCGCGCCCGGACCCGCGCGGTGCCCCCTCGGTCGCGGCAGGTGGGTGAGACCCGTGGGCGGACGCACCGGCACCGAGACCGAGGACGTCTTCGCCGACGGCCGGATGGCCGCCGTGCTCACCGGCCTCATGCGGGACACCGGAGCCTCGATGGGGCTCGTCTACCTGATGATCCCGGGCGACCGGATGTTGCGCCTCGTGCTCATCTCGGGCGTGTCACGGGAGATCGCCGCCCCGTGGGTACGGATTCCGGCCGACGCCCCGATCCCGGTGGCCGACGCCATCCGGGAGCGGAGGCTCGTGTGGCTGGGAGGCCGGCAGGAGATCGCCCACCGCTACCCGCGGATCGGGATGGTGCTGCCGTACGAGTTCATGCTGGCGGCCGCCCCCATCGCCGACGACACGACCGTCTGGGGCGGCGTCGTCCTGCTCTGGCCGCTCTCGCATCCGCCGGAGCTCGACGCGCGCGAACACGAGACGATCGACGCCCACTGCCGCCTGGCGGCACGGCTGCTGCGGCGGGCAGCCGACCAGGACCCGCCACCGCCCCACCCCACCAAGCCTCTCGCCGTGCACCCGGAGCGCCCTTCCGAGGCCGACCCCGCCCTGGCGGCGGCCGCCCTCGACCTCGCGGAGCGGCTGCCGGTGGGATGCTGCGCCCTGGACCTCGACGGGCGCATCACCTTCATCAACACCGCGGCCGCCGAGCTGGTGAACGCCGGCGCGGCCGCGCTCATCGGCAGACGGCCCTGGGAGGCGCTGCTGTGGCTCAACGACCCCGCCTTCGAGGACCGCTACCGCGCCGCTGTCGTCACCCGTCGGCCGACGTCGTTCACCGTGGCGCTGCGGCCGGCGACAACGCTGCTGTTCGAGCTCTACCCGGACGCCACCGGCATCAGTGTCCTCATCACCCCGAGGACGGAGGGGGCCGTGTCCGAGGACGGTCCCGCCCCCGTCTCCGCGTCCGTCTCCACCCCCGACCCCACCCCCGCGCCACTGCCCCGGCGGGTCGAGCCCGTCGGCGCCACCGCGCTCTACCAGCTCATGAATCTGGCGGCGTCCCTCGCGGAGGCGGCCGGTGTGCACGATGTCGTCGAGCTCGTCGCCGACCAGATCGTGCCCGCGTTCGGCCCGGAAGGACTCGTCCTCATGAGCGTCGACGAGGGACGGCTGCGCGTCATCGGCCACCGCGGCTACCGCGAGGAGTTCGTCGAGCGCTTCGACGGCAAACCGCTCACGGCGCCGGTGGCCGACGCCCAGGTGCTCTCCACCGGCGTCCCCGTCTTCTTCCCCACGTACGAGGACCTCCGCCGCGCCCACCCGAACGCCCCGCGCTACGAGGGCCGCAACGCCTGGGCCTTCCTGCCCCTGATCGCCTCCGGCCGTCCGGTGGGCTCGCTCATCCTCTCCTACGAACGGCCGCGCCCCTTCCCGTCCGCGGAGCGGGCGCTGCTCACCTCCCTGGCCGGGCTGATCGCCCAGGCCCTGGCACGGGCCCGGCTCTACGACGCCGAGCACTCCCTCGCGCGGAGCCTCCAGACCGCCCTGCTGCCGCACGGTCTGACCCCGCTTCCGGGCATCGACGTCGCCGCCCGCTATCTGCCGGCGGGGCACGGCATGGACATCGGCGGGGACTTCTACGACTTCATCCGCGCGACCCCCACCTCCGTCGTCGCCGTCATCGGCGACGTCCAGGGGCACAACACGACCGCCGCCGCGCTCATGGGGCAGGTACGGACCGCCGTCCACGCCCACGCGACGGCCGGCGCGTCGCCCGGGGACATCCTGGCGCGCACCAACCGGCTGCTCGACGACCTCGACGCGGACCGCTTCACCAGTTGTCTGGTCGCCGAGTTCGACCTCACTCATCACCGTCTGCGGCTGGCGAGCGCGGGCCATCCGCCGCCCCTGCTCCGCCGGGCCGACGGCAGCGCCGAGGTCCTGGAGGTTCCGCCGGGGCTCCTGCTCGGGATCGCCCCGGATGTCACGTACGGCACCACGGAACTGCCCTGGGACCCGGGCTCCGTCCTCGCCCTGTACACCGACGGTCTCGTCGAGGCCCCGGGCCTCGACATCGGTACGGCCATGGCGGACCTGGCGGAGCGGCTCGGGTTGTCCAGCGCCCCGGACCTGGACCGGCTCGCGGACGAGCTGACACTGCACGTCAAGGCCGCCGCCCACCGCACCGACGACGTCGCCCTCCTGCTGGTGCGGAGACCGATGCCGTCGGAGTAGGCAGACGCTCGTGATCATGATGCCGGGTGTCGCTCGCGGCTCGTGCTCGATCACGCCATGACGCCGGCTGCCGTACCGGATCCGTACCGTACGCGCCGGGGCCGCGTATCGAAGGGCGGACCTATGCTCTGACGTGTGGTGAACCCCAGCGATCTCCAGGACTCCCCGGCCGGTCCCGTCGTCTCCGACCCGGAGCTGCTCGCGCTGCACGCCGTACGGCTCAAGGGCGTGGCCGGCGACGACGAGGCCGCGGCGCGCTACGGGCTCGACTCCGACGTCGTACGGGAAGCGCTCCTCGACCACGAGGCGAGGGGCTGGGTGACCCGGCGCGCGTTCGCCGGGACGCGGGGGTGGAGCCTCACCGACTCCGGGCGGGCCGAGGGGGAGCGGCGGCTCGCCGGCGAGCTGGCCGAGGCGGGGCTCGGGGCCTTCGTACGCGAGCGGTACGCGACGTTCCTCGCCCACAACGCCCGCTGTCTCCGGGCCTGCACCGACTGGCAGTTGCGTCCGGACGGTTCGGGACGGCTCTCCGTCAACGACCACGGGGACGCCGCCTGGGACGGGCGGGTGCTCGACGAACTCACCGAACTGGGCCGGGTCATCGAGGCTCTGTCGGAGGAGCTGGGGGCGCGGGTCGTCCGCCTCGGCGGGTACGGCGCCCGCTTCACCGGCGCGCTCGAGCGGGTGCGGCGTGGCGAACTGTCGTGGGTCGACCGGGTCAAGGAGGACTCCTGCCACACGGTGTGGATGGAACTCCACGAGGACCTGCTCGCCACCCTCGGCATCGCCCGCGGCGAGGAGCCCGCACCGCGCGCCTGACGCGCGGCGCGTGACGTCTGACGGCTGACGCGTGACGTCTGACGGCTGACGCGTGACGTCTGACGCCTGACGCGTGGCCCAAATCGGTTTGCCGCCGGTCGGCCCGATCGGATAGGAAGCCTGCATGCTAAGCGGTGACAAGGTCGGGCTCAGGGCCCGGCACGAGGACGACATCCCGATCCTGCGGACCGAGCTCTACGACGACGTGGCCAACGCCGCGCGGGCCGAAGGCGGGCCGTGGCGGCCGATCACGCCCGGCTCGAAGGACCCGCGTCTCGTGGTGGACGACACGCAGCAGGGACACGTCCCGTTCTCCGTGGTGGAGTTGGAGGGCGGCACCCTGGTCGGCACCGCGAACCTGTGGGGCATCGACAACCACAACCGGTCCGCGCACATCGGCCTCGGACTGCTGCCGGCCGCTCGCGGCAAGGGCTACGGCACCGACGTGGTCGCGGTGCTGTGCCACTACGGTTTCGTCGTGCGGGGCCTGCAGCGGCTGCAGATCGAGACGCTGGCGGACAACGGCGCCATGCTGCGCTCCGCCGAGCGCAACGGCTTCGTCCGCGAGGGCGTACTGCGCTCGTCGTCCTGGGTGATGGGCGAGTTCCTGGACGAAGTACTGCTCGGACTCCTCGTCCAGGAATGGAAGCCGACCCCGGGAGCCTGAGCGGCAGTCGCGCTCGGTGTCGCCTTCGTACGCACGTGATCTGGCGCGGGCCCTGCGGGCGCATCCGCGCTCAAGGGCTGTGAACGGCGCGGGGGCTGCGGGCGCTTCCGCGCTCAAGGGCTGTGAACGGCGCGGGGGCTGCGCCCCGCACCTGATCGCGCGCGTGCGCGCCGGAGCCCGATTCGCGCGCGGGCTCCTGATCGAGCGCTCTGAGATGATCACGTCATGAGCTCGCACACCGACAGGCCAACCCCCCTTGACGCAGCCGAAGTCGACATTCCCGCCCCGGGCGGCGGTCGGCTGCGGGCCGAACGCCGCGGCACCGGCGGCCCGGTCGTCCTGCTGCACGGCGCGGGCATGGATGCCCGCCTGTGGGACGCGGTTGTTCCTGAGCTGGTCCGCAATCACGACGTCGTCCGTTACGACGCCCGCGGTCTGGGGCGTTCCAGCCTGCCGGACCAGCCCTTCGACGATGTCGAGGACCTGCGAGCCGTCCTTGACCACTTCGGCCTGGATCGCGCCGCGCTGGTCGGACTGAGCATGGGCGGGGAGACGGCGCTGGACTTCGCGCTCGCCCACCCTGGGCGGGTCAGCGCGCTGGCCCTGGTCGGTGCGTCGGTCAGCGGGCACGTCTGGCCGCAGGACCCGCAGTCCTCGGCCTACGACACCGCCCGCCGACAGCGGGACGCGGCGGCCCTGGCCGCGCTGGAACTGTCGATCTGGGCTCCGCTGGGCCGTACGGCCGCCGGCGGAGAGCTCATCGAGGCGATGGTGGCGGACAACGCCGAATCCCGAGTCAAGAGCGAACCGTTCTTCGCACACTTCCCGGACCGCGACGCCGAGTCGCGACTCTGCGACATCGCCGCGCCGACCCTGGTCATCCACGGTGACCAGGACCACCCGGAGATCGCAGCGATCGCCGACCGGCTCGTCGCGGGCATACCCGACGCCCACGGCGTGGTCGTCCCGGACGCCGACCACTACCTGCCGCTCCGCAGTCCCGAACGACTCGTCGAACTGTTGCTGGCGCACCTCGCCTGACCTTCTTCAGGAGGGCGGAGCCCCGTCCGACCCGAGGCGGACCCGGCGCCCCCACGCGTAGCCGTCGTCCGGTGTCGCTGCCCGGTGGAAAACATGGGGGGTTGTTCCCCATGCCCCGGAGGCGCCCCCGTACCAGGATCGGACACGGCCCGGAGCGATGGGCCGGGTCGGTTCGAGGAGGGGCGATGGCGGTGAGAGCCGGACACGAGCGGGCTACGGCCTCGCTGTCGGCGGTCGAACGGTGGTGGGACAGCGGGCTGGTCCACGACGGCGGGGACGATGAGCGGCCGGACTGGGCCGACCTGGCCGAAGCGGCGGTGGCCGCCGCACCCGAAGAGGCCGCGGCGCCCGAGGAGGAGTATCCGGGGCTGAGCGGATTCGAGTGGGCCCTCAGGCCGTTCACCACCTGCGCGGGGGAGCGGTGGGAGTGGCGCGTGTCGGGCCGGGCTCGCGAGCTCGTGGACATGACCGCCGTACGGGGTGACCTGGAGCGGCAGCTCAGCGGGAGGCTGGCGCGGGCGGCGGCGCGGACGCTGGTCCTTGAGCTGCACGAGGCGCGGAGCGCCGGGCGGCTCGACGGGGACGACACGGGGGCCCGCTTCCGGAACTTCCTGGCGCGTACCGCGTCCCGGCGCGGCCTGTCGGACCTGCTGGCCGGGCGGCCGGTCCTCGCGCGGATCCTGGGGCGGGCGGCGCTCGACGCGGCGGACGCGGTGGCGGAGGCGCTGGAACGCCTGGCGGACGACCACGCCCTGCTGACCGCCGACCTGCTCAAGGAATCCGGTGGCGACCCGGGGCTGCTCGTGGGCATCGAGCCGGGCGCCGGAGACGGACACCGGGGCGGGCGCAGTGTGATGCTGCTGCGCTTCGCCGACGGGACCCGGCTGGTGTACAAGCCACGCCCCCTCGCCGTGCACCGCCACTTCAACGACCTCGTCGGCTGGTTCAACGGGCTCCCCGACTCCGCGGACCTCCGCACCCTGAGGCTGCTGGACCGGGGTGCGTACGGGTGGGTGGAGTTCGTCGCCGCGCGACCCTGCGCCTCCGTGGCGGAGATCGAGACCTTCTACCGCCGCCAGGGCGCGCTGCTCGCGCTGCTGCACCTGCTCGACGGGACCGACCTGCACCACGAGAACCTGATCGCCGTCGGCGCCCACCCGGTCCTCGTCGACGTGGAGACCCTCTTCCACCCGCCGTTGCCGGGCTCCGGCACGGAAGACCCCGCCGCCCGCGCGCTCCACGACTCCGTGTACCGGGTCGGTTTGCTGCCTCAGCTCCTGGTGGGCGACCACAGCGCGCTGGACGTGTCCGCCGTCGGCGGCGGCCGCGAGGGCGTGTCGCCCGTGGAGCGCGCGGACTTCGCCGACGCCGGTACCGACCGGATGCGACTGGTACGCAGAGCAGGGAAGTTCGGGGAATCCGCCAACCGGCCGCGGCTGGCGGACGGCGGGCCCGTCGAGCCGGGCGCCCACATCGACGAGCTCTGCGCGGGGTTCCGCGCCGGGTACACGGCGATCGGCGCGGCCAGACACGAACTCCTCGGAGGCGGAGGCCTGTTGAAGGCGTTCGAGGAGGACGAGGTGCGGGTGGTGGTGCGTCCCACCTGGGTGTACACGATGCTGCTCGACGAGTCGACACACCCCGGTCTCCTGAAGGACGCCTGCGCACGGCAGCGGGTGCTGGAGACTCTGCGGACCGATCAGTTCGGCCCGGTCCTCGCGCCCGGCCTGATCGACGAGGAGATCGCCCAACTCTGGGCCGGAGACGTGCCGTTGTTCACTGCCCGGCCCGGCCGGGACGACCTCTGGGGTGCGCCGGGGCAGCCGCCGGCCGACCGCACGGACCTGCCGGGGATCACCCGCGTCGCCGCGAAGCTCCGGGCTCTGGACACGGTCGACCGACAGGACCAGGAATGGATCGTACGGGCCGCGATGGCGACGACCTCCCGCGCGCCCGCACACCGGCCGGCCGGGGGGCGGCGCACCCGCACCGCGGGCCGCGCCCCCGAGCCCGAGCGGCTGCTCTCGGCGGCCAGGTCCGTCGGGGACCAGCTGGTCTCCCTCGCGTACCGCGAAGGACCGCGCAGCAACTGGATCGGCCTGGAGCTCCTTGACGACCGGTACTGGCGGATCGGTCCGATGGCGGCTGACCTGGCCGACGGTTACACCGGACCGGCGCTGTTCCTGGCCCAGTTGGCGGCCCTCACCGGCGCCGGACACTATGCCGAGGCGGCCCGTACGGCGCTGGCGCCGTTGCCCGGACTGCTCGACGTGCTGCGCGCCAGGCCCGAGGAGCTCGGTGCGGTGGGTTCGGGGGCCTTCTCGGGGCTCGGCGGCATCGCGTACGCCCTCGGCGAGACGGCCCGGCTGCTGGAGGATCCGGAGGTCGACGCCTGGGCGTCCGCCGCGCTGCGGCTGGTCGTCGCGGCGACCCGGGTCGAGCCGGAGCACGGGGTGGGCGCGGGTCTTGCGGGCGGGCTTGTCGCGCTGCTGGCCGCGCATGGGAGGAGTGCGGGTGGGGGTGTGGGTGCGGGCGAGGGCCTGGAGATCTTCCGGGCCGCGCGGGGGTGCGCGGACCGGTTGATCGATGCCGTGCTCACGGACGCCGGTCCCACGGACGCCGGTCCCACGGATGTCGGACCCAGGGACCGCGGTCCCACGGGTGTCGATCTCGGCGTCGTCGGGAGGGGCTTCGCTGAAGGGGCGGCCGGCATCGGATGGGCCCTGCTGCGGTTCGCCGAGGCCGAGGCCACTGTCGGGGCCGGGGGCCGGGCCGCCGAGCGGTACAGGCTCGCGGGTCTGTCCGCGATCCGGGCGGCCGTCGGTGGGGAGCCGCCGGACGGGAGCCCGGGATCGGGCGTGGGCGTGGGTCTGGACGCGGCGCGGGGACGTGCCGGCAGCCTGAGCTCGGGCTCGGGCATGGGTCAGGCATCGGCGGCATCGGTTGCGGGCCGTGGACCGGACGCATGCCGGGGACCCGGCGTGGTCCCGGCGGCCGACCACGGCTGGGGACCGGGCGGGGGCCGCAGGGGAGTCCCCGCCCCTACCCCGGGCGGGGGCCGCGGGGGAGCCTCCGCCTCCCCCCAGGGCGTCGGAGCCGCGGGCACCGCCCGGGCATCGGCCTGGTGCCGGGGGGATGCCGGCATCGCGCTCGCCGTGCTGGACGCGCCCGGCGCCCTGGACGACCCGTACCTCGCGGCCTGGACCCGCAGGACCGTCGAGCGGCTGGGCCAGGACGGGCCGGCTCCCGACGACAGCCTGTGCCACGGCGAGGCCGGCATCTGCGAACTCCTCGGCCACACCGCGCTTCCCGAGGCGCGCCCGCACTGGATCCGCCGGGCCGGAGCCCTCCTCGCCTCCGCCGAGGAGAACGGTGCCAGGAGCGGCGCCCCGGACGGAGTCCCGCACCCCGGCCTGCTGACCGGTCTCGCGGGAATCGGCCACGGACTCCTCCGGGCGGGGTTCCCGGAGCGCGTGCCGTCGCTCCTCCTTCTCCACGCCACCCAGGGGGTGTACGGACAGCGCATCCGCACCACGTACGACCGCTGAGCCAAGCCGTCGACCGAAGACCACGGACCACAGACCACACACCGACGACTCCCGACCGGGGCGCGTCGACAGGGGTACGCGCCGACAGCTCACCCCGTCCGCTCGACCAGCCACATCGCACCACACGCCCATCCGCACCACACGCACACCCGCACCATCCGCACGACCACCACTCCCGCGGACACGAAGGACGAGTGAGGACCATGCAGATCAGTGACTCGGTGACGTACGTCAACGGCGGCGCCGGCGCGGAGACCGCGGCCCAGGACGACCCGGTGGGCGAGGTGACGCTCGGCACCGGCGGCCAGCTGGGGCGGCGCAGCCGGCTCCTCAGAACGGCTGACTCGGACACGGTCGCCTCGTGGGACATGCCGTACACCACGGGCACCATCACGGTGTCCTGAGAGGAGAACGGGCGGGTCACCTGGCGACGGGGCGCGGATGACACCGTGATCGAACGGACTTGGGCCGGGGGGCTCCCCGGCCCACTGCCGTGCGCGAAAAGGTTCAAGTAGCCTGCGGACATGCGTGCGACGTCGTCGGTCATCGTGGGGCGGGACGCCGAGATCGAGTTACTTGGTGAGGCCCTGGAGAGCGCCCGCAAGGGCGCTGGGCGGGCCGTGTTCCTCGTCGGCGAGGCGGGGATCGGCAAGTCCCGGCTGGCGGGCGAGTGCGCCCTCCGCGCCTACGACCGGGACATGCCGGTGCTGCGCGGCCGTGCCACGGCCACCGGGCTCGTCGTGCCCTTCCGGCCGCTGGTCGAGGCGCTGTCCTCGCGGTTCCGCGCGGCCGGCGCACCGGACGACCCGGAACTCGACCCCTACCGGCCCGCGTTGGCCGGTCTGGTGCCGGAATGGCGGTCCGCCACGGCCGCGCCCGGCTACGCGATCTCGCTCGTCGAACTGGCCGAGGCGCTGCTCAGACTGCTCGCGGTGCTGGGGCGCGAGCGGGGCTGTGTGATCCTCCTGGAGGACCTGCACGACTCCGACACCGAGACGATCGCGGTCGTCGAGTACGTAGCCGACAACGTGGCGGACCTCCCGGTCCTGCTGGTGGGAACGCTCCGGCCCGACCCCGGCCCGGCGTTGGACCTCGCGCTCGCCGCGGAGCTGCGCAACACCGCCTCGGTGACGGAGCTGGGGCCGCTGGGCGAGACCGCTGTACGGAACATGGTGGACGCGTGTCTGGACGCGGCCCCCGGTGAAGTGCCCCCGGACGCGCATCGGCACCTCTCGCAGCGCGCGGGTGGGAACCCGTACCTCGTGGAGGTCCTGCTGGCCGACCTGCTGGACATGGGGCGGCTGAGCAGGGCGGACGGCGGATGGCTCCTCGCCGATCACGGCGAGGCGACGGTACCCACCGGCGCGGTACGCAGCTGGGCGCGCCGGCTGGCCCGGCTCGACGAACCGGTGCGCGAACTGCTGCTCATCGCCGCGACGCTCGGCGGCCGGTTCTCCGTCGGAGCACTGAGGGCGGTGACCGGTCTCGACGACCGGGCGCTCTTCGCCCACCTCCGGTCCGCCTCCGAGGCGGGGATCATCGCCCCGGACGGTGCCGCCCACGACCACTACACCTTCCGCCACGTCCTCACGGCGGACGCGCTCAGGGCCTCGCTGCCGCCCGCCGAACAGGCCGCGCTCGCCCGGCGTGCGGCCTCGGCCATCGAGGAGTCCGCCGGTGTGTCGCTCTCGACTGGTCACTCGAGCGATCTGTCGGGTGAACTGTCCGGGGAGCAGAGTCAGTTGGTCGCAACCCTGCGGCTGGCGGCGGGTGACAAGGTGGCGGCGTCCCGGCAGTTCGCCCAGGTGGGGCGGCAGATGCTGGACGCCGGTGCGTCGGGCTCGGCCGCCGTGCTCCTCGAGCGCGCTCGGGGGCTCGCGGCCGACGGTGAGCGGGACGAGGTGACAGTCCAACTCGCCATCGCCCAGGCCGAGTCCGGGCGAGTCGACGCGGCCTCCGCACTGCTCGACGACCTTCCGCCGGTGCCCGCCGGGTCCCGCGCGGCGGAGGAACGGGCCCAGGCGCAGACCCAGGTCGCGTGGGTCGCGACCATGGCAGAGCAGCAGGAAGAGGCACGCCGCCGGATCCGGGCGGCCCGCGCGCTGCTCGGGGCCGAGCCGCGCCCGGAGCAGGAGGCGGCGCTGGTGGTGGTCGAGGGCCATCTGGCGCTGCTGCCGGAGCCGGATCGCCGAGACGGCCGGGGCGACGGACGTGGCTCCGCGGGCCGGGACGGGCGCGAGCGGCTCAAGGAGGCGGAACGTTCCGCCAGGAGCGCCGCACTCACCGCTGAACAACGCGGCCGGCCCGTGGTGGCCTGTCAGGCGTGGCAACTCCTCGCCCTGCTGTCGCGAGAGCGCGGGTTCGACGAGGCCGACGCCTGCCTGGTGCGCATGCTGGAGGTCGCCGAGAAACACCGGCTCGCGGTGTCCCGGGCCGAGGCGTTGGTGCGGCTCGGCACCAACGCGTTCATGAGGACCGGGGAGGCGACCCAGCTGGAGACCGCCCGCGCGGCGGCCCATGAACTGGGTTCGCTGGCCGTGCTCCAGACCGTCGACGGGCTGCTCGCCATGCAGAGCGTGCTGGGTGGACGATGGGACCGGGCGCGGGAGATCGTCGATCGGTCCGTCGAAGCGAGCGCCCGCCTCCAGAACCTGTCGGCACACCGCTATCTGCTGCTCGTCGACGCCACGCTCGCCGCCCACCAGGGGCGGGTCCGCGAGCAGGAACGGGCCCTCGTCCGGTTCCGCCGGGCGGGCGGCGAGGAGTCGATGCTCGTGCCCCTGCAGCGCGGACTGTGCCAGGCCGTGGGCGCGCTGATGGCGGAGGACCGGAAACGGGCGACGGCCGAGCTCGACGCGGCCCTGGCCTGGGAGCGGGAGCACCCGAGCTTCTTCTACCTCAGCGGGCGGTACGGGCTCCGCCCGCTGTTACGGATCCTCGACGGCGACGGCGATGGCGACGGCGATGGCGACGGTACGCGAGGCCGTAGTGGCGGGGGCCGGGAGGCTTATCGGGAGGCGCTCGCCTCACCGGGCGGGCAGCTGGCCTGGAACCGGATGTTCCTCGGGATGGCGGACGCGGTCCTGCGCGGCCGGGACGGCGACCGGGACGGCGCGCGGCGCGCCGTGGCGGAGGCCGGCCGCGCGGCGGCCGTGTTCCCGCAGGCCTGGCATCTCGCCCTGCGGCTGGTCGCGGAGGCCGCGCTCGCCGACTCCTGGGGCGAACCGGTCGCGTGGCTGCGGACCGCCGAGGAGTACTTCCACGAGGCGGGCGTCCAACCGGTGGCCGGCGCCTGCCGGGCGGTCCTGCGGCAGGCGGGAGTCAGCGTTCCGCAGCGGCGGGGCGGCCGGGAGCGGATCCCCGCGGAGCTGCGGACCGCAGGCGTCACCCCGCGCGAGTACGAGGTGTTCGTGCTGCTCATGGAACGGCCGGGCAATCTGCAGATCGCCCAGCGGCTGTGCATCTCGCCCCGGACGGTGGAGAAGCACATGGCGAGCCTGATGGCCAAGACCGGCTGCCTGGACCGCTCAGCGCTGTG
This sequence comes from Streptomyces sp. NBC_01077, assembly GCF_045162855.1. NCBI lineage: Bacteria > Bacillati > Actinomycetota > Actinomycetes > Kitasatosporales > Streptomycetaceae > Streptomyces > Streptomyces sp. NBC_01077. The sequence continues at coordinate 1,603,974 of NZ_CP108669.1, read as the reverse complement.
CGCGCTGTCGGCGGAGCGGGCGGAGGACGAGGGAGCGTCACGTGCCTCTGCCCGGTCGCCGTCGGGCTGATCCGGGCGGGCGGGTGGGCGGGCGGCCCGGGGACTGTCCCACCCCAGGTGGGGGCAACAGGTCGGGGCTGCCCCCGGTGGCGGACCAGGGATGTAGGGGGTCGGCGGACCCGGAATGGGGGAAGTTCCCGCCCCTATGGGGGTCCGGTCCCCCAGGACACGGTCGCCTGTGGCGCGACTGTGAGGGTCCGGCACCGATGTGTGAAGACTCTCGGGCGGTGGATCATCAGGCGGACCGACCAACTCCCGTCCCCATACGGAGGTTCGCTCGATGCCGAGTCCGTCCGCGCAGCCCGCAGCGTCACCCGGCACACTCCGGTTCTCCGTCCTCGGCCCGCTCGCGGTCCACCGGGACGAACAGGCCCTGCCCCTCGGCCCGTTGAAACAGCGCATGGTGCTGGCGACCCTGCTCGCGTCCGCCAACTCCCCGGTCTCCGTGGACGCGTTGACCGATGCGGTATGGCCGGAGGAGCCCCCGCGTACCGCCCGCAAGAACATCCAGGTGTACGTCAGCGCCCTGCGCGCGCTGTTCGGGGAGGGCGACGACCGGGATCGGCCCCGGCTCACGCACACCGGAGGCGGATACGTACTGCGCGTGGCGGAGGACGAACTCGACCTCCTGAGGTTCCGCTCCCTGGTGCGGGCCGCCGAGGGGCAGCCGTCCCACTCGGCCGCCCGACTGCTGCGGCAGGCCCTCGACCTCTGGCAGGGGCCGCCGCTGGGCGACGACCTCCGGCAGTCGCCCACGCTGGCCGAGGAGGCCGAACGGCTGCGGCTGCGCCATCTGGCGGCGTACGAGAGCTGGGCGGAGGCGGAGTTGGAGCTGGGTGGCTCGGCAGCGGTGGTCGAGGGGCTGCGGGATCTGGTGGAGCGGCACCCGCTGCGGGAGCGGCTCAGGTCCGCCTGGATGCGCGCGCTGAGCGGGTCCGGTCGGCAGCCGGAGGCGCTCGCCGTGTACGACGACTACCGGCAGCTGCTCGCCCGGGAACTGGGCCTGGAGCCGAGCGGTGCCATGGCCGCGCGCTACCGGGCGATCCTCGCGGGGGAGCCCCGGGTCGGGACGGCCGCGGCTGCCGGAGCGCCGGGCGGGGCGCCCGTCGGCGACCGGCCGCCGGCGACCGCACTGCCGCCGGACCTCGTCGACTTCACCGGGCAGGGGGAGGAACTCGGTTACCTCCTCGACCTGTTGGAGGACGGTGACGCGGGCGGTGTCGTGCTCCTTTCCGGGCCGGCCGGGGCCGGGAAGACCACGCTGGCGGTACGTGCGGCGCACCTGCTCGGCAACCCGTTCCCCGAGGGGCGGTTCTGCGTCTCCCTCCGGGACGCGGACGGCTGTACGCGCCCGCTCACCGCCGTACTCGCGGAGCTCGGCGAACGAACCGGGCAGACCGGCCTCTCCGGCCCCGGGGCGTGGCGGCAGTGGCTGGCGGACCACCGCGTGCTGGTGATCCTGGACGACGTGCCCGAAGAACGCGCCGTACGACCGCTGCTCCCGTGCGGCGGACGGGGCAGGGTGCTGCTCACCGCGCGTGGGCAACTGGGCGGTCTGGCGCCCGTGCACCGGGTCACCGTCCCGCCGCTCGACACCGCCGAGGCCGTACAACTCCTTGCCGGGCTCGTCGGCCGGCGGCGGGTGCGGGCGGACCGGGAGGCCGCGCTGCGGATCGTGCGCGCGTGTGGCGGATCGCCGCTGGCGGTCCGGGTGAGCGGGATGCGGCTCGCGGTGCTCCGCCACGTACCGCTGAGGGAGTTCGCCGACCGGCTGACCGACCCCGGAGGAGCCCTGGACGAACTGACCTCCGGGGACGTGTCGGTACGGCAGTGGCTGGCCCGCGGCTGGGAGACGCTGCCGGAGGAGTGCGGCCGGGACGCGGGACGCCTGGCCACGGGCACCGGGGACGGCCCGTTCGGCCTGACGGAGGCGGCGGAGGCCCTCGGCTGCGACGAGCGGCACGCCGTGCGGGTGGTGGAGGCGCTCATCGACGCCGGCATGGTCACGTCGCCGGGCGGCGAGGTCACCGCGCACGCGGCGCAGTACGACATGCCGCACTTGATGCGGCTGTACGCACGGGGCGCGGGCTACGGGACCCCGGTGCTGACGTAGCGGCGGCGGGTGGTGAGCGGTGCGCCCTGACAGCCACCGGTCCGGCGCCCCCGTGCATCGTCGCATGCGAGACTTCGGGCCGGGCGGACGCGTACGGGAGGAGCGGGTCGTGGGGGTCTGGGCGGGCACGAGAGGGCGCGGATGCCGTGTCGCGGTGGTGAGTGGCGCCATCATGCTGTCTGTGGCGGGGTGTTCGCCGGAGCTACGACCGCTCGCGGCGGTGTACGTGGACCGGCAGGGCACCGCGCACGCGCTGCTGAGATCCTGCGACAACGACGGTCTGGTGCGGGGTCCCGGCCTGCGTGGCAGCGAGACGCGTGCTACGGAAGAGGCCACGCCCGGCACGGCGCACGGCACCGCACCGGAAGCGACCCCGACGGAGGAGCCCTGGATCGGCTGGGAAACCCGCGGTGCGCACAAGGCGGCGGACTTTCCACTGTTCGCGCCGCCCCCGCAGTGGGCGGCCGAGACCCGTGGTCAGCAGACGCTGCGACCGGGCTACTCGTACGAGCTCGACTTCGCCGATCCCGGTGACTCCTATGCCTACAGAGCCTCAGTGACGTTCGACGCCCGACAACTCGCAGGGGTGCCGGCCGGAGAGGTTCTCACCCACCGGGGCACGATGACGAGAGAGGCATTCGAGGATCTCGCCCGAGAGGCTTGCTGACCGCTGCGGCTGCTCCGATCCACCGACGGCCGCGCCCTCCGCTACGGGGAGCCCGGCGCCCCGAGGCCCACATGAGTCGCCAGGAAGGCCAGGCACTCCGCCTGGAGGGCCGTCGCGCGGGACGCGGAGCGGTCGCCGTGGCCGACTCCTCGCTCCAGCCGCAGCAGGATCGGGCCTGTGCCCGACGAGGCGTGTTGGAGTGCGGCGCACATCTTGCGGGCGTGCAGCGGGTCGGTCCTGGTGTCGCCGTCCGCGGCGGTCAGCAGCACCGCCGGGTACGCGGTCCCGGGCGTGACGCGGTGGTAGGGGGAGTAACCGAGCAGCACCGGCAACCGCGCCGGGTCCTGCGCGCTGCCGTACTCCGGTGTCCAGCTCGGGCCGAGGCCGGACAGCTCGTACCGGACCATGTCCAGGAGCGGTGACGAGCACACCACGGCGGCGTACTTCCCCGGCTCCTGCGTGAGCGCCGCGCCGACGAGCAGCCCGCCGTTGGAACCGCCCATGATCGCGAGCCGGCCGGGCTCGGTCCAGCCCGCCGTGATCAGCAGGTCGGCCGCCGCGGCGAAGTCGTCGAAGGTGTTCTGCTTGTGCTCCCCGCTGCCGGCCCGGTGCCACGCCTCGCCCTCCTCACCGCCGCCGCGCAGCCCCGCCCAGGCGAACACCCCACCCGCCCTGACCCAGGCCAGGACCTGGGCGCGGTAGCGGGGCGACATCGTGCGGCCGAAGCCGCCGTACCCCGTGAGGAGCGCCGGGCGCGGCCCGTCCGGGCGTCCGGTGGGGGAGATCACGAACATCCGTACCGTCGTCCCGTCCCGCGACGGGAACGCGACCTGGCGGGTGACCGCGCCGCCGACCGCAGCGCCGCCGACCGGCGGCGCTGCGGTGGCGTCCCGCGACCAGCGCGTGACGCGGTACGTGCGCGCGTCGAAGTGGAGTACTCGCACGGGAGTGACGAAATCCGTGTACGCGAACCAGGCCTCGTGACTGCCGGACGCACCGGCCGAGAAATCGCCGACCGCGCCGGTGCCGGGAAGCGGGACCGTGGCCACCTGCCGGCCCTCGACCAGGTCGTGCACGGTCACCTCGGCCACCGTGTCGCGCGTCCAGGCGGCCAGGCCGAGCGGGTGCTTCAGCTCCGGACCGGAGAGCACGACGAGGTGTGTCAGCACCGCGTCGTGCCGTTCGGGGACGACCTCGTCCCAGGCGTCTGGGCCCAGGTGGAGTTCGTCCGGCCGGCACGCGACGACGCGACCGCGAGCGGCGTCGCGGTCGGTGCGCAGCCATACCCGGTCCGACGGCCCGGTGCCGGGCACCGCGTGCAGGCGGGTGGCGGCACCCATCCCCTCCTGAACCGGCCGGAGCAGCGGGCGGTCGAGCGGGGCGGCGGACAGGTCGGCGAGGTAGAGGTCGGTGCCGCGGCCGGTGCCGAGCGTGGCCGTGATGCCGAGCCAGCGGCCGTCCGCGGTCACGGAGACGCTGTAGAACTGGGTTCTGTCCCGGCCCTCCCCGAAGACCACGGGGTCGGCGTCCGGTGAGGTTCCGACCCGGTGCAGGCAGACTCGGCGGTGGTAGCGCCCTTCGCCCGGGTTCAGCCGGGGGTCCAGGTGCCGGACGTAGTAGAAGGCGGCACCGCCGGGCAGCCAGCCGATCGACGACTTCCGCACCCGGTCCAGCGGCCCGTCCACGACCTCCCCGGTGGCCACGTCGATCACCCGGAGCAGCGAGTCCTCCGTGCCGTCCCGGGACACCTGACAGGCCAGCAGATCGCCCTCCACGGACGGCTCCCAGGCGTCGAGCACGGTGCGACCGGACGGGTCGAGGGCGCTGGGGTCGAGCAGCACCCGTTCCGCCGTGCCCGCCCCGGCCTCGGCCACCACGAGCACCGGATGCTCCTGGCCCGCGTCCTGCCGGAGCCAGAAGACCCTGCCGCCGCGGACCTTGGGCGTCCGGACGCGGTCGACGGCGCCGAGCGCCGCCACCTCCGCCTCCCACCGGTCCAGGTCGGGCCAGGCCGCCCGCTCCGCCGCGTACAGCGTCTCCTGCTCCGCGCTCCAGCGGAGCGTCGAGGCCGCCTCGGCGTCCTCCAGCCCGCGGTACGGGTCGGGGACGCGGAACCCGTGGAGTTCCTGGACGACGTCCTGCCGCTCCGCGTGCGGGTACGGGCGCCGTGTCGGTCGGGCGTCGGTGGTCACTCCGGGCTCCCTCGGTCGTGGTCGGGCGGACGGTGGCCGCGGGCCCCGGCCGGCGGAGTGACGTCGACGGTCACCGCGGAGGCTGTCCCGGCGTCTTTCCTGGCACCGGTCCCGGCGCCCTCCACGGACCTCTCCGCGGTCGTCTCGGCGGTCTCCGTGCCCGGCAGGGCGAGCCACGCGAAGACGCCCGACAGGACGACGATCACCCCGGACACCGCGAAGATCGTGTCGATGGGACCGAACCGGACACCACCGACCGAGCCCGCGACGTCCGTCAGGACGGAGCCGGCGAGCCAGCCGGACAGGACCGCGGCGAGCATCGACGCCAGCTTCGTCACCGGATAGAACACGGCCATCACCCGGCCGCGGAAGTCCGGGGGCGCCGCCGCGAGCAGCAGCGGTGCCATCGCCGTGTTCAGCACGGTGAGCGGAACGGTGAAGACGAAGAGCAGCGCGATGCCGCCGAGGAAGGTGGTCTGCCGGGAGTAGGCGATCAGGAGAACACCGCTCACCAGGAGGCTGATCCAGGTGCTCCGCCGCGCCCCGAGCCACTGCACGACGCGGCCCCCGCTCAACGCGCCCGTGATACCGCCCACTCCCATGGCCATGCCGATGTATCCGTAGAGATGGGCGTCCGCGTGAAGGTTGTCGGTGGTGAAGAAGACGTTGAGCGTGCTGAGCGCACCGATTCCGAACTGCCCGATGACGGCGAGCAGAAGCAGCGCGACGAGGAACCTGCTGCGCGCGAAGAAGCGCACGCCGTCCGCGAATTCCCGGCCCAGACTCGTCTGTTGTTTCCCGGGGGGCTTGCGGGCGGGGTTCTTCCCCGCTGCTTCGGGGGCCTGCGGACGTACCTCGATGGACCGGATCGCGACGTACGACACCGCGTAGGACAGCGCGTTGAAGAGCAGGGCCCACTGGATTCCGGCGGTGAACAGCAGCGGCGCGGCGATCGGAGGGCCGATGATCCAGGCCGTCTCGCCGGTCGCCTGGCCGATGCCCGCCGCCCGGGCGCGGTTGGCCTCCCCCTTCACGAGATCCGCGAGGATCGCGAAGCGCGCCGGTGAGAAGAACTGGCCGGCCGCGTGCAGCAGGAGCACGGTCGTGTAGACGAGGGCGAGCCAGACCCCTGCCGGGAGGGCGTCGGTCGGCAGGAACGAGACGACGGTCAGCACCACCACGAGCGCTCCGCGCACGACCTCGGTGCGAAGGAGTGTGGCGAGCTTGTCCCAACGGTCGACGAACACGCCCGCGAGGGGGCCGATGACCAGGACGGCGACGCTGGACGCCATCAGGACGCCGCTGACCGCCATCGGCGCCCACGACTCGCCCTTCGCCAGCACGGTGGCCACCCACAGCACCAGGGTGGTGCTGAAGACGGCGTCCCCGACGGACGAGACGGCCTGACCGAACCAGAGCCGGGTGTAGTCGCGGTTGATCAGTATGAGGCGCGGTGTCATGACGGCCGCCTCGACGAGGAGACGATCGACGCCATGAGAGCGGTCACGAGGGTCGTGTGGTACGCCTTCCGGAAGAACTCGCCGGCGGGCGTCGGAACCGTGGCCGACGGGGACGCCATGAGCGCCGCCGACCGCGCCGGGATCGCCCCGTCGGGCCGCTGGGCGCGCACCAGGCACTCCACGGCGGCGGCTCCCGAGGGCGTCCGCAGCGGATCTTCCCCGAGGACGAACTGCGTGAGGACGAGCTCCGCGGCCAGGTCCCAGCGGTCGTGCTCGACGCAGTGGAGCAGCATGCGGCGGACCAGGTCCCGTGCGTGCTCCAGGACGCCGTCCACGATGCCGGGGGCGACGCGGCCGAAGTCGCCGAGGTAGAAGGCGGTGTGCGTCAGGGCGTACGCCTGCGGGGTGGTGAGCGGCTCCACCGCGTCCTTCGAGGCCGCGTCGGTGGGTCCGGCCGTGTGGTGGCCGACGAGCGGGCTCTGCGGGAGGAGTTCGGCGTACGGCTCGATGCCGTGGCGGACGCCGGCCTTGTCCGCGTAGTAACGGATCTCGACGCGCCGGTACGGCGACTTCCCGCGCGGTGAGAGGAGGTCGGGGCCGAGAAGCGCGAGCGCCGCCCGGCAGTGCGTGTCGTCGATCCCGTCGGGGGCGAGCGCGGCGTAGATCAGTCGGTACGTGGAGGTGTACGCGGGGATGTCGTCGAAGAGCCGCGGGAACTCCGGATCCTGCCAGAGCTTCCGTACGAGGGCCGCCGCCCCGCTCAAGGGGTCCGAGGAGTCGTTCGGCCGTACCGCGCGGTGACAGAGCAGCCCCAACTCCAGTGCGGCCTTCGCCTTTCCGTGCGTCGCCGACCGGGCGCCCGCCGAGAACGGGTCGAAGAGGTCCAGGTTCCCGCCCAGCCAGTCGAGCGCGCCGGCGGAGAGCTGCTCCAGAGGTGAGGGCATGGCTACAGGCGCCCCGTCTCGTGCAGGTGGTCGAGCAGGGCCGTGTCGACGGTGTCACGGAACCTGGCGAGCGTACGGGCGTCCTCGTCGTAGCTGTAGAGGTCCTGGCAGGCGATCCAGCGGTCGCCGGTCACCGCGCTGGGCAGGTAGCCGTCGGCGACCGTGCCGACCTCCCAGTCGGGTTTGCCGGCGGTCTCCCAGCAGCTGGCGAGGGTCCCGTCGGCGCTCACGACGGCGCCGTAGCGGCCGTCGGCGTGACCGCAGGTGACGCAGGTCTTCCGGCCGCCGGGACGGTTCACGGTGAAGCCGAGGTCGAGCGCCCGGCGCTGCCACCGGGTGAAGGCGGCCGAGAGCTCACCCGTGTGCAGGAGGCTGTTGGCGTATCCGACGCCGACGTCGCCGACCCGGGCGAAGTACAGCGTGCACCGTGCGGGGTCGAGCGCGGTCGCGAGCCGGTCGATCAGCGCGTCGACCCCGTGGAAGGTCTCCTGGGAGACGTTCACCCGGAGCGTCCACCGGAGCGGCGAGACCTCGGAGGCCTTGACGATGTTGCGGACGATCTTGTCGAAGGTGCCGCTGCCGTCCGCCCTGCCGACCCGGATGCGGTCGTGGTCGTCGCGGTCGCCGTCGAAGGTGACCTGGACGGACGTCAGCCCGCGGTCGTGGAGCCGGCGCGCGAGGGACGGGGTGAGCAGGGTGGCGTTGGAGATCATCCAGGCCGAGGTGGGAGCGATGTCCGCGGCCCGCTCCAGGAGTTCCAGACAGCCGCGCGGGTTGAGGAGGGGCTCGCCGCCGAAGAGGAGGATCCTGAGCTTCTCCAGGCCCACGGCGGCCATCTGGCGCTCGGTGAACCCGAGGATCGAGGTGATCGTCTCCGAGGTGAGTCGGGTCCGGGCGATCCGGGGCGGCCGGCTGCCGCCCGCCAGGTCCTGGGCGGTGTTCTGGAAGCAGTAGCCGCAGCCCAGGTTGCAGTGGGTGCTGGTGAGGACGGTCAGCGCGTAGGCGCGGACGGTGGCAGGGGTGAACATGCCGCTGTCGCGCAGCCGTTGCTCCGCCTCGGGGTGCAGGGATCCGTCGCCGGTGACGTGCCGGGCGCCGAGACGGGCCACCCCGCCGGGGCCGAGGAACCACCAGTTGCGCTCGCCCCGGAGGAGACGGGCGCCGGAGGAGGCGAGGTCGGGGCTCGCCGCGTCACCGATCGCTGCCGGCCGTTCGAGGCTCGCTGCCTGGCCGGAGCTTGCCGCGTCGCGGATGCCCACTGCCTGGCCGATGCCCACTGCCTGGCCGACGCCTGCTGCTTGGTCGATGCTCACCGTGTCGCCTCCCGTCCTGCCGATGCTCCTGCGGTGGAGCGCCCGTCGGGACGGCCGTTCGCGACGATCAGCGTCGCGAGGGCGGTGACGAGGGTCGCCTGGTAGGACTTCCTGAAGTACTCCACGGGCGTCGCGTCCGCCGGGGCGCGCCTCACGACGGATTTCCCGGGGATCGCCCCGTCCGGCGCCTGGACCTCGGCGAGCATCCGGATGCCGGCCGCCCCGGAGGGCGTGCTCAGGGGATCCGCGCCGAGGCAGTACTGCGCGAGTACGAGCTTGCCGACGAGGTCCCACTCGCCGAGTCCCAGGCAATGGTGCGTGAGCCGCTCCACGACCTGGAGGGCCTGCTCCCGGGACTCCTCGGTCAGGCCGGGATCGCGGAAGCCGAAGTCGCTCAGGTAGAAGACGGTGTGCGTGACCACGCAGACGTCCAGGTCGGCCACCGGCAGGGTGGCGGCGCGAGCCGGCAGGCTGGCCGCGTACAGCTCCTCGTACGAGGCGAACTCATGGTCGGCGCCCGCGAGATCGGCGTAGAACCTGGCTTCCAGATGGAGATACGGGGGCTTCCGGCGCGGTGCCAGATAGCCGTCGCCCGCCAGCCGGTCGAGGACGGCACGGGGCGCGTCGGTGACGGCTCCGGCGGGGGAGGACGCCGTACGGGGAGTGGTCCCGGCCGGTGCCAGCCCCGCGTACATCAGCTCGAACTGCCGCGCGTAGCGTCGGTCGAGGGTGAGGAGATGCGGGAAGTCCGGTCGCTGCCAGGCCCGTTCAACGATCGACGTGGCCTCGCTCAGCGCGGCCTCCGCGGGCGTGGACTTCCCCCAGTAGCGGCAGAGCAGCGCGAGTTGGAGGAGGGCCTTGACGCGTGGGGTCACCGGCAGCTCCGCGTGACCGGCGGGCGAGTCGAGGTACCCCGCATGCCGCGCGATCCAGTGCCGCGCACCCATGGACAGACTCGCCACGGCCTCATCGAGGCCGACTGATCGCGTACTCATGGTTCTCCTTCGGGGTCGCGGATGCCTGAGCCACCCGCTCGACGATGTCGGCCGCGCGGGCCGCGCTGTCCACCGCGGCCAGCCTGGCGCCGAGCGCGCGGGCTCGGGTCCGCAGGCCTTCGTCGCGCCACGCCGACTCCAGCAGCGCCGACAGGTCCACGGACGGGGTCTTCGGGTCGCGCACGGCCACACCGGCCCGCACGCAGGCGCCGGTGAGCAGCGGCTGTTCGGATCCGTTGGGCGAGAGCACCAGGGGACGGCCGCGCAGGAGGGCCGACAGCACCGGTGCGGAGGTTCCGTTGGCCAGCACGAGCTCGGCCCGGTCGACGAACGGACCCATCCACGGCTCGCGTACGAGCACGATGTCGGCGTCCGGAGCGGGGCGCGGGTCGGTGGACCTGCCCTGCTCGACCACGGCCTGGAACCGTCCCCCGGTGAACGCCTCGTTGAGCCGCGGCCACAGGCTCCTGCCCCCGAAGAAGCGGCCCAGGTGGACGTAGACGACGGGTTTGCCGGACCGCGCCAGGTGATCCCCGACCGCTTCGACCTCCGTCCGTCCGGGAGTCGGTTCCCAGGCCAGCGGTCCCACGTGCCGTACCCGCTCGGGGAGTTCCGCGTCCGGGAATTCGAGCTCCGGATCCCCACGGAGCAACAGCGCGTCGCCGAGGAGCGGGTCGTCCCACCGGGAGGCACGCCCGGCCAGGCCCATCTCCTCCCGCGTCGCCGTGTAGAGGGCTCGGCAGTCGAGGGTCCGGCTCTCCCGGGTCCTGCCCAGGTGCGGCTCCCCGTCGCCGCCCCTGCGGTAGTCCCACAGGTGCACCGAGAGCCCGACCACGACCACCGGAACGTCCAGGGCCTCGGCGGCGAGCAGGGCGCCGTTGCACAGCACCGAGGTGACGAGGAGATCGGCCTGCGTCTCCCGGGCCGCGCGCAGGATCGCCCGGTACTGCGCCGCACCGGTCTCACCCCACCAGGTGGCGGAGAACGCCCGAGGGCCACCGAACTCCTCCGCCGTCAGCAACGGCAGTCCGGCCTCGGCCACGCCGGGCGCGGCGGAGGACCTGGCCAGTACGCCGACCTGGTGGCCCCGGCGCCGCAGTTCGCGCCCGGCTGCGATCGCCGGGTAGAGATAGCCGCCGTCGCTGAGCGGGCAGAGCAGGATCTTCACGACGCGCGCTCCCTCGGGATCCGGCGGGCGGTGGACGTGGGACGGCGAGTGGCCGCGGGCCCCCCGGTTCCTGGCACGATCTGCCGAGAACCGGGCGGCCCGCGAGGTACTCAGGACTCAGGACGCGACGAGTCGCGTTAGGAGATGTCGCTGGAGTTGTTGACGATGCAGCCGGCCTCGGCCTCCTCGTCCTCACCGTGCGCCACGACCTCGATGTCCTCGTCCTCGATCGGCTTCGGGTTCGTGTTCTCGGGCATGTTCGTCCTCCTCGATTGACGGCGTCGCCGCGCCGGCTGAGAAAAACGTACGAAGCGGCGGTATGGGAACGCCTGGTCGTCGGTTCGACGCCGGTATACGCCGACGACGCGGGCGGGGAACGACCCCGGAAACGGGCCGCGCGCCCTGCCACGCGGCCGCGTCCGGCCGGCGTGAGCGCGTCCGCGCCTACGCGGACCTGCGCATTAACCGATCCCCAGGCGTTCGTGAACCGGAATTCTGCCGACCGGGACCACGATCCAGGCACGCCCCGCGCGCGGTACGAGTGCGGAGCCGACACTCACCGAGGAGGAGGCGGACATGGACCTGGCGGAGCTCATCGGTCTGCGGCCGGTGCCCTGTGGCGGTCTCCTCGTGGCGCTCACCCGCCGCTGCCCCATGAGCTGCGCGCACTGCTCGACGGGCTCCTCGCTGTCGGTCTCCGAGGCGCCCGACCAAGAGCAACTCCTGCGCTTCATCGGTTCGTTCGGTGCCGAGGACCGTCCCGAGGTGGTCATGCTGACCGGCGGCGAGCCACTTCTGCTGCCGGAACCGGTCACCCGCCTGGCCGGCCTCGCGCGCGCCAAAGGATCCCGGGTCGCGCTGCTCAGCGGGATGTTCTTCGCCCGTGGCGGACGCGTTCCGGACCGGATCATGCGAGCGATCACGGCCCTCGACCACTTCTCGGCGAGCCTGGACGTCCACCACGAGCGCGAGGTCCCGCGCGCCGACGTGCTGCGAGCCCTCCGTGCCGTACTCGACGCCGGGGTCGACACGAGCATCCACCTCACCGGCACGGACGCCGACGACCCGTATCTGACGGACGTCGTCGCCGACGTACGCCGGGTCTTCGGCGCCCGGATGCCGATGCTGGTCAACGAGGTCCGGCCGCTCGGCCGGGCGGTGGGCCTCGTCCGGCCGACACCGTCGGGACCCGACGGCACCCTGGCGACGCCGTGCGCCCTCGCCGCCTGGCCCGTGGTCGCCTTCGACGGGACCGTGGCCGCCTGCTGCAACCAGTGGACGGTCGACCTGCGTCCCGTACCCCGGCACCTGCGGCTCGGACACATCGCCGACGACGACTGGCCGGCCGTCCGCGAGCGCTCCCTCGGCTCCCCGGTGCTGCGGATGCTGCGCGCCGTCGGACCCCGGCGGCTGCACGCCCGTTACGAGACCTCGCCGGCCCCGGCCGGCTACTGCCGCAGCTGTCACGCGCTCGCCGACCGGCCGGGCGTCCTCGCGGGTGCGGCGCGCGACGCCGGCGGCCGGGTCGGTGAACTCCTCGACCGGCTCACCACGGAGCAGCAGCGCGCGGCCGGACCCGCCGCTCTGGTACGGCGCATGGGCTGCGCCCGATACGCGCACCTGGTCGAACCGTCGGCCGGCGACGTACTCCCGCCCGCAGAAGAAGAACTGGCGCCCGTCGAAGAGCCCCTGCCCGCGGAAGAACTCCTGCCCGCAGAAGGGTCCCCGGCGGGAGGGTCCCTGCCCGCCGCAGAGCCCCTGCCCGCCCGCGCGTCGCTCACTGCAGAGGAGAGGAGCTGCCGATGAACGCCACCGCATCCCTCGCGCTCCGGACCAAACTCTCGCCCACCACGCCCGTCCTGAGAGCCGCGACCTCCGCTCTCTGGCGACCGGACGGACTGCGGGAGCGGTACGTGCGCTACCTGGCCGCCATGCATCCACTCGTACGGGCCTCGGTGCCGCTTCTCGTGCGGGCCGCCGAGCGGTGCGCCGAGCGGGACGACCCGGCCGCGCGGCGCCTGGCGGCGTACTACATCCGCCACGCCGAGGAGGAACGCGACCACGACGCCTGGCTGCTCGACGACCTGGCCGCCGCCGGTGCAGGTCCGGCCGCGGTGCCGCACCCGGTCGTCGTGGAGCTCGCCGGGGCGCAGTACTACCGGATCGAACACGAGCATCCCGTCACGCTGCTCGGTTACATCGCGGTCCTGGAGGGCAACGCCCCCGGGCCCCGGCTCGCGGACCGCCTCACCGAGGTCACCGGACTGCCCGGCGGCGCGTTCCGCACTCTCAGGGAACACGCGGAGCTCGACGGCGGCCACCTCGACGACCTGCACCGGGTGCTCGACGGGCTGGCGCCCACCCCCGCCCAGCAGACCGCGGTCTCCGTCAGCGCGCTGCACACGGCCCACCTGCTGACCCGGCTCTTCCTCGCCCTCGCCGCAGACCCCGGAGGACACGCATGACCGACAACGCCACTGCGCACGGCAGCGCCTCGACCGGCGACTCACGGCCCGGGCCCAGCCTGGAGGCGCTGGCCGCCGCCGGCTTCGACGTCGACGCCCTGAGCGACGAACAGCAGGAAGTCGTCCGGGCGTTGACCCCGGAGGAGTTGGCGCTGCTCGTCGACATCAGGGGACGGCTCGACGCGGCGGCGCCCGAGGTGCAGGCCCATGCGGACGTGGCGGGCGGCGCCCTGTTCTGACCCCGGCAGCCCCCGCCGTCCCCCGCCCACCGGAGGAATCCATGTCCTGCGCCTCGTGCCGGAGCCCACTGCCGCCCGGAGCCCGGTTCTGCCCTTCCTGCGGCAGTCCGTGCGCCCCCGGGCCGGTCACGGCCAGGCCGACCGGCCGCAAGGTGGTGACCGTCCTCTTCTGCGACCTCGTCGGCTCCACCGCGCTCTCCGGGGCGCTGGACGCGGAGACCCTGCGGTCGGTCACGCTCCGCTGGTTCGACCTGATGCGGCTGCGGATCGAGGAGCAGGGCGGCACCGTGGAGAAGTTCATCGGGGACGCCGTGATGGCCGTCTTCGGTGTGCCGACGGTCCGGGAGGACGACGCCCGGAGGGCGGCCTCCGCGGCCCTGGCGATGCGGGAGGCGCTCACCGGGTTCAACGCGCGTCTTGAGGAGGCCGTGGGTGTACGGCTGGAGATGCGGATCGGGATCAACACCGGGCAGGCGGTGACGGGTTCGGCCACGCAGCGGCAGGCGATGGTCTCCGGCGAGGTGGTCAACGTCGCCGCGCGCCTCGAACAGAACGCCGCCGCCGGGGAGATCCTCATCGGGCCCGGCACCCTGTCGGCCGCCGGGCCGGGGATCCGGACGACGGAGACCGGCCCTCTCCTGCTCAAGGGCAAGAGGGACCGGGTCGCGGCGCACCGCCTGATCGGCCTGGACGAGGAGGCCGCCCCGGAGACACTCCGCCGCTTCGACGTCGGCTTCGTCGGCCGCGGACGTGAACTCGCGCTGTTGGACCAGGCATTGGACCGGGTGGTCCGCACCCGCCGGGTCGATCGACTGGTGGTGAGCGGTGAGGCGGGCCAGGGCAAGACCCGCCTCGTACGAGAGTGGCTCCACCGGGCGACGTCGAGCGCGACGGGGCCGGAAGGGGCCCAAGGCCTGGCCGAAGTAAGGGCCTCGGGTCCGGCACCTGCTTCGGGGTCGGCCCCGGCCCCGGGCTCGGCCACGACCTCGGCCCCTGTCCCGGTCTCCGGCCCGGCACCCGCGCCGGCGCATGCCGCAGCCCGTGGCCCCCTTCAGGGTGTCGGGCGTTGTCGGGCCCGTGGCGAGCAGCCCAGTCTCGGGCCGCTCGCCGACGCCGTGGCCGGCCTGCTGCATCGCGTGGGCACGGTCGTACCGTCCCCCGAACTCGACCTGCTCCATCAGGGGCTGCTCCTCGACGGGACTCCCAACCCGTCCCCGGCGGACACCTGCGCGGCACTCGCCAAGGTCCTCGCCGAGCTGTCCGAGGCGCAGCCCCTCGTCCTGGTGATCGACGACTGCCACTGGGCCGCGCAGCCGCTCTTCGACGCCCTCGACCGGCTTCAGCGCGCACTCACCGACGCGGCCGTCCTCGTCGTCCTGCTCACTCGCCCCCACCTGTTCGACGTGCGCCCCGAACTCGCCCTGGACGCCGTGCTGCTCGGCGGTCTCTCCGACGCCGACGCACAGCTCCTCGCGGCCGAGCTGACCGGGCGAACGGCCGACAGCGAGCCGCTCGCCGCTCAGGTCCTGGCGCGGGTCGGCGGAAACCCGCTGCACCTGGAGCAACTGCTGGTCGCGGGGGACCCCGTCGACGCGGACAGTGTCCCGCTGCCGCTCCAGGCCCTGATCGGCGCCCGGATCGACGCGCTCGAACCGCCCGAACAACGGGCCCTGGGCCTGGCATCCGTCCTCGGTGGCGACTTCACCGCCGACGAACTCGCGGCGCTCGGCGGAAATCCCACCGAGTCGTGGACCCCGTCCGAGCTCCGGACCACCCTGCACCGGCTGGTCCGGCACCGTCTGATCAGGCCGGACGGCGGGGCGTTCCGCTTCGCCGGAGGGCTCGTCCAGGAGGTCGTCCACACCAGCCAGTCCAAGCAGGACCGGGCCGACCGGCACGAACGGGCGGCACGCCTCGAAACGGTCCGTCAAAGGGGCAGCGCCGCGGTCGGGGCTCATCTGGAACAGGCGTACCGCTACCGGTTCGAGCTGGGTGCCCAGGACGCGCACACCGACGGGCTGCGCCGGCGCGCCGCCGACGCGCTCGCCGAGGCCGGGCGCCTCGCGCTGGCCCACGCCGACCCCGTATGGGCCGCCGATCTGCTCGGCAGGGCCACGGCCCGGTACACGGCGGGCGAGCCCGGCAGGACGGCGACACGACGGCGACTCGGCCAGACGCTGCTCGACCTGGGGCGGGTTCCGGAAGGCAGGGCGCTGCTCGAAGCGGTCCTGGCCGAGGCCCCGGCGGCAGGCGCGGACGCGGTGGAAGCCGCGCACGCCCGTCTGGGCCTGGCGTCCGTCGGCGGATCGTCAGGGAGGCGTTCGGAGGGCAGCCGGCCCGAGCGCAGCCGTCCCGGGGCGAGCCCGGCCGAGGCGGCCCCGTCCGGGGGCAGTCCGTGCGCCGACGTGAGTCCGGTCGCTCGGAGCGGTGCCCGGGAGGGGCGGGACACGGGGCCGGGTGGGTCGCCGGTCGAGGTCGCTCACACGGGGCCGGGTGAGTCGCCGGTCGAGGTCGCTCGTGCCACCCTGCCCGTCTTCGCTGCCGCCGGTGACGATCTCGGGCAGGCCCGGGCCTGCCTGCGGCTCGCCCAGCACGCTCAGGAGCAGGGCCGGCACCGGGAGGCCGAGCGGCTGCTCGACCGGGCCCTCGGGCACGCCGTACGGGCCGACGCCGAGCCGGAGCGGGCCGCGGCCCTCGGTGCGACCGGGGTGTCGCTCTGGCGCGGCCCCCAGCCCGTCGCGGACGCCGTGGTCCGCTGCCGCGCGCTCCTCGCCGAGCAGGGGGCCGGCCGCCGCGCCGTGCGGCTGACGCTCAACTGCCCGTTGGCCGTCGTGCTTGCCCTCCACGACGACCGTGACGGGGCGCTCGCCTGCCTCACCGAGGCGGAACAGCTCGCGCTCCGGCTCGGCTATGCCGAGACCGACGCCTTCCTGCCGATCTTCGCCGCGACCGTGGCCGACCTGGCCGGCCGCCACGAGGAGGCCCTCCTCAGCCTGGAGCGGGCCGCTGCCGCCGCGCGAGCACTGGGCGCCACGGGGCTGCTGCGCAGTGCCCTCGTCGACGCCACCCGCATCCGCCTCGACCTCGGCGACTGGCGTACCGCACACGACACCCTCGCCGAGCTGGAACCGACGGCGGAGCGCTCGGAACCGGCCCGCCCGCGCGCCGAGTCGGCCGATCTCGACGGCCTGCGCGCCCGGATCGCCGCCGTACGAGGGGACTCCGCGGCCGCCACCCGGCTGGCCGCCCGGGCGCTCGCCACCGCCGCCCGCACCGACTCGCCCATCGTCCAGGGCCTCGCCGCCCTCGACTCGGCCCGTACCGCCCTCGCGCTGGGCCGCCCGGCCGATGCGGCGGAGGCGGCGACGCGCGCCCGTCGGAGCTTCGCCGCCAAGGGCCACCTCCCCGCCGTCCGCGAGGCCGAGGCCATGACTGCCGCTGCGGCCTCGCGGGGTCACGCCGGCCCGCTCGGTCACGGCCCCGCCGTCCCACCCACCCACGGAAGCGGAAAGGAGGCACCGCGATGACCCTCGGCCAGCGACCGGCCCCCGCCGCCGGACTCACCTGGGGCCTGCGAGGACGGGGCCCCGCCGACGTACCTGTGGAGGCCGACCACCCTCCGGAATCGCCCGAGGGAGGTCTCCTCGGCGGCACCGGGCGTGGCGTACGCGTCTGCGTGGTCGACTCGGGCGTCGAACAGGACCACCCCATGGTCGGCCCCGTCGCCCAGTCCTGGCGCGTCTTCAAGGACGACGACGGGGTCCACGTCGAGGAGACCGAAGAGGGCGATGCCTGCGGTCACGGCACCGCCTGCGCCGGGATCATCCGGCGCACCGCCCCGGACTGCGAGCTGTCCAGCATCCGGGTGCTCGGCGAGCGGTTCTCCGGCAGCGGCGACATCCTGCTCGAAGGGATCCGGTGGGCCGTGCGCCAGCGGTTCGACGTGGTGAACCTGAGCCTCTCCACCAGCCATGGCCGCTTCGTGGAGGAACTGCGCCGACTGGCCGACGAGGCGTACTTCCAGCAGACCGTCATCGTCGCCTCCGCACACAACACGCATGTGGAGAGCTTCCCCTGGCGCTTCTCGTCGGTGATCTCGGTCGGCAGCCACCAGGAGGACGACCCGGACCTCCACCTCTACAACCCCGAGCCCCCGGTGGAGTTCTTCGCCCCCGGCCAGAGGGTCCAGGTGGCGTGGCTCGGTGGTACGTCGATCCGCACGTCCGGCAACAGCTTCGCCACCCCGTTCGTCGCGGGGCTCTGCGCGCGGATCCTGTCGAGCCGCCCGCGGCTGACGCCGTTCCAGCTGAAGAACGCCCTGTACCTGTCCGCCGCCAACGTCCGTGTCCACGGCCGCCGGTAACGACCGGCGCCGGAAGGGAACCCCCATGGCTCAGACGATCGCCCCCGCCATGTCACCCACACCCCGGCCCGATCCGGCCATGGCGGAGCTCCTGCAGTCGGTGGTGGACACCGCGCGCGCCATCTTCGGTGCCGAGGCGAGCTCCATCCTGCTCCTTGAGGCGGCAGCGGACGAGCTCGTCTTCGAGGCCGTCTCCGGGCAGGGCCAGGAGTTCCTGGTGGGCCGGCGGTTCCCGGCGGGCCGGGGGATCGCCGGCTGGGTCGCCGCCTCGGGCGAGCCGATGGTGGTCGACGACCTGCACGACAGCACGTCCTTCGACCGGGACGTCGCCGAGTCCACCGGCTTCGTGCCGAACGCGTTGATGGCCGCCCCGCTCGTGCACGGGGACCGGGTCCTGGGCGTACTGGAGGTCCTCGACCCCTCTCCGCAGGCCCGGTCCAGCCTGTCCGAGCTCGACCTGCTGAGCCTCTTCGCCCGGCAAGCCGCGGTGGCTCTGAACGTCCTCACCACCCACGCACCACGCGGGGCGGCGCCGGCCGCCCACGAGGACCCCGCGCGCACCGAACTCCTGCGCCTCCTCTCGGAAGCCCGCCGCCTCCTGGAGGAGTGAGCCCCCTTTCCCTGCCCCGACCGTGCCGCCCCGGCCCTCACTCGTGCCGTCCCGGCCGGCCGGTCTCCGGCCGGCCGGGACGCCTGGTTCAGGAGAGGTCGAACCGGTCCAGGTTCATCACCTTGTCCCACGCGGCGACGAAGTCACGTACGAACTTCTCTCCCGCGTCCCGGGCCCCGTAGACCTCGGACAGTGCGCGGAGCTGGGAGTGCGAGCCGAAGACGAGGTCGGCGGCGGTGGCGGTCCACCTGGCCTCGCCCGTGGTGCGGTCCCGGCCTTCGTAGACGTTCTCGGTCGCCGTCGACGGCTTCCACTCCGTACTCATGTCGAGCAGGTTCACGAAGAAGTCGTTGGTCAGGGTCTCCGGCCGGTCGGTGAACACTCCGTGCCGGGACTGCCCGAAGCCGGTGTTCAGCGCCCGCATGCCGCCGACGAGCACCGTCATCTCGGGAGCCGTCAGCGTCAACAGGGCGGCGCGGTCGAGGAGGAGGGTCTCCGGCGACAGCTTCTCGCCCGCCCGGAGGTAGTTGCGGAACCCGTCCGCCCGCGGTTCGAGCACGGCGAACGACTCCACGTCGGTCTGCTCCTGCGAGGCGTCCGTACGTCCCGGCGAGAACGGGACCGTGATGCCGTGCCCGGCGCTCTTCGCGGCCTGCTCGACGGCCGCGCAGCCGCCCAGGACGATCATGTCGGCGAGCGAGATCCTCACCCCGCCGGCCTGGGAGTCGTCGAACTCCTGCCGGATCCGGTCGAGGGCCTCTACCGTCCCGGCGATCTCGGGCAGGTCGTTGACCTCCCAGTCCTTCTGCGGGGCGAGCCGGATCCGTGCCCCGTTGGCCCCGCCGCGCTTGTCGGTGCCGCGGAAGCTCGCCGCCGACGCCCACGCGGTGGTGGCCAGCTGGGAGACGGAAAGGCCCGAGTCGAGGATCCGGCGCTTGAGTTCGGCGACGTCCGCGTCCGTGACCAGTGCGTGGTCGGCCGCGGGGACGGGGTCCTGCCACAGCTGCGGCGCGGGAATCCACGGGCCGAGGTACCGCGAGACGGGCCCCATGTCGCGGTGCAGCAGCTTGTACCAGGCGCGGGCGAAGGCGTCCGCGAGCTTGTCCGGGTTCTCGTGGAAGTGCTTCGCGATCGGAGCGTAGATCGGATCGAGCTTCAGCGAGAGGTCCGTCGTCAGCATGATCGGGGCGTGCCGCTTCGACGGATCATGGGCGTCGGGCACCGTGCCCTGGGCCGAGGGATCCTTGGGGGTCCACTGCTGAGCACCGGCCGGGCTCGTCGTCAGCTCCCACTCGTACCGGAACAGGTTGTCCAGGAAGCCGTTGTCCCACGCCGTCGGCGCGGTGGTCCACGCGCCCTCCAGGCCGCTGGTGAGCGCGTCGGCGCCCTTGCCGCTGCCGCACGTGTTCCGCCAGCCGAGGGCCTGCTGCTCGATGGGGGCGGCCTCGGGCTCCGGACCGATGCACGAGGGATCGACCGCGCCGTGACACTTGCCGAAGGTGTGGCCGCCGATGATGAGCGCGGCCGTCTCCTCGTCGTTCATGGCCATGCGCCCGAACGTCTCGCGAATGTCCCGGGCCGCGGCGATCGGATCCGGATTGCCGTTGGGGCCTTCGGGATTGACGTAGATCAGGCCCATCTGCACGGCGCCGAAAGGACCGGTGAGATCCCGGTCGCCGGTGTAGCGCTCGTCTCCGAGCCAGGTGTCCTCGGGCCCCCAGAAGACCTCCTCGGGCTCCCAGATGTCCTCCCGGCCGAAGCCGAATCCGAACGTCTTGAATCCCATGGATTCCATGGCGCAGTTACCGGCGAATACCAGGAGGTCGGCCCAGGAGATCTTCCGGCCGTACTTCTGCTTGACCGGCCAGAGCAGTCGGCGCGCCTTGTCGAGGCTCGCGTTGTCCGGCCAGCTGTTGAGCGGGGCGAAACGCTGCGCGCCGGAGCCGCCACCGCCCCGGCCGTCCTCGATGCGGTACGTCCCCGCCGCGTGCCAGCTCATCCGGATGAAGAGCGGCCCGTAGTGGCCGTAGTCGGCGGGCCACCAGTCCTGCGAGGCCGTCATCACCTCGAAGAGATCCTGCTTGAGCGCGTCGACGTCGAGGGTCGCGAACTCCGTCGCGTAGTCGAAGTCCTCGTCCATGGGATTGGCCTGGGGCGAGTGCTGGTGGAGGACCTGGAGGTCCAGCTGGTTCGGCCACCAGTCCCGGTTCGTCCTGGGGGGCGTCTCCTTGGGGGCCGGGGAGGGGATTGCCGGGTTCTCGCTTTCGCTGCCGGACACGTCCGTCCTTCTTCCTGTCGCGATGTTTCCGTCTGCCGGCCGCATGCTCGTGACGTCGTCCGTTTTTCAGGTGTCGAGCACGGCGACTCGGCGTCCGTATGGTCGCGCACTGCGGACCGCACCGCTAAGAGAACACGCAGGGCACCACCGCGTAACAAGCAGGCGGATTCCGAAAAGGCATCGGCGGCCGGGTTCGGCGGCCGACGACTTTTCAGGCCTCGGAATTCGTGCGAGGAAAGTGAAATCCTATGAGGTGCCCTTTCTCGCGGATCGCCGTCAGAGGCCGGCGACCTTGGAGCTCGCCGAAAGTTCGTACACCAGGGTGACCGTGCGGCGGCCGCCCGGCGGGAGGGCGACGTCCCAGCGGGCGATGCCCTCGGCGTCGACCGCGTCGGGCGCCGGGGAGCACGCCTCCTTGCGAAGTCGTACTTCCACCGCCGACACCTCGGAGACCGGGATCCGCTCCCGGAGGACGACCACGCGCTCGTCCGACTCCCCGGGGGCCGAGAAACGGGACAGGTGCAGCCGGACCGTGCGGGTGACCACGGTCCGCTGGGTGATCCCGGCGGTGTCGCGGGACTCCTCGGTCTCCCGGACCACCCGGTGGTCGTCGCGGCTGCCGAAGGCCAGCTCGACCGGGGCGCCGGGGGTGGTGAAGTCCAGCGTGCCCCGGCCGCTGAAGCCGCTGCCTCGGACCAGGTCGACCGGCCCGGCGAGCAGGACGTGCCCGGACAGGTTGTCGAACCGCACCACCTGGGTCACCAGCGGCGACACCTCGGGAGAGCAGGCGTACTCGCTGCTCGCGGCCGTGCCGAAGACGGAGAGCGGCACCCGGTGCGCGCGACCGTCCGAGGGCACGGAGACCGGCACGGGGGAGTGCAGCACGCGCGTCTCGCCGCCGTCGTCCACCCCGGGCAGGCCGAGGACCGGCACCGGACCGAGGTCGCCGATCTCCTCCTCGCGCAGCTCGACGTCGACGGTGCGCCGCTCCGACGCCGTGCGCTCCTTGAGCGTCAGCCGGTCCTCGCCGAGCGACGGCGGTTCGGTGGCCAGTGCCGACCGGGCCGTCGACAGGGTCAGCCTGACGTCGCTCCAGTCCTCGCCCGTCCGCTGCCAGACCATCGCATCGGTCTCAAGGGTCAGGGAGGCACCGTCGAGCACGGCCCGGTAGGCGGGCCGCCACAGCGCGCACGGCACGAGGTGGCTCAGGCGCAGCCCCACCGGCCCGGCGGCCGCGGCCTCCACGGTCAGCTCGACATGGGCCACCAGCTCGGCGGGTTCCTCCTCGGAGAGGTCCATGGCCCGCCGGATCTCCCCGAGTTCGGCGGCGAGCGCGGTCAACCGGGCGTCGGTGGCACGGAGCCGCTCGCCGTGCGTGTCGCGCTCGGCGTCCACCCGGTCCAGTTCGCGGGCCCAGCGCGGCCCTTCGGACTCCCCGGAGCCGGCGCCCTCACCGATGTCCCGCAGGACGTCGGCGGCGAGCCGGCCGAGCAGGTCGAGGCGGGCCTGCAGCCGGTCGCGCTGCTGTTCCAGGGCGCGTCGCTCCTCGTCCAGGGTGTGGACGCGGTGGCGCAGCGCGGAGTCGTCTTCGGCCGGCGGCCGCGGCGCGCGCGGCTCCCAGCTGCGGACGACGCGCACGTCGAGCACGGTGGCCGGGTGACCGGAGGTCAGCTCGGCATGGAGGGTACGGTCGACGGCCAGCGCAGTGACCGGACCGAGGCGCAGCCGCTGGACCCCGGCCGCCAGGTCGAGCCGGACGGCGCGCTCGACGTGGGCGCGGTCCTCCAGGCAGGTGACGGCGGTGACAGGGGCGGCGGTCACGGGCACGGGGGCCGCGGGCACGGACGTGCCGGCGCCGGCGATCGTCTTCGAGGCGGTGGACATGGTGTGTCTCAGCTCCTGCGGTTGCCGCCGACCAGGGCTTTGCCGGCCGGGATGCGAATCTCGTAACCGCCGTCGAGGGCGGCGGTGCCACCGGCGGGCAGGTCCACCCACCAGACGCGGGTGCCCGGGGCATGCTGCTCGGACCCCGCGCCGTCCTCGGGCGTCGTCCACCGGGCCCGCTCCTCGATGCGGATGTCCGCGTCGGAGGAGACCGGAACCCGCTCGCGGATCTCGACCGTCGCGGGCCTCGCGAGCCCGTTGGCCAGCTCCACATGGACGCGGTGGTCGAGCACGGTGACGTTGTTGCGCAGGCCGGCGGTCGACTCCTGCAGATTCGTCCGGCGGGTCACCCGGATTCCCTCGGCAGGACCGAGCCCCACCCGGCGGACGCCACCGGGGGCCAGCGTGGGCAGCGCGGTGGTCAGCAGGAAGTCGTCGTCGACGGTGACCTCCACCGGCCCGGCGAGCAGTGCCTGGTCGGTGGCGTTGGAGAGCACCAGGGTCGCGTACACCGTCTGCTCCACCGACGGCACGCAGAGGTACTCGGTGCGCAGACCGACGGGAATCTCCCCGACGGTGACGGTGTGCCAGGTGCCGTCCGACGGTACGTCGGCGCGGGCGGCGGCATCGAAGCGGTGGTCGAAGGAACCCGCCGACTCGCGGGGCCGCACGGCGTGTCCGGGCAGCGGCAGCGAGGCCACCGCTTCGGCGTGACGGCGGTGTTCGGCCGCCACCGCGTCGAAGGGCGATGACGGGAACAGACGGCCTCTGCGCGCGCCCAGCTCGTCGGGGCCGGACAGCACCAGAGCGGCGTAGTCGAGCTCGTCGCCGCTCGGCCGAGGCGGCCCGGGCGGCGGAGGCGGGGGCGGTGGCGCGGCCGCGCCGGGGGGCGCGGGAGCCGCAGGGGCCATCGCCGCGGGGGCCGGGGCGCCCGCGAAGCCCGCCCCGCCGCCACGTGGCCTGCCGCCCGGCTGCGCGGGCGCACGTCGAGCGACGTCGGGGGCCTCGCGCCGGAAGGCCTCGGGCGAGGAGCCGTACGCGCTGCCGGGCGCCGGTAGCTGTGCGCCGTAGCCCTGTGGTGCGGGCGGAGCCAGCTGCCAATCGGAGGTCGACGCCAGCGGCGGCGGTACGGGAGCGGGGACGAAGCTCCCCCCGACAGCCGGGGGCACGGAGGCATCGCCCCCGGCCGCCCCCGGCGCGCGGGGAGTGAGAGGGCGCGGGCCGGCTGCCACGTATCCGGCGAACAGGTCGGCGAGCCCCGCCGGAGGCTCCCGCCAGCCGGACGGCGCGGGCGCCGCCTGACGGCGTCCGATCCGGATCGAGCGGAGCTTCGGCAGGTCGGTGCGGCGCCCGAGGTCGGCGGTGGCCAGGGCGATGCGTACACCGGTCCAGTCCTCGCCGGTGCGCTGGGCGACCGAGGCGCGCAGCACCAGACGGCCGGTGCCGTCGCCCTGACGGTGGGTGAGACGGTAGGCCGGCACCCAGACGGCGCCGGGCACCCCGTACTCCAACTCCAGTTCCACCTCGGCCGGGTGCCCGCCCTCCGGCTCGGGGTCACCGGTCCCCACGAGGGTCAGGACCGCGGACACCGTGGTCTCCACGTGTGGCGACGGGGCGTCGGTGGAAGCGCGGTCGAGTCGGTCCGCCGCGACGGACAGTCGGTGACCGGCGTGGAGCAGTGCCTCCTCCAGCTCGGCGAGGCGGGCATGCAGGGCGGTGAGCCGCCCGTCGACGAAGTCGGCGAGCTCCAGCCACGCGTCGACCGGGGTGCGGCGGTGCGGGTCGTCGCGCTTGCGGGTCGGGGGCACCGGGCGCACCCCGCCGACCTCGGCGATCAGTCTCTGCTGCCGGTCCCGGCGTCCTTCCGCCGCCGCGTGCGCGTCGCGCAGCCGCTCGACCTCGCGACGCAGCGCCTCGGGCGCGCCGGTGGCGGCGCCGAGCGGCTCGGCCTCGATCTCCACCCGGGCCTCGGTGACCCGTACCCCGGAGGCGCCCAGGACCCGGGCCCGCAGCGAGCCGGGGTCCAGTGTGCGCGGCAGTCCGGTGACGCGTACCCGGCCGTCCGGGGGCATGCTGCCCCGGGCCAGGCGGCGGGAGAGCGCCCCCCGCGCGTACACGACGACGGAGTCGAGGGTCGATCCCCACCTCGGTGCCGACCCTGCCGTCCCCGCTGCGCCGTCCGTACCGGTCGTCCCAGCCGTCATACGCCCCCGCCCCCGTTCCATCCCGCTTCGTCCGCCCCGCCCCGGCCCTACCGAGCGACGGCGACTCAGCGAAGCCTACGCCCGGGCACTGACACGCACCGGGGGCTTTCCGGGGCCTCGCGGGCCGACGCGCTCCTCGCGAGCGGATCCGGTCCGCTTCGGTGGTTGGGCCGCCCCGGGAGTGGGACGCTGGAGGGTGGGGGTCCGTGCCGACGAGCTCGGGAGGGACCGATGGGACGTGACGTTCCGGCGCTGGAGTTCACCCGTGAAGACCGCCGCCGGTTCCGGAACAAGATGCACTCCTGCCTCGACGTGTTCGCCCGGATGCTGCGGGAGTCGCGGTTCGACTTCGAGCGGCCGCAGGTCGGTCTGGAGATCGAACTGAACCTCGTGGACGCCGCCGGCGAACCGGCCATGCGCAGCATGGACGTCCTGGAGGCGATCGCGGATCCCTCCTGGTCGACCGAGCTGGGCCGGTTCAATCTGGAGATCAACCTCGCACCGCGTCGGCTCAGCGCGGGCGGCGGCCCCGACTCCTGGGAGCAGGAGATTCGTGACGCGCTCAACCACGCCGAGGAGCAGGCCGCGGGGATCGGCGCGCATCTGGTCATGATCGGCATCCTGCCGACGCTCGAGCTGAAGGACGCGGGCCCCGAATCGCTCTCCGAGAACCCCCGGTACCACCTGCTGAACGAGCAGATCTTCGCCGCGCGGGGCGAGGACCTGCTGATCTCGGTGGACGGGGTGGAGCGGTTGCGGACCCACGCGGAGACGATCACGCCGGAGGCGGCGTGCACCAGCACCCAGTTCCATCTGCAGGTGTCGCCGGACGAGTTCGCGGACTACTGGAACGCCGCGCAGGCCGTGGCGGGCGTGCAGGTGGCCCTGGCGGCGAACTCGCCGTTCCTGTTCTCCAAGGAGCTGTGGCGCGAGACGCGTATCCCACTCTTCGAGCAGGCCACCGACACCCGGCCCGACGAGCTCAAGGTGCAGGGCGTGCGGCCGCGGGTGTGGTTCGGCGAGCGATGGATCACCTCCGTCTTCGACCTCTTCGAGGAGAACGGGCGGTACTTCCCGGCGCTGCTGCCCCTGTGTGACGACGAGGACCCGGAGGAGACGTTCGACCGGGGCGGGACCCCGGGGCTGTCCGAGCTCACCCTGCACAACGGGACCGTCTACCGCTGGAACCGCCCCGTCTACGACGTGGTCGACGGCGTCCCGCACCTCCGCGTGGAGAACCGGGTGCTGCCCGCCGGGCCCACGGTCGCCGACACGCTGGCGAACGGCGCCCTCTACTATGGGCTGATCCGGGCCCTGGTCGACGAGGACCGGCCCGTCTGGTCGCGGATGTCCTTCGCGGCGGCGGAGGACAACCTGCACACCGCCGCCCGCCACGGCATCGACGCACAGCTGTACTGGCCCGGGATGGGTGAGGTTCCGGTGACCGAGCTGGTACTGCGGCGCCTGCTGCCGCTCGCGGACCGCGGGCTCGAACGGATGGGCCTGGAGGCGGCCAGGCGGGAGCCGCTCCTCGGCGTCATCGAGCAGCGGTGCGTCAGCGGCCGCAACGGCGCGGTGTGGCAGTCCGAGATGTTCCACCACATCCACGACATCGACCACGTGGACCGACACGAGGCGCTGCGGCGGATGACGCGGCAGTACATCGAGTACATGCACATGAACGCGCCGGCCCACACCTGGCCGGTCGACTGAAGCGTACGGAGGGGCGAGTCGGGGCAGGGCGTGATCATGACAGACACGCCTCCCACGCGCCTCGACAGCACTCCCGACCCCACCCCCCGCACAGGCCCCGACGCAACCCCCGACTCCACCGTCCCGACAGCAGGTCCGTCCCGGCGCCCGTTACGCCAGCTCCTCGCGGCCTCCGTCGGCAACGCGGTGGAGTGGTACGACTGGTACGCGTACACCTTCCTGGCCGCCTACCTCGCGAACCAGGTCTTCCCCAAGAGCTCCGGAAACTCCCTGGTCCCCCTTCTCTCGACCTTCGCCGTCTTCGCGGTCGGCTTCTTCATGCGTCCCGTCGGCGGACTCCTCATGGGCGCGCTCGCGGACCGGCGCGGACGGCGGACCGCCCTCACCGTCACGATCCTGCTCATGGGCGGCAGCAGCCTGCTGGTCGGTCTCACCCCGACGTACGCCGCCGCCGGCGTCCTCGCCCCCGTCGTGCTCGTGATCGCCCGACTCCTTCAAGGCCTGTCGGTGGGAGGGGAGTTCGCGGCGTCGACCACCTTCCTCGTCGAGTCGGCAGGACCCGGCCGGCGCGGCCTCTTCTCCTCCTTCCAGTACGTCTCCACCTCCGCCGGACAGCTCGCTGCCTCCGGCATCGCGGCCCTGCTCATCAGCCGGCTCGGCGACGACCGGATGAACGACTGGGGCTGGCGGATCCCCTTCCTGCTCGGCGCGGTGTTCAGCCTCGCGGGCTTCTGGATCCGCCGGGGCGCGGAGGAGACGCGGAGCGTCGCACAGCGGGAGGCCCCCCGGCCGGGGCTCTTCGACGCACTGCGCCACCACCCCCGCGCCTCGCTGCTGATCGGCGGCATCACGGCCGGCGGCACCCTCGCGTACTACACGTGGACCTCGTACCTGCCGACGTACGCGACACTCAACACCGGCATCGACAAGGCGGACGCACTGCTCGCCGGGACTCTCTCCCTGGCGTTCTTCGCGCTGCTGCAACCGGTCGGCGGACTGCTCTCCGACCGGTTCGGCCGCAAACCGTCCCTGCTCTTCTTCGGCATCGGTTTCGCGGTCCTCGGTGTGCCGTTGCTGCGGGCGCTCGACGGTTCGTTCCTCTCCCTCCTCCTGGTGCAGTGCGCGGGCATGGTGCTGCTGACCGGCTTCACCTCGATCTCGGCCGCCGTGAACGCCGAGATGTTCCCCGCGCGCGTGCGGGCGGCCGGGATCGGCTTCCCGTACTCGCTGACGGTGGCGCTCTTCGGAGGCACGGCACCGTACGTCGGGACGCTCTTCAAGGAGCTGGACCGCCCCGGTCTCTTCCCCTGGTACGTGGCCGCCCTGTGCCTCGTCTCCTCGGTGGTGTACCTCCGGCTGCCGGAGACCGCCCACGAGGAACTGGATCGCTGACTCGGCAACCTGCCGGCGGTGGGCGGCGACTACAGGGGATGGCAACCGACCGAAGTGATCCGCGGAGGCCGCCGCCTCCGCGGATCCTGTGGGGCCCTGGGCCGCGGGAGCTAGAAGACGCTCACGCCGTACGCGCTCAGTGCCTCCGTCACCGGCTGGAAGAACGTGGTGCCGCCGCTGGAGCAGTTGCCGCTGCCGCCGGAGGTGAGGCCGAGCGCGGTGGTGCCGGAGAAGAGCGCGCCGCCGCTGTCGCCGGGCTCGGCGCAGACGTTGGTCTGGATCAGACCGTAGACGATGTCGCCACCGCCGTAGTTGACGGTCGCGTTGAGGCCGGTGACGGTTCCGCCGTGCACACCGGTGGTGCTGCCGCTGCGCTGCACCGACTGGCCGACGGAGGCGTTGCCCGCGGCGGTGATGTCGCGGTAGGTGCCGTTGTAGAGGTAGACGCGGCCGTCCGCGGCCGAGGCGCTGGAGTGGCGGATGATGCCGTAGTCGTTGGTCGGGAAGCTGGTACCGGCCCGGGTGCCGAGCACCGTGGTGCTGGACGAGTTGGTGTACCAGGTGCTGCCGATGTTGGTGCAGTGACCGGCCGTCAGGGCGTAGTAGGTCGAGCCACTGCGGACGTTGAAGCCGAGCGAGCAGCGTCCGCCGCCCGCGTAGATGGCCTCGCCGCCGGCGATGAGCTTGTTGAACGTGCCGGGCGCCCGCTTGATCTCCAGGTCGGCGGCGCGGTCGCCGGCCGCCTTCCTGATCTTGGCGATCTCGGCGGCGGAGACGGTGGAGTCGGCGGTGAGGACGACCTTCCCGGTCGCCTGGTCGGTGTACCACGCGGTGCCGGGCACGTCGGCCCCGCGTACGGCCTGGTCGGCGGCTGCGAGCTGGGAGGCGGTGGCCCGGCCCTCCACGGCCGTGGAGGCGGACGAGGCGGGGACGGCAAGCGCCGAGGCGGCGAGCAGGGCGGAAGCCACGGCGACGAGCCGTGCGCCCTTGGCTGCGCCGCCAAGGGGGGACAGACGCTTGAGGTTCACTGGATCCTCCGGTGGGGGAGTGGGGGAATCGCTGGGTGGGCGATCCCGTCGGTGCCGAGCGGGCAGGTCCTGGCAGGGGAGTTGTGGTTGCCATGGACCTGTCAATCTCGACAGGGGAATCCTCGAATCCGGGCGGCCTCGCGGCAAGAACGCCTTTCGGCCTATCTACGCGCGTTCAGGTGGTCCAAGGGTCGAGAGGTGTCCATCCGCTCCGAGTGGAGGTCGTGGCCGGAGCGGTCCGGTGGGGTCACGCAAACGCTTGCGGAAATTTGCTGACACCCCTTTAGATGCCGCCTGTGCGACGCAAGTCGATGAGGAACCGTCCGGCCGAGAAACCGGAAGGGTCTCTACCGATTCCCCAGTTCAACCCGCCGGAACCTCCCGCTTCCGCGCCTTGCGCACCGCCGGAACGGCAGCCCGGCGGGCGGACCCCGGGGATCTTCGCCGGGGGAGTGGCGCGCGCACAGATCCGGTCGCGGTCTCGGATGGCGTCCGGGCCGTGCGAGTGTCCCTCCGGTTGCGGCGAGAAGGGCGCCCACGGGGTCGTGGTCCAGCTGCGGACGCCCCTCAATGCCGGAATCGCGCCCTCCGTCCGGGCGGGCAGGGTGTCCGGTTCCCGTCATAGCCGGGGGCTGCGCGGGTGGGGTGCGCTCCCCGCGGCGCTTCCGCGAGGCGCCCGCCGGCCGGGCGTCCGGCAGTCACGAGCGACATACCGACCGGTCGGACTACAGAGAGGGGAGTGCGCGCGGGGGACGGGGTGTACGCGGGGTTCGCCCGGTCGGTCCCTTCGCGTTGCCGAAGCGGCCCGCTACGGGTTGCGTGGACCCGAGGAGTGGCACCGAAGGTCCGGCGCTGCGGGAGAATCGAGGTCGCTGGTGCCCGAATACCCCCCGATCGCGAACCATGGACTGATCGGCGACCTGCAGAGCGCCGCCCTGATCTCCGACGACGGCGCGGTCGACTGGTTCTGCGCACCCCGCTTCGACTCGCCGAGCATCTTCGCCTCGCTGCTCGACCAGGAGCGCGGCGGCCACTTCACGATCGCTCCCGCCCACGACGACATGACCGTCCGCCAGCTCTATCTGCCCGACACGGCCGTCCTGATCACCAGGTTCCTCACCCCGGAGGGGGTGGGCGAGGTCGTCGACTTCATGCCGGTGAACGACCGGCCGGACGTCCCCACCGACCGGCACCGCCTCGTGCGGGTCCTGCGCGTGGTGCGCGGGACCCTCACCTTCGACGTGCGGTGCCGGCCGCGATTCGACTACGGGCGCGCGCCGCACACCCTCACGCTCGACGGCGACGCCGCCACCTTCCACGGCCCCGGCCTCGACGTCCACCTGCGGAGCAGCGTCCCCCTGGACGCCGACGGGCAGGACGTCCATGCCACCGTCACCCTCCGGCAGGGGCAGACCGCCGGAATCGTCCTGGAGACCTCCTCGCCGGGAGCCGCCGCCCCCGAGCCGGTCACCGCGCAGGCGGTGGAGGCGGCCCTGGAGGAGACCCGCGTCTTCTGGCACGGGTGGATCCGCCGCTGCCGCTACCGGGGCCGCTGGCAGAACATGGTCAACCGCTCGGCCATCACCCTGAAGCTGCTGATCTACGCCCCGTCCGGCGCGCCGATCGCCGCCGCCACCATGGGGCTCCCCGAGCAGATCGGCGGCGAGCGGAACTGGGACTACCGCTACACCTGGATCCGCGACGCGTCCTTCTCGGTGCGTGTCCTGCTCGACCTCGGTTACGTCGAGGAGGCCGACGCCTTCCGCCACTGGCTCGGTGACCGGCTGCGCGTGCCCCGCCCGCCCGGCAGCGAGCCGATGCAGATCATGTACCGGGTCGACGGCGATCCCCACCTCACCGAGGAGATCCTGGAGCACCTGTCCGGCTACCGTGACTCCTCTCCCGTGCGCGCGGGGAACGGGGCGGCCGACCAGCTGCAGCTCGACATCTACGGCGAGTTCGCCTACGCGATGACCCACTCGACGGACCTGGTCGAACTGGCCGGCTACGAAGGGTGGAAGGGCTTCGCCGCACTCCTCGACTGGCTCTCCGAGAACTGGGACCGTCCCGACGAGGGCATCTGGGAGACCCGCGGCGGCCGCAAGGACTTCACGTACAGCCGGATGATGTGCTGGGTGGCCCTCGACCGAGGCATTCGCCTGGCCACCCAGTACGCGCGCCCCGCCGATCTGACCCGCTGGACCGCGCAACGGGACGCGATCCTCGTCCAGGTGATGGAACGCGGCTGGAATCCCGAGCGCAAGGCGTTCGTCCAGCACTACGGCAGCGAGGTGCTCGACGCGTCCCTGCTGCTCATGCCACTGGTCGGCTTCATCTCCCCGAGGGCGCCCTCGTGGCTCTCCACGCTCGACGCCATGGACCGCGAGCTCGTCACCGACAGCCTCGTCTACCGCTACAACCCCGAGGCGTCCCCCGACGGCCTGCGCGGCTCCGAGGGCACCTTCTCGCTCTGCAGCTTCCTCTACGTGGAGGCCCTCGCCCGGGCGGGCCGCCTCGAACAGGCCCGCTACGCCATGGACAAGATGCTCACGTACGCCAACCACGTCGGCCTCTTCGCGGAGGAGATCGGTCCCACGGGCGAACAACTCGGCAACTTTCCCCAGGCGTTCACCCATCTCGCCCTCATCACCGCGGCGATGGCCCTCGACGAGGAACTCGACAGGGCGGCCGCCCGCAGCTGACCGGGGTCCGGAGCCGAACGCACCACGGCGTAGCGAGCGGGCCACCTCCCGCGGTGAGCCGCGTCTCACCCGGGCGGGTGGACTTGCCTATGCAACGAGTTGCATAGAAGGATTCCGGGTGTGGCGATCGAACACGCGATTCTTGTGTCCCTGCTGGAGAAGCCCGGATCCGGCTACGAGCTGGCCCGGCGTTTCGAGCGGTCCATCGGGTACTTCTGGACCGCCAGTCATCAGCAGATCTACCGCGTGCTCAAGCGGATGGAGAACGACGGCTGGGTCGACGTGCGGGACGTGCCGCAGCACGGCCGCCCGGACAAGAAGGAGTACTCCGTCGCGGACCTGGGGCGGGCCGCCCTGTCGTCCTGGCTGCACGAACCCGTCGAGCCCGAGAGCATCCGGCACGACCTCGCCGTGAAGATCCGTGGCGCGGCCTTCGACGACCCGGCCGCGCTGATCCAGGAGGTGGAGCGGCACCGGCGCGCACACGCCGAGCGGCTCGCCCACTACCTCGCCGGCGAGGAACGCGACTTCACGGGAGCGGAGGCGGAGGCGAGGGCGGAGGCGCCCGGCGCGGCCGACGGCCTGCCCGGCAGCGCTCTCGGCAGCCCTCCCGATGGCTCTCCCGACGGCCCGCTCGACGCGGGGCGGGAGCTCCAGCACGTCGTGCTGCGCGGCGGCATCGCGTACGAGCGGATGACGCTCGCCTGGCTCGACGACGTCCTCGCCACCCTCCACCGGCTCGCCGCCGCGCGCTGAGACGCGCCCCCGAACCGTCACGACCCCCCTCGTCCACCGGACCGAAAGATGGAGCACATGGCCGACTCGCTGCTGTTCAACCCGCGCACCTACGACCCCGCGCACTTCGATCCCGAGACCCGGCGGCTGCTGCGCGCCACCGTCGACTGGTTCGAGGAGCGCGGCGAGCGCCGGCTGATCGAGGACTACCGCACCCGGGCCTGGCTGGGGGACTTCCTCGCCTTCTCCGCCAAGGAAGGCCTGTTCGAGACCTTCCTGACGCCCTCCGCCGACGCCCCCGAGGGGCAGCAGGACAAGCGCTGGGACACCGCCCGCATCGCCGCCCTCAACGAGATCCTCGGCTTCTACGGGCTCGACTACTGGTACGCCTGGCAGGTCACCATCCTCGGCCTCGGCCCGGTCTGGCAGAGCGACAACGCAGCCGCCCGCGCCCGTGCCGCCGAACTCCTGGCGCAGGGCGAGGTGTTCGCCTTCGGCCTCTCCGAGAAGACCCACGGCGCCGACATCTACTCCACCGACATGCTTCTGGAGCCCGAGGCCGACGGCGGCTTCCGCGCCACCGGTTCCAAGTACTACATCGGCAACGGCAACGCGGCCGGACTCGTCTCCGTCTTCGGCCGCCGCACCGACATCGAGGGCCCCGACGGCTACGTCTTCTTCGCCGCCGACAGCCGCCACCCGGCGTACCACCTCGTCAAGAACGTCGTCGACTCCTCGAAGTACGTCAGCGAGTTCCGCCTGGAGGACTATCCCGTAGCGGCGGAGGACGTCCTGCACACCGGCCGCGCCGCCTTCGACGCCGCCCTCAACACCGTCAACGTCGGCAAGTTCAACCTGTGCACCGCCTCGATCGGCATCTGCGAACACGCGATGTACGAGGCCGTCACCCACGCCCACAACCGCATCCTCTACGGCCGCCCGGTCACCGCCTTCCCGCACGTGCGGCGCGAGCTGGCCGACGCGTACGTCCGGCTCGTCGGCATGAAGCTGTTCAGCGACCGCGCCGTCGACTACTTCCGCTCCGCCGGTCCCGACGACCGCCGCTACCTCCTCTTCAACCCGATGACGAAGATGAAGGTGACCACGGAGGGCGAGAAGGTCATCGACCTGATGTGGGACGTCATCGCCGCCAAGGGCTTCGAGAAGGACAACTACTTCGCCCAGGCGGCCGTCGAGATCCGGGGCCTCCCGAAGCTGGAGGGCACGGTCCACGTCAACCTGGCGCTGATCCTGAAGTTCATGCGGAACCACCTGCTCGACCCGGCCGGCTACGAGCCCGTTCCGACCCGCCTGGACGCGGCCGACGACACCTTCCTCTTCCGCCAGGGACCGGCCCGCGGCCTGGGATCCGTCCGCTTCCACGACTGGCGCCCGGCCTACGACGCGTACGCCGGAGTCGCGAACGTCGCCCGCTTCCGCGAACAGGCCGACGCCCTCTGCGAGTTCGTCCGCACCGCCGCGCCCGACGAGGCGCAGAGCCGCGACCTCGACCTCCTCCTCGCCGTCGGCCAGCTCTTCGCGCTGGTCGTCCACGGCCAGCTGGTCCTGGAGCAGGCGCGCCTGACGGATCTCGACGAGGACGTCCTCGACGAGCTGTTCGCCGTGCTGGTACGCGACTTCTCCGCCCACGCCGTCGAGCTGCACGGCAAGGACTCCGCCACCGAGCAGCAGCAGCTCTGGGCGCTGGGGGCCGTACGGCGCCCGGTCGTCGACGAGGCCCGCTCGGCCCGGGTCTGGGAGCGCGTCGAAGCGCTGTCGGGCACGTACGAGATGGCACCGTAACGATCACTCGGCCACTCGACCGTCCGACCGGTCGACGGGCCGACGGGGCCGGGGCGGCGATGCGCCCCGGCCCTGTCCGTACCCGGTGCCCCGGTAGAGTTGCCGGCGGCGAGGGAGGCAGACTGCCGCCCCGCCGTTGTCGTGTCGGGGCCGATGGCGCTCCCGGCGTAGATCAGAACCATGCCCCGGACCGTCCACCGTGGGGCGTGCCCACGCGTGACAGGTTCCCCTTCCTTTGTCCTCTTCGCCCGCCCGTGTTTCCGTCGCGCGTCTGCGCCCCGACTGGCTGACCGATCCGAAGGTCTGGCGCACCGAGGTACTGGCCGGTCTGGTCGTCGCCCTCGCGCTGATCCCCGAGGCGATCTCGTTCTCGATCATCGCCGGGGTCGATCCCGCGATCGGCCTGTTCTCGTCGTTCACCATGGCCGTGACCATCGCGATCGTCGGCGGACGCCGGGCGATGATCTCCGCCGCGACCGGGGCCGTCGCGCTCGTCATCGCACCGCTCAACCGTGAGCACGGCCTCGGGTACCTGATCGCCGCCGTCATCCTCGCCGGTGTCGTCCAGGTGGTCCTGGGCGCGCTCGGGGTGGCGAAGCTGATGCGGTTCATCCCGCGCTCGGTGATGGTCGGGTTCGTGAACTCGCTGGCTGTCCTGGTCTTCATGACCCAGGTGTCCGAGCTGCGGAACGTCCCCTGGGCCGTCTATCCGCTCGTCGGCGCCGGCCTGCTCCTTCTGGTGTTCCTCCCGAAGGTCACCCGGGTGATTCCCGCGCCCCTGGTGTCGATCGTGGTCCTCACCGTCGTGACGGTGGCTGCCGGGATCGCCGTACCCACGGTCGGGGACAAGGGCGCCCTGCCGTCCTCGCTGCCGGTGCCCGGCCTGCCGGACGTTCCGTTCACCCTGGGCACGCTGACGACGATCGCGCCGTACGCCTTCGCCATGGCGCTGGTCGGTCTGATGGAGTCCCTGATGACCGCCAAGCTCGTCGACGACATCACCGACACCCGCTCCGACAAGGCCCGTGAGTCCATCGGCCAGGGCATCGCCAACATCGTCACCGGCTTCTTCGGTGGCATGGGCGGCTGCGCCATGATCGGCCAGACGATGATCAACGTGAAGGTGTCCGGCGCCCGGACCCGGCTGTCCACGTTCCTCGCGGGCGCCTTCCTGATGGTGCTCTGCATCCTGTTCGGGCCGGTCGTCTCCGACATCCCCATGGCCGCCCTGGTCGCCGTCATGGTCATGGTGTGCTTCGCGACCTTCGACTGGCACTCCATCGCCCCGGGCACCCTCAAGCGGATGCCGGTCGGGGAGGTCGCCGTCATGGTGATCACCGTGGGGTGCGTGGTAGCCACCCACAACCTCGCCGTCGGTGTGGTCGGCGGTTCGGTCACCGCCATGGTGATCTTCGCCAGGCGGGTCGCCCACCACGCCGGGCTTACCTCCGTGACCGATCCCGACGGCACGACCGTGGTCTACCGGGTGACCGGCGCGCTGTTCTTCGCGTCGGCCAACGAACTCGTCGGCCGGTTCGCCTACGCCACCGACCCGGACCGGGTCGTCATCGACCTCTCGGCGGCCCACGTCTGGGACGCCTCGTCCGTCGCCGTCCTCGACGCGATCGAGACGAAGTACGCCCAGCGCGGCAAGACCGTGGAGATCACCGGCCTGAACGGCCCGAGCGCGGCCCTGCACGGCAGGCTCAGCGGAGAACTCGCCCGCAGCTGAGGCCGGGGGGCGGGGCCGGGCCCGCCGGCGGTACCGGCGTCCGCTCCCTCATCCGACCGGGTGCCCCGCGATGTCCGTCCGTGCCGCCTGGCTGGAGAACTTGTTGAGGAAGACGTCGTAGCGGCCGTCGGGGCGCTGGGTGAGTGTCGCGCCGTCCTGCCAGATGCCGTTCTCCGGCCACCACTGGGAGCCGAACGGGTCCCCCTGGTTCTGGTGGATGTTGTGCATGCCGATGTCTCCCTCGGCATCGTTCACGAACGGTTCGCCGAAGACGAGCGTGCGCCGCCCCGGCACGAGCATCGGCTCCAGCGCGTCGGCGGCGTCCACGTTGGTGCCCGCCTGCCAGGGCCGCGAGCCCAGCAGGTCGAGGAGCTCCTGCAGCCAGGACGGGGGGCGGCGCTCGAAGAGGACGCCGGTGCGGTCCACCAGTTCCGGATGGCGCAGATAGTCCATGGCGCCGGAGTCGGGGGAGGGCGCGAGGTCGTGGAAGCCGGGGTAGAGGGCGGCGGCCGGCCCGACGACGGAGGCCTTCAGGGTGAAGGTCTTCCACTGCACCCCCACGTTGGACTTGTGGCTGTCGACGTCGACGGCGCAGTGGTACTGCCCGGCGGGCGCGTCCACCTTCAGATTGACGTGGAACCAGCGGCCCTGGTCGTCCGGGTCGTCCCGGTAGGCACGGTCGAGGGTTCCCGCGAGCACGCCGTAGCTCTGGAATGGCATGCCGCCAGTGAAGCACCCGCGACCGCGCTGCGCGTGTATTCGATGACTCTCCGTGGTCGTTTTCCCTGGAAGGGCCCCGAGCCGCTGACCACGGGAAACAGGGGTGAATCGCAGGTCGGACCCCTGATATATTTCATCTTGTCGCCGCGAGTGATCATCACTCACCGCGACGCACACCCTGTCCGGGTGGCGGAATGGCAGACGCGCTAGCTTGAGGTGCTAGTGCCCTTTATCGGGCGTGGGGGTTCAAGTCCCCCCTCGGACACGACGAATCGTCGTACGAAGTGGTGGTCGAGAGCGATCTCGGCCACCACTTCGTCGTTTCACATCAGCAGCGAGCCCGGGTCCCTGACCAGCGGTGCCGTGCCCACCGAGTTGCTCACGTTGAAGGTGACGCTGCCCGCGCGGTAGCGGTCCTCGGTCCATTCGATCGGGCGGCCGTCCGGGTTGCTGGTCAGATGGCGCTGACGCAGGAGCGGGCTTCCCCGGCGGACCCGGAGCAGTCGGGCGTCGTCGCTGCCGGCGGGGACGGCGTCGATGAGGTGCTCGCCGTAGTGGGCGACGATTCCGGCGTCCTCCGCCATGCGGTCCATGATCGAGGCGCAGTCGACGGGAAGCGCCTCGACCGTGGGGGCGACCCAGCCCGCGTACGCCGTGCGTTCCACCATTACGGGTTCGCCGTCCAGGAGTCGCAGGCGCAGGACGTCCAGCACTCCGGCCCCTTCCGGCAGGACGAGCCGGCGCGCCTCCTCGGGGGTGGCCGTGCGGCGTTCGCGGTGGAGGAAGCGGCTCGTCGCCCGGTAGCCCATGGTCCGGGCCCACTGGGCGAAGCTGTGGAGCTCGGCGAAGCTGTGCCGGCGCTCCCTGCGCAGCACGATGCGGCGGGCTCCCTGGCGGGAGCCGATGAGCCCTTCGGAGGTGAGCAGGGCGACGGCCTGGCGTACGGTGCCGCGTGATGCGACCCAGCGGGTGGCGAGGTCGCTCTCGGAGGGCAGGCGGGAGCCGACGCCGTACTCGCCGCTGAGGATCGAGCGGCGGAGTCCCTCCGCGATCTCCACGTAGAGCGCCGTCACGGCATCCCCCTTTTCGTGTGTGGCTGTGCGCAGCTGGTCACAGCGTGTGTTGTGCGGGGGTCAGCCTAACCCGACCGAACGGCTTCGCGGTGAGTTCGCGCGAAGCTCCAAGTCCACTGCATTCACCTGGTGTTCACCGCACCCGGCTCTTCCGGGAGGCGCCTGGAGCCGGACATGTTCCGTTCACTTCGCGGACAGGATGTAAGGGCGAACTAAGGGCGGCTTGTTCAGACAAGTTCCTTCACTCGCCTCTGGGAGAACCCGTGCGCAGAACCCCCCTCCGCGGTGCCGCCGTGCTGCTCGGCGCCGCCGTCCTGACCACCGTCACCGCCTGCGGTGCCGCACCCGAGGGTGCGGCCGGAGCCGCCGGCGACGGTGCGAAGGCGGCCACCGCGGCGTCGGTCAAGGACTTCGGCGGCATGGACGCCCTCGTCAAGGCGGCCAAGCAGGAAGGCGCGCTCCACGTCATCGCGCTCCCGCCGGACTGGGCCAACTACGGCGAACTGATCAAGGCCTTCGAGGCGAAGTACGGCATCAAGATCGAGAGCGAGAACCCGGACGCCGCGAGCGCCGACGAGATCGCCGCCGTCAAGTCCCGCAAGGGCCAGAAGCGCGCCCCCGACGTCCTGGACCTGGGCATCGCCTTCGCCCGCAGCGGCGCCGAGGAGGGCCTCTTCGCCCCGTACAAGGTCGAGGCCTGGGACAAGATCCCCGCCGCCCAGAAGGACGAGGCCGGGCGCTGGTACAACGACTACGGCGGCTACGTCTCCATCGGCTGCGACGCCAAGCGCGTTCCGAACTGCCCGAAGACCTTCGCGGACCTGCTCAAGCCGGAGTACAAGGGCAAGGTCGCCCTCAACGGCAACCCGACCAAGTCCGGTTCGGCCTTCGGCGGCGTCTACGCGGCCGCCCTCGCCGACAAGGGCTCCTTCGCCGACATCCAGCCCGGCATCGACTTCTTCGGCGAGCTGAAGAAGAGCGGCAACTTCATCCCCGTCGAGTCCACCCCGGCCACGGTCGAGAAGGGTGAGACGCCCATCAGCATCGACTGGGACTACCTGAACGCCGGCTACGCCGACCAGTTCAAGGACAAGGGCGTCGACTGGCAGGTCGCCGTCCCCACCGACGGCGTGTACGCCCAGTTCTACTCGCAGGCCATCAACAAGGAGGCCCCGCACCCCGCGGCCGCCCGCCTGTGGATGGAGTACCTCTACAGCGCCGAGGGCCAGAACCTCTGGCTCAAGGGCTACGCCCGTCCGGTACTCCTCCCGGCCATGACCGCCGACGGCACCGCCGACAAGACCTTCGTCGCCAAGCTGCCCGCCGTCGCAGGCACCCCCGCCTTCCCGGCCTCCGCCGAGCTCGACAAGGCCAAGGCCACCCTCGCCGAGAAGTGGGACAAGGCCGTCTCCTGATGCCCTCCGCCTCCTCCACCCCCACCGAGGGAACCGTCCCCTCCGAGGGAACCGTCCCCTCCGCGGGAACCACTCCCGCGGGGACCGTTCCCGCCCAGGGAACCGCCGGCGGCACCCGCCGCCGGCGGCGCGGCCCGCGCACCTGGCTCGCCGCCCTCCCCCTGATCGCCTTCACCGGGCTGTGCTTCGGGCTGCCGCTCGGTGCCCTCCTGTACGGCGCCGTGACCCGCACCGACCCCGACACCGGCGCCACCGCCCTGACCGGAGAGCACCTGAGCCGCTCGCTCCAGGGCCCCTACCTGGGCTCTCTCGTCGGCAGCGTGCAGCTCTCCGCCCTCACCGCGCTCATCGCCTCGGTCCTCGGCGTCCTCATCGCCCAGGCCGTGGTCACCTCCCGCTCCCAGGCGCTGCGCAACGCCGTACTGACCGCCTCCGGGGTCCTCGCCAACTTCGGCGGCGTCCCCCTCGCGTTCGCGTTCATCGCGACCGTCGGCATCTCCGGCGTCGTCACCCAGCTCGCCGACCTGAGCAGCCTCGGCTGGAACCTGTACTCGTTCACCGGCCTCGCCGTGGTCTACCTGTACTTCCTCATCCCGCTCATGGTCCTGGTGATCCTCCCCGCCCTCGACGGACTGCGGCCCCAGTGGCGCGAGGCCGCGCAGAACGCGGGCGCCGGCGGTCTGCAGTACTGGCGTCACGTCGGCATCCCCGTTCTCGCGCCCTCCCTGCTCGGCGGGTTCGTGCTGCTCTTCGGCAGCGCCTTCGCCGCCCATGCCACCGCGGCGGCGCTCGTCGGCGGCTCCGTCCCCCTGGTCACCCTCAAGATCGCGGACGCCCTCTCCGGGAACGTCCTCGTCGGCCAGGAGAACGTCGCCCTCGCCCTCGGCCTCGACATGATCCTGATCGCCGGACTCGTCATGGCCGTCTACCTCCCCCTCCAGCGCAGGAGCGCCCGATGGCTGCGATGACCCCCACCGCCCGGGAGGCCGCACCGAAGCCCGACACGGATACGGCCCCGCCGGCCGCCCTCACGAGGACGCGGCGCCGGCCCCGCGTCTGGCGCGGAGTCGTCCTCGGCCTCGGCGGCGCCTACTTCCTGATCCCGCTGATCGCCTCGTTCGTGTTCACCGTGCACACGCCGGGCCAGGGAATCTCCTTCGAGGCGTACACCGCGCTCCTCGCCGCCGACGGCTTCACCGAGAGCCTCCTGCTCTCCCTCGGCCTCGCCGCCGCGACGATCGTCCTCGCGCTGGTGCTCGCCGTGCCCGCCCTGGTGGCCGTACGACTCGGGGCGCCCCGGCTGCGGCCGGTCGTCGAGGTGATGTGCATGCTGCCGCTGGTGGTGCCGCCGATCGCGCTCGTCACCGGCATCAGCACCGTCCTGCGCTGGGGCCCCGACCACCTCTCGCGGACCCCGCTCTACCAGACCTTCCTCGCGGTGCAGAACGAGAGCTTCCCCTTCGTCCTGGTCCTCGCGTACACCGTCATGGCCCTGCCGTTCGTGTACCGCTCCCTCGACGCCGGACTGCGCGCCGTCGACGTCCCCACCCTCGTCGAGGCCGCCCGCAACTGCGGGGCGAGCTGGCCGTACGTGATGTTCCGCGTCATCCTGCCCAACCTGCGCTCCTCGCTCGCGGGCGCCGCGTTCCTCACCCTGGCCCTGGTCCTCGGCGAGTTCACCATCGCCTCGCTGCTCGGCTTCCGGCCCTTCGCGGTGTGGATCGTGTCCATCTCCGGGGCCCACGCCCGGATGTCGGTGGCCGTGTCCCTGCTCAGCCTGGTCATCACCTGGCTCCTGCTGCTCGCCCTCTCCCGGGCCGGAACGGCGCCGACGAGCACGCCCGGCACCCCGAGTTCCCCTCGCAAGCCCCGCGGTTCCCGTACGTCCCGCACTTCGCCCAAGGAGTCCTGACCCATGTCCTCGTCCACAGCAACAGCGGAACGGACGGAGCCCGTCGCGGTCGGCGGGGCACGCGTCGAATTCCGGGGCCTGCGCCGTACGTTCGGCAGCACCACCGCCCTCGACGGACTCGACCTGACCGTCGAACCGGGCGAACTCCTCGCCCTGCTCGGCCCGTCGGGCTGCGGCAAGACCACCGCGCTCCGCGTCCTCGCCGGCTTCGAGCGACCCGACGCGGGCGACGTCCTCGTCGACGGGGCCGACATCACCCAGGTCCCGGCCAACCGCCGTGACGCCGGCATGGTCTTCCAGTCGTACAGCCTCTTCCCCAACCTCACCGCCGCCGACAACGTCGCCTTCGGCCTGCGCGTACGGAAGGTCAAGGCGGCCGAACGGCGCGCCCGGGCCGCCGAGCTCCTCGACCTCGTCGACCTGCCCCAGCACGGCGACCGCTACCCGCACCAGATGTCGGGCGGCCAGCAGCAGCGCGTGGCACTGGCCCGGGCGCTCGCCCTGCGGCCCCGCGTCCTGCTCCTCGACGAGCCGCTGTCCGCGCTCGACGCCAAGGTCCGGCTCAGCCTGCGGGAGGAGATCCGGCGCCTCCAGCTCTCCCTCGGCATCACGACGGTCTTCGTCACCCACGACCAGGAGGAGGCGCTGTCCATGGCCGACCGCGTCGCCGTCCTCAACGCCGGGAGACTGGAGCAGTGCGCCGCTCCGGCCGAGCTCTACCGCCGCCCGGCGACGCCCTTCGTCGCCGAGTTCGTCGGCACCATGAACCGGCTCCCCGGCGTCCTGACGGACTCCGGCCAGGTCGAGGTGGCGGGCACCCGGCTGCCCGTCGACGGTGAGGCCCCGAAGCTCCGCGAGGTCGACGTCCTGGTCCGCCCCGAGAACGTCACCGTGACCGAGGCCGCCGACGGCGACGCGACCGTCGTCTCCACCTCCTTCCTCGGCTCCGTCACCCGCGTCCACCTCGACCACGCCGGTACGCGCGTCAAGGCGGACCTGTCCTCGCGGGAGGCGACCACGCTGACCCCCGGCGCACGCGTCACGCTCGGCCTCGCCCCGCACCCCGCGCTCGTCGCGCCGAGGGCGGAGCGGTGACCGAACTCGCCGCCGTCCTCTTCGACATGGACGGCACCCTGGTCGACACCGAGGTCCTCTGGTGGGACGCGACGGTGGAGATCGCCGCGCGGATCGGCCACCGGCTGACGGACGCCGACGCACCCGAGGTCGTCGGACGCGCCGTCGAGGACACCGCCGCCCACCTCGTACGCGTGACCGGAACCCCGGACGCCGACGGCGTGGCGACGGCCCTGACCGCCGCCTTCCAGGAGCGGGTCGACCGGGGAGCGCCGCTGCGTCCCGGCGCGGGGCGACTCCTCGCCGAACTCGCCGCGGAGGGCGTACCGTTCGCGCTGGTGAGCGCGTCGCCGCGGTCGGTGGTCGACTCGGTGATCGGGGGCGCGCTCGCGCACGTCCCCTTCGCCTTCACCCTCTCGGCCGACGACACCGTACGTACGAAGCCGCACCCCGACCCGTACCGCGCGGCCGCCCGACGGCTCGGCGTACCGGACGCGGCCTGCGTCGCCGTCGAGGACTCCCCGGACGGGGCCGCCTCGGCCGACGCGGCGGGCTGCACGGTCCTCGTGGTCCCGTCCATGCTCCCCGTGCCGGCCCGGCCGGGGCGGATCTTCGCGGAGAGCCTGGAGGAGGTGTCGGTCGCGGGGCTGCGGCGTTACGTGGCGGGTGGCGGCGACGCGCCGGCCGTAGGGCGCGGGTGAGGGCACCCGGCCGGTTGGTGGGCCATGGCCCATGGCCATGGCCCGTGTTCGCTGCGGTCGAGGTCTCAGTCGCGCTCACGCTCGCGCAGGTACGCCTCAAGCGCCGAGGCCCCGGCCAGCATCGACCGGCCGCGCGCGGACAGCCGGTCGCGCCAGTCGCCGAGCGCGGCCTCCAACGGCTCGAGACCACCGGCCGCCCGCACCTGGGTGATCAGCGGGGCGATCTGCTCCAACAGATAGCTGCCACGCCTGAGTTGGTGGACGAGGCGGGCGTCCCGTACGTCGGCCTCGTCGTACACGCGGTAGCCGGTGAGCGCATCGCGGCGCGGACGCACCAGCCCGGCGCGCTCCCAGGCGCGCAGCGTCGCGGGCCGGATGCCGAGCTTCTCCGCGAGGGGGCCGATGAACGTGGCGCCCGGTGCGACGGGTGTGCCGCCGGGCTCGGTCGCGGTGACGGTGGTGGGTTCAAGGTCGCGGAGGGCGTTCTCCACGGCCCGCAGGGTCCGGCGGTCGTCGAGGAGCAGGGCGTGGCTCTCGTCGATGAGACGGAACGCCTCCTCGGCCGCGTCCTCGTTCACCGCCCGCATGATCGCCGTCGCCGTCCGGTGGCCGTGGCCGGGCAGCAGGGCGAGGAAGGCGCGGAGCGCGGCCGCGTGCAGCGCGGTGTAGCTGCGGTATCCGGAGGGCGTCCTGGCGGCGGCCGGAAGAGCGCCGGCCTCCTCGTAGTTCCGGATCGCCTGCGTGGACAGACCGTGCTCGCGCGCCAGGTCGACGGGCCGAAGCTGTACGACGCTTTGAAGGTTTCGTCCCATGATCTCGCCGATATCGTGCAAAAGTCTCAACCGAGTGTTCAACGATACCGTTGAAGGCATGGCTACCGACATCAAGGACGTCACCCATGCCGTCGACGCCGCCGCTGTCATGGGCCTGCTCCGGGGCAGGCCGCGGCTGCTCGCCCTGGGCGAGCCCACGCACGGCGAGGACGCGCTCCTCGACGTACGCAACGAACTGTTCCGGCAACTCGTCGAGCAGGAGGGCTACCGGACGATCACGATCGAGAGCGACTGCCTGAGGGGTCTCCTCGTGGACGACTACGTCACCACGGGCGCAGGCACCCTCGACGAGGTCATGGAGGAGGGATTCAGCCACGGTTGGGGCGCGTCGGCTGCCAACCGCGACCTCGTCCGCTGGATGCGCGCCTTCAACGACGGCCGCCCGGCGGCCGACCGGCTCCGCTTCGCGGGCTTCGACGGCCCGCTGGAGATCACCGGCGCCGAGAGCCCCCGGGAGGCTCTCACCGCACTCCACGGCTACCTCTCCAGCCGGGTGGAGACGGACCTGCTCGACGTCACCTGCACCGTGGAAACGCTCGACCGCCTGCTCGGCCCTGACGACCGGTGGACACATCCCGCCGCGATGATGGACCCGTCCCGGTCCGTGGGGCAGTCGGCCGATGCGACGGAGCTGCGCCTGCTCGCCGACGACCTGGTGGCGCTGCTCGACGGGCAGAGGCCGCACCTGATCGCGACGAGCTCGCGCGACGACTGGGACCGGGCGCGCCTGTACGGCCGCACGGCCACCGGCCTGCTCCGGTACCACTACTGGATGGCCGACACCTCACCGAGCCGCATGACGCGGCTGGTGAGCCTGCGGGACCGGATGATGGCCGACAACCTCCTGGCTGTCGCGGGTGTCGACGCCGACGCCGCTGCGGCCGGGGCCGTTGGTTCGGCAGCCCCCGTCGACCGGGCCCCGGTACTGGTCCACGCCCACAACGGCCATCTCCAGCGGAACAAGAGCACGATGCGGATGGGCGGCCTGCCGGTCGAGTGGTGGAGCGCGGGCGCGATCGTGAGCGCCCAACTGGGCG
Source organism: Streptomyces sp. NBC_01077 (assembly GCF_045162855.1). Lineage (NCBI taxonomy): Bacteria > Bacillati > Actinomycetota > Actinomycetes > Kitasatosporales > Streptomycetaceae > Streptomyces > Streptomyces sp. NBC_01077. Next base: position 1,559,149 of record NZ_CP108669.1, on the reverse strand, counting down.
AGGAGTACGCCTTCCTGGCGACGGCACTGGGCACGATCCGGCACCAGGGAGTGGACACCCCGCGGCAGGACACCGTCGAAGGACTCCTGTACGCGGGCCCGGAGAAGTGCTCGGTCGTCGACGCCCGCGATCTGGCCGCCACCCTCGGCCACTCCCTGCCCGCGCCGCGCGTATCCCCCTGGTTCGGTTACGCGCCGCTCGACCCGGTGCACCTGGCCGACATCGAAGGCGTCGTGTTCGTGAAGGACGTCTGAGGGGGCCCGAGGTATTTAATAGGTGGTGCGTAGCGGATCGGCCCGCATAAGTTGATCCCGCGACCGCGCCTCCGATGCGCTCGGCTGCGGCTACTTCTTCCGAAAACCAAGTGACGCCGCCGCCACCTCTGATCTCGGTGGGCGCGGCCGCCTCGGCCCAGGTGGACTCTTCCCGGGGCCTTCTGTCCCTTTCCTTTGGATCCGGGGGGATTCACTGCCTCGCTACACCCGACGCGTCTCGAAAGTCTGGTCCGAGATGCTCGTGGCCCCGCACGTTTCGGCGGCCGCCCGCGCGATGCCTCAGCCGCCGCCGGTTCGCCACGCGCCCACCCCGCAGCAGTTCCACACGTACGAGGGCGGACCGGCCTTCGTCCGGGAACCCCGTGACGAACTCTTCCTGCTGGCCGTCGGCAATTTCGTCGCGCAGCGGACCTTCTACGAGAGCGGCGCGGAGCGCGACGAACGGTACGTCCGGCTCGTCGGCCGACTCGCCGTCGAGGACCCCGAATGGACGGCCGGTCTGCTGCGCTGGCTGCGCGGCGAGGGCAACATGCGTACGGCGTCCCTGGTGGGCGCCGCCGCGTACGTACGGGCCCGGCTCGACGCGAAGGCCTCCGGCGGCCCCTCCAACCGTTCCGTGGTCGATGCAGTGCTCCAACGGGCCGACGAGCCCGGGGAGTTGCTCGCCCACTGGACCTCGGCGTACGGGCGGAACGTGCCGCAACCCGTGAAGCGGGGCATCGCCGACGCCGTGCGCAGACTGTACTCGTCGCGGTCCCTGCTGAAGTACGACACCGCGTCCCACGGGTTCCGCTTCGGCGACGTGCTCAACCTGGTGCACGCTTCCCCCGACCCGGCCAAGCCGTGGCAGGGCGCGCTCTTCCGGTACGCCCTGGACCGCCGTCACCACCCGGAAACGGCGGTTCCGCCGGCCTCCGACACCGTGCTGACGGCGCACCGGGCCCTCATGGAACTGCCCGTGGACGAGCGCCGGGCCGTGGTGACCGGGCCGGACGGCAGCGAGCGGCTGGCCGCGGCCGGCCTGACGTGGGAGGCCCTGGCGGGCTGGCTCCACGGGCCGCTGGACGCCGCGGTGTGGGAGGCGGTGATCCCCGCGATGGGCCCGATGGCACTGCTGCGGAACCTGCGGAACTTCGACGCCGCGAAGATCTCGGCAGAGGCCGCGGGCAGGGTCGCGGCCAGGATCTCGGACGCCGACGAGGTTGCCAGGTCCCGGCAGTTCCCCATGCGCTACCTGTCCGCGCGCAAACACGCGCCGTCGCGGCGCTGGGCGGCCGCGCTGGAACAGGCACTGGGCCACTCCCTGGCCAACGTGCCGGCCCTGCCCGGCCGGACGCTGATCCTGGTGGACCGGTCCGACTCCATGTTCTGGGACACCGTCTCCGAGCGCTCCGAACTGACCCGGGCGGACGCGGCGGCCGTGTTCGGTTGTGCGCTGGCCCTGCGCGCCCAGCAGGCGGACCTCGTGGAGTACGGCTGGACGAGCAGAGAGGTGCCGTTCACGCAGGGGGAACCGGTACTCGAGGTCGTGAAAAGGTTCCGCAAGCTCGGGGGCACCCACACCACGAAGGCGGTGCGGACCCACTACCGGGAGCACGAACGCGTCCTGATCGTCACCGACGAGCAGGCCGCGGCCTACGACCCCGGTGGCCCGGCCGAACCGGTTCCGGCCGACATCCCGGTCTACACCTGGAACCTGGCGGGGTACCGGCCCGCGCACGCTCCCACGGGTCCGCACCGCCATACCTTCGGCGGCCTCACGGACGCCGCGTTCCGGATGATCGGTCTCATCGAGGCAGGCCGCCGGGCGACGTGGCCGTGGACTGCTGAACCGGCTGACGCGACTGACCCGGCCCAGAGCCCGTGGTGAAAGAGTTCTGTGTCCTCCGGAGCGAGTCCGATCACGCGGCGATGTCTTCCTGAGGTTCGGCCGCTGGGGCCGGACGGGACCTTCCGGACACGACCTAGGTCTCGTCGCGCAGGGTGAGGATGTACGCGGCGGTGAGCGCGACCGCGCGGTCCTCGTCCTGGGACAGATCTGCCAGAGCGCGGGATGCCGTGCTGCCCGGGATGTCCGCCAGCGCCTGTGCCAGCCGTCGGCGCGCGGGCGATGCGACGGTGTCGTGGGCGAGGCGGTCGACGAGCCCCGTGGCGATCTGCTCCGCCCATGCGGGGCGGCTCGCCAGCGTGCTCAGCGCATCGGCGGCGTCGACGTCATTCGTCTCCTCCACGACCATGTCGATGAGTGTCGGGACCGCCTCGACCACTCCCCGTGCCCCGAGCGCGAGAGCCGCGCGCCCGCGGACCACGATGTCGGTGTGCGCGAGGGTGTCCCGCAGCAGTGCGGTCGCCTCGTCGTCCGGCATCTCGGCGACGGCCCGCACGGCACGTTCCCGTACCTCGGTCTCCGGTGAGCCGAGGCCCTCCGCGAGGAGCGCGATCGCCACGCCGTCGCCCGATCGCGCCAGAGCCCACCGAAGGGCTCCGGCGACGTTCGGGTCCGTCTCGCTCAACGCCGCCTCGACCAGCGCTTCCACCGGCACCGGAATCTCCTCGACCGAGGACAGGGCCGCGCGCTGCCGCTTGCCGGCGCTCTCCGACCCCAGGGCATGGAGGAGCGCGACGATCTGGAGGACCTCCTCCCAGCCGGCGGGTTCCGCGGCGCCGATCCGACGGAGTCGCGTGAGCAGCGCCGTCTCCGCCGCGATGCGTTCCCGCGCCCCCCGGATGAGGTCGGAGACGAGCTCCGAGGGCGTGAAGCCGGGATCGTCCAGCGCGCTCCCGACCTCACGCAGCGAAAGCCCCAGGGACCGCAGGCTCTCGATATGGAAGATCCGCCGGATGTCCTCGTCGGAGTACTCGCGATAGCCGGCCCCGGTGCGCCCCGTCGGCCGCACCAGGCCCAGCGATTCGTAGTGCCGGAGCATGCGGGCACTGACCCCGGACCGTCGTGCCACATCACCGATCAACATGCCTCAGCCCCCCTCCTGGCTGGTCCCGCCGAGGGCGACGACGCGCTTCGCCTCCTCGATCGCGCGCTCGAATCCGGCGTCCGGGTCGCGCAACAGCCGTTCCGTGGCGATCGCGTGCTGCCGCACACGCGGGTCGAGTGCCCTCGTCGCGGCGCGCAGCGTCGGCATGATGACCTCGCCGAGGGCGATCAGCGCCCTGCTGAGGCTCAACTGCGTGTCACGCCCGCCGCGCCCGAGCTGTGCCGCCAGCACATCGGCCAGCTCGGCCTCTTCGTCCTCGGGTACGAGCACGACAGCTGCCCGCCACGCGCTCCGCGCCACCTCGTCGTCGGCGTCGGACAACAGCGCCCGGGTGATCCCCGGCCACGCCCGCCGATCCCCGATCTTGGACAAGGTGTGCAACGCCTGGCTCCGTGCCTGCGCCCGCTCCGAGCGGACCTCGCGCAGAAGCTCCGGGACCGTCACGGAAGGCGCGTGCCGGGTGAGGGCCCATGTGAGCATTTCGCGTACGTAGAACTCGGGCTCGACCGCGCAGCGCTCGACGAGCGTGCCGACGAACCGCGGGTCGGGCGTCGTGCCGACCGCCAGCGCTGCCCGCAGCCTCACCGACGAGCGGCTGTCCTCCAGCCCCCGAAGAGCGGGCGTCGCATCCGTGCCCTGTGTGGGCAAGGTCATCGGGACCACCTCCTTGGCCGTAGTGAAGACCTTGTCACCGTGTCAAGGTCAAGCTCGGCACCACGACGCCGGGGTCGTCGAGAGGTGGTCCCGTCCGGTCACTGCTGTGAGAGGGCGACGGCCGCCGCGTACGAGGGTGCGACCCGTACGTCGGCCAGCGACCAGCCCGGTACGGTGGCCGGCTCCGGTCCCATCCCCAGGTACGTCCGATCGAGCCCCCCGACCAGCCCTTCCCCCGTGCCCTTGAGATAGGCCTCCTTGCGTACCCAGCACCGCGCGAAGGCGGCCGGCCGGTCCTCCAGGGGCAGCAGGGCGAACTCCTCCCGCTCCCGAGGGTGCAGGCTGTCCGCCACGAGGGCCGACACCTCGGCCTCCGGGTGCACCTCCACGTCCACGCCCACGGGCGTCGCGGCGAGACCGACGAACGCCAGGTCCCCGCTGTGCGAGAGCGAGAAGTGAATCCCGCCGCCCCGCACGGCCGGCCGCCCGTGCGGCCCTCCGCAGAGGGGACAGTCCTCCCGGACGAACACCACCTCGTCCGCCCGCATCCCCAGGTAGTGCCCGAGCAGACGCCGCAGCCCCCCGTGCGCGGCGAGATACCGCGCCCGGTGGTCCTCCCGTATCAGTGCCTTCCACTGCCGCCGTTCCTCGGCGTCCAGGAGGGCGGGCGCGGCGGGGTCCTCCGCCACCGGCAGCAGCCAGAGCGCCACCGTCCCGTCCGTGACGGGCAGAACGGTCGACTCCGGCACGTCGCCGGGGCGCAGCACCCGCACGGGGGTGATCTCCATGGTCATGCCACCATTCTGCCGGTCGCGCGGGTCGCCTCGGACGGACGGCCGACGCGACCGGTCCCGGGAAGGCCTCGCGGCCTCCCCGGAACGGCACTTCACGCTCAGCCGGTGGCCGCGCCGAACCACGTGGACAGGTGCTCGATCAGGTCCTGCTGGTCCTCACCGACCCAGGCCACGTGGCCGTCAGGCCGCAGCAGCACCGCGGGCGCGTCCAGTTCCTCGCTGACCTCGACGACATGGTCGACCCGATCCGCCCAGCCCTCGACCGAGAGCCGGCCGGTCTGGTCGAGGAGCAGTCCGCGGCCCTCGTGCATCCGGTCGTAGAGACGTCCCTGCTTCAGTTCCAGGTCCCGCATGCGCCTGCCCTGGAGCTCGTGCTCCCCGCCGAAGTCGTAGCGGACCGAGATCGCCGTGATCTTCTCGATCAGGTACCGGTTGACGTCGTCGAACTCCACGAGTTCCGCGAGCAGTCGGCGCACCGCCTGGGGACCGGGCTCGGTCGACATCAGCTGGATCTGCGCGCGGGTGTTGTCCAGGACCTCGGCGGCCACCGGGTGCCGCTCGGCGTGGTAGCTGTCGAGGAGCCCCTCCGGCGCCCAGCTGCCGACCGCCGCGGCCAGCTTCCAGCCCAGGTTGAACGCGTCCTGGATACCGAGGTTGAGCCCCTGCCCGCCGGTCGGCGGGTGGATGTGCGCCGCGTCGCCCGCAAGGAACACCCGGTCGACCCGGTAGCGCTCGGCCTGCCGGGTCGCGTCGCCGAAGCGGGACAGCCAGCGCGGCGAATGCACACCGAAGTCCGTCCCGGCGACCGCCCGCAGCTGCTCCTTGAAGTCGTCGAGGGTCGGCGCGGTCGCACGGTCCTCGACCACACCCTCGGCGGGTACGACGACGCGGTACGCCCCGTCCCCCAGGGGCATGGCACCGAACCGCAGCTGGGTCTTGCGGACTTCGGCCACCACGGCGGCCAGCTCCTCGGGCGATACGGTCATCTCCATCTCGCCGAGGAGCGTCTCGACCCGGGCGGGCTCACCGGGGAAGTCGACGCCGAGCAGCTTGCGCACCGTGCTGCGGCCGCCGTCGCAGCCGACGACGTACCGCGCGCGCAGCTCCTCGCCGTCGGCCAGTTCGACGGTCACCCCCAGCTCGTCCTGGCTGAGCCCGACGACCTCGCAGCCCCGCCGGATCTCCGTACCGACCTCGGTCGCGTGCTCGGTCAGCAGACGCTCGGTGACCTGCTGCGGAATGGCGAGAACATACGAATGGGCCGTGTCCAGCCCGTCCGGCCACGCCTTGGCGAGCCCCGCGAAGAAGCCACCGGCCGTGATCTGGTGCCCGAGCGGAAGGAACCGCTCCAGCAGACCGCGCTGCGCCATCACCTCGATGCTGCGCACGTGCAGGCCCTGCGCGCGCGACTGCCGGGTCGGCTCCGCCTCCTTGTCCAGTACGAGCACGTGGACGCCGTGCAGCCGCAGCTCGCCGGCCAGCATCAAGCCGGTAGGACCGCTGCCGACAACGATCACGTCAAACATGAGAACCGCCCCGTTTCTTAGATTGCATCCAGCCAGCCGCCCGTCGCGGGATCCCTGCGCCCCACGAGCGCATGGATCGTGCGAACACACCGATTTCCGCAGGTCACTGGCTACGGCTGGAGATTCTGCCGCACGACCGGGGCCTTGCCGCAAGGCCCCCTGTGCGCTATACATTGAGAGTGGCAAGGAGAGTTTTCATCTCCTTGCCTTTCTCTTTTTCAGACGGCGGGCAGGGGCTCGCCCGTCTCCAGGAGGGCCCTCCCGGGAGCTCCCCCACGCTCAACCACTCGCGTGTTACTGGTTGGTAAGGCATGCTGGCGGCCAACCAACCACACGGCCGGGGGCTGAGGTAGCGGTGACGACTTTCGAGGAACGGGCCACGGTGCACGCCTTCCGGGACGACGCGCTGGGGGAGCACGACGCCGTCGGGCTCGCCGCGGCGATCCGGCGGGGCGAGGTCGGCGTCGCAGAGGTCGCCCGGGACGCGGCCGCGCGCGTACGGGAGGTCGAGGACCGGCTCCACGCGGTCCAGGTGCACATCGACGCCCCCGCGTACGTCACCGGGCGAGGCGGCGGTGCCTTCGCGGGAGTGCCGACCTTCGTCAAGGACAACACCGACTACCTGGGCCTGCCCACCGGGCACGGCAGCGCGGCCTTCACCCCGCGCGTCGCACGGCGGCACGCGCCCTTCGCCCGCCAGCTCCTGAGCAGCGGTGTCACGGTCCTCGGCAAGACCCGGCTGCCCGAGTTCGGATTCAGCCCCGCGACGGAGTACGAGACCGCCGAACCGGTCCGCAATCCGTGGAACACCGGCTACTCGGCGGGGGGTTCGTCGGGCGGCAGCGCGGCGCTCGTCGCCGCCGGGGCGGTTCCGATCGCCCACGCCAACGACGGCGGCGGATCGATACGCATACCCGCCGCGTGCTGCGGACTCGTCGGTCTCAAGCCGACCCGCGGCCGCGTCGTGACGAACGCCCAGAGCCGCCAACTGCCCCTCGACATCGTCTCCGACGGCATCGTGAGCCGTTCGGTACGGGACACCGCCGCGTTCCTCGCCGCCGCCGAGACCCACTGGCGCAACCCGAAGCTGCCGCCCCTCGGCCTGGTCGAAGGCCCCTCGGAACGGCGCCTGCGCATCGGGTTCCTGGTCGACTCGCCCAATGGTGCCCACGCCGACACGGCGACCCGGGCGGCCGTCATGGACACCGTCGCGACGCTCGAACGGCTCGGCCACAGCGTGGAGCCGGTGGAGCTGCACCTCGACCCCCGCTTCACCGACGACTTCCTCACGTACTGGGGGATGCTGTCGTTCCTCCTCGGCATCACGGGCCGGACCTTCGGCGCGGACTTCGACCGGCACCGCATGGACGGCCTCAGCCGGGGGCTGCGCGAGGAGTACCTGAAGAGCTGGCGGCGCACGCCGGGCGTCCTGCGGCGGCTGAAGCGGACGAGGGAGGCGTACGCGGCGGCGTTCCGCGGACTCGACCTCGTCCTCACGCCCGTACTGGCGCACACCACGCCGCGGATCGGTCACCTCAGCCCGACCGTGCCGTACGTGACGCTGGTCGAGCGGATCCTCGCGTACGTCGCCTTCACACCGGTCAACAACGTCGTCGGCACGCCGTCGATCTCGCTACCGGCCACGAGCGCGACGGAGGACGGGCTGCCCATCGGCGTCATGTTCTCCGGCCGCCCCGGCAGCGAACGGACCCTTCTCGAGATCGCGTTCGCACTGGAGGCGGACCACCCGTTCCGGCGGATCCAGGACGTCTGATCCCGGGAGGCCGAAGGGGTGTCCTCAGCTGCCGCCGCCCAGGGCGCGCAGCAGCTGTGCCTTGTTCATCTTCGAGCGGCCGTCCAGGTGACGGCGCCTGGCCTCCTCGTAGAGCTGGTCGTACGTGCGTCCCTCGGCGCCGCTGTGGGAGCGCCGGCCGCCTCGCTCGCCGGACGACATGTCCTCCCGGGACAGCGGACTCGACGTCCGGGACTCGCCGTGCCGGGCCCGTTCCTTGTTCACCGTGCGGGCCGCGATCTCCTGGGCGCGCTTCTCGCTCTCGCCGCGCTGCTCCGCGCTCTCCTTGATGTGCTCGTACTGCCGTTCCCGCTTCGGGCTGGATCCGCGAGGCATGACGTGCTCCTTCCCGCGTGTTCCGGGTGTCTCCCGTGTGCCGGGCGCTTCATCCGTGCGGCTACCCGCCGGCCCTCCGGTCACTCCTCCCTCCTCGTCGTGTGCCGATGCCGGGTCCACAGCGGCAGGGCGAACCAGCACAGCAGGTACCAGGCCGCGACCCCGGCCACGAGCCAGGGAACGATCGCGTTGTCGGTGGCCACCCGCAGGATGAGGAAGAGCGCGCTGGTGAGGGTGGCGAGCAGGAGCAGGATCCCGATGAAGGTCAGCCGGGACGCCCAGGTGACCGCCTGGGGTTTGATCTGCCGCCCCGCGACGAGGCGGTGGAAGGGGACGGGGCCGATGAGCGCGCCTGTCGCCAGCGATCCGAGGATCACCGTCAGGACGTAGATCCCCTTGTCGGTCGAAGGGAGACTCTCGTACCGCGGGGTGAAGACGACGGTCAGCAGGAAGCCGAGGAGGATCTGGACACCCGTCTGGACCACTCGGATCTCCTGCATGAGGTCCTGCCACTGCCGGTCGGCGCGTTCGTCCGCGGTCTCCCGGCGGCCCCGCGTGGGCTCGTGACCTCCCCCTGCCTTCTCCCGTCCCGGCCCGCTCTCGCGGTCAGTCATCCGCCTCACCTTCCGGTCCCGAGGGCCCGCGCGGCCGCGGAGGCCGTACGCCGCGTCTTCCCGGCCTGCCCGGTCACAGCCGTTCCGCCGCGCGTCTTCGTCGTATCACACGAGAGCCCGGTCGCGAGCGGTCCGGCGGCTGCGCCGCGCCCTCCGCGCGGCCGGGCGGGCTTCCGCTCGCCGTGCCCGGAGACCCCGGCGTATCGTCGGCCTCAGCTCGGAATTCTGCGCCGACGGGAACCGGAGTGCCGGATGCCAAGGGATGCGACGGGGACGGGTGATGCCGGGCTTGTCGGCCCACGCCTGACGGCCGCGGTCCGGTGGAGCGGAGCCACGGCCGTCGTCACGGTGGCGGGGGAGCTCGACCGCGACACCCAGGAGCCCCTGCACGCGGCCCTGACCGAGGCCCTGGACCGGCGGCCCGAGCGGATCGTGGTGGACTGCGGACGGCTGACGTTCTGCGATTCGACCGGGCTCAATCTGCTGCTCACCACGAGGCTGGACGCGGTGGAGGCCGGCAGCCGGCTGGAGCTCGCCGCACTGCGCCCGCCCGTCGACCGGGTCTTCGACATCACCGGCGTCGTGGCGGTGTTCACGGTGTACGACGAGCTGCCCGAGGACCTGGTCGGAGGGGAGCACCCGTGAACGCGGCGCGCCACCGGGCACGGTGGAGGCAGGGATGAGCGAACCGGCCCGGTCGAGGGGCCAGATCAGACGGCTCGTCCTGCGGAGCGGGGAGTCGGTGGTGGCGCGATGCCGTGACTTCTGCCGTGCGGCGCTCACCGACTGGGACTGGCCCGGACCACCGGAGACCACGGGGCTCACGGAGGAGGAGCGGGACCTCGCGATCGAGGACGTCCTGCTTGTGGTGTCGGAAGCGGTGACCAACGCCTGTCTCCATGCCGGCGGCCCGACGGAGCTGGTGATCCGGCTCTCTCCCGCCGAGTCGCCGGAGAACGGTGCGGCGTCGGGTGCGGCGGGCGACCTGCGGATCGAGGTGAGCGACCGGAGCAGCCGGATCCCGGGTTTCCGGCCACGGGGTGCGCCGGGGCAGCCGGGCGGCAACGGCCTGATCGTGATCGACCGGCTCGCGCGCGCGTGGGGAGCCGTCCCCGGGGAGGCGGGCAAGTCCTTCTGGATGGAGCTGGCCACACCGGTCCCGGCGACCGGACGGCCTCCGGCACTCCCCGGCGGCCCGTGACCGGTTTGCCTAGGCGATCACGGCCTCCGGCGGCTCCTCCGCCGTCAGGGCCGTCCGCAGACCGCCGAGGATCCGGCTGAGGAGACGGGACACGTGCATCTGGGAGAGGCCGAGCCGCTCGCCTATCTCCGCCTGGGTCAGTTCGTCGCCGAACCGCAGCGCCAGGATCGTCCGGTCGCGTGCGGAGAGGGCGGCGACGAGCGGCTTGAGCGCTTCCAGGTTCTCGACCTTCTCGAAGGAGTCGTCGTCGGTGCCGAGGCAGCGGGCGAGCATGCCGGGACCGCCGTCCTCGTCGTCCACGGGAACGTCGAGCGAGCGGCTGGTGAATCCGTTCGCGGCGATCCGGCCCTCGCGCAGCTCCGCCTCGGTGATGTGGAGGTGGGCACTGAGCTCGCCGGCCGTCGGCGGGCGGCCCAGCTGCTGTTCGAGGGTGTCGTTCGCCTTCGCCAGGTCCAGGCGCAGCTCCTGTAGGCGGCGCGGTACGTGGACGCTCCAGCTGGTGTCCCGCAGATGCCGCCGTATCTCACCGAGCACGGTCGGCAGGGCGAAGGACATGAACTCGTTGCCCCGGTCGGGGTCGAACCGGTTGATCGCCTTGATCAGGCCGACGGTGCCCACCTGGACGATGTCCTCCCAGGAGTCGCTGGAGCGGCGGAACCGGGTAGCCGCGTACTTGACCAGGCTGAGGTTCAGCTCGACGAGGGTGTTGCGTACGTACGAGTGGTCGGCCGTGCCCTCCTCGAGTGACCGCAGCCGCTCGAACAGGGTCGTCGAGAGCGCGCGGGCGTCCGTGGTGCTCACCGCCAGGGGATCCGCGATCTCCGGCAGCCCGGCCGGTGGTTTCGGATCGTGACGGACGGAAGGGCCGCTGCTCCCGACGGTGGTGCGGTGGTTCGACATGAAGGCTCCTCGTGCGAGGTCCCTCTGGCCTCATACCCGCTCCCACGCCCCACAAGCGGCGTGGGCGACGGAGGGGGAGAAGGCGGGGGATTGCGAACGGATCGTCGGGGCAGGGGCCTGGTGACCGATGTGAAGAGGGTGGGGACGAGAAGAGGGTGGGGACGAGCGGAGACAGGGCGGGAAGAACAGTGACCACAGGGCAACGCACGCCGAACAGGAACAGGCCCCTCGTTCCGCAGGACGCGGCCGAGGCGCGCGCCCAGGTGGCGGAAGTGCTGGCGGTGGCCGCGACGGGGACGGGGAGCCCGCCGTCCACCACGGCCGTCGGGGACGCGCTGCTGGTGACGTCCGAGCTGGTGACCAACGCGCTGCGGCACGGGGGAGGTCTCACCGGATTCGGTGTGGAACTCGACCCGGGCGCGGTGACGATCACCGTCGCGGACGCGAGCGGCGAGCTGCCGCACCTCACGGACGCCGGCACGGACGCCGGCAGGAGTGAGCGGGCCTCCGGCCTGGCGGAGGGTGGGTTCGGCTGGCCCCTGGTCAGGCTGCTCGCGCAGGAGATCAGGCTGTCTCTGCCACCGGAGGGCGGCAAGACGATCGAGGTGCGGCTGCCCCTTCATTGACGCTGTCCTGTCCTCCCCCGGACCGGTCCCGTCTTCGGCGGTGCGAAGAGTTCCCCGGTGCCGGTCAGCTGGAGCAGGCGGGTCATCCGGGGGCTCACGGGCCCGAGCGTGAGGGGACAGCGCCCGCCATCGAGGTGCTGGTGCCGAGCGGCCAGGAAGGCACGCAGGCCGACGCAGTCGCAGAAGGTGACGGCGGCGAGGTCGAGCGTGACGCCTTCCGGGTGGGCGTGCAGCGCCGCGATGAGGCTCTGGTGCAGCTGGGAGGCGGTGGCACGGTCGATCTCGCCGCTGACGACGACGGTGCCGCCCGGTGTGACGTCCACGGTCATCTGCGCGTCCTGGCCGGTCACGGGCGGCTGGGGGCGGGTGTCGCCGACGGGCGCCCGGAGGTCGGTGGCGCGGTCTGGAAGGGGGTGCATGGTGTGCTCCCACGGGCCGGCCGAACCTGGTCTTTCCGTCCCTATCGTCCTCTTTTCTTCAGTAATGCGTCAACAATCACATGAGACCGATTTCCGGTCTTGCGACTCATGAGTAAAACACCACATAATGGGTGCATGGGTGACAGTTCAGGCGATCGTCAGTGGACCTTCCTGACGAATCACGCCCGAGTACTGGTGGTGATCGCCCGAGATCCCGATGTGCGCCTGCGCGATGTCGCCGTCGCGTGCGGGGTGACCGAGCGCACGGTGCAGGCGATCGTGGCCGATCTGGAGGCCGCCGGCTACCTCACGCACGCGCGTGAAGGCCGGCGCAACCGCTACCGCCTGGCCCCCGGCAAGCGTTTCCGGCACCCGCTGGAGGGCGACTACGAGATCACCGGCCTCCTGGACCTGCTCAAGGCCGACCCAGGCGCCGGCGGTCCCGTGCCCCACGCCGGGGCGAGCGAGGGAAGTCCGCGCTAGCCGTCGAGGAACTCGGCGCACCGGTAGGGTCCGAGGGACGGGCCGACCGGCTGGCGCAGGGTGACCTCCACGTCGTCGGTCCTGACCTCCGGGTCGAGCACGGACTGGGCGCGGGCCAGCGTGCACACCAGCTGTCCCGTTCCCTGGTCGCGGCCCGTCGCCGCGTACGGGTCCTCCAGGTGCACCGTGACCCGGGCGCCCTGACCGGTCACCGTGTAGCCGCCCAGCTGGACGAGGTTGGTGAGGCCGTCACGCTGTTCGGCGGGAGGCGGGCCGCCCGCGAGCAGCTTCACCACCGAGTTGAGGCTCTCGACCTTCCTGTCGAGCACCGGTACGCCCCGCAGCCCGCTGTCCGACGCGTAGTACAGCCGGATCCCGCGCGTCAGCCCGGTCGCCGGCTCGCCCGCCCCTATCACCCCGGTCGGCTGCACACCGCACCCCACCAGGGCGATCCCGAGGACGGAGACCAGTACTCCCGCTCGTACTCTCACTCCGCGTCCTCTCCGGTGCGCCGCAGGGGCAGCCGCAGTGTGAACACCGCGCCGCCCTCCGCTCCTTCGGCGACGTCGATCGTGCCGCCGTGCAGTCGCGCGTTCTCCAGCGCGATCGCCGTGCCGAGGCCGCTGCCCTGCCCGCCGGTGTCGGCCGCGCTCCGGGTGCGGGCCGCGTCCGCCTTGTAGAACCGGTCGAAGACCCGCTCCCGGGCCTCCGGCGGCAGCCCCGGGCCGTGGTCGGCGACCTCCACCGTCACCCACTCCCCGTCCGTCGCGCTGCTCGTACCGAGGGTCACGGTGACCGGCGGGGCTCCGTGCCGCAGCGCGTTGCCCACCAGGTTCGCCACGATCACATCGACACGGCGCCGGTCGACCACCGCCCGTACGCCCTCGTCGAGGTGGACCTCCACCCGCTCGGTCCAGCCGCGCACCGCCAGGGACGCCCGTACCGTGTCGGCGAGATCGGTCTCGGCCGCGTTCAGCCGGATCGCGTTCGCGTCGAAGCGGGAGATCTCCATCAGGTCCTCGACGAGCCGCGAGAGCCGCGCCGTCTCCGCGCCCACCGTGCGGGCCGCCCGCGCCGCGTCCGGCGGCAGCTGGTCGGCGTCCTCTTCCAGGACGGTCGCCACCATCGTCATCGCCGCGAGGGGGGTGCGCAGTTCGTGCGACACGTCCGCGACGAAGCGGCGCGCCTTCGCCTCCTGCTCGCGCAGGCGCGCGTCGGAGGTCTGTAGGGCGTCCGCCGTCTCGTTGAACGTCCGCGCCAGATCGGCGAGTTCGTCGTGCCCCTTGACCGAGACCCGGCTGCCGAGGTCGCCCTCCGCGAGCTCACGCGTGGCCCGCCCCAGCTTCCGTACGGGTCGGAGGACCGTACCGGCGGCGAGCAGCGCCAGGACGGCGGCCAGGACCACCACCGGCAGGATCCCGGCCCGTACGGAGTCCAGCAGGGCGGCGGTGTCGTCGCGTTCGGCCCGGAGGTCGGTGATCGCGAAGACCTCCAGACCGGAGAATCGACGGTCCCCGTCCGCGTACGTCACGGGCATGCCGACCACCAGATACGGCTCGTCCCGCCACGTCACCCGCTGGAACCGGGTCCCGTCCCCGGCCCGTACGGCGGTCCGCAGCTCGGCGGTGATCCGGCCCTCCGTGGCGGCGAGCGGGTCGGAGACCGCGACGAGATCGTGGTAGCGCGCGACCACGATCCGGGCACCGAGACCGTCCGAGACCTTCGCCGCGAACCGGGAGAGCGACCGCTGGTCGGGCGGCAGGTCGAAGTCGGCGGCGACCGCGGTGACCCGCGTCCGTACGTCGTTCACGGCGGCGTCCTGGGTGCGCCGGAGGACGGCTGTCCGCGCGTCCCGGTAGGCGAGCGCGGTCGCGGTCACCGCGCTGATGAGCGCGACGACGACGAAGGTCACCACGAGCCGGGTCCGCAGCCCCCCGACGAGCCGCCGGGAGCGCCGCTTCGGGGGCTTCCCGGCGGGGGCGGCACCGCCCGCGCCGCGCGTACGGCTCACAGCGGGCCGAAGCGGTAGCCGAAGCCCCGCACGGTCTGGACGTACCGCGGCCTCGCCGGTACGTCCTCCAGCTTCGCCCGCAGCCGGCCGACCGCCGCGTCCACCAGCCGGGAGTCACCGAGGAAGGTGTGGTCCCAGACCGACGACAGGAGCTGCTCGCGACCGAAGACCCGGCCGGGGGAGGCCGACAGTTCCAGGAGGAGCCGCAGCTCGGTGGGCGGCAGCGGGATCGTGACGCCGTGCTTGGTGACGGTGAGGCCGGCGCGGTCGATCACCAGGCCCGCGAGGTCGGCGTCGGCGGTCCGCGACGGTCCCGACGGCTCCGCGCGCCGCAGCGCGGCCCGGATGCGGGCCTCCAGGACGGGCGCGGTGACCGGCTTGACCACGTAGTCGTCGGCACCCGCCTCCAGGCCCGTCACGATGTCGTGGTCGTCCCCGCGCGCGGTCAGCATGATGACGGGAAGCGTGGTCGTACGGGCGCGGATACGGCGGCACACCTCGAACCCGTCCATCCCCGGCAGCATCAGGTCGAGGACGGCCAGCTCGACCCTCGCGCCGCCGGGGCCGTCGAGCAGCGCGAGCGCCTCCTCGCCGGTGGCCGCCGTGTCGACGTCGTACCCGTGCCGGCGCAGCACGAGCTCCATTCCGTCCCGTACGGACGCGTCGTCCTCGATGAGCAGTACATGCGGCATGCGGTCGATTATGGGTGCCGCGCACGCCGGTCCGTCGCCCGGGCAGGGGGCCGATGCCCAGGTCGGGGGCATTGTTACGTTTTCATCATGTCGCCATGGAATCGCCATCACGTGGCCTGACCAGGGTGGTGCTCATGAGCCCGAAGACAACCTCCCGTGCCACCGCCCGGCTGCGCCTGACCGCCCTCGCCGTGCTCCCCGTCCTCGCCTTCTCCGCGGCGTGCGGCAGCGGGGACGACAGCGCCGACGGCGACCGGAAGAACGATGAGATCGCCTCGGTGCCGGAGACCACCACAGCCTCGCCGTCCACGAAGAACGACAGCACCCCCAGCACCCGGCCGGCCGGGAAGAGCGCCTTCTACGACGCGCAGCTCCTCTACGTCCGGTGCATGCGCGTCAAGGGCGGCTACAAGGACTACCCGGACCCCAAGCTCAGCGGCCACCTCGACTGGGGGAAGATCGAGGAGATCGCCTCGCGGCCCGGCCAGATGGAGGCATCCAAGGGCGGCAAGAACGGCGTCTGCGCTCCCGAACTCCAGAAGGCCATGATGGCCGAGCCCAAGCGCGACCAGCAGAAGGACTACGAGTCGATGCTGGCGCACGCCAAGTGCATGCGCGACAACGGCGTCTCCCAGTTCACCAATCCGACGATGAGCGGCGGCAACGCCCAGCCGGGCGGTGACCCGAACCCGGCCTCCCCGACCATCGACCACGACTCACCCGCGTACGAGCAGGCCCGCGAGGCGTGCAAGACGAAGCTCCTCGACGGTCTGGACGGCATGCAGTGAAGCGCCGCACCGCCTTCCGCGCACTCGGCGCGGTGACGGTCGCCGCCGCCGTCACCGGGGGAGTCGTCTACCTCGGCGACCTCGGGATCCTCGGTGGGATCGGCGGCGCGAGTGGCTCCGGAGCCTCCGGGAAGGGCGGCGATCTGCCGCCCGCCACCGCGACCGTCGTCCGTACCGACCTCGTCCAGTCCAAGACCGTCGACGGCAGGCTCGACTTCGCGCAGCGCCGCCCCGTCAAGTCCGCCGTCGACGGCACCGTCACCGTGGCCGCCTCCGAGGGCAGGACGCTGACCATGGGGCAGGCCCTGTACGAGCTGAACGACAAGCCCGTCACCCTCCTGTACGGGCCCGTCCCGATGTTCCGCGAGATGAAGACGGGCGACAGAGGCAGTGACGTGCTCCAACTGGAGCGCAACCTCCGCGACTTGGGATACGGAGCGGGCCTCTACGTCGACACGCGGTACGACAAGGACACCGAGACAGCGGTCAAGCAGTGGCAGAAGTCCCTGAACCGCGAGCCCACCGGAAAGGTCGGCAGGGGAGACGTCGTCTTCCAGCCCGGCCAGGTCAAGGTGGTCTCCGTCGACGCCGCACTCGCCGACCAGGTCGGACCCGGCGAACCCGTCCTGACGATCGCCTCCACCAAACCCGTCGTCCGGGCCCGCCTGGACCAGACCGACGGCGCGCTCACCGCCGCCGGCACCAGGGTCGAGGTCACCCTGCCCAGCGGGAAGACCGTGCCCGGGCGGGTCGCCGGGACCGTACGCCCCGAAGGGACCGGCTCCGGGGACGGCGCGGCCGCGCAGGAAGGCATCGTCGTCGAGGTCGTCCTCGACGGCGGGGCGCGCGCCGCGTCCGGGGAGGACGCCAAGGCATCGGCCAGTGTGAAGTTCGTCAGCGAGGCCCGCAAGGGAGTCCTCGCGGTCCCCGTCGAGGCGGTCCTCGCCCTGCGCGGCGAGAACGGCGGCTACGGCCTCCAGATCGTCCAGGGCACCACCACGCGGACGATACGGGTGGAGACGGGCATGACCGCCGACGGGCAGATCGAGGTCAGCGGCCCGGACGTGAGGGAAGGCCTGCAGGTCGGGATGGCGGCCTCATGACCCCGGCCCCCACCGAGACCGCCGCGTCACCGGCCCCCACCGTGTCCCCGGCCCCCGTCGTGGAACTGCGGGACGCCACCAAGTCGTACCCCGGCGGCGTCCACGCCCTGCGCGGAGTGAACCTGACCGTCGACGAGGGCGAACTGCTCGCCGTCGTCGGACCCTCCGGGTCCGGCAAGTCCACGATGCTCCACGTCATGGGCACCCTCGACAAGCCCACCAGCGGCACCGTCCGGATCGCCGGGTACGACGTGTCCGCACTCTCCGACAACCGCCTCTCCGCACTCCGCGCCCGCCACATCGGCTTCGTGTTCCAGCACTTCCATCTGGCGGCGGGACGCGACGCCGTCGACAACGTCGCCGACGGGCTGCTGTACGCGGGCGTGCCGCTGCGCGAACGCCGGGCGCGGGCGCGGGCCGCGCTCGACCGGGTCCGCCTCGACCACCGCCACTCCCACACGCCGAACGAGCTGTCCGGCGGCGAGAAGCAGCGCGTGGCCATCGCCCGCGCGCTGGTGGGGGAGCCCCGGCTGCTGCTCGCGGACGAGCCGACCGGCGCCCTCGACACCGCCTCGGGGGAGATCGTCATGGAGCTGCTGCACGAGCTGAACGCCTCCGGCACCACGATCTGTGTGATCACCCACGACAACGAGATCGCGGACTCGCTGCCGCGCCGGGTGCGCTTCAAGGACGGCGAGATCGTCGCGGA
This sequence comes from Streptomyces sp. NBC_01077, assembly GCF_045162855.1. Taxonomy (NCBI): domain Bacteria; kingdom Bacillati; phylum Actinomycetota; class Actinomycetes; order Kitasatosporales; family Streptomycetaceae; genus Streptomyces; species Streptomyces sp. NBC_01077. Next base: position 1,541,233 of record NZ_CP108669.1, on the reverse strand, counting down.
CGAGCGCGGTGCCCTCCCCGGGGAAGGAGTCTCGCCGTGAAAGGCAGCCTCAAGCCCTCCCGTCTCTCCGCCCGCGACATCCTCCGGGTCGGCGCCGTCGGTCTCCGCGCGCGCCGCGCGCGCGTGGTGCTCTCCGCGCTCGGCATCGCCATCGGCATCGCGACCATGGTCGCGGTCGTCGGCCTCTCCGAGTCCAGCCGCGCGGACCTGATGGCCCAGCTCGACCGGCTCGGCACCAACCTCCTCACCGCCGAGGCGGGCAAGGACACCCTGGGCAAGGAGGTCAAACTCCCCAAGAACGCGGTCGCGATGGTCGAGCGCATCGGCCCCGTCCGGCACGCCACCGGAACCGGCGACGTCGACGCCCGGATCCGCCGCAGCGATCTGGTCCCCGAGGAGCGCACCGCCGGCGTCACCACGCAGGCCGTCCGTACCGACCTCCTGGCCGCGCTCGGCGGCGAGGTCGACAAGGGCGCCTGGCTGGACCCGGCCGGCGAACGGCTTCCGGTCACGGTCCTCGGAGCGGTGGCCGCCGACCGCCTCGGCATCACCCGCACCGGCGAGACGATCATGATGAACGACACCCGCGTGGTCGTCGTCGGCATCCTGAAACCGCTGGAACTGGTCCCGAACCTCGACCGGGTGGCGATGGTAGGATTCCCCGCCGCCGAGCGCCACTTCGGCTTCGACGGCCACCCGACCACGATCTTCGAGCGCTCCACGGACGCCTCGGTGGAGGACGTACGGGCGATCCTGGCCCGCACGATCAGCCCCGGCGGCGAGGCGGGCGTCAAGGTCTCCCGGCCCTCGGACGCGCTCGCCGCCAAAGCCGCCACCGACAAGGGCCTGACGACCCTTATGCTGGGCCTGGGCGCGGTGGCGCTCCTGGTCGGCGGTGTCGGCGTCGCCAACACCATGGTCATCTCCGTCCTCGAACGCCGCCAGGAGATCGGCCTGCGCCGCTCCCTCGGCGCGACCCGCAACGCGATCCGGCTCCAGTTCCTCACCGAGTCGCTGCTGTTGTCGGCGCTCGGCGGGGCGACGGGCGCGCTGCTCGGCGCGACGGCGACGTACGGCTTCGCGCGGTTCCAGGGCTGGACGGCGGTCGTCCCGCCCTGGTCCCTCGCGGGCGGCCTGGCCGCCACCCTCCTGATCGGGATGATCGCCGGCCTCTACCCGGCGATCCGCGCCTCCCGCCTCCACCCGACGGTGGCACTCAACGCGACGTGAGTCCCGCTCGCACCGATGGGGCGGCGGCCACCGGGTCGCCGCTCTGCGGGAGGAACGTGGCCGCCTTCCGGGCGAGTACGGGGGCGAAGAACCCGGGTGCGTCGGCGGGGCGCGGCGTGAGCCCCAGGTCCCTGAGGGGGGCCTACTTGCCGCGGCGGATCCGCGCGGCCTGCCGGGCCTCGGCGGCCTTGCGGGCGTCGGCGGCCTTGCGGGACTCGTTCTTGGCGCGGCCGGGGCGGCCCGGGACGGTGCCCATGCCGCGGAAGGCCGCGCCGCCGCGCTTGATGCCCTCCTGGCTGGGCGCGGCGCCGGCGACGGGCACGCCCGAGGGGGTACGGGCGCCGGTGATGCGGCTCAGCTCGGCCTCGCCCGAGCGGACCTGGGTGACCTGGGCGCGGATGCCCGCGTCCGCCATGAGCCGGGCCACGTCACGCCGTTCGTCGGAGGTGACCAGGGTGACGACGACGCCGGACTCGCCGGCGCGCGCGGTACGTCCGCCCCGGTGCAGATAGTCCTTGTGGTCGGCCGGCGGGTCGACGTTGACGACGAGGTCGAGCTCGTCGACGTGGATGCCGCGCGCCGCCACGTTGGTGGCGACGAGGACCGGGACCTCGCCGGACCTGAAGCGGTCCAGGGTGCGGGTCCGCAGCGGCTGGGACTTCCCGCTGTGCAGCGCGGCGGCGTGGACGCCGCTGCCGAGGAGATGTTTGGTGAAGCGGTCGACGGACGCCTTCGTCGCCAGGAACATGATGACCCGCCCGTCGCGGGCCGCGATCTCCGTGGCGGTGGCGAACTTGTCGGCGCCGTGCACCTGCAGCACGTGGTGGTCCATCGTGGACACCGCGGCGGACGACGGGTCGACGGAGTGGACGACCGGGTCGTCGAGGTACCGCTCGACCAGCAGGTCGACGTTGCGGTCGAGCGTGGCGGAGAACAGCATCCGCTGGCCCTCGCCGCCCACCCGGTCGAGCAGTTCGGTGACCTGGGGCATGAAGCCCATGTCGGCCATCTGGTCGGCCTCGTCGAGGACGGTGACGCCCACCCGCTCCAGCCGGCAGTCCTTGCGCTCCACGAGGTCCATGAGCCGGCCCGGAGTGGCGACCAGGACCTCGGCCCCGTCGCGCAGCGCCGTGGCCTGCCTGCCGATCGACATGCCGCCCACCACGGTGGCCAGGCGCAGCTTCAGGGCCTGGGCGAAGGGGTCGAGGGCGTCCGTGACCTGCTGGGCCAGTTCACGTGTGGGTACGAGGATCAGCGCGAGCGGCTTACGGGCCTCGGCGCGGCGTCCCGCGATACGGACGAGCAGGGGCAGGCCGAAGGCGAGGGTCTTGCCGGAGCCGGTGCGGCCGCGCCCCAGGACGTCACGGCCCGCGAGGGCGTCGGGCAGGGTCGCGGACTGGATCGGGAACGGCTCGTCGACACCGAGCCGGGTGAGGACGTCGAGGACCTCGGCCGGCAGGTCGAGCTCGGCGAAGGTCGCGGCGGGCGGCAGGGCCGGCGTGCCGGCGGGCAGCGTCGCCAACTCGTCCTTCGCCGGGGTGCCGCGTCGTGCCCGGTCCGTACGGTTCGTGTTGTTCGTGTTGTTCGTGTTGTTCATGGGGACCTTCCTCGAAACGGTGCGCTTCGAGGAATTCGCGAAGGGCCGCGGGGCCCGATGAATTACAGGAACGTACCGAACGCCACAAGCGTGCGGATCCGGCCATACCGAGGGGATGAAATCGGGCGCCGGTCCGTAAAAAAGCCTGGGAATGCTTGAAAATGCCTGGAAAATGCAACGAGCCGGGGCCCTCACCACACGGGTGAGGACCCCAGCTGCGTCGGACGTGTCAACGTCAGGCGGGGAGGATGTTCTCCGCCTGGGGGCCCTTCTGGCCCTGCGTGACGTCGAAGGTCACCTTCTGGCCTTCCTGGAGCTCACGGAAGCCAGAGGTGGCGATGTTGGAGTAGTGGGCGAAGACGTCCGGGCCGCCACCCTCCTGCTCGATGAAGCCGAAGCCCTTTTCAGCGTTGAACCACTTCACGGTGCCGTTAGCCATGTCAATTCTCCTTCGGGGCGTAGCCCTGGGGGCCGCACTGTGCGGAACCCGGAGTCGCCGTGATGATTGCCCCGTCCGGAAAACTGCACCGAAAACACAGAAAGTGCCTGACGATGTCGAATCGTCGAAGGCACTTGTAAGTTTCTTTGGGAACCACAACTGCAACTGCTGTCGACTGTACCACGTCCCCTGCGGGGGTGCACGAACCTGCGGGGGCGGACGAAATTGTCGAATTTCACGCCCGGCCCGCCGGGAACACATTTCCCCGCGGGCCGGGAGCGGGCCCCCTCGCGCGGTCGGCCGTCAGGACGAACGTGACCGTGATCAGCAGCGCCCATGCGCCGAACTTGGCGAGCGACACCGGCTGCCAGCCGTCCAGTTGGTCCGGGTAGCTCCAGGCGCCGACGTACGTGGCCGCGTTCTCCGCGACCCACAGGAAGAAGCCGATCAGGACGAACGACAGGGCCAGCGGCATCCGGTGGTCCCGCTCGCCCACCCGGAACCGCACCCAGGTCCCCGCGGTCGCCGCCAGGAGCAGGGCCGCCAGGGCCCAACGGGCGTCGGGCAGCCAGTGGTGGCTGAAGAAGTTCACGTACACGGCACCGGCGAGCACGGCCGTCGCCCGCGGCCGGTAGCCCGTCAGTCGCAGGTCGAACAGGTGCCAGGCCCGGCAGACGTAGCTCCCGAGCGCCGCGTAGAGGAACCCGCCGTACAGCGGCACCCCGCCGACCTTCGCCAGCGCCTCCTCCGGGTAACTCCACGAGCCCATCCGTACCTTGACCAACTCGAAGAGCAGACCGATGACATGGCAGCCGGCGATCACGGCGACGTCCCGCCCGCTGTCCCACCCGAGCCTCCAGGCCAGGACGGTGAGCCCGATCCCGTACAGCAACAGCAGGTCGTAACGGGCGACCGGCAGCCCGGGCAGCAGGGTCGAGACCGCGATCCCCCCGACGAGCGCGACGGCGAAGGCGCAGCACCGCGCCTCCAGCACCGCGAACCGCAGCAGCTGACGTATCCCGCGCGTGAACGTGTCCATGGGGGGAGGGACGCCGGGGCGGCGGCGGTCGGTTCGCGGGAGAGCGGGGAGAGCCGGGGGGAGAGGGGGAGGGGGAGAGGGGGCGGAACGGGTTGAACGGGGGGAACGGAACGGCGGCGCGCCGCACCCCCGGAGGGAGTGCGGCGCGCCGCCGTGCTGTGGAGCGGGGGATCAGACCGCCGGTGCCGGGAAGGTCGGGTACTCCACGCCGGAGACGTGCTGGACGACCCGGATGACCTGGCACGAGTAGCCGAACTCGTTGTCGTACCAGAGGTAGAGGATCGCGTTGTCGCCGTCGACCTTGGTCGCGCCGGCGTCGACGATCGACGCGTGACGCGAGCCCACGAAGTCCATCGAGACCGCGTCGGGGGCCGTGGTGAAGTCGATCTGACGCTTCAGCGGCGAGTGCAGCGAGACGTCGCGGAGGTACTCGAGGACCTCTTCGCGGGTGGTCTCGCGGCCCAGGCGCAGGCTCAGGATCGCGATCGAGACGTCCGGGACGGGGACGCGGATCGAGCTGCCCGTGATCGGGGCCTTGAGGTCCGGCAGGGCCTTGGCGACGGCCGAGGCGGCACCCGTCTCGGTGATGACCATGTTGAGCGGCGCGGATCGGCCGCGACGGTCGGCCTTGTGGTAGTTGTCCAGGAGGTTCTGGTCGTTCGTGAACGAATGGACCGTCTCCACGTGGCCGCGCAGCACGCCGTACTCGTCGTCCATCGCCTTCAGCGGCGGCACGATCGCGTTGGTGGTGCAGGAGGCGCAGGACAGGATCTGCTCGTCCGGCTTGATCGTGTCGTGGTTGACGCCGTGCACGATGTTCGGCACGTCACCCTTGCCGGGCGCGGTCAGGACGACCTTGTCGATGCCGGGCCGCAGGTGCTTCGACAGGCCCTCACGGTCGCGCCACTTGCCGGTGTTGTCGATGAGGATGGCGTTCTCGATGCCGTACGCCGTGTAGTCGACCTCGGAGGGGTCGTTGGCGTAGATCACCTTGATCGTGTTGCCGTTGGCGACGATCGTGCTGTTCGCCTCGTCCACGGTGATCGTGCCCTGGAACTGGCCGTGGATCGAGTCGCGGCGCAGCAGCGAGGCGCGCTTCACCAGGTCCTGCTCACCGCCGCCGCGGACGACGATCGCGCGCAGGCGCAGACCGTTGCCCGAGCCGGCCTTCTCGATGAGGAGGCGGGCGACGAGGCGGCCGATGCGGCCGAAGCCGTAGAGGACGACGTCGCGTCCGTCACGGCGCTCGATCTTGTTCTCACCGGTGGCGCCGGCGACGGCCTCGGCGGTGAACTCCTCCACCGAGAGACCGCGGTCGTCGGTCTTGTACTCGGCGGCCAGCATGCCGATGTCGATCTGGGACGGACCGAGATCGAGGGTGGTGAGCGTCTTCAGGAACGGGAGCGTCTCGGTGACCGAGAGTTCCTCGCCGTCGATCTGCCGGGCGAAACGGTGGGTCTTGAGGATGCTGACCACCGACTTGTTCACCAGGGAGCGGCTGTGGACCAGGACGGTGATGTCCTGCTCCCGGTGCAGCTTCCCGATGATCGGGATCATCGACTCCGCGATCTCCTCGCGGTTCTTCCAGCTGGTGAACGAGTCGTCATTGACAGTCACAAGTTTATCTTTCGAGCTAGGCGGCGCTCATATGGTAACCCCCGGCCGGTTTGATCAATCAAGGGGTGCCGAACCGTACGATGGGGACCGTCGGGATCCGCCCCAGGTCGGGCGGCCCGCCTACCTTGATGCGGGGGCATGGTGGTGAAGTTCGGGCTGCTGGGACCACTGGTCGTCCACGACGGGGAGCAACCGCTTCCCGTCACCGGACCCAAGGTCCGCGTCCTCCTCGCCGCGCTGCTGCTCCAGGCGAATCGCGCCGTGTCCAGGGACGCCCTCAAGGAGGCCCTCTGGGGCACGTCCGTGCCGGCCAGCGCCGACGCCGCCCTCGCCAACCACCTCACCCGGCTGCGCCGCGTCCTCGCCGCCCTGGACCACGGGTCCGAGGAGCGGCTGCGCACCGTGGCCCCCGGTTACCAGCTGCTCGTCCACGAGGACGAGCTCGACGCCGACGTGTTCGAGGCCCGCGTCAGGGCCGTACGGCACGCCCACCGGCGGGAGGACTGGGAGGAGGTCCGGCGCGAGACCGCGCTCGCCATGCCCCTGTGGCGCGGCGCACCCCTCGCCGACCTGGCCCCCTTCGCCGACACCGAGGGGCCCGCACTCCGGGTCCACCAGCTCGCGGAGGCCCGCCTCCAGGCCCTCGAATGGAGCTTCGACGCCGAACTCCGGCTCGGCCGCCACCACGAGGCCGTCGCCCCGCTCAGCACCCTGGCGGCGGAACACCCCCTCCGCGAGGGCTTCCACCGGCGGCTCATGCTGGCCCTGCACCGGTCCGGCCGCCAGGCCGAGGCCTTCTCCGTCTACCACCGGCTGCGCCGCAGCCTCGTCGACGAGCTCGGCGCGGAACCGGGCGCCGCCGTCCAGCAGGCCCACCAGGAGGTCCTCACCGGCGAACCGGCACCCCGGCCCCGCGCCCACACCGGCCTCGCCTCACCCCGGCCACCGTTCCAGCTGCCCTGCGAGGGGGAGGCCTTCACGGGCCGGAAGGCCGAGGTGGCGGAGATCCGGTCGCTTCTCGGGGAGACCACCGGGCCGCACACCCACATCAGACCCGTCGTCATCTCCGGCATGGGCGGTGTCGGCAAGACCGCCCTCGCCGTCCACGTGGCCCACCGAGTGCGCGACGCCTTCCCGGACGGTGTCCTCTACGCCGACCTGCGCGGCTACTGCGTCCACGGCGCGCGCACGGCCCACGAGCTGCTCGCCCGCTTCCTGTCGGACCTCGGCCTGCGGCACGACACCCTGCCGGACGACACCGACGACCGGGCCCTCCTCCTCCGCGCCGCGCTCGCCGAGCGCCGCGTCCTGCTGGTCCTCGACAACGTGCGGGGCGCCGCCCATGTGGCGCCCCTCCTCCCGGCCGGCGGGCCGAGCGCCGCCCTGATCACCAGCCGGCAGCTGCTCGCCGACCTGCCGGGCTCCGTCACGGTCCCGCTGTCCCCGCTGCCGGAGCCCGACCAGCACGCGCTGCTCGCCGCACTCGCCGGCGCCGAGCGCGTACGGCACGAGCCCGAGGCGCTGGCCGACATCATGGCCGCCTGCGGGGGACTGCCGCTCGCCCTGCACATCGTCGGCGGCCGGCTCGCCTCCCGCCCCTCCTGGCCCCTCGCGCTCCTCGCGAAACGGCTGACGCCCCACCAGGGCCGCCTGGAGACCCTCACCATGGGCACCTTCGACGTCCAGGGCACCTTCGCCATGAGCTACGTGGCCATGCGCGACAGCGAGCAGCCGTTGGAACGCGAGGCCGCGCGGGCCTTCCGGCTCCTCGGCCGGGTGTGGTCGGGTCACCAGCTCACCCCGCAGTCCACCGCCGCGCTCCTCGACGTCACGGAGACCCGCGCCGCCGCCGTGCTCGACGTCCTGGCCGACGCCCACCTCGTCCTCAACCCCGAGCCCGACCGGTACGTGCTCCACGACCTCCTCGGCGAGTACGCGTGGCGGCGGGGCGAGGAGGAGGACACGGAGGCCGAGCGCACCGCCGCCGCCCTGCGGCTGCTCTCCTGGTACGTCACGGCGCTCGCGGCCGCGTCGCTCGCGGCCACCCGGGAGACGCAGTCCCCGCCGCCGCTGGAACGGGAGACCGGGGTGCCCCTGTCGCTCCCCGAGTTCACCGACGACGAAGAGGCGATCCGCTGGACCGCCAAGGAGCTCCCCGCCATCCGGGACGCGCTCACCCGCGCCGGGGAGCTGGGCCGCTCCGACATGGCGTGGCGGCTCGCGGTGGGACTCTTCGGGTACGCGGGTACGCACTGGTGGACCGCGGAGTGGGACGCCTGCCTCGGCCAGGCGATGGACATCGCCCGCGCCCACGACGACACGCTCGGCCAGGCGTGGCTGTACCGGCGGATGGCCGTCGCCCACGGCATGGCGTTCCGCAACGAGGCCTGCCTCGCGCACCTCCGGATCGCCCTGGAACTCTTCACCGCGCGCGGTGACGTGCTGGCCCGGGCCTCCATCCTCGGGAACATGTCGTCGCTCTACCTGCAGATCGAGGACGCGGAGCGTGGGCTCGCCCACGCCGAGCTCTCGCGCGATCTGTACCGGGAAGCCGGCAACACCCGGGGCGAGCTGCTCGTGCTCACCAGGATCGCGGACGCCCGGCAGCTGGTCGGCGACCTCGACGGGGCGGCCGCGGACTGCCAGCGGGCGATCGAGCTGCTGAGGACGGAGGGCCGGTGGCTGTTCCTGGCCACGAGTCTCACCAAGTACGGCGACATCCTCCGCGGTCTCGGACGCCGTGACGAGTCGTTCGCCGCCCTCACGGAGGCGCTCGGCATCCGGCACCGGATGGAGGACGCCGGAGGGACGGCCGACTGTCTGGTCTTCACGGCCCGCGCCCACCACCACTTCGGGGAGTGGGACGCCGCCCGCGCGACCTGGGAGACCTGTCTGGAGCTCGCCCGCACGCACAACCTGGCCACGCGGATCGACGAGAGCCTCGAAGGGCTCGCCGCGCTCCCCGACGCCGACTAGACGACACGCCCTGCTCCCCGCAGCCGACTGGGCGACACGCCGCCCTTCCCGCGGCCGACCGGACGACATGCCGCCCTCCCGCAGTCGCACAGGGCCTACGCGCCGCCCGTTCCCGACCGGGCGGCCCGTCGCTCCCGGATGCCGCGGAGGCGTTCTTCCAGCGCCGCTCGGCGCTCGGGCCATTCCTCGGCGGTGATCGAGAAGTACGCGGTGTCGCGCAGGCGGTCGCCCTCGCCCGGGGCCCAGGAGACGGACCAGTTCCGCAGGACACCCTCGAAGGTCGCGCCCACGTTCGTGATCGCCGCCCGCGAACGGGCGTTGCGGGAGTCCGTCTTCAGGTCCACCCGGGCCACGTCCCAGCTCTCGAAGGCGTGTCGGAAGAGGAGGTACTTGGCCTCCGTGTTCACGCCCGTGCCCTGCGCGGAGGCCGCGAGCCAGGTGTAGCCGATCTCGACCGCGCAGAGACCCTCACCGGAGGGCCACGGGCGCGGGGCCAGGAAGGAGGTGTGGCCCATCACGCGGCCCGTCGCCACGTTCACCTGCGCGTACGGAGCCAGGAGACCGTCGGCGGCGTCGGCCAGCCGCGCCTCGACGTACGCATCGACCGCCTCCCGTTCCGGCACCAGCGTGAAGCCGTACGAGTCGCGCTTCTCCTCCGCAGCCTCGGCGAGACCGGCGGCATGGTGATGCCCCAGCGGCTCCAGGCGCACGAACGCGCCCTCCAGGACCGGTCCTTCAAGGGTGAAACCCATCGTTCCGCACTCCGTACGCGTCGAGCCCGTCAAAGATCGTTCGATCGGGGTGCAGGCTCGCAGAGTCGCCGCGGGGAGGCACGTCAATTTCGCGGGGCGGTCACGCGAAGGCGAGGGTCCGGAACACGTCCCTGACGCGGGCCAGCGGGCCGGGGTCGCGGGTCAGGTGGAGGCGATTGGTGAGCAGGACCGCCCAGCGGCCGCGGGCCGGTGACACCCACAGGCCCGTGCCGGTGAAACCGAAGTGCGACCAGATGCCGTCCGCGGGCTCGGTACCCGGCGCCGGATGCCAGAACAGGCCGCGCGGCGGGTCGAGTTCGCCGGTGTGGACGCGGAGCGAGTCCGCCGTCCACTCCGCGGAGAAGGTGCCCGGCGCCGGGGCGAGGAGGTGGCGAAGGAACCGTCCGATGTCGGCGGTGGTCGTGAACACCCCCGCGATCCCGCACGCGCCGCCGAGGAGCCGGGCCGAGAAGTCGTGGACGACGCCCTTGAGAGGGGCGCCGCTCTCCTCGTCGTACTCGGTGGGCGCGCACCGCTCCCTGAGCGTGGCGGGCAGCGGGCCGTACCGGGTCGCCGTCATCACGAGCGGGGCCCAGACCCGCTCCTCGGCGAGCAGGGGGAGGGGCCGGCGGGTGAGGTACTCGGCGAGGTAGCCGAGGATCAGCGCCGCCCGGTCGGTGTACGCGACGGCCTCCCCGGGACGGTGCCGGAGCTGCTCGGCGAGTACGCCGTCCCGGACGTCCTGCGGATCGGAGCCGTACAGGTGGCGGAGGTTGGCACGCAGGGGCAGGCCCGCGGTGTGTGTGAGGAGGTGGTGCGCCGTGGCCCGGGCCAGGGGCCGTCCCGCGGCCTCGGGCCAGTAACTGCCCAGCGGGGCTGCCGGATCGAGCTTCCCGGCGTCGACGAGAGTGCCGATCACGGCCCAGACGGCGAGGATCTTGGTGAGGCTCGCCACGTCGAACAACGTGTCGTGGCGCATCGGTTCACCCGGGCGCGTCGGGTCGAGGAGACCGACGGCCCCGTCGTGCACGGTCGTACGGGCATCGCCCACCGCCCAGACCATGCCGGGGCACACGCCCGCGCGCACGGCGTCGCCGAGGAGCCGCTCGAACGGGTCGCTGCGCTGAGCCAAGGCGTGCCTCCGACGGGTTGCGGGCCGCCCCGCCCCGGCCCGGTGGGCCGTGTGCGGCCCCGGCCTGGTGGGCCGTGCTCCGGAGACATGCCCCGGCCGGACGGGAAGACACCCTTCCGACAGGGCGTGTCCCTGCCGCTCAACCGCCGGTCACCCGCGGGTCACTTGCAGGTGACCTCGTCGCGCGGGGTGTAGTGGGTCTTGAAGGTCTCCCGCTTGACCTCGGCGCCGCCGTCCTTGAACACCCGGTCCACCGAGATGTCGAAGCCTTCGAGGGGCGGCTGCGGCACGCAGGCCTTGCCGGTGCCCTCGCGCTTCTCGGGTTTCGTGAGGTTGGTGCGCGGTCCCGCCTCCGCCTCCACCGTGTCGTACTTCTTCGTGCCGAGGAAGCTCACGGTGACCGACGAGTCCGTCGCGCCCGCCTTGATGTAGATCGGCTTCCCGGAGTCGTTGCGGAACTTCAGGTCCAGCGAGCCCCAGGCGACGGTCGCCTCGCGGCCGGCCGGGTAGCGCTCGATGTAGAAGGAGTGGGCGCCGTACTCGACGGGCTTCACCCCGGCGAAGAACATGGCGTTGAACATGGTGGTGGCCATGGCCGACACACCGCCACCGGGCGCGGAGCGGTACTGGCCGTCCAGGATCATCGTGCCGTCGACGAAGCCGTTGTCCGGGGTGCGCTCGCCGACCGTCTTGTTGAAGCTCCACACCTCGCCGGGCTGCACGATCGAACCGTTGATGAGTTCGGCGGCCCGGCCGATGTTCGTCGTCCGGTACGGAGCGCTCGGGAAGTTCACCGTGAACGTCGACATCTGCTCGGTGATGCCGAGACGCGCGAGGGACTCGGAGGACAGCTCGGGCTGGGTGACCGACGTGGCCACCGGAGCGGTACGGGCGGCGGCGCCGGACTCGGTGAGCAGCGGGCGTACGGCGTCACCGAGGGCCTTCGCGGTCACCTCGTGACCGGGCCGGCCCTCCGACTCCACGACGACCTTGCCGTCCCGTACGCCGAGGGCGGCCTCGACGGGCGCGCCCGTCAGCGAGGCGATCGGGTCGGCCACGTCGGGGTCGCGCAGCAGTGCCTCGGCGTCGAGCGCGGCGGTGAGGCGGCCGTTCTCGCTCTTCACGGTGAGGTGGTCGCCGAGCGTGGCGGCGGAGATCCGCAGCGGGTCCTCGCCCGCCATGAGGGTCACGGGGCCGGAGACCGCGGGCTTCGCGTACGTGTCGAGGAAACGGGTCACCTCGGCCGCGGGCACTTTCGGCTCGGTCACGGCCACGGGGAGCGTGACGGGCGCGGCGCCGGTGGCGGGGTAGGCCGCGCGCAGGGTCTCGACCGCCTTCCCGGCGTCCAGCTTCTGCCCGGTCACGGGCTGGGTCGCGACGGCCCTGCCCTCGCGGAAGGCCACGGACCCCTCGCGCACCGAGCGGTCGTTGTTCTTGGCCAGCTCGGCCAACGCGGCGTTCGCCTTGTCCGCGTCGTACGCGAGGACCGGCTGGATCTCGCGCTCGCCGGACGAGAAGAGCCGCCCGATGACGGTGAACGGATCGCGGGAGGGATCGGCCGCCAGGTCGGCGGTCTTCGCCAGGTCCACGGTGAGCCCGGCGGAGGCCGGCTCCACGGTCGACGCGCGGTCGCCCACCCGCACGGGTATCGGCGCGCTCCACGAGGCGGGAGCCTCGGCCGCCAGCTTGGCCTGGGCCTCGGCACGGCTCATGCCGCCGATGTCCACGCCGCCGACACGGGTGCCGGCGGATATGTCGTCACCGGTGGCCAGGAGCCCCGCCACGTACAGGCCGCCCGCGGCGACGGCGACCACACCCGTCGCGATCGCAGCCGTCCGGAGACGCGGGCGGCGCCCCTCGCGGGGCGTCGGGGCATGGTCGATCGTGGAGCGGGGCACACGCTCTCCCGGGGCGTCGAGGATCAGGGGAACCACTCGACGGTACGCCGAAAGAGTGTCTTATGCACATAAGGGGGGTTTGACCTGCGGGGATACGGAGGGGAGCGGAGGGGGTACGGAGCGTGCCCCCGGGAGCCCGTGGAGCGTGGCCCGCGAGCCCCGCGGATCGAAGGCCTCGCGGTCGGGTGCCCCCACCCGCGAGCCCGCGCATCGAAGCCCTCCCCGTCGGGTCCCCCGCCCGCCTAAGCTGGACCGATGCCTGCCTCGTCCCCGAGCCCCGGGCCCCAGTCCGTCGACCGGGCCCTCGCCGTCCTCGACGCCGTCGCCGACGCCGACCGGCCCGTCGGGGCGAAGGTGCTGGCGCGGCGGCTCGGCTGCGCCCTCTCGACCGTCTACCACCTCACCGGGCCCCTGCTCGCGCGCGGCTACCTCGTCCGTACCGCCGAGGGGTACGCGCCCGGGCCCCGCGTGCCCGCCCTGCACCGCTCCCACCAGCGGCACCACGGACTCGGCGCCGGGACGGGCGAGCTCCTCGGCCGGCTGCGGCGGGCACGGGCGCGGAGGCGTACCACACCGCCTACCGCGACGGCCTGATCACGGTCGTCGACACCACCGCCCCGGTCACCGACGCCGCCCACCCCTTCACGCCGGGGCCGGAGGAGCGCGCCCACGCGACCGCCCACGGCAAGGCCCTGCTCGCCGCACTGCCGCGCCCGTTGCGACGCCGCTACCTGGCGGAGCACGGCATGGCCCGCTTCACCGAGCGGACGATCACCAGCGCCGAGCGTTTCGAGGCCGAGGCCGACCGGGTGCGCGGCCAGGGCTTCGCCGTGTCGGTGGGCGAGGCGGACCTGGCGTACACGTGTCTCGCCGTGGCGCTGCCCGAGCGCGGCGACGGCATCGTGCACGCCCTCTCCGTCTCGCTGCCGACCGCCGACTTCGGGCGTCGGCAGGGGGAGATCCGGGCCGCGCTCGCCCGTGCCGTACCGGAGTTTCCGGCCCTGCCGGAATCCTGACCGGCCCGACTGGCCGCGCTCGGAGAGACGCCGCAGGCTTGTCGCATGATCTTCATCGCCGTGCGTTTCACCGCCCGCCCCGACCACGCCGACCGCTGGCTCGACCTGGTCGCCGACTTCACCCGCGCCACCCGTGAGGAGCCCGGCAACCTCTTCTTCGACTGGTCCCGCAGCGTCGACGACCCGAACGTCTTCGTCCTCCTGGAGGCCTTCGCCGACGCCGAGGCCGGCGCGGCCCACGTCGCCTCCCCGCACTTCACGGCCGGTCTCGCGGCCATGGCCGGAGCCATCGCCACCACCCCCGAGATCATCAACGTCGAGGTCCCGCAGCAGGGCTGGGGCGCCATGGCGGAGCTCGCCCCGACGGGCGCCTGAGCCGTTCCCCGCAGCCCGAGGCGCCGTGCCCGAGCCCTTCCCCGGCGCCCCTGGGGCGTGTCGTCCCGCCTGATAGGTTCGCGTGCACACGCAGGCGGGGCGGCGGCCCGAGGGGAGAAGCGGCACATGGCGGTGAGCGGGCGGCAGACCGGCAGGCCCACCCTTGAGGAGGTCGCGGCCAGGGCCGGAGTCGGCCGCGGCACGGTCTCGCGGGTCATCAATGGCTCCCCCCGGGTGAGCGAACAGGCCAAGGCCGCCGTCGAGCGGGCCGTCGCCGAGCTCGGCTACGTACCCAACAGGGCCGCCCGCGCCCTGGCGGGCAGCCGGACCGACGCCGTCGCCCTGGTTATCCCCGAGACCGAGGCCCGGCTGTTCGCGGAGCCGTACTTCCTCGACATCATCCGCGGCGTCAGCAGTGAACTCGCCGACGCCGACAAGCAGTTGCTCCTCACGCTGATCCGCAGCGAGCAGGAGCGGCAGCGCTTCGAGCAGTACCTCGCCGCCCAGCGCGTCGACGGCGTCCTCCTCGTCTCCGTGCACGCCTCCGACCCGCTGCCCGACCAGGTCCGCGCCCTCGGCCTGCCCGCCGTCCTCAACGGCCGCCGCACCGAGGACGAGCGCGTCGCCTTCGTCGACTCCGACAACACCGGCGCCGGCCGGACCGCCGTCGCCCATCTCGCCGCGCGCGGCCGGCGCGCGATCGCCACCGTCACCGGACCGCTCGACATGTACGTGGCCCGCTGCCGCCTCGACGGCTACCGGGAGGGCCTGGAGGAGGCCGGCCTCAGCCCCGACGAGGCGCTCGTCGCCACCGGCGACTTCACCGAGGCGGGCGGTCGGCGCGCGATGCGGGAACTCCTGGACCGCAGACCGGACTTGGACGCCGTCTTCGCCGCCTCCGACGTCATGGCCGCGGGCGCGCGCGGCGTCCTGCGCGAGGCGGGCCGCCGGGTCCCGGAGGACGTGGCGCTCGTAGGCGTCGACGACTCGGCCGTGGCACGGCACATGGACCCGCCGCTGACGAGCGTCCGCCAGCCCATCGAGGAGATGGGCCGCACCATGGCCCGGCTGCTCCTCCAGGAGATCGCCGCGCCCAGCGACCCGGACGAGCAGCCCCGCAGGATGCTCCCGACGGAACTCGTGGTCCGGGCTTCCTCCTGACGCCGGGCCGCCGCATCTGACGCGGGGCCGGCCCGCACACGATCCACGCCGAGATGCAGGCGCCCCGGGCGCCCCGGAGAATGGACACCGTACGGGGTCCTATCCGCGACCAGGGCGCTCCCGACGGCGTCCGTCCGACCCGGCAAGGGGGCGGTCGACGATGTCGCTGCGCCAGCCGAACCGGCCGCTCGCCGCGACCGGGGCACTGCGCCGATGGACCCTTCTGTACCTCCTGATCGTGGCCCTGCTCACAGTCGCCTACCTGCAGTTCCCCGCCCGGCACACCGTCCTGTGGGCGCTCATCGGGCTCGGGGGCGTCGCCGCCATCCTCGTCGGCGTCCATCTGCACAAGCCCGCCCGGCGCTGGCCCTGGCTGGTGCTCGCCGCCGCCAACCTCGCCTTCGTGGGCGGCGACACCGCCTACAACGCGCTCGAGGGCTTCTTCGGCCAGATCAGACCCTTCCCCTCCGTCGCCGACGCCCTGTACCTGGTCACCTACCCGCTGTTCGCGATCGGCCTCTTCGGGTTCATCCGCTACCGGGCCGTCGGCCGTGACCTCGGCGTCGTCCTCGACGCGCTGATCCTCACCTCGGGCCTCGCGCTGCTCTCCTGGGTCAACCTCATCACCCCGCTGGCCAGGAGCGAGGACATGAGCTGGATCGAGAAGGCCATCTCCATCGCGTATCCCCTCGGCGACGTGCTGATGCTCGCGATGCTGGCCCGGCTCCTGGTCCCCGGCGGCCTCAGATCCCGGTCCGTGCAGCTCCTCACCCTCGGTACCTGCGGCATCCTCGCCTCCGACGTCATCTACGGCACCCTCCAGCTCAGGGGCACCTGGCAGGTCGGCACCCCCTGGGACCTGGGCTGGGTCGTCTTCTTCACCGCCTGGGGCCTCGCGGCCCTCCACCCCTCGATGACCGGTCTCACCGAGCGCGCGCCCGAACCGGCGCCGCACGTGGCCGAGCGCCGGCTCGCCCTGCTCGCGGGTGCCTCGCTCGTCGCGCCCGCCCTGCTCCTCTTCCAGTCGCTGCGCCACGACCGGGACCAGGACATCGCGGTGATCGCGATCTTCTCGGCCCTCATGTTCCTGCTGGTCCTCGCCCGGCTCTGGGGCATGATGAACGACCACGGCAAGGCCGAGGCCCGCGAACGCAGCCTCCGGATGGCCGCCGCCTCCCTCGTCGCCGCCCTGAGCCCCCGCGAGGTCGCCGGCGCCGTGGAGACGGCGTCCGCCACCCTCTTCGGCCCCGGCACCGGGCACCGGGTCCTCCTCCTCACCCGGGACCGCAGGGGCGGCCTGAGCGGCGTGACCACCGCCGGCCACCCCTGGAGCTGCCGTACGGACGAGCTGACGCGGCCCCCGACATCGCCGTCCCGGCCGTCGCACGAGCCGACCCGGCACCTCACCACCACCGGGCCCGATCCGACGCGTCCACCCACCGATCCACCGCGGCCCGCCACCGACACGCCTCCCGGGTCCGCCTGGCCCGAGTCCGTCTCCGACGGCACCCGGCTCCTCTCCGTGTCCCGCCTCGACCCCGCCGTCGCCGCGGAGCTCGCACCCGAGCCCTTCGCCCTGCTCTGCCCCCTGGAACTCCAGGCCCCGGCGGGCTCCGAACCGCTGCTCGGTGTGCTGCTCCTCGCCGGCCCCGAGAAGAAGCTCGCCGAGATCTCGGGCTCCGCCCAGTCCCTCGCCTCCCAGGCGGCCCTCGCCCTCGAACGCTTCGCACTCAGCGAGGAGGTGAACCGCCGTACCAGCGAGGCCTACTTCCGTACCCTCGTGCACAACACCTCGGACGTCATCCTCATCGTCGACGACGACGACACCGTCCGGTACGCCAGCCCCTCCGCCGAGTCCATGTTCGGCCGCTCCCTGCTCCCCGGCACCCCCCTCACCGACCTCGTCGCCCCCGCCGACACGGCCGCCGCCCTGCGCGTCCTCGCCGACGCGCGCACCCGAGGCGCCGTCGACGCCCGGGACGACTGGAAACTGATCCACGGCGGCTCCGCCGACCTGGAGGTCGAGGTCCGCTGCAGCAACCTCCGCGACGAGCACACCGTGCACGGACTCGTCCTCACCCTCCGCGACGTGACCGAACAGCGGAAACTGGAGCGCGAGCTGACCCACCGGGCGTTCCACGACTCCCTCACCGGGCTCCCCAACCGCGTCCTCCTCCTCGAACGGGTCGAGCGCGCCCTGCTCAGGGGCCGCCGCGAATCCACCCTGACCTGCATGCTCTTCGTCGACCTCGACGACTTCAAGGTCGTCAACGACACCATGGGGCACTCCGTCGGCGACGAACTCCTGGTCGCCGTCGCCCGCCGCCTCACCTCCGTCCTGCGGCTCACCGACACCGCTGCCCGGCTCGGCGGAGACGAGTTCGCCGTCCTCATCGAGGGCGCGCGGGAACCCCGCGACGCCGAGACCCTCGCGGCGGAGATCGTGCACTCCCTGAGTCAGCCCTTCCACCTCACCGACGGAGCCGTCTCCGTATCGACCAGCGTCGGTATCGCGACCGTGCTCGACAGCGCCCACGCCGAGGAACTCCTCGGCCACGCCGACCTCGCGCTGTACGCGGCCAAGGCGGCCGGGAAGAAGCGCTGGCGGCTCTTCCACCCCGAGTTCCACTCCCGGCTCGTCGCCCGGCACGAGCTCCAGGCGGGCATGGACACGGCCATCGCCGACCATGCGTTCGCCCTGCGCTACCAGCCGATAGTCGAGGTACGCGACGGAGCACCGGCCGGCCTCGAAGCGCTCATCCGCTGGCCGCACGCCCGCCGCGGCATGGTCCCGCCGGACCAGTTCATCGCCCTGGCCGAGGAGAGCGGCCACATCATGCCGCTCGGCGCCTGGGTGCTCGAACACGCCGCGCTCGACATCGCGCGGTGGCAGCGCGCCCGCCCCCGGCAGGCCCCCCTGTACGCCAGCGTCAACGTCTCCCCCCGCCAGTTCCGCGACCCGGGGTTCCTCGAAAGCGTACGCCGCACGCTGCGCTCCTCGGGGCTCGCGCCCGGCTCGCTCGTCCTGGAACTCACGGAGACCGTCCTGATGCGCAGGGACGCCCAGATCAGGACCACCATGGCCGCCCTCAAGGACCTGGGCGTCTCCATCGCCATCGACGACTTCGGCACCGGCTTCTCCTCGCTCAGCTACCTCCGTGAGTTCCCCATCGACGTCCTCAAGGTCGACAAGTCGTTCATCGACAACATCACGACCGACCCGCAGCAGGTGGCGCTCGTGGAGGGCATCGTGCGCATCGCCGACGTCCTCGGCCTCCAGGTCGTCGCCGAGGGCATCGAGTACGAGGAACAGAGGGCACTCCTCGCCGACATGGGCTGCCGCTACGGGCAGGGCTATCTCTTCGCCCGCCCCATGACGGCCCACCAGGCCGAGTCGTATCTGCACCGCGCCCCGCCGTCCGCCGCCCGCCCGCCCGCCCGGCCCGCGGTCCGACCGGCCGCCAGGGCGGGGCACCCCCCGCGCGCGTCCCGCTGGCGCGACCTCGAACACCTCCAGCGGACCAGCCGCATGTGCGACGCCGTCATCGACGAGATCGACGGCCGTCGCATCCGGGTCGGCGACGACTGGCTCATCGACTTCGCCTCCTGCAACTACCTCGGTCTCGACCTCGACCCGACGGTCATCGCGGCGATCGAACCCGAGGTCAGACGCTGGGGCACCCACCCCAGCTGGTCACGGCTCATCGGCAGCCCCCGGCTCTACCCCCGGATCGAGGAGCGGCTCACCGAACTCCTCGGCGCCTCCGACACGCTGCTGCTGCCCACCATCACCCTCATCCACCAGTCGGTGATCCCGCTCCTCGCCGGCACCGGACAGGTCTTCGTCGAGGCACAGGCACACCGCACCGTGTACGACGGCTGCGTCGCCGCCCGAGGCCAGGGCGCCGAGGTCCACCGTTTCCACGCCGAGCGGCCCGACGAGCTGTCGGCGCTGCTGCGGGGTGCGCCCGCCGACGCGAGCCGCCTCGTCTGCATGGACGGCGTCAACAGCATGACCGGCAACTTCCCCGATCTCCCCACCCTGGCCCGGATCTCCCGCGAGAACGGCGCCTTGCTGTACGTCGACGACGCCCACGGCTTCGGCGTCATCGGGGAGCACCGCCCCGGCGAGACCAGCCCCTACGGCTCGCGCGGCAACAGCATCGTCCGCCACCTCGGCGAGACCTACGACGACCTGATCCTGGTCGGCGGCTTCTCCAAGGCGTTCTCCTCGCTGCTCGCCTTCCTCGCCGTCCCGAAGTGGCTCAAGGACCACCTCAAGGTGGCGGCGGCCCCGTATCTGTACTCCGGCCCCTCGCCGACGGCCTCGCTCGCCACCGCCCTCGCCGGACTCGACGTCAACGACGAGCGCGGGGACGAGATCCGGGCCGATCTCTACCGCAAGACGGCTCGCGTCCTCGCCCATGTGCGCTCCCTGGGCATCGCCACCCCCAACACCGACGGACTGCCGATCATCGAGATCCCGCTCGCCCGTTCCGACGACCTCGACGCGGTCGCCGCCTTCCTCTGGGAGCACGGCATCTACGTGACGCTCGCCTCCTACCCGCTCGTCCCGCGCGATCGGGTCGGCTTCCGCGTCCAGGTCACCGCCGCCAATACCGACGAGGAGATCGAGGAGCTCTGCGCGGTGCTCACCGCGCTCGCCGGACGCTTCCCCCTGCAGCCCGCCGGCGCCGTCCGCCCCTCCGCCGTCACCGCCGGCCGGACACCGGAGCCGTGAGTGCGCCGCAACCGGGACGCCGACTGGGACGCCTGGCCCGTCGCCGACTACCTCGCCGAGAACTACCGCCGGCTCCACCCCTGCGACATCGGCGTCATCCACCACCACGCCGCCGTCTACCGGCGCTACGCCCCCGGCAGCCTGGCCCGCACCCTCGAACTCGGCGCGGGCCCCAACCTCTACCCCCTGATGCTCGCGGGCGCCGCGAGCCGCCGGATCGACGCCCTCGAACCGAGCGCCGCCGGCATCGGCTATCTGCGCCGCCAGCTCGACGAGGGCCCCGACGCCAGCTGGCAGCCCTTCTACGCCCTGTGCCGCTCCCTCGACCCGGCCCTCCCGGAGAGCAGTACGGAGGCGCTGCGCCCGGTGCGGGTCATGCCCGGCGCCGTCGACGACCTGGTCCCCGGCACGTACGACCTCGCCTCGATGAACTTCGTCGCCGAGAGCGTCACGGAGGACTACGCCGAATTCACCGCGCTCTGCGACGCCTTCGTCCACGCGGTCCGCCCCGGCGGGCGGCTCCTCGCCGCGTTCATGGAACGCATGCCCAGCTACCGGATCGGCGCGGGACCGCTCTGGCCCGCCTGCCCGGTCGACGAGGCCGCCCTGCGGGCCGTCTTCGCACCCCGTACCACCGGCCTGCGGATCGCCCGGGTCGCCAAGGACCTCACGCTGCCCGAGTACGGGGACACCGGCATCCTTCTCCTCACCGCCGAGCGGCCCGCCACCGCGACCGGCGCAGCAGCGCCTCAGGGATGACGCCGGATCGTCTGCGCGTAATCCTCCAGGGACGAGCCCGGTGTCCCGTCGTACAGCTGCCGGTCGAAGGCCCACATCATGCCCTCGAGACCGCAGGACGCCATCTGCCGGTACGCCGTCTCCGTCACCCCGGGCCGGTACGGCGACACCTGCGGCCCGGCGCTCTCCCCGGTCAGCCGGGTGAAGCCGGCGCTCCTGGCCACCGCCACCACCCAGCGTGCCGAGGACCAGTCGCGCACCAGCGCGTCGTTCGGGGCGGCGACGTCCGTCCGTGCGTCGGCGGGCGTGCAGCCGTTGTCGACGGGGTCGCCCGTCCCGTCCACCAGGGCGGTGGTGACGATCCGTACCGCGTCCCGGTGCTCGACCAGCGGGAGCGTCAGGAAGAACCCGGCGCCGCGCGCGACGAGCCGGATCGACGGGGTGCCGACGAGCCGGGCGCCGACGGCCGCCCGCAGGTCGGAGGGGTAGAAACCGGCCCCCGGGACGAGGACCTTGAGCGCCCCCTCGTACCCGAGCGAGGTGTACAGGTCGAGCTGCCAGTTCACCGCCCCGGCCAGGGCCCCGGCGTACCAGTCGTACCACCGGGCCACCTGCGCCCGGGTGAACGGCTTCCCGTGGTACGTGGCCTCCCCGGGCCGCCACCCCGGGTACGGGCTGCTGTCCTGGGCGTGGCTGTCGTACGCCCAGAACTCGGCGGGACCGCCGCTCTCCGACAGCGGGGTCGGATAGGCGAACTCGCCGGTCTCGTTGACGCCGACCCGGACCGCCCAGAAGTTCTCCAGGCCGATCAGCCGGTCCACCGCGCGCGCGTACTCGGCGACGTGCTCCCGTACGGGTTCGCTGAACACGATGTTCGGGACGCTGGTGGACCGTTCGCCGAACTGGTTCACGAAGTCCGACTCCGGGAAGGCGTCCGGCAGCCACGACGGCGGATGGTTGAGACCGAGTCCCGCCTCCACCCGCAGCCCCGCCTCCCGGAAGACGTCGAGCCGGTCCCGCACCTCGCGCGCGTACACCTCGTCGTACACACCCTGCTCAGGCTCCAGCCTGCTCCAGTCGATCTGGAGATGGGCGACCCGGATGCCGTGCTCGTACTCGGTGAGCGCCCGGTCCGGATCGGTCTGCAGCGTGCCGTACCAGTACGGCTCCGGCTCCGGGTCCGTCGGCTCGTTCCGCAGCACAGCGAACGCCCCCACGAGCAGCACGAGTACCGCGAGCACTGCGAGTGCGGCCGAGACACCCCGGGATCCGGTCCACCACCGTGCCGTCACGACAGCAGCTCCCGGTACAGGGCTCCGTACCGGGCCGCGAACCGCTCGGGACCGAAGTGGTCCTCCACGAGCGCCCGGCCCCGATCGGCGAGCACGTCCCAGGAGCGCGGCTGGTCGAGCAGCCAGGCCAACTGCTGCCCGGTGCGGCGCGCGTCGCCCGCCGGGGCCCGCAGCACCGCGTGCCCGAAGTCGGCGAACTGGGGGAGGTCGCTGAGGATCGCGGGCCGCCCCGAGGCCAGCCCCTGCAGGACGGTCAGCGGGATGTCGGCCTTGCCGCCGAGCACGGCCGGCGGGAACAGCAGCACGTGGACGGTGGCGAGCAGCGCGTGCATGTCCTCAACATAACCGCGCACCTCGAAGTCGGTGAGCCCTGCCGCGCCGGCCCGCTCCCGCAGCGCCTCGTCGAGCATCGCGTTGTCCTGCCCCGGCCGCCCGCGCATCGCGAGCACGAGACGGAACCTCGCCCCCGTCCGTACGGCCTCCGCCGCCGCGTCGATAGCCGTCTCCGCGCCGCCGTGCGGATCGTGGTGCCCCGCGAACAGCACCACCGGGAATCCCTCCGGGCGCGGCAGGTACGGCCACTCGTCCAGGCCGATCATGGGCGGGATCACCCGTACGTCCCCGAAGTTCGAGGCCCGCAGCCGCCGTGCCATGGACTCCGACAGGGCGACCGTCGTCCCCAGCGGCCGGATGTGCTTCAGGAAACGGGCGTCCATCACTCCGGGCACGGTGTGGACGACCGGCCGCCCCCCGAGCAGCAGCGGGCGCAGCCACGAGAAGGCCGGGAACGTACGGCCGACGGTCAGGAAGGCATGCACCAGGTCGACCCGGCGGGCCAGGAACGCACCGAAGAGGGCGGACTGCACCCGCTCGGGAATGTGCGGCACACCGTCGCGGGAGAGGATGCGCACGGGCCGGCCGCGCCCCGGCGGGGGCTGCCGGCGGCCCGGCCACTGGGAGAACCAGACGAAGTCCACGTCGGGCAGGGCCCCGAGGACGTCGGCGGCGAGCCGCACGTCACACCCCTCCGCCCCGTCCAGCGGGCTGCTGGTGAGGAGGAGGACACGGGGGCGCCGCTCACCGTGGCGCATCACGCTCTCCCGTCACGGGGGCGCTGTCGCCCCGCTCTGCCGGAGGCGGTTGCGGCGCCGGCCGCAGCGGGCCGGGCACCGCCGATCCCGGCACCGCGAGTGCGGTCACGCTCGGTCCGGGCAGGGACGACGGCAGTCGGTACAGGGCGAGCGTGCCGTACGTGGGACCGTCGAACGCGAACACCGGCCGCAGCCCGTCCGTGAGCCGCTGCACCTCCGCGAGCGAGGAACGCCCGTACCCCTGCTCGATGACCCGCCACGGCACGATCACGTACCGGGCGTCGTTGGCCGCCTGCTCCTCGGGGGTCGTCCAGTTCCCGAGCCGGTACGTGTCGTTCAGCGCCCAGTTGGTGACCCCCCGGGTCCGCTGCCCGTCCACCGTGACGATCCCAGTGCCCACCGGTACTTGGGTGAGCAGATACGTGCGGAGGCGGTCGAAGCCGTCGTCGGGTGTCCACCGGTCGCGCGCGTACACCGCGGCGGGGGTGGCGAGGAGCGCGACGAGGGCGCCGCAGGCCACGAGGCGCAGTCCGCGCCGGTGCCGGGACGGCATGGGCAAGGTGACCGCGAGCGCCACCAGGTTCGGCACGAACAGCAGGTACAGCGCCTGCTCCTCCAGGGTGCCCACACCGAGCGCGTACCCCAGGGTGACGATCGCCGAGGCGTGGAAGAGAGCGAGCAGCCGGTACACGGGCTCCTTGCGGCGAAGCAGCAGGAAGAGCGCCACCGGGGTGAGGGCGAGCAGCACGTACGTGCCCGCGTACGCCGGCATCTCGTCGAGGAGCCGGCCGGCGAGCGAGGGCGTGCCCTCCGCGTTGAACCCGGTCTCCTGCACGATCCCGAGGAGCCGGCGGACGCCGGACGTCTTCGCCTCCCAGAACTCGTCGAAGTGCCCGAATCCGGCGATCAGCGCCATGTAGACGGCGTACGAGAGGGCGGTCACCCCGACGGTCAGGGCGACGAGCCTCCGGGGCGGACCCCAGCCGAGGAGCAGGGCGGCCAGCAGCGGCAGCACGGTGAGCAGGATCGCGTGATCCTTCGTCAGGATCGCCAGCCCGAAGAACATCCCGGCGAGCACCGCCCGGGCCCGGGGCCGCGGCGGATCGGACCGGGTGAGTCCCACCAGGACCAGATAGCCCGCGAGGATCCACACCATCGTCCCGGTCTCCAGGAGCACGCGGTTGTTCTGCCGGATGCAGAACTGGTCCAGGGCGAACACCAGCCCGGCGACCGCGCCCGCGCCGCGCGACCGCACGCGGGCGACGAGAAAGACGATGAGGGCCGCGGTGACCCCGGCGAGGAGCGCGTTGAGCACCCGCGAGGAGTGCACGCCCGCGATGATGTCGGCGTGCCCCCCGACGAGCTTCGTCCAGCCGGCCTCCACGTAGAAGTAGCCGGGCGGGTGGAGGAAGAACAGCCCCTCGTCGGTACGGGGGAAGCCGCCCGCGGCGGCGCTGTCCCCGAGTTGCCGGTAGATCGGCTCGTCGATGAACAGGTCGCCCGCCCGACTGCTCTGGATCAGGCGCAGGACCACGGTGAGCAGCGCCGCCCCGGCCGCGTACACCACGGTCGGCACGGGGCCGCGCCACATGCGCGGACGCGCGGACGAGGCCGGGACCGGTGTGGCCGGTTCGGTCCGGGCGGACGAGGGAGCGGTGCGCGGAACGGTCACGGCACACCTCCGGCGGTCCGGACCCCGATGCCGGGGCCGCGTGCGGGGGCCGGCCTCGTCGCGGTCCACCCCGTCTCCGGCAGCAGGTACACCTCGGGCACGCGCGGGACGCGGCCCTCGGGGAACAGGGCGTCGACCTGGGTCTCGTACCCCCGGATCAGCTCGGCCTTCCGGTCGAGGCCCCGCTCCCAGGCACGGGCCACCAGCCGGTGCCGCGCGGTGAAGCGGGCGTCGGGGGTGGCGTGCTGGTTGTACGGGAAGTCGCTGTAGTACACGACCCGGCGGCCGCTCCGTTCGGCGGCGGTGCGGACCAGGACGTGGTCGGCGTGCCCGCCGACGCCCAGCGGGGCCAGGACCAGACCGCCGGAGCGACCGGGCAGCAGCTCGTCGACGGTGGCACCGACCAGGCGCAGGGTCTCGGCGTCGTGCGGGGAGACCCGGCCCCGGGACAGGTGCAGCCGGTACGTGGGATACACATGGGCCAGCTCGGGCAGCCGTCGGGCCAGCCGCCGCGTGCCGGGCCGGGGCCCGGGCAGCCGCCGGAACAGCCCGTCGACCAGACCGACATGGCGGCAGCCGACGTCGAGCCGGTCCAGGACCCGCCGGTCCTCGGCGCGCCGCTCGGCGAACAGCTCCTCCGCGTCGTCGGTGCCGATCTGCTTCAGGTACTGCCGGCCGGAGAGGGTGTACGGCGGTGGCGTGGCCTCCGTGAACAGCGAGGCGACCGTCACCGGCGCCCGACGCCCCGCCCAGCCGAGCAGCCCGCCGCAGGACAGCACGGCGTCGTCCAGGTGCGGCGAGAGCACCAGGATCGGGACGCCCGATCCGACGACGGTCCGGACGAAGCTGGTCAGCGGGTCGTCAGCCATGACGCACCCCTCTTCCTCGGCCGCCGTGCGGAGGCGGGAGTGTCCAGAAGCCGGTGGGCCAGGGCCAGATAGCGGCCCGTCATCTCGTCCCACGTGTAGTGCTGGGCGGCGAGTCCGGAGCGCCGTCCCAGGCGGCGGCGGAGCGCCGGGTCCGTGGCCAGCTCGCTCATCCGCTCCCCGAAGGCCGCCACGTCGAACGGCGGGACGGCCACATCGCCGCCGTCGCGCATCCAGCGCAGCGCCGGCAGGTCGAAGTGGAGGACGGGCTTGCCGTACGACATCCCTTCGAGGGCCACCAGGCCGAAGGTCTCGTGCCGGGACGGCATCACCAGGAAGGCGCTGTCGAGGAAGAGCTGGCGCTTGCGCTCCTCCCCGGCGTACCCCACCCAGTGGATCCGGGGCTCCGGCCCGTGGTCGTGGGCGGCGACGAGCGCGGCGAGCCGGCGTTCCTCGGCCGGGGTGCCACTGCCCGCGAGCAACAGCTCCATCGGCGGCGCCGCCCGCCCGTACGCGTCGAGCAGCAGGTCGAGGCCCTTGACCCAGGTGTCGATCCGCCCCAGGAACAGGATGAACTGCCCGGACCCGAGCCGGTTCTCGTCGAGGAGACGCTGCTCGACCCCGTTCGCGATCACCTGCACGTCGGCGCGGGGGCTGAGCCGCCGGACCACCGACCCGTCGGCGGCGTTCATCACGACGATGTGCCGGTAGCAGCGCAGCCCGAGCCGCTCGACCAGGAAGAAGGGGATGTGGTAGCGCCGCCACAGGGCCTCGGCGCTGCGGCCCTGGTCGATGCCCACGACGGGGGCGCCCGTCGTCAGGGGCAGGAAACTCGTCGAGAACGGGGGAGTGAAGCTCTCCAGCCACAGGTCGTGCCGGATCCGGCGGGCCACGAACGGCAACAGCGTCAGGAACAGCAGCTGTCCGGCGCGGGGGCCCGCCCGGCAGACCGGCAGTCGGACGTACCGGATGCCGTTCCGCTCCTCGCTGCCGCCGCTCCGGCCCGCCGTCACGACGGTCACCCGGAAGTCCTCGGAGAGCCGGCGTGCCACCTTCCCGATGACCAGGGCGCCGCCGCCGCGGTAGGCGGGGTTCTCCGCGTCGTCGTAGATGGACATCACCACGTGCGGCCGCGGCCCGGCTTCGGTGCGGGCCCGTTCCCGCTCCCGTACCGCGTCGAGGATGCGGTCCTGCGCCTGGCCCGCCACCAGGGACGGAGGCCGCTCGCCGTCGAGCCGTGAGATCCGCGGCAGTCGCCGCGACCAGCTCCGGTAGCGGGCCCACCAGAGCGTCGGGGGACCGGCGATCTCCTCCCAGCCCCGGCCCCGCAGCGTGTCGGGCCCCGTCTCCACGAGCAGCGTCAGCGCGTAGCGGTCGGCGATCCGGCGGAACACGGACGCCGCCGCCGAACCGGCCGGCAGGTCGAACTTCACCAGGCCGTCGAGCGGCCCCCGGTCCGTCAGGACCACGGACTCACGACCCCGCGCGCGTGCACGGGCCCGGAGCCCGGCGACCGTGATCCGGGCCGCGAGCTCGGAGGCGTCCAGGAACGCGTGGGCACGGCGCAGCCAGGATCCCCGGCGCTCGGGATCCGTGGCGCGCCGTGCCCACTCGTCCCCACCCGGTTCCCCCGTCTCCCTCACCCGCGGTGGAACCGGGAACCTGCGGCACAGGAAGCAGCCGTAGCAGTGGAGGCTGACGACCGTGAGCCCGCGCTCACTGAGCAGCACCGTGAGGCGGCCGACCAGCGAGGACTTGCCGGCGCCGTCGGGCCCGGACACGGCGACGAGGAGAGGGCCTCGCGGGCCGGAGAGGAACGTGCCTCGCGGGTCGGCGGGGAAGGGGCCTCGTGGGGTCGTCATGGCACCCGCCTCCGCAGTCTCTTGGTCAGCACGAGCGGCACCCGCAGGGACGCCTCGCGGGTCGCGGTCCGCAGCCGGCCCTCGCCGAGGAGGTGGCCGGAGTGCTCCGCCCCGACCCGGAGCGAGGTCCGCACCGGGAGGGGCAGGGGCAGCGGGACGGATTCGCCCCGGTCGAGCCGCGCCATCGCCTCGACGGCGGTGGCGAGTGCCTCGCGTCCGCCCGCGCACCAGCCCTCGCGGGCGGCCTCGTGGTGTGCCTCCGCCACGACGTCGGGATGGAGGAGCGACCGCAGGGCGAGGAGTTCGGACAGGTCCAGGGTCAGGTTCTGGAAGAGGGCGTGCGCCAGCCAGATGCGCAGCCGGTCGGAGGGGCACGGGGTCAGCCAGGCGTAGTCGTCGGTGCGGATCGTGCCGTGGCCGTTCGCGGGGCCGCTGACGTGTCCGTTCGGGCGGCCGTCGACGGGGCCGTCGGAGCGATCGCCGGCGTGGCCCTGTGCGCGGCCGCCGGAGTGGTCGGCCGGGGAGCCGTTGGCCCGGGCGTCGGCGTGCTCGGGCCGATCCGCGCGCGCGAAGAGCCGGTCGGTGGGCACCACCGGCACTCCGAACCAGGAGACCGAGCCGTGCAGATGGGCCGCCGGGCCGTTCGGGGGTTCGAGGAGCACCTTCGTCGAGCGCTCGAGCCAGTACACCGAGCGGTGCGCGTACCAGCCGTCGAGCGCGGCCTGGGCCGCCCGCAGGCTCCCCGGGGGCACCACCAGGTCGAAGTTGCCGTACACGTAGTCCCCCGCCAGGT
This sequence comes from Streptomyces sp. NBC_01077, assembly GCF_045162855.1. Lineage (NCBI taxonomy): Bacteria > Bacillati > Actinomycetota > Actinomycetes > Kitasatosporales > Streptomycetaceae > Streptomyces > Streptomyces sp. NBC_01077. The sequence continues at coordinate 1,512,946 of NZ_CP108669.1, read as the reverse complement.
CGGCCTTGATCAGGACGGTCGGGATGCCCGCCGCCCGCAGCCGGTCCGTGGACTCGACGAGGTTCCGCCGGAACAGCCCGGTCGCGCTCTCCACCTCGGTGAGCGTCGACGCGAGCTGACGGGGGTACGCGCGGGCCAGTCGCCCTTCGACCTGGTTGCGCCGGGCCGCGGCCAGCGCCCCGCGCAGCTCCTCGTCGTCGGCGGGCCGGACCCGGCCCCGCCAGACGGCGTCGACGAGAAGCGGCGCGGAACGCTCGTCGTGGACCGCGGCCCGGGTCCCTCGCGCCCCGGCCGGCGGCATTGGCGGGTCCGGTACGAACTCCTTCGGCGGGTCCGGTACGGGTTCCCCGTCCGGGCCCTCCCCGCCGGTACCGCCCGGAGGGCCGTCCGCGGAATCGGGTGCGGGGGCGGACACGGGACCTTCGTGACGCCGTCCGAAGAAGCGCCACAGCGCGACCACCGTGACCGCCAGCGCGGCCACGAACCAGACGATCGTGTACGGGCGGAGCAGAGCGAGGCCGCCGGCGAGCGCGAGGACCGGCAGTACGACCCGGCCGAACGGCCGCTCAGCGACCCCGAATCCGTGCCGGCGGGCGTGCCGCACGGCCAGCAGGACCAGGGCGGCGACCGTCCCGCACAGCCCGCCGATCGCCATGCCGAGCACACCACCGGTGGTCCAGCCGACCGCCAGGGCGGTCACGTACAGGCCGAGACCCACGAGCAGCGTCCGCAGGCAGGCGTAGTCGTTGACCGCCTGCGCGAAGGTCACGAGCAGGGCGAGCGCGCCGAGCGCGAGGCCCGAGGTGGCCGTGCAGGCCATCAGGGTCGAGACCATCGCGTACCCGGGCGGGAAGATCTTGGTGATCAGTGCGCCGGGCACCGTCGCGGCCACCACCGTCAGAGGCAGTGCCACGGTCAGGTACATCCGGAGCGCGCTCGCCGTCAGCGGATCGCCCGACCGCCGCCGCGAGAGCGCGGGCAGGAAGGCGATCGAGACGGCCCCGGCGAGGAAGAGCGGGACCCGGCCGAGCATGACCGCCGCCTGGTAACTGGCGGCCGCCGCGCGGTCGGTGGGCAGCATCGCGACGAGGACGATGTCCATGGCCGCGAGCAGCGCCACCACGCCCTGGAGCGAGGCGACACCGCCCGCCCGCCGCCACAGGTCCCGGTCGGCCGTCAACGCCCGCCACGGGCGGCGCGGCCCGTTGCCGAATCGGCGCGGCCGGAAGAAGACGTAAGGGAGGACGGCGATCCCGAAGGCGGCGAGGGCGCCGGTCTCGCCGAGGCCGAGCGCCCACACGAAGAACAGGCCGATGCCGAACTTGAGGGTGGCCTCCACGGTGGTGAGGACCGCGAGGGTCCGCAGCCGTTCGGTGCCCTGGAGCCAGCCCGCGCTGACCCGGGTGATGTAGATCGCGAGGGTGGAGCCCGCGATGACGAGCGTCGTCGGCGTGCTCGCGAACTCCATCGCCACACAGCCCACCGCGAGAGCCGCGACGCCGCCGCCCGCGATCGCCGTGATCACGGCGAAACGGACCGCCTCGCCGCGCTCGGTGTCCGAACGGGCCCGCGCCAGCGCCTGCGCCAGCATCCAGGGCACGGTGACCACGGCGACCGCCGCGGTGCACACGACGAGGCCCTGACCGGCGGCGAAGGTGGCGTACCCGGAGACGTCGAGCAGCCGGGTGAGCACCAGGGTGTACGCGTAGTTCAGCGCGCCGACCAGCACCACGGCGGTCGCGATCCAGCGGGCTCCGTGCACCGCAGTGACCTCGTCCTGGAGGACGGCCGCCCGCTCCGCGACCCGCCCGGCGCCGGTCATGGCCGCCGCCCGGAGGCCGGGCCCGGAGCGGAGCCGTCGCCCGGCTCCGCCGCACCGAGCAGGACGTCGTGGCCGCTCGCCAGGGCGATGTCGGCCTCCGCGACGTCGAGCCGGCGCAGCGCGCTCAACGCCCGTACCTCGTCGCAGCCGTGGAGCAGCAGACGGAAGGCGTCGCCGTCCCGGTGCCAGACGTCGGTCTGGCGCAGGGAGCTGCGTACCGCATGCTCGGTGGTCTCGGGGTCGGGGGAGGTGAAGCGGGTGACCACGGACAGGTCGCTGGCCGAGCGGCGGGAGCGCTGGTGCCGGTGGATGCGCTGGAGGTCCTCGAGCACGACCTGGGCGAGTCGTTCGGCGCTGGCGTCCCAGGAGAAGGCGGCGGCCCAGGCACGGCAGCGGGCCGCACTGAGCGACCGCGCCTCGGGCGTGGACAGCGCTTCGAGGGCCGAGGCGACACCGGCCGCCAGGTCGGCGTCCGGGTCGAGGAGCCAGCCGTTGACCCCGGGCCGGATCGCGTCCCGCAGCCCCGGCACGTCGAAGGCGAGCGCGGGGGTGCCGACGGCGTTCGCCTCGATGACCGCGAGGCCCCAGCCCTCGGCGACCGACGGGACGACCGTCAGCCACGCCCGGTGGAACAGCTCCTCCCGGCGCTCGTCGGAGACGTATCCGTGGAACTCGACGGCGGACCCGATCCCGAGACCGGCGGCGAGCTTCCGCAGGGACTCGCCCTCCGGCCCGTCCCCGCAGAGGTCGACACGGAGGTCCGGCCAACGACGCTGCAGCGCGGGCACGGCCCGCAGGATCAGGTCGACCCGCTTCTGCGGCACGAGCCGGCTGACCACGGTGAGCGACGGGGTCGCGGACCGCTGCCCGGCGGGGGCCGTGAGCGGCCGGCAGGGGCGACCGTTGGGCACGATGTGGATGGGGTTGCCGAAGCCGAGTTCGCGCCGGGTGCCCTCGCGGGTGGACGGCGACACGACCACCACGGGCCGCCCCCGGTAGACCCGCCGGCTGACCTGCTTCTCCAGGACCCGCCCCACGGCGTTCATCGGCCACCGGAAGCGCGTGTCGAACTGGTGCTGGTGGACGTGGTGGATGACGCAGATGTCCGCGGTCCAGCGCGGCGTGAACATCGGCGAGAAGAACGGGATCCCGTTCTGGAAGTCGACCACGGCGTCGTACGCGTGCCGGTTCCGCAGCAGGTGCGCCGCGGCGGCGGCGTACACGCCGAAGGTGCCGCCGCCGCGCACGACGCGGATCCCGTCGCGGTACTCGCGGGCACGCGAGCCGGGGTACCGCGACGAGACGAGGGTGACGTGGGCTCCGGCCGCCGCGAACCGCCGGGCGATCTCCCAGCAGTACGCCTCGGCTCCGCCCGCGTCGGGGTGTGCGGGGTCGCGCCAGTTGAGGAAGGCGAGGTCGGTACGGGCGAGCCGGTCGAGAGCGGTCATGGTCATCACCGGGCCAGCGAGATCCGCAGGAGATCGGCCATCGAGCGCAGACCGTCGCGCCGTGCCGAGAACGTCGAACCGGGTACGTCGTGCCACACCACCGGCACCTCCACGACGTCCCGCCCGGCCCGCACCACATGGGCGAGCAGCTCCACGTCGAAGGCGAAACCGTCGATGCGGCAGTCACGCACGATCGCGTGGGCCAGCGGACCGGAGAAGAACTTGAACCCGCACTGGGTGTCGGCCACGCCGGGCAGCGACAGATGCGCGAGCGTACGGAACAGCAGCCCCCCGCCGCGCCGCAGCGCCGACTGCTCCACGTCGAGGTGCGCGCCCGGCGCGTGGCGCGAGGCGATGACCGCTCCGTGGCCCGCCCGCAGCAGCGCCATCACCCGGTCCAGGGTCTCGACGGGGGTCGCGTTGTCCGCGTCGGCGAAGCCGATGAACCGCGCCGAGGAGGTCTCGATGCCGCGCCGGACCGCCGCGCCCTTGCCCTGGTCGCTGCACCCGATGGCGCGGACCGGGACGGGGGAGTCGGCGAAGCGCTCCAGGACGTCGAGGGTGCCGTCGGCGCTGTTGTTGTCGACCACGACGACCGCCGAGGACCAGGGCCGCCCGGCCAGGAAGTCGACCGTGGCGGCCACCGTCGAGGGCAGCCTGCGCTGCTCGTTGTAGGCCGGGATGAGCAGTTCGAGCTCCACCGGCGGGCGGACGAGCCGGCGGGGGAGCGGTGCGTGGGCGCGGGCGGTGGCCATCACGCCTCGCCTCCTCGGGGGAAGGCGCGGGGCGCGGGGCGCACGGGCGCGCGGGGGATCAGTGCGGGGGTGGGTCGGTGGTGACGCGCTCCACCCGGTCGGGGTGGTTCGGACGACCCGGCTGGTGATGGTTCGGACGACCCGTCGGAGCCACGGCTTCGCAGCGCGGTGCGGGTGTGGGTCGTACGGCTACGCCGCCTGCGGGCCGCACCCCGGGGCCTGCACGCCCGGCTCCGTGAGGGAGGGGCGGCGGTGATCCGGTCGGCCGCCCGGCGTGCCGGGTGGGCGGTCGGCTGGTGTGCGGGGCGGCAGAGCGAGCGGCGCCGGGCATCGGCGAGGGGCCAGTCGGTCGTCCGCCGCAGAGGATGCGGTCCGGATGCCGCCGGCGTTCGGTTGAGATGGGTGGAGGTCACGACGAGCCTCTTCCGACAACCGACCCTGCCGAGGGTCTGTCCTGATGTCGATGGTCTGTTCTGAAGTGGTCTGTTCAAAAATGTGCTTCTTCCAGCGTTAGCACCTTTTGGTGTGATACGTCAACCGGAGGAGTGGCGGGACCCGTGCCCGCGCCGCCGGTGCGCGAGCCGCGACAACGCGTTGTGCGGCCGCTCGTCGAGGAGCGTGCCGAGGATGCGGGCGCCGTCACGGATCGTGCGCGGGTGCGAGGGCTCGTGGAGGCGTGGCCGTTCGAGACTGGGCACCTCGGCGACGCGCAGGCCGTAGTGCAGGGCGTGCGTGACCAGTTCGGCCCCCAGCTCCACACCGTCCTCACGCAGGTCCAGGAGGTCCACGAAAGAGCGCCGGAACGCACAGAATCCGTACCAGAGATCGGTCAGGTGCTGGCCGTACACCTGCCGTGCGACCCGCAGCAGCGCGCGATGTCCGAGTCGCCGCGAGAGCGGATAGTCGGCGAAGTCCCCGCCCGCGATGAAGCGTGATCCCTTGACGAAGTCGTAGCCGCTTTCCAGATAGTGCAGATAGTGCGGGATCTCGTGCGGCGACATGCTGCCGTCGGCGTTCATCAGCACGACCAGATCGCCGGTCGCCGCGAGCAGCCCCGCATGGGGAATGTCGCCCCGGGAGGAGTCCCAGGCCCCGAGTCCGCGCACGGTGAGCCCGGCACGCGTCTCGCCGTCTCCGGCCGGACCGCCGACCAGGACCACGTCCCCCACGCTCGACGGCACTTGGCCGAGGAGCAGGTCGAGCGCCGGTCCCGGGTCGCCTTCCCCGGGGCGGACCGTGAGAACGAGGCTCACCGTCGGTCTGCCGGATCCGGGCGCGCGATCGGTCGACCGGCGCAGCGGATGCGAATCGCTACTCATCGGTACTCATCGTTCGGTACTCATCGGCACGGCCTTCCGTGCGGCGGACCCGCGTTCTTCAGAATCCTGCGCCGGAGGCGATGCCGTCAAGAATCTCGGAAGAATATGCGGCTCCCCGGGAATCGATTCCCCGCTGATTCTGCATGAGATTTTTATAAGGCATACAATCCCGTCATGGCAGGGCGAATTGAGGACTACGCCCTCGTCGGTGACCTCGAGACCGCCGCGCTCGTAGGGGCCGACGGGTCCGTCGACTGGTGGTGCGCGCCGCGCTTCGACTCGCCCGCGTGCCTCGCGGCCCTCCTCGGTGATCCGGGGCACGGCCGCTGGCTCCTCGCCCCCGTCGGCAGAACCCGCTGCACCCGCAGGAGTTACCGGGGCGACACGCTCGTCCTGGACACCCTCTGGGAATCCCTCGCCGGAACCGTACGGATCACCGACTTCATGCCCCCGCGCTCCCCGAGCGAGGATGCCCCGCGCATCGTCCGCGTGGTCGAGGGAATCGCCGGACGGGTCGACGTGCGAAGCGAGTTGAGTGTCCGCTTCCACCACGGCAGCATCGTGCCCTGGACCCGCTCGGTGGACCGCCGTACCGTCGCCTGGGTGGCCGGACCGGACGCCGCCTACCTCTCCTGCGGGCCCGGTGTCGAACCCGTCGTCACCCCGGACCGCACGACCGTCGAGTTCACCGTCACGGCCGGCCGCCGGGTCGCCTTCGTCCTCGGCTGGCGCCCCTCGCACACCCCCGTGCCGGCCGCCGCCCCGCCCGCCGAGATCGACGCCGCCCTCGTCCGTACCCTCGCCTTCTGGAACGACTGGGCCGCCGCACTCCGCTACGAGGGGCCCGCGCGTGAGGCCGTCATCCGCTCCCTGCTCACCCTCAAGGCCCTCACGTACGCCCCCACCGGCGGAGTCGTCGCCGCGGCCACCGCCTCCCTCCCCGAGTCCCTCGGCGGGCAGCGCAACTGGGACTACCGCTTCTGCTGGCTGCGCGACTCCACGTTCACCCTCTCCTGCCTGCTGCGCGGCGGCTATCGCAGAGAAGCGCTCGCCTGGAAGGACTGGCTGGTCCGCGCCGTCGCCGGCGACCCCGCCGACCTCCAGCCGCTGTACGGGGTCGAGGGCCAGCGCCGGCTCCCCGAGACGTACGCCGACTGGCTTCCCGGCTACGAGAACTCACGGCCCGTCAGATTCGGCAACGCGGCCGTCGGCCAGTTCCAGCTCGACATCTACGGCGAGGTGCTCAACACCGTCTACTCGGCCGTCCGGGCCGGGGTCGCCCTCGACGCCCCGGACTGGGCGCTGGTCGCCTCGCTCCTGGACTACCTCGGCAAACGCTGGCAGGAACCCGACGAGGGCATCTGGGAAGTCCGGGGCCCGCGCCGCCACTTCGTCCACTCCAAGGTCATGGCCTGGGTCGCGGCCGACCGCGCCGTCCGCCTCGCCCGGGTCGCCGGGCTCCGCGGCTCGCTCGGGCGCTGGCAGGCCCTGCGCCGCGAACTGCGCGCGGAGGTCTGTGCCCTGGGCTGGAGCGAGGAACAGCAGTCCTTCACCCAGTACTACGGCGGCCACCAGGTCGATGCCACCGCCCTGTTGATCCCCCGGCTCGGCTTCCTCCCCGCCGACGACCCCCGCGTCCTCGGCACCGTACGGGCGATGGCACGGCTCGACGACCACGGCTTCCTGCGCCGCTACGGTGACGTCCGGGACGGTGGCACGCACGAACTCGACGACCTCGGCGGCACCGAAGGGTCCTTCGTGGCCTGCACGTTCTGGTACGCCGACGCGCTCGCGATGACCGGCCGCCCCGACGAGGCCCGCGCCGTCTTCGAGCGGGTCCTCGACGTCCGCAACGACGTCGGCCTCCTCGCCGAGGAATGGGACCCGGTGGCGGGCCGACAGCTGGGCAACATGCCGCAGGCGCTCAGCCATGTGGCTCTGGTGAACACGGCGTTCACGCTGTACGGGACCCGGCGCCACGACCGCACGGCCTCCCACCATCTCGCTGTGGCATGATCGCGCCGACTCCCGGCACCGTGCCGGAGCGGCAGGGGGCGGATCGTGTCCTGGTACTTCGCCGTACCCATCGCGCTGCTCGGTGTGTTGTTCGCGATCAGCGGGGTGGCGGTACTCCGCACCGGCCGGCTGCTGCCCTGGCAGCGGAGGCACGTCCGCCGGACCGGGCTCTTCGGCCGGGCGCAGCTGGTGATGGCGGCGGCGTTCGCGATCCAGGCGGGCGGAGCGTTCTCGGGCGGCCCCGCGGCTCGCTCCGGTGTCGGGGTCTTCGGCGGGGGAGTCCTCCTCTGCGGACTGGTTCTCCTGACCCTGGCCCAGCGCCCGAGGCCGGACCGCTGAGCGGGCAGGCGCCCGGGCCCCGGCTGCCGAGCGGGCCCGGCCCGCGGAAGCCTCTCCCGCGTGTCGTTCGGGTGCGTCCAGCGGGCGAGGCAGCCGCGCGTGGGTTCGAATCGGGGCATGGCTTCCTACGACAGGCCCCGCGCGGGCGGCTCCCCGAGGCCGCTGGAGACCGGTGACACCTGGTGGTACGCCGCCGTGGCAGGCGAGGCCGCCGGATCGTTCAGCACCCGTGTCCGCACCCGGACCCGGCGTGGCTGCCTCGGGGCGGTACTCCTCCTCACCGTCGTCTACGCGGGCCTCGTGCTCACCGCGACCGGCCGTCGCTGGGGCGACGCGGCCCTGACCGGCCGGCGCGCCGACGCCGCCGCCGTCACCGTGCTCCGCGAGCACCCCTCGCTCGCCGGGCTCGCCACCCTCTCCCTGGTCCTCGGCTGCGCCCTGCTGCTCGCCGTCGGCCTGATACGCAAGCGGTACGCCGTCACCGGCATAGCCGCCGGCGCGGTCGTCACCGCACTCGCCCTCACCGGACTGCTCCAGCGGTACGCACCCCGTCCCCGGCTCGCCGACACCGGCGGGCTCATGTCCACCGGCTTCCCCAGCGCCCAGACCACGCTCGCCCTGGGCCTCGCCTTCGGGCTCGCACTCGTCGTCCCGTACCGGCTGCGCAGCGTCGCCGTCGGCGCCGCCACGCTCTGGGCCGTCGCCGTCGGCGCGTACACCGTCGCCGCCGGGCAGCACCGGCCCGGCGACGTCATCGCCGCCGCCCTGGTGGTCCTGGCCGTCTTCTGCGGCCTTCTCGCCGTCCTCGCCCGCAAGGGCAAGGTGCGCCCCGGCGCCCGACGGGGGCCCGCACTCCCCGGCCTCCCGGTGACCGTGCCGCTCGCCCTGCTCGCCGTCGGCGGGCTCGGTGCGGGCCTGTGGTTCCTCGGCGGCACCCTCGCCCTGCCGGCCACCGCCCCCTACGACCCGGCCGAGCTCCGGATCGCCCACCGCTGCGGCCAGGCCCTCGCCGCGGGCGTGGTCGCCGCCGCCGGCCTTGTTCTGCTCGGTCTGCTGCGCCGCGTCGACCTCGACGGTGCCGCCGCCCCGTACCGGCTCGGCGGACCCTTCGTGGAGGCCGCCGGAGTGCCCCGGGACAGCGAGCTCGTGGGCCCCTTCACCGAGGACCTCGATCACGAGATATCTTGATGTCGAGCAATCTCGCATACGCAGACGTGGAGCGGAGCACCCGGTGACTGACTCGACCATCATCTACACCCACACTGACGAGGCGCCTGCCCTGGCGACGTACTCGTTCCTGCCCGTGATCCAGGCGTATGCCTCGCAGGCCGGCGTCACGGTCGAGACGCGGGACATCTCCCTCGCGGGCCGCATCATCGCCGTCTTCCCCGAGTTCCTGGAGGAGGGCCAGCGCATCGCCGACGCCCTCTCCGAGCTCGGCGACCTGGCCAAGACGCCCGGCGCCAACATCATCAAGCTGCCGAACGTCTCGGCGTCCATCCCGCAGCTCAAGGCCGCGGTCGCCGAGCTCCAGGCGCAGGGCTACGCCCTCCCGGACTACCCGGACGACCCGCAGACGGACCAGGACAAGGACGTCCGCGCCCGTTACGACAAGATCAAGGGCTCGGCCGTCAACCCGGTCCTGCGCGAGGGCAACTCCGACCGCCGCGCGCCCGGCTCGGTCAAGAACTACGCCAAGAACCACCCCCACCGCATGGGCGCCTGGACCTCCGAGTCCAAGACCAACGTCGCCACCATGGGTGAGAACGACTTCGCCTCCACGGAGAAGTCCGTCGTCGTCACCAAGGACGACACCCTCCGCTTCGAGTTCACCGCCGCCGACGGCACCACCAGCGAGCTCCGCGAGCCGCTGAAGGTCATCGCCGGCGAGGTCGTCGACGCCGCCGTCATGCGCGCCGCCGCCCTGCGCACCTTCCTGAGCGAGCAGGTCGCCCGCGCCAAGGCCGAGAACGTGCTCTTCTCCGTGCACCTCAAGGCCACGATGATGAAGGTCTCCGACCCGATCGTCTTCGGCCACGTCGTGCGCGCCTTCTTCCCCGCGACCTTCGCCAAGTACGGCGAGGCGCTCGCCGCCGCCGGCCTCTCCCCGAACGACGGTCTCGGCACCGTCCTCAACGGCCTGGACTCCGTCCCGCACCTGGGCGAGGAGATCAAGGCCTCCTTCGAGGCCGAGCTCGCCGCGGGCCCCGCCCTGGCGATGGTCGACTCCGACAAGGGCATCACCAACCTGCACGTGCCGTCCGACGTCATCGTCGACGCCTCGATGCCGGCCATGATCCGCACCTCCGGTCACATGTGGGGCCCGGACGGCCAGGAGGCCGACACCCTCGCCGTCCTCCCGGACCACAGCTACTCCGGCGTGTACCAGGTCGTCATCGACGACTGCCGCGCCCACGGCGCCTTCGACCCGTCGACCATGGGCTCCGTCCCGAACGTCGGCCTCATGGCGCAGAAGGCCGAGGAGTACGGCTCCCACGACAAGACCTTCGAGATCGCCCAGGCCGGCACCGTCCGCCTCGTCGACTCCGAGGGCAACGTCGTCCTGGAGCAGGAGGTCGCCGAGGGCGACATCTTCCGCGCCTGCCAGACCAAGGACCTGCCCATCCAGGACTGGGTCAAGCTCGCCGTCACCCGCGCCCGCGCCACCGGCGCCCCGGCCGTCTTCTGGCTGGACGAGAACCGCGCCCACGACGCGCAGCTGATCGCCAAGGTCAACGAGTACCTCGCGCAGCACGACACCGAGGGCCTGGACATCAAGATCCTGTCCCCGGTCGAGGCCACCAAGTTCTCCCTGGAGCGCATCCGCCGCGGCGAGGACACCATCTCGGTCACCGGCAACGTGCTCCGCGACTACCTGACCGACCTCTTCCCCATCCTGGAGCTGGGCACCAGCGCCAAGATGCTGTCGGTCGTCCCGCTGATGGCGGGCGGCGGCCTCTTCGAGACCGGCGCCGGCGGCTCCGCCCCGAAGCACGTCCAGCAGCTCGTCAAGGAGAACTACCTCCGCTGGGACAGCCTCGGCGAGTTCTTCGCCCTGGCCGCCAGCTTCGAGCACCTCGCGACCTCCACGGGCAACTCCCGCGCCCAGGTCCTCGCCGACACCCTCGACCGCGCCACCGGCACCTTCCTCAACGAGGACAAGTCGCCGACCCGTCGCGTCGGTGGTATCGACAACCGCGGCAGCCACTTCTACCTGGCCCTGTACTGGGCCCAGGAGCTGGCCGCCCAGACCGAGGACGCGGAGCTGGCCAAGGCCTTCGCGCCGCTGGCGGAGACCCTCGCGGCCAACGAGCAGAAGATCGTCGACGAGCTCGTCGCCGTCCAGGGCTCCCCGGTCGAGATCGGTGGCTACTACCAGCCCGACCCGGCCAAGGCCGCGGCCGTGATGCGTCCGTCCGCCACCTTCAACGAGGCCGTCGCCTCCCTCGCCTGATCCGGCAGGGGAGGCCGTGGCCTCCCCGTCCGATCGAGCACGCGCCATGGACCGCCCCGGACGGAATCCTTCCGACCGGGGCGGTCCCGTCGGTGGCGCATCCGCCGTTCGGGTGTGAACCTGGATGGATGAGCTGGGCATCTTGGACGACCGCCGGTGTCTACACCGGGCGAGGTGGGGTGCTGACCGTCGAGGCCGGAGTCGTCACGGGCGATCTGACCGTGCACACGACCTGGGCCGAGAGCGAAGCACGCGTGGCCGTGCAGTACAGCGGCGCGTCCGACTGGTTCACCATGTCGGGCAGTCCCGTTCCGTGCGCGTCGGAGGAGGAGAGCCGCGATCTGCACGACGCCGTCGTGGCAGCCGTCCGGGAGGGGAACGGGGCCACGGTCCCGACCCTGCCCGTACCACCGGTGTGATCCACGCCGCGTCGATCACCGATAAGTGTTATCCCTCCCGCACCCACGGGTCTCCGAACCACGGGGGACTCGCACCAGGGATGAGGGAGCAGATCCATGCACAGCGACGAGCGCCGCACCACCGCACTGGTGGAGGCGGCCAGGGCCGGTGACGCGGATGCCAGGGACGCGCTGGTCCGCGCTTATCTGCCCCTCGTCCACAACATCGTCGGCCGGGCCCTCGACGGTCATGCCGACACCGACGACATCGTCCAGGAGACGATGGTCCGCGCCCTCGATGGCCTGACCGGTCTCCGCGACCCCGCCCGTTTCCGGTCCTGGCTCGTCGCCATCGCCATGAACGGGATACGGCGCCGCTGGCGCGAACGCCAGCAGGCCCCCGTGCCCGGCCTCGACCGGGCCACCGATCTCGCCGACCCGGCCGCCGGCGACTTCACCGAGGCCACCATCCTCCGGCTCGGCCTCTCCGGACAGCGTCGCGACGTGGCCCGCGCGACCCGCTGGCTCGACGAGGAGGACCGCGAACTGCTCGCCCTCTGGTGGCTGGAGGCCGCGGGCGAACTGACCCGCGCCGAACTCGCCGAGGGCCTCGGCGGGATTTCCCCGCAGCACGCCGCCGTCCGCGTCCAGCGGATGAAGGAACGCCTCGAAACCGGCCGGGCCGTCGTCCGCGCCCTGGACGCCGTACCGAGGTGCCCCGACCTCGCCGAGACCGTCACGGCCTGGGACGGCCGACCCTCCCCCCTCTGGCGCAAACGTGTCGCCCGCCACCTGCGGACCTGTGCGGCCTGCGCGGCCAGGGTGTCCGGCCGCAGTGGCCTCGCGCCCGTCGAGGGCCTGCTCGTCGGTCTCGGCCTCGTACCGCCGCTCGCCCTCGCGGCCATGGACGGCCACACCCCCGATCCGGTCGCCTTCGACACGGTCGCGTCCGATACGGACGCTTCGGACACCGTCCCTTCCGACACGGTCCCTTCCGATACGGCCGCGCCGGACACGGTCGGGTCCGACACCGGCTCCCGGTGGACACCGCTCCGCCGCGTAGGCGTCGCCGGAGCCGCCGCCGTCGCGGTCCTCGGCGCGGTCGCCCTGCTCGTACCCCAGGAACCCCACGCGCGCGTGGAGCCCGGCAAGCCGGCCGCCGCGCCTCCGGCGACCCCCGCCGCGGTCGCGACGACCTCCCCGACACCGACGGCCACCCCTGCCACCCCCACACCGACGACCACGCCTCCCACCCCACGCCACACCCCGCGCCCCACGCCGACGCCCTCCGGTGAGGAGCGGGTGACCGGACTCGTCAACCGGCTCCGGGCGGCTGCGGGTTGTGCCCCGCTGCGCATCGACCCCCGCCTCACGGAGGCGGCCCGCGGCTACGCCCGCGACATGGCCGCGCGCGGCTACTTCGGACACGCCAGCCCCGAGGGCGAGTTCGCGGACGCCCGGATCACCGCCGCCGGCTACGACTGGAGCGCCTGGGCGGAGAACCTGGACCGTGGTTCGGCCGACCCGGCGTCCGTCGTGGACGACTGGACGGACGGGTCGATGCACGAGGAGAACATGCTCGACTGCCGGTACCGGGACACCGGAGTGGCGTCGGTGCCCGGTCCCGGCGGCACGATCTGGGTGCAGAAGCTGGCCGCTCCCGCCTCCTGACGGCCGGGGTCGCCGGCTCAGCGTCTGGCGCCGAAGTTCTGTACCCACCAAGGGCCGTTGGCGGTGAGGGTCACGCCCACGCCGATGTCCTTGAAGGAGCAGTTGAGGATGTTCGCCCGGTGGCCGGGACTCTCCATCCAGTCCTCCATGGCCCGGGCCGGGGTCTTCGGCCCGCGGTGGATGTTCTCCCCCCAGGTCGACCACGTGTACCCGGCGCCGCTCATCCGGTCGCCCGCGTCACGCCCCTCCGGATCGTCGTGCTCGTAGTAGTCGCGGGCGGACATGTCGTCGGCGTGCCCCTGCGCGGCGCTCCGCAGCCGGCCCTCGGAACGCAGCGGCCCGCAACCTGCCTTCTCCCGCTCGACGTTGGCGAGCGCGACGACGTCCTCGACGAACCGCGCGGCCTTCCCGGCGGGCGCCTCCGCCGCGGGGGCCGCACCCTGCTGCCCTTGCGGCTGTTCCGGGGCCTGTTCGGGCAGCGACTCCCGCTGTCGCTCCGACTCCGCCTTCGGACGGGTCTCCGGCCGGTCCGAAGGCCTGCTCTTCCACCGGGTCTCCGGCTGATCCTCCGGCCGGGAGTTCGGGGGCGCGGATCCTGCCTGCATCACCTTCGCCGTACGAGGGGAGGGCGTGGACGCGGTCGAGGGCGTCGACGGGGCCGGGGACGTCCGCCGGACCTCCCGTACGGTCTCCACCTCCCGTACGGTCTCCACCTCCCGTACGGTCTCCGACGCGGTGTCGGCGGACCCGGCGGCGGTGGAGGAACGCGGGGACGCGGCCGCCTCCGCGGCCCAGGGGGTGGTGGTCGTGCCGCCGGTCCCGGTGGAGGCGACGTACACCCCGGTGGCCACCGTCAGGACCGCGGCCGCGGTGCCGGCGACGGTGACGGCGGTCCGGAAGGACGGCCGTCGCGAGGGGCGTCGTCCCGCGCCGCCGCTCTTGCGGTGCCGCCCGCTCACGCGCGCCGCCGGGTCCTGCGCCGCCGCGGGATCCGCCGCGAAGTCCCGTACGACATCGTGGGGGTGCGCGGTGTGTTCAGGGTCTTCGGGGTGGCCGGGGTCGTCCTGGTGCCGCATGGAGCTCCGCTCTCTCGCCGTGGTCGCCGAACGGTCCGGCGCTGGGGAGAGCCACCGGGGCGACGGCGGTAACACTTTCCGGCCCCGGCCACCCCGACACTCCTCGTCAACGCGACGCGTCAACCTTGCGCGTCAACCTGTATCGCACCCTTTCAGCCCTGCGGGACGACCGCCACCGGGCACGGCGCGAGGTGCAGTGCCGCGTGGGCGACGGACCCGATCCGCGGCCCGACCGCCCCCCGCCTGGCCCGCCGGCCGACCACCAGGAGCTGGGCCGCCCCCGAGGCGGAGAGCAGTACCTGACCGGCGCTGCCCAGCTCGACGTGCTCGGTGACCGGCACGTCCGGGTACCGCTCGCGCCAGGGCGCGAGGGCCTCCCGCAGCGACTTCTCCTCGTACGGGACGAGCCCGCCGGCCTCGTCGGCGAGCCGCATCGAGGCCGGGCTGTACGCGTAGAGCGCCGGCAGGCTCCACGCGCGCACGGCCCGCACGGACGCCCCGCGCGCGGCGGCGGTCGCGACTGCGAAGCCCAGCGCGGCGGCGCTGTCCTCCGCGCTGCCGAGCTGCCCGACGAGCACGTGCCCGGTGGGGGGTTCGGCCGGATCGCCGTCACGGGACCGGACGGCGACCACGGGGCGGGTGGCGTCGGCGATGATCTGCTGGCCGTACGAGCCGAGCAGGAATCCGGCGACGGCTCCGTGTCCGCGCGAGCCGATGACGAGCATCTCGGCCTCCTCCCCGGTGCCGAGCAGCGCGGCGACGGGTGTGTCGCGGAGCACCTCGGCCGTGAGGGTGAGCTCCGGGTGGCGGGCGGCGATCGTGGCCTCCGCCTCGCGCAGGACCGAGTCCGCGGCGCGTTCCTGGGTCGCGCGGTCCTGGACCAGGGGGAGATCGAGCGGTTCCCAGCGCCACGCGTGCGCGAGCCGTAGCGGGAGGCCCCGGTGGAGGGCCTCGCGGGCGGCCCAGTCCGCCGCGGCGAGACTCTCCGGGGATCCGTCCACTCCTGCGACGATCTCACGACTCATCAGGCTGCCTCCGTGGGTGCGGTGCCGGGCCCGCCGGACGGCCGGACCCTCACCTCCCAGCTTGGGTCCTTCGGCCGCTCGACGAGAGGGCCGGACGTCCCGACATGCCGGTCCGTCCGTCCCTTCGTCCCCCGGAGAGGCACCCCCCGGCACCGACGCCCTTCAGGCCAGCAGGGTGAGCCGTGCGTGGGTGCCGTTGAGGTAGTGGTCCCCGATGTCGCGGAGCCGGTGGGCGGCCTGGGTGGGAGCGGTGAGCGCGCGGGCGTTGCGCCAGAAACGGTCGAATCCCGGACCGCCGGCGCGGGCGTCGGCGCCCGCCGTGCCGTCGACGAGTTCGAGGATGCGGGTGGTGATGTGCACGGCCGCCCGGCCGGTGACCGTCTCGGCCGCCGCCACCAGGACGGCGATGTCCGCGCGTTCCTCCACGCCGAGCGACCAGCCGGCGAGCAGGCCGTGGGTCAGGGCGTCCGTCGCCCGCTCCACCACCGCGGCGGCGGCGTGCGCGGCCGTCGCCAGCTCGCCGTACGCGAGGAGGAGGTACGGATCGTCCCCGGTGCCGGCCGGTACGGAGCTCTCCGAGGCGCCCCCGGAACGACCTGCCGGTGCCGGCCCCGCCTGCCCGGCGCGGCTGATGTCCCGGGCCTCGGCGAGCGCCCCCTCGGCGATGCCGAGCCCGACATGGACCAGGAGCAGCCGCAGGGCGAGCGGAGCGAGGGTGGAGTAGGGCGCGACGGCGTGCTCGTCATGGGGGAGCGCGCCGAGGATGTCCTCGGGCGCCACGGGTACCCGGTCGAAGGTGACGGTGCCCGCGCCGGCGAGCCGCTGCCCGACCCGTTCGGTTCCGGCGTCGGTGAACACCCCGGGCTCCGCCGGGTCCACCAGGACGACGAAGAGGTCGCCGCTGCCGCCGGGGCGGGCCCCGACGACGAACCGGTCGGCGACCGTCACGGCGGAGCCGAACGTACGGCTCCCGTCGAGGATCCAGCCACCGCCGGAGTCGGCGGGGGTGAGCGTGAGGCCGGGTCCGGTCTCGCCGCGCGGCGGTTCGACGCCACCGGCGAGGAGCCACCGCTCCTCGGCGGTGCGTACGTCGAGGGGGAGGTCGTTCGCGGGGAGGGTGCCCGGCTCCCGCGCGGGGCCGCCGAAGAAGCGGCTGCTCCAGGACAGGGCGTAGTGGTGGGCGAGGAGCTCGCCCACCGAACTGTCGGCGGCGGAGATCTCCCGTACGACCGCACACGCCGCCTGCCAGTCGGCGCCGCGCCGGTTCGGACCCGGCGCCGTCAGCAGGGCGGGCAGCCCGGCCTCCTGGAGCCGGGCGACCTCGTCGAACGGCACCTTGCCGGCCCGGTCCCTGGCGAGGGCGTCGACGGCGAGGTCGTCGGCGAGTTCGCGGGTGACGCGGGGCCAGATGGCGTCGTCGGCGGGCCGGTCGACAGGGGTGTCGCCCGGCCTTCCGGCGGGCCGGTCGACGGGCCCGGCGTTCGGTGCGGAGGTGGTACGTATCGCTGGTCTCTTCGGCGATTTCCTCGGCGTACTCACGTCACCTCACATGATCCCTAGTATTCCCACTGGAATAGTAGGGATAGTGGCAGACGGGATGGCGTCGCCCCAAGAGGCGTCCGCGGACTGGACAAGGCTGTCTTGGCGAGTGAGACAGGGTCACATCGATGCAGCTCGCGGGTGGTTGCCCGGCACTCAGGGGTTGGTCCAGGCCTCCGGATCGTCCGCGAGCGCAACGATCCCCTCCGGCAGCTGGGCCGCCGCCACCTCCGCGAGCGAGACCCCGAGCACCTCACGGACGGACGCCCGGAGCGCGATCCACAGGGTGAGCAGCGACTCGGCCGGACCGGTGTACGACAGGTCCGGCGGCCGCTCCCCGCGGACGGAGACCAACGGACCGTCCACACAGCGGATGACCTCCGCGACCGAGATCGACTCCGCGGGCCTGGCCAGCCAGTAACCGCCGTTGCCGCCGCGCTGGCTCTGCACCAGGCCGCCCTTGCGCATGTCGCCGAGGATGCCTTCGAGGAACTTGTGCGAGATGCCCTGGCCCTCGGCGATGGCCTCGGCCTTCAGCGGACCCGAATCCTGGGCGGCGGCGAGCTGGAGGGCGGCACGCACCGCGTAGTCGGCCCTGGCTGAAATGCGCATGCGCGCATTATTCCGCACGCTTCACGGAGTGGCCCGTACCGCACCCTTGACGTCGTCCGAGGCCGGTCGGACACTCAGGACGGGGAAACCGAGCGAACAGGTAGGGAACCATGGGACGCAGCGGTCGACGGCACACGTCACTCACCGCGCCCCTCCCGCGCTCCCTGCCCCTCACGTCCCGCCGCCACATCGACCTGCTGCGGGTCTGCAGCGCGGCGAGTCGCGGTGACCGCCGGGTGGTCCACCCCGCTCGCTGAGGTTCTGTTCGCCGAGGCCGCCGCCCCCGCGGGCGCCGCGCCGACCTCCTCCTCTTCCCGTACCTCTGCTGCCTCCGGGCCCCGTGCTGCCGGTGCCGCCGTCTCGCCTCCGCGACCGTCGCCGTGCCGTGCGCCGCCCGGACCCAGCACCGAGCACCCTCAAGGGAGAAGCATGTCCGTCGTTCCGTCCTCGCTGCTGCCCGCCTCCGCCGTGCCCGCCTTCCGGGGCCGGATCGGCAGCGACGTGCACAGCGGCCACTACGCCGTGCCGCACCGCTATCGCCTCCACGTCGCCCCGTACGACCCCGGCTGTCTGAGCATCGCCCTGACCCACAGCCTGCTCGGACTGGACGACACGCTCCCGCTCTCCGTACTGCCCGAGAGCCCCGACACGCCCGACGGCGGGTACGCGGCCCTCCGCCCGCTGTACGAGGCGAGCGCGCACCTCTACGACGGGCCGGCCGCGGCCCCCGTCCTCAGCGACGGGTGGACCGGACGGATCGTCAGCACGCACGTCCCCGACATCCTCCGGGACCTCGCCCTCCGCTTCCGCGGCGACGGCCCCGAGCTGCTGCCCGAGGAGCACCGGAGCGAGATGGAGGCGATCACCGACCTGTGCGAGCGCAGCATCAACCGGGCCGCACAGCGGGCCGGTGAGCTCGGACTCGACGGCGAGGCCGCCCACCACGACCCCCTCACCGTCCTCTTCGCGGCCCTCGGCTCCCTGGAACGCCGCCTCGCCCGCCACCCGTACGTGCTCGGCGACGCGCCGACCGCCGCCGATGTGCAGGTCTGGGTCACCCTGGTCCAGCTCGACACCGTCCACCGCTGGCACCTGGACGCCGCCGCGATGGACCGGGTCGCCGGATACCCGGCCCTCTGGGCCTACGCCCGACGCCTGGCCGCGCGCCCCGAGTTCGGCCGCCGCCTCGACATCGAAGCGCTCATGCGCCGCCACCGCACCCACTGCCGAGGCCGCGAGGCCGCAGGCGCGGCCATCCGCCTCGTCGACTGGCCGACCCCGGCCCACTGACACGGGGCTCGCACGAAACAGCGCCTGCGGCACGACGCGTGGCCCGGGGTCGATGCCCCCGGCCACGCCCCCGCGTCAGCCGATGCGGTGGCCCGCCAAGGGGCCCGTGTCGTCGCCCGCGCCCGCGCGGACACCGCGCAGGAACGCCTCCAGGGCCTCCAGGGAGCTTCTCTCCGGCTCCCACTCCAGTTCCCGCCGCGCCCGCTCCGTCGCCAGCAGCGGCATGTGCCGCAGCGCGTCGAAGAGGCCGGGGGAGGCCGGGGCGAGCCTGAGACGCCAGGCCGCCGACAGGGCGCCCCGCACCGCGCCCGCCGGCACACGCACCGGCCGGGCGTCCAGCAGCTCGCCCAGGACCGCGCCGTCGATCACCGGCTCCGCCGCCAGGTTGAACGCGCCACGGACGTCCCGCAGCAGCGCCCGCCGGTAGGCGTCCGCCGCATCCTCGGTGTGCAGGACCTGGAAACGGAGCCCGTCGAACTCCGGGAGCAGCGGCAGCAGATCGGGCCGCATCAGCTGCCCCGGGAAGAAGCGCCCCGCGAAGATCCGTCGCTGCCCGCTCGCCGACTCCTCCTTGAAGAGGAACGCCGGACGCATCCGTACCACCCGGATCATCGGATGGTCCCGCTCGAACGTGTCCAGGACCCGCTCCAGATAGGCCTTCTCCCGCGTGTACGCGGCCCCCGGCCAGCCGTGCGTCGGCCACGCCTCGGACACCGGCGCACCGCCCGCCGGGCCCGGGGAGTACGCCCCCACCGAGGAGGCGTGCACCAGGACCGGCACCCGCGCCGCCGCGACCGCCTCGAAGACGCGCACCGAGCCCAGGACGTTGGTCCGCCACGTCTCCACCGGGTCGTGCGTCGGCCCGAACCGCCAGGCCAGATGCACCACGGCGTCCGCGTCGGCGACGTGCTGCGCGAGCAGCGGCTCGTCGCCCTCCCGGGACAGGTCGACCTCGGCCCACTCCACCCCCGGAAGTTCGAGTCCCGGCCGGCGCCTGGCAAGACCCAGGACCGAGCCGACGCGCGGCTCGCGCGCCAGGAGCCGTACCAGACTGGTGCCCACGTTGCCGGTGGCGCCGGTGACGACCACCCGCGAAATCGCGCTCGGGTTCATGTCTCCGACCCTCCGCCATGGGCGTCGGAAGCGCACTCCGAGGGCCTCCCGCGCACGAGGCCGTCACACAGCGTGTCCGTGCAGGTCGCGAGCGTGGCCGACGACCGGGAGTATGGAGCGACTCAGGAGAGGGAGGACGCCATGCTGCTGCCCGACAGGAACACGGTCGACCGGCTGCTCCGGCACTACCGCGCCCAGGAGCGGACCGTGCTGGCCAGGCCGTGCGACCTGTCGGCGCGCCGGCGCTTCGAGGACACGGCGTACACGCTGTGCGTGCTGATGGGAGAACGCACCGCCCGCGAGGCCGTCCACGCCGCCGAGCAGTACGTGGCCGGAACCTCGATCAGGATTTGAGAAGCGTCGTCATCCGGCCGCCGCTAGCGTGGCTGCCATGGACCCCGCGATACAGCCGCCGTCGGCCACGACGCGCCGCGCCGGTCCGTTTTTCGGCCCCGCGCGACAGCTGGAGAGACGATGAGCAAGGCCCCCAGGGCGGACGAGCAGCCGCACCCGGCCGACCGGCACGATCTGATCCGTGTGCACGGCGCGCGGGAGAACAACCTCAAGGACGTCAGCATCGAGATCCCGAAGCGCCGGCTCACGGTGTTCACGGGGGTCTCCGGCTCGGGAAAGAGCTCCCTCGTCTTCGACACGATCGCCGCCGAGTCCCAGCGCCTGATCAACGAGACGTACAGCGCCTTCGTCCAGGGCTTCATGCCGACCCTGGCGCGGCCCGAGGTCGACGTACTCGACGGCCTGACGACCGCGATCATCGTCGACCAGCAGCGGATGGGCGCCGACCCCCGCTCCACGGTCGGCACCGCCACCGACGCCAACGCGATGCTCCGCATCCTCTTCAGCCGGCTCGGCAAGCCCCATATCGGCCCGCCCGGCGCGTACGCCTTCAACGTCCCCTCGGTGAAGGCGAGCGGCGCGATCACCGTCGAGCGCGGTGACAGGAAGACCGTCAGGGCGACCTTCAACCGCACCGGCGGCATGTGCCCGAACTGCGAGGGCCGCGGCGCGGTCTCCGACATCGACCTCACCCAGCTCTACGACGACTCCAAGTCGCTCGACGAGGGCGCGCTCACCATCCCCGGCTACACCCCGGGCGGCTGGAACTACCGCCTCTACAGCGAGTCGGGCCTCGTCGACCCGGCCAAGCCGATCCGTAAGTACACGAAGAAGGAACTGCAGGCCTTCCTCCACCACGAGCCGACCCGCATGAAGATCGCGGGCATCAACATGACGTACGAAGGGCTGATCCCCCGGATCCAGAAGTCGTTCCTGGCCAAGGACAAGGAGGGCATGCAGCCGCACATCCGCGCGTTCGTGGAGCGGGCCGTCACCTTCACCACCTGCCCCGAGTGCGACGGCACCCGCCTCGCCGAGGGGGCCAGGGCGTCGAAGATCAAGCGCATCAGCATCGCCGACGCCTGCGCGATGCAGATCAGCGACCTCGCCAAGTGGGTCCGCGGCCTCAAGGAGCCCTCGGTCGCCCCGCTGCTCACGGCGCTCCAGCTGACCCTCGACTCGTTCGTGGAGATCGGCCTCGGCTATCTCTCCCTCGACCGGCCCGCGGGCACGCTGTCCGGCGGCGAGGCGCAGCGCGTCAAGATGATCCGGCACCTCGGCTCCTCGCTCACGGACGTCACCTACGTCTTCGACGAGCCCACCGTCGGCCTGCACCCGCACGACATCCAGCGGATGAACGAACTGCTCCTGCAGTTGCGGGACAAGGGCAACACCGTGCTCGTCGTGGAGCACAAGCCGGAGACGATCGCGATCGCCGACCACGTCGTCGACCTCGGCCCCGGCGCCGGTACGGAGGGCGGCACCGTCTGCTTCGAGGGCACGGTGGACGGCCTGCGGACCGGCGGCACCGTCACCGGCCGGCACTTCGACGACCGGGCCTCGGTCAAGGACACCGTGCGGGAGCCCACCGGCACCCTGGAGATCCGGGGCGCGACGACCCACAACCTGCGCGACGTCGACGTCGACATCCCGCTCGGGGTCCTCGCCGTCGTCACCGGCGTCGCCGGCTCCGGCAAGAGCTCGCTCGTGCACGGCTCGATCCCGGTCAGCGACGACGTCGTGTCGATCGACCAGAGCCCGATCCGCGGCTCGCGCCGCAGCAACCCGGCGACGTACACCGGACTGCTCGACCCGATCCGCAAGGCGTTCGCCAAGGCCAACGGCGTGAAGCCCGCGCTCTTCAGCGCCAACTCCGAGGGCGCCTGCCCCACCTGCAACGGCGCCGGCGTCATCTACACCGACCTCGGGATGATGGCCGGGGTCTCCTCCACCTGCGAGGACTGCGAGGGCAAGAGGTTCCAGGCCTCGGTCCTGGAATACCTCCTCGGCGGCCGGGACATCAGCGAGGTGCTCGCGATGTCCGTCACCGAGGCCGTGGAGTTCTTCGGTTCGGGCGAGGCGAGCACCCCGGCCGCGCAGCGCGTCCTCGCCCGGCTCGCGGACGTCGGTCTCGGCTACCTCAGCCTCGGCCAGCCGCTCACCACGCTGTCCGGCGGCGAGCGCCAGCGGCTCAAGCTGGCCACGAACATGAGCGAGAAGGGCGGTGTCTACATCCTCGACGAGCCGACCACCGGTCTGCACCTCGCCGATGTGGAGCAGCTCCTCGGGCTGCTCGACCGGCTCGTGGACGCCGGCAAGTCGGTCATCGTCGTCGAGCACCACCAGGCCGTCATGGCCCACGCCGACTGGATCATCGACCTCGGCCCCGGCGCCGGTCACGACGGCGGCAAGATCGTCTTCGAGGGCACCCCCGCCGACCTCGTGGCCGCGCGGTCGACGCTCACGGGCGAGCACCTGGCGGCGTACGTGGGGGCGTGACCGCCCCGCGTCCGACCGCCCCGCGTCGGACCGCCCCGCGTCCGACCGCACCGCGTCCGACTGTCCCGCGTCGGACTGCCCCGCGTCGGACTGCCCCGCGTCCGACCGCACCGCGTCGGACTGTCCCGTGTCCGACGGAGCGGTGGCCCGGCGGTTCGCGCCGCCGGGCCGGCCGCCGGACCGTGCGGCGCCCACCGGCCGCCGTCCGGAGTCAGCTCACCCTGTGGGCCGCCCGGCGCCGCCAGCCCCACAGCGCGAACGCCGCCGCGCAGGCGGAGGCCACCAGGGCCAGCGGAAGGCCGGCCGACGCGCCCGAGGGCGCCGCCCCGCGCGTGGGGTCCTTGCCGGGCGTGGCCGCCGTTTCCGCTCCGGCGCGGGGCGGCTGAGCGTCCGTGCGCGCAAGGCCGCCTTCACGGGGATCACGGCCTCCACGGGCCACCGACACGGCCCGGTTGCCCGAACCGGCCGCCGCCTTCGTCCGTACGGGGAGCAGCGAGCCCACCGGCTGGACCCGTCCCGCCGCCTCGAAGCCCCAGTCGAGGAGTTCGCGCGCCTCCTCGTAGACGGCGAGCCCGCCCCCGCCCTGTGGGTTCATCACGGTGACGACCAAGGTCCGGTCGCCGCGCCGGGCCGCCGAGATCAGCGTGTTGCCCGCGTTGCTCGTGTATCCGTTCTTGATTCCGATGAGCCCGGGATAGCGGGCCACACCGTTCGCCCCCGTCAGGAGCCGGTTGGTGTTGGCGATGCCGTACGACCAGGAGCCCGCCGGGAAGTCCGCGTACGCCGTCGAGCAGTACCGGGTGAACGCCGGATCCTGGAGCCCGGTCCGGCCGAACACCGCCAGGTCGTACGCGGAGGACACCTGCCCCGGGGCGTCGTAACCGTCGGGGGACACCACATGGGTGTCCAGGGCCCCCAGGGACTTCGCCTTCTCCTGCATCTGCCGGGACATCGACTCCCAGCCGCCGTTCATCGCGGCCAGGACGTGCACCGCGTCGTTCCCGGAGCTGAGGAAAACGCCGTTCCACAGGTCCGAGACCTTGTACGTGTACCCCTCCTTCACCCCCACCAGGCTGCTGCCGTCCCCGATCCCGGTCAGCTCGGAATCGGCCACGGTGTGCTGCTCGGAGGGTTCGTGACCGGGGAGCGCCGTGAGGGCGAACAGCGCCTTCAGGGTGCTGGCCGGCGGCAGCTTCCGGTGGGCGTTGCGCGCGGCGAGCACCTCACCGGAGGACGCGTCCGCGACCACCCAGGACAGCGCCGAGACGGAGGGCACGTCGGGAGCGTCCCGCAGCGGCTGCACCTGCGTGCCCTTCCGGTCCAGCCGGGCACGGTCGAGGTACCGGGGCGCGGGCGGCGTGGGCTCCCGGAGGGAGACCGAGGAGGCAGCTGCTACGGATGTGACGGAAGCGGCCGAAGTGACAGCCATGGCCGAAGTGACGGTCTCGGTCGAGGTGACGGGAGACGCCGTGGCCGCCGGAGCGGGCAGCACGAACAGCACCGCAGCGGTACCGGCGGCGGCATGACGGACAGCTGACGTGACGATCATTCAGTCACCGTAGGAAGGAGGCGCGGGACGCGCAGATCGGAGTGCGCCGACCGGCGTAGCGGGTGTGGCGTACGGCGGCGCGTCGTGCGCCCGCCCGGGTGGTACGGCCTCCCCGGCCCGCTGTCGGTGGCGCAGGGCATCCTTGTGACGTGCCCTCACACCCGCACCAGACCAACGCCGTTCCGGCCGACAGTGCCGCAGCGCCTCCCGTCGAACCGGCATCCCGGTCCGTCCCGGGCCCCACCAGGTCGCCCGGGATCTCCGGCGGCGGCCCCTTCGGCGCGCCCGCCTTCCGGACCGAGCGGCAGCCGCGCCAGGCCCCCGCCGGGCACATGATCGTCTGTGGGGACGACGCCCTCGCCCACCGCCTCGCGGGCGAGCTCCACGAGGTGTACGGGGAGCAGGTCACCCTCCTCGTGCCGGTACGGCCCGACGCCCCACGCACGCCCACCGCCCGCACCGGCCGGGCGCTGGCCCTCTTCGGACGGGTCACGGCCGCCGTCATCCGCACCACCGGCACCGCAGGCACCTCAGGCACCACCGCCCCGGCCACCCCGGCGGGGACCGGCACGGACGGCGGCGAACCCACCGGCACCCTGCGCGTCGTCGAGTCCCCGGACGCCGACGACCGGGCCCTGACGGACGCCGGGGTGGAGCGGGCCGCCGCGCTCGCCCTCGTCCACGAGGACGACGAGACCAACATCCGGGCCGCACTCACCGCCCGCCGCCTCAACCCCCGACTGCGCCTCGTCATCCGGCTCTACAACCGCAAGCTCGGCCAGCACCTCGAAACACTCCTCGACCAGGCCGCGGCCGTCGCCGAACCGGGCCTCGACCCCGAGAAGCTCGACGCCGCCACCACGGTCCTCTCCGACGTCGACACCGCCGCCCCCGGCCTCGCCGCGGCCGCAGTCGCGGGCACCAGCAAGGTGGTGCAGGCCGGGGGACTGCTCCTGCACGCCGTGGAGCGCCTGCCCGCCGCCGGAGAGGCCCCCGACCCGGGTCTTTGCACGCTCGCCCTGCTCTCCGCCACGGCCGGCGACCCGGCGGGCTGCGAGGGCTCCGAACGCAGCGGGGACGCGGGCCCACGGCTCCTGCCCGACGACCGTACGGTGGCCGCCGCCACCGGCCGCGCGGCCGTCACCCTCGAAGCGGTCACCGCGGCGGGCCCCGCCCTGGCGTCCGCCCGCCTCGCGGCCTCCGCGCTGCCCGTCGCCTCGCTCTTCTCGCGCCGGCTGCGCTGGTCCCTGAGCGGTGCGGCCGCCGCCGTCCTCGCGCTCGCCCTCGCCTCCACCTTCACCACCGGCGACCACCCGCTGCACGCCGCCTATCTGACGCTTCTCGACATCTTCGCCATCGGCGACCCGGCCGTGGGGGAGTCGACCAGCCGCCAGGTCCTCCAGATCCTCGCCGGGTTCGTCGGACTGCTCCTGCTGCCGGTGATCGTCGCCGCCCTCATCGAAGGCCTCGGCACCTTCCGTACGGCGACCACCCTGCGACGGCCCCCGCGCGGGCTCTCCGGGCATGTCGTCCTCCTCGGCCTCGGCAAGGTCGGCACCCGAGTCCTCGCCCGGCTCCGCCGGCTGAACATCCCCGTGGTCTGCGTCGAGTCCGACCCGGAGGCCCGTGGAATCGCCGTCGCCAGACGGCTGCGCGTCCCCACCGTCATCGGCGACGTCACGGAGGAGGGCGTCCTGGAGGCCGCCCGCATCGACCGCGCCCACGCGCTTCTCGCCCTGACCAGCGTCGACATCACCAACCTGGAGGCAGCGCTCTCCGCCCGCGCCGTCACCCCCGACCTGCGGGTCGTGCTGCGCCTGTACGACGACGACTTCGCCACCGCCGTCTTCCGTACCCTCCGTACCGCCCACCCCGCGGCCCTCACCCGCAGCCGGAGCGTCTCCTACCTCGCCGCGCCCGCCTTCGCCGGCGCCATGCTGGGCCGTCAGGTACTCGGCGCCGTCCCGGTCGAGCGTCGGGTCCTCCTCTTCGCCGCAGTGGACGTCGCCGACCATCCGCTCCTGAACGGACTGACCGTGGCCGAGGCCTTCCACCCGGGCAAATGGCGGGTCATCGCCCTGGACGGAACCGGCACGAAGTCCGGTACGGCCGGCCGGGACAAGGGCTGGCGCCTGGCCCCCGAGCGCATCCTCGAACCGGCCGACCGGGTAGTGGTGGCCGCAACCCGCCGAGGCCTGGCCGAACTCCTGGGCCGCGGCGGCCGCGCCGCCGCACCGGGCGACGACAGCACGCCCGACAACTCACCGTGAGCAGCGTGGGGTTGACCGTAGGATGTGCTGAACCCCGGGGGCCCGCACCGGCCTGGTCCCGCCCGCAAGGGCCCGCAGTCAGGAGCTCCCGAAGTGAACGCACTGCCCGTGCCAGCCCCTCGTCCGCCCCACCGCATGGACCCGTCCGGCGGCTGCCCCCACGCCGACAACGCCCGCCTGCTCGCCGAAGGCGCCGTCGCTCCGGTGATCCTCCCCGGCGAGATCGACGGCATGGTGGTACTCGGCCACGACGCCCTCCGGGACTTCCTCTCGCATCCCGACGTCGCCAAGGGCCCCCAGCACTTCACCGCGCTCACCGAGGGCCGCATACCCGACGGCTGGCCGCTGCGGACGTTCGCCACCGTGCCCGGCATGATGACCGCGGACGGTGCCGACCACCGCCGCCTCCGCACCCTGGTGAGCAGCGCCTTCACCGCCCGCCGGGTCGAGGAACTCCGCCCGCGTGTCGAGGCGGTCGCCGCCGGACTCCTCGACGACCTCGCCGACGCGGCCGGGGCCGGTGACGGCGTCGCGGACCTGCGCCGCCACTACGCGCTTCCGCTGCCGCTCGGCGTCATCTGCGAACTCCTCGGCGTCGACCCCGTCCACCAGGACCGGCTGCACCGTCTCTCCGGCCTGATCGTCGCAACGGACACCGAACCCGCTCAGGCCGTGGCCGCCAACCGCGAGATGGTCGAACTCCTCGCCTCCATCGCCGGCGACAAGGCCACCGCCCCCGGCGACGACCTGACCAGCGCGCTCATCGCCGCCCGGGACGAGGACGGCGACCGGCTCGGCGAGGCCGAGCTGATCGGCACCGTGCTCCTGCTGATCATCGCGGGCCACGAGACCACCCTGAACCTGGTCACCAACGCGGTCCGGGCGCTCTGCGCCCACCGCGACCAGCTGGCCCTGGTCATCGAGGGCCGCGCGACCTGGGCGGACGTGGTGGAGGAGACCCTCCGCTGGAACAGCCCGGTCAGCTACTTCCCGTTCCGCTACCCCACCCGCGACCTCACCGTCGACGGCACCCTCGTTCCGCGGGGCACCCCCGTCCTGGCCGGGTACTCGGCGGCGGGCCGGGACACGAAGGCCCACGGCCCGGACGCCGACCGCTTCGACCTCACGCGAACGGCGACGGTGAAGCACCTGTCCCTCGGCCACGGCGCCCACTACTGCCTGGGCGCCCCACTCGCCCGGATGGAGGCCACCCTCGCTCTGGAGGCGCTCTTCACCCGCTTCCCGGACCTGGACCTGGCCGTTCCCGAGTCCGAGCTGCCCCGCCACACCGGATTCGTCGGCAACAGCGTCCGGGCGCTCCCCGTCCGGTTGGGCGGCTGACGGCCCCACCAGCGGCTGACGGCCCACGCGCCGTGCGGGGCCGCCACCTACCGGCCCCGCCACCTCCGGGGGCCCGCCACCTCCCGGACCCGGCTCCTCACCCGGCACGCCCCCAAGCGGTCGCTGGGGAGGCACGCAGGGACGAGACGAGCCGCAGCAGCCGGGCCTCGTTCCCCACGAGGCCCGCGGCGCGGAGCGCCTCGTCCGCCTCGGCCATCGGATGGGTGAGCATCACCCCCGCGTACGGGGCGAGCTGTGGATCGGTCAGCACGGCCTGGGTGGATTCGAGCAACCGCAGGTACGCCTGGGCGGCCGCGCGCTCGCTGGCGGTGATCGTGGTCATGTTGTCGGGCTCCCTCTCGACAGTTCGGCGCTCACCACCCTCTCGTACGGGTCTGACAATCGCCCTCAACCCTGCCCGTCGAGCCGTTCCACCAGCCGTTCCAGGAAGACCCGCTGACCCTCCACGAGCAGCGGAGCGGCCGCCTCCGGGGCGAACCAGCCCACCCGGTCGATCTCCGGGAACTCCCCCTGGACGCCGGACCGCGGCGGCCACTCCATGGTGAAGGTGCCCGGCACGATCTCGGCCGGGTCGAGTGTCCCCTCGACGGCCCAGATGGTGACGAGCTTTCCGTTGCGCTGCCGGGACTCGCCGAGGTCGAGCCACTCGCCCTCGGGGGCCGGAAGGCCCAGCTCCTCGAGGAACTCGCGGCTCGCCGCCGATTCCGGGGCCTCGTCCGGCTCGTACTCGCCCTTGGGGATCGACCAGGCCGACTGCTCGCGGGACGCCCAGAAGGGCCCGCCCATATGACCGATGAGAACCTCGACGCCACCGTCCGTCGAACGGCGGAAGACCAGAAGACCCGCACTGCGCTTGTCCGGCATGCAGACCAGTCTCGCCGAAGGGCCCCGCCACCGCAGCCGCGCACGTTCCGCCGTGGCCGCGCACACTCCTGCCCGAGCGCCCCGCGCAAACGCCCCCGGCCCGCACGCGCCCGGCGCGCGTCACTCCTCGGCGCCGACCACCACCGGCCCGCCTCCGAGGTCCACCCCGCTCGTCCAGTGCGCCGGGAGCCGTACCGAACGCCAGGGGACGAGCGAGCCGTTCAGCCGCTCCCGCCGCAGCGGAGCGCCGTCCTGGGTGACGGTCAGGAGCGGTCGTACGAGCCGGTGCTCGGTCCGTACGAACAGGGGCGCGGCCACCGGACCGAGCAGACCGGGCGTCACCCACCGAAGCGGCCCCGCCGCTTCCACCGGCACTCCGGCATCGGGCCAGAGCTGTCCGTCGAGGAGGTCGCGTACGGCCTCCGCCGCCGCGCGCCCCTCGGCGGCGGCCACCGCTGCCGGCTCCACGCCGCGCAGGAGGTTGCCGACCGCGAAGACTCCGGGCGCGGCGGTGCGGAAGGCACCGTCCGTCACGGGGCCCCGGGTGCCCCGGGCGAGCGGCAGCCCACAGGCGCGGGAGAGTTCGTGGTCCGGAATCCAGTCCCCGGTGAAGACCACGGTGTCGCACCGCAGGGTGTGCCGGGTCGCCCGGCCGTCCTCGCCCCTGACCTCGACCCCGGTGAGCCGTCCGCGTCCGAGGAGCTCCGTCACGACCGATCCCGTGAGCACCGGAACGGCCCCGAACGACGCTCGTCGCGACGGGTGTTCGGTGACGACGGCCACGACCTCCACCCCGGCCGCGCGGAGCGTCCGCACGGCGTTGCGGGCCACGGGGTCGCCACCGACGACCACCGCCCGCCGCCCGATGTGCTCCGCCCGTGACCCGAACCGAAGGACCAGCCGCTGAAGCTCGCCCGTGGTCAGCACCCCGGCGGGTCGCGACCCCGGGACGAGCCGTGCGCTGCGGGCGCGTTCGCGGGCCCCGGTGGCAAGGACCACCGCGCGAGCACGGATGCGTTCGAGCCCGGTCGGGGCCGTGACGTCGAGAGTGAGCGGCCCCGCCCAGCCGGTGGCCGACACACCGGTACGGACGGTGGCCCCGGCCCGCAGCGCCGCTCGCACCGAGCGTCGCGCGTGGGCCGGGCCGTCGAGGGGGCGGCCCCGGGCGTCCGCGCCGAATCCCGGACGGACGCAGTGCCGGGGGACCCCGCCGGCGGCCTGCTCCCGCTCCAGGACCTCGACGCGGCCCGCGCCCGCCGCCGCGAGGCGAGCGGCCGCGGCGAGCCCGGCGGGTCCCGCGCCCACCACGAGCACGTCGACCGTACGGTTCACCGGGCCCCTTCCCGTACTCGCGGAGCAACGTCCGAGCGGTTCACCGGGCGCCCTCCCCGTGCTCCTCGTGCTCCTCGAACAACGCCCGTACCTCCGCGCCGCAGTAGTGGCCCTGGCATCGGCCTCCACGCGCGCGCGTGCGGCGGCGTAGCCCGTCGAGGCCTCCCGGCGGGATCGTGGAGGTGAGCGCCGCCCGGATCTCACCCCGGGTGACGCGCTCGCAGTGGCAGACGATCGAGCCGAAATCCGGGTCCCGGGCGATGAGGCGGGGGTCCCGGTACGGCCGGGGGAAGGCCTCGCCGAGGTTCGGCATCCGGAGCCGGGCGAGTGGTCGCTCGGGCCCCGGGTCGAGCCCGCAGTCGGCGAGCAGTCCGCGGACGTGCTCGGCGATGGCCAGGGATGCGGTGAGTCCGGTGGACCGGATCCCGCCCACCGTCACGTACCGGAGTCCCGGGTGGGCGGCGATCCGGTAGTCCTCCTGCCCGGTGGCGGCCCGCAGCCCCGCGTAGACGGCCGTGACCTCCTCGTCGAGCAGCGCCGGGAGGATCCGGCCGCCCTGCTCACGGAGCCCGGCGAGCCCTTCCGCCGTCGTGCCGGTGGCGGTCTTGTCGTCCAGGTCCTCGGCGGTTGGCCCGAGCATGACGTTCCCGTACACCGTCGGCGCGATGAGCACGCCCTTGCCGAGCGGGCCCGGCACGGGGAGCAGGATGTGCCGGACCAGGTCGCGCGCGAACTTGTCGAAGACGAGCAGCTGGCCCCGACGCGGGGTGACCGTGAAGTCCTCGCGGCCGACCAGCGCGTCGAACGCGTCGGCGTGGAGCCCGCAGGCGTTGACGAGATGACGGGTCCGCAGCACCCCGCGCCGGGTGACGAGGCGGTGGTGGGGATCGCCCGGACGGACCTTCTCCACCCGGCAGTTGAGGTGCAGATCGGCCCCGGAGCGGACGGCCTGCGTGGCATACGCGAGGGTCGTCGTCCACGGGCAGATCACCGACTCGCCCGGCACTTCGAGCGCGGCGAGCGCGCCGGGACCCAAGTGGGGTTCCCTCGCCTGGAGTTCGGAGGGCGCGAGCACCCGGGTCGTGCGGTGTCCGTTGCGCTCGGCCTTCTCCGCGAGGCGGGGGAGGGCGGCGCGCTGCTGCTCGTCCCAGGCGACGAGCAGGGCGCCGAGAGGCTCGACGGGGATGCCGGTCTCCTCCGCGTACGCGGAGAGCAGACCATATCCCTCGCGGACGAGCCGCGCCTCCAGGGTGCCGGGCAAGGCGTCGAAACCGGTGTGCAGGATGGCGGTGTTGGCCTTCGACGTACCGTCGCCGACGTCGTTCGAGGCCTCCACGAGCGCGACTCGCAGGGGGTGGCGGGCCAGCATCCGGGCGATCGCGGAGCCGACGCCCCCCGCACCGACGACCACGACGTCGTACGTCGCCGCGGCGCCCGAGGGGAGGGGGCCGCTACGGGTGACGCTCACGCGGAACCGGAACCGGAACCGGAGCTGGGGGCATGGTCGGGATTGGATCCGGCGTCGGAACCAGAACCGGGGCCGGAACCACCGCCCTCCGACCCCGCCCGCTCGACCAGCGCCGACACCTCGGTGCGGAACCGCGCGAGGCGCTCGCCCGCCTCACCGGCCGAGATCCGGGGTTCGTACACGGCCGATGGCTTCCACTCGGGTACGGCCTCGCGCAGGGTGAGCCCCGGGTCGTGCCCGAGCCGGGCGACCGCGCCGACACCGAGCGCCGTCGCGTCAGGAAACGAGGAGACCTCGACCGGGAGTTGGAGGAGATCCGCCTGTGTCTGCATGAGCAGCGCGGACCGCGTGAGGCCGCCGTCGGCGCGCAGGGAGGTCAGTGGCCCGCCGCGGTCCGACGCGACGGCCGAGGCGAGTTCCACGACCTGCGCGGCGATGCCCTCGCACAGGGCGCGGACCAGATGGCCCGGCGTGGTGTCCAGGCCGAGACCGGTGAGCGAGCCGCGTACGTCGCCCCGCCACCAGGGAGCGGCGAGCCCCGCGAGCGCGGGCACGAAGGTGACCCCGCCCGCGTCCGGGACTCCGCCGCCGACCGGGTCGATCTCGGCCGCCCCGCCGATGACGCCGAGGTCGGTGAGCCAGCGCACGGCCGAGGCGACGGTGTACACCTGACCGTCCAGACAGTGGGCGACCTGGCCGCCGAGCCGCCAGGCGACACAGCTGACCAGGCCCGATGAGGCGCGCCGGGGCTCGGGGCCGGTCTGCGCGAGGAGGAAGGCGCCGGTGCCGTACGTGCACTTGGCGGCGGCCGGGTCGTCGGCGCTCTGGGTGAGCAGCGCCGCCTGCTGGTCCACCAGGAGGCCGGTGAGCGGGAGCGGCGGGCCGAAGGCGGTGGTGGTGCCGACGGGCGTGTCGCAGTCCACGACCTGGGGGAGTCGTTCGCCGCCCAGGCCGTACAGGTCGAGGGCGGTCTCCGACCAGGCGACGGTGTCGAGGTCGAGGAGTCCGGTCCGTCCGGCGGTCGCCGCGTCGGTGACGAAGGCGCCGGTCAGCCGGTGGACGAGCCAGGCGTCGCTGGTGGTGACGACGCCGGCGCCGGTGGCGTGGCGGCGGATCCAGGCCATCTTCGGCGCGGCGAAGTAGGGGTCGAGCGGGAGGCCGGTAAGTTGCCTCAACTGCTCGGCGTGCGCGCCCAGTTCGGCGCAGACGGAGGCCGCTCGGCGATCCTGCCAGACCAGGGCGTCGGTGAGCGGTTCGCCGGTCGCGGGGTCCCACGCGAGGACGGTCTCTCCCTGGTTGGCGAGACCCACGGCGGCGACCGGCGTGTCGGCCTCCGCGAGCGCCGCGCGTCCCGCGGCGACCACGGAGTCGTACAGCTCACGGGGGTCGACCTCGACCAGGCCGCCGGGCAGATAGCGGGGCCGTACGGGGGCCGTGCCGCTGCCGATGACTCCGCGCTCGGGGCAGAGGACGAGGGCCTTGGTGCCCGAGGTGCCCTGGTCGACGGCGAGTACCGGGCCGGCCGTCATCGCACTGCTCCTGTCCCTGGACGTTCAGTGATCATCCGATCACCGAAAAGGGTCAGGGTGCCGTCGCCGAGGCTGTCCGTCAAGCCTCGGAGGGTGATCACGTCAGGTTCGCCGACATACCTGACGGTAAGTCAAATTCAGTCGTTGGCTTGATAATTACTGTCGGAAAAGAAAGTGGACCGGTCGCATCCAGAGCCCTCTATAGTGATCGCCGATCAACGGCCGGGACGCGCCCGCCGGGGGACTGACCACCCCCTCCATCCACCGAGGACCCATGTCACCCACACCACGCCCCACCCCCTGATGGCCGGACACGGCTTCCGGCCCGTCTACCACCCGGCAGGCCACGACCACGCCCTGCGCAACGCCGTCCAGGACCTGCGGACCGGCCGCTGGGTGGCGATGGCGCGGCTCCTCGACGAGACGGAGGGCTGGGACAGCTGGACCCGACGCACCCAGGTCCTCGCGGCCGTCGCCGCGGGCACCGACGTCGTCCACATGTGGCGGACCGAACAGCCCGGGAGCCTCGCCGCCACCGTGATGCACAGCCGTGTGACCGTCGAGCGGGCCGTACGCGCCCACCGCGCCGGCCACGCCCGTACCCGGGAACTCTGGCAGGAGGCCTGGACCGCCTGCCGGGAGGCCGCCGATCTCGCCCACGACGACCCGGTCCCCTGGGTCGGCCTGATCGCCCTCGCCGCCCTCGACGGCCGCCAGCGCATGGAGGAGCACCGGCTGTCCCCGCCGGCCCCCATGCTGCCGCCCGGCCCCTGGGGCCTGCTCGCGGAGGCGGAGAAGCGCGACCCGTACAACCGCGAGGCGCACCACCGGATGCTGCAGTTCGTCTACGCCCGGCGCCCGGGACCGCTCTCCGAGGCCGTCAACTACGCGCACTGGGCGGCCTCTTCGGCACCTGTGGGCTCTGCCCTGCACGTCCTCCCGCTGTACGTGCGCGTCGAGCGCTACCGGCGCGAGCGCGGCCACGAGCGGGCCCTCGACCTCCACTGGGTCGCCGAGGACGCCGTACGCGAAGCCCAGCGCGCCCTCGACACCTGGTTCCTCTTCTGCGCCACCGACGAGGCCTCCCTGCTCGACCTCAACCACCTGGCGCACGCCCTCTTCGGGGCCCTCCGCTTCACCGACGCGGCCCGGGTCCTGGAGTCGCTCGGCCCGTACTACACGACCCTCCCGTGGGCGTACCGGACCCCTCATCCGGACGACCGCGTACTCGCCGAAGAGGTCTTCCTGCGCGCCCGCGCCCGCTGTCTCAGCGGCTGAAGGCCCTTGTACGTCCCGCAGCCGAGCCCCTTCGAACGCCCCCCAACCCGCTCCCCCCCGACCCCGCTCACCCCCCCGTCCCCGGAGGAACGCATGTCCCGCACCGCCCCCGACCCCACCGACGCGATACGCAAGCCACCCCCGGCCCAGGACGAGGAGGCGCGGCTGAGAGAGCTCGGCTACCAGCCGGTCCTCGCCCGCCGCATGGGAGGCTTCGGCAACTTCGCGATCAGCTTCTCGGTCATCTCCGTCCTCTCCGGATGCATGACCCTGTACGGCTTCGGCATGGGCACCGGCGGCCCTGCCGTCATGCTGTGGGGCTGGGTCGGCGTCGGTCTCTTCGTGCTGTGCGTGGGCCTCGCCCTCGCCGAGGTCACCAGCGCCTACCCGACCTCGGGCGCCCTCTACTACATGGCGGACCGGCTCGGCGGGCGCCGCTGGGGCTGGTACACCGGCTGGCTGAATCTGCTCGGTCTGCTCGGAGCCATCGCCGGCATCGACTACGGCGCCGCTCTCTTCACCGGCGCCTTCCTCAACCTCCAGTGGGGCTTCGAACCCACCGCCGGCTCCACCTTCCTGATCTTCCTCGCGATCCTGCTGCTCCACGCCGTCCTCAACCTCTTCGGCGTCCGCCTGGTCAGCGTGCTCAACTCGATCAGCGTCTGGTGGCACCTGGCGGGCGTGGCGATCATCGTCGGCGCCCTCGCGTTCGTCCCCGACCGCCACCAGTCCGTCGACTTCGTGTTCACCGAGTTCGTCAACGACACCGGATGGGCCAACCCCTTCTACGTCGCCGCGATCGGCCTGCTCCTCGCCCAGTACACCTTCTCCGGCTACGACGCCTCGGCCCACCTCTCCGAGGAGACCTCCAATGCCTCCGTCGCCGCCTCCAAGGGCATCGTGCGGGCCATCTGGGTCTCCTGGCTCGCCGGATTCGCCCTGCTCGCCGGCCTGAGCTTCGCCATCCAGGACTACGCCGCCACGCAGAACAGCGCCACCGGCGTCCCGCCCGCCCAGATCTTCCTGGACGCGCTCGGCACCGGCGGCGCCACCGCCCTGCTCCTCGTGGTCATCGTCGCCCAGCTCTTCTGCGGCAACGCCGAGGTGGCCGCCGCCAGCCGGATGGTCTTCGCCTTCAGCCGTGACAACGCCCTGCCGGGCTCGGCGATCTGGCGCAAGGTCAGCGGCCGCACCCAGACCCCGGTGCCGGCCGTCTGGCTCGCGGTGGCCGTGGCCGCGGTGCTCGCCCTCCCCTCGCTCTACTCGGCCACCGCCTACGGTGCCGTCACCGCGATCAACGTCATCGGCATCACGCCCGCCTACGCCATCCCGATCTATCTGCGGCTGCGCGCCGGGAACCGGTTCACCCCCGGCCCGTGGAGCCTGGGCCGCTGGAGCAAGCCGATCGGCTGGACCGCCGTCGTGTGGGTGGCGATCGTGACCGTGCTGTTCTGTCTGCCGCAGAAGTCCCCGGTGACGGTCGACACCATGAACTACGCCGTGATCGCGCTGGCCGTCGTGCTCGTCCTGGCCAGCGTCTGGTGGTACGTCGCCCGCCGCTCGTACGGCACGCCGACGGCGTACGGCACGGCCCGCGAGGAGGCGGACATCGCGGAGGGCATCGTCTGACGGAGAAGTCGGCTCCTGTCCCCGTACCGGACAGGAGCCGGCCTACCGTCAGACCGGGACGACGGTCGGACGCCGACGGACCCTCACGCGCTGAACTCGTACGTCCAGGCCGCCGACTGGGCCGAGAAGTCGATGTCCGTGATCTCCAGGGCGTGTCCGTGCTGATCGCTCACCACCCGGTGGACGATCAGCCGGGCCGCGCCGCCGGCCGGCGTCGTGGTCGGGCCGGGCGGCACGCCGACCGACTCCCGGTGGGTGATCCGCAGTCCCGCCTGGTGCATCCAGTGGTAGAGCAGCCGCAGGTCGGGCTGTTGACGGCAGTCCCGGCCCCGCCGGTAGCGGGCCAGCTGGGGGATCTCGGCGACCGCCGGCCGGGAGAACCACGACACCGCCCGCTGGAGCGCCGCTCCTTGCGGCCCGAGGACCACGTGCCGGTGGACGAGCGTCGGCTCGCCCGGAGTGAGCAGGAGCCGTGGCGCCAGTGGCGTGGGCGGCGGTTCCCAGGTCAGCGAGGCCCGCACCAGTGCCTCGGCCGCGCGGGGCCCGCCGGGGAAGGTCGGCCGGCGGGCCGTCAGGGCCGGGACGAGGGGTTCGCCGCCGGCTCCGGCGGCGGCGAAGGTGCCGCGCCGGTCGGTCACCACGAGCCGTTCGTCCCGCAGGAGTTGGAGCGCACTGCGTACCGTCTGCCGGTTGACGTGGTAGCGCTGGGACAGGGATCGTTCCGAAGGGAGCCTGCTGCCGGGGGAGATGCGGCGGTGGGCGAGGTCCTCGCGCAGCGCGGCGGCGACCCGGAGATAGAGCGGCGCGTCTGCCGCCGCCTCGGATTCGGGCTCGGCCATGATCAAACCCTCTCTTCGCTCAGCGTGACCGCATGGGTCGTGCGGGTGACCAATTTCTATCATTGGTCTAAACCATTTCGCCAGGGCTGTCCGGCAGAGTGGCCGAAACGAGCGAGGCGCCTTGTAATGAGGACCACGTGACGGGCACGAGACAGCGGCGGCGGAAGAGGCGGGTGAGGCCGGATGACGACACCGTCGGAGCGCGCCGCACGGGGCAGGGCGGCCCGCAAGCGCGTCCCCCGCTCCTCCCACGGCCGCTGGATACCCAGCTCCCAGCGCCCCGACCCGATCGACGTGCTCGAACGCCAGGCCCTGGACCGGCTGCCCGGCCTCGCCCCCCTCCGATACGGCCGGATGGCGACCTCCCCCTTCGCCTTCCTCCGCGGCGCCGCCGCGATCATGGCCGCCGACCTCGGCGCCCAGCGCCACACCGGACTCACCGTCCAGCTCTGCGGCGACGCCCACCTCCTCAACTTCGGGGTCTACGCCTCACCCGAACGGACGCTCCTCTTCGATGTGAACGACTTCGACGAGACGCTCCCCGGACCCTTCGAATGGGACGTGAAGCGGCTCGCCGCCAGCGTCACCGTGGCCGCCCTCCAGAACGGCAGCAGCAAGCCCAAGGCCCACCGCGCGGCCCTCGTCGCCGTCGAGTCGTACCGCACCACCGTCCGCCGTCTCGCCGACCTCGGCGAACTCACCGTCTGGTACGAGCGGATCGCCGCCGACGACCTCGTCCCCCTGGTCCGCCGCGACGAACGCGCCCGGTTCGAGAACCGGCTCGCCCGCGCCCGCCGCCGGACCAGCCTCCACGCGCTCGCCAGGCTCACCGAGATCGACGGGACCGGAGTCCGGCACATCATCGACGACCCGCCGCTCCTCGAACGGACCACGGGCCTCGACCGGGTCGGCTTCGGCAAGATCTTCAACGACTACCGCAGCTCGCTCGCCGAGGAACGGCGGGTCCTCCTCGACCGCTACCGCTTCCTCGACGCCGCCCGCAAGGTCGTCGGGGTCGGCAGCGTCGGCACCCGCTGCTTCGTCCTCCTCCTCGAAGGGCGGGACGACGGCGACCCGCTCATCCTCCAGATCAAGGAGGCCGGCCACTCGGTCCTGGAGCCGTACCTGGCGCCGAGCGCGTACGCCCACCAGGGGCGCCGCGTCGTCTGCGGGCAGCGCCTCACCCAGGCCGCCAGCGACATCTTCCTCGGCTGGATGACTGGCCCCGAGCAGCGCCACTTCTACTGGCGGCAGCTGCGCGACATGAAGGGCTCGGCCGAGGTCGAGACGATGTCCCCGGCCGGGCTACGGGACTACGCGCGGCTCTGCGGCCGCGCCCTGGCCCGCGCCCACGCCCGCTCGGGCGACCGCATCGCGATCGCTGCCTACCTCGGCGGCTCGGACGTCTTCGACCGCGCCGTAGCGGACTTCGCCCTCGCCTACGCGGGGCAGAACGCAGACGACTACGCGGCACTCGGCGGAGCCATCGCCGCGGGGATCGTGGCGGCGGCGCCGGGGGCCTGAAGGCGGGGCCGAGGCCTCATGGCTCCGGCCCCACCGTACGAACACTCCCTACGCGTCGCGGCGCAGCGGCGGTCCCGCAGGCGTCTCGGCCGCCGGCCCGAAGAGCACCGCCCGCGCCACCGACGGGGCGAACAGGCTCGTGAGCGGGGCGGTCAGGGTGAGGGCGGCGCGGAACGGCGTGCCCACCGTCGGGTCGCCGGCGGCCCGGGCCTGCACCCGGCTCAGGTACCAGCCGACCGCCTTGTCCATCGGACCCGGGCGGGCCGCGTCACCGGTCGCCCCCGGCATCTTCTTGTCGGCGCCCGCCGAGATGTCCCAGGCCTGCCGGGAGGCGTCGAGCAGCGAGCGCTGCACGGTGCGGGTCGTCGGGGTGCGCCGTGGGTCCGCGAGGGCCCGGCGCAGCGCGACCGCGCTCAGTGCGGCGACGGCCATGCCCTGCCCGTAGATCGGGTTGAAGGCGCACAGCGCGTCGCCGGTCGCCAGGAAACCGGCCGGGCGGCGCCCCGGACGGTCGTACCGGCGCCGGATGTTGGCCGTTCTGCGGAAGCCGTACACCGGGGACACCGGTTCGGCCCGCGAGAGCCAGTCGCTGACCACCGGGTGCGGCAGCCGCTTCGCGTACTCCTCGAACGCGCCCTCTTCGGTGGGCGGTTCGTCGCCGCGCAGGCCCGAGAGGGTCACCAGGTGGCGCCCGTCGCCGAGCGGCAGGACGACACCGCCGTACACCTGGGCGTGGTTCGGGACGATGTAGTACCCGAGCGCGTCGGTGCCCGGCTCCTCGTCCGGGGAGCGGTAGACCCGGGTGCCGTACGCGAGGCCGGTGTCGAGGGTCTCCTCGTGCGGGGCCTCGGCGCCGATGCCCGCGAGCCAGTCGGCGGCCTTCGTGGACCGCCCGGACGCGTCCACCACCAGATCGGCCGCGAGGGTACGGGGCTCCTTCCCGGCCCCCGCGCCGCGCTCGCGCAGCCGTACGCCCCGGACGCGCGAGGAGTCACCCGTCAGGCCCACGGTCTCGGTGCCCTCGATGAGCTCGATCCGCGGGTCGGCGAGGACACGCTGCCGCACCAGCCACTCCAGCTGGGGGCGCGGGCCGGTGTAGAAGTTCACCGTCGCGGTCGTCCGGCGGAACCACTTGCCGTTCTGCCACTGGACCATGTCCTCGGGGACACCCACCTTGGGCGCGCCGAGAGCGGTCAACTCGTCCATGAACCCCGGGAGAAGCTCGTCCAGCGCCTGCTGTCCACCCGCGATCAGCACGTGCAGGTGCCGGCCCTGCGGGACGCCCGGACGCGCCTCCTGGCCCTCGGGGTACCGGTCGCGTTCGACGACCGTCACCTTCTCCGCGTGCTCGGCCAGTACCCGAGCGGCAAGCAGCCCAGCGAGACTTCCCCCGATGACCACCGCGTGACGTGTCGCACGGCGCCCCAAGTCGTCGGCCATACCCGCCCCTTCGTGTCGTGGAACTCCAACGGCCCAGTATCCACGCAGGTGCGCGCCGGGGGAGGCCACCGCCACACGGTTTCGGCCGCCCGGGTCGGGCTAATCCGTCCCGAGTTCCGCCAGCGCGCCCGTCAGCCATTCCACCCAGAAACGTTCCATCTCGATCCCGCCGCGCAGGACGAGATGGCGCAGTCGGTCGGGTTCCGACGTGCGGCGTTCGGTCGGGAAGTCACGGGTCTCGATCGCCAGATATTCGTCCAACTGCTCCTGGTGCAGCGCGAGATGACGGGCCAGTTCGGCGCGGAGGCCCGACGCGCCGACCACCGCTGCCGCCCGCATCCGGAGCAGCAGCGCGGCCCGCATCGGTTTCGGGTCCTCGGACCTCGCCACCCAGGTGCCGAGTTCGGCGCGGCCGGCCGGCAGCACCTCGTACTCCTTCCGCTGCCCCCGTACCGGCACCGGGGCGGGCAGGGCACGGATGTGCCCCGCCTGCTCCAGCTTGCCCAGTTCGCGATAGATCTGCTGGTGCGTGGCCGACCAGAAGTAGCCGATCGACTTGTCGAAGCGGCGCGTCAGTTCGAGGCCGGAGGACGGCTTCTCGAGCAGCGCGGTGAGGATCGCGTGCGGGAGGGACATGGACGCATCCTAGAAGTGGCCGGCCACGGTGATCACAGGGTGGCCGCGAGCCGGGTGCCCTGGTCGATGGCCCGCTTCGCGTCCAGCTCGGCGGCCACGTCCGCGCCGCCGATCAGGTGCGCCACCCTGCCTGCCGCCACCAGCTCCTCGAACAGGTCCCGGCGCGGCTCCTGGCCCGCGCAGAGCACGACCGTGTCGACCGGCAGCAGCTGTGCCTCGCCGTCGAT
The DNA here is from genome assembly GCF_045162855.1 of Streptomyces sp. NBC_01077. Classification (NCBI taxonomy): domain Bacteria; kingdom Bacillati; phylum Actinomycetota; class Actinomycetes; order Kitasatosporales; family Streptomycetaceae; genus Streptomyces; species Streptomyces sp. NBC_01077. Next base: position 1,472,269 of record NZ_CP108669.1, on the reverse strand, counting down.
CGTGACGTGCAGACCCTCGTCGTCGATCCGGTCGTACGACACACCCGCGACCATCGCCACGCCCCGGTGCTTGAGCTCGGTGCGGTGGATCCATCCCGTGGTCTTGCCGAGGCCCGCGCCGACCTTGGACTCCTTGCGCTGCAGCAGGTGCACCTGGCGCGGCGGCGCGCCGCGCTCGGGGGCGCGCAGTCCGCCCCGGTTCTCGTAGGAGGTGTCGACACCCCACTGGCGGAAATACGTCTCGGGATCCTGGCTCGCGCCCTCCCCGCCGTCCGTGAGGAACTCGGCGACGTCGAAGCCGATGCCGCCCGCGCCGATGATCGCGACCCGCTCGCCGACGGGCGCGCCGTCCCGCAGCACGTCCAGGTAGCTGAGGACGCTCGGGTGGTCCACGCCCGCGATGCCGGGGGTGCGGGGGGAGACGCCGGTGGCGACGACGACCTCGTCGAAGTCGTCCAGGTCGGACGAGGAGACCGGGGTGTTCAGGCGGACGTCGACCCCGCGCTCGGCGAGCTGCACGCGGAAGTAGCGCAGCGTCTCGTCGAACTCCTCCTTGCCGGGGACCTTCCTGGCGATGTTCAGCTGACCGCCGATCTCGGCCGCCGCGTCGAACAGCGTCACGGCGTGTCCGCGCTCGGCCGCCGACACCGCGCAGGAGAGGCCGGCCGGGCCCGCGCCGACGACGGCGATCCGCTTGGCGCGGCGGGTGGGGGAGAGGACCAGCTCGGTCTCGTGGCAGGCGCGCGGGTTGACCAGGCAGGAGGTGATCTTCAGATTGAAGGTGTGGTCCAGGCAGGCCTGGTTGCAGCCGATGCAGGTGTTGATGGTGTCGGCGCGGTCGGCCGTGGCCTTGGCGACGAAGTCCGGGTCGGCGAGGAAGGGGCGGGCGAGCGAGACCAGGTCGGCGCGGCCGTCGGCGAGGATCTCCTCGGCGACCTCGGGGGTGTTGATGCGGTTGCTGGTGACGAGCGGTACGGAGACCGCGCCCATCAGCTTCTTCGTCACCCAGGTGTAGGCGCCGCGCGGCACGGAGGTCGCGATGGTGGGGATGCGTGCCTCGTGCCAGCCGATACCGGTGTTGATGATGGTGGCGCCGGCCGCCTCGATCTCCTTGGCGAGCTGGACGACCTCCTCCAGGGTGGAGCCGCCGGGCACGAGGTCCAGCATGGAGAGGCGGTAGACGAGGATGAAGTCCTCGCCGACGCGCTCGCGGATCCGGCGGACGATCTCCAGCGGGAAGCGGACGCGGTTCTCGTAGGAGCCGCCCCAGCGGTCGGTGCGCTGGTTGGTGGCGGCGGCGATGAACTCGTTGATGAGGTAGCCCTCGGAGCCCATCACCTCGACGCCGTCGTACCCGGCCTCCTTGGCGAGCTCGGCGCACCGGGCGTAGTCCTCGACGGTCTGCTCGACCTCGGCGTCGGTCAGCTCGTTCGGTACGAAGGGGCTGATGGGGGCCTTGAGGGCGCTGGGCGCGACGAGCGCGGGGTGGTACGCGTACCGGCCGAAGTGCAGGATCTGCATCGCGATCCGGCCACCGGCCTCGTGCACGGCGTCGGTGATCAGCCGGTGCTCGGCGACCTCGCCGTCGGTGGTGAGCTTGGCGCCGCCGTCCCAGGGGCGTCCGGCGTCGTTGGGCGCGATGCCGCCGGTGACGATGAGGCCCACGCCGCCCCGGGCGCGCTCCGCGTAGAAGGCGGCCATGCGCTCGAAGCCGTGCTCGGTCTCCTCGAGGCCGACGTGCATCGACCCCATGATCACCCGGTTGGGCAGGGTGGTGAACCCGAGGTCGAGCGGGCTCAGCAGGTGCGGGTACGGGGTCATGCGGGCGCCTCCTCGCGCAGGAACGTCGGTCTCAGTTCTAGGGGACCCCCACCCTTTGTGCAACTAGTTGCAGAAGATTCGGGACGTGATGTCTACTACTCAGTAGCAAAGGACGGGGCAAGGGCGGGCGCGGACCGGGGCGCCGCGCGATCGGACGCCCCGGAAGCCCGGCTCACCGCGCTCGGCGGGCCCCGCCCGTCATCCCCGTACCGCTCCAGGCCTCCAGATCCTCCGGGGTGCGCGGCTCCGGAGCGCCCGCGGCGAGCAGGCCGTGAGTGCGAAGCAGCCGTGCCACCGCCGTGCCCCAGGGGTGCCGCAGCCGGGCCTCGTCGAGCAGCGCGTCGTCCGCGAGGAGCTCCGCGACCGGGCCGGTCCGCAGGCCCGAAGGGGCGAGCACCGCCGCCTCGTCCGCCCAGCGCAACGCCAGATCCACGTCGTGCGTGGCCATCAGCACCGTCGTCCCGGCCTCCCGCAGCCGCTCAAGCGCGTCGAGCAGCCGCTCCTGCCCGTGCGGGTCGAGGCCGGCCGTCGGCTCGTCCATGATCAGGACCCGCGGCCGCATGGCCACGGCGCCCGCGATCGCCGCCCGCTTGCGCTGCCCGTACGACAGCAGATGCGTCGGCCGGTCCGCGAGCGCCACGATGTCCAGCGCCTCCAGGGCCTCCCGCACCCGTCGCCGTACCTCGTCCTCAGGCAGCCCCAGGTTCATCGGACCGAACGACACGTCCTGGCCGACCGACGCGGCGAACAACTGGTCGTCCGGATCCTGCACCACCAGTTGCACGGTCGTCCGCAGCCGGGTCAGCCCCTTCCGGTCGTACGCCACCTCCGTACCGTCCAGGCGCAGCGACCCGCTTCCGCACCGGAGCCCGCCGCTGAGCAGCCGCAGCAACGTCGTCTTGCCGCTGCCGTTGCGGCCCAGCAGGGCGACCGCCTGCCCCTCCGCGACGGCGAAGTCCACGCCGGACAGGACCGGGGGCCCGTCCTCGTACGCGAAGCCCGCCTTCACCAGTTCCACGACAGGGGTCGGAGGCGATGGAGGACGCGGAGGGGCCGGAGGGGCCGGAGACGTCACGGAAGGAACCTTTCCAGTACGAGGGTGAGGGCGACGAGCCCCGCAAGGAGCGCGCCCGTCGCGGCGAGGAACGGGCGGGAGACCGCGCACGCGGGCACCAGGACCCGCAGCGTCCCGTCGTACCCCCGCCCCGCGAGCCCCGACTGCAGGCGCTGCGCCCGGTCGAAGGCCCGTACGAACGTGGTCGCGCCGAGGCCCGCGAGCGAACGCCAGGTCGCGGCCCGCGTGGTGTGCCCGAGGCGGGCCGCCTGGGCCTGCCGGATCTTGGACAGCGAGTCGAGGAGCAGGAAGATGATCCGGTACATCACCAGCGCCACGTCCACCACCGGCGCCGGCACCCCCGCCCGTACGAGCCGGGGCAGGACGTCGGACACCGGCGTCGTGAACGCGAAGAGCAGCACCCCGAGCGACGCCGAAGCGGTCCGCAGCAGCAACTCGCCCGCCTGCACCGGGCCGCCCGGCGCGAGAGCGACGAGCCCCCGCGTACCGCCCACCTCGAAGAGCAGCGGAATCGCTCCCGTGACACAGAATCCGAGCGGGACGCGGAACGCCCGCCACAGCGCCCGGCCCGGCACACCGGCCGGACCGAGCAGCACCGTGAGCGTGGCCACCGCCACGAGTACCGCACCCGGCCACGGCGGCAGACTCACCGCGCACAGCGTCAGACCGAAGCCGAGAAACGACTTCTCGGCCGGATGTCGGCGGCGCCAGCGACTGCTGTGCGCCGCCGCGTCGATCGGCAGCATCGGCGGCCACGCGCCCGCCCCGCCGGCGGACCCGCCGCCGGAGCCGGAGCCGCCTTCGTTCGCCGCGGTCCCGGCCTCAGCCGTCATGGCCTCGGCCGCCTCGGCCTCCGTCCTGGCCTCGGCCGCCTCGGCCGGTTCCGTCCTGGCCCCAGCCGTCCCGGCCGCCTCCGCCCGGGCGGCCCCCTGTCGGCGGCCACGCCGCAGACCGAAGTAGTACGCCAGGACACCGGCGCCGAGGGCCGCCTGAAGAGCGAACAGCGCCGACTCGATCTCCCCGGACGGCGGCTCGTACAGCGGGCTGAACCACGGTTCGTAGTCCGGCTGGAGCTCCGTGATCGCGGTCTCCGCCTCCGCGTCGGCCCCGGTGAACGGTTCCTCCTTGTGGTCCCCGAGCCCCAGCGCGAGCGGCAGGACCGCGAGCACGGCGACGACGAGCAGCAGCAGGGTGTTGATCTTCGCGTTGCGGCTCATCGCGCGGTCGCCTCCTCGCGCCGCTCGGCCTTGCGCCCGGCGAGGACGCCGAGCCGGATCAGCTCGCCCTTGCTCGACTGCGTGAGCAGTCGCATCACGAGCACGGTGAGCAGGCCCTCGCTCACCGCGAGCGGGATCTGGGTCACGGCGAAGATCCCGCCGAACTTGGCGAGCGCGCCGGGGATGCCGCTGCCTGGGTCGGGGAAGGCGAGCGCCAGCTGCACGCTGGTCACGCAGTATGTGGACAGGTCGGCGACGAACGCACCGAAGAAGACGGCGACCATCAGCGGCGCACCGAACCGGCGGAGCAGCAGATAGGTACCGAACCCCGCCCAGGGCCCGACGATCGCCATCGAGAAGACGTTCGCGCCGAGCGTGGTCAGCCCGCCGTGCGCGAGCAGCAGGGCCTGGAAGAGCAGGGTGATCGTTCCCAGGACCGCCATGATCGGCGGCCGGAACAGGATCGCACCCAGACCCGTACCGGTCGGGTGCGAGCAACTACCGGTCACTGAGGGCAACTTGAGCGCCGACAGGACGAAGGTGAAGGCGCCGGCGGCGCCGAGCAACAGGGTGGACTCGGGGTTCGACCGCACCTCGCGGGTCAGCGCGCGGACCCCGTGGACGACGAACGGCGCGGACGCTACGCCCCAGGCGGCGGCGTGCACAGGGGGCAGATACCCCTCGGCTATATGCATGGTCGGGAGACCCTCTCCAGCACCTCGTGGATGGACAACGCACCCTGGCCGGTCTCCTGGCTGACGGTCATACGCCGGACTCCGCCTTCCCACACCACGACGGTTTCCCATCGCGGTCCAGTGGCTTCCCCGTGGGTGTCTCCCGCGGGGGTGGAGCCGGACCTCCCGATCACAGTGGCGAGGGCCGCACCGGTACTTCACCGGTTTCCCGTACACCAAGGCCCTGCGACATTAGTGCGTTGACCAGGTACATCACAATGTGGGTGCTTGTAGGGTCCCGTGGCGGCGCCGTGGATCTCCCCGATCTCCCCGGCCTAGCTGTTCCTGCCGCTCCGCACGAGGGCCGCGATGGCACCCGGCGCCACGACGACCGCTGCCGCGAGCGCCGCGAGCAGCATGGGGTCCGGGCCGTCGTAGTCGGACGCCACGTCCGCATTGGCGCCGAACAGAGCCGCGCCGACCACCAGGAGGACCGAGACGCCGAGTACGCCCCTCGCCCATGCCTTGCGGGCGGACGGGGTGCGCAGGGGCACCAGCGCGACCAGGAACCACACGAGCGCGAGAATCACTACAGCGGACAGACTGCCCGACATCGCCCCTCCTCCATCACCTGGCCGGGCCAGGTGGCGCACGGATGAAAGCCGGCTCCCGGAGAGGCCCGCCGCACAACCGGATCGCGGTTGTGATCTCCCAGGGTAGGTCGCACCCATGCCGCCACAGCGGCTGAGTTTCGGCCAAACAGCGCCTGAGACTCAGCCGCTTGACGTCGGAGAACCGTCGTTCGTCGCCTTCACCCCTTGCGATAGGCGTACGCCTCCGAGGCCGCCGCCGCCACGGCGTCGAGGTCCCCGCCCGCGCTCGCCGTGACCAGCGCGGCGACCGTGCCCTCGACGAACGGGGCATCCAACAGGCGGGAGCCCTCGGGCAGTTCGTCGCCCTCGGCGAGGAGCGCCTTCACCGTGAGTACCGCGCTCCCCAGATCGACCAGGATCGCCACGCCCGCACCGCGGTCGACGCCCTTCGCCGCCTCGGAGATCAGCTCGGAACTCGTCCCCAGACCACCGTCGGGAGTCCCACCGGCCGGGAGGACCGGGGCGAGCTCGCCGCCGCCGGCGAGCCCCCGGGCCAGCTCGGCCACGGCCGACGCGACGGCGGCGCTGTGCGAGACGAGCACGATGCCGACGAGACCGGAACCGGCGCCGAAGCCCGAGCTGGAGCCGGGGCTGGTCCCGGTCCCGGTCCCGGACCCGGTCCCCGCCCCCGTCCCGGTCCCGGCGCTCATGAAGCCCCCTCGGTGCTCGACGCCTCCGTACGGGCGGTCTCGTCGAGCGTGGCGAACAGCAGCGCCGAGGACGTGGCCCCCGGATCCTGGTGCCCCACCGACCGCTCGCCCAGATAGCTGGCCCTGCCCTTGCGTGCCCGCAGCGGTACGGTCGCGAGGGCGCCCTCCTCGGCGGCCGCGCGGGCCGCGCCGAACGAGCCCCGCAGGCCCTCCACGGCCGGCACGAGCGCGTCGAGCATGGTCTTGTCGCCCACCTGCGCGCCGCCCAGCTGGGACACGGCGGCCACACCGGAAGCGAGGGCCTCGGCCAACTGCTCCCGGGTCACGCGCTCGTCGTCGCCCAGCGTCTTGCCGGTACGGCGCAGCAGCGTGCCGTACAGCGGTCCCGACGCACCGCCGACCGTGGAGATCAGCCGCCGTCCGGCGGTGGTGAGCACGGCGCCCGGCGTCGCCGGCGGCTCCTTGGCCAGGGTCTCGGTCACGGCGGCGAACCCGCGCTTGAGATTGGCGCCGTGGTCGGCGTCGCCGATGGCCGAGTCCAGCTCGGTGAGCCGGTCCGCCTCCCGGTCGACGGCCTCCGCCACCGCGGCGAGCCAGCGCACCAGGAAGTCCGCGCCGAAGGTCTCCGTCATGTCGGTTCCCTCTCCCATCGCTCGTCTCACCGGCCCCAGCGCAGCGCGGGCGTCTCCACGGGCGCGTCCCAGAGACGAAGAAGCTCCTCGTCCACCTCGCACAGCGTCACCGAGCAGCCGGCCATGTCCAGCGAGGTCACGTAGTTCCCGACGAGGGTCCGGGCCACCGGCACGCTCCGCTCGCCGAGCACGCGCTGCACCTCCGCGTTGAACCCGTACAACTCCAGGAGCGGGGTCGCGCCCATCCCGTTGACCAGGGCGATGACCGGGCCGGACGGGCGGAGGTCCTCGATGACGGCGTCGACGGCGAAGTCCGCGATCTCCCGTGAGGTCATCATGGGCCGCCGCTCACGGCCCGGCTCGCCGTGGATGCCGATGCCCAACTCCAGCTCGCCGTCGGGGAGATCGAAGGTGGGGCTGCCCTTGGCGGGGGTGGTGCACGCGCTGAGGGCGACCCCGAAGGACCGGCAGCGCTCGTTGACCCGGCGGGCGATCGCCTCCACCCGCTCAAGGGGCGCGCCCTCCTCGGCGGCGGCTCCCGCGATCTTCTCGACGAAGAGCGTGCCGCCGGTCCCGCGCCGGCCGGCGGTGTAGAGACTGTCCGTGACGGCGACGTCGTCGTCGACCAGCACCTTGGCGACCTGGATGCCCTCGTCCTCGGCGAGCTCCGCCGCCATCTCGAAGTTCAGCACGTCACCGGTGTAGTTCTTGACGACGAACAACACCCCGGCGCCACTGTCGACGGCCGTCGCGGCCCGCACCATCTGGTCGGGCACCGGAGACGTGAACACCTCCCCCGGACACGCGGCCGCCAGCATCCCGGGCCCGACGAACCCCCCGTGCAACGGCTCGTGCCCGGACCCGCCGCCGGACACCAGCGCGACCTTCCCGGCCACGGGCGCGTCCCGCCACATCACGACCCGCTGCTCCACGTCGACGGCGAGCTCGGGATGAGCGGCGGCCATCCCGCGCAACGCGTCGGCGACGACTGTCTCGGGGGCGTTGATGAGCATCCTCACGGGTATCTCCTTGAGATTTTGGCGGAGGGGCGTACCTGCCGGGTCTTCGCAGGTCGGATTGCGTCCCCGGAATAGATGATCTTGGTGGTCGGTGGCGGCTGAGGGTGCCTTCTGTCGGTGCTGACGCTGACCTGATGCTGACTTCTATGACGATGCGTCAAGTGGTGTGGTCGTCTGGTAGGCGGTGGATGGGGCTCTCATCCTCGGCAGTATCGACGTTGCCGACGCGAAGGTCACGTGGGCATGGCCGATTCCGAGCGAGTGCCTTCTCGCTGGACCGGGCGGTGCCAGGAGGCCTCAGCCGTCGAGGCCGGGTGCCCTCAGGGTGCCTCTGGGGGATCCGCAGGCGTCGGCTCGTCAGCCCGAATGCGGGTTGCTCCTGGTGGGCGGTGTCGCGAACTGTGGGTGTGTCTGTCGTAGACCGCGGCTTGATCTGGGTTGGTCAGGAGGAGATCTCTTGAAGCCCTCGCCCTCACCGCGCTGACCTGCGCGGATTGCGGAGGAGGCGTACTTCCTGGCAGCGTTCCCGCTGGTGAGATGGCCCTTCGTGGGGTTGGGGTGTGGCTACGCGCCGTTTCGGAGGGGTCTCGGGGCGAGTGTGCCGGAGTCGCGGCCTCGCGCGTTCGCGCCCGTGACACTGCGCGGATCTCGCCCTTGACCGGTTGTGCGCTGTCGTGCCAACCCCTGGGCGCAGGAGGTCAATGCGGTCGGTCGGGTCGCTCGTAGCTTGAAGAAGTGCCGAGCCGCGGAGGTGGTGGGCACGTTCCGACTGCTTCGAGAGGACCCCTCATGTTCGACATCAACAAGGTGCAGGCCGCCCCGAGCAAGGATCTGCTCACGCCCGACAACTCGGTCATGCTCTTCGTGGACCACCAGCCGCAGATGTTCTTCGGCACCGGCAGCGGCGACCGCGCCGCGATCATCAACAGCACCGTGGGTCTGGCCAAGGCGGCTCAGGCATTCGATGTGCCGGCCGTCCTGACCACGGTCGCCGCCGAGTCGTTCTCCGGGCCCCTGCTGCCGCAGCTCGCCGAGGTGTTCCCCAAGAACGAGGTCATCGACCGTACGACCATGAACGCCTGGGAGGACGAGGCGCTCGTGGCGGCGGTCAAGGCGACCGGGCGCAAGAAGATCATCCTGTCCGGCCTGTGGACCGAGGTCTGCCTGGTGCTGCCCGCGCTGTCCGCGCTCGAGCAGGGATACGAGGTGTACGTCGTCTCCGACGCCTCCGGTGGCGTCAGCCCGGCCGCCCACGAGCACGCGCTCCAGCGGATGATCGCCGCCGGCGCGGTGCCGGTGACCTGGGTGCAGGTGCTCCTGGAACTGCAGCGCGACTGGGCGCGACAGGAGACGTACGGCGCGGTCATGGAGATCGTCAAGGCCCACGCGGGCGCGTACGGCCTGGGCGTCGTCTACGCGCAGAGCGTCATCGGCGCTCACGCCGCCGGCTGACCCCCGTGGACACCGGCATTCTGATCCTGCGTCTGCTGGTGGGACTGCTCGTCGCCGGCCACGGTGTGCAGAAGATCAGCTCACACCTGGGCGGCAAGGGGCTCGAGGGTGGTACCGAGGAGTTCCGCGCCGACGGTTTCCGCGGCGGTGCCCTCACCGCCCTGGCGGCGGGCGCTGGTCAGATCGGATCGGGCCTGCTGCTCGCCGCCGGCCTCCTGACCCCGCTCGCCGCGACCGGCGCCATCGGGGTCATGACGGTCGCGCTCTCCGTGAAGTGGCGCCACGGGCTCTGGGTGCAGAACGACGGGTACGAGTACCCGCTCGTCCTCATCGGCACCGCCGCCGCCCTCGCCGCCACCGGCCCCGGCGCCTGGTCCCTCGACGCGGTTCTCGGTCTCACGCCGTACCCGCTGTGGTGGGCGGCCCTCGCGCTGGTGGCCGGTCTCGGCAGCGGGCTGCTCACCAGGCTCGTCCTACACCGGCCCGCCGCCCCGGCGATCGCCGAGCGCTGAGCGCGAGCCGCGCAGACCGGTCCGGCCGTCCGCGTACCCCCGACCGGGCGGCCGGGCCCTTCCCACCCTCTCTCCCGAACAGGAGCACCCGATGGACACCCTCACGACCCCGCACGGCGGCGGCCAGCCGCTGCTGCACCAGAAGGGCGCCGAGACCCAGGCGTTCGGCACGCTCAAGCAGCTGCCGATCGGCCTCGGCCACGACAGCCGCATGTACGCCTGCCAGCGGCTGAACCGTGTTCTCGCCGACACGCAGATCCTCTACTCCCTCTACAAGAAGCACCACTGGCTCATGCGCGGAGCGACCTTCTACTCGCTCCACCTCATGCTCGACAAGCACGCGGAGGCCCAACTGGCCATCGTGGACGCGCTGGCCGAGCGGGTCCAGAGCCTCGGCGGCGTCGCTGTCGGGGACCCGCGCCACGTCGCGGAACTGACGGCGATCCCCCGTCCGCCGGACGGCGTCGAGCCGGTGCCCGTCATGCTGTCGCGGCTCCTCGACGCGCACGAGCGGATCCTGATCGACGCGAGGGACGCTGCCGCCCGGATCTCGGCGGAGGGCGACGAGGGCAGCACCGACCTGCTCGTCTCCGAGGTCATTCGCACCGGCGAGGCGCAGGTGTGGTTCCTGGCCGAGCACCTCGTGGACACCCCACTGGTGCGCGGCTGATGGACACGTACGACGTCGTCGTGGTCGGCGGCGGTCCGGCCGGCGAGGTCGCCGCCGACCGGACCGTCCGGTCGGGGCTGACCGCCGTCGTCGTCGAGGCCGAGGCGGTCGGCGGCGAGTGCTCCTACCGTGCCTGCGTGCCGAGCAAGGCCCTGCTGCGACCCGGCGCCGCCCGAGCTGCGGCACGGTCGGTCGACGGAGCCCGGCAGGCGGTCACGGCGGCACTCGACCCGGCGCGCGTCCTGGCCCGGCGTGACCGTTTCACCGGGCGCGGTGACGACACCGGCCAGGCCGACTGGCTCGACGGTGCGGGCATCGCGCTCGTACGGGGGCACGGACGGCTCGCCGGTGAGCGCCGGGTGGAGGTGACGGGGGCCGACGGCACGGTCCGTACCCTGCGGGCCCGGCACGCGGTCGTGGTCTGCACCGGCACGGAGCCCGCACTTCCGCCGGTCGACGGGCTCGACCGGATCGGTGTGTGGACCAACCGGCAGGCCACCACGGCCGACGCGGTGCCCGAGCGACTCGTCGTCATCGGCGGGGGAGTGGTGGCCTGCGAGATGGCCACCGCTTGGTGCTCGCTCGGCGCCGCCGTCACCCTGCTGGTCCGCGACCAGGCCCTGCTGACCGGCTGGGAGCCGTGTGCCGGCGAAGAGGTCACCCGGGGGCTGAGCGATCTGGGCGTCACGATCCGCTTCGGGGTGTCGGCCGTCCGGGTCGCCCGTGACGCCGACACCCGCACGGTGACCGTGAACACGGACGACGGCACCGCTCTCGTCTGCGACGAGGTCCTCGCCGCCGTCGGCCGGCGCCCGCGCACCGCGGACCTCGGCCTGGACTCCGTCGGACTTCCGGCGGGCGATTGGCTCCCGGTCGACGACACCTGTCGGGTCACCGCCGTCGATGGCGGATGGCTCTACGCCGTCGGCGACGTGAATCACCGTGCCCCGCTGACCCACATGGCCAAGTACCAGGCCCGCGCCTGCGCGGCGGCGATCGCCGAGCGGGCAGCAGGGCGACCGGCCGTCACCGGCGGCCGACAGCCATGGAGCGCGGAGGCCGACCACATTGCCGTCCCCCAGGCCGTCTTCACCCGTCCCGAGGTCGCGAGCGTCGGTCTCACGGAACGCGCCGCACGCGAAGCGGGTCTCGCGGTACGCGTGGTCGAGTACCGCATCGACGACGTCGCCGGTGCCGCGCTCCACGCGGACGACTACCGCGGCCTCGCGAAGCTCGTCGTCGACGAGACCCGAGGGGTCGTCGTCGGCTGCACGCTCACCGGTCCGATGGCGACCGAGCTCATCCACACGGCCACCGTGGCCATCGTGGGTGAGGTCCCCCTGGAGCGCCTGTGGCACGCCGTGCCCGCCTTCCCGACGGTGAGCGAGGTCTGGCTCCGGCTCCTGGAGGCGTACGGCCTCTGAGGCCTGGCCCCCTTCTCCCGAGCCCGGTCCCGTCCGCCCGGCCGGCGCACTCCCTCCGCCCGAGCGGCGCACCCCTCCCGCTCGACCGAGCACACCCCCACGCTTCCCCACCCGACAAGGAAACACCCACCCATGCAGCTCACGAGGCGCACCCTCGCCCTCGCCATGCCCGCGACGCTGGCCGCCCTGATCGGCGCCGTACCCGCCGCACCCGCGAGCCGCCCGGCCGCGGCCGACACCGACCGGCACGACCCCAAGCCGACGATCGTCCTGGTCCACGGAGCGTTCGCGGACGCCTCCAGCTGGAGCGGCACGATCCGGCGGCTGCAGCACGCCGGCTACCCCGTCCTGGCGCCCGCCAACCCGCTGCGCGGTCTCGCCGCGGACACCGCCTACCTGCGCAGCGTGCTGGCCGCCGTAGACGGGCCCGTCGTCCTGGTCGGCCACTCCTACGGAGGCGCCGTCATCAGTGGCGCCGCAGTGGGCAACAGCCGTGTGAAGGCCCTCGTCTACATCGCCGCGTTCACCCCGGACAAGGGGGAGAGCGCGGCCGAGCTCGCCGCCAAGTTCCCGGGCTCCACCCTCGGCGACACCGTGAACCCGCGGTCGTACCCGCTGCCCGGCGGTGGCACCGGCACCGAACTCGTCATCGAACGAGCCAAGTTCCACGGGCAGTTCGCCGCCGACGTACCCGCCGCCGAAGCGGCGGTCATGGCCGCGACCCAGCGCCCGGTCGCCACCGCCGCGCTGGAGGAGAAGGCCGGGGAGGCGGCCTGGAAGACGATCCCGTCCTGGGCGCTGATCGCCACCGCCGACAAGAACATCCCGGCCGCCGCCGAACGGTGGATGGCCCGGCGTGCCGGTTCGCACATCACCGAAGTGGACGCGTCCCATGCAGTGGCGGTCTCCCGCCCGGCCGTGGTCACCCACGTCATCCTCGCCGCCGTGCGGGCGACCCGCTGACGCTCCGACCCGCCCCGTACATCCCCTGAAGGAGAGCCCCTCATGAAGAACCGTCCGGTCCTCGAACCCGCAGCCCAGGCCTTCGCCGATGCCACCGCCCAGCCGCCGTACCTCTACCAGATCCCCGTCGCCGAAGGCCGTAAGGCCGTGGACGACGTCCAGAACGGTGAGGGCGTCCCCCTGCCGGACGTCGACGAGGAGTGGACCACCGTCCACGGAGGCCCGACCGGCGACGTCCGCGCCCGGATCGTCCGCCCACGCGGCGCCACCGGCCCGCTTCCCGTCATCCTTTACATCCACGGCGCCGGCTGGGTCTTCGGCAACGCCCACACCCACGACCGGCTCGTCCGCGAACTCGCCGTCGGCACCGGGGCGGCCGTGGTCTTCCCCGAGTACGACCTGTCGCCCGAGGCGCGCTACCCCGTCGCGATCGAGCAGAACTACAGCGTCGCCCAGTGGGTCGCCCGCGAGGGACACCACAAGGACCTTGACGGCACGCGCATCGCCGTCGCGGGCGACTCGGTCGGCGGCAACATGAGCGCCGCCCTCACCCTCATGGCCAAGCAGCGAGGCGACGTCACGATCGTCCAGCAGGTCCTCTTCTACCCGGTCACGGACGCGAGCTTCGACACCGACTCGTACCACCAGTTCGGCGAGGGCTACTTCCTGCGCCGTGACGCCATGAAGTGGTTCTGGGACCAGTACACGACCGCCGAGGCCGAGCGCGCCCAGATCACCGCCTCCCCGCTGCGCGCCACCACCGAGCAGCTCACCGGCCTGCCGCCCGCCCTGATCGTCACCGCCGAGGCCGACGTCCTGCGCGACGAGGGCGAGGCGTACGCGGCGAAGCTCCGCGCCGCCGGAGTCCCCGTCACCGCCCTTCGCATCCAGGGGGTCATCCACGACTTCGTCATGCTGAACGCGCTGCGCGAGACGCAGGGCGCGGAACTCGCCATCGGTCTCGCCACCGACGCCCTGCGCAAGGCCCTCGCATGACCGCGCCGTCGACGAGCATGCCGGTGGCGGGCCTCGTCCCCGCCCCGCGTCGGGAGCACGAGCACGCCGACCTCCTCGTCCGCAACGCCAAGGTCTTCACCGGTGACCCCGACCGGCCCGAGGCTCGCGCCGTCGCGCTCCGCGACGGCCGGGTCGCGGCCCTCGGCGACGACCACGACCTCGCCCACCTCGTCGGTCCGGGGACCAAGGTCGTCGACGCCCTCGGCCGCAGGGTGATCCCCGGTCTCAACGACTCGCACCTGCACGTCATCCGGGGCGGCCTGAACTACGTCCTGGAACTGCGCTGGGACGGGGTGCGCAGTCTGCGCCACGCCCTGGCGATGCTGCGCGAGCAGGCCGGTCGCACCCCCAAGGGGCAGTGGATCCGCGTCGTGGGCGGCTGGACCGCCGAACAGTTCGCCGAACGCAGGATGCCGACCGTCGCCGAGCTGAACGCCGCCGCCCCCGACACCCCCGTGTTCGTCCTTCACCTGTACCAGTCGGCGCTGATGAACCGGGCCGCCGTCAAAGCCGCCGGATTCACCCGCGACACCCCCGACCCGCGCGGCGGGCAGATCGTACGCGGCCGGGACGGCGAACCCAACGGCGTCCTCCTCGCCGCCCCGAGCGCCCTCATCCTGTACTCGACCCTGGCCAAGGCGCCGGCCCTCGACGAGGCCGACAAGCGGACGTCGACACGCCACTTCCTGCGCGAGCTGAACCGCTTCGGACTGACGTCCGCGGTCGACGCCGCCGGCGGGTTCCAGAACTTCCCCGACAACTACGCCACGGTCGTCGACCTCGCCAGGTCGGGGGAGCTGACCCTCCGGATCGCCTACCACCTCTTCCCGCAGACGGCCGGGCAGGAGCTCGCCGACCTGGAGCGCTGGACCGAGATGGTCAAGCCCGGGGACGGGGACGAGTGGCTCCGGCTCAACGGCGCGGGCGAGAACCTCACCTGGGCCGCTGCCGACTTCGAGAACTTCTCCGAACCCCGGCCCGAACTCGCCGCCGGCTACGAGACCGAATTCGAGAGCGCCGTCCGTCTTCTCCTTGAGAACGGCTGGGGCTTCCGGCTCCACGCGACCTACGACGAGACGATCCGCCGCGATCTGGCCGTCTTCGAGAAGCTCGCGGCCGAAGGGCTGTTCCCTGGCGGCAACCGCTGGCTCTTCGACCACGCCGAGACCGTCTCGGCCGGCAGTCTGGACAGGATCGCGGCCCTCGGCGGCGCGCTGTCCGTGCAGAACCGGATGTCCTTCCAGGGCGCCGCCTTCCTCGACCGCTACGGCGCCGAGGCCGCCGCCCACACCCCGCCCGTCCGGGCCATGCTCGACCGAGGCCTGACCGTTGCCGCCGGAACCGACGCCACCCGCGTTTCCTCGTACAACCCCTGGGTCGCACTCCACTGGCTGGTCACCGGGCGCACCGTAGGCGGCACGGCCCTCTACCCGGCCGGGAACCTGATCGACCGGGAGACCGCCCTCGGCCTCTACACCCGGGGCGGAGCGCAGCTCACCGGCGAGCAGGACGTCAAGGGAACCCTTCGAGAGGGCTGCTACGGCGACCTCACGATCCTCTCCGACGACTTCCTCACTGTGCCCGAGGACGTCATTCCCGACATCGAGTCCGTCCTCACCGTCGTCGGCGGCCGCATCGTCTACGCCTCCGCCGAGTACGAGGGTCTCGACGAGGCCGTCCCGCCGGTCACCCCGGAGTGGAGCCCCGTGGTCCACTTCGGCGGCTACCAGAGCGGCGCCCGCCAGGCATCGGCCGTGGCCGAGGCCGTCGCCGAGTCCGAGCAGCACCGCCGCTGGCGCGTCGCCCGGGGCTCCGTCCCCGACACGACGCCGTCCTTCGTCGACCCCTGCTTCGACCACTGAAAGAGAGATTCCCCCGATGTCCGCAGCCTCCCCCGCCGCCGACAGCGGCGACACCCCGGCGACCTCGCCGGACGCGCCCCCGGGACGCCGTTTCGAACCGGACCTACGGTCGATGACACGGATCAACCTGCGCCCCATCGCCTCACCCATGCCGCTCGGCTTCTTCACGATAGCCATCGCCTCCGTGATGACGGGCTGCCTCCAGCTCGGGCTCTTCGACGAGGCGGCCCGCGCCGCCGTCGCCTATACCGTGCTGCCGGCCTTCGTCCTCCAACTCCTGGTGAGTTTCCTGGCCTTCGGCGCCCGTGACGTGATCGCGGCGACGCTGATGGCGGTCTTCGCCGGCAGTTGGCTGCCCTACTCGCTCATCATGCTCAGTGGTGCGGCCGACGGCCTTCAGGTTCTCGGCGTGTTCAACCTGGCGCTCCTCTGCTTCGGGGCCCTGATGACCGCCGTGACCCGGCCCAAGCGCGCGCTGTGGCTCGTTCTCGCGGTCTCCCTGCCTCGCTGGGCGGCCACCGGTCTCGGGGGCATCACCGGCGCCGGATGGCTGACGCGTACGTCCGGTGCGCTCGGCCTCGTGGTGGCGCTGGTCGCGATGTACACGGCGTTCGCCCTGATGCTCGAGGACATGCGCAGCGAGCAGGTCCTGCCCATCGGCCGCAGCGGTCCCGCCCACCTCGCCGTGGAAGGCGACCTGGCCGTCCAGCTCCGCAACCTGGAACGCCAGGCGGGCGTACGCCGCACGCTCTGACCGAGCCCATCCACCCACCCCGTCACACCACGACCGCACAGGAGTACCCCATGGAACCGCAGGTGACGGACCGGCCCCAGAAGTCCCGGTACGAGATCCTCGCCGGCGACGACGGCACCGAGACCGCGGGCTTCGCCGAGTACCACCTCTCGGAGGGCGAGATCGCGTTCATCCACACCGAGATCGACAGCCGGTTCGCCGGCCAGGGCTTGGGCGGTCTCCTTGCCCGGGGAGCGCTCGACGACGCCCGGGCCCGTGGGCTGCGCGTCCTGCCGTACTGCCCCTTCGTCCGGGGCTGGATCGGCAAGCACCCCGAGTACACCGACCTGGTGCCCGAGGCGAGGCGCGCCCGCTTCGGCCTGTGAAGCACCGCGCATCCTCTCCCGCTTCCCCAGCCCCATCCCCCGTCACGCACAGAGGAGTTCCCCCATGCCCCGACACGCCCGCCCCACCGTCATCCTGGTCCACGGCGCCTTCGCCGACGCCTCCAGCTTCGCCCGCGTCATCCCCGAGCTGACCGCCGCCGGCATGGAAGTGGTCGCCCCGGCGGTGCCCAACCGCAGCCTCGTCGACGACGCCGCGTACATCGCCTCGGTGATCCGCGCCGTCGAAGGCCCCGTGATCCTGGTCGGGCACTCCTACGGCGGTGCCGTCATCACCCTCGCCGGGACGGAGGACAACGTCCGCGCACTGGTGTACCTCGCGGGATACGCACTGGAGGAGGGCGAGAGCCTGGGCGAGCTGCAGGGCCGCTTCCCCGACTCCGGTCTCGCCGACGCGCTCGTCTACACCCCGTTCCCGATGGCAGGCTCCACCGAGACCGGCACCGACGTCTCGGTGGAGATCGAGAAGTTCCCCGCCCTCTTCGCGGCGGACGTCGACCCCGACCTCGCCGCGGTGCTCGCCGTCTCCCAGCGCCCCCTGGCCGCACGGGCCTTCTCGGAGGCGGCGCCTGTCGCGGCCTGGAAGACCAAGCCCTCGTGGGGCCTGGTCGCCTCGTCCGACCGCACGATCAACCCCGACGTGGAGCGCTACGGGTACGAGCGCGCCGGCATGACCACCGTCGAGGTCGACTCCTCCCACCTGGTCATGCTCGCCCAGCCCAAGGCCGTGGCGGAGCTGATCCAGGACGCGGTCCGGTCCACCGCCCACTGACCCGATCGTTCAGGATCGAACGATTAGTCGATAATGTTCGCGCGCTGGTAGCTTCTGATCGCCCCCGAGGATCCTTCGGCGGGCGATCGGAGGAGCTACACCCATGAGGTTCGGCGCGAGGCTCGCGCTCGCCGTCATCGCCCTCGCCGCCCTTGCCACCGCCTGCGGTGTTCCGCAGGACAGTGGTTCGCAGTCGCACACGGCCGTGGACTGTGGGCCGTACGCCAGGTACGGCAAGCACCCCGGCACCAAGGTCACCGTCTACGCGGAGAACCGGGACCGGGAGGCCGACCTGTTCGAAGAGACCTGGGCGGACTTCGCGGACTGCACGGGAATCGACGTCCACTACGAGGGGGACGGGGAGTTCGAGGCCCAGATCCAGCTCCGGGTCGACGGCGGGAGTGCGCCTGACGTGGCGTTCTTCCCTCAGCCCGGGCTCCTGGAACGCTTTGCGCGGGAGGGCGAGCTCAAGCCCGCGAGCGCCGGGGTCGTGGCCCTCGCGAAGCAGGGCTGGTCGGCGGACTGGAACAGCTACGCGACCGTGAACGGCACCCTCTACGGCACGCCGCTGGTCGCGAACGTGAAGTCGTTCGTCTGGTACTCGCCGAAGTTCTTCCGCGACAGGGGACTGAGTGTTCCCCGTACGTGGTCCGAGCTGATGGCCGTGACGGAGAAGGCCGCGGCGTCGGGCGTCAAGCCGTGGTGCGCGGGCATCGAGTCCGCCGAGGCGACCGGCTGGCCCGTGACGGACTGGATCGAGGACGTCCTGCTGCGTCAGCAGGGCACGGACGTCTACGACCAGTGGGTCGCCCACAAGATCCCGTTCAACGACCCGCGGGTGATCAAGGCCATGGACACCGTGGGGTCCGTCCTCAAGAACGACCGGTACGCCAACGGTGGTTTCGGTCCGGCCCGTTCGATGGCGTCGATCTCCTTCCAAGAGGCCGGCACACCGATTCTCTCCGGCGACTGTGCGATGCACCGCCAGGCCTCGTTCTATGCCGACATGTGGCCGAAGGGCACCGAGATCGGACCGGACAAGGACGTCTACGCCTTCCTCCTGCCGGGGGCCGAACCGGCCAACCGCCCCGTACTGGGCGGTGGAGTGTTCACCGCGGCGTTCGCCGACCGACCCGAAGTGCGGGCCTATCAGGAATATCTGGCCTCTGCGGACTTCGCGAACGCGCGGATGAAGAAGGGCCCGTTCGTCTCGGCGAACAAGGGCGTGGATCCGGCGAATGCCGCCACCCCTGTCGACAGGCTCTCGATCCAGCTGCTTCAGGATCCCAGGACACAGTTCAGGTTCGACGGTTCGGACCTGATGCCCGCTTCGGTCGGCGCCGGGACGTTCTGGAAGGGAGCCGTCGACTGGATCGGCGGCGCGAGCACCCATCAGGTCGCCGACTCCGTCGAACGGTCCTGGCCGAGCCACTGATGTCGTTCGACGCCGTCGCCCAGCAGCCCAAGCTGCTGTACCTGCTCCAGGGCGTCGCCGCCTTCGCGGCGGTGGTCTCCCTGATCCTGCTGGCGCTGCACCGGGGGCCGGTTCGGAGAAGGGCCGCGGCCCTTCTCCTGCTGGCCCCCGCGCTGCTGCTGCTCACGGTGGGTCTCCTCCTGCCCGGTCTGCGCACCCTGGCGCTGTCGTTCACGGAGAACGGGGGAGACGGGTGGGCCGGCTTCGACAACTACGCGTGGATGGTCACCGACCCCCGGGCGACGGTGGCGCTGCGCAACACCCTGGCGTGGGTGGTGCTCGTGCCGTTGCTGGCAGCCTCGGTCGGTCTGCTCTACGCGGCGGCCGTCGTACGGTCGCGGTTCAGAGCGTTCGCGCTGTCCCTCGTCCTGATGCCGATGGCGATCTCCTTCGTCGGCGCGGGTGTCGTCTGGAAGTTCGTCTACGCCTACCGTCCCGCGGAGGCCGGGCAGATCGGGCTGCTGAACCAGCTCGTCGTCGCGTTCGGCGGCGAACCGAGGCAATGGCTCGTGGACTCTCCCTGGAACGTTCTGTTCCTCATCGTGGTGATGGTGTGGACACAGGCGGGCTTCGCGGCCGTCCTGCTGGCCGGCGCGATCAGGGCCGTTCCCGGAGAGCTGACCGAGGCGGCCCGACTCGACGGCGCGTCCCCCCGGCAGATCTTCTGGCGGATCACCGTGCCGTCGATCAGGCCCACTCTGCTCGTCGTGGTCCTCGTCCAGGCGATCGGCACCTTCAAGGCCTTCGACATCGTCAAGACCATGACCGGAGGACAGTTCGGCACGGGCGTCATCGCCCACGAGATGTACGACCAGGCCTTCCGCTACGGCGAGACAGGCCGCGGCGCCGCGCTCGCCGTGCTCCTCTTCGTCCTCGTCACGCCCTTCGTCGCCCACCAGGTCCGGGCACAGAGGAGGGCGGGGTGAGCGGCGTCCGGGAGCGTCTGGCCTCCCGCGCCTTCACGTCGATCGCCGTGGTGATCGCGGTCCTCTGGACGACACCGACCCTCGGTCTGCTGCTCTCCTCGTTCCGTCCCGAGGAGGAGATCAAGACGACGGGCTGGTGGACCGTGTTCGGTACGCCGCATCTCACGCTCGACAACTACGGCGAGGTGCTGTCCGGCGGCGGGAACGGGTCGGGGCCGCTTGCGGAGTACTTCGTCAACTCCGTCGTCATCACCCTTCCCTCGGTGCTGTTCCCGCTCGTGCTGGCGTTCTTCGCGGCGTACGCCCTGGCGTGGGTCGACTTCAGGGGGCGGGACGCGCTCGTCGTCGGCATCTTCGCGCTCCAGGTCGTGCCGCTCCAGATGGCGCTCGTCCCCCTCCTGAAGCTGTTCTCCCAGGGCTGGCTGTTCCTGCCCGCGTGGAACCTCCCCGGTCCCGCGCGTTTCGGCCAGATCTGGTTCGCCCACACGGTCTTCGCACTGCCGTTCGCGGTTTTCCTCCTGCACAACTTCCTGGCGGCGCTGCCCCGGGACCTGATCGAGGCCGCCCGCGTCGACGGAGCGTCGCACGGGACGCTGCTCCTCCGGATCGTGCTGCCCCTGGCCCGCCCGGCCCTGGTCTCCTTCGCCATCATCCAGTTCATCTGGGTGTGGAACGACCTCCTCGTGGCACTGACGCTGTCGGGCGGGACGGCCGAGACCGCGCCGATGACGGTCAGACTGGCGAGCCTGGCCGGGACGTACGGCAACGAGTGGCAGCGGCTCACCGCAGGAGCCTTCGTGGCGGCGTTCGTCCCGCTGCTCGTGTTCTTCTCCCTCCGGCGGCACTTCGCACGGGGACTGCTCGCCGGATCGGTCAAGGGATGAGCCCCGACCGGCCCGAGGGGGAAGGCATGGCGGTGCCCGGGAGCGCGGCGCTGAGCCGGCCCGGGCTGCGGGGCCGCGAAGCCGAGCTGGAGCGGCTGCGCGCCCTGGTCGAGGCGG
This sequence comes from Streptomyces sp. NBC_01077, assembly GCF_045162855.1. Lineage (NCBI taxonomy): Bacteria > Bacillati > Actinomycetota > Actinomycetes > Kitasatosporales > Streptomycetaceae > Streptomyces > Streptomyces sp. NBC_01077. The sequence continues at coordinate 1,451,318 of NZ_CP108669.1, read as the reverse complement.
TGCGCGACGGCGAGGGAGGAGCGATCGCGTTGCTCCTGGGCGAGCCCGGGATCGGGAAGACCGTACTGCTGCAGGAGACCGTCTCGATCGCGCGGGCTCACGGGTTCGTCGTCAGCCATGGACGCGCCGAGGAACTGCACGAGCTGGCACCGCTCGCCTCACTGGCCTCCGGCCTCCTGCACGGTGACCCGCCGCTGCTGTCCAGCACGGACTTCGCAGAGCTCGCGGGCCATCACGGCCAGCGCATCTGGCTCGTCGAACGACTGGCCCAGCTGATCGAGGAACGCTCGGCGGGCACGCCCGTACTGATCGCTGTCGACGACGTCCAATGGGCCGACCCGCTGAGCCGGTTCGCCCTGAGTGTCATGCCGGCACGGCTGCTCAGCTCCCCGGTCCTCTGGCTGCTCACGGGCAGGAACGACCCGGAACTGTACGGGCAGGGGCCGCGGACGACGACCCTCCCCCTCCGGCCGCTGTCCGACACGGCCCTGGCCGACCTGGCACGGGACGTTCTCGGCGGGGACGTGCCGACGCAGGTCGCGGAACTGCTCGACGGGGCGGGAGGCAACCCCTTCCTCGCGGCCGAGATGCTCGCGGGCATCGCGGCGTCGGGCGCGGACGCGCCGGAGCCGCCGGAGCGGCTGGTCCTCGGTGTACGCGACCGGCTGGCCGACCTACGGCCGGACACCCTCCACTTCCTGCGGATCGGCTCGGTCCTCGGCCGCGCGTTCTCGCTCGCGGACGCCGCCGCCCTGTGCGGCCGGCCCGCCTCCGGACTCAGCGCCGAAGTGGACGAGGCGATCGCCGCCGCCCTCCTCCACGACGACGGCGAACGCCTCCTGTTCCGCCACGACCTGCTCCGTCAGGCGGTGTACGCCGATCTCGCCCCCTCCGTACGCCGGGCGCTCCACCGTGAGGCCGCGAGCCGGCTCGTCGCGGCGGGCCGGAGCTCCACCGACGCGGTCCCGCATCTGCTGAAGAGCGCCGAACCCGGCGACCAGGAGGCGATCGGGCTGCTCGGCACGGCCGCCGCGGACGTGATCGCCGTGATGCCCGACCTCGCCGCCGACCTGGCCGTACGCGCCCTGGAACTCGTACCGCCCCATGCGCCCATGGTGTTCGACGTGGGACAACAGGCCATCGTCGCGCTGACCCGCGCGGGCCGGTACACCCAGGCACGGGATACCGGCGACAGGCTGCTCGCCCGGCAGCCGCCCCTGGACGTCTTCGCCCGTCTGCAGTCCGTACTCGGCGACACGCTGTGGCACCTCGACGACGTCCACGAGCTGACCCGCCGCTCGGCGGCAGCACTGGCAGCCGTCACCGACCCGACGATCCGCGCCCGGCTCACCGCCCGGCAGGCCCTCGCCCGGTCCCGCGGGCGCGACCTCGGGGCCGCTCGCGAGACCGGCGAACGGGCGCTCGCCGAGGCGGAGCGGTCCGGTGACCGGGAGGCCCGTGTCCTCGCGCTGTGGGGCCTCGGCGAGATCGCCCTCAATGCGGGAGATTGCGCCGCCGCCGTCGAACACCACACGGCGCTGAGCGTGTTCGACGCGGCCTTCCTGCCCGAGGAGGCCGTCGCCCGGATCCACATGGACGACTTCGACACCGTACGGCGACTGCTCCGGACGACGGGCGACGCTCCCCTGCGCCCCGCCATGCTGAGCTGGGTCCAGGGAACCCTGAACATGGGGCTCGGCCGGCTCGACGACGCGGACGCCGACCTCGTCACCGCCGAGCGGCTCGAAGCGGACCTCCACGTGCCCGGCAACCTGGTCAACATCCGTGTCAACCGCGGCCTCCTCGCGATGCTGCGCGGCGACCGCGAGGCCGTGCGGGAACACCTGGACGTCGTGCGGGCGACCGTGGCCGAGCGGCCGAACACGGGCAACCACGCCACGCACCAGTACTTCGAGGCCTTGGTCGCCGACGCCGACGGCGACCACGCGGCAGCGGCCACACTGGTCCGATCCGTGCAGCGGGACCATCCCTTCCTCCGGTGGCGGCTGCTGCGCCCCCATGTCGTCCAGGCCGTGCGGATCGCCCTGCGCGGCGGGGACCGGAACCTGGCCGAGGACCTCGCGGCCCAGGCTGTCGAACACGCCACCCGCAACCCCGGAGCGCCGACCGCCCAGGGGGTGGCCGCCCACGCCTCCGCCTTGGCGAACGCCGACCCCGGACTCCTGGAGCGGTCGGTCCGCATCCTCCTCACCGGCCCCCGGCCGCTGCCCCTCGCCTCCGCGTCCGCCGACCTCGGGCGCGCACTCCTCACAGCGGGCGACCCCGCCGCGACACCCGCTCTGACCAGGGCACACGACATCTACGCCCAGGCGGGGGCCGATGTCGAGGCCGACCGGGTCCGGGCCGATCTGGAACGGGCCACCAGCCGCTCCGGCCGGCGCACCGGAGGTCTCCGGCCGCGCCCCGGCCAGGGCTGGGACGCGCTCACGGCCTCGGAACGCAAGGTCGCCCGGCTGATCGCCGCGGGCCACACCAACCGGTCGGCCGCGGAGGCCCTCGTCGTCTCCCCGCACACGGTCAACACTCATCTGGCGTCGATCTTCCGCAAGCTCTCGGTGCGCTCGATCCGGTCCATCTGGCCCGGATCGTGCTTGCGGAGGGCGACGCCGGAACAGCCGCCGGCGGCTGAGTGCCCTCTGCGCCCCCGTGCAAGGTGTGGTGCGTTGTACGGCAACAGGAGGTGCAGGACCGGTCCTAGCGTGACGGGCATACCGCGCCGTTTCGACGCGCGGACCAGCCGACCCGAATCGAGGAAGCATCCCCATGCCGTACATCACCGTGGGCCAGGAGAACACCAACCCCATCGAGCTGTACTTCGAGGACCAGGGTGCCGGTCAGCCCGTCGTCCTCATCCACGGCTTCCCGCTCGACGGCCACTCCTGGGAGCGCCAGAGCGCCGCGCTCCTCGACGCCGGCTACCGAGTGATCACGTACGACCGCCGCGGTTTCGGACAGTCCTCCCAGCCGACCATCGGCTACGACTACGACACCTTCGCGGCCGACCTGAACACCGTGCTGGAGACCCTCGACCTGAAGAACGCCGTCCTGGTCGGCTTCTCCATGGGCACCGGCGAGGTCGCCCGCTACGTGTCCACGTACGGCTCCGGCCGCGTCGCCAAGGTCGCCTTCCTGGCCTCGCTCGAGCCCTGCCTGCTCAAGAGCGACGACAACCCGGACGGCGTCGCCCCGAAGGAGTTCTTCGACGGCGTCGTCGCCGCCGTCAAGGCCGACCGCTACGCCTACTACACGGCCTTCTTCAACGACTTCTACAACCTCGACGAGAACCTGGGCACCCGCATCAGCGAGGAGGCCGTCCGCAACAGCTGGAACACCGCAGCCCGCGGCGGCTCCTTCGCCGCGTCCGCCGCGCCGGCGACCTGGTACACCGACTTCCGCGCCGACATCCCCGCCGTCGACGTGCCGGCTCTGATCCTGCACGGCACCGCCGACCGCATCCTGCCGGCCGAGGGCACGGCGCGCCCGTTCCACAAGGCGCTCCCGTCGGCCGACTACGTCGAGATCGAGGGCGCCCCGCACGGTCTGCTGTGGACCCACGCCGAGGAGGTCAACACCGCCCTCCTCGCCTTCCTGGCGAAGTGACGCCGCACCGTTGACCCGCCGGGGACGCCGGAGCCCCCGGCGTCCCCCCGGCCTCCGGATCCCCGGCGCGGGAACCGGACGAGCTCAGGAGAGCAGACACCCCATGCAGTTCGGCATCTTCACCGTCGGGGACGTGACCCCCGACCCCACCAACGGCCGTACTCCGTCGGAACACGAGCGCATCAAGGCGATGGTCGCCATCGCCCTCAAGGCCGAGGAAGTCGGCCTGGACGTCTTCGCGACGGGCGAGCACCACAACCCGCCGTTCGTCCCGTCGTCGCCGACGACCATGCTCGGCCACATCGCCGCACGCACCGAGAAGCTGATCCTGTCCACGTCCACGACGCTGATCACCACCAACGACCCGGTGAAGATCGCCGAGGACTACGCGATGCTCCAGCACCTGGCCGACGGCCGGGTCGACCTCATGCTGGGGCGCGGCAACACCGGCCCGGTCTACCCGTGGTTCGGACAGGACATCCGCCAGGGCATCGACCTCGCCAAGGAGAACTACACGCTGCTGCGCCGGCTGTGGCGCGAGGACGTCGTGGACTGGGAGGGCACGTTCCGTACGCCGCTCCAGGCCTTCACCTCGACACCCCGCCCCCTGGACGGCGTACCGCCCTTCGTCTGGCACGGATCCATCAGGTCCCCCGAGATCGCGGAGCAGGCCGCCTTCTACGGCGACGGCTTCTTCCACAACAACATCTTCTGGCCGGCCGACCACACCCGGCGCATGGTGCAGCTCTACCGGCGTCGATTCGCGCACCACGGCCACGGCCGGCCGGAGGACGCCATCGTCGGCCTGGGCGGACAGGTCTTCATGCGCAAGAACTCCCAGGACGCCGTACGGGAGTTCCGTCCCTACTTCGACAACGCTCCCGTGTACGGCCACGGCCCGTCGCTGGAGGACTTCACCGAGCAGACCCCGCTGACGGTGGGCTCTCCCCAACAGGTCATCGAGCGGACCCTGTCGTTCCGGGAGAGCGTCGGCGACTACCAGCGCCAGCTGTTCCTGATGGACCATGCGGGCCTGCCTCTGAAGACCGTCCTCGAACAGCTGGACATCCTCGGCGAAGAGGTCGTGCCCGTCCTGCGGAGGGAGTTCGCGAAGGGGCGTCCGTCCGACGTGCCGGAGGCCCCCACGCACACGTCGCTCCGAGTTGTCCGGGAGGTGTCCGCCGCATGAAGCTGATCGTCGTCTCCGCGGGGCTGAGCACCCCCTCCTCCACCCGCCTGCTCGCGGACCGGCTGGCCGAGGCGGCCCGCGACGAACTCGCCGCCCGGGGGCAGGCGCCGTCGACCGAGGTCGTGGAGCTGCGGGAACTGGCCGGCGACATCGCCAACCACCTCGTGACCGGCTTTCCGCCGCCGCGACTGAGCGCCGCGATCGACGCGGTGACGGCGGCTGACGGCCTGATCGTGGTGACTCCCGTGTTCGCGGCTTCCTACAGCGGTCTCTTCAAGTCCTTCTTCGACGTGATCGATCCGGACGCCCTCACCGGGAAGCCGGTCCTGATCGCGGCGACGGGCGGTACCGCCCGCCACTCCCTGGTCCTTGAGCACGCCGTGCGCCCGCTCTTCGCCCATCTCCGCGCCGTCGTCGTCCCCACCGCCGTGTTCGCGGCCTCCGAGGACTGGGGCTCGGGGGGAGACGAGTACACCGACGGCCTGCCGGGCCGCGTCCGCCGGGCGGGCGTCGAGCTCGCCGCGCTCATGGCGGCCCGCCCGGTCGGTGAAGAGCCCGAGGACGACATCACCGTCCTCGAACGGCAACTCGCCGACCTGCGCTTCGACTGAGACGGGCCCCTCGGGCCGGGCGACGGCGGGGTGGTTCATATGGTTCATACTGTTGCGCCGTATGAGCGTGAACCGAGTGACGACAAGGACCGTGCCCGAGGAACTCGGGGGTGTACGGACGCCCCTCCGCGGCAGGGACGCCGAACTGGCGTTCATCGAGGCGCGGCTCGACGCGCTCGACCGGGGCGAAGGCGGGATCATCCGCCTCGGAGGCCCCGTCGGCATCGGCAGGTCCAGGATCCTCGCGGAGGCCGCGGCAGCCGCGAGGCGGCGCGGGACGAGGGTGTTCGAGGGAGCGGCGGACCCCGACGAACAGTTCGTGCCGCTCGGCCCGCTCCTCGACGGTCTGCTCTCCGGCGAGGAACCGCTGTCGGGCGCCGTCCGCCTCAGGGACCTCGCCACGACCCCCGGCCAGCGCTTCTGGCTGCTCCAGGAACTGGGGGACCGCCTGCGGGAGACGGCTCGAAACGGCCCGCTGCTCGTCGTCCTCGACGACCTCCAATGGTGCGACGATCTGACCCTTCTCACCTTCAACACCCTCGCGGCCGGACTCTCGTCGCACGCCATCCTGTGGCTGGTCGCCGTGCGCGGCGGCAGTGTGCCGTCGGGAGTGCGCACGACCCTGGACAGGATCCGGCAGGCAGGCGCACACGAGCTGGCGCTGGGAGCGCTGGACGACCAGGCCACCACACGGATCACCGAGGACGTCCTCGGCGCCGCTCCCGGCCCGGACGTCCTCCGCGTCGTCCGTCGCGCCGAAGGGGTCCCGCAGCTGCTGGTCGCGCTGCTCGGCTCGCTGCGGGAGGCAGTGACGATCGAGAGCGGCACGGCCAGGCTGTCGGCCGGACCCCCCGCCCCACGGGAACTCCCCTCCGTCGTGCGCCGCCTCGACCAGTTGTCCGACGAGGCACGGGCGCTGGTGCAGACGGCGGCCGCCGTGGGCGGCCCGGTCACCGTCGCGCTGCTGGCCGAACTGCTCGGCAGGTCCTCGGCGGCGCTCATCACAGCGGTACGGGAATCCCTCGACGCCGATCTGCTCATCGAAAGCGGCGATCACCTCGCCTTCCGCCACGACCTGATCCGCGAGGCAGTGGAAGCCGGCCTCCCCCTGCCCCTGCGTCAAGCCCTGCGTGGTCAAGCCGCCGAGCTGCCGCCGGGGAGCGCGACCTCCCCCGTCGAGCGTCCCGGGCCGCCGGCCGGGAGAGCACCGGCAGGTGCGGCGGAGGCCGGGAGAGCGGGGCGGGGAGACGCGGCGGAGGCCGACCGGCTGCGCACCGCCGCGGCCGAACTCGCGGCCACCGCTCCCGGTCCCGCCGCGGAACGCAGTCTCAAGGCCCTGGAGCTCACCACGGCGGACGCTCCGGAGCGGCCGCGGGTCATCGCCGAGACGATCCCGCTGCTCTGGCAGACGGGCCGGGCCGCCCAGGCGCGTGAGCTGGGGGCCTCCGCCCTGGCGACCGGCGCTCTCGGACCAGAGGACGAGGCGCGCATACGCCTTGCCCTGGCGCGCCTCGCCGTACCGTTCGACTTCTCCGAGGCGGTCCGCCAGGCCCGCGCCGGGTCGGCACTGCCCGGGATCCCCGTGGACTTGAGGGGGCGACTGCTCGCCATGCTCGCTGTCGGCCTGTCGATGTCGGGCGACCACTCGGCGGCCGAGCAGGTCGCCGCGGAGGCGTGGGAGACCGCAGCGGCAGCGGGGGACCGCTCCGCCGAGGCCACGCTGACGACGGTCCGCTCGGCCGTGAGTTTCCACCGCATGGACTTGACCGAGGCGTTCCGGCAGGCCGAGCGGTCCGCCGCGCTGGCCGACGCCCTGGGCGTCAGCACCTCGCTGTGGGTTCCGGAGGCCTTGTGGCACGCTCTCCTGTCGAACACCACCGGACGCTCCGCGGAGGCGCTCGCCGCCGCGGAGGACGGCATCCGGATCACCAGGGAGCAGGGCCGGACGGCGGCCACCGGGATGTGGCTCATGACCCGCTCCCGCATCCTTCTGGAGGCCGGACGGCTGGCGGACGCCCGGGCCGACGCCGAAGCCGCGGCCGCGACGACCGACGATCTCGGCCCGGGCAACCTCGCCGACGTCACGCTCCGGTACGTGATGATGCGCGTCGCCCTCCACACCAACGACCAGCAGACCGCGCGAGCGTACGCGGCGGAGGCGAGGCGCATGCGGAGCGACGGTGCACCCGTCGTCCGGCACTTCGGCTCCTGGATGCTGGCACTGATGGCCGACTTCGAAGGCCGCCCCGACCGTGCCATGGCCGAACTCGACGAGGTGATGACGTCGCCCGCCGCGGACCGGCCGGCCTACGCCGGCTTGGTCGACCCGGCCGACGCCCCGGTCCTCGTCCGCCTGGCGCTGCGTGCCGGCGCGCACGAACGGGCCGCGCAGGCAGTGGCCCTGGCCGAGCGACTGGCCGTGCTCAACCCCGACCTCACGTTCCTGGCCGCCACTGCCGCGCACGCCCGGGGGCTCCTCGACAACGACCTCACCCCTCTCGTACGCGCCGTCCGGCTGTACGAGGACTGCCCTCGGCCGTTGGCCCGGGCGTCGGCACTGGAGGACGCCGGACGGAAGCTGGCGGCCACCCGCACGTCCGAAGCGGTGCCGTACTTCGACACGGCCCTCGCGCTCTACGCGCGAGCGGGCGCCGAGCGGGACGTCGCACGCGTCCGCCGGCGCCTGCGGGCCGCCGGTGTCCGCCGCCGGCCCTCGACGGCCGGACACCCCGGTGCGTGGCCCGAGCTGACGGCCGCGGAGATACGGGTCGTACGGCTCGTGGCTCAAGGGCTGACCAACCAACAGGTGGCCGAGCACCTCTCCCTCTCGCCGCACACGGTGAGCTCGCACCTGCGCCGGGCCTTCACCAAGCTGGACGTCACCTCGCGCGGGGAGCTGACCCGGCTGGTGAAGGACCGCGACAGCGGAGAGTAGTCGCTTCGGATCCCATGCGGGCCTCAGGGCAATGGACGATTCGTGTGATGTGCCGACGTCGTCGCTTCCTCAGAATGATCAAGAGCCGCGGAATGGAGAAGTTCGCGGGGACAGTTGGTCGAGAGAGGAACAGCGCATGACCGTAAGGCTCCAGCGAGCCCGCCCTGGCAGCCCCGAGCTCCAGGCGCTTGTCGACGAGCTCGCGGAGCGGCTCGGCCGGTCCGTCGCCGTCGATGACCCGCTGGTCCGCTTGGTCTGCACGAGCCGCCACTTCGGCGACGAGGACCCGGTACGCATCGGCACCCTGTTGCAGGGCCGCGCCGACAACGCGACCATCCGCTACATCCTCGCCCAGGGCGTGACCCAGTGGTCCAGAGCCGGATTCGTCGACGGCCGTGACGATCTCGGGCTGCTGCCCCGTTACGTCGTGCCGCTGCGCGAGCGCGGGCATCTCCTCGGGCTGCTCATGGTGGTCGTGCCCGAGAAGGCGCTCGGGGAGCAGGAGACGCGTGCCATCGCCCGGGCCGCGGACGCCATGGCCGCCCAGATGCACGGAGAGCACATCGCCGCCGACACCCCGAAGGCCGACGAGCGGGACCTGGTCCTCGAACTCGTCGGTACCGACGTCGCCGCCCGCACCACCGCACGGCGGCGGGGCAGGGAACTCGGACTGCTCGGAGCGGCGGAGCACGTCCTGGTCACCGTCGTCCAGCTGAGCTGCGCGACCGAGCTCGTGCGGCAGTCCGAGGCGGCCCTGTGGGGGGCGCTGGAGGGGTTCCGGCAGACGCGCTCCGCCCAGGGCCTCGTCGCGATCGGCAAGGAGCGGGCGACACTGCTCCAGCTGCGCGACCGCCCACCCGGCCAGGACGAGATCACCGCACAGTCCGCTCGCATCCTGGACGAACTCCGCACCTTCCTGGGCCCGTCGGCGGACCCCGTGATCGGCGTCGGCGGCCGGCACTCCAGTCTGGACGACGCATGGACGTCGTACGAGCAGGCGCTCGTGGCGGCACGCGCGGCACGCCGACTGCCCACCCTGAAGAGCGCCGGTGACTGGGAGCTGCTCGGGGAGCTCGCGGTGCTGCTCCAGCTTCCCGAGCACGCCCTGAACGCGTCTTTGGTCCCGAAGCCGCTCCGTACCCTGAGCGACACTCATGGCGGCGACCGCCTGCGGGACACCCTGCGTTGCTTCCTCGAACACGCGGGATCGATTCCCCGGACCGCGGACACGCTGGGAATCCACCGCACCTCGCTCTACTACCGCCTGCGCCAGATCCAGGAGATCACCGGACTCGACCTCGACGACGGCGCCGACCGGCTCACTCTCCACCTCGGCCTCAGGATCGAGGAACTCCTCGCGCCGGGCGGCGACGGGGCCGTCTGACCACGGACTCGCTTCGACAAAGCGAGGAGGATCCACGGCCCGATTCCTACAGCTCGCGGTGGTGCGGGCGGCGGGCCCCATTCGATGATGTTCGGGACGGGCGGGAACGATGTACCGCCCTCTGACCAGGGGAGAGGTCATGAAGGAACTGATCACGACGGACGGCGCACGGCTCGCGTACCAGGACACCGGCGGCGAGGGCGTCCCGCTGGTGATGCTGCACGGCTGGGGGCAGACGCAGGCGATGTTCCGCCACCAGATCGAGGGGTTGGCGCCCGGCCGTCGCGTCGTCACCGTCGACCTCCGCGGCCATGGGAAGTCCGGCAAGCCGCGGCACGGCTACCGCATCGCCCGGCTCTCCCGCGATGTGCTCGAACTCGTCGACCATCTCGGTCTCGACCGCTTCGACGCACTGGGCTGGTCCATGGGCGTCTCGGTGTGGTGGAGCTTCATCGACCTGTACGGGACCGGACGGATCCGGCGCTTCGTCGCCGTCGACCAGCCCGCGGCGGTCGCCGCCGTGCCCTGGATGACCGAGCGGGAACAGCGGGACTCCGGTGCCATCTTCGATGTGTCGGGGCTGTTGTACCTGGGTGCGGCCCTCGCGGGGCCGGAGGGCGACACGGTCCGCGCCGACTTCGTGCGCGGCATGTTCTCCGGCGAGCCCGACCCCGAGGTGCTGGCCTTCGTCGGCGAGGAGATCCGGTCGACACCCGCCTACGCGGGCGTACCGCTGCTGTTCGACCACTGCGCGCAGGACTGGCGCGACGTGCTTCCCCGCATCGATGTGCCGACCCTGGTGATCGGCTGCGAGGGAAGCCATGTGCACCCCGATTCGCAGCGCTTCGTCGCCGAGCGGATTCCCGGCGCACGCCTGCACGTCTTCGCCTCGGACGTGGCGAGCTCGCACTTCCCCTTCCTGGAGAACCCGCCGGCCTTCAATGCCGTGGTGGAGAAGTTCCTGGCCGAGGAGCCGGCGAACGGGGCGTGAATCCGCCCTCCGCCCGCACGCACCTACGGCTAGGAATCCCCATGCCTCTCACACTGATGTCACGTGCGCCCGAACGGGCGCCCCGGCAAGCGCCCGATTCGACCTCGTCCTCCTCCCGCTCGGGGAGGCTGGTCCAGATGCTTTCCGAGGTGCCGGACACGAACGACCGGACCCACGTCTACCTCGGCGTCCATGTCCGTGGGCCCGTCACCGTTGTCCACGAGCGCACCAAGACCCTGTTGGAGCCGAACGACCTGGTCTTCTGCGACCCGGCCCGACGGCATCTGCTGCAGTTCGGAGAAGACTGCCAGATGATCTTCTTCCGGGTGCCCCGCTGCTACCTGGGCGTCACGGAGTCGGAACTGAACCGGGTGCTTGGCGTACCCGTACGCGGCGGGGAGGGGATCGGGGCGCTGGCGTCCGACTTCCTGACCGCGCTCGCCGCCAAGGAGGAGTTCCGCCGGTCCATGATCGGGGACCGACGTGCCCGGACGGCCGTACACCTCCTCTCCGTCCTGGTCATGGAGCTCCTCGAAGCGGACACGACGGACGAGGCCGATGACGCGTCCGGGACCGTCAACGAGATGCTGTCCCGTATCCACGGCTACATCGAGGAACATCTGATGGACCCGGACCTCTCACCGGAGTCGATCGCACGCGCCCACCACATCTCCGTCCGGTACCTGCAGAAGCTCTTCCAGAACGACGGCAGCACGGTGAGCCAATGGGTGCGGCAGCGCAGGCTTGAGTTCTGCCGGCTGGAGCTGGGCCGCTCCAACCGGAGAATCACCATGGCCGCGGTGGCCCACCGCTGGGGGTTCAGCAGCCCCTCGCACTTCAGCCGCACGTTCCGCGGGGCCTATGGCATGAGCCCCAGCGAATGGCAGGCGCTGGCGACCTCGGCCTTCGCGACGACGACCGCCGGCGCCCAGGACGAGTGAAGCCGCTGAGGCGCGTGTGCGCTGTCATGACAGCGCGGCTGCGCGCACGTACAAGAGGAGCCACTTCCACGGCTCTACCGTGAGTAACCATCGTACGGACCTCTTGCCGAATTCCGGGCCGCGACCTGCCCGTCGTGACGACGCCCCACACGTGGCCCGACACCGAGAAGAGAACTCGCATGACCCACCCCACCGTCGTCCTCGTACACGGCGCCTTCGCCGATGCGACAGGCTGGATAGGCGTCATCTCGGAACTGCGGAGCAGCGGTATCCCGGTGATCGCTCCGTCGAACCCGCTGCGGGGGCTGACATCGGACGCCGCCTACCTCACCTCCGTCCTCGCGCAGGTCGACGGCCCGGCCGTACTCGTCGGCCACTCCTACGGCGGTGCGCTGATCACCGTGGCCGGCACCGCGGAGAACGTCGTCGCGCTGGTCTACGTCGCCGCCTACGTGCCCAACGAGGGCGAGAGCCTAGGCCGGCTCCAGGCGAGCTTTCCCGAATCCCCCCTGACGGGCAACCTGAAGGAGTGGACGTACCCGCTCCTCGACGGTGACTCGGCGGTCGAGGTCACCATCGAGGAGACGGCCTTTCCCTCCGTCTTCGCGGCGGACGTGCCCGAGGACGTCGCCGGTGCTCTGGCAGCGACCCAACGCCCGCTCGCCACAGCTGCCTTCACCGAGACCGCGTCCGTGGCGGCGTGGCGGTCCAAACCGTCCTGGGCCCTGGTGGCCGGGGCGGACCGCACGATCAGTCCCGAGGTCCAGCGCTTCGGCGCCGCACGGGCAGGAGCCGTCGTCGTCGAACTTCCGGACGCCTCCCACGCCGTCGTCCTCTCCGAGCCCACACGGGTCGCCGACCTGATCAGGGACGCGGTATGGGCGGCGAGCTGACCGACCGACCTCCGCTACGTCTGGGTGGCCTGTCCGGGCTGCAGAACAGCACCCGCCCGTTCTGGTCGGTGAGGACCATGGTCTTGACGGCGTTCTGCTTGCTCTTCCCGGAGATGAACGTGTCCCGGTCCTTGCGTCCAGCGGCCGGCCGGCCGACTCGGATCTCGGTGCCGTCGATGATCCCGGTCTGCACACTGGCGCCGAGGTGGTCGATGACTTCGGTCAGTGTTCGCAGCCGGACGCCGGGGCTGATCGTGCACCCCCGCTCGGCGAGCAACGGCCGCACCTCGCCGATGGCCCGGGTGACGGTGGAGCGGACGACTCCGAACCAGCAGGCCAGCGCGTCATGAGTGGCACCGTGACGGAGATGGACGAGGGCGGCCAGAAGTCGGTCGACGAACACGAACCGGCGCTTCGCACCGGCGCCCACAGCACGCTTCCGCGCCGAGAGGTCAGCTTGGCCCGGTGACGCTCATGCCGCGAGGCCGGCAACCACGAGAAGGTCGCGGCGCTGGTGTACATCGCCGCGTTCGCCCGGCTCTTCCTGGTCGGCGATGGTCAGCAGGGCGCGGGCGAGTTCGGCGGGGTCGCCGGGCTGCTGGCCGTTCACTGTGGTGTGGATGTTGTACGGCTCCACGTCGAAGCGGAGCGACTCCATCCGTCCTGGCGCAGATGCCGGCCAGAGCTGGATCGTGGCGAGTGGAGAGTCGGGAGGGGGATGGGGTCGGCAGCCCGTGGGCCCGCCTGGCGAGCCCCGACCGCCGGGGCCAGCCTGGAAGCGAGGCACACGGCCGCAGTACGAACGAAGCGAGGCAGCCATGACCGGGACAACCCGACAGGACACACCAGTCGCAATCGAGGGCGGAGGCGTCGAACTCCGTACGCGAGCGGTCGGCGGAGACCTGTCCGTGGCCTTCGTGCAGCTGCCTCAGGGGACGGACCTGCGGCCGGCTCTGAAGGGACTGACCGATGATCTCTGTCAGTGCCCGCACTGGGGGTACATGCTCAAGGGCCGGCTGAAGATGGTGACGAAGGACGGTGAGGAGGTCTACGAGGCGGGACAGGCGTTCTACTGGCCGCCCGGACACGCCCCCGTGGCCCTCGAGGACTGCGAATACGTGGACTTCTCGCCGACTGATGACTTCACCGCGGTCATCAACCACATCACGTCGCAGGGCTGAGTCCAAGCTGTTGGCAAGAAGCGCTGGCGTGGGCCGATCGACGGGTGTGGACACCCGCCCGATGCGCGCAACCCCCAACCAACTCGCTCGATACCACCCATCGCCGTTCAATCCCGGTATGTCGAATGTCCAGCTCGTCAGCAGCCGTCGCGGCAGCGGCCCGGTCCTGTCGTGATCCGCCGTCTGACCGGGAGGCCTGGGCACCCGCCATCGACCTGCTAGCTCGTGAACGCGAGGTCGTGGCCGTCGACCTGCCGGGATTCGCGACAGCCCACCGCTTCTGGACGGCACCCACCGTCCATGCACTGGCTGCCCAAGCCACGATCTGCAACTCGGTGGGAGCGTCGCCGGTCGGGAAGTCGATGTCGGGCTTCGACAGGTGCATTCGCAACCTCGTACCTCCCCGCCGAAAGTCTCCGGTGGAGGGCCGGGGTGATCCCCCTGGCCTGCTGCTTCCGCGCGTGCGACGAGCCGATCTCGCGATCGAGACGTCGGAATCATAGAAGTTGAGCCAGAACCCGAGAAGCGACAACACCCGCGCACGCCGATGAGAATGTTGCCGCTCCAGGCGGACCCGACGAGCCACTGGACGCTCCAGCGGTGTGGATGGTCGGGATCGATGGGGCAAGCGAAGACGTTGAGCTCGCCGGACCGGCCCACGGTGACCTCGGTGGGGATTGCGGACCGAAAGGCGGGCAGTTCTCGGCCCTAGCGGCCGACCGTCGGCGTGGCCGTCGGGTGCCACGCGCGGCGGAGGAGGCCGAAGACCCAGGAATCGGAGACGGCGCCGTTGACGACGCAGTCCTCGCGGAGGGTGCCATCACGGACGAAGCCGAGCATCCTCGCGGATACCTCCTGGTGAGATGAGCAGGCAAGTCGCTGAGCAGGGTCTTTGCAGGTCAGGGGCGCGTAGGTGCAATTGTTGATCTCGGCGGTTCGTGGCGCCCGAGGGCGGCTTCGTGCGGACTGATGCCGACTTTCCTGATGGTGCGTCGGGTCAGGGCGTCGGCGGATGCCCTTTGCGAATGCGCATCATGGCGCAATTATCGACGCGAGGCCGCGGTCGCGCACCGGTGCGTCGGCGATCGGATCCGGGTGATGCCGCTTCCATGACGCCTGCGGGTTCGAAGAACCGCGGGATCACGCAACCGCCTGTCGACGTCGGCGGGCAAACCTGCACCAACGTCGAAGTCGTGATCACGACCTCGGTCGCGGGTGCTCGCGGCCGAGGTCACGCAGCACCTTCTTCGTGTGCTGGTGGTACACAGCTCAGGACTTCGTTGACCAGCGAAAACGATGCCGATGGCGGACATCGGGCGGGCCTTGGTCCGTCAATGGCCCGGATCTTGGTCTTCAGGCCGCCTCCGGGTCGGCGTGCTCGTGCTCGCAGGCGTCGTCGATGCCTTACGTCTCCCAAGCCGGGAAGTCGTCCAGGGCGGGCACGGCTTAGCCCGGGCCGAGGGGGCAGGTTTCGAGGGCCGCCCGCGGGGCGTCGGCGCGCAGGCCTGTGCCGCTGAAGACGAGCTCCTGGCTCTGCGTGGTGCCCGGTGCGCGGGTTCCCGATGGTTCGAAGCGGGCGGCGGCGCAGGCTTGGGGACCAGAGGCTAGTCACGCGGGGGCGGCTGGCGAGCAAGATGAAGCCTTTGGAGCGCAGGATCTGTCCGAAGGTTCCGTTGCCGAGGCCCTTGGTGACGAAGGCCCACAGCCGGTCGGGGTGAAACGGCAGGTCCGAGCGGAACACGAGCGAGGAGATCCCGTACTCCTCGGTCTCCGGGACATGGTCGCCGTTCAGCTCCTTGACCCACCCCGGGGCCTGCTGTGCGCGCTCGACATCGAACAGGCCCGTGCCCAGTACCTGCTCAAGGGTCACCTTCCCGCGGATGGCGGGAACGATCCGGGCCTCCTGGTTGAGCCGCGAGAGAGTCGCGCGCAGTCGGGAGACCTGCGCCGGCCCGAGGAGGTCGAGCTTGTTGAGGACGATGACGTCCGCGAACTCGATCTGATCCATGAGGAGATCGCTGACGGTGCGCTCGTCGTCCTCGTACTGGTCGAGTCCGCGTGCGGCGAGTTCGTCGCCGCTGGTGAGTTCCGGCAGGAAGTTCGCGGCGTCCACGACGGTGACCATGGTGTCGAGCCGGGCCAGGTCGCCCGGGGTGGCGCCGTCGCCGCGCGGGAAAGAGACCGTGGCCGCCACCGGCATCGGCTCGGAGATCCCGCTGGACTCGATGAGGAGTTAGTCGAAGCGCCCCTCGCGGGCCAGCCGGTCCGCCTCCTCCAGCAGGTCGTCGCGCAGGGTGCAGCAGATGCACCCGTTGGTCATCTCGACGAGCCGCTCCTCGGGCCGTGACAGCGCCGCCTCTCCGCCGCGTACGAGCGCGGCATCGATGTTGACCTCGCTCATGTCGTTGACGATGACCGCGACCCGCAGGCCTTCGCGGTTGCCGAGCACGTGGTGGAGGAGGGTGGTCTTGCCGGCTCCGAGGAACCCGGACAGGACGGTGACAGGCAGCGGGGCGGGCTTCGTGTCGGTCGTCCGGCTCAGCCCTCAGGGCGCAGCAGGCCGCGTTCGTAGGCCTTCACCAGCCGCTGCGGGACCTGGTACACGGAGCCGTCGACCGTGATCGGGACGAGCTGCGTCGTCGTGGCCTTCCACTGGGCCCGGCGGTGGCGGGTGTTGCTGCGGGACATCTTCCGCTTGGGGACGGCCATCGGGATCTCCTGAGGTGTCGAGGGCGTTCGACACGAAGGTATATGAAAACGACGACCATTTTCAATGTGCCCATGGTGGGATCGAAGCGAGTGGATCTTCAATGAACTTCGGCGTCCCTGAGGAGCGGATCGTTCAACGCTCGCCAGAGCTTGTGGCCCAGTGACAACTCGGAGTCGGTGAGCAGTGGGGAGGTCAGGGGTGCCGAACTGGACGGCCCAGCCGATCCGGTTGCGGGCGCCGCGGGTGGTCATCGCCCGGCACCTGGCGGCCTGGCCCAGCAGAAGGACCCGGCGAGCAATGAAGGGGCGGGTGGCCGCAGGGAACACCGCGGAGAAGGGCACCAGCGCCAAGTTCAAGATCTGTGAAGACGTCAGCGGCCGGGGCGGCGGCATCTGCTGAGGGGCGGAACCGCCGTCGGCCCGCCTTCGCGTACGACGCGAGGCGGGCCCGACGGGGCCGGTGACGTCAACGAGTCCCGCGCCGAGCTGCTGCCGAGGGCTGCCAGGCGCGGAGCCGCAGGCTGTTGCCGACCACCAGGACCGAACTCGCCGACATCGCGGCGGCCGCCACCATCGGGTTGAGCAGGCCGGCCATCGCCAGGGGCACGGTCACCACGTTGTAGCCGAAGGCCCAGACGAGGTTGGCGCGGATCGTGCCCAGGGTCCGCCGGGCGAGGCGGACGGCGTCGGCCAGGGCCTCGACGCCGGTCCGCACGAGCGTCACGTCCGCCGCCCCGATGGCGACGTCGGTGCCGCTGCCCAGGGCGATGCCCAGGTCCGCGGCGGCGAGCGCGGCGGCGTCGTTCATCCCGTCGCCGACGACGGCGACCCGATGTCCCCGCTCGCGCAGCGCCCGTACGAGGGCTGCCTTGTCCTCGGGCGTGCAGCGGGCGTGGACCTCCTCGATACCCAGCTCCGCGGCCACCGCCAGGGCCGGCGCCTTCGCGTCGCCGGTGGCCAGGACCGGGCGCACGCCGAGGCGGCGGAGCGTGTCCACGGCGCGATGGCTCCCGGGGCGCACGGCGTCCCCGATCTCGATCAGGGCCACGGCCTCCCCGTCGACGCGGACCAGGACGACGGTACGAGCACCGGCCTCGGCGGACGTCAGCGCGTCCGCGAGCGCGGCGGGCAACTCGCCGTCCGGTGCGCCGACGATCACCAGCCTGCCGTCGACCGCGCCGCGCGCGCCCCGGCCCGGCAGGGCGCGGAAGTCGGCGACGCTCGGCAGAGCCGATTCGGTCGCCGTGCGCCGGGCGTGGGCGACGATCGCCCGACCCAGCGGGTGTTCCGATCCCTGTTCGACCGACCCGGCGAGCCGCAGGACGGCCTTCGCGTCGAGGCCACCGGGAACGGTGCTGACACGGACGACACTCATCCGACCCGAGGTGAGTGTGCCGGTCTTGTCGAGCACGACGGTGTCGATGTGCCGCAGTCCCTCCAGGGCCTTCGGGCCTCCGACCAGAACACCGAGTTGGGCGCCCCGGCCGGACGCGGCCAGAAGCGCCGTCGGCGTCGCGAGGCCCAGCGCGCACGGGCAGGCCACGACCAGGACCGCGACGCACGCTGTCACTGCGGCCTGCGGATCACTGCCGGTGCCGAGCCAGAATCCGAGGGTGCCGACGGCCAGGGCCAGGATCACGGGGACGAACACGCCGGCCGCCGTGTCGGCCAGCCGCTGTGTCCGAGCCTTGCCGGTCTGGGCCTCGGTCACCAGCTGGGCGATGCGGGCGAGGCGCGTGTCCGCGCCGACCGCAGTGGCCCGTACGAGCAGCAGGCCGACGACGTTGACCGAGCCTCCGACGACCGCGGAGCCCGGCTCGACCTCGACCGGCTCGCTCTCCCCGGTGACCAGGGACAGGTCGACCGCGGAACTGCCCTCCACCACCTCGCCGTCGGTGGCGACGCGCTCGCCGGGGCGCACGACGAACGACTGTCCGACGCGCAACAGCCCCAGAGGGATGAGACGTTCGCCGTCCTCTTCGCGTACCGACACGTCCTTCACACTCAGTTCGGCGAGTGACCGCAACGCCGCCCCCGTCCCGCGCCGGGCCCGAGCCTCCAGGACACGGCCCGCCCACACGAACAGCGGTACTCCGACGGTCGCTTCGAGGTAGACGTGCGCCATGCCCTCCGCGGCCGAGGGCGTCAGGGTGAACGGCATCCGCATCCCCGGGTCCCCGGCGCCACCGAGGAAGAGCGCATACGCGGACCACCCGAACGAAGCCGCCACGCCGAGCGACACCAGGGTGTCCATGGTCGACGCCGAGTGCCGCAGTCCACGCAGCGCACGCATGTGGAACGGCCACGCTCCCCACACGGCCACCGGCGCCGCCAGCGCGAAGCACAGCCACTGCCAGTTGCGGAACTGCAGCGCCGACGCCATGGACAGGACCAGTACCGGCAGAGCCAGGGCCGCCGTGATCACGAGCCTTTCGCGCTCCGGGTCCGGGTCCGGGGGCTTCGCTTCGGGGCCGCGCCGCCGTTCGACGGGCGGTTCGGGGAGCGCGGCGGTGTAGCCGGCCTTCTCGACGGTCGCGACGAGGTCATCGACCGAAACCGCGGCAGGATGGTTCACGCGGGCCCGTCCGGTCGCCAGGTTGACGGTGGCTGTGACGCCTTCCAGCCGGGAGAGCTTCCTCTCGACCCGGTTGACGCACGCAGCACACGTCATGCCGCTGACGACCAGGTCCGTCGTCACCAGGATCGCCAGGGGTTCGGCCGTCACCGGTGGTCTCCCGAGTGCGTGTGCCGCGTGTCGTGCGTGTCCTCCGGCGCCGATTCGCCACCGGTACCGCTCGTCGAGGGCGGGCGCGTTCCGGGCCCGATCGGCCCCACGGCCGCTCCGAGCGCGTACGACCCCACGAAGACCACAGCCAGCAGGAGGAGGAACCCCCACAAGGAGGCGAGGGGCGTCGGCGTCCGCAGCACCGCGCGCACGCGCGATGACGAGTCTCGGGGTGTGTCCATCGGCCGCCTCTCCGAAGCAGGACGTACAGCGCCGCTCGGATCGGGCGCGTCTCTGGAGGAGTCGGACGGTGGGTCGGTTCGGTTCCCCCGGGTGAGGCGGGCCGGCAGCGCACTGCCGGCCCGCCTCCGTCCCCCGCGAGACGCGAGAGATCAGGCGAGAGCGGGTGCCCGCGTGAACCTCCTGCGGGCCGTCGGGCCCTCGTCCGAGGCGGGCGTCGGCGGGAGGGCCTCCTCGCTCCGCAGCAGCGCGATCAGAGAGCCGCGGGCTCGTGCGACGCGCGAGCGGACCGTGCCGACGGGACAGCCGATGGTCTCGGCGGCCTCGGCGTAGGGCAGGCCCAGGAGTTGGGTGAGGACGAAGGCGTCCTTCCGCTCGGCCGGGATGGAGGCCAGTAGCTCGGCGAGGGCGATGCCGTCCTCGAAGCCGGGAAGCCCCCGGGGCTGGGTGTGCTCTGCCTCCGTCTGCCAGTCGTCCCGGTCGGAGATGCGGGGCCGGGCCGCCGCGCGCCGCAGGCTGTCGACCACCGTCCGGCGGGCTATGGACAGCAGCCAGGTGCGGGCCGAGCTACGCCCCTCGAAGCGGGGCAGCGCGGCGAGAGCGCGGAGGAAGACCTCCTGGGTGAGGTCGTCGGCCGCCTGCTTGTCGGCGCTGAGGTAAGCCACATAGCGCCAGACGTCGCGGTGCAGGGCGCGTACGAAGAGGTCGGCCTTGGCCGGGTCGCCGTCCCGGGCGGCCAGCGCGAGCAGGGTCGTCGCCGCGTCGGTGTCGGCGTCGGGCGTGTGGGCGGAGCGGGACGTTCTCGCCGGTCCCTGGTGGGGTGTGTCGTGGGCAGGAGTCATCGCCACAAGTCCTTACGAGGCAAGGGAGATCCGGCGGCGCGCGGAGGGCGGCGCCGGTGACGGATACGGCCGGCCGGAGCGGAACGCGACGGCATGGCCGATGCCCGAGCGACGGACGTGTGCCGTGGTGCTCGGGGAGCCGGCTGTCAGAGGACAGCGAGCGCCCGTGGAGGACCCCGTGAGATGACGGAATGGGCGAGGAACAGTTGCCGAGGAACGCGCTCGTCACCGGCGCGAACGGGCCGGAGACGGGGGCGCGGTCGTACGGGGACGACGACGGCGAGCAGCAGGCGCAGGGGCCGGAAGAGCCCCAGAGGCATGGCCCGCAGCAGGCGGAAGACGGCCCGCTCGCCGTACGCCATCCACAGACCACTCAGGAGCGCGGCGAACAGGTGCGCCGACAGCATGCCGAGGGACGAGGACATGTTCGTCATGTCGTGGGTGGCGGGTGCCCCGGGCATCGCCGCGGCGGCCTGGGGGAGGACCTCGTGGCCCATGGTCGCGTGCCCCATGTGCGTGTGATCCATGGCCGTGTCAGCGGCGTGCGTGGGCACGGCGCCGGCCGGCTGCGACCAGGAGAACACCGTGTGCAGCACGCTCTGGACGGCCACGGTCACCGCCGTGACGGCCAACAGGCCGCGCTCGCGCCCCGCCAGGGCCCAAGCTGCGGCCGCGGTCCCCACGAAGGCGTGGCCGAGCGCCCAACCGGGCACGGCCTGCCCGGACATCAGGATGTGGCCGGTCGCCGCGAGCAGCACGCAGACGGCCGCGAACGTCGCGGCCCGCACTCCTCGCGAACATCGGCCTGGTGTCATGGCGCGCCCATCCTTGCACCCCTCTCCGGAGGCATGAGGGCGGGTACGGCTGTCATGAGGCCGCCCCTCGACCTGTCGGGACATGAGTACGCGACTGTGGTTCGTCCCACAAGAGCGCCTCGGGAACTTCCGGCACGGTAGCGACGACTTCTCGATGTCGACGACGGACGGCCCGGGCGTCGTGCGGGGAGGGGCATCACGTGAGCACCGCAGGGACGGCGGCACCAGCCGAGGCCGGGCATCACACGGTGCGCGGGCTGACCGCGCTGCTGACGACCGCCATGGCCTTCTCGATGATGCAGCTCTTCCTGATCGGTGCACTCGGTCCGCGCCTCGTCGACCGGCTCGGGGTGTCGGAGACGGTGCTCGGCCTGACCACAACGGTGGGGTTCGGCACGGCCGCCGTTCTCTCGCCCGTCGGCGGCCGGATCGTGGACCGTGTCGGACCCCGGCGTGCGCTCGTGGCGCTGCTTGCGGTGTCGGCGGTCGCGCTCGGCCTGATCGGCGCGGCCCCCGGGCCTGCCCTGCTCCTGGCGGCCGTCGCGCTCGGCGGCCTGCCACAGGCGCTCGCCAACCCGGCGACGAACAAGGCGATCCTGGCCGCGGTCCCGGCCCCGAAGCGGGGCGCGGTGACCGGCGCCAAACAGTCCGGGGTCCAGTTCGGAGCCTTCGCGGCCGGGCTGCCCCTCGCGGCGGCGGCGGGCTTCCTCGGCTGGCGCGGTGCCGTGTGGGTGGCTGCCGGGGCGGCGTTCCTCGCGGCCCTGTGGGCTCGGCGAGCGCTGCCGGCCGACGCGCCGGCGAAGGGCGGCACCACCCTCCGTACGCCGTCCCGTCCCAGCGGTCCCGTGCCCTGGCTCGCGGCCTTCTCGTTCTTCCTGGGTGCGGGCATCGCCTCCGTCAACACGTACCTCGCGCTGTTCGGCGCCCAACGCCTCGGCATGGGGCCCGCGGTGGCGGGCGCACTGGTCGCCGTCCTCGGCGTCGCCGGGATCGCCGGCCGCGTCGGCTGGTCACGTGCCGCCACGCCCGGCCGGGCTCCGTGGCTTCCGGGGCTGCTCGCGGGCGGGGCCATCGGCGCGGCCGTACTCCTGGCCGTGGCCCCCCGGTTCGAGCCCCTCGTATGGGTGGCCGCCGTGGCCGTGGGGTTGTTCGCCGTGTCCGGAAACGCGGTCTCGATGGTCCTGGTGATGCAGCGCTCCGCACCCGGCCGTGCCGGGCAGGACTCGGCGCTGGTCGCGGCCGGGTTCTTCGCCGGATTCGCCGTGGGCCCACCGCTGTTCGGACTGCTCGCTGAGCGCGGCCGGTACGGCGAGGGCTGGATCCTGGTCGCGGTGGAGTTCGCCGTGGCCGGGACCGTCGCCTTCGCCTGGGCGCTGCGGGACCGCCGTGCGAGCACGGGCGTTCCGGCGTGACCGCCGGCGACTGGGCTGATGAAGCCCTCGACCTTGTGCTCCAGCGTGTGGGGGAGACCGCCGAGCAGGTGGGGGACCGGTTCCCCCTGTACGCGGACCCGGTCGACGGCCGGTGGGCGACCACCGGGCGAGGGTCGTGGACGGGCGGCTTCTGGGCCGGACTCCTCTGGCTGCGCGCCCGGCACACCGGCAGCGACGCGGACCGCTCGGCGGCGGCGGCCGTCACCGCCCGGCTCGCCCCCTGGATCGATGCGGACACCGCGACCCGCGGGCTGGTCCTCTGGTACGGCACGGCCCTGGCCGCCGGGGACGACACGGCCGGCACTGCCGCTGACCTGCGCGAGCGCACGGTGAAGGCCACACTCGCCGCCTGGGAGCCGAGGCTCGGCCTGGTTCCCTGGGGCGCGGCGCTCGGCGGCCCACGGCTGCGGGCGCGTGCGGACGGCGTTCCCGGCCTCGTCCCCCTGTTGGCGTCCGCCGGGCCTGAGGGGCAGGAGGCGGCTGCGGGGCACCTGCGCCGCCACCTGGACCTGTGCCTGCCCGGCGATCATGCCCAGCGGCCCTTCCCGGCATGGCGCTGGGACGAGGCGAGCGGCTGGGCGGCCGAACCTGACCCGGCGCCCGGCTGGACCAGGGGCGAGGCGTGGCTCCTTCTGGCCGTCGCGGACTCCTTTCTCCACATGGACGCCTCGTCATCGCGCATGGACCGGCTGGCCGAGTCGGCCGAACGGCTCCTCCAACGCTGCGCGTTCCTCACCGGCCCGCTCGTCCCGCCTGCCGGAGCCCGTCAGCCGGACGGCCCCCTGGACACCTCGGCCGCCGCCATCACCGCGGTAGCCCTGCTGAAGCTCGCCCTCGTCCCCGAGGTCGGCTGGGCTTCGGCGTGCGCGGCCCGCGCGGAGGCCGTTCTGCGCCGGCTCGTGGAAGCCCACCTCACCCGGCCGGGCGGCTCCCGCCCGCCGGGCATGCTCCTCGACGGCTGTTACGACGCGCACAGCGGCACAGCCGTCCGGCACGAACTTGTCTGGGGTGACTTCTTCCTGGCCCTCGGCCTGTCCGCGTCCCTGGGCCGCGCCGACCTCAGGCGGGTGTGACCGCCGAGCCCTGCCGGCTCCGCAGTACGCGCCGGGCGACCGAGGAGACGTGCAGCTCGTCGGGACCGTCGAGGATCCGGGCCGTCCGTCCCGTGCGGAACAGGGCGGGCAGCGGCGTGTCCGGACCGAGCCCGGCGGCGCCGAACACCTGGACGGCACGGTCCGCCACCTGATGAAGCGTGCGCGCCGCAGCCGTCTTCGCCAAGCCCACTTCCACCCGGGCGTCGCGCCCGTCCGCGACCAGCGCCATCGCCTCGTACACGAGCGGCCGCGTGGTCCGCAGCGCCAACAGCGCCTCGAAGACGTGCTGCTGGACGAGCTGCCGGTCCGCGAGCGGTGCGCGTGCGCCCTGTCGTACGGTGGCGCGTTCGCACATGAGGTCGAAGGCCCGCTGGGCCTGGCCGATCCAGCGCAACGCCCTCAGAATGCGCCCCAGTTGGAGGCGCTCACCCGCGACGGCGAGCGCGCGGCCCGGTTCTCCGACGAGCTGGTCCTCGTCGACGTCCACGTGCTCGAACTCGATCTCGTACTGCCCGGTCGCGCCGAGGACGGGCAACTCGCGCACCACGCGGAAGCCGGGGGAATCTGTGGGTACGAGGAACAGGGACAGTCCGTCGCGGTCGCCATCCGATCCGCTCGTGCGGGCGAGCACGGACACCAGGTCCGCGTCTCCCGCGTTCGACGCGAACCACTTGCGCCCGGTGATGCTCCAGCCGCCGCCGGCCCGCCGTTCCGCTCGGGTCGCGGTGAGCGCGGGTTCCGTTCCGGGAGTGTCCGGCTCCGTCATCGCGTAACAGGTACGGAGGTCACCGGAGACCAGGTGGCGCAGGTAGTCCGAGCGCACCCGCCCCGATCCGTGCCGGGACAGCATGGTCACGTCGAGCAGAGACGCCGACCCCACAGCGGCCGGACCGTGGTCGCTCGCGCCCTCCACCTCGGCGAGCGACGTGTACGCGCTCAACGTCAGCCCGCCGCCACCCAGTTCGGACGGCAGTGGCAGCGCCCACAGGCCGGCCTCGCGCGCCTCCGCGCGCAGCCGTTCCCGCAGCTCCTTGGCAACCGGTCCCCCGGCGTCGAGCCGGGACTCGCAGGGGAACACCCGGTCGCGGACGAACGCCGACACCCGCTTCCGTAGCAGGTCGGCATCCGTTACGTCATGATCCGTCACTGTATTTCCTCCATCTCGGGAACTCGACAGAACACGCGTCCGACTGCCTGCCCGTGGAAGTGGTCGGGCGTACCGGCCCACCAGTTCCCGCCACCGTGACAGAGGAGAGGCATGGCGTCACCAGTGACCACGCACACCGCGGCCCGCCGCCCGCTCGACGTATCGCATCCGCTCGACGGGTTGCGTTTTGGCGTCGCCGGGCCTGAGGCCCTGACCCGGGTCGTCGCCGACCACCTGCGGCGGCTCGGGGCGCGGACACACGGCGAGGACGCCGGGGCGATCACGCTCGACGGCGCCGGGTTCGTGCCCGTCACGGCCCATACCGTCTGGGGCGCGGCCTGCTCCGGGCTCGAGGACGAGGCCACCGCCCAGGCGGCCACCGGCCTGATGGCCGTGCACGGCCGCCGTCACGGGGCCCCGCGTGGCCTGGGCGTCGACTACCTGGCCACCGCCACCGGCGTACTCACCGTCCAGGGCCTGCTCGCCGGGCTCATCGGCCAGGCCCGAGGCGGCGGCCCGGCGCCACGTGTGAGCACGACGGCCGACCGCACCGGCCTGCTCGCCGTCTCCCAGTACCTCGCCGCCGCTGGGGCCGACGAGCCGGAGGCCGTCGAACCCGCCCCCGGCGGACCGCCGTTCACTTCCGTCGACGGCGTCCTCTTCGAGCTGGAGACGCTCGACCCCGGGGCGTGGGCCGTGTTCTGGCGCGCACTGGAGGCTCCCGCCGATGCGATACGCGCGGGCTGGCGGCCCTTCCAGTTCCGGTATGCCACCGCCTGCGCGCCGTTCCCCGCCGTCCTGCACGAGGTGACCCGGTGCCACGCGTGGGAGGGGATCCGGCAGGCGGCCGCACTGTCCGGCGCCGAGGTCTGCCGGCTGCGCACGCTCGCCGAACGGGCGGGGGAGGACGACGGTGCCGACCCGTGGACCCTGAAGGCGCTCGATCCGGGCCACGCGGCGACCGGCCCCGCTCCCGCACCCGGACGGCCGCTGGCCGGCCTGACCGTCCTGGAGGCGGGCCGCCGCATCCAAGCGCCACTAGCCGCCCACCTGCTGGGCCTGCTCGGTGCCCGGGTGATCCGGATCGAGCCGCCGGGCGGTGACCCCCTCCGCGGCATGCCGCCTGCCTGTGACGGGATCTCCGCCCGCTGGCTCGCGCTCAACCGGGGCAAGGAGGCGGTCGAGATCGACATCAAGTCGTCCGAGGACCGGCGCCGCCTGCGCGAACTCGCCGCCGAAGCCGACGTCTTCCTGCACAACTGGGCCCCCGGCAAGGCCGCCGAGCTCGAACTCGACACCGAGCACCTGACCCGCGCCAACCCGGCCCTGGTGTACGCGTACACCGGAGGCTGGGCCGATCGGCTCGACGACGCCCCCATGGGCACCGACTTCATGGTGCAGGCCCGCACCGGCGTGGGGGAGGCCGTCCACCCGGCCGGCGAATCGCCCGTACCGTCCCTCATGACGCTCCTCGACGTTCTCGGCGGCCTGCACGGCACCGAGGCCGTCCTCGCCGGTCTCCTCCTGCGCGAGCGCACCGGCCACGGCGTACGCGTCGACTCCTCCCTCCTCGGCGCGGCCGACACCCTGCTCGCCCCCGCCCTGCACCGGGCAGCCACCGGCTCCGACCCCCGGCGCGCCGCCGGCTTCCGGCACCCGCTCCCGACCTCCGACGGCTGGATCGCCCCGAGCGACGACTGTGCCGTGGCCGCCGCGGCGTACGACCTGCGCGGCATGTGCACGGAGGAGGCCCTGCACCAGCTGCGCTCCCACGGACTGACGGCCACCGCCGTCACCACCGACCTGTCCGCCCTGCCCCACGACCTGCGCCTGTCCGGCTCGATCAGCCGTGACGCGCACGGTGCCCCCGCCGTTCCCGACCCCTGGAGCTTCGCGTGACCGTCACCCTCACCGATCTCTTGCCCGCCGAACTCCGCCGCTCCTGGGTGGTGGACGGCACGTGTCCCGACCTCGACCTCTACAGCCTGTTCCGGGCCCGGCAGATCGCCGACCTGCACCGCACGGCCGTCCTCGACGCCAAGGGCAAGCTCTGTTACACGGCCCTCGACCGCAAGGTCCGAAGTCTGGCCGAGGGCCTGCGCGGCCTCGGCATCGGCGTCGGGGACGTCGTCGCCGTACAGCTCCCCAACAACCGCAACGCCGTCATCGCGGACCTGGCCCTCGCCGCCCTCGGCGCGGTGGCCCTCCCCTTCCCGGCCGGCCGCGGCGCCGTCGAGGCCGAGTGCCTGCTGCGCCGGGCGGAGGCCGTGGCGGTCATCGCGGCCACGGACCACCGCGGCCAGGCGCACGCGGCCGAGCTCCTCATCCGCTCCCCGGCACTGCCCGCCTTGCGGCACGTGATCGCCGCCGGACCCGGCACCGCACCCGAGGGAACGATTCAGCTCAGAGAGCTGCTGCGCACCGACCCCACCGGATTCGTGCCGGCCCGCCCCGACCCCGACAGCGCCGCGCGCATCCTCGTCTCCTCCGGATCGGAGGCGGAGCCGAAGATGATCGCGTACTCCCACAACGCCCTGGCCGGCGGACGCGGCAACTTCCTCGCCTCCCTCATGCCCGACGGAACCCCGCCCCGCTGCCTCTTCCTCGTGCCTCTGGCCTCGGCCTTCGGGTCGAACGGCACGGCAGTCACGCTCGCCCGCCACGGCGGCACCCTCGTCCTGCTCGACCACTTCACGCCCGAGGCCG
Source organism: Streptomyces sp. NBC_01077 (assembly GCF_045162855.1). Classification (NCBI taxonomy): domain Bacteria; kingdom Bacillati; phylum Actinomycetota; class Actinomycetes; order Kitasatosporales; family Streptomycetaceae; genus Streptomyces; species Streptomyces sp. NBC_01077. Next base: position 1,423,861 of record NZ_CP108669.1, on the reverse strand, counting down.
CGCTGGCTGCCGTACGGGAGCACGCCCCCACGCACATCCTCGGCGTGCCCACCATGATCCGGATGATGCTGGAGGCACTGGAGAAGGAGGAGGACCCACTGCCGGCCCCCACCGCGCTCGTCCTGGGCGGCGCTCCCCTCGACGAGGCCACTGCCAAGGCCGCGGCCGAGGCGTTCGGCTGCCCCGTCGTCAACCTCTACGGCTCGGCGGACGGCGTCAACTGCCACACCGGACTGCAGCACACCGTGCCGCCGACCGCCGGCTCCGGCGTCGTCGCGGGCAGGCCCGACCCCCGGGTCGCCCAGATCCGGATCGCAGATCCCGACACCCACGAGCCGCTGCCCGACGGCTCGATCGGCGAGATCGTCTCCCGCGGCCCCATGACCCCGCTCCGCTACGTGGCCTCCCCCGACCTCGACGCCCGCTACCGCACACCCGACGGCTGGGTCCGCACCGGCGACCTCGGCCTCCTCGACGACGAGGGCGTCCTCCACGTCGTCGGCCGCCTGAAGGACATCGTCATACGCGGCGGCGCCAACATCAGCCCCGCCGAGGTCGAGCGCGCACTCGTCGCCCACCCACAGGTCCGGGACGCGGTGTGTGTGGGCGTCCCGGACCCGCTGATGGGGGAGCGGCTCGCCGCCTGCCTGGTGGCCAAGGGGACGCGGGTGCCGACCTTGACCGAACTCGGCACGCATCTGTCCGAGCGCGGGCTCGACCCGCACAAGCACCCCGAGCACCTTCTGGTTCTGGCCGGGCTGCCGCTCACCGCCGCGGGCAAACCGGACCGTGCCGCCCTCCGGTGCCGGATCGTGGAGGAGCAGGAGTCTGCGCTCGTCGAGGCATGACAGCACGACGGAGGGGGGAGGGCCGCGCCTCGCGGCCCTCCCCCTCCTCGTACCTGTCGGTCAGGATCCGCTCATGGCCTTCCTCAACTCGGCCGCCGCGTTGCGGTAGACCGCCAGCAGGTCCAGGTCCTCGCCCGGGTAGTTCACGATCTTCACCTGCTGCGCGCCCGAATCCGGCAGCACCGTGCCCGTCGACATGTGTGCGTTGTCGAGGACAAAGGCGGGCTTCTTGGCGGAGAGGGAGGCGAGCTGGGCGGGGGTGACCGGCTCGGGGCCGTACGTGCCCACCGTCGTGGCGCCGGTGAGGCCGGCCGCCCAGGCGGTGAAGACCTGGGTGACGACGGCCGGGCTCTTCCCGCCCGGCCAGGTGCCCTTGAGCTCTCCGTTCAGCTTCGTGACTTCCGTGTCGAGCCGGGTGTTGAACCCCTCGGCCGCGTCCTTCGTTCCGAACAGGCCACCCAGACGCGTGACTTCGGCACCGGCCTTCGCCGGGTCGTTGTCGAGGTTCACTTCGACCAGCTTCGCCTTCGAGCCGGCCGCCTCCTTGATCTTCGCGGCGTACGGCTCGAACGGCGCGTACAACACGAAATCCGCATTCGCGACGGCGGCCAGGTCCGAGGGCTTCGGGTCGTAGTCGGGCGCGTGGTGCACCGACTGCGGAACGATCACCGTGACGTCCTCGGCCCCGGCGGCCTTGGCGAAGGCCCCCTCCCAAGTGGTCGTCGCGACCACCACCGGCTTGTGACCAGCCGCCTTGTGATCGGTACCGGAGGAAGAGGCGTCCTCGCCCCCGCATCCGGTGACGAGCGGCAGCGCCACGCTCAGTGCGAGGAGGGAAGCGATGCGGGCGGTACGGACGCGGGTGCGCGCCATGAGCTGTTTCTCCGTTCAGGAATGAGATGCGCGGCGAGGACGACAGCCCCCGCCGTCAGGACGAGGACCGGGCCCGGAGGCCAGTCCGACCAAAGGGCCAGCAGGAAGCCCGTCAGGTTGACGGCGACGCCGATGCCGACCGCCCACAGGGTGATCGACCCCAGCGAACGGCCCAGGCGCCGTGCGGCCAGGGCAGGCAGCAGGGTCAGGGCGTCGACCAGCAGGGCGCCGGTCAGCTTGATCGCCCCGGCCACCGCCACCGCCACAAGGACGAGGAGCACGGTGGTGAGGAAGCGGACCGGTACGCCCGAACACTGGGCGAGCTCGCGGTCGTACAGCAGCAGCGCCACCTCACGGCGCCGCCACCAGAACAGGGACGGCACGACCAGGGCGAGGACGCCGAGGACCACGAGGTCGTCGGTGCCGACCGAGAGGATCGAGCCCCACAGGAGCGCGAAGGCACCCGAGGCATTGACGCCGGAGACGGCGAGAACGAGGAGGGCGGCCGCGATCGCCAGGCTCATCAACAGGCCCATCGCGCCCGACAGTCCGGCCGGAGTACGGGCCAGTGGGGCGACCCCCGCACCCGACAGGGCGCAAGCCACCAGCGCGCACAGCATCGGATCGAGCCCGGTCAGCAGCCCGACCGCGATGCCGAGCAGCGCCACGTGCATCATCGCGAACCGCACCGGCATGATGTCGAGCCCCACGATGACGACGCCGATCACGGGCAACCCGACGGCCGCGAGGAGCAGGGCGAGCCCCGCCCGCTGCACCGGTACGAGCTGGAGCACGGCGCCGAGGTCAGCGGCCGCGAGCGCGTTCACCGGACCTCCCGCAGCCGCCCGGCGGCCATCTCCAGGACGCGGTCGCAGCGTTCGGCGAGCGTCCGGTCATGGGTCACGACCACCAGCGTGACCGGAAGCGCGGTCAGCACGTCGGCGGCCTCCTCCTGACCCTCGAAGTCGAGCGCAGCGGTCGGCTCGTCGGCGAGCAGAACCTGCGCCCCCGCCGCCACGCAGCCGATGGCCCGCGCCAGGTACATGCGCTGGAGCTGACCGCCGGACAGCGTGTCCACGGGCCTTGAGACCAACGGACCGACACCGAGCCGTTCCGCGGCCACGGCCGCCTCCACCGGCGCCCCACTGCTCGCCAGGAGCTCGTCCCCGCGCAGCGGGAACCGCCCGGCGGCCGGCTTCTGCGGGACCCACGCACACGACCTGCGCCGCCACGCCCACTCGGCGGCCGAGCGCGCCTCGCGCCCGCCGACCTCGATGGTGCCGCTGGTGTGCCGGTGCAGTCCAAGGGCCGCGCGCAGCAACGTCGTCTTCCCGGACCCGTTCGTCCCGGTCAGAGCGACGCGCTCACCGGCGGCGATCTCCAGATCCACACCGACGACCGCCTCGTTGCGGCCATGCCGACACGCGACACCCCGCATGCGTATGTCCAGTCCGCCCATCCCGTGCCCTTCACCGCTGCCCTGTTCGTGCGGTGAAGGAGTCGGACGGACGGGCTGCCGGGTTCCCGCGCGGGGCCGGGAACCGGAGGGCATCGCCGCCCGACCCCCTCCACGGAAGCCCACCGGAACAGGAGCACCGCATGAACCGCAGGCAGTTACTCCGCGCCACCACGGCCCTGGGCGCCACGGGCGCGCTCGCCGGCACCGCCACCACAACCTCCGCCGCGGCCGCTGCCGAGACGCCCGGGACACTGCGCATCCACGTCGTGATGTTCGACGGCGTCGAGGAACTCGACTTCGCCGCCCCGTACGAGGTCTTCTCCGCCGCCGGCTTCTTCACCCAGCGGCCCGTCGAGGTCCGCTACGTCTCGGCCACCGGCGCCCGTACCGTCACCGGCGCGTACGGCACGGTCATCCGCGGCATCGACCGATGGGCCCCCGACGAGGCTGACGTGCTGGTCGTCCCCGGCGGCGGCTACGCCCGCCGCGACAGCCCCGGCGTCTGGGCGGAGATCGACCGCGGCGCCCTGCCCCGCGCCCTCGCGACCGCCGTACGCCCCGGGCTCATCGTCAGCGCCCTCTGCACGGGAGTCATGATCCTCTCCGCCGCCGGCCTCACCCGGGGCCGCCCTTGCACCACCCATCACAAGGCCAAGCCCGACCTCGAACGGCAGGGCGGTCTCCCCAAGAACGCCCGCGTCGTCGACGACGGCGACCTCGTCACCGCCGGGGGCGTCACCTCCGGCCTCGAACTCGCTCTCTGGCTCGTCCGCCGCGAAATCGGGCCGGACGCGGCGACCAGCCTCGAGACGATGCTGGAATATGAGGCACGCGGCACCGTCTGGACGTCGGATCGGGTCGACTGATGCCGTGTAAACCCCTCCCGGGAACGTCAGGCAGCTCCGGAAGACCTGGCAGCGACCTGTTCTCGTGAGGATCTTGGTCGACTCCACGGTCTGCCGGGCCATCAGCATGCTGCCGGGGCCCGCAAGGGGTGAGTCCGGCCGCAGCGAGCCGGCCGACCACGCGCTCGCCCGGTCCCGCGGCGGGCTCAGCACTCTGGCCACGGCTCCACGAGGTTCTCCTGGCCGAACTCCGCAGGGCGAATCGGCGTCGGCCTGGACGGCCTGGGAGTGATCAGGATTGGGCGGGCTACGGGCGGGCTATCGGACGGGGTTTGCGCCACAGGCGATCCGGTCCAGGCATGGCCGCGGCTCTGGTGTGGACGATGGCCCTGACGATCCTCGGATCTCTGGGCTTGCTCGTGCTGCGGGAACGTCGACACGGGGCCGACCGAAGGGATCCCGCTCAGCTGGCTGAGATCGCCGGTGTGCTCACCATCACCACGCCGGGTACCAGTCCGTTCGCCGGCCCTGCCCTGCGTCGCCCGCGGGGGCCAGGGCCGCGCCCACCTCCCAACTCCCCGGGGGGCCACAGGCGTGCGTGCGGCGCTCATCGGCGCAGGACCTTGACGAGCGCCTCCGGATCGAAGGCCGGCGCGCCGTCCTGGCAGCTCACCCGTGATGCCGCACAGGACACCTTCCCCGAGGGGGTGGAGGCCGCGGAGGGCGCTTCGCGGAGCCGGCGTCGTTGAAGCCCGCGCTGGAGGGGGTGCGTTCCATGTTCCTTGTGTCGCGTCTGGGCCCGGACGCCCACATCCTCGCAGCCGCCCGGGAGGCGGGTGTGGAGCACGCGCCTAGATCAGCCGCGAGAAGGCCCACGCACAGATGGCCGCGGTCTTCGGGGACGAGGCCGCAACGCAGACGCGGTGCTCGACGTCACGGGCGGCGACGTCAACGACGAGCTGCTGACGGTGCGGGACACGGTTTCACAGGTCACCGGAATTCCGGCCCGGCTGTTCCGGCAGTGGGCGTCAGAGAACGCCACCGCCTTCCGCTGAAGTATCCTTCCGGCCACCGCACACCGACTCGGAGGACCAAGAGAGTTGACTGGCCTGTCTGCCTTCCCGCTGCCCTTTCGTGCTTCCCGTTCCATAGCGTTCGCGACACCCCGAACGCTGCGGGAACTTCAGATGATGCAGTGCAGCGCACACATTCGGGCGAAGCCGGGGTGGTTCGACAAGATGAACGATGCCGACATCGTCGCCCGGTGGACGCAGGAAGCGGTCGCCCAGGGCCTCACCGAAGCGCAGGTTCGTCACGTGCTTGCCGAACTCCTGTACTACGCCGCGCTGCGGGACGGACGTACCGGCGTCGAGGTGTCCGCCGTCGACGGGGTGTGGCAGTCGGACACACTGGTCGACGACAAGCTCAATTCCCGGCTGCGCGCGGCGGTTCGGGTTCTGGAACAGGTCCCTGAAGCAGCACAGGACTGGCATCCCGGATCCGACGGTCAGGTACTGGATCTGGTTCATCCCTCGCTGTTCTGCCTGGTGAGAGAGGTGAGCGGCGCCCCCGAGCGGGCTTGGCAGAACCAGACGGACCGCTACTCGAAGTACGAATTCTCGGAGAAGTTCCAGTGGCTGCCCACGGACGTCGACGTCCGTGACGACGGCGATGTCGCCTTCCGTTCGTACGTCAACAACGTCCACCCCGAGACGCATCACGAACTGGCCTCCGTCCTGCCGGACTTGTTCGCGCGCATGCGCCCGCTGCTGGAGAACGTGCTCACCGATCTGCGCCATCCGAGGCCCCTGCGGATCGAGGCCGATCCTTACGGGTGGTACGACTCGGAACCGGAGCATCCGGACAAGTCCTCCTACGCTGATGCCGCGGCCTACGCAGAAGCCGTCCGTGCATGGGAAGCGGCCCAGGACGACTGGTGGGAGAACCGCCGCCCGGCCGTCCCGGACGCCCCGGCCTTCACCCCGCCCGAGTTGCCCGACGAAGCCGCCCGAGTCGACCTGCGCGGACGTCGTCTGCAGGTCATCGTCAAGCTCGCCACCATTCATCTCACCCCGGACAAGCCCGAGTACCCCGGCGGTTCCTGGCATGTCGAGGGGATGTTGAACGAGCGGATCGTCTCGACCGGCATCTACTACTGGGACAGCGAGAACATCACCGAAAGCCGGCTGAGCTTCCGGGCGGCGCTCGACGGCCCGGACTACGAACAGAACGACGACAACGGCCTGCGTGAGGTCTACGGCCTGGAGGACGAAGACGCACTGAACCAGATGCTGGGATCGACATCGACCCCAGCGGGCCGCTGCCTGGCGTTCCCGAACATCCTGCAACACCGCGTCGGCTCATTCCGCCTCACGGATCCCACCCGCCCGGGACACCGCAAGATTCTTGCGTTCTTCCTGGTCGACCCGTCGGAAGAGATCGTCTCGACATCCGATGTGCCACCGCAGCAACCATGGTCCGACACCTCGACCATGACGCTTGAACAGGCCAGGAACTACCGCGAACAACTCATGCAGGAACGCAGGTTCTTCGTCGACGAACACAACGAGCAGCTCTACGAACGAGAATTCTCCCTCTGCGAGCACTGAACCCCTTCTGGCCTGAACACGTGCAGGTCAGAAGGGGTCTGGACGGCCTGGGTGACGGTTTCGCTGCGGCGGTCAGCACCCCGTGGCAGTACAGGGATTCCTGAATTCAGGAGATTCCAGAATTCAGGAAATCACGGATGGCAGTCGCCTGGTGCGTCGGCCGCCGACCGCCCGCGTCCATCTCTCAGCCGACGTGGACGCGCGGGCGGCGGTCCCGGTCAGGTTCCGCTTCCCGCAGGACCTCGCGGGTGACCGGGGCGACCTCGCCCTGGCCGAGGAGGAAGAAGCGGAGGAAGTTGGCGAAGGGGTTTCCCTCGGTCCACTCGAAGTAGACGTGGGGGCTGACGCCGGTGAGGTCGCGAGCGTGGAGGAGGAGGGCGGCCAGGGCGTTGGGGACGGAGGAGGATTCCACGGTGAGGACGCGGAATCGCTCGTGCAGGACCTCGCCCCTCACCGTCAGGCCCGCCTCGAACTCGGACGGGTCGGTGACGGTGACCTCGACGAAGACGAAGTCCTCGGTGGTGGGGAGGTCGTTGTCGGCGCGGATCTGCTCGATCTTGTCGCGGTACTCGGCGATGTCCCGGTTGTCCGGCTCGTTGGCGACGAAGCGCGGCGTGCGGCGGGAGATGTCCTGGATGAAGCGTTCGGCCATCTCGTCGAGGTCGACGTGGGTGACGCGCAGTTCGAAGGCGCGGCCGAGTCGGGAGAGGAGGGAGATGAGGATGATGCCGGCGATGAAGCAGGCACCGATCTTCACGCCGTCCGGGCGCTCGATGACGTTGACGACGGTGGTGTAGAGGAACACGGCCGAGATCACGCCGAAGCCGATCGTCCAGCCGCGCTGGCCGGCCTTGCGGGCCGCGATCGTCACCGCGATGGCGGCCGAACAGATCAGGACGAGGACACCGGTGGCGTACGCGCCGCCCTGGGCGTCGACGTCGGCGTCGAAGATCCAGGTCACCAGGAAGGCGACCAGGGTGAAGACGATGACCATCGGGCGCACGGCGCGTGCCCAGTGCGGGGCCATGCCGTACTTGGGCAGGTAGCGGGGCATCAGGTTCAGCAGACCGGCCATGGCCGAGGCGCCCGCGAACCAGAGGATCGCGATGGTCGAGACGTCGTAGATCGTGCCGAAGGTGTTGCCGAGGTACTCGTGGGCGAGGTAGGCGAGCGCGCGCCCGTTGGCCTGGCCGCCGGACTCGAACTCCTCGTGGGGGATGAGGACGGTGGTGATGAAGCTCGTGCAGATCAGGAAGACGCTCATGATCAGCGCGGCGGTCGTCAGGAGCTTCTTCGTGTCCCGGATGCGGCCGGTGGGCTTCTCCTCCGTGTCGCCGGGGTCGCCCTGGACATGCGGCATGACGGCGACGCCGGTCTCGAAGCCGGACAGGCCGAGTGCGAGTTTGGGGAAGACGAGGAGGGCGACTCCGACCATGGCGAAGACGTTGCCGTGTTCCGCTGTCAGGGCCGCGGTCCAGTCGGTGACGACGTGGCCCTCGGTGAGGACGTGCCAGAAGCCGGTGACCACGACGACCGCGTTGAGCGCGAGGTAGAGCCCGACGAGGACGACGGCGACGCCGATGGCTTCGAGGAAGCCCTTGAGGAACACCGCGCCGAGCAGCGCGATGAGCACCATCGTGATCACGACCTGCTTGTCGTGCAGGGCTTCGGCCAGGTGGGGGTTCTCCACCAGGTGGGTGGAGGCGTCCGCCGCGGACAGGGTGATGGTGATGAGGAAGTCGGTCGCGGCGAAGCCGAGGAGGGTGAGGACGAACAGCTTGCCCTTCCAGAAGGAGAGCAGCCGCGACAGCATCGCGATCGAGCCCTCACCGCGCGGGCTCTCCTCCGCCACCCGCCGGTAGACGGGCAGGGCGCCGGCCAGGGTGACGATCACGAGCACGATCGTCGCGATGGGCGAGAGGAGCCCGGCGGCCAGGGCGGCGATGCCGGGCTGGTAGCCGAGGGTCGAGAAGTAGTCGACGCCCGTCAGGCACATGACCCGCCACCAGCGCTGCCCCTTGTGTCCGGCGTCCGGCGCCGCCTCCCTGGGCCGGGAGGGTTTGCCCTTCCCCATGTCGGAGAGGCCCTCCAGCATCCACGCGCGCAGTCGTCCGGTGCGTGCGTCCGGTGTGGTGGCCATGGGGGTGCTCCTGAGCTGCTGCTGGGTGGGGGGCCGCCCATCGTGCGGACGGGCCGGGCCAGCGTAAGCAACGCGTCAACGAGCGATCGGGGCGGGCGCGTCAGGAAAGCGTCAAGATGCACCGGTCGGGCTCATGCCTGCTGAAGCGCCGCGGAGGCGAACGACAGAGTCATGCGTCGCATGCGGCTGTCGGCGGTCGTCCGCGCGCTGTTCCGGTTCATGGCATGACCGCAGCCCCGCGGGTCCCCCGGAGTGCTCGATGACAGGCGGGCTCTCGAACGCTCGCGTCAAGAAGGTGTGAAGAGAGCGCCGCCGGGCGGCAAGAACCCGCCAGGAACAGGGGGGAGCAGGCTGATCGGGGCACACCCTGAGCGGACCTGAGCACGAAGGAGACCACTCGCATGTCCGCTCTGACCACCGAGAACGGTGCCACGCCCGCCGTCGAGGAGCCCCCGGATACCGGAGCGCGCCACAAGCTGACCGCCGTCACCGGGCTCGCCGCGCTCTCGCTCGACGCGATGGCATCCGTGGCGTACGGCCCCGAAGCGATCGTCCTGGTCCTCGCGGCGGCCGGCGGTTACGGTCTCGGCTTCACGCTCCCGGTCACCCTGGCCATCGCGGGCCTGCTGGCCGTCCTCGTGGCCTCGTATCGGCAGGTGATCGCCGCCTTCCCGGACGGCGGCGGGTCGTACGCGGTGGCGAAGGCGCACCTGGGCCGGCGCACCAGTCTGGTCGCCGCCGGTTCGCTCGTCCTGGACTACGTCCTGAACGTGGCCGTGGCCGTGACGGCCGGCGTCGCCGCCCTGACCTCCGCGTTCCCCGAATTGTACGGCGACCGGCTGTGGATATGCCTTGCGGTTCTCGTGCTGATCACGGGGGTGAACCTGCGGGGCATCGTCGAGTCGGCCCGCGTGTTCATCGCCCCGACCGCCGTCTTCATCGGCGCGATCCTGGTACTGATCGTCGTCGGCCTCTTCCGCGACGCCCCCGGCTCCACGGCCGCGTCCGCCGGACACGCCTCCGTCCTCGCCGACAACGCCACCACCGTCGGCGCGCTGCTGCTCCTCAAGGCGTTCGCCTCCGGCTGCTCCGCCCTCACCGGCGTCGAGGCCATCGCCAACGCCGTGCCGTCCTTCCGCGCCCCCGCTGCCAAGCGGGCGATGCGCGCGGAGGTCGCGCTCGGTGCGCTGCTCGGTGTGATGCTGATCGGCCTGTCCGTCCTGATCTCCCGCTTCGGCCTCCAACCGGTCGAGGGCGTCACCGTCCTCGCCCAGCTCGCCGACGCCTCCCTCGGCCACAACTGGGCTTTCTACGTCATCCAGTTCGCGACCATGGTGCTGCTCGCGCTCTCCGCGAACACCTCCTTCGGAGGGCTGCCCGTCCTGCTGAAGCTGCTCGCCCGCGACAACTACCTGCCGCATGTCTTCGGCCTCAAGGCCGACCGCCAGGTGCACCGGCACGGCGTCGTCTGGCTGGCCGTCGTCTCGGCCGCGCTGCTGATCTTCTCCGGCGGCGACACCAACACCCTCGTACCGCTCTTCGCGATCGGCGTCTTCGTCGGCTTCACCATCGCCCAGACCGGCATGGTCCTGCACTGGCGCCGCGAACGCGGCCCCCGCTGGGCGGCGAAGGCCCTGCTCAATGGCCTCGGCGCCGTCCTCACCGGGGTCTCCGCGATCGTCGTCACCGCCACCAAGTTCCACGACGGCGCCTGGCTGATCGTGATCGCCCTGCCGGTCCTCGTCCTCGTCTTCGAGGCCGTGCACCGGGCGTACGGGCGGATCGGCGAGCGCCTCGGCGTCGGCCGGATCCCCGAGCCGCCGCACCGCGAACGCTCCCTGGTCCTGGTTCCCGTGTCCTCCCTCACCCGGCTCACCAGCGAGGCCCTCACCGCCGCCGTCTCCCTCGGCGACGAGGTCCGCGCCCTCACGGTCTGCCACACGGACCCCGAGGACCTGGCTGCCACCGAGGCCCTGGAACGCGACTGGGCCCTGTGGAACCAGGGCGTCACCCTCGTACGGCTCCCCTCCGAACGCCGCTCCCTCGGCCGGCCCATCACCGCCTACGTCCGCGACCTGGAGGCGACCGAACCGGGCACCCGGGTCACCGTCCTCGTCCCCGAGGCCGAACCCGAGCACCTGTGGCAGCGTGCCCTGCAGAACCAACGGGGGGCGGTCGTCGCCCATGCCGTCCGCCGCGACACGAACGCCGTCGTCTGCAGGCTCCGCTTCCGCTGCTGACCGCTCCCGCTGCCAGCCGTCAGGGATGTGTCAAAGCCCCCTCCGCCCGGTGCCATCCACGCCGCACCGGGCGGAGGCTTGACGTGTCAGAGGTAGCGGGGGGCTGAATCCTGCGAGGTGGATCATGAAGATTCCGCTTCGGGACACAGTCACGGTGGCGGCCGGAGCCCTGGCACCGTTTGCCGCGGCCCTCGTGCTGATGCCGCTGCGGACGTCCGTCACGCACACCAATGTCGCGCTGCTACTGGTCGTCGTGGTGGTGGCTGTTTCGGCGTTCGGCAACCGGTTCGCCGGCGCGCTCGCCGCCCTGTCGGCCGCCGCGTGGTTCGACTTCTTCCACACCGAGCCGTACCAGAGCTTCCACATCCAGGACCGGGCCGACATCGAGACCGCCGTCCTGCTCCTGGTCGTCGGCCTGATCGTGTCCCAGCTGGCCGCGCGCGGCCGGACGATGAAGCGGGTCGCGGTCACGGACGCCATACATCTGGAGCGGCTGCACGGCACCACCCGCCTGGCCCGCTCCAGTACCTCCTCCGACGACGTCGTCCGACGGGTCCGCCAGGAACTCATCGAGGTACTGGAGCTGCGGGCGTGCCGCTTCGAGTACGGCACGCTCATCGGGCGTCCGCCGCGGCTCGACCCGGACGGGACGGTGAAGGTGGACGGCTGGATCTGGGACGTGGAGCGGCAGGGCTGGCCGGAGGGCGAGATCGAACTGCGCGCCATCGTCCACGGGCGATACCAGGGCCGCTTCCTGCTGACCCCCGAACCCGGCTCCGTTCCACCACCGCTGGAGGCCCGGCTGGTCGCCGCCGACCTGGCGGCTCAGGCAGCCGCCGCCCTGGACGACGACGGGGTCAATGCAGGCCCGAGATCGTGAAGACCGAGTGAGCCGTGTCCCGCTCGACGCGGTGCGCGAGCCGGTCGAGGTCCCGTACGCCGTCCCGGAGGGTGCCCTGCTCGTACGAGGTCCGTGCGTCGGCTTCCAGGAGCAGCCAGAGCGGCGGATTGGCGAGGAGGACGCGCACGTCGATCTGGGCCCTGCCACACTCCGTGTCGGTCAGCACGAGGCGCTGTTCGATCCCGTCCGGCCAGCGGACGGCGGCGAGCCGGTCGGTGCATACGGTCCTCCGGCTCCACAAGCTCTGGACGGTCACCCGGCCCGGTGACGCGACGACCCTGGCGGGCAGCAGGACCACGAAGAGCGCGACGGAGAGGGAGATCCACAGCAGTGCGGCCGGCAGGGTCAGCCCGCCGTCGCAGGCGTCCACGACCAGGGACAGAGCCAGCAGGAGGCCGGCGCAGCCGGTGGCGGCGCAGGCCTCGTCGGCCCACTTGCTGTCGTGGACGGTGAGCTCGCCGGGTTGTGACCACGGGACGAAACGGGGCTCCATGGAACGGACGCTAGAACCCCGGCCATCCGCTGTCGGTGCGCCTTGACGGGGTGTCTATGCCGCCTCGTCCAATTTTGACGCGTGGCTGACGGGGCCGGCGATGCGGTGGACGTATTCGTGGGCCAGCCGGAAGCCCGCGGTCCAGGCGAGGAGGCGACTGGGGCGGTTGTCGCGGGAGCAGGACCAGCTGGCGAGGTGGCCGCGCGCCGCGATGTCGGCGGTCAGCCCGGAGACACAGGCGAGGGCGAGGTGCTGACGGCGCTCGTCGGGCGCGGTGGCGCAGGCGACGTCCTCGTAGCGGCTGCCGACGTACCGGCTGCACGCCACGGCGAGGACCCGGTCCTTGCGCACCGCCACCCAGCCGGCGCCCGATGCGGCGAGGGCCGTAGGTCCTTCCCAACTCCCATGGATCCAGGCCATGGACGGGTCGAGCGCGGCGAGCGCAGGGGCGTCCTCGGGGATCAGGCGGCGGACGGTCACGCCTCTGGGGACGCGGGGCGCGATGGCCTCGGCGCGGTGGACGTAGAGCATCCGCTCCCACGGTACGAGCTGCTCGAAGGCGGCGCCCAGGGCGGGCAGGAAGCGGTCGGCCGTTTCGATGTAGTGCCCGGCGAGCGGGGCCAGCTCCGCCGGGGTCACGGCGGTGGGATCGCCGGCCAGGAGGACGTGATCGCCGCACGAGACCGCCACCACGCGCGGACGGTCGGCCCGGTCGGTCCACCACTGTCCGTGGCCCGTCGCGAGGACGTGCTCGGCGAGAGCCGCCGATCCGCATGGCAACCCTGTCGCCCGCGACGACGAGCAGGAAGTCCGCTTCCTCCGCGTGCAGCACGTCCCACACATGATCGACAAGACGCCCCCTAGGGCCTGGCCCGGACGAGGTGGCCGCGGGTGACGAGTTCCAGTGTGACGGCCACGGCGACTGCCTGGACCAGGAGCAGTGCGACGAGGACGAAAAGCTGTACCGCGCCTGCGTGGAGCGGCGACGCGCCGCCGAGGAGCATGCCTACGAAGGCGCCCGGAAGAGTGACCAGCCCGACGGTACGGGTCTGGTCCATGCCCGGGATCAGCGCGTCGGAGGCGGCCTCGCGTGCGACTTCCATGCGCGCCTCGCGGTCGGTCAGCCCGAGCGCGAGACCGGCCTCCACCTCGCCCCAGCGCGTGGCGAGTTCGTCGAGGGAACGGCGTCCGGCCAGCACGGTGGCGGTGAGTGCACCGCCGATGAGGATGCCGGTGACGGGCACGAGTGCGATGCCCTGAGCAGGGACGACTCCCGTGAGCAGCAGCGCGACGACCGTGGGCAGCACTGCCGCGGCGATCGGGACCGCGGTCCACGGCCAGGCGCGGCCGGGCGCGGGGACGACGCGGCGGCCGGCGGTGCGTACCGCCACCGCGTACATCAGCAGCAGGAAGCAGAGCAGGAGCGGCAGCGCGCGGACCACCCAGCCGATCGCGAGCGAGACGGCGATGAGCTGGGCGGCGGCGCGAGCCCCTGCGAGGAGGGTGGCGCGGGGGCGGCCGAGCCGGGCGACCGCGACCACTCCGGCGGCGAGGGCCAGAAGGATCGCCAGGAGCGCCGCAAAGGTCGCGTTCACGTTGAGCAGCACGCGCCAACCCTGAGGCTCCTCATGGCGGCTGAGCGCGCTCCAGGCCGGCGCCAGGAGCCACCCGCTGCCACGTCGCTGGTCCGGCGTGGCTAAGCGTCCCGCGCGCGCGTCAGTCGACGTCGGCCCGTGTCGTGCCCATCTTCAGGCCGTCGACCCAGTGGACCGACTCGACGTCGATGATGGTGGAGCCGTACGAGCCCCAGCGGGGGACGTTGCCCTTGAGGTCCCACGTCCGCGCGTTCCGGCGGTCGGCGACCAACTGGCCGTTGACGTACAGGGAGACGGAGCCGGTCATGGTGGTCTGGGCGTCGATGCCCAGCTCGATCTTGTTCCAGGTGCCCGGGGTCCAGGCGACGCTGCCGACGGAGATCCACTGTTCGCCGGGAGCGACGTACCAGATCTTCAGACGGCTGTCCTCGACCTTCATGATCACCGGGTAGTTCTGGTCGTGTTCGGCGCCGGTGCCCCATGACTTCCACTGGAAGACGGTCTGGGCGTTGCCCGTCTTGGTCATGGACTCCCAGCCGAACCAGTACGTCCTGCCGGACGTGAGGGTGCGGCCGGCGATGCCGTGTCCCTCGCACCGTTCGGAGCCCGCTGCCTTGGTGAAGCCGAAGATCTTCCCGCGGCCGTCGCCCCAGTCCGGCTGGTACACGTACGACGGGGAGTCGCAGAGGATCGAGTCGAACACGGCGGTGCCTCCGTTGTCCGCGTCGCCGTTCCACTCGACCGAGGCATGCGCGGGCGTCGCCAGTACGAGCGACAGCGCCGCGGCCAGCGTCGTGGGGGCCGACAGCCGCCTCCGCCTGCGGGGCGGCGGCTGCCGATCGGCGGGGTGCGGACGGTCGCCCGAGAGGGACATGTGGGGGACGCCTCGGGTGTTGAGGTGATGCATGGATTCCTCCGGTGGGGGGAGCGCGGGACTTCGGCGAGAGGCGCGCACCCGGGCTGTGGCAGGCGCCTCCGGTCCGGGGGTCAGTCGAGGCGGACGGTGACCTTCTGGGGTGCGCCGGCCTGGCCGGTGAGGTCGCCGAAGATGAGCTTCAGCGTCGAGCCGGTGGTTGCGGCGGTGACCGTGGCGGGCTTGGAGAGCACCTTGCTCACCCTGCGGTTCCAGACGATGTCCAGGGACGTGGCCTGCCGCGCGGGGTCCGAGACGACGATGGTCGCCGTGCCGTTGCGGTGCTCCCGTACGAGGACGGAGGCGGGGGCGCTCGCCCGGAGCCTGTCGACGGTGCCCGCGCTCCAGAAGTTCACCGCGGTGAGGCCCAGCTTCGGGACGCGGACGCCCTGCTGGTCGCCGGAGTTGGCGAGGATCCGGAGCCACCCCTTGTCACGGGCGCGGCGGGCTGTGGTCCCGGCGCCGGCGCCCGGTAGCAGGATGTAGGCGTAGTCGCCGCCGGTCGGATCGATGCCGTGGCCGGTGAAGAGGGTCAGGTAGCGGCGGGTGACGGGGTCGGGGGAGCCGCCGGTGTTGATGTCCCTCCAGGAGCCGGTGCGCTCCTCGCGTACCGCGCTGAGCCTGGCGCCGCCGGGGAAGACGTAGCCCGCCTGCCCGGCGATGTGGGCCCACTCGGCGTCGTCGAAGGTGGCCGTCCAGCCCTGCGTCAGCGGCTGCGTCCTGCCGTCGACCGTGAGCACCGGGGCGCCGGTGGCGCCGAGGGCGCGGTTGTCGACGGTGGTCTCCACGGCGTGGCCGTCCGTGGCGGTGATGCCGGCACCGAGGCAGACGATGGAGTCGTCGAGGCAGAACCAGGACTTCTTGGCGTTCATGGTGCTGGACAGGCCCTTGAGATGCTGGCCGATGGCGGCGTATTCGCCGTCGGTGGTGCCGCCGACCCAGGCGGCGTCCGGCATGGGCTGTCCCCAGTTGCCGCCCTCGCCGTCGGCGAGCGGCTTGCGCGATGCGGTGATGCCGGGCAGGCGGTACGGGTCGACGGTGGGCCAGTAGGCGTCCGAGTACTGCTCCAGGCCGAAGTCGCTGCCCCACCAGGAGAGCCATCCGGCGCCGGTGTGATAGCCACGGGCGTGCTCGCCGTTGCCGAACTCGTAGTGGGCGATGCGGTTCGAGGCCATGGAGAGGGAGGCCGCCCAGTCACGCCGTCGGTGGGTGGCTCGCGCCATGTTGGGGAACAGCCGGTGCTCGACGGGCTCGGGGGCGGCCTTCACGGAGGTGTCGTCCTGCAGCGCCTGCAGGAGCGACGCCCTGATCAGGCTGAGACCCGGGTTCTTGAGCGCGGGGTAGTAGTAGTCGCGTTGCAGCCAGCCCTTGACCATCGCCCGCCAGCGGGCGTTCTCCTCGGGACTCGCCCCCTGGCCGACCAGCAGGATGGTCGCCATGAGGCCGTGGGCGCGCTGGTGCTCGTTGGTGCCGATGCGACTGATGCCCCGGCTGCTGACGTTGTCCATGATCAGGCCGTTGTAGATGAACGGTGCGACCGCCTTCTCGATCGTGTCGAGGAAGAGCTGGGTGCCGGCGTCCTTCACCTCCCAGCTCGACCCGCGCAACAGGGCGAGCAGCCGGCCCACACCGTCGTGCAGGACCGCGCCGTAGCCGCCGATGTAGGGGACGTTGCGGTGCTGGACGAACGATCCGTCGTCGTAGAAGCCGTCGCCCGTGGTGACGTAGGGGAACACCGGGGCCAGTGCCTGGGACGCCAGCGCGATCCTGCCCGTGTCCTTGCCGACGATCCCGCGCAGGATGACTCCGCGACACAGGTCGACCCGATTGGCGCCGGTACTGGTTCCCGTGTACGAGGCGAAGACCGAATCCGGCACGAACGCGTCCACGGCCCGGCAGTAGTCGGCGATCTGCGTCGCCGACAGGTGGTCGTACATCAGCACGCAGGTGTCCATCAGCGCCTGCGGAGCGCCGATCTGCCAGTTGTACCAGTTGCCGTACCGCGTCGTGTTCTCGTTGTAGACCTCGGAGTGGAGGTGGTCGAGTCCGGTGAGGACGGCGTCACGCAGTTCGGTGTCCCCGGTCAGTCCGGTGCCCGGCTGGGAGTACGCCTCGGCCATGGTGCGCAGCCGGTTGTAGCTGTCGTTCATGGTCGCCGAGAAGGCGTAGGACTCCGCGTCGAGATCGGGCTCCGGGTCGGCCCAGGAGCGGCCGGGCCAGAGCGAACCGCCGGCCGGGGCCATGGTCGCCCGGTAGCCGGCCGCGGTCGTGCCGAGGCCGCTGAGGATGGTCCGGTACGGCTCCGCCGTCGGGCTGAAGCCCGTACCGAGGATGAGGTCGCGCCACTTGCCGCGCAGCGCGTCGAACTCCGCGTCGGACGCCGTGCCGAGCATGTCGGGCGTTCCGAACGTGCCGTCGGACCCGAGGACTTCCGAGGCTCGGGACGGGTGCGCGAGCGTTCCGGTGAGTCCGAGGGCGAGCGCGCCCCCACCGGCGGCGTGGAGGAAGGTGCGGCGACGCCAGGGAGATGACATGGGAGACGACCTTTACGGAAGGAGCGCGTCGTTGCCTCGGCGCTTTCGCTGGCTCGTAAGCGTGGGGTTTCTAACACGCAGAAAAGCAAGAGGGCAACAGTTTGGACAAGAACCGTCATCACCTGTCCATTCGATAAAGAACAGACAGGATCGATCGCAGGGTGGCTACACTGCGTCTGAACTGGGCCGTCGCTCGAGGGGAGCGGGGAAGTGCACGCGGAACACAGGCATCAGGCGATCCTGCGCAGGCTGCGGGAAGAGGGCTCCCTGCGGGTCAGCGACTTCGCCGCCGAGCTGGGCGTCTCCCCGGTCACGATCCGCAGGGACGTGGAGGTCCTCGCCGACCGTGGCCTGGTCGCCCGGGTGCACGGCGGGGCCATGCTGCCCGAGACCTGGGCGGAGACCGCGCCCGCCGACACGGATCCCGTCGCACCGGCCCGCGGCCGGGAGCGCGTCATCGGCCTGATCGTGCCGTCCGCCGACTACTACTACCCCGAGGTGATCAAGGGTGCGCGCGAGGCGGCCGCCGCCCGGAGCGCCCGGCTGGTGCTGGACATCTCGGGATACGACCCGGACGAGGAGCGCACGCAGGTCGAAAGGATGATCGGCGACGGCGTCGACGGGCTGCTGGTCGTTCCGACGGGACCGCGGGGCTGGTACGAGCAACTGCCCGTCCCCGTCGTGATCGTGGAGCGCCGGCCCGAGGCGGACGAGATGGCCGGGATCGACCATGTCGTGTCCGACCATGTCCATGGGGCGCGCCTGGCGGTGCGGCATCTCGCGGAGGCGGGCCGCACTCGGATCGCGCTGCTCGTACGCGGCACGAGCCCGACCGCGCAGTGGATCATCGAGGGCTTCGAGGCCGGCGTACGCGCGGCCGGCGTCGAAGCACCCCTCGCGACGTCCGTCCTGGACACCGCCGACGCGGGCCCCGGGAGTCCGGAGTACGACGACCCGGTCGAGGAGCTGCTCGACGCCGCGGCGGCCGGCCGCGTCGACGCCGTCATCGCCCATCCCGACAACCACGCGCTCGCGCTGCTGAGGAGGCTGCGCGCGCGATCCGTCCAGGTCCCCGGCGACGTCGCGATCGTGGCGTACGACGACGAGGTGGCGGGGCTCGCCGACATCCCGCTGAGCGCCATCGCCCCGGCGAAGCATGAAGTCGGCGCGTCCGCCGTGGAGTTGCTGGTGCGCAGGATCGAGCAGCCGGACGCTCCCCGCCACCGGCTGTTCGTCCTTCCGCGACTGCGGGTGCGCTCGTCCAGCGGCGGCTGAGTCTCGGGTGGCCGCGCCTCGCCGCGTGACGCGGCGGCCCGCACCCCGGTGTCCCGGCGGCGTATCCGACTTCAGCCCCGGCCGCCCGGCCTGAGGTCCCGGCTGCCCGGCCCGGGGTCCCGGCCGCCCGGCCCGGGGTCGGGGCCCTGACGCCCGATCCGGGCCAGTACGATCACGGCGTCGTCGGTGGGCGCGCCGGGCAGCAGTCGTGCCAGGATGCCGTCCGCCGTCTCCTCCAACGTGCCGTCCGCGCCTTCGAGTTGCGAGCGGAGCGCGGCCATTCCCGCACTGATGTCGACGCCGCGCGCCTCGACGAGGCCGTCGGTGTACAGCGCGAGGGTGTCGCCGTCGTGGAGCTCGATCTCGGTGGTACGGAAGGGCACGCCGCCGACGCCCAGCGGTACCCCCAGCACCTCGTCGATCGACTCGACCGTGCCGTCCGCCCGGCGGAGCAGCGGCGGCAGGTGACCCGCGTTCGCGATGCGGGCGAGGCCCGTCGCCGGGTCGTAGCGGATGTAGAGGCAGGTCGCGTACGCGATGCCGGCGTCCTGGGCGCAGACGTCGAGCTCTTCGAGGAGACGGTCGGGTTCCAGGTTCTGGCGGGCCAGCGCCTTGGTGGTGATGCGCAGGCGGCCCATGGCCGCCGCCGCGGGCACGCCGTGTCCCATCACGTCGCCGACCACCAGGGCCACCCGGCCGCCCGGCAGATCGATCACGTCGTACCAGTCGCCGCCGACCTCCGTGACCTGGCTGCCCGGCAGGTAGCGGTGGGCGACGTGCACGGACGGGCTGCTCGCGAGGGCGGTGGGCAGCAGCGCGCGCTGGAGGGTGAGCGCGATGTCCTGGACCCGGCTGTAGAGCCGCGCGTTGTCCAGGCACAGCGCCGCTCGCGAGGCGAGTTCGCCGGCCAGGCTGAGGTCCTGCTCGGTGAAGTCCGGGCGGCCTCCGGCGCGGCCGAACATGGCGATTCCCTGCACCGTGCCCCGCGCGATGAGCGGAGCGATGAGCAGCGACGTCAGACCGCTGTCGATCAGGAGCTGGGCACGGGCCTGGTGGATGACCGTACGGGTCATGAAATCGGCGTTCACGGGGACGCAGACGGGCCGGCCCGTGCTGAGGGCCTGGTGGATGCTGGAGCCGGGCGGATAGGTCACGCTCTCCAGGCCGCCGACCAGCTCGGGGGCGGGAGGCGGCAGTGAGGTGCCGGCCGCGATGCGACGGGTGAGCAGCACCGATTCCGGATCGAATGTCTCGCGTTCGTCCTTCCACTCCACGACCTCCACCACGGAGCCGTCGCAGAACTCGGGAACGACCGCCTCGACCAGTTCGCGGGCGGTGACCTCGACATCCAGCGTGGTGCCGATGCGGGCCGCGGCCCGGTCGAGCAGCGCCAGTCGCTGCCGCCCGGCCGCCGCCTCCACGATTGCCTGCTCACGGTCGGTGACGTCCACGAGGAGACCGCCCACTCCCGGTCGCGAGCCGACGGCCTGGCTGAGCGGGAAGAAGCTCACGGAGCGCACCTGGTCCCGGTCGGGACGGCCCGGCGTACGGAGGACGACGAGCGTGCTCACGACGGTCCGGCCCTCGTCGGCGACGGCCCGCAGCATGCGCTGGTACTCGCCCCCGTCGGACGTGATCATGAACTCTTCCATGGTCCGCCCGACGTGCTCCTCGATCGGGATCCCGTCCATGTCCGCCAGGGCCTGGTTGAGGTGGACGTAGCGCAGGTTCTCGTCGAGCATCACCAGGCCGATCGGGCACGTCTCGAACAGCGCGTCGAGAAAGGCGAGGTTGGTCTTCACCCGGTCGAGCCCCTCGCTCTCGCTCGCCAGCCCCACGATGACGGAGCGGCCCTCGATGCCGGTCACCGGAAAGACCCGGAAGCCGCAGTCGAAGACCCTGCCGTCCCGGTGCAGCGTCGGCACGCGCGCCCGCCAGTAGCCCAACGTGCGGCCACGCTCCGCGAGGCGCTCCGCCGCACCGGCACCGTCGAGGGGAGCGGCGGGGAAGAGGAGGGCGGCGGGCCTGGCCAGGACGTCCGCGGCGTCGTAGCCGAAGAGCCGCCGCGCGCCGGGCCCCCAGTAGCAGATCCGGCCCTCCTCGTCGATGCCGAGCACGGCCACGGCCACGTGTTCCAGCAGCGAACCGGGCTCCGACCAGAGCGGCCCGGGGGCCTGCTCGTCTTCCGGTCGACCCCCCGGTCGAGGCGAGGACACCGGGCCCCCTTTCCGGGCGCAGACGAAGGGTGAGTGTGCTGCTCAGCGGTGGAGCGGGACTCTCACGTCAATTCTGCCCGCGCTCCGTGGTTCGGACATCACGGAGGCCCGGCGGCGGCGCCCCCTGGGTGAACCTCGGGTAACTCGTGACTGCACAGGGGTTGTCAGTGCAATTTCACATTACTATGTTACACCGCACACGGTTCGATGAGCCTTCGTCAAACGCCGTGCGCACCACAACAGTTCTCGTCACACCCCATTGACGTTCCCCCACCACTCATGGAGTTCTGTTGTCCATCCACAGACGTGTGCGTTCGTCCCTGCTCACCTCCGCCATAGCGGTGACCCTCCTGGCCTCCTCGGGCCAGACCGGGGCCTCCGCGGCCGACACGGACGCCCGCGCCACCGCTGTCCCCGCAGCGTCGACCGGCGCTCCGGCCCCCCGGGCCGAGCAAACCAACCCCTTCGACGAGGTGGAGCACCTCGCCACCGCTCCCCGCAAGACCTTCGGGCCCGCGCCCGCCCCCGGTGGCCTCGCCACCGGGCGCGTCCCCGGCCGGGCCCCGGCCAAGGCCTCCGCCGCGCGGACCCTCGCCGCCACCCCGACGACCGCCGCCGGCGTTCCGTGCACGCTCGACGGGATCACCGGACTGGGCCCCGAGCAGTTCGCCGACTTCCTCGCCGACCCCGCGGTCCTCGCCGACGGCTGTCTGCGCGGACTCATCTGGACCTGGGACGCCCGGCTCGCGCCCGTCATGTCCGACGCCCACGTCCAGGCCGTCGCCCGCCGCATATCCGGCCTGGCCGCCTCCCACGACGGCCGCAACTCCTCGCACCTGGAGGAGATGTTCACCTACCTGCACGCCGTCGCGTACCACGACTTCTCCCGCGACGAGATCGACACCACCGACGCGCCCACCGTGAACGCGATCCGCCAGGCCGTCGCCGACTTCGGCAACGCGGCCCGCACCTTCGACGTCACGAAGAGCAACGCCGTCACCCTGCGCGAAGCCCTCAACGCGGCCAGCGCCCCCGGACTCCGGCAGCACCAACTCGGGCTGATCAAGCGGGTCCTCGCCACCATGGACCCCTCGCACACCGCCACCCACCTCGACCCGTCCTGGGCAGGGGCCGCGCTCTCCGCGCTCTCCGTCAACTACCTGGGCGTCTACCCGGGCAACCGGGACGCCGCCTTCCAGGCCGCGGCCGCCGCCGACCCGGCGTACCGCGCCCTCTTCAAGGCCTTCGCCGGCTACAGCCACCTGAAGGGCACCGCCAACGACTGGGTGGCCCGCGACGCCCTCAGCGAGTACGGCCGCTTCGGCGAGATACCCAGCCTGCGGACGGAGATCACCGCCGAACTCGGCGGCGTGCTCGGCACCACCGTGACCACCTTCGGCCGCGGCAGCCAGCAGTGGGCCAAGATCGTCTCCTGGCTCAACTACTTCGACGCGTGCAAGCCGTACGGCGTGTGCAAGGCGGACATCGAGGCGCAGATCTTCCCCTACACGTACAGCTACGACAACGGGGCGATCAAGGTCCGCACGGGGCTCGACCGGGCCACCGTCGACCAGCTCTACTACGCGAGCAAGCAGGTCAAGGCACAGTTCCACCGCGTGCTCGGCACCGAGCAGCCGCTCGCCGGCGACCCCAACACCACCCTCACCATCGTCCTGTACGGCTCGCGAGCCGACTACGAGAACTACCACCCGATCCTGACCGGGATGGACACCAACAACGGCGGCATCTACATCGAGCGCGGCGCCACCTTCTACACCTACCAGCGCCGCGTCCCGCAGGACTCGTCGCTGACGCTCGAGGAGCTCTTCCGCCACGAGTACACCCACTACCTCAACGGCCGCTACGCGGTACCGGGCTTCTTCGGCGAGGGCCCCTGGTACCAGGGTGACCGCACCACCTTCATGGACGAGGGCACCGCCGAGTTCTTCGACGGCGCCACCCGCGACGACGGCATCAAGGTCCGCAAGTCCCTGGTCCGCGGCGTCATCAACGACACGGCGGGCGGCGGCCCCCGGATGAACCTCCGCCAGATCCTCAACGCCACCTACAACGGCGACGGCTTCCGCTTCTACAACTACGCGGGAACGTTCTTCGAGTTCCTCTGGAACGAGAAGCCCTCCCTGATCCGCGAGATGTACACCCACCTGCGGAACAACGACGTCGCGGGGTACGACGCCTGGCGCGTCCGCCTCGGCTCCGACACGAACCTCCAGAGCGACTACGACCGCTTCCTCGACACCCAGATCGCCAAGGTCGACACGCTCTACGTCCCCAACACCACGTTCACGCCCAACGCCCAGCTGCGCGACGCGGCCCTGGACGCGGTGAAGTCCACCTTCGCCACCGCCACCTACAACACCCCCGACTGCATCGAGAACGGCGAGCCGGGCAAGCGCCGGTTCGCCTGTACCGGCCGGATCACCGCCAACCTGTCCAACTGGGGCAGCGCGGACCAGAACTTCAAGGACATGTCCGAGACGGTCGACTACTTCCTCCTCGACCGCGCGGGCGCCGCCTCGAACAACCTGGCCGACATGAACTGCTCCTTCGGACCCGTCGAGATCTGGTCCACCAAGGTCGCCGGCACGTCGAGCTTCAGCTGTGAGGGCCCCCTCCGCAGCTGACCCACCCTGTCCGGGCCGGTCCCTCCACGGGGAGGGACCGGCCCGGCGCACATCCCGAAATCCCATCCCGGAGGCCGTACTTCGTGAGCACCACCCCGCACACGGTCCGCACCACCGACTACCACACCGCAGGCGAACCCTTCCGGATCGTCGACGAGGACCTGCCCCCGATCCCCGGTGACACGGTCGCCGAACGCCGCGCCACCGCCCTCGCGACCGGCGGATCGGGCACGGACCCGCGGCCCGGCCCCCTCGACGACCTGCGCCGCCTCCTGTCCCGGGAGCCGCGCGGGCACGCGGGCATGTACGGCGGCTTCATCGTGCCGCCCGACGACGACGGTGCCCACTTCGGCGTGCTGTTCTGGCACAAGGACGGCTACTCCACCGCCTGCGGCCACGGCACGATGGCCCTCGGCGCCTGGGCCGTCGACACGGGACGCGTCCCCGCCCCCGACAACGGCGACGTCTCCGTACGGATCGACGTGCCCTCCGGGCGCGTCACCGCCGCCGTGCACCGCGCGGACGGCCGCACCACCGGCGTCACCTTCCGCAACGTCCCGACCCGCGTCATCGCCCGCGACGTGAAGGTGACCACCACGCTCGGCACCGTCGACGTCGACCTCGCCCACTCCGGCGCCTGCTACGCCTCCGTCGCCGCCCGCGACCTCGGCCTCGACGTCTCCCTGCGGACCCTGCCCGAACTCGTCCGCGCCGGACGGGAGATCCGCGCCGCGCTCCCCGCGCACGACGTGTACGGCGTCATCCTGCACGAGGAGCTCCCCGGCGCCCCCGAAGGGCTCCACCAGCGCAACGTCACCGTCTTCGCCGACGGACAGATCGACCGCTCACCCTGCGGCTCGGGCACCTCCGCCCGCCTCGCGCTGCTCGGCGACGACGGACGCCTCGCCGTCGGGGACTCCCTGCGGCACGAGTCCGTCGTCGGCACCGTCTTCACCGGGCGCCTCCTCGCGAAGGGGATCACCGAGGTCGGCGGCACGACGTACCGCACCGGCACCCACGCCTTCGTCCTCGACCCCCACGACGAGCTGGGAGCGGGGTTCCTCCTGTGAACCGGCCCCTCATCCTCGACGCCGCGACCATGGCCCGCCTCATGGGCCCGGCGGCGGTGACCGACGTCCTCGCCGAGGTCCTGCGGGCCGGACTCGACCCCGACGCCGGACCACCCCGCACGGCCGTGCCCGTCCCGGCCGGTGAACTCCTCCTGATGCCCGCGGCCTTCGGCTCCTTCGCCGGTGTCAAGGTCGCCGGAGTCGCCCCCGGCAACCCGGCGCTCGGTCTGCCCCGCATCACCGGCTCCTACCTCCTGCTCGACGGAGCCGACCTCCAGCCGCTCGCCCTCCTCGACGGAGCCGCGCTCACCGAACTGCGCACGCCGGCCGTCTCCGCCCTCGCCGTCCGCTGTCTCACACCGGCCGACCGGCCCCTGCGCCTCGTCCTCTTCGGGGCGGGCCCCCAGGCGTACGGGCACCTGGAGGCCGTCCTCGCCGTCCGCGAGGTCGCCGAGGCCGTCGTCGTCGCGCGCGAGCCCGTCGCGGGGCGCGCCCTCGCCGGATACGCGCGGACCCTCGGCGTCCTCGCGCGCACCGGCGCGCCCGACGAGGTGGCCAAGGCCGACCTCGTGGTCTGCTGCACCACGGCCCGCGAACCGCTCTTCGACGGAACCCTCGTGCCGTCCGGCGCGACCGTCGTCGCCGTCGGCTCGCACGAGCCGGCCGCCCGCGAGACCGACACCGCGCTCGTGGTCCGGTCCGAGGTGTACGTCGAGGCGCGTTCCGCCGCGCTGCGGGAGGCGGGTGACCTGCTCGTCCCCGTGTCCGAGGGGGAGATCGGGGCCGACCACATCGCGGGCGACCTCGCCGACCTGGTGACCGGACGCCGGGAACCGTCGGCCGGGCGTCCGCGCTTCTTCAAGAGCGTGGGCATGGCCTGGGAGGACCTCGCCGTCGCCACCGCCCTGTACCGGGCGGCCCTCT
Source organism: Streptomyces sp. NBC_01077 (assembly GCF_045162855.1). Lineage (NCBI taxonomy): Bacteria > Bacillati > Actinomycetota > Actinomycetes > Kitasatosporales > Streptomycetaceae > Streptomyces > Streptomyces sp. NBC_01077. The sequence goes on along the minus strand of NZ_CP108669.1, from coordinate 1,398,281 downwards.
CCGCCTGAACACGCCGGTGCCCCGGTCCCGCGCGCACGCGGGACCGGGGCATGCGCGTGCTCAGACGCCCTCGGGGAAGTGACAGGCGACCTCGCGGCCCTCGCCCGGTACCAGTGTCCGCAGCGGCGGCGCCTCGGTCCGGCAGATCTCCCGCGCCTTGGGACAGCGCGGGTGGAAGGTGCAGCCCGGCGGGGGAGCGGCGGGACTCGGAGGATCACCGAGCAGCGTGATGCGCTCCCGGCTGCGCTCGGCCGCCGGGTCCGGAAGCGGTACGGCGGACAGCAGCGCCCGCGTATAGGGGTGGGCCGGGGCGGTGTACACCCGTTCCTTGGCACCGATCTCCACGATGCGGCCCAGGTACATCACGGCCACCCGGTCGCAGACCCTTTTCACGACGGAGAGGTCGTGGGCGATGAAGAGGTAGGCGAGCCCGAGTTCGCGCTGGAGACGCTCCATCAGGTTGACGATCTGCGCCTGCACGGAGACGTCGAGGGCGGAGACCGGCTCGTCGGCCACCACGAGCCGGGGGTTCGTGGCCAGGGCGCGGGCGATGCCGATGCGCTGTGCCTGCCCGCCGGAGAACTCGTGGGGGTAGCGGTCGATGTGCTCCGGTATGAGGCCGACCAGTTCCATCAGCTCCACGGCCCGCTTGCGCGCGCCGGCCGCCGTGCCGCCCTGCACGAGGAGCGGGTCGGCGATGATCCGGGCCACGGTCTGCCGGGGGTTGAGGGAGGAGTGCGGGTCCTGGAAGACCATCTGGAGGTCGCGGCGCAGCGGTTTGAGCGCCCGCTGCGAGAGGTGGCTGATGTCCCGTCCCTCGTACGAGACGGAGCCGGCGGTGGGTTCCAGGAGCCGCACGATGGTGCGGCCCGTGGTCGACTTGCCGCAGCCGGACTCGCCGACGAGGCCCAGGGTCTCGCCCGCCGCCACGTCGAAGCCGATGCCGTCGACGGCCCGGACCGGGGCCGAGCCCCTGCGGCGTCCCGGGAACGTCATCGTGAGGTCCCGTACGCGCAGGAGGGGTGGAGGTGGGGTCGTGGTCATGAGGCGACGCCTTCGTATGCGGGGAAGTGGCAGGCGGCCGGGTGCCCGTCGGGGCCGCCGAGGGACGGGCGTTCGGTCGCGCAGCGGGCCCGCTCCTCTTCGGAGCCGGCGGCGGCGCGGGGACAGCGGGGTGCGAACGCGCAGCCCCGTGACGGTTCGAGCAGCGACGGCGGGCTGCCCGGGATCGCCCGCAGTGGGGCGTCGTCGGGGTCGTCGAGCCGGGGCAGCGAGTCGAGCAGGCCACGGGTGTAGGGATGGGCCGGGGAGGTGAACAGGGCGTCCACCGGGGCGTGTTCGGCGGCCCGGCCGCCGTACATGACGAGCACGTCGTGGGCCACCCGGGCGACCACTCCCAGGTCGTGCGTGATCATGACGACGGAGAGGCCCCGCTCCTGTTGGAGGCGGGCGATCAGCTCCAGGATCTGGGCCTGGACGGTGACGTCGAGCGCGGTGGTGGGCTCGTCGGCGATGAGCAGGTCGGGTTCGCAGACGAGTGCCATCGCGATCATCACCCGCTGGCGCATGCCGCCGGAGAACTGGTGGGGGTACTCGCCGGCCCGGCGCCGGGGTTCGGGGATGCCGACCTCGGCGAGCGCTTCGACGGCCCGTTCGCGGGCGGTGGCCCGGCGCGATCCGAAGTGGACCCGATGGTGCTCGGCGACCTGCTCGCCGACGGTGTAGTAGGGGTGCAGGCTGGACAGCGGGTCCTGGAAGATCATGGCCATCCTCCGGCCGCGGAGCCCGTTCAGCTCGCGGTCGGACAGGCCGATCAGCTCCTGCCCGGCCAGCGTGACGGAGCCGCTGACCTCGGCGCCCGTGTGCAGGCCCATCACGGCGAGGGAGGTGACCGACTTGCCGGAGCCGGACTCGCCGACGATGCCGAGGGTCCGACCGGGCAGCACGTCGAAGGCGAGGGAGTCGACGGCCCGGACGGGGCCGCGTTTCGTCGGGAAGGTGACCGTGAGGTCCCGTACCGACAGGAGGGGTGCGGAGTCGCCCATCAGTACCTCACTCGCGGGTCGACGACGGCGTACAGCAGGTCGACGGCCAGGTTGGCGACGACGATGAAGGTGGCGGCGAGCAGGGTCACCCCGAGGATGACCGGCTGGTCCGCGGTCGACAGGGCGCCGTAGAAGAGCCGTCCGATGCCGGGCAGTCCGAAGATGGACTCGGTGATGACGGCGCCCGCGAGCAGTCCGCCGAGGTCCATCCCGAAGATCGTCAGGATCGGCGTCATCCCCGCGCGCAGGCCGTGCTTGACGACCACGGTGCGGCGCGGCAGCCCCTTGGCGCGGGCGGTGCGGATGTACGGCTCGGCCATGGACTCGATCATCGAGTTCCGGCTCTGCCGCGCGTACATGGCGGCGTAGAGAAGGGCGAGCGCCAGCCAGGGGAGCAACAGGTTGGAGGCCCAGGCGAGGGGGTCGGTGCCGAAGGGCACGTACTGCGGATAGGGGAGCAGGCCCGTGACCCGGATCAGCCCGTAGATCAGCATCACCGAGGTGAAGTAGACGGGGAGCGAGGCGGCGGCGACCGCGCCGACCATCAGGACGCGGTCGGTGAGCGTGTCCTTGCGGAGTGCGGCGGTGACGCCCGCGGAGAGGCCGAGGAGCAGCCAGATCGCGGCGGCGCCGAGGGCCAGCGACGCGGAGACCGGAAGCCGGTCGACGAGGAGGTCCCACACGCCCTGGCTGTTCTCGTAGGAGTAGCCGAGGCAGGGGAAGTCGCAGTGCAGGGCGTACTGGCCGGTGCCCAGGGTGCGGCCGGTGAAGATGCCGGTGACGAAGTCGGCGAACTGCCGCCAGACCGGCGCGTCCAGGCCCATGTTCGCGCGGATCGCCTCCAGGCGTTCGGTGCTGCACGACTTGCCGCAGGCCGCGGCGGCGGGGTCGGAGGGCAGGACGTAGAAGACGGCGAAGGTGACGGCGGCGACGGCGATGAGCACGCCGAGCACGCCGAGGAGTCGGCGGCCGAGGTAGAGGATCACGCGCCGCCTCCTCTCGGGTCGAGGACGTCGCGCAGCGCGTCGCCGAGCAGGGTGAACGCGAGCACCGTCAGGAAGAGACAGAGACTCGGGACGGCGAAGTACATGGGGTCCGTCTCGTAGTAGGCGACGCTCTCCGCGATCATCTGGCCCCACGAGGGTGTCGGCGGCCGTACCCCGACACCCAGATAGCTGAGGGCGGCCTCGGTGGCGATCATCCCGGGGACGATCAGCGTCGTGTACGCGATGACGGGTCCGGCGACGCCCGGGAGGATGTCGCGGACGAGGATGCGCAGGGGGCCGGAGCCGCTGACGCGGGCGGCGTCGACGTACTCGCGGTGCTTGAGGGACAGGGTCTGGCCGCGGACGATCCGGGCGATGCCCGGCCAGCCGAAGAGACCGATGACGGCGGTCATGAGGACGATGCGGTTGACGTCCCGGGCCACCGACATCATCGCGATCATGAAGATGAGGGACGGGAAGGACATCGTGAGGTCCATCAGCCGGGACAGCGCGGTGTCGGTACGGCCGCCGAAGTAGCCGGCGGCGATGCCGGCCGCCGTCCCCGCGACGACGACGATCGCCGTCGCGGAGAAGGCGATGAGCAGCGAGACCTGGGCGCCGTGCACGACCCGGGCGAACAGGTCGCGGCCGGTGACGGGTTCGACACCGAGCCAGTGCTCGGCCGAGACACCGCCGAGCGGGCCGATGGGCAGACCGCCCAGGTACGGGTCGACGGCGCTCTTGTCGAACTCGTCCGGGCCCCAGCCGCCGAGCGCGCCGATCAGCGGGGCGGCCGCGGCGAGGAGCGCGAAGAAGGCGACCACACCGAGGGAGAGGCGGGCGGCGGGACGGCGGCGCAGTTCGGCACGGACGAGCTGCCAGGGACCGTTGGCCGTGCGGACGGCGGGTGGTGAGGTGGTGGTCACGGGGCGCCTCAGTTCGCGCTCTTCGAGGGGTCCTTGAGGCCGACCGTGGCGTAGTCGATCTGGCCGCCGAAGGAGGTGTGGCCGAAGGCGCCGGCGATGTTGGTGCCGATGAGGAGGGGCTTGCGCTCGACGACGACGGGCGCTGTGGGCGCCTTGGCGAGGATCTCTCCGTCCAGTTCCCGCCAGGCCTTGGCGGCCTGGGCGGCGTCGGCCATCGTCGCGATCTCGTCCATGCGCTTCATCGTGGCGTCGTCGCGGAAGAGTGAGTGGTTGCCGGAGTTGCCCTTCTCCTTGATGAAGCGGCCGTCGAAGACGAACGGCAGGAACGTCGATCCGGAGGGGTAGTCGGGGCACCAGCCGGTGTAGACGAGGTCGGTGCGGTTCTTGGTGTCGCCGATCGTGTCGTAGAAGGCGGAAGGGTCGACGGTCTCGATGGTGACCTTGATCCCGGCCCGGCCGAGGGACTGCTGTACGGCCTCGCCGACGGCCTTGTCGCCGTTGGAGACGGTGATGCGGGTGGTGAAGCCGTCCGCCTTGCCCGCCTCCTTGAGCAGCTCCTTCGCCTTGGGTACGTCGCCGGTGAGTGGGATGCCGAGGGTGTCGGGCTGCTTGCCGCCGAACAGGAAGCCGGGCATGAGCGCGGTGGCCGGGTCGTTGACGGCGGGTCCGCCGGAGGCGGTGAGGACGGCCTCCCGGTCCAGGGCGTACTGCACGGCCCGCCGGACCTTGACGTCGTCGAAGGGCGCGCGCCCGGTGTGCATCTGCACCATCTCGGTACAGCTGGTCGACTCGGCGAGGAGCCGGGCCCTGATGTCGGGCTTGGTGAGCACCTTGGGGGTGGACTCCGGGCGGAGCTTGTCCCACGGGACGGCGGAGGCGTCCGGGCCGGTGGCGGCGATGAGCCGGTCGTCGATCTGGTTGGCCTTGAGGCCCATGGTGACGACGATCTTGTCCGGGTACGCCTTGCGCACCTGGTCGGTCTTCGGGTCCCAGTGGGTGTTGCGGACGAGGACCAGCTGCTTGTCGCGGGCGTAGGAGTCGATCTTGTACGGCCCGGAGGAGAAGGGCCGGTTGTCGTACTGGGGTCCCTTGTCCTGGGACGCGGGCACGGGCGCGAAGGTGGGCAGCGCGGCCGCGAAGGAGAACTCGGCGAAGGGTGTGCGGAGTTCGAAGACGATCGTGCGGTCGTCGGGGGTCTTCACGGAGGCGAGGTGCCTGCCGCCCGCCGGGCCCTGGTAGCCCTCGGCGCCGGCGAGGTAGCGGGCCGCGTAGTCGGGGCCGCCGGGCAGGTCGGGGGAGAAGGACCGCTCCACGTTGTACTTGATGTCCCGGGAGGTGATCGGTGTGCCGTCCTCGTACGTCAGCCCCGGCTTGAGCTTGAAGGTCCAGGTCTTGGCGCCGTCGGAGGAGACGCCCAGGTCCTCCGCGAGGTCGGGGACCAGTTCGCCGCCCTTGGTGCCGGGTTCCGCCTTGTACGTGACGAGGGTGCGGTAGAGCAGGCGGGTGCCGAAGTCCATGTCGCCCATCACCCAGTTGCGCGCGGGGTCGAGATGGGTGAAGTCCTGGTTGGACAGGACGGTGAGCGTGCCGCCCTTCTGCGGGGTGCCGCCGAGGACCGCTCCGCTGTTGGAGGTCGCGGGGTTCTTGCCGTTCCGGGCGCCCCCGGACGTGCCTCCGCCGGAGCAGCCGGTCACGGCGAGGGTCAGGGTGGTCACCAGGGCCGTGGCCAGGGTGCGCGTGCGCTTGTTCATGCGGGTCACTCCGGGGGAGCAGTCGGACAGCCTCGGGCAGCTGGAATGTGACCGGTAACATAGTAATGTGAAATTGCACTGACAAGGTGTCGGCAGTCCTGTTATCCATCCGTGTCCGGAAGGGGTCGGTTGGGGTCTGATCGGGGTTGGGTCGGGGTCTTGGCAGGGGGAGTGCAATGTGAAATATTACTGCCGTGCCCACGAGAGAAACCTCGGACGTCATCGTCATCGGCGCCGGCGTCGTCGGTGCCGCCTGCGCCCACTACGCGGCCCTCGCCGGCCTCACCGTCACCGTCGTCGACCGAGGTTACGTCGCGGGCGGCACGACCGGAGCGGGCGAGGGTAATCTCCTCGTCTCCGACAAGGAACCCGGCCCCGAACTCCGACTCGCCCTCCTCTCCACCGCGCTGTGGACCGAACTCGCCGACAGGCTCCCGCCGACCGTCGAGTACGAGGCCAAGGGCGGTCTCGTCGTCGCCTCCGACGAGACGGGTCTGCGTGCCCTCCGGGAGTTCGCGGCCCGCCAGGAGAAAGCGGGTGTCGTCGCGCACGAGGTGCCCGGTGACCGGCTCCACGACCTGGAGCCCCACCTCGCACCGGGCCTCACCGGCGGCTTCCACTACCCCCAGGACGCCCAGGTGATGCCCGCCCACGCCGCCGCGCAGCTCCTCCGAGCCGCCGGCGACCGGGTCCGCCTCGCGCCGGGCGAGGAGGTCACCGGCCTCCTCACCGGCGCGGGCGGAGCGGTCCGCGGAGTGCGGACCGCCACCCGCGAACTCCACGCCCCCCACGTCGTGAACGCCGCCGGCACCTGGGGCGGCGCCCTCGCCGACCTCGCCGGGGTCCACCTGCCCGTCCTGCCCCGCCGCGGCTTCGTCCTCGTCACCGAACCCCTGCCGCGCGTCGTCCGCCACAAGGTGTACGCCGCCGACTACGTGGCCGACGTGGCCAGCGGCTCCGCCGCGCTCCAGACCTCGGCCGTCGTCGAGGGCACCCCCGCCGGACCCGTCCTCATCGGCGCCAGCCGCGAGCGCGTCGGCTTCGACCGGACGCTCTCCACGGAGGTCCTGCGCCGACTCGCCGCCGGGGCCACCGCGCTGTTCCCCGTCCTCGCCGCCGTACGGGCGATCCGGACCTACCCCGGTTTCCGCCCCTACCTGCCCGACCATCTGCCCGCCATCGGCCCGGACCCGCGCGTCCCCGGACTGCTGCACGCCTGCGGACACGAGGGCGCGGGAATCGGCCTCGCACCGGTGACCGGACAGATCATCGCCGCCTGTATCACCGGCGGCGAACCTCCCCTCGACCTCCACCCGTTCCGACCCGAGCGCTTCGACGCCACCGCACCGTGAGACGCGCACCCATCGTCAGGAGAGGAGGGCCCGTGGCCCGCACCCCCATCGGCCTGGTCGGGGCACAGCCCGATCCGCCGTTCGACATCACCTTCGACGGCCGGCGCGTCCCCGCCCTGCCCGGCCAGACCCTCGCCGCCGCCCTGTGGGGTGCGGGCATCCTGGCCTGGCGCACCACCCGGGACGGAGGCCGCCCGCGCGGCGCGTTCTGCGGCATCGGCCAGTGCTACGACTGCCTCGCCACCGTCAACGGGGAGCCCAACCGCCGCGCCTGCCTGGTCCCGGCCCGCCCCGGTGACGCGATCACCACCCAGGAGGGGCACGGCCATGACAGCCTCGGCGTCTGAACCGAAGGACACGGCCGGGGACACGGCCGGGATCGTCGTGGTCCCCGGGCCGGAGGGCACGGCCGGGATCGTCTCCGTCCCCGCATCGGAGGCAGCCCGACGCTCAGGCCTGCCGGACGCGCATCGACCCTCCGGCGCGCCGTACGACCTCGTGGTCATCGGCGCGGGCTCCGCCGGGCTCGCCGGTGCCGTCACCGCATCCGAACTCGGCCTCTCCGTAGCCCTGTTGGACTCGTCACCGCAGTCCGGCGGGCAGTTCTACCGGCACCCGGCACCCGCCCTCGGCGCGGTTCGTCCCGAGGCCCTTCACCACGACTGGTCCGCTTTCGCCGACCTGCGCCGGCGCCTGGCGGAGAGCGGTGTCGACCACCTGGCCGGGCACCATGTGTGGTCCGTCGTGAAGGAGACCGACGGGACCTGGGCGGCGCACGCCCTCACCGGCGCGGACGGAAGCGTGGACGCACCCGTCCGGATCCGGGCCCGTTCGCTGCTCCTCGCCACCGGCGCCTACGAGCGCCAACTGCCCTTTCCCGGCTGGACCCTGCCCGGTGTCGTGGGCGCCGGGGGCGCACAGGCCATGCTCAAGTCCGGGCTCGTGCTGGCCGGCCGGCGCATCGTCGTGGCCGGCAGCGGCCCGCTGCTGCTCGCCGTCGCCTCGTCGCTCGCCTCGGCCGGCGCGCGGGTGCCGGCGGTGGTCGAGGCGGCGGGGTACCTGCGGTACGCGAGCACCCCCCGCGCGCTCGTCACCAACCCGCGCAAGGCGGTCGAGGCCCTCGTCCACGCGGCCGCACTGGTCCGTCACCGGGTGCCCGTACGGCTCCGCAGCGCGGTGACCGAAGTGCACGGCACCGACCGGGTGGAGGCCGTCACGGTCAGCCGCCTGGATCCCGAATGGCGACCCGTACCGGGGACGGGCCGCCGGATCGCGTGCGACGCCCTCGCTGTCGGTCACGGCCTCGTGCCCCAGATCGAGCTGGCCGTGGCGGTCGGCTGCACCACCCGCGCGCTGCCCGACGGCACCTCGGGTCTGGCCCTGGACGACCTCCAGGAGAGCTCGGTGCCCGGCCTCTGGGCAGCGGGCGAGACCGGAGGCGTGGGCGGCGCCGAACTCGCCCGTACCGAGGGGGAGCTGGCGGGCCGTGCGATCGCCGCGCGGCTCCTCGGCCGCCCCGCCGGAGCCGGCGCGATCGCCGGACTCCGGCGGCGCCGGGACCGTATGCGCGTCTTCGCCGACGTCATGTCCGCCGCGCACGCCCCCGGCCCCGGCTGGCCCGGATGGCTGACCGACGACACGGACGTGTGCCGCTGCGAGGAGGTCCCGGCGGGCAGGGTCCGCGAGGCGGTCGCCGAGCTCGGCGCGCGCGACGCCCGGACCGTCAAACTCCTCACCCGGGCCGGCATGGGGTGGTGTCAGGGACGGATGTGCGGGACGGCCGTGGCGTGTCTCGCGGCAGACGGAGGCCCTCCCGAACCGCCCCCCGAGCGCCGCCCGTTCGCCGTCCCCGTCCCGCTGTCGACGCTGGCGGCTCTCGACGGGCCGCCGGACCCGACCGTCGCGTGCGACGGTCCGACAGACCCAGTCCCCTCATAGAACGTCACACATCACCGAAAGGCCGTTGAGATGAACGCCACCACCTGGACCACCGACCGCCCCTGGCGCGGCATCATGGTCGCCACCACCCTGCCGTTCAAGGAAGACCTCTCCGTCGACTACGACGCCTATGCCGAGCACGTGGCCTGGCTGATCGCCAACGGCTGCGACGGCGTCGTCCCGAACGGCTCCCTCGGCGAGTACCAGACCCTCACCGCCGACGAGCGCGCCCGGGTCGTCCGTACCGCAGTCGAGGCCGCGGGCGACGGTGCGCGGGTCATGCCGGGCGTCGCCGCCTACGGCAGCGCCGAGTCCCGCCGCTGGGCCGAGCAGGCCGCCGAGGCCGGCTGCGGCTCCGTGCTCCTCCTGCCGCCCAACGCGTACCGCGCCGACGAGCGCTCCGTCCTCGCCCACTACGCGGAGGTGGCCGGCGTCGGCATCCCGGTCGTCGCGTACAACAACCCCATCGACACCAAGGTCGACCTCGTCCCCGGCCTGCTGGCGAACCTGTACGCCGACGGCAGCATCGTCGCCGTGAAGGAGTTCAGCGGCGACGTCCGCAGGGCCTACGAGATCGCCGAACTCGCCCCGGAACTCGACCTGCTGATCGGCGCCGACGACGTCCTCCTGGAGCTGGCCCTGGCCGGTGCGGTCGGCTGGATCGCCGGCTACCCCAACGCCCTCCCCGCGAGCTGCACCGAGCTGTACCGGGCCGCCGTGGCGGGCGACCTGGCGACCGCCCGGCCGCTCTACTCCTCGCTGCACTCCCTGCTGCGCTGGGACTCCAAGGTCGAGTTCGTCCAGTGCATCAAGCTGTCCATGGACATCGCCGGTCGCCGCGGCGGCCCCGCCCGCCCCCCGCGCCTCCCGCTCGCCGGTGCGACCGAGGCCGCCGTGCGCACCGCCACCGAGAAGGCCGTCGCCGACGGTCACCGCTGACGGGACCCGCCGACCGGACCCGCTGACGGGACCCGCCGACCGGACCCGCTGACGGGACCCGCCGACCGGACCCGCTGACGGGACCCGCCGACCGGACCCGCTGACGGGACCCGCCGACCGGACCCGCTGACGGGACCCGCCGACGGGACCCGCCGACGGGACCGCCGACGGGACCACCGCCGGTCGCCGGGGCGACCCGGCCACCGGCCGTCCCGACCGCCCACCGAAAGGAACTCCGTGCGTACGCGACATGTCTTCCACGCAGTCGACTCCCACACCGAGGGAATGCCCACCCGGGTCATCACCGGCGGCGTCGGTGTGATCCCCGGGGCCACCATGGCCGAGCGCAGGCTCCACTTCATCGAGCACCTCGACCACCTCAGGACGCTCCTCATGTTCGAGCCGCGCGGGCACGCGGCGATGAGCGGCGCCATCCTCCAGCCGCCCACCCGCCCCGACGCCGACTACGGAGTCCTCTACATCGAGGTGTCGGGCCTCCTGCCGATGTGCGGTCACGGCACCATCGGCGTCGCCACGGTCCTCGTCGAGACCGGCATGGTGCCGGTCGTCGAACCGGTCACCACCGTCCGCCTGGACACCCCGGCGGGTCTCGTCTCCGTCGACGTCCAGGTGGAGGACGGCGCGGCGAAGTCCGCCACCTTCACCAACGTGCCCGCCTTCTCCGTGGGCCTGGACCGCACGGTGGACGCCCCCGGACTCGGCAAGGTCACCTACGACCTCGCCTTCGGCGGCAACTTCTACGCCTTCGTCTCCCTCGACGACCTCGGGCTGCCGTTCGACCGCGACCGCAAGGACGACCTCCTCGCCGCCGGACTCGCGATCATGGACGCGATCAACGCCTCCCCGGACCGGCCCGTGCACCCCACCCGGCCCGAGATAGCCGGTCTCAAGCACGTCTATCTCGCGGCCCCCGGCTCCGACGCCGCGCACTCGCGGCACGCGATGGCCATCCACCCCGGCTGGTTCGACCGTTCCCCGTGCGGCACCGGGACCAGCGCACGCATGGCCCAACTCCACGCACGGGGCGAACTCCCGCTCGACCGCGACTTCGTCAACGAGTCCTTCATCGGCACCCGGTTCACCGGCCGGCTCACCGCCGGGACGGAGGTCGGCGGCCTGCCCGCCGTCATCCCGACCGTCACCGGCCGCGCCTGGATCACCGGCACCGCCCAGTACTTCCTCGACCCGGACGACCCCTTCCCCGGAGGCTTCCTCCTGTGATCACCGACCTGTCCACCCTCGTCTCCCGCAACCCTGCCGACCCGCACGACGTGCTCGTACGCCTCCCGGCCCCGGGCGCCTTCGCAGCCGCCGACGCCGTCGAGCGGGCCCGGGCCGCCCAGCCCCGCTGGCTGCGGGCCGGGGCCGCCGCCCGCTCGGCCGCGCTCGGCGCCGTCGCCGCCGCCCTGGAGGCGACGGCCGACGAGCTCGCCGCCCTCGCTGTGCGCGAGGTCGGCAAGCCCCTCACCGAGGCCAGGGCCGAGGTCGCGCGCACCGTCGCGATCTGGCGCTACTACGCCCAGGCGCCCTTCGAGCCCACCGGCACCGTGCACGAGACCGCGGCAGGCCCCGGGCTGCTCCTGACCCGGCGCCGCCCCCACGGCGTGGCCGGGCTCGTCACGCCCTGGAACTTCCCCTTCGCCATCCCGAGCTGGAAGGCCGCCCCGGCACTCGCGGTCGGCAACACGGTCGTCCTCAAACCGGCCCCCGAAGCCACCGCGTGCGCCCAGCGGCTCGCCGAGATCGTCCGACAGGCCCTGCCGGAGCATGTGTTCACCGTCCTGCCGGGCGGCCCCACCGAGGGCAACGCCCTCGTCTCCGCCGCCGACGTCGTCTCCTTCACCGGCTCCACCCCCGTGGGCCGGGCCGTCGTCCGCGCGGCGACGGCACGGGGCATCCCCGCGCAGGCCGAGATGGGTGGCCTGAACGCGGCCATCGTCCTGCCCGGCGCGGACATCGGCCTGGCAGCGGCCCACATCGCCGCCGCCGTCGCCGGGTTCGCGGGCCAGAAGTGCACCGCCACCAGCCGGATCGTCGCGGTCGGCGCCGCACTCGACCCCCTGCGCGAGGCCCTCTCCGAGGCCTTCCGGGCGGTCCGGGTCGGTGACCCGGCCGATCCGGAGACGGTGTGCGGACCGCTCGTCCACGAGAGCGCGCGCGAGCGGGTGGCCGAGTCCTGGCAGGGGCTCTCCGCTCTCGCCGGCGCCACCGTCCCGGCGACACCGGGCTGGTACGCGGCCCCGACCCTGGTCGAGAAGGTCCCGCCGGGGCACCGGCTGCTCAACGAGGAGGTCTTCGGGCCCGTCGCCGCCCTGCTCCCCGCCGACGACCTCGCCCACGCGGTCCGGATCACCAACTCCGTGCCGTACGGCCTCGTCACCTCGGTCCACACGGCCGACCTCGACGCGGCCCTGTACGGACTCGACCTCGTCGACACCGGCATGATCCGGATCAACGCCCCGTCCACCGGCGTCGACTTCCACCTGCCGTTCGGCGGGGCCAAGCAGTCGGGTCACGGCCCGCGCGAGCAGGGCAGGGCGGCCCTCGAGTTCTACACGTCCTCCCGGACGTACACCCTGGCACCCGCGGGCGCCGCAACGTGACATCGTACGGTGGTGACGCAGACCGAACCGAAGGGATCACCACCGCCATGGGGCACCTGACCCACCGCGACCTGAACGCTTCCCGCGAGCGGCTGCGCGACCAGGTCGCCCATGCGCTGCGCGCCGCCCTCATCTCCGGTGAGCTGCGGCCGGGCGTGGTGTACTCGGCCCCCACACTGGCCGAGGACTTCGGGATCTCCGCCACTCCCGTGCGCGAGGCGATGCTCGACCTGGCCCGCGAGGGGCTGGTCGAGCCCGTCCGCAACAAGGGGTTCCGGGTCACCGAGGTCGACGAACGCGACCTCGACCAGTACACCGAGATCCGCGCGCTCATCGAGATCCCGACGGTCGGCCGCGTCACCACGTCCGCCACCCGAGAGGACCTGGAGGCGCTGCGGCCGGTGGCGCAGGAGATCGTGCGCGCCGCCCGCGAGCACGACCTCATCGGCTACCTGGAGGCCGACCGGCTCTTCCACCTCACCCTCCTCGGCCTCGCGGGCAACGAGCGCCTGGTCGAGACCGTCGGCGATCTGCGCAAGCGGTCGCGCCTGTACGGGCTCACCGCCCTGGACGAGAGCGGCGACCTCATCCCGTCGGCCGAGGAGCACCTGGAGCTCCTCGACCTGATGCTCGCCGGGGACGCCAAGGGGGCGGAGGCGTGCATGACCCGGCACCTGGGCCACGTCCGATCCCTGTGGGCCAAGAGCGAGGGACCGGCCGAAGGCTAGGCCGGGCCCCTGCGCATCACGGCGGGACAGCACACCGGCGCGGCTACCGCGCCGGTGTGCTGTCGCGTACGACCGGCTCCGCCGGGAGCAGCAGCCCGCTCGTGGGGGTGGCGGCGGGGTCCTCGACGGCGGTGATCAGCCGGGTGACGAGGGCGTGGGCGATGCCGGACAGGGGCATGCGCACGCTGGTGAGGGCGGGCTGGAGCAAGGTGCAGTGCGGCATGTCGTTGAAGCCGGCGACGGCGACGTCGACACCGACGGCGAGGCCGGACGCGCGGACGGCATGATAGGCGGCCAGGGCGAGCCAGTCGTTCGCGCACACCAGGGCGGTCGGGCGGTCGGGGCCGACGAGCAGGCGCTGCACGGCCTGGGAGAGCGCGGCCGGGTCGTCGTCGGGGACGGCGACCTCGAAGGCGCCGTCGGGTGCAGCGGCCGCGGCCTGTTGCAGGCCGGCCCGCCGGTCGGCGAGCCAGGGCAGCGAGGCGGCGGAATTGACGTAACAGATCCTGCGGTGGCCCTGTTCGAGCAGGAGGCCGACCAGGGCGGCGGTGGCCGCCGCCGAGTCGATGTCCACCCAGTTCTGCGGGCGGCCGGGGGCGGTGCGGCCGAAGGCGGCGAACGGGAAGCCGGCTTCGGCCAGCACGTCGACGCGAGGGTCGTCGTGCACCACGTCGGAGAGGATGAACCCGTCGACCTGGCGGGCCGCGATCAGCCCGTTGAAGGACTTGGCGACCGCCGCGGCGCCCTGCTGGGGGTCGCAGCGGAACAGCAGGATGCGATGGCCGACGGCGTCGGCGGCGCTCACCAGCGCCTGGAGGAAGCCGCCCATCAGGGGATTGGGGTCGGCCGGGTTGTCGGCGGGGGCGGGATAGCCGATGACCTTGCGGGTGCCGCTGCGCAGACTGCGGGCGGACTGATCGGGCTGGTAGCCGAGCTCGTCGATGGCGGCGGTGACCCGGGCGAGGGTGGTGGCGCGCAGCCGGTGGGGGGCGTTGAGGGCGTTCGAGACGGTCTGGCGGGAGACTCCCGCCGCGCGTGCGACGTCCTCGATGGTCACCTGTCGAGCGGTCATCGTTCCTCTGGGGGCGGTCGGAGGGGCTGGGGACGGCGGACGGCCGTCCCCAGCCCTCTCGTCGTTCAGTGCTCTCGGGTCAGGGTGAGCAGGCCGCCGGTCGGCACGGTCACCGGGTTCACCCCGGGCACGAGGTCGAGCACGGTCTCGGACAGGATCTCACCACGGCAGTTCTGTACGCGGGCGAGGGCCTGTTCCTGCCGGGTGGCCGTCAGGAGCACCACGGGGTCGCGGTCCGCGTTGGCGACGAGCAGGGTCAGCGTGCCGTCCGTGCCGTCCCGGTCCGGGAGGGCGACGGGCAGCGGCGCGTAGCGCGCGACCACGGTGGTGCGGTCACCGTGGGCGCTGACCAGGGGGTAGCCGAGGTCCGGGCGGGCGGGTTCCAGGTCGCCGGACTGCAGGACGTCGGCGTGGCGGCGGAAGACGTCGAGCCAGAAGCGCAGGGCGGCGAGCTGGCCGGGGGTCTGCGCGGCGAGGTCGACGGAGATCTGCGGTACCGAGAACAGCGCGTTGACGAGGTGGACGGCCACGGACTCGGGCGTCTCGGCGGAGTTCCACATGATCATGTCGGCGTGGACGGCGAGCGGTCCCGCGGTGAGCCGGCAGTCGACGATGCGCTGGCGGTTCTCGGCGGGGCTGAGCGGGCAGTCGGTGGCGCGGACCATGGTGGCGTACGGCCAGAGGCCCGGGCCGACGTACGGCTGGCGGTGCTCGACGATCACGTCCGGCCGGGTGCGACGCAGGCGGGCGTCGAGCTCGGCGAGGAGCTGGAGCACGCCTTCGTGGACGGTGGCGCGGTCGGCACCGGCCGGCGCGGGCGGGGGATCGGCGACGGCGAAACGGTCGATGAAGTCGAGCTTCACCCCATCCATGCCCCACTCCTCGACGGCGCGGGAGACCTTGTCGATCAGGTAGGCGCGGACCTCGGGGTGGCGGGGGTCCAGGACGGCCGCCTCCAGGTGGGGCTCCTCGCGCAGGATCATGCCCTTGAAGCGGTCCCAGGCGTGGTTGTGCCGGCCGATGAACGGCACCGCGTACCAGAGGAGGTAGGCGAGGCCGAGCCGGTGGACCTCGGCCACGTGGCCCGCGACGTCGGGGAAGGCCTCCGTGTTGGGTTCCCAGTCGCCGCAGTGGCCGTACCCGCGGGTGCGGTCGGCGGTCTGCCAGCCGTCGTCGACGATGATGCTCTCGCAGCCGAGGGCCGCGGCGAGGGCCGCCTGACGTTCGACGGCACCGGCGTCGACGTTCTGGTGGAGGCTGTACCAGGTGGAGTAGGCGGGCATCCGCGCGGCGGAGGCGACGCCGGGGTGCTCCACGTCCTCGGACCACCAGGCGGTGACGGCCCGCAGGGTGGTGGCGAAGTGGCGCCCGCTGAGGTCGATCCGCAGCCGCATCGGCGGCCCGTCCGGGGCGAGCTCCTGCTCGACGGTGAACGCGAACTCCCCGCTCTCCTCCACGACACCGGCGCCGACGCGTACGGGCGCGGCGGTCTCTCCCGCGGCGGCGGTGCACAGGGCGCGGTCGTGGGCGCCGACCAGGCTGGCGACGGGGGCGCCGAGGGCGAGCGACACCGTCCGGGGGGCGATCCAGGACGGCGGCAGCCAGCGGGAGGCGTCGGTGGCCGGGGTCCAGTAGGCGGTGGCCCCGACGCAGGGGACGCGCCATTCGGCACGGAGCGTGACGGCCTCCGCCGCCGAGACCTCGATCAGGGCCACGCCGTCCTCGACCCGGGCGACGACGGTCTCCCACCGGTCGCCGCCGAGCCCGGTGAGGTGGAGGGCGAGCGGCTCCCCGGTAGAGTGGAACAGCCCCGTGTCGAGCCGGCGGTGGACGACGGCGCCGGGAGTGGTGTCCCCGGTCGGCGCGCCCGGTCTCCAGGCCGGGACGGGCTGCTGCGGGGCGGGCGGCTGTGGTGCGGTGGTCACGGCGGTCACTCCTTGGTGGCCCCGGCCAGCAGGCCGGAGATGAACTGGCGTTGCAGGACGAGGAAGAGGGCCATCACGGGGATGGCGGCGATGGCGCCGGCGAGCAGCACCTGCGCGTAGTTGGTGGTCGACAGACCCTGCAGAGTGGCGGTGGCCACGGGCAGCGTGTACATCTCGGGGCTGCGCAGCGCGATCAGCGGCCAGACGAACTGGTTCCAGCCGCCGAGGAAGACGAACAGCGCGAGCGCCGCGATGATCGGCCGGTTGACCGGGATGACGATCCGCCACAGCACGCGCAGTTCGCCCGCGCCGTCGACGCGGGCCGCGTCCAGGAGTTCGTCGGGCATCGACCGCAGCGCCTGCCGCATGAGGAAGATGCCGAACGGAGTGACCAGGCCGGGCAGGATCACGGACTGGTACGAGTCGATCAGGCCCAGGTCCATCATCATCTGGAAGATCGGGATCAGCATCACCGTGTCGGGGATGACGAGGGTACTGAGCAGCAGGACGAAGAACAGGTTGCGCCCGCGGAAGTCGAACTTGGCGAAGGCGTAGCCGGCGAGGACCGAGACGACGACCGCGCCGACGGTCTGGAGACCCGCCACCACGAGGGTGTTGACGAGGACCCGCGTGAGACCGATGGACTCCTGGAGGCCTTGGAGGTTCTCCCAGAGATGACCGCCGGGCAGCAGCTTCGGCGGCCAGGAGAACACGTCCTTGTCGTCCTGGGTGGCGGCCATGGCGAGCCAGTAGAAGGGGCCCACGCAGAGCCCGAAGGCGCCCGCGAGCAGCACGGTGAGCAGGGGGCCGCGGAGCTTCATCGACGCTCTCCCATCAGGCGGACCTGCAGGATCCCGAGCACGGACACGAGCAGCGCGAGCGCGTAGGCGAGGGCCGAGGCGTAGCCGAAGTCGAAGTACTTGAAGCCGTTGTTGTAGAGGTACATGGTGACCGTGAGGGTGGCGTTGTCGGGGCCGCCGCCGGTGAGGACGTACGGCTCGTCGAAGAGCTGCAGGGTGCCGATGGTCGAGAGCACCACCGTGAGCAGGAGGATCGGCCGCAGCTGGGGCAGGGTGATGGCGAAGAAACGGCGGACCGGCCCGGCGCCGTCGACCATCGCGGCCTCGTACAGCTCCTTGGGGATGCCCTGGAGGCCGGCGAGGTACATCACGGCGTTGTAGCCGGTGTAGTGCCAGGTGATGACGAGGACGACACCGACGCGGGCCCAGAAGGGGCTGCCGAGCCAGTTCACCCGGTCGATGCCGAACAGGGAGAGGACCCAGTTCAGCAGTCCCGCGTCGTGGTTGAGGATGACGGAGAACATCACGCCGGCGGCGACCAGGCCGGTCAGCGAGGGGACGAAGACGCCGAGCCGCCAGAGCGGGCGCAGCCACACCTTGGTGGAGTTGAGCCCGAGGGCGACGAGCAGGGCCAGGCCGAGCATCAGCGGCACCTGGACGACCAGGATCAACGCGGTGTTCCTGAGCGCGGTCCAGAACAGCGGATCGTCCACCAGACGCCGGTAGTTGTCGAGTCCGGCGAACCGCCGGGCGTCGCCGTTCCCGGTGGTGAGGCTGATCCAGAACGAGGCGGCGATCGGGTACGCCTTGAAGACCGCGAAACCCAGGACCGCGGGCATGATCAGGAGGTACGGAACGGAGTCGCGGGTCAGGAGCCGGCGCCGGCCCGGGCGGGTGCGGCCGGGGCGGCGGAGGGCGCCGCGACCGGCGGGCGTGCCGGTCGCGGTGCCGGTCGCCGTGGCGGGAGCGCCGGCGGGGGCGCTTTCGGACGGGGCGAGGGACATGGTCAGGCCGCCTGCTGCCGGCCGGTCTGCTGGGCGAGCTGCTTGGCCGCGACCTTCAGCGCCTCGGCCGGGTCGGCGCCCTTGATCAGCACCTGGCTCTGGGCGTCGGCGGCGAGCTTCAGGGCGCGGCTGTAGTCGCCGGTGAAGTTGGTCGCCTCCGATCCGGAGTCGAGCGAGGCGACGAACGACCGCAGTACCTGCTGGCCACCGTAGAAGGGGTGGGGCGCGCTGAACTTCGGGTCGGCGTAGGCCGTCTTGAGAGCGGGGAAGACGCCGCCGGAGGCGAACATCCGGTTGATCTCGGCCGGCTTGGTGAGTGCGTATTCGATGAAGCGCCAGGCAGCCTTGCGGCGCTTGCTGGTGGCGGAGACGGTCAGGTAGGTGGAGTTGACGATGGCGCTGCGCCCTCCCCCGGGGACGGCGGCGGGCGGCTGCATGACGCGCCACTTGCCGCTCTGGGCAGGGAACTTGGTGGCCAGGTACTCGATGGCCCAGGCCGGGTACGGGGCGGTGGCGAGCTTCCCCTGGCCGACGAGCCGCTTCCAGGTGCCCTGGCCGGCTGTGTCGGCGAGCAGGCCCCCGTCGTTGAGCCGCTTGATGATGGTGAGGGCCTGTACGGCCTGCGGGGAGGCGAGCGTGACCTTGCCCTCACGGTCGAAGTAGAAGGCGCCCTGGAGTTGCATCAGGTTCTGGAAGAAATCCATGTCCTGGGTGGTGCCGGGCTTGTCGAGCCCGAGCAGCTGGGCGCCGGTGGCGGCACGGATCTTCGGCCCCGCGGCGATCAGGTCGTCCCAGCTGGTGAGGGAGGCCGGGTCGACACCGGCCTTCTCGAAGTAGTCGTTCCGGTAGAACAGCCCGAGGGGGTTGACCTCCCATGGGAGGGCGTGGACGGCTCTGTCCTTGCCCATGACGGTCGGCCACAGCCCCTCGACGAAGGCGTCCTTGTGCTTGTCGGCGCCGAGTCTGGACAGGTCGGCGAGGCCTGCGGGGAACTTCTCCAGGTAACCGGGCAGGTAGTCGACACCGATGTGCAGGACGTCGGCGATGCCCTTGCCGCCCGAGGCGAGACCGACGGTGATCTTGTCCCAGATGGCGGGGTTGCCCAGGTCCTGGACGTCGACCTTGATGCCGGGGTTGTCCCGTTCGAAGGAGGGGACGACGCCGCGCAGGGCCTCGGCCGCCGTGGTCCAGCTCCAGACGGTGATCTTCCCGCTGTCGCCGTCGGCGCCGTCGGTGGCGCCGCCCGATCCGCCGCCGCCGCAGGCGGCGAGACCGAGCCCGGCGGCGGAGGCGGTGGCGAGGTGAAGGATCTGGCGGCGGGTCAGCTGGTGGGACATGTCGACTCCTGGGCGTCGGTGCTGCTGTGGGTCGTGCCGTGGGTGCGCGTCGTGCGGTGGGTGAGGGTGCGCAGCGCCTCCGCGAACAGGTCCGCCGCGGCGGCCGGGGTGGAGGCATGCGGGGAGAGCCGGATCCACTCGTCCCGGCGGGTGGTGATCACACCGACCGCCTCAAGGGCGCGGTGGACGGTGCCGGGGTCATGACCGGGGAGGCGGAAGGTGCCGATTCCGGCGCGCTCCTGGTGGTCGAGCCCGTCCGAAAGGATCTCGGCGCCCGCCTGCCGCGCCCGGTCGAGCAGCTCGGCGAGGGTGGCCCGGATCCGGGCACCGACGGCGGCCGGGCCGCCCTGGTGGAGCAGGTCGTCGACGGCCGCGCCGATCGCCGCGGCGGCCGGGAAGTCCGGGTTGGTGGCGAGGTGGGCGGCGGCTCCGGGCAGTGACGGCGCCGGATGGCGTACCGCGAAGGGCTCCGTGACACCGGCCCAGCCACCGAGCCCGGGAGTCAGCCGCTCGCCGCACCGGTCGCGGATCAGCATCAACGCGGCTCCCCAGCCTGCCCGTAGCCACTTCTGGCCGCCGCTGACGAGGACGTCGGCGGCGTCGGCTTCGAGCGGTACGGCACCGAGTCCCTGGATCGCGTCGACGATCAGGAGCCGGCCCGGCCCGAGCACCTCCTTGAGCGCGGCGAGCGGGGCCACATGGCCGGTGAGCGAGTCGACGGCGCTGACGGTGAAGGCGGTCACGTCGGGCGTGAGATGCCGGCGCAGAAGGTCGGGGGTGATGTGGCGCTCCCCGTCCGGGTCGATGAGACGGACGTCCGGGCCGCCGCGGCCGGCGAAGCGGAGCCAGGGATAGACGTTGGCGGGGAACTCGCCGCGGGGCACGAGCACGGTGCCGGGGCCGGGGAGCGCCGCGGCCACGGTGAACAGGCCATGGCTGGTGGACGGGGCGAGGGCGATCTCGTGGGGCCGGGCGTCGAGGAGCCGCGCCGCGGAGGACCGGGCGGCGTCGCTGAGGGCGAACAGCCGGTCGAGGTCGGCGGGGTCGGCGCGGCCGGCCAGCGCGGTCGCGGCGGCCAGCGCGGCGCCGGCCCGGCGGGAGAGCGGGCCGATCCTGGCGAAGTCGACGTAGCCCGGCATGGGGCCTCGGGCGGGGGTCGGACCGGTGGCCGGGCCGGGGGCCACGGGGGTGACGGCCTCGGGTGGCCCTGGAATTGGAGCGTTCAAATTAAGTCCCTATGAGAGGCCAACTGTGAGCTGGTCGTGGGATTTGAAGGTTCACATTAGAGAGGCGGAGTCGCCCCGGCAAGAGGTTCGACCAAGACCGTCGTCGGCTTCTGTCGAGCGACCGACCCGGGGGAGAGGGCGGCGGGCAGAGCGCTGTTCGGCGCCGGGTGACCTGCCGGGTGACGCGCCCGGTGAGGCGCCGAGTGGGCGCCGAGTGGGGCGCCGGGTGACGCGTAGAGTGTGCGAGGGCGCGGCGTGATCATGAGGAGTACCCGTGACCGCGGTCAGCCTTGAGCATGCCACCGTCCCCGCCGACGCCGGCGAGGTGACCCTGCTGATAGCCCGCCGGTTGGAGCCCGGCCACGAAGCCGCGTTCGAGGTGTGGGCGAAGGGCATCCTCGACAGCGCGGCCGCCTTCTCCGGACACCTGGGATACGGCCTCTTCCGCTCCTCCGGCGGCGACGCCCCCTGGTTCCTCGTCCACCGTTTCCGGGACGCGGAAGCATGCCGGGCCTGGCAGGAGTCGCCCGAGCGGGCGGCATGGTTCGCCGACTGCCGGGGACACCACCACACCGAGGTCGCCCGGCGCGAACTGACCGGCATGGAGACGTGGTTCGCCAAGCCGGGCTCGACACGGCCCGCGCCGCCCCGGTGGAAGATGGCGATCAGCGCGACCCTGGCGATCTATCCGATCTCCGTGCTCGGCAGTCTCTTCCTCGTGCCACGCCTGACCGGGCTTCCCCTCCTGCTCAGCAGCGCGGTCGTGGCCTGCGTCTTCAACGTGCTGATGACCTACGTGGCGATGCCCGCGGTGAGCCGACTCCTGCGCAACTGGCTCACCCCCTAGGGGGTGTCCTGGCCGTGGGGCAGGCTCGGCGGTGGCGCGGCGACCCCACGACAGACGGCGGGGGCAGCCCGCGAGGCGGGCTGTCTCACGCCTCGACGGACGGGTTCAGGAAGCTGCGGCCCTCTGGATCCGGGGGACGAAGAGCTGGGCGAGCGAGTGCGCGGTGGCGGGGTCCAGGGAGCTGCCTTCCCCTTCCAGCCTCACTTGCGCGATGACCGTGCCCAGGCACAGGGTGAGGTCGAGGCCGTCCAAGCCGCCGGCGTTGCGGTAGTACGCGTGGCTTTCGGTGCCGGGGACGGGAGGGACTTCCGCCCGTGTGTACCTGGCTGACCAGTCCTTCTCCTTGCGACACGCGTCCTGGGCGGCCTTGTTGTCGGCGTAGGCCACGACGTCGAAGTCGGCCTCTTCGCCGGCCGCCTCGAAGTTCGCGCCGCCGCGCGCGACACTCGTGCAGTCCCAGTGCGTGTCCGCTCCGCACTTCGCCGCGGGCTTGGGCTCTTCCTCGATGTTCGCGCCGGCCCGCTTCGGAGTCCACCCGGCCATGGACGCCGGATCCGGCAGCGCCTGCTTGAACCTCTCCTCGGTCTTGAAGACCGTATCGAAACCCATCGCGCCGTCTGCCTGTTCGCCCGAACTCGTTGCCCTGCCCGCTGTGGTGCCGTCCGCTGTGAGCGGCTTCTCCGCGGTCGTGTCGGCGCTGTTTCCACAGCCGGATGCGAAGGCCGCCAGCGTCGCCAGCGCCACCGCACTCGATTGCATGCCGAACCTCAAAGCCCAACTCCCCGTCGGTCGTCATCTGTCAGGCGGCCGACGCGACGGCCTGCCGCTGCCTCAGGCATGATGCCCGGCGACCCCGACGTTGATCAAACAGACGTTCAGCCATCGCCGTGCCCGCCCTCGCACAGATCGCCGGAGACGGCCCCGCGGCTACCGCCCCTCAGGACCCCAGTACCTCCACGTGGTCGCCGATCGCGACCACCAGGACCCGCGAGCCGGGTTCGGTGGTGCGCCAGCGGTGCCGGACGCCGCCGGACAGCAGCAGGGTGTCCCCGCGCGCCAGTCGGTGGATCCGGCCGTCGGCCTCCACCTCCACCGCGCCGTCCGCCACGTACATCAACTCGTCGTTGCGGTGCCGGAACTCGCGGTCCGCCTCGTGCTCGCCGACGAACTCCAGGGCGTGCAGCTGATGGCGGCCGCGTACCACCGGCCGGACGCGTGCCTCCCGGTCGAGGCCGCTGTCGTCACCGGCGTGCACCACGTCGATCGTGCGGGTCTCGTCCGAGGTCGCGAGCAGATGCACCGCCGTCGTGCCGAGCGCGTCCGCGATCCGCTGCAGGGACCGCATGCTCGGGCGCGCCCGGTCGTTCTCGATCTGGCTGAGGAACGGGGAGGAGAGCCCGCTGCGTCCGGCCACGTCGGCGAGCGTCAGGTCGAGTGCCCGTCGCCGTCGGCGTACAGCGGCACCCACCCGCGGTGTGTTCACGGCCTCCATGGATGTCCCGTCCTTCCCCACCCCGCGGTGCCGTTCACCCTGGTCGACGGCGCCTGACGGCACCTTACGCGGCGCGCGCCGGGAACCCGGCGACGGTTTCGTACTGCCGACACACGCCCGTCACACAACGGCTCTACCGTCAAAGTCGATTGATCTCATCAAAGAAAGTTTGACAACAGCCTGACTGGCGACGACAGCCGACTACTGACGACGCCCGACTGCTGACGACGCCCGACTGCTGACGACGCCCGACTGCTGACGACGCCCGACTGCTGACGACGCCCGACGAAGACTGACGACTGGAGTTCCGACATGCCCCCGATCGACCAGAACTCACGCCGCCGACGCCCCACCGGCCTCATCGCCTGCGACGAGACGGCCGTGTACGACGGCTACACCCTCTACGCGCCGCTCACGGGCACGGGGGAGGTCCACCTCGTCGACATCCACGGCCGTGCCGTCCACCGCTGGGACCTTCCCTACCGGCCCGGCCGCCACGCCCGGCTGCTCACCGACGGAACCCTCGCCTACAACGGCGTACTCCCGGGCGAGAGCGCCCTCTTCCCCATGTGGCACAAGTACCGGGGCGGCGTCATGCTCCGGGCAGCACCCGACGGATCCGTCCTCCGGGAGCACCGGGATCCCCTCCAGCACCACGACGCCCACCATCTCGAGGACGGCCGCATCCTCTACACCGCCCTGGAGGCCCTGACCGGGGCCGAAGCCGCGACGGTACGAGGCGGGGTGCCCGGTTCCGAAGCCGCGGACGGCGTGGTCTGGGCCGACACCATCAGGGAAGTCGGCCCGGACGGTGAACTCCTGTGGTCCTGGCGCGCCGCGGAGCACCTCGACCGCGCGTCCTTCGCGCTCCACGAGGCCTACGCCCGCGAGCACTGGCCCCTGATCAACAGTGTCACGCCCCTACGGGACGGCAACATCCTCGCCAGCCTGCGCAGCGTCTCGGCGGTCGTCGTCATCAGCCGCGACACCGGCGAGATCCTCTGGCGCAGCCGACCCGGCACGGTCAGCCAGCAGCACGCGCCCACCGAGCTGGACGACGGGCGGCTGCTGGTCTTCGACAACGGCGTCTTCCGCCCCGGACACGACGTGCCCTACTCCCGCGTCATCGAGATCGACCGGGCCGGCGGCGACGTCGTCTGGGAATACCACGACCCGGCCCGCGAGTTCTTCTTCGCGCCCTTCATGGGCTCCGCACAGCGACTGCCCAACGGCAACACCCTCATCACCGACTCCCCGTCCGGGCGGCTCTTCGAGGTGACGAAGGACGGCTATCTCTGCTGGGAGTACGTCGTCCCCCACTTCGCCGGATACGACGAGAGCGAGGTCCGGGGCCTCTTCCCGTCCGAACCCAACGCCGTCTTCCGCGCCTACCGTTACGCCGCGGCCGACATCCCGTGGCTGGAGGCGACGGCATGACGGCCACCCGAGACACCGACTCCGCTTCCGCCTCCGCCTCGCCCCGGTCCGCCGAGGCCACCGAACCCGCGCAGGCCACCGAGCCCGTCAAGGCCACCGAGCCCGCCGAACCCGACCCGGCGCGCGTTCCGCTGCGGCGACTCGCGCCGCTGGCGGCCCAGCACGTCCTGGCGATGATCGCCGCGCCGGTCTCCACCGTCTTCCTCGTCGCCGGCACCCTGAAGATGCCGCCGGGAGCCACGGCCTCGCTGCTCAGCGCCGTCCTGCTGCTGTGTGGCGCGGGTGCCCTGCTCCAGTCCCTCGGCGTGTGGCGGATCGGCGGCCGCCTGCCGTTCGTCATGCTGCCCGGCGGCGCCGCGACCGCGCTGTTCCTCCAGATCGCCCAGGAACACGGCGCGCCCACCGCCACCGGTGCCGTCCTCCTGGCGGCGGCGCTGCTGCTCTCCGTACTGCCCCTGTACGCCCGGGTCGTACGGCTGTTCCCGCCCCTGGTCATGGGCGTGACCGTGCTGCTCATCGGGATCGCGATGATCCGGGTCGCCGCCCGGCTCATCACCGGCCCGGACGGGACCGGGGAACCGCGCGCGGTGCTCCTCGCCGCGCTCACGGTCGCGGCGACCGTCGCCGCGTACGTGTTCCTTCGCGGCGTCTGGCGCCAGACCTCCGTCCTCATCGGGATGGCGACCGGCACCGTCGTGGCGGTGACGACCGGCCTCGGGACCTTCGGTCCGGCGGTCGGCAGCGGCTTCGCCCTGCCGGACCTCCTGCCGTTCGGGTCGCCCCGGTTCGATCTCGTGGCCGCCCTGCCGCTGCTCGTGTTCAGCCTCACCACCCTGGCCGAGATCACCGGACAGACCGTGCTCAACAGCGAGACCGTCGGCCGGACTCCCGCCCCCGAGCGGGACGTTCCGCGCGTCGCCCGCGCCGATGCCCTCGTCTCGATGGTGGGCGGACTGTTCGGCACGTCGCTCATGGTCACCAGCGCGGAGAACATCGGCATCGGCCGGCTCACCGGAGTCCGCAGCCGCTTCGTGACCGCCGGGGCAGGAGTCCTCCTCATCGGCCTCGGGCTCGCCACGCCGGTGTCCCGCGCCCTGGCCGGCATACCGGAGGCCGTCGTCGGCGGCTCGTCCCTCGTCGTCTACGCCGTCATCGCCGTGATGGGCGTCGAGATGCTCCGCCGGGCCGACCTGTCCGGCACGGGCACGGGCAGTCTGACGGCCGCGCTCGCACTCACCGCGGGACTGCTGCCGCTGCTCACCCCGGACCTGTACGCGGGGTTCCCCGCCTGGGCCCGTACGATCCTGGGCAGCGGCGTCGTCGCCGGCACACTGACGGCCGTCCTCCTCACCGCGCTCCTACGCCCCCTCCGCCGCCACCGTGAACACGACGAGGACGAGGACGCCGACGTGGGAAAGGGCGACCACTGACCCACCGCAGGAGCGAAGAGCCGGGGAGAGGCACGCGGCGCGTTCGGAGCACAGACAACCGACGCCTACCCCTCCGTGCCGAACTCACCTTGCGCCTGCGGATACTTGACCGGTGATCTGCGAAACGGCTGTGCGGTGAACTGGTACTCGGGACTGCTGGGGTTCGCGGCCGGGCTGGTGATCTCGGTGGTGACGGCTCCGGCCGGGGTGTCCGGCGCGGTGTTCCTGCTGCCGGTGCAGGTCAGCGTCCTGGGCGTGCCGTCTCCCGCGGTGACACCCACGAATCTGCTCTACAACGTCGTCGCCGGTCCCGGCGCCCTGGTCCGGCATGCCCGCGCGGGCAGGCTCGGCGGGCCGCTGACCCGGCTCCTGCTGGCCGGAACCGTCCCCGGGGTCGTGGTCGGCGCGGTCATCCGCGTGTTCGCGATCCCCGGTCCGACGGTGTTCCGCCTGCTGATCGCCGCCTTCCTCCTGCCGCTCGGCCTGTGGTTGTGCGCGCGGACCCTGCGACCGGCCGCCGGGGAGCGGCCGGTGCGCGGGCTGACGGCGCGGGCGACCGGCGGTCTGGCCCTGGTGGTGGGGACGGTCGGCGGGATCTACGGCATCGGCGGCGGCTCCCTCCTCGGCCCGATCCTCGCCGGACGGGGGGTGCCGGTCGCCGAGGTCGCCCCGGCCGCCCTGGCGTCCACGTTCGTGACCTCGGTCGTGGGCGCGGGCACGTACGCGCTGCTGTCCCTGACCACCGAGGGCTCCGTCGCCCCCGACTGGCCGTTGGGGATCGCCTGCGGGCTGGGCGGGCTCGTCGGCGGCTACCTCGGAGCCCACGTCCAGCCCCGCCTCCCCGAGACCTTCCTACGGCTCCTCCTCGGCACCCTCGCCACCGCCGTCGGCACGCTCTATGCCGTCCAGACACTCACCTGACCGGCACCGCCGCCCCACGGACGGTGGGTCGCCAGGCGCGTCTAGAAGCCCGGGCGGTCCGAACGGTAGGCGCGCCAGCCTCCGTACGCGGTGATGTCCTCGGCGCCCTCCAGGGCCGCCGGCTCGCACAGGAAGCCGGGGGCCGAGGAGCCGTCGGACAGTTCGACGTGACCGATCGCCATCGGCCGGGGGAGCGAGGCCATCAGTGTTCCGAGGCCTTCGGCGGGCAGCTCCCACACCTCGGCCTCGACGGTGGTGCCGTCGGCGCCGGACGTGCGGACCAGGCCCGGCTTGGGCGGAGTGGTGTCCAGGGCGTACAGCCGGTAGACGGGGGCGGTGGTCGTGGCGCGGACGAACCGGGCGCCGAGTGCGAGGAGTTGGGGATTGAGCGGCTGGCCGGTCAGATGGGCTCCGACGACCACGAGCTCGATGGTGGCGGTGAAGCGTCGCGCGATCGAGACGAGCCGGTCCTCCGTGTCCGGCCGGCCGATCAGCATCACGCCGAACGGCAGTCCGTCGACCGTGCCCGCGGGGACGGCGAGTGCGCACTGGCCGAACAGATTGGTCGAGTTGGTGAACCGTCCGAGGCGGGCGTTGGCGCCCAGGGGGTCGGCCGCCACCTCGGTGAGGGTGGGATGCCCGGGGGTGACGGGCAGGAGCAGCGCGTCGGCGTCACCGAGGACCGACTCGGCCCGGGCGGCGAGCCGGGCGAGGCGCGCCCGGTCCGCGAAGAGGCGGTGGGCCGGGATCTCACCCGCGCGGGAGATGATCCCCGCCACGGTCGGATCCAGATCGGACGACGCGGACGTCTCGGGCGACCGCTTGGCGAGATGTTCGTCGACGAAGGTGCCGACGGCGGTGTACCGCTCGGCGACGAAGGCGCCGTCGTAGAGCAGGGCGGCGGCCTGGAGGAAGGGGGTGATGTCGATCGTGGTGAGCTCGGCGCCGGAGGCGGCGAGACGGTCGGCGGCGCGGGCATAGGCGGCCGACCAGCCGTCGTCGAGCTCGCCGAGGGCGGTGGGGTCCGCGACGGCGATCCGCGGCGGGCCCGGCGGGCGTGGGCTGCCGGGAGGGCTCGCGGGCCGGGTGGCGAGGTGGGCGAGGGCCGTCTCGGCCTCGGTGAGCGTACGGGCGAAGACGCTGACGCAGTCCAGGCTCGCGCAGGCCGGGACCACGCCGTCGGTGGAGACCAGACCGGGGGTGGGCTTGAGTCCGACGATTCCGTTGAACGCGGCAGGCACGCGCCCCGAGCCGGCGGTGTCGGTTCCCAGGGCCAGGTCGGCGATCCCGAGAGCCACGGCGACGGCGGAACCCGAACTGGAGCCGCCGCTGACCCGCTCGGGGGCGTGGGCGTGGCGGACGGCGCCGTAGGGGGAGCGGGTGCCGACGAGACCGGTGGCGAACTGGTCCAGGTTGGTCGTGCCCAGGACGACCGCCCCGGCCGCCCTGAGGGCCGCGACGGCCGGTGCGTCCCGCTCGGGGAGATAGGCGTACGAGGGGCAGGCTGCCGTGGTGGGAAGGCCGGCCACGTCGATGTTGCCCTTGACGGCGAGGGTCCACCCGGCCAGGGGCAGCCGCTCGCCGGCGGCGACCCGGGCGTCGATCGACCGGGCTTCGGTCTCGACGTCGGGGCGCGGCCGCAGATCGATCCAGATCTCGGGCCGGTCGACGGCCTCGATGCGGTCGTACGCGGCCCGCGACCGGGCGAGTGCGGTGTCGGCCATGGGACTCCTTGAAGGGAGGGGGAGGGGGAGGGGGAGGGAAAGGGAGGAGGGGTCCGAAGAGGCGGACGGGTCAGCTGGGGTGGGGTGTCAGGATCAGCAGCGGGGTGCCCGGTTCCACCTGGGCGCCGGGGTGGGTGAGGACCTGGGTGATCGTGGCCGCGCGGGGGGAGGGGACGCGGGATTCCATCTTCATGGCCTCCAGGGTGAGGAGCGGCTGGCCGGCGGTGACCCGGTCGCCCTCGGCGACGTTCAGCTGCCAGACCGAGGCGGTGAACTCGGCCTCGATCAGCTCGCAGCCCGGCGGCACGGTCACCACCGCGGGCTCCGCGGCCGGGCCGTCGACGGCTTCGGCGCGGGCGAACTCGCCCGCCGCCTCCCAGGCGTCCCGTTCCGCACCGAACGCGGCCGCCTGGCGCGTACGGAAGGCGTCGATGGAGTCGGCGTGGTCGTCGAGGAAGCGACGGTACTCGGCCAGCGAGAACGTGCCCTCCTCGATACGTGGGGCGAAGCGCCCGGCAGCCATGTCGGCCCGCAGGTCGAGGAGTTCCTCCGCCCCGACCGGGTACCACCGGATCCGGTCGAAGAAGCGCAGCAGCCACGGCCGGCCCGCCTCGAAGGCGCCGCGCTGCTGCCAGCCCGACCAGACCTGGGTGGTCCTGCCGACGAACTGATAGCCGCCGGGCCCCTCCATGCCGTAGACGCAGAGGTAGGCGCCGCCGATGCCGACCGAGTTCTCCGCCGTCCAGGTCCGGGCCGGGTTGTACTTGGTCGTCACCAGCCGGTGCCGCGGGTCCAGCGGGGTGGCGACAGGCGCGCCCAGATAGACGTCGCCGAGGCCCAGCACCAGGTACTCGGCGTCGAAGAGCGTCCGGTAGACGTCGTCCACCGAGTCCAGGCCGTTGACGCGCCGGATGAACTCGATGTTCCACGGGCACCACGGGGCGTCGTCGCGGACCCCCGCCATGTAGCGGGCGATCGCCTCCCGTGTCGCCGGGTCGTCCCATGACAGCGGCAGGTGGACCGTGCGCGACGGCACGGTGAGCTCCTCCGCCGCGGGCAGCGACGCCTCGATCTCCCCTACGGTCGTGAGCAGTTCGGACTGCGTCAGCACGCCCGGGTCGATCTGGATCTGGAGGGAGCGGATGCCTGGTGTGAGGTCGGTGACGCCGGGGAGGCGAGCTCCCTCCACCGCCTCCATCAGCGCGTGCACCCGCATCCGCAGCGCCAGATCAAGCTGCATCGGACCGAACTCCACCAGCAGATTGTCGTCCCCGCTGCGTCGGTACGTGACGTCACCGCGCCGCGCGAGGATTCCACCGTCCACGATCTCCGGCCGGGCGGACAGCGTCCCGTCCGCCCCGACCACCACCGGCGTGAAGCGCACGGTGTCCCCGGGGCGAAGTTGGCCCAGTTTCCAGCGTTCGGCGCGGACGACCGTCGCCGGGCAGACGAAGCCGCCCAGCGAGGGTCCGTCGGGGCCGAGGACGACCGGCATGTCGCCGGTGTAGTCGACCGCGCCGACCGAGTACGGCGTGTCGTGGATGTTCGAGGGGTGCAGCCCGGCCTCGCCACCGTCCTGCCGTGCCCAGCGCGGCTTGGGGCCCACGAGCCGTACGCCGGTGCGTGCCGAGTTGAAGTGGACCGACCACTCGGCCGCGTGGAAGTCGTGGATGTCCTCCTCGGTGAAGAACTCCGGTGCGGCGTGCGGTCCTTCGGCCACGCCGATGTGCCAGGTGGTGCCGATGACCGGGCGGTCGGCGGGCGGTACGGGCGCCGCCGCCCCCGCGACCGTACCGCTGCCGCGCAGGACGTCTCCGCCGCCGCGTCGCAGCACCTCGACGCCGCCGTGCAGGACGTCGCCGGGGCGCAGTGCACGTCCGCCGTGCCCGCCGAAGCCGCCGAGGGTGAAGGTGGCCGCGCTGCCGAGGAAGGCGGGCACGTCGAGGCCGCCCGCCACGAGCACGTACGTCCGCAGGCCCGCTCCCTCCGGTGCGCCGACCGTCAGCGTGCCGCCCGCCGGGACGGTGTACGGCTCCCAGAGGGGGACGACCGCGCCGTCGACGTCCGCGCTGCCAGGTGCGCCGGTCACGCAGACCGTCGTCGCGTGGGTGAACCGCAACGAGGGCCCCCGCAGGGTGCATTCGAGGCCCGGAGCGCCCTCCGGATTGCCGAGGGCCAGGTTGCCGAGGCGGAAGGAACGGTCGTCCATGGGCCCCGACGGAGGGACGCCGACCTGCCAGTGGCCGGTCCGGCCCGGCCAGTCCTGGACGGTGGTGAGGGTGCCCGGTGAGACGACCTCGATCCGGGGGGTCGGGTCGGTGACACCGGCCAGGGTCGCGGTGGAGTGGGTCGCGTCGAGGAACCGTACGTCCGCCAGCGCGGCCCGGACGAGCCCGAGGTTCGTCTCGATGCCGTCCACCCGGGTCGCGGCCACCGCCGCGTCGAGCCGCCGCAGCGCCTCCGCACGGTCGGCCCCGTGCGCCACGATCTTGGCGAGCATCGGGTCGTACGCCGTCGTCACCTCCGTACCCGTCTCGATCCAGCCGTCGACCCGGACGCCGGGCGGGAACGCGACGCGGGTGAGGCGTCCGGCGCTCGGGCGGTGCTCGCGGGCCGGGTCCTCGGCGTAGACGCGTGCTTCGACGGCGTGGCCGCGGGGCGCGCCCGGGTCCTCGACGACGGACGTCTCGCCGCGGGCGAGGCGGAGCATCCACTCGACGAGGTCGACGCCGTAGATCTCCTCGGTCACCGGGTGCTCGACCTGGAGGCGGGTGTTGACCTCCAGGAAGTACGCCTCCTCGCGCGCCGCGTCGTAGACGAACTCGACGGTGCCGGCCGAGCGGTAGCCGACGGAGGCGCACAGCTCGCGGGCGGAGGAGGTGAGCCGTGTGCGGACGTGGTCCGGGAGGCCGGGGGCCGGGGCCTCCTCGACGACCTTCTGGTGGCGTCGCTGGAGGGAGCAGTCCCGGTCGCCGAAGGTGACGACCCGGCCGTGTCCGTCGCCGAAGACCTGGACCTCCACATGCCGGGCGTGCTCGACGAGCCGTTCCAGGAAGACTCCGGCGGAGGCGAAGGAGGCGGCGGCGACGCGCTGGACGCGGTCCCAGGCGTCGGCGAGTTCCTCGGGTCCGTACACGGCCCGCATGCCGATGCCACCGCCGCCGCCCGTGGCCTTGAGCATCACGGGGTAGCCGATGGTCTCGGCCGCGGTGAGGGCGGTGGGCAGGTCGGGCAGGAGGCCAGTGCCCGGGGCGAGCGGGACGCCGGCGGCCTCGGCGGCGGCGCGGGCGGTGTGCTTGGCGCCGAAGAGTTCGAGCTGTTCGGGGGTGGGTCCGACGAAGACGATGCCGGCGGCGGCGCAGCGCCGGGCGAACTCGGCGTCCTCGGAGAGGAATCCGTAGCCGGGGTGGACGGCCCCGGCGCCGGTGTCCTTCGCGGCGCGCAGGACGAGATCGGCGTCGAGGTACGACTCCTTGGCGGGCGCGGGGCCGAGCCGTACGGCTTCGTCGGCGAGCCGGACGTGGGGCGCGGAGCGGTCGGGGTCGGAGAAGACGGCGACGGTACGCAGGCCCAGGCGGCGGGCGGTCCGGATGATCCGGACGGCGATCTCGCCGCGGTTGGCGACGAGGAGGGTGTCGAACCCGGTGGTGGTCACGCGGCCGCTCCGTCCGTGATGGTGAGGTCGACCGGGGTCGGCTCGAAGCCGTTGCAGGGATTGTTGATCTGGGGGCAGTTGGAGACGAGGACCAGGACGTCCGTCTCGGCGCGCAGGACGACCTTCAGGCCGGGGGCGGAGAGACCGTCGACGATGCCGAGGGTGCCGTCCTTCTCGACGGGGACGTTCATGTACCAGTTGATGTTCGAGACCAGGTCGCGTTTGGTGAGGCCGCGGCGGGCGCCCTCGGCGAGGAAGTTGTCGACACAGGCGTGCTGGGACCAGGTGTGGTGGCCGTAGCGGAGGGTGTTGGACTCCTTGGAGCAGGCGCCGCCGAGGGTGTCGTGGCGGCCGCAGTTGTCCTCGACGACGGTCATCAGCGGGGTGTGTTCGTTCGACATGAGCACGCTGCCGGTGGTGAGGAAGATCCCGGACCCGGCCTGGAGCGTGTCCGGGGCGCTGTACCGGACGGCGGTGTCGTGGGCGTCGTAGACGAGGAAGTCGACGGCCTGGTTGCCGTGGAGGTCGGTGAGGGTGAGGAACTGGCCGGTGCGGACGGTGGCCGACCAGGCGGCGCGGGCGGGGACGACGGTCATGACTGGCCCTTCGCGGCGAGGAACTCGGCGGTGTTGAGGAAGGCGCGGTGGCCTTCGGGCGTGGCGTCCCAGTGCGGGTCGCCGGGACGGGTCGGCCCGGCACGCCAGGCGAGCACCTCCAGGGGCGTGCTGATGTAGGCGGGGCGCGGGTCGAGGGGGTGGGGCACGTTGGCGATCAGGACGATCAGGTCCTGCTCGGCGCGCAGGGTGACGGAGCCGCCGGGGCCCGCGGAGCCGGTGAAGTGGAGCGAGCCGCCGTCCCCCTGGTCCTCGGAGCGAACCTCAACGCCCTGGAAGAAGGAGAGCGAGGGTGGGAGGTCGCGGGCGTCGAGGCCGTTCTTGACGGCGGCGAGCTTGAACAGTTCGCGGCCGGCGGGGGTGGCGGAGTGCGCGGCCCCGTCTCCGTACCGCCGGGTGTTCCGTACGAGGGTGGAGGTGCCGCAGAGCGTGTCGTGGCGGCCGTCGGTGGTGTCCGCGACGAGCGTGGCGAGGACGCGGCCCTGGTCGGAGAGGAGGAGGTGCCCGGCGCGGAGGTAGGCGTTCCACTGGACTTTGACGGTGTCGGCGATGTTGAGCCGCTCCCAGGGGTGGGCGCGGGAGTGGAGCAGCAGGTGGGCGCAGGCGTCGCCCTGGAGGTCGGTGAGGCGGAGTTCGGTGCCGCGGGCGACGAGTTTGTGGGTGTAGCCGCCGCCGGCGACGGTCTCGGCCCAGACGAGGTGCCCGGCGGCGCAGGGCGGGTCCGGCCAGTCGGTGGCGGGGACGACGGGCATGGTCGCGGTGCGGGTGCCGTGCTGGGCGCGGGCGTGGGCGCGGGCGCCGTGGGGGGTGTCGGTTCCGGTTCCCATGGGGGGTCGGCCTCCATTTCTGTCGGATGACAGAAATTAGGGCGGGGGAGGGTCGGGGGCATTGCCCGTCGATTGCGCGGGAGTTACCGAGTACTCACCGGGATCGGGCCCCGGCGGAGTGCCGGCGGAGCCGTCGGGCGGGAGCGGGGTGACCTCTGCGGGCTGTGCGAGGATCGGTGCATGGGCAGCACAAGCGGCAGGCGGGTCGGGCGGCCGAGGGCCGAGCAGCGGCCGGACAGCGGACTGTCGGCGCGGGATGAACTCCTCCTCGCCGCCGCCGAGTTGTTCACGACCAAGGGGTACGCGGCGACGACGACGCGGGCGGTCGCGGAACGGGCCGGGATGCGGCAGGCCACGATGTACCACTACTTCGGCGGCAAGGAGGACCTGCTCGC
This sequence comes from Streptomyces sp. NBC_01077, assembly GCF_045162855.1. Classification (NCBI taxonomy): domain Bacteria; kingdom Bacillati; phylum Actinomycetota; class Actinomycetes; order Kitasatosporales; family Streptomycetaceae; genus Streptomyces; species Streptomyces sp. NBC_01077. The sequence continues at coordinate 1,364,286 of NZ_CP108669.1, read as the reverse complement.
CGAGCTCCTGGAGTCCACGGTCACGCCGTCGTTGGCCGTGGCGCGCGCCCTGCTCGCGGACGACGCGCGCCCGGCGGAGGAACGGCTGCGGGAGCTGTGCCGCTCGGACGTGGAGCTGCTGTGCGGGGGCCCGCACAACCTGGGCGTTCTGTACGTGCTGCCGGAGGTGCGGAGCTCGGAACGGTTCGCGGGGTTCCACCGGGTGCGCGAGGACCTGAAGGACGCGTACGGGCAGCTCGTGGCGGCGACGCGGGCGGGGGCGGGGCTGGACAAGGAGGAGCTGGGCGTCCGGACGGACCTGGTGTTCGGGCTGATCGAAGGGGTGATCCTGGTGGGGCGTGCGGACGAGGGCTTCCCGCCGGCGGTGGCGGACGCGGCGCTGAGGATCGTCGGGGTCTGACGGCGACGCGGGTGGCCGGTCGCACGGGTGACCGCCGGCACGGATGGCCACCCGCACGGGTGGGGAGCCGTGCCGGCGGCCGGTTGCGCGGTGGGGAGCCGCGCGGGTGGGCGGTCGCGCGGGATCAGCCCGGGCGGCGCCTCGTCAGGCGGTACGCAGCCCCCAGGGCCACCGTCGTGCCCACGAAGAGGAGCGAGAACCACTGGAAGTACCAGTGGCCGCCGGTCGGGTCGTAGACCTCCGCGCGGGGCCAGGCCAGGTTGACGGTCATGAAGAGGCCGTAGGCCAGACCCAGGGCGTTGACCGGGAGGCCCCAGCGGCCCAGGGAGAAGGCAGGGCGGCCGGTCTCGTCGGTGGACGGCGGCGGGGGCCAGTGGCCGCGGAGGCGGCTGAGGAGCATGGGGCCGGTGACCATCGCGTATGCCAGGTAGACCATCACGATGCACGTGGTGCCGATGGCCAGAAGCGCCTCGGGGGAGAGGAAATTGAGGAGGAGCAGCAGCGCGGCGAGGACACCGACGACCACCGCGGCCGTCGCCGGCATGCCCGTGCGGCGCGGGACCCTCGACAGGGCGCCCGAGCAGGGGAGTTGCCGGTCGCGGGCCATCGAGTAGAGCATGCGGGTCGCCGAGGTCTGGATGGCCAGGGTGGCCGCACAGATCGCGATCACCACGTCCGCCAGCAGGATCTTGCCCATCCCGTCCCCGAGCGTGCTCGTCAGGACGTACGAGAGCCCTTCCGTGCCCAGTCGGCCGTCGGCGAGGCTCGGAGCGGCGAGCAGACCGCCGAGCAGGAGCAGCCCACCGCAGACGCCCGAGGTCGTCAGGGCGGAGAACGTCGTGCGGGGCGCGGTCCGCTTCGGATCGATCGTCTCCTCGCTCATCTCGCTCGCGCTCTCGAAGCCGATGAGGACGTACGCGGCCGTGAACGCGCCCACGAGCAGCGCCCCGGCTCCCGCCCCGCCCGTGTCGAGAACGATCGACGGCTCGCGTCGGGAGTGGGTGAGCAGCAGGGTGACGATGAGGCCGACGCCGACGATCTCGGCCGTGACGCCGATGGTGTTGACGACCGTCAGGACCCGGTTGTCGAGCACGTTCACCAGGGTGGTGAGGGTGAGCAGGACGAGACCGAGCAGCGCCGCGTTGGCCGCTCCGCTCGCCGAGGCCGGGGACGGGTCGTCGCCCACGAGCTGGAAGCCGGGCCAGATCGCGGGCAGCACGGCCTGGAGGGCCAGGGCCGCCGCCCCGACCACCACGACCCGGCCGATCACCATGATCCACCCCGCGTACCAGCCGAAGGCGGGCGTGCTGAGCCTGGTCGACCACTGGTAGACGGCGCCGGCGATCGGGTAGCGGGCGGCGAGTTCGGCGAAGCAGGCCGCGACGAGGAGCTGTCCCGTGAGGACGGCCGGCCAGGTCCAGAAGAAGGCCGGGCCGCCGAAGGAGTAGCCGAGTGCGAAGAACTGGAAGACGGTCGTCAGCACGGAGATGAACGAGAATCCCGCCGCGAACGATGCGTACCGCCCCATCCGGCGGCGGAGCTCCTGCTGGTAGCCGAAGCCCGCCAGTTCTCCGGAGCCGCCGGAGGGGGCGGGCCGCACCTCGCTGGTTTCACTGGGAGCGGTGGTGGTCATGGCGGCCCCTGTCACTTGGCAGATACCTGTCGGGTGACAGAAATTAGGGACGGGCTGTTTCGGCCGTGTCACACAGCCGTGTCCGGGTGGGGCCGAACTCCTCACGCAGAAAGAGGAACGGCCTTCTGGCGTCGATCAGCGGACGTGGCCTGTGGAAGGACCGGCATCACGCGTCGGCGTGCACTCACCCGTTTGCTCCACTCTGTCTGGCCGGAACCGCGCCGGCGGGTTTGTCTGGGCGCGACTGTGAGGAGATGCCCGTGCCGGACGAGGAAGCGCCTGTCCAGGCGTAAGGGAAGGTGCCTGGAGGAGTCTCGATGGCGAGTTGGGCGACACGATGGCGGCATCTGCGTGCGACGGCCGAGCAGCGGCTGCCTGTCCTGACCGAGATCGCGAACCGGTTGCTGTCCGGGAACCTGCTGGACGCGGGGACCCGGCTCGCGGCTCAGGCCTTCCTGGCCTCCGTGCCGCTCCTGTTCGCCGTCGCGGCGTTCGCCCCCGCCTCCGTACGGGACCAGCTGCGGGAATCCTTGCGCGCCATCTTCGGGCTGAGCGGGCGTTCCGACGTCGAGCTGCAGCAGGTTCTGGGCGACTCCGCCGACGACGAGCTGCGGGAGACGACGGGTGTGGTCGGTCTGGTCATCGCGCTGGCCTCGGCCACCAGCTTCAGCCGGGCCATGGCGCGCGTCTGCGAGCGGGCCTGGGCGCTGCCCAAGGCCAAGACGCGGCTCGCGGCCTGGCGATGGGTGGTGTGGCTGCTCGCGCTGTTCCTGGTCCTCCTTGTCCAGGGGCCGCTGCGGGACGGCTTCGGCGCCGGCCTGTGGGTCGGCATTCCGGTCTTCTTCCTCGTGAGCGTGGGCATCTGGATGTGGACGCAGCACCTGCTGCTGGCCAACCGCGTTCCCTGGCTGCCCCTGCTGCCCGGCGGGATCCTGGCGGCGACGGCCACGAGTGCGCTGGCGCTGACGGCTCGGTTGTACATGCCGAACGCGCTCAACAAGGCGTTGGCGGACTACGGATCCCTCGGGCTCGTCCTCACCGTGCTGTCCTGGCTGATCGTCGTGTGCGCGGCGATCACCTTCGCGTTCACCATCGGGGCGGTGCTGGCGCAGGAGCCGCCGCTGAGTCACTACCTGGGGCTGCCGGACGACGCGCCGAGTGGCGCGGCTGTGGACGGTTCGGCGGCGGAGACCTCGGCCGGGAACGGGGATCCGCCCACCCGGGGACAGCGCCGATGACGCTCAGGGGCGAGTGACGACGCCCAGGGGCGGGTGACGACGCTCAGGGGCGGGTGACGACGCTCAGGGGCGGGTGACGACGCTCAGGGGCGGGTGACTACGCCCGTTGCTCCAGCCCGCCGCCTCCAGCTCGGCGCGGAAGGCCTCACCGGTTCGCCGTCACACGTCCCAGGTGACGGGGAGGCTCTTCACCCCGTAGATGTCCGCGGTCTCCGGGCGCAGGCCGACTTCCTCGGCCGGTACGGCCAGGCGCAGCGTGGGGAAGCGGTCGAGCAGTGCGGAGAAGGCGACCCGCATCTCGACGCGGGCCAGCTGCTGCCCCAGGCAGAGGTGGGTGCCGTGCCCGAAGGCCAGGTGCCCGCCGTGCTGCCGGTGGAGGTCGAGCAGGTGGGGATCGGTGAAGCGCTCGGGGTCGCGGTTGGCGGTGTTGTACGACAGGACGACGGTCGTGCCGGCCTCGATGGTCCGGCCGCCCACCTCGACGTCCACGAGTGCCGTCCTCATGAACGTCTTGGCGACGCTCAGATAGCGCAGCAGCTCCTCCACGGCTCGGTCGGTGAGCGCGGGATCGGCGCGCAGTGCGGCCAGTTGCGCCGGGTGCTGCAGCAGCGCGAACGTGCCGAGGGACAGCATGTTCGCGGTGGTGTCGAACCCGGCCGCCAGCAGGATCAGGCTGATGCCCTGCAGTTCCTCGTCGGTCAGGTCGCTGTCGGCGAGTTCGCTGAGCACGTCGTCGGTGGGGTTCGCGCGCTTGGCGGCCACCAGCTGTGCGAGGTAGTCCTGGGTCGCGGTGTAGGCCGCTATCAGGTCCTCGTCGTTCGTCTCCCCGTTCATGAACGTGTCGATCTGCTCCTGGAAGGAGTCCCGGTCCTCGTACGGCACGCCCAGCAGCTCGCAGATGATGATGGTGGGGATGGGCTTGGCGAACGCGGTCACCAGGTCCGTCGGCGGCCCCGTCTCCTCCATCGCGTCCAGGCATTCGGTGGTGATCTGCTCGATGCGTTCGGTGAGCAGCCGCATCCGGCGCGCGGTGAACTTGCCCACCAGGGGCTTCCGGTAGCGACCGTGCTGTGGTTCGTCCATGAGGAGGAACTCGCCGGGCGGGGCCGGAGGGATCTCGAAGTCGACCACGTTCAGGAGGTCTTTGCGCGAGCTGAACCTCGGGTCGGCCAGGATCTGCCTGACCAGGTCGTATCCGGTGATCATCCAGCCGGGCTTTCCACCGGGGTGGGTGTAGCGGCTGATGGGGCCGTGCCGGCGGGCGTCGGTCAGTTCCGTCGGCGGGTCGAAGGGGCAGCCGCGCGGGCGCTCCGTCGGCAGCGTCGTGACGGTGTGGAGGGATTCGCTCATGGCCATTCCTCATCTCGCGACATTGCGTGTTTGACGCATCGCGAAAGCTACGTTGCATTCGAAATATCGTCAATCACTCGAAATCCATTTCCCCAGGTGGATATCGGTAAATTGATGCAATGACGCTGGAGCCGAATGCAACGCTGCATTGCAATGGGAGGCGGTGAAAGCAATGCGTGCACGGCATGCCGGGAAGGGTGGTCGGCTCAGCGCGCGGCCGGAGCGCCGTCCTGCCGGCCGGGGGTCGGCGGGCTGTCGCCGGTGGTGTCGGGGCGGGACCGCGCGGTCGACGCGAGGAAGTCGTCGAGCATCGCGGTCTGTACCTCCCCGGGGAAGCGGGCGGGGTCGAAGAGGGCTTGGACGACAAGGCCGTGCGTGAAGGCGACGGCACTGGCGGCGAGGTGTTCCAGGTCGGTGAGGGCCGAGAGCTCACCGAGGTCGCGTGCCGCTTCCAGATGGGGGAGGAGAGTCGAGCGCAGGCGGGTGTAGCGGTCGGCCTGCTCTGTGGCGAGGGCGTCGTCGGCGAGCGAGAGGTCCCAGGAGCTGACCCAGATGCGGTTGCGGGCGGTGTCGCCCGGGGTCAGCGGCAGGATGTCCAGAAGCATGACGCGCACGGTGGCGAGGCCCGCGCCGGGACGTGCGCGACGGGGGCGTTCGGCGGTGCGTTTCTCCAGCAGGTCCAGGGCGTGCGTGATGAGGGCCCGTTTGGTCGGGAAGTAGTGCATGAGCATCCCGGTCGAGACGTTCATCGCGGCCGCGACGGCGCGCAGGGTCAGCCCGCCGAACCCCTTGTCGGCGAGAACCTGCCACACCGTCTCGGATACGTCCTCGCGGCGGGCGGCGCGGTCTCCAGGTGCAGGCGGCATGCTGCTAGCTTACGTACCGAACGCTTGTTACGCACCGAGGGAGCGATGCTCACATGTTCACTCTGCCCATAGGTGAGGGTGCCCGGCTCCGCCCCCTGGGGCCCTGGCAGGCGCCGGAGTTCCTCGCCCACATCGACCGCGCACGGGACACCGTCGACCCGTGGATCCCCTGGGCGACCTTCAGCACCGACCTGCCCTCCGCGACCGCCACCCTCCAGCGCTACGCCGACCGGCTGGCCACGGACAACGGCGGGATCTTCGGTATCTGGCTGGACGGCACTCTGGTCGGCGGCGTCATGTTCACCCGCTTCGACAGCACCTCCGGGGTGTGTGAGATCGGCTGCTGGCTCGAGAAGGCGGGGGAGGGGCGGGGCCTGGTGAACCGGGCCTGCCGGGCGCTGATCGACTGGGCCTTCACGGAGCGGGGCATGAGCCGGGTCGAATGGTGGGTCGCGGCGGGCAACACCCGCAGCATCGGGGCCGCGCGCCGGCTCGGCATGACGCGCGACGGTGTGCTGCGGCGTCATTCTCCGTACCGAGGCGTGCGGCACGACATCGAGGTCTGGTCGGTCCTCTCCGAGGAGTGGCCCGCTGCCGGAGAAGCGTCCGTGTCCGGTGTCCAGGCCGAACTCGACCGGCTGATGGGCGTGTTCGTCGGCGCCTTCACCAACACCGGCGGCAGCCGGCCCGACCTCGGCGTCATTCGCGACGTCTTCATTCCGCAGGGGAGGATCATCGCGAACGTCGGAACCGAACCGGTGATCTACGATCTCGACGCCTTCATCGAACCCCGTCAGAGGATGCTCACCGACGGGACGCTGACGGAGTTCTCCGAACGGGAGGTCGCCGCGCGCACCGAGATCTTCGGATCGATCGCGCACCGTTTCAGTGAGTACCGCAAGTCCGGCTACCACAACGGCGAGTGGTTCGAGGGTTCCGGCCACAAGACCACCCAGTACCTCCTGACCCCGGCGGGATGGAGGATGGCCTCGCTGGCCTGGGACGACGTGCCCGCCACCGGCACCGAGTGACCGTGCGGATCTCGGCGGTCGCTCGAAGGCGCCACGACAACAGAGGTGGCAAGCCGGGTCGCGACCCGATCGCCTCCCGCCCGCTCAGTGGATCCTGTGCTCCGTCCAGAAAGGGCCGAGGTCCTTCGACGTCGCCGCCTGGGCCGCACGCTTGAAGTCCGCGGTCGTGGACACGCCGAGCCAGTGGTCTCGCACGTAGCCGCGCAGCATGGCCGTCATCGCCGGGCCGCCCAGGACGCGTTCCAGATCGTGCAGGGCACAGGCACCGCGCCAGTAGACGACGCGGACGTACTCCGGACGGTGACCGCCCGCGTAGTAGGTCAGGGGGTGGGTGAGGGCGGCCGTGTCGCTGGGCCACGCGCCCTGGCCGTCCCGGCACGTGGCCGTGTCCTCCCGGTAGTACAGCTGGTTCGCGTACTGGGCGAAGGACTCGTCCAGCCAGGGCGAGGTGAACTGGTCGTTGCCGACGATGCCGTAGAACCACTGGTGGGCGATCTCGTGGACGGCGGCCGACCCCTCCGGTTCGGTCCACAGCAGGACGAGGCCCGGGAACTCCATGTTGCCGAACGCGTCGAGGGTGTCGCTCATGACGAGGTCGAGCTCGCCGTACGGGTAGCGCCCGAACCGCTTCCCGAACGCGTCGACCGAGCCGGCGGCGTCCCTCAGATCGGTCGCGACGCCCGCGGGGGACGTGGTGGCGGTCCAGTACGCGTTCAGCCGGATTCCGCCCGGAGTCGTCACCGTCCTCGACCGGAAGGGGCCCGCCGCCCACGCGAAGTCCCGCACCCCGCGCGCGACACCGGTGGTCACCGTGCGGCCGGGTGCGCCCGCGTGCCGGGTGGTGGTGCCCGTCGAGGGAACGACGAGCGTGCCGGGGTGGTCGAGGACGACCCGGAAGTCACCGGCCAGGGTGTGGAAGCTCTCGCCGAAGCCGACGTCCGGGTCGAGGTGCCGGCCCTGTGCGTCGTGTACGGACAGCAGGGGCAGCGCGTTGCCGAGATAGCGGTGCGCGCCGTCCCTGCCGAAGCGGTGGACGCGGTCAGGGACGGCGATCGAGACGTCGAAGGAGACGCTCGTACGCGCTCCGTACGGCAGCGGCGCGGACAGGTCGATCCGCAGCGCGGTGCAGTCGACGGTGAGCGGTCGCGCGGTGCCTCCGGCGACCTCGCCCACCCGGACCGGGGACGGCCTGCCCGGAGCTCCGCAGCCGTCGGCGCCGTTGCCCCACAGCCGTACGTCGACCGAGCTCAGCGGCGTCCGGTCGGCATTGCGGAAGGACACGGTCTGGCGGCCGGTCCAGTGCGAGCCGTCGTCGTCGGCGCGCAGCGCCACGTCGTACGAGGGGCGGTCCGGTGTCGCCGCCTCCCGGGCGGCGTCGCCCGGCGGCCGGGCGACGGAGGAGACGCTCTCGGGCGCCGCCGCCCGCAGACGCGCCGCGGAGTCCTGCGCCACGCCCGTCCGGGGGACGAGCAGCAGGACGGCCGCGAAGGCGAGCAACGGCGCCCGCCTGTACCTGAGCGAGGTCATGACCGGCACGCTAGAACGCCTGTCCGCCCGGAAGGACGGGTTCCGGGGCACTGTCGCGCTGCCGCGCCGAAGCCGGCGGACCGGGACGGGCGTACTCAGGGGGTGTCGTGTCGATCAGGCCGGGCTCGCGGCCTGATCGACACGACACCCCCTACCCCGTGCGACCCCCCGTCGTCGGCAGCACCGCGGTGAGGGTGAGGACGGCCGAGACCGACGCCGCGTCGTAGTGGCGGCGGAGCAGGCGGGTGAACTCCTCGTCGCCGAGTTCGGCGCGCTGCCGGCGCAGCGCCGTGATGTTGAGCACCGCGTTGCCCGACTTGACCTGTTGGTTGAGGGAGAGCGCCCGCACCATCAGCGGCACCGCCTCCTCGGGCAGCCCCTGTTCCGCCCTCAGGTTGCCCAGCTCGCCGTAGTCGAGCGCCACCTCCTCCCACGCGCCCTGCGCCTCGTCGATGGCGAGGCACTCGCGGTAGCACTGCTCGGCCAGCTCCGGATCGCCCCGCAGCTGTGCCACCCGGCCCAGGTGGAACGTGCTGTTGGAGACCCCCGCCCGGTTGCCGAGACGGCGCTTCAGGGCCACCGAGGCGCGGAGGTACTCCTCCGCCTCCCCGTAGGCACCCCGCTCCTGGCAGACCTGGCCGAGCTGGTGGAGCACGATGGCCCGGTTGGTGTCGTTCCCCAGCTGTTCGAAGAGACGGAGCGCGGCCAGATAGCCGCGCTCGGCAGCCTCCAGGTGCCGGGTCTTCAGGTTCACGAGCCCGAGGTCCTCGTGGCACTTGGCGAGGGCCTCGATGTCGCCGGCCGCCTCGCACACCGGCAGCGCGCGCAGCAGGAGCATCCGAGCAGTGCCGTACGCGCCCCGCGCGCTCGCGGCGATCGCCCGCTGCACGTATGCGGCGCCCAACGGCGAAGGGCCCGGGGTGGAGTCGAGCAACCGGCAGTAGCGCGCGGTGAGATCCGTGACGTCGTCCGCGGCCGGGCCACCGAGATGCCGGCGCACGATCCGGTCGAAGGTGCCGGCGCCGAGCTCCATACGCTGCACGGCGAGCCAGTCGAGGTCCTCGTGGCCACCCGGATGCTGTTGGTCGTCGAGCCATGCCCCGAGCGTGCACGGCACGGCCTCCTCGACGCGCCCCAGGACCGTTCGTATGGCGCCGAGTTGCCGGTTGCACGCGGCGAGACGCTCACTCTCCCCGAGCGCCGCGAACACGGCCCTCGCGCGGGAGAAGCACGTCTCGGCCCAGGGCATGTCCCCGAGGTCGCGGGATATCTCACCGAGCAGTTCGCAGCCCTCGGCGATGCTCGTGCTGCTCCCGATCGCCTCGAAGATCTCCAGGGCCGCCCTCGCGTTCGCCTGCGCCGCCGCGTGGTCGTGCCGGGCGAGGGCTGTCTTCGCCAGCCTGAGCCGGCCGTTTCCCTCGTTCAGCCGGTCGCCCAGCGTGATGTGGTGCGAGAGCGCGACGCGGGTGCACTGCTCCGACTTCACATAGTCCTTCGCGCGGAAGGCCAGGACGCCGATCTGGTGCTGGGCGGCCGCGATCCCCGCGAGATCGTCCAGCTCCTCGCAGATGGCCAGCGCCTCGACGTACTGCTGCTCCGCGAGACGATCGTCGCCCCGACGGCTGGTGTGGTGGGCGAGCTGGTGCAGGGTGATGGCCACCCGGCCCCGCTCGCCGATGCGTTCCGTGATCGCGATCGACTGCCGGTACAGGCGCTCGGACTGGGTGTGGTCGCCCCGGTGCTCGGCGAGCAGGCCCAGGTTGTGCAGCACGCCCCCGACCAGGGCGTCGGCCCCCAGCTCCTGGAAGCGGGCCAGCGACTGCCGGTAGCGGCTCTCGGCCAGCGCGTACCGCCCCCTGCGCGCGTCCACTGCGCCGAGTTCCGAGAGACACTCGGCGGCGGCGAGCGACCCCGGTGCGGCCATCTTCACCGACTCGTGACGCAGCCGTTCCTCCCGTGCCCACTGGCCGCTCCGCTCGAGTTCGCGGCAGGCCTGATGCGTGCGTTCGAGGGCCCTCGGCACGCGGCCGCCCGCCAGTTCGTGGAACCTCGCCTCCAGTACGTAGCCGATGTAGGTGTCCTGCGCCGTCGTCGAGCCGCACCGCCACGCCCAGTACGCGCCCGCCCTGCGGTGGGCACGCGTCAGCAGCTCCGGGCCGGCGACGCCCGCCAGGGCCGCGGCGGTCCAGCGGTGCACCAGGTATCCGTCACCGGCGGGCGCGAGGAGCCCGAGGTGCAGGAGCCGTGCCACGGCCTCGTCCAGGCCGTCCGGATCGGGCGGCGGCTCCGGCGCTTCGGACGGGTCGGACGGGTCGGCCGCGCCGGTCGGTTGGCTCGCCCCGGACGGGTCGGCCGCGCCGGCTGGGCTGGCCATACCGGTCGCGCCGATCGCGCCGGTCGCGCCGGACCGGTCCGGCGACGCGTCCGCCAGCTGCCACGTGAGGCCCGTCCGGTCCACCGGCAGTCGGTACACCGCGGCACCCAGCAGCAACCTCCGCGCCGCCGGGACCGCGTCGAGCCGGGCCAGCAGCTCCGGCAGGAGCACGTCCTGCGCGATCAGCGCACCGGTCTCGTACAACTTCCGCCCGAGACCCCCGCCCGCGGCGATCCCGCGCCCGGCCAGCGCGGCGCCCAGCCGGGCGCTCACCTCGTCGAAGCGGGCCGCGCCGTCCCGCAGCAGCGCATCGAGGTACTCCAGGGAACGCGGATGACCGCCCAGCCGCGCCCACACCTGGGCCTGCTCGGGCGGCGACAGGGCGTCGATGCCGGGCAGGCGCCAGATCAGCTTCCGGGTCTCCTGCCAGGTCAGCGGTCCCAGATGAAGACTCTCGACGCCCGCGATCGGGAAGGGATACCTGCTGGTCACGAGGGTGCTGTGGCGCTCCGCCCAGACCTGAAGGAACTCCGCGAGCTCCGCGTCGACGAGGTGGTGCTCCGCTTCCAGGTTGTCCTCGGCGTTGTCGAGAACGAGCAGCAACGGTGGTACGGCGGCCCCCGCGGACGCGTCGAGCAGCTCCCGCCAGTCGCGTCCGGGCTCGTTCAGCGCGATCACCCACTGGTGCAGCGGATCGGTCTCGTCGAGCCCCTTCCGGGCGCAGTGGGCGGCCAGCCGACGGCGCAGCTGTTCCAGGACCGTGTCGACGGCCGTCTCACCGGCGACCGCCACCACGACTCCGTCCGTGAAGGCCGCCGTGAAACGGTGGACGAGTTCGGCGGCCAGGCTCGTCTTGCCGATGCCGCCGATGCCGTGCAGCAGGACCCGCGGCGCTGCCCCGGCCAGCTGCCGCAGGGTCCTTCTGCGGCCGACGAAGTCGTGCCGTCCGCGGACCGTGCCGTCGACCACGACCGCCTGTGTGCCGGGTTCGCCGGAGGAGGCACCGGGCGTTTCGAGGGGGCCGGCGAGGCCCCGTGCGGCGGAGTCGGTGGCGTGTCGTGCGGCGGAGGGGCTGCCGCCCGGACGTAACTCCGGATCGGCGAGGAACAACGCCGGCGTCGCCCACTCGGGAAGCGGGCGCGGTTCGCGCGCGAGCTCCCGGCGCACCTCCGAGAAGACGGTGAGGAGGTCCGTGTCCGGGCGGCTCGCCAGCCCCTCGTACAGGCGCGCGCACAGTTCGATGGCGTAGTCGTCGCTGACCAGGCTGTTCATCGCCAGGACGGCCTGGGCCCCGTTGTCCAGCAGGCTCCTGGCCAGGCCGGGCAGCTCGTCCTGTCCCTCCAGGGCGGTGGAACAGCCTGCCAGCACGATGAGCGGCACCCCGCCGTCGGACGGCATCACGTCCCGTACGAACCGGGCCGCGTCCACCGCGTCCTCCTCGCCCGTGGGGGTCTCCAGGAGCAGCGCGCCGGGGCGGGCATGGCAGGAGATGTGCAGGACGTCGCAGGCCTCCGCGTCGAGCGCGGACCGGATCGCCGCTGCGCTGCCCCACTCCAGGACGCGCACCCGGTGGCCCGAGCGGCGACCGGGCTCCACGGCGTCCAGGATCCTCGCCCACTCCCGTTCGTAGTCGAGGAGGTCGCCCGAGCTGTCGTCGGGGGCGGCGACCGCGGCGACGATCCGCAGGGGGCCGCCGGCCGCGGCGGGGGCCGGCCCGCCGGTGCGCCGCGTCGTCCGGTAGAGATCGACGCCGGGGTCGAGCGCCAGCGGTACGCCGTGACCGGGCGGTAAGAGCGTTTCCCAAGGCAGGTCCGCCACCGCGGGATCGGTCACCTCGACGCCGACCCGGTGCCGGCCCGGCCGGCGTAACTCCTCCGACAGCGCGCGGCCGACCGGGCCGTCCAGGAAGCGGTCCGCTAGTGCGGCGCCCACCTCCCGCAGCAGCTCGTCCGACGGCTCCCGGCGCAGCCGCCACAGCAGATCCGCCGTGCGCTGACTCGCCGCCTTCGGTGTCTGTGCGGTTCGCACACCGTCGATGTCGCACGTCACGTTCGTCGTGCCGATGGCCAGAGTGATCATGTGAGCCCCCCGTCTCGCTCTCACCTGTGTCCTCGTCCTGCGTGACCAGGATGACGGGGCGGACGTCCACGAGACAATGACGCCAACTCCGCATCCCTTCATACTGAGTTCATGTCGGACACCCCGGAAGAGCCCCCGCAGTCGAACGCGGTGCGCGTCAACGAGGCCGGCCTGCTCGAATACTTCGACGGGGAGGAGTGGGCGCCGTACGTGGACCTGCCGGACGACGATCCCGGTCCGCTCGGCGTCGTGTTCCGCAGGGACTCGCCGTGAGCGCCCCGTCGGCGGCCGGGGATCCCGGCGGCGCCGTCCTCGACGCCCTGCCCTCGCCGCTGGACTCCGTCGCCGACAGCCGGGAGGCCGCGCGATGGACCCTCGCGTCCACCGGCGCCGTGGGCGCGCTGCTGCTCGGCGGCGGCCCGTTGCTCGCGGTGGGGCGGATCGGCGACTGGGCGCAGGCGGCCTGGGCCGGCGGCGGTCTGTTCGTGGCCCTGCTCGGCGTCGCCTGGGCCATGTGGCAGACCAGCGAGGTGCTCGTACCACCGCTGACCACACCCGAGGTTCTCACCTCGCCGGACCTGCGCGGGCTGCGCGAGCAGCTCGACGCCGCGCCCGGTTACTACTTCGGCTCCGCGGCCACCGACGTCGAGGGCCTGCTGCGGCACCGCAGGGTCGCCACGGAGATCTCCCGACGGATGCCGACCGCCGGTCCGGAGGAACGGGCGGCGCTGGAACGCGGACTGGCCACGGCCCACCGCAACATTGCTCGGACCGACCCGTATCTGCGATGGCTGCTGGCGACCGCCCACGCCTGGATCGTGCGGGAGAAGCTCCGCAAGGCACGGCGGCACACCTTCCTCTCCGCCGTGCTCGTCATCATCGGCGCGGTGGTCTTCCTCGGCGCGACCGGCCGCTGAGACCGCCACACCGGCCCAGCCCGCCACACCGGCCCGGGTACGGCCTGCCGGGCGGCGTCGTCCGGCGTCACCAGGCGCGTCCGGCCTCCATCAGGAGGTCCCGGACACGGGTGACGTCGGGGTTGGTGGGGCGGCCGGGGCGTTGGACGAGGTACGCGGTGTTGATGGGCGGGTCGTCCGGATGGCGGAGGGGCACGAGGGCGCCGGAGGCCAGTTCCGCTTCGCAGAGGTAGCGGGGCAGGACGGTGAAGCCCGCCCCCGCGGTGACCGCCGCGAGGACTCCGCGCAGGTCGGGGACGGTGACGGCGGCGGGGCAGGAGAGCCGGGTGCCGAAGACGTGGCGCCAGTAGCGTCGGGCGATCGGCAGGTCTTCCGCGTACGCGATCAGTGGGACGGTGTGCAGTGCCGCCGGGCCCTCCTCGGCCGGCCGCTCCCGGACGCGGTCGGCCCAGACGGGGGCTGCGACGAGCACGAACTCCTCGTCCATCAGCGGTACGGAGGTGAGTGCTCGCCCACGAGGCCGGAAGGTCGCGATCACCAAGTCGTGCCGTCCCGCACGGAGTTCTTCGAGGAGCGGTTCGGTCAGGCCCGGGGTGATCCGGAGTCGTACCCCTTCGGCCGCCAGTGGCGCCAGGGCCGGCAGGACGCGGGTGCAGAGCAGTTCGGCGGGGCCCGCCAGATGCACGGGAGCGGCCCGCTCATGGGGTGCGGAGTCGTGGCCGGTCGCGGCGGCGAGCGCGTCCAGGGGAGCGGCGACGCGGGCCGCGAGGTCGTGGGCGACCGTGGTCGGGGCGGCCCCGCGCGGGAGGCGCTCGAACAGCTCCCGGCCCGTCTGCCGCTCCAGGGCACGGATCTGGGTGGTCACCGTGGGCTGCGACAGGCCCAGGAGCCCGGCGGCCGCGGTGAACGAGCCGGAGCGGTAGACCGCGAGGAAGGTACGCAGCAGGTTCAGGTCCGCCGCCCCCGCGCTGCCGCCGGGCGCCGCACCGGAGCGGGAAACGCCGACCGCCTCATCAGGATTCGTATGCCTCACGCGGGAAGACTACTCGTATCCCTATGGCGGGGTCGGGCCGGCGTGGAGGTCGCGAGCTCGGAGCCTCCGGCGGACCACGGGGCGGCGGAGGTCACCTGCGGTCGGCCGGACGCCCCGCACCCTCACGGAGCCGGACGTCCCGTACCTCCACGGGGCCGGACGCCCCGCACCCTCATGGGGTACGGGGGCGTCCGGCGGGTCGTGTCGTCGGTCCTCGCTCGTCAGACCGTGGTCGTCAGCCCAGTTCCTTCAGGACCCGGTCCGCGAGCGGGGCGGCGGAGGCGGGGTTCTGGCCGGTGATGAGGTTGCGGTCGACGACCACGTTCGGCACCCACGGCTCGCCGACCTGGACGTCGACGCCGGCCTCGACCAGACGGCTCTCCAGGAGCCACTTCGCCTTGTCGGCGAAACCGGACTGCGTCTCCTCGTCGTTTGTGAACGCGGCGACCTTGTAGCCGGCGAAGGCGTTCGTGCCGTCGGCCTTCGTGGCGGCGAGCAGCGCGGCCGGGCCGTGGCAGACGACGGCCAGCGGCCTGCCGGAGTCCAGCGCGTCGATCAGCAGCCGGCCGGAGGTCGCGTCGACGGCGAGGTCCTCCATCGGGCCGTGGCCGCCCGGGTAGAACACGGCCGCGTAGTCGGCCAGGTCCACGTCCTCCAGGCGGATCGGGTGCTGGAGCGCGGTGAGCGAGTCGAGGACGGCGGCGACCTTGTCGGCACCCTCCTGTCCGCCGTTGAACTCCGGGGCGAGGCTGCTCCGGTCGACCGTGGGGACGACCCCGCCGGGGGTGGCGACGACGACCTCGTACCCGGCGGCCGTGAACGTCTCGTACGGCGCGGCGGCCTCTTCGGCCCAGAAGCCGGTCGGGTGCTTCGTGCCGTCGGCCAGGGTCCAGAAGTCGGTGCCGGTCATCACGAAAAGGATCTTGGGCATGGGGATTCTCCCGGGAGGGTACGGGCCGGGGTCCGGCCCGAAGAGCGGTGATCGCCCACCCGGCGCCCCGGTTCGGGGCCGTCGGTGTGGCGATGTCCTCGAACGTAGCCCCGTCCCGAAGAGCTTTCCAATGCGGAATCCAATGGCAGCCATGGGAACTCCGATGGCTCCACGGGAATACCCCCATCCCCCTGGCCTGCGGAAAGAGTCAGACGGCCGCCGCCTCGACCGCCGTCGTCGCCATGCCGCGAAAGGTACGCCGATAGGCGAGCGGAGTGACCCCGATGGCGGCATGGAGGTGCTGGCGCAGCGAGGTACCGGTGGCGAAGCCGACCTCCCCGGCGATGTCGTCGACGGCCAGATCGGTCGATTCGAGCAGATGCCGGGCCCGGGCCACCCGCTGCTGGATCAGCCACTTCCCCGGGCTCATCCCGACCTCCTCGCCGAACCGGCGGGCGAAGGTCCGCATGCTCATCCGCGCGTGATCGGCGAGCTGGCTCAGCGGGAGCGGCTCCCGCAGGTTCTCGAGCGCCCACTGGCGGGTCGCCGAGGTCCCGCTCGCCGTGGCCTCGGGCACCGGCTGCTCGATGTACTGCGCCTGCCCGCCGTCCCGCCACGGCGGTACGACGCACACCCGCGCCACGTGGTTGGCGACGGCGGTGCCGTGGTCCTTCCGTACGAGATGCAGGCAGACGTCCACTCCGGAGGCGGCGCCGGCCGAGGTCAGCACGTCGCCGTCGTCGACGAAGAGCACGTCCGGATCGAGCGCCACCTGCGGGAACCACGAGCGGAAAGTGTCCGCGAGCGACCAATGGGTCGTGGCGGGACGCCCGTCGAGCAGCCCGGCGGCGGCGAGGACGAAGGCGCCGGTGCAGATGGACACGAGCCGCGCCCCGGCCCGTACGGACGCGAGCGCCTCCATGGTCGCGGGAGGCGGCTCACGGGTGAGGAGGGAGATGTCGAAGGGTGGCAGCAGGACGGTGTCGGCCGTACGCAGCACCTCCGGCCCGTGCTCGACGGTCACCGAGAAGTCGGAGTTCGTACGGACAGGCCCGCCGTCCACCGAACAGGTGAGGACCTCGTAGTGCCCGTCCGCCGACCCGAACACCCTGCTCGGGATGCCCAGCTCGAAGGGGTACACCCCGTCGAGGGCGAGGACGACGACACGATGGAGCTTTCCCACGGCTGACCCTCCTGGGGCTTCTCGGCGCGATCCTCGGCGCGATCTCTGGCACGATCTCATTGAAAGATGGCAATCATGCCATGGTACCGGCCCGGGGCCTGCGGCGACGCTGGACGCATGACGAACAACGCCACCATGCGAGCCATCAGCCAGGACACCCACGGCACCCCGGAGGTGCTCCAGGAGGTCGTGCTGCCGCGACCCGAGCCGGGCCCGAGCCAGATCCTCGTCTCCGTACGCGCCGCCGGAGTCAACCCCACCGACTGGAAGCACCGCTCCGCCGGCTTCTTCCTCGACCGCCTGCCGCTCGTCCTCGGCTGGGACGTCTCCGGCGTCGTCGAGGCGGTCGGCTACGGCGTGACCGTCTTCAAGCCGGGCGACGAGGTCTTCGGCATGCTGCCCTACCCGTTCGGCGTCGGCTCCCACGCCGAGTTCGTGACCGGCCCCGCCCGCGCCTTCGCGCTCAAGCCCGCCGCCATCGACCACGTCCAGGCCGGCGCCCTGCCGCTCGCCGCCCTCACCGCGTACCAGGCGATCGTCGACACCGCCGGTGTCGGCCCCGGTCAGCGCGTCCTCGTCCACGCGGCGGCCGGCGGTGTCGGTCACCTCGCCGTCCAGATCGCCAAGGCCCGTGGCGCGTACGTCATCGGCACCGCGAGCGCGCCCAAGCACGACTTCGTGCGGTCCCTCGGCGCGGACGAGGTCGTCGACTACCGCTCGGTCGACTTCGCCGAGGTGGTCGAGGACGTCGACATGGTCCTGGACCCGATGTCCGGAGACACCCGCGCCCGGTCCCTGGACGTCCTCCGGCCCGGCGGCACCCTCGTCTCCCTGCTCCCGGGCACCGACCCGGACGAGCCGGCGAAGGCCGCCGCCCGGGGCGTCCGGGTGGAGACGCTCCTCGTCGAGGCCGACCACGCCGGTATGAACGCCGTCGCCGCCCTGGTGGAGTCCGGTGCTCTGCGGGTCCACGTCGAAGCGGTCTTCCCGCTGGCCGAGGCCGCCAAGGCGCACGCCCTCGGCGAGACCGACCGCACGACGGGCAAGATCGTGCTCGTCGTGGAGTGAGACCTTCGGGTGCTGCTCGGGCCCGCCGTCCCTGCTGACACGGGGCGGCGGGCCGCTCCGTGTCAGCGGGGTGTATGCATTCGGCCCGCGTACGTCAGGGGTGCGTCAGGGCGGACCCGGGAGCAGGGATCACCGGGCATAGCGTCGGGGACACCCCCCCCGGCGCGACCGTGCCGGGGATCGTGTTTCGCTCCTCGGGAGGAACCCATGGCAGACGCCCTGTACGGAGACGATCCGGAGCCTGCGGAACAGTTCCCGGCCGGACGCCTCTGCGTGCCCGTCCGGCCGGGCACCTGTGGCTGGGTGACCCGCCTGTTCCGCACGCCGGTCGGTGGCAGGACCGCCGTCGCGTTCACCGACCCGGCGCGGCTGACGGCCGTGCTGGGAGCGGACCAGCCCTGGATCCGGCTGTCGGAGCCCGCACTGCGGGCGCTGACGGCACCGCTGGACATCCGGGAGCTGAGGATCGACCCGGCGCTCACGGCACCCGTGCCGCATTCCGCCTCCCTGCCGATGGCCGAGCCGCTGCGACGGCCCTTGACCGTCCTCGCGGGCTGAAGGGGGATCCGGAGATGACCACGATCCCCGCCCGGCCCGTCGCCGCCCAGCCCGTCCCCACCCGGCCCCGCGCCGCGACCGGATCCGCCGCCGACGGCGACGCGCTCTCCGTCTGGCCCGCGACCACCACCGAGCAGCCCCACGGCGGCGTCCTCGTCGGCGGTGTGGCTCTCGCCGGGATCGCCGAGAGCCACGGAACCCCCGTGTACGTCCTCGACGAGGCCGAGGTGCGCGAGCGCTGCCGCACCTACCGCAGTGCCTTCCCCGACGCCGAGATCCACTACGCGGCCAAGGCCTTCCTGTGCCGCGCCCTCGCCCACTGGGTCGAGGAGGAGGGACTCGGCCTGGACGTGTGCTCCGCCGGTGAGTTGGAACTCGCCGTCACGACCGGGTTCCCGGCCGACCGCATCCTGCTCCACGGCAACGCCAAGTCACCGCAGGACCTGGCCACGGCGCTGCGCCTCGGCGTCGGCCGGATCGTGATCGACACCCCTGCCGAGATCGCCCGCATCGCCGCCGCTGTCGGCACGGGTGGTCATCAGAAGGTCATGGTCCGGGTGACGCCGGGCATCAGCGCGGGCGGCCACCGGAAGATCCGTACCGGCTCCGACGACCAGAAGTTCGGCCTCTCCCTCCGGGACGGCCACGCCCAGCACGCGATCGCCCGGATTCTCGACCAACCGCAGCTCGAACTCACGGGCATCCACTGCCACTTGGGTTCGCAGATCGCGGACGTCAAGCCGTACCTCGTGGCCGTACGACGGGTCGTCGGTCTCATGGCCAGGATCCGCGACACCCACGGCGTCACGCTGCCGGAGCTCGACCTCGGCGGCGGCCATGGGATCGCCTACCGACCGGGCCAGCCCGCCCTCGATCTCACCACGCTCGCCCGCAAGGTCCGCGCCGAGCTGGCCGAGAGCTGCGCGGCGGCCGGCCTGCCCGTCCCGCGCCTGATCATCGAGCCGGGCCGTGCGGTCACCGGCCCGGCCGGAGTCGCCGTGTACCGGGTGCTCGCGGTGAAGCGCACGCCCGGGCGGACCTTCGTGGCGGTGGACGGCGGGATGAGCGACAACCCGCGACCCGCGCTGTACGGGGTGCGCTACGCCCCCCGCCTGATCGGCCGCCGCTCGGCGGCCGACACCGAGTGCGTGACGGTCGTCGGCCGCCACTGCGAGGCCGGCGACGTCCTGGCCGAGGACGTGCGGCTGCCCGCCGACACCCACCCGGGCGACCTGCTCGCGCTACCGGTGGCCGGCGCGTACCACCTGTCGATGGCCTCCTCGTACAACCTCGTGGGCCGACCCCCGGTGGTCGCCGTGCTCGACGGCCACGCTCGACTCCTGGTGCGCCGGGAGACCCTGGAGGACCTGAGGGCCCGGGACGTCGGTCTGTAGTCTGCCGACGCCGTGACCGGTGCCGATGGACCTACTCACTGGTACGGTCCCTGACCAACCGGTGAGTCGCGTGGGGCCACCGGGTCAAGGGAGGGGTGGAGTGATGGCGGGACGAGTGGGTGGGGTGCTGCCCGACGGGCTTGCGGAGGCCATACGCGGCACGGCCGAGGACATCGCCTCGGTGCTGCGCGCAGCACCCGGCGGACACGGCTCCGGCCTTGCCGTGCCCCGGTCCACCTGGACCCTTGGAGAGGCCGCCGCCCACCTGGCGCAGGCCAACACCCTCATGGCCGACCTGGCCGCCGGACACGAGCGCCCCTACGGCGACGGCACCCCCGGCAGCCTCGCCGACGCCAACGAACGCGCCCTCGCCGGGTTCGAGGAGCGGGCGCCCGGACCACTCGCCGAGATGATCACCGCCCAGGCCGAGGCCTTCCTCGTATCCGTGGAGGAGCGCGACCCGGACGCGCTCCTCTCCTCCCCGCTCGGCGCCATGCGCCCGGCCGTGCTCGGCTCGTACCTGCTGACCCACATGCTCGGCCACGGCTACGACCTGGCCCTCGCCGTCGGCCGCCCCCACATGCTGGACGCGAACCGGGTCGACCTCACTCTGCCGTTCATGATCGAGGCGATGCCCCGCGTGACCGACCCGGCCGCCGTCGACGGGCTGACGGCCCGGTTCGCGGTACGGCTCCGCAGCGGCCCGACCTTCGGCGTCATCGTCACGGACGGCGCAGTCGAGACCACCCACGAGCCGCCTGCCCGCCCGGACTGCACCATCCTCACCGAGCCGGTCGCCTTCCTCCTCCTCGGCCTGGGCCGGGTCGACCCCTGGCCCGTGATCGCCCGTGGCAAGGCGCTCGGCTGGGGTCGCAAGCCCTGGCTCGCCCCCCGCTTCCCGCGCCTCTTCCGCGCTCCTTAGGCAGGGCACGGCCGACACGGTCCGTTCTTCCTTCACGGTCACCGAGCGTGTGACCGTGACCGTCGATCTGTGGCCGTCCCCTTCTCGTGGCGTGCCGCTCGGCCCCCGCCGATGGATCCTGGAGGTATCGGAAGGGGCCGCGCCTCGGTCGCGCGCGGCCGGCTGTGCGAGGAGGCAGACCATGACCCGCACCCTGGAATGGACGGTCGGCGTGGAACTGGTCGAGGAGGACGGCAGGACCAAGGCCGAGGCCCGGCTCATGACCGGCAACTCGACCCTCACGGGGCACGGCTCCGCCCGCTGCAACCCGGCGGACGTCGACGTGCCGGCGATCGGTGACGAGCTGGCCGCGAGCCGGGCGATGAAGGACCTGGCCGGCAAGCTGATGCACGAGGCCAACCGGGAGATGGAGGCGGTGGGCGCGGGGACCGTACCCCAGCACACCGGCCCCGGCTACGGCTGGCCCGAGGCGGTCTCCTGACGGCACAGCCGCCCGTGGCGAGGGCCCGGTAGGACGTCTCCCGTCCTGCCGGGCCCGGGGCGGAGCCTGCCCTGACCCGAACCCTGCCTGACCACGGACCTCGCCCTGACCCGGACCTCGCCCTGACCCGAACCCTGCGCTGACCACGGACCTCGCCCTGACCCGGACCTTGCCCTGACCCGAACCCTGCGCTGGCCCGAACCGTGCCCTGATGCGCTTGCCCTGATGTAACCCCTACGCCGCCCCGTCGCCCTCCGCGTCCTCGTACGTCAGCCGGTCCGCGACCTCCACCACGCCGTCCACCGTCTCGCACAGCCGGACGAGGATCGGGCCGATTCCCGCGCGGTCCAGCGTGCCGCTGAGGGTCACCCGCCCCTCGTCGACGTCGATGTGTACGGCGGAGGGGGAGAGGCGGAGGATGCGGACGACCACGTCCTCCCGGATTTCCTCCTGGATCGAGCGGTCCCTCCGCAGGAACAGCTGGAGCAGATCGCTGCGGCTCAGCACGCCGATCAGCCGCCCCTCCGCGTCCACGACCGGCAGCCGCTTCACCCGGTGCCGCTCCATGAGGCGCGCTGCCTCGACGGCCGTCCAGGAGGGCCGGGCCGTCACGACGGGGCTCGACATCATGGCCTCCGCGGTGCTCGGCCCGTCCTTCGCGGTGTGCCGCCGCAGCAGGTCGGCCTCGGAGACCACGCCCACGGGCCTGTTCTCGTCGTCGACCACCGGGACGGCGGTGATGCCGTACTCGTCGAGGAGCCGCGCGATCTCCTTGAACGATGTGCCGGGTTGCACCGCAACCGCGGTCGGCGTCATCAGGTCGGCGACACTGCGGTGCCTCATCGTCCGTTCCGTCCCTTCTGGGGTCCGGAGTCCATGATCTCCTACCGGGCGCCGGAGTGGGGCAAGGGGGTGGATCGCGCGGAGCGCGACGGCCGACCTGCACGGGCCGCGCATGGCGCTGATCGGGATGCGACAAGGACTTGCAAGTCTTGTCATGTACATGGTTACTTCGGGTAAGTCGCCCCTGTAGCCGCCCCGGATGCCGTCCCTGAAGTCATCCCTGAAGCCGTCCCTGAACTCACCCCCGCGAGCCGGAAGAAGGACCCCCGCATGCCCTCTCCCCGTACGTCGACCACCCGCCCCCGACGCCTCGCCGCCGCCCTCGCGGTCGCCGTCGCTCTCGTCGCCACGGCCGGTGGCACCGGATCGGCCGCCCCCGAGGGGCCGGCGACCGCCGGGCTCCGCGAGGCGATGTTCGTCGGCAACAACTGGGACGGGACGGCCGACGTCATCGCCTCCCAGGGCGACTTCCACCGCATCGGCCGCGTGAACGTCGTCCCCGACAAGGAGGAACGCCTCCGCGAGATCCATCTGAACCCCATCAAGCTCGCGTTCTTCCTCGGCGTCCGCAGTGGCCCGGGAGAGGGGCACGACCAGTTCGTCGACGACATGTACGCGACCCCCGACGGCTCCTCCATGGTCGTCTCCCGGCCCAGCTTCGCCGACGTCGTCTCCCTCGACCTGCGCACCGGACGGGTCAACTGGCGTTTCCCCGTGGCCGGTTACCGCGCCGACCACATGGCCGTCTCGCCCGACGGAACCCGGGTCGCGGTCTCCGCCTCCACGGCGAACACCGTGCACGTCCTCGACATCGGCACCGGCCGTGAGATCGGCTCGTTCACGACGGGCGACAAGCCGCACGAGAACGTCTTCACCTCCGACGGACTCCTGTGGAACATGTCCATCGGCGAGGTCACCACCGCCCTCGACGCCCCCTGGCTCGACTGGACCAAGGGCGACCGCCGTATCACCGTCGTCGACGCCGCCACGTTCGAGACCGTCCGGGTCATCGACATGCGCGAGCGCCTCGACGCCTTCGGCCGGAGCGACCTCTCCGACGCCGTCCGCCCCGTCGCCTTCACCCCGGACGAGAAGAAGCTCTACTTCCAGGTCTCGTTCTACAACGGCTTCCTGGAGTACGACATCGCCGCCGACCGGATCACCCGGGCCAAGGTGCTCCCCGGCAACCCGAAGACCGACCCCGACCGCACCACCTGGGTCAACGACTCGCGCCACCACGGCCTTTCGATGAGCCCCGACGGAACCAAGCTCTGCGTCGCGGGGACGATGGACGACTACGCCGCGGTGGTCGACCGCGCCACGCTCCAGGAGGGCCCGCTCGTCGAGGCGTCCAAGCCCTACTGGGCGACCGTGAGCGGCGACGGACGGTCCTGCGTCGTCTCCGAGAGCGGCGCCGACCGGGTGACCGCGATCGACTTCGCCACCGGCCGGCGCGTGGCCTCCGTGGCCGTCGGCGACCACCCGCAGCGCGTACGGCTCGCCCACATCCCCGCCGACTGGGCAGGTCCCACCGGGAGTTGAGAACCGACAGTGGGGGCCGGTCGGATCACGAGGTGATCCGACCGGCCCCCACCCGTGCGTGTTCAGGACCTGTTGACGGCCACCTCGTGGAGCGAGTAGCCCCACTCCGTGGCCCGCTTCACCCCATGGACGCGCACGTACCGGGCCGACTGCGAGGCGAACTCCGCCGTGTCGTAGCCGCCGTCGCCCGCCTCCGTGGACCACGCGGTCCGCCAGTTCACGCCGTCGTCCGACAGCTCGATCCGGTACGCCCGCGCGTAGGCCCGCTCCCAGTCCAGCGTGACCCGCCCGACCCGGCGCACGGAGCCCAGGTCCACCCGGAGCCACTGGTCGTCCGACCACTCGCTGGCCCAGCGCGTCGCGGTGTCGCCGTCGACCGTGAGGCCCGGCGAGAAGTCGACGAAGGGGTTCCACCACTGGGTGGTGCTGGCCGCCGCCGGCTGTCCGGACGCGAGGTTCACCCCCGGCTCGTGGTCCTCGGTCCGCTTCCACGTGGTGAGGTACGACTCCGCGCCCCGGGACAGTTCGTCCACGACGCCCTGGCCGCCGTCGGTGAGCCGGATCTGCTCGATCCAGTCCGGGACGAGGCCGTTGTGCGCGGCTCCGTCCGTGTTGAGGTCCCAGGTGCGCTCACCCGTGACCTGGCGGTCGAGGACGGAACCGCCGTCGAAGCTCCGGAAGGGGTACTTCACGGCGTTCGGCGCGTCGGGGCCCACCGGGCCCGGCCAGCCGCCGACCCCGTTCATGTCGGTGCCGTAGCCGAACCCGACGCCGTACTCCTTGCGCAGCGCGGCCTTCTGTCCCGCCTCGCCGACGAACCCCTGGGCGTTGTGCATGTACGAGGCGGCGAAGCCGCCGAGGCGGTACAGCCGCTCGGTCCAGTCCAGGTCCATCCAGCTGTGGCTGGAGAGCACGCCCGGGTACTCCTCGGCCTCCAGCATGTCGAGCGCCCGGCCCGCGGCCTTGACGCTCATGTGGTCGAGCTCCAGCATCATGCCGCGCTGCATCATGCCCTTCACGGCGTGCTCCCCGAGCCGGGTGAGCCCGCGCGTGTTGCACCGCGCATCGGAGGCGTACGAGGGGACGCTCACCCCGGCCGGCAGCTTCGCCGCCATCGCGGCGGGCGCGGCGGCGAGACCGATGGGGTTGTCGTGCTGCGGACCCGCGCACTTCTCGGTGGCCCAGAAGGTGCCCGTGGACAGGAACTGGCCGATGTTGACGGCCACGCCCGTGGTCCCGCTGTCGAACCGGACACCGCACAGCGCGTTGTCGAACTTGTGGCAGAGGAACATGCTGCGCACGCCGAGCGAGTACAGCTCGTCGAGCCCCTTGTCGATGTCCTCCTTGCTGCACTGGGCGACATCGAGGATCTGCTTGCAGCCGAAGGGCTCCGAGGTCTCCACGCCGAGGACGACCGCGAGCTTGCCCTGCTCGATCACCGAGCGGGCCTGGGCGGCGCTGGTGACGATCCGGAACCAGCCCTTCCCGGGGCCGCCGTACATCCCGTCGACGTAGTCCTGCATCTCGTACGTCTTGCGGGCTTCGAGCCGGATGGCGTCCATCTCGTCGCAGCCGCGGTCGCGGGGCAGCAGCGAGCAGATCAGACCGTTGGTGACGAGGTCGTTCACCAGGACGCGCTGGCCGCCGCGCCAGGCGCGCTCGACCCATGCGTAGTAGTTCTGCTGGTGGCTCAGGGAGTTGTTGGCGGGCCAGTCCTTGAACGTGGGCCAGCCGACCGGGTCGTGCTTGCCGTTGTCACCGCCCGTGAGGTGCTCGAAGAGGGCACCCGAGCCGTCCGGGTAGTGCTCCGGACAGTCCTTGAGCGCGTCCGCGACGCCCGCCGTGGAGAACGGCTTGCCGCAGATCATCCGGCCGCCGAAGCCCTCGCTGGACATCAGGTGGTTGTGCGCGTCGACGAAGCCGCGCACCTTCCCCTGCGCGTCCGTTCCCTTGAACGGTGCGCCGGTGACGTTGATCTGCGAGTCGGCCGCGGGCCGGGAGGTGGGATCCCACCACGCGTCGCCGGCGGCGGCCGCGGGGACGGGACCGGAGCCGAAGAGGACGGCGGCCAGGGCGAGGAACAGCGCCAAGAGGGCGGCTCTGCCGCCGGTCCCGCGCGAAATGGGTCGAATCATGGTCAGCGATGCCTCCGGACGGTGGGGGAGTACCGGGCGCCCCGAGAATCGCGGTGTTGGAGGAGTGAGTCAATAGTCCGGGACAGATGACCTGTTGGCGAGAACAGAGGTCCGGCCGGGGTGGGTACCGCGGACCTGCCAGAAGGCCTATCCGTCGATCATCGACACCAGTTGATCGGCCGTCAGATCGAGCAGGTCGGTGGCCGTCTTCTCGTCGCCGAGGACCAGGAACTGGAGCGTGAGACCGTCGATCGCCGCCGCCAGGTACCGCGCGATCGTCTCCACCGGAACCCGCGGTTCGATGTCCCGCATCGCGCGGACCTGCTCGATGAGCGCGCCCGCCGACAGCACGTACTGCTCGTACTGGGCCCGTGCCAGATGCTCGAACCCCGGCTCCCGCAGGGCGTACTGGGTGAGGTCGTACGTCAGCATGTGCTCGCCGGGACGGGCCGTGACGTGGTCCCAGTACGACTGGAGCGCGCCCCGCACGGTCTCGCGCAGGGTGGCTCCCGGCTCGACCGCCGACATCACCCGCGCCACGTAGTTGCCGTTGATCGTCTCGATCGCGGCTTCGAGGAGCGCCTGCTTGGACTCGAAGCAATAGTGGAAGACGCTCAGCGAGACGCCCGCCTCGGCGCAGATCGACCGGGTGGTGGTCCGGGCGACACCGTCCCTGGTCATCGCCCTGATCGCCGCCTCGACCAGCTGCCTGCGTCGTTGTGCCGACGGCATCCGCCCCATGGATCCTCCCTCGCGTCCGGCGCCAGGGTAACCGCAGGCTCCACAGCCGCCTACGGAACGGCCCCGGCCCCGGCGGTCGGCCACGCGCCACGCCGCGCCAGCCGCAGGACCAGCGCCGCGATGTTCCAGGCGTCGTCCTCGCCCCGGTGGTGACGACCCTCCAGGGGCAGACCCGCCAACTCCAGGGCACGCGCCATACCGGGCCGCTTGGGAAGTCTGTACGCCTCGGTGAAGACCGCCTTGGCGTTGGTGTGGTGCCGCCCGAAGGGGTACGCGGTGTCCGTGGCCCGGCACTGGCGGGTGAACTGGTTGCGGTCGTAGTCGCCCCAGCTCGCCCAGGGCCGCACACCGGCCTCGTACGTGGTGGCGAGCAGACGGCAGGCGGCGGCGAAGTCCAGGCCGGTGTCGACCTCCGCCTGCGTGAGCCCGGTCAGTTCGGTGCAGAAGGCGCTGACCTTCGAGCGGACCGGCCGCACCAGGATCCGGTGCCGTGAGACCCGTTCACCCGCGCCCAGGTCGACGACCGTCAGCCCGATCTCGATGATCTCGCTGACCGCGCCGGGCGGGCGCTCGCCCTCCCAGCAGGTCGCCTCGACGTCGACGATGTTGATCATTCCCCCGTGATGCATGAGGAGGAGCCTAGGAGGGAGACATGGCCCCGGGCATCCGATTTACGCCCGGCTTACCCCCCGCCTTACCCCCCGCCTTACCCCCCGCTTTACCCCCCCGGCTTTCCCCAGGTTTACGCTCCGGCGCTCGCACGGGGCTCAGCCCCGCTCCAGGCCCAGGACCTCGCGCAGCGCCGCCACCGCGTGCGCCCGGTGCTCGTCCAGCCACCGGACGGTGGCCTCCTCGTCGCCGTGCCGGAGCGCGGAGATGACGGCGCGGTGCTCACGCACGGCCTGCTTCCGGTGCGGATCCTCGGTGTAGTAGAGCGAGCGGTACGCGTCGGTGGAGTCCCACAGGGTCGCGATCAGCCGGACCAGGCGCGGCATCCCCGACGCCTCGATGAGGGTGAAGTGGAAGAGCCGGTTCGCCGCGGCCATCGCCGGCACGTCGCCCTCGTCGGCCGCCCGCTCCACCTCTCGCTGGACGCGCTCCAGGGCGGCCACGATGCCGTCCGGCATCCGCCGTACGGCCATCCGCACGGCCTCCGTCTCCAGGAGCTCACGGATCCGGTAGATCTCCTCCAGGTCGGCGAGCGAGAGTTCCGCGACGAAGTAGCCCCGGTGGATGTGATGGACGACCAGACCCTCGGCCTCCAGGGCCTTCAGGGCCTCGCGCAGCGGCACCCGGCTCACCTCGAACCGGGCCGCGAGGGCGTCCTGCCGGATCTGCCCGCCGGGCCTGAGCTCCCCGCTGGTGATGGCGCGCCGCAGTTCCTCCAGGACGAACTGCTGGGCGGTCTGCGGCCGCCGCCTCTGCACCGCGCTGCTCATCGCCTGTGACCTTCCGTTCCCTCACGTTGCCCACCGGATGATCTCTCCACCGGTGCCGACCATCTTCCTACGCGCGCGTGGCTACGGATTCCGCGCGGCGGTCGCCTCCGCCCGCCCCAGGGAGGCCAGCACGTCCTCCGTGTGCTCGCCCAGACGCGGGGGAGCGGCGCGGTACGTGGGCGGCGTCGCGCCGAGCCGGACCGGATGGGCGACCTGGCCGGGACCGGCCGCGGACTCCGGGACCCGTGGTGCGAGGCCCAGCCGGTCGGCGAGACCGAAGGCGGCGGCCAGGTCGTTGATCGGCCCGCACGGCACCCCGGCCGCGGTGAGCTCCTCGAACCAGGCGTCGGCGGTACGGCTGCCCAGGGGCCCGGCGAGGGCCGCGACCAGCTCCTCCCGGTGGGCGACCCGGGCCGAGTTCGTCGCGAAGCGCGGATCGTCGGCGAGCCCGGGCAGGCCGAGCCGCTCGCCCAGGACGCGGAACTGCCGGTCGTTGCCCACGGCCAGGACCAGCGGCCGGTCCTCGGCCTCGAACACCTCGTACGGGGCGATGCTCGGGTGCTGGTTGCCCATGGCGCGCGGCACGACCCCGGCCCCGAGGTGGGCGGCCGCCTGGTTGGTGAGCGCCGAGAGGAGGGAGGAGAGCAGGGAGACCTCGACCCGCTGGCCCTCGCCGGTGCGCTCCCGGTGCCGGAGGGCGGCCAGGACACCGAGGCCCGCGTGCAGCCCGGTGATGACGTCGACCAGGGCGACCCCGGCCTTCGTCCCCTGGCCGCCCGCTTCACCCGTCACGCTCATGAGGCCGCCCATGGCCTGGACGAGCAGGTCGTAGCCGGGCAGCCGGGCGCCTTCGTCGGTACCGAAGCCGGTCACCGAGCAGTAGACGAGGCCCGGGTTGGTCGCCCGCACGGCCTCGTACCCGAGGCCCAGCTTCTCCATCGTGCCGGGGCGGAAGTTCTCCACCAGGACGTCCGCGCGGTCCACGATCGCGCGCGCCGTCGCGTGGTCCTCGGGGTCGGTGAGGTCGAGCGCGACCGAGCGCTTGTTGCGGTTCACCCCGAGGAAGTAGGTGGCCTCGCCGTCGGCGAACGGCGGCCCCCACGCGCGCGTGTCGTCGCCGGAACCGGGCCGCTCGATCTTGATCACGTCCGCGCCCAGATCGGCGAGAAGCATCGTCATGTACGGCCCCGCGAGCACCCGGCCGAAGTCGGCGACGACGATCCCGGACAGGGCGCCGCCCTCCGGAGGCTCCGGTGTGCCCGGCTGATCTGCGCGCATTCCGTTCTCCCTCACTGGCGATCGGATCCAGTCGGACCGTACGGCGGGGATTTCGGATTTTCAATACTGGATCCAATATCTGATCTGGGGCTACGCTTCGGCTCGCCGAGTTGCCACAGCCGCCAGGAGGCCGTCCGTGAAGTCGTCGCAGTCGTCGTCGCAGTCCAGCTCCGCCCCCGTCCACCCCTTCGACCTGCTCGCCGTCGACGGACTGCTGACCGACGAGGAGCGCGAGATCCGCCGCACCGTGCGCGCCGTCGCCGACCGCGAGCTGCGCCCGCACGTCGCCGGCTGGTTCGAGAAGGGCGAGATCCCCGCCCGCGAACTCGCCCGCACCCTCGGCGGCATCGGCGTGCTCGGCATGCACCTGGAGGGCTACGGCTGCGCGGGCACCAACGCCGTCGCGTACGGCCTCGCGTGTCTGGAGCTGGAGGCCGTCGACTCCGGACTGCGTTCGCTCGTCTCCGTACAGGGCTCCCTCGCCATGTACGCGATCTGGAAGTACGGCTCCGAGGAGCAGAAGCAGCGCTGGCTGCCGAAGATGGCGGCCGGCGAGTACATCGGCTGCTTCGGCCTCACCGAGCCCGACGCGGGCTCCGACCCGGGCGCGATGCGGACCAACGCCAAGCGCGACGGCACCGACTGGATCCTCAACGGCACCAAGATGTGGATCACCAACGGCTCGGTGGCCGATGTCGCCGTCGTCTGGGCCCGTACCGAGGACGGCGTACGCGGCTTCCTCGTCCCGGCCGGAACCCCCGGGTTCAGCGCCCCGGAGATCAAGATGAAGCTGTCGCTCCGGGCGAGCGTCACCAGCGAACTGGTCCTGGAGGACGTCCGCCTCCCGGCCGACGCCATGCTTCCCGAGGCCCGGGGCCTCTCCGGCCCGCTCGGCTGCCTCAACGAGGCCCGCTTCGGCATCGTGTTCGGCGCGCTCGGCGCCGCCCGCGACTGCCTGGAGACGGCGATCTCGTACGCCCGCGACCGGATCGTGTTCGGCCGCTCCCTCGCCTCGTACCAGCTCACGCAGCAGAAGCTCGCCGACATGTCCGTCGAACTCGGCAAGGGCATGCTGCTCGCCCTCCACCTCGGCCGGCTCAAGGACGCGGGCACGCTCACCGCCGAGCAGGTCAGCGTCGGCAAGCTGAACAACGTCCGCGAGGCCATCGCGATCGCCCGCGAGTGCCGCACGATCCTGGGCGCCAACGGCATCACCCTGGAGTACCCGGTGCTGCGCCACGCCAACAACCTGGAGTCGGTGCTCACCTACGAGGGCACGAGCGAGGTCCACTCCCTGGTCATCGGCAAGGCGCTCACCGGCGAACAGGCCTTCCGCTGAGCCGATCCGAGCCGAGCTGAGCTGACCCGAATCGATCCGAGCTGAGCCGAGCCGCGCCGAAACAGGCCGGGCGGCTCAGCCCGACGTCACCCGGCCGACGAAGGCGTCCAGGTTGCCCGCGAGCCGGGCGACCTGCTCGTCGACCGTGAGGGACTCCTCCTGCCGTCGGCCGCGCAGCTTCGGCTGCCGCTTGCCCCGGACGTAGAGGGAGCAGGCGAGGTCGGCGCAGAAGTAGATCCCGACGGTGTTCCCCTCGCGGCCCCGGGGGCCGGCGAGCGGCGCCACGAGGAGCGTGACGCCCGAGGAGGCGTGCCCGGTCAGACAGACCTGGCACATGCTCGACTTCATGGCGCTGGTCCGCCCCGCGGCAGGGACCCGCAGACTCACGCCGACCGGTCCGTCCGTGCGGGGGACGACCAGGTGTGCGCGCAGCGGCGCGCCCGGGTCGACCCACCCGAGGAAGTCCAGGTCCTCCCAGGGGAGTTCGGCGAAGTCGAGCGGCAGCTTGAGGCGTGCCGCCTCACCCTTGGTGCAGTTCACGAAGGACGAGCGGATCTCTTTGTCGGTCAATGGTTCCACTCGGTGGACCGTACATGGACCCTGCTGAGCGGGCATCCGAATATGTGCGGAGCAGGCGGCGCGCGGCCCGGTTCTCAGGCCGCCCGTCTCAGGCCACCCAGTCCGGAAGCGCCGGGTCGGCGAAGCGCCCCGGCGCCCCGTCGAGCGCCGCCGCGAGCCGTTCCGCCGCCGGTTCGTAGACGTCCTCGGGCAGCGTGTACGGGAGGCGCAGCCGGTGCTCGTGCGTGCCGGGGTCCACGCCGAACCGGGCGCCGCCCTCCACCCGTACCCCGTGCCGCAGAGCACGGGCCGCGAGGGCCGAGGCGGCGGGGCGGCCCAGGTCGATCCACAGGCACATCCCGCCGGGCGGCACCGTCCACCGCCATTCGGGCACATGGCGGGCCAGGGCCGAGGTCAGCGCGTCCCGGCGCAGCCGCAGCTCCGCCAGCCGCTTCGGCAGGATCACGTCGAGCCGGTCCATGAGGGCGACGGCCACCAGCTGGTCCAGGACGGAACCGGACAGGTCGGCGGTGATCCGTACCCGGGCCAGCTCGGTCACGACCCGGGACGCGGCCCGCACCCAGCCGACCCGGAGACCGCCCCAGCAGCTCTTGCTCAGCGAGCCGACGGAGACGATCTGCTCGCTGTCACCCCCGGACGCTGCCGCCGCGAACGGCAGCGGCGCGGGCACGTCGAGCGCGATGTCCGTCAGCGTTTCGTCCACCACCAGCCAGGTCCCGGTGGCGCGCGCGGCCCGCGCCAGGTCCCGGCGCTGCTCGTGCGGCATCAGGTGCCCGGTCGGATTGTGGAAGTCGGGGATCAGATAGGCCAGGCGCGGCGCGGCCTGCCGGAGTGCCGCGTCGACGAGCCCGGTGTCCCAGCCGGTCTCGGTGACCGGCACCGGGGTGATGCGGAGCATGCGGCCCCGCATCGCATCGAGGGCGTTGGTGTACGAGGGGTTCTCGGCGAGCACCCGGTCGCCGGCCCGGCCGAGCAGCGTGAGCACCAGCGAAAGCGCCTGCTGCGCACCCGTGGTGACGAGGATCTGCTCCGGGCGGGTCGGCAGGCCGCGCGCCGTGTAGCGCGCGGCGACGGCGGCGCGCAGCGCGGGCAGTCCGTACGGGTGGTAGCCCTGCGAGCCGGTGTACCGGGGGAGCTCGGCGGCGGCCGCCGCGAGCGCGGCGGAGAGTTCCTCGGCCGGCGCCTCGGGCGAGGCCAGGGCGAGGTCGACGGTCGCCCCGGCGTTGTCGTGGAAGGCCCCGAGCGCGGTCGGGGCCTGGCCCTCCGGGAGCGCCGTCCAGGTGCCCGCGCCACGTCGGCTGTGCGCGTACCCGCTCTCCCGGAGCAGGTCGTACGCCCCCGTGACCGTCGTCCGGCTCACGGCGAGCACCGTGGCGAGCTCCCGCTCGGCCGGCAGCCGCAGCCGCAGGGCCACCCGCCCGTCGAGCAGGGCCTCCCGTACGGCCCGCGCGAGCTCCCGGTAGCCGAACCGGCCCTCGGGAGGCGGGGTGAGGAGCGACGCCAGCTGACGGCCCGTGAGGGTCCGGTCCGCTGTATGGACCACGCGTGCCACCGCCATGCCAATCACTCCTTATTGGCTCTGCTCTCCAGGCCAATAAGGTTACAGACTCCCTTTCAGTGGCCTGGTGGCCACCTTCACCAGGGAAGGGAGACGACTGATGTCCGGACACTTCACCGACCGTGACGAGCGGATGTGGCAGCAGCGTGCGGAGGAGCGGGCGGCCCGCCCCGTGCCGATCGGAGCCTGGCTGCGGGCGCTGCGGTCCTTCTTCCAGCGCGCCGACCACCAGGACCTCATGCGCGAGCACGGCGTGCAGATCCATTCCTGGGGCGGCGCGGGAAGCCCGAAGGACGCTCAGATCACGGGCTGACGGCCCCCGAACTCTCCGTGACCGGCGCGGACTCGGGACCCGACGACTCGGTCGACGGCGACGTGTCGTCCGACGGAGAGGTGTCCGGCGGGGACGTGTCGGTGGACGGGGACGTGTCCGAGGGCGATGTCGGCGGCGAGGACGTCGGCGCCGAGGGGGAGAGGGTCGAGGGGCACGGTGACGGCGTCACCCCACCGCTCGGCGTCGGGGTCTCCGTGCCCGTCACCGTCACGCACGGCACCGGCGACGACGGGGAGACGGACGGGGACGTGGAGGTCGACGGAGACGTCGACGGGGACTTGGTGGGCGGCGGGGGAGGCGGCGGGGTCGGCTTGTCGTGACGGCCGTGGTCGCCGTGCTGCCGCGCGAACCAGCTGTCGTCCTTGGGGTCGTACACCACGAAGACGTTCACGACCGTCACCGAGGGCGCCACCACGACCACCTGGTCGGAGCTGTAGCCCTGCCATGCCGTGCCCGACGTCCGCGGCGACTTCTGCGCCACGGGATCGGTCAGTGGGTTGCCGCAGGCGCAGCGCACCCGGGGCACCCCGCGACCGTCGACCAGGACCGCGGTGCCGGACTGGAGCACCGCCTGGTACGTGGTGGCGGAGCCGTCCCGGAAGCCGTGGTTCGTCACCCGGGTGTCGGCACGGAGCTGAAGCGGGGTCAGGGAGCGGAGATAGCCCGGCACCTCGTTCGCGGAGATGCCCAGGACAGAGGCGAAGGCTGTGTTCTTCGCAGGCTCGCCGGAGAGGAAGCGGACCTGCTGTTCCACGTTGCAACTGGCCACGGACTGCGTTCCGCCGTAGAGGCCGGGCGTCGAGCCCGACACCTCGGGCGTGGCCGAGGCGGTACGGGGAGGCAGCGAGGCCGGAGACGCGGAAGCGGTGTCGGCGCGGGCCGTCGACTTGGTGAACGGGTCGGGGCCGGACGCGGCCGCGTTCTGGAGGAACACCTCGCCGCCACCGGAACCCGCCGTGTCGTTCCCGCCGTCGGGGCGGTTGGTGAGCACGACGGCCAGGGCGGCGGCCGCGACCAGCACGGCGGTGACCGCGGCGACCTTGGGGACGGAACGCCACCAGGGGCCCTTGTCGGGGCCCCGGTTTCCGGGAGCGCCCGAGTCGCCGCCCCCGGCCCCGCCGCCCCCGGAGCCGCCCGACGAACCGCCACCGCCCGAGCCGCCCCCCGAACCGTCGTGGGGCGGTCCGGGGGGTGGTGGGGGACCGGCGCTCCCGGGGCGTGTGCTCGGGCCCGAGAGGGGGCCGGAGGGGGGACCTGCGGGAGGAACCGACGGAGGGCCGGACGGCGGGTGGGAAGTCACGTTTTTCCCTTTCTTCCGTTCCGGGCCCATTGTGTGCGCCGAACGGTGCGTGCCCGCAAGCGGAGAACCCCGCATGGCAGCACTCGTACACGAGGGGGCCCGTGCGCCACCGGCCGATCGCGCGCGTGCACGAGCGGTCCCGTCCGCAAGCGGCCGAGAGGGCGCCTACCCGATTGGTCCCGTCCGCAAGCAGCCGACCGGCACCGGTACTAGCGTGGGCAGGGTGAGCAGTCGGCTCCCCACCTCCACGCGGCCCTCCGCGACCTCCACCGGGCTCCTCGCCCGCGTCGGCCTCCAAGCCCTGGCCGCGGTGGTCGCCGGTTACGTCGCGATGGGCGTCACCGCGGGCCTCGGCCTCTGGGCCGCCGGCGCGGGCGACCTGCCCGGCGGCTTCACCGCCGTCCTCGCCGCCGTCGTCGTCATGGCCGCGGGCGGCAAGATCGAACTCTCCGGAGACGCCGGAGCCCTCGCCGGAACCCAGGCCGAACTGACCGCCATGCCCCTGACCGTCACCCTGGTGGGCGCACTCGTCACCGGTTACTGCTTCCTGCGCCCGCTGCGGCACCACGCCGTGACCAGCGCCCGCGAACTCCTGCTGCGCGCCGTGACCACGGTCGTCCTCTGGCTGGCGGCGCTCGCGGGCATCTCCGCCGTCGCCCGGCACGACTTCCCCATCACCATCGGCGGCGGGGACGAGCAGGGCTCCCTGATGGACATCTTCGGGGAGCTTCTCGACGCCGTGAACCCCACCGTCGGCTTCCGCACCGACCTCGGACCCACCCTCTTCTACGGGCTCCTGTGGATCCTCGGCGTGCTCGTCGTCGCCCTCCTCGTCTCCCGCAGGACCCCGCTGCCGCCCCGCCTCGTCCGCTACCACGAACCCGTACGGCCCGCGGCGTACGCGATGCTCCTCCTGCTCCTCGCGTACGTGGCCGTGGGCCTGGTCATCGGCGTGATCGTCGCGGCGACCAAGGGCCACGCCGCCGAAACCCTCGCCGTTCTCCTGCTCGGCCTGCCCAACGTCGCCTGGCTCGCCCTCGGCGTGGGCATCGGCGGCTCCTGGGAGGGCAGGGTGGACGGCCCCTTCGGGCTGCCCATGCCGCAGGTCCTCGACGCCGTCCTGCGTCAGGGCGGCGGCACGGGCGACAGCACGGACCTCTCGACCATCGACCTGAACTCGCTCGCCGCACAGGACGGCCGGGCCTGGTGGCTGCTGCCCGTGGCAGCCGTTCTGGTCCTCGCCGCGGCCTTCGTGGCGGCGGTCCGCTCCCCGGCCAGGATCAGGCTCTGGCAGCACGCCCTCCACCTGGGGATCGCGTTCGCCCTGACGATGCTGGTCGTGGCCCCCCTGACCCTGGTGGAGGCCCGCCTGGGCCTCTCGGTCCTCGGCATCGGCGACCTGGACTCCCTGGGCGGCGAAGTGATCCTGCGCCCCAACATCTGGAAGACGGTCGGCTTCGCCCTCCTCTGGGGCTTGCTCTTCGGCTTCCTGGGCGGCCTCCTCGCCACCAGGGTCCACCGCAGGGGCGAGACGGAGAAGCCGCCGCCAGCGTCGCCGTCACAGGGGTCCGACCCGGTCAGAAAAGATTCCTGACGAAGTCGAAGAACCAGTTCATGGCGACCACGACGAGGATCCCGAGTCCGATGAGGATCACGTAGAACCAGGAACAGCCGCCGCCCTCGGCGCCCACGTGGTGCTCGTCCCGTCCGCCCAGCTCTCCGTCGAACAGATCCATGCTCTCCCCCTGTTTCCGAACCCTGTTCCCGAACCCCGGTCCGAACTCTGTTCCCGAACCCCATCGGTGGGCTCCGAGCCCCATCGGCGCGTTCGCGCCGCCCCCGGACCCCCGGTCCATAAGGACGTACTTTCGCCCGCGCGGGTTCCGGCCCCCTACAGGTCGCGGAACACCGGTCTCGCCCACGAGGGCGGGTCCCGCGGCGGGCCGAGCGGCTCAGGACCCCGCGTCACCACCGGCCCGTCGCCACCCGCCGTCAGGGCCGCGCGCAGCTCGGCCACGAACTCCAGGCACGTCCCGTACCGCTCCTCGGGCGTCTTCGCCAGCGCCTTGGCGAAGACCGCGTCCGCCGCCTCCGGCAGACCCGGCCGCACCTCGGAGAGCGGCGGCGGCGGATCGTACTGCTGCGCCCACAGCACCGCCCAGTCCGTGTCACGGCGGAACGGCGGCGCCCCCACCAGCATCTCGAACACCACACACGCGAGGCTGTACACATCGCACCGGCCGTCCACCGGCTTCCCCGAGATCTGCTCGGGCGCCACATAGTCCAGCGTGCCCACGAACTCGCCCACCGTGGTGAACCCCGTCAGCGACAACGACTTCTTCGTCAGGCCGAAGTCCGTGAGGTACACGTGCTCCGGATGGTCCCGGTCCGTACCCTCCGCGACCAGGATGTTGCCGGGCTTCACATCCCGGTGCACCAGGTCGTGCGCGTGCGCCGCGTCCAGGGCCGACGCCACCTGTACGGCGATCCGCCCCGCCTTCACGGGCGGCAGCGGCCCCTCGCGGTCGAGCAGGGCCACCAGGTCCTGCCCCGCCACGTACCGCATGGCGATGTACAGCACGCCCTCCGTCTCGCCCGCCTCGAAGACCGGCACGATGTGCGGGTGGTCGATCGATGCGGCGACCCGCGACTCGTGCGCGAAGCGCTTGCGGAAGGTGTCGTTACGGGCCAGCTCGGGGGCGAGCAGCTTCAGCGCGACCGTCCGGTCCAGCCGCAGATCCCGTGCCCGGTACACGACCGCCATGCCGCCGCGCCCGATCTCGCCCTCCACCCGATAGCCCGCGATCTCCTTGCCGAGGAGTCCGGAGGGACGGCCCGCCGGCAGCTCCGGTTCATCGCGCGGCCCGCCGGCCATCAGTCCTCACCGGCCGTCCCGGCCGGCGGCCGCTCCACGACCTGCGTCGGCGGCGGCCCGGCGGCCGCAGCGGGGTCCACCTGCGGCACCACCTCGGTGGGCGGGGGTCCGGCGGCGGGTTCCACCTGCGGTACGACCTGAGTGGGCGGGGGTCCGGCGGCGGGTTCCACCTGCGGTACGACCTGAGTGGGCGGGGGTCCGGCGGCGGGTTCCACCTGCGGTACGACCTGAGTGGGCGGGGGTCCGGCGGCGGGTTCCACCTGCGGTACCACCTGTGTGGGGGGAGGCTCGGCGGCCGGTGGCGGACCGCCCTGCAGCACCACCTGGGTGGGCTCGTGCACCGGGGGAGGGGCGGCATCCCCTTCGTCGGCCGGCTCCTCCGGCTTCGCCGCCTCAGCGGGGGGAGCGGAGACCGAGGGAGCAGCCGACGCCGCGTACGTACTCAGCCCCACCCCGTCGCAGTACACCCACCGTTCGTGCTCCGCGTCGTACAGCCAGACCGACTCGCCGTCCACGACCATGCCCACCCGCAGCCCACGTGTCCGCAGCCGGAAGTTCTCGCCGTCCAGACGACCCGCTCCCAGCGCCTCGGCGGCCCGCCGGTAGCGGCCGAGCGCGTCCTCGGCGCGGGCGATCAGCGGGCGCGGGTCGGCGGTCCTCGTGAGTCCCCGACCCGCCGCCGGCGGGTCGTCCGGGACGGTGACGAGGAGCCGCGCGTCGACCCACGCCGTCCAGCCGTTGGAGCACAGGATCCGCCCCCAGTCACCGGCCCGCTCCTCCAGACGCACCGGCAGGAACGCGTCGAGCGGAGTCGTGGGCAGCCCCGGATCCGGCGCCTCCCAGGTGTCGAGACCGGCACGCGGTACGACATGGGTGGGCCGGAAGTCCGGCACGTACTCGGGTACGGGGACGCTCACGGCCTACCTCCGCATGACGACCGGCTCGTGGCGGCGCAGCAGCCGCGCCACGACCAGGCCGAGGACGATACAGAGCACGACCATCATGCCCATGTCGAACAACCAGGCCGTCGCCGTGTGCTCCATCAGCGGATCCGTCGTCTTGTCGCTCGGCGCGACCTTCCCGATGTCGATCGTCGCGCCCATCGCCGCGAACGCCCACCGGGAGGGAATCAGCCACGCCAGCTGCTCCAGTACCGGCGTCCCCCGCACGGTCAGGAGCGCCCCGCAGAACACCACCTGCACGATGGCGAGGAGGACGAGCAACGGCATCGTCACCTCCTCCTTGCGGACGAGGGCGGAGACGAGCAGGCCGAGCATCATCGCCGTGAAGGAGAGAAGTGCGACGGCGAGGGTGATCTCGACGAGCGGGGGCATCAGGACGCCCTTGCCGTCGGGCACGTTGAGCGGCACGCCGATCAGGGCCACCAGGGTGAGGACGACCGCCTGGACGACCGTGATCACACCGAGGACGACCATCTTGGAGGCGAGATACGCGGACCGGGAGAGACCGACGGCTCTCTCACGCCGGTAGATCGTGCGCTCCTTGACCAGTTCGCGGACCGCGTTCGCCGCGCCCGTGAGGACTCCGCCCACACAGAGGATGAGCAGGACGTTCAACGTCGACTCGGGGTTGAGGCTGCCCTCGGACAGGGCCCGGGCCATCGCGCCCATCACGAACGGCAACGCGATCATGATGGCGAGGAACGTGCGGTCGGCGGCGAGCGCGGCCGTGTACCGGCGGACGAGCGTCCGCAGCTGGGAGCCCCAGCTCTGCGCCTTCGGCGGCGGGGCGGGCTCCCGTGCGGCGGAGGTCACCCCGCCGACGGGCACGGGGACGTTCGGTCGGGCCGTCGCGTCCGTGATGTAGCGGCGCTGGAAGCGGGACGACCGGTACTGGCCGGCCCAGTCGCGGTCCCGGTCGTTCTCGAAGGCCTCGAAGGCCTCCGGCCACTGATCGAAACCGAAGAAGTCGAGGGAGTCCCCGGGCGGCCCGTAGTAGGCGACGCGGCCGCCCGGCGCCAGCACGAGCAGCCGGTCGCACACATCCAGACTGAGCACGCTGTGCGTGACGACGACGACCGTCCGGCCGTCGTCCGCGAGCCCGCGCAGCATGTGCATCACGGACCGGTCCATGCCGGGGTCGAGGCCGGACGTCGGCTCGTCGAGGAAGAGCAGCGACGGCTTGGTGAGCAGCTCCAGGGCGACGCTCACCCGCTTGCGCTGCCCGCCGGAGAGACTGTGGATCGGCTGCTCGGCGCGCTCCACGAGCCCCAGCTCCCGAATCACCTCGTCCACCCGGGCCCGGCGCTCGGCCGGCACGGTGTCCTCGGGGAAGCGCAGCTCGGCGGCGTAACCGAGGGCACGGCGCACGGTGAGCTGGAGGTGCAGGATGTCGTCCTGCGGGACGAGCCCGATGCGCTGCCGCAGCTCGGCGTAGTCCCGGTACAGGTCACGGCCGTCGTAGAGCACCGTGCCCCGGTCGGCGGGGCGCTGCCCGGTCAGGGCGCCGAGGAGCGTCGACTTCCCGGCGCCGGACGGCCCCACGACCCCGAGCAGGCACTTCTGGCCCACGGGGAACGACACCTCGTCGAGGAGCGTCTTGCGACCGTGGTCGACGGTGACGGCGAGCGACTGGACGTCGAGGGAGACCTCACCGGTGTCGGTGAACTCGACGAGCTGCCCGCCGATCAGACAGAACGCGCAGTGGCCGACACCGACGATGTCGTCCGGCGTCACCCGGGCGTCGACGACGGGAGCGCCGTTGAGGAAGGTGCCGTTGTGACTGCCGAGGTCATGGATCCA
The DNA here is from genome assembly GCF_045162855.1 of Streptomyces sp. NBC_01077. Lineage (NCBI taxonomy): Bacteria > Bacillati > Actinomycetota > Actinomycetes > Kitasatosporales > Streptomycetaceae > Streptomyces > Streptomyces sp. NBC_01077. Next base: position 1,324,576 of record NZ_CP108669.1, on the reverse strand, counting down.
GTACGTGCCGTCGGGCTGGGCGCGCAGCTCGGCATGGCGCCGGGAGACGATGAGATCGGAGACGACCACGTCGTTGTCGGGGGCACGGCCGATCCGGATGCTGTGGGTGGGCAGCGGCCGCACGGACGTCGGCTGCCGGAAGGTGCCGGTGGCGGCGGGGTACGAGACGGAGGGCGGCCGGGGTGGCGCGTCGTGCGGGGGTACGGGGTCGGGGACAGGGGCCACGGGGGTGGGTGCCGCCGGCGCGGGCTTCACCGGGGTGGGTGTCACCGGTGGGAGTGTCACCGGTGCGGGCATGGGCTCCGGCTGAGCTTCCGGTGCCGGTGCCGGTGCCGGTGTGTGTTCCGGCGCGGGTGCCGGTGCGTGTTCCGGCGCGGGTTTCGAAGCGGGTCGAGGCTGGAGTTCCTGCTGGGGCGCCAGGGACTCGGCCTCGGGCTCCGCCGGACCGGCCTGGATCGCCCCCGACGACAGCACCGCGCGCGGTCCGTCCGACGGATGCCCGAACCGTACGACCGTCCCGGCGCCCACCCGCCGCCGCCCGGCCACCCGCAGACCGTCCGTGAAGGTGCCGTTCGTACTGCCCTCGTCCGCCAGCGTCCAGTGGCCGGCGGCGGCGCTGAGCACCGCGTGATGCCAGGACGCACGCGCGTCCGCGAGCACGACGTCGCTGGTGGGGTCGCGCCCGATGCGATAGACGCGGCTCGGGTTCATGCGAGTCGCGTCCCCGTCGATCTCGAGGACCAGGTCAGGCGCCGCGGGCGCGACGGGCCGCTCTCCCATGCGTGAATTTTATCCGCCGGTGCTCATCCGTGCCCGGGTGAGGCCGCCGGTAGGGTGGGCGTCCGCCGCAGGACGCGGCCCGGACCAGGGAGGAAGCACCCGTGCCGAAAGGTGTCACCAGGCGGCGGCCCCGTACCCGCGCGGCCCTTCTGAAGGCCGCCCTGGAGACCTTCGCCGAGTACGGATTCCACGCGACGACGATCGAGCAGATCTGCGAGCGAGCCGGATACACGCGGGGTGCGTACTACTCGAACTTCGCCAGCAAGGAAGAGCTCTTCCTCGCCCTGTTCGACGAGCACAGCGACCGGACCGTACGGCGGCTCGCCGAGTCGATCGACGCGCTGACCGCCGAGGAGTACACGCTGACCCGGCTCGCGGAGCTCGCGGCCCGTGTCGAGCCGGACGAGCGGGACTGGTACCTGGTCACCACCGAGTTCACCCTGCATGCCATCCGCGACCCGCAGGCCGCGTGGGTGCTCGCACGCCACGACGCACGGCTGCGGGCCGAGATCGCCCGCGGACTCACCCTCGTCCTGCGCCGGGCGGGGCGCGAACTGACCGTGGACGCCGACCGGTTCGCGCGGCTCCTCATCGCCCTGCGCGAGGGTGGACTCGCGCAGAGCTATGTGGAACCGGCGGAGCTGCCGCCGGGCAGTCTGGAACGGCAGTTCCTCGCCCCGCTCCTGGAGGCGTCGACGCGGGACATCCCCGGCCCCGGCATCGGCCCCGGCTACGACACAGAAGGGGCAGGAGACGCAGGGGACGCAGGGAACTCAGGGGCGGCACAGGTCAGTCGAAGAGGTCCGGGTCCGACGCCGTGATCTGATCCCACAGCGGGCGCGCCTGGAACCAGCCGGCCAGATGACCGCCGATCTGCCCGCGGGTGAGCAGGGCCGTCTCCCGGTCGATGTGCTGCGGCGTGCCCGCCGCCATCGCGAGGAGCTGCGCCTGGCAGGAGCGCTCCATGGTGACGAACCACCACACGGCCTCGGCGACGGAGTGGCCGACCGTGAGCAGGCCGTGGTTCTTGAGGATGACGGCCTTGTGGTCGGCCAGGGCCTTGGCGACCCGCTCGCCCTCCTCGGTCTCGTTGACCACGCCCCGGTAGTCGTCGTAGATCCCGTGGTCCTCGAAGAACGCACAGGCGTCCTGGGTGATCGGGTCGAGCGGGATGCCGAGGCTGGAGAACGCCTTGCCGTGCAGGGAGTGCGAGTGCGCGGCCGCGATGGCGTCGGGGCGGGCGGCGTGGACCCGTGAGTGGATGACGAACGCGGCCCGGTTCACGGGCCTGCGTCCCTCCAGCACGGTCCCCTCGTGGTCCACGAGGATCAGGTCGGAGGCCTTGATCTGACCGAAGCTCATTCCGAAGGGGTTGACCCAGAAGGCGTTCGGGTCGCCGGGGTCGCGGACGGTGATGTGCCCGGCGACCCCCTCGGAGAAGCCGAACCTCCCGAAGATCCGGAAACCGGCGGCGAGTTGTTCCTTGCGGTACCGGCGCTCCTCCTCGACGGAGTCGAAGGTGGGCGGCAGCGGCAGGACGACCCCTTCGGGCAACGGCCCGACGGCGGCGGCGAGCGCGGGCGGCACGGTGCTCATGACGGCTCCTCGGTGAGCGGTGAGGCAGGGGTGGGGCACGGCGCCAAAAGATACAGAGATGTATCCGATACGACAACGGATCGAGGAGCGGACCCACCCGCACATCCACCGGCGCGGCGAGGGGTACGTCGATCAGGCCGCCGGCGCACCGAACCGGGCCAGGTAGTGCCAGACCTTCTTCACGTCCTGCGGGTCGTACCGTCCCGAACCCGCCGCCTCCTGCACGATCCGGGGATCGAGCCACCCGTCGACGGCGATCCGGGCGCCCAGCTCCACGTACTCCTGCCCCCGGAACCCGGGGTGTCGGCGCAGCTCGTCCACGGAGAGGCGGAATCCGCCGTGCCACTCGACGGGGCAGGGCAGGCGCCGGGCTGCCGCCTCCACCTCCGTACCCCGATGACTCGGGTCCAGGACGAGCGCCTCCACATCGCGCGCGATCACCACCGGGCCGTGGATCTGCGCCTCGATGTAGTCGTCGAGCAGGTCCTTGTCGTCGGCCTCGGCGAGCGCGACCAGGCCCATGCGGGACGCGACACCGAAGTCGGTGGGCTGCAGAAAGCTGTCCGGATAGCAGAAGGTCGCGCGCCCCAGGGCGCCGGCCGTCAGCCGCAGATGGGCGGAGCCGAAGCGGGGAGCGGCACCGAAGGGGCGGCGGCGGAAGTCGAGGGCGCCGTAGACCGGGCGTGCGTCCGCCGGGGCCTCGTCGTACGCTCCGCCGAAGATCCTGCTCTCCCAGTGCCAGCGGTCGCCGCCGGGGCGGGCGGTGAGACCGCCGTTACTGGTTCCGGTGACGAACTGGGAGCGGTACACCCCGTCGTCCGCCAGCGCGTGGACGAAGTGCGGGTGGAAGTTCAGGGTGACCCGCAGGGACGGGTCGAGCGGTTCCCCGGTGGAACGGTCGGTCACATGGGCGAGGGCCTGTCGCGCGTGCGCGTGGGCGTGCGCTCGGGTGGGGATCTGCGTCATCGGGGCAGTGTGACGGAGGGACGAGGGGCCCGGCCCGGGGTTTTCGGTGGCTACGGCCGGCGCCGGGCAGACAGCGCTTTCCGCAGCCCGGTGCCTCCGTCCGTCAGGAACCGCCCGCCCGTCGCGTTCTCCCGAGTCTGCCGGTGCTCCCCGGTCACCCCACCGCCCCGCCCCTGTTGCGCCGTGCCCCGCTTCGCGGAAGCGTGCAGATGGGGGCCGATGTCAGGAGGAGGCACGTCATGGGCATCGCCACCGTGAACCCCGCGACCGGCGAGACGCTGCGCGTCTACGAGGCGCACGGGCCCGAGGAGGTCGAGCGGCGGATCGCCGCCGCTCACGAGGCCTACCGCCAGTACCGGACCACTTCCTTCGCCGAGCGCGCCCGCCTCCTGCGTGCCGCCGCCACCCTCCTCGACGAGGACACCGAGGACATCGCGCACACCATGACCCTGGAGATGGGCAAGCCGATCGCCGCCGCCCGCGCGGAGGCCGGCAAGTGCGCCAAGGCGATGCGCTGGTACGCCCGTAACGCCGAGGAACTGCTCGCCGACGAGCACCCGGCGGAGAGCGACGTCCAGGACTCCGGCGCCGACGTGGCTCGGGTCCACTACCGGCCCCTCGGGCCGATCCTCGCCGTCATGCCGTGGAACTTCCCGCTCTGGCAGGTGATCCGTTTCGCCGCGCCCGCGCTCATGGCCGGCAACACCGGTCTCCTCAAGCACGCCTCCAACGTGCCGAGGACCGCGCTCTACCTCGGCGACCTCTTCCGCCGCGCCGGATTCCCCGAGGGCTGCTTCCAGGCCCTCCTCATCGGCTCCGGCGACGTCGAGCGCGTCCTGCGGGACCCCAGGGTCGTCGCCGCCACTCTCACCGGCAGCGAACCCGCGGGCAGGGCCGTCGCCGCCGTCGCGGGCGACGAGGTGAAGAAGACCGTCCTGGAGCTCGGCGGCAGCGACCCCTTCATCGTCATGCCCTCCGCCGACATCGTCGGGGCCGTGAAGACCGCCGTCACCGCACGCGTACAGAACAACGGGCAGTCCTGCATCGCCGCCAAGCGGTTCATCGTCCACCAGGACGTGTACGACGACTTCTCCGAGCGCTTCACGGCCGCCATGAACGCCCTCACCGTCGGCGACCCCCTCGACGAGTCCACCGACGTCGGCCCCCTCGCCACCGAACAGGGCAGGACCGACCTGGAGGCGCTCGTCGACGACGCCGTTCGGCGGGGTGCCACCGCCCTGTGCGGCGGCGGGCGCCCCGACGACCCGCAGCTCCGGAACGGCTGGTACTACCGGCCCACCGTCCTCGCCGGCATCACCCCGGAGATGCGGATCCACCAGGAGGAGGCCTTCGGGCCGGTCGCCACGGTCTACCCGGTCCGCGACATCGAGGAGGCCGTGGCCGTCGCCAACGACTCCCCGTTCGGACTCAGCTCCAACGTCTGGACCCGTTCCCCGGAGGACGTCGCCTTCTTCGTCCGCGACCTGGAGGCCGGCGGAGTCTTCGTCAACGGAATGACGGCCTCGCACCCCGCCCTCCCCTTCGGCGGGATCAAGCGCTCCGGTTACGGCCGGGAGCTCTCCGGCCACGGCATCCGCGAGTTCTGCAACGCGACGACGGTCTGGCAGCGCGCCTGACGTCGCTCCGAACCTCATGGGCCCCTCTCAGGGCCGCGTCCACTCCAACAGGCGGTCCGCCGGCCAGGTGTTGATCACTCTCTCCTCCGGCACCCCGCACTCCTCCGCCCGCGCGCAGCCGAGGATCTGCCACTCCAGCTGGCCGGGCGCGTGGGCGTCCGTGTCGACCGCGAAGTACGTGCCCGCCGCCACCGCGAGCCGGAGCAGCCGCCGTGGCGGATCGAGCCGTTCCGGGCGGCTGTTGATCTCGACGGCCGTGCCCGACTCGGCGCACGCGGCGAACACCCGCTCCGCGTCGAACTCCGACTCCGGCCGCAGCCGGCCGCCCGCCACCAGGCGGCCCGTGCAATGTCCGAGCACGTCCATCAGCGGGTTGCGCACGGCCCGTTCGAGCCGGCGGGTCATCGCCTTGGCGTCCATCCGGAGCTTCGAGTGGGCCGAGGCGACCACCAGGTCCAGACGATCGAGCAGCTCGGGCTCCTGGTCGAGCGAACCGTCCTCCAGGATGTCGCACTCGATCCCGGTCAGCAGACGGAACGGCGCCCACTCCTCGTTCAGCCGCGCCACCACGTCCAGTTGCTCCAGAAGTCGCTCGGGCGACAGGCCCCGCGCCACCGTGAGCCGGGGTGAATGGTCGGTGAGCACCGCCCACTCGTGGCCGAGGGCCGCCGCCGCCCGGCCCATGTCCTCGATCGTGGCGCCGCCGTCGGACCAGTCCGAGTGGAGGTGGCAGTCACCGCGCAGGGCCGCCCGCAACGCCTCGCCCCCGCTCGCGGGTTCGGCGGTCCGCAGGGACTCCTCCAGTTCCGCCTCAAGGTCCGCCAGATACTCCGGGACCCGCCCGTCGAGCGCCTCGCGGACGACCGCCGCCGTCTTCGGACCGAGCCCCTTCACGGACTCCAGGGTTCCCGCCGCCGCGCGCCGGTCCGCATCGCCCTCCGGCAGGGCCGCGACCGCGGCGGCGGCCGTGCGGAAGGCCCGCGCCCGGTACCCCGGGGCCTGGGCGCGCTCCAGCAGGAACGCGATCCGGTTCAGGGCGGCCACCGGGTCCATGACGTCCCTCCTCAGGCACCGTTCGCGGCGTCGGCCGGCACGGCCGCCGGACCGATCTCGCACCACACCGCCTTGCCCTCGCCACGCGGTTCGACACCCCAACGGGAGGCCAGCGCGTCGAGCAGCAGCAGTCCGCGCCCGGACGTGGCGGCCTCCCCGGGGGTACGCCGCCGGGGCCAGGCGCTGGACCGGTCCTGTACCGAAAGCCGTACCCGCCGCACCGGTTCGGGCAGCACCTCCAGGGTCAGCACCGCACCGCCCTCGGTGTGCAGCAGTACGTTGACGAGCAGCTCTCCCGTCAACAGCTCGGCGTCATCGGCCAGTTCCGGCATGCCCCAGTCGCGCAGCGCCTGCCCCACGGCCGCGCGCGCGTCCGACAGGCCCTGCGGATCGGCCTGGTGGATGTACTGGTGGATGCGGGGCGCCCGGGGCGTGCCCGGGTCCGGGCTGCGCCGCAGCACCAGGAGCGCCACGTCGTCCCCCGAGCCCCACCGCTCCCACAGCCGCTCGGAGAGGTGGTCGGCGAGCGCCTCCGCCTGCGGAGGGCCGCTGCTGATGGCCTCCGAAAGAGCGGTGAGACCGGCATCGATGTCCGCCCCGGGCTGTTCGACGAGTCCGTCCGTGCACAGCACCAGCGTCTCGCCGGGCACGAGGTCGAGCCGCGTCTCGGGGAACTCCTCGTCCCCGAACACGGTCGCGAGCCCGAGCGGCAGCCCGCCCCGCAGCTTGGGCTGCCCGACCCGGCCGTCGGTGTGCCGGATCAGCGGCCCGAGATGCCCGGCCCGTACGGCACGCAGCGTGCCGCTCCCCAGATCCACCTGCGCGTACGTGCAGGTGGCGAAGCGGTTGGTGTCCAGCTCGGCGAGGAACCGCGAGGCGCGGGCCAGTACGGTCGACGGGGCATGGCCCTCACCCGCGTACGCGCGCAGGGCGATCCGCAGCTGCCCCATGATGGCGGCGGCGTGGGTGTCGTGCCCCTGGACGTCGCCCACGACGATCCCGACCCGGCCGCGGGGCAGCGCGATCACGTCGTACCAGTCGCCGCCGACCTGCCGCCCGCTCCACGCCGCGTGGTAGCGCACCGCGATCTCGCCACCGGTGATCTGCGGGATCCGGCGTGGCAGCATCGTCGCCTGGAGCCCGGTCGCGAGCTCCCGCTCCTCGTCGAAGAGGATCGCCCGCTGGAGTGACTGGGCGACGATCGCCGCGAGTCCGAGCGCCAGGTTGCGCTCGTCGGCGTTGAACGAGGTACGGCCCCGGTAGAACAGGGCCATGCCGCCGAGCGCACGCGCCTGCGCCACCAGCGGCAGATAGCAGGCCGCCCGGAAGTCCATTCGCGCCAGGTACGGGACCAGCTCGGGGAAGTCCCGCCCGAGCGACGGGAACGAGGAGACGAACCGGGGCCGCCCGCTCAGCACCGCCTCGGCCAGCGGCAGACCCCGGTCGAGACGCCGGAGCCGGAGATCGTTGAGCACGTCCAGGGATTCGCCGCTGAGCGCGATGATGTTGAGCGAGCCGTTCTCGACCAGTCCGAGCGCCAGCCCGTCGGCGCCGAGCCGGGCGAGCCCGCCGGGGCCGGTCAGGGCGGCCGTCACGTCGTCCACCGTCACCGCACGCGACAGCGCGGCCGTCGTCCGCTCGACGATGTTCGTCTGGACCTCGCGCCGCTTCTCCAGCTCCTGGACGAACGCGAAACGCGTGACCTCGGCGGTCGTGTCCCGCACGACGCCGACGATCCGCCGGGCACGCGCGTCCGGCGAGCGCAGGATCCGCGCCTGCACATGCGTCCAGTGGGGTGGTCCGTCGGCCTGCGGGATGGGGAAGTGCGCCGTGTACGAGACCTCGCCGCTGGTGACCGCCTGCCGTACGACGTCCTCCAGCTTGGCCCGCTCCTCGGGGTCGAGGCGGGCGATCAGCGACACCGGCCGGCCGTCGAAGGCGTCCGGGGCAACCCCGAAGACCAGCAGCCCGGACTTGTCGACATCGATGGTGCCCGTGTCGAGATCCCAGTCGAAGCTGCCGGTCCGGTTCATGGCGAGCCACTCGGCGGGCCCGATCTCGCCATTGCGCGTACGCCGGTCTTCATCGGTCATCCTCCCCATTGTCGAACCCGCGCCCCGGAGACGCCATGGCGACGACACGGTGTGGCGCGAGTTCGCCTCGGCGGGGGCGGGGCCGGATGGGGCGGGGCGGGGCGGGAGAGCTGCCGGGACGGGTGCCCGGGCGCGTCCTGCCGACGCACGTGAATGCCGGTGGGGCCCGGGCTCCCGGCGGGGCAGAATGGGCCGGTGCAGCCGCCCTACCGTGTTCTCGGTCCCTGCCAGGCCTTCCGTACCGACGACGGGACGGAAGCCGTTCTGAGCGGTGCCAGGCTCCGCGCGCTGCTCACCGCGCTCGCGGCGGCCGGCGGGCGCGAGGTGAGCACGCGCGCGCTGATTGACCAGGTGTGGGGCGACGCAGACGGGGTGGGGGACCCGGACCAGAGCCGTACGGCGGCGCTCCAGGCCCTCGTCGGGCGCCTGCGCCGGGCTGTGGGCCGGGAGACCGTCGTCTCCGCGCCCGGTGGCGGCTACCGGCTGGCCGCAGACCCGGACGCCGTCGACCTGTACCGCTTCGAACGGCTCGCCGCCGAGGGCTCCGCCGCCCTGGCCACCGGTGACCCGGCCCGTGCCGCCGGCCTCCTCGACGAGGCTCTCGGGCTCTGGCGCGGGGCTGCCCTCGCCGATCTGCCCGGCCGGGACACCGACCCCCTCGTCGTACGGGTCGAACAGCGGCACACCCAGGCGCGACGCGACCGCCTCGCCGCCGACCTGGCCCTTGGCCGGGCCGCGGAGGTCCTCGCACCGCTCGCCGCCCTCGCGTCCGGCCGGCCGCTCGACGAACCGCTCCATGCCCTGCGGATCCGCGCCCTGCGGGCAGCCGGTCGGCCCTCCGAGGCCCTGGCCGCGTACGAGGAGGCGCGCACGCGCCTCGCGGACCGGCTGGGAACGGACCCGGGACCCGAACTACGCGCCCTGTACGCCGAACTGCTGACGGACGGGACGGCGACGGACGCACCCGATGCACCTGATACACGCGATGCACCTGATGCACCTGATGCACACGCCTCGCCGAAGGCGTCGGCAGGAGTGGCGGGGCGGATGCCGACGGCCGGCCTTCCCGCCCGGCTGACCTCGTTCATCGGCCGGGACGACGAACTGGGCGAGCTCGCCGCCGAGTGGGGCGACCGTCGGCTCGTCACCCTCACAGGGCCGGGCGGCGTCGGCAAGACCCGGCTCGCCCTGGAGGCGGCCGAGAAGTACCAGGACGGCCCGGTCCATCTCGCCGAACTCGCCTCCGTACGGGAGGAGTCCACGGTCGCCGCGGCCGTCCTCAGCGCACTCGGGGCGCGCGAGACCCACCTCTGGCACCGCCCCTCGGTCCCCGGGGCGGACCCGGAGGACCCGTTCGCCGAGCTCGTCGAGCACTGCGCGGGGCGGCGGATGCTGCTGGTCCTCGACAACTGCGAGCACGTGGTCGCCACGGCGGCCCGGCTCGTGCAGACACTCCTCACGCGCTGCCCGGACCTGCGGGTCCTTGCGACGAGCCGGGAGCCGTTGGGGGTGCCGGGGGAGGTGGTGCGGCCGTTGGGGCCGTTGTCGGTGGGGATGGCGTTGCGGTTGTTGGGGGAGCGGGGTGCGGCGGCGCGTCCTGGGTTTGTGGTGGCGGAGGATGCGGGGGCGGCGGAGGAGGTGTGTCGTCGTCTGGACGGGTTGCCGTTGGCGATCGAGTTGGCGGCGGCGCGGTTGCGGTTGTTGTCGGTGCGGCAGATCGCGGATCGGTTGGACGACAGGTTTCGTTTGTTGACGTCGGGGGCGCGGACGGTGTTGCCGCGTCAGCAGACGTTGCGGGCGGTGGTGGACTGGTCGTGGGAGCTGTTGGAGGAGTCGGAGCGGGGGGTGTTGCGGCGGCTGGCGGTGTTCACGGGTGGGGCGGATCTGTCGGCGGCGGAGGCGGTGTGTGCGGGCGACGGTGGAGGGGGCGGGGAGGTGCTCGACGTGCTGGGTGCTCTGGTGGACAAGTCGTTGGTGGTGGCGGGTCCGGGCGGGGACGGTGAGGGCATGCGGTTCCGGCTGCTGGAGACGGTGGCGGAGTACGCGGGGGAGCGGCTCGACGAGTCCGGGGAGCGGGCCTCGGCCGAGCGGTGCCATCTCACGTACTACCGGGAACTCGCCCGCCGCACCGATCCCGAACTGCGCGGCGCCGGACAGGTCGCCGCCACCGCCCGCCTGGAGCGCGAGCACGACAACCTGCGCGGTGCCCTCCGCGCCGCCGTGGCGCTCGGCGAGGAGCAGGAGGTGCTCTGCCTCGTCCACTCCCTCAGCTGGTTCTGGCAACTGCGCCACCACCAGGTCGACGCCAGGACGTGGGCCGTGGAGGCCGGCCGACTCGGCCCCGACCCGTTCCAGGAGCCCGTCCGTCCCGCCGAGCCGCTCGACGGCCGGTGTACGGACGTACCGCCGCCGTGGAGCGGCGAGCGGCTCCGGGAGGCCCGGCGCGGCGGGCGGCTCTACGCGCTCGCGACCCAGGGCGGCCAGGGCGCCACCGCGCTCGAACGCCCCGAGACCCGCGCCCGGCTCGCCGCGCTGGTCTCCGCGTACCGCCCCGGCCTGCCGCAGACCTGCCGTCAGCCGGGGACGATGTGGTACTTCGCCCGCCTCATGACAGGGGAGTTCTCCACCCTCGACGAGACCCTGACGGCGGTCGTCGACGCCTGCCGCGACCACGCCCCCGGCTGGAACCTGGGCTTCGCCCTCCTCATGCGGGCCAAGCTCGTCGTCCACGGCCCCGACGACGCAGCCGAGGCGCTTGCCCTCTTCGAAGCGTCCGGGGACGACTGGGGAATCGCGGAGTCCCTCGCCGCCCGGGGCGAGGCCTACGAGCGGGCGGGGCGGCTCGCCGAGGCCGCCGACGACTTCGAGCGGGCCACGGACGCCGCCGCCCGCGTCGGCGCGCGCTCCCAGGTACCCCTCTTCACGGCGCGTCTGGCGTCGGTACGGCTCCGGCTCCGGCCGGAGGGGGACGCGGCGGCCGAACAGCTGCTTGCCGAGGCCGCCGACGAGGCGGGGGAGTGGGGTGCGGAGGCGGCCGGATCCGCACGTCTGCTGCTCACCCAGCACTACGGCCACACCGGGCGCACCGGCCTCGCCCGCGCGCAGCTCTCCCTCCTGGAGGGGGAGTTCGGCGACGTGACCCCGACGCTCTTCTGGGGCCTCGCCGGGGGGACGTGGGCCTGGCTCGACTGTCTCGACGGCGCGTACGACCGGGCCGTGGGGCGGCTGGCCCGGGCCGTCGCGGACGTGGAGACCCTCGCCCACCTGGTCGCCCCGTACCTGCTCGTCGCCCAGTTCGCGACGGCCGCGTGGGCCCTCGGCGGGCGGCGCGGGCGGGGCGACGCCGAGACCGGAGCGCGGCTCCTCGGCGCTTACGACGCCCACGCCGGCTCCGACCCGGGCGGTGGCTTCCGTCCGTTCACCTCCGAGACGGAGGCACTGATCAGGGCGCGAGCCGAGGAAACCCTCCGCGCGGCGCTCCCCGCGGAGTCGTACACCCGCCCCTACGAGGAGGGGACGGAGCTCGACGTCCGTACGGCCGCGGCGCTGGTCCGCCACCTCGGAGGGACCGCGGCCTCATGATGACCAGGACGTCACCCGGACGCGGTCAGCCGAGCCAGGATCGCCAGCGGGCCACGGGCGGCTCGCAGCGTCCCGAGGCGACCATGTCCTGGTAGGCGCCTTCCTCCAACTCGTCCCAGGTCACCGCCTCACCGTTCTCGGAGAGGGGCTGTCCGTCACCGCCGGTGAACGCGGAGAAGGAGACCTCGCAGTCGGGAGGACGGACGGACTGGGTGGCGTACCACCCGAACGCGGCGAGGGTGACGAGGCAGCAGGCCGGCAGTATGCGGGCGCGATGGCTGGGTTTCACGAGCCGCATCGTAGGTCAGGCGTTCGATCTCCCCGTCGGGCGGCCGGGTGCCCGCGGCCCCGCCCGCTCAGCCGGCCGCCAGGCGTTCCCGCGCCTCCGCGAGGTCCTCGGGGGTCGGCGCGTCGTCCTGGGTGAGCCGGCGGCGCCAGTACCCGGCGAAGTGCACCGAGCGCCGGTCGACGCCTCGCTCCTCCACGAGGTGCCGGCGCAGCGCCCGTACGGTCGAGGCCTCGCCCGCCAGCCAGACGTACGGCCGACCGTCCGGCAGGGGGTCGGCCCGCAGGGCGTCGACCGCGGAGGCGGCGTCCGCCGACGTGTCGACTGCCGAAGTGTCGTCGTACCGCGGGCGCACGGTCAGGTCGCCGGCGGTGGGCAGGGGCTGCAGCTCAGCCGGGTCCGAGAGCCGGACGTAGGCGACCGCCCGCTGCCCGGGCGGCAGCGCGGCCACGACGGTGGCGAGCGCGGGCAGCGCGCAGGCGTCGGCGTACAGCAGCGTCCAGTCGCCCGCGCCCGGATCGACGGGCATCGCGAAGGCAGCGGAAGGACCGAACATGCCCACCGCGTCCCCGGGCCGCGCGGACCGCGCCCAGCGCGTCGCGGGCCCCTCACCGGCGGAGTCGTCCCCGTTCCCGTGGAGGAAGAAGTCGATGTCGATGGTCCCGGCGGCCGGGTCGTGGGCCCGGACGGTGTAGCTCCGCATCCACGGCCGCTCGGCCTCGGGGAGCGCCGAGTACGCCCCGTACCAGCGCATCACGTCGCCGTCGGGGTCCGGAACCGGCAGGACGGGCTCGGCCTGCCCGGGCTGGGGGAAGAACAGCTTCACCTGCTGATCGGGCCCGGCGAGCACGAAGCCGTCGAGGGAGGCTCCGCCGAAGGTGACGCGCTGCATGCGCGGCGTGACGCGGCGGGCGGCGACCACGCGCAGCCGCCGAAGGGGCAGGGGCGGGGGCTCGGGGGCGGGTGCGGGCTGGGGCATCGGGTCTCCTTGCGACGGGCGGTGGGGAACCCCCACCTTCCCGGGCCGCATCGACAGGGGACCGACACGCCGTCGACACGGGAGGCGGGGACGCGGGGAGGGGTGACGGGACGCGGGGAGGCGGGAGGCGGAGGCGCGGGGAGGCGGGGGCCAGGCAGGCGGGGGGCCGCGTCCGGGGCCCGTTCCCCGTCCCCCGGATGCGGTCCCGGTGGCCGGACACGAGAATGGCCAGTGCCGGAAGAACACGTAGGAGGCGGCATGAACGCTGAGCCCGACAAGACGTCCCTGGGGGACTTTCCGACGCCCGACCGGCTGCTGCATTCCGGGTCGGAGGGCGAATTCACGGCCGAGGACCTGGTCCTCGCCTCCGGCCGTGACGTGACTCCGAAGACCCTCGCCTGGGCGGAACGCCGTATGGCGGAGAAGGGGCGCGCCTCCATGGACGAGCTACTGCCGTAGGCCGCCCCGGCCCAGGCACCGGCCCGATCCGCAGGACCCCTCCCGCAGTACCCGCAGTACCCCTCAGTACCCGTGGTACCTCTCACCACCCCGTCGGCCCCGGTTCGGCAGCTGCGAACCGGGGCCGCGGGCCGTCCGGATCCGCTCCGAGGCTTCCGCATTTGTGGAACACGTTCTACCGTGGCCGCCGTCGTGCGTCGCACCGCCCAGAGGACGCCGAGGACGCCGCAGGACCGCCGCCACGGGAGGCCCCCCCATGCACCTCGAGTACACGCCCACCCAGAACCGCCTGCGCGCCGAACTGCGTGCGTACTTCGCCGAGCTGGTCCCGGACGACGTCCACACCCGCTACGCGGACCCGGCCGCGCAGAAGCGCTTCTACCGGGAGACCGTCCGCCGGCTCGGCGCCGACGGCTGGCTGGGGGTCGGCTGGCCGACCGAGTACGGGGGGCGCGGGCTGACCCCGATGGAGCAGTTCATCTTCTTCGACGAGGCCGCGCAGGCGGGCGTACCCCTGCCGCTCATGGCGCTGAACACGGTCGGACCGACGATCATGCGGTTCGGGACCGACGAGCAGAAGGCGTACTTCCTGCCGGGGATCCTCTCCGGCGAGATCGACTTCGCCATCGGCTACAGCGAGCCCGACGCGGGCACCGACCTCGCCGCCCTGAAGACCCGCGCGGTGCGGGAAGGGGACGAGACCACCGGGACGTACACGGTGAACGGCCAGAAGATCTGGACCACGAACGGTGACACCGCCGACTGGGTCTGGCTCGCGGTCCGCACCGACCCGGACGCCCCGCCCCACAAGGGCATCACGATGCTGCTCGTCCCGACGAGCGACCCCGGCTACTCCTGCACGATCATCAACACCCTCGCCTCGCACGACACCACCGCCAGCTACTACGACAACGTCAAGGTCCCCGCCTCGCGCCGGGTCGGCGAGGAGAACAAGGGCTGGCGCCTCATCACCAACCAGCTCAACCACGAACGCGTCACCCTCGCCGCCCACGGCACGATGGCGATCCGCGCGCTCCACGACGTCCAGCGCTGGGCCGCCGCGACCCCGCTCACCGACGGCCGGCGCGTCATCGACCTGTCCTGGGTCCGCCGCACCCTGGCCCGCACCCACGCCCGGCTCGACGCGATGAAACTCCTCAACTGGCAGATGGTGAACGCCGTCCAGCACGGCACCCTCACCCCCCAGGACGCCTCCGCCGTCAAGGTCTACGGCTCCGAGGCCCGCCGCGACGCCTACGCGGCCCTCATGGAGGTCGTCGCCGCCGCGGGCGCCCTCAAGGAGGGCTCGGCGGGCACGGTCCTCCACGGCGAACTGGAACGCGGCTACCGCTCGGCCGTCATCTTCACCTTCGGCGGCGGCAACAACGAGATCCAGCGCGAGATCATCTCCTGGATCGGCTTGGGCATGCCCCGCGTCCGCCGCTAGGTGTATTGATCACGAGCGTTGTTGACAGTCGCAGGTCTTGATCATGGCGAAGACCTCCGGTGTGGTGGAGGTGTCTAGGCTCCACACCGCACACGGAGGTCTTCGTGTCCCACCGTAATGCCCGGCTGACCGTTCACGGCAGGCGGATCCTGGTCGAACGCGTCCTGGCAGGACGGCCGGTTGCTCATGTGGCGGCCGAGATGGGCATATCGAGGCCCACCGCCCACAAGTGGATTCGCCGCTGGCGGATGGAAGGCGACGCGGGCCTGGTCGACCGCTCCAGCAGGCCGCAGCACACACCGCATCGCACCCCCCAGGCCGTCGAGGCCCGCGTCTGCGATCTCCGCCGCACCCGCAAGCTCGGCCCCGCCAGGATCGGCCCGGTCCTGGGCCTGCCCACCTCGACCGTCCACCGGATCCTGACCCGCCACGGGCTCAATCGGCTGGCCTGGCTGGACCGGCCGACCGGCACGGTGATCCGCCGCTATGAGCGCGACCGGCCCGGCGAGCTGATCCACGTGGACGTCAAGAAACTCGGCCGGATCCCCGACGGCGGCGGCCACAAAACCAACGGCCGCGAGGCCGGCAGGCCAATCCGCGGCATGGGCTTCGACTACGTCCACTCCGCTGTCGACGACCACTCCCGCCTGGCCTACAGCGAGATCCACCCCGACGAGAAGGTCGCGACCTGCGCGAGCTTCCTCACCCGCGCGGCCGCGTTCTTCCACACCCACGGCATCGACCGGATCGAACGGGTCCTGACCGACAACGCCTGGGCCTACCGCAAGGGCCTGGCCTGGAAGACCGTCCTCGCCGACCTCGGCGCAACCGGCAAACTCACCCGGGCCTACCGGCCGCAGACCAACGGCAAGGTCGAACGCTTCAACCGCACCCTGCTCGATGAGTGGGCCTATCTGCGGCCCTACACCTCGAACAACGAGCGGACCGAAGCCCTGGCAGACTTCCTCCACACCTACAACCATCACCGCTGCCACACAGCACTCGACGGCAAGCCACCCATCAGCCGCGTCAACAACGCTGCGGGTCAATACAGCTAGGGGGTGTCTTGTGCGCGCCGCCGCCGCGAGCGCGGACCGCCCTGGCACCGACCGGCCTTCGACGAGGCCGGTCTGGAGGGGAGGGTTCCGGCGTAGCCTGAGCGGGACGAGGGAGGACGCGCCATGACGCAGGACGCCGACCCCGGGCTCTTCGGGCCCCGTTCCGTGACCTGGCAGGTGCACAGCGACCCGGTCATGTGGATCGCGGGCGTCCGGGCGCTGTGGCTGCAGGCCCTGCACCCCGTCGCCGTGCGGGGCGTCATGATCAACAGCAGTTTCCGGGAGGATCCCTGGGGACGGCTCATGCGGACCGCGAACTTCGTCGGGACGCTGAGCTACGGGACCACCGAGGCCGCGGAGGCGGCCGGGGCCCGGGTGCGCCGGATCCACCGGCTGCTCGGCGTGGACGACCCCGAGCTGCTGCTCTGGGTGCACTGCGCCGAGACCGACTCGTACCTCTCGGTCGCGCGCCGCTCCGGCATCCCGCTGACCGACGCCCGGGCCGACCGCTATGTCGACGAGCACCGCACCTCCGCGCGGCTCGTCGGGCTCGACCCGGCCACCGTTCCCGGGTCCACCGCCGAACTCGCCGCCTACTTCGACGCCGTACGGCCCCGGCTCGCCGCCGGCGCGGACGCCCGCACCGTCGAGGACTTCCTGCGCCGGCCGCCCGTGAAACCCGCGCTCGTACCGGCGCGCGAGGTGATCTGGCGGCGCGTCACGGCGCTCGCGTACGACACTTTGCCCCCATACGCCCACGCGCTCTACGGCCGCCCCGCCCCGCCGCCGGAGACCGTCACCCGCCGGCTCGTCGCCACGGCCACTGTGCTCCGCCGCATCCCCGCCCGCCTGCGCTGGCGGCTGCCGCCCCGGCACATCCTCCGCGCCATGGACCGGCTCGGCCCGGAGACGCGACCCGACCCTTACGCGTACCCCGCCCCGTACCCACTGTCCGAACCGGCGTCCATACTGGAGGAGCCGGAAAAGGCGTAGGAAATCGACGGGGGCGGCAGCACACGATGGGGGACTCGAGACTGATCCAGGGCCGGTACCGCCTGCACGAGGTCATCGGTCGCGGGGGCATGGGCGAGGTGTGGCGCGCCACCGACGAGGCACTCGGGCGCGGGGTCGCCGTGAAATGCCTCAAACCGATCGGACCGCAGCAGGACCCCCAGGTCCTCACCGTGGTCCGCGAGCGGTTCCGGCGCGAGGCCCGGGTGGCCGCCGCGCTCCAGCACCGGGGCATCACCGTCGTGCACGACTTCGGCGAGTACGACGGCGTGCTCTTCCTCGTCATGGAGCTCCTCGAAGGGCGCAACCTCAGCCAGCTCCTCGCCGCCAACGCCCAGCACCCGCTGCCCGTCCACGACGTCGTCGAGATCGCGGACCAGGTCGCCGACGCCCTCGCGTACACGCACGGCCACGGGATCGTGCACCGCGACCTGAAGCCCGCGAACATCATGCGGCTGCGGGACGGGACGGTGAAGATCTGCGACTTCGGCATAGCGCGCCTCGGCGCCGACATGGGGTTCACCTCCCGCCTCACCGGGACCGGAATCGCCATGGGCACGCCGCACTACATGTCGCCCGAGCAGATCGGCGGCGGCGAGATCGACCACCGCAGCGACCTCTACTCGCTGGGGTGCGTGCTGTACGAACTCGCCACCGGCGTCCCGCCCTTCGATCTGGGCGACTCCTGGGCGATCCTCATCGGACACCGGGACACGGTGCCGAGTCCGCCGCGCGCGCACCGGGCCGAACTCCCGGACTACTTCGACCGGATCGTCGTCGATCTGCTCGCCAAGGTGCCCGAGGAGCGGCCGGCCGACGCGGGAGACCTGCGTCGTCGGATCGTGACGGGGCGGGTCGCGCTGTCCCTGCCAGGGGCCGCCGGCACGTCCGCCGGCGCGTCCCAGGCCGGTGCCGCCGTCGATCCGTCGTTCCCCGGGGCCACCGTCGTACCGGGGCCGGGGCCGCTCTCCGGCACCGGCCCCGGCACGCCCGCCCCCGCGCCCGCGTGGATCCGGGCGATCACCGCCGGGCACCGGCCCGCCGATGCCGCCACCGTGCCACATCCGGTCGCCCACGACCCGGCGGCGGCGGTGCTCACCACGGAGTGGACGACCGCCACCACCGGGACGACTGCCACGCCCGCGCGGGACGAGCCCGCTCCGGCGCGTGTCGCCGCCTCGGCGGAGCTGATCGCGGTGCTCGCCGGCCGGTACCGGGCGGGCATGGGCCTCGGCCGCCTCGGCCGCTGGGGGGAGGCCGAGTCGGTGCACCGGTCCGTCGCCGAGGACCGTACGGCTGCTCTCGGCGGGGACCACCCGGACACCCTGGCCAGCCACTACGAGGTCGGCTTCGCGCTCGCCCGGCTCGACCGCCCCGCCGACGCCCTGCGGGTCTTCGACCGGGTCGCCGCCACCCGCGCCCGCGTCCTCGGCGGAGACCACCCCGACACTCTCGCGGCCCGGCAGGAGAGGGCGTACGCGCTCGGCCGCCTCGGACGGCACCCCGAGGCACACGAGGTGTACGTCACGGTGCTCGCCGCACGCGAGCGCACCGTGGGCCCCGACCACCCCGACACCCTGCGCTGCCGGCACAACCTCGCCTTCACGCTCGGCCGCCTGGGCCGCTTCGAGGAGTCGTACCGTACGGCGCACGAGGTCGCGGAGGCACGGGCCCGACTCCTCGGCGAGGACCATCCCGACACTCTCGTGACCCGGCGCGAAGTGGCGTACACGCTCGGACGGTTGGGGCGGGGCGAGGAGGCCCTCGCCCAGTACCGCGCGGTCGCCGAGGCGCGCGCCGCGGCCCTCGGCCCCGACCACCCGGACACCCTCACCGCCCGCTACGAGACGGGCGTCCTCCTCGGCCGGCTCGGTCAGGCCGCGGACGCGCTGGGCGTCTGCCGCGATCTCGTCGCCGCCCGCACCCGTTCCCAGGGCGCCGACGGGCCCGAGACCCTCCGCGCCCGCCACGCGCTCGCCGTCAACCTCGGGCGGCTCGGCCGCTGGCAGGATGCCCTCTCCGAATCCGAGAGCGTCCACGCGGACCGGGAGCGGGTCCTCGGGCCGGACCACCCGGACACCCTCCTGAGCCGCCGCGAGTCGGCGGTCGCCCTCGGCCGCCTCGATCGCTGGGAGGAGGCGCTCGCGTCGCACCGCGCGGTCGCCGCCGCCCGCACCCGGCTTCTCGGCCCCGCCCACCCCGACACCCTGGCGGCCCTGGACGACGAGGCCCACTGCCTGGAGCGCCTGGGCCGCCACGCCGAGGCCGCCGCTCTGCACCTCAGGGCAGCCACTCCGCCGCCGGTCTGATCCTCCTTTCCGGAGAGGACCGGAGAGGACCGGAGAGGACCGGAGAGGACCGGAGAGAGCCGGAGAGAACGCGCGGAAGTCGATCAACTCGACCAGCTCGTACAACCACCGTCCCTCGGTGCGAGTCTGATCGAACGGTACGCACTGCTGTGCGCCGGCGTCCTGTGGCGCGACGACCTGTTCGACGGACCCGTCGGCGGCCAGTACAAGTCCGCCCGCCGTACGGAGATCGGCGCTGGCTGGCAGGTACCTAAGCAACTGGAGGCCGTCGGCAACATCGCGGGCAGCCGGGCCGGCGACCTCATTGCCGCCGTCGGCGCGGGTGGCACGTACGTCTACATCTCCACCGGCTCGACGACCGCCCCCGTCAGCCGGCGGACGACCTCTCTGCACACCGGAGAGGGCACCAGGTTCAACAACGTCGTCTAGCTTGACGTTTGACCTGCGGCCCCGAGGCCGGCCTGCTCTCCGGCAGGGATGAAGACGGCTACATAGTCCTCGAACCCCTCGTCGAGACCCCATTCCTCGTGGGTCATTGCGGCTTCGTACCGGGCTCGTGAGTCCTGGCGGCCTCTGGCGTAGACGTGGACCGTGTAGATCGCCGCTGGGTTGAGTGTCAGCGTTGGGGCATAGCCCTGGCTGCCCGGCAGCCAGCCCGCGGCCGGCACGGCAGGGCCGGTGGTGGGGCCGGAGATTCCCATCCGGCCCCTGTAGACCGGCCGGTACGGCCAGGAACCGAGCAATCGCCACTGTTCCGTCTGCTGCTCAGGCTGAGCTTCGGCGAGCATGAGAGTCACCCAGGCGTGGTGCTCCTGGACGCAACTGACGATGGTGAGCTTGCCGGGTGTGACGATCACGGGCTCATCGGTATGAAAGTCCGGCAGATCGTCGACACTCTCGAACCCCTGCTCGACGTACTCGGCGATGTAGAAGTGTGAGTACGCGATGCTGACGACACCGCTGACCATGTCCATCTCCGGACCGTACGCGCTGATCACACCGGCTGAGCGGCGAGTCCCTCAAGCTTGTCGTTTCCCGCCGGGACCGGGGTCCGTCTCGTCGTCCAGGAGAGGGGTGACTTGACCGGTCCAGGTCCAGGGTTCCCGGCGGGGATCCCAGGTCACGTCGACCCTTGTGTCGTGGAAGTCGCGTGCGAGTTCCCTCACCATCGTGACGGCAGCGCTCAGTGCCGCTTCCGGGTCGAGCAACTCGTCGCTGAGGCGTCCGCAGACCATGCCGCCCTCCACGGTGAGGATGCTGTGGCGCCAGCCGTCCGGCGTCGCCAGCAGGACGATCCCCTTGGGCAGGCCGAAGGGAGGCCGATTCTTCTGTCGTCTCGCCACGGGGCCATCCAACACGGCGGGGCAGCGGGCCTCGGTGCCGGGTCGAGACTCAGGTGCCGCGGCGGGGTTTGGTGCCGGTCTCGTGGTGGGCGGGCCGGCGTGTCCTCGTAGCGGACATCAATGAGTGGCTGTGACGGGCACAGCCCGCACGCCGTCTACAGGGGCGGATCGAACAGATCCAGCTCGGCCGGCGTCGGGGCCTCGAACTGCTTCTGGCACTCTCTGAGCAGCTCGGTCGTCAACACGACCGAGCCCGGCTCCTGGTTGCGCAGTGCGATGCGCCGCTCCAGTTCCGCCATGGGCACCTTGAGGTAGCGCAGTTCGACCCCGACCCCGAGCGCGCGAGCACGGAGCCGCTTCTCATCGCGCTCCGGACGCTCCCAGAACCCGTTCTCCAGGATCACAACGGCTCCAGAAGCGAGCAGATCCTGGGCGTGCTGCCACAGGCGACCTTCGATGCGGTCCCGTGCCTCACCGTCGAAGAGGTCGAAGCCCAGCTCCGTAAGCCACTCGTCCGGGCACAGGCGCACGGCGGACAGTTCCCGCTCCAACCTCTTGGCCACCGTGGTCTTCCCGGCACCAGGAAGGCCGCACAGGAGTACCAGTCTTGATCGTCGCTCGCTCATGATCACCTGCCCGTCATCGGTCTTCTCTCGTGGAGATCATCGCTCCTCCCGCGATGACGGAGAAGTGAGTTTCACCGGCTGCCCGCCGCGTGAGCCTGTGTGCCCGCTGCCCGCTGCCCGCTGCCCGCCGCGGCCGTCGGCCGTCACGCGCACGGTGGCGGAGCTCCCCCACCGTGGCCTCTCCGTTCGGCCGCGTTGACGTCGCCCCGCCCCCGCCTGTGGTGTGAAGCTGATCTGCGAGCGCGCTTAAGAAATCCTCGATGGACCGCGAGCGCTCCGTACGGAAGATTCTCTTCCAGGGATCTTGGGCGCACAGTCGCGTCCGTACCCCGCACATCACAGGACACGCACGTCGGGAGCCGTGGCATTGAAGGCATTGGTCAAGCTGAAGGCTGAGCCGGGACTCTGGCTCACGGACGTGCCCGAGCCGGAGACCGGTCCCGGAGACGTGCTCATCAGGGTGAAGCGGACCGGTATCTGCGGGACCGACCTGCACATCCGTTCCTGGGACGGCTGGGCGCAGAAGACGATCGCCACGCCGCTGACCGTCGGCCACGAGTTCGTCGGCGAGGTCGTCTCGGTCGGCCGTGACGTCGCCGACATCAACGTCGGCGACCTGGTCAGCGGCGAGGGCCACCTCGTCTGTGGCAGGTGCCGCAACTGTCTCGCCGGCCGCCGTCACCTCTGCCGCGCCACCATCGGCCTCGGCGTCGGCCGCGACGGCGCCTTCGCCGAGTACGTGGCGCTGCCCGCGTCCAACGTGTGGGTGCACCGCGTCCCCGTCGACCTCGACATCGCCGCGATCTTCGACCCGTTCGGCAACGCCGTGCACACGGCGCTCTCCTTCCCGCTCGTCGGCGAGGACGTCCTCGTCACCGGCGCGGGCCCGATCGGCATCATGGCCGCCGCCGTCGCCAAGCACGCCGGCGCCCGCAGCGTCATGATCACCGACGTCAGCGAGGAGCGCCTCGCCCTGGCGCGCAAGACGGGCGTCACCCTCGCCCTCAACGTCGCCGAGCAGACCATCGCCGACGGCCAGCGCACCCTCGGGCTCAAGGAGGGCTTCGACGTCGGCCTGGAGATGTCCGGCAACCCGCGCGCGATGCGCGACATGGTCGCCAACATGACCCACGGCGGCAAGATCGCCATGCTGGGCCTGCCCAGCGAGGACTTCGCCGTCGACTGGGCGAAGATCGTCACCTCCATGATCACGATCAAGGGCATCTACGGCCGCGAGATGTTCGAGACCTGGTACGCGATGTCGGTGCTCCTGGAGGGCGGTCTCGACCTCGCCCCCGTCGTCACCGGGCGCTACGCGTACACCGACTTCGAGGCCGCCTTCGACGACGCGGCCTCCGGCAAGAGCGGCAAGATCATCCTCGACTGGACTGCGGGAGCCTGACCCATGTTCGATTCCGTACGCGACGACATCCGTGCCACCCTCGACGAGATCCAGAAGGCCGGACTCCACAAGCCCGAGCGCGTCATCGGCACCCCCCAGTCGGCCACCGTCGCCGTCACCTCGGGCGGCCGCCCCGGCGAGGTGCTCAACTTCTGCGCCAACAACTACCTGGGCCTCGCCGACCACCCCGAGGTGGTCGCCGCCGCCCACGAGGCGCTCGACCGCTGGGGCTACGGCATGGCGTCCGTCCGCTTCATCTGCGGCACGCAGGAGGTGCACAAGGAGCTGGAGGCGCGCCTGTCGTCCTTCCTCGGCCAGGAGGACACGATCCTCTACTCCTCCTGCTTCGACGCCAACGGCGGAGTCTTCGAGACGATCCTCGGCCCCGAGGACGCCGTCATCTCCGACGCCCTCAACCACGCCTCGATCATCGACGGCATCCGCCTCTCCAAGGCCCGCCGCTTCCGCTACGCCAACCGCGACATGGCCGACCTGGAGCAGCAGCTGAAGGAGGCCACGGAGGGCGGCGCCCGGCGCAAGCTCATCGTCACCGACGGCGTCTTCTCCATGGACGGTTACGTCGCCCCGCTCGACGAGATCTGCGACCTGGCCGAGCGCTACGACGCCATGGTCATGGTCGACGACTCGCACGCCGTCGGCTTCGTCGGCCCCGGCGGCCGCGGCACCCCCGAGCTGCACGGTGTCATGGACCGCGTCGACATCATCACCGGCACCCTGGGCAAGGCCCTCGGCGGCGCCTCCGGCGGCTACGTCGCCGCCCGCGCCGAGATCGTCGCCCTGCTGCGCCAGCGCTCCCGCCCGTACCTCTTCTCGAACACCCTCGCCCCGGTGATCGCCGCCGCCTCCCTCAAGGTCCTCGACCTCCTGGAGTCCGCCGGTGACCTGCGGGACCGGCTGCGCGCCAACACCGAGCTGTTCCGGACCCGGATGACGGCGGAAGGCTTCGACATCCTCCCCGGCGACCACGCCATCGCCCCCGTCATGATCGGCGACGCGTCCGAGGCCGGCCGCATGGCCGAGCTGCTCCTGGAGCGCGGTGTGTACGTGATCGGCTTCTCGTACCCGGTCGTGCCGCAGGGCAAGGCCCGGATCCGCGTGCAGCTCTCCGCCGCCCATTCCACGGACGACGTGAACCGGGCCGTCGACGCCTTCGTCGACGCCCGCGCGGCCCTGCAGGGCTGAGGCGAGCGCGGGCCCCGCGGCCTGCGAGACTAGGGGAATGATCGAAGCGCGGCGGTTGCACATCCTCCGTGCGGTGGCCGACCACCGCACGGTCACGGCGGCGGCCGCCGCGCTCTATCTCACCCCCTCCGCCGTCTCCCAGCAGCTCGCCGCCCTGGAGCAGGAGACCGGCCACCGCCTGGTCGACCGCAGCGCCCGCGGCGCGCGACTCACCCCGGCCGGCGAGATCCTGCTCAGCCACGCCAACGCCGTCCTCGCCCAGTTGGAGCGCGCCGAGTCCGAACTCGCCGCCTACGGCTCCGGCGAGGCCGGTACGGTCACGGTCGCCGCCTTCGCCACCGGCATCGGGCTCGTGGTGGCCCCCGCCATCAGGGCACTGGCCGACTCCGCCCCCGGCATCCGGGTCCGGGTGCGGGACGCCGAGGGCGACGAGAGCCTGATGATGGTCCTCGACCGGCAGGTCGACGTGGCCGTCGCGGTCGAGTACCGGGGCGCGCCGGGCGAGGACGACGCCCGCCTCACCCGCGTCCCGCTCTACGCGGAGCCCTTCGACGCGGTGCTGCCGCCCGGCCACCCGCTGGCCGCCGGCGAGCGGGTCGCGCTCGGCGATCTCGCGAAGGACGCCTGGATCGGCCAGTCCGCCGGCAACCCCTGCCATGACGTGACCGTCCTGGCCTGCGAGTACGCCGGGTTCACGCTGAACCCGGAGCACTCGTCCGACGACTTCCGCGCCGTCGTCGCCCTCGCGGCCGCGTCCGCCGGCGTGGCACTCGTGCCGCGTTCGGCCCTGCGCGGCATGGAGCTCACGGGTGTGGAGGTCCGCCCGATCGAGGGCGTCGCCCCGACCCGCAGGGTCTTCGCCGCCGTCCGGCGGGGCGCGGAGGACCACCCCCTGATCAGCCCCGTACTGACTGCCCTGGGCGTGGCATCGGAATCCGGCGCTTGACGGGCGCGATGTCCGCCAAACACCGTTCGGGTGCTGGCGGAGCCCCGTGAGCCCCACCAGACTGGGGAACCGTGGAGACCATGGTGCATGTCAGTCACGGCGAAGTCTGGGCGGACGACGCGGGGGGAGGGGACGGCCTGCCGCTGGTCCTGCTCCATCCCGGCGTCGGAGACTCCGCGGTGTGGGACCCGGTCCTGCCGGCGCTCACCGCGCGGCGCCGGGTGATCCGCTACGACGTGCGCGGCTACGGACGCTCGCCCGCGCCCGCCTCCGAGTACCTCCCGGTCCGTGATCTGGCCGAGGTCCTCGACCACTTCGAGATCGAGCGGGCGGTGCTTGTGGGATCCAGCATGGGCGGGGCCACCTCGGTCGACTTCGCGCTTGAGGCGCCCGAGCGGGTGGCGGGTCTCGCCCTCCTCGTCCCCGGGGTCTCCGGGTACGAGGGGCTGGTCACGGGCGAGTTCTTCGAGCGACTGGAGCCGCTGGCCGCGGCCGGCGACATGGAGGGCATCGTCCGGCTCGGCCTGCGCGCGTGGGCGAAGGCCGGCGGCGGCACCCCCGAGTCCGACCCGGTCGCGGCCACCCTCTGCCGGGCCGTGCTGCCCGCCTGGTTCAGCAACATCGGCCACCAGCTCACCGGCCCGCCCGCCTTCGACCGGCTCGGGGAGATCTCGGCGCCGACCCTGCTCGCGCTCGGCGAGCTGGACCGGCCGGAGGTCGTGCGCTGCAACGAGGAGATGGCCGAACGCATCCCGGGCTGCCGCCTCGTCCGGCTGGCCGCATCCGACCACTACCCGACGCTGCGGGAGCCGGAGCAGGTCGTCCGGCTGATCGAGGAGCTGTACGCGGAGGCGGCCTGAGCCTCGGAGCCCCAGGACCCGAACCCCGCGACCGGAGCCCTCGGCCGGCGGGCGGTACGCCCGCCGGCCGAGGGCTCCGTGCCGGCTACCAGATGGTGCTGAAGCCGAGACGGAGCTTCTCCTTGTCGTTCGCCACGGCGAGCGATCCTGCCTTCACCTCGGCCGCTTCGGCGTCGGTCAGCGCGGTCCCGAAGAGCCGTACGTCGTCCAGGGTGCCGCGGAAGAGCTGCGCGACCCCGGCGGGCTGGTTGGGGAAGTCGGGCCGGGCCCCGATGTGGATGTTGAACTCGGCGCCCGGGGTGACGTTCCGGTCGGACGCCTTGGTGCCCGCCGGCATGGTCGCGGTCGCCGGAGCGGCGCCGTCCACCGCCAGGCTGAGGGAGAGACCCTGCCGGGTGAACACGACGTGGTGCCAGGTGCCGTCGTTGTACGAGGACGGCAGCGTCACCTCGGTGGAGCCGATGTCCGTGCCGACGGTGGCGCGCAGGACGTTGCCGGCGCCGGGTTCGGCCCGGACCGAGAAGTGCCGGCCCTTCTTCGCCGGGTCGGTGCCCGGCATGCCGTACGCCCAGATGATCGGCAGCGTGCCGGTGGTGGCCGTGTGCCGGAACCAGGCCGTGACGGTGAAGTCCCCTTCGCCGACCCGCAGGGAGGGCGAGCAGACGAGGCGCAGGTAGTCGTCCTGGCCGTCGAACTCCATGGCGACGCCGCCGAGACGCGTCCCGAGCTGGGCCCCGCCGTGGATGATGGCGTGGTTGCCGGCCTCGCCGGGTGCCCGTACGCGGGTGTCGGCGGTGCGCGGTCGGCGCAGTTCGGTGCCGGCGTCGTCCATGGCCTGCTCGGTGAAGGCGCTGAAGGTGAGGTTGCCGTGCGGGATGTTGCCGGCCGTCTCGTACAGGACGCCGATGGAACCGTTCGGCAGCACCGTCAGATCGGAGTAGCCGGTGCGGGCCGCCGAGACCAGGGTGCCGACCGTCTTCCAGGTCCTGCCTTCGTCGTACGAGGAGCGGACGGCCAGCTCGCGCCGGTCCTCCAGCGGGCTGGGGCCGAGCCGGGAGGCACCTGAGTACAGCAGCCTGTCGGGCTTCGCGTCCTGGTCCTCGGCGTGCAGCCGCAGCAGCGAGCCGTAGACCGGGGAGGTGTCCAGGTTGGCCACCGGGGTGAAGGGGTCCGCGAAGGAGCCGCCGCCGTCGGCGCTGACGGACTCCAGGCGGTGCTCGTTGGTCAGGCAGCGCGTCGGCTCGGAGTTGCGGGCGTTGACGTAGACGCCGCCGCCGGTGGTCTGGGCGACCGTCAACTCGGCGGGATACGCGCCGGACTTGCTCGACTCGGACGTCGCGCCGAGCGTCCAGGTGAGGCCGCCGTCGTCGCTGAGGTACAGCTGGCCCCCGGCGGTCGTGTCGCCGCCGGCCGTGTGGTCGCCGGGGACGATCAGCCGGCCGTGGTGCGGCCCGCGGCCGAGCTGGATGCCGTGGCCGGGCCCGGTGGATACCCAGCCCCAGCCGGCGGCCTTGAGCTGCGGCTGCGGCACGCTCTGCGACCAGGTGGCACCGCCGTCCATGCTGTGCACGGCGTGGACGGTGCGGGGGAAGGCGTCGCGCTTGGGGTTGGTCTGGTCACGGTTCCAGTCGCTGCTGGAGTACAGCACGGTGATCCGGCCGGTGACGGCGTCCACCACCGGCGCGGGGTTGCCGTGCGCGAGCTCGTCGCCGGCGCCGACGACGACCTGGAGGTCCTGCCAGGTCGCACCGCCGTCGAGGGACCTCTTGAGCACGATGTCGTTGTCGCCGACGTCGTGGCAGCCGGTCGTCGTCAACCGGGTGCGGCCCTCGGCGAAGGCGAGGAGGACACCCTTCGTGGTGGTGACGAGGGCGGGTATGCGCGTGCAGTGGTAGTTCTCGCGAGCCTTGAACGGCGTGTTGGACACCTGGGTGGCCAGCGGTGCCGCCGTGGCGCCCGGCGTCGCCGCCGTCGCGGGCGACTGCGGAGTGACCGCCAGGACGACCGCGGCCAGGACGGCGAGGGAGAGCGCGCACAGCCATGCGGACAGCGCGAAGCGGCGCGCGCCCGGTGGGCGGCGCTCGGACAGGGGCAGCATGAAGGAACACCTCGTTGAGGAAGGGCGAACGGCGTGGGAGCGGCTGGGTCTCGAAGCGGTCGTGCCGCTCGCCGACGGGCCGGTTGCGGCGACCCCCGCGGACGGAAGGGCACCGCGGACGGGCGACACGACAGACGCTCGCCCTCGCGTTCGTCTCATCCCCCGGTGAGAACTTCCCGCCGGGACGGTACCTCACATGATCACTTGTACGCAGTCCAAGCAGGTGGACGGGCGGGCTCAATCGGCCGACCTGCTCCAGCCGTTCGCCTCGATCCGCGCCCCGTCCGCCGGCCGCGCCTCGTCGAACAGCGGGCGTCCCGCTCCGTCGAAGAGCCGCAGCCCGTCCACGTACACGCCCCGTCCCACGTACCGCTGGTCCGTCGTGTACCGCCAGCGCAGGAGGGCGTCCGTCCCGGACAGTGGGGTGGACACGGTGTGCCAGACGCGGCCGGACCAGCCGCCCGCCGCGCCCGTCGGGTGCTCCGTGTGTCCGTCGGTGGTGAAGGGCACCGGCCGCCAGGTCGTGCCGCCGTCGGCCGAGGCCTCCAGGGCGACCGGGTCGGCGCCCGGCTCGGTGTCCCACCACAGCGCGCACTCCAGGCGTGCGGCGCCCGAGACGTGAGGGAGCGTCAGGGTGGCCGTCGTGGCGCTCGCCATGCCGGAGAACCAGGACGTACGGCCCCGGTCGGGGCGGACGGGGACGGCGCGGGCCAGGTGGTTCGCCGCGGCGACGCGGGGAGCCGACCCCGAGCGCCAGGAGCGCACCGGGTGCACGGAGTTGCCGAGGACGATCAGGAAGGCGTCGGTGGTCGGGTCGAGGACCAGGCTGGTGCCGGTGAACCCGGTGTGTCCGGCCGTCCGGGGCGTGGCCATCGCGCCCATGTACCAGTGCTGGTAGAGCTCGAAGCCGAGTCCGTGCTCGTCGCCGGGGAAGGCGGTGTTGAAGTCGGTGAACATCAACTCCACGGAGGCGGGGGAGAGGATGCGGGCCCGGCCGTACGCCCCGCCGTTGAGCAGGGTGCGGGCGAGGATCGCGAGATCCCAGGCGCGGGAGAAGATCCCGGCGTGGCCCGCGACCCCGCCCAGGCTGTGGGCGTTCTCGTCGTGGACCTCGCCCCGCACCATGCCCCGGTCGAGACCGGACCACGGCGGGCGGGCGTCCTCGGTGGCGGCGATCCCCGGCCGCCAGGAGAGCGGGGGATTGAAACGAGTGCGGTGCATCCCGAGCGGAGCAGTGATCTCGTCGTGGAGCAGCACATCCAGACCGAGACCGGTGATCTTCTCCAGGATCAGCTGGAGCGTGATCAGATTCAGATCCGAGTAGAGGTACGTCGACCCCGGCGGGTTCGCCGGGACCTCGTCCCAGATCAGCCGCAGCTTCCCCTCCCGCGTCGGCGCCTTGTACAGCGGGATCCACGCCCGGAACCCCGAGGTGTGGGTGAGCAGCTGACGGATCGTGACGTCCTGCTTCCCGCCGCCGCCGAACTCCGGCAGGTACGCGGTGACCCTCGTCTCAAGTTCCAGCGCCCCGCGCTCGATCTGCTGCACGGCGAGGATGGAGGTGAAGAGCTTCGAGACCGACGCCAGGTCGAAGACGGTGTCCTCGGCCATCGGGACCTGTTCGTGAGGCGGCAACTCCACGCCGGTGTCGGTCTTCTCGTCGTACGACGCGTACCGCACGGCCATGCCGATCGGCCGGTGCAGGGCCACCGTCCCGCCCCGCCCGGCGAGCAGGACGGCGCCCGCGTACCAGGGGTGCGTGGGGGAGGGGCCGAGGAAGGCCTCGGCGTCCGTGACCAGCCGGTCCAGGTGCTCCGACAGGAGCCCCGCCCGCGCGGCGGACCCGCGTCGCAGGGTGGTCCTGCGCGCGCCGGGGGCGGCACCGCCCGCCGCCGCTCCCGGGGTCCCCGCTCCTCGGCTCCCCGGTCCCGGCGCCGCCGCGGCCCCCGGAATCGAACCGATCATCAGCGCACCTCCCAGGGCGAGGACTCCGCCGCCGAACGCCCGGCGGCTCGGGCCCCGGCCCCTCCTGGACTCCTCCGTCATGCCCACCCTCTCCCACAGCCCTTTGAAAGAAAACTTCGGCCACGCCGGAAAGATCTGAAACTTTCTTACCGGAGCCGAGGCGCGTCGCGGAAGCGTCCGGCGTTCCAAAGAATCTGACGATGCATCAGAAAACCTCTTCCCTCCGTCGCGCCGCTGCGGCATCCTGCCGCCCATGAAGACGGAGCTGAGTCGCACCCTGGGGATCGAGCACGCCATCTTCGGCTTCACGCCCTTCCCCGCGGTGGCCGCCGCACTGACCAGAGCCGGCGGGTTCGGCGTCCTCGGCGCGGTCCGCTACACCGACCCCGGCGAGCTCGCCCGCGACCTCGACTGGATGCAGGACCACACCGACGGCCTGCCCTACGGCCTCGACGTCGTGATGCCCGCCAAGAAGGTCGAAGGGGTCAGCGAGGCCGAGGTCGAGGCCATGATCCCGGAGGAGCACCGGGCGTTCGTCCGCGCCACGCTCGCCAAGCACGGCGTGCCCGAACTCGCCGAGGACGAGGCCTCCGGCTGGCGCATCACCGGCTGGATGGAGCAGGTCGCCCGCAACCAACTCGACGTGGCCTTCGACTACCCGATCAAACTCCTCGCCAACGCCCTGGGCTCCCCGCCCCCGGACGTCGTCGCCCGCGCCCACGACCACGGCGTCCTCGTCGCCGCCCTCGCCGGGAGCGCCCGGCACGCCCGCCACCACGCCGACGCCGGCATCGACGTCGTCGTCGCCCAGGGCTACGAGGCCGGAGGCCACACCGGCGAGATCGCCTCCATGGTGCTCACCCCCGAGGTCGTCGACGCCGTGTCCCCGCTGCCCGTGCTCGCCGCCGGCGGCATCGGCAGCGGAGAGCAGATCGCCGCCGGACTCGCCCTCGGCGCCCAGGGCGTCTGGCTCGGCTCGATCTGGCTCACCACCACCGAGGCCGAACTGCACTCCCGCGCCCTCACTGCCAAGCTCCTCGCCGCCGGCTCCGGCGACACCGTCCGCTCCCGCGCCCTGACCGGCAAACCCGCCCGTCAGCTCCGCACCGAGTGGACCGACGCCTGGGACGACCCGGCGGGACCCGGCCCGCTCCCCATGCCGCTCCAGGGACTGCTGGTCGCCGAGGCCGTCTCCCGCATCCAGCGGCACGAGGTCGAACCGCTCCTCGGCACCCCCGTCGGGCAGATCGTCGGCCGGATGAACTCCGAGCGCAGCGTCCAACAGGTCGTCGACGAGCTCACCCGCGGCTTCGAGAAGGCCGTCGACCGCATCAACCGCATCGCCGGACGGAGTGAGTGATGAGCCAGGCAGCCACCGGATTCTGGGCCCAGGCCGCCGCCGACCCCGGCCGTACGGTCCTGGTCGCACCCGACGGCGAGGAGTGGACCGCCGGCCGGCTGCACGCCGAGGCCAACCGGCTGGTGCACGGGCTGCGGGCCGCAGGCCTGGAACGCGGCGACGCCTTCGCCGTCGTCCTCCCCAACGGGCCCGAGTTCTTCACCGCCCATCTCGCCGCCAGCCAGGCCGGGTTCTACCTCGTCCCCGTCAACCACCACTTCGTCGGCCCCGAGATCGCCTGGATCGTCGCCGACTCCGGCGCCAAGGTGCTGCTCGCCCACGAACGGTTCGCCGAGGCGGTGACCCTCGCCGCCGAGGAGGCCGGACTCCCCGTCACCCATCGGTACGCCGTCGGTACGATCCCCGGCTTCCGTGCGTACGCCGAGCTGCTCGAAGGACAGGACGCGAGCGCGCCCGCCGACCGCACCCTCGGCTGGGTCATGAACTACACCTCCGGCACCACGGGACGGCCCCGGGGCATCCGCCGCCCGCTCCCCGGGAAACTCCCCGAGGAGACCCATCTCGGCGGCTTCCTCGGCATCTTCGGCATCCGGCCCGCCGACGGCAACGTCCACCTCGTCTGCTCGCCGCTCTACCACACCGCCGTGCTCCAATTCGCCGCCGCCGCCCTGCACATCGGCCACCCGCTCGTCCTGATGGACCGGTGGGCGCCGGAGGAGATGCTCCGGCTGATCGACCGGTACGACTGCACCCACACCCACATGGTCCCCACCCAGTTCCATCGCCTCCTCTCCCTGCCCGAGGGGGTGCGGAACCGGTACGACGTCTCCTCGATGCGCCACGCCATCCACGGCGCCGCGCCGTGCCCCGAGCACGTCAAGCGGGCGATGATCGACTGGTGGGGCCGGTGCGTCGAGGAGTACTACGCGGCCAGTGAGGGCGGTGGCGCCTTCGCGACCGCCGAGGAGTGGCTGAAGAAGCCCGGGACGGTCGGCCGGGCATGGCCCATCAGCGAACTGGCCGTCTTCGACGACGACGGGGTCCGGCTGCCGCCCGGTGAACTCGGCACCGTCTACCTGAAGATGAACACCGGCGGATTCCAGTACCACAAGGACGAGGCGAAGACCGCGAAGAACCGCATCGGCGACTTCTTCACCGTCGGGGACCTCGGCGTCCTCGACGAGGACGGCTATCTCTTCCTGCGCGACCGCAAGATCGACATGATCATCTCCGGCGGGGTCAACATCTACCCGGCCGAGATCGAGGCCGCTCTCCTCGCCCACCCCGCCGTCGCCGACGCCGCCGCCTTCGGCATCCCGCACGCCGACTGGGGCGAGGAGGTCAAGGCGGTCGTCGAGGCGGCCGAGGGGTACGAGCCGGGGGCGGCGCTCGCGGAGGGGATCCTGGCCCACTGCGCCGACCGCCTCGCCGGCTTCAAACGCCCGAAGTCGGTCGACTTCGTCGACACCATGCCCCGCGACCCCAACGGCAAGCTGTACAAGCGCCGCCTGCGCGATCCGTACTGGGAGGGCCACGAGCGCCCGCTGTGACCCGGTATTTGCAAGGGTACCGACCGGCGCAGATCACCGGATCACGGCTGCTCGGCCGAGTGTCTCACCTGGCGGGTGAGTGCCCGGGTCGACGAGCCCGACCGTCTCGGCCGGGCCCCGAGAGCGGGTGCGCCGCGGCACGGTGCTCGGTCGGAGTGATGCCGCGAAGACGTTTGAAGGCGACGCTCAGCCCGAAGGTGTTGGCGTAGCCGACCTTCCGGGCGATCGAGCCGACGGTGGCATCCGTCTCGCGGAGCAGGTCGGCCGCCAGGTCGATGCGCCACGAAGTGAGGTAGGTCATCGGCGGTTCCCCGACCTGTGCGGTGAAACGTCGGGCGAGCGCGGCGCGGGACAGTCCCGTACCGGCCGCCAGGTTCGCCACCGTCCACGGATGGGCCGGATCGGCGTGAAGCAGTCGCAAAGCGTGGCTCACCGCCGGGTCGTCCATCGCCCGGTACCACGCGTGCGCGTGCGCCTCGGACTGATCGAACCAGGTCCGCAACGTGGAGAGGAGCATCAGGTCGAGCAGCCGGTCGCGCATCACCTGCCGGCCGGGGCTGTCCCCGATCATCTCCTCGACCATCAGATCCAGCAGCGGGAGACGCACGTGGGCGCTGCGGACCACCAGCACTTCGGGCAGTGCGTGGAGCAGCCGCTCGCTGATCTCGCGTCGGCCGGTGTAGGCGCCGCTGAGCAGGAGGGCCGAGCCGTCCGGGCCGAGGTCGCTGCTGTCGGGCTCACCGCCGGCGGGGCCGCGAAGACAGTACTCGGTGCTGTCGATCACGACCTGCGGTGGGGTGGCCGGGTCGTCCGCGACCGTGTACGGCGCCCGGCCGCGGATGACCGCGATGTCTCCGGCACCGACCGAAACCGGTTCGTCATCGGCAGGCACGATCCACGCCCGGCCGCGCAGCATGGTGGCCAACGTCAGCGGTGAACCGCTGGCGAAGCCCATGGACCAGGGCTGGTCCATGACGGTCCGCCGGAACAGGGCACCCCGTGCCCTCACCCCGTCGAGCAGTTCGGAAAGCACATCCACGGCGCCAGCGTAGACGCACAGACATCGAAGTGAGCCTCCGAGCCATGGATCATCTCGCCGCAGACGTCTTCACTGGCCTCATGACCACACAGACAATTCTGGTGACGGGTGCTACGGGGAGGACCGGGAGCCGGGTCCTGACCCTGCTGCGAAGGCGGGGCCTTCTCGTCCGGGCGGCATCGCGCGCCGGTGAACCACGATTCGACTGGCTCGACCGGGCCACCTGGGATGCCGCGCTGGACGGCGTGAAGACGGTGTACCTCGTGCCGGTCGACGGGGAACTCCTCACACGCCCCTTCATCGAGCGTGCCGTCGAGCTCGGCGTCGAACGCGTCGTGCTGCTGTCGGGGCGCGGCGTGGATGTGCCGGGGTACTCCGGCGAGGCCAACATCGCCGGTGCCACACACATCGACGGGGAGAGCGCGGTGCGCGACAGCGGTGTCGCGTGGACGATCCTGCGACCTGCCTGGTTCGCACAGAACTTCAGCGAGGGCATCTTCCTGGATGCCGTCCTCGCCGGTGAGCTGAGGCTGCCGGCCGGGGACGGCGCCGTCTCCTTCGTCGATGCCGACGACATCGCCGCGGTCGCGGTCGCGGCACTCACCGAAGACGGTCACGACGGGCAGACCTACGAACTCTCCGGGCCTCGGGCCCTGACCATCGCGCAGGCCGTCGCCGAGATCTCCGAGGCCACCGGGCGGGACATCCGTTATGTTCCGCTGTCCCCCGAGGACTTCGTCGCGGAACTTACCGGGCGGGGATCGGCGGCCGACGAGGCGGCGGACTTCGCCGAGGCGGTGAGCCCGATCCGACGGGGCATGGACCGGCACATCTCCGACGGAGTGACGCGCGCTCTCGGCCGACGACCGCGTGACTTCACCGACTTCGTGAAGGCGTCGGTGAGGGCGTGGCACGGTTGAGCGCGGAGCCGTCGAGAGCGCCTCCTGCCGGGCGGGCCCGACCCGGCCCCGCGGGACGGCGTCCCGTCCCCCTTAGACTTCGTGCACGAGGAGGTCTCCCACGGTGACCGTCTTCCCTGTTCGGCACGGAGTATGAGAGGGACAACACGATGGCGGGCCGCGATCCCTTCGTACTGGACGACCCGGTGGCCGAGTCCCTCCGGAGTCGTCACGCGCATCTCGCCCGCCGCGTCGGCCGGGCCGTCACCTATCTCCCGGACGTCTCGACCTTCGCCGCCGTGTCCACCGAGCAGGATCCGGCGAGGTGGGCCGACCTCACCGAACTCCTCGGCCGGGGCGAGTTCGCCGACATGTTCAGCTGCCCCGTGCTCCCGCCGTCGGACTGGGAGCCCGTCTTCGTCCTGGAAGGCCGCCAGATGATCCGGCCGGGCGACGGCGCGTCCGGGCGTCCGGGAGACGAGACGGACGACGGTGTGGTCGAACTGGGCGCGGACAGCGTGCCCGAGATGCTGGACCTCGTCGAACGCACCCGGCCCGGGCCGTTCTGGTCCCGTACCCCCGAACTCGGCACCTATCTCGGCATCCGTGAGAAGGGCACGCTGGTGGCCATGGCGGGCGAGCGGCTCCGGCCTCCGGGATGGACCGAGATCAGCGCCGTATGCACCGCGCCCGAGGCTCGTGGGCAGGGTCACGCAGCCCGCCTGGTCGGCGCGCTCGCGGCACGCATCGAGGCGCGGGACGAAGGGGCCTTCCTGCATGTGGCCGAGGCGAACGCCGGCGCGCGCGCCCTCTACGAGAAGCTCGGCTTCGTGACGCGCAAGCACGTGACCTTCCGCGGCTTCCGTACGCCGTAGGGTCCCGCCTCCGGCCTCAGGGCCGGGGTGCCAGCAGCTCGTCCAGTTCGGCCGCGAAGAGCAGGGCCGGGTCGAAGTCCATGCCGGTGAAGTGGCCGGCGAGTTCCAGCGACAGCACGCCGTGCATCCGGGTCCAGAAGGTCAGGAACCCGTGAAGGGCCCCGGGCGGGGCGGGATGGCCCGCGGCCCAGCCCCGATGGTCCTCCAGATGGCTGCCGAAGGCGGTCGTCGCGCCTGCCCGGGGGAGCGCCGCGCACGCGTCGAGCAGCGTCGTCATGATCTCGGAGGAGATGGCGGTGGTGTCCGCGGGCGCCTGGTAGCCGGGGACGGGCGTGCCGTAGACGAGGAAGTACCGCTGAGGGTCCGTCAGGGCCCAGTCGCGCAGGGCGTGTGCGAGCCCGGACAGGTCGGCACCGGAGGCCGAGGCCGTACGGAGGGTCTCGGCGAGGCTTCTGTACGCCTCCCGCACGAGTTCGGTGATCAGGTCGTCGCGGCTGGCGAAGTAGCGGTAGAGCGCCGGCCCGCTCATGCCCATCTGCTTGGCGATCGCGTTGAGGGAGAGCGCCGATGCGCCCGCCGTGGCGATCTGCTCCCAGGCGCGTTGCGTGATCTCCGCGCGTACCTGGGCCCGGTAGCGCTCCCGTGGGGTGTCCGTGCCCGTCGCCGCCATGGTCCGCCACCGTCCCTGTTCATTCGGCTACAACCTCAAGGATTGGTGAGAAGTTATCACGCTCCTGTTGACCCGTCAGCAGGCGGTGAGTTACAACATCTAACGAAAGCGTGAGCCTGTATCGCGGGAGTGGGTGGCGCTCACGCCCCGACCGACAGAACAGAGGAGAACTCCATGTCCGGCATCCGCAGCACCGGCATCCGCGCAGCCCTCGTCACGGTCCCGGTCGTCCTCGGCCTCCTCGGCACCGCGGCCCCACCCGCCGGTGCGGTCGACTCCCGTGCCGGCGGGGCCCGCCCCGGCCCCTCCCTCACCTGCCGCGGGGAGGGCGTCGTCCCCGACGCCCTCGTCCGTCACCGGACCGAGATCGTGATCGACGCCCCGCTGCGCACCATCTGGAAGCTCCAGACCGACGTGGAGCGCTGGCCGTCCTGGCAGGCCCCCGTCGAGTCCGTGGAGCGCCTCGGCCACGGCCCCCTCCGCAGGGGCTCGGCCTTCCGGTGGACGCTGCCGATCCCGCCCAACCCCTCGACTCCCGCCACCGGCCTGGAGATCACCTCGACCGTGCGGCAGATCAAGCACCACGCGTGCATCCGCTGGACCGGCCCCGCGATCGGCGAAGGGCTGCGCATCGACGGCGTCCACGTGTGGACCTTCACCAAGGTCCGGGGAGGTGTGCGCGTCAGCACCGAGGAGACCCACGCGGGCCCCCAGGTCGAAGCGGACGTTCCCACCGCGAACGCGCTTCTCCGTGAGGGCCTCGAAGCGTGGCTGCGCGACCTGAAGTCCGCCGCCGAAGCCGCGTGACCTGCAGTCCGCCGCCGAGGCTACGTTCCCGGGACGACCCGGGAGCGCGTGAGTGCCGGGACCAGCTGTGCCTCCTCGTACGTGAAGTGTTCCTCCAGCCGGGTCGCCAGCCGGTCCACGTCGGCGCGGAGGGTCGCCGGTGCGACTCCCGAGGTGAGGAGCGCCTCCAGTTCCTCCACGGTGCGGGCGACCACGTTGTGCTCCTCGCGCATCCGGTCCAGCGAGTCGGACAGCTCCGGGAACTCGCGCTCCAGGAGGTCGAAGACGCTGTCCTCGTTGTGGTGGTGGGCGTGCAGCGCACCGCAGAAGGTCAGGCAGTGGCGGGCGAGCCGGCGGCCGAGGGCCGGAGTGTCCCGCGCCGCCGCGCCTGCCACGTCCTCCGCCTCCGTCGCTGCGGAGTCCAGCCCCTCGCGTAACGCGGTGAGTTCGGCGCGCAGTTCGGCGTGGACCTTGGTCAGGTGGTCGGCGATCGCCCGGCGCCGTGCCGGGTCCGTGAGGTCCACGCGGTGCAGGGCGACGACGGGGATGGTCCTGTCCGTGCCTGCCTGGTAGGCGGCGAATCCCGGGTCGCGGGCCGCCTGTTCCGCGTACAGCCGGTCCCGCTCCTCGCCCTCCGTCACCACCGCCCTCGCCGCGAACCGTTCGACGGTCCCCTCCGGCGTGCCCAGTTCGACGGTCACGTGCGGGTCGGCACGGAGGTTGTGGAACCAGGCCGGGTGCTTCGCTCCGCCGGCGTTCGACGCGAACACGAGCAGCCGTGACCCGTCGCGTACGAACACGGCGGGGTTGGTGTGCGCCCGGCCGCTGCGGGCACCCGTCGTGGTGAGCAGGAGCAGGGCCGCGCCCTCGAACATTCCGCCCACGCGGCCGCCGTTGGCGCGGAACTCCTCGATGACCTGTTGGTTGACATCGGACATGGCTGTGCCTTCCGGTAGCATCGATTCCGGCAGATCTATTTGCTTTGAAAGCAAAGCTAAAAGGGAGGGGTGCAGGGTGTCAACCGCACACGAGGGGGACGAGGCCGCCGACGGGCCGGAACTCGACGAGGCCGTGCGTACGTTGCTGCTGCTCATGCCTCGGATGGTGTCGCGGGCGAAGCGCATCAGGATTCCCGACGAGCTGCAGTCGCTCACGCTCGCGCCCCGCCATCTCTCCCTGCTCGCCTATCTCCTGTTCGACGGGTCGCTGAGCGTCAACGAGCTCGCCGCCCGGCTGGAGATCGCCCCCACGACCGTGAGCCTGATGGTGGGGGACCTGGCGAAGAAGGGCGTACTGGAACGGGTCGAGGACCCCGCCGACCGCAGGCGCAAGATCGTCTCCATCGCGCCGGCGCACGGCGCCGCCATCGACGGCTGGCTCGGTCGCAGCGCCGACGCCTGGCGCGCGGCCCTCGCCCCGCTGGACGCGGCTCAGCGGCGGATGTTCCTCGACACGCTCACCGCGTACGAGCGCGGCCTCAGCGACCCCCTGGATTGACCGAACCGGGCGAAAGCCCCCTTTGTGGCAGGATGCGGATCATGAGTTCGAGCACGGCGTCATTGGCACGGCAGTGGACCACCTGGGGGCCGGTGGTGGCGGCGCTTGTGCTTGTCGCGGCCTGGGGGCGGGACCTTCCGGGCTTCGCCGTCGGGCTCATCGCGCTGTGCCTGATCGCCGCCGTCCTCGCCGCCGTCCACCACGCCGAGGTCATCGCCCACCGGGTGGGCGAACCCTACGGCTCGCTCGTCCTCGCCGTGGCCGTCACCGTCATCGAGGTCGGACTCATCGTCACACTGATGGCGGGAGGCGGCGAGAAGACCTCGACCTACGCGCGTGACACCGTCTTCGCCGCCGTCATGATCACCTGCAACGGCATCGTCGGCCTCTCCCTGCTCGTCGCCGCGCTCCGCAACCGCGTCGCGGTCTTCAACGCCGAGGGCTCCGGCGGCGCGCTCGCCACCGTCTGCACCCTGGCCACGATGACGCTGGTCCTGCCGACCTTCACCACCAGCCACCCCGGCCCCGAGTTCTCCTCCGCCCAGCTCGCCTTCGCCGCCGTCGCCTCCATCTGTCTGTACGGCGTGTTCGTCGGCGTCCAGACGGTCCGGCACCGGGACTACTTCCTGCCCGTGCCGCGCCCCGGCCAGGACTCGGCGGAGGAGCACGCCGACCCGCCGACCAGGCGTGACGCCTGGACCAGCCTCGGCCTCCTCGTCGTCGCCCTCGTCGCCGTCGTCGGCAACGCCAAGCTGATCTCGCCGACCATCGAGGACGGCGTCGAGTCGGCGGGCCTGCCCAAGGCGGTCGTCGGTGTCGTCATCGCCCTGATGGTGCTTCTGCCCGAGACCCTGGCCGCCGTCCGCGCGGCCCGCCGGGACCGCGTCCAGACCAGCCTGAACCTCGCGTACGGCTCCGCGATCGCCAGCATCGGCCTGACGATTCCGGCGATCGCGCTCGCCTCGATCTGGCTGTCCGGGCCCCTGGTGCTGGGCCTCGGCCCGCTCCACATGGTCCTGCTCGTCCTCACCGGTGTGGTGAGCGCCCTGACCGTGGTGCCCGGACGGGCCACCCTCCTCCAGGGCAGCGTCCATCTCGCGATCTTCGCCGCCTTCGTCTTCCTGTCCTTCAGTCCCTGACGAGCCCTGCGACGGGCTCCGAGGAACCGTTCAGCCCCTGACGACCACCACCCGCAGCGCCGGCGAGCGCAGGATGTCCTTCTCGCAGAACCGGGAGGTCACCCAGCGCTCGCCCGCGTACAGCCGGGTCTGGTCGCTGTAGTACGGCGACGTCGGGTTCGAGGACTGGGAGTACGAGAGCAGCGTGCGGGCCACCGGGCACCGGCCGCCGTCCCAGCCCACCGCCTGCACATGGCTGGTGCCGTGCGCGACCTCCGTATAGCCGCCGCCGGCCGCGTTCCACACGGACTCCGTCTTGTTCCAGATGCCCAGCGACTCCGTGCCGCCGCTCACCGGGATCCGGTCCCCGTTCCGTACGACGAACTGGTGCGCGCCGAGCGGTGCGTCCAGCGGGATCCCCGAGGCCCGTAGCTCCGCCACCGCGTCCGCCAGGGCCTTCGCGAAGCCCGGCGCCGTCGTGTTCAGGGTGTTCGGGGTACGGACCGGGTCCGCCGGCGAGAACGGCACCGTCCACTGCTGGGCCGACGGCACCGCCGCCGTGAACTTCCGCCAGAAGCGGTCGAAGAGCAGCGCGCCCCGGCTGTCCGTGTTCACCGTCCGGTCCCACGCGCCGATCACCCGGCAGGCCTCGGGGTCGTCCGGCAGCGCGGTCGCGCAGGCCTGAGCCACATCGGCCGCCGCCAGGTCACCGGCCGGAGCCCGGTTGGCGAACTGCTGACGCTGGAGGTCGGCCACCGTCAGGTCGCCGCGCACGGCCATCGCCGCCACGTCCTCGACACCGCCGCGGGTCCGCAGCGAGCGCTGCGTCGCGATCGTGCCGAAGATCCGCTCGTAGCCGGTCAGCGGCCGGTCGGCGTTGGTCAGCCAGGCACTGTCGTTGGAGTTCTCCACGTACGGGGTGTCCCGCAGCACCGGCATCCGCGCCGGGCCGAAGACGCCCGGCTGCACCGCGTCGGGGTCGGAGCCGAGCGAACAGTCCGACCGCGAGCCGTCGAGCACCGCGACGCCCGACGAGGGGTAGTTGGCCCGGCCGAGCGGCGTGGAGCAGCGCGCGGCGAGTTCGTCCGTGATCCGGGGCAGTACCTGCGACTGGGTGAAGAGGGAGTGTCCCGCCGAGTCCGCCGCGATCGTGTTGACCCAGGGCAGCCCCTGCGTACGCCGCAGGGTCTCGGCGATGTCCCGGGTGGAGCGCGCCCTGCCGAAGCCGAGCGCGGTGTCGGAACCGCGCAGATTGCTCGCGTTGGGGTCGTTGAGCGCGTACGCCGTGCTCGTCGTCCACGGCAGCGGGAGCTGCGGGCCGAGGCCCCCGACGACCGGACCGTACCGGGTCCACCACTGGGTGCGGGTGACGGGAGCGCCGCCCTTGACCGGCACGGTCACCTGACGCGGGGTCATCCGCTCCGGCAGGCCGTCCACCAGGTACGAGGTCGGGTCGCCCGGGGCGAGCGTCAGCTGGTGCAGGTTGAGCGGGACCCCGGTGGCGACGGTGTGGCTCCAGGCCACCTTGTCGTTGAAGCCTATGTTGACGACGGTCGTGCCGAGGAGCGAGGCGCCCGAGACGTTCAGCTCGCCGGGGATGGTCTGCTGCGACTGCCAGAAGCGGCGGCCGCCCTGCCAGGGGTAGTGGGGGTTGCCCAGGAGCAGCCCGCGCCCGTTCGCCGTGGTGGCCCCCGAGAAGGCGACGGCGTTGGAGCCCATCGTGGCGTTCTCGGCGGCGAACAGCTCCCGGGCGGCCTCGGCGGCACGGTCGGGGTCGGGAGCCTGGCCGGGCGCGCCGGTCTGCGGGGCGGTCTGCGCACCGGACTGCGCGGCGGGTTGAGCCGCCGGCGGCCGGGCGGCGGTGATGCCGTCGACGGCACGACCCTGTCCGCCGAGCACCGAGACGGCGAAGCCGCGCCGGGCCACGTCGAGGGCGGTCACCGGGCGGACCCAGTCGGCGTTCGCGCAGGCGGGATCCGTGACGCGGTTCTTCCGCAGCCAGGCGTTGTATCCGGCGGCCCAGCCGCGCATGAGCTCCGTCAGGTCACGGCTGGGGCCGGCCGGTGCGGGGGTCCTGAGCAGCGCCTCGACGGTTCCGGCGTCCTTCACCCCGCGGAAGTACAGGTCGCTGGAGAGGTTCGTGGCGGCGGAGGAGAGCGAGCCGTCCGTGGCGGCGTCCGGACCGAAGTACCGGGAGCGCTCCCCGTTCACCGTCAGGAAGCCGTCCGCGAGCGTGCATATCTGGTCGGCGGCCTGGGCCCAGCCCGTCCCGAAGCCGAGGTTCGCGTAGTCCTTGGCCACGATGTGCGGGATGCCGTGCTCGGTGTACCGGATGACGGCCGACAGGCCCCGGTCGGACGGGTGGTGGGCCCGGTCCCCGGAGTCGGCGACCGCCGCGCCGGGCAGCGTGGCGGTGACGACGGCGAGGGCGGCGCCGGCGAGCGCCAGGCGTGTGAGACGCGTACGGAGCGGACCGGTGCCGAGCGGACCGGCGCCGAGTCGACCGGCGCCGAGTCGACCGGTGCCGAGCGGACCGGTGCCGAGCCGACCGGTACGGAACGGGCGGGTGCGGAAGTGCAAGGTGCCTCCCAACGGAAGGTGGAGCACGGTGAGTCGGACCATGCACGCAGCCGCGCGCCCCGCTTGTCAACATCCCGTTCGGTATCCGAGGTCCGGGCATGTGCGGCGCGCCGCACGGTACTTGACCTTCCGCCCGGTACGCGCCGAGGATCACCGCATGGATCGACTCCTCAGCCGCACCGTCGACGGTGTCCTGCGCATGAGCGCCCAGCGCGTCCCCGACCGGATCGCCCTCCGCTACGCCGACCGGACCTGGACGTACGCCGAGCTGGACGCGGCCGTCTCCACCGCGGCGGCCGTCCTGCGGGAACCGCACCACCTCGGCCTGCCCGAGGCCGCCCGCGTCGCGACCTACGGCCACAACTCGGACGCCTACGTCATCGCGTTCCTCGCCTGCTCCCGGGCGGGCCTGATCCATGTGCCGGTCAACCACCATCTGACCGGTGAGGACCTCACGTACCTCCTGGAACAGTCGGACACCTCCCTCGTCCTCGCCGACCCCGCCCTCGCGGAGCGCGTACCGGACGGATTCGCGGTCAAGGCGCTGCGGGACGCGCCCGGTTCACTCCTCGACGCGCTCGACGCGCCGGAGACGTACGACACCGACCGTGACGCCCGGGACCTCGTCCAGTTGCTCTACACCTCGGGCACCACGGCCCTGCCCAAGGGCGCGATGATGACCCACCGGGCACTCGTCCACGAGTACGCGAGCGCGATCGAGGCCCTCGACCTGCACGAGGACGACCGGCCGGTGCACGCGCTGCCGCTCTACCACTCGGCACAGATGCACGTCTTCCTGCTGCCCTACCTCGCCGTCGGCGCCGACAACACCGTCGTCGACGGCCCCGATCCGACGGTTCTCCTCGACCTGGTCGAGGCAGGCCGCGCCGACAGCCTCTTCGCCCCGCCGACGGTCTGGATCGGCCTCGCCAACCACCCCGACTTCGCGAGCCGCGACCTGTCGGCCCTCCGCAAGGCCTACTACGGGGCCTCGATCATGCCCGTACCGGTCCTTGAGCGGCTGCGCGCACGGCTGCCCGGACTGCGCTTCCACAACTGCTTCGGTCAGTCCGAGATCGGCCCGCTCGCCACCGTCCTCGGCCCCGACGAGCACGAGGGCCGGATGGACTCCTGCGGCCGGCCCGTCCGCCACGTCGAGGCCCGGGTCGTCGACGAGGACGGCAAGGACGTCCCCGACGGCACCCCCGGCGAGATCGTCTACCGCTCGCCGCAGCTGTGCGAGGGGTACTGGCGCAAGCCCGAGGAGACCAAGGAGGCCTTCCGGGGCGGCTGGTTCCACTCGGGCGACCTGGCCGTCCGCGACGCCGAGGGCTATCTCACGATCGTCGACCGGGTGAAGGACGTCATCAACTCCGGGGGAGTGCTGGTCGCTTCCCGCCAGGTCGAGGACGCGCTCTACACCCACCCCGGCGTCGCCGAGGTCGCCGTGATCGGCCTCCCCGACGACCGCTGGATCGAGGCGGTCACTGCGGTGGTCGTCCCGCGCGGAGAGGTCACCGAGACCGAACTCCTGACCCACGCCCGCGAGAAACTGGCCCACTTCAAGGCCCCGAAGCGCATCCACTTCACTCCGGAGCTGCCCCGCAACGCGAGCGGCAAGATCCTCAAGCGGGAACTGCGCGACCGCTTCTCGCCCGAGTCGTGACCCGGGCAGAAGAGATCGTCAGGGACTGCTGCCGACCGGCCGGCGTGTTAGCTTGACGCCCGAAATATTCAGTCATCCCGGGGGGGATTTCCGTGAATCGTCGAACTTTGCTGAAGAGTGCTGCCGCGATCGGCATGGGGGCACCGCTCCTTTCCGTCGCCGCCGCGACGCCCGCCCACGCGGCGGGCAACTACGACGTTCTCGTGACCGAGCAGGTCAAGAACAAGGTCATGCTGTTCCGCGCGATCAATCTGTGGACGCCCGAGAATCTGGGTTGGGAGTGGGCGGCACCCGGCCAGACGGAGTGGGCCCGCCTCGGCGACGCGCGCTTCCGTGAGACCGACCGCTTCGGCTGGGTGTGCATGGTCGCCGCGGGTGGCGGCAAGGTCGGCATGGTCAACTTCGGTGACGACGACGCCCTGTTGTGGTCGGCGACCCCGGGCGGGAACCCGCACGCGGTCGAGTACATCCGCAGCCACGGTGTCGTGGTCGTGGCGTCGTCGTCGCCGGTGTCGTCCGCCCTGCCCTATGAGGGCTACCTGTCCGTGTACGCCCCCACGAACGCCGACGATCCCGCCACACTCGGGTCCGAGCCGGTCGACCGGATCGAGTACACGGGCGCGCACGGCCTCTGGTGGGACGGCTCCCACCTGTATGCCTTGGGCACGTGGACGCTCGCCAAGTACCGCATCACCGGTTCCTTGAAGGGCGCCCGTCTCGAACTCGTACAGAAGCACGTGTGGGCCACCCCGTTCGGCGGCCACAGCCTCGACATGGACTTCACCGACTCGAACAACCTCGTCCTGAACGGCGCCCAGGCCATCTGGACCGTCGACAAGGCGAACCTCGCGCTCACGAACATCCGGCCGCAGAGCCTCGGCGTGAAGTCCTTCGC
Source organism: Streptomyces sp. NBC_01077 (assembly GCF_045162855.1). NCBI lineage: Bacteria > Bacillati > Actinomycetota > Actinomycetes > Kitasatosporales > Streptomycetaceae > Streptomyces > Streptomyces sp. NBC_01077. Next base: position 1,279,942 of record NZ_CP108669.1, on the reverse strand, counting down.
CCGTGCCGTGGACGGCGAGTCCTTCTGGGTGCAGGCGATCGACGTGACGGACCCGGGCAAGGAAGGGTGGTGGAACGAGTACGTGCAGTTCTTCGACCCCACGGGGAAGCCGAGCTACCGCCGCGGCCTGGACTACTACGGCTACGAAGGCAGGTTCTACCGCGCCCGGATCGCCGGCGTCAGGCTCTCTTGAGCGGAGGGGCCGCCAGGCGGCCCCCCCCCTGCTCGTGGACCTGGGGTCGTGTCCGGAAAGTAGCGCCGTCTGCCCGCAGGCCGGGCGGGACTCTCCGGACACCCCTAGGACTCCCTGAGGTCCACGATCCGCTTGATCTTGCCCACCGACCGCTCCAGCGTCTCCGGGTCCACCACCTCGACCCCGACCGACACCCCGATGCCGTCCTTCACCGCCCCCGCGATCGTCCGGGCCGCCTCCGCGCGCTGCTCGCCCGTCGCCCCCGCGCGGGCCTCGGCCCGTACGGTCAGGGCGTCGAGCCGGCCCTCCCGGGTCAGCCTCAGCTGGAAGTGCGGGGCGACGCCCGGCGTGCGGAGGACGATCTCCTCGATCTGGGTGGGGAACAGGTTCACCCCGCGCAGGATGATCATGTCGTCGCTGCGCCCCGTGACCTTCTCCATCCGCCGGAACGTCCGCGCGGTCCCCGGCAGCAGACGGGTCAGATCGCGGGTCCGGTAGCGGACGATCGGCATGGCCTCCTTGGTGAGCGAGGTGAAGACGAGCTCCCCCTCCTCCCCGTCCGGCAGCACCTCGCCCGTGAACGGGTCCACGATCTCCGGGTAGAAGTGGTCCTCCCAGATGTGCAGGCCGTCCTTCGTCTCCACGCACTCCTGGGCCACGCCCGGGCCGATCACCTCCGACAGACCGTATATGTCGACCGCGTCGATCGCGAAGGCCTCCTCGATCTCCTTCCGCATCGCCTCCGTCCACGGCTCGGCGCCGAAGACGCCCACCTTCAGGGAGGTCGACCGCGGGTCCACACCCTGCCGCTCGAACTCGTCGAGCAGCGTGAGCATGTACGAGGGGGTCACCATGATGATCTCGGGGCGGAAGTCCTGGATGAGCTGCACCTGTCGGGCCGTCATGCCGCCCGACGCGGGGATCACCGTGCACCCGAGGCGCTCCGCGCCGTAGTGGGCGCCGAGTCCACCCGTGAACAGGCCGTATCCGTACGCCACATGCACCTTGTGTCCGGGGCGGGCCCCGGCGGCGCGCAGGGAACGGGCGACCATGTCGGCCCACATGTCGAGGTCGCCGTCGGTGTAGCCGACGACGGTCGGACGGCCGGTGGTGCCGCTGGAGGCGTGGATGCGCCGGATCCGGGACTGGTCGACGGCGAACATGCCGAAGGGGTAGTGGTCGCGCAGGTCCGTCTTGGCGGTGAAGGGGAAGCGGGCGAGGTCCGCGAGCGTACGGCAGTCGTCCGGGGTCACCCCGGCCGTGTCGAAGGAGTGCCGGTAGAAGTCCACGTTCTCGTACGCGTGGCGCAGGCTCGCGCGGAGCCGCTCCAGCTGGAGTGCCGCCAGCTCCTCGCGTCCGAGCCGTTCGCCGCTGTCCAGCAGTTCCGTCATCGCGCCACTCCTCCACGGTCCCGGTCGAAAACGGACGACCGATCATTCGGTAGATCCGTTCCGGGTCAGTAAAACCGGAGGTACCCGGGGGTTGGCAAGGGGTCGGAGAAACTTTTCCCGGTCCGTACGCCTCGCGGGCCGGACCGAAGGGGCACAGGCGGCCCGCTAATCCCGTTGCCGGGCCCTGACCAGGGGTGTTGGAGTGACCCGCATGGAACCCCAGCACCTCCGTGACCTGTACGACCGTCAGCTCCGCCGCCAGGCCCGACCCGACGGGCCCGGCTGCCGGATCGAGCGTGTCGGCGACGTCGTCCGCCAGACCGGACCCGCGCACGCCTGGAACGGCGTCCTCTGGTCCGGTCTCGACGTTTCGGCCGCCGACATCGCCATCGCCGGGCAGATCGACCACTACCGCGCCGCCGGCCTGTCCTTCGAGTGGAAGCTGTACGCCCACGACACCCCCGCCGACCTCGGCGACCGGCTCCTCGCCGCGGGCTTCACCGCCGAGGACCCCGAGACCCTGATGGCCGCCGAGGCCGCCGCACTGCCCCACGACGTACCGCTGCCCGCGGGCGTCGAACTCCGTGCCGTCACCGACGAGGCAGGGGTACGCCAGGTGGCCGAGGTCCACGAACGCGCCTTCGGCACCGACAGCACCCACATCGGGCGGCAGCTCCTGGACCGGCTCGCGGCCGACCCCGACACCGTCACCGCCGTCGTCGCCCTCGCCGACGGCGAACCCGTGAGCGCGGCCCGCCTCGAACTCTGCCCCGGCACCGACTTCGCCGGCCTCTGGGGCGGCGGCACCGTCGAGGCCTGGCGCGGTCGGGGCCTCTACCGCGCCCTCGTCGCCCACCGCGCGCGTATCGCGGCCGAACGCGGCCACCGCTACGTCCAGGTCGACGCGGCCGACACGAGCCGCCCCATCCTCCAACGCCTCGGATTCCTCACGCTTTCCACCACGACTCCTTACACGTACGGCGGTTAGGCCGCCCGTCGAGGGCCGCCGGGGCGGCCGCGAGGCGGGCCGGGTGTCCGGAAACGATAAGGTGCCGTCCGGCAATTGAGGTCTGCGTGGGGAGACACGAGTTCATGAGTGGTCAGCAGTCGGGACGAGGCGGCGCGGGCGAGGTCTTCCAGCCCCTCGCGGCGGACGATCCCACCACGGTCGCGGGGTACCGGCTCGCCGCCAGGCTGGGCGCCGGCGGCATGGGCAAGGTGTATCTGTCGTACACCCCCGGCGGCCGGCCCGTCGCCATCAAGCTGATCCGCCCCGAGTTCGGTGAGGACGCGGAGTTCCGCCGCCGCTTCGCGCAGGAGGTGCGCTCCGCGCAGCGCGTCCAGGGGCTCTTCACCGCGCCCGTGATCGACGCCGACCCCGAGGGCGCACAGCCCTGGCTGGCCACCGCCTACGTCCCGGGCCCCTCGCTCGCCGACGCGGTCGTCGCCCACGGGGCGCTCCCCGTGGAGACGGTGCTGCTGCTCGTCGCCGGCATGGCCGAGGCACTGCACGTCATCCACGGCGCCGGGATCGTGCATCGCGACCTCAAGCCGTCCAACGTGCTGCTCGCCGCCGACGGGCCCCGCGTCATCGACTTCGGAATCGCCCACGCGGCCGACGCGACCTCGCTCACCGGCAGCGGCGTCACCATCGGCACCCCGTCGTTCATGGCGCCCGAGCAGGCCGCCGGGCGCAGGGTGACCCCGGCCACCGACGTCTTCGCCCTCGGCCAGGTCGCGGCGTACGCGTCGACGGGCGTCCCGGCCTTCGGGGAGGGGACCTCGCACGGTGTCCTCTACCGGATCGTGCACGAGGAGCCCGACCTCGGCGCGGTGCCGGAGCGGCTGAGCGAGCTGGTCACCCGGTGCCTCGCGAAGGACCCCGAGGCACGGCCGACGCTCGCCGAGATCATTCAGCTCTGCCAGGCGGCGAACGCGTCGACGGTGCTCCGCCGCCCCGAGGACTGGCTGCCGGGGCCTGTCTCCGCCGACATCACGGCACGTGCGGCGGCTCCGGCGCCCGTCCAGACGCCGCCGCCCCCGGCGACCGCGCCCACGGGCGGCTACATGCCCACGGCTCCGGCCGGGCCGCCCGCGCCCGCCGCGGCCTACTCGCCGACCGCTCCGTCGACCCCGGCCCCGCCGGCTGCCCCGCCCGGCGGGTACGGGCCCGTCGTCGGACAGCAGCAGACGCCCCCGCCCGGGCAGTACCCCACGCCTCCGCCCCACGCGGCGCAGACCCACGCGGCGCCGAGCCACGCGGCGCCGAGCCACGCGGCGCCGAGCCACGCGGCGCCGAGCCATGCGGCGCCGGCCCACGCCTACGCGCCGACGCAGGGGCCGTTCCCACCGTCGTACCCGCACCCCGGAGCCCCGGGCGGGCCGATGTCCACGCCGCCCGGCGCGCCGCGCAGCTCGGCCAAGAAGGGGCTGCTCGTCGCCGTGGCCGCCGTGCTCGCCTTCGGTGTCGTGGGCGGTGTCACCGCCTACACGCTCCTGAAGGACAAGGATCAGGCGAAGGCGTCGGACAACGACAAGCCGACCGGCACGGGGGGCCCGACGACTTCGGGAACCACTGGTACCACCGATACCGGCAGCACCAGTGGCGCCACTGGCACGCCGAGTGCGAAGCCCCCGACGGCGTCCGCCCCGAAGCCTGCCGACTTCACGAACATCAACCTCACCGCCGGCTACCACCTGACCCTCGGGGACGAGGTCGTACGGCCCCAGGACGGTGAGGACGGCGGGTACGAACTCTCCTACGACACCGGCGGGTACCTCGATGCCGAAAGCAGTGGCGGCAACCTGGTCCTCCTCGACCCGGGGCAGGTGGGTTCCCTCGACGTGTGCCGCGCGGAGACCCGGTTCACCCAGAACGTCTACGTGACCAAGCTGTCCCAGGGCCGCCAGCTGTGCGTCACGACAGGTACCGGCCACATGGGCCTCGTCACCGTCAAGGGCATCTCCCCGGAGGACTCGCCCAGCACCTACATGACGCTCGACGTGACGGTCTGGCGCAACGCGGCCCCGTCGTCGTAGCGGAGAACGGCCGGGGTCCCGTCGGGGCCCCGGCCGGCGGGTCGTCCGTCAGGACGTCCAGTGCGCGGGGCGCTCGAAACCCTCCGGAAGGCGGGTCTCGGCGTTCCCGCGCGCCGCGTTCAGCTGGGGCTGCGTCAGGAAGAGCGCGCCCGTCAGGTCCGCCCCGGACAGATCGGCGTCCCGCAGGTCCGCGCCGATCAGGTCCGTGAGCGACAGATCGGCACCCGTCAGATCGGCGGCGATCAGCAGCGCCCCGCGCAGGTCGGTGCCCCGCAGCTTCGCCCCGCGCAGCCGCTTGCCGATCAGGTCGGCACCGCGCCGGCTCTTCGGCTTCCCGTCGGCCGTGGCGCGGACCAGCTCGCTCGTCCGCAGGAGCAGCTGGTTCACCTCCGCGCGCACCTCCGGCACCCTCAGCTTCTCCAGCGTGTCCGCCGACCCCCGGGTGAGGTCCTCGACGCGGGCGAGGGCCGTCCGCAGCTCGGCGTGGACCGGGCGGGCCGCCGGGCGGGCCAGCGCCTCGGTGAGGTAGCGCAGCAGCTCGTGGAGCTGGCGCATCACGTAGAACACGTCGTACATCAGGCTCGCGGTCTCCGGCGCCTCGCGCCAGGACACGCCGCCGAAGGTCACCTGGGAGACCTGCTGGCCGGCGCCGAAGCAGTCGTACACCGTGCAGCCCTGGAATCCGCTCGGCCGCAGCCGGGTGTGGATGCCGCAGCGGAAGTCCTCCTGGAGGTTCCGGCAGGGCTCGCCGGGCGCCTTGTTCACCGCGAAGTCGGCCGACTTCGCGAAGGGCAGCGCCACACAGCACAGGCCGAAGCAGTTGGCGCAGTCGCCGCGCAGTGCGGGTTCCCGGGTCTCGGGCACGGTGGAACGGTTCCTTCGCTGATCGGGGACGGTCCACCCACCGTATCGCGCTCCCCGTGAAACCCGTTGCGAAGATCGCCCGTGCCGGTGAGGATCGACACCATGCCCAAGATCATTTCGTACGACGGGACCGAACTCGCCTACCGGATCCAGGGGGAGGGCGAGCCCCTGGTGTGCCTGGCGGGCGGACCGATGCGCGACGCCGCCTACCTCGGCGACCTCGGCGGACTCGCCGCCCACCGAGCCCTGGTCCTCCTCGACCCCCGTGGGACCGGGGGCAGCGCCGAGCCCGCCGACCCCGGCACGTACCGCTGCGACCGGCAGGTCGGCGACGTCGAGGCGCTCCGCGTCCACCTCGGTCTGGAGCGGATCGACCTCCTCGGCCACTCGGCCGCCGGAAACCTCGCCACCCTGTACGCCGCCGCCCACCCGGAGCGGGTCCGCTCCCTCGTCCTCGTCACCTCCGCCGGGCAGGCGGTCGGCGTCGGCACCACCGATGAGGAGTGGGACAAGGCCGTCGAGGTCTTCGCCGACCGGCCCTGGTACCCGGAGGCCAGGGCCGCGCTCGGCACGATCGGCCCGGACACCCCGCTGCCGCGCATCGTCGAGATCGTGGCGCCCTTCTCCTACGGCCGCTGGGACGCGACCGCCCAGGAACACGCCGCGGGCGCGGCGACGCAGCTGCACTGGGAAGCCGTCACCGCCTACCACGGCGAGGGCGCGTACGACCCGGAGGCGACCCGCCGCGCGCTCACCGCGCTCACGGCACCGGTCCTGGTCCTGGCGGGGGAGCACGACGCGGGCCCCACCCCCGCCAAGGCTGCGGAAGCGGCCGCATTCTTCCCCGACGCCGAACTCGTCGTCCTGCCGGGCGCCGGACACTACCCGTGGGTGGATGACGCGGAGGCCTTCGTCCGTCCGATCGCCGCCTTCCTCGACCCGGAGGTCCGCACGGTCACGGTGGACGGGGTACGCCTCGCCTACCGGGTGCGAGGCGCCGAGGACGCCCCTCCCGTCGTCCTGGTCCACGGGCGCACCGAGAACAGCACCACATGGACGCGGATCGCGGCGGAGCTCGCCACCGAGCACCGGGTGTACGCGGTCGACCTGCGCGGTCACGGGCTCAGCGACCGGCCGGGCCACTACGGCTTCGACATCTTCCGCGACGAGCTCGGCGGCTTCCTCAAGGCCCTCGGTCTCAACGGCGCCACCGTCGTCGCCCATTCGATGGGTGCCGCCGCCGCGTATCTGCTCGCCCAGCGCGAACCCGAGCTGATCGGCCGGCTCGTCCTGGAGGAGCCGCCGGTCTTCTTCCCGCTCGACCCGCCGCGGCCCCCGGTGGTGCGCCCCGAGGAGGCCCTCTCCTTCGACTGGGAGATCGTCCCGGCCACGAACGCCCAGCTGAACGCCCCCGACCCGGCCTGGCGCGAGGAGCTCCCCGCGATCAAGGCCCCGACCCTCGTGGTCGCGGGCGGCCCGTCCAGCCACATCCCCCAGGACCAGCTGCCCTGGCTGGCCGGCCGCATCCCCGAAGCCCGCCTCGTGACGATCGAGTCGGGACATCTCCTGCACACGGACCGGCCCGAAGAATTCCTCGCCGCACTGCGGGAGTTCGGGCTGTAGAGGGCTCCTGTCGATCGGGTCCGCGCGCCGGCCGTGCCCATGGGCCGATCGGCTCGCGCGCGGCGCGCCTCGGCCGTACGCGGGGACGCCGGTGGAAGATCGGAGGGGCGGCGGCTTCGGTCGGTGCCCGACACCGCCACCGCGCGACATGACAGGAGCCACGTGTGACCACTCGCCTCAACCCCTACCTCAACTTCTCCGGTGAAGCGAAGCAAGCCATGGAGTTCTACCAGCAGGTCCTCGGTGGCAGCCTCACGCTCAACACGTATGGCGGCTCCGGCGCCGGGGCGCCCCCCGGGTACGCCGACAAGATCATGCACGGAATGCTGGAGACGCCCAGCGGATTCACGCTGATGGGCGCCGACACCCCGCCCGGCATGGAGCACACACCGGGGAACAACTTCGCGGTGAGTCTGAGCGGCGACGACGCCGAGGAACTGCGCGGCTACTGGTCCAAGCTGTCCGACAGCAGCACCGTGTCCGTCCCGCTGGAGAAGCAGATGTGGGGCGATGTCTTCGGCATGTGCACGGACGGGTTCGGGATCACGTGGATGGTCAACATCAGCGAGCGGCAGGGCTGATCCGGATCCCGTCCGGTGGGGGGCGCGGAGCGGCGCACGCCAAGGGGGACCGCCCCGTCCTGTGAGGACGGGGCGGTCCCCCTTCCGTTTCAGCCGCGTTCCGCGCCGTTCGTGTCCGCCTCGACCGCCACCGTGCGGGCCCAGCGGTAGTCCGCCTTGCCGCTGGGGGAGCGCTGGATGCGGTCGGTGAGGACCAGCTGGCGCGGGACCTTGTACCCCGCGAGGCGGGGGCGGCAGTGGGTCTGGAGGGACTCCAGGTCCAGCGGGGGCGCCTCCGGGCGGAGCTGGACGACCGCGGCGACGTGGTTGCCCCAGCGGGCGTCGGGCACTCCGGCGACCAGCGCGTCGTACACGTCGGGGTGGGACTTCAGGGCCTGCTCCACCTCCTCCGGATAGACCTTCTCGCCGCCCGTGTTGATGCACTGGGAGCCGCGCCCGAGGACGGTGACGACCCCGCTCTCGTCCACGGTAGCCATGTCGCCGAGGAGCACCCACCGGATCCCGTCCCGCTCGAAGAAGGTCTCGGCGGTCTTCTCCGGGTCGTTGTAGTAGCCGAGCGGCACGTGGCCGCGCTGGGCGAGCCGGCCGGTCTCGCCGGGGGCGACGGGAGTACGGGTGACCGGGTCGACGACCTGGGTGCGTTCGTTGACGTGCAGCCGGAAGCCCTTGGCGGGGCCGGAGTCGTCGGTGGCGCGGCCGTTGGAGCCGGACTCGGTGGAGCCGAAGTTGTTGAGGAGCAGTACGTTCGGCATCAGCTCCTGGAGCTGGACGCGCACGGTGTCGGACATGATCGCCCCGGACGAGGAGAGGCTGAAGAGGGCGGAGAGGTCCGTGCCCTTCAGCGGCCCGCGCAGCGCGTCCACGAGTGGCCGCAGCATCGCGTCCCCGACCAGGGAGATGCTGGAGACCTTCTCCTTCTCCAGGGTGCGGAGGACTTCCTCCGGGACGTACTTGCGGTGCAGGACGACCCGCTGGCCGTAGTCGAAGGCGATGAACGCGGTCAGCGTGGAGGTGCCGTGCATCAGAGGCGGCGCGGGGAAGAACGTGATGCCGGCGCCGCCGGCGGCGACGCGCTCGGCCAGTTCCTCGGGCCGCTTCACCGGCTCGCCCGAGGGGTCACCGCCGAAGAGTCCCGCGAAGAACAGGTCCTCCTGGCGCCACAGGACGCCCTTGGGCATCCCGGTGGTACCGCCGGTGTAGATGATGAAGAGGTCGTCGGCCGAGCGGGGCCCGAAGCCCCGCTCCGGCGATCCGGCAGCCTCCGCCTCGGTGTACGGCACGCAGTCGAGGCCGGCCGCTCCCTCGGGCGGGGTCCCCACCCGCACGAGGTGCCGCAGCTTCTCCGTCTGCGGCAGCGCCGCCGCGACCCGGTCCGTGAACTCGGCGTCGAAGACGAGTGCGGCCAGGTCGGCGTCCCGGTAGAGGTAGACGAGCTCCTCCTCCACGTACCGGTAGTTCACGTTGACCGGCACGATCCGCGCCTTGAGGCAGGCGAGGACGGTCTGCAGGTACTCGATCCCGTTGTACAGGTGGAGGCCGAGGTGTTCGCCGGGCCGGATGCCCGCGTCGATGAGGTGGTGGGCGATCCGGTTGGCGGCGGCGTCGAGTTCGGCATAGGTGAGCCGGCGTTCCTCGCCCGTCCCCGGATGATCGACGTACACCAGAGCCTCGCGGTCGGGGACCGCGTCGACCACCGATTCGAACAGGTCGGCAAGGTTGTACTCCACCGTTCCTCCTGACCCCGGCTCGCGCTGACTCGTACGGGTGCGCACTGGCTCGGCGGTCATTAGAGCGCCGACCGGCGGCAGGGGGAAGGGGGTGCGCAGAAGAATCTGACTGAGTGTCAGAAAACTATTGAACTGGACCCCCGGCTCCTGCAACCTGTTCCAGAACTGGAGACGGGAGACCCCCATGGGTGGCACCGAACACCTCGGCGTGCGGCGCGAAGGCGCCACGCTCGTACTCACCTTGAACCGGCCCGAGGCCAAGAACGCCCTCTCACTGCCGATGCTCGTCGGCCTCTACGACGGCTGGCTGGAGGCCGACGCCGACGACGGCATCCGCTCCGTCGTCCTCACCGGCGCCGGCGGGTCCTTCTGCGCGGGCATGGACCTCAAGGCCCTGGCCGGCAAGGGGATGGAGGGCGAGCAGTACCGGGACCGGCTCAAGGCCGACCCCGATCTGCACTGGAAGGCGATGCTGCGCCACCACCGCCCCCGCAAACCCGTCATCGCCGCCGTCGAGGGCTACTGCGTCGCGGGCGGCACCGAGATCCTCCAGGGCACCGACATCCGGGTCGCGGCCGCCTCCGCGACCTTCGGGCTCTTCGAGGTCCGGCGCGGCCTCTTCCCCATCGGCGGTTCCACCGTCCGCCTGCCCCGCCAGATCGCCCGCACCCACGCCCTCGAAATGCTCCTCACAGGCCGCCCGTACACCGCCGAGGAAGCCGCCCGCATCGGCCTGGTCGGACGCGTCGTCCCCGACGGCAGCGCCCTCGACGCGGCCCTCGACGTCGCCGAGCGGATCAACGCGTGCGGCCCGCTGGCCGTCGAGGCGGTCAAGGCGTCGGTCTACGAGACCGCGGAGATGACCGAGACGGAGGGGCTGGCGGCCGAGCTGAAACGGGGGTGGCCGATCTTCGACACGGCGGACGCGAAGGAGGGGGCGCGGGCGTTCGCGGAGAAGCGGGCGGCGGTGTATCGGCGGGAGTGAGGTCTCTCCCCACCCCGCCCCTTCCCGAACTGGGGACAAGCACCCAGACCCCGTACGGCCTTCGGCCGTGCCCTCAAACGCCGGGCGGGCTGAAGCGCCCCAAGCCACCCGCCGCCACCAAGGAGCCCGCACATGACCCCACCCCCGGAGACCCTCCACGCCCCGCTCATCGTCGAATTCCCGTTCACCCGCTCCCTGAGCCCCATCCAGTCCGCCTTCCTCACCGGCCTGCGCGAGCAGACCGTCCTCGGAGTCCGTACCGAGACCGGCGACGTGCTCGTCCCGCCCGTCGAGTACGACCCCGCCACCGCCGCCGAGCTCCGCGACCTCGTCGAGGTCGGCGCCACCGGCACCGTCACCACCTGGGCCTGGAACCCCGAGCCCCGCCCCGGGCAGCCCCTCACGACCCCCTTCGCCTGGGTTCTCGTCCGTCTCGACGGCGCCGACACCGCCCTCCTGCACGCTCTCGACGCCCCCGGCCCCGAAGCCGTCCGCACCGGCATGCGGGTCCGCATCCGCTGGGCCGCCGAACGTTCCGGCGCGATCACGGACATCGCCTGCTTCGAGCCGTACGACAGTGACCCGGCGGCCGAACCGCACCCGCACGAGGGGCAGTTCACCGACCCCGTCACCGGCATCGTCGCCCCCGCCCGCCTCGACTACACCTACAGTCCCGGCCGCGCCCAGACCCGCTACCTCCACGCGCTCGCCGGGCGTCGTACCGTCGGCGAACGCTGCCCCTCCTGCACCAAGGTGTACGTGCCGCCCCGCGGCGCCTGCCCCACCTGCGGCGTCGCCACCACCGACCAGGTCGAGGTCGGTCCGAGCGGCACCGTCACCACCTTCTGCATCGTCAACATCAAGGCGCGGAACGCCGAGATCGACGTGCCGTACGTCTACGCCCACATCGCCCTCGACGGCGCCGGGCTCGCCCTCCACGGCCGCATCGCCGGCATCCCGTACGACAAGGTCCGGATGGGGCTGCGCGTCGAACCTGTGTGGAGCGAGGACGGCCGCTACCCCGACCACTACCGGCCCACCGGCGAGCCCGACGCCGACTACGACACCTACAAGGAGCTGCTGTGAGGCCGGACCGAGAGGTGGCGATCGTCGCCTTCGCCCAGAGTGACCACCGCCGCCGCACCGACGACCTCTCCGAGGTCGAGATGGTCATGCCCGTCCTGCACGACGTCCTCCGGCAGACCGGCCTCAAGACCTCCGACATCGGCTTCACCTGCTCCGGCTCCTCCGACTACCTGGCCGGCCGCGCCTTCTCCTTCACCATGGCCCTCGACGGCGTCGGCGCCTGGCCGCCGATCTCCGAGTCCCACGTCGAGACCGACGGCGCCTGGGCCCTGTACGAGGCCTGGGTGAAGCTCCTCACCGGCGAGGCCGACACCGCTCTCGTCTACGCGTACGGCAAGTCCTCGCCCGGCTCCGTCCGCGACGTCCTCACCCGCCAGCTCGACCCGTACTACCTGGCCCCGCTGTGGCCCGACTCCGTCGCCCTCGCCGCCCTCCAGGCGCAGGCGCTCGTCGACGCGGGCGCCACCGACGAACCCGCCCTCGCCGCGATCGCCACCCGCAGCCGGGAGGACGCCACCGCGAATTCTCACGCCCAGCTGCCCGGCGCCCGCCCCCAGGGCGAGTACGTCGTCCAGCCACTCCGCACCGGCGACTGCCCGCCCATCGGCGACGGCGCCGCCGCCGTGATCCTCGCCGCCGGCGACCGGGCCCGTGAACTCTGCGCCCGCCCCGCCTGGATCCGGGGCATGGACCACCGCATCGAGGCCCATTCCCTCGGGGTCCGCGACCTCACCGACTCGCCCTCCACCCGCCTCGCCGCCGAACGCGCCGGAGCCTTCGAGGCGCCCGTCGACACCGCCGAACTCCACGCGCCCTTCACCTCCCAGGAGGTCGTGCTCGCCAAGGCCCTCGGCCTCGACGACACCGTCCGCATCAATCCCTCCGGCGGCGCGCTCGCCGCCAACCCCGTCATGGCCGCCGGACTCATCCGGCTCGGCGAGGCCGCCGCCCGTATCCACCGGGGCGACTCCGACCGCGCCCTCGCCCACGCCACCTCGGGGCCCTGCCTCCAGCAGAACCTCGTCGCCGTCCTGGAAGGAGAAGCCCGTGCCTAAAGAGCCCGTCGCCGTCGTCGGCATCGGCCAGACCAAGCACGTCGCCGCCCGCAGGGACGTGTCGATCGCCGGACTCGTCCGCGAGGCCGCCGTCCGCGCCCTTGCGGACGCCGAGCTGACCTGGGCGGACATCGACGCCGTCGTCATCGGCAAGGCCCCCGACTTCTTCGAGGGCGTGATGATGCCGGAGCTGTACCTCGCCGACGCGCTCGGCGCGGTCGGCAAGCCCATGCTCCGGGTGCACACGGCCGGATCGGTCGGCGGCTCCACCGCGCTCGTCGCCGCCAACCTGGTGGCCGCGCGCGTCCACCGGACCGTCCTCACCCTGGCGTTCGAGAAGCAGTCCGAGTCCAACGCCATGTGGGGCCTCTCCCTGCCCGTGCCCTTCCAGCAGCCGCTGCTCGCCGGCGCCGGAGGCTTCTTCGCCCCGCACGTCCGCGCGTACATGCGGCGGACCGGCGCGCCCGACGCGATCGGCTCCCTCGTCGCGTACAAGGACCGGCGCAACGCGCTCAAGAACCCGTACGCCCATCTCCACGAGCACGACCTCACCCTGGAGAAGGTGCAGGCCTCCCCGATGCTCTGGGACCCGATCCGCTACTCCGAGACCTGCCCCTCCTCGGACGGCGCCTGCGCCATGATCCTCACCGACCGTACGGGCGCGGCCCGTGCACCCCGGCCACCCGCCTGGGTGCACGGCGGTGCGATGCGCAGCGAACCCACCCTCTTCGCGGGCAAGGACTTCGTCTCGCCCCAGGCGGGCCGGGACTGCGCCGCCGACGTCTACCGCCAGGCCGGCATCACCGACCCCCGGCGGGAGATCGACGCCGTCGAGATGTACGTGCCGTTCTCCTGGTACGAGCCCATGTGGCTGGAGAACCTCGGCTTCGCGGAGGAGGGCGAGGGCTGGAAGCTCACCGAGGCCGGGGTGACCGAACTCGACGGCGACCTGCCCGTGAACCCCTCCGGCGGAGTCCTCTCCACCAACCCCATCGGAGCCTCCGGCATGATCCGCTTCGCCGAGGCCGCGCTCCAGGTCCGCGGGGAGGCGGGCGAGCACCAGGTCCACGGCGCCCGCAGGGCGCTCGGGCACGCCTACGGAGGCGGCGCCCAGTTCTTCTCCATGTGGCTCGTGGGGGACACCCCGCCCACCGGCTGACCCAGGGGGTGTCTTGTCGGTCGGGCCAGGCGGGACTTTCCGGACACCACCTGGGCCGGGACGCCTACCCTGGCGGGCATGAACGCGGAACGTGATCTGACCCGGCTGCTCGCCGGGATGCGCCCGGAGCTCGACCCCGGCCGCTATGTCTTCACCACGGTGGACGGCCCCGCCCCGGCCGGGGTCGCCCCGGTGGTCACCGTCGCCGAGGACGAAGGACTCACCCTCGTCGTACGCCAGGAGGAGGCGGACGCCGCCTCCCTCGCGTACGACTACGTGGCCGGCCGCATCACGCTGCGGGTGCACTCCGCACTCGACGCCGTCGGGCTGACGGCCGCCGTCGCCGGGGTGCTCGCCGAGGCGGGACTCAGCTGCAACGTGGTGGCAGGCTTCCACCACGACCACCTCTTCGTGGAACACGCGCGCGCGGAGGAGGCGTTGGCCGTACTGGAGCGGCTCACGCAGGGCTGAGGCCCGGAGCGGACGGGAACCCCGGCGATCCTCGGGGTCACCCCTAGGGCGGCGGGTTCACCCGCTCCTCCCCAGTCATGATCGTCGGGGCACTCCACCGGCCTACGCTGAAGCCAACTCAAGCCGCTCCAGCCGTAGATGAGGCCTCCATTCCATGAAGTCACACCGCAGGACCTCCGCCGCCTCCGTGCTCGCCGTCGCCGCCTCCGTCGCCCTGCTCGTGCCCGTCGGCACTCCCGCTGCGGCCGCCGCACCGGCACCCGGCGCCGATCGGGCCGCGCTCCAGCAGGCGCTCGACGCCGCCGTCGCCGCCGGCGTGCCCGGAGCCGTGGCCGAGGTGCGGGACGGGCGAGGGGTGTGGCGGGGCAGCAGCGGGACCGCCGATGTGGGCAGTGGACGCGCCGCCCAGGCCGGTGACCGGTTCCGGGCCGGGAGCGTGACCAAGAGCTTCACCGCCACGCTCGTCCTGCAGCTGGTGGCCGAGGGCAGGGTCCGGCTCGACGACACCATCGAGGAACAGCTCCCCGGCGTGGTGCCGGGCGGCGAACACATCACCGTACGGCAGCTGCTCCACCACACCAGCGGTCTCGCCGACTACACCGACGTGCTGCTGAGGAAGCCGGACCCGATACGGGACGCGCAGAAGGCCACGTACACCCCGCGCGAACTCATCGCGCTCGTCGCCGACGCGCCGAACCGGCCCGCGCCCGGCACGACCTGGGAGTACTCCAACACCAACTACGTCGTCCTCGGACTGCTCGTCGAACACGTCACCGGGCGGTCGCTCCGGTACGAGATCGACCGCCGCATCCTGCGGCCCCTGCACCTGAAGGGCACCACCTTCCCGACCACCCCGAGCCTTGAGGGCCGGCATCTGCACGGGTACGAATGGCTCGAAGGCAGGGGACCGGGCGCCGCGCCCACCGACCTCACCGAGTTCAGCCCTGCCGCCTACTGGGCCACCGGGACGCTCATCTCCACCACTCACGACCTGAACACCTTCTACAAGGCGCTCTTCGACGGCCGGCTGCTGCCGCCCGGCCTGGTGAGGGAGATGCGCGCCATGCAGCCCATGAACCCCGGGCGGCCGGGGCGTTCCTACGGCCTGGGCCTGGAGAGCAACGCCAACACGTGCCCCTCCGACGGGCCGGTCACCGGGCACACCGGAGAAGTCGTCGGATACCAGACGTTCAGCTTCACCTCCGCGGACGGTGAGCGGCAGGTCACCCTGTCCGTCAACACCGGTCTGACCATGTCCGACGCTGCCGCGACGGCCGCGACGAAGGTCCTCTCCACCGCTCTGTGCCGGGCGGAATGAGCTGTGGAGGCCATCCGACGCCCTGGCTTGGGTGTTTGACCGTCCCAGGCCACTCCTTCGGGCGTACGCTGGAGTTTTCGCGGGGCCACCCGCTCGACGCTCCTGACCGTGCGCCGGGCGCGCGCCCCCTGTGTGGGGGTGGAACGTGGCACGTCAGGACGGCGGGTCGGCCCGTCAGGGATTCGGCCTCTTCGAGCGTGAGGCGGCGCTCACCGCGGCCGAGGAGGCGCTCGACCTCCTGACAGGTCTGGCCGACGAGCCGTCGTGGCCCGACAGCGTCCCCGCACCCCGCGGTGCCCGCGGCCCCCACCTGGTCGTCGTACCCGACTCCGGACTCCGGCAGGGAACGGGCCCTCGGCCGGCATCGGGTGCCCACCACGCACGGACCGGCGACCCCGCCCGCACCGGAGACTCTGCCCGAACCGCCGACCACGCCCGAACCGGCGACTCCGCCCGAGCGGCCGACCCCTCCAGCGAGGCCCCCGGCCGTCGCCCGGGCACCGGCCGCGGCGGCATCCTCGCCTACGCCGCCCCCGCGGGCCTCGGCAAGACCACCCTGCTCGCCGAGATCCGGCGCCGCGCCGGCGCCCGTGGCTGCACCGTGCTGTCCGCGCGCGGCGGCGACCAGGAGCAGCGGGTCGCGTTCCACGTGGCCCGGCAGCTCCTCCAGCCGCAGCTGGCCCACGCCACCGACGCCGAACTGCGCGAACGCCTCGGCTCCTGGTACGACATCGTCGGCCCCGCCCTCGGGCTCCGCGCATCCGTCGAGGGCTCGCCGCCCGACCCGCAGGGCCTGCGCGACGGGCTCGACTGGGTCCTCACCCACCTCGCCGTACGACGGGCACCCCTTGTCGTCGTCCTGGACGACGTCCACTGGGCCGACCCCGAATCCCTCGGCTGGCTCGCCGCCTTCGCCCCGCGCGCCGAGGAGCTGCCCATGCTCCTCGTCGTCGCCTACCGGCCCGACGAACTCCCTGCCGAGGGAGTCGAGTTCACCGCACGCAGGTCCGGGCAGCGACCCCTCGGGCTCGCCCCGCTCACCTCCGACGCCGTCGCCCGGCTCGTCCGCGACCGCGTCGGCTCCCAAGCCGACGACACCTTCTGCCACGACTTCTGGGCCGTCACCTCCGGCAACCCCTTCGAGGCGGTCGAACTCGCCGCCAAGGTCCGCGACCACGGCCTCGAACCCACCGCCGACGGCGCCCACGAGCTCCGCGACCTCGCCGCCGCCCTCAAGGGCACCGGCCTCGTCACCCGTCTCGAACGGCTCGGCTCCGCCACCGTCCGACTCGCCTGGGCCTGCGCCGTCCTCGGCACCGAGATCTCGCCCCAGCTCGCGGGCGCCGTCGCCGGTCTCGGCAGCGAGGCGGTCGCCGAATGCGCCGCCCGACTCCGCGAGGCCCGGGTCCTTGCCGAGGCCGAAGGACCGGACGACCCGCTCCAGTTCGTCCACCCCCTCATCGCCACCACCGTCTACCGTTCCATCCCGGCCGCCACCCGCGTCGCCCTGCACGGCCAGGCCGCCTGGTGCGTCGTCGACGCCGGCCACGGACCCACCGCCGCCGCCCGCCACCTCCTGGAGACCCACCCCGAGGGCGACCCCTGGGTCGTGAACCAGCTGCGCGCCGCCGCCGGCGAGAACCTCCGCGCCGGAGCCCCTGACGCCGCCCGCCGCTTCCTCGCCCGCGCCCTGAGCGAACCGCCCGCCCCCGCCGACCGGGCCGCCGTCCTCTTCGAACTCGGCTGCTCCTCGCTCCTCACCGAACCCGCCACCACCGTCAACCATCTGCGCGCCGCCCTGGAGGAGCCCGTCGCCGACCCGGCGCTCCGCCACGGCATCGTCTACCGCCTCGCCCAGGTCCTCGCCCACAGCGACAGGCTCGTGGAGGCCTCCGAGCTCCTCGGCCGCGAGGCCCGGCAGGCCACCGACGCCCGCAGCCGGCTGCGGATGCAGGCCGAGAAGTTCATGTGGGACGCCCTGCGCGCCGACGAACCCGAATCGCCCGCCCGGTCCCGGCGCCTCGCGGCCCTTGCGGACCGGCTCACCGGCCGCGACGTCACCGAGCGGTACATCATCGGACTCCGCGCCTGGGACGCCACCCTGCGCGCCGAACCCTCCTCCGTCGCCCTCAAGCATGCCGAACGCGCCCTCGAAGGCGGCCTGACCTGGGCCGACGAGAGCCGGGGCTTCGAGGTGCCGGTCCTCGTGGCCCTCCTCCACCTCTACGCCGACCGGCCCGGCCGCGCCGAGGAACTCTTCGCCGCCGGAACCGCCGAATTCGAGAAGCAGGGCTGGCGCGGGGCGCACCTCGCCTTCGCGTACACCCTCATCGGCTACATCCGCTTCCGGCGCGGCCGTCTGATGGAGGCCGAGGACTTCGCCCGCGCCGGACTCCGCCTCGCCGAGCGCGTCGGCGCCCGCACCCCGGCCCTCTGGTACGCGACCGGCGTCATGATCGAGGTCCTCATCGCCAGGGGCCGTACGGACGAGGCCGAGCGGGTCGCCCGCGAGCACGACTTCGGCGAACCGTTCCCCGCCGCCATCACCATCCCCGACTGCGAGACCGTCCACGCCGAACTGCTGCTCGCCACCGGCCGCACCAAGGAGGCCGCCGAGGAGCTGGCCGCCGTCGGAAGGCGCCTCGATCCGCGCGGCAAGCGCAACCCCTCCTGCTGTCCCTGGCAGCTCCACCTCGCGCTCGCCGAGGCGGCGACCTCCCCGGAGAAGGCCGTCGCCACCGCCCACGACGCGGTCGCCCGCGCCCGCCAGTACGGGGCTCCCTCCGCGATCGGCCAGGCGCTCCGAGTGACCGCCGAGGTGTCCGAGCCCTCCGAGCGCGTGAAGCTCCTGGAGGAGTCCGTGGACTGGCTCGACCAGTCACCCGCCGCGTACGAGCTGGCCCGCTCGCTCGTCGCCCTCGGCGCGGCCCTGCGCCGCACCGAACGCGCCGGGGAGGCCGCCGAGCACCTCTACCGGGGCCTGGAGGCCGCCCAGGACTGTGGCGCCGACGCCCTCGCCGAGGTGGCCCGGGCCGAGCTCGCGGCGGCCGGACTCCGTCCTCGGGCGCTGCACCCCGCGGGCACGGACACGCTCACCGCCCGTGAGCGCGCCGCCGCCGATCTCACCGTCCGCGACCAGGACGCGGCCGCCGTCCTCGGCGTCGACGGCACCACGGTGGCCCGGCTGCTCTCGGCGGTCTACCGCAAGCTCGGGACCGACCGGACGGGCCTCGCGCAGGCCCTGAGGAACACCGCACGGGAGACCCGGGACCCCGCCGGACAAGGCTGACCTCCCGGAGCCGCCCGGCGCGTCGCATCGCGCGCCGGGGCACGTACCATGGCCGTATGTCCTTCCTCCGCCGCCGTAGCGCCGCCACTCCCGCGGGCCCGGACTTCGATGTCCTGGCCATGGACCCGGGGGACTGGCCCGGCAACCTCGGCGCCGGCCTGCTGCCCGCGCCCGACGGCTCCTGCCAGGGCGTCTTCCTCCGGTACGACCTGTTCGGCGGCCGCGGTCCCGCGATGATCATCGGCAATCTGCCCGAGGGCTCCCCCGCCCGCGAGCTCGCCGACGGCCAGATCCCCTTCGAGGTGGCCCAGCTCCTCGCGGCCCTCGAGAACGACGAGCCGGTCGAGGTCCTCGACACCGAGGACTGCCCCGTGATGCAGGGCGACAACCTCCTCATCGTCCGTCGCCTCAAGCTCTCCGAGAGCCGCATCTCCTGCGTCCAGTTCGACCGCAGCGACAACGTCCTCGTCACGATCGCCAGTTGGGACCGGCCGATCACCGACGACCTGTACGCGCTGCTGAAGCCGCTGCCGGCCGAGCTGTTCCAGCAGGGCTGACGGGGGGAGCGGGGGCCGATGAGCGCACGCGTCGACAGCTGGATCTGGGCGGTCCGTCTCACCAAGACCCGCGCCCAGTCCGCCGCGGCCTGCCGGGCCGGACACGTCAAGGTCAACGGCGAACGGGCCAAGCCCGCCCAGTCGGTGAAGCCCGGCGACGAGGTCCGGATCTTCCACGGCGGCCGGGAGCGGATCGTCGAGGTCAAGGAGCTCCACACCAAGCGGGTCGGTCCACCGGTCGCCGTCGAGGCGTACGTGGACAACAGTCCGCCCCCGCCGCCGCGCGAGCACGTGGCCGTCGCCGCCGTGCGCGACCGGGGCGCCGGTCGCCCCACCAAGCGCGACCGCCGCGAACTGGACGAGCTGCGCGGCCGGCACACCTGATCCTCGGAGTGTGGAGCGGCCCGTAGGGGCCGCTCCACACCCGCGTCAGACCCTCACCGGCCCCAGCAGCTCCGCCATCCGGGCCGCCGACGTGCCCAGCCCGGTCGGACCGCGGCGCAGCAGCGCCGTACCGCTGCCCACGTGCACGTCCTCCGCCGCGTAACGCCGGACCTTCCGGTGCCAGTTGAGGATGGCCGCGAGCCAGTCCTCCAACTCCCGGAGATACGCCTCGAAGGCCGCACGGCCCGCCGCGTCGAGCCGGAACTCCTCGTACATCAACGGGACTTCACGCGTCTTCAGATGCTCGTACTGGCGCAGCCGGCCCCGCATCAGGTCGTCGACCATGGCCACCGCCGTCGGATAGTCGCAGTCGAAGAACTTCTGGAGCACCAGAACGCCGTTGTGCACCTCACCCTCGACCTCGATCTCCTTCTGGTAGGAGAAGAGGTCGTTGATCAGCGTCCCGTAGTCCATGACCGCGTTCTCCAGGGCGCGCACGGTCCCCGAGCGGTACAGCTCCGGCGGCAGCACCTCTTCGTGCCGCAACCGGCACATCAGCGTGGTCAGTTCGGAGCCGAAGGTGCTGCGGCGCATCTCGATGTAGTCGACGGGGTCGGGAACCCGGTGCTGCGCCTGGTTGTGCAGCTCCCACAGCCAGCTGTCCAGCATGACGTCGAGCGCGTACCGCAGTTGCGCACGGGCCTCCGGCGCCATGGGGCCCGCGGTCCGCGCCCAGAGGTCGGCGAGCGAGCGCTCCATCGGGTTGACGGCGAGCGCCGCCCCGGCGGCCGGATCGGCCACCGGCATACAGGACTTGAAGCGCTCGGTCTGCTCCTTCGCGCCGAGGAGGTTGCGGGATCGCCCGAAGACCGACGGGTAGAGGTCGTCCCCGTACGTGCCCCAGGTCAGCCACTCCGCGCTGAGCTCCAGCTCCTCCAGTGTGGCGTCCGGATCGAGCCCGGCCGAGCACAGCGCCAGGTCGAAGCCCTCCGCCATCGGCCGGTCCCAGATGTCGTCCAGGAGACCGAACCGCTCGGCCCAGTCGAGCGAGAGCCGGCGCGCCTCGGCGTGGTGCGGGCTGAGCGTGAGCGGATACGGCAGGTCGAACTCGGGCAGCAGCGACGGCCCCACCCGCTGGTGCGGGACGTGCGTGAGCACCCGCTGCCGGGAGGCGGCCGGGCGCCCGAAGAGGGTGCGGATGTCGAGCGCCGAGGTACCGAGGACCCCTTCGAGGTGCGAAGGACCGCCGACCATGCCCTCGTTCATGTACCGGCTGGAACGCATGTGCCACTCGTGGCCGCCGGACTGCCAGTCCTGAAGCCCCTTGGCGTACGCCGCCACCGCCGCGCACTCGGCCGCACTCAGGTTCTTCTCCGCGGCGAGCAGCGGTACTTCGGTCAGGGCCGTGTTCTCGAACTGCTGGAGCCGTGAGGTCAGCAGGTCGTTGACGGCGTTCGCCGCCTCCTGCGTCGTACAGCCGAGGAAACGCTCAAGGACCAGGACGCCGTTGCTGTTCTCGCCTTCGTCCTCCACCTCGCGCTGGTAGGAGAAGAGGTCGTTGCGCAGGTGGACGGCGTCGGAGAAGGCGTCCCGCAGGACCCGCAGCGGCCGGGAGTGCGCCACCTGGGCCGGCACCTCCGCCCCGGCCGCGTACTCGACGAGCCCCGCCGACCAGGGCGCGCCCCCCACCTTGCGCCGCATCTCGATGTACTCGACGGGGTTGGCGACGCGCCCGTCGTTGATGTTGTCGAGCTCCCAGAGCGACTCGTACAGCAGGTGCTCCGTCGCCTCCGCGAACCGCACCCGCCAGCCCTCGGACATCGAGGGAACGGTCCGGAGCCAGAGGTCGGCGAGCCCGGCCTCGACCGGGTTGGTGGGCTCGGGCATGCCCGCCGCCGGGTCCGCCGGCATGAACAGCGGCAACCGGTCGAGGTACGTCTTGCCGCCCGCCCGGTCCTGGGGCCGCTTGAAGATCTCCAGGAAGTGGTCGTCGAAGAAGAACACCCAGGTGTACCAGTCCGTGACGAGGTCGAGAGCCTCCTCGTCGCAGTCGGGATGCGTGTACGAGCAGAGCAGCGCGTAGTCGTGGGAGTCGAGGTCGTGCTGCTCCCAGACCCCCGAACCCTCCAGCATCCCCATCTCCCGCGCCCAGTCCCGGGTGTGCGTGCGGGCGGTCTCCACATGGGGATTGAGCCGCGCCGGATACGGAACATAGAAATCCGGCATAACGAAGGGCTGAGGCATCTGCTGGGGGGCCTTCCGGTGAGCATGGGCTGTCGTCCGGCCCACCTTTACCCGTCGCCCGTACGGCGCACGCGATCTCCTGGATAGTCCTATGAACGCCGAAGAGGTGGTGTCGGATCGTTCATCCGGCACCACCTCACAGTTTTCGGCCAGCCCTTCCTCAGGCCCGTGAAACCCGCACGTCAGCGGCCTTCACAAAGGCCACCCGATGGCCGAACTGGATCTGGAAGTACTCCTCCTGACCCCGGACGACCTTGTGCCCGCTGCTGTCGAACACCGGCGCGAAGTAGTACTCGCCCGGGGTCCGGTCGCCCACCACGTACCGCTGACCGGCGAGCAGCTGGTACGGCAGCGGCGACACCGCCTGCACCGGCACGCCCGCCGGATACGCCGAGGCCTCCGGGTACGCCCGCCCGTACACCGGCACCGACGCCAGCCCCTCGCGGGGCGTCAGGACGAGACCCCGCGCGTTGACCGCGGTCGGCTCCTTCGCCGGATTGTGGAACCAGGCCTTCTGCCCGAGGTACCAGATCGCCGTCCAGTCACCGAGGCGCTCCGCCACCGCGTAGCTCTGCCCCGTCGAGGCACGCGCCCCGGTGTCGTTGACCCCGGTGGTCGAGTCCTGCCCGCCCGGCCGCAGACCGATGTCCTTCACCAGGGGCGCGTCGGCGCTCGGCCCGGTGTGCAGGCGCACCGCCCCGCTGCCGTGGGGCGCACACGCCTCGCCCGCCGTCACACAGCCCGTGTAGACCGGCTGATGGGCGCTGTAGTCCGGCCGGATCGTCACCACTCCGGCACGGGGACCGGCGCTCGGTGTGATCGGACGGCCGAGCAGCCGGAAGTAGTGCGCCCAGTCCCAGTACGGCCCCGGGTCGGTGTGCATGCCCTTGATCGTGGACGTCACCGTGCCCGGCACGTTGTCGTGGCCCAGGATGTGCTGCCGGTCGAGCGGGATGTCGTACCGGGCGGCGAGATACCGCACGAGCCGCGCGGAGGTCCGGTACATCGCCTCCGTGTACCAGGAGTCCGGCGAGGTGAGGAAGCCCTCGTGCTCAAGGCCCACGGACTTGGCGTTCACGAACCAGTTGCCGGCGTGCCAGCCGACGTCCTTGAGCGGCAGGTGCTGGGCGATGTGTCCGTCGGACGAGCGCAGCGAGTACTGCCAGGACACGTACGTCGGGTCCTGCACCAGCTTCAGGGTGACGTCCCAGGTGGCCTCGGTGTCATGGATGACGATGTAGTCGATCGACTGGGAGGCGGGCCGGTTCCCCTTGTCGTGGTTGCCGTAGTCGCCGTCGCCGAACTCCTCGTACGGCGCCGGGATCCACTCGCAGGCCACCGTGCGCGGACACTCCACGGGACCGCCGGCGGGACTGCGGAGCCCGAGGCCCGCGACCTGCTCCGTGGCGGGTGCGACCGCCGGAGCGGCGGGGAGCGTCACCACCTGCCCGCTGTCCGTCGTCCGCGACTCGCCGGTCCGGATCACGTCGAAGACATCGTTCGCGTACGTCGAGGCCGTCGCCGAGTCGTCCGCGCCCGAGTACCGCGCCACCGCCCCGTACCAGTCGGCCGGGTCCGCGCTCGCCGGACGGCCGGACTCCCGCTGCGCGGCGGCGAGCAGCGCCGCCCCGCCCTCGATGTTCGCCGCCGTACGGCTGCGCAGCTCCTCGGCCGGAATCCCGGACAGCGCGGACGCCCGCTCCAGCGTGCGCAGCCGCGCGGGCAGCGCCCCTGCGGCCGGGACCGGCGCCTCCACGCCGGAGCGCACGGCGCGCGAGGCGTCGCCGCGCGCATCCTCCGCACCCTCCGAGTGATGCGGTGCGGCCTCGGCCAGCGCCGTCACCGCGTCCGTCAGATGCATCGGCCCGTAGCCACCGGTCACACTCGGCGCACCACCGTGGGCGTCCCAGCGCGACTGGAGGTACGAGACGGCGAGCAGCACACTCTCGGGTACGCCGTGCCGCGCGGCCGCCCGCGCGAACTGCTCCTGCAGGGCACCAGCCTCGGGCACCTCGGCACCGGCCGGCGGGGCGGCGGACAACAGGGGGAGCAGCAGGGCGGCGGACGCGAGGGCGCCCATGGTCTTCGGCAGACGACGCGACGGCGTACGTCTGAGGGACACGGAACGGAGCAAGGCAGCCTCCAGGGGCGGGGGGTGACACCGGGGCGTGCGGGGCCGAACCCGTACAGGGGTATCGGCTCCCGGACGATCCGTCAATCACGCGCACGCGAAAGGAAGTTCCCACGTCAGAGTGGGAATGGAGGCCATCTGGCGGAGTTTCGCGGAGACGGGTCCCGGGCCTGGGACGCGTCAGTGGAGTGGACCATTGGCTCGGATCCTGAAGGCGATCCGGAGTCGCTCGGCGGTGCGGTGGCGGTGAGGCCGGTGCGCCGCGTCCCGGTGTGTCGGCACCGGGCGCACGGCGCACCCCCCGTGTCGTCGGTCGGGCCCGCCCGTCTCAGCGCGTCCCGACCGCCGCGCGCACGGCCCGCCGTGCCATGGCGCAGTCGTCGTGCAGCCGCCTCAGGAGCAGCCGCTGTTCCTCACCGGGGGCGAGCGCGCCCGTGGGCACCGGTACGGAACCGGCAGGCGGGGCCTCCTTCATGGTGCGCTGCACCGCCGTCTCGTAGGTACGGATCTCCCGCGTCAGCACGATCATCAGGTTCACCAGGAAGGCGTCCCGGGAGGCCGGTCCCGCCTGCTGGGCGAGCTGACTGATCTGGCGCCGGGCCAGCGGCGCGTCACCGAGAACCGCCCAGAGGGTCGCCAGGTCGTAGCCGGGCAGGTACCAGCCGGCGTGCTCCCAGTCGACGAGGACCGGTCCGGCGGGGGAGAGGAGGATGTTGGAGAGCAGAGCGTCACCGTGACAGAACTGCCCCATGCCCTGGCGGCCGCCCGCGTGCGCCAGACCGTGCAGCAGCTTCTGCAGGTCGTCCCGGTCCCGGTCCGTGAAGAGGCCGAGCTCGTGGTAGCGCGCGATCCGGGTGCCGTAGTCCAGCGGTGCGTCGAACGTCCCGGCCGGCGGCCGCCAGGCGTTGAGCCGGGCGATCGAGCCGAGCGCGGCCCGCACGTCGGCGCGGGGCGGAGCCTCGACGGGGTGGCGCGAGAGCGCGGCCGCCCGTCCGGGCATCCGCTCGATCACCAGCGTGCAGTTCTCCGGGTCGGCCGCGATCAGCCGGGGCGCCCGCACCGGCGGCCGGTGGCGGACGAAGGAGCGGTAGGAAGCTATCTCGTGCCGGAACCGCTCGACCCACGCGGGGGAGTGGTCCAGTAAACACTTCGCGACCGCCGTGGTCCGTCCGGTCGTTCCGACGATCAGTACGGAACGCCCGCTGCGCCGCAGCACCTGGACCGGGTTGAACTCCGGGCAGATGCGGTGGACCGAGGCGATCGCCATCTTCAGCTGCGCCCCCTGAGGGCCGGACAGATCGATTCTCCCGCTGATCGGCTGGGTACCCGTGCCGGCCGCCCAGCGTCTCGGCCGGACGGCCTGCGGGGCGGGGGCGAGGTAGGGTCCGGCGCCGGCCGGGACGATGCGGTGCTGAGGCCGGGGCGGGGCGGACACGGAGGACGATGCTGTGTACATGGAGGTGACAGATCCCTTCGTGTGCCGACGAGTTGCGTGCGTCGCCCCGCCCGCCCCCGGTCCGCACCCTGGGGAATGAGGGCCGGTCGGCGGGGCGGGGTGGCGCGTTCCTACCTGACACCCGCGTGCGGGTGGCGGAACATCGAGCGTGCCCTGGCGAACCCTGGCGAATTGTCGCCAGGCCTATGACAGAGGGCTACATTCAACTCAGCCGAGAACCTGGGGGCTTAGACGTGACCGGACAAACCAACACCCGCCTGGCAGACCTGTTCGGCCTGGCCGGATGGTCCAAGGGCGAACTCGCGAGACTCGTCAACCGGCAGGCGGCGGCCATGGGCCACCCCCAGCTGGCGACCGACACCTCGCGGGTGCGGCGGTGGATCGACCGGGGCGAGACCCCGCGCGATCCCGTCCCCCGGGTGCTGGCAGCACTGTTCACCGAGCGACTCGGCCGTGTCGTGACCATCGAGGACCTCGGGTTCGTACGACACGGGCGCAGCGGAAAGCAGCAGGACGTCAGGAAGACGGAGAACCCTGACGGGCTGCCCTGGGCACCCGATCGTACGGCGGCGGTCCTCACCGAATTCACGGGAATGGACCTCATGCTCAACCGACGCGGCCTGGTGGGCGCGGGTGCCGCGCTTGCCGCCGGCTCCGTACTCAGCAATGCCATGCACGACTGGCTGCAGACCGACCCCAACCGCCAGGCCGGCCCCCAGCGGGCCGTCGATCCCCTCCACGCCGACCCCGCTGGGTTCGACCGCTACGAGGCCGCCCCCATCGGGTCGGAGGAGATCGAGGCTCTGGAGCACTCGGTGGAGGTGTTCCGTGCCTGGGACGCCTCCCGGGGTGGCGGTCTCCAGCGCAAGGCCGTGGTGGGCCAGCTCAACGAGGTGGGCGGCATGCTCGCCTACCGCCACGCCGACCACCTCCAGCGGCGCCTCTGGGGCGTCGCCGCCAACCTGGCCGTCCTGGCCGGCTGGATGTCCCACGACGTCGGCCTCGAACCCACGGCGCAGAAGTACTTCGTGATCGCCGCCCACGCGGCCCGCGAAGGTGGCGACCGGCCCCGGGCCGGCGAGGCGCTGTCCCGGGCCGCCCGCCAGATGGTGCATCTGGGCAGGCCCGACGACGCCCTCGACCTGATGAAGCTCGCCAAGGACGGCTCGGGCGAACGCGTGCTGCCCCGGACCCGGGCCATGTTCCACACGATCGAGGCCTGGGCGCAGGCCTCGATGGGCCGGGGGCAGGCCATGCGCCGCACCCTCGGCGAGGCCGAGGACCTGTTCGTGTCAGACCGGCGCGACGAGAAGAATCCCAGCTGGATGCAGAACTTCGACGAGGCCGACATGCACGGCATGCAGGCCCTCGCCTACCGCACCCTCGCCGATCACGACCCGGCCGCGGCGGTCCCCGCCCAGCGCCATGCCAAGCTGGCGATCGAACTGCGGCGCGGTGGTCACGACCGCTCGAAGCTCTTCGACCACATCTCACTCGCCTCGGCCTGCTTCATCGCCGACGACCCCGAGCAGGCCGACCGGTACGCCCGGCTCGCCCTGATGTCCATGGGGGAGACCTCGTCCCACCGGACCTGGGACCGGCTCCGCGAGATGTACCGGCTCACCGGGCAGTACGCCGGATACGCGAGGATCGAGCACCTGCGCGAGGAGATCGAACTGGCCCTGCCGAGGTCACCGGTCAACCGACCGAGGACGGGGCAGGCCTGAGGGGGCCGAAGGAGAGGTCGGACGACGAGGTCGAACGACGGGGCCACGGTCGAGGAGCTCCACCTACTGCTGTCAACGGGCTGTCGCTGAGCGGCAGTCGATGACCGGGCTGTCGTGCCACAGCGTCGTGGCGCGTCGGGCCGTGATGGTGCGCCGGGCTGCCCCGGTGCGTCCGGCCGAGGCCGAACGGCCGCCCCGTGCCCGGCGGTTCAGCGTCCGACCCGGACCACCATCACACAGGCGTCGTCCTCGCGCTGCTCCTCGCCGAACTCCTCGACCACCGCACGGACACCGTCCTGGGCGTCCCGCGCCGAGATGAGCCGCCGACCGAGCGCGAGCAGTCGTCGCGTGCCCGTGTCGTCGTCCGGACCGCTGCCACGGGTGAGACCGTCGGTGTGCAGGACGAGCAGGTCACCGGGGAGCAGCCGGGTCTCGGCCTCGCCGTACACAGCCCCGGTCGTGGCCCCGAGGAGGACACCCTCGGGCCGCCGGAGGACGTGCCCCGTCCCGTCGCGGAACAGCAGCGGGGCGGGGTGTCCGGCCTGCGCCCAGGTCAGCGTCTGGGCGACCGGGTCGTAGCGGCAGCACATCGCGCTGCCGAGCGCGGGCTGTACGGAGGTCTCCAGGAGCTGGTTGAGGTGGCCCATCAGGGCGGCCGGCCGGATCCCGGCCACGGCCATACCGCGCAGCGCGCCGAGGAGCATGGCCATCGAGGAGGTCGCGGCGACCCCGTGGCCCGTCAGATCACCGACGGTGAGCAGCGCGTCCCCGTGGGGCAGGGCCAGCGCGTCGTACCAGTCGCCGCCGATGAGACCGGTACTGGCGGCCGGGAGGTAGTGGGCGGCCACGTCGAGCGGGGCGGGGCCGTCGTGGGCGAAGCGGAGCGAGCCGCGCCAGGGCGGGAGCACCGCTTCCTGGAGCTCGACGGCGACCCGTCGCTCGGTCTGCTCGATGTGACGGCTGCGCTCCAGGCTGTCCCGGCTCTCCCGGACCGCCCGCTGACTGCGCCGCAGTTCGCTGACATCGCGGAGCACGGCCCACATCGAGGCGGTGCAGCCGTCGGCGTCGAGGACCGGCTCGCCCGTCATGTGCACGGTGCGCACGCAGCCATCGGTCCGCACGATCCGGAACTCGCCGTCGATCGGCTTCCCGTCGATCAGGCAGTCCGTCACCATGCCCTGGAGGACGGACTGGTCCTCGGCGAAGACCATCGTGGGCATCTCGTCCAGCGACATCGGGCCGCTCTCGCGCGTGCGTCCGAAGATCTGGAACAGCTCTTCGGACCAGCTGACCTCGTCGGTGAGGAGGTTCCACTCGGCGCTGCCCACGCGGGAGAGCAGGGAGCCGGTGCGCTGCGGGGCGATCTCGCCGTAGGCGGTGCCGGGGTCGGTCGACAGTGCCGTGTCGAGGACCGCGTCCGCGGTCTCCTCGGGGGCGACCTCCTCCGGGACGCCCGCCCGGAGCTGACCCAAGTGGGCTCCGAGGTCGTCGAGTTGGTGAACGGCCAGGTCGCAGAGGGCGCGCTGCCAGCGCTGCTGGGGGTCGTCGTCGTTCACCACGGCTTCCCGGCGCACGGCGACGAGCTCGCCGCGCAGGCGGCGGGTCTGTGAGATCAGCGCGTCCACCGCGCCCGGTTCCGGCTGCTGGGCGGGGCGGTCCGCGAACAGAGGGGACGGCATGTGGTACTCCGATACAGGCGCGGCACGGCCAGGCCAGGTGTGAAAGTGAGGCCCGCATACGACTGTTGCACAGCCCGCGACAGCCCGTAAGGGATTTGGCAACACTCGATCCGGTGGTGCTTCTGGCATATGTCAAAGGCCCAGCGATTATTGGCCAGGGCACGACGGGTTACGGTGCTGGGGTGGTGAACGACGACGGAATCGGCACGGTGAGCACGCGCACGGCGGTCACGGGCGGGGCGGGTGCGACGACGGGAACGGGCGCGACGGGAGCCTCTGGTACGGCAGTTACGGGAGTGACGGGCGGGGCGCGTACGGGTCGGGCGGAAGCGACGGGAGCAGCGTCGCCTTCGGGCGTGACGGGAGCAGCGTCGCCTTCGGCCGTGACGGGAGGGACGGGGGTCGCGGGCGGGACGGGAATCGCCGCCACCGGTACCGCCTTCCTGCTCGCCGCCGCACCCGCCGGGCGAGGGCGCGCAATGGATGCCACCTCCGTGCTGCCGGCCCTCGCCGCCGTGCCACCCGGCGTCCTCACCGGCACCAGCACGGCCACGGTCGTCGAACTCGCCGATCCGCTCGACCCGCAGACCGTCCTCACCCGCCTGCGCGCCGCCGCGGCGAGCCCGGGGCCACTCGTCCTCTGCCTCGCGGGGCAGCTCCATCTCGACCGCAGGCAACAGCTGCCCCACCTCGCCCTCGCGCGCACCACCCCGGCGACCCTTCGCTACACGGCCCTGCCCTGGCACTGGCTCGCCGGCGAACTCGCCGCCCGGGCACCCGGCACCACGACCGTCGTCGCGGACTTCGCGGCGGACGCCGCCGTATGGGAACGCCTGGCCACCACACCCGACCTCCTGCACCTGGGACCCGGACCGACCCTCTACGGGAGGGTCACTCCCGCCCCGCGCCGGGGCGAGCCCATGGCACCCGACTATCTGCGGTCCTGGGCGGAACTCTGGCGATCCGGAGCCCGCCTCCCGCACGCCACGCTCCACGCGGAGTCCGCCGCCCACGCAGCCTCGACCGCGCCGGAGTCGTTCCTCCTGGCACCCGCCCCCGCTCCCGCGCCGGCAGCGGAGCAGGACCCGCACCCCGCGATCCTGGCCGCCGCGATGGCCGGACGCCACGGCGAGGCGGCGGCGGTGGCCGCGGCCTGGGAGTCCGAGGCCCTGCGCCGGCACGGGCCCCGGTCCGCGGAGGCCGTCCACTGGACGGAGGTGCGGGCCGACCTCGCCCGCCTCGCCGGGGAACCCGCCCGCAGCTGCGAACTGTGGCTCACGGCCGCCGAAGCCCGGCTCGCCCTGCGCCAGCGGACGGACGACCCAGATGTCGAAGGGGCCGTGGACCGGGCGCACCACCAGTGGGAGCAGATCGGCGACCGGGCCCGGGCCCGCGCCCTCGGCCCCCTGCTCGTCTCCCTCCGGCAGCGGGTCCCGGGCCGCCAGCCCGGAGCCCTGGCCGCCCTGACGCGCCGCATGGCCGACTGAGCCTGCGTAAGGGAGCCCGCGTACGGAGGGTATGTGCGGGAGCCCATATGCGGAGCCCTCGTACGGGAGTCCCCGTACGGAGTGCCCATACGGGAGTCCCCGTACGGGGACTCCCGTACCGAGCCCGCGTTCACCCCTTCCCGCCCTTCCCGAAAGGCCGCATGTGACCTCGCTCGCCACCGCCCAGCGTTCGCTCGCCGACCCGTCCGTGCGCCACCCGCTCTGGCCCCCGCTCACCCAGGGCTGCCCGGTCACCTCGACCGACGAGGTCGCGTACCCCCTCGACATCGACTACGCCTACGACGAGGTCCCCGCCGACCTCTTCACCCGCCCCGCCGCCCACGGGCTCGAACGGTGGGCGCCGCTCCTCCCGCCGCTCGCCGCCCCCGGCCTCGGCGAAGGCAACACCCCGCTGGTCGAACTCCCGGACGGCGTGTGGATCAAGGACGAGTCCCGCAACCCGACCTGGAGCCACAAGGACCGCCTCAACCGGGTCGCCGTCAGCGCCGCGGTCGCCTCCGGCGCTCGGGGCATCGTCGTCTCCTCCTCGGGAAACCACGGCGCGGCCGCCGCCGCGTACGCGGCCCGCGCCGGACTGCCCTGCGCCGTGTTCACCTCCCCGGACGCCCCTCCCGCGGTCGCCTCCCACCTCCGCGCCTACGGGGCGACGGTGCTGACCGTCCCGTACGCGTCGGTACGGCCCCTGATGCGTCGGATCGTCGAGGAACTCGGCTTCCAGAGCGTCAGCAGCGTCACGGATGCGGGCCACACCGGGCATCCCTTCGGTCCCGAGGGCTACAAGACCCTCGCGTACGAGATCGCCCTCGCCCTCGGACGCGCGCCGGCGGCGGTCCATCTCCCCACGGGTTACGGAGAGCTGCTCTTCGGTGTGGCCAAAGGTTTCCAGGAACTCGTACGGCTCGGGGTCACCCACTCCGTCCCCCGGATGTACGCCACCGAGCCCGCCGCGGCCGGCGCTCTCACCGAGGCGCTCCGCACCGGCCGGCCCGTCGCACGGGTTCCCGTGGGTCCGACCACCGC
Organism: Streptomyces sp. NBC_01077; assembly: GCF_045162855.1. Classification (NCBI taxonomy): domain Bacteria; kingdom Bacillati; phylum Actinomycetota; class Actinomycetes; order Kitasatosporales; family Streptomycetaceae; genus Streptomyces; species Streptomyces sp. NBC_01077. The sequence goes on along the minus strand of NZ_CP108669.1, from coordinate 1,248,455 downwards.
GTACGCCATCGACTGCGAGTTCAACAGTTATCGCGGAGTGGTCGCGGTCCGCGACACCGGGGGAGCGGCCCGTACGGTGACGGACGATCACCTGGCGGCTGCACGAGCGGAGTTGTCCGCACAGGGGCTCTGGTGCGAGACCTCGGCGGCCGCCGGTCTCGCCGGTCTGCGCGCCCACGGGCCGCGTGAGAACGACGGCCCGGTGGTGTGCGTGGTCACCTCCGGCGGCTACAAGGACGTGGCCACAGCGAGGGAGACGTACGCGCCGATGGCCCCGGACTGGTCCACGATCGAGGCGGCCCTGAAGGGCGCGCAGGGGTTCTGAGGCGGTCGGTCCTGTTCCGCTGGTGGTGTGAGTCCATGCGACGGGCCCCCCGCGGGCCCTTGGCCGGGATCCCTGGTGGTCGAGGCCGCTCCCGCCCGAGGTGGGGAGGACGACCCGGATGCCGAACTCGTAGGTGCCGGTCGCCCGTGCGATCCCCATGAAGAGCAGGGCGAAGTCGACGCCGACGTCGAGAAGGATCTTCCCGGCGACCGGCCGGGGCTGAGATGATCGGAGGTATGCCCGCCTCCCCGACCTCGGCACCGACCTCGGCACCGACACCGGACCCGACTCCGGACCCGCACGACGCCCTCGCCACGGACCGGCTCCTGCTGCGCCCCGTGCGGGCGGCCGACGTGCCCGCCGTCACCCGGCTGTGGACGGACCCCGAGGTCAGACGTCATCTGGGCGGGCCGGTCACCGAGCAGGTCGTACGGATCCGACAGCGTCGGGTCGTCGGGGCGCCCGGCGTGCACGCGGTGGTGCGGGCGGCCGACGAGGCCCTGCTCGGCCTTGTGACGGTGGAGCCCGGGGCGCGGGAGGGGGAGACGGAGGTCTCGTACCAGTTCCTGCCCGAGTACTGGGGGCACGGCTACGCGCGCGAGGCCGTCGCCGTCGTCGTCCAGGCCACGCTCGTCGACACCCCCAGCGTGGTCGCGCTGACGCAGGAGGCGAACCACCGCTCCCGGCGGCTCCTCGAAGCCGTCGGCATGACCCACGTCTCGTCCTTCGTCGAGTACGACGCCCATCAGGTCCTCTACCGCCGCCGCCGCTGACCCCTCACCTCCCGGGACTCACCGGACCTTCTCGCCGGACGCCAGCTTCGCCACCATCCGCTCGAGCCGCTGCGCCCGGCCCTTCTCGGTGCGGGCCTGCCACAGTCGCATGATCACGAGGTACTGATCGGTCTTCCCGAGCCCCTCGTAGAAGGCCCGCGCCCCCGCGTCGGCCGCCAGTGCCGCCGCAAGGTCGTCCGGTACGGTCGCCTCCGCCTGCGACGGGTACGCGGACTCCCACCGGCCGTCCGCCTGCGCGGCCCGCACCTCGGCGAGGCCCGGCTCACGCATCCGGCCCGCCGAGGTGAGCACCGCGACCTTGCGGACGTTCACCTGCGACCAGAGGCTCCGCGACCGCCGGGGCGTGTACTTCTGGAAGTAGTAGGCCCCGTCCCCGCCCTTGCGCTGCCCGTCGATCCAGCCGAAGCAGAGCATGCAGTCGAGGATCTCCGGGTTCGTCAGCGACTCGCCCCCCTTGTCCTTCTTGGCGATCCTCAGCCAGACGCCGGGCCGGTCGGCATGGTGGTTTTCCAGCCACGCCTCCAGCTCGGCCGTCTCCGTGACGGTCATCAGTTCGAGTCCCTCGTACTGCTCCACCGGGCCGGTCCCCCTGTCTTCGTCGGTCTTCGCCGGTCCGCGTCGACCGTCGCCCGCGGACGCCGTCCGGAGCGCTCGTGACCAGGATATTGACATCGCCCGGCTCGCCCTGAGGGTCGTCCGGCTCGTCGTAAGGCGCGGCGGATCCCCCGACGATGCGGCCGCGCTCGCCCGGGTGCCCGCCCTCGTACAGCGCGGAGCCACGTACGATCTGCGGATCGTCCACCGGGGCACCCGTATGCGGGGGTCGGGCCGGCTACCAGGACATCTACGCCAAGGAGCTCTGACCCATGTCCTTCCTGGTGATCGGCGAGTGCGTCGCCGACATCGTCCGCGCCCCGGCCGGTTCAGGCGCCGCCGACCGCGTCCACCCGGGCGGCAGCCCCGCCAACGTCGCCTACGGTCTGGGCCGTCTCGGCAGGGACGTCACCCTGCTCACCCAGCTCGCCGACGACACCACCGGGCGGCTCATCGAGGCGCACCTCAAGGGCGCGGGCGTACGGGTGGAGGCCGGCGACGTGCCCGCACGCACGCCCTCGGCGGTCGTCGGTCTCGACGCGCACGGCCAGGCCTCGTACACCTTCGACATCGCCTGGACGCTGAAGGCCGGCGCGCCGACCGACCTGGCGCCCGCGCATGTGCACATCGGCTCGATCGCGGCCGTCACCGCACCCGGCGCGGCCACCGTTCTCGCCGAGACCCGGCGGCTCCGTGCGCACGCCACCGTCAGCTACGACCCCAACGTACGGCCCGAGCTGATGGGGGAGCACGACGAGGCCGTCGCCCGCGTCGAGCGCTGCGTCGCGCTCAGCGACCTGGTCAAGGCGAGCGACGAGGACCTGGCCTGGCTGTACCCGGGCGAGGACCCGAGGACGGTCGCCGCCCGCTGGATCGCCCTCGGTCCCGCCGTTGTTCTCGTCACCCGGGGCGCGGCCGGCTCGCTCGCCGTCACCCGGCACGACACGGTCGCCGCCGAGGCGACCCCGGTCACGGTCGTCGACACCGTCGGCGCGGGTGACTCCTTCATGTCCGCCGTCCTCGACACGCTCGCCGGGCGGGGGCGGGACGCCCTGGGCGCACTCGGCCCCGAGTGCCTCGCGGAGCTCCTGCGGAGAGCGGGCACGGCGGCGGCCCTCACCGTCTCCCGGGCCGGGGCCCAGCCGCCCGACCGGGCCGAACTCGACGCCGCCCGGGAGGAGTTCGCCATCAGGTCCGGGCGTGTGTGGTGATGTCCGAGGCGAACTGCTCGACCATTTCCGGGGTGACCGTCGGCCGGCACTCCCCGATCGCCGCCAGATAGTCCGCGGTGCTCGCCCCGGGCACCGGACTGTCCCCGCCCCGCTCTGCGACGGCGAGCAGATCCCGCTCGAAGGAGGACTGGGCGGCGATCCGGGCCGCGTGCTCGATGTCGGCGGGTGTGAACAGGTCGCTCGCCAGGACCAGTTCGTCGATGTCGACGTCCGTCCTGCCGTCGGTGTACCGGGCCCAGATCGCCGCACGCGCGGCCTTGTCCGGCGTTCCGATCGGGATGAGGTAGTCGAACCGGCCGGGCCGCAGGAACGCCGGGTCGAGGGAGCGGATCGAGTTGGTGGCACAGACGAGCAGCCGCTCGTCCCGCTCCCTGAACCCCGGTATCAGCTTGAGGAGTTCGTTCGTCACCCCGTGCATCCCGCCGGGCTGCGCGGGCTCCGAGCGTACGGGCGCGATCTCCTCGACCTCGTCGATGAAGACGAGCACCCGCTCCAGCTCTGCGATCCGCGCGAACGCGGACCGCAGGGCGGCGGCGAGGTTCCCCTCGTCGGCCAGGCGGGACGGCAGGATCTCCACGAAAGGCCAGCCGAGCCGCGAGGCGATCCCGCGTGCGAACGTCGTCTTCCCGGTGCCCGGCGGGCCGAACAGGCAGACCGCGCGCGGCGGTCGCACCCCGTGCCGGCCGGCCCGCTCCGGCTCGGCGAGCGGCAGCACCACCCGGCGCTCGATCAGGTCCTTCTCCCGCTCCATCCCGGCGACCTTGGCCCACAGGTCGCCAGGGAGGAGCCGGCCGCCCAGATCGTCGAGGAGCCCGGCGGCCGGACCGTGCAGCGGCTCCACCTTCTCGAAGTATGCGACGGCCGGCTGGCGCGTGTACCCGGCGTTGAGGAGACCCTCTCCGAGGAGCTCCTCCTCCGGCAGGACGTACGCGATCCGCCCGACCCGGGCCGCCACGAGCCGCCGCTCCAGTTCCACGAGGAGTGCGCTGGCGAGACCGCGGCCGCGCCAGGCCGAGGAGATCGCGATGCGCATGACCCACGCCCGCTCGCCGGAGACACAGGCGAGCGCGGCCCCGATCGGTACGCCCTGATGGACGGCCACCACGGCGGGCTGGCGGGTGGTCAGGGCGCTGATGCACTCGGCCAGCGAGAACACGGACTCCTGACCGAGTTCGGCGGTCGTGTCGATCAGATGGACGACGGCGGCGAGATCGCTCTCGCGGTAGTCGTGGATGTGCCAGTTCACCGGTGGTACCGCCCCTCGTTGGTGCCGTTGCGGCGAGGCTAGGCGGGGTCCGGGACACCGGTCGTGCGCCATCCTGCACAAGCCGGTACGGGCGAACGCGCCGTACCGGCTCTATGCGGCAGTTCGCCGCGCGGCGAAGGCGGGTACGCGGTCGGGTACGAGGCCGGGTACGCAGAAGGCCCCCGGAAGGTGTTCCTCCCAGGGGCCGCGTGCGTGCGCGTGCGGGGCCTTCGGCAGGCCGGGACCGTCAGTAGGCCGGGGCCAGCTTCGGGTTCGGGCCGTGCGCGTTCTCGTGCTGGTCGCCCTCGGTGGCGGCGAAGACGATGAGGACGATGAAGCCGACGAGCGGCACCAGGCCGATGAGGATCCACCAGCCCGAGCGGCCGGTGTCGTGCAGACGGCGGACGGTCACGCCGAGGGACGGCAGGAGGACGGCCAGCGTGTACAACGTGCTCAGCAGCGAGAAGTCGAGCGCCACGGCGACGATGGCGAGCACGATCGCGATGATGAAGTTGAACAGCTCGAACATCCAGAATTCCTGGCGGCGCGCCCGGCCGTTGAAGACGGCGTACTTCTTGATGACTTCGAGGTACCAGTTCACTTTGTCCCCCCAAGGACTGGGTATGCGAGCGGGAGAGCCTGTCCCTGTGGAGCAAGCTTTACGCAGAACTTAGGTGGCTGAAACCTCATGGGTCAATTCGTTACCGGGCAGTTGCCGTTCCGGGGCGGAAAACAGTGAACGGCGGCACTTCCGGGAGTGGAGGGGCCGCCGTTCCGGGAGAGGATCAGAACGTCACGTCCTTTGCTTGGTCATGAGCAGTCCGCCGGCGGTGAGGGAGAACAGGCAGACGCACGCGCCGGTGATCACGTTGCTGAGGATGGTGCCGGTGTCGGGGCTCTGCCCGACCACCCACGGGGCGATGATCAGCCACGCGCCCATCAACAGGACCACGAAGTTGAGGTCCTGCGACCGCTCCGGAACCATCGACATGCACAGGCCGAGGACCGCGAGGGCGATGCCGACGACCAGGTTGGTGATGGCGAGTGCGGGCTGGGTGGCGGAGAAGTGGACCGTCCACGCGGAGATCGCGGCGTAGATACCGGCGAGGATCACGAGCTCCTCGACCGCCGCGACACCCCGGGTCTGGAGCATACGGGCATATCGGTCCCGCATTTCCGGCGCATCGGGGTGTCCTGCGATATCACCAGGACGGTGAGAGACGTCGGCCATACGACTCGCCTCCTTCTGGCGTCATGCACGTCTGACCGAGCTTGCGGCAAATGCTGTCGCTGCTTCATTGTGCGCTTATCTGGCCTTTATGTGTAGGTCTGCCCGATAAGGGATGCGCACAGAATTTGAGCTGCGGATATGCGCGGAACCACCAAACGGGGATCCCTGTTCAACAAAAATTCAATGCAAAAGCGAACCACCTGTCGTATCGGTATGCGAGGTGCCCGCCGGAACCCCGGCGTAGCCTGGAAGTGGACTCGGGGACTCCACCTCTCCACCGCCGGGAGCGGATGATGGCCGGCATCGTGAAGAAGAGTTTCGACGCAGCGGACGAGACCCGTCCCTTCGAGGACGGCAAGGGCAGGCTTGACCTGGTCACCGGTGAGCGTGGCGCGGTCGGCCGTGCCGTGTTCGAGCCGGGCTGGAAGTGGTCCAAGCACGTCAAACCGATCGCCGGCACCGACAGTTGCCAGGCGTCCCATGTGGGATACATCGTCAGCGGCCGGATGAAGGTCGTCATGGACGACGGTGAGTCGACCGAGTACGGGGGCGGGGACTACATGGAGGTCAAGCCCGGCCACGATGCCTGGGTCCTCGGTGACGAGGCCTGCGTCGCGCTGGACTGGACGGGCTTCGGCGACTACGCGAAGCCGTCCGGCTCCTGACGCTCCGGCCCCCCGTAGCCCGAACCCGCACCCCTTGCCCTTGGCGGTGCCGCCGAGCCCCCTGGCGCCGCCCCAGGTCAGCGGTGTCCGAACTTCACCCCCTTCCACGGGACGCGGTCCTCCGGAAACGACTCGGGACGCCGCTGGTCGAGGGTCCGGGAGGGCGCGGCCTCGATCACCGGCCTCGCCCCCTCGACCCGCAGCAGCCACGCGGCCAGCGCGTCGCGCAGCCCGTCGGCCACCTCGCGATGAGAGGTGAGACCCACCAGGTTCTCCAGCTCGTAGGGATCGGCGGCCAGGTCGTACAACTCCGTCTCCCGGTAGATTGCGGCGGCCGCCTCCCGCCAGGGGTCCACCCCGGGCGGCGCCGACACCACGTACTTCCACCGCTCGGTGCGCACCGCCCGCCCCACCTGGTCCTCGCTGATCTGGACGAAGACCGATGCCGGCCGGCCCGGGTCCGTCCCACCGCCGACGAGCGGCAGCAGCGACCGGCCCTGCACACCGTCCGGTACGTCGAGCCCCACGGCCTCGACCAGGGTCGGCATCAGGTCGACCGTGGACACGGGCTGCCGGACGAGCCCGCCGCCCCGGAAGCCCGGACCGGTCAGGGCCCACGGCACCCGTACCGAGGCGTCGTGCGCCGAGCGCTTGTACTCGGAGTTGCGGGTGCGGAAATGTGAGCCGTGGTCGGCGGTCCAGGCGAGCACGGTGTCGTCCTCGATGCCCAGGCTGCGGAGGGCGTCGCGGAGGCGCCCCACGCCCTCGTCCACCCGCTTGATCTGTCCCAGGTAGCCGCCCAGGTGGCGGTGGGCTCCGCCCTGTGGCGCGGACGGGCTCAGTGCGGCGAGGTCCGGCGGCAGCCACCGGCCCTCGTACCGCTCCCGGTACCCGGCGGGGGCCGGGTAGTCGTCCGTCGCGTTCTGGTGGTGTGGTTCGAGCAGGGAGAGGAAGAGGAGGAACGGCCTGTCGTGATGGTCGGCGACGAACCGGATCGCCGCGTCGACGAGGGCGTCCGAGCGGTAACCCGGCAACCGGACCGGCTCCCCCTCCCCGTCGAACACCACCGTGCGGTGGGCGTCCGAGGTGAACTCCAGTCGGTCCGAGGCCAGCCAGTGGCTGTAGCCACCCCGCCGCCCGGGCGGCACCGGCCCGTCGGGCCCGTCCTCGCCCGCCAGGTGCCACTTGCCGATGTACCCCGTGACATAGCCCGCCGCACCGAGGACCGAGGCGAGGGTGGGCGTGTCCGCCGGAAGCGGGAGGCCGTTGCGGAAGACCCCGGTGGAGGTCGGCCAGCGGCCGGACTGCAGTGCCGAACGGGCCGGCGCGCAGACCGGGTTGGGGGTGATCGCCTGCTCGACCAGCGTGCCCTCGCGGGCCAGCCGGTCGAACTCGGGCGTCACCCCCGCCGGATTGCCGTGGGTGCCCGTGGTGTCCCACCGCTGCTGGTCGGTGAGCACCACGATCACCCGGGGCAGGACGCTGGTCATACGGCGGCGGGCTCCTCCGCGGCGTCGCCGGAGGCGATGCCGAACGCGGGGTCCGGGACGGACTCGGGCGCGAGGAGGACCGAGGAGCGGCCGTCCACGCCGATCGGTACGTCGCCGTCGATCGTCACGCGGCGCAGCTTGCGCACGTGGTCGTCGGAGTCGTCCACGCCGTAGTGCTGGGTGGCGCGGTTGTCCCAGATGGCCACGTCGCCGACCTGCCACTGCCAGCGCACGGTGTTCTCGGGGCGCTCGACGTGCGACTGGAAGAGGCCGAGCAGGGCGCGGGAGTCGGCTCCCGTCAGACCGCTGATCCGCTGGACGAAGTTGCCGAGGAGCAGCGTCCTCTCGCCGGTCTCGGGGTGGACCCGTACCACCGGGTGCTCCGTGAGGAACTTCGTGGAGGCGAAGATCTCGCGGAAGCGGGCGAGCTGCTCGGGCAGGGCGCCGGGACGCAGGGCCGCGTAGTCGTAGTCGTTGGAGTGCACCGCGCGCAGGCTGTCGGCCAGGGCGCGCAGCGGCTCGGGGAGGTTCTCGTACGCGGTGGCCGTGTTGGCCCACAGGGTGTTGCCGCCGTACGGCGGGATGACCACCGCGCGCAGGATCGAGAAGGCGGGGTAGGCGGGCACGAACGTCACGTCGGTGTGCCACTGGTTGGCGCGGCCGCCGTAGTCCGAGTCGATCGGGAAGGAGTAACGGCCGTCGGCGGAGGGGACGGTGGGGTGGGCGACGGGCGTGCCGAGGAGTCGGCCGAAGGCCTCGTGGGCCTCCTCGTCGAGGTGGTCCTGGCCACGGAAGAAGACGACCTTGTGCGCGAGGAGTGCGGCGCGGATCTCGGTCACGGTCCCGGCGGGGAGTTCGCCGCCGAGGCGGACGCCGGAGATGACGGCGCCGAGGCGGCCGCCGACCTTCTGGACGGTGACGGTGGTGGTCGCGGTCGACATGGTGGGTCCTTTCGTGGGTCCGGGACCGGTCTCGGGCGAGTCCCGGACGGTCTCGGACAGGTTCCGGACGGAATTAATCTCGGAGCGGAAGTAATGAGCCGATGAGAAGTGCCGGAGAGAGGTGGTGAGTTCCTACGGGTTCTCATGCGTCGTGCGAGCGCCGCAACGGGCCGAGCGGCGGCCGACGGGCCTCGGGGCAGGGCGAGACGTGCGAGAGCTGGAGCGGCGTACCGCTCACAACAGAGGGTCGCGAGGATCAGACGCCGGAGACGGCGGGACAGGAGGAGGTCGCGAACATGTCCCGGAGACTCGCAGCGGCCGCCGCCGTACGTCAAGCGCCCTTCCCCTCCCCGAACGGCCGCCCCCGATGGTTGAATCGGCGCCTGCCCGGCGCCGTCGGACCGACCTGGCGCGCCCCGTCGAACCGCCGTTGACCTGCGACCTCTTCCCGTCCTGGCAAGGGGCGGGGCCGACGCGGGCGGGAGGTCGGCGGTGCCCGCGGGGGCCGCTCCGGGATTTCACACCACCGCAACAGTGAACAGAGAGGCACCCATGACGCGGAACACCCCGCACGGTCCCCGGATGGCGGGCGACGGACGGCGCGAGGCCAACGCCGCCACCGTCCTGCGGACCGTCCTCGACCACGGACCGGTGGCCCGCAGCGCCGTCGCCCGGCTCACCGGCCTCAGCCCCGCCGCCGTCTCGCGTCAGGCCACCGACCTCACCCGGCTCGGTCTCCTGCGTGAGCTGCCCGAACCGGTCGGCGGCGGAGGAGTGGGACGGCCCCAGATCCCCGTCGACCTGCACATCGGTGCCTCCGGCGGGCCGGTCGCCGGCGGCGTCCATCTCGGCGTCCCCAGTTCGACCTTCGCCCTGGTCGACCTGCGGGGACAGGTCCTGGCCCACCGCACCTACCCCCACGACGGCCTCACGCCGGACGGGCTGCCCGGTGCCGTCGCCCGCGAACTCCGCGTCTTCCTCGACGCGCACACGCGAGGCCGCCCGCTGCTCGGCGTCGGCGCCGCGGTCGGCGGCTGGGTGGACCCCGCCGAGGGAGTGGTCGTCCGCCACCAGGCCCTGGGCTGGCGCCGCCGGCCGCTCGCCGCCGAACTCGCCCGTGGCCTCGGCGGGGGAACCGTACGCCTGGACAACCACGCCCGTTCCATCGCCCAGTCGGAGATCCTCTTCGGCCGGCCCGCCGCCCGGCGGAGCCTGGTCCACCTGTTCATCGGCAATGTCGTCGACGCGGCCGTCGGGCTCGCCGGGGTCGTCCACCAGGGACCCGGGTCGGCGGCCGGCGATGTGGCGCACCTGCCCGTGCCGGACTCCACCGTCCCCTGCCCGTGCGGGCGTTCCGGCTGTCTGGAGGCGACCGCCTCGAACACCGCGCTCGGCCGCACCGCCGTACGCCGCGGGATCGTTCCCGAACCCGACACCTCCCTCGTGGTGGACGCGGCGGCGGCGGGCGACCGGCGCGCCGACCGGCTGCTGCGCGAGCGGGCCCGGGCGGTGGGCCGCGCCACCGCCCTCCTCCTCGACGTCCTCAACCCCGACCTGGTCGTCGTGACCGAGCAGGCGAGCGTCCTCGAACCGGAGTATCTGGAGGAGATCCGTGGGGCCGCGATCGACCTCTCGCACGTCTGCGACGATCCCGAACGGATCGTCAGTCCACATGCCGGACCGGCCACGCTGCCCGTCGCGGCGGGCACGGTTCTGTTGAATCCCCTGTTCAGGAGGCCTATTGAGACCATCGGCGAGCTGTTTCCCGCCGAGGGTGCGAGCTGATGTCGTCTCAGAATGCGGTCAAGTGCGGTTGACCGCCCCGCGAAGCCACTGTCATATTGCTCCCGTGAATCCGGACATGAGCCTCATCTCCCGCAGGCACGTCGACCTCTGTCGACAGGCCAGCGCGGTCTGTGCCGTCCGCGTCTGACCCAGGCGGCGGCCACCGCGCCGGCCCCACCCGTTCTGCTCCGGACCTGCCGACGGCGGGTCGCCCGGCGTCGCTCCGCTGACGCATCGCGCCCCCTGGCGTCCCGGCCGCCGAACCGGTAGCAGTACTCCCGCACCGCATCGCCGCACTGCCGTATGCCGTGCCGCGTGCCCCGCGCCTGCGGGGACCTCCCGTATCCCGCTCTTCCCTCGCCCCCTTCCTTCCGCAGCGGAACGAATCTGTGCGTCCGCGCGCCCCCGCTCTCCTCCACAGGCAGGCATCGATGACCGAGCTGTACTCCTCCACGCCCTCCACCCCCTCCCGGCGCACCACCCTGCGCGCCGCGGGCGGCGGCACCCTGCTGCTCGGTCTCGGACTCGCCGGCTGCCGCTCGGCGGTCTCCGAGGCCGAGGCGCCCGCCGGAAAGGCCGGTGCGGGGCCCCGTCGCGGCGGCACCGTCACCGTCGCCGTCAACAGCGACTTCACCCCCAGCCTGCTCTTCGCCCAGAGCGGCCAGTCGCTCCAGCAGCGGCTGATCTACAACACCCTCACCCGTTACGACGACCAGCTGAAGCCGCAGCCCGAGCTCGCCACCTCCTGGGAGTACGCCGAGGACGGCCGCAGCATCGCCCTCAAGCTCCGCACTGATGTCACCTACCACGACGGCCGGCCCTTCACCGCCGACGATGTGGTCTTCGCGGTGAAGAACCTTCAGAACCCGCTCCGAGCCGCCCAGTTGAGGGCCACCGCAGCCGCCGTCACCGGCTTCGAGAAGCGCGGCGACCACGAACTCGTCCTCCGGCTCGCCCATCCGGTGAACAACCTCTTCGACCTCTTCGAATTCATGATCATCACCGACCGGCACAGCATCGAGGACGCCGTCACCGGCAAGAAGCTCAACGGCACCGGGCCCTTCGAGCTGACCAAGTGGAGCCCCGGCACCGGCCTCAGTTTCACCCGCCACGAGAAGTACTGGCAGCCCGGCCGCCCCTACCTCGACGGCGTCGAACTCCGTGTCGTACCCCAGGCCGACGCCCTGCTGTCCTCCCTCCGCACCGGCCAGTCGCAGCTCTCGTTCAGCGTCCCCGGCAAGAACCTCGCCGCCGTCGCCTCCACCCCCGAGCTCGCCATCAGCGAGTACACCACCGGAGGCGGGGCCTACTACCTCGGCGTCAACACCACCGTGGCCCCGCTGAACGACAAGACCGTCCGGCAGGCCCTCGCCCGGGCCATCGACCGCGAACGGATCCTCAAGCAGGTGCTCGGCGGCTACGGACTCGCCTCCGCCACCCCCTGGCCCAAGTCCTCACCCGCCTTCACCGAGGCCGGCCGCACCCACTACACGTACGACCCCGGCAAGGCCCGCGAGCTCCTCAAGTCGGCCGGCCACACCCGGCTCGACCTGCCGCTCCTCCACATCAACCTGCCCGGCGACACCGCGGTCGCCGAGGCGATCCAGTACGACCTCAAGCAGATCGGCGTACAGGTCACCCTCGAGCCCACCGACCCGGCCACCGCGCAGAAGAACCTCATCTCCCAGAAGATGCCGGGTCTCTGGTCCATGAGCCACGGCTTCGCCCAGGTCCAGCCCTCCACCCTCGCCGTCAGCGCGTACCCCTTCAACGAGGCCAAGAACACCTCGAAGTTCCGCTCCGCCGCCTACACGAAGGTCGTACGCGAAGCCTGGACCACTCCGGAGTCGGGCGCCCGCGCCAACGCCCTCCGGCAGCAGATCACCGACACCCTCCTCGACGAGGCGTTCATCATCGACCTCGTCATCCGCGGCGCCGTCCAGGTCTCCGCGAAGAAGCTGCGCGGCGTCACCCTCAACAAGTTCTCCTACCTCAACCTCGACGACGCCTACCTGGCGGTATGAGATGCGCGGCTACCTGCTGCGGAGACTTCCCTCCGCCCTCCTCGTCCTCCTCGTCGCGTCGTTCGTCGCCTTCGCCGTCCTCCGGCTCGTCCCCGGCGACCCCGCGGCCGTCCTCGCGGGGCCCGACGCGAGCCCCGAGACCGAGGCCGCCATCAGGGCCCGCCTCGGACTCGACGCCCCGCTGCACACCCAGTACCTCCGCTGGATCGGCGACCTCCTCACCGGCGACCTCGGACCGTCCTACGCGATCGGCGGACAGACCGCCGACCTCATCGGGGACGGACTCGGAGCCACCGTCGAACTCACCCTCGGAGCCCTGCTGTTCGTCGTCGTCCTCGGAGCCGCCTTCGGCATCCTCGGCGCCACCTCCCGCAACCGCTGGGTCCAGGGAGCCGTACGGGCCCTCACCACCGTCGCGCTCGCCGTGCCGCCCTTCGTCACCGGCGTGCTCCTCGTCCTCCTCTTCGCCGTCATCCTCGGCGTCCTGCCCCCGGGCGGACGCGTCCCGCTCCTCACCGCACCCGACCTCGCCGTCCAGTACCTGCTGCTGCCCGCCCTGTGCCTCGCCCTGCCCAGCGCCGCCGTCCTCGGCCGCTACCTCAAGGACGGCATCGAACGCGCCCTCGCCGAGGACTACGTCCGTACCGCCACCGCCGCCGGCATCGCCCCCCGCCGCCTGCTCTGGCGGCACGCCCTGCCGAACGCCCTCCCGCCCGTCGTCACCCTCCTCGGCATGCAGACCGGGCACCTCCTCGGCGGCGCCGTCCTCATCGAGGCGATCTTCGCCTGGCCCGGCCTCGGCCAGCTCGCCGAACAGGCCCTGGTCCGCCGCGACTACCCCGTCGTCCAGGACCTCCTGCTCCTCCTCGTCACCGTCTTCGTCCTCGTCCAGCTGCTCACCGACCTCGTCCACGCCTGGCTCGACCCCCGGATCAGGTGGGAGTGACCATGACCACCCTCGCTGCCACACCGTCCCCAGCCACCGCCGAAACGGCCCGAACCCGCAGGCCCCGCCACCCCTACCGGGCCGCCCTCGCCACCGCCCGCGGCCGCACCGGACTCGCCCTCGTCGGCCTGGTCGTCCTCGCCGGACTCCTCGCGCCGCTCCTCGCCGGACACGGCCCCACCGACCAGAGCGCCCTCGCACTCGCCGGCCCCGGCACCCCCGGCCACCCGCTCGGCACCGACGACCTCGGCCGTGACCTCCTCGCCCGGCTCCTCCACGGCATCCGCGCGGACCTCGGCATCATCGTCGTCGCCGTGCCGCTCGGTGCCGCCCTCGGCTGCCTCCTCGCCCTGGCCGCCGCCGTCCACCCGATCGCCGACACCGTCGTCCAGCGCACGTTCGACCTGATCCTCGCCTTCCCCGGACTGATCCTCGCGCTCGCCGTCACCGCCGTCCTCGGCCCCGGCCGGCTCCCCGTGATCCTCGTCATCGCGCTCGCCGAGATCCCCGTCTTCGGACGGCTGCTGCGCACCGGCATCCTCGTCCAGCGCGGCCGGGAGTACGTGACGGCCGCCCGCGTCGGCGGCACCTCGGGCGGCCGGATCCTCACGCGTCACATCCTGCCCAACGCCGCCGACCCGCTCGTCGTCCAGATCGCCGTCTCCCTCACCGTCGCCGTCTTCATCGAAGGCGCGATGAGCTTCCTCGGTGTGGGCGTCCGGCCCCCCGAGCCCACCCTCGGAGCCGTCCTCAGTCAGTCGATGCCCTATCTCGCCCAGGCCCCGCACTTCGCCGCCGGACCGCTCGTGACCGTGACCGCGCTCGTCCTGGGTCTCTCCTTGACCGCCGAGGCACTGAACCGGGAGATACGCCGATGACCACCCCACCGCTCCTCGAAGTCCAGGGGCTCGACGTGGAGTTCACCACTCCCGACGGCGGGACGCTGCATGCCGTCCGGGACGTGTCGTTCACGCTCCGCCGGGGAGAGACGCTCGCCGTCGTCGGTGAGTCCGGCTCCGGCAAGTCCACCACGGCGCTCGCCCTGCTCGGGATGCTGCCCGGCACCGGCCGGATCGCCGGCGGCTCCGTCCGGCTCGACGGAGAGGACCTCGTCACGGCCGGGGAGGAGCGGCTGCGGGCCGTGCGCGGCGTCCGCATCGGCATGATCTTCCAGGACCCGATGACGGCCCTGAACCCCGTCCTCACGATCGGCCGCCACCTCGACGAGGTCCTCCGCGCCCACGAGGGACGCGCTCCTGCGGGACGCGTCCACGAGGGACGCGACAACGCCACACCCCGCGCGGGACGCGACAAGGTCGCCCCCCGTCCCCGACGCGACAAGGCCGCCCGGCGCGCCCGGGCCGTCGAGCTGCTCCGCCTCGTCGGCATCCCCGACCCCGAGCGCCGGCTCGACGACCACCCGCACCAGTTCTCCGGCGGCCAGCGCCAGCGCGTCCTCATCGCCATGGCCCTCGCCGGCGAACCCGACGTCCTCCTCGCCGACGAGCCCACCACCGCCCTCGACGCCACCGTCCAGGACCAGATCCTCACCCTTCTCGGCGAGCTCACCCGTACCACCGGTACCGCGCTCGTCCTCATCACCCACAACATGGGCGTCGTCGCCCGCGCCTGCGAGCGCGTCCTCGTCATGTACGGCGGCACGGTCGTCGAGGACGGCCCCACCGCCGAGGTCCTCACCCAGCCCCGCCACCCCTACACCGCCGGACTCCTCGCCGCCGTGCCCCGGCTCTCCGCGCCGTCCGGCACCCGTCTGACCGGCATCCCCGGCACCCCGCCCGACCTGAACCTCCCGCTCACCGGCTGCGCCTTCGCCGCCCGCTGCACCCTGGCCGAGGATCGCTGCCTCACCACCACCCCACCGCTCGTCGCCCTCGGCGGAACCCTCGGCGGAACCCTCGGCGGAACCGTCGGCGGCCCCGTCCGCGCCGCCTGCCTGCCCGCCGCCGAACGCACCGAACCGCTGCCGCCGCCCCCGCCGCCCGCCCGGATCGACCGCCCCGCACCCGGAGCCGTCGTCCTGGCCGCCGAGGGCCTCCACAAGACGTTCAAGAGCCGCCGTCGCCGCTTCACCGCCCTCGACGACGTCTCGATCACCCTCGCGGCCGGGGAGACCCTCGGGATCGTCGGCGAGTCCGGTTCCGGCAAGTCGACCCTGGCCCGGGTCCTCGCCCACGCCCACCCCGCCGACGCGGGCCGGATCCTCCTCGACGGCCGGGACGTCACCCGCCCCGGCCGCGCCGAGCTGCACTCCGTGCGCCGCCGCGTCCAGATGGTCTTCCAGGACCCGTACGCCTCCCTCAACCCCCGCATGACCGTCGGGGAGATCGTCGCCGAACCCCTGCGCGCCTTCGGCATCGGAGCCCCCGGGGAGCGCCCCGCCCGCGTCGCGGAACTCCTCCGTCTCGTCGGCCTCGACCCGGCCGCCGGCGACCGGCACCCCCGCTCCTTCTCCGGCGGCCAGCGGCAGCGCATCGGCATCGCCCGCGCCCTCGCCCCCGAACCGGACGTCCTCATCTGCGACGAACCCGTCTCGGCGCTCGACGTCTCCGTCCAGGCCCAGATCGTCGGCCTCCTCACCGACCTCCAGCGCGACCTGGGCCTCGCCCTCGTCTTCATCGCCCACGACCTGGCCGTCGTCCGCCAGGTGAGCCACCGCATCGCCGTGATGCACGAGGGCCGGATCGTCGAGACCGGTGGCGCCGACGAGCTGTGCGAGCGCCCCCGCGACCCCTACACGCGCGCGCTGCTCGCCGCCGCGCCCGACCCCGTACCGGTACGGGTACCCGCCGGGGCGGTGTCCGTGTGAACGCCTGCTGCACCCCCGGACGCCGCTGCACGGGAGACGCCGGCGCTGCCCGAGCCGTCGATCTGCTCCCCCTGCCGACCGTACGGACCGCCCGGCCGCCCCACCCCATGGTGGAGCTGCCCGGCGGCACCTTCCGCATGGGCGACGCCTTCGGCGAGGGGTACCCGGCCGACCGCGAGGGACCTGTACGGGAGGTCACCGTCGCGCCCTTCGCGATCGACGCCACCGCCGTCACCAACGCCCGGTACGCGGAGTTCGTCGGGGCCACCGGGTACCGCACCGACGCCGAACGCTTCGGCTCCTCCTTCGTCTTCCACCTGCTGCTCCACCCCGTCGCCGAACGCCACGTCCTCGGCGCCGTTCCGCAGGCCCCCTGGTGGCTCGGCGTCAGCGGCGCCGCCTGGCACACCCCGGAGGGCCCCGGCTCCGACGTTGAAGACCGCGCCGACCACCCGGTCGTCCACATCAGTCATGACGACGCCCTCGCCTACTGCGCCTGGGCGGGCGTCCGGCTGCCCACCGAGGCCGAGTGGGAGTACGCGGCCCGCGGCGGCCTCGACGGCGCCCGCTATCCGTGGGGCGACGACTTCACCCCCGGCGGCAAGGAGATGTGCAACACCTGGACCGGCGACTTCCCGCATCGCTCCGACCGGCCCGGCGGACACATCGGCACCGTGCCCGTCACCGCGTACGAACCCAACGGCCACGGCCTGTACAACACCTCCGGCAACGTCTGGGAGTGGTGCCAGGACGCCTTCGGCCCGGGGGAGCGTGTCATCCGGGGCGGCTCCTACCTCTGCCACACCTCCTACTGCAACCGCTACCGGGTCGCCGCCCGCTCCCACAACACCCCCGACTCCTCGACCGGCCACGGCGGATTCCGCTGCGCCCGCTCGCTGCCCTCGGAAGGACCCGCCCCCGCATGAGCACCGCACCCCGCCGCGACCCCTACGAAGGCTTCCCCGGCCGCGTCGGCCGTACCTTCGCCGAGTCCGAACCCGCCTGGCCCACCCGCACCACCCCACCCGCCAAGGCCCCCAACATCGTCGTCGTCCTCGTCGACGACATGGGCTTCAGCGACATCGGCCCCTTCGGGTCCGAGATCCCCACACCGGTCCTCGACGGACTGGCCGACGAGGGCGTCCGGCTCACCAACTACCACACCATGCCGCTCTGTTCACCGGCCCGTGCCGCCCTGCTCACCGGTCTCAACCCGCACCGCGTCGGGTACGCCATGGTTGCCAACTCCGACCCCGGCTTCCCCGGTTACGGCATGGAGATAGCCGACGACATCCCCACCCTCGCGGAACTCCTCCACGACGCCGGATACGCGACCTACGCCGTCGGCAAATGGCACCTCGTCCGCGACTCCGCCTCCAACGCGGCCGACCACCGGGGCAACTGGCCCCTGCAGAAGGGCTTCGACCAGTACTACGGCGTCCTGGAGGGCCTCACCAGCCTCTTCCACCCGCACCAGCTCGTCCGGGACAACAGCCCCCTCGACATCGACGAGTTCCCCGACGACTACTACTACACCGACGACATCACCGACCAGGCGATCTCGATGGTGAAGTCGCTGCGCGCCCACGAGCCGGACAAGCCCTTCTTCCTCTACCTCGCCCACAACGCCGTCCACGGACCCCTCCAGGCCAAGGCCGAGGACATCGCCCGCCACCGCGGCCGCTACGACGAGGGCTGGGACGTGCTGCGCGAGCGGCGCTTCGCCGCCCAGCTCGCCGCCGGCCTCTTCCCGCCCGGCACCGAACTCCCCGCCCGCAACAGCGAGGCCGGACTCGACGTCCCCGCCTGGGACTCCCTGACGGAAGATCAGACGCGGCTCTACGCCCGCTATATGGAGGTGTACGCGGCCCTCGTCGACAACATCGACCAGAACCTCGGCCGGCTCACCGACACCCTCGCCGCCCTGGGCGAACTCGACAACACCGTCATCGTCTTCACCTCCGACAACGGCGGCACCGGCGAGGGCGGCGCCGAGGGCACCCGCTCCTACTTCAGCCGCTTCGTCCACCATCCCCGCCTCCCCGGCGACTGGGACCCCGACGTCGACCGCGACCCGGAGCTCATCGGCGGCCCCCGAAGCCTCGTCCACTACCCCCGCGGCTGGGGCATGGCCTCCAACACTCCGTTCCGCCTCTACAAGGGCCACACCTACGCGGGCGGCGTCCGCGTGCCCTTCGTCCTCTCCTGGCCCGCGGGCGCCAGGGACGGCCGGCTCGCCAACGGCCTCCGCCCCCAGTACCAGTACGTCACCGACATCGCTCCCACTCTCCTCGAACTCGCCGGTCTCGCCCGGCCCGAGAGCCGCAGGGGTGTCCCGCTCCAGGAACCGGACGGCATCAGCTTCACCCCCGTCCTCGCCGACACCGCCCACGACTCCACCCACCCCGAGCAGTACTGCGAGATGACCGGCAACCGCAGCCACTACCGCGACGGCCACAAGCTCGTCACCCTCCACCGGCCCGGCACCCCCTACGACGACTCCGAATGGGCCCTGTACGACATCCGTACCGACCCCACCGAGATCCACGACCTCGCCGCCGCACACCCCGAACTCGTCAAGGAACTCTCCACGGCCTGGGAGGACGCCGCCTGGCGCAACGGCGTCTTCCCCCTGCCCGACCACAGCGGAGCCCTCGCCCGCCGCAACCCCGCCGACGAGCGCCTCACCCGCCCCCTCGCCCTGCTGCCCGGCACCCCGGAGCTGGAGCGCTACCGCTCCTCGCGGCTCGTCTCCCTGCGCTCCTTCCAGATCGCCGTGGCCGTCGACGAGACCGGGGACGGTGTCCTCGTCTCCCACGGCGACCAGGGCGGCGGCTACAGCCTGTACGTCGAGAACGGCCGGCTGGCCCTCGCGTACAACGAGTACGGAACCCTCCACGAGACCGACGCCGGCCCCCTCGGCCCCGGCCCGCACGAGATCCTCCTCGACGCCACGGCCGAGGAAGGGCTGCGCTGGCGGTTCGCGATCACCGTGAACGGCGAGCACCGCGCCGCCCCCGACAGCGTGCACCAGCTCATCGGCATGGCCCCGTTCCAGGGCATCAGCGTCGGCGTCGACCGCAAGTCCCCCGTCTCCTGGCCGCTCTTCGAGCGCCACCGGTCCTTCCGCTTCACCGGCCGCCTGAAGTCCGTCACCTACCGGCCCGGAGCCCCCGGCCCCGACGCGCCCGAGGCCGTCGCCGCCGCGCTGAAGGAGGCCGCGGCGGCCTTCGAGTAGACGCGTCCGCGCGCGGGTGGCCCGGGAAACTCCCGGGCCACCCGCCCGGGGCGACGGCACAATGCCTCCATGACGATCCAGCATCACCGCACGTCCGTGCCGTACACCGGGGACGAACGCGCCGTTCTCACGGCCATGCTCGACTTCCAGCGCGACACCCTCGCCCTGAAGTGCGAGGGGCTCACCCCCGACCAGCTGAAGGAGCGGGCGGTCACCCCCTCGGGCCTCTCCCTGCTCGGACTCGTCCGCCATGCCGCCGAGGTCGAGCGCGGCTGGTTCCGGAACACCCTCAACGGCGAGCGGAGCCGCAGTCCCTGGACACCGCCCGGCTCCACCGACTGGGCCGACTTCGACGTGGACGAGGCCGACGTCGACGAGGCGTTCACCATCTGGCGGGAGGAGTGCGCCCGCGCCCGTGCGATCGTGGCCGCGGCCGACTCCCTCGACGTCACCGGAACCCACGAGGGGGAGACGTACTCCGTGCGCTACGTCCTCGCCCACATGATCGAGGAGTACGCGCGGCACAACGGCCACGCCGACCTGCTGCGCGAACGCCTCGACGGAACGACGGGGGAGTGACGCGGGTGAACGCTCCCCAGAACCCTGATGTCGCCGCGGCCCTCGCCGGTGAACTGAGCCTCATGGACCCGGCCGTACGCGTCTCCCGGGAGCTTGCCGCCGAACTGCTCGACCCGGAGTTCGTCGAGGTCGGCGCCTCCGGCCGGCGCTGGACGTACGAGGAGATGCTCGCCGACCTGCCCGAGATGGCAGGCAACACCGAGGACGCATCGCGGTACGTGCCCACCGCCTTCACCGGGACGCTGCTCGCCCCGGGTCTCGTCCACCTCACGTACGAGACGCTCCGCGACGGGCGCCGGGTGCGGCGAAGCTCGCTCTGGCGACGCGACCCCGCCGCGCCGGTCGGAACGGGCCTGCGGATGTACTACCACCAGGGAACGCCCGTCCCCGGCACGGACGTTCAGCCGTAGGCGTCGGTCACACAGTCGACGGCGCAGCGCCCCTGCTCGTACCGCCGGCGCAGCGCCGCCGCCGCGTGCCGCCGCTCCACCCCGGCGTACCCGTAACGCTCCTGTGTCGTCCGCACCACGGCCTCGACGGTGACGATCGCCGGTTCGCCCTCGCCGGCGGACCGCCGGGCCACCGCGATCACCTGGTCGGCCGCCCGTTGCAGATCGCGCGCGTACTCCCGCTGGGCCGCGGAACGCGCGCGGGAGGCGGCGAACGGCCGCACCGCCCGCCCGTTCCAGAGCACTCCGGCGGTCATGAGCCCCGCACCGAGCAGGACGACGAGCACCCCCACCACGGCATCGGCCTTCCACTGCATCACCGGCCGCCTTCCCCTGGACCTGCCCGTCCCCCGGGCGTTCCGAGTCTAGGGCGCGGCAGGGTGATCATGTGGCCGCGCCCGGGCGGGTGTCCTGATGTCGGCACTCGGGCCGGCGGACCCCGGCTCGCTTTGGTGCCGGCGGGCGGTGCGTGATTGTGTGGCCCGTCGGCGAGAGGGGTACGGCATGGCGGGCAGGGTGTCCCTCGGGCGGGACTTCGGATGGCTGTGGGCGGCGTACGCGGCCGGAACGCTGGGCACCTGGGTCGCCTTCAACGCCTTCCCGCTGCTCGCGATCACCGTGCTGCACAAGGGCTCCGCCGAGGTGGCCGCGCTGGCCGCCGTGGGGGCCGCCGTGGGCGCGGCGGTCGCGCTGCCGCTCGGCCCCTGGGTGGAGTTCCGCCGCAAGCGGCCCGTGATGATCGCCATGGACCTCATCCGGTGCGCGGCGATGCTGAGCGTCGCCGTCGCGTACGTGCTGGACGTGCTCGGCTTCACCCAGCTCGTGGTCGCCTCCGTCGTCGTCGCGTCGGCCGACATCACCTTCGGCGCGGCCTCCGGCGCCTGTCTGAAGGCGCTCGTCCCGCCGGAGGGCCGGCTGGTCGCCCAGGCCCGGCTCGAATCCACGACCTGGACCGCGACCGTGCTCGGGCCGCCGCTCGGAAGTGCCCTGCTGGCGCTGCTCGGCCCGGTGGCGACGGTGCTGGTCGACGCCGTGAGTTATCTGCTCTCGGCGTCCGGCATCCGCGCGATCAGGGGGAGCGAGCCCCGTCCCGTACCCAGGGAGGGGCAGCGGATGAGGGCCGGTGACCTCCTCGAAGGGTGGCGGCACATCCTCGCCCACCCCGTTCTGCGCCCGCTGTTCCTCAACGCCGTCCTGGTCAACGGTCTGATCATGGCGACCGCGCCTCTCCTCGCCGTCCTCATGCTGGGGTCCCTCGGCTTCGCCCCCTGGCAGTACGGGATCGCCTTCGCCGTTCCCTGCATCGGCGGGCTCATCGGCTCACGCCTCTCCCGCCCGCTCGTCGCGCGGTACGGCCGGCACCGGGTCCTGCGGACCTCGGGCGTGGTCCGCGCATGCTGGCCCGTGGGGCTGGTCTTCGTCCATCCCGGTGTCACCGGGATGGTGCTGGTGATGGGGGTCGAGCTGGCGCTGATCACCTGCTCGGCCGTGTTCAACCCGGTGCTCGCCGCCCACCGCCTCGACCTGACCGCGACCGACCGGGTCGTCCGTACCCTCACCGCCTGGTCCGTCACCGCCAAGGCCTCCATCGCGGCCCTCACGGCGCTGTGGGGACTCCTCGCGGTCGCCGTCGGACCCCGCGCGGCGATCGGCCTGGCGGGCGTCCTCCTGCTCGCGACACCGCTGCTGCTGCCCAGGGAGGAGGCGCGGGCCACGACAGGGATTGACACGTGTAAGTAACCGGTGACAGGCTCCTTCCCCGGGCTTCGTGTGCCCCCGCGCAGAAGGAGCAGCACCCCATGAGCACCACCGGCACCACTGGCACGACCGGCACCACCGTGACCACCGACCGCGGGCCCGTCGGCGGCGAGCGCCGCGCCGACGGCAGCATGCGCTTCCTCGGCATCCCGTACGCGCAGCCGCCCGTCGGCGACCTGCGGTTCGCCGCGCCCGTACCGCCGGAGCCGTGGACGGAGCCGCTCGACGCCACCGCGTACGGCCCGACGGCACAGCGCCGCCCCTTCGCCGAGATCACCACCATCCCCGAGCCCACCGTCCCGGGCGCCGGAATCCTCAACCTCAACGTCTTCACCCCCGACACCGCCCCCACCGCCGCGCTGCCCGTCCTCGTCTGGATCCACGGCGGCGGCTACGTCGCCGGCTCGGCGGCCAGCCCCTGGTACGACGGGGCCGCGTTCAACCGGGACGGCGTCGTCCTCGTCTCCGTCGGCTACCGGCTCGGCATCGAGGGCTTCCTGCACCTGGAGGACGCCCCCGACAACAGGGGCGTACGGGACTGGATCGCCGCCCTGGAATGGGTACGGGACAACATCGCGGCCTTCGGCGGCGACCCCGCCAAGGTCACCGTCGCCGGGCAGTCGGCGGGCGGCGGCGCCGTCCAGACCCTCCTCGCCGTCCCCGCCGCCAAGGGCCTGTTCCGGGGCGCGCTCTCCGTCTCGGGCGCCGTCCCGCGACCCGACGGTCCGGAGGTCGCCCGCGCCGCCTCCCGCCTCCTCACCGCCCGCACCGGCGTCCCGGCCACCGTCACCGCCCTCCGCGACCTGACCGACGACGAGATCCTCGCCCTCCAGGACCGCCTGGCCGAGCCGGGCCCCGACCGCGAGGGCCTGCCGCCGATGCTGGCCCTCGCCCCGTTCGCCGACGGCGAGCTGATCCCCCTGCCCGTCCTCGACGCGCTCGCGACGGGCGAGGCGGGCGCGGACGTCCCCCTGATGCTCGGCTTCACCGAACACGAGTTCACGATGTTCCCCGCGCCCGGCCCGGAGGGCCCGCCGCTTCCCGTCCTCCTCGGCGGCCTCGGCCTCGACCCGGCGCGGACCGATGCCCTCACGGAGGCGTACGCGGAGCGCGGCCCGGAGCAGCTCTTCGGCCAGGCGCTGACCGACGCGACCTTCCGCGCCCCGAACCTCGCCGTCGCCGACGCCCGCGCCGCACACGGACGACCCACCTGGCTCTACGAGTTCGCCTGGTGCTCACCGGCCGTCGGGCTCGCCTTCCACTGCGTGGACCTGCCGTTCGCCTTCGACCTCCTCGACGCCGAGGGAGTCCCGGCCGTCGCCGGGGACGCGCCGCCGCGCAGGCTGGCCGACGCCATGCACCGTGCCTGGGTCGCCTTCGTGACGGACCAGGACCCGGGCGCCGACTGGCCGCGCTACACGGCCGAGGAGCGCGCCACGATGATCTGGGACGCGGAACCCCGGATCGCGGCGGACCCGCTGAGCCCGGTGCGCGCCCTCTGGCTCGACTGAGGAGGACGACCGCGGCACCGGAGCTGTGGACCCGGCCCGTCAGACGTCGTCCGGCGGCACGCAGAGCACCGGCACGGTCGACATGTGGAGGAGTTTGTGGGGTGTGGAGCCGAGCAGCGCGCCACGCATCGGACTCTCCCCCCAGCTGCCCACCACGATGACGCGGGCCGCGTGGCGGGTCGCCGCGTCGATCAGGGCCTGCGCCGGCTTCTCGTCGAGCACCTCGACCACGGTCGGGACACCCGCCCGGTCGGCCTCCGTGACCGCGTGCTCCAGGCCCGCGCGCCCGGTCTGACGGATCGCCTCGTAGTGGGACCGGTACTCCTCGCCCAGCGGGCCGGGCGCCGCCGCGCCGTAGACCAGCACCAGTGTCTCGTCGAACGCGGTGGCCACCTCGACCGCGATGCGCAACGCGCGGGCCGCGCCGGGGGATTCGTCGTAACCGAGCACGACCGACATCTCAGCGCCCCTTCCCGTGCACCAGGTCGGGGTCGGCCACGCCCGGGCGCTCCTCCCAGAAGGCCGGCGACCGCAGCCGCCACACGATCATGACGAGCACCCCGGTGAGGGCGATGCCGATACCGATGACCAGCGGCGGCCCGAGACCGAACCACGAGGTGCCGCTGTACGAGTTCGCGGGATCGGACATGTCGGAGACCGACCTCACCAGGAGCCAGGTCAGGAGCCCGGCACCGACGAGCGGGCCGAGCCCGATCAGCAGGAAGTTGTGGACGCTCTCGAAGAGATGGCGCCGGTAGTAGACCGCACAGGCGACACCGGTGAGCGCGTAGTAGAAGGCGATCAGGAGCGACAGCGCGGTCAGCGAGTCGAAGAGGGCGTTCGTACTGATCTGGTTGACCACCAGGTACCAGGCGATGGCGATGCCGGCGACCCACCACGTACTCACGTCGGGGGTGCGGAAGCGGGGGCTGATGTGGCCGTAGTGCGATGGCAGCGCACGACGGCGGGCCATGGAGAGCGCGGTGCGAGAGGCCGGGATGATCGTCGTCTGGGTGGAGGCGATGGCGGAGGTGGAGACGGCCAGGAGCAGGACCCAGTCCCAGCCGCCGAGCACATCGGTGGCGAGCTGGGCGAAGATGAACTCCTCCTCGCCCGCGTTCTCCGAGAGGAACGCCGGACCGGCGTAGGCGACGACCGCGAACCCCACCGACACGTATGTGACCAGCAGGATGACGGTCGACCAGAGGCCCGCCTTGCCCGGGGCGGTCGCGGAGTTCTCGACCTCCTCGGTGAGATTGACCGCCGACTCCCAGCCCCAGTAGATGAACACGCCGAGCAGCAGGCCGCCGGTCAGCGCCGCGCCTCCGGCGCCGAAGGGGTTCAGCCAGCTGAGGGAGGGTTCGACGGAGTCGTACGCGCTCGTGCCGTCGTACACCTTGTACAGCGCCACACCCACGAAGATCAGCAGGAAGGCGACCTGCGCCAGGATGAGGACGTTCTGCACGTGGGCCGACAGCTCGGTGCCGATGACGCAGACGGCCGTCATCACCAGGATCAGGAGCACGGTGAGGGACTGGCGTACGAAGGCGTTGTCCACCCAGCTGTCCAGGCCGACGGAGAGCAGCGCGAAGCTCACGGCCACATCGGCGAGCGAGCCGACGACCAGGACGCCGGTCATCGCGATGGCCCAGCCACCGAGCCAGCCGGCCCACGGGCCCATCGCGCGCGTGACCCAGGAGAACGTCGTGCCGCAGTCCTGGTCGACCTTGTTCAGGTAGTAGAAGGCCGACGCGATGAGCAGCATCGGGACGAAGGACGCGAACATCACGCCGGGCGCGTAGATCCCGGCGAGCGCGACGATCGGGCCGATGACGGCGGCGAGGGAGTACGCGGGGGAGGTGGAGTTGAGCCCGATGACGAGGGCGTCGACGAACCCGATCGCGTTTGCCTTCAGACCCGCGGGGCGGCCGGCGGGCGAGGCGACATCCTCTGGGGCCATGGTCCCTCGCTCTGGATCGGTATGCCTTCATCGTAGGGAGGCCGGGCCAGGGCTGCACGCCAGGAGCACCCGGCCGACGTCAGCCGGTCACACACCGTCGCCCGATAGCATCGCGCAGCCCGCCGTCCGTACTCGTCACCGAACGGAACGCCTGATGCCGATGTTGAAGGATCTCGCCGACTTCGCGGACCTCTCCACCCCTCTCGTCGCCGACGCCTGCGTGCGCCTCGGGGAACCGCTGCGCGCCGCGCCCGCCGGGGTTCTGCCCGTCGTCGCCGGGCAGCGGGTCGCCGGGCGGGCGCTGCCCGTACGGCACTACGGCAGCGTCGACGTCTTCCTGGAGGCCTTCACCCGGGCCGGGCCCGGTGACGTCCTCGTCATCGACAACGCGGGCCGCCGCGACGAGGCCTGCATCGGTGACCTCGCCGTCCTGGAGGCGGAATCGGCGGGCGTCGCCGGGGTCGTCGTCTGGGGCCTGCACCGGGACACCCCCGACCTCGTCGAGATCGGGCTGCCCGTCTTCTCGTACGGGCGGCACGCGCCAGGCCCCGTACGTCTCGACCCCCGGGACCCCGACGCGCTGACCA
Source organism: Streptomyces sp. NBC_01077 (assembly GCF_045162855.1). Classification (NCBI taxonomy): domain Bacteria; kingdom Bacillati; phylum Actinomycetota; class Actinomycetes; order Kitasatosporales; family Streptomycetaceae; genus Streptomyces; species Streptomyces sp. NBC_01077. The sequence continues at coordinate 1,222,273 of NZ_CP108669.1, read as the reverse complement.
CGGCCCGGATCGGCGAGCACCAGGTGACCGCCGCCGATGTCGTCTTCGCCGACGACGACGGCGTGCTCTTCGTGCCGGCCGCCCGGGTGGCCGCCGTCCTCCAGGTGGCCCGCACGCTGTTCCGTACGGAGCGGGAACAGGCCCGGCGTATCAGGGCGGGGGAGACGCTCCGCGCCCAGACCCGGTTCGACGCCTTTCTGGCGGGCCGGGCCGAGGACCCCGCGTACACCTTCCGGCAGCATCTGCGCCGGATCGGCGGCGCGATCGAGGAGTGAAGGCCTGAGCGCGGCGGCGCGGAGGCGGGCGCCGCCCCGGCGTGCGGCGGGGATCAGCCCTCGAAGCCGACCGTGCCGTCCGGCAGGATCGCCTCCACACGCGCGCCGTGCTCCACGGTCCGGCTCACCGTGCAGAACTTCTCGTGCGTCAGACGTACCCCGCGGGCGAACACCTCGGCGGCCTTCGGGTTGTTGTCCGGCAGCTCGAACTCGTAGCTGACCCGGATACGGCCCACCCGGCCGTCGTCCTCGGGCCCGGAGACCGACTCCACCACGATCTTCAGGTCGTCGTGGTCCACCGCCCGCGCGGTCCGGTCCACGACGAGCCCGCCGCAGCCGCCCATCGCCGCGAGCAGCAACTCGACCGGCGTGAACGAGGGCTGCGCGTCGGCGTCGTCGGCGGCGGCCATCCGGACCTCCGCGCCCCGGTCGTTGCGGGCGGTCCAGTTCCGGTACCCGGTGCGGACGGTCTCGATCCGGTAGTCGGCCATGGCGGCGGTCTCCTTCGTTCTGGGGTGCGTGCTCGTACGGTACGGCCGCCCGCCCAAGCAACCCCACCGCCCCCGCCCGGCCAAGCGGACGCGCCGGGCAGGCACTCACCGCAGACGTGAGTACGCGGACTCATGTGCGCGGCGCGGCCCCGGGGATGTGATGGGCGCATGCCCCACCGCACTCTTCCCGTCACCACCACCCGTGTCGCCACCGGCCCCGGTCCCACCGGTGACGACCCGGCCCCGAGTGCCTGGATCGCCCCGACCGTCGCCACCGTCCTCACCCTGCCGCTCGCGTTCGTCGCGTTCATCTGCGTGGCACTCTCCCCGATGGCCTGCGACCCCTGCTCCGGGGCGAGGAGCGCCGAGTTCAGCGCGGACTACATGCCGGCCTTCTGGACCTTCCTCGTCGGCCTGGTGCTGCCGCTCGGCCTGCTCGTCACGAGCTGGGCCCTGCCGTGGCGCCGCCGCCACACGGTCCGGCGCTGCACGATCGCCGCCCTCGCGCCGGTCTCCGTCGTCCTGCTCTCTCTCCTCTTCCTGGGGCTCGTCGACTGGCCCTAGGGGGTGCCGGAGAGTCCCGCCTGGCCCGCGGCGCCTGACACGACCTAGGCGAGCGGTTCCGGATGCGAAGGCGCACCGGCCACGCCGAGGCATGCCTCGTTCCCCTCGGGGTCGGCCAGCACCCAGTTCGACGGCGCGTCCGCGTCGTTCACCAGGCGACCGCCGGCGGCGAGCGCCGCGGCGATCCGGGCCTCGGCCTGGTCGTAGGGCACCCACACATCGACGTGGACCCGGTTGCGCTGCGGGCGCGGTGCATCCATCCGCTGGAAGTAGAACGGTGCCCCGCGGCGGTGCGGGTCCAGCAGGTCCTCGTCGCTGTTCGCGCGGTACTCGTAGTTGAGCAGTGCGCGCCAGAACGCCACCACGCCAGGACGCGCGAGGGCATCGATGGTGATCTGGACGGTCTGCACGGCGGAAGGGTCGGCCGGTATGTCCAGCGCGCGGGCCACCGCCGAGATCTGCCGGGCCAGCTCGACGTGCCGTTCGGTCAGCCCGTAGTAGTCGTCCTTGACCGTGATCAGCCGTACGAGCACGCCCTTCTGCCGCACGTCGACGTCCGGGTACTCGTCCCCGACTCCCGGCATTTCGCTGACGGCCTGTACGAACTGGGCGCTGATCGCGAACGAACCGGTGCTGAAGTACGCACATGCTCCCTCGCCGACGACGCGCCAGTCCTCCACGCCGACGGTCTCGTGGAACTGGTGCGGCCTGATGCGCTCGGTCCCGCTCTCTCCGTAGGTCATGCGAACAAATTAGCGTGCGGGTCCGACGTCGCAGGATGATGAGCCCCGTGAGGAGAACCACCGGGTCCGCAGACGATCGCCTGCGGCTGGCAGGAGCACATGAGCGCGCCCTTTCCCGCACGGATGCGCGGTGAGGACAGGGCGGCGATGAGCGTGAGGCTATCGCCGCGGCCTCGCGACCGCGTGAGCCCGGACCACCGCACCCCAGGCTTTCGCCACCGCGCCCCAGACCGTGCGGAGTTCGGGCTCCGCGTCCCGCACCGCGGCCACCGTGGCCTCCGGGGCGGTGCCCGTCTCTCGTATCCGCTCGCCGTCCACGGCGGCCCACTCCGCGACCGTGTCCCCATCCGCCTCCGGATGGAACTGCACCGCCCATGCGGCGCACCCGACCCGGAACGCCTGGTACGGACAGTCGTCGCCCGTCAGCAACGGGACCGCGCCGGGCGGCAGTCGGTCCACGTCGTCCCAGTGCCACTGCGCCGCCAGGGCGCCGTCCGGCACCTCGCCGAGCACGGGATCCTCCGTCACGGCCGGCAGCCTCCGGAGCGGCACGGCTCCCAACTCCGGGCCCTGGGCGCGTGTGGTGACCGACCCGCCCAGGGTCTGCGCGACGATCTGGCCGCCCAGGCAGATCCCGAGCAGCGGTATCCCCTCGGCCACGGCCTCGCGGACGAGCGACCGGACCCCGGGCAGCCAGGGAGCGGCCTCGTCGTCCTCGCAGTTCACCGCCCCGCCGAGGACCAGCAGCCCCGCGTGGCCGCCCAGATCGGCCGGTAGCACCTCGCCCTCCCAGGCGCGCACCACGTCGAGCCGGAGGCCGGTCCGTACGAGGTGCTCACCGACGAGCCCCGACCCCGCGTCCTCCTCGTGCTGCACCACGAGTACGGCGGCGGGTGCGGGCGGGGGTGCGGGCGGGGTACCGACCGGGACCTGGCTCCCGGCCGCTTCCGCCGCCCCTGTTGTCCCCGTCGTTTCTGACGTCGTCTCCGTCGTCACGGTTGGTCCGCCTCCCATGGTCGGCCCGGGAACGCCTCGTCGCGTTCGCAGATCCCCGAGGATCGCGGAAGAAACGTCCGTGCGGGACCCCTCGGGGCGCTCGCACGATCACGCCTGAGTAGCCGCGTACGCCGGTCTGAGTACCTGGACCGATACGCCGACGCCGGCGCCCTGCTGGACTGTGACCATGACCTTCGACGTCCGGCGCACCCGCCCCCTCCAGCACGTCACCGCCACCGGCACGGCCCTCGCCGTCGCCCTCGGCCCGGTGGTCGTCGGTGCGTTGCTCGCCCGGTCGGTGGGCGGCGACCCGATGGCATCCGTCAACGCCCTGATCGCGGGCGGCGGCCAGCGCGCCCGGATCTCGTCCACCCAGCTCCGCTCGGGCGCGCGACTCCGCTCCCGGGCGACGCGGAGGGCTGCCCGCCCGACCGGCCGCGCGCGTACGGCCCCGCTCCCGCGCTCCTCCCTTACGACTCCGTTCCCCCGTTCCCGTACGGCCCCACTGCCTCGCCCGGCCGGGTCAGCCGCGCGGTTTGCGCGCAAGGAGGAAGCCCTGCGGCGTCTGCTCCTGGGAGTTCGGCTCACGCACCAGTCGCCGCGGGCCCTGCCCTCCGGGCAGCGGTGGCGGCGAGGAGGGACCCGACTTGACGGTGACCTGACAGCCATCCGTCAGAACGGGCCTCGGGGGTCACCCACATGAGCGATGATCAACACATCCGAGGAGGCACCGGACGCAGCGCCGGGCCATGACGAAGGGCACCACGAATGGCGAGGCGGCACCCCGCGCGGGACGACCACCCCACGAGCGGCACCGGGGACGGAACCGCGCATCCCGAGGGTGCGCACGGTGGCGACGCGACGCGCGGCACCTCCCGGCGCCGGTTCCTCGGTTACGTCCTCGCCGCGCCCACCCTCACCGTCGCCGCCCAGCTCGGCGCCGAGGCCCTCGCGCCACGGCAGGCCGCAGCGGCGGCCCCGGCACTCATCCCCTCGCTCCCGGGGCCCGCCGAACTCCTCGACCTCAACGAGCTGCTCACCCTCGCGGCCCTCCCCACCAGCCACCTCATCACCATCCGCCTCGACAGCGACGGCACGGCCCACTTCGACCTGCCCCGCGCCGAGGTCGGCCAGGGCATCACCACCTCCAGCGCCATGATCGTCGCCGAGGAACTCGACCTGCCCCTGGACAAGGTGAAGGCGACGCTCGCCGACGCCCGGCCCGAGCTGCTCTTCAACCAGCTGACCGGCGGCTCCAACACGACGTACTCCACCTACCACCCGCTCCGCGTCGCCGCCGCCGTCGCCCGTGGCCGGCTCCTGCACGCCGCCTCCCTCGTCCTCGGCGAGGCCGTCGGCACCCTCACCACCAAGGCCGGCGCCGTCCTCTCCCCGGCCGGCGCGCTGCTCGGCTACGGCGAACTCGCCGTGCGGGCCGCCGCGCTGTCCGACACCGCCGTCGCGGTCACCCTCAAGGACCCGGACCGCTTCCGCGTCATCGGCACCGGGCAGCGCCGCGTGGACGCCCTCGAAGCGGTCACCGGCCGCAAGAGGTTCGCGATGGACCTCCAGGTCCCGGACGCCCTGCCCACCATGGTCTGCCGTCCGCCCACCATCAACGGCACCGTGCGGTCCGTCGCCAATCTCGCCGAGGTCCGGGCCATGCCCGGTGTCACCGACGTCGTCACCGTCTCCACCGGCGTCGCCGTCCGGGGCCGCACCTTCGGCCAGTGCATCGACGCGGTGCGCGCCCTCCGGGTCGACTGGGGGCCCGGCACCGCCGAGGGCGCCTCCGACGCCACCGTGCTCGCGAAGCTCCGCCGGGCCGAACTCCCGCTGGTGGTGCCGCCGCTGCCGCTGCTCACCAAGGCGGTCGACGCCCGTTTCACCTTTCACTTCGCCAGCAACGCCGCACTGGAGACCAACTGCGCGATCGCCGACGTGCGCGAGGACTCCGCGGAGATCTGGGCCTCGCTCAAGGCCCCGATCGTCGCCCAGGAGCAGATCGCGATCGAGCTCGGTCTGCCGGTGTCCGCCGTCCGCGTCCATGTCACCGAGGGCGGCGGTTCCTTCGGCCGCAAGCTCTTCCACGACGCCGCCCACGAGGCCGCCGAGATCTCCCGCGCCATGGGCAGGCCCGTCAAACTGATGTGGCACCGCACCGACGACTTCCGTCAGGGCCGTACGCACCCGATGTCCACCTCACGGGTCCGCGCCACGTACACGCTCGGCGAGGTCCTCACCTACGAGCAGCGCCACACCTCCGTGGCCACCGACTTCGGGCACGGCATCGGCGAGCTCCTCACGGCGGAGGTGGCCCGTCTGCCCGTCGGCGATCTGGCCTTCTCCGAGACGATGTTCCAGCTCACCCAGGTGAGCCCTTACCACCTCGGCGTCACCACCCAGCTGCTCTCCGAGACCGACAAGGGCTTCAACACCGGTTCCATGCGCGGCATCTACTCGCCCAACGTGCGCTGCGCCCAGGAGCTCGTCATGGACGAGCTGGCCCGCCGCATGGGCAAGGACCCGTACGCGCTGCGACGTGGGCTCATGAAGGACCCGCGGGCCCGCGCCGTCCTCGACAAGGTCGCCGAAGCGGGGGACTGGGGGCGGACGATGGCACCCGGCACGGCCCAGGGCATCGCGGTCCACGCCGAGTACCACTCCTTCGTCGCCGTCCTCGCCGAGATCGACTGCCGCCCCGAGACCACCGGGCGGAAGATCCCCGGCGCGGTCACCGGGCCGCGGGTGACCAAGGTGGTCTGCGCCGTCGACGTCGGCCTCGCCGTCAACCCGCGCGGCCTGGAGGCCCAGATGATGGGCGGCATCTCCGACGCCATCGCCATCACCCTGACGTCCGGCCTCCATCTCCGCGACGGGCACTTCCTCGAAGGCAGCTGGGACCAGTACTTCTACACCCGGCAGTGGAACACCCCGCCCGAGCTGGAGATCATCGTGATGCCCTCGACCGGCGAGAAGCCGGGCGGCGCGGGCGAACTCGCGGTCGCCGGCGCCATGGCGGCCGTCGCCTGCGCCTACGGCCGGGCCACCGGCACGATGCCGACGGTCTTCCCCGTCAACCACGCCGAGCCGCTCGCCTTCACCCCCCTGCCGACCGTCCCGCCCGTCCCCGCCTCGCCGACCGACGGCCGCGACCGCGCCCTGTAGAGACCTGGAGCACCCGTGCCACAGCACACCTTCATCCTGAACGGCAAGGCCGTCACCGCCGACGTCGAGGGCGACGTCCGTCTGCTCTGGGTCCTCCGTGACGTCCTGGGCGTCACCGGGCCCAAGTACGGCTGTGGGGTCGGCGTCTGCCGGGCCTGTACGAGCCACCTCAACGGCAAGGCGTTCACGCCCTGCGCCGTGCCCGTCGAGGACCTCGCCCCGGACGACGAGGTCACCACCATCGAGGGGCTCCCGGACACCGTCGGGAGCGACCTCCACCCCATGCAGGAGGCCTGGCTCGACCTCGACGTCGCCCAGTGCGGCTACTGCCAGCCGGGCCAGATCATGACCGCGGTCGCGGAGGTCCGCCGGGCCCGGGAGGCCGGGCGCGAGATCACCGAGGCGGACCTGGACACCATCCGCAACATCTGCCGCTGCGGGACCTACCACCGCATCCGGCAGGCCGTCCTGGAGGGCGCCGGCCGGATGACCTGAGGGCAGCGGTCAGAGGGACGGCGCCGGCTTCTTCCGTACCGCGTCCAGATACTCCGCCACCGCGTCCCGGTTCCGGGTGAGGCAGCGGATCCGCTCGGTCATCCGGTCCCGTTCGTCCTCCAGGGTGGCCAGCATCTCAGGGGTGGCGTCCGGGAAGTGGATGATCCGCGGTTTGTTCAGGCACGGCAGGATCTGCTTGATGATCCGGGTCGGCAGACCCGCGTCCAGAAGGCCGCGGATCTGCATGACCCGGTCCAGGTTCGACTCGTCGTAGACCCGGTAGCCGTTCGGCAGCCGGTCCGCGACGATGAGAGCCTGCTCCTCGTAGTAGCGCAGCAGTCGGCGCGGTGTTCCGGTGCGCTCCGACAGTTCCCCGATCCGCATGGACGCCCCCTCCAGGGACTCGCTTGACCTTCACATCAATGTGAGGGTTCGAGCATAGGTCCATGGCCAACCACACGACAGCGGCGGCCCGTTCCGACGCGCCCACCGCTCCCGAGACCCCCGCCCCCAAGAGCCCCGCCACCCCCGAGACCCCCGCCGGCCGGCTGCCGCTCCTCGCGCTGCTCGCCCTCGCCACCGCGGTCTTCGTCACCAGCCTCACCGAGACCCTCCCCGCCGGCGTCCTGCCCGGCATGAGCGCCGACCTCGGCGTCGGCGAGGCCGCCATGGGCCAGGCGGTCACCGTCTACGCCCTCGGCACCGCCCTCACCGCCGTACCCCTGGCAGCCCGCACCGCCGGATGGCGCCGCAAGCGCCTGCTGCTCACCTCGGTCGCCGGATTCGCCGCCGCCAACACCGTCACGGCCGTCTCCTCCTCGTACGCCCTCACCATGGGCGCCCGGTTCCTCGCCGGGGTCGCCGCGGGCGTCGCCTGGGCCCTGCTCGCCGGATACGCCCGGCGCATCGCCCCACCGCACCTCCAGGGCCGGGCCGTCGCCGTCGCCATGACCGGCATCCCCCTGGCGCTCTCCCTCGGCGTGCCGGCCGGCACCTTCCTCGGCGAGGCCGTGGGCTGGCGCGTCGCCTTCACCGCCATGACCGTCATCGCCGTCGGGCTCCTCGGCTGGATCGCCCTCGCCGTCCCGGACCTGCCGGGCGAGGCGCACGGCGGGCGCGCCCCGGTCGCCCGGACCCTGAAGGTGCCCGGCGTCCTCCCGGTCCTGGCCGCCACGTTCACCCTCGTCCTGGCCCACACCGTCCTCTACACCTATGTCGCCGCCTACCTCGGCCATCTCGGCCTCGCCGGCTCCACGGGCCTCGTCCTGCTGGTCTTCGGCGCCGCCTCGCTCGCGGGGATCTGGTTCACCGGACGGCACATCGACCGCAGGCTCCGGACCCTCACCCTCGCCGGCGCGATCCTCGTCGCCGTGGCGGCCGCCGTGCTCGCCGTCCCGGCCGGCAGCACCGGGCTCGTCCTGACGGCCGCCGTGCTCTGGGGGTTCGGCTGGGGCGGTGCGCCCACCCTCCTCCAGACGGCTGCCGCCGACGCGGGCGGCGAGCACGCCGACACCGCCCAGACGCTGCTGGTCAGCCTCTGGAACGCCGCCATGGCGGCGGGCGGCATCGCCGGCGGTGTCCTGCTCGATGTCCTCGGCGCGGGTGCCCTGTCCTGGAGCGTGCTGGTCCTGCTCGTTCCGGTGGTGGCGATCGTGGCGGGGGCCCGCGCCCACGGTTTCCCGGCCCGCCGGTGAACGGGACCGACTCCGGACCGTGTCCGTCCGGAGCGTGCGAAGGCCCCCACCGCATCGGCGCGGTGGGGGCCTTCGTCGGTTCCAGTGGCCGGTCAGGCGGCCGGCGGGACCCGGGACGGGCGTCCCGCGCCGCGCGTCAGCACATAGCCGCCGACGCCCGCGAGCGCCGCGAGGATGCCGCCCGCCGCGGTCCAGAGCCAGCGGTCGGACCACCAGCCGGACGACCAGCCGTCCTCCGGGGCCGCGGCCTCGACGGCGGAGGGCCGGCCTGCGTCCGCGTCGGCCTCCGCCTGGTCGGCCGTCGTCGCCCCGGGCACGAGCGGCGCGGCGAGCGAGCCGTCGGTGGCGTAGGCGCCGCCCTTGTCGACGGTGCTCACCTCGACCCGGGCGGTGAACGGTTGGCCGAGGTCGTCGTCCGGCAGGGATACGGCGGTCAGCCGCACGTAGTAGCTGCCCGGCAGCGGGTCGTTCGACCAGGTGTCGGCAGAGGCGCGGACCGGCCGCAGCACACAGGTGAGCCGCACGGTCGCGGTCTCCTTCGCCGCGGCGCGGGACTGGGTCCCGTACATGCACGGCTGGCGCCGCCGGAGCCCGTCGTACACGTCGACCCGCCAGGTGGCGGGCCCGTGCCGCAGGGCCGCGTCGGGCAGGGTGACGGTGGCGTTCACCGTCGGCCGCTGCCCGGTGTCCGCCGGGAACACCCAGTACAGGTAGTCACCCGTGGCGGCCTGCGCGGTGGCCTGCTGCCCGGGGAGGAACCGCGCGGCGGTACGGAACGTGGTGCCCGCCTCCGTCGGCCCGGCCGTGGAGCGGGTGTTTTCGGGGTCCGCCGTGGCGGAGGGGGAGTCGGCCAGGGCGGCCGGGGCCGCGAGACCGAGGAGAGCGGCGCCCGTGAGCGCGGCCGTGGCGAGCATACGTACGGTACGCATCAGTGGGTCCTCCAGACAGCGACGCGCCAGCGGGACAGCCAGCCCCAGAGCAGACCGGCCACGAAGCCGACGAGGGCCAGCGCGCCGAGCAGCCACCAGCCGCGGCCGAGACCGAACGAGGCCACGTCCGACGCGGCCGACGGGCCGTCGACGACGTCGACCGTCAGCTCGATCGGCATGCCCGGCGTCGTCTTCACCGACGGGGGAGCGGAGAACGAGTTGCTGACCTGGAGACAGACCGTCTCCGCGGCCGGCTTGCCGTCCTCGGTCTCGTCGTCGAGCTCCGGCTTCGGGTAGCGGAGCCCCGTCGAGATCACGTCGGTGCGTCCGTCGCCGGCCTCGGAGCCGCGGACGATCTCCCGGCCGTGACGGGTGACGGCGCGCAGCAGCACGCCGTAGTCGTTGTTGACGGCACGGTCCGCCGACACGCTGACGGAGGCGCGCAGTTCCTGACCGGGCAGCAGGTCCACCCGGTACCAGCGGTGCTGGCCGAAGGCCTCGCGGTCGGTGTACAGGCCGGGCTTGAGCTGCGGCGCGTCGGCGCAGCGCAGGGCGCCCTCGGTGGCCACCGGGGTGACGACCGGGTCGGCGGCGCGGTCGACCAGCTGCCGAACCCGTCGGGAGAGGTCCTCGGTGCGGTGGATGGAGGTGTACGTGCCTCCGGTGGCCTCCGCGATACAGGTGAGCTGCTGCCGGGTCTTGGCGTCCGGGACCAGGCCCAGGGTGTCGATGACGAGGTGGATGCCCTTCGCCGCGATCTCGCGCGCCACCTGGCACGGGTCGAGCGGGGCGCAGGTGTCCTCGCCGTCCGTGATGAGCACGATCCGCCGGGTGGCGTCACCGCCCTCCAGGTCATCGGCCGCGCCCAACAGGGCCGGGCCGATCGGGGTCCAGCCCGTCGGGGCCAGGGTGGCCACGGCGGTCTTGGCCTCGGTCCGGTCGAGCGGGCCCACCGGGTAGAGCTGCCGGGTGTCCTTGCAGCCCCGCTTGCGGTCCGGCCCGGGGTAGTCGGCGCCCAGCGTGCGGATGCCGAGCTGGACCTCTTCGGGCACCGCGTCGAGGACCTCGTTGAAGGCCTGCTTGGCCGCGGCCATCCGGGACTTGCCGTCGATGTCCTTGGCCCGCATGGAGCCGCTCACGTCGAGGACCAGCTCGACCTTGGGGGATTCCTTCGCCACCGGCGCGTCGGCGCTCGCGCCTGTCGGCAGGAGCGCGACGCTCAGGGCGGCGAGCAGCGCGCAGGCCCCGGTCGCCAGCCGTTTTCTCGTGATCATCGCCGGATCGTATTGATGATCCTCCGACAATCCAAAACGGGGGGTGACCTCTGCGCCCTCCAGGGCCCTTGACGTCCGGTCAGCAGTGCTCGGGGTTCGGGAACTCGGGCTTGCAGCCGGCGTCCCACACCGGGCGCTGGTTGCCGTGCGCCGGGATCCCGCCCGCCCGCTTGAGCAGCCCGGCCAGATGCATCAGGTTCCAGGCCATGAAACTGGTGTTGCGGTTGGTGAAGTCGTTCTCGGGTCCGCCCGAGCCGGGGTCCAGATGGGAGGGGCCGGGTCCGGCCTCCCCGATCCAGCCCGCGTCCGCCTGCGGCGGCACCGTGTACCCGAGGTGCTGGAGGCTGTAGAGGACGTTCATCGCGCAGTGCTTCACACCGTCCTCGTTGCCGGTGATCAGACAGCCGCCGGCCAAGTACGCGTACTGCCCGGCGCCGTTGAGGAGGCTCGATTGGAGCCTCGACGACCCCGTCGGGCAAGGCGTCGCCGCGATCCGGCCCCTCCGCGACCGGACCGAGCGGCGCGTCCGCTGTCTCCTTGACGAACTCGGCCTCACGGCAGCCTGTCAGGGGCTCGCGCACCGGTGGGGTGGAGCGCGGCTGTGCGACAGCCGGGTGAGAGGCTGGTGGCGGCGCGCAGAAGTGTTGGGGAAACGCGTGGGTTTGCTGGCTTTGACCGATACCGCCGGGGCGGGGGAGGACAGGTTCGACTGGTTTTGCGAGACGGTCTCCCGTGCCGTCATGCCTGTCATGCTCAGCACACGGCATGCAGCCGACTTCCGGGCGAGCATGACGTACCTGGATCTCGGCACGGTGCGGCTGTCCGCCGTGTCCTGCTCGCCCGTGCTCTCGCGCCGCACCCCGACGCACGTCCGGCGTGCCGATCCGGAGCACTTGCAGCTGGCACTCGTCACTCAGGGCGAAGTGTGGATCTCCCAGCACGGCAACGAATCGGTGGTCGCGGGGGGACTCGTGCTCACGGACACCTCACGGCCGAGCGAGGGGGCGTGCACAGCGCGGCAGATCGAGTCGGTGGTCCTGCAGATCCCCCGCCAGGCGCTGGCGCTGAGACCCGACCGGGTGAACCGCCTCCTCGCACGGAGCCTGGCCACGGACGCCGGGTCAGGGGCGATCCTCGCCGACTTCCTGAAGGCGCTGCACTCACGAGGCCCGCAATGTCGCCCTGAGGAGCTGCGCGCCATGGGGTCCGTCGCCCTCGACCTGGCCACGGCGTTTCTCGCGCGGCAGCTCGGTGACCCCGGTGAGGCGCCCGCCGAGGCGCGCGCGCAGGAGACGCTGCAGCGGATCTACCGCTTCATCGAGAGCAATCTCGGCGACCCGGGCCTGACTCCCGAGCTGATCGCCGATCGGCACAACATGTCCGTGCGGGGTCTCTACCGCCTGTTCGGCGACCAGCCCCGGACCGTCGCGGCACACATCCGCCAGAGCCGCCTTGAGCACGCCCACACCGACCTCGCCCGCGGGGAACTGAGCGGTCAGCCCGTTCAGACGATCGCGGCTCGCTGGGGCTTCTCCAGCGCGACCGGGTTCAGCCGGGCGTTCCGCGAGGCCTACGGAATCACCCCTGTCGAACACCGCGCCCTCTCCCTGGCCGCCCCGTGGCACGCAGAGGACAGAGAACCGGCAGGCCATGCACACCACCGCGCGCTGCTCGGGCCTACATTTTCCGCTGGGGACAGCGCCACAGCGTGAACGGAGCCACGGGACAACAATCCCGGCCCGACGCCCGGCATGCCATCGACAGTGGCATCGGCCTGTGTCATTCGCGTCTCCATGCCCCTCGCCCTCCCGCGAGGAGGCGTCCGAGATCCATCTCATGGGGGACAAGAATGAGCGTGCGCAAGAAGGCTGCCACCACCGTCGCGGCCGCTGCCCTGGCCTTCGCCGGGGTGTTGGGCTCCGCGGGCCAGTCGTTCGCCGGATCGAACGGCCAGCAGATCCGCTTCCACGACACCAGCACCGTCGTCTACTCCATCCGTATCCAGGGCTACAACCAGGACGGCGAATCGGTGTCGGGATGCTTCATCACGCCGAGCAGGGACACCTGGATCAGCGGCTGGTGGTGGAAGGGAGAGGTCAGCGTCACCTTCTACAGGAACAACTCCTGCTCCTTCGCCACGTATTACGGCGACGAGATCGTGTGGGTCCCCGCCGAGCAGAGCGGTGACTGGACGACCGTCTACTCCTGACCCAGCCCCTGACCCCCTGAGACGAAAGGAGAACAGAATGCGTATGCCGACTGGACCTGGCGGATTCTTTCGCCGCGCTGTCGGGTTGATCGCGACGAGTGTGCTGGTGTTCCTGTGCCTGCCCGCTTCGCCTGCGTCCGCGGCGATCGGCAGCGACTGGCAGAGGCTCACCAACCTGAACGCCACCAAGTGTCTTGAGGTCGCGGACTGGAGCACGGCGAACGGCGCCGCGGCCCGGCAGTGGGACTGCCATCTGGGGTACAACCAGCAATGGTGGTTCGCCGGCAACGGCACGTTGATCAACGCCAAGAGCGGCAAGTGCCTCGAGATCGCGGACTGGAGCAGGGCGAACGGTGCTCCGGCCCGGCAGTGGGACTGCCACGGCGGGGCCAACCAGCAGTGGGAGTGGGCCGGCACCACCACCTACGACGGACTCGACGTGATCGCTCTCATCAACGTGAACAGCGGTAAGTGCCTCGAGATCGCGGACTGGAGTCGAGCCAACGGTGCTCCGGCCCGCCAGTGGGACTGCCACTACGGGGACAACCAGCTCTGGTACGCCGGCGACATTCCCTAGCACGCCGATATACCCCGCTGAACCGATCGCGCCGCACCGCACAAGTCCCTCACCGTTCACCGGCCGCCATATCGGCATGGATCGAAAGAAGAGGAACACTCGATGATTCGACGTACTTCGGCGATGCTCGTCGCCGCGGCATCCCTGTTCACCGCGGGAGTCACCACGGCCGCGCCCGCACAGGCGGCCTCCTGTACCCCCGACAACGCCTGTCTCTACTCGTCCTCCGACTTCACGGGCTTGAAGCGGGACGACTACAACTCCCAGTCCTCATGGGCGTCCATCAACTACGACGGATTCCCCGACGCCTTTCTCTACTGGAGTGAGAACCATCCGCTCAACGTCAGCTCGCTCGACAACTGGGATGTGGACACCAGGATCTCGGTGTATTACAACTCCCAGTGGCTGGGTCCCTGCTTCAAGATCGCGAACTACGGCTCTGTGACCAATTTCGCGTACATCACCCTGAAAAGCGGCAAGAACGCCAACGACGTGATGGCCTCGCACCTCTTCGGCAACAACTGCTCGGGGATCGTCTACGACTCCTGATCCCCGGCCCATGATCGTGGTGGGGCGGAGGCCAATTCCGCCCCGCCGCAGCATGTCGATCAACCCTCAACAGCCGTCATTTCGGCAAGGATCGAAAAGAGGAACACTCATGATACGACGCACTTCGGCGATGCTCGTCGCCGTGGCATCCCTGTTCGGCGCGGGAGTCACCATGGCCGCGCCCGCACAGGCGGCTTCCTGCACCCCCGACAACGCTTGTCTCTACTCGGACTCCGACTTCACCGGATACAAGCGGGACGACTACAACTCCCGCCACAACTGGGAGATCATCACCTACCCCGGATCCCCCAACATTCCGCTCTACGCGGGTGACAACTACATCTTCAACGTCAGCTCCATCGACAACTGGGACGTGGACACCAGGATCTCGGTGTACCGCAGCCCCTACCACATGGGTCCTTGCTTCAAGATCGCGAATTACGGCTCTGTGACCAACCTGGCCTACATCACCCTGAGCGGCGGCCAGAACGCCAACGACGTGATGGACTCGCACCTCTTCGGCAACAACTGCTCGGGCGTCGTCTACGACTCGTGATCCCCGGCCCATGACCGTGGTGGGGCGGAGGCCAATTCCGCCCCACCACAGCACATCCACTCTATCCAGGGGATCCCCTTGCGTTACACACGTCTTGTCATCGCCGCCGGGGTCGGCACGCTGCTGCTCACCGGGTGCGCGGAAGACGCCCCGGAAGGCGCCGACGCCGGCGCTTCCGTGGCCCGGGAGGTCGTCACGGAGGCCGACATCGTCCTCCCGGTGTCCGCCTATTTCTTCACCCCCGAGCAGCAGGCGCTGGTGGACACCGCGCACTCCACCCTGGCTTCCGACTGCATGAAGCGGTTCGGGTTCGACTGGCCGGTCACGAAGGCCGAGCCCGTCGAGGTCGTGAGCCGTCGCTACGGCGTGGTCAGCGAGAAGGTCGCCGCCGAGCACGGTTACCACATGATCCCGTTGGCAGGCGACGACCACGCCCGAGGCGCGCCGTCCGGCAGGGCCAAGCTTCCGCCCGAGGCGTACTTGGTCTTCGGCGCCAAGGGCCCCAAGGGCGCCCAGGCGGGCTCGGGCAGCTACCGGGGCAAGGACATCCCCGAGGGCGGCTGCAGGAAGGAGGCCGAGCGCAAGCTGGGGCTCGAGAAGGTGCAGAACCCCAAGAAGGGCAAGATCGGACTGCTCAGCATCGACTTCTCCAGCTTCGAGCAGGCCCAGAAGATGCCGGAATTCATCAAGGCGCAGGATGCCTGGGTGTCCTGCATGAAGAAGGCCGGCTACCAGCACACGGCCTTCCTGCAGCCCGGTGAGAAGTACACCCTCCAGGGGGACTCCGCGTCCTCGCAGGAGAAGGCCGTGGCCAAGGCCGATGTGACGTGCAAGCAGGACGCGAAGCTCGCCACCGTGCTGCTCCGCCTCGAAACGCAGATCCAGAACGACTACATCGAGCGGAACGCCGCCGGTTTCGCCGAGATCAAGAAGGATCAGGGCGCGGTCATCAAGTCGGCCAACAAGGCATTGGCGAACTGAATGCCGAACGACGAACAGCCCTCCACGGACGTGGCCGTGACGCCCCGTGGCAACGCGGGTGACGGTGTACGGGGCAGGCCGCGCTGGCTCGCCCTGATCGCGGCGGGCGCGGTCGCGCTCACGGGGGCGGGCTTCGGTGCCTCCCTGCTGATCAAGTCGCCCGCCCAGGCTGCTGCGGACTCCCGGCCCCCCGCACCGTCCGTGATCACCGCGCCGGTCGAGTACCGGACACTGGCCTCGTCGGTGATCCTTCGCGGCACCGTGGTCGCCGGCCAGAGCGTGGAGATCACGCCCGGCGGCACGACCGAGGGAGGCAGCCCCACGGTCTCCAAGCTGCCGCTGAAAGCAGGGGACCAGGTACGCGCGGGGCGGCTGCTGGTCGAGATCTCCGGCCGTCCGGTGATCGCACTCCAGGGCACCGTCCCGCTCTACCGAGACCTCAAGCCCGGCGCCCAGGGCAGTGACGTGGGCCGGCTCCAGGACGCGCTCCGTCGGCTCGGCCACTCCACCTCCCCGGACAACCGGGGGCGGTTCGGCGAGGGTACGAAGTCGGCGGTCACCGCGCTCTACGACGCGCTCGGGTACGAGCCCCTCCCGGTCGGCGGCGTCGAGGGCTCGGCCACCGTCACCTCGGCCGAAGCACAGATGACCTCGGCCGAACGAGCCCTGGACGACGCCGAGGACGCACTGAAGACCGCCGAGGCCGGCTCTCGCTCCGGGGCCGGCGGCTCCGGCTCCGGTAGCTCCGGAACGGACTCGGGCAAGACGGCCGGCTCGACCGCGGGGACGGCCGGGGAGGCGGAGGGCGGCGGCCGCGATCTGGAGGGCCTGCGCAAGGCCGTCGCACGTACCCGCGAGGACCTGGCCACCGCACGCGAGGGCCTCGTCGCCGCGCGGGCGGCCGCGGGCCCCATGGTCCCCTCCGGCGAAGTCGCGTTCCTGGAGAGCTTCCCGGCACGGGTGCAGGACCTCCCCGTACGGCTCGGAGCGAAGGTACAGGGAGCCGTGATGACCGTCGCCGCAGGTCCGCTGGTGGTGCACGGTTACGTGCCCGACCACCAGAAGGGCCTGATCAGGGCAGGCCAGAAGGCGGAGATCCTCTCCGAGGTCAACGGCGCCGGCGCCACGGCCTCCGTACGGTCCATCGCCACCACCCGTACGATGCCGCGTCCCGATGGCGACACGCAGGAGGGGCAGTCCGCCGGTGGGCAGGCCGACGCGGACGGCTATCTGATGACTCTGGCGCCGGGCCGACCGCTGGAGGCCGAATGGACCGGGCAGAACGTCCGCCTGACCGTCCAGGCCGCAACGACCGGTGGCAAGGTCCTGGTCGTACCCGTCACGGCGGTGTCGGCCGGCGCCGACGGCTCCACCGCGGTCACCGTGCTCGAGGACGACGGCAGGCAGCGCCGCGTCCGGGTGAAGCCGGGCACCTCCGGCGACGGGAATGTCGAGGTCATCCCCCTGGACAGCGGGACCCTCGGCGAGGGGGACCGGGTGGTGACCGGCGTCCCGGCGGATGCCGCCGCACAGGAGTCAACCGGATGACCGCGTCCCCGCCCCCGTCCGAACCACCCGTCATCGAATTCCGGCAGGTCGGCCTCACCTACCCGGGGCCCCCGCCCATGCAGGCGTTGCGACCCAGCGACCTCGGGGTCCACAGGGGCGAGTTCATCACCGTCGTCGGCCCCTCCGGATCGGGCAAGTCCACGTTCCTGAACATCGCCGGGCTCCTCGACACCCCCACGACGGGCAGCTTTCTCCTCGACGGCATCGACACCGGCCGGCTCAGGGACACCGAGCGCACCACATTGCGCGGCCGCCGTATCGGGTTCGTCTTCCAGGCCTTCCACCTGCTGCCGCACCGCAGCGCCCGCGAGAACGTCGAACTCGCCATGGTCTACAGCGGCGTCCCGCGCAACGAGCGCTCCCAGAGAGCCCGCGAGGCGCTGGCTCGGGTCGGCCTCGGTCACCGGACCGACGCGTTTCCCACCCGGATGTCCGGCGGCGAACGCCAGCGGGTGGCCATCGCGCGCGCCCTGGTCGCCCGGCCCTCGCTGCTCCTGTGTGACGAGCCGACGGGAAACCTCGACACCGGCAACGCCGAGGCGGTGCTCCAGCTCCTGGAGGCCCTCAACACCGAGGGCATCACGATCGTCCTCATCACGCACGACCTGGCCGTGGCCGCCCGCGGCCGACGGACCGTCACCATCCGGGACGGCATCCTGAGCGAGAGCGAGCAGGCACGCGCATGCTGACCCGGCACCGAGAGGCGACGCAGGCCGCGCCCCCACCGCCCATCGGGCGCTCCGCATTCGTGCCACGGGACCTGTTGGCCGAAGCGCTGGCCGGCATGCTGCAGCGCCCCGCCCGCTCCGCGCTCACCATGCTGGGCACCGTCTTGGGTGTCGGTGCCTTCGTCGCCGTACTCGGCCTCACGGCCACCGCTTCCTCGCAGATCGACTCCCGCTTCAACGTGCTGTCCGCGACCGAGGTGACGGTCGAGGACATCGCCCGCGAGCAGGACGAGTTCGCCGGCGCGGCGTTCCCGGACGACGCCTCGGACCGTGTGGAGCGGCTCAACGGGGTGCGGCACGCCGGCGTCCTGTGGACGGTGCAGTCCCGGCAGAGCACCGCCGAACTCACCGTCGCCGCCGCCCCGGTGGGCGACGCCGCGGGGGAACCTCTCAACGTCGTGGCCGCCGCCCCCGGTGCCCTGCTGGCGGCCGAGCCCCGGCTCTCGCAGGGCAGGCTGTACGACGACTTCCACACCGACACCCGCCAGCGTGTCACCGTGATCAGCTCGGGCATCGCCGCACGCCTGGGGATCACCACCCTGGAGACCAAACCGGCGATCTTCATCGGGGGGCAGCCGTTCACCGTCGCCGGCATCGTCGAGGACGTCCAGCGCCAGCCGGATCTGCTGCTCTCCGTCCTCGTGCCGGAAACCACCGCCGTGGAGCTCTGGGGGCGGCCCGCCCAGGGCGCCAGGATGCTCATCGCCACCGACCTGGGCGCGGCCCGTCAGGTGGCCGGGGAAGCCGCGACGGCGCTGCGCCCCGACCACCCGGAGTACTTCAAGGCGGTTCCACCGCCCGACCCGAAGAGCCTGCGGTCCTCGGTGACCTCCGACCTCGAACAGCTCTTTCTGCTGCTCGCCGCTGTGTGCCTGGTCATCGGAGCGGTCGGGATCGCCAACACCACCCTGGTGGCAGTCCTGGAACGCACCGGGGAGATCGGCCTGCGCCGCGCACTCGGCGCGCAGAGGCGGCACGTCACCGCCCAGTTCCTCGCCGAGTCGGGCACGCTGGGCGCGTTCGGTGGACTCGTCGGTACGGCCATCGGCACGCTGGCCGTCCTGGCGGTGGCACTGATCAGGGACTGGACGCCGGTCATGCACCCGGTGATCCTGGCCACCGCCCCACTCATCGGTCTGGCAACCGGAGTCGTGGCCGGAATCTACCCCGCCCGCCGCGCCTCCTCAGTACAACCAGCCGAAGCCCTCCGCGGCTGACGGGAGGCGCCTGACGGGCAAGGTCCAGTTCAGGCGCCTCTTGTGTTGCTGCTAGATCTTCAGCGCCGTGCACTTCCTGATGGTGCACGGGACGGAAGCTGTTCGGCGCGGCTTCGAGGCAGGACGTCAGGCCGAGGCCGCTGTCGTCGCGGGTACTGCCGCGCGATGGACCTGCTTGATCCGGAGCTGACTTCCACCGGACCTCCGACCGTTCCGGCCCGCACTCAACGGTGCTCGGGGTTCTCGAAGTCGAAGCGGCAGCCGGCGTCCCACTCGGAGCGCTGGTTGCCGTGGGCCGGGATGCCGCCGGCGTCCTTGAGCATGCGGGCCAGGTGGAGCTGGTTCCAAGTCATGAAGGTGGTGTTGCGGTTCGTGAAGTCGTTCTCCGGGCCGCCGGAGCCGGGGTCGAGGTACGACGGGCCCGGGCCGGCCTCGCCGACCCAGCCCGCGTCCGCCTGCGGCGGAATGACGTATCCGAGGTGCTGGAGGCTGTAGAGGACGTTCATCGCGCAGTGCTTGGCGCCGTCCTCGTTGCCGGTGATCAGGCAGCCGCCCACGCGACCGTAGTAGGCGTACTGGCCGCGCTCGTTGAGGATCGACGAGCAGGCGTACAGACGCTCGATCACCTTCTTCATGATGGAGGAGTTGTCTCCCAGCCACACAGGCCCCGCTAGGGTCAGGATGTCGGCGGCCATCACCTGCGAGTAGATCACCGGCCACTCGTCGGTCTCCCAGCCGTGCTCCGTCATGTCGGGCCACACACCGGTCGCGATGTCGAGATCAACCGCTCGCAGCACCTCGACCTCGACGCCCTGGCGCTCCATGATCCCGCTACTGATGTCGATCAGCCCCTGAGTGTGGCTCCGCTCCGGCGAACGCTTGAGCGTGCAATTGATCACCAGGGCGCGGAGACCACGGTAGGACGTGCCAGTGTCGGTCATGGATGCGTTCCCCTGCGGACGAGTGGGCGGGTCGGGCGGCGAAACACGCCCGGTTGCCGACGTCGATGGGGCTCCGGGTTGGGCCGGCCGAAATTCCCGTCCACTCTCTCGCCTCGTGGGACGGAATGACCGAACGCCACGGCAGTGCTGACGGAGTCGGCTACCCGATCACCCGCGTGGCCTCACAGCCATGACATGTATCGCCGAATCAGATCGGCCCGCACAGCACGAGGATGTCGGCGGCCATCACCCGTTCGTACAGCTCGGGCCAGGCGTCCGACGCCCACCCGTGCTCGGTCATGTCGGGCCACACACCTGTCGCGATGTCGAGGTCGACGGCCCGCACCAGTGAGGTGGTCACTCCCTGGCCCTCCACCACCGACCGGCTGCGCCCGATCAGGCCCTCGGTGTTGCTCACCTCGGGGGAGCGCTTGAGGGTGCAGTGGAGAGAGAGCGCGCTGAGATCGTCGTACCGGTACGGGTCGGAATCGGGCACGGCCATCGACGGTCTCCTCGCACACGGGGGGGCGGCCCTCCCGGGACCGCCCTCATGCTGGGGCGGCCCCTCCCGGGACCACTCCCAGCCTGGGCAAACCCCCGCCCCGGGGCCACTCGGCGGCGACCGAACGCATGACCACGAAGGGCCGGCCCCGTCGCTTCTACGCCGACAGGTGCGACGGCACGGCGTCGACGAGTGCCGCCAGGGCGGCGCCGAGGGCCCGCACTCCCGCTCCTGCCGGCCCGCCCGGCTCGCTCATGTAGACATCACGGCGGATCTCGATCATGAGCGCGCTCACCCGCGGATCCTTGCCGTAGTACGGCAGCGGTACGTACGTCCCGGCGAAGGGCGTGTCCGTCGCCAGGCCCCCGAACCCGCCGAACGCCTCCCGCGCCGCGTCGAGCAGGGCCGGCGGGGTGTGGAAGGCGTCCGTGCCGAGGCAGACCGGGGGACGGGGCCCCTCGCCGTGCAGCTCGTACGGCAGCGGCTCGGTCGGGTACGAGTGGACGTCGACGATCACCGCACGCCCCGTCGCGGCGAGCCGCCCGGCCACGGCGTCGGCCATGCCCTCGGCGTACGGCGTGAAGTAGCGGTCGATCAGCGGCGCCGGGTCGAACCCGGCAGGCCGGAGCGCGGCGCGGTGCGTGGTCCGGGTGTACACCGCGCCCATCCCGACGGCGAGCATCTCCTCGCGCTCGTCGGGGAAGCGCTCGGGGTCGACGACGAGCCGGGAGAGCCGGTTGACGAACCGCCAGGGCGCCGCGCCGGCGGTCGCGGCGGCGACGGCGGCGACCTCCGCCGTGTGGGCGTCGGTGATGTGGTCCAGCTCACGGTCCAACTCCTCGTCGCCGAGCAGGATGCCGTCACGCACGTCCGGGGGTATCACCCGGGAGGAGTGCGGCACATGGAGGAGGACGGGGGAGTCCGGGGCGCCGGTGAGGACGTCGTACGAGCGTGAGGTCATCGGCCCACCCTTCCACAGGCCGTGCCCGCCGCGGCGTGCACGGCTCACCGGGGGCGGGTCACCGGTCGAACGTCACCGCCGCGTGGATGGTCTTGCCGTCCGGGCCCGTGTCCACGGTCACCTCACGGCACAACCGCAGCACGATCGGCCAGCCGAAGCCGCCGGGACGCAGCTCCTCGCGGAGCTCGTACAGCGGGGACTCCGCACTGGCGTCGGACACGGACACCGTCACCCGGTCGCGTCCGATCCCGATGCCGAAACCGGTGACGCCGCCCCCGTGGCGGTGCGCGTTCGTGACCAGCTCCGAGGTGACCAGCAGCAGGTCCTCGACCTGGGAGGGCCGCAGCGGGCCGAGCGCCGCGAGCGTATGGCGTACGAGCTGTCGTGCCTGAGCCGGGGTACGGACCGGGGGCGATCCGGCGTTCCGGGCGCCGAGCGGGTCCGCCCCGGGGGCCGGGGACCGGGTGTCGCTCCGGGTCTTCATGGCGGATCCCTTTCTTCCTGTTCCAGCCGGTTCATCAACAGCTGATGGGTTTCGCCTGCCCGTTCGAAGCGGGGTGATGCGTCCCTCCCGTGCGGAAGAGGCCGGGCGCGGACGAGGAGTGCCTTCGGGAAGCGGGGGTACGAGAACCGGGACCGCTGAACGGACCGCGAGCCAGAGGAGGTTGTTCCCGTGCGGACCGATCCGGCCGAGGCGACGACGACGTACGCGACGAACGGCACGGGCGAGGACCTGCCCTGTCCCGAGGTCCCGCACGCGGTTCCACCCCGGGACGCGCGTGCCCTGTCGAAGGTGTTCTTCCGCGAACTGGCGGCGCGGGAGGAGGGCACCGAGGGGCACCAGTACGTCCGGAACACGCTCATCGAGATGAACATGTCACTGGTGGTGTACGCGGCGGGGCGGTTCCGCGCGCGTGGCGACGAGAGGGAGGACATCCTCCAGGTCGGCATGGTCGGTCTGATCAAGGCGATCGACCGCTTCGACCTGTCGCGCGAGGTGGAGTTCGCCACCTTCGCCGTGCCGTACATCGTGGGCGAGATCAAACGGTTCTTCCGCGACACCACCTGGGCGGTGCACGTCCCGCGCCGGCTCCAGGAGGCCCGGGTCGAGCTGGCGAAGGCGACCGACGAGCTGAGTTCGCGGCTCGGCCGGGCCCCGCGGATCGCGGAGCTGGCGCCGGTCATGGACCTGTCCGAGGACGAGGTGGTCGAGGCCCAGGTCGCCGCCAACGGCTACCACTCGACGTCCCTGGACGCCACGTTCGCCGGCGGCGACAGCGAGGACGAGGACGCCGCCCTGGGCGACCTGATCGGCCAGGAGGACCCGGCGCTCGCGCTCTTCGAGGAGTTCCACACCCTCGCCCCGCTCCTGGAGGCCCTCGCCCCGCGCGACCGGCTGCTGCTGCACCTCCGCTTCGTGGAGGAACTCACCCAGACGCAGATCGGTGAACGGATCGGCGTCTCCCAGATGCATGTCTCGCGCCTGCTCGCCCGAAGCCTCGACCGGCTGCGGAAAGGCATGGTCGAGCAGGAGGGTGACAGCTGAGAGGACGCTGCGGCCCGGCCCGCGCCGGGCCGCACCGCCCTCTCAGCGGACCGAACTCAGGAACGTGCGGGTGCGCTCCTCAGCGGGCGCGTCCAGGAGTTCGTCGGCGGGTCCCGACTCGATGATCCGGCCGCGGTCGAACATCATGATCCGGTCGGAGACGTCCCGGGCGAAGCCCATCTCGTGCGTCACGCACAGCAGCGTGATGTCGGTCCGCCGGGCGATGTCCCGCAGCACGTCCAGCACCTCCGCCACCAGCTCAGGGTCCAGCGCCGAGGTCACCTCGTCCAGGAGCAGGATCTCCGGCCGCATCGCGAGCGCGCGGGCGATGGCCACCCGCTGCTGCTGGCCGCCGGAGAGCCGCGTCGGCCGTGCGTCGACCTTGTCGGAGAGCCCCACCAGGTCGAGCAGGTCCCGGGCCCTGAGCCCGGCCTCCTCCCGGCTCTCGCCGAGCACGTGCACGGGCGCCTCGACGACGTTCTCGAGGACGCTCATGTGGGGGAAGAGATTGAACTGCTGGAAGACCATGCCGATCCGCCGCCGTCGCGCGGCCAGATGACGCTCGCTCGCCGGCGCCAGCTTCCCGGGCGCTCGGCCCGGCATGTGGGAGAAGGGCTTCCCGTCCACGTGGATGACGCCGTCGGTCACCCGTTCCAGCGTCATCAGCAGCCGGAGGATCGTGGTCTTCCCCGAGCCGCTCGGGCCGATCAGCGTCACGCGCTCCCCGCGGGCGACCTCCAGGTCGAGGCCGTCGAGCACGGTGTGGTCCCCGTACCGCTTCGTGACCCGGTCGAAGCGGACCGCCGGGTCCGCACGGCCCTTGGTGACCTCGGTGGCCACGGCATCCACGGTGTTCGCAGTGTCGTCAGTGAGCAAGGCGTGCCTCCAGTCGTCGTATCAGCACCGACGTCGGCCAGCTCGCGAGCAGGAACACCACGGCGGCCAGGGTGAAGCTCTCCAGATAGGCGAAGTGGGTGCTGCCGAAGGTGTTCGCCTCGTGGACCATCTCGTGCACCGTGATCACCGAGAGCAGGGGCGTCTCCTTGAACATGGAGACCGCGTAGTTGCCCAGCGGCGGCAGTACGTTGCGCACGGCCTGCGGCAGCACCACCGCCCGCCACACCCGCCGGCGCGGCAGCGACAGCGCCGTGCACGCCTCCCACTGCCCCTTCGGCACGGCGTCGATGCCCGTCCGGTACACCTCGGAGAGGTACGTGGCGTAGTGCACGCCCAGGACCAGGACGCCGAGCGCCGGCGCGTCGAGCCCCGGGATCAGCACCCAGGCCGCGAACAGCTGCACCAGGAGCGGGGTCGAGCGGACGAACCCGGTCACCCCGCGCACCGGAAGCGCCAGCCACGCGGGACCCGCGCGCTGCACGAGGGCGAGCGCGAGACCCAGGACCGCCGCGACGGCGAACGCGAGCACGGTCGCGACCAGGGTGACGCCGAAGCCCTCCAGCACGGTCGGCAGAGCGGCCCGGGCCGCCTCCCCGTCCCACATCAGGCGCCTCCTTCCTGCCCGAGACGGGCCTTCGCGGCCCGCTCCAGGGCGTTCATGAGGAGGCTCAGGACGACGGCCAGGCCGAAGTAGAGCCCCAGGAGCAGCAGATACGAGGCCGCCGTCGCACCCGTCGACGAGCGCAACTGGTCGATCTGGAAGGTGAGATCCGGGACCGTGACCAGCGAGAGCAGCGGCGTCGCCTTGAGCAGCTGGACGAGCAGGTTCTTGAACGGCGCGACCATCAGGGCGTGCGCCTGCGGCAGGACGACCCGCCGCAGACGCAGCACCGGACCCATGCCGAGCGCGACCGCCGCCTCGGTCTGGGCGCGCGGCACCGCGGCCACCGCGCCCCGCACGACCTCGGAGCCGTACGCCCCGAAGTTCAGTCCGAGCGCGAGTACGCCGCAGGCCAGCGGTTCCAGTCGGAAACCGACCATGGGCAGCGCGAAGAACAGCCAGAAGAGCTGCACGTACAGCGAGGTGCCCCGGAAGAACTCCACGACGAGCCGCGTCGCTCCGCGCACCGGCAGCCGCGCCGACCGGGACAGCAGGCCGAGGGCGTACGCGAGGAACAGGGCGAGTACGGCGCCGAGTACGGTGGCCTCCACCGTGACCAGGAGCCCCTCGGCGAGCCGGGGCACTGTCCGGCGGAGCTCGGGGAGGAAGTCAGCCATCCCGGCCGCCCCTCACCCGGCACACAGGTCGGCGGTCCGCAGGGAACGGGGCGGCACCTCGCGCGCGGTGAAGCCGTAGCGCCCGACGAGCTCCACGAACCGGTCCGGAGCGCCGGTTATCTTCAGGAGTTCCTTGTCGAAGGCGTCCCGCAGCCCGGTCGCGCCCGGCCGGAACACGGCTCCGCCCGCGCCGAGCTGCCGTACTCCGTCGACCACCGGGACGAACGCCTCGGTCACCTCCACCGCGGCGTCGCGGTTCGTCCGCGCGAGCCAGCGCAGGGAGATGGCGGTCAGGGCGAAGGCGTCGATCCGGCCTGCCAGGAGGGCGTCGAGGCCGTCCTGCTGCTTGGCGAGCGTCTTCACCGACCCGTCGGGGACGCCCGCCGCCTGGGCGAAGGACGCCTCCACCGCGGCCGTCAACACACCGACGGTGGCGTCCTTCGCCGCGCAGGACGGCAGGTCGCTGAGCCCCTTCGGATTGCCCTTGCGGACCATCAGAGCGGTGGGGGAGACGAACTCCGGCTCGGAGAAGACCACCTTGGCGCAGCGCTCGGGCGTGATCGACATGCCCGCGCTCACCACGTCGAAGCGGTCGGCGAGGAGCCCGGGTATCAGCGCCCCGAACTCGGTCAGCGTCGGGCGCAGTTCACGCACCCCGAGTGCCGTGAAGATCTCGCGGTGCAGCGTCGGGGCCTCGCCGGCCAGCTCGTCGCCGTCCTGGAAGCCGTACGGCGCCTCACCGGCGAATCCGACGCGCACGAAGCCCTGTTTCCGCAGCTTCGCCAGGAGCGCGCCGTCGTCCTCGGGAGCCCCCGAACCGACCTGGGTGCGGGTGCAGGCCGACAGCAGGCCGGGGGTCAGGGCGAGTCCGCCGAGGAGCGCCGTTCTGCCGAGGAAACCGCGCCGGTCCAGGCGGGCCGGGCCGGTCATGACCGGTCCCACGCGCGCGCGGCGATGAAGGAGGGCCGCCGCACCGGGGCGGCGAAGGGGGCCTCCGGCTGGTTCTCGACGCTGTTGAAGACGAGGAACACATTGCTCCGGGGGTACGGGGTGATGTTGTCGCCCGAACCGTGCAGGGCGTTGCAGTCGAACCAGGTGGCCGATCCGGCGGGACCCGTGAAGTGGCGGATGCCGCAGGCGTCGGCGAAGGTGGTCAGCGCCTCGTGGGACGGGGTGCCGGCGTCCTGCATCTGGAGCGACTTCTTGTAGTTGTCCTTCGGGGTCGCTCCGGCGCAGCCGAGGAAGGTGCGGTGCGAGCCCGGCATGATCATCAGGCTGCCGTTGGTGGTGTGGTTCGGCGTGAGCGCGATCGAGACCGACACGGTCCGCATCCTCGGCAGGCCGTCCTCCGCGTGCCAGGTCTCGAAGTCGGAGTGCCAGTAGAAGCCGCTGGCCCCGAAGCCGGGCTTGACGTTGACCCGCGACTGGTGGATGTAGACGTCGGAGCCGAGGATCTGGCGGGCGCGTCCGACGATCCGCGGATCCTCGGCCAGCCGGCCGAAGACCTCGCTCATCCGGTGCACCTCGAAGACGGAACGGATCTCCTGGGAGCGGGGCTCGACGACCGCCCGTTCGTCCGCCCGCACGGCCGGGTCGGAGACGAGCCGGTCCAGCTCCGCCCGGAGCACGTCGACCTCGTCCGGGGTGACGATCTCGTCCACCGTGACGAATCCGTCGCGGTCGTACTCCTCCAGTTCGCGGGCCCAGAAGGGGCCCGCCGTGCCGGGCTCGGACCACACGACGGGGTCCTTGCGGCCGATCAGTTCCTCCTTGGGGCCGCGGGTGGGGTAGAGGTCGACGGGGCGAGTGGGTGCGGAGGGCATGAGTGAGCGTGCTTCCCTTCTCGTACGGGTGTCTTCTTCGGTTTCGTGCCGGGCTCAGACGTCGTCGCGAGCGGTCGTGTCGGGCTTGGGTCCGGGCTTGGGCCCGGATGCGGGCTCGGGCTCGGTGAGCAGGGGGTAGACGCCGTTCTCGTCGTGGTCCTCGCGCCCGGTGACGGGCGGGTTGAAGACGCACAGGCAGCGGAAGTCGGCCTTGACCTTGAGGGTGTGGCGCTCGTGCCCGTCGAGCAGGTACATCGTTCCGGGCACGATCGTGTACGTGCGGCCCGTCTCGTGGTCGGTGAGCTCGGCCTCCCCGGCCGTGCAGACCACGGCCTCGACGTGGTTCGCGTACCACATGGCGGTCTCGGTGCCGGCGTACAGCACCGTCTCGTGGAGGGAGAAGCCGACCCGCTCACGGGCCAGGACGATGCGCTTGCTCTCCCAGGTGCCCGACGCGGCCCTCACATGCCGCTCGGTGTTCTCCAGCTCGTCGAAGGAACGGACGATCATGGGTAGTGCCTTTCTGGTCCGGGTCGCGTGGGTCAGGCGGTATGGCGGACGGAGCGGGCCAGGATGCCGAGGCCCTCGTCGAGTTCGTCGTCCGTCGCGGTCAGCGGCGGCAGCAGTTTGACCACCTCGCCGCGCGGGCCCGAGGTCTCCACCAGGAGGCCGGTCTCGAAGGCGCGCCTGCACACGGCCTCGGCGCGCTCCCCGTCGGCGAACTCCAGGCCCCACACCAGTCCGCGCCCGCGGACCGACAGGCCCGTGCGACCGTCGCCCCCGCACAGGTCGAGAAGGGCGCGCTCCACCCGGCCCGCCCGGCTCAGGGTGCGCTCGCGCAGGGCGCCGTCGCGCCAGTAGGCGTCGAGGGCGGCCGTGGCGGTGACGAAGGCGGGGTTGTTGCCGCGGAAGGTCCCGTTGTGCTCGCCGGGCTGCCAGACGTCGAGCTCGGGCCGGAACAGGCAGAGGGCCATGGGCAGGCCGTAGCCGCTGATGGACTTGGACAGGGTGACGATGTCGGGCGTGATGCCCGCCTCCTCGAAGGAGAAGAAGTCGCCGGTGCGGCCGCAGCCCATCTGGATGTCGTCCACGATGAGGAGCATGTCGTGCCGGCGGCAGAGCTCCGCGAGCGCGCGCAGCCACTCGGCTCGCGCCACGTTGATGCCGCCCTCGCCCTGCACGGTCTCGACGATCACGGCCGCCGGGTGGTCGAGGCCGGAGCCGGCGTCGTTGAGGAGCCGCTCGAACCAGAGGAAGTCGGGGAGCTGCCCGTCGAGGTAGTCGTCGAAGGGCATGCGGATGGCGTGGTGCAGCGGGACGCCCGCACCGGCGCGCTTGGCGGCGTTCCCGGTGACGGCGAGCGAGCCGAGCGACATCCCGTGGAACGCGTTGGTGAAGGAGACGACCGTCTGCCGTCCGGTGACCTTGCGGGCGAGTTTCAGCGCCGCCTCCACGGCGTTGGTGCCCGTGGGGCCGGGGAACATCACCTTGTAGGGCAGCGCCCGGGGCTCCAGGACCGTCGTGCGGAAGGTCTCCAGGAAGTCGCGTTTGGCGGTCGTCGACATGTCGAGGCCATGGGTGACGCCGTCGTTGCCGAGGTATTCGAGAAGGGCACGCTTCAGCACGGGATTGTTGTGGCCGTAGTTCAGCGAGCCCGCGCCGGCGAAGAAGTCGAGGTACGGACGCCCGTCCTCGTCGTACAGCCTGCTGCCACTGGCGCGTTCGAAGACGACGGGCCAGGCGCGGCAGTAGCTGCGGACCTCCGATTCGACGGTCTCGAAGACGGAGGGCGTGGCGATGTCGGTCAGGGTCACGAAGTCTCTTCTCCAGAGTGGGGGGCGTGGTTCGGGGGCGGACGGACGCTCAGGACACCGGGGATGCCGGGGACACCGGGGACGCCGGGTGGCCGAGGGGGCCGATGCGGTACAGCACCTCGGACTCGTGTCCCACCGACGGGAAGGCGGCAGACGGGAAGAGCACCTCCTGCGTCACCTCCGCG
Source organism: Streptomyces sp. NBC_01077 (assembly GCF_045162855.1). Lineage (NCBI taxonomy): Bacteria > Bacillati > Actinomycetota > Actinomycetes > Kitasatosporales > Streptomycetaceae > Streptomyces > Streptomyces sp. NBC_01077. The sequence continues at coordinate 1,193,311 of NZ_CP108669.1, read as the reverse complement.
CCGTGACGGCGCGCGAACGACCGGAACAGCCGGTCGGAGGCCAGGTTTCCCGGGGTGACGGTCGCCTCGACACGGCTGATCCCGTGCTCGGCCGCCACCTGTGCGGACAGAGCGTCGAGCAGGGTCCCGGCTACCCCGCTTCCGCGGTGCGAACCCTCGACGGCGATCTGCCAGACGAAGAGGGTCTCCGGAGCGTCGGGTCGCAGATAGCCGGTCACGAAGCCGATCGGGCGTCCGGAGGCGTCACGGGCGACGGCGGTCGTGTCGGCGAAGTCGCGGCACCACAGCAGATAGCTGTACGGCGAGTTGAGGTCGAGTTCGCCCGAGCCGCGTGCGATCCGCCAGAGTTCGGCGCCGTCCGCGATCGTCGGGGGCGTCGTGCGGACAGTGGTCGTCGTACGGGCAGTGGTCAACGGGGTCATGGGCGCCGAAGCTACCCAGTGGATCTCGGAACTTCCTGGGCCGGAGGGCTTGTTCGACGCCGCCGGTACGTGATAGATGCACCGACGGCCTTCGTGGCGGGAATTGATCCTTCACTGCACGGCAAAGACAAACAGAACGGGGCGAAATCACCGTTTATAACGGGTGGGTAACGCCTCCTGTGGAGGGCCCCCACCTGCGCAAAGAGCGTGAGAACATCCGCCGCTCGACGTTTGAACGCGGCCTGAGCGGTCAGGCGTACGGGTCGATGTCCGCCGCCCCCAGGGAAGGTCTCGTCCCGCCCTCCTCGGAACGCGTCGGAGCCGGGCCGGGTACGACGAGCCCGGCCCGGCTCCGTTCACTGCTGTGGTGCTCGGCCTACCAGATCGCCTCGACCCACTCCGGGTGGTCGATGAAGGGGTTCCGGTTGCCCTGGTACGTGGTGTAGATGACGTCGTTGCGACGCTCCTCGAAGGCGCTCGGCGGGTCCTGCTCGTTCCACTGCTTCAGGATCGAGAGGCGGCCGTGGAAGCGGACGCTGCCGTTGGTGGTCGACTCGTTGGGCTCCAGGTCGGCCCAGGCGTCGTCGCCCTCGTAGCGGACGGCCATGTAGAGGATCATGCGGGCCACGTCGCCCTTGTCGGCGTCGCGCGGCTCGAACGAGTTGCTGTCCGTGTAGCTGCCGGGCGCACCGCTGACCGGGCTGCCGCCGTTGTCGAAGTCCTTGTTGCCGCGGATGCTGTTGACCTGGACGTCCGCCGCACGCAGGTGGTGCAGATCGGTGCCCGGGCCGGCCGAGGTGCCGAAGTTGCCGTGGGACTGGGCCCAGGTGTGCTCGCGGTTCCAGTCTCCGACGTCACCGCCGTTGAGGCTCTTGCTCCGCGAGGTGCCGCTGTAGAGCAGGATGACGTTGTTGGTGTTGCCGGGGTCCTGGTCGGCGACCTTCAGCGCGTTCCAGACTGCGTCGTACGAGATCTTGCTTTGGCTGCTGATGATGGTGTGCAGCGAGGACTTGAGGCTCGTGCCGGTCTTGCCGACCGCGTTCTTGTAGTAGGTGCTGTCGTACGCGGTGGTCGTGGCGCCTGCGGGGGTGGCGGCGACCGTGGGGAGCGTGACGCCGACGAGGGTGGCGGCGACGGCCGCCGCCCACACCTTCCATCTGCCGATCCGCACAACGGACATGGGGGGACCTTTCCCGGGGACGGTACGCGTGGAGCGGCGGGCCTCGGCTCAACGATCCCGCTGTCTACGCGTGTTGACTTCGTGTCATCGGGAGAGTGGCACACGGCAGGTACCTGTCATGTAACGGGGAGAAGGCTGTTCCATGACGAGTTCGCATATGGCGGAACCGAATGGCCCCCGAACCGGCATCGAACGGCCCCGAGGGATCCGCCTGCGGCGCCTCGGGAGTGCTCAGACGCCCCGGACGCCCACCGGCATGCCCTTCGGCTCCTTGATCCGCTTCATGATGATCTGCGAGTTGACCTCGGTGACCCCGGTCAGGGTCGTCAGTCGCTCGATCCACAGCCGCTCGTACGCGGCGAGATCGGCCACCGCGATGCGCAGCAGACAACCCGGGCTGCCGAACAGCCGGTACGCCTCGATGACGTCCGGCACGTCCTGGAGCGCCTCCTCGAAGGCCTCCACCGTCTCCCGGTCCCGCCGTACCTCCACCGAGACGAGCACCTCGAAACCACGTCCCACCGCCTCCGGATCGATGATCGCCCGGTAGCCCTGGATCACCCCGTCCTGCTCCAGCTGACGCACCCGGCGGAGGCACGGCGACGGGCTCAGCCCCACCCGCTGGGCCAGCTCCTGGTTGCTCAGCCGGCCGTCGTCCTGAAGCTCGCGCAAGATGTGGAGATCGATTCGGTCCATGGCGCAATTATCTACCACGCTGAAACGGCACGGCGGCTGATTTCGCAATCGCCTTGCGCGCCTTCTGTCCTATCGTTGCGGCGCAGGGCGATTTCGGTACGGAGTAAGGACGGCAGGCATGAAGCGGACGAACGACGGGGGAGCGCGCCGGATCGTCGTCATCAGCACGGGCGGCACGATCGCCAGCCGCTGGCAGGGCACCGGCTACGCGGCCGACGCCTCCGGCAACGACGTCCTGGCCACCGCCCCGCTTCCCGAGGGCGTCACCGTCGAGGTCGTCGACCTCTTCAACGTCAACAGCTCCCGCGTGACCGCGGCCCACCAGCTCGCCCTCCTGCGGACCGTCCACGAGACCCTCGCCGACCCCGGCGTCGACGGCATCGTGATCACCCACGGCACCGACACCCTGGAGGAGACCGCCTTCCTCCTGGACCTCCACCACACCGACCCCCGCCCGGTCGTCCTCACCGGCGCCCAGCGCCCCTTCGGCACCGGCGACGGGGACGGCCCCGGCAACCTGTACGACGCGCTCCAGGTCGCCTCCACCGTCAGCGACCTCGGCGTCCTCGTCGTCTTCGACGGACGCGTCCACGCCGCCCGCGGCACCGTCAAGACCCAGACGCTCGCCGCCGACGCCTTCTCCGACCCCTCGGCCGAGCGCCTGGGCCGCGTCGGCTTCTCCCGCGTCGACATCGAGCGCCGGCCGGAGCGTCCGACGCCCCTGCCGCTGCCCGTCGCCGCGTACAAGGCGAACCCCGACGCTCCCGACGCCGTCCCGCTGCCCCGGGTCGCCATCGTCACGCACCACTCCGACGGCGACCCCTTCCTCCTGAACGCGGCCGTCGGCGCCGGCGCCCGGGGCATCGTCCTCGTCGCCACCGGCGCGGGCAACGCCACCCCCGAGATCGCCGCCGCCGTGGCCGACGCGGTCGCCCAGGGCGTTCTCGTCGCGGTGACCACCCGCGTGCCCGCCGGGCCGCTCGCCGAGATCTACACCGGCGGCGGGGCCGTCGACCTCGTCGCCGCCGGAGCACTGCTCACCGGCACGCTCCGCGCCGCGCAGGCACGGATCGCCCTCCTCGCGACGCTCCTCGCCGAGGGTGGCAGCGGCGCGGGCGACCCCGCCCGCAGCACCGTCCTGCTGCGGCGCCTCCTCGACGGGCCCGTCCGCGCGGAACCGGCCCTCGCCACCGGCGGCTCCCGCTCGGCCTCGGCCGTCGCCGCCCGCGCCTGACCCGGCGCACCCCAGAACCCCGGCTCGCGGGCGGCGCACCCCCCCGCCCTCCCGCGAGCCGGAGCCAACCTCTCAGCGCCCCCCTGCGGCCGTGGTGCCGTGGGGCCTGTCCGGCCCTGAGCCGGACGCCCCACCTTGCCCGCGGACACCGGCGCCCGCACGGGTCCGCGTACACCCGGCCGCCTCCGCCGTGCGCCCGCCGCGACGCCCCATGGCCGTTCGCGACGTCCACGGCCCCACGGCCCCACCGCCCCGCGGCCCCACGGGCCGCACCGCCCCACCGCTTCCGGACGCCCCCTCGCCCAGCCCCCACGGGCGACACCCCACCCCACCGCAACCCCGCTGCCCCCTGGGCGCGCCAAGACCTCTAGGACGTCATGGTTCCCGCACCGGCCCCGCTCCCCGTTCCCGTCCGTCGCGAGCACGATCTGCTCGGCGACCGGGACGTTCCCGCCGACGCCTACTGGGGCGTTCACACCCTGCGCGCCACCGAGAACTTCACCGTCACCGGCATGCCGATCTCCGTCTACCCGCTCCTGATCGACGCGCTCGCCGCCGTCAAGGAGGCCGCGGCCCGCGCCAACGAGGAGCTGGGGCTGCTGCCCGCCGACAAGGCCGCCGCGATCGCCGGCGCCTGCCGGGAGATCCGTACGGGACAGCTCCACGACCAGTTCGTCGTGGACGTCGTCCAGGGCGGTGCCGGCACCTCCACCAACATGAACGCCAACGAGGTCGTCGCCAACCGTGCCCTGGAGCTCCTCGGCCACGCCAAGGGCGACTACGACCGCCTCCACCCCAACGAGGACGTCAACCTCGGCCAGTCCACCAACGACGTCTACCCCACCGCCATCCGCATCGCGGCGATCGGCGCCGCCCGCGAACTCCTCCTCGCCATGGCCGTGCTCCAGGACGCCTTCGCCGCCAAGGCCCTGGAGTTCCGCGAGGTCGTCAAGATGGGCCGCACCCAGCTCCAGGACGCGGTGCCCATGACGCTGGGCCAGGAGTTCTCCACGTACGCCGTGATGCTGGAGGAGGACCGCAGCCGGCTCGCCGAGGCCGTCGAGCTCATCCACGAGATCAACCTCGGGGCCACCGCCATCGGCACCGGCCTCAACGCCGCCCCCGGTTACGCCGAGACCGCCCGCCGCAACCTCGCCGAACTGACCGGTCTGCCGCTCGTCACCTCCGCCAACCTGATCGAGGCCACCCAGGACTGCGGTGCCTTCGTCCAGCTCTCCGGGGTCCTCAAGCGCATCGCGGTCAAGCTCTCCAAGACCTGCAACGACCTGCGGCTGCTCTCCTCGGGCCCGCGCGCCGGTCTGAACGAGATCAACCTGCCGCCGGTCCAGGCCGGTTCCAGCATCATGCCCGGCAAGGTCAACCCGGTGATCCCCGAGGTCGTCAACCAGGTCGCCTTCGAGGTGATCGGCAACGACATCACCATCACCATGGCCGCCGAGGCGGGGCAGCTCCAGCTCAATGCCTTCGAGCCGGTCATCTTCCACGCGCTGTCGAAGAGCCTGCTCTCCCTGCGCGCCGCCTGCCTGACCCTCGCCGAGCGCTGCGTCAGCGGCATCACCGCCAACACCGAGGCGCTCCGGGCCGCCGTGGAGAACTCCATCGGCCTCGCCACCGCGCTCAACCCGCACCTCGGCTACACCGCCGCCACCGCCATCGCGCAGGAGGCGCTCGCCACCGGGCGCGGGGTCGTCGAACTCACCCTGGAGAAGGGCCTGCTGCCCGCCGAACGGCTCGCCGAACTGCTCACGCCCGAGCGTCTCACCGGCGCCCCGGGGCCCGCCCTCGCCTGACCCGGAACCGGGCAGGGTTCGTTCGAGAAGGGGAGCCGCACGGAAGTTACCCGTCGGTTTCTCGTGACTTCCCCGATGGCCGACAGTAGAACATGTTCCCATTCGCCCTTGAGTGAGGAACATCACATGAGCGAACACCCCCTGCCCGCAAGGGGAATCGGCGGCGTCAGTCGCCGTCGATTCCTCGCGGGAACAGGTTCTGTTCTCGGTGCCGCCGCCCTCGTCGGCCACAGCACCCCGGCCCACGCCGAAGCCCGCCTCACCGACACCCCGCTCCCCACCGGTGCCCACGTGCCCGCCCTTGTCATCGGCACCGGATACGGCGGCTCCGTCGCCGCCCTCCGGCTCGCCCGCGCGGGCGTCGCCGTCCACATGGTCGAGATGGGCATGGCCTGGGACACCCCCGGACCCGACGGCAAGATCTTCGCCAACACCACCCGGCCCGACTACCGCTCCTTCTGGCTGCGGACCCGCACCAAGCAGCCCCTGAGCAACTTCCTCGGCTTCCCCCTCGACAAGGACGTCCCCCGTCACACGGGCATCCTCGACGCCGAGGACTTCGCCGGCATCACCGTCTACCAGGGCCGCGGCGTCGGCGGCGGCTCCCTCGTCAACGGCGGCATGGCCGTCACCCCGCGCCGCGAGAACTTCGCGGCCATCCTCCCCACCGTCGACGCCGCCGAGATGTACTCCACCTACTACCCGCGCGCCAACGCGGGACTCGGCGTCACCGAGGTGGACCAGGCCTGGTGGGAGAGCACCGCCTGCTACCAGTACGCGCGCGTCGGCCGCAAGCACGCCCAGCGCTCCGGCTTCCCCTTCGTCTTCGTCCCGAACGTCTACGACTGGGACTACATGAAGCAGGAGGCCGCCGGGGCCGTCCCGAAGTCGGCCCTCGACGGAGAAGTCATCTACGGCAACAACGCCGGCAAGAAGACCCTCCAGAAGACCTACCTGGCCCAGGCCGCCGCCACCGGCCGCGTCACCGTCTCCGCGCTGCACAAGGTCACCTCCGTCACCCCGGCGGCCGGCGGCGGCTACACCGTCGCCATCGACCAGATCGACACGACGGGCGCCACCCTCGCGAGCAAGACCGTCACCGCCGACAAGGTCTTCTTCGCCGCCGGCAGCATCGGCACGAGCAAGCTCCTCACCCGTCTCAAGGCCACCGGCGCGCTCCCCGCCCTCAACGGCGAGATCGGCAAGGGCTGGGGCGACAACGGCAACGTCATGTGCGGCCGCGCCAACCACATGTGGGACCCGACCGGCAAGCTCCAGTCGTCCATGCCCACCGCGGGCATCGACAACTGGGACGCGGGCGGCGCCTTCGCCGAGGTCGCCCCGCTGCCCACCGGAATCGAGACCTACGCCTCCTTCTACCTCTCCATCACCAAGACCCCCCACCGGGCCGAGTTCACCTGGAACCCGGCCACCGGCACGGTCGACCTGAGCTGGGACAGGGCCTGGAAGCAGACCTCCATCGACGCCGCGAAGACCATCTTCGACAAGATCAACGCCAAGGAGGGCACGATCTACCGCACCGACCTCTTCGGTGTGTACAAGATCTGGGGCGACCACCTCACGTACCATCCGCTCGGCGGCGCGGTCCTGGGCCGGGCGACCGACAACCACGGACGCCTCCACGGCTACTCCGGGCTGTACGTCATCGACGGATCCCTGATCCCCGGCAACGCCAGCGTCAACCCGTTCGTCACCATCACGGCCCTCGCCGAACGCAACATCGAACGGATCGTCGCCGAGGACTTCTGACCGACCGTGACGAGGAGGGGCCGGCCAAAATCCCGGCCGGCCCCTCCTGCGTCCCGGTTCAGTGCGTCGGCAGCACGCACACCTCGTCGAGCCCCAGCACCCGGTTGAGCCGCCCGAACGCCAGCCACGAGCCCAGACTCATCGTCAGCTCCACGATCTCCGCCTGGCTGTACCGGGCCGTCATCCGTTCCCAGAACTCCTCGTCCAGGCCGTGATGGTCCAGCGCGTACCGCTCCGCGTACTCGGCCGCCAGCCGCGTCCGCTCGTCGAAGGTCTCCGAGACCTCCGTCTCCCGCCACGCCGCGACGACCTCGTCGAAGCCCTCCTCGACCTTCACCCCGTCCCGGTCGGTACGCCAGTCCAGACAGAAGCCGCAGCCGTTGATCTGCGCGATCCGCAGCCGCGCCGCCTCGAACTCGCGCAGCCCCAGCGTCGTATGGGCGTACACCGACAGCGAGAAGTTCGCCGCCGCCGTCCCGATCTCCGGGACCATGTCGCCCCACACGTGTCCGATCGGCTCCTGGCCCTCGGGTATGTCGATGATCACCGCGGTCTCCTTCCCAGCTTCCCGACCGCCGGCCGCAACGGCACGTCCAGCGCGTCGTACAGTCCCGGCTCCGCCGCCACCAGCCAGTCGATCGCACCGACCAGCCGGCCGACCGCCGTCGCGTTCCCGCCCGCCGACCGGTTCTCGCCCTCGGCCGTGGCCGCCACCGTCACCTCGATCCGGGGACTGCCCTCGACGATCACCCGGTGCGCCCCCGCCCCGTCCGGCGGCACCGGCCAGTCCGGCGCGCACGAGGGATGGATACGGGTCACGTGCTCGATCACGATGCGGGGCTCCCCGTCGACGATCCCCTGCACCTCGAAGCGGATCGCGCCCTGCGTGCCCGCCTCGAAGACCCCCATCGTCCGGGTCTTCACCGTCGTCTCCAGCGGACGCCGGTCCACCGTCTCGCGGATCTCGTCGAGCTCGGCGCCGAGCGCGCGGGCCATCAGGCGTATCTGCCCGCCCCACACCATGGTCGGCACCGACGGCAGCAGCATCGGCGGCTCGTACTCCAGTGGCCGGCCCATCCCGATCAGGTCGCGGACCGACTCCTCCTGCTCGTACGTCGAGTAGTCGAAGATCTCCTGACAGCGGATCACGTCCACCGTACTGCCGAGCCCGCTCACGAGCAGCGGCAGGACGTCGTTGCCCCAGCCCGGGTCCACCCCCGACACGAACAGCGAACCGCCGCCCTCGGCGACCGCCGCGAGCACCGGATCCCGGAACTCGGGCGGTGCGTTGCGCTGGTCGTACAGCGGATACAGCGCGGGGGTGACCACCACCGCGCCCGTCCGCACCGCGCGTGCCACGTCGTCGAGCGCCCCGTCGGGGCGGGTGTCGCCGGAAGCCGCGTACACCACCGCCCCCGGCCGCCCGTCGAGCACCGCGCCGACATCGTCGACGGCCGCGACCCCGAGGTCGTGACCGAGCCCCGCGAGCCGGCCCGCGTCCCGCCCGACCTTCGCCGGATCGGAGACCAGCACGGCCGCGAGCTCGAGCCCTGGATGGGCGTCCACGGCGCGGATCGCCGCGCGCCCGACATTTCCGGTACCCCACACCACCGTCCGAATCATGCGCGGAGGGTAGCGCCGGGCCCCGAAGGTTCCCAGACCCGTGACGCCATGATCTGACGAATCGTCAGATTGCTGATCGGGGCCGGAGTGTGTCAGGTCAGCCGCAGCGTCACGAACGGCACCGTGTCGCCCGGCAGGACGTACCGCTCCACCTCGACGAAGCCGCGCGCGAGCGCGAACCGGAGCCCCTCCTCGTTCGACGCGAGGACCACCGTCTCCACGCCCTCGTCGCTCAGTGACCGCGCGTGCGCGAGCCCCCGCTCGTACAGCGCGGTCCCGAAGCCCCGCCTCCGGAATCCGGGCAGCGTCCGCGCGATGACGGTCGCCGCCGCGGTCTCCTCGTCCGGCGGCCGCACCGTCGAACAGCCCACCGCCACCTCCCCGAGATACGCGACGTCCAGCCGGTTCCGGCCCGCGCGCTCCCGCACCTCGTCGGGGGAGAGGACGGCCGTGGGGATGATCGTGTTGTGGACCGCCCGCCAGTCCGCGAGCTGGGCCGCGCTCCTGGCCGGCTCGATGCGAAGATCGTTCATCCGAGCAGGAAACCGCGCCCGGCCCGGCCGGTCAACCGCATTCGGGCGTGCGACGGCAACCCCGCCGGACGCAGCCGTACGGGTGAGGGCACCGGCGCCGCCGCAGCGCCGCCCGCCGAACGGGTACGGATCGCAGCACTGCCCCCGCCCAGGAGGATCCGTCCATGTCCGTACGCAAGGGCGCCCCCGCGCTGCTGAGCGCCGGCACGCTGTGCGCGGCCCTGTTGCTCAGCGGCTGCGCGAGCAGCGCGCCTCCCGCCCCCGCCGCACCACCCGCCGGGACGGCCGCCGCGGCCCCGCCCGCCGGTGACTCGCGCCCCGAAGGTGTCCCACCCGGCGCGGCAGGGGAGGGCGGCCCGCCGGGGGAGCCGGCGAACAGCCTCGCCTCCGCGCCCGTACCCGCCCCCCGGCTCCCCGGCGTCGGCCCCGCCACCCAGGCCTTCGTCCCGGACGGCACCACCCAGGCCCTCGTCGTCACCGGCGCCACCGCCGACGACAACACCTCCACCGCGACGCTGTACGAGCGGGACCCCGCAGGCCGCTGGTCCGAGGTGGCCGGGTCGTGGCCGGCCCACAACGCGCTGCGGGGCTGGACCGCCGACCACACCGCCGGTGACCTGCGCACTCCCATCGGGGTCTTCCGGCTCGGCGACGCGGGCGGCCGGCTGCCCGACCCGGGCAGCCGGCTCCCGTACGACCAGGACGACGAGTTCGAGATCAGTGGCACCGGCTTCTCCGGCGAGCCCCTCGAAGGCTCCTTCGACCATGTGATCGCCATCGACTACAACCGCGTCCCCGGCCGGACCCCGCTCGACAGGGAACGCCCGCTCGGCGACGAGAAGGGCGGCGGCGTCTGGATCCATGTCGACCACGGCGGCCCCACCCAGGCCTGCATCGCCCTCGAACGCGAGCCGCTGCGCGAACTGATCCGCGCCCTCGACCCGGCCAAGGAGCCCGTCGTGGTCATGGGGCCGGCATCCGAACTGGCCCGCTGAGCACCGGGAGCCGCCGACTCGGCCCGTCGGGCGCTGACGCTGGTCCCGCGCGCGGACGGGGGCCGGACGAAGGTCTCGGCGTCCGGCCCCCGTCCGCGCGCGTGGAGGCGGTCCCCCGTACGCGCGTGGAGTCAGTTCCCCCCACCGGTCCCGACCGCCCCGCGGAACGCACCCGTGTGGCTGAGGACCTGCTCCGGCGTCAGATACGCGTCGGTGTACTCGAAGTCCCGCAGCGTGCCCGACTTCGACGCCAGGAACCCGGTCCGTACGAAGTCGTCCCCGGCCACGGCGTTCAGCAGCCAGTTCGTCATCACCCGGGTCTTGGCCACGTTGGTCCGCAGCGCCGCCCAGTGGTAGGCGCGGGCCACGGCCTGCGCCGGCGCCCCGTGCAACTCCACACCGAGCGGCTTCGAGACCCCGTCCATCCCCCCGAGGTCCACCACCAGACCCAGATCCTTGTGCGTGTACGGATGGGTCGGCTCGCCGCGCAGCGTCGAGACCAGGTTGTCGGCGAGCGCCTTGCCCTGGCGCATCGCGTGCTGTGCCGTCGGCGGACAGATCGCGCCCTCCTCGCCCTTCGCGAGATCGGGCACCGCCGCCGCGTCTCCCAGGGCCCACACCCCGTCGAGCCCCGGCACCGTCATCTCGGCCGAGACCACGAGCCGCCCCCGGAACGTTTCCGCACCGAGCGTGCCGATCAGCGGACTCGCCGCCACCCCGGCCGTCCAGATCAGCGTCCGGCTCGGCAGCACCCGCCCGTCCGTGAGCGTCACCGCCTCCTCGTCCACCGAGGCCACCGACACCCCGAGCGACACCTCGATGCCGCGCTTCGTCAGGATGTCCATGGCGGCGGCGCCCAGCTTGTCGCCCAGCTCGGGCATCAGCTTCGGTGCGATGTCCACCAGATGCCACTTGATGAGTTTCGGGTCGATCCGCGGATACCGCTTGACCGCGTTGTGGGTGAGCAGCTGCAGACAGGCCGCCGTCTCCGTCCCCGCGTAGCCGCCGCCGACCACCACGAACCGCAGCCGCGCGGCCCGCTCCTCCTCGTCGTTGCTCGCGTCCGCAAGGTCCAGCTGCGCGATGACGTGGTCGCGGATGTACACGGCCTCCGCGAGCGTCTTCATCCCGCGCGCGTACTCGGCGAGACCGGGGATGTCGAAGCTGCGGGTCACGCTGCCGGGCGCGAGCACGAGATGGTCGTACGGCTCGGTCACGTACTCGCCCGAGATCGTCCGCACCACACAGACCTTCGCCGCCGTGTCCACCCCGACCACGCCACCCGGCACGATCCGGGTGCGGTGCCGTTCACTGCGCCGCAACGACAGCGCGACCGACTGCGGGGTCAGCACCCCCGCCGCCACCTGGGGGAGCAGCGGCAGGTACAGCTGGTACGAGAACGGTGAAAGGAGCGCGAGCTGCGCCTCCCGCTCGGCGAGGCGTCGTTCGAGCCTCCGTACGCAGGCGACTCCGGCGAATCCGGCGCCCACCACGAGAATCCTCGGTCGCGTCACGCTGTCCGCCCTTCCGTATGAGCGTGCAAGAAACCAACGGATATGGCCGAGTGGGCCGCATATGGCAGTTCTCGCCGACTATCCGTGGTTCACCCTTTTTATCGTCATTGCGGCGGGATCGCTCTTCGGCCCGGTCCGCTCCGGACACCCAGGGTCGCCACGGCTCGCCGATCGGCCCCCGAGTCCTCCGGTCGCCGGGGTGCGGCGACGGGGATACGTTGCCTCGGGGACCCCGGCCGCCGAAGTGCGCCCGGACCGCCCCGCGTCCTCATGCACCCTTCGCGGAAGGCAGGACCGCCCGCATGACCACGTACAAGGTCGGCTACTTCGTCGGCAGCCTCTCGACGAAGTCCATCAACCGGATCCTCTCCCGGGCCCTGATCCGCGTCGCTCCCGCCGGGCTCGAGTTCCGGGAGATCCCCATCAAGGACCTCCCGCTCTACAACCACGACTTCGACGCGGACTACCCGCCCGAGGGCCAGGCCCTCAAGGACGCCATCGCGTCCGTCGACGCCGTCCTCTTCGTCACCCCCGAGTACAACCGGTCCATCCCCGGCGGCCTCAAGAACGCCATCGACTGGGCCAGCCGCCCCTGGGGCACCAACTCCTTCACCCACAAGCCGTCGGCCGTCATCGGCGCCTCGCCCGGCAAGATCGGCACCGCCGTCGCCCAGCAGAGCCTCCGCTCGGTGCTGAGCTTCTGCAACTCGCCGCAGATGAACGCCCCGGAGGCGTACATCCAGTTCACTCCGGGGCTGTTCGGAGACGACGGCGAGGTCACCGACCCGACGACACTGCAGTTCCTCACGGACTACATGGCCGACTTCAAGGTCTTCGTCGAGCGCGTCCTGACGGTCCTGCCCCAGCGCTGACGATCCCCGAACGGCCGCGCGTCACAGGACCGCGATCCCCAGCGGCCGCGAGCCCGCCTCCAGCCGACGGGTGTCGCCGGTGTCCAGGTCGACGATGCTCAGGCCGTCCCAGTACCCGTCCCGGGTGAACCCGCCGGTCACATAGGCGGTGCGCCCGTCCTCGGAGACGGCCACGTCCTCGTGCGGTCCCTCCAGGGGGTAGACCCGCTCGGCGCCGCCGGGGGTCCGGACCGTCAGCGAGGGCCCGCGGTCCTCGTCCGGGTCGATCGGCCCCGTGCCCACCGTGAGGAACGTGCCGTCGGCGGTCACCGTGGCGCCGTGCTGGTGGGTGTTCGCGGTCATCGGCTCGATGGTCGTCCGGCCCGTCCGCGGGTCGACGACCACGAGCCGCTCGCCCTCGAAGGGCAGCAGCAGCTTTCCGTCCGAGGGCCGAACGGCCGTGTAGTGCGGCTTCAGCCAGGAACCGAGCCCGCCCTCCGTGCCGTACGGGGCGACCTCCACCCGGCGCGGCTTCAGCGTCCCCGCGGAGACGACCGTGACGTCGAAGGAGTCGTGGTTCGTCGCGTACACCTCGGCGCCGTCACGAGACACGTCCACGTCGAAGGGGCGCCGGCCGACCGGCACCGTGTCCGTGACCCGCAGGGCCGTCGTGTCGATCACTTCCAGGGTGCCGTTCCCCCCGGGCACGTTGACGCTCACGTACACCCGGCGCCCGTCCGGCGCGAGCGCGATGCCCATGCCGCCGCCCCGGTACTCGCCCGTGGTCACGGGCCCGGTGTCCGTCTCGTACGGGACGAGGGCGAGCCGCTGCCGGGTCGTGGTGTCCACGACGGCCACGCCCTCGGCGGTCGCCACCCAGGCCCGCCCGTCCTCGCCGACGACCAGACCGTAGGGCGCGGTGCCGACCTTCACCGAGCCGGTGGCACCCCGCGCGGGGCCGACGAAGGTGACCGTGTCGGAGCCGAAGTCGCCGACCAGGAGCGTGCCCGGCGCGGGCTTGCCGGTCGGGGCGGGCGCCACGGTGACGGAGGAACCGGACGAGGACGGCACGCTGCCGGGGGAGACCCCGGCCGGAGGCGTCGAACCCGCCGCGGAGGCCGCCCCGCCGGACCCCTGCGCGCACCCGGAGAGCAGGACCACGGCCACTGCTCCGGGCAGGAGCACCCGGGCGGTACGGGACGCACGGCGGTACTTCGTCATGACGGACTCCTCGGTACGGCGAACTCGCGCGGCCCCGTCGGAGGACGGCCCGCACTCTGCACCGATCCTCTGCCCGCGCAGGGCCCCGCACGGTCCGACAGCCGGCCCCCGCCCGGCGGCGGGACGGACGACACCGGGGTCGACCGATCGGATGACCCCGAAGTGACCCCGAAGTGACCCCGATATCGTCCCCAGGCCCCCACCGGCCATTACCGTGACGGGATGACCGAACCCTGGCAGGACTCGGCCCCCGGCGTCCTGAGACTTCCCTCCGGACGGCTGGTGCGCGGCCGCGCCCTGCGCCGCCCGCTCCCCGGGGGGACCCGCCCGACCTACGCCGTCCACCTGCTCGGCAAGAGGCCGCCCGAGGTCCCGTGGGAGTCGGTGTGGCTCCGCTGGCCGGACTTCCGTCTCCCCTCGGACCGCGACGCGGCCCGTGCCGTCCTCACCGACGCCTGGGAACGCGCCGCGGACGAACGGGTCGAGATCGCCTGCGGAGGCGGGCGGGGCCGCACCGGCACGGCTCTGGCCTGCCTCGCCGTCCTCGACGGGATCCCGGCCCGAGAGGCCGTCGACCACGTACGCCGCCACTACGACCGGCACGCCGTGGAGACACCCTGGCAGCGCCGCTACGTCCGCCGCTTCAGCGCTTGACGCCGTCCAGGAAGCAGACCGCCCGCTCCGCGCACAGCGCGGCCGCCTCCGGCACGAAGGACGACGCACCGCGCTCCGCGAACAGGTGCGCGCTCCCCGGGTACAGGAACAGCCTCCGGTCCGCCGCGTCCGCCACCAGGGCGCGGGCGGCCGCGAGATCTCCCTCGTCGACGAAGAAGGGATCGGCGTCCATTCCGTGCACCTGCGCGGGGACGCCCTCGGGCCAGACCGCGCCGAACTCCGTCACCGGCACGCAGGCGCTGAACAGCAGGGCGCCGAGCGCTCCGGCCCGGGTCTGCGCCAGCTTCTGGGCGGGCAGCACACCGAGCGAGAACCCGGCGTAGACGATCTCCTGGGGCAGCTTCGCGGCCGCTCGCTCGCCGCGCGCCACGAGCGTGTCGAAACCGATCTCCTGGGCGTACCCCGCGCCGGCCTCCAGGTCGGTGAACGTACGCCCCTCGTACAGGTCGGGTGTGTGCACCGTGTGCCCCGCCCGACGCAGCTCCTCGGCGAACGCGCCGACGCCGTCCGTCAGCCCGAGCGCGTGGTGGAAGAGCAGAACCTCGGCCATGTCGTCATCCCCAGGTGTCCGTACGGGGCCCGCCCCACTGCGGCGCGGGCCGTTCGGGAAGCAGCATCGCGTACGGCACTGACAACGCCCGGAAAGGGCGGACGACGGTCCGGAACCGACGGGAGGCGTGACGGACGCCCGAGGCCGACCGGAAGCGTGGCCGGCCCGAAGCGTTCGGCTAGCGCATCGGCCGGTGCGGCAGGACGGCGCCCGCCTGGCCCACGACACCCGTGGGTCCGCCGACGCCCATCGGGCCGCCGACGCCCTGGTGCGCGACGATGCCCTGGTGCGCGACGATGCCCTGGTGCGCGACGATGCCCTGGTGCGCGACCGCGCCCTGGTGTGCCCCCGGGTGTGCGCCCACACCCGCGTGCGCGACGACGCCCTGCTGCGGTCCCTGGACGCCCTGCGGCGGCACCTGGATGACCCGGCTCAGGTCCCGCAGAACCTCCTCCGCGACCTGGCGGACGTCACCCGGAACATCCCCCCGCTCCCGTATGAGCTCGGCGTAGATCGGTGCCGTGCCGTCCGCGTGGTTCATGGGGCTCGCTTCCTTCGTCTGCGTCGGTGACGTCACCGACGGGGAGACGGCGAGTCTACGGGGCACCACCGACACGCCCCGGAGCGAGTCCCCGCACATCACCCCCGGCACACCCCCGCCGCGCCGGATATTCGCTGTCCCCCACGCCTCCGACCGCAGAGAATGGATCACCGAACACCCGGGAGGGACCCCATGAGCCAGGCGACCCTGACTCTGCACGACCTGATGCCGTCCGACGAGCTCGCCGCCGCACTCACGGACGGGCACGTCACGCGCAAGCGGCACCCCGAGCTGCCGCTGTCGATCTACACGTACACGCGCGCGTGCCAGTACGCCCAGCACTGGAACCGGGCGACCACACGCTGCCGCGGACTCGTCGCCGACGACGCCACCGGACGGATCGTCGCGCTCCCCCTCCCCAAGTTCTTCAACATCGCCGAGCACGCCATCGGCCGCCCCTACGCGCCGCCGCTCCCCGACGAGCCCTTCGAGGTGTACGACAAGGTCGACGGCAGCCTCGCCGTGGTCTTCCACTACGACGGCCGCTGGCACGTCGCCTCCAAGGGCTCCTTCACCAGCGCCCAGGCCACCTGGGCGCAGCGCCGGCTCGACGCGGCCGACACGACGGGCCTGACGCCGGGTGTCACGTACCTCGCCGAGATCCTCTACCCGGGCAACCGCATCGTCGTGAACTACGGCGAGCGCCGTGACCTCGTCCTGCTCGCCGCCTTCGACCGGGACGGCACCGAGATCCCGCTCGCCGAGGCCGCCACCGGCTGGCAGCCCGTCGGCTCGGTCGTCCGTACCTGGCCCGCCATGAGCGTCGCCGAGCTCGTCGCCCTGACCGAGTCCAACACCCTCCCCGGCGGCCACCGGGCCACCGGCACCGACGCCGAGGGCTTCGTGCTGCGCTTCGCCTCCGGCCTGCGCGCCAAGGCCAAGCTCGCCGAGTACGTACGCCTCCACAAGGTGCTGACCGGTGTCACCGAGCGCGACATCTGGCGCGGCCACGGCATCCAGCGCTTCGCCGCCCTCCCGGCCGGCGAACTCGCCAAGGGCCTCGGCTGCTCCGTGACCGAGGTCGAGGCCGACGGCGGCAAGCCGCTCGACGCCCTCCTCGAACAGGTGCCGGACGAGTTCGACGCCTGGGTACGCGAGGTGATCGGCGGCCTCGAAGCGGCGGCCGCCGAGCGCGAGAGGGCCGTCGACGAGGCGTACGCGCGCCTGGCCCACCTCGCCGACGACCGGGGCGCCTTCGCCCGCGCCGCCGCCGGGGTGTCCGACCGCGGCCTGCGCGCCGCCCTCTTCCTGCGCCTCGACGGGCGCCCCACCGACCTCCTCGTCTGGCGCCAGTTGCGCCCCGAGGCCGCCGACCCCTTCGCCCACGACCAGGAGAACTGACCGTGCCCGTCGTCCATGTCATGACCGGCCTCCCGGCCTCCGGGAAGACGACGGCCGCCCGCGCCCTCCAGGCCGCCGCCGACGGACGCGTACGCCGCGTCAACCTCGACGACCTCCGTTCCATGCTCGACATCCCTTCGAAGGACCGCGGCCGCTCCCACGGGCACGAGCAGACCGTGCTCGGCATCCAGGACGCCGCCGTCCGCGCGGCAGTCGACGACGGCTTCGACGTCGTCGTCGACAACACCCATCTGACCCCGCACGTCCCCAAGCGGCTGAAGGCCGCCGTGGGGGGCCTCGCCACCTTCGCCGTCCACGACTTCACCGCCGTGCCCGTCGACGAATGCGTCCGCCGCGACGCCGCCCGTGAGCGGCCCGTCGGCGAGGAGATCATCCGCATCCTCGCCGCCAAGCACGCCAAGGCCACCCGGGGCGGCTGGCGGCTCACCGCGGACTGGCTCAACGACCGCCCCACCGTCGGGGAGCCCTACGTCCCCGACCCGAGCCTCCCCACCGCTGTCATGTGCGACATCGACGGCACCCTGGCCCTGCGCGTCGACCGGGGCCCGTACGACTTCACGCGGTGCGACCGCGACCTGCTCAACGTGTCGGTGCGGGACGCCCTGCGCGCCTTCCGGCACGCCGAGCGGGACCGGATCGTCCTGCTGTCCGGCCGGAGCGAGGACCACCGCGCGCTCACCGAGAGCTGGCTCGCCCACCACGAGGTGCCGTACGACGAACTGTGGATGCGGGCGTCCGGCGACGGCCGTGGCGACGATCTCGTGAAGGCCGAGCTCTTCGACGCCCATGTACGCCACCGGTACGCCGTCCGCGTCTCGCTCGACGACCGCGACCGCGTCGTCGCCCTCTGGCGCCGGATGGGCCTCCCCACCTGGCAGGTCAGCTACGGCGATTTCTGACCGCGGCGGCCGGCGCCGCGGGGGTGGGACCGCCCACCCCCGCGGCCGTGTCAGGATCGTGGGATGGTGGAAAAGATCATCGCGGCGTGCGACGGCGCGTCGAAGGGAAACCCCGGCCCCGCGGCCTGGGCATGGGTCATCGGCCGCTCCGACGGAGCGATCGACCGCTGGGAGGCGGGCCCGCTCGGCCGGGCGACGAACAACGTGGCCGAACTGACGGCGCTGGAACGCCTGCTGGAGGCGATCGACCCGGCGGCGCCGGTCGAGGTCCGCATGGACTCCCAGTACGCCATGAAGGCCGTCACGACCTGGCTCCCCGGCTGGCGTCGCAAGGGCTGGAAGACGTCTTCCGGCAGCCCCGTCGCCAACAAGGACCTGGTCGTCCGGATCGACGCGCTCCTGAGCGGCCGGCACGTCGACTTCGTCTACGTGCCCGCGCACCAGGTCGACGGCGACCCCCTCAATGACGCGGCCGACCGCGCGGCCAGCCACACCGCCCGTACGCAGGAGCCCACGGGCTCCGCCGCCGGTGCCCCGCTGCCGCCTCCGGAAGCCCCGACACGCGCCTCCGCGCCCCGTGCGCGCTCCTCAGCGCCGTCCGGCTCCCCGGGTGCTTCCTCCGCCGGTTCCTCCGGTGGTTCCGCCACGGGCCGGAGTCGCCCGTCCGGCGGCACGCTGAAGGCGAGATTCTCCGGCCGCTGCCGCTGCGGCAAGGCCTACGACAAGGGCGAGACCATCGCGAAGAACCCCGACGGCTGGGGCCATCCCACCTGCGTCTGAACCCTGTCCGATCCCTCCGCCCGTCCGACTGGCGGGCGGCTCCGTCCGTTGTCTGAGACCGGTCCACCCGGGCGCGCGCCAGCCTTCACCCAGGCGTGTACCCGGGTTCGCCGGGGGTTCTGTTCTCCGAGCGCTTGTGGCTGCATACTGTCCTCCTCGCACCGGTGACGAACCGTTTTACCTGCTTGTTCGTCGCTCTCACGACGTGGTCGGCACCGGCGAGAACCTCCCCCTTGCTGCCGCCGCGGTCACCTCTCGGCGGAAGCTTTCCCTGCCCGTGAAAGACCCGAGGTTCCGTGCCAGTACCTGTTCTCCTGACCGGGCGCTCCGTGCGCCTGGAGCCGCTGGCGATGCGGCACGCCGAAGCCCTCGCCCGGGCCGGCGGGGCGGACCGATCGGCCTACGCCTTCACCCCCGTACCCGACGGCCTCGAATCGGCCCTCGATTACATCGCCCGTGCCCTGACCGAGCGGGCGGCAGGACGATGCCTGCCCTTCGCAATGGTCAGTACAGCCGACGAGCGAGTCATCGGCTCGACCCGGTTCCTCGAACTCGACTACTGGCGGGGGCCGCTGATCTGGCCGCCCGTCCCCGGCATGCCCCACGGAGATCCGCTGACCTCCGTGCCGGACGCCGCCGAGATCGGCAACACCTGGATCGCGGGCGACGCCCGGGGGACCGGCATCAACACCGAGGCCAAATACCTCATGCTCCGGCATGCCTTCGAAGCCTGGGGCGTCCGCCGCATCACCATGCGCGCCGACGCCCGCAACACCCGCTCCAGAATCGCGATCGAACGCCTCGGCGCGAGCTGCGAAGGCGTCCGTCGCGCCCACTCCCGCGGTCTCGACGGAGCCGTCCGCGACACGGCCTTCTACTCGATCCTCGACGAGGAATGGCCGACCGTCCGCGACATCATCGAAATCCGTCTGTCCACACCCCGCCAGGTGCGCGTCCCCCAGGATCTGCTCCCGGCCTGAGCCCTTCCCGCACCGCTCCGGCGGGCGCTCGCGCCCCCGCCGGAGCGGTGGTTCCATGGAAGGGACGGGAAGGACTCGACACGTGAGGATGCGGGGTAGCGGCCGTAACAGGACCGTGCACCGTGCAATCAGGATCCGCGAGAAGCGGATGAGTCCTTCCCGCCCCACGTCCGGGGCGCCGTCGGTCCTCCCGCCCGCGGCATCTCCCCCTGCCCGCAGTGGCCCGCATGATCAACGTCAAGGCATGTGGTGCCGACTTCGCCGGCACCCGCGTCCACCGCGTCCGGCTGCCCAGTCGCTCCGGCCCCGGTGAGCTCCTCGTCCTACTGGCCGGTACCGCTCTGCGGATCCGCATCGAGCACATCCGGACGTGCCCGGTACGGTGATCGGGACAGTGAGCAGCGCCACCCGAAGGGACCGAGTGATCGTGCCGACCGGAACCGCCGACGTACTCCTCCGGACGGAGGGCCGGGCCGGTTTCATCACCCTGAACCGCCCCCGCGCCATCAACGCGCTCACCCACTCCATGGTCCTCGCCGTCGACGCGGCCCTCACGGAGTGGGAGCACGACGCGGCCGTCACGACCGTCGTCATCGAGGGCGCGGGGGAGCGCGGTCTCTGCGCCGGCGGCGACATCCGCGCCATCCACGACGACGCGCGCGCCGGCGGCTCCGCGTCCGAGGGCTTCTGGCGCGACGAGTACCGGCTCAACGCCCGTATCGCCCGCTTCCCGAAGCCGTTCGTCGCCCTCATGGACGGCATCGTCATGGGCGGCGGCGTCGGCGTCTCCGCACACGGCTCCGTCCGTGTCGTCACCGAACGCTCCCGGGTCGCCATGCCGGAGACCGGCATCGGATTCGTCCCCGACGTCGGCGGTACCTACCTCCTCGGCCGCGCCCCCGGCGAGCTCGGCACCCATCTCGCCCTCACCGGCGGCCACGTCGGCGCCGCCGACGCGATCCTCACCGGCCTCGCCGACCACTTCGTTCCCTCCGCCGAACTGCCCGCCCTGGTCCGGGACCTGACCCGGCTACCGGTCGTGGAGGCCGTCGCCCGGCACACCGCCACGGCTCTGCCCGGCGTCCTCGCCGAGCAGCGGGAGTGGATCGACGCCTGCTACCCGGCCGAGACCGTCGAGACCGTCGTCGAGCGCCTCTTCGACACCGGCGTGCCCGCCGCCAAGGAGGCGGCCACCACCCTCCTCGCGAAGTCCCCGACCGCCCTCAAGGCGACCCTGGCCACCCTGCGCCGCTCACGGGCCCTCGCGACCCTGGAGGAGGTCCTGGACCTGGAGTTCCGCGTCTCCTGCGCCGCCCTGACCACCCCCGACCTCGTCGAGGGCATCCGCGCCCAGGTCGTCGACAAGGACCGCAACCCCCGCTGGACCCCGCCCACGCTCCCCGAGGTCACGGACGAGTCCGTCGCCCGCTTCTTCACCGCACCGACCGGCGGCGACCTCGGCCTCGCCGCGGCCCGGCAGGCAGCCGAGGGCCTTCCCACCACCCGGCAGGCCGCTGAGGACCTTCCCGCCACCCGGCAGGCCGTTGAGGACCTTCCCGCCACCGGGCAGGCCGTAGCGGAGCGGGGATCCGGGGACCGCGTGTGACCACGAACGCCACCACCTCCTTCCAGCCCGTCCTCGACCGCATCGCCGAGGAGATCGCCGAACTCGGCGACCGGGGCACCCCGGCCGACTACATCCCGGCCCTCGCGGCCGGCGACCCCGCCGACTTCGGCATGGCCGTGGCCGAACTCGACGGCACCGTCTACGGGGTGGGGGACTGGCGGCGGCCCTTCTCCACCCAGTCGGTCACCAAGGTCTTCACCCTCGCGCTCGCGCTCGCCGGCGAGGGCGACGCGCTCTGGGCCCACGTCGGCCGGGAACCCTCCGGCGACCCGTTCAACTCCCTCGTCCAGCTGGAGTACGAGAACGGCATCCCGCGCAACCCCTTCATCAACGCAGGCGCCCTCGTCGTCACCGACCGCCTGCACCGGCTGACCGGCGACGCCTCGGACTGCCTGCTCGCCTTCCTGCGCGCCGAGAGCGGCAACCTGGACCTCGCCTTCGACGCCGACGTGGCCGCGTCGGAAGCCGCCCACGGCGACCGCAACGCGGCCCTCGCCCACTTCATGGCCTCGTACGGCAACATCACGGGTCCCGTCCCCGACCTGCTGCGCGAGTACTTCCGCCAGTGCTCCCTCGAAGCGTCCTGCGCCGACCTGGCCCTGGCCACCGGCTTCCTGGCCCGCCACGGCCTCCGTGCCGACGGCTCACGGCTGCTGACCCGCAGTCAGGCCAAGCAGGTCAACGCCGTGATGCTCACCTGCGGCACCTACGACGCGGCCGGCGACTTCGCCTACCGCGTGGGCCTCCCGGGCAAGAGCGGCGTCGGCGGAGCGGTCGTCGCCGTCGTGCCAGGCCGCTGCACCCTCTGCGTCTGGAGCCCCGGTCTCGACGACCGGGGCAACTCGGTGGCGGGCGTGACCGCCCTCGACCGCTTCACGACCATCACGGGCCTGTCGGTCTTCTGACCTCCTTCGCCGGCGAGGGAGGGGGCATGCGTCGGCGTGGTGGGCATGCCGCCAGCGCGCTGGGCATGCCGTCGGGCGCCGTGGGCATGCTGCCGGGGTGGCCGACCCGCCCGGACCGAGGAGACCTCCGTATGACCGCTCCCACCCGCATCCGCACCTCCGCGAAGGCCGTCGTCCTCCACGAGGGAAACGTGCTCCTCACCCGGAACATCTGGAACGGCAGAGAGGGCCACTTCCTCCCCGGCGGCGGTCAGGAGACCGGCGAACTGCTGCCCGACACGGTCCGCCGAGAAGTATGCGAGGAGACCGGCCTGACCGTGGAGGTCGGCCCGCTTCTCTGGGTCCTGGAAGGCTGGATGGACCATCCGGGACCCCTGGCGACGGAGAACTTCCACCGCGTCGAGGTCGTCTTCCTGTGCACCGTGGACGGCAGCGCCGAGCTCGTCGGCGGAGCCGAGCAGGACGTCGACCAGATCGGCCTCGACTGGGTCCCGCTCGAAAAGATCGCCTCCCTCGAATCCCTCTCGCCCCGCTACCGCGCCCACCTGGCCCCCCTGGTGTCCGGCGCCACCCCCAGGGCGGCCTACCTGGAACGCTAGGGGTGTCCTGTGGACCAGGCCGGGCTCGCGGCGTGATCGGCAGACAAGCCTAGACCTGGCGCCCCAGCCGGATCGTGACCGTCTTGGGCCGCTGGTACTCCTGGAGCGCCAGCGTGCTCAGGTCGGTGCCGTGGCCGGAGGCGCCGCGGCCGCCGTGCGGGAGTTCCGCCGTCTGCACGAGATGGCAGTTGACCCAGGTCTCGCCCGCGTCCAGGGCTGCCGTCAGTTCCAGGGCGGTCGTGAGGTCGGTGGTCCACACGCTCGCGGCGAGGGCCTGCGGGACGCTGTTCGCCATGGCGAGGGCGGCCGCGACCCCTTCGGCCCGCTGCACGGTGAGGAGCGGGCCGAACACCTCCTCGGTGACGGCCGGGTCGTCGTCCGGGAGGTCGGCGAGCAGCCGCGCCGGACGCCAGTGCCCCGCCGCCTCGCCCGGTGCCGGGGCGATGTCCGAAGCGAGGTTCCGCTTGGCATCGGAGGCGGCGACCAGTCGGTCGTAACGCTCCGCCTGGTCGGGGTTGTTCAGCGGGCCGAAGTCCCGGCCGGCCACGCGGGCGGCCATCGCCGCTGCCAGCCCGGCGACGGCGGCCTCGTAGTTCTCGGCCAGCGTGATGACCCGCGCCGGAGCGGCGCAGCTCTGCCCGGCGTTGTAGGTGACGGCCTCCGCGAGGGACTCCCAGGTGTCGGCGGGCGCGTCCGGGAGGACGATCGCCGGGGCGTTGCCGCCCAGCTCCAGACTCACTCGCCGGGTCCCCGCGCGGACCGCCACGTCGGCCCCGGCCCGACCGCTGCCGGTGAACGCCACCATGTCCACCGCCGACTCGACGAGCAGCCGGCCCGTCTCCCGGTCGCCGGGGAGACACCGCAGCACATCGGCGCCCAGCGCCGACACCGCGTGCTCCGTGAGGAGTTCGAGGCTGTCGGGGGTCGTCTCGGCGGGCTTCGCCACCACCGTGTTCCCGGCCGCAAGGGCCGGCGCACAGCGCCAGGCCGCCATCAGCAGCGGATAGTTCCAGGGCACGACCACACCCACCACACCGACCGGCTCCCAGCGCACCCAGCTCTCGTGGCCCGCCACGAGGAGGCCCGCGGCCGGTGCGGTCCGGGTTCTGGCCGCCGTCGCGAAGAACCGGAACAGGTCCGCGACCTGCTCGATCTCTCCTGTCGTCTCCGCCTCCGGCTTGCCCGTCCCGGCCCGCTCGCGGGCCGCGAACTCGGCCGCGTGCACCTCGACCAGGCCGGCGAGCCGGTCGAGGCGCCGACCGCGCTCCTTGGGGGTGAGGGCACTCCAGCCGGGCAGCGCGGTCCGCGCGCCCGTCACGGCGGTCCGCACCTCGGGGAGCCGCGAGAGCACGGCCGAACCGCGCGGCGCCCCGGTGCGGGGGTCGGTCAGTCCGGTGACGCCGGTGGAGCCGGCCGCGTCGCTGGTCATGGCAGGGGCCTTTCGTGGATCGGGGCGGTTCTGCTTCACACGCGATCCTGGTTCACGCGCGGTTCCGGATCACGATCGGTTCCGGTCAGACGTCGTACGACCTCAGCCAGAGCTCCAGGGTGAGCACCAGCCACAACTTGCCGCCCTGCCGGGGCAGCAGGGCGCCCTCACCCCGCAGCCAGCCGCGGACGGTCTCCGGCCGGAACAGTCCACGCTGCCGGGACCTGGGGCCGAGGAGGAGGTCCTGGCCGAGGTCGCGGAGCGGGCCCGTCAGCCACTGCTGGACCGGCACCCGCATTCCGCTCTTCGGCCGGTCGACCACCGTGCCCGGGAGCAGGTCCCGTACCGCCTCCTTGAGGATCCACTTCTCCGCCGTACCCCGGAGCTTGAACGAGGGCGGGGTCGCGAAGGCGTGGTCGACGACCGACCGGTCGAAGAGCGGGGAGCGGCCCTCCACGCCCTGGGACGAGGTCAGCCGCTCCACCTTGGTGAGGATGTGGTGGGCGCCCTTGGTCCGCAGGTTGCAGTGGAGCAGCTGGTTGAGGAGGTGTCCCATCCGGTACGGGCCGGCGCCGTCGGCCGTCAGATAGGGCGCCACGTGGCGCCGCGGATCCGGGGCGCCCCGCAGGGCTTCCAGAGCCGGCGCCGTCAGGAGGTCCGGAACGTCCGTCCAGCACTTGCGGTACGAGCGCAGGTACGCGGTCGCCCGGTCCTCGTCCCAGGGCGCGCCCGGTGTCCGGTGCATCTCCTGGACCAGCATGGGGAGGTTCTTCGGCCCGCCGAAGACGGGGTCCCCGCCCTCGCCGTTGAGGACGACGGAGGCGCCGTCCGCCGCGACGGCCTCGGCGAGCATCAGGTTCGGCACGGTCAGCGGATCGCCGACGGGACTGTCGAGCAGCGCGGCCGCCTCGGCGAGGCGGGCGGCCACGGCCGCGCCCGAGACGTTCAGGACCCGGTGGCGGGTGTGGCAGTGCGCGGCCACCAGGCCCGAGTAGCCCAGCTCGTTCGGCAGGTCGTCGCCGAAGCTGATGGAGTAGGTGTGCACCGGGTGGCCGTGGAGCTTCGCCGCCAGGGCCGTGACCAGGGAGCTGTCGATCCCGCCGGAGAGGAGCACGGCGGCCGGCTCGGCGACGGGCAGGCGGCTCGCCGTCGCCCGCTCCAACAGGGCCCGCAGCGCGAGGACATGACCGCTCGGGTCCTCCGGCACAGGCTCCTCGATCCGTTCCCGGGGCTCCCAGTGGACGGTCTCGGTGGACGTCCCGTCCCGGCGCAGCCGGAGCACCCGGCCGGGCAGCACCTCCCGTACGCCGGTCAGCAGGGTCTCCTCGCCGGGCAGATAGGCGAAGGTGAGGAAGGAACGGACCGCGGACAGGTTCATCGAGGTGCCGAGCGCGGGCCAGCGGCGCAGCGCGCGCAGCGACGTGGAGGCGGCCCAGGCGGTGTCGGCGCGCGCGTAGAACAGGGTGCGGGCACCGACGTGGTCGCGGATCAGGACCAGGTCGGGACCGTCGAGCACGGCCAGGACGAACATCCCCTCGGCCGGTGCCACCCCCGCGTCCCCGAGCAACGCCCAGCAACGAAGCAGCAGTTCGCCGTCCGAGCAGTCGGGCGGTGGGGCCGCGGCCCGCGCCGCGAGGGCGGCGAGGAGCGCCGGCCGGTTGTGCAGGGTGACCTCCCCGACCGCTGTCCGCCCGTACGCGGTGAACGGGCCCTCGGCGCGGCCGTGTTCACCGGGGATCAGCGCGAGGTCGGCGCCGGGGACCTCGGCCGGGACATGGCCGGGGCCGAGGGCGCCCATCGCGTCGAGATGGGCGCGGGCCTGCCCGGTGGTGGCGGCCAGACAGGCGCACAGACGTGCCACGAACTGCTCCTTCTCCTTGTGTTCTCCTCGTACGGTGGCGCCGGGGGCGCGGATCAGCCGAAGTCGTCGTCGCTCCAGGCGTCCCCGTCACCGTCCCAGTTCGCGTTCCAGTCGTTCCCGTCCCCGGATCCGTCCCCCGACCCGTCCCCGGATCCGTCGGACCCGTCGTCGACGGAGGCCGAGCCGCCGCTGTCGCCGCCACCGCCGGAGGACTGCTGGGCCTGCGCCTGTTGCTGCCGCAGCGCCTCCTCCTGCTCGGGGGACATGCTCAGCGGCGGCAGCTGGGCAGCGGTGATGGCGAGGGTCGCCACTCCGAGGCCGGCGAGCAGGACGCCCATCCGCCCGCCGAAGGAACTCCGGTTGACCAGGACCTTCTCGCCGCGCGCCCACAGGGTGCGGCCGTAGCCGATGTCCCGGGCGTAGGTGGCGGTGCCGTCGGCGAGGGTGCGCTTGATGATGCGGTCGCCGAGCAGCTCGTCGGTGCCGGAGGCGCCGCGGTTGTCGTGCCAGTGCACGAGGTGCGGGTGGCCGGAGGTGCGGCGCCGCCACTCCTCCAGACCGTTCTCGTAGCGGCGGTGGACGGTGCCGTCGGCGAGCAGTTCGTCCGCGTAGCCGATCTCTTCGGGACGGTTCATGGTGTGCGTACCTCGGGTCGGTGGGAGGGAGCGCCGGGACGGGTCACGCGGCGGGCCAGGTCATGAAGCCGGTTCCGCGCAGTCCGCGCAGACCGCTCCACAGGGAGTCGCGGGGCGGCCGCGGCCCCCGGGTCAGGCGCAGTACCGTGCGCACCAGCCGGTCCGGGGGCACGGCCGCCACCTGGGTGAACCGTCCGCCCGCCAGCCAGTCGGCCTCCCGCGGCCGCAGCGCGGCGGGCAGGGCGGCGAGGTCGGCCGAGCCGGGTGCGGGGCCCCGGCCGGTGGGCAGCCGCAGGGCGGCCGCGTGCCGGGGCACCAGGCCGAGGGAGACCACCCGGACTCCGGGCACCGGCCCCAGTCCGGCCCGGACCCGGGCCGGAAGCGCGACCCCGGACGGGCTCGCGTCGTGCAGGACGTACACGGTGGCACCGTCGGCGCGTTCCAGGGCGGCGAGCAGCCGCGGGTCGAGCGGCAGGGCGTCGGTGGCGGCGAGCACCGGGCAGGCCGCCTCCAGGTGGACGTGATTGGAGAGCAGCATCCCGGCGATGGAGCGGTCCTGGCAGAGCAGCAGGCGGGGCAGCCCGTAGTCGTAGAGGTCCGGCTCCGACGGTGCCGCCCCCGGGGTGTCGGACCGGTGCCGCGGCGCGGGCAGCGGCGGAAGCAGTCCCGGTACGGTCGCCCGGCCGCGTGCCTCCAGGGCGCGGGCGAACGCGGGCAGCCGCATGACCGGGGCAGGGGTGCCCGGGATCCGGCGGAAGAGGGCCGAGCCGGGGCTCAGGACGCGGCAGGTCTCGTAGTACAGCTGGCGTTCGGTGAAGCGCAGCCCGCCGGGTGCGCCGGCGCGGGCCGCGGCCGCGGTGATCGCACGGTCGGTCACCCCGGCCATCGTCCGGGCGGCGACCCCGAGGGCGGGACGCCGTCCGGCGTCCGTGGCCCGGCCGGTGCGCGGGGGCGGGAGGTGTCGCTGGCTCATCCGGCCGGGGCGCCTTTCGTACGGGACGGGCCGTCCGCCGGCACCTCGGCCGGCCAGGTCAGGAAGCCGTCGGTGGAGCGGAGTTCGGCGGGACGGGCTGACAGGGCCCGTTCCACGGCCGCCGTGACGACCGACTTCAGGCGGGGCGGGGGGACGGCGGCGAGCGGGCTCCAGTGGCCCTGGGCCAGCCACTCGGCGTCGTCCGCCGACAGGTCCGCGACGGAGCGGAGGTCCGCGGCGTCCACCGTGGACGCGGTCGAGACCCGGTGCACGGCACTCCGGCGGGTCCGGACCGCGGCGACCGGGAGGCCGGCGTCCACCACGACCCTGTCCGGGTGGGCGAGGCGCAGCAGTGGGGCGAGCAGGGCCCCCAGGGCGTCGGCGTCGTGGAGCACCACCACCGGGAGCCCGTCGGGAACGTCCACGAGCGCCTCGTGCGCGGCGGCAGGTGCGGCCTCGACGAGCCGCGCCTTCAACTTCGCGGGGATGCCGTTGCCCCGGAGGAACACGGCGACCGCGTGATCTGTGCAGAGGATGACGGCTGCGGGGCGGCCGGCGAGGGACTCCCGGGGTGCCGGGGCGCGCGGCCCGTCGTCCACCACACCCGGTGGCAGCTCCTCGTAGGCGGTCCGCCAGGAGCCCATCAGCTGCCGGAACGTGGACTCCGAGGGGGCGATGGTCCACCAGGCGGAGCTCGCGGCCGTGTACCGCATCACCGAGGCCGCCACCACGACAGCGACGGCGGCGGTGACGCCGACCGCCCCCGGCACGCCGTGGGTGAGATTGCCGACGACCAGGAGGAGAAGGGCGAGGGGTGCGGCGACCAGCCACCGGACGACGGGCCGGATCCCGCGTGCGGGCTTCGCCTCCCAGACATGGTTGGACGTGCGGGAGAGGTACCAGAGCTGGGTGACGGTCACCTTCAGACGGCCGCGGTCGGTGGCGCGCTCGGCGATCCGCCGGATCCGCAGATCGTGCATGCCCCGGCCGTGGATCTTCGGGTCCATCGCGAACGGCCGGTCGCAGCGCGAACACACCTGCCCGGTCCGTTCCTTGGCCGCCAGGACGGCGGTGCACCGGGGGCAGATCACCGGCCACCCACCGGGTCCGGTCCGGCCGTCTCCGGCCAGGTGAGGAAACCCAGGTCGGCGGCGCGCCGCCGGTCGGCGTCGACACCGCGCGTGACCTGGCCGGCGATCCGGTCGACGACGGTGAGCAGCCGGGCCGGCGGCAGCCCCACGAGCGGGAACCGCCAGCCCTGCCCGAGCCACTTCAGCTCCTCGGGGGTGTACGTACCCGGCTCGGTGAGGAGACGCATCTCCGCCGGGCCGGGCTTCCGCCTCGGGTCCCGGTACGGAACGGCCTGCGGCAGGGCCCGTACGGTGCGCAGCGGCGGTCCCGCGTCGATGACCGTGCGGCCCGGCAGGGCGTCCCGGAGCCGCCGTACGAGCAGTTCGCCGTCCGCGTCGGAGTCGTGGAGCACGAGCACCGGACCGTTCGACGGTACGGCGCGGGCCTCCTCGGCGCTCCGGACCACGGCCAGGCCGTGGCGGGCGGGCAGGCCGTCGGCGACGAGGAACGCGACGACGGCGCGGTCGGGGCAGACCAGCACCCCGGTCGTGTCGGCCGCACCGGTGACGGCCGCCGTTCCCCCGGCGGGCTCCGAGGTGCCGCCGGCGGGCTCCGAGGTGTCGAGCACGCCGGGCGGCAGCGTCCCGTACACCTCCCGCCAGGCGCCGAGCACCTGTGTGGGGAAGGCCTCCCGGGCGACCGGCGGGATCCCCCTGCCCGCGCCCATGGCCCTGGCCACGACGATGACCAGGCCGGCGAGCAGCAGAGCGGCGGAGGCGATCAGGAGGACCGGAGTCTCGGCGACGAAGGCCACGACGGTGACGAAACCGGCCACCACGAACGCCCCGCCCAGGCAGCCCTGCCCGAACTCGCTGTCCCGGAGACGCTTGCGGGAGAGGGCGTACCACAGCTGTTCGGGGACGATCCCGATCCGGCCCTCGTCGCTGAGGGCGGCGGTGATCCGGCGTACCCGGAGGTCGTTGAGACGGAGCGGGTTGGTCTTCGGGTCCAGTGCGTAGGAGCGGTTGCAATGGGTGCAGCGGTTGCCGGTGCGTTCCTTGCGGAGCAGGTTGCGTTCGCAGTGCGGACAGATCACCGGGGCACCTCCAGCCCGGCCGCCACCCGGCGCAGCCGGGCCGCAAGCCGCTCGCGGACCGTGGTGGCGGCGATGCCGTGGACCCGCTGGGCGCGCTCGATGTCGCGGAGCTCGGCGGCCAGCGCCCGGTAGTCGGTGACAGGTTCGGCGGCCAGGGTCCGGTGGCCGGAGGGGGCTCCCGTGGCCAGAGCGGTCCCGCCGCTCGGGCCGCCTGCGGGCGCTTTCGCCCGCCGCTCGGCCTCGGCCGCGGTGATCGCGTAGTCCTCGTGGTCGATCCCGTACCCGGTGTTCGCGGCGAGGATGGTCAGCGGGACGTCGCCGCGGTTGGCGAAGGAGTGCGGCATCATCTCCGGGATCCGGATCAGCATCCCCGGCGCGAGCGGGATGTCGGTGACGCGCCCGCGGGCCTCGTCGTACAGCCCGCAGGCGGCATGGCCGAGGCTGAGGACGAAGTGCTCGCCGCCGTGCGCGTGCGGCGTGAAGGCGCTGCGCGGTCCCACGACCCCGAGTTTGACGGTCGCGTTGGACGGCCGTTCGGGCGAGGTCGCCGCGTCCCCGACCAGGTAGTGGGCGAACTGCCCGTCGTCGATGAACCGCAGGAACTCCCGCTCCGGTCCGAGCTCCCGGCTTCCCTCCCGGTCGGCGAGCAGAATGCCGCCGTCGGGCCTCAGGTGGTACAGCTCCACACCACCGGGCAGATCTCGCGCGACCCGGTCCGGTATGTCCTCCGGTATCCGGCCCTGCGCTCGTACGGGTCGTACCGCCATCGCGCCTCCCCCTGACGCCCGTTGTACGTGCTCACGCACAACCACCGCATCGTAAAGCGCTGTTCGGTGACAGCGGGAGTCCTCGGAGGAACTCTCAAGGGGGCCGGAGGTGAACGCCACGTCCTCCGACGCGCCCCTGGCCCGGCGGTCAGTGCCTTCGTTCCGTCGAGGCCGCCGGTTCTCCGAGCGCCCCGGCCGCCGTCCGCCACGCCGCCGTGACGGCACCGTGGGCCAGCTCCGTCGCGGCGGTCACATCGGCGGGCAGCCGCAGCGGCGCCCCGATGTGGACGTGGAGCCCCGGCCTCCGGACGGGCGACGTGAGCACCCCGGCGATCTGCTTCACGCGCCCGCCCGACGTGATCCGGCGGGCACCCGCCTGACCGATCGGCACGACCGGCGCCCCGGTGGCCTCGGCGAGCCGCGCGAGCCCGGTGCGGAACGCCTCCGGCGGATTCTCGGCGGAGTCCGGCCTCGGCGGGATGCGGCCCTCCGCGTACAGCATCACGTGCCGCCCCGAGGCGAGCGCGACGGCCGCGTGGTCGAGGGCGGCGGCAGCGCGGGCCGAGTTGCGGTGGACGGGCACATGGCCCTCGCGGGTCAGGGCCCGGCCGAGCAGGGGGATCCGCCACAGCCCGGCGGTGGCGAGCAGTACGGGCTCGACGGCGAGCCGCTTGCGGAGCGCGGCGAGGACGAGTGCGGGGTCGGCGGTCGACGTGTGGTTCACGACCAGGATGCTGCCGGGTTCGAGCCGGGCCCCGGGGTCGGTGGTGACGGTCAGTCGCCCGAAGAACGGCACGACATGGGCGGCGAGACGGCTGAGCACGGAAGGGCCCCCTGGTTCCGAGGACGAGGCGCTGACCCACCCATCGTGCGAGACCGTGCGACACCTCACATGAGCACGCGTACTCAGCTCCCGTACCCAACCCTCCTGGGTGAGGGGCGCAGTGGCAGGGTCTTTTCGGGGCGGTCTACGCTGGGCCCGGCAGGACACAGGCCGGCACGCGGTGACACCGTGCCTGCGGGGACCGGGGAGGGGGGCGGGGCGGTGGGACGTTCGGCGCGACGACTTGCGACCCTTCTGCCCGCGATCCTCTGCGCGATCTGGTCCCTCCTGGTGCTCCCGGCATCGGCGGCGGCACCGGCGACGGGGGCGACGAGCCACACGGTCCCGGCCTCGGCCATGAACGTGACGCCCGCTCCGGCCCACCGCGCCTCCGCCCCCGAACCGCACTTCGCGCCCACCGCCGTCGTACGACTCCCCGCCGCCGTCGAGAACCCCGTACGGATCCCGGTAGCGCCCCCGGCCACGGCCGCCGTTCCCGCCGACCTCTCCGTACCCGCGCGCGGCGTCCTCGCCGGCGACCCCCGCCGGGAGCGCGCACCGCCCGGCGCGGTTCACGACCCACGGGCCCCTCGCGGCCCTCCCTCCACCCGGCACAGCTGACGTTCCCCCGCGTCGCCGTCCGGGACATCGGCATGTCCTCGGACCGGACCACGACGCGTGTCCACCCGTACGTCCGGCACGGCCGACGCGCGCTCCCGCCTTCCGCGTGGACGCGCGCCGTCGCCGTGCGCCGCCCGTGGAGTAACCGTGTCCTCTCGTTCCGCGCTGTGGCGTGCGCTGCTCGCGCTCGCCGTCGTCGCACTGTCCCTCTGGATCACCCTCACCACCCCGCCCCGCCTCGGACTCGACCTCCGAGGGGGGACCCGTATCGTCCTCCAGACCGAGGACGGACCCGCCGCCCGAGCCGACGCCGCGTCCACCGACCGTGCCCTGGAGGTGCTCCGCAAGCGCGTCGACGGTCTCGGCGTCGCCGAAGCCTCGCTCGCCCGCTCCGGTGAACGGCGCATCGTCGTCGAACTCCCCGGACTGCGCGACCCGCGCCAGGCCGCCGAAGTCATCGGCCGTACGGCCCAGCTCACCTTCCACGCCGTCACCGGCGAGGCCCGGGATCCCGCCGGACCGGCTGCGGCGAACGGGCCACGCGTCCTCGCCGACCCCGACGCGCCCGGCCGATTCCTCGGCCTCGCCGCACCCGCGCTCACCGGCGACGGCGTCAAGAGCGCCGAGGCCGTGCTCGACACCACGAGCGGCCGGGGCTGGACGGTCGACCTCACCTTCCGCGACCGCGCCGCCGACACCTGGGCCCGGCTGACCGGCGCCGCCGCCTGCGCGGCGCCCGGGGAGCCGGCCCGCAGGGTCGCGATCGTGCTCGACGGACGCATCGTCTCCGCGCCCGCCATGCAGAGCGGCGTCCCGTGCGGCTCGGGCATCGGCGGCGGCTCCGCACAGATCACCGGCGGATTCTCCGGGCAGGAGGCACGCGATCTCGCGGCCCTCGTCGAGGGCGGAGCCCTGCCGGTTCCCGTGACGACGATCGAGCAGAGCACCGTGGGACCGACGCTCGGCGCCGAGGCGATCCGGGCCAGCGCCCTGGCCGCGCTGATCGGACTCGCCTGCACCGGAGTCTTCGTGATGGTGATCTACCGGCTCCTCGGCGTCCTCGCGACGATCGCGCTCCTGCTCTACGGGCTGATCTCGTACGCCGCGGTGGTCGCCCTCGGGGCCACGCTCACACTGCCGGGCCTCGCCGGATTCGTCCTGGCCATCGGCATCGCCGTCGACGCGAACGTCCTCGTCTTCGAACGCGCGAGGGAGGAGTACGCGGCACTGGGCCGGGCCGCGACCGGGCGTGATCTGCGGCGGCCGCTGACGACGGCGTTCGGCAAGGTGTGGAGCGCGGTCGCGGACTCCCACGTCACCACCCTGCTCGCGGCGGGCCTGCTGTTCGTCTTCGCCACAGGACCCGTCAAGGGCTTCGGTGTGACCCTCGCGATCGGCGTCGTGACCTCGCTCCTCACCGCGATGGTGATCACCCGCCTCCTCGCCGATCTGACGCTGCGCCTGCCCGTGGTGCGCCGGCGACCCGCCGTCACGGGCATGGCGGGACTCGGCCGGCTGCGGACCCGGCTGACCCGCCGGGTGCCGCGCCTGATGGCCCACCGGCGCCGCTGGCTGCTCTCCTGCGCCGGGCTCCTGATGGTGGCCCTCGCCGGAATCGGGGTCCGGGGCGTGGAGTTCGGCGTCGAGTTCACCGGCGGCCGGGTCGTCCAGTACACGGCCGAACGGCCCGTCGACGCCGACGCGGCGCGCGAGGCCGTCGCGGCCGCCGGATTCCCCGACGCCGTCGTGCAGACGACCGGCGACAGCGACGTGTCGGTACGCGTCCGGGAGAGCGGGGACGCCGAACAGGGGGAGATCCGGGAGGCCCTCACCCGGGTCGCGGGCCCGGTGGACGTGGAGCGCGACGACCTGATCGGCCCCAGCCTGGGAGGGGAGCTGCGCACCCACGCCCTGCTCGCGCTCGGTCTCGCGGTCGCGGCCCAACTCCTCTATCTGACCGTACGGTTCCGCTGGACGTACGCGACGGCGGCGGTGGCCGCGATGACACAGGACGTGCTGCTCGTGATCGGCCTGTTCGCCTGGCTCGGCAAGCCGGTGGACAGCGTCTTCCTCGCCGCGCTCCTGACCGTCGTCGGCTACTCGGTCAACGACTCCGTGGTCGTCCTCGACCGGCTGCGGGAACTGCGGCGCCGCGGCGGAGGTGTTCCGCTGGCGGACCTCGCCGACCGGGCCGTCGCCCAGACCCTGCCCCGTACGGTCAACACCGGTATGGGGGCGCTCTTCGTCCTGGTGGCGCTCGCCGCCCTGGGCGGCGACTCGCTCACCGACTTCTCCATCGCACTGCTCGCGGGGGTCGTGCTCGGCATGGCGTCCACGGTGTTCACGGCGATGCCGTTGGCCGTCGCCCTGGAGACCAGGAACCCGGCGGCGGTCGCGGCCTCCGGCAGCGGCAGTGGCTCCGGGGCAGGCCGGCGGGCGGGCGGCGCCGGCGACCGGGAGCGCTCGGGCGCCGTGGTCTGACCCGGCCGGTGCCTGCCCGTCGCCCCACTCCGTACGAGGGGTGAAACGGGCAGGCCTCCCGGTCACGAGCCCGCGAGTTCGGCCTCGATCAGGTCGGCGGCCCGGCGCGTGCCGCCCTCGCGGGCCATCGACTCCTGGATCTCCCGTGCACGGTGGGCCACTTCGGGATCGCCGACGAGCGCGAGCAGGTCCTCCCTCAGCCGCTCCGGGGTGACCTCGTCCATCGGCAGATGCCGCGCCACGCCCAGGGCCTGGAGCATGTCGGCGTTCCCGAACTGGTCGACGGCCTGAGGCACGGCGACCATCGGGGTCGCCGTGGCCAGGCCCTCCTGGCTGCCTCCAGCGCCCGCGTGGGTCACGAAGGCGTCGGCCTGCCGCAGGATCGCCAACTGGGGTACCCAGGAGTGCACTTCGACGTTGGAGGGCACGTCGCCGAGCTCGGCCGGGTCGACGAACTTCCCGATCTGCAGGACGACATGCCAGCCGGGAAGCCCGGCGAACGCCTCGACACAGTCCCGGTAGAAGCCCGGCAGCTTGGTGAAGGCGGAGCCGAGCGAGACCAGGACCACCTTCTCCGCGTCCACCGGCCGCTGCCAGCCGCCCTGCTCGGCGCGCTCGCCCTGGCACGCGCCGACGAAGGTGTACACGGACTCGTCGACCCGGTCGGCCTGCGGCTGGAGCGCCTTCGGGATGAGCACGAGCGCGCGGCGCGGGCGGGCGACGAACCTGTCCGGGTCGGTGTCGAGGCCGTGCCCGGCGAGCCAGGCCTCGAACCGCGCGTAGTACGCCTTGCCGCGCTGTGAGGCCTTGAGCTCGGCGAACATCGGCTCGGCGACCTCCTCCTCGTATCCCTCCCACGGCACGAGGTTCGGCCACAGCGAGACCGCCGGCACTCCCCAGGTGTGGGCGAGGATGCGGGCCGGGTAGGCGGTGATGTCGTGCAGGACGAGGTCCGGCCGGTCCTTGTCGAAGGCCTCGGCGAGCTGCGGCAGTGCCTGCATGCCATCGCTCAGGAAGGGTTCGAGGTTGTCGATCAGCTCCGTTCCCCAGGCGTCCGGGTCGTCGTCGGTCGGCAGGGTCGAGGTGTGGACGACGGGAGTGGCCCCCGTCTCCGCGACCTTGTCGGCGAAGGACGCGGGGATGGCGTAGCTGACACGGTGGCCACGCGCGACGAGCTCACGGATGACGTCCAGGCTCGGGTTCACGTGGCCGTGTGCGGCGATGGAGAACATGGCGATGTGTGCG
Organism: Streptomyces sp. NBC_01077; assembly: GCF_045162855.1. Taxonomy (NCBI): domain Bacteria; kingdom Bacillati; phylum Actinomycetota; class Actinomycetes; order Kitasatosporales; family Streptomycetaceae; genus Streptomyces; species Streptomyces sp. NBC_01077. Next base: position 1,157,481 of record NZ_CP108669.1, on the reverse strand, counting down.
GGGGGCGGGGTGGCGGTCATGACGGCCACTCTAGATGAGACGAGACGTCTCGTCTATTTGATTCTCCGGTTCCAGGCTCGGGGCGGTCCAGTCGGCGTGCCGCAGGATCGCGCGGACGGTGGCGCCGGACGGAGCCGCTCGGAGCGCGGTGTTGCGCAGGGAGACGGCGACGGGGTGGGTGAGCTGCTGGCCCATGCGGCCGGCCCGGCGGGCCGCGCGCGCGACGGCCTGACTGCGGGGCCGCCGCTCGGCGTCGTACCGGGCGAGTGCCGCGTCGATGTCGGCGGTCGCCGTTCGGGACTCGCTGCCGGACGGCGTCGTACGGGAGTCGATGGGGGGCGGCGTCGCACGGGAGTCGGTGCCGCTCGCGAGCGCGGCCGCCAGTGTCACCGCGTCCTCCAGCGCCTGGCAGGCGCCCTGGCCGAGGTTCGGAGTCATGGCGTGGGCCGCGTCGCCGAGCAGGGCGACCCGGCTGGAGACGAACGTGGGCAGGGGAGCGGTGAGTTCGTGGATGTCGTGGTGCAGCACGGCGTCGGGGTGCGTGGCGGCGAGCAGTGCGGGGATCGGGTCGTGCCAGTCGCCGAAGCGGCGGTGCATTTCGTTCAGCGGGTCCGCGTGTCGTACGCCGGGGCGCGAGTTGAGCACGGCGTGCCACTCGGCGCGCCCGCCGGTGAGCGCGATGTGCCCGAACTCGGCGCCCCTGCCCCAGGTGAGTTCGAAGTCGGACGTGAGCGGGACGGGAGTGTCGGTGATCGCGCGCAACACGGTGGATCCGCTGTAGACGGGGCCGGGATGGCCGGGGAACAGCCGGGTGCGGAGGCGGCTGTTCACGCCGTCGGCGGCCACGACGAGGTCTGCTTCCCGTACGCCGTCCGTGTCCTTCTCCCCGGTGAACACCCTCATCAGGTGCGGATCGGTGAGGTCCACCGATGTCACCTCGGCCCCGACGACGACGGACTCGGCAGGCAGCGCCGCTCGCAGTGTCCGGTGCAGCGCGGCGCGTGGGATGCCGACGATCGGCGTGCCGAGTTCCCTTTCGAGCGCGGCACCGTCCATCCGGGCCAGCCAGCCGCCGCCCGGGACGCGCGTGCCTCCGGTGTACTGCGGCCGGGCGGCTTCGCGCACCGCCTCGCCGACTCCGAGGGCGTCCAGGGCGCGGATGCCGTTGGCGTGCAGGGAGATGCCGGCGCCGACGTCGTCGAGGACGGGGGCGCGTTCGAGGACCGTCACCTCCCATCCGATCCGGCGCAGTCCGATCGCGGCGGCCAGTCCGCCGATGCCGCCTCCGACCACCACGGCGTTGCCGCCCATGCTCAACCCCCTTCCGGCGGCCGCCTGTCGGCCGCACCTCGATGCTTCTACATCTGTAGAAGCGTCGCGGGGAAAACGTACACCTCCTCTCTACAGGTGTAGAAAGGGGGGATGTCCGCCACCAGACGCATGCTCCTCGCCGACACGGCCATCGACGTCCTCGCCGAACACGGCATGCGAGGGCTCACGCACCGCGCCGTGGACCGGGCCGCCGATCTGCCGCCGGGCACCACGTCCGCGTACTACCGCACGCGGCAGGCGCTGCTCACCGCGCTCGTCCAGCGACTGGTCGCGCTCGATCAGGAGGAGCTCCAGGAGGCGGGGGAGCGCACCCCGGTGCCACTCGATGCCGAGGAACTCGCCGCGGGGCTCGCCGCGTTCGCCGAGCGTCGGCTGACCGGGGACGGGCGGCGTCGATCCCTCGCGCGTTACGCCTGCGCTCTGGAGAGCGTGCACCAGCCCGAGTTGCGGGAGATTCTCGTGCCGCGCGACAACGCCGGCCGCCGGGTCGTCCAGGCCTTCCTGGCCGCGCGCGGCCTCGCGGACGCCGACGAACGTACCGTCACCTTGCTGACCTGCGTGGACGGACTGGTCTTCGACCGGCTGGTCAACGGGGGATCCGTCTCGGTCGGGGAGGTGGGGCGGTTGGTCGCGGCCGCGACCCGCTGAATTCATGATCGAACCCCACTTATCGTGAGCTGTCCATGCCAAGATGTCGCCTGTCGAGTCATGCCGCCCGACCCAGGGGACACAGTGAAGACACAGGTGTACGCCACCAGGAGCGCGCTCGCCCTCGCCGGCGCCCTCACGATGATCATCGCCCTGCCCAGCAGCGCGTTCGCCGCACCGCCCGGCGCCCTGCCTCCCAACGCCGACGGCCTGGAACAGACCTTCCAGCCGGCCTACGACTACGACACGGACGGCTGCTACTCCACGCCCGCGATCGGACCCGACGGCACGATCAACGGCGGGCTCAACCCGTCCGGCGCCCTCAACGGCCAGTGCCGTGACTCCTGGGACCTCACCCAGACCAACGGATACTCCCGCGCGAAGTGCAACAACGGCTGGTGCGCGATCATCTACGGCCTGTACTTCGAGAAGGACCAGGCCGTGGCCGGCAGCGGCCTCGGGGGACACCGCCACGACTGGGAACACGTCGTGGTGTGGGTGCAGAACAACCAGGCGCAGTACGTCTCCACGTCCGCCCACGGCAACTTCAACACCTACGGCCGGGACGCGATCCGCTGGGACGGCACCCACCCGAAGGTCGTCTACCACAAGGACGGCATCGGCACGCACTGCTTCCGTCCCGCCAACTCCAACGACGAGCCGCCGGAGAACCACCAGCACAGCTGGCAGTTCCCGAGCCTCGTCGGCTGGAACGGCTACCCCGCGGGCCTGCGCGACAAGCTCAGCCAGGCCAACTTCGGCAGCGCGGTGTTCGGCCTGAAGGACGGCAACTTCGCCCCCCACCTGGCCAAGGCCAAGCCCGCCGGCATCCCCTTCGACCCGTACGCCTGACCCGACGTCACCCCGAGTGCCGGCGGGCGGCCGGTAGTTCAGCCGCAGATGGCCCGATCACCGAAACCGATCACCGAAACCGAGATCGATCACCGAACCGAAACCGATACCGATACCGAGATCGATCGCACGACGGCAACCTTTCCCCTCCCCGTGGCGACTAGCGTCTGCCCGCCTTCCCGGCGGGCACCCCCACGCGGAAGGACGTGCGACATGACCGAGGTACGAGGCAGGGCGAGGCACCGCAGACGCGCCAGACGCTGGTGATCGGTGTCCCGGCGGTGCTCGCCGTGGCGGGGGTACTGGCGTACGGCACGGCCTTCGGCGTGTTCGGCGCGGACGCGCGGGCAGGCGCGACGGCCGCGGAGGCGACGGCCGCGGAGGCGCCCGCCTGGGCGCGTGCCGTCGCCGACGGCTTCGCGTCCGTCGACGCGCTGGGGCAGCAGGGCACGTACGGCGGGCGGGACGGGGCGACGGTCACGGTCCGGAACCTCGCCGACCTCGAGAAGTACGCGACCGCCCCGGAGCCGTACGTCATCGTCGTGGCCGGGACGATCACGGTGAACCCCACGGGCAAGGAGATCAAGGTCGCCTCCGACAAGACCATCGTCGGCTCGGGGACGTCCGGCCACATCGTCGGCGGCGGCTTCCTCCTCGGACAGGGCGTCCACAACGTCATCATCCGGAACCTGACGATCCGTGACGCGTACCAGGGCATCTGGAACGACAAGGAACACGACTTCGACGCCGTCCAGATGGACGGCGCGCACCACGTGTGGATCGACCACAACGACCTGCGGAACATGGCCGACGGCCTCATCGACAGCCGCAAGGACACGACGTACGTGACCGTGTCCTGGAACAGGCTCGGCCACAACAACAAGACCTTCGGCATCGGTTGGACCGAGAACGTCACGGCCGACCTCACGATCCACCACAACTGGTTCCGCGAGACCGAGCAGCGCAACCCGTCCACCGACAACGTCGCCCACGCGCACCTCTACAACAACCTCCTCCAGGACGACCCGGGTACGGACATCACGTCGTCGTACGGGAACTACGCGCGCGGAAGGACGCGGATGGTCCTGGAGAACAGCGTCTTCCAGGGCGTGAACAACCCGGTCATCAAGGACGGGACGGCGGCGCTGGTACAGCGCGGCAACGTCTTCTCCGGTACGACGGGCCGCAACGAGAGCGGCGGCGCGGCCTTCGACCCGAAGACGTACTACTCGTACACGCTCGACCCGACGGCCGAAGTGCCGGCGCTGCTCAAGTCCGGTACGGGGCCGCGCTCCTCGATCGGCACGGCGAGCACGATGCCGACTGCCGCGCCGGCCGCCGCGCCGACCGTCCTCACCGTGGCCAAGGACGGCAGCGGCCGCTTCACGAGCGTCCAGAAGGCCGTCGACGCCGTACCGGCGGGCAACAACGCGCGGGTGGTGATCCGGGTCGCGCCCGGGGTCTACCGCGAGACGGTGAAGGTCCCCGCGAACAAGCCCCGGGTCACCATCGAAGGCACGGGCGGCAGCCGCAAGGACACCGTCATCGTCGAGGGCCACGCCTCCGGAATGACCAGGCCGGACGGCTCCGGGACGTACGGGACGGGCGGCAGCGCCACCGTCGCGGTCGAGGCCGACGACTTCCAGGCGCGGAACCTGACCGTCTCCAACGACTTCGACGAGGCCGCGAACCGGAACCTGAGCGGGCACCAGGCCGTCGCCCTGCGCACGGCAGCCGACCGGATCCTCCTCGACGGCCTCATCGTCAGCGGCGACCAGGACACCCTCCTGCTCGACACCGCCGCGAAGGACAGACTCGGCCGGGTGTACGTCACCAACTCCTACGTCATCGGCAACGTCGACTTCGTCTTCGGGCGGGCCACGGCGGTGATCGACAGGTCGGTCCTCACCCTGAAGAAGCGCTGGGACGGCACGTCGGCGGGTTATGTGACGGCCCCGAGCACCCCGGCGGGCCGCAAGGGCTTCCTGATCACCCGCTCCACGGTGAACGGGGACGTCACCGAAGCAAGCTTCTTCCTCGGCCGCCCCTGGCACGCGGGCGGAGACGCGACGCTCTCTCCCCAGGCGACGTTCCGCGAAAGCGTCCTCAGCAGCGCCGTGAAAAGCACTCCCTGGACGGACATGAGCGGCTTCTCCTGGAAGGCGGACCGCTTCGCGGAATTCCGCAACACCGGCCCCGGCGCCGGCCCCGCCCACACGGACCGCCCCCACCTCACCGCGACGGAGGCAGCCGCCCAGGACACGGCCCATTGGCTGGGCGACTGGACCCCGACGACGGGCTGACAACCCCCGCCGCCCTCCTGGAACTCATAGCCCCCGGGCCTCAGCGCCCCGCCCCCAGCTGCGGTCATGCGATCACCGTCATGCGATCATTCGGAGGCCCTGGGGCGGGCCGGGAATCGGTGTTCGATGCAAGGAGCGCAGTGTGAACGCGGGTAGGGGGCCGGGCGATTCGTCCGTGCCGGACGACGAGTGGGAGCGGTTCCTACGGGACTCCGTGGAGGGTGTCGCGGACGCGCCCAAGGAGCCGTCCGCGCGGGCCCGGGTCGTGACGGAGCGGCTCCGCGACGAGCCTGCGGGGGGCGAGGGATGGCGTACGTACACGCCCGCCCCGCCCCGGCGGAAGAAGGGCCGGTACCTGGTCGGGCTCCTTGCCGCCGTGGCGCTGCTGGTCGTGGCGTTCGACCCGTGGGAAATGATCGGCTCGTCCGACGGGGACGGGAAGTCCGGACCGCCGCTCGCCCAGGAGTCGGAGCGTCCGACCGGCGCGCCGCCCGTGGAGCCGGCCCGACTCCCCACGCTCGACGAGCCGTTCAGGGGCTCACCCGCCGCGCGCTGGGCGGACGGCACGGCCGGGATCACGGTCCCTGCCGCACGGGCGACCGGATGGATGAGCAAGGCACAGGTGGAGAAGGCGCTCCGGCAGACCCGTGACTTCCTCGCCGCGTCCAGCCTGGACCCGGCCGTGCTGCGCGGCGAGCGCCCCACGAAGGCGATCGCCCTGATCAACCCGCACCAGAAGGACGTCAAGGACTATCTGGCCGCCGCGTTCCGTACCACCCCGACCGAGGCGAACGACCCGCTCCTCCTCTTCAGCCGTTTCGACACGTCGTACGCGCGCGTGGTCGGCGACACCGTCAAGACCCGCGGTCGGATGACGTTCCGGGAAGGCGATCGCGGCGCCCTTCAGGTGACCACCGACGTCACCTACGTCTACCCCGTCGTGCAGGCGGAGGCGGGCAGCGACGAGGTCGTGCGCACCATCGTGCGGCGCGAGGTCGTGCTGAACTGGGACGACCCCTCGAAGATCATCACCGAGCCGGGCACCTTCTCCCTCGTCTCGTACAAGGTCGACATGACCAACGGCGGCTGCGACACCCACACCGGCTACTTCACCCCGGAGTTCGGTGCGGACGGGTCGGCCACCGGCGCGACCGGCGGCGAGGCCGTCGACCCGTACGACCGCAGTGCGTCGATGCCCGACGGGACGGGGAGCCCGGACGGCGGGTGCAGGACCGCGACGCGTTCCTAGGTCGTGTCCGGAAAGTCCCGCCTGGACCTCCCGCACATTCCCGGCCGTCGTTCCATGGTCACGGAGGCAGGTGGCGGGCACGATGGTGGCCACCACAGCGCGGCGACCCTCTCCCAGCAGGAGGGGCGCGCCGACAGGAACCGGAAGGGACACGTCACGCCCATGCCCCAGCACTACGGCGACTACCAGCACGAGATCTACTTCGACGGGCTCTTCGGCGTCCTCCCCACGCAGCCGATGACCTTCGCCGAACTGGAGACGAAGGCGAGGGCGGCGCTCCCGCCCTCGCTGTGGTCGTACGTGGCGGGCGGCGCGGGTGACGAGTACACTCAGGAGGCCAATGTCACGGCCTTCCGCACGTGGGGGCTCGTGCCGCGCATGATGGTCGGCGCGGCCCAACGCGATCTGTCCGTCGATCTGTTCGGGATGAAGCTGCCGTCCCCGCTGTTCATGGCGCCGGTCGGGGTGATCGGCCTCTGCGCCCAGGACGGGCACGGCGACCTGGCGACCGCCCGCGCCGCCGCCCGCACCGGCGTGCCGATGATCGCCTCCACGCTCACCGTCGACCCGATGGAGGACGTCGCCGCCGAGTTCGGCGACACACCGGGCTTCTTCCAGCTCTACACGCCCACGGACCGCGACCTCGCGGAGAGCCTCGTACGCCGGGCCGAGGCCGCCGGATTCAAGGGCATCGTCGTCACGCTCGACACCTGGATCACCGGCTGGCGGCCGCGTGACCTCGCCACCAGCAACTTCCCCCAGCTGCGCGGACACGCGCTCGCGAACTACACCTCCGACCCCGTCTTCCGCGCCCGCCTCGCCAAAAGCCCCGAGGAGGATCCGCGCGCCGCCGTCCTGGAGTGGGTCGGCGTCTTCGGCAAGCCGCTCGTCTGGGACGACCTGGCCTGGCTGCGCTCACTCACCGACCTGCCGATCGTCCTCAAGGGCATCTGCCACCCCGAGGACGTCCGGCGCGCCAGGGACGGCGGCGTGGACGGCATCTACTGCTCCAACCACGGCGGCCGTCAGGCCAACGGAGGCCTGCCCGCCCTGGATGCCCTGCCCGGCGTGGTCGCCGCCGCCGAAGGACTTCCCGTGCTCTTCGACTCCGGGGTCCGCAGCGGCGCCGACATCGTCAAGGCACTCGCCCTCGGGGCCACGGCGGTGGGCGTCGGCCGTCCCTACGCGTACGGACTCGCCCTCGGCGGCACGGACGGCATCGTCCACGTCCTCCGCTCCCTCCTCGCCGAGGCCGACCTGATCATGGCGGTCGACGGCTACCCGACCCTCGCCGACCTCCGCGCGGACGGCGCCCTGCGCGCCGTCCGCCCGCAATGACGTCGAGGAAGCGCAGATGCCGGGGCGGGCTGCTCAGTTGAGGGTGTCGGGGTCCGGCCCGGTGCGCAGCCCGCGGTCGAGGCCGCCGAGCGCGCTCATCTCCTGTGCGGAGAGGTCGAAGTCGAAGACGTCGATGTTCTCGCGGATACGGGCGGGGGTGACGGACTTCGGAATCACGATGTTCCCGAGCTGGAGGTGCCAGCGCAGCACCACCTGGGCGGGGGACTTCCCGTGCCGGGCGGCGATCTCCGCGATGGCCGGGTCGGCGAGAACGGCACCCTGGGCGAGCGGGCTCCACGCCTCGGTGGCGATGGAGTGGGCGGCGTGCAGTTCGCGGAGTTCCCGCTGCTGGAGCGCGGGGTGGAGCTCGATCTGGTTGACGGCCGGCACGAGGTCGCTGCTGTCGAGCAGCCGCTTCAGGTGTGCGGGCTGGAAGTTGGAGACTCCGGCGGTGCGGACCCGCCCGTCGGCGACCAGCGTCTCGATGGCACGCCAGGTGTGGACGTACAGGTCTCGCGCCGGAGTGGGCCAGTGGATCAGGTACAGGTCCACGTGGTCGAGGCCGAGCTTGGCGAGGCTGTCGTCGAAGGCCCGCAGGGTGGAGTCGTACCCCTGGTCGGCGTTCCAGAGCTTGGTGGTCACGAAGAGCTCGTCGCGGGCGATACCGGAGTCGGCGAGCGCCCGTCCGACGCCGGCCTCGTTGCCGTAGATCGCGGCGGTGTCCACGGAACGGTAGCCGGCCTGGAGAGCGTGGCCGACGGCGGCGGTGGTCTCGTCGTCGGGGACCTGGAAGACGCCGAAGCCGAGCTTCGGGATCTCCACGCCGTTGTTGAGCGTGAGGGTGGGGAGGTGCGACATGGGTGGACTGCTTTCTCTGCGTTCGGTGGTGGGGGATGGGCGGAGTGCCGGCCGGTGTCAGCGGCGGCCGGCGACGGCGAGCGACCGGTCGGCCGTTGCCTCGGTCGCGGACACCTCGGCGCGGGTGCGCCTGTCGAGGCGGGACGCCAGGAAGGCCAGGAGCAGGGCGCCTGCGGAGAGGAGGGCGCCGACCCAGTTGGGGGCGGTCCAGCCGAGGCCTCCGGCGATGACCGCGCCGCCGAGCCAGGCGGCGAGGGCGTTGCCGAGGTTGAAGGCGCCGATGTTGGCGGCGGAGGCCAGGGTGGGGGCTGCGGAGGCCTGGTCGAGGACCCACTTCTGCAGCGGCGGGACGGTGGCGAAGCCGAGCGCGCCGATCAGGGTGAGGGTGATCGCGGCGGGCACCTTGTTGTGCGCGGTGGCGGTGAAGGCGAGGAGCGTGAGCGAGAGCGCACCGAGGGTGAGGAGCAGCATGGGCATCAGGCGCCGGTCGGCGAACCTGCCGCCGAGCAGGTTGCCCAGGAACATGCCGATGCCGAAGAGGACGAGCAGCCAGGTCACGGCGCCCTCCGTGTAGCCGGAGACCTCGGTCATCATCGGGGTGATGTAGGTGATCGCGGCGAACATTCCGCCGTAGCCGAGCACGGTCATCGCCATGGCGAGCCAGACCTGGACGTTCTTGAACGCGGCGAACTCGGTGCGGACGTCCTGCGTCTCGGGCGTGCCCTCCTCGGGGATCAGCTTGGCCACGCCGAGGAAGCCGATCACGCCGAGGGCGGCGACGATGGTGAAGGTGACGCGTCAGCCGGCGTCCTGACCGATGTTGGTGCCGAGCGGGACGCCGACGATGTTGGCGACGGTCAGTCCCATGAACATCAGGGAGAGCAGCATCTTCTTCCGGGACACCTTGGTGCCCAGCACGGTCAGGAGCGGGGCACCGAACACGACACCGAGGGTGTAGCCGGTCACCAGCCAGCCGGCGGTGGGATCGAGACGCCGAAATCGCCCGCGACCTGGGGCAGGACACCCATGATCAGGAATTCGGTGGTGCCGATACCGAAGGGGCCGGTTCGGCCAGATGACATTTCGATTCGAGATCGCATTGGCTACCTGACCTGCGCAAACGAACAACACGAGCCGTGATCGCGGACAGAGACCACATCGGTGGCGTAGTTGAGGCTGATCGGGTCGAGGACGCCGGCCGACCAGGCGTGCCCTGGTCGGCAAGACCTCCTGCGGGGCGTCATCGGGATCGGGACAGCTCTTGGAGCGCGGTGGTGGCGATGGAGTGGTCCTGTTCCGGGGCGCCACCGCCCACGCCGACGGCGCCGACGAGACGTCCGTCGCGGTGCACGGGCACGCCGCCGGCGATGAAGAGCAGCGGCCGGTCGAGGGCGGTCGGCAGTGAGTGGAACGGGCCGTCGGGCTTGACGAGGTCGACCAGGTCGGCCGTGGGGGCGTCGAGCTGGAGGGCGGTGTACGCCTTGCGGGTGCTGGTCTCGCCGGAGATCAGCACGGCCCGGTCGTCGCGGCGGAAGGCGAGCAGGTGTCCGCCGGCATCGAGGACGGTGACACTGACCGTCACCCCGGCGGCGTCGGCTGCGTGACGGACGGCGGTGATCAGGGTCTCGGCGTCGTGGATGGTGAGGCTCATGAGGGCGCTTTCCTTGTAGTGGGGGATGGGGGATGGGGGAGGAAGGGTCAGTGGTGTACGGGGATGCGGGCGTCGGTGTCGACGGTGGGGGCGTCGTCGGTCGCCGGGGCCCGGCGCTCCAGTGCGGCAGACCAGAGGGCGAGGCCGAGTGCGGAGGCGGCGAGGATGGCGCCGACCCAGTTGGGTGCGGTGTAGCCGAGGCCGGCGGCGATGACGAGGCCGCCGAGCCAGGCGGCCAGCGCGTTGCCGAGGTTGAAGGCGCCGATGTTGACGGCGGATGCCAGCGTCGGTGCGCCGTGCGCCTGGTCGAGGACGCGCTTCTGCAGCGGCGGGACGGTGGCGAAGCCGAGCGCTCCGACGAGGAAGATGGTGATCGCGGCGAGGACCTTGTCGTGGGCGACCACGGTGAAGAGGGCGAGGACGATCGCGAGCCCGCCGAGTGCGGCGTACAGCAGGGGCATCAGCGCGCGGTCGGCGAACCGGCCGCCGAGCAGGTTGCCGAGGAACATCCCCACGCCGAAGAGGACGAGGAGCCAGGTGACCGCGCCGTCGGAGTAGCCGGCGACCTCGGTCATCATCGGTGCGATGTAGGTGATCGCGGCGAAGACACCGCCGAAGCCGAGCACGGTCATCGCCATCGCGAGCAGCACCTGCGGATTGCGGAACGCCTTCAGCTCCCGGCGCAGATGGGAGGCCTCGGGACGGGGCATGGCGGGGACGAGCTTGGCGATGCCGAGCAGACCGACCACACCGAGTGCGGCGACGACGGCGAAGGTGGTGCGCCAGCCGACCGCCTGCCCGATGAAGGTGCCGAGCGGCACGCCGACGATGTTGGCGACGGTGAGGCCGGTGAACATGGTGGCGATGGCGCCGGCCTTCTTGTCCGGGGCGACGAGGTCGGCGGCGACGACGGATCCGATGCCGAAGAACGAGCCGTGGGCGAGGGAGGCGATCACGCGGCCGGTCAGCATCATCCCGAAACTCGGGGCGAGGGCGGAGACCAGGTTGCCGAGCACGAACAGGCCCATCAGCAGCATGAGCATCCGCTTGCGGCTGACCTTGTTGCCGAGGACGGTCAGCAGCGGTGCGCCGATGACGACGCCGAGTGCGTAGCCGGTGACCAGGAGGCCTGCGGTGGGGATGGAGACGCCGTAGTCGGCGGCGATCTCGGGCAGCAGGCCCATGACGACGAACTCAGTCGTTCCGACCCCGAAGGCCCCAACTGCTAGGGCGAGGAGTGCGAGCGGCATGGCTCATCCCTTCTGTGATTGCTTGAGTAGGCTCTTTACGCGCCTCCACAATAGTTGCATACGCGCTATAGATGCAATCGCGGCTAGTCGGTGTGCTCGGGATGGCGGTGATTGCATACCCAGCGGGCGGCGCCGACGTTCCGGCGTCTCGGCGCGTGGTGGAAGAATCCGGGTCCCGGTGCGATGTCGGGGCCGGTCGGCACTGCTGGCGCAAGGAGGGTGAGGCGCATGGCCTCCACCGTCGCAACGAGCAGGCCCCGCGTGCGGCCTCGGTGCGGCCGATCAGTGCGTAAGACACCGAAGGTGATCGAGGCAGAGGTTCGTGCTCGGTCGTCTTGGCCTCGCGTGACTCGGTCATGCCAGCCCCGAATACGGGCCGGCCGTCGCCGTCGTCGACCGTTTCGGTGGACGGGGCGGCGGCCGCTTACAAGCCCCCGCCACAGGGCGGAACCCGCCCGGTGCCACCCCGCCGTCACCTTGCGCCCCGGGCTGTCGGTCGGCTCTTCCGAGAGCATGGCCTAATCCGGGGGTCACCATCGCCTTGAAGAAGGGGTGCTTCCATGCGGAAATGGCGTTCCCCGCCGGTGTGGCGGAACTTCTTGGGTCGCACGTACACAGGAGGTCGCAGGGCCTACCGCGAGGCTGTATGACCACCTCTGCTTCGGCAAAGCAGGGGCTGCTGGTGCGGTGTTGGGAGGTGGCACATTGCATGCTGGCTCTACTGACGGGTTGCCAAGTTGCGGCTTGGGCTCGCCCGGTGTCACTCATGGCATGGTGATCTACTGGGTGCCAGCAGCTTCTTCGTCTGCTGGTGGTACAGCAGTGACACCCACGATGATCAGGGGATACGGCGGCACGCGCGACTCTTTGGAGACGGCTGGTCCGGGAATGGTCCGGATCTTGGTGAGTGCGGTGCCCGGAGCGGCGGGGATCGGGTGGGTTCTGGGAGCCATAGGGGGCAGGGAGGGTGAGTGGGGGGCCACTGCTGGTGGCCCCGGCTCGCCGCCGGGGCCACATGCGTAAGTAACGCTGCCCTCCTGCACGGCAACGGTCTGCCAGTGCCTCGGCCAAGGCGGCCTTGGGCTTGTGAGGGGTTAGTCACCGCCGCCGCAAAGGACAGGTGCCCCCAGCGGATGCCACCCGCATGGCGCAGCAGACCTCGCCCTCGTGCCGCTAGGGCGCTGTGGTCGGCCCCTCCTCGGCAACCTTCCGTCCCTTGCCGCGCCCCGGTGCGTGCGCATCCGCGTACCTGTTGGAGTTCCGTTCTTCCACGAGCCGCGTGGCGCGTCACCTGGGCGTCGCACCGCTGGGATGGCCGCCAATCGGTCGGACGCGCGCCTCTAACGGGTGAGGTAAGGGCCCCGTCGCCCTCCTCCCCGGCCTGCGGTGTCCGAGGATCGCAGGCGGTCGGTGGACGGCCCTTCCAGGGCCGTTCCATCCACTGCAATCCGGAGGGGCCATCCATGCGCATCCTGCTCGTCGCCAGCAGCTTCAACAGCCTCACCCAGCGCGTCCTGGTCGAGCTGGGCGACCGCGGGCACACCGTTCCCGTAGAGGTCACCCCCGACGGGGCTGCCGTGCGCGAGGCCGTGGCGCGCCACGCGCCCGACCTGGTCGTGGCCCCCCTGCTGAAGGCTGTCGTGCCCCGTGACGTGTGGACGGCGCACCGTTGTCTGATCGTGCACCCGGGGCCCGTGGGCGACCGCGGCCCGTCCTCGCTTGACCACGCGATCCACGACGGGGTCGAGGAGTGGGGCGTCACCGTCCTCCAGGCCGACGAGGAGATGGACGCGGGCGACGTCTGGGCGACCGCCGCCTTCCGCGTCCCGGAGGTCGGCAAGAGCGATCTGTACCGCAACGAGCTGTCCGACGCCGCCGTGGCCGCCGTACTGCTCGCCGTCGAGAGGGTCGCCGCCGGGGCGACACCGCGTCCGCAGACCGGCGAGATCCGCGCCCGTCCCGCACTCCGTCAGGAGGAGCGTCGGATCTCGTGGGGCGAGGACACCACCGAGACCGTGCTGCGCACCCTGCGGGCCGCCGACTCGCAGCCCGGTGTGCCGGACCGGCTGCTCGGCGCCGAGTGGTTCCTGCACGGCGGCCACGCGGAGGACGGTCTGCATGGTCGGCCCGGTGCCCTGCTTGCGACCCGGGCGGGCGCGGTCTGCCGCGCCACCGTGGACGGAGCGGTCTGGATCCCCGAGCTCCGTGCCCGCACCGGCCGTGGCAGGCCGCGTGCATGCAAGCTCCCCGCCACCCGGGCCCTCGCCGGCCGGCTGCCGGAGCTCCCCGAACTGCCGGCGCCCGCCGACCCGGCGCCGGGCCGGAGTACCTGGTCCGACATCCGGTACCGCGAGCAGGGACCGGTCGGCGTTCTGTCCTTCGCGTTCCCCGGCGGGGCGATGAGCACCGACCAGTGTCGCCGCCTGTTGGACGCGTACGAGACCGCCCTCGGGCGTCCCACTTCCGTCCTGGTACTCGGAGGGCAGCGCGACTTCTTCTCCAACGGCATCCATCTGAACGTCATCGAGGCCTCCGCCGACCCTGCCGCAGAGTCCTGGGCCAACATCAATGCCATGAACGACCTGGTCGAGGCGGTTCTCACCACGACCGACCGGCTGGTCGTGAGCGCGATCGGCGGCAACGCCGCCGCCGGCGGGGTGATGCTTGCCCTCGCCGCCGACGAGGTCTGGTGCCGTTCGGGGTCGGTGCTCAATCCGCACTACCGGCGCATGGGTCTGTACGGATCGGAGTACTGGACCCGCACCCTGCCCGGAAAGGTGGGCGAGGCCCTGGCCGCGCGCCTCACCGAAGAGGCGCGGCCGGTGTCCGCCGCGGCATCGCTGGACATGGGCCTGGTCGACCGGGTTGTCGACTGCGGACCCGGGGAGTTCACTGCCGAGATCACCCGATTGGCCCTCCGTCTGGCATCCCGTAGCGGGCTTCAGCCGCGGATCGCGGCGAAGAAGGCGGAGCTCGAGCGCCTGGAGTCCGTCGTTCCCCTTGCGGCCTGTCGTGAGCAGGAGCTCTCCCGGATGCGGTCGATCTTCGACGACCCCGCTGCGAGCTACCACGCACGGCGCCGGGCCTTCGTCCGGAAGGAGGCCCCCGAGCGGAGCTCCCGGACGGCCCAGGTGCGGGCGGGGGCAGATCGGCCGACTGTTGAGCAAGACCTAGGCCTGACATGAGGCCTTCGCCCCACCCCTCCTCAGGAGGCGACCCATGAGCGCAGCAAAGCCGGCCCCGGCCCCGGTCCAGGACCAGGCCCAGGGTGCCGCACCCGGCAGCGAAGAGAAGCCGATCCACATCCTCTGGATTAACGCGGGTCTGAGCTGCGACGGCGACTCGGTGGCCCTGACCGCCGCCATGCAGCCCAGCATCGAGGAGATCGCCCTCGCGGGGCTGCCTGGGCTGCCCAGGATCGCGGTCCACTGGCCGCTGATCGACTTCGAGTGCGGTCCGGTGGGCGGCGCCGACACGTTCATCGAGTGGTTCTTCAAGGGGGAGCGGGGCGAGATCGACCCGTTCGTACTGGTCGTCGAGGGATCCATCCCGAACGAGGCCATCAAGCAGGAGGGCTACTGGAGCGGCTTCGGCGACAACCCGGAGACCGGTCAGCCCATCACGACCAGCGAGTGGATCGACCGGCTGGCACCCAAGGCCCTCGCCGTGGTCGCGATCGGCACCTGCGCCACGTACGGCGGCATTCACGCCATGGCGGGGAACCCGACCGGTGCGATGGGTCTCCCGGACTACCTCGGCTGGGACTGGAAGTCGCATGCCGGCATCCCCATCGTGTGCGTGCCCGGCTGCCCCATCCAGCCGGACAACTTCGCGGAGACGCTGACCTACCTGCTCTATCAGGCGGTCGGCTCCGCGCCCATGATCCCGCTGGACGACAAGCTCCGCCCGACCTGGCTGTTCGGGGCGACCGTGCACGAGGGCTGCGACCGGGCCGGCTACTACGAGCAGGGCCAGTTCGCCTCGACGTACGACTCACCCAAGTGCCTGGTCAAGCTCGGCTGCTGGGGCCCGGTCGTCAAGTGCAACGTCCCCAAGCGCGGCTGGATGAACGGCATCGGCGGCTGTCCGAACGTCGGCGGCATCTGCATCGCGTGCACGATGCCCGGATTCCCGGACAAGTTCATGCCGTTCATGGACGAACCTCCCGGCGGCAAGGTCTCCAGCACCGCCAGCGGCGTGTACGGCTCCGTCATCCGCCGCCTGCGGACCATCACGGCCAAGACCGTGGACAAGGAGCCGAAGTGGCGGCACACCGGCGAGCGCATCACCACCGGCTACCGGCCGCCCTGGTGACCGTGACGCCATCGCGCCATCCCCGCAGGACCTCCCATCCATCCCACTGTTCGCGAAGTCGAAGAGTTGACGAAGGGCACCACAGCGACCATGGCATCTCCGGCGAAGACGACGGGTGACGGCTCCGGCCTTGTGGAGATGGCCTGGGACCCCATCACCCGGATCGTGGGCAGCCTCGGCATCCACACGAAGATCGATTTCAAGCAGAAGCGCGTCGCGGAGTGCTACAGCACGTCCTCCGTCTTCCGCGGCTACAGCGTCTTCATGCGGGGCAAGGACCCCCGCGACGCGCACTTCATCACCAGCCGCATCTGCGGCATCTGCGGTGACAACCACGCGACCTGCTCCGTGTACGCGCAGAACATGGCGTACGGCGTGAAGCCCCCGCACCTAGGTGAGTGGATCATCAACCTCGGCGAGTCCGCGGAGTACATGTTCGACCACAACATCTTCCAGGAGAACCTGGTCGGGGTCGACTACTGCGAGAAGATGGTCCGCGAGACCAACCCCGGCGTCCTGGAACTTGCCGAGCGCACCGAGGCGCCGCACGCCGCCGAGCACGGCTACCGCACGATCGCGGACATCATGCGTTCCCTCAACCCCCTCGAAGGGGAGTTCTACCGAGAGGCGCTCCAGGTCAGCCGCTACACCCGGGAGATGTTCTGTCTCATGGAGGGGCGGCACGTCCACCCCTCCACCCTCTACCCCGGCGGTGTCGGCACGGTCGCGTCCGTGCAGCTGTTCACCGACTACATGAGCCGCCTCATGCGGTACGTGGAGTTCATGAAGCGGGTCGTCCCGCTCCACGACGACCTCTTCGACTTCTTCTACGAGGCACTGCCCGGCTACGAGGAGGTCGGCCGCCGCCGTGTGCTGCTCGGCTGCTGGGGCGCTCTCAACGATCCCGAGCACTGCGACTTCACCTACGCCAACATGAGCGACTGGGGCCGCCGGATGTTCGTCACCCCCGGTGTCGTCGTCGACGGCAAGTTGGTGACCAACGACCTCACCGAGATCAACCTCGGCATCCGCATCCTGCTCGGCAGCTCGTACTACGAGGACTGGGAGGGGCAGGAACAGTTCGTCACCCACGATCCGATGGGCAACCCGGTCGACCCGCGCCACCCGTGGAACCAGCACACGATCCCGGCCCCGCAGAAGCGGAACTTCGACGACAAGTACAGCTGGGTCATGTCCCCACGCTGGTTCGACGGCAAGGACCACCTGGCACTGGACACCGGGGGCGGCCCCCTCGCGCGCCTGTGGTCCACCGCGCTCTCCGGCCTCGTCGACATCGGCTACATCAAGGCCACCGGGCACAGCGTCGTCATCAACCTCCCCCGGACGATGACCAAGCCGGAGACCACCTTCGAGTGGAAGATCCCGAAGTGGAGCAACGCCCTGGAGCGCAACCGCGCCCGGACCTACTTCCAGGCGTACGCGGCCGCCGTCGCCCTGCACTGCGCCGAGAAGGGCCTGGAGGAGGTCCGCGCCGGACGCACGCAGACGTGGGAGAAGTTCGAAGTACCGGACGAGTCCATCGGCGTCGGCTTCACCGAGGCCGTACGAGGCGTCCTCTCGCACCACATGGTCATCAGGGACGGCAAGATCGCCAACTACCACCCCTATCCGCCGACGCCGTGGAACGCCTCCACACGGGACACGTTCGGGACCCCCGGCCCGTACGAGGACGCGGTGCAGAACACCCCGATCTTCGAGGAGAACACGCCCGAGAACTTCAAGGGCATCGACATCATGCGCGCCGTGCGCAGCTTCGACCCCTGCCTGCCGTGCGGCGTCCACATGTACACGGGCAACGGCAGGACCGTGAAGCAGATGCACGTGCCCACCGGCCTGAGCGGTCTGGCCGGATGAGCACGACCACCGCCGAACAGGCGGGCCGACGCGTCGAGGAGGTCCTGGACCGGCTGGCCGACAACGGTGACGCCGAGGCCTCCGCGGCCGCGGAGGAAGTCGTACGCGTCCTCATGGAGTTCTACGGCAGTGGCATCTCCCGCATGGTCGAGCTCCTCGGAAGCCCCGCCGCCCGTCCGCCCGCCGACCCGCTGGACCCGCTGCTCGCGGACGAACTCGTCGCGAGCCTCCTGAACCTGCACGGACTGCACCCCGAGGACGCGCCGACCCGTATCGACCGCGCCTTGTCCGCCCTGCCACAGCCCGTGGAGAACGCCGGGTTCGACACGGCGACGGGCGTGCTGCGGCTGCGGGTCACCGCCTCGACCGGCTGCGGCTGCTCCGGCACCCAGGAGTCCCTCCGCCAGGCGGCCGTGGACGCCCTCGCCTGCTTCGCCCCCGAGGTCACCGGGGTGGAGCTGGAGACCGGCGCCCCGCGCGAACCGGCGCTGCTCCAGATCGGCACCCGTCCGTCCCTCGCGGGCGCGGACGGCCGCTCGTCGGCGGCCCTGTGAACGGGCCGCCGAACGGCGCCGTGCGGCCCCCGCGGCCCACGGGCCTGCGCCGGTTCACCACCCCGCGTCCGCCCCGCGAGGAACGGTGCGAACTGTGTGGGGCGGCACTTGCGGCCGAGGTGCGTCACCCGCACCTCGTCGACACGGACAAGCGGGCCCTGGTCTGCGCATGCGGCCCGTGCGCGCAGCTGATGGACCGCTCCGCCGCCTCCCCGGGCCGCTTCCGGACGGTACCCGGCCGCTTCCTGAGCGACCCGGGGCACCGGATCGACGACCAGGCGTGGGAGTCGCTGCGGATCCCGGTCTCCGTCGCGTTCTTTTTCCGTAACTCCGCCCTCGACCGCCCGGTGGCGCTCTACCCGAGCCCCGCCGGCGCCACCGAGAGCGAGCTGGAGGACGACGCCTGGCGGTCCGTCCTCGACGCCACCCGGCTGGCCGCCCACATCGAACCCGACGTGGAGGCCCTGTTGCTCCGCCGCCACGAGGGCCGCACCGAGTGCTTCCTCGTACCGATCGACCTCTGCTACGAACTGGTGGGCCGCATGCGACTGCATTGGCAGGGGTTCGACGGGGGTGCGGAGGCGCGGGCCGACCTCGACGCCCTCTTCACGCACGTACGCGGCCTGGCACGCGAGCCGCAGGAGAGCCGGCCGTGACCGAGTTCTCCTTCGGCTGCACCGACGTCCGCGCCGATCCCTACGCGGCCGGACCCACGCTCGTGTTCCGGCTGAGGATCACCGCCACCGGCGGCACCCGGGTCCACGCCATGGCCCTGCGCTGCCAGATCCGTATCGAACCCGCCCGACGCGGCTACGACGACCACGAGGCCGCGGCCCTGGGTGACCTCTTCGGCGAACGCTCCCGGTGGGGCAGCAGCCTCAACCCGGTGCAGTTCGCCCAGGTCTCCGTCATGGTGCCCGGCTTCACCGGCGAGGTCGAGACCGACCTCGTCGTGCCGTGCACCTACGACACCGACATCGCCGCGTCCAGGTACTTCCGGGCGCTCTCCGACGGTGACGTCCCGCTGCTGCTGCTCTTCTCCGGCACCGCGTTCACCGGCGCCGGCGGCTTCCACGTCGAGCCCGTTCCCTGGGACAGGGAGGTCTCCCACCGCATGCCCGTGAAGGTGTGGCGCGAGATGATCGACCAGCACTTCCCCGGCTGCGGATGGATCCGGCTCCCGGGCGACGCGATGGACGCCCTGCTCGCCTACCGCTCGCGCCTGGCCCTCCCGTCGTGGGAGGCCACCGTCGAGTCCCTGCTCGAAGCGGCGGGGGAGAGGACAGCATGACCACCGTCGCCTTCACCCCCGGCACCGAGGCGCGGTTCGCCGTCGCCCGACACGTCGCCGACGCCGTCCTCTTCGAGGGGTACGTCCTCTACCCGTACCGTGCTTCCGCAGCGAAGAACCGGCTCCGCTGGCAGTTCGGAGTCCTGGTCCCGCCGTCCTGGAGCGCCTCCGCCGAGGAGCACGACTTCCAGCTCACCGAGTGCCTCATGGAGCCCAGGACCGGCGCCGAACTCGCCGTGGAGGTCCGATTCCTGTGCGCCCAGCGGCGTACCGTCGAGGAACTCCGCAGAGACGGGACCTTCGCTCCGACCGGCGAACTCCGTCTGCCCGACCGGGTTCTGGTGGCCTGGGACGAGGGCGTCGAGGAGCGCGTCACCCTCGTCGTCCCCGTCGCCGAACTGCGGGGCGACGGCCTCGCCCTGCCCTTCACCCGCCCCGCCGCCGAGGAGACCGAGGAGGTCACCGACGCCGACGGACGTGCCCTCGGCCGACTCGTACGCCGCCGCGAGGAGATCAGCGGCACCGTACGGATCTCGGCGGCAGAACTCGACGGCCCGTACCGTGTCGAGCGCCTCTCGGTCACGGTGGAGAACACCAGCGCCTGGACCGCCGAGCCGGACACCGACCGTCACGCGGCACTGCCGTACTCCCTCGTCGCCACCCACACCCTGCTCCGCCTCGACGGCGGTGCGTTCCTGTCGATGACCGACCCGCCGGAATGGGCCAGGGGCGCCGTCGCCGCCTGCCGCAACCTGCACACCTGGCCCGTGCTTGCTGGCGAACCCGGCCGTGACGACCTGATGCTGTCCTCGCCGATCATCCTGGAGGATCATCCGGCCATCGCGCCCGAGAGCCCCGGCGCCCTCTACGACGCGACCGAGATCGACGAGATCCTCGCCCTGCGCACGGCGGCCCTCACCGACGAGGAGAAGCGCGAGGCCAGGGGGACCGACGCCCGCGCGGCGGCGGTGATCGAACTGGCGGACACCATGCCGCCCGAAGTCCTCGAACGTCTGCACGGAGCGGTCCGGAGCCTCCAGAGCGTCACCGGAACCCCGAAGCCGGCCGGCAACATCCTCGAACCGGAGACGCCCTGGTGGGACCCGGGCGGCGACACCGGCGTCGATCCGGGCAACGACCATGTTCTCGTCGACGGACGCGCCGTCCGCGCGGGCAGCAGGGTCGTCCTGCGCCCTCGGCTCCGCCACACGGACGCCCAGGACCTGTTCCTCGACGGGCGCAGCGCTCTGGTCGAGGCGGTCCTCCACGACGTCGACGGAGGAGTCCACATCGCGGTCACCGTGGAGGACGACCCGGGCGCCGACATCCGCCGCGAACAGGGCCGGTTCCTCTACTTCCAGCCCGACGAGGTCGAAGCCCTGGAGGACATGTGAACGGCCCGGCGCCCGAGGCCGGAGAGCCCGGTACGGCCCGCACCCTCGTGGCAGGGGTGGGCAACATCTTCCTCGGCGACGACGGCTTCGGCGTGGAGACCCTGCGGAGACTCACCCGCGAGGAACTCCCCGCCTCCGTCGAGCTGGCCGACGTCGGCGTCCGGGGCGTCCACCTCGCCTACGAACTCCTCGACGGCTGGGACACCCTCGTCCTCGTCGACGTCACGGCCCGCGGCGGCGCACCGGGGACGCTCTATCTGATCGACGCCTCGGCGGCCGGCGACCGAGGCCGCGGTACCGAGCCCGCGCCGCTCGACGGCCACCGGATGACGCCCGACGCCGTCCTCGCCCTGCTCGACACCCTGTGCGCGGGAACCGGAGCCGCGCCGCCACGGCGGATCCTCGTCGTCGGCTGCGAACCGGCCTGCCTCGACGAGGGCATCGGGCTCAGCCCGCAGGTCGCCGCGGCCGTTCCCGAGGCCGTGCGCATGGTGACCGAACTGGTCCGCCAGGAAGCCGTCGTATGAAGACCGAAACGGAGAGCACCATGCACAGGAACGTCCTCGGCGCCGCAGCCGCCGCCATCGCCGCCCTGGCCGTCGCGGCCGTCGTCGTCGGAGTCCTTCCCGACCTCCGGCGCTACCTGCGCATCAGCAGGATGTGACCCCCCGCCTGCTCGGTGGCGGCTGCACCGAATGGACGACACAGCCGTCCGGTCCCGGCGCGCCGGGCGTTGGCCCGCCACCCCCCGTTCTCTAATGGCGCCCGAGACCCACCCCGGTGCCCAGGACGGAGACCGATGCACGAGATGTCCCTCGCGGTCGCCGTCGTCGACCAGGTCGAGACCGCGGCGAAGGCCCGCGGGGCCGTCGGGGTCAGCAGCATCGAGCTGGACGTGGGCGAACTGGCCGGTGTCGTCGCCGACGCCCTCGCCTTCTGCTTCGAACTCGCCTGCGCCGGAACCGTCGTCGAGGGCGCCGAGCTGATCACCCGTACCGTACCGGGCACCGCGCGCTGCGCTGCGTGCGCCGAGGACTGGGCGGTCGGCATGCCGCCCCGGCTGCTCTGCCCCGGCTGCGGCGCCGCGGCCGACGGACTCGTCTCCGGCCGCGAACTCCAGATCCGGGAGGTCCGCTGGGCCGATCCGGAGGCGCCGCGCGAGGAACATCGCCAACCGATCACCGAGGAGAACTGAGCATGTGCCGAGCCGTCGATCTCCAGCGCGCAGTCCTCGCCAAGAACGAGGCCGCGGCACACATCCTGCGCACCGAGCTGAACGCCCGCGGCACCACCGTGATCAACCTGCTCTCCAGCCCCGGCAGCGGCAAGACCGCCCTCCTTGAGCGCGAACTGCGCCTCGCCGGCGAGCGGGGCGTCAGCGCCGCCGCGCTCACCGCCGACCTCGCCACCGAGAACGACGCCCGCCGCCTTGCCCGCTCGGGCGTCCCCGTCAAGCAGGTGCTCACCGACGGCCTCTGCCATCTGGAGGCCGACATGGTCGCCCGGCACCTGCACGACTGGCTGCCGGAGTCCACCCGGCTGCTGTTCGTCGAGAACGTCGGCAACCTCGTCTGCCCCGCCGGCTACGACCTGGGGGAGTCCCTCCGCGTCGTGCTCGCCTCGGTCACCGAGGGGGAGGACAAGCCGCTCAAGTACCCCACCGCGTTCGGTCTCGCCCAGCTGGTGATCGTCACCAAGACCGACATGGCCGAGGCCGCGGAGTTCGACGAGACGGCGTTCCGCGCCAACGTGCAGCAGGTCAACCCCGGCGTCGAGGTCGTTCTCAGCTCGGTACGTGACGGCCGAGGATCCGGCGTCCTCCTTGACCGGGCCCTCGCGACGGCCGAGGGCAACCGTGTCCACACCCCGGTGATGGCCCAGGCCGGCGCGTGACCACGGCGCGGCCCGGACCCGCCCTCGCCATGGCCCCGCGGCGCAGCCGTGTGGTCGTCCGCGGCGTCGTGCAGGGTGTGGGCTTCCGGCCCTTCGTCTACGCCCTCGCCACCGGGCTGCGCCTGTCCGGACACGTCACCAACACGGCGGACGGAGTCGTCGCGGAGGTCGAGGGAGACCCCGCAGACGTCGCGTCCTTCTGCGCCCGCCTCGCGCCCGACGCCCCACCCCTGGCCCGGGTGGAGTCGGTCGAGGCGGCCGAGGTGACCGCGAGCGGCGGCAACGGATTCACGATCGTGCCCTCCAGCCAGAGCGACGCCGTCCGCACCCTTGTCCCGCCGGACACCGCCACCTGCGACGACTGCCTCGCGGAGCTCGCAGACCCGGCCGACCGGCGGTATCTGCACCCCTTCATCACATGCACCAACTGCGGCCCGCGGTTCACGATCGTCACGGGACTGCCCTACGACCGGGTCCACACCACCATGGCCGGCTTCCCGATGTGTCCGGACTGTGCCCGGGAGTACGAGGACCCCACCGACCGGCGCTTCCACGCGCAGCCCGTCGCCTGCCCCCACTGCGGCCCCCGGCTGCGGCTGGTCACGGCACCCGGCCGCCCCGCCCCCCACGGTTCCGATCCGGCCCCCGACTCCGGCTGGGCCGACCCCGGTCGCGAACCCGGTGCCGACCCGGTCGCCGCCGCACGCGGGATGCTCGTTTCCGGCGCGATCCTCGCCGTCAAAGGCCTCGGCGGCTACCACCTGGCCTGCGACGCGACGAACCCCGACGCGGTGGCCGAACTGCGCCGCCGCAAGGCGCGCGGTGACAAACCGTTCGCGATGATGACCGCGGACCTCGCCGACATCGAGCCCCTCGTGCACCTCGGCACGCTCGAACGTGAACTCCTCACCAGCGGCGCCCGGCCCGTCGTCCTGCTGCGCCGCCGCCGCGACGACGCCCGCCCGCGCCACGGGGCCGCGCCGGCGCGGGCGGTGGCTCCGGGCAGCCCGGACCTCGGCTTCATGCTTCCGTACACCCCGGTGCACCATCTCCTCCTCGGCCTCGGCAGGGCGGACGGGAAGGGGCCCCGGCTCCTCGTGATGACCAGTGGCAACCTCGCGGGCGAGCCCATCGTCACGGACGACGAGGAGGCACTGACCAGACTCACCGGCCTGGCGGACGCCTGGCTCCTGCACGACCGGCCGATCCATGTCCCCTGCGACGACTCCGTCGTCCGCGTCTGCGACGGCGAGCAGCTGACGCTGCGCCGCTCCCGGGGCTATGCGCCGCTGCCGGTCTCGCTGCCCGTGGAGGTCGCGCCCGCCCTCGCCGTCGGAGGGGACCTGAAGAACACCTTCTGCCTCGGCGACGGACGCCAGGCCTGGCTCTCCGCCCACATCGGCGACATGGACGACCTTGCCACCCAGCTCGCCCTCGCCTCCGCCGAACGGCAGCTGGAGTCCGTCACGGGGGTACGCCCCGGACTGATCGCCGCCGACCGCCACCCCGCCTACCGGTCCACCCGCTGGGCCCGCGAACACGCTTCGGGACGGCCCGTCGTCCCCGTACAGCATCACCACGCGCACGTCGCGGCGGCGATGGCCGAGAACGGCCTCGACGGCACGGATCCCGTGATCGGCGTTGCCTTCGACGGCACCGGCTACGGTCTCGACGGCGCCGTGTGGGGCGGTGAGTTCCTGCTCGCGGACTACGCCGGGTTCGAGCGGTTCGCGCACCTCGCCTACGTACCCCTGCCGGGCGGTGACGCGGCCGTACGACGGCCCTACCGCATAGCTCTGTCCCACCTGCGGGCCGCGGGCCTCGACGCCGACCGGGATCTGCCCTGCACGCAGGCCTGTGCGCCCGGTGAACTGACTGTATTGGAAAGGCAGTTGGCGCGAGAGCTGAACTGCGCTCCCACGTCGAGCATGGGGCGCCTCTTCGATGCCGTCTCGTCCCTGGCGGGGATCTGCCAGCACGCGGGATACGAGGCGCAGGCCGCGATCGAGCTGGAGGCCGCGGCCCTGCGCGCACCCGGCGTGGCCGAGGACGAACGCTATGTCTTCCGGCTCGGTTCGCCGCAGTCCGGCGCCCCGCTCACCGCAGACCCCACACCCCTTCTGACGGCGGTGGTCGCCGACGTGCTGGACGGGACCCCGGCAGCCGTCGTCGCGGCGCGGTTCCACCATGCCGTGGCCCGACTGGTGCGCAGCGTCTGCGCCGCCGCGCGCGGCGAGACCGGCGTGGAGAGCGTCGCCCTGACCGGCGGAGTGTTCGCCAACACGCTGCTCTCCTCGGCCTGCGCCGAAGGGCTGCGGGAGGACGGCTTCACCGTGCTGCGCCACGGCCGGATTCCACCGAACGACGGCGGTCTGGCCCTCGGCCAACTCGTCGTGGCCGCCCGGACGACGGACCGAGCGGCCACCGCCGTGCCGCGACGAGAGCGACAGTGAGGAGACACCCATGTGCCTGGCGGTACCCGGAAGAGTGCTGGACGTCGAGGACCGGGACGGCACCCGGATGGCCACGGTCGACTTCGGAGGTGTGGTCAAGGAGGTGTGCCTGGAGTACCTGCCGGACCTGAAACCCGGCGAGTACGCCATCGTGCACGTGGGATTCGCCCTCCAGAAGCTCGACGAGGAGTCGGCCAAGCGGACGTTGGAGCTGTTCGAGACCCTCGGCCTGCTCCAGGAGGAGTTCGGAGACCCGTGGGAGGCCGCCGAGGCCGCGGTGAGCGAGTGGCAGACGCAGGACGACGTCCACGGAGAGGTACGGCCGTGAAGTACATCGACGAGTTCCAGAACCCTGACCTGGCACGTCGGCTGCTCGACGAGATCCGGGCGACGGTGACGCGCCCCTGGGCCCTGATGGAGGTATGCGGCGGACAGACCCACAGCATCATCCGGCACGGCATCGACCAGCTTCTGCCCTCAGAGATCGAGCTGATCCACGGCCCGGGCTGTCCGGTCTGCGTCACGCCGCTGGAGATGATCGACAAGGCCCTGGAGATCGCCTCCCGGCCGGGGGTGATCTTCTGCTCGTTCGGCGACATGCTTCGTGTCCCCGGCACGGGCCGCGACCTGTTCCAGGTCCGCGGGCAGGGCGGCGACGTCAGGGTGGTCTACTCCCCGCTGGACGCGCTGCGGATCGCCGAGCAGAACCCGGACCGGGAGGTGGTCTTCTTCGGCATCGGTTTCGAGACGACAGCGCCCCCCAACGCGATGACCGTCCATCAGGCGCGCAAGCGGAACATCCGCAACTTCAGTCTCCTCGTGTCCCACGTCCGGGTCCCCCCGGCCATCGACGCGATCATGCGGTCCCCGGACTGCCGCGTCCAGGGTTTCCTCGCGGCCGGCCACGTCTGCAGCGTGATGGGCACGAACGAGTACCCCGAGCTCGTACAACGCCACCAGGTGCCGATCGTGGTCACCGGATTCGAGCCGCTGGACATCCTGGAAGGCGTGCGCAGGACCGTGCTCCAGCTGGAGAGGGGTGAGCACACGGTCGAGAACGCCTATCAGCGCGCCGTGACGGCCGAGGGCAATCCGGCGGCGCAGGCGATGCTGAGCGATGTCTTCGAGATCACCGACCGGGCCTGGCGCGGCATCGGTGTCATCCCGGACAGCGGCTGGCGCCTGTCCGAACGCTACCGTGACCACGACGCCGAGTACCGCTTCTCCGTCGAGGGAATCGACACCCGCGAGCCCGCCGAGTGCCGCAGCGGCGAAGTCCTCCAGGGCCTGCTGAAACCCAACGAATGCGAGGCGTTCGGCACCACCTGCACACCCCGCTCCCCGCTCGGCGCCACGATGGTGTCCAGCGAGGGCGCCTGCGCCGCCTACTACCTCTACCGGCGGCTCGACGGCGGAACCCCGGGACAGCGGCCGCCCGCGGCGGCCCGCGTGGCCTCCGGAACCCCGTCCCCGGTCACCGCTTCTCTGGAGGGCAGCACCCTTGCCTGACACCGTCAGCACCACGCCGGCGGTCGACGCCGCACAGCCTGCACCCGACATGCTCGCCTGGACCTGCCCGGCGCCACTGCGCGACCAAACGCGCATCGTCATGGGCCACGGCGGCGGAGGTGCGCTGTCCGCGGAGCTGATCGAGCACGTCTTCGCGCCCGCCTACGGCGGACCGGCCCTCGCGCACACCGCCGACGCGGCCGAGATCCGCATCGGCGGCGCCCGTCTGGCGTTCTCCACGGACTCCTTCGTGGTGCGCCCCCTGTTCTTCCCCGGCGGCAGCATCGGCGACCTCGCCGTCAACGGCACCGTGAACGACCTCGCCATGAGCGGCGCCCGGGCGAGCCACCTGTCCTGCGGGTTCATCCTGGAGGAAGGCGTCGAGACCCAGGTGGTCGCCCGCGTCGCGCAGGCCCTCGGTGCGGCGGCGCGCGTGGCCGGCGTCCAGGTCGTCACCGGTGACACCAAGGTCGTGGAGGCCGGTCACGGCGACGGCATCTACATCAACACCTCGGGGGTCGGACTGATCCCCGACGGAGTCGACCTGAGGCCGCAACGAGTGGTGCCCGGGGACGTGGTGATCGTGAGCGGCCCGATCGGCATGCACGGCGTGGCGATCATGAGCGTGCGGGAGGGCCTCGAATTCGGTGTCGAGATCACCAGCGACTGCGCACCGCTCGGCGGCCTTGTCGAGGCGATGCTCGCCGTCACACGGGACCTGCACGTGCTGCGCGACCCCACACGCGGGGGCCTGGCCGCCTCGCTGAACGAGATCGCGGCGGCGTCGGGCACGGGTGTCGTCATCCAGGAGCGTGCCGTTCCGGTCCCCGAAGCGGTCGGCAACGCCTGCGCGGTGCTCGGACTCGACCCCATGTACGTGGCGAACGAGGGCAAGCTCGTGGCCTTCGTCCCGCGAGACCACGCAGACGCCGTACTCGCCGCGATGCGTGCCCACCCCTCGGGTACCGAAGCAGCGGTGATCGGCGAGGCGGTCGAGACCCATCCAGGCATGGTGGTGGCTCGCACCGGACTCGGCGGCACCCGCGTCGTGGACATGCCGCTCGGAGAGCAGCTGCCGCGGATCTGCTGAGCTCAGGCCCGGCGGCCGTGACGCTCACGGGAGGTGTCGAGGGTCCACGTGTGAGTGCAGTTCGGACACTGCAGGTGGACCCGGGACCCGTTGTTCCGGATCAGATAGCGCCAGTGGCTCCGGCAGTTTCGGCGCTCCAGGCAGGTCCCGCAGCCGCGGGCGTCGTCGCAGCCGGGGCACGCGACCCAGGCCCGCCGAGCCGGATCGGCGTGGGGATCAAGCGGAAGACGTACGGCCCGGCTCCTCCCCGGGCAGCACACCGGCCGCGACCAGCATCGCGTACAGCCGCCGCTGCTCCTCGTCCAAGCCCGAGTACAACAGGGCGTGCGCCGCCTCTTCCTCACGCAGAACGGCCACGGGGTCCCAGTCGGACCCAAGGGCTGCCACGACTTCGGCACGCCGACGTGCCTCCTCGACGGTGAGGTCGATACTGAAGTCGATCAGGGCGGAACGGGGGCCGGGGCCGTGGTTCATGGCGGGAGCCTTCGGGATGAATCGAACACGTACGCCGACACGTCTACCAGAGAGGTCACTGCGTACGGAAGTGCACGACCTGCCTTCCACGCTCGCTGTGGCGCACGTCATCCCGCACGCATTCCCTACCACCCGACCATGATCAACCACCCAAGGCTCGACGTCTCACCGCCTACCGTGCACGAGCTCGTTAGCTGGTGGACGCTGCAGTGGCGGTGGCCGGGATCCCTGCCGGTCGGACGACCCGGACCGCGGTGTGTGCGCCGTGCGGGGTCTGGGGGATGAGGCTCTCCTTCCGGCCGACCTCCTCGAACGCGGTCAGCACGTCGGCCAGCTGCTGGTCCGTGTGTGCGGCTGTCAGCGTGATGCGCAGTACCTCGCGGCCCGTTCTGACGCCGGGATAGGTCATGGGTGCGGTGAATACTCCCGCCTGGAGCAGCTCCCGCCACATGCGCAGGCACCGTTCGCGGCCGCGGGCGAGGACGGGGACGATGGGGGTGACGGAGGCGCCGGTGTCGTATCCGAGTGCCCTCAGGCCGTTGTGGAGTTGCTCGGCGAGGTCGAGCACCCGCGCACGGTGCTCCGGTTCGGTCTGCAGGATGTCGAGTGCGGCGAGTGCGGCGGCGACGTTGGCCGGTGAGGCTGCTGCGGTGAAGAGCGATGTGCGGGCGTGGTAGCGGAGGTAGTGAATGACGTCGGCTGGTCCGGCGATGACTCCACCGACGGAGGCCAGGCTCTTGGAGAGGGCGCTGGTGATCAGTAGGGGCTGCAGTCCGAAGTGGTCCGCGGCCCCGGCACCGGTGGGTCCGAGTACCCCGAGGTCGTGGGAGCTGTCGACGACGACGTGTGCGCCGTATCTGTCGGCCAGCTTCATCAGGTCGGGGAGTTTGCAGATGTCTCCGTCGACCGAGAAGATTCCGTCGGTGAGGACCAGCTTTCCGGCCGTCTCGGCGGCGGATGCGAGTAGTTCCTCGAGGTGGGACATGTCACCGTGCAGGAATTTGTGCTCTTCGGCGTCACCCAGACGGATTACCTCATCCAGTGAGGCGTGATTCGAAAGGTCATTGAATACGTAGCAGTCTTTCGTAAGCAGCGGAGCCAGCATCAAGTTCGCCTGGTATCCGGAGGGGAGTACGGCCGCTGCCTCCTGCCCCAGGAAGCGGGCCAGTCGGTTCTCGAGCTCCTCGTGGAGGTCGAGGGATCCGCTGACCGCGCGTGACCCGCCCAGCGAGGTGCCGAAGCGCCTCACTGCGGCGACGGCGGCCTCTCTCACCCGGGGCTCGGCGGAGAGTCCGAGGTAGTCGTGGGAGGCGGCCATGATCACCCGCCTTCCCTGGAAGTCGACTTCTGTGCCGCCGAACGTGTCGGTGATCGCCGGGTAGTAGCAGTCGCTTCCCGGAGCGCGCAGATGTTCTGCCGTCCACGAGCGGCATTTCTCCAGCACGTCCATCTGCGCGATCTCCAGGTTGGCTCAGGGGCGGTACGCCCCAGAACGGCAGGCGGGCTGCCGCGTCTGCCGCAATATGTCATCTCCGCGCTTCGGAGCGCCAGTTCACTCCAGCCGAAGATCCACACTGCTGGAATGCGTGATATTTTGGCGCGCCCATCCCGCCTTACGAAGCCGGTGAAAACAATGTCATTCGATGAACTGAAGAATATTATGATCTCTATTGGGATTTCCGAGTCGGATATCCGGTTGGACGCCACGCGCGAGGACGTCGGTCTCGACTCCATCGCCGTGGTGGAGCTGGCTCTGGTCCTGCGCCGTGAGAAGGGCCTGGCGGTGACGGAGGAGGAGATCGGGGCCACTGCGACGGTCGCGGACGTCGCTGCGCTCGTGGCCGCGCGATGACATTCCGTCTGGCTGTTCCGGATGTGTGCGTGACGGGTCTTGGCATGGTGACGCCGGCTGGCGACGGCTGCTATGCCACCTGGGACCGGGTGTGCGAGGGAGCGCCGACCGCGACGCTGGGGCCGCCGATGCCCGTTCCTCACATCGCTTGCTCGGTGGCGGACTTCGACCCGGTACGCCTGGGGCGGGCCCGCTCCCGACGGCCCGATCGATGCACTCAGCTGGCGCTGCTTGCCGCTCGCGAGGCCCTGAGCGATGCCGGGCTGGACCCAGTGCAGTGGGACGGAGCCCGCGTCGCGGTCGTTGTGGGATCCGGCAGCGGAGGGGCTGCAACGCTGGAGTCGGAGCACCGCGCGCTGCTGGAGAAAGGCGCGCAGGATGTATCGCCATACGCGGTGCCGACTTCTCTGAGTAACTCGGTGTCGGCGCAGCTGACGATCGAGTTCGGCGCAACGGGCCCCAGTCATACGGTCAACACCGCCTGTGCGTCTGGGGCGACCGCCATCGGAACGGCGCTGGATCTGCTGGCCCTGGGGCACTGTGACATTGCTCTGGTGGGTGGCGCGGATGCCGCGATCACGCCCTTCAACATCGCGGGATTCGACCGCGTCGGTGCGCTGTCGCACCGTTTCGATGACCCGGCTGGTGCGTTGCGTCCCTTCGACGCGCAGCGTGACGGGTTCGTCATGGGTGAGGGTGCCGGGATGCTGGTGCTGGAGCGCGCCGGCGATGCACGGACCCGCGGGGCGAGGGCGCGGGCCCGTATCCGGGGGTTCGGTGCCTCTTCGGACGCCCACCACGTGGTGAAGCCCAGTCCCGACGGGGCGGGGCTCGCGGTGGCCCTGCGCGAGGCACTCGCCCGGGCCGGCGCGGCAGCGGAAGACGTTTCGCACGTCAATGCCCATGGCACTGGGACGCCGCTCGGGGACAGAGTGGAAGCGGCTGTGCTGGCCGCGTTGTTCCCGCACCGTCCCCCGGTGACGTCGACCAAGGCGGTGACCGGACATCTGATGGGCGCGGCGGGTGCGGTGGAGGCGGCCTTGACCGTCCTGGCGGTCGAGCAGGGCATCGTGCCGCCCACCGCCAATGTGGACGACCTCGATCCGACCGTGGCCCTCGACCTCCCGACCAAGTGCCGGGAGATGCCGCTACAGCTGGCGCTCTCGGTGTCCACCGGCTTCGGCGGCCAGAATGCCGTGCTCGCCATCGGCCCCGCCTGACTCGGGTCGGCGGGCAGCCGTGCTGGGGGCGTGCGACCTGATGGTGGTGAAGTCGTCGGCCAGACCGGGCAGGGTCAGGAGCCGGGGGGGAAGGTGCCGCAGCAGCCCGGCCAGGAGCTTGTAGCGCAGACTCGGTACGCAGACGACGGGCGGGCGGCGCCGGTGGATCGCCCGCACGGCCCGCTCCGCTACGTACGGCGACGGGAGGGTCAGCAATGGCGGTGACGGGGCGATCCCGGCCAGTTCGTGGAAGCGCGAGGTGGTGTGCCCCAGCACCAGCGCCGTCATGGCGACGGGCGAAGCACGCAGGCGGCGGGAGTAGGCCAGCGACTCGGTCAGTGCCAGACCGAACGCCTTTGACGCGCCATAGGTCGTGCCCTGCCACACCGGCGCTGCGGCGGCCACCGACGAGACGTTCAGGATCCGCCCGCTGCCCCGCTGCAGCATCGGGGGCAAGGCGGCGTGCAGCAGTCTGGCGGGTGCGACGACATTGAGCTGCAGCATCCGTTGCTCCTCGGCCCACGCGGTGCGCTCGAAGGAAATCCCCAGGCCGGCGCCGGCGTTGTTGACCAGAATGTCGACTTCGCAGGCTGCCTCAGCCACCCGCTCCAGGTCGGCTTCAACGGTCAGGTCGGCGTGCAGGGCCCGCGCGGTGATGCCGTGCTCGGCTTCGAGGCCGGCGGCGAGCTGGTCGAGAGCCTCACCACCGCGCGCGGCAAGGACGAGGTCGTGGCCGCGTGCGGCGAGCGTGCGGGCGATGTCCGCGCCGATCCCGTAACTCGCGCCAGTGACCAATGCCTTGGACATGAACGTCCTCCTCAAGCCGCAGCCGGCCCTGCCGGCTACTTCCGCAGCTGTAACTGATGGATGTGTGCGTATCCCGGCGGGGGCTGCCGTCACGAGGGGGCAGTCACCGGCAGCTGCTCATCCATGCCCGCCACGCTTTCGCGGTGCAGGCGCTCAACGGCGTCCGCCCACAGGGCGACGAGATTGCCGACCTCGACCACGGCGCGGTCGATGGTGACGCTGGCGACGGCCTGGCCTCTGTAGGCGAGGAACACCATCTCGAACGGATCCTTGTCCAGGAAGGCGGTCGTCACCACCGTCTCGATCGGGTCCTTCCCCATCGCCAGGCGCCCGGGCAGGCGCATCAGACCAGATGTGGCAAGGCTGCCCTCGGCCTTGGCGGCGACACTCCGAAAGATCTGGTAGACGAGGGGTTCGGGAAGACTCAGCTGTGCCCGCAGTGCCCGCCGCATGCCCTCGGTCTTGACTGGACGAGTCGCGCGGGCGATGGCGGCAACGCGTGCGGTCGGGGACTCCTCCCAGAACGACACGGGGATGCGGACGGCAGAGATCCTGTTGCCCATCATGAACCGCTCCTCCGGTGCACGCACGGAGATGGGCAGATTCACATACAGGTCGCGGCCCCGCTGCTCGGGCGCGATCCAGCTCTCCGGCATCCAGTTCCGCACCGCTTCCGCCAGAGCGGCCAGGCATACGTCGTTGGGGCTGGCTCCCAGCGCCCGGCCGGTTTCGCGCAGCCAAGACTCGGGCACGGCTGCCGAAACCACTTGGACCTCGCCGCTCAGGGTGTGCGGCGTCGACCAGCCCAGCGCAGGGCGCAGGCTCTTCAGCGCATCGGCCAGCAGCCAGGTGACCGCCCGCGCCGTGCTCCGCTGCCACCAGCCTGTCCCTGTTCCCCTCCCTGCTCCTGGTACGCCGACAGCCGGGGAGACGGAGACGGGTGGCTGTGTACCGAACAGGGCGGTCAGCGCGTCCATCATCGCCTGGCCGTCTTGCGCGGCGTGGTGAGCGCGATAGAACAGCACGTACTCGTGATCCGAGTAGCCGTGAATGAGCCAGACCCCCCAGCGGGGCGAGTCCTCGTCCAGCGGGGCACGGAGGAGCCCGTCGACCGCCTCGTTCAGGGCATGGGGACCGGGTGGGATCCGGATCTCGTGAACGTGGTCGTGCGGATCGAAGGCAGGGTCCGCCTCCCACACCGTACGGCCACCGCGCCTGGTCACGGTGCACGTCAGCGTCGGCATCCGCTCGATCCGGCCGGCGACCTGTTCCTGTACCCGGCTCAGTTCCGGCGCCGCACCCCTCGCATGCATGACCATTCCGATGTTGGGACGGAACCCCGGCTGGTCCCCCTCATACCTGATGAAACAGCCGTCGACCGGATTCAGGCGTTGCATCATCGTGGCCACCAAACGAACGGGGGAACGAAGGCGTATGGCAGCGCCCCGCGACGGTATGACTGTCCACCAGGGCCAGTACGCGGGGCTAACCGATCGCCGCAGGCAAAGGTCACGTCCCGGCACCCGCATCGCAGTTGTGGCACCCAGCGGCTCCATCAGGCGCCAAGGGCCGCCGGGCGCCGCGCCCGTGCGTGTGACGTCAGGCCGCAAGGCGTGACATGGCCGACGCCACCACGTTGGTCAACGCGCGACTCCCACACGCCGCCGCGGTCACGGCCGACGAACTACCGAGACTGCAGGTGCCCGCCCCCCCCGCCCCATGCTCGTCGGGGTCAATGCGTTCCCAGCCGACGGCACCTGACCACCTACACGACGCCGCCCCGGCGTCCCAACTGAGAGCCCCGTATGAGAAGCGACAGCGCGGCCGCTGCAGGCGGCGCCGCACCCCGGACGACGACGGCAGCGTCACCCTCCTACACTCTGGGGGCCCTCCCCGGTGCGCTGCCCCTTCTGGGCCACGCGCCACGGTTCGCTCTGAGGCCGCTCGACTTCCTCGCGTCACTCTCCGGCCACGGTGACCTCGTACGCGTCAAGCTGGGTCCCCTCACGGCGTACGTGGTCTGCCACCCCGCCCTGGTCCACCAGCTGCTCCTGGCCGACCGCACATTCGACAAGGGCGGCCCGTTCTACGACAAGCTGCGGGACATCGCGGGCAACGGTGTCGGAACCTGCCCCGCCGCAATGCACCGGGAACAACGCCGACTGGTCCAGCCCGCCTTTCACCAAGCCCGGATGCCCGCCTATACAAAGGTGATGGCCCAGGAGGTCGCCGCCCTCACCTCGCGGTGGCGACACGGCCAGGTCCTCGACGTGCCCGACGCAATGCACCAGCTCGCCACGGCTGTCATCGTCCGGTGCCTGTTCAACCCCAGCACCGACACTTCCGGAGTACCCGCTCTGCAGTCGAGCATTGACGCCCTCGTCGAGGGCATCACCCGACGGATGACGTGGCCGGTGACGCTGCTCCACCGCCTCCCCACACCGGCAAACCGCCGTTACGAGCGGGCACGCTTGCATGTGCGCCACCTCACGGACAGCCTGATCGGCGGCCTCTGCTCCACCGCAGCCGACCACGACAACCTGATGTCCTTGTTGATGGCTCCCGGCACGGACGGTGTGTCCCTGAGTGACACCGAAGTACACGACCAGGTCGTCACTTTCCTCCTGGCCGGGGTCGGAAGCAGTGCAATCACACTGAGCTGGGCCTGGCACCTGGTCGGCGCACACCCCGAGATCCAGACACGTCTTCACGCCGAGGTCGACACCGTGCTCGCCGGCCGTCCCGCTCAGTTCACCGACCTGGACTCCCTCGAACTTACCGGCCACATCGTCACCGAAACCCTGCGCCTCTATCCGCCGGACTCCCTCCTGCTCACCAGGACCACCTCCACCGACACGGAACTCGGCGGGCATTCTCTGCCGGCCGGCACCACGATCGCCTTCAGTCCCTACCAGCTCCACCGACGCCCTGACATCTACTCCGACCCGGACCACTTCGCTCCGGACCGCTGGGAAGACATCGGCAGACCCGCACCAGGCACCTGGGTACCCTTCGGAGCCGGCCCGCGCAAATGCATCGCCGACGCATTCGTCCGCACTCAGGCCACGCTCGCACTCGCCACCATCGCAGCCCGCTGGCAACTGCGCCCCACCCCGGGCCAAACCATCCGCCCCATCGGCCAAGCAGTCCGCGCACCGCACCCGCTGTCCATGCAACTGCAGCAGCGCGAGTCCACCCTGCCCGAGAACCCGACATCGGAGACGGAGAGCAAGTAGTGCCAGTACCCGAACGCGGTTCGGGCGGCTGGTGGATCCGGCCTCCGTCGTGCTCGTGGCGATCGCGGCCACCCCGTGTTGGACCCCACGACGACCGTCACCGGGCGGGGGCACTGGACGTCAGCTTCGACGCGGCCACCATGCGCCGGATGCCTCGACTTCCCGATGGCGCTCTCCGCCGGGCAATGCGCCCGTCAGCGGGGCAACATGGCCGTTCTGCGTGCCCTCGTCGGCGACCGCTGCATGCACGACCCGAAGCTGATGGCGATACTTGGAAACGGTTCTGACCGCCCTTCCGTGATGACTACGCCAGAAGGATGGCCGCGTCCAGGACAGGCAGCCGCCGTGCAACCGCCTGAGCACGAGTGCTTTGCGGGTGTCAGCTGGCTGGGGTGTGTGTCTCTTCGGGGGTGTGCGGCCTGATGGTGGGCGTGCCGGTCCAGCTGGCGAGTATGCCGAGGGCTTCGGCGGAAGGGGAGGCCGGCTCGGGGGTCAGGACGATGAGGGTCTGGTCGGGGTCGCCCTCGACGGACAGGGCCACGTAGTCGAGGGTGAGGTCGCCGACGAGCGGGTGGTGCAGGTGTTTCGTGCCGGTGGTGTGAGCGAGGACGTCGTGGTCGGCCCACATGCGGCGGAAGGCATCGCTGTGCAGGGAGAGCTCGCCGATCAACTCGGTGAGCTGTGGGTCGTCCGAGTGGCGTCCTGCGTACAGGTGCAGCGTGGCCACGCAGTCGCCGGCGGCCTTCTCCCAGTCGGCGTACAGGCTGTGGGCCGCTTCGTCGAGGAAGACGTAGCGGGCGAAGTTCCGATCGCGGTGGGGTCGGGCCTGGAAGTCGGTGAAGACGGCGGAGCCGAGCCGGTTGGCGGCCAGGATGTCCATGCGCCGTCCCAGGACCATCGCGGGGACGGCGAGGGCGTCCAGGGCCCGGTACAGGACGGGGCGGACCCGCTGCGGGCTGAGCGGCCGCTTACTGCGGGTGCGGGCAGCGGTGGGCTGGGCGAGGTCGAAGAGGTGGGCGCGTTCGGTCTGGTCCAGCTGAAGGGCGCGGGCGACGGCGTCCAGGACGGTTTCGGAGACGTTCTGAGTGCGGCCCCGCTCCAGGCGGACGTAGTAGTCGACGCTGACCCCGGCGAGCTGGGCGACTTCCTCGCGGCGCAGCCCCGGTACCCGGCGGGCGCCGGGATGCGGGGTGAGGCCGGCCTGCTCGGGGGTGATCCGGGCTCGGCGGGTGCGCAGGAACTCACGGATCTCGGCGCTGCGGTCCATGCATCCACCGTACGGCGGGCCCGGGCCCGCGGATGTCCTGGAAGGGGGTACTGGCAGACCCCCGGAACAAGGGTGCCCCGTACGGCGGCTCACGCGGTGGCTGCGGGTGGTTGCCTGGATGGCGGGCTCACTGCGTCGCGCTGATCATGGCGCTCGACGGTCGGCCCGGCGGGCGTCGACCGTGAGCGGCTGCTCCGCCTCCGGGCATGAGATCGCCCGGGAACCGGAAACTGAGGAACGGAACTTTCTGATGAAGCACATCTCACTGGGTGGTCTGGACGTCTCCCGGATCGGTCTGGGCGCCATGTCGATGTCCGGCTACTACAACGTCGGAGAGGGCAGCGACGCCGAGTCGATCCGCACCATCCACCGTGCACTGGACCTGGGCGTCACCCACCTCGACACCGCCGAGATCTACGGCCCCTACACCAACGAGGAGCTGGTCGGCCAGGCTCTCAAGGGGCGCCGCGACCAGGTCGTGCTGGCGACCAAGTTCGGCTTTGTGCAGCACTCCGGTGGCGGTCCTGGCGTCCTCGACAGCAGCCCGGCGAACGTCCGCACCGCCGTCGAGGGCTCCCTCAAGCGCCTCGGCACCGACCACATCGACCTGTACTACCAGCACCGGGTCGACCCGAGCACTCCCATCGAGGACACCGTCGGGGCACTGGCCGAGCTGGTCGCCGAGGGCAAGGTCCGCCACATCGGCCTGTCCGAAGCCGGCCCCGACACCATCCGCCGCGCCCACACCGTGCACCCGGTCACCGCGCTGCAGACCGAGTACTCCCTATGGACCCGGGACGTCGAGGCGCAGATCCTGCCGCTGCTGCGCGAGCTGAACATCGGCCTCGTGCCCTATTCGCCGCTCGGCCACGGCTTCCTCACCGGCCAGATCCGCTCCACCGACGACATCACCGACGACGACTGGCGCAAGACCAACCCGCGCTTCACGGGCGAGAACTTCCAGCGCA
Source organism: Streptomyces sp. NBC_01077 (assembly GCF_045162855.1). Taxonomy (NCBI): domain Bacteria; kingdom Bacillati; phylum Actinomycetota; class Actinomycetes; order Kitasatosporales; family Streptomycetaceae; genus Streptomyces; species Streptomyces sp. NBC_01077. Next base: position 1,119,803 of record NZ_CP108669.1, on the reverse strand, counting down.
ACCTGCGCATCGTCGACGAGGTCAAGGCCGTCGCCGCCGAAGCCGACGCGAGCCCGGCACAGATCGCCCTGGCCTGGCTGCTCGTCCAGGGCGACGACATCGCCCCCATTCCCGGTACCAAGCGCGTCGCCCGCGTCGAGGAGAACACCGCTGCCGACGCCATCGAGCTGACCGACGCGCAGGTCGAGAGGCTGAACAACCTCACCCCGGCTGCTGGCGAGCGCCACGACGAAGGGAACATGGCCGTCATCGACCGGTGACCGGACACACCTTGTGACGGTGGCGTCCGCAGGCCCGACACCAGTCATGGCCGCGAAGCCCCCGGACCACAAGGTCCAGGGGCTTCGCATGCGTGATGCTGGTGGCGAGCCGGTGTTGCCTGGTCGATCGGGTGCGACCTGTGCGTCCCGGCCCTGCTCAAGCTCGTTCGGTGCCTGTTCGGGGCAGCCCTACGCCTCCGCGGGGGTGGTCGGTCGTGTCGCGTAACGGTGGCGCATGGCGTCGCTGGCTGCGGGGCCTGCGGCGAAGACGTAAGTCCCGCTGTCGTCGAGTCGGCGGCCGGTCTTGGCGTCGACGACGACGGGTTCGACTTCCTCGCCGTTGTGGGCGTCGATGAGGATCATGCTGCGTTCGGCCGGTGTGAGGCGGGAGTTGCCCCATGCGGCCAGGGCAATGATCACCGGCCGGAGGGAGTGCCCGAGTTCGGTGAGGACGTACTCGTGGCGTACGGGGTTGGTCTGGTAGGGCCGGCGCTCCAGCAGTCCGTCCGCGACGAGGGTCTTCAGCCGGGTGGTGAGCATGCTGGAGGAGATGCCCAGGCTCTCCTGGAACTGGTCGAAGCGTGTGTAGCCGTCGAAGGCGTCGTGGAGGATCAGCAGCGTCCACCACTCGCCCACGTGTTCCACCGTCGTGGACAGCGGGCACTCTCGGTCCTCCAGCCTGATCCGGCTTGCCACGGCGACCATCTCCCTTTTGTTACTGCTAAAGTCGAAGTTACTAGCTTCTATTTTAGCAGTAACGACGGGAGCGGTGCCTTCTGTGCCCGCGTCCGGGAACGGAGCACACCGTGACCACATCCATCAGTGAATCCCTCGAAGGCCGACGCGCTCTGGTGACCGGCGGCACCAAGGGCACCGGGATGGCCATCGCCCGCCGTCTCGCAGAGGCCGGCGCGACCGTGCTGGTCACCGCCCGCAGCCGCCCCGACGGCGTCGAGGAGAAGACGTTCATCACCGCCGACCTGTCCACCGCCCAGGGGGCAGCCCGCGTAGCCGCCGAGGTGGACGCCCGTGTGGGAGGCGTCGACATCCTGGTCAACACCCTCGGAGGGTCCGAGGCGCCGGCCGGAGGGTTCGCGGCGCTCGGCGAGGACGACTGGGCCAGGGAGCTGAACACGAACCTGCTGGCCGCCGTCCGCCTGGACCGCGCACTCCTCCCGCACATGATCGCCAAGGGTAAGGGTGCGATCGTGCACGTCACCTCGATCCAGCGCCGCATGCCACTGTGGAACGGGACCCTGGCCTACGCCGCCGCCAAGGCCGCCCTGACCACCTACAGCAAGGGCCTGGCCAACGAGGTCGCCCCGCACGGCGTCCGCGTCAACACCGTCTCGCCCGGCTTCGTGCAGACCTCGGCCGCCGACAACCTCGTCGCCCGGATCGCCCACGACGCGGACATCACCCAGGAAGCGGCGCTGGGCCGGCTCATGGAGTCCCTGGGCGGCATCCCGCTCGGTCGCCCCAACCGCCCCGAGGAAGTCGCCGAGCTCGTCGCCTTCCTCGTCTCCGACCGCGCCTCGGCCATCGTCGGCGCCGAACACGTCATCGACGGCGGCACCACCCCCACCGTCTGAACCCGCCACCACCCCAAGGACCGTCATGCACGACAACCAGCCCCGAACCACCACCCCGGACACCCTGCCCGAAGTGATCACCCGCTACCTGGCAGCGCATCGCACCCACGACACCGCCACCGCAATCGCGGCATTCACCCGCGAAGCCACGGTGATCGACGACGGCAACACCTACGAGGGCACCCAGGCGATCGGGGAGTGGCTCGACCGATCCGCCACCGAATTCATGTACACCATCCACCTCACCCGCGCCCAGCGGACCGACGCGACCCACTACATCGCCACCCACCACCTCGAAGGCAACTTCCCCGGCGGCACCATCGATCTGCGCTACCAGTTCACACTGCGCGAAGACCTCATCGAACGCCTCGTCATCGAACCCTGAGTCCCTCCCACGCCACCCGTTGCCGCCTCATGCGAGAGGCCCCGCTCGCCCCGAACCGCTTTTCCAGGCCGTCGTGCCCAGCCACTCAACCACCGGGCCGGGCCTCTGGTTCGGGATCAGCACGTGCGCGTCCGAGGACTCAAGGCGAGCAACTCCGAGGCCATCTTCAGCCAGGGTGAGGAGATCAAATATCACCGTCAACCCGGCGAACCTGCACGGTCAGACCCCTAGCGAGGCCCGGCGGGCCACCCGATGGCCTGGAAGACGGCGACGGGGTCGCGGTAGTCCCGCCAGTGCGTCACCTGACGGTTCTCGATGGTGATCACGGAGACGAAGTGGTTGTCGTAGGCGCGTCCCGTGTGGACCGCCTTCCCGTGCACGGCGTACTCCAACACGACGATGGACGTTGCGGGGTCGTGGTGGACGGCGAGTCCGTCCGCGCTGTGCAGGACCACGATGTCGCCGTAGCCGCGGTACGGGTCGGCGACCGCCCGCCGCCCCTGGATGCGGCGCGGGTAGCCGGGGACGGAGACCACGTACTCGACGACCACGTCCTCGGCCAGGAGGTCGAAGAAGTGCTCGCCGTCGACCAGGCCCGCCAGGCCCTCGTGGATGATGCGGAAGAACGGGTTCAGCGCCGCGGAGTCGGTGATGTCGTCCACGGGCCCGGTCACCGATCCGCCGTCCAGGCGTGGGCGTTGCGTCGGGCGAAGTCGAGGAAGGCGGTCGGGGGCCGGCCGGTGACCTTCTCGACGTCGTCGTTGGGCGTGGAGCCGTTGCCGGACGAGATGGCGCCGGTCAGCCAGCGCATCATCACCGCGTAGTCGGCGGGGACGAGGCCGGCGGCGATGGCGCTTTCGATCCACACCTCGGGGTCGAGGTCGTGGTGCGCGACGGTTCGGCCGGTCACGGCGGTGATGCTGTCGGCGACCTCTGCGACGGTGAGGGCCTGCGGGCCGGTGGGCGCGTAGTGGGCGGTGGGGGCGGTGGGGGCGAGCAGCGTCTCGGCCGCGACGGCGGCGATGTCGTCCGCGTCGACGAAGGCCTCGCTGCCGCCGCCGGTGGGGACCGTGATGGCCCCGTCGATGACCGGCAGGTGGGCGTCGGCGAAGTACTGCATCACCCAGGAGGGGCGGAGGAACGAGTGGGTGATGCCGCGCGGGCGGCGAGGCCGGCCTCGACGGCCTTGATGTCGACCTGGGGCGGTGCCTGGTCGGCGCCGTAGATGCTGAGGTAGGTGACGTGGCGGACGCCTGCGGCTTCGGCGAGGTCGAGGAAGGCGGCGACCTGGTCGGCGTAGGTGACGCGCATGACGGGGGTGACGAGGTAGAGGCGGTCGACCCCGGTCAGGGCATCGGGGTGGGTCGTGGGGTTGTCCCAATCGAAGGGGACGTCGGCGCCGTGGCGTGCTGCGGTGCGGGCGACCAGGCCGCGGGCGCGTGCCGGCGGCGCGGCCTTCGCCCGGACGGTCGCCGAGCCGCCGTGGGGGCTGCGGCTTGCCGGCTCGATCCAGTTGGCCGTGCACACGGTGGTCCGCGGCCGGGGATGGCTGTGGCTCACCGACCCGGGCCGCGCGGTGGAACTCGTGCCCGGGGAGGTGACGCTGGTACGCGGCGGAACGGACCACCACATCGGGCACGAGCCGGGCACCGACTGCCTCGAACCGGAAGAATTCCGGGCCCGGCACGCCCACGATGCGCAGGCCGAGAACCCCCGGGCGACCGTGTTCCTCTGCGGCGCCTACCGGTTCACCGGCGACATCGGCAACGGGCTGCTGGAGGCGCTGCCACAGGTCCTCACCCTTCAGGCGGGGGTCGGCGACCCGCTGCGGGACGTGATCGCGCTGCTCTCCCACGAGCTGGCAGCCCCCGAGCCGGGCCAGCCCACGGTGCTCGACCGGCTCCTCGACGTCCCGCTCGTCCTCGCCATCCGCAGCGACTTCCGCCGCAGCCCCACTGCTCCCCGCTCGTACCGGGCCCTGGCCGACCCCCGCCTGAACGCCGCACTACAGGCCATGCACGGGGACGCCGGCCGCGACTGGTCGGTCCCCGAACTCGCCGCGATCAGTGGCCTGTCCCGGGCAGCCTTCGCCCGGACCTTCCGCGACGCGCTTGGCCAGACCCCCATGCGGTACCTGACCGACTGGCGCATGGCCCTCGCCTGCGACCACCTGCGCAACGGTGAACTCGGCATGGCGACCATCGCCCGCACGATCGGTTACAGCTCGCCCTACGCGTTCGCCGCCGCCTTCCGCCGCCACCACGGCGAACCGCCCGGAGCCTGGCGGCAACGGGAGTCGCTGCGCGAGCCGGAGCTCCCTGCCACGGTTCCCACGCACACTGAGCCCTCCCCCTCGCAGGATCTTCTCGCCTGAGACTCAGCTGGTCGACATGCCATGATCCCCCTGCTGGAAAAGATCCCGCCGATTGCCGGCCTGGTCGGACGGCTGCGGAAGCGGCCCGACAGTCGGCTTGGTGACCGCGGCTATGACCACGACAAGTACCGCCGCCTGGTCTGGGCGATGGGCATCAAGCCCGTCATTGCCCGACGGGGTGTCCCTCATGGGTCGGGACCAGGAGTCCACCGCTGGGTGGTCGAGCGGACCATCGCCTGGTTCCACGGCTTCCGGCGACTCAGGATCCGATGGGAACGACGCGGCGATATCCATGGAGCCTTCCTCGGCCTGGCCACCTGCCTCATCCCCCACCGACACGTCCGGCGCCTCTGTTAGGGCCTTTAAAGAGCTCGTCCTTGGCTGTACTTCGCGCAGGGCCCAGGCGGCTTCGCGGTTTCGCCCGCCTTTGCCGGTGCTGGGCTGCAACGTCTTCATTTGTGGTCGCGCAGGAAGGTCGGGATCTCGTCGCGGGTCGGGTAGTTCGGCAGGGGGGCTGGCTTGTCCTGAAGGAACGCAGTGATGACGGCGACGGCCCGGTCGTTGTTGTCGTCGAGGCCGTTCCACATGTGGTGTCCGACTCCAGGCATGTACTGCGTGCGCTGGATGGCGGGGTCATCGGCAAGGATGGCGGTCGCCCATTGACGGACCTGGGAGGAGCATTCGGCGATCATGAGCATCGCGGGGGTCCGGGACTGCCTCAGTAGCGGTGCGATGGAGGGCGAGTCCTTGACTGTCTGCTGGACGCGGAGGCTGGCGGCGGGGCTGAAGGAGAAGTTCTGTGCGGTGTCCTCGGTGGGGATGCGGTGCGCGTCGCGCGCGCAGTAGGCGGATGCGGTGTCGCTGCCGAGGTCTGCGGCGGTGAAGGCGTTGTCGCCTTCGGCCTGTCCGATCAGTCCGGTGTCGGGGGTGAGGAGTCCGAGTCGCATGAGGCCGAATGCCACGGCGTACCGGGGGACGTGTGTCGATCGCGGTCCGGTCGGGGCGGGCGCGAGGCCTCGTGCGGATGCTCGGCCCTTGTTCCCGGTGATGTGTGCGGTGGGGCCGTCCATGGGCCCGGGCTCGGCGATGATCGCCCGGTGCAGGCGTGCGGCGACGCCGGGGTCGGCCAGGGCTCGGGTGAGCACGACTCCGCCTCCGGAGAATCCGAGGATGTCGACCTTGCCCTTGTCCAGGCGGTCGACGAAGGCGGCGAGGTCACGGACCGACCTGGAGATCGTGTACTGGTCCATGGAGAGCAGGTCGCTTCGTCCGCCACCGGCCTGTTCGTAGGCGTAGACGTCGTAGCCCTGGCGTGCCAGAAGTCCCAGGAACCGGTGGTCTTGCACCGAGATGCCGCGGACGGGTCCTCCGTGGAGGTACACGAACGGGACGGGATGCCGGGGGCCGGGGTTCGCGGGCGGGTAGTGATACACCGCGACCCGGCTGCCCGTGGCCAATTTCCAGCCCTGAGTGGACACGAACGACAGCGCGGGCGGGTACCGCCGGGTCGTCGGCACGGTCGGGATGCAGACCGTCGCCGTCAACGCCGCCGCGACGACCACCGGCAGGAACGGCACGAGCCGCGCCGGCCAGGTGCGGTGACGGCCCCGCCACAGCGCGAGGACAGTCCCGGCCCCGAGGGTCGTCAACCACGCGGCGAGCCCCGAACCTGCCCCGTCCGTGAGGGCGATCAGTGCGAGAAAGGCGACGACCAGCGCCGCGACGGCGGCCAGGGCCGGCAGTAAGCGTCCGGTGAAGCGGACGAGACGTATGGCGGACGTGGGCACGGCGGACCTCCGACAGTTCCAGAACGCTGTTTCAAAACGACGTTATCAGAGAGGGTAGGCTGCTGACCGTGGGTAGGCCCAGAACAAACGACGAGGCCGTCAAAGAGCGGCTTGTGGAGTGCACGACCGAGATGCTCGCCACCCGTCCGCGGGAGTCCGTCACGGTCCGCGCCGTGGCCGCTGCCGCCGAGGCGTCGACGACGGCGGTGTACTCCTTGTTCGGCGGCAAGGACGGGCTGATCGGTGCGGTGCGCGACAGAGCCGTCGCCGGCCTGTTCCAGGACCTGTCGGCGGTACAGACCTCCGCGGACCCTCTCGCCGACCTCTACGCACTGGCCGTCGCCTACCGTCGTTGGGGGTGCGGACACAGCCACCTGTACACGGTGCTGTTCGGTGGTGTGCAGTCCTTCGACCCGTCGGGAGAGGTCGGTGCCAGTGACCCGATCCGTCCGCTCCTCGCGGCGATCGATCGCGCCTTGACGGCGTCCGTCTTCACTGGCGACGCAACGGCGATCGCTCTGTCGATCTGGGCGACCCTGCACGGCCTCGTGACTCTCGAACTGGCAGGGGCGCTCGACGCCGCCACGGCCGAGGCCGCATTCCGCTCGTCGATCCACGCCACGCTGCGCGGATGGACGACCCCGGCGGTGTTCCGCAGGCTTCTCCAGGCCGAACTCGCTCCTTGACAGGATCAGGGCCGGTATCCGGGCTCTCCCGATCCTGGCTGAAGCAGTGGTGCGTGGTCGGTGAAGACCGGCATGCCAAGGTCAACCAGCTGCGGCCGGCCATCGGTCGGAGCCCGTTTGAGGCTGTTGAGCTTGGCCATCGCGGCGTCGAAGCTGACTTGAAGTTCTTCGACCTCGCCGAGCCAGCCGTTGGCGCGGGCCTCGCGGATGCGCTCGCGGAGGTTTTGGATGATCTCGATGAGGCGTGGCCCTTGGCGAGGATCCATCTGGAGGACGGGGCAGCGGATGCAGGCGTGCTCGTGCTGGCAGGGGGTTCCGTACGGTCGCCCGCAGGTGCCCAGTGACAAGAGGATCAACTGGGCCCTGCTTGCGGTGTCCGCCGTCGGGATCGCCGTCTTCTCGGCACCCGCGTACCTCACCGGCGACCGGTCGGCGAGCCGGATCCCCATCGACCCGGACGTCGCACTGCACTACCTGTCCATCGTGGTGCACGCGCTGCCCGCGTGCCTGGTGCTGCTGATCGGGCCGTTCCAGTTCGCGGCCACCCTGCGCGCACGCCGGCCGGCACTCCACCGCGCACTCGGCCGTGTCTACGTGATCAGCATGCTCGTCGCCTCGGTCGCTTCGCTCGTGGCGGCCACCTTCTCCGTCGACGGAATCTCCGTCCAGGACGCGTTCTACCTGCTCACGGCCGCGTGGCTGTACACCCTCGTCAAGGGGGACTTCGCCATCAGGCATTGGCCAGGTCCAGATGCACCGCATCTGGATGATCCGCAACTACGCGCTGTCCTTCGCCGCCGTCGTGCTGCGCGGCCTCCTGGGTCTGGGTGTGGCCCTGCAAGGGTCGCTTCTGTGGCTGACCTTCGACGACATCTACACGACCAGCGTCTGGGCTTCGATCCTCGTCTGCGCCGTGGTCACGGAGTACTTCATCGTCCAGAAGAGCCTCACCCCGCTGCTGCGCGGGCGGGAACGCAGGGCCGCGGCAATCCCGCACACCGCGAACACGCCTTGACGGGTGGGCATGTGACAGCTGGGCATGGCCGTCCGTGTACCACGCTCAGGGGCTGGTCCCTCGAAGAACTTGGCCACCCGTGCGAACCTCAGCCAGTCCTTCCTCAGCCGCATCGAGAACGGCCGGTGCCGCCTGGCGCTTGACCAGCTCGTCACCCTCGCCCGAGCCCTGGACACCTCCCTCGACCAGCTGGTCGAGACGGCCACCGACGACGTCGTCACCAGCCCGATGATTGACGGTGCCCACGGGCTGATGCGCTGGCCCATCAAGGCGGAACCGGGCATGACCGTCGTATGCCAGCGGATGACGGAACCTCCGCCGGAAGCACCGCACCCCTGCGCCCCCCCCGGGCCGCGAGTGGCTCGTCGTCCTCTCCGGCACGGCCGTCCTGCTGCTCGGGAACCGCCGTATCCGCGTGGAGACCAACCAGGCCGCGGCCCCTCTCGCCTGCCCTCAGCTCCGGAACTCCTCGCGGTCCGAGAAGTGGCCGACCACCCTGGGCCAGCGTGAAGCCCGGGTGACGCCGTGGCGAAGGCTGTCACCCGGTCGGCGTCCGATCTCAGTGCCGGAGGGATCGTTGATGCACCCACATGGACACTCTCGTTCCTCGTCCCACCACCACCGAACCGTTCACCCCATTCCGATCACGCCCTGAGCAGACGGGGCGGGAGCATGGCAAGTTCGCCCAGGATGCGAGCCGCCGGCGCGGGGTCGACCAGCCACTTCAGGTGGCTGCCCTCCAGTGTGCGGACGTCGTACGGGTTGTCGGGCGTCAACTGGTTGCCCTCGCGGATCAGACGGTCCTGCAGGGCGAGCGGCAGGCTCGTGTCGTCGGCCAAGCGGATGTAGGTCTTGGGGATGCGGCCCCAGGTCGCGGCCTGTGCCCGGTCGGCGGAGCCGCCGACGTCCAGGTTCTCGTCGGGCTGGAAGGTGTTGAGGAACGTGAGGAACTGCTCGTCGGTGCCGTCGGCGAAGAAGGCCAGCTTGAACGCCGCGATCGCGTCCGGGTCCGCAGTACGGAAGTTGACGCGGAGCAGGCCGAGGTCGGCGGGGTTCCCGGCCAGCGCCGCGGCGAAGGCTGCAGGGTCGACCGTGGCCATCTCCGGCTCGGCATAGTAGTCGTTGACGTCGAGGTCGACCGGGGCCCAGGCCGAGACGTACACGAGGCGGTCGATCAGGTCCGGACGAGCGTTGGCCGCGGCCGTGACCGCCGCACCGCCGCGGCTGTGGGCAACGAGGATCACGGGTCCGTTCCGCTTGGCCCGTTCGAGGATCCCGATCAGGTGCGCGACGTTGTCGGCGAGCGTGACGCCCTTGATCGAGCCGGGCGCGCTCGCGAGACTCGTGGGGTCCTGCGGCGCCTGATAGGCGTGGGTGAAGGTCGCCTGGAACCCGTGGCCGGGCAGGTCGACGGCCGCAGAGCGGTGCCCGAGGAGGCCGAGTTCGGCCTGAAGGGGCGCGAAGGAGAAGGAGTTCGCGAAAGCTCCGTGCACGAATACGAACGTCGGTTGCATGATTCCATTCTTCACTTTCCGACCACCGCGGAGCGGCGGCGGCCATGGCGGTCCCCCGGGTGCGGGGGATGTGTGGGGTACGTGGGCTTACCGGCGGCCTACGCGATCACTCCGAGGTCCGACGCAACACCAGGCAGACGAAGCCGAAGCTGTCCCGGTAGCCGCCCAGCCAATGCGAACGCTGGGCGTTGGCCGTTTCCAGCACCTGCACGGCGGCCGAATCGGCAGGATGGTCCAGAGCCCATGCGGCCAACGAACCCCAGCAGGCCCATTCGTAGGCGTCCAGCTCAGCGCGGGTGCTGACGTGGCCGTGGACAGGGGTCCATCCGTCGGCGACGACCAGGTCCACCGTGGTCGCCAGGTCGGCGAGGTCACCGAACATCTCGACGGCTGCTGGCGAAGGGGCGCGGTCCCAGAACGACTCGCCGATCAGGACGCGGCCGCCGGGAGCCAGGTGCTTGCGGGCCGCTGCGAGGGTGGGGAGGAGACCGCCGAAGGCATGCGTGGCGCCGACGCTGATCACCAGGCCGAAGGGCTCTGAAGAGCCAAAGGCCGCGGCCTCCTGGTGGTGGAGGACCAGGCGTTCATCGACCCCGAGCTTGCTCGCTGCCTGGCGGGCCTGCGTCAGGGCGACTTCGGAGACGTCGACACCCTCGGCGTACAGGTGCGGTCGGGTCGCCAGGGCGCGCAGGAGCCACTCCGCTGTGCCGCATCCAAGGTCGAGCACACGCTCGTCGCCCCGCGGCAGGGCGCGTTCGAGCAGCCGGTCGACCGAGTCGTCGTCGAGCGGAGATTTGATCGGGTGGTCGGCATGGGCGATCTTGGAAATCTGTTCGCGGCTCATCGACGCGGCGTGCTCCGTGTCGAGGAGCAGCCTCGCGGCCACCACCACCCCGTCGGTGCGGATCGTGCCGGCGACGGCCTTCGCCCGTGCTTCCGTCTCGGGGGTCAGGGCCTTCCTGAGCGCGGCCGACAGGGACGCGAAGGTCGGCGTCGGGCGGTCGTGTGCCGCGCCGATGCCCAGGTCGGCCACGCGGGCGGCCCAGTGCGGCTGGTCGACGAACTGGGGTACCACCACCTGGGGTGCACCGGCTCGGGCGGCTGTGGTCGTGGTGCCCGCGCCGCCGTGGTGGACGACGGCGGCGACCCGGGGGAACAGGGCCTGGTGGTTGACGTCGCCGACGGCGAAGCAGTCGTCCGCGTCGTCCACCAGGCCCAGGTCCGCCCAGCCGCGGGAGACGAGCACGCGGCGGCCCTGCGCGCGGGCCGCCTCGACGGTGGTCCGGGCGATGTCGTCGGCCGTGCTCATCGGCATGCTGCCGAAGCCGACGTATACCGGTGGGGTGCCGGAGTCCAGGAACGTCTCCAGGTCGGCGGGCAGCGGGCGTTCGTCGGGCAGGATCCACGCGCCGGTCTGCACGACGTCGAGGTTCGTCAGCTGCTCCCACGGTCCGAGGACCGGGTCCACCGCCAGCCACGGCCGTTCGGTGAAGACGTGGTCGCGGACGTTGTCCACCGGCGCGAGTCCCAGCGCCGAGCGGTGGGCGTTGAGGGGCTGGAGGTACAGGGCGTTGACCTTCTGGGCGTCGAAGTCCCACAGGGCCTGGTTGTCGGTCATGGCGGGCGGAGCCGACGGGCCGGGCCGTGACGACGGCCGATAGTGCGCGGAGGGCATCTCGAACGGGTGGAAGCCCGCGTACACGTAACGGATGCCCAGTTTCTCCGCCACCGAGCGGACGCCGGCCGGCATCAGACCGCTCGCCACGATCACGTCGCAGTCCTCGGCCGCCTTGCCGACCGTGTCGAAGTGCGCGGCGACCAGCTCGGCCGCGAACGAGGCGGCGTCCGACGGCGGCGCTCCCGTCCGCAGCGCGCGCACGTCCCGCCCGAAGGGCACCAGCTCCGCACCCACACCGGCCAGCAGTTCCGCGAACTCCTCGTCCGGCGGAGCGCACACGCGTACCTCCGCGCCAAGTTTCCGCAACTGCGCCGCCAGACCCGCAAGCGGCGCGATATCGCCGCGCGATCCGTACGCCATCAACAGCACACGCATGTCGTGTCTCTCATTCCTTGTGGATGCCGGCCTCGGCTGGCGACTTTTGAGGGAGGGATCGGGTCGTTGCCGAAACCTCGAGGGGGCAGGGGGCAGGGCCGTTCGCGGTAAGCGCGGTCATCGTGCCCACGGCAGTTCGCGGGTGCCCTCGGTGCCGGGAACGGAAGCGACCCCGTCGGAGCGCATAGAGACGTGGGCCTCAGCCCGCTCCAGGGCGTGGATCCGACGGACGAGGCCGGGCGGGAGGATCAGGCTCTGGCCGGCCAGGACCTTGTGGGTGTGGCCGCCGCAGGTCACTACCAGGGCGCCCTTGGTGACCGTCCAAACCTGCTCACGCGTGACGGAGTGCTCGGGTCCGGTTGCCCCCGCGTCCATGCCGACCGTCCAGGTGCTCAGTTCGGTGCTGCCACGGCTGGGAGCCGCCAGGCCGGTCATGGTGGCGTTCGGGGAGACAGTGACGTGCTCGGCCGCGGGGGTGATCACGTGCACGGCGGTGTCGGCGTTCGGTTCGGCGGAGTGACCGGGGACGGCCCACTCGACGAGCTGGACGACGACACCGTGGGGGTCGGTCATCTGGAACAGGCGCTCGCCCCAAGGCTCGTCGCGCAGCGGCATGGTGATAGGGGCGCTGGCCACACGCAGCCGGGCCTCCTCGGCGTCGATGCCGATGACCGTGAGCGCGATGATCAGGCCGCCCGCCTCCCGGTCCCGCTGCTCGGCGGGCAGGACCTCGGTGCCCTTGCGGAGCAGGACGATGTCGACGGCGGCGTCCTCGCGGGTCAGGGAGGCGAAGCCGTCGTCGGCCATGGCCACTTCGTAGCCGAGGTGGGTGCAGAGGAAGTCATGGGAGGCGTCGACGTCGGCGACGGCCAGGGACAGGCTGGAGTGGGAAACGTTCACGGCAGCTCCTTGGCTGGTGTGCGATGGGCGGACGAGCCGGAGGTGTCAGTCGCTCTCAGGTCGTGCAGGTCGAGCTGGAACTCGCGGGTGCACCAGTAGGAGCTGGAGCGGATGGACATGTGCGTGCTTGGTCAAGGTGATGACTCTCGTGGTCGAGTTGGTCGGGCTTCCGGACACGACGCGCTGCGTCGTCCAGTCCTTGCTGAAGGTGGGCAGGGCGGAGGTCAAGGAGAAGTACGCCGCTGCTGAAGTTCGTGGAGACAGGAACCGGATCGCCGGACGGTCCCTGACCAGGCTGCCTCTGGAGAATCCGTCGAACAACGCCTGATACTGGAAGTCACGTTTAGCGAGACTCAACACAAGGAGGCAGGGTGCTCGAGCGCCTGGAGATGGAGGCGTTCCTCACGCTCGCCGAGGAATTGCACTTCGGACGTACCGCCGAGCGCCTGCACGTGACAACTGGGCGGATCAGCCAGACCATCAAGAAGCTGGAACGACGCATCGGGGCACCGCTGTTCCTGCGGACCAACCGCAGCGTGAGTCTCACGCCGCTGGGCCACTGCCTGTACGAGGACGTGCGGCCTGGCTACGAACAGATCCAGGCCGGCCTCGACCGCGCGATCAGCAGCGCCCGGCCGACGGCCGGCGAGCTGCGGGTCGGTTTCGTCGGCGCCGCCGCCGGACAGGTTGCCCACCAGGCCCAACAGCTGTTTCCCGCACGCATGCCCGGCTGGCGCGGGCACCTCCGCGAAGTGCAGGTCGTGGACGCCGTCGCGAGGTTGCGCGAAGGCGACGTGGACGTGCTGTTCCTGCCTCTGCCGGTGCCCGGACCCGACCTCGTCATCGGCCCGTTGATCATCTCCGAACCGAGAGTGCTCGTGGCCCCCGCCGACCACCCCCTGGCCCGCCGCAAGAGCGTGTCCATGGAGGACCTCGCCGACATCCCGCTCCTGCGCGTCGCCGGCGTGAAGCCCGGCGACTGGATCTCCGATCGCCGACCCGACCGCACGCCGCAAGGTCGGCCGATCCCCGCCGGTCCCGAGTACGAGACGTCCCTGGAAGCCCTGCAGCTGATCGCTTCGGGCTGCGGAGGATCCATCGCGGGTGCGCAGGTCACGCGCTTCTACGCCCGGCCCGACATCGCCTACATCCCGTTGACCGATGCCGCGCCGCTCGACTGGGCACCGGTCTGGCTCAAGTCGAACAACACCCCCGCCGTCCGCGCCTTCGCCCAGGCCGCACAAGAGGCCGCCGGCCGCGTACCCCCGCCGATTCCGACTGATCCTGCCCGGTTCGCCCGCATGCCCCCTCAACCTTGCTGAGGGCCGCGAGAACGATCAAGGTAGAGTCTCGCGCCGTTCGTGAGGGCGCACATCCAGCTCGGCGGCCCGATCGTCCTGGTCTGGGACAACCTGCGCGCTCACCTGATGCCGCAGATGAGAGCGTTCATCGAGGCGAACGCCGACTGGCTGACCGTCTTCCAGCTTCCTTCGTACGCGCCGGATCTCAACCCGCAGGAAGGCATCTGGGCCCTCGTCAAGCGGACCATCGGCAACCTCGCCGCCGCGAATCTCGACCAGATGGCCAGGGCCGTGAAGCGCAACCTCAAGCAGATCCAGTACCGCCCTGCCCTCGTCGACGGCTGCATCGCCGCCAGCGGCTTGAGTCTGGATGGCTGACCGTAACCGGGGACCAGTACCGGATCACGCATCCCAGTCCGCGTAGTCCCCCATCTCCACGTCGTCGCAGAAGGTTTCCCAGAACCCATCGGGCACGAGCGCGGTCTCGTCGATGCCGGTGAGGAGGTCGCGCAACTCTTTCGCCACGTCGTATGTCTCCTCGGCGCCCTCGGCGTAGAACGGGAAGCGTGCGATCACGGCCGCGACGCATCGGTTGAACGAGGCGAGGTCCCTGTTCACGTGACTGACCGCCGCTGACTCGATCGCGGGAGTCTGCACCACGTGACCGCTGGCCACGTCAATGGCGATACGTCCGAACAGGCCACTCATCGCGATACCTACCAGCCCCCGCTCACCGAGCCCCGCGAAGTACACCGGCTCGCTCAGCGGTCGGTACTCGTATCCGATCAGCCCGCCTGGGATGCCCGTCTTCCCGAGATCGACAGCAACCTGGGTGGGCACCTCGGGTGGGGCCTCGATAGGAATCAAGACGAACTCGGGTTTCGGCAGCTGCGGCAGGGGCTGGTTCACGGGAGGATCCTCTCCCGACGGACAGCTCGGCAACACCCACAGGCCCGCGAGACTCACGACTCCTGCCAGGCGGCCGGCCCCGACATCACTCAATCAAGTTCAGTAGCGCCACAAGTGGACCACCGTGGCCCTCACGAACGGCGTGTCCATTCACGAGGTATCGCGCCGGCTCGGACATCGTTCGATCAAGGTCACGGTGGACCGATACGGCCACCTCACTCAGGACGGCCAGGAGCGCTGCCGTCAGGTCGTCGAGACGGCCGTGGGGTCGCACATGCTCACAGCAGGCCGAGCGACCGCAACGCGGCGGCGCGGGGTGGGGAGGGGCATCACGAACTCCTGTTGCGTCCGGTCGACGATTCGGGGACGGGTCGACCTTCCCGCGACGACGCGGGTGGCTGCGTCTGTGAGAATTACGTAGATGCGCAGATCGGAGCGCAGCACGGTTCCAGCGTTCAGAGCGAGAGGCCGCGGAGCTGGCGCCGGGATGAGATGCCGAGCTTGCCGTAGATGTTGCGCAGGTGGGTGTCGATCGTGCGGGGGCTGAGGAACAACGTCGCGGCCACCTCCTTGGACGTCGCGCCGGCGGCGACCTTCCCGGCGATGAGCCGTTCCTGAGCGGTGAGCAGCCCGAGCGGGTCCGTCCCCTCGCGGCGCGGACGTTCGCCCGTGGCAGCCAGCTCGCGCGCCGCGCGATTCGCGAGGGCGTCGGCTCCGGTCGTGCTCAGCGTCTCGTGCGCGGCCCGGAGTTCGCCCCGCGCCTCGGCCCGGCGGCCTTCCCGGCGCAGCCATTCCCCGTACGTCAGTCGCGCGCGGGCGTGGTAGGCCCGCACGTTCGTCTGCGCGAGCAGGTCGATGGCTTCCCGGTAGCGACGCTCCGTGCGCGGCGACGCCGGATCCAGGAGCGCCTGCGCGAGGAGGTGGGTGGCGACGGCCCAGTCGGTGCCGCTCGTGCGTGCCAGGGCCTCGATCCGGTCCAGCGCCGATCCGGTCACCGCCCTGCTGTGCACGTTCGACGCCGCGGACACCGCCGGGTTCCTCATGCGGTGGGCGGCCGCGATCGCTGCGGCGCCGCGTACGGTCACCGCCTTCCTCACGGTGTTCGGGGGGCCGACGGGACGGCCGGGCATGCAGGCGATGGCCGTGTACGCGGGGCCCGACGGCAGCGCTGCCCGGGCCGAGTTCGCCCCGCTGCTCGCCGTGGGACCCGTACCGCAGCACCAGGTCGTCCAGACGGCGTACCACCGGCTGGTGCCCGCGACCCACGAGCCCCAGCACGCACAGTAGTCGCCCACCGTCTCCCGGTCCGGCCTGCTCGGCGAGCTCACCCCGGCCGGCGCCGAGGCGCTCGCGTCCGTCGTCGCGGCGGCACCGATGATGCACCTGGGGTCGGTCGGCGGGGCGGTCAACGACGTCGCCCCGACCGCCACGGCTCTGCGCGCACCGCACCCAGAGCCTCGCGGTGACAGCATCATTGGCGAGCGATCCGTGGCAATCCACCCCCGGGTCACCCCGCTACGGATGTCTCCGGCGGCCGTGGCGTCACGGACACGACGTGTCGGGCACCCCTACACGGTCAGACGTACCAGTCGGCCTCCGTCGGCCGCGCCCGCCGGGGCACCTCCCGGGCGGGCATGGGCCTGCGTTCGCCACCTGCGAGCAGGGTGCTTGCCGGATCGCCGCTGAGCGCGCCCGGGAGCGTCACCTCAACCTGGATGTCGCGAGGCGGGTCGGTGGGCAGGATCGTGGTCAGCACCGTCGTCTGGGCGTGGTGGCCATGGGCGATGGCGGCGGCGACCTGCTTCCCGTCCACGAGGAGCTCCAGCTCCCGCGTCCCACCCATCCGCAGGCCCACGGTGACCGAGCAACCGGCGTGCTCGCAATGAAAGTGATACTCGCGGCCCATGAATCGCCTCCTGAATCGCCGGGCGACGAAGACCCTTCCACTCCATCGTGACACCGGGCGGCCCCCGCGGCAGCCTAGATCCGCCAGTGGTGCGGGCAAGAAAGTCGTGGTCGGGCCACAGGCTGCGGAGGGTGTCGCTGTGCAGGGACCGCTCGCCGATCAGCTTGGTGAGCTGGGCCGTCGGGATGCCGCCCGGCGTAGAGGCGCAGAGTGTCAACGCAGTCGGCGGCGGGCGCGGGGCCGCAGTGGCTTGGGCGAGGTCGAAGGGGTGGGTGCGTTCGCTGTCGTAGAGCTGCAGGGCGCGGGCGACGGCAGTGCCGACGTCGACGAGGCTGAGCAGGGCGACAAGGGGTGAGATCGGACGGAAGGGGTGAAAATGTCAAAGAGGTGGTATTCCTTTCCCGGCCTCCGTAGAGCCGCAGTGGCCAGGAGGT
Organism: Streptomyces sp. NBC_01077; assembly: GCF_045162855.1. Classification (NCBI taxonomy): domain Bacteria; kingdom Bacillati; phylum Actinomycetota; class Actinomycetes; order Kitasatosporales; family Streptomycetaceae; genus Streptomyces; species Streptomyces sp. NBC_01077. The sequence goes on along the minus strand of NZ_CP108669.1, from coordinate 1,102,687 downwards.
GTCATGGATCTTTGGTTGATCTGGTTGATCGCCGCAGGGGCGCTGGCTGTGGCGGAGATCTTCACTCTCACTGCCGCGCTCGGGATCCTGAGTGCGGCCGCGTTGGTCACAGCGGGGGCCGCGGCACTGGGGCTCCCGTTGCCCTTCCAGTTCTTGCTCTTCACCATGTTGGCTACGGTCAGCGTGCTCTTCGTGCGCCCCATCGCGGCGCGTCACCTGCTCAAGCCTCAGACTGAGCGATTCGGCGTGGATGCGCTGGTGGGGAGGTCTGCCTATGTCGTCTCGGAGGTGACCGGCCTGGGTGGCAGGGTTCGCATCGGCGGCGAGGAATGGACGGCGCGCGCCTATGACGAAACACTGGTGATTCCTCCGGGAGCGACCGTCGACGTCATGGAAATCAATGGCGCCACCGCCCTCGTCTACCCCCGGGAGTGAGCGATGGAAGTCTCGGGCTTTCTCATAGCCGGCGTGATCGTCGCGCTGATCGCCGTGTTCACCGTGATGCGGGCGGTACGCATCGTGCCGCAGGCGCGCGCTCGCAATGTCGAACGACTCGGTCGCTACCGGCGAACACTGAGGCCGGGGCTCAACCTCGTCATCCCCTATGTCGACCGGGTCTATCCGGTGATCGACCTGCGTGAACAGGTCGTCTCTTTCAAGCCGCAACCGGTCATCACCGAGGACAATCTCGTCGTCGAGATCGATACCGTCCTGTATTTCCAGGTCACGGATCCACGAGCGGCCGCCTACGAGATCGCCGATTTCCTCCAGGGTGTCGAACAGCTTACCGTCACCACCTTGCGCAACGTCGTGGGTTCGATGGATCTGGAGAAGACCCTCACCTCGCGCGACACCATCAACAACCAACTCCGGGGCGTTCTGGACGAGGCCACCGGAAAATGGGGTCTGAGGGTCAACCGGGTGGAGATCAAGGCCATCGACCCTCCGCAGTCCATCAAGGATGCGATGGAGAAGCAGATGCGTGCCGAACGCGACAAGCGAGCGGCGATTCTGGGGGCCGAGGGGCAACGGCAGTCGCAGATTCTCACCGCGGAAGGTGACAAGCAGTCCGCCGTCCTGCGGGCGGAGGGAAACCGTACCGCCGAGATCCTCAAGGCCGAGGGCCAGTCCCGGGCCATCGACGAGGTTTTCCAGGCCGTGCACCGCAACGACCCGGACCCCAAGCTGCTCGCCTACCAGTACATGCAGATGCTGCCCCAGCTCGCCCAAGGCGCCGGCAGCACCTTCTGGGTGATCCCCAGCGAGGTCACCTCCGCGCTCCAGGGGGTGTCGCGCGCCTTCAGCGAGGTGCTGCCCCAGTCTCCGGCCACCCGAGAGACGTCCTCGGAGGACAAGGCAGCCGCCCAGGCCGCCCACGACGCTGCGCAGGCCGCGGAAGCTGCGGCCGAGGCCCTCGCCGACGCGGCTGAGGCCGATGCCGAGACTCGCCCACTCGCCGACCGCCGTCAGGCACCGGACATGGGGTAGCCGTCAGCTGCTGTCCGGCATGCTCCACCCGCTGCCTGGACATTTCTCCAGTGCGCCGAACGGATCCTGCACACAGAGCAAGTAGCCGACGGGTCAGCGCCGGGACAGTGAGTGTCCTGGCGGCGGCGGTTGGCGTTGGAGTCGTCGTGGAACTGGCGGAGCGGGCGCGGCCCGGCGTGGAGGAGCACGCGGGCCAGGCGGCCGACGCCGCCTGCCGGCTCGCGGACGTCGCGAGCGGCGGCGGGTGGAGCGCTGCGGCTGCCGACGACGCACTCACCGCGATCGACACCCTGGCCGACGCCGTCGGCGAGATCAGGCCGGAGATCGCCGAGGTGCTGGCCGCGGTGAAGGCCGCGACGTCCACGGCCCGCCGCGGCTTGGGCCTGCCCGTCGAGCCCGATCCGGCGCCGGCCGGGACGGAGTGGGTGCTGGCCGGTGTGGAAGAGGGTGAAGACCCAGCCGGAGTCCCCGGTCCGGGCAAGGTCGAGGACCAAGGGGGGTGCCCTCCTCGTCGACGAAGGGGCGGTGGGCGATGCTCTGCGCAGCGCCGGGGCCCTCGGCTCGGACGTTCTTGGTGAGGCTGAGGTCGTCGAGCAGCCAGGTCGGCTGGTCGTTCTCCATGTGCCCGTAGGCGAGTGCGCGCAGGGCGGGCCAGAGTATTGCAGGGGTTGCCTTCGTCAGGTGGGCAGGAGGCATGACGGGAGTCATCGCGTGTCGGCGGCCGCGGTGGGCGCCAGGTGGATGGGGTTGCTCCAGGCTCGTCCGCCGGTGTCGTCCTCGATCGTGACCCGGCAGAATCCGCCGCGGAACATCGTCAGCGGGAGGGTGCAGTCCATCAGGTCCTTGCCCTGTACGACCTGTGCCCCGGGGGCACCGCCGGTGATCAGTACCTTGCGGACGGGGGAGCAGCGGACGGTGATGTGCCCGCTCGTCAGGCTGACGTCGAGCAGTTCGGGGCCGGTGGACGAGTAGTAGTGCCCGGCCTTGAGCGCGGCCAGGAGCTGGTCCGGGTCGAGGGACTCGGTGCGGACCTGGACCCAGGCGGCGCAGCCCGGCGGGTCCTGGGGTTGGAGGTGCTGCCGTCGCGCTCGCTGGCCAGCCGACGCCGGAGGCGGGGAGTGTCCTCGGGGCGGCCACGGCGTTGGTGTCGTCGTGGAGGGTGGTATCGGCATACACGTGAACGTGGCTCTGGCAAGATTTTCGTAGCCGAAGATCAGGTCGGAGACACGGGCGGCGGGTTCGGGGTAGCGGTGGCGTAAGTGCGCGATCAGTGCGACTCGCTGCCGGAGCCACACCAGCTCGTGGTGCCGGTTGCCGGGGTCAGCTGGCTTCCGATGTCCTGGCTCAAGTGGTTCGAGAGGACCGTGCTGCGGCCCACCTACCGGAGGTGCCCGGTGTCATCCAGGCGGGCCCGTCGGTCGTCGCAGGGTGCCCGTGACGGCCCCGACGATCGCCTCCGTAGAGTGCCGGAGCCTGATCTTGCGCCACCCTCTGGCCCACGGTTCGTACCGTCGGTTCAGCGGCTTGGCGACGATGCCTTCCATGCCGACGGCCGCCCATTCCGTCATCCACCGTGCTGCTTCATCCCTGTCCATGGTCATCGGGCAAGCGTCCACGGCGGCCCGAGCGCTGTGTCGGTGAACAGCTCCTCCAGTTGTTCCCGCCTCTGCTCGTACCGCCAGGGCCCCTACCCCGCCATCGCGCGAACTCCGAAAACGAGGTGATTGAAGTCCAAAGTGGTTGACGGGTGGCCGCGGTGCACCAGTCTCATGAGCGTGCCGTCCACCGACCATTCACTCCAGTCCCATTCATTTGCGTTTTCCTGCGGCACTTGGACAATGATATATGAGCCCTCGGCGAGGCCGGCGCCAAGACGTCCGGGCGAGAAATCGAGGCCCTGGCGAAACTCCTGCACTTTCACATTCTTACTCTGGCTGGCTATCCACCTGGTCAGGCTTGAAGCTATTTCTGACAGCTGACCGAGCAGAGAATTTGTCGCTCCGAGAAGCGACAGGCCAAGCTTGAATTCGTCGGCCGCAAGGAAGTCGAGGACCCCTTGATCAAAAGTGCTGGAAAGATTGATGGTCTGAAACCCAAAAGAAATTCCATCGACGCGCGGCTCGAGTCCATGAAAGATCGGAAAATTGTGGACCGGGACGGTTTCACCGTTCTTTGCCTGAAAGCGGGAATTATAATGAAACCCAGATGTTCCTCTAGTGGAGGGCTGATACTGAACAACAAAGTCAAACAATAGTTCGTGGGTGCCCCGGCCTGGATAGCGCGCAACGTGCAGTCCGTCGAGTGTGATTTTCAGCCGCTTGGTCTGCAGACTCTGATCGGGCAGTGCTGCCGATGCAGGAAGGATCTGACCTGCGCCGCTTTCAGGGAGGAATCCACACAGATGCGTCGTCCTCATGAACCGGCTGAATAGGCGCCGCCCGAAGAGTCGGTCGCCGGCAAACGTGTCGACCAACGATCCGGCACTTTCCGCTGCCAGTTCGTCAGCCAGCACGCCATCATCTAGATCGCGAAGCAGAGTGACTGCCGCATCGACTTTCCAATCCCCAATGGGGGGATCCTGCCCAAACCATGCCACCGTTTGCTCATCGCGCATCGCACCTCACCGTCCTCCCGCGTGCTTCATTTTCTACTGCAGTGGCATCCCGTTCGCGAGCGGTTGATGATGGCTTAACGTCTGGAAGCCTTGAGGTCATCCGAGAAGGGAGAAATGATGGGATCGACCGATAAGCTGACGATGCTGGTAACCCGTACGGGCTTGGGATTATCGCGCTGCGAACTCACACTTGAGACACCGGGACGGGCTCTAACTGCTGACTTCGTCGTTGTGATGCCGGGCGTAGATGCTGACCTTGCCGACGTGAGGTGGCTTATCGAGGACTATCCGAAGCTGCGCAGCTCTGCGGCGGATGCCATGGCCGTACTGGCCAGCTCCCGCTCTCGGGATGTAGGGCGCTCGTTGGGGTCTGCCCTATTTGGCTCTCGGGAAGCATCTGCGATTCGCACGGCGCTCGCCGACTCGGCCCTTGTCGCAGGCCTGCATGTCCGCATCAACGATACGGCGTTTCCTGGCTGGACGCCATGGGAGCTTCTTCTCGAGCCTGAGCAGGAACAGCCACTGTCGCTGCGTGTGGCATCCTTCGTCCGCTTGGCGGGGCAGGCCACCACCGACACAGGAACCACGCGAGTGACCGAGCGTCTACGCCTCCTACTCGTTATTGCCCGACCCTCAGGGGAGGAAGACGTACCGTTTCGCTCGGTCGCCACCTGCATCATGAACGCCGCGGCATCAACGCCGGTCTTGCAGGTGTCCGTGCTGCGGCCCCCTACGTTCAGTTCTCTTGAAGTTACCCTCAGGCGGGCGGTGTCCGCGGGGCAGCCCTACGACGCAGTCCATTTTGATGGGCATGGCTCATATCGCGCCTCGATCTTCTCTCACGGTGCGAAGAGAGGCTATCTGCGTTTCGAGGGTGAGACCGGCGGGGCTGATGAAAGGACAGGGCGTGAAGTCGGTAATCTACTGGCTGACTGCGGAGTCCGCTTTCTTCTTCTCAACGCCTGCCGGTCAGGTTACGGGGAACGGGTGCCTGGCGATGCCTCTGGGCAGCCGACCACGAACGCCTTCGGATCTGTTGCAACCGATGTTCTCGACGCCGGCGTTCAGAATGTGCTGGCGATGAGCTACAACATCTACGTGGCCAACGCCAGTCGGTTGATCACAGATACCTACGCCGCTCTGGCAGCGGGCCGATCGATCGGTGAGTCCGTGTCGTACGCGCGCCGAAGAGAGGCAGGTCGAGGGAGTAGCCCTAGCGACTTGGCCTGGGCTGTGCCGGTGGTCTACGGGTTTGAGGACAATCCAATCCTCGGCAGCAGTTCAGAGGTTCCAGCACTGGACATCGGAGTGAGCACAGCCACGCCGGCCAACGCTTGGGTCGTGGATCCGGCCGGGGGCGATGGGCCGCGATCTGCCAAGAGGCCTTTCGTTGGCTACGACCATGTCTTTCTGTACCTTGAACGAGCATTCCGAAATCACACGTACGTTGAAATTGCGGGACTCGCTGGTGTCGGAAAGAGCGCGATGGTGGGAGAGTTTGCCCGGTGGGCTACAGCGACCAAATTGGTTCGGTCTGCTGTGATTGTGGACATGCGGGAGTGCTCGTCCTACACCGCGCTAAAGAGAATGATTAAAGATCGAGTGCGCATGTCTACGCAGGATTGCCAAGTACAGCCGACGCCAGGCAAAAATGTCCTGTGGATCTTCGAGGACATTGATGGGGCCTTCAGTGAGAACTCCGATGCGCGATGGGACGAGAAGAACCGGCGCGAGTTGCTGCGCCTGTTGAATTTGCTGGGCGAAGGCCAGGCGCGAGTGCTGTTGACAGGGCGCTCGCCGATCGACCTTCCGAACTTGGACATCATTCTACTTGACGGGCTCGACGCCGAAGAAAGAAAATCCCTTGCAGCAGTCGCCGGTTTGAATTCAGAGGCTTTTCCAGCAGCAGCTGCACTATTGGAATGGACGCAGGGCCTTCCAGCCGTCGTGCTGCAACTGCCGACCATCGTGGCCGCCATAAACTCGGCGACTATCAATGACGTCCATGAACTCCTGGACGAGTTGCGTATGGGGTCTGTCGGAAGCGATCGGCTCGGCGCCCAACTTCTTGGCTCATCGAGAATTTCTACCTATGATGTCCGGTTGACGACCGCTCCGGCGCTTCCAATTGCTCTGGGCCTGTTTCAGGGATTCATTTCTGCCTTTGACTGGCAATTGTTCTGTGGGCTTCTGGATCTCAAGGGGCTACATATCGGCGGCGATGCGCCCCTGGACACCTTGGCCCGGGAGCTTCGACCAGCAGCGTCTGCCGGACTCGCATCCTTGCGTGCTGATGGCGCGTACATGATTCACCCGCTCGCACCACTGGCCCTACGAGATGGTTTCGACATCACCGTCGCAGCGCTCAGCGGGCGGGATTCGGAGGCACGTGCCCAGCTCTTCAAGCTACTTTGGCTGGTCTACTCGCAGGCGATCACTGTCTCGCAGAGGACTCGGTCATTTCTTGGCAACCTAGAGCGGTCCGTCGGCCCGAGACTGCTGGAGCGCCAGAACTTGTGGCATGCAATGGAACTGCTCCTGAGCGGGGCTGTCTGGGGCTTGGCCCTACCAGCGATGCAAGTGCTGCGGGACGATCTCCTCGCCGAACAGCGCCCCGAGGAGTGGTCGGCTTTCCTGCAGCGTGCCCTGGCAGCGCTTCACGCTTTCCCGCCGGAGGAACAAGATATGGGGCCGGAGAGTGCTCCGCTTCACATTACGAGGATCCTTGCCTTGGAGGCAGAGCGTCAGGGCGACCACGCCTTGGCTTCGCGGCTTTATGCCATCGCTGCACGAATCTCGTTCAGCGAACATGCAGCCATGGAGCCGGCTGGCGAGCCCGACACCGACTCCAGTCATGCCACGGCCTATCGGATTTCCACTAACAGGCGGTACTCGGCACTTGTCCAGAAGGGTGATGAGGCGGCGTATGACGGGTCGCCAACCTGTCTCGGATTCTACCTAGAGGCCTGCGATATGGCCCACAGCATGTCCGACAAACTCCGACTTGTGGACGTGCAACTCGCAATCGCGCAAGCGTACTTCAATGTTCCGGAGATGCGCAACCTTTCGAAATGTGAGGAATATGCTCGGGCCGCCCTGAGCAGTCTGTCGGAATTCGGCTTTATGGAGGATTCGCTCGTCTTTCAATGTAAGCTAAGTATCGGCACTGCAATTGTCGAGCAGCTGAGAGATGGTGCGCCCTTGGATAGAAGGCGCGTCGATGAAGCGCGAGCCTCCCTGTTCTTAGCGAGCAGTGCGGGAGCAAATAACCCCAATATCCGGGCATCTGCTCTCAATAATCTTGGCCTTCTGATGCAGGTTACCGGCACCGCGGAGCAGGCGGCTGACTACTATCTTCGGGCCTGTGCGGAGTGGGAGTCCGTGGGGCTGTGGGAGGAGGTCGTGACCGCTGAGACCAACGCAGCGGGTGCCCTCGTTGACGCTGGAAAGGGCGCCGAAGCGAAGAACGTGGCACGGATCGCACAGGACATGCTGACGCTGGCACCTCGCATGTCGGCACGCCTCGCCCCGATACTGGAGGATATTGTGAACGCTGGTGATGCCTGAGCGGCTACACCAGCCCGCGCTCGACCGGGTGAAGCGCCAGCCGGACATCGTAGCAATCGGCCGCCGGCACTTCGAGGCCGTCCTGTTATGGCGTACACGTGAGAGAAACGAGTACGCCGACATCTGTCCGGGCTGCTGAGCCCGCAGGACCTGCGCCGACGTCGTGGTGACAGGCACAGCTGACACGACGGCCATCCTGGGCCTGATCGGTCCGTGTCGAGACGCATGTTCTGATTAGCCGCTACGGCCGGTCGCCTCGCGCCTAGCTAGATGATCGAGGCGACACGGAATTGGATCAGTGGCAACCCACGTGCAGGTAGCTGAGCGGTCGACCATGCTGGGTGAGTGAACGACATCGAGGGCCGCCTGCAAGCCGCGGGGCGGGCATTCCTAGCTGCGGCATGGCTTCGGCTTCGGCAGGAGCGGGTGGTTCCGCCACCAGCATTTCACCCGTACATGGAGGTCGGGCGAGATTACTTCGGCGACTCCGTCATGGTGCTGGCCGAGTACCAGGCGCTTGAGGACGCGATTGCCGCTGCTCACCCTCGGTTCGGCGCCGACCTCCCATTGGGCGAGCGCGAGTCCCCTAGTGGATTGATCTTCAGCTTTCTCGAGACGTTCATCGCCCGGCTGACTAGTGCGCACGAGGAGTTCTCCCCTGACGGGCCGCCGCCGAGCAATCGCTACACGACCTGGTCCCGGCAGTCCAGGCGGACACGTTCGAGGTCGCGTGCTGCCGGGTGGTTTCCCACATGACCACCGCGGACGGCCAGTCAGTCGAGTTCACCGACGTCCGGGTGGAGCCGGTGATCTCGGAAGCAAGTGGACACAGTAGCGAGCTGCACCGAGTCATTTCGACGGTGATCCCTGGGGCGGCGAGCGCCGGTGGTCGAGTCTGGCCGGACGCTTTCGCACCTCCGGAGAGCGTCGTCATCGCGCGCGACAGCGGATCGAAGCCGTTCGACCTGCGCGAGCCGCTGTCGCAGCGGATCGAGCGGTTCCTGCTGCTGGTGCGGCTGTTGAAGCCGGGCACCAGCGAGTCGATGTTGGAGATTCAAGGGGAAACCCACCCGGTCCGAGAGTTCAAGCCCATCGTGGTCCGCTTCCGGGGCGCGGGGCCTGGGTTCGCATCTCCGACGCAGCTGGCTGCACGAGTGATCACCCTCGGCTCGGAGGATGTCGGCCGTGTTGACGGCCTCGGGCGGCTCCTCGACGCTGCACAGCAGGCGCGACCGGAAATGGTATTCACATCGTTTGCCATGGCGATGCAGAAGTTCCTTTTGTCCTTCCACGCGCACGTCTGGTACGAACAGATCGTTGACCTGGCGACCGCCTTCGAGGCTGTGCTGTCCGGAAAGGAGAAGGACGACGTCACGCTGCGATTGAAAACCCGCGCTGCGACGCTGCTGTCCACCGACCTTGACCCAGCCGACAAGATCTTCAAAGACGTGGGCGTGATCTACGCGCTCCGGTCCAAGCTCGTCCATGGCGGCGCCATGAAAAAAAGGATCTCCTCAAGGACGTCCGGAAGATCTCGACCGTTCCCGATGGCCTGCTTGCCGGAGAAGCGGTCGCGCACGCCGTGGAACGGTTGCGCGACCTCGTCCGGCGCAGCCTGCTCGCCCGAGTCTGCCTCGCTACCGGCGATACCCCGTTGTGGCCCTTGGACACGGATGAAGGCGTCGACTCGGTCATGGTCGATGATTTCCGCCGGAGGGAATGGCGCGAAGCATGGCGGGACACCCTCACGGAGATCGACGCCATCGCCACCGCCGACCGTCCTCCTCGCCAATAGGCCCACTCAATGACCCTCCGCCACGTCCGGAGCAGATTCGTAGCCGGAGATCATCTTCGTGTGGCGGTGGGCCGGGCCGCGTAGTGCCGGCGTTGGTGCGCGATCAGTACGACTTTGTGGCGCGGCGTCAGTCGGCGTAGGCGCCTCGCTGAGGGCTATGGCGATACCGTTCTCCGGCTACGAAAATCTTGCCAGAACCGTGAACGTGCCCAGCCGCGTACGGATGAACGTGCCCGGCCCCTCAGTGGGTTACCGGGGAGGCAGCCCTGCTCGGGCGCGCCAGTAGTCCGCGTTGTGAGGGGCAGCCAGCCAGCTGGTCAGACGTTCAACGCCGGCGCGGAAGGCTTCGGGCAGCGAGGTGTCATTGCCGATCTCGAGCCTGATGGCGTCAACGTCATGGGTGGCGTGATCGGTGTCGCACCAGCAGGCCACGTTCACGGCCGCGTCGACCGCGAGCTGTCCCGCTTCTGTCCACACCACCTGAAGCAGGAACTCCAGCTGATCGACCCCGTCGGCGTGCTGGATGACATCCGCGCCGAGGACAACGGGTGTCCCTAGCCACGCCCCTGGGAAGGCGGCGTGCTCCGGGAACCACTCCCAGTCCGCCGTGTCTCTGCCAACACAGGCCGCGTCGACCGTGCGTACCGCTTGATTCAGAGAGTCCGCATCAGCCGTCGTCGAGAGAGGGAAGAGCGCGGTCAAGGGGGCGTCGTCGAAGCTACCTCGCATGAATCGATCATCCCTGGCTCGGCTCGCACGACGAGCCGTTCCCGGCTCTCGCGTGGAAAGCCCCACAGCCAGAATGCTGAGCACGTTCCTCGGGTCTGTCGCTGATCTTGTGACGCACTGGAGTGGGCGTAGAGCGCCGCTCTACTCGTAGATGGTGGCTGCGCGGAGGGCTCGGGCCATGAAGGTCCAGTCTCCATCAGGCGGGATTTGTTCTCCCGTGTAGCGGTATGCACCCGGGGAGTCGTGCACCCATGCGGTGAGCGCTTCAAGGAATCCGCCGAGGGTGTTGTTCTCCCACTCGTGGCCGTGGGCACGGAACTCTTTGTGCAGGTCACTCAGGAAGGTGACCAGCTCTTCACGGCTGCGAGGTTCGAGGGACATGGCGACAACGTACCCAGTGTGATCGCGCATCCAGGCCATCACAAGATCAGCGTCAGAGCCCGTTCATCCGTACGGGATTGAGCACTTCGACGAGTACGCCGACAGGTGGAGCGGGCGCTGTCCAAAGTCGAGGAGTACGCCGATCAGGCGGCGGTGAGTGCCTGCAACCTCGCGGACGAGGTTGAGGCGGATGGCTGGAGCAAGGCGGTCGCCGAAGACGCCCTCACCACGGTCGAGACTCTGACCGAGGCGCTCGGCAGAATCGCCCTGGAGGTTCGCGAGGTCCTGGCCGCGGTGAAGGCCGCGACGGCCACGGCCCGCCGGCGCCTGGGCCCGGCGGTCGACCCCGAGGCGTCGACGACCGCGACGGTGCCCGGGGTACCTGGACCGCGCGCCGGAGGACGGCCTCGAAGGCGTGGTCTGGGCCCGGGGCTTCAAGGCATCCGCTGACCGGCCGCGAGGTGCGGACGGTCAGCTCCTCGAGGACGTCCAAGACCAGGAACAGCAGGTCCGCCACGGCCGTGACGGCTCTTGCGGCCGCGGCGGTCTCGGTCGCGGGTCTCGTGTACGGACGTGTCCGACAGCCGGCCGCCGTCCCGGGCCCGGGACGGGAGCGGCGGTGTGAGGTGGGGCCATCGCCTTGCGGGGCGGGCTGTCCGGTGTCCTTCGTGAAGTGCAGCCACGCGCTCAGCGCCGCCTGCAGCTCGACCACCGCCGCCCGGTCCAGGACTTCGCCTGTAGGCCCGACGTGCAGCCGCACGCCCTGGACGGTCACCTGCGCCTGCGGAAGGGGAGGCCGGGGCCCGGTGAGCAGTCCCACCTGCTCCACACCCGCTTGCCCCCGAACCGGATCACCATCCACACCTCTTCATCCGGAGATCAGCGGTCTGGGGTGTGGTGTCCCGGGCAGGGGGTGGCAGCGCCGCCGTCTGCGACCCTCCCCGTGGCCATGTTCACGAGAACCGGTTCTGGCACAGGATTCGCGATGTCGTCGCGCTGCCAACTGACGTGCTTGACCTACCCCCATGGGAACGGCGCTGCTCCACCGCCGCGGTCAGGCGGCCCGGCGGTTGCCCTGGTCGTCGCAGGGGAGTTCGGAGGCCGGGTGGTTCGTCGTGAAGTCGCGGGTCGCCTGGCGTTCGGCCTCGGTGATCGCCGTCGGTTCGACGTTGATGATGCCGCCGAAGGGGCGGTCGACGTCCCGGATGATGCACAGCGCCGTCGTCAGCAGCGCGGTGATCACGACGAGCGTGATCAGTTGGCCGCGGTTGTTCTTGCGGGGCAGGCAGATGCCGAGGGCCACCACGGTGATGGCCAGGGTGGCGAGCAGGAACCAGAGGATGGCACTGGGGATGCTGGCGGTGGCCTGGGTGAGGCGCTCCTCCCGTTCGTCGGAGCGCTTGTTGTCGGCGGTGATCAGCATGCCGAAGGCCGGCTTGCCCTCCAGGGTCTTGAAGGTCTGCCGGAAATCCGTCGACCACACACTCGGTGCGGCGGAGCCCTTGCCGTCGGCCATGGCCGGCCATTCCTGGGTGCGGACAGCGCGTGCGTAGCAGACGGCGTCGGCCTGGATGCGGGCACGCTGCAGCTCGGGCGCGTACTCGGCGGTCTCCACGAGCTGGTCCAGCGCCCTGGCCTCGCCGCGCGCAGCGACCTCGGCCTTGCCGTAGGACCCGTTGGCCGTGACCAGGACAAACGCGAGGAGCAGGACGGTCAGCGTCAGCAGGGGACCGACCAGGTCCTTGACGGCCATGCCCGTGTCGTCGTCCTCACTGAGCAGCCGGGGCCGCAGGTAGCGGTCCGTCCAGCTCGGCGGCGGGGCCGACGGCGGATACGGCGCCGGTGCTCTCGTCGACGAGCACGGCGCCGTCGGCAGTCACCCGGTCCGCGGGGCCTGCGATGACACGGTCGGCGGTGATCAGTAACGTGTTCACGGGGGTGGGGGTCTCCTCTCGTGCCTGCTGCTTCCCTGCTGCTTCCCGGCGAAGCGTTCCGCGAGCCCTCCTACGGGAACTGCTTCTCCTCGCGGCCGATGTCGTCGATCGGGCCGAGGATCGTCCAGCCGGGCCCGAGGGGGCGGGTGGAGCGGAAGCCGTGGGCGTCCGCGTACTCCTCGGCCTCCTCCGCGGTGTCCTCGGGGGCGCGCATGATCGTGTAGCGCGGGGGGTCCTCGTGGTAGAAGCGGTAGAACGTGCGGCCCTCGTCCTTGGGCTGGTAGAGGATCACACTGACGCCCCAGAGGGCGTCGTACACCTTCTGGTCGCGCGGGGGCGTCGTCGTGCACGTGTCGGAGGGGCGGCCGGGCTCGCGGACGCAGGTCCGGTACCGGCTCCAGTCGATGCGTTCGGCGCGGGGGTGTTCCGCGATCAGCTTCCGCATCCGGGCGTCGGCCTGGGCGAAGGCGTCCTCGCGGCGGTCGTACTCCTGCTGCAGCCGGTTGAAGCGCTGCTCGTCGAAGCCGCTGCCGAAGTGGGCATCCAGGCCCGCGAGGACGGCGACCCGCCAGGCCAGGTACCCGGCCGTCACGACGAGCAGCGTGACGACCAGGACCCGGCCCGGCGAGCGCCTGTGGGGCATCAGGTCGGCGAGGTCAGAACGTGCCGCTGATGGGGATCTCGATGTCCGCCTGCGCAATCGGCGGGGGGTACTTCCCGTCGAACCGGTCATAGTGCTGGAGCGTAAACCAGTCGATGAAGCCGTACTCCGTGATCTCGTCGTCCGGGTCGAGACCGAAGTGGTCGTAGGAGTGGAAGACGAGCTTGCCGGAGAAGGAGTTGCCCTCGACCTTGTAGTCCTTCAGCGCGATCGTGTGGCCGTGGAACTGGTGGATCGCGATGGAGAGGGCGCGCTGGTTGGCGTCCCAGAGCGAGAAGTCGTACACCGGGTACTTCACGTCCTGGCGGAGGAACTCCTGGAAGAGGAAGTTCTTGGAGAGGTCCTCCTGGACCTTGAGCTGATCGGTGCGGCCCTTGTTGTCGATGAGGGACTGCTTGATGATCTGGCCGGCCTTGTCGGTGTACGTCTTCTCCTGCGGTGAGGCGCCGACGGCGCGGGAGAGGGCCGTGCCGGAGCCGCGGTAGAGGTAGCGGCCGGGGTCGAAGTTGTCGTCGACGGTGACCGTGCCCGCGCTCTGGCCGCCGCGGCCGTAGCGGAAGGCGTTGCGGAGGTCGTCGACGGACTGGGCGTAGTCGGCGTCGGCGCCGAGCTTGCCGAAGTTCATGATGTCGTTGAACTCGGCCCACATCCAGGACTCGGGCGTGATGCGGGCGACCCAGAACTCCCAGCCGAGGTCGGTGAGTTCGTCGAAGTTGTAGTCGTTGAAGGTGAGGTCGTCGGCGACGCGCGGGTCGGCCGGGACGGGCGGGTGCTGGGGGTCGGGGGCCTTGCGGCGGCCCTCGCGGAAGGACGACTGGTGGATCAGCATGTCGGTCGGGGGCGGGTCGCCCGGGTCACCCGGGTCTCCGCCGTCGCCGGGGCCGTCGGAGAGGATTCGCTTGCCAGGGGCCTTGGGGCCTGCCTTGTCGAAGGCGTGGCTGTCGAGGACGACGTACTTGGCGGAGCCGTCGGCCGTGGCCGTGATCGTGCTGCCGCTGCGCTGCTGGCCCGACTGCTTGACGAGGTGGCGGGCCTTCTCGTCGTAGCGGTAGAGGGCCGGTGCGGTGCCCTCCGTACGGTCGGGGTCGAGGCGGAAGGTGAGCCTTGCGGCGCCGTCCGCGGGGGCGGAGACCTGGAAGCCGTTCCCGAGGTAGCCCGGAGTGGACTCCGGGAACTCCCGCTGCTTGGCAGGGAGCCTGGTGACCTGGAAGCCGCCGACCTGCTTGGCGCGCAGGCCCTTGAGCGTGGCCTCGGCGGCGGTGGCGCCGCCGTCTGCGCGGCGGGTCACGTCGAAGGCGGAGTTCTTAGCGCGGGGGGAGGCGTTGAGCCTCGTCTCCTCGCCGTCCTGGACGCCGTCGCCGTCGGTGTCGGCCTTGGTAGGCTCCGTGCGGAGCTTCAGCTCGCGGGCGTCCGTGAGGCCGTCCTGGTCGGTGTCGGCGCGCGTGGGCGTGGTGCGGAGCTTGAGCTCGCGGGCGTCCGTGAGGCCGTCCTGGTCGGTGTCCTCGGCGCCGTCCTTGGTGCCGTCGCCGTCGGTGTCGGCCTTGAGCGGGCTGCTGAAGCGGTAGCCGAGCTCGGCGAAGTCGGAGAGGCCGTCGCCGTCGGTGTCCTCGGACTTGGGGTCGAGCTTGGCGCGCACCTCCAGGTCGTCGGGGAGGCGGTCGCCGTCGGTGTCCTCCGTCGGCGAGATGCCGTGCTTGGCGAAGGACGCCCAGGTCGGGGTATCGGCCTTGGCGCCGGGCTCGGCGCGGTACCAGACGGTCTCGGTCCTGCCCGGCTGGAGGGTGTTCGTGGGGCCGACGCCCTGGAGCGTCGTGCGCGCGTCCTGGGGGGCGGCGAGCTTCGCGGCGGAGGTGTCCGTGATGCGGTCAGAGAGCTCGAAGGTCAGCGACCATTTGGAGACGGGGTGATCGGAGACGTTCTCGAGCTGGAGCCGGGCGACGTACGAGCCCTCCGTCGCTCTGCCGCGGAGGGCGGCCGGGACCTGGCTCCACGCCGCGTCGCCGGGGGCGACCTGGCGGTAGGAGACGTCGACCGTGTTGTCGCGGTAGAGCGTCGCCCCGTCGGTGGCCGCGCCGTCGCCGGGGGTTCCCGCGGCGACGGGCACGGCCGTGCCGAGGAGAAGGAGTAAGGCCGCGCCGAGGGGCACGGCGGCGCTTCTGTTCATGGGGCCTCCCATGTCTGAAGCCATGTCTCAAGACATGCCTGTTGTCTCGAAGCTGCCCTTGTGTCACGGCAGTTCGGAATCGAACGGGGAAGCTAGCAGACGTGGGGGATGGTTCCCAAGGTGTGGTGGAGGCGAAATTGAGATGTTTGGGAGATTAGTAAGCCCTGTTCCGCTTGTGTTCCTGCTCTGCCTGGGCATCAGCCTGGCGACCAAGGAGGAGCTCGCGGCCGAAACGCTGGGAAGGCCAGCCGGTCCGGATCCTGGACCTCACCCCATGAGGGATCAGCGCCCCGGCGCCGGCTGATTCTGCCCGAGCCCGGTGCCCGGTCCGGAGCTGCCGTTTTCATTGGAAACGGCAGCCGGTGTGCAGCAGCAGCCATGCCGTGGAGTCGGGCTCACGCTGATCGCCGGGCCGGTGTCAGGCGCGCGTGCTGTGCGTCGAACTCGTCCCCGGCGGCGGGGCCGCGGGATCGAGTTCCAGGGCATCCGGTGAGCGGTGACGCTCGTTCACACAACGGCCGTCCTCGGGTGCCAGGGTGTGCAGGCGTGCGGTGATCGCGCTCAGTTCGCGGCGTGCCGCCGCCTCGGCCGGGTCGGTCAGGCGGTCGGATGCCTTGTGCCATGCCGTGCCCTCGACGACCGAGAGGACGAGGAACTCCTCGTGCGCGTAGAGCAGTTCAGGTATCGGCACCCCGCTGCCGGGAAGACCTGCGATCCGCCGGTAGACCATGGCCTCCGTCCCGAGGATGCCTCGCTCGTACCGCAGTACGGCGGCCCCGTCCGGTGGGGCGAGTTTGACGACGGCGGGTCGGCCGTCGTCGAGCCGGACCCGGTAGACGGCGCTGAACCAGCCGTCGGACAGTTCGCTCTCCACCCGGCATCCGACGCCGACGCCGGCGCGCGGCAGGGCGTCCAGTTGGCCGGGGGCCAGATGTCGCTTGGTCTGGCTACGCATGGCGGCATGCTTTCGGGTGGTGGGCGTCGACGGCTCGGCGAGGAACCGCGCCGAGGGCGGGGCCCGCAGGGCCCCGCCCTGACTGCCGGGTTCAGGCAGGGTACGGCAGGTCGGCCTCCGAGGTGCCGGCCGGCCGGGTGTGCACGGTTGCGTTCGGGCTGCCGATCCGCAACTGCCAGGCGAACGGACTGTCGGTGGTCACCCGGAGGCGGTCGCCCGTACGGTGCAGGTGGAACCGGGCGGTCTCGCCCGGGCCGTCGGTGCGCGGGATCACGAGGGTGCGCTCCGCGCCGTCCGTGAAGGCGTGAACCCGCAGTTCGACACCGTCCGCCCAGGCCGAGACCGGGTGCTGGTCGTCGGCGGCCAGCGCGATGACCGAGTCAGGGCGGGCCAGCAGCGGCAGGGTGTGGAAGTCGTGCTGCTCACGGATCCAGCGCGGACCGGTGACCTGAACACCCGTCAGCACATTGGTCCATGTGCCGTCCGGCACGTAGTACTCGACTGTGCCGTCGTCGGTGAAGACCGGAGCGACGAGCAGGTCGTCGCCGAGCATGTACTGCCGGTCGACCGTGGCGGCGGCCGGGTCGTCGGGGAACTCGAGCACCATGGCGCGCATCACCGGGACGCCGGTGGCGTGCGCCTGCTGGGCGGCGCGCTGGAGGTAGGGGGCGAGGCGGTGCTTGAGCAGGGTGAACTCGCGGGTGACCTCGACGGCCTCCTCGCCGTAGTCCCATGGCACGCGGTACGACTTGCTGCCGTGCAGGCGGCTGTGCGAGGACAGCAGCCCGAACTGCACCCAGCGCTTGAAGACGGTGGGGGTCGGGGTGCCCTCGAAACCGCCGATGTCATGGCTCCAGAAGCCGAAGCCGGACAGGCCGAGGGAGAGTCCGCCGCGCAGCGACTCGGCCATGGCGTTGAAGTGGGACTCGCAGTCGCCGCCCCAGTGGACCGGGTACTGCTGGCCTCCGGCGGTGGCGGAGCGGGCGAAGAGCAGTGCCTCGCCCTCGCCGCGCTCGGCGCGCAGGAGGTCGAAGACGGCCTGGTTGTAGAGGTGGGTGTAGTAGTTGTGCATCCGCTCCGGGTCGGAGCCGTCGTGCCAGACGACGTCGGTGGGGATGCGCTCGCCGAAGTCGGTCTTGAAGCAGTCCACGCCCTGGTCGAGCAGTGTCTTCAGTTTGCCGGTGTACCAGTCGCGGGCGGCGGGGTTGGTGAAGTCCACCAGGGCCATGCCGGGCTGCCAGAGGTCCCACTGCCAGACGCTGCCGTCCGGGCGGCGCACCAGGTAGCCGTCTCTCATGCCCTCCTCGAACAGCTCCGACTTCTGCGCGATGTAGGGGTTGATCCAGGCGGAGACCCGCAGCCCACGCTCCTTGAGGCGCGCCAGCATGCCGGCCGGGTCGGGGAAGGTGTCGGAGTCCCAGACGAAGTCGCTCCACTGGTAGCCGCGCATCCAGAAGCAGTCGAAGTGGAAGACGCTCAACGGGATGCCGCGTTCGGCCATGCCGTCGACGAAGCGGTTGACGGTGGCCTCGTCGTAGTCGGTGGTGAAGGAGGTGGTGAGCCACAGGCCGAGCGCCCAGGCCGGGGGCAGGGCGGGGCGGCCGGTGAGCGCGGTGTAGCGCTGAAGGATCTGCTTCGGGGTCGGGCCGTGGACGACGAAGAACTCCAGCGACTGGTCCTCGACACTGAACTGGACCTGGCCGACCGACTCGGAGCCGACCTCGTAGCTGACCTTGCCGGGGTGGTTGACGAAGACGCCGTAGCCGCGGTTCGTCAGGTGGAAGGGGACGTTCTTGTACGCCTGCTCGCTGCTGGTGCCGCCGTCCGCCTGCCAGATGTCCACGACCTGGCCGTTCCTGACGAACGGAGTGAACCGCTCGCCCAGTCCGTAGACCAGCTCGCCGACTCCCAGGGCGAGTTGCCCGAACATGAAGTGCCGGCCGTCGGCGTCGGTGGCGAAGCCGGTCCCGCGCTCACCCACGGAGGTCAGCACCCGACCACCGGCGGTGAACTCCAGGCGCCACGGCTCGGAGGTGTCCACCCGCAGCGACAGTTCACCCGCACTGAGCTCGACCACCGTGCCGTCCCGGTGCACCTTTCCGGCATCCGGTTGCCCGCCGGGCAGCGCGAACTCCGGCCCCCGGTGCACCGAGCCGGCGTGGTGGGTGGCACGTACCCCGATCACGCCCTCGGCCGGCGACCAGCACTCGATTGTCAGCAGCGGACTGTTGAGCGTGCCGCCGCGGCCGTGCACATGCTTCACCGGCGCGTAGAGGGTCATCCGGTGCTCGTCGGCCCGGACGTCGGCGACCTCGGTGGCGTAGCTGGCGGTGACGCCCGGACGCATCAGCCAGTAGCCGTCGGTGAACTTCATGGGGTGGATTCCTCCGTCCGCGCGCGGTGCGCGGTGATCAGGCCCCGGTACCAGTGGTAGCTGTCCTTGGGCGTTCGGGTCAGGCTGGTGTAGTCGACGTGGACGAGGCCGAAGCGCTGGCCATAGCCGCGTGCCCACTCGAAGTTGTCCAGCAGCGACCACGCGTAGTAGCCGCGTACGTCCACCCCGGCCGCGATGGCGTCGGCGACGGCGGCGAGGTGGTCGGCCAGGTAGGCAATCCGGTCCGGGTCGTGGACGCGGCCGTCGGGGCCGACGGTGTCGTCCTCGGCGGAGCCGTTCTCGGTGATCCAGACCGGCGGAAGCCGCGGGTAGCGGGCGTGGAGGTCCAGGAGGAGCTCCGTGAGCGCGGCCGGGACGACGGGCCATCCCATGGTGGTGTGCCGGGTCCCGTACGGGTCCGGCTCGGCGACGCCGATGTCGACGGCGGTGCGGAGTTCGGGGTCGTCCGTACGGTGGGGTGCGGCGGCGATGGTCACGGGGCGGTAGTAGTTGATGCCGAGGAAGTCCAACGGCTCGCCGATCACCTCCAGGTCGCCGGGCCGCCGCCAGGGGCCGTCGGCGAGGCCGCCCCAGGTCTCGGCCTCGTGCTCGGGGTAGCGCCCGGCGAGGAGCGGCTCGGTCCAGACCTCGTTGTGGAGGACCTCGGCGCGGCGCAGCGCGTCGAGGTCCTCGGGGCGGTCGGAGGCGCTGTGAAGGCGGTCGAGGTTGAGCGTGACGCCGACCTCCCTGGCGCCCGCCGCGCGCAGCTCCCGTACCGCGAGTCCGTGGGCGACCAGCAGATGGTGGGCGGCCGCCAGGGCTCCGCGGCCCTCCTGGGCGCCGGGCGCGTGCCGGCCCTCGGCGTAGCCCACGAAGGCGGAGCAGTACGGCTCGTTGAGGGTGATCCAGCGCTCGACCCGGTCTCCGTAGCGCTCGGCCGCGAGGGCCGCGTACTGCGCGAACGCCTCGGCGGTCTCCCTGACGCGCCAACCGCCGCGGTCCTCCAGGGCCTGGGGCAGGTCCCAGTGGTAGAGGGTGACGGCGGGCGCGATCCCGGCGGCCAGCAGCTCGTCGATCAGCCGGTCGTAGAAGTCGAGGCCCTTGGCGTTGACCGGCCCGGCGCCCTGGGGCAGCAGGCGGGACCAGGCGATCGAGAAGCGGTAGCCGTCGACGCCCAGTCCGCGCAGCAGGGCGATGTCCTCGCGGTAGCGGTGATAGTGGTCGCAGGTGGTGTCGCCTGTGGCGCCGCCGAGGGTGCGGCCAGGGGTGTGACTGAAGGTGTCCCAGATGGACGGGCCGCGGCCGTCCTCGTCATGGGCACCCTCGATCTGGTAGGCGGCTGTCGCGGCTCCGAAGCGGAACCCGGCGGGCAGTTCGGGGAACGGGCGCACGGTGGGCCCGGATGCGTCGGACACGGTGTTTCAGAGCTCCGGAGCCAGGCCGCGCCGGTGCGGCCTGGCCAGTCGGGTGGGCGAGTTGGAGACGCAGCCGCAGCCGCAGCTGCTGTTGTGGCCGTGGTCGGCGAACGGCCCCATGATCACGGGCCGGAAGCCAGTGGCCCCGCCGAGCCGGGCCCCGCCGTGCAGTGGCAACGCCCAGGTGCGGAAAGAGGCGGCGCCCGGGCGCTCGGCGGCGGGCGGCGCGTCCCGGTGAGGCAGGGCGATCCGCTCTTCGAGCGTGCGCCGTTGCAGCGGGTCGTCGACGCGCTGGGCCCGCGGGAGCGCGCGGAGCGGCCGCCGGCCGACGACGGGTAGGAAAGCAGAACCCACGGGAGGGCCACCTCAACGAGAGGGAGAGACATCGGTTGGTGAAGCGCTTCGACGCTCCCATCGCCTGAGAGGTGATGTCAATGCCTGGCAGAAAAGAAGGCTCCATCGCCTTCAGTCTCTTGTTTCGCCGAAAATTCCTCAATACCTTGCGTCATCAGGTGAAGCGCTTCGACGACCCCTTGGGGGCTGCTGCCATGAATCACCAGATGCCGGCCATGTCATCGGCCGGGTGATCGCGCTGCGTACCGCCCAGGGCGTCAAAACGCTTCGACTGGTTCGGCTACGAGCTGCTGACCGCGTGAGGCGTCAGCCGTTCCTCGCCTCCCGACACGAGCCGCAGGGCGAACACCCACCACCTCCCCGTCCCGCCCGTCGGGATCCACGACCGGATTCCCGGCGACCGGAACCCATACGTCTCTCGAAGGCTTCGCATGACTGATCTGCCCGCGCGCGTCCTGTTCGGCGCCGCCTACTACCACGAGTATCAGCCGTACGAGCGGCTCAAGACCGACCTCGACCTCATGGCGGAGGCGAAGTTCACCGTCATCCGCGTCGGCGAGTCGGTCTGGTCCACCTGGGAACCGGAGAACGGCAGGTTCGAACTCGACTGGCTGCAACCCGTCCTCGACGGCGCCCACGAGCGCGGCATCGCCGTCGTCCTCGGAACTCCCACCTACACGGTGCCGCCGTGGCTGGCCCGGCAGTGCCCGGAGATCGCCGCCGAGGACGCCACCGGGCGCCGCGCCGCGTGGGGCGCCAGGCAGGAGGTCGACATCACGCACCCGGCCTTCCGTTTCCACGCGGAGCGGGTGATCCGCACGATCGCGGCCCGCTACGCCGCCCATCCCGCGGTCATCGGCTTCCAGGTCGACAACGAACCCGGCCCGCGGCTGCCGCACAACCACGGCGTCTTCCAGCGCTTCGTGGACGACCTGCGGCAGCGGTACGGCGATGTGGAGACCCTCAACCGAGAGTGGGGGCTGGTGTACTGGTCGCACCGGCTGTCCACCTGGGCCGACCTGTGGACCCCGGAGGGCAACGCGCAGCCGCAGTACGACCTGGCCTGGCGGGCGTTCCAGGCGCGCCAGACCACCGAGTTCATCGCCTGGCAGGCCGGCATCGTGCGCGAGTACGCACGGCCCGGCCAGTTCGTCACCACATGCCTCGCCTACGGCTCTCCCGGCTTGGAGGACGACGAGCTCACCGACAGCCTGGACATCACCGCGGGCAACCCGTACTACGACATGCAGGACAGCCTCACGATGCCCGAGCCGCCGCGCGAGAAGCTGCCGCAGCAGTGGACGGCGTACGGGGCGTGGGCGCTGCACCACAGCGCCGACCGGATCTACTCCTCGCGCCAGGAACCGTTCCTGATCACGGAGACCAACGCCCAGGCCATCGGCGGCACGTCCGACAACCGGCCCGCCTTCGACGGGCAGTGGCGGCAGGCCGCGTGGGCGCTGGTCGCACGCGGGGCCCGCATGATCGAGTACTGGCACTGGCACACGCTGCACTTCGGCGCCGAGACGTACTGGGGCGGGGTCCTCCCGCACAGCGGGCAACCGGGGCGCGCGTTCCGCGAAATCGCCCGACTGGGCGCCGAGTTCGAGCGGGCCGGAGACCTGGTCGCCGGGATCACACCGGACGCGGACATCGCGATGGTGTACTCGGCGCCGGGCCGGTGGCTGATGCAGAGGTATCCGCCGCTCGCGGGCCCCGACGGCGGTCCGGACGGGGGCGCGTACGAGGGCATCTTCGAGCCGTTCTACCGGGGCGCGTTCGAGGCGGGGCGCCAGGTACGGATCCTGCACGCCCGTCAGTTGCACGACCCGCGCGGCGAACGCCCGGGGATGACACCGGAGTCGGCGGCCGAGCTGCACCCCGTGCTCATCGCTCCCGCGCTGTACGTGGCGGACGACGGGATGCTCGACTGGCTCGGCGCCTACGCGGAGGCGGGCGGCCACCTCGTCCTCGGTCCCCGCACCGGCTACGGCGACCACGAGGCGCGGGCACGCCACGAGGTGACCCCGGCGCGACTGGTCCGGGCCGCGGGCGTCCGGTACGACGAGTTCAGCAACCTGCACGCCGACCTGCCGCTGCGCACCGCGCCGGACAGTCCGCTCCGGCTGCCCGCCGGCGCGGTGGCCACCCGTTGGGTGGAGGGCCTGGCCGTCGAGGACGCGGACGTCCTGGCCGAGTACGACCACCCGCACTTCGGGCGCTGGCCGGCCGTCACCACCCGCCGCCACGGCGCGGGCCGTGTCACATGCGTGGGCACCGTGCCCGGCCGTGACCTGGCTCGCGCGCTCGCCACGTGGCTCGCGCCCACCCCGGGCAGTGGCTGGCAGGACCTGCCGGACTCGGTCACCGTGGCCACCGGCACCGCCCCGGACGGCCGGCGCGTCCATGTCGTCCACAACTGGAGCTGGCAGCCGGCCACGGCCCAGGCCCCGGCGGACCTGACCGACGCCCTGGACGGCAGCGTGGTCCCGGCCGGTACGCCCGTGCGGCTCGGTGCCTGGGACGTCCGCGTCCTCGCCGCCGCACCGGGGTCTGCCGCGGAGGACCGGTGACACCTGGAGGACCGGTGACGTCCGCCCGAAGAGCAGCTCGAACGCAGCCCTGAAGAAGCCGAGTCCGGCACCGAAGCCTTCCGGTGCCGGACTACTGCGTGGCGACTCGCGTGCACGGGGGTCGATGCGGACCTCAGCCGGAGAAGGCGACGCGCGCGAGCCGCACCGGGCCCTGCAGCCCGAGACGGACGTCGTGCGCACCGGCAGCCGCGACGACGGGGGCGTTCACCGTGGCGTAGTCGTAGGGCCCGGCCGTACCCGGGGAGAGCGTGAGCACTGCCAGTACCGGACCGTCATCCAGCGAGAGTTCGACCGTGCCCTCACCCGAGGCCTCCACCGTGATCCCGGTGGCCCCCTTTCCGAAGTCACAGTCACGGAACACCAGCTCGCCCCTCAGACCGGCCACAGGGGCGACGGAGTCACCCGACGTCTTCGTGCGGTCCACGATCTCCGTGTTGCTCTGGTCGTCGAAGTCCACCGCGTCCAGGCCGTCCACCATGACCGGCCGGGGGACGGACGGCTCGCCGTCGAGATCGACGGTCCGGGTCAGGCGGATGTCCTCGCTGGACCCTCCGACGAGGATCTCGTGGAGGCCCGGTGCCACCCGCTGACGTCCCTGCGCCACGTCCCAGAACGCGAAGGCCGACATCGGCACCCGGAAGGCGATCTCCGTGACCTCGCCGGGCGCGAGCGTCACGCGCCGGTGCGCGGCCAGTTCCCTGCGGGGGCGTGGCACCGACGGCTCCATGGTCCGGGTGTAGAGCTGGGCGACCTCGTCCGCGGTGACGTCACCGGTGTTGCCGACGGTGAAGGACACGTGCAGTGTCCCGTCCTCGACGCGCGTCGTGAGGCCTTCGTAGGAGAAGGACGCGTACGACAGGCCGTGGCCGAACGGGAAGAGAGGCGTGCCCTCGAAGTAGAGGTACGTCTGGCGGCCGCCGATCACGTCGTAGTCGAGGAGGTCGGGCAGGTCGGAGTCGTCGGCGTACCAGGTCTGCGGGAGGCGTCCGGCGGGGGAGACGTCGCCGGCCAGGATCCGGGCCAGGGCGCTGCCGGCCGCCTGGCCGCCGTGTGCCGTCCACAGCAGCGCCGGCACCTCCGCGTGACCGACCGCGTACGGGTACGCCGACACCAGTGCCAGCACCGTGTTCGGGTTGGCCGCGCGGGCCGCGCGCAGGAGGCGCTCCTGGTGGGCGGGGAGGGCCAGGGTCGTACGGTCCTCGGTCTCGCGTCCGTTGATGTGCGGATCGTTGCCTGCGACCACCAGGACCACGTCCGCCTGCGAGGCGACCTTGCCCACCGCGTCCTCGCCGCTTTCGACGACGACGACCTCGAAGATCTCCCCGTTGCCGGCGGCAACCTTCAGGCCGTCGGCGGCGACAGAGAGGGGGTGACCCGTACCGATGTGCCGAAGAAGGTGCCCGTTCTCATGTGGTTCCAGGCGGAACGTCTCCTGGACGACCCAGCCTCCGGGCTGGTCGGCGGAGGCTCGGACAAGGCCGTCCTCGGCGACGGAGAGATAGCGGCCGTCGGGGGCACGCAGGGTCAGCACTCCCTCGCCCCAGTCGATGAGGGAGAGCTCGGTGCCGGTCGCGTCGGTGGTGAGCGGGGGCAGGTCCGTCCGGCCCGCGAGCAGGGCCGGGTCGAGGGCGCCTTCGGCGCCGCGCACCTCGTCGTCGGCGTCCGCCTCAGGGACGTGGAGGAACGTTCCGGCCGAGGTCTTCAGCAGGATCCGGTCCACGCCCTCCGCGAACTGCACGCGCTCCGAGCCGAACCGCTCGGACAGGCCCGCCAGCGGCGTGCTGCGGTGCAGGAACGTGCCGCTGTACCAGTCGCCCTTGCATTCGTCGGCGAGCAGGCCGACCACCGCGAGCCGGGTGCCGGGCGCGAGCGGCAGCAGGCCACCGCTGTTCTTGAGCAGCACGACGGCCTGCTCGGCCGCCTCCTGGGCGAGGGCCCGGTGGGTCGGGGTGTCGAAGTCCGTGGTGAGCTCGTGCGGGTCGTACTCCGGGTCGAACTCGCCGAGGCGGAATCGGACCGAGAGCTGGCGGCGGACCGCCGCGTCGATGTCCGACTCGGTCAGCAGGCCCTGTTCCAGGGCGCCGCGGACCCGTGCGGTGATCTTCGAGCTGTCGGTGCCGTGGTCGGTGAAGCTGTCGACGCCGGCCAGCAGCGCGGCGGCCGTCGCCTCCTCGTGGGTGTCGAAGTAGTGCTCGGAGTCGACCAGGTTGGAGGGCGCGCCCGCGTCCGAGCAGACAAGCAGCTCCTCG
This sequence comes from Streptomyces sp. NBC_01077, assembly GCF_045162855.1. Lineage (NCBI taxonomy): Bacteria > Bacillati > Actinomycetota > Actinomycetes > Kitasatosporales > Streptomycetaceae > Streptomyces > Streptomyces sp. NBC_01077. Next base: position 1,077,413 of record NZ_CP108669.1, on the reverse strand, counting down.
TCGGTCCAGGTGCGCAGATGCTTGCGCAGATACGGCGAGACATGGTTCGGGCGGCCGTTGACCAGGTTGTACGCCGGCATCACACCGGCCACGGCACCCGCCTCGACCGTCTCGCGGAAGGCGCGCAGGTCGTATTCGTGCAGGACGCGCGGGCGGACCGAGGAGGACACGACGTCGCGGCCCGTCTCGTTGTTGTGGGCCAGCCAGTGCTTGAGGACGGGCGCGGTGCGCCAGTACGTAGGGTGCTCGCCGCGCAGGCCGAGTGTGTAGGCGGTGGCGATGGCCGAGGTGAGCTTCGGGTCCTCCGAGTAGCCCTCCTCGTTGCGGCCCCACAGAGGGTGGCGCAGCAGGTTCACGGTCGGGGCCCAGACGTTCAGCCCCACGCGGTCGTCTCGGGCGCGCATCGCCCGGACCTCCTTGGACACCGCCTCGCCGACCCGCCGTACGAGTTCCGTGTTCCAGGTCGTGCCCAGGCCCACTGCCTGCGGGAAGACCGTGGCCGGACCCATCCAGGCCACGCCGTGCAGGGCCTCCTGGCCGGTGCGGAAGGGGGCGACGCCGAGCCGCTCCACGGCGGGCGCGAACTGGTGCAGGAATCCGATCTTCTCGTCGAGGGTGAGCTGCGACAGAAGGTCGTCGACGCGCTTCGCGAAGGGCAGTTGCGGATCGCGGAAGGGTGGTGGTGTGTGCGGAGTGTGTGCGGACACGTGGGATCTCCCTGGAATGGCGCGCCGAGTATTTTCGAAGCGCTTCGATGCTCGTTAGACACCAGGGTGAGTGTCAAGGGATCAACATCGTTCCATCGGGCAGGGGGCGTGAAGAGTCCCCTCCTGCACGGACATCGGAGGAATCTTGGAAGCGACTCTTGTGCGCCCCTGGGCGTTCACTTAACCTCGCAGCAACATCGAAGCGCTTCGACTGTAAAACGCGCCGCAATGGTCGGATGTCCGCTTTCAGCTCAGCCAGTTCCAGTCACGACACCGCAGCCGACGGCCCACTGCCGGGTGTCCAGCTGCGCCATGAAGGGTTGACGCAATGACGCCGAATGTCGCCTCCTCCGGACCGAGCCGGAGAAGCTTCCTCGTTTCCACGGCAGTCGCCACCGCAGCGGTGGCCGGGGGGATACCGCTGCTCACCGCCTGCAGCGGTTCGGGCGGCGAGTCGCGAGAGGGCGCCACGACGGGCAAGGCCGCCGACAAGCTGCTCCCCACATACGTCGCCAGCACGGTCGCCAAGCCGGACCTTCCGTCGAAGAACGGTTCGGCAGACGGTTATACCGGCAAGGTCGATCTCGCGGCCCTGTCCACGTCGGTCCCGAAGAAGCTCGGCACGGGCGCTCCCATCAAGATCATGTCCCCGTTCTGGGGCACCCCGCCGAAGGCCGGATGCGCGTACTACGCGGCGGTCGACGCGGCGGCGGGCACCAAGATCACCTGGCAGAACCAGGACGGCACCACCTACGGCCCGAAGCTCGGCGCCGTCCTCGCCTCCAGCTCCGTACCCGACATGGTGGTCGTGCCGAGCTGGGAGCTGGTCGGCAAGATCGCGAACGCGGTCACCGCGAAGTTCATGGACCTCGGCCCCTACCTGGCGGGCGACAAGGTCAAGAAGTACCCGAACCTGGCCGCGATTCCGTCCGACGCCTGGCGCATGGGCATCTTCGGTGGCGCGCTGCGCGGCATCCCGATGCCCGCCGCCCCCGCGAGCCTCATCGTGCCCTACTACCGCAAGGACATCTTCGACAAGAAGGGCTACACCGTACCCAAGTCGCCCGAGGAGTTCCTCAGCTGGGCCAAGGAGGCCACCAGCGCCAAGGCCAAGGTGTGGGCCTGCGGTGACATGAGCTGGGTCGCGGGGAGCATCTTCGGCAACGCTCCCGATTGGAACATCGATGAGGACGGCAAGCTGAGGTACACCAAGGAGCGGCCCGAATATCTCGAAGGCCTGGAGTGGACCCGCAAGCTGTTCGACGCCGGCGTGGTCCACCCCGACGACAAGGCGCGCTCCGGCGACGCGGGCCAGCGCTTCACCGCCGGACAGATCCTGGTCTTCAACAGCGACTTGTCCGCCTGGTACGTCAAGGCCGCCGAGCAGGCGGAGGCCAACCCGGACTTCCAGATCGACGCCATGGACATCTTCGGCGCCGACGGCGGCAACCCGACGCTGTGGGCGACCTCGCCGTCCAACATCTGGTCGATGATCCGCAAGGGAGCCTCGAAGGAGACCGTGGAGAACGCGCTGGCCGCCGCCGACTTCGCGGCAGCGCCCTACGGCACCAAGGAGCGGATGCTCGTCGACTACGGCGTCGAGGGCACCCACTACACGGTCAAGGACGGCGTTCCGGTCAAGAACGACCAGGGCAACTCCGAGGTGATCAACGCCTGGGGCATGGTGGCTGCCCCGGCTCCCTACCTCGCCCACCCCGACCTCCCCGATGTCGCCCGCAAGCAGGTCGAGTGGCAGCAGCGGATGGGGGTCTTCATGAAGAGGACGTCCCTCTACGGCATGAACATCGTCGAGCCGGCCCGCTATGCCTCCCTCGAAAGCCAGTTCGAGCAACTGGAGATCGACTACGTGCGGGGCAACAAGAAGCTGTCCGACGTGCAGGCCGCCGTCTCCACCTGGAAGTCCTCCGGCGGCGACGAGCTGCGCGCCTGGTACCAGGAGCTCCTCGACAAGAACGGCAGCGGCAACTGATGGCCATCACGGCCGGGAGCCGGCCCGACGGGACCCGTCCCCCCGCGGCCGTCGAGGAGCCGACGGCCGCGGTCGCCGCCGCCGAGGCGAAGGTGCGGGCGTCGCGCGGGACGAGCAAGGCCGGCAAGGTCCCCTGGCGGATCCGGCTGCGCCGCGACCGCGCCCTCATCCTGATGATCCTGCCCGTCATCATCCTGCTCCTGCTCTTCAACTACCTCCCGCTGCTCGGCAACGTCATCGCCTTCCAGGAGTACGACCCGTACGTCTCCAGCAACGGCATCACAGCGATCTTCCACAGCCCCTGGGTCGGATTGGAGCAGTTCTCGCGGACGCTCGACGACCCGCTGTTCTGGAGCGCCACGAAGAACACCCTCGTTCTCTTCGTGCTCCAACTGGTGCTGTTCTTCCCGGTCCCCATCGCCCTCGCGCTGGTCATCAACAGCGTGATCCGGCCCCGGGTGCGGGCCGTGGCGCAGGCGATCATGTATCTGCCGCACTTCTTCTCCTGGGTCCTCGTCGTCACCGTCTTCCAGCAGATCTTCGGCGGCGCGGGCATCATCGCGCAGACCCTGGAGACGCACGGGTGGAGCGGCTTCGACCTGATGACCAACGCGGACCTCTTCAAGTACCTGGTCACCGCGCAGGCCGTGTGGAAGGACGCAGGCTGGGGGATCATCGTCTTCCTCGCGGCCCTGTCCGCCGTCAGCACCGATCTGTACGAGGCCGCCGCCATGGACGGCGCGGGGCGCTGGCGACGCATGTGGCATGTGACGCTGCCCGCGCTGCGTCCGGTGATCGCCCTGCTGCTGGTGCTCAGGGTGGGCGACGCGCTGAGCGTCGGATTCGAGCAGTTCCTGCTCCAGCGGGACGCGGTCGGCGCGGGGGCCAGCGAGGTCATGGACACGTACGTGTGGAACATGGGTATTCAGAACGGCGACTTCAGTTACGCGGCCGCGGTCGGCCTGGCCAAGGGACTCATCGGAGTGTGTCTCGTCCTGGGTGCGAACAAGTTCGCGCACCTGCTGGGCGAGCAGGGGGTGTACAAGAAGTGAGCCTCAACACGCAGCTCATCCGCAGCTTCAAGGCTCCCGCCCGCCCCGTGTGGGAGGAGCCCCCGAGCAAGGCGGGGCTCACCGCCAAGAGCGGCTTCCTTCTGCTCTCCTGTCTGGGGGTGCTCGGACCGCTGTGGATCGTGATCGTCACCAGCCTCTCTCCCAAGCCCGTGATCGACCGGGCCGGCGGCCTCGTCGTGATCCCCCAGGGCGTCACGTTCGTCAACTACACCGAACTGCTCGGCGGTGGGCAGGTCAGCCGGGCGATCATGGTCTCGGTCGGTGTCACGCTCTTCGGCACGCTGTTCTCGATGACGGTGTCGGTGCTCGCGGCCTATGCGTTGTCCCGGCCGGGGAGTCTGGGCCATCGGTTCTTCCTGATGACCATGATGGCGACCATGTTCTTCGGGGCCGGGCTCATTCCGACGTACCTTCTGGTGCAGTCGATGGGGCTCACCGACTCCTATCTGTCGCTGGTCCTGCCGAGCGCGGTCAGTGTCTTCAACATCCTCGTCCTGCGGGCCTTCTTCATGGGGATCTCCCCCGAACTCACCGAGTCCGCCCGCATCGACGGAGCCAGTGACCTGCGCATCCTGCTGACCATCATCATGCCGCTGTCGCGCGCGGTGCTGGCCGTCATCTCGCTGTTCTACGCGGTCGGCTACTGGAGCTCCTGGTTCAACGCCTCCATCTACCTCACCGACCAGGAGATGATGCCGCTGCAGAACGTGCTCATCCAACTCGTCCAGAAGAACACCGAGGCGCCGACCGGCCTCCAGCAGGCGGTCCGCACCGGAGAGCTCTCCGGCCTGGGACTGCAGATGGCCGTCATGGTCCTCGCGCTGATCCCCGTCGCGGTCGCCTCCCCCTTCGTCCAGCGGCACTTCAAGAAGGGCATGCTCACCGGAGCCGTCAAGGGCTGACGCCCTGTGGTCCGGGTCCCGCCGCCGTGCCCCCGCCGCCGTGCCTCCCGCCGTACGCCGTCCGCGGCTCCGCCCGGCTCGTCGCGCAGGGCCCCACGCCCCTGATTCCGGCTCGACTTCCCCCTTCGTACTGACCGAGGTATGTCATGAGCACGTTTCATCTCAGCCGACGCTCCGTTCTCGCCGGGTCCGCCGCCGTCGCCGCGGTCGTCTCCCTGCCGGCGGTTTCGGGACAGGCCCAGGCCGCCGCTCCCGCGGCCGTCGCGAAGAGCGGCTACCGGTGGCGCAACGCCGTCATGGGCGGCACCGGGTTCATCACCGGGGTGCTGTTCCACCCGTCGGTACGAGGGCTCGCCTACGCCCGGACCGACATCGGGGGCGCGTACCGCTGGGACGACGGGACCGAGCGGTGGACCCCGCTGACCGACCACCTCGGCTGGGACGACTCGAACCTGCTCGGTGTCGAGGCCATGGCCGTCGACCCCGCCCACCCCGACCGGGTCTATCTCGCCCTCGGTACCTACACCCAGTCCTGGGCCGGCACCGGAGCCGTGCTGCGCTCCGAGGACCGGGGGGCCACCTGGAAACGCACCGACCTCACCGTGAAGCTCGGCGCCAACGAGGACGGGCGGGGATGCGGTGAACGGCTCCTTGTCGACCCACGGAACAGCGACACCCTGTGGCTCGGCACCCGGCACGACGGGCTGCTCAGGTCGACGGACCGCGGCGCGACCTGGACGGCGGTGAGCTTCCCGGCCACCCCGAGCGCCACCGGCCAGGGCATCACCCTCCTCGTCGCCGCGGGCCGCGGCGTCTATGCCGGCTGGGGCGACTCCGACGGCACCGCGGGCAACCCCAACCTGTTCCGCACGTCCGACGGAAAGGCCTGGGAGCCCGTCCCCGGGCAGCCCACCGGCACCGCCGCGACGGTGCCGATCCGCGCCGCCTACGACCGCCTCGACCGCGAGCTGTACGTGACGTACGCCAACGCCCCCGGTCCCAACGGGCAGTCGGACGGCAGCGTGCACAAGCTGCATACGGCGAACGGGAAGTGGACCGAGGTCACCCCCGTGAAGCCCGGCGGGGCGACGAGCGACGGCGGGACCGACACCTTCGGCTACGGCGGTGTCGCCGTCGACGCCGGCCGGCCCGGGACGCTCGTCGTGTCCACCAACAACCGCTGGGCCGAGACCGACACCGTCTTTCGTTCCACCGACGGCGGCGGCACCTGGAAGTCCTTGGGGGACGAGGCCTTCCTCGACGTCTCCGAGACCCCCTACCTCACGTGGGGCAAGGACAAGCCCAAGTTCGGCTGGTGGGTCCAGGCCGTCGGCCTCGACCCGTTCGACTCCGAGCACGTCGTCCACGGCACCGGCGCGACCCTGTACGCCACGCGCGACCTCAAGCACTGGGCCCCACAGATCCGCGGCCTCGAGGAGGCCTCCGTGGTACAGCTCGTGTCGCCTCCGACGGGAGAGGCCCATCTGATCAGCGGGTCGCGGGACATCGGCGTGCTCTACCACGAGCGGCTGACCGCTTCGCCGTCGCGCGGCTTGGCCACGAACCCCGTGTTCGGGTCCGCCACCGGACTCGCCCAGGCCGCGCTCAAGCCCTCGTACGTCGTGCGCACCGGCTCCGGTGACAACGGCAACGGCGCCTGGTCGAACGACGGCGGAAAGACCTGGGCACCCTTCGAGGCACAGCCCGCCGCCGCCAAGGACGCACCCGGCCTGATCGTCACCAACGCCGACGGCAGTGTGCTGCTGTGGGCCCTCGCGCACTGGGACGGCACCCTGTACCCGGCGCACCGCTCCGCGGACAACGGCGCCACCTGGTCCGAGGTCACCTCCCTCCCGAAGGGCGCCGTCCTGGTCGCGGACCCCGTGGACCCGACGTCCTTCTACGCCTTCGACACGACCGCCGGCACGCTCTGCGCCAGCACCGACAGCGGCCTGACCTTCTCCGCCCGGGCCACCGGCCTGAGCTCGGGCGACGCCGGGTTCCAGCTGGCCGCGGCCCCGGGACGCTCCGGTGACCTGTGGCTCAGCGCCAAGGCGAACGGTCTCTACCGCTCCACCGACGGCGGCGCCGGTTTCACCAAGGTCGGCAGCTGCCGGGCCTCGCACACCCTGGGCTTCGGCAAGGCAGCCGAGGGCGCCTCCTACCCGGCGATCTACATGGCCGGCGGGATCGAGGACTTCAACGCCATCCACCGCTCCGACGACGAGGCCAGGACCTGGACGCGGATCAACGACGACCAGCACCAGTGGGGCTGGACCGGCACGGCCATCACCGGCGACCCGCGCGTCCACGGTCGGGTCTACCTCGCCACCAACGGGCGCGGCGTGCAGTACGGGGAGCCCGTCTGATGCCCGGACTGAGCGACGCGACACGAGGCCGTCTGCTCTTCGGCGGCGACTACAACCCGGAGCAGTGGCCCGAGGAGACCTGGCACGAGGACGTACGCCTGATGAAGGCGGCCGGGGTCAACTCGGTCACCCTCGGTGTCTTCTCCTGGTCGATGCTGGAACCGGAGCCGGGCGCACGGGAGTTCGGTTGGCTGGACACGCTGATGGACCTGATGCACGCGAACGGCATCGGCGTCGTCCTCGCCACCCCCACCTCCTCGCCTCCGCCCTGGATGGGCCGGCTGCACCCCGACACCCTGCCCGTCACCGAGGACGGCCGCACCGAGTGGTGGGGCGGCCGGCAGCACTTCTCGCACTCCAGCGCCACCTACCGGCGCTACGCCGCTGCCATCACCGAGGACCTCGCCGCCCGCTACGGCGGCCACCCGGCGCTGACGATGTGGCACATCAACAACGAGTACTGCACCTTCGACTACGGCGACGAGGCCGCGGCAGCCTTCCGCCGCTGGCTGCGAGAGAAGTACGGCACCCTCGACGCCCTCAACGAGACCTGGGGCACCGCCTTCTGGAGCCAGGGCTACGACACCTGGGACGGCATCCTGCCGCCGCGCCTCCCGCACTACATGCGCAACCCCGGCCAGGTCCTGGACTTCCGGCGCTTCACCTCCGACATGCTCCTGGAGTGCTACGTCGCGGAGCGGGACATCGTCCGCCGCCACACCCCGCACCTGCCGGTCACCAGCAACTTCATGCCGCTGTGGATCGGCCAGGACGCCTGGCGCTGGGCGGAGGAGGAGGACGTCGTGTCCGTCGACATCTACCCCGACCCGCGCGACCCGCTGGGCGCGCAGAGCGGCGCCCTCGTCCAGGACATGACCCGCTCCCAGGCGCACGGGCCGTGGATGCTCACGGAACAGGCGGCCGGGCCCGTCAACTGGCGGGGTGTGAACCACCCCAAGCCCCGCGGCCTCAACCGGCTCTGGTCCCTCCAGGCCGTGGCCCGGGGTGCCGACGCCGTCTGCTACTTCCAGTGGCGGCAGTCCCGGCAGGGCGCGGAGAAGTTCCACTCCGGCATGGTCAGCCACGCCGGGGAGGAGGGCCGGACCTACCAGGAGGTCAAACAGCTCGGCGCGGACCTGGAGCGGATCGCCTCCGAGGTGACCGGTCGGAACATCACCGCGGACATCGCGGTCCTGCACGACTGGCACGCCTGGTGGGCCGGCGCTCAGGACGGCCGCCTGTCCCACCAGGTGGAGTACCCGGACGTCCTGCGCGCCTGGCATCGAGCCCTCTGGCAGGCGCACCTCACCACCGACTTCGCCCACCCCGAGCACGACCTGACGCCGTACTCCGTGGTCGTCGTGCCGCAGCTGTACGCGCTCACCGACGCGGCGATCGACAATCTCCTCGCCCATGTCCGCCGCGGCGGCACCCTCGTCTGCGGCTTCCAGACCGGCGTCGCCGACGAGGACGACCGGGTGCGCCCCGGTGGCATGGACGCCCGGCTCCGCGAGCTGTTCGGCATCCGCACCCTGCACGAGTGGTGGCCTCTGGACGCGGGGGAGACCGCCACCTGCGAGGGCTTCCGGGGAACCCTGTGGTCCGAGGAACTGGAGGCCGACGGCACCGCCGACGAGTCCGTGCCGTACAAAGCCGGTGAACTCGACGGACTGCCCGCCGTCCTGCGCAAGGGCCGGGCCTGGTACGTCTCCACGCTCCCGGAGCCGGAGGCGCTGCGCGACCTGCTGGCCCGGATCGCCTCCGACGCGGGCGTGCGGCCGGTGCTCGACGGCCTCCCCGAGCAGGTCGAGGCCGTCCGCCGGGGCGAGGCGCTCTTCGTGCTCAACCACGGCCGTGAGCCGGTGACCGTCGAGGTGCCCGGCACCCACCAGGACCTGCTCACGGGGACGGCCGTCACCGACCGGGTGACCCTCGGCCGCTACGACGTGGCGGTACTGCGGCCATGACCCGCATACCGGTCCACGGAACCTGGGAGCCCCAGCCGGCCGCCCGCTGGGAGGACGCCTTCCTCAGCGGCAACGGCCACCACGGCACCCTCGCGTTCGGCGACCCGAACGACGAGCGTGTCATCGTCACGCATCACACCCTGGTGCGCCCCAACGCCAGCGACACCCGGCCCCCGCGCCTCGCCGACGAACTCCCCGCCCTCCAGGACCGCCTCCTGGGCGGCGACCGCACCGCCGCGGAGAGCTTCACCGACGGCCGCCCGCTCCAGTGGGTGCGGCCCTTCCATCCCGCCTTCCAGATCCGGCTGCACCGGCCGTCCAGGAAGGGGCACGGCTACCGCCGGTCCGTCGACTTCGCCACGGGCGTCGTCCGGGCGGAGTGCGCCGGCTGGACCAGCCGGGTCTTCGTCTCCCGCGCCGACGACGTGATCGTCCAGCACGTGACGGCGCCCGGCCTCACCCTCGACATCTCCCTCGACCACCGGCTCCCCGGTGCTCCCGCCGGGCTGGCCGTCGGCCACGGAGCCGTCCTCACCCCCGAGGGCGCCCTGCTGAGCCTGCGTGCCCGCTACCCCGAGGGCGACCGTGCCTTCACCGGAGTCACGCTGATCGCCGTCACCGGAGGTACGACGGCCCTCGCCCCTCCGGGCGCGCACATCGAGGGCGCCCGGTCCGTCCTGCTCCTCACCAAGGTCCGGCGACACACCGGCGTACTCGACGTGACCGCGGAGGGCCGTGCCCTGCGCGAGCTGGCCACGGAGTACGACCAGCTCCTCGAACGCCATGTCGCCCTCCACCGCACCGCGTACGAGCGCGTCACCCTCGACCTGGCCGCCGCCCCGGCCGAACGGGCCCTGCCCGGCTCCGAGCTGCTCAAGCGCCCGCGCAACCCCGCCCTGCTGGAGCGGCTGTTCGCGGCCGGCCGCTACCACCTGCTGTCCGCCAGCGGTCTCTTCCCGCCCCGGCTGACCGGCCTGTGGACCGGTGACTGGAACACGGCCTGGTCGGGTGCGTTCACCAACGACGCCAACCTCAACCTCCAGACCGCCTCCGCCCCGGCTGCCGCCCTCCCCGAGGTCACCGAGGCCCACGCCGCGCTGATCCAGCGTCAGCTGCCCGACTGGCGCGACAACGCCCGCGTGATCTTCGGGACCCGGGGCGTGGTCGCCCCCGGTCACACCGACGGCGAGTCGGGCCACTCGTACCACTTCAACCGCGAATACCCCCTGCACCTGTGGACCGCCGGCGCCGACTGGCTGCTCAAACCGCTCGTCGACCATGACGAGACCCACGGCAGCCGCGACCCGCGCACCGCCACCGCCCTCGCCGAAGTCGCCTGCTTCTACGAGGACTTCCTCACCCGGACCGACGGCGACGGCCACGTGGTCGTCGTCCCCTCCTACTCACCCGAGAACCGCCCGGCGAATGCGAGCTGGGGCACGATCAACGCGGCCATGGACCTCTCGGCGGCCCGGCACGCGCTGCTCACGGCCGCCGACTACCACCCGGAGCACGCCGACCGCTGGCGCGCTCTCGCCGACCGGCTCCCGCCGCACCGGATCAACGACGACGGTGCCCTGGCCGAATGGGCCTGGCCGGGCCTGCGGGACTCCTACGACCACCGCCACCTCAGCCATCTGTACGGCGCCTGGCCGCTCGACGAGATCACCCCCTACGACACCCCCGGCCTCGCCGCGGCCGCCCACCGCGCCCTCGAACTGCGCGGCGCCGAGAACGACTCCGCCCACGGCCATCTCCACCACGCGCTCATCGCAGCCCGGCTCCGGGACGGCGAACGCGTCGCCCACGCCCTCGGCCAGGTCCTGGACGGCGACTTCTTCCACGCCTCCCTGATGAGCGCCCACTACCCGAACCGCCACGTCTACAACGCCGACGCCGCGCACACCCTGCCCGGCGTACTGATCGAGATGGTTCTCCAGTCGACTCCTCACCGACTGGTCCTCCTGCCCGCGCTGCCGCCCGCTCTCCCGGCGGGCCGGCTCACGGGCGTACGCACGCGGTTCGGAGCCGAGGTCGAACTGACCTGGGCGCCCGGCCGGGCGACGGCGGTTCTGAAGCCGACTCGCACGGTCCGTATCGAAGTCAGGACTTCCTCCGGTGACGCGCAGCCGATCGATCTCGTCGCCGGAGAGGACCACGTCCTCAGCATGGAGGCGTGGTAGCCCCCCCACATTTCCCCACCCATGGAAGGGACAACCATGGCCACAAGCTCGATTCGCAAGATCACCATGGCGCTGCTGGCGCCGGCGATGGCTCTTGGTGCCACCGTCGGTCTCGCCGCCGCCCCCGCTTCGGCCGCAGTCTGGAACACCTGCGACCAGTGGGGCAGCACCAACCTGGACGGCTACACGCTCTACAACAACATCTGGGGCTCCGGCGCGGGCAGCCAGTGCACCTGGGCCAACTCCGGTACCGGCTGGGGCGTCTGGGCCGACCACCCCAACACCGGAGGCATCAAGTCGTACCCCAACTCGACGAAGCCGATCAACAAGACGATCGACTCGCTCGGCCGGCTCACCAGCAGCTACAACGTCAGCGTCCCGTCGTCCGGCGCGTACAACACGTCGTACGACATCTGGGACACCGACCACCAGTACGAGATCATGCTCTGGGTCAACGACAACGGTGCCGTCGGTCCGATCGGCACCTGGCAGGACAACGTCACGCTCGGCGGCCACAGCTGGAACGTCTACAAGGGCACCAACGGGTCGAACCAGGTGTTCTCGTTCCTGCGGACGTCCGACTCCAGCTCCGGCACCGTGGACATCAAGCCGATCCTCAACTGGATCGCGTACACCAAGGGCTGGATGCCTGGCAGCGAGACCATCGGTGACGTCCAGTTCGGCTATGAGATCACCTCGTCGGCCGGCGGACTCAACTTCAACACCAACAACCTGACCGTCAACGGCGGCTGATCCGACACCAGGGCCGAGGTCGGTCCGCGTCCCTCTCGGGCGCGGCCGACCTCGGCCCGCGGTGCGTTGCTCAGACGGCGGCCGAGGGCGCCGGCCCCGTGCTCGCCCGCACCGTCAACTCGGGTGCGATGAGCATGACTTCGTCGGTACCGCGGCCGCCGAGCTTGGTGACCAGTCGCTCCACCGCCTGCCGGCCCATCTCCTGTGCGGGGATGGAGACCGAGGTCAGTCGCACCGAGGCCTGGACGGCCACCTGGTCCGGGCAGACCGCGACCACCGACACGTCCTCGGGCACGGCGCGGCCCTGCTGGCGCAGCAGGGCGAGCAGCGGCTCGACCGCCTGCTCGTTCTGCACGACGAACCCCGTGGTGCCCGGGCGCTCGTCGAGGATGCGGGCGAAGGTGCCGGCCGTCGCGTCGTAGCCGCCCTCGCACGGCCGGTGCAACACTCTGATGCCCAACTCCGCTGCCCGGGACCGAAGTCCGTAGAGGGTCCGCTCGGCGAAGCCGGTGTGCCGTTCGTAGACCGCGGGGGCCTCGCCGATGACGGCGATGTCGTGGTGGCCGAGCGTCGCCAGATGCTCGACGCACAGCGCGCCCGTCGCCTTGAAGTCGAGGTCGACGCAGGTCAGTCCCGTGGTGTCGGCGGGCAGCCCGATCAGCACGGCCGGCAGGTCGGTGTTGCGCAGCAACGGCATCCGCTCGTCGTCGAGTTCGACATCCATCAGGATCATCGCGTCGGCGAGACCACTGCCGGTGACGCGGCGGACGGCGTCGGGGCCCTCTTCGCCGGTCAGCAGCAGCACGTCGTACCCGTGCGTCCGGGCCGTCGTGGCGACCGCGACGGCGATCTCCATCATCACCGGCACGTACATGTCGGTGCGCAGCGGAATCATCAGCGCGATGACGTTCGACCTGTTGCTGGCCAGGGCCCGCGCGCCCGCGTTCGGGTGGTATCCCAGCTCGTGGATGCTCTGCTCGACCCGCAGCCGGGTGGTCGCGGAGATGGACCTCTTGCCGCTGAGGACGTAGCTGACCGTGCTTGCCGACACTCCGGCGTGCCGGGCGACCTCGGCGAGGGTTACCATCCAGCTCTCCCAGCCTTGTGAAGCGCTTCGACAATGCGTGCGGACCATACATGCAGGAAATGCATGCCGACCCTAGCCCCATCCTGAGCGCGTGTCCATCGTACGTCGATGCGCTTCGATACGCTTCTGGGCCTCTGAGGTGGCGCGCGGATACGGCAGTGCCCTGGTCGCCGGGGGAGGTGGGCAACCAGGGCGAGGGCCGATCGGTCAGGATTCCTTGACCGCCGTACCGGTGACCGAGTCGCCGGACTTCGTGACCTTGTACTTCACCTTGGCGCCGCTGTGGAAGTGGAAGGTCAGCGTCGCCGGATCGCCGTCACGCAGTGCCTTCACGTACGCGGTGGTGAGGATGATCGTGCCGTTCCGGTAGTCCGGCCTGAAGGACTGGTTGAACTCCTGGTACGGAGTCCAGCTGGTCTGGCCGGCGTTGGTGCCGTCGGAGTACGTGGACTCCATCGTCGCCAGGTCGTCCCCCTGGTACTGCGTGGGGACGGTGAACTCCTCGGCCGTGCCCGTGGCGTCCGACAGCACCGGAGTGTCGTACGTGACCACGTCGATCTGCCAGGGCAGCCCCGCGGAGAACCGGGCCTGGAGCGTCGCGTTGACCCCGTAGGCGCGATCCCCGGTCAGCCGGGTCAGGGCCGGTGCCGTGAGGGTGAGCCGGTTCTCGAAGACGGTGTAGTCCCGGCCCTCGGCCAGCTTGGTGTCGCCGTGCCACAGCCCCCGGAACCTGGTGCCGTTCGGGTTCAGGGTGAGCGACTGGGGCGTGATCCGGCTCGACTTCGCCAGGTGGACCCTGTCGAAGGAGGCGGTTCCCGAGCGGGTGGTCCAGCTCGACTTGATCCAGGCGAAGAGGGCGGGGTCGCGCCACTTCAGGGTCGCGCGGTTCAGATACGCGAAGCCGGGGTCCCACAGGGCGGTGGTGGCACCCGCGGCGCGTGCCAGGTGTCCGACGTGTTCGTAGTACTTCAGCGCCTCGCCCCGCTCGATGCGGGAGGGGTGGTTGTCGTCCGGGTACGCGAGCAGACCGTACTCGCCGAGGTAGACGGGGATGCCCCTGGCGACGAAGGTGTGGTGAATGCGGGCGAAGACGTCCTCCGCGTCGTTGCGGGCGGTGTCGTCGTACCGGGTGCCGCCCGCGATGTTCACGCTGAACGGGAAGTAGCTGTAGTAGTGCACGGTGGCGACCAGATTGCTGTCGCGCAGCGCCGTGATCGTGGTGTGAAGGTCGTCCATGAGGTCCTGGGACGGGGTGCCGACCTGCGTGGTGAGGACGAGCAGGCGGTTCTTGTTCCCGCCGCCCGAAGCGCGGACGACCTTCTGGAACGAGGTGTTCAGCTCGTCCATGAACTGGGTCTTCTGCGCGGCCGTGGCGTTGCTGAAGTTCGGTTCGTTGACGCCTTCGAAGAGCAGGGTGCGCGGCTCGTTCCGGAACGTCGCGGAGATCTGGGTCCACAGGGCGTTGAAGCGGGCGACCACGTTGTCGTGGTCGGTGGCGATCTTCTCGATCCATTGCCATGAGTCGTGGTGGACGTTGAGCACGACGTAGAGGTTCTCGGCCAGCGCCCAGTCGACCACCTCCATGACGCGGCTCATGTACGCGGCGTCGACGGTGTACGGCGCGGTGGTGGACTGGTGGTCATGCCAGGACACCGGGACGCGGACGCTGCGGAATCCCTCCGCCCGGATGGTCTTGAACAGTTCCCTGGTGGCCTTGGGGTTGCCCCAGGACGTCTCGTCCGGAATCGCGTCCAGGGTGTTGCCCAGGTTCCAGCTGGGCTGCATCGCCGCGACGGCGTCGATGGCGCGGGCCGGAACCTTGACCGTGGCGCGTGCCTGCTGTGCCGTGCCGCCGGGCGCGGCGATCGCGGTGCTGCCGGCCAGTCCCAGGACGACGAGCAGCGCCATCAGCAGGCCGGCCAGGCGTCCGGGACCGCGGTTGCGGTGACGCGCGGGTGGCCGTATGTCCTTCATGTGTCATGCCTTTCGGTCGGTCGTACGGGTGATCCGGTCCGTGGCCGGCAGCGGCAAGGCGCCACCGCCGGCCACACCTGCTGCCGCAGGTTCGTCGGGTGATGTGTGTCGTGCCGTTCGGGGGGTCTGGCTCAGACGTCGAGGGGCTCGTAGTCGAACCAGTCGAAGTGGACGGTGCCTGCCGCGGCGTACATGCCGATGACCCGGCCCGTGAAGCCGCCGGCGACCTCGGTCGACAGGTAGCGGCCGTCGAGGGTCGCGAGCACGGTGTACGTGCCGTCGGGCTGCTCGAAGCCGAGGGAGACGACGTCGGGTCCGGTGCACGGTCCGTGCGGAGACGGCGGTTCCGTGATCGTGACGGTGAGGACCACCGGCCCGGCCGGCACGGACTGCGCGGCCACGACCGTGCGCAGGGAGCCGACATGCGCGACGACGCGCACCTTCGTACCGGACGCCTCGATCGCGTAGTGGTGCTGCTCGTCCAGCCGGACGGCGAGGCCGCCGCGCCCTTCGGAGGGGTCGACCAGCGTGCGCGCCCGGCACGCGAGGTGCTGCTGGCGCCGGCCGGTGAACACCACGTCGGGTTGGTCCAGGGAGCTGGCCCGCGCACGGAGGGTCAGCCAGCCGGGGCGTTCCTTGGTGGTGCTGTGTTCGGCGGCCCGGTCGCGCAGGGAGATCCAGGACGGTCGCAGTTCGGCGAGCTCGAAGTCGTCCCGCTGCTCCTCGACAGGGGCGGGGGAGAGCGGCCACGGGAGCTCGGGCAGGTCCAGGGTGACCTCGCCGACGACCGGCCAGTCGTCCACCCAGGTCACGGGGGCCAGGAAGGTCTCCCGGCCGAGCACGTGCCAGCCCGGCGTGCCGCCGCCCGGCCGGACGCCGAGCAGCACCATCCACCAGGAGCTGTCGGGGCCCTGGACCAGGTCGGCGTGCCCGGTGTTCTGGACGGGGCGGTCGGTGCCGCGGTGGGTGAGGATCGGGTTGGCCGGGCACGGCTCGAACGGGCCGGCAGGACTGAGGCCGCGGGCGATCGAGACACCGTGGCCGCGCTCGGTGCCGCCCTCGGCGATGAGCAGGTACCAGTAGTCCCCGATCCGGTACAGGTGCGGCGCCTCCGGGGCCTTGGCGCCGGGCCCGCCGGACCAGAGCCTGTGCGGCGTTCCGTACGTCTGCCCGGTGGACGGGTCGATACGGACCTGCGAGACCCCGGCGACCGTGCACCAGCAGGTGCCGTCCTCGCCCCAGACCAGGTCGGGATCGATTCCGGGGACACCCGGCGCCCAGATGGGGTCCGACCACGGTCCGGAGGGGTCGGTGGCCGTGACGATGAAGTTGCCGCCGCCTTCGCTGCAGTTGGTGACGATCAACCAGAAGCGGCCGTCGTGGTGGCGCAGGGTGGGGGCGTAGATCCCGCCGGAGGACGGCATGTCCGCCGGCAGGCGCAACTGCTCGGGCCGGTCCAGGGCATTGCCGATCTGCGTCCAGTGCACCAGGTCACGGCTGTGGAAGACGGGGATGCCGGGGAAGTACTCGAAGCTGGAGCACACCAGGTAGTAGTCGTCGCCGACGCGGCAGACGCTGGGGTCGGGGTGGAAGCCGGGGATCACCGGGTTGGCGAAGCGTTCGTCCGGCTGGCGCGCAGGGGGCACCTGACAGGTCCTCTCGTCGATTGGTGATGCGGGGGCGGGGCGGCTCAGGGAGCGCCGGGGTCCGTCGGGGTGATGCGGAGCAGGACGGCGGACGGCGCGGTGGGCAGGGTCAGGCTCAGCTCGGCCGTGTCGGGCATCCAGGCGGAGACGGCCCGACTGACCGAGGGGTAGAGCAGGTCGACACGGGTGGCGGTGTCCCGCAGGTGGGGCAGGTGAAGCGTCGCCGTGGCGTCGGTGCCGGGGCGGCGCCAGGCGGTGAGGTAGGTGGTGGCGGGAGTGCGCAGGGCCAGGGCGATCCACGGGTCGTCCCAGGCAGGAAGGCCCAGCGGCCAGGACGGAACGGCTTGCGGCAGATCGGCGCGGATGGCCTTGTACGTCGCCACCGCTTCGCGGACCAGGGCGCGGGCCTCCGGCTCGAGTTCGGGAATCCGGCCGGAGAGATGGATCCGGCCGAGGAGCGCGTTGGCCATGGTGAAGGCCACCTCGTCGAGGGAGTCCTCCGGCTGGGGGTAGGCCCAGACGGCGTTCTGCTCGGGAGCCGAGACGGTGGGCGCGGACGCTGCGATGGGCGCGTACAGCTGGAGGTTCTGCTGGTCGCTGGTGGACTGGAGCTGGACCCGGGACAGCAAGGCGTGGTCCCAGCGCATACCGCCGGAGGCGCAGTTCTCCAGGACCAGGCCCGGGTGCCGGTCCAGGACGCCGTCGAGCCAGGCGAGTTGCGCCCGGTTGCGGTGTGCGACCACTCCGTCGAGGGGCGATGCGGGTTCAGCGCGGGGCGAACTGGAGGCGGGTCGGCTGGGCGACGTCCGGCTTCAGCGCGATCCCGTCGACCGTCAGTCGTTCTCCGTAGACGTCGGTGACCCTGATCGAGCTGCCGCATCCGCTGCCGTCGGTGGAGAGGAAGTAGTTGTAGTCGGTACGGGGCAGCTGTCGCCAGCCTTGGGCGGTGCGGACCTCCAGCCGATCGACCGGATTGCGGTGGTTGATCACTTGGATGCCGCACCAGTAGGGGCTGGACCCGGTCTTGTACCGGATGGAGAGCGGGCCGAGCGTGTCGGGACTCAGCAGGCTCCAGGTGATCGGGAGCCGACCGACCTTGAGGTCCGCCAGCTTGGCGAATGCCTGCTCGCTGAGGTCGAGTTGTCCGGGCGCGCAGGGCAGCGGGCATTCGTTGGTGATCCGGACCGTGATCGAGGCGCCGTTGGAGGCGCGGACGAGCACGTACGCACCGCATGCCCTGGACGACTCGTAGTCGGTGGTGTTCATCGCCGCGACCATGAGGTCGTCACTCGGCCCGAACAGGCAGGCGCCGTCGCCGTCCGCGGCCTTGTAAGCGGTCGCGACCCCCTTGTAGGGGGTGTGGGGCTGGATGCGTCCGGTCCGCGGTGCCGCGCGCCCGGGCGTCCGCGAGCTGACCCTCGGCGAGGGCTTCGCCGCCGCGGTGGTCGTGCGCGGGGTCGCCGGCGCGTGAGAGGCGCTGGTCGGGGTCGAGGTCGGGGTCGCCGGCGCGCGAGAGATGCTGGTCGGGGTTGCGGAACTGGTCGAAGGAGCCGTCGTGGGCGTCGCCTCGGTGCCGGCGACGGGGACTACGGTCGTGGCCGCCCCTGCATCCGGCGTGGGGCCGGGGCGCAGCGCCACCACCAGGCCGATGAGGGCGCCTGCGGCTGTCAGCACCGTCATCGTGCTCCACATCAGCCTGTGTCTGTGCTTGCGCCTGTGCCTGGGCTGCCGCGTTGCCTGTCTTGCTGTCCGCATGTGCGTCCGTCCGGAAGATCGAGCCGATGGTGCACTGCGTAGGTTGCCGCCGGAGGCGAAAGGGTTGCCGGAGATCTTCGAGGCGGGAAGCGGGAAGCGGGAAGCGGGAAGCGGGAAGCGGGAAGCGGGAGGCGGGGAGCAGGGGGCGGGCTGCCGATGGTCTGTATCTACTGAGCCGAGCTGTCGCGCGGGGCGGGACCGGCGGTACGGATACCGCGTGGTGACGCCCCGAGTTCGCGGCGGCAGGCCTTGTTGAACGCCTGGAGGTCGGGGATGCCGACCGAGGCGGCGACGGCGGGGATGGAGAGCGTGGTGGCCCGCAGGAAATGGCGTGCGCGTTCCATCCGGCGGGCCCGGATGTAGCCGACGACGGTTTCCCCGGTGGCGGCGCGGAAGAGCCGGGTCAGGTGGTTGTGGGAGACGCCGGCCGCCTTCGCGATCTCCGGCACCGTCAGGGACTCCGTCAGCCGCGCCTCGATCAGGGCCGTCGCGGCTGCCACCGCCGGATGGACGGCCGGGGCGCTCTGCTCCCGCAGTGGGGTGAGCCGGGCGATCCGCCACAGGGCGGCCCACACCTCGGCGGTGGCCTCCGCCGGGGTGTTCGGCCAGGCGGCCAGTGCCTGCCGCAACTGTGCAGTGAGCAGGTCGAGCTCGTGTCCGGTGGGCTGGATCACCGGAATGCTGTGGGGTGTTCCCGCCGAGCCCAGGCGGAAGTGGGCGTAGAGGTGTTCGGAGCGGCCCCGGTAGCGGTAATGCACCTCGGTTCCGGGTGGTACGAGGCTGACCCGCCCGGGGTGGATCGTGTGCTCGGTGCCGTCGACCGTCAAGTCGGCGTGGTAGCCGTACAGATGGAGCTGCCACAGGTCCGGCAGCGAGAACACGTCGACCTGGCCGGCCGGACCGTGCACACCGATGCCGAGAGCGGCGAGAGTGGGAGGCTCGTCGAGAGGGGCGAGGACCGTCTGCATGGTTCCGTGTTCTACCACGGCGTACGCGGCCCACTCCTGGGGCGCGGTCCTCGATGTACGTGTCGGACGGCGTGGTGAGAATCGACCAGTGGAGGGTGAACGCGGCCCACGCGGTGCCCGGCGGCGGGACCTAGCGTGGCGCTCATGGAGAACACGCTGGAACTGTTGAACTCGGTGCAGATGGCGCGCTTCGTGGCGTCCGGGTCACTGCGCCTGGACGCGGTGGTCCCGGCGGAGATGAACGCCGAGGGCATGGCGGTACTGGCGGACGGAGTGCCGCCGGTGCCGTACGGGACGCCGCTGTCCGATGCGTACGCGAACGGCTCCTTCGTCCGCAGGCTGCTGGAACTGCCGCAGGTGGCAGGGGCCCTGCGCAGCCTGGTCGGCCCGGAACCGTGGGTGGACCACCACTTCGTGCACACCCGCGAGCCTCACGGAGGCGCCGCGCAGGCCTTGCACGGGGACGCCATCATCGACGTCCGACCGGACGCCTTCGACGTTCAGCTGATGTACTACCCGCAGGCCGTGACGCTGGAGATGGGCGGAACGCTCAGCGTGCCGGGCAGCCATCTGCGGCGGACCAATGAATCGGACACGGGCCGTTACCAGAACCTGCGCGGTCAGAACCGGTTGGTCTGTCCGGCCGGCACTGCGGTGTTTCTGCACCACGGCATCTGGCACGGGGGCCGGCGCAACGACAGCGACACCCTGCGCTACATGTTCAAGATCCGCTTCAATCCCAGGGTGCGTCAACGACGTCTGTGGGACACCTCGGATCTCCACGACCCGCAGGTGACCGCGGAGTTGGACGCGATGTTCCCGTGGTACGAGGGAGCGACCGGCCGGCTGGAGCGGTACAACCGCATCCTGCTGTGGCGGGAGCTGACCGGCGACGACGGTTTCGACCTCGACCACTGGGTGACCAGGGCCTCCAACCGCCCGAAGGGGGCCGTGGCATGACGACCGAAGCGATTCTTCCCGCGCGGGCGGACACCGGAGATGCCACCGCCTCGGTGCTGCGGCAGCAGGTGCTCGTGCTGTACCTGGCGGACTCGGCGCTGGACTCCTGTGTCGTCGGCTGGTCGCGCTACGACGGCACCGGCCGGACCTCGCCCACCACGGGCGACAGCGACGAGCCGCCGTACGAGTCGGGGGTGGCCGCCCTTCAGGACGGCTGGCGGCTGTTCCAGGCCGCCCAGCTGATCCCGCCGTACCCGGGTCACGAGTACGACGTCTCCTTCCTCAAGCACGAATTCTTCTTCGATCGGACTGTCGACGTGCGGGCGCAGCCGCGGCAGGAGGACCCCGAGGAGGTTCGATCGTGAGGGAATCCGAACAGGCCATGAGGTAATCCCAGCAGGCCGAGCCCGGCGCCGGCCGCGTGCGCTGGGAGCGGCTGGCGGACGGCGTGCGGCCGGCAGCCGGCGTGCGGGCGGTCAGTCGTCGATCGCTCGTAGCGGGTCGTCGCTCAGACTGGCGGCCAGCCACTGCTCCACGGCCGTGATGTGAACGGTCGCGGCGGAGGCGGCCAGCAGGGCGTCGCGTGACTGGAGCGCGCCGAGGATCTGCTCGTGGTCCTGGTGGGCGGCGTCCAGAGCATGACGGGTCCGGCTGCCGCGGACGATCCGGACGCGCTGGGTGCGTGTGGAGAGTACCCGCAGAAGCATCGACAGCACGGGGTTGCCGACGGCTTCGACGATCCTGAGATGGAAGGCGATGTCGTGGGCGACGAACTCCTCCACGGTGGTGGCGGCCCGGGACCTGTCGAGGATGTCGCGCAGTTCCCGGAGGTCCTCCGGCGTCAGCAGGGCAGCGGCCAGCCCGGTCGCCTGCGGTTCAAGGAGGCGACGCACCTGGACCAGTTGTAGTGCCGTGCGGCCCTGGGAGACATCGGCGGCGAAGGAAAGACTCTCCAGCAGGAGATGAGGCTCCAGGCTGGAGACGTATGTGCCGTCGCCCTGACGGGTGATCAGTATTCGCATGGCGGTCAGTGCCCGGACGGCCTCGCGCAGCGAATTCCGGGACAAGCCGAGTTGTCCCGCGAGGATCTCCTCCTTGGGCAGGCGTGAGCCAGGCGTGAGCTCGCCGTCGAGGATCATCGCCTTGATCTTGTCGATCGCCTCGTCCGTCAGTGCCACTAACGTGCCTCTCCATGCCGGGGTATGTGCGGGTGGTGGCCCCGCAGGACCGGGATCGGGTCCTGCGGAGCCGCTTGCGGGACGTGGCTATTCCTGCTTCTCGCCGGACGCGAATCGGGAGATGATCAGGGCGACGATGATGATGGCGCCGTTGAGGAACTGGTTCCACAGGGGCGGTACGCCCGCCAGCGTCATGACGTTGACGACGAGCTGGAGGGTGAGGACGCCGGTGAGGGCGCCGAAGACGGAACCCTTGCCGCCGTTGAGGCTTACTCCGCCGATGACGGTCGCGGCGAACACCTGGAAGATCCAGCCGCTGCCCTGTGTGGCGGAGACGGATCCGTAGTGCCCGCTGTAGAGGATCCCGGCGAACGCGGCGAGCACGCTGCCGAGGACGAGGACGCCCCACACGATGCGGTCGACACGGACGCCCGCGGTACGGGCGGCCTCGGCGTTCCCGCCGATCGCGTACAGTGCCCGGCCGTGCCGGAGCCAGGCCAGCGCACTGCCGCCGATCGCGAAGAGCAGCGCGCACACCCAGATCGCGGCGGGCACGCCCAGCCAGGACGCCCGGCCCAGGTAGGTGAAGGACGAGGGCAGCTCGACGATGGACTGGCCTTCGGAGAGGGCGACTTGCAGTCCGCGGAGCATGGTCAGGGCGCCGAGAGTGACGATGAAGCCGTTGAGGCGCAGCTTGAGGATGAGGAAGCCGTTGACGGCACCGATCAGCGCCCCGACCAGCAGGCAGAGCGGGATGGCCATCCACTCGGGGAAGAGGCCGAGTCCGGTGAACCGGCCCCCACTGGCGGGCAGGATCAGCCACACGGCGATGACGGGAGCCACGCCGATGGTGGACTCCAGGGACAGGTCCATCCGGCCGGCGACCAGGATGAAGGTCGTGGCGAGCACCAGCAGGCTCAGCTCGGTGGACTGCTGGGCCACACCGATCAGGTTGTCGGCGGTGAGGAAGGCCGGCGAGACGATGAACCCGATCAGGCCCAGGACGAGGATCGCCGGGACCAGGGACAATTCACGGAAGTGCCCGAGACCGACCCGGCGGGGGGAGGTGTCCGCCGCGGCCGGCGTCGCCGTCCTCGGTGCGGGCTCGGTGAGATCTGTGGTGGCGGGCATGACTACCTTCCGTGCTCGTCCGCGCCGGATGAGGCGGGCAGGGCGGATGTGGGAGACGTGGTGGCAGGAGCCGGGTCCCCGGCGACGCCCTCGATGGCGGCGACGACGTCCTCGTCCCTCCATCCGTG
Source organism: Streptomyces sp. NBC_01077 (assembly GCF_045162855.1). Classification (NCBI taxonomy): domain Bacteria; kingdom Bacillati; phylum Actinomycetota; class Actinomycetes; order Kitasatosporales; family Streptomycetaceae; genus Streptomyces; species Streptomyces sp. NBC_01077. Next base: position 1,054,642 of record NZ_CP108669.1, on the reverse strand, counting down.
GGCGAACTCGGCCACCACCCGCCCGTGGAACATGACGACGACCCGGTCGCAGACCTTGAGGTCGTCCAGTTCGTCGGAGACGATCAGCGCGGCCTTGCCGTCGTCCGCGAGCTGCCGGATCCTGCCGAGCAGGAACTCCTTGGACTTGACGTCCACACCGTTGGTGGGGCGGACGGCCACGAGCACGTGCGGATCGGTGGCCAGGGCACGGGCGACGACGACCTTCTGCTGGTTGCCGCCGGAGAGGGCGGAGACCGGGGTGGCGACCGCGGGAGTCTTGATGTCGAGGTCCCGGATCATGCGCTGAGCGAAGGCCCTGGTGCGGGCGGGCAACACGATGCCGAACGGGCCGAGCTGGTCGGTGACGGTGAGCGTCGCGTTCTCTGCCACGCTGCGGTCGCCGACCAGGCCCTGGTGATGGCGGTCCTCGGGGACCAGACCGACGCCGGCGGTGAGGGCGGCCGGCACGCTGCCGGTGCGCAGGGTCCTGCCGCCGACCGAGATCCGGCCGGCCTTGGCGCGGTGCAGACCGGCGACCGCCTCACCCACCCGTACGTTGCCGCTGGCGGTTGCGCCGGCGAGCCCGACGACCTCGCCGGAGCGTACGGAGAGGGAGACGCCCTCGCAGGCACCGGGCAGCGTCAGGCCGTCGATGGCCAGCAGTTCCTTCGAGTCGGCCCGCGTGCCCGGGGTCCGGCCGGCGGTGACGGTGACCGTGGAGGCGGACTCGCCGGTCATGGCCTCCACCAGGCCCGGCCGGCCGAGCTCGGCGACGGGCGCGGTGAGGATGTGGGCCGCGTCGCGGTAGACCGTGACCGTGGTGCAGAGGTCGTACACCTCTTGCAGGTGGTGGGAGATGAAGAGGAAGGCGACACCCTGGCGCTGGAGGTCGCGGAGCTTGTCGAAGAGGCGGCCGATGCCGCGGCCGTCGAGTTTCGCGGTCGGCTCGTCGAGGATGATGAAGCGGGCGCCGAACGACAGGGCCCGGGCGATTTCCACGAACTGCCGGTGCTCGACGGTGAGGTCCCCCGCCCGGGCGGCAGGGTCGACGTCGACGCCGTACTCGCCGAGGAGCTCCTCGGCGCGGTGGCGCAGCTGCTTCCAGCGGATGGGCCGCAGCGAGCCGCCGCTCTGCCGGTTCAGGAAGAGGTTCTCGGCGACGGTCAGGTCACCGATGATCGTGGAGCGCTGGTAGACGCAGGCGACGCGGGAGCGCCAGGCGTCGATGTCGCCGAAGGCGGGGGCCGGCTCGCCCGAGAAGTGCAGCGCTCCGGTGTCGGGCTGCTGAAGGCCGGTGAGGATGGACACGAGCGTCGACTTGCCGGCGCCGTTGCGTCCGACCAGGGCGTGCGACTCGCCCGGGGCGATGGTGATACGGGCGTCGCGCAGCGCGACGGTCGCGCCGAATCGTTTGCTGATGCCGGTCGCCTCGGCCACGGGGGCCGGGGTGCCGGGGCGGGTCGCCGGGGCGGTCGCGGTGTCCGCCATGGTGGATACCGTCCTTCGGGTACGGAGGCTGGGGCGCCGAGGTGCGCGGGTGTGCGCCCGGGGCTGCGGGGAGAGGCCGCGGTCGGGGACGGGGGGTGTCCGTTCCCGACCGTGCGCGGGGCGGGGGCCGGCCGGTCATCAGCCGATGTTGTTGCCCCACAGGGTCTTGTCGTCGACGTTGTCCTTGGTGACCAGCGGAGCGGGGAGCTGGTCCTCCAGGCCGTTGGGAAGCTTGATGATGGTGGAGTCGTGGTCGGTCGCACCCGGCTGGAAGGTCTTGCCCTCGGCGGCGGCCTTCGCGTAGTGCAGTGCGTACTTGGCGTAGAGGTCGGCGGGCTGGGAGATGGTGGCGTCGATCTGGCCCTTGCGGATGGCGTCGAACTCCTGCGGGATGCCGTCGTTGGAGACGATGCTGATGTGGCCCTTCTGCCCGGCGGGCTTGAGCAGGCCCTTCTGCTCCAGCAGGGCGAGAGTGGGCTGCAGGAAGACACCGCCCGCCTGCATGTAGATGCCGTTCAGGTCCCGGTGCTGCGCGAGCAGGCTCTGCAGCTTGGCGGAGGCCACGTCGCCCTTCCAGTCGGTGGGCAGCTCGAAGACCTTGATCTTCGGGAACTTCGTCTTCATGCACTCCGCGAACGCCTCGGAGCGGTCGCGACCGTTGATGGAGTCGAGGGCGCCCTGGAACTCGGCGACCTTGCCCTGGCCGCCCAGCTGCTTGCCGAGAAACTCGCACGCCTTGGTGCCGTACGCCCTGTTGTCGGCTCGGACGACCATGTAGACAGCGCCCTTGTCGGGTCGGGTGTCGACGCTGACCACCGGGATCTTCTTCGACGCGAGGGTCTCCAGGGTGGAGGCGATGGCACCGGTGTCCTGGGGTGCCATGACGACGGCCTTGGCGCCCGTGTTCTGGAACACCTGCACGTTGGCGACCAGCTTGGTGATGTCGTTCTGCGAGTTGCTCAGCGGCAGCGCGTTGATGCCGTCGGTCTTGATGTCGGTCTTCAGGTACTGCGCGTAGGAGTTCCAGAAGTCGGAGTCGGAGCGCGGCAGGTCGATGCCGATGGCGGACTTGTCGCCGCCCGGGCCGGCGCTCTCGCGGTTGCACGCGGTAGTGAGGGCCAGCACTGCGAGGACGGCGGCGGCTGCTGCGGCGGTGGAGCGGGTGCGAGTGAGCTTCATGGCCGTGTTCTCTCCTTAGCCGGGGGCGCGGCGATGGTCAGGGGGCGTACGCGCCGTGGGGAAGGCGGCGGGGGCGCCGGACGGCGCATCGAATGATCCGGCCATTCCTCCGATGTATCTCGGACGGGACGTTACGACGACGTTGCCGAGGTTGACAAGAGTGGGCGCCTGGCTTGTTGTGCCGGGCCATCGCGCCAGGGGGTGTCGTGATATCGCCGGACTCCATCTGACCCCGCCAGATGTCCGACTGCTCGCGGGTGACGGCGCTTCGGGGAAGGTGCCGCGGACGGGCTCCGGAAGAGTCGCTCTTCGTGAGCGTCGACAGGTAGCGGCGAGGAGATACATCCGAGGAATCCATTGTCAGCTGCGATCTCTGCGTCTATGTTCGCTGTGGCCCGCGATACATCCGATGACTGACCAGGCGGATGGCCGGAGCCCTGGCGAACGGCCCGGACCGGCGCACCTCAGGTCGCCCGGCCCGTACGGCCGACCTCAAAGACGAAACCGAAACTCGGCAAGGGAGCTGCCCGGTGAAACTGCTACGAGTCGGATCCCCAGGTGAAGAGCGGCCCGCGGTACGCGCCGACGACGGCCGTCTCCTCGACCTGTCCTCCGTGACCCGAGACGTCGACGGTGCCTTCCTCGCCTCCGGCGGGATCGACCGGGCCCGCGCGGCGGTCTCGGCGGGGGAGCTGCCCGAACTGGACCGGGACGGGCTGCGCATCGCCGCGCCCGTCACCCGCCCCGGCAAGGTCGTCTGCATCGGCCTGAACTACCGCGATCACGCCGCCGAGACCGGTGCGGCGATTCCCCCGCGTCCGGTGGTGTTCATGAAGGACCCCGGCACGGTCGTCGGCCCGTACGACGAGGTACTGGTCCCGCGTGGATCGGTGAAGACCGACTGGGAGGTCGAACTCGCGGTCGTCATCGGCAGCCGGGCGCGCTACCTGGACGGACCGGATGCCGCGCGAGACGTGATCGCGGGGTACACGATCAGCCACGACGTATCGGAGCGGGAATTCCAGCTGGACTACTCGTCGCAGTGGGACCTGGGCAAATCCTGCGAGACCTTCAACCCTCTCGGCCCGTGGCTGGTCACCGCCGACGAGGCCGGCGACCCGCAGAACCTCGGCCTGCACCTGAGCGTCAACGGCGCCAAGCGGCAGGACGGCCACACCAGCGACATGATCTTCGCGGTCGACCACATCGTGTGGTACCTGAGCCAGTACATGGTCCTGGAGCCGGGCGACGTGATCAACACCGGTACGCCCGCGGGCGTGGCCCTGGGCCTCCCCGGTACCCCCTTCCTGCGCCCTGGCGACACGGTCGAGCTCTCCATCGACGGCCTCGGCAGCCAGCGCCAGACCTTCGCCCAAGCGTGAAAGGCAGCACTGTCTTGACTGCAATCTCCGCTCGGATCACCGCCGTCGACACGTACGACGTCCGCTTCCCCACCTCGCGGGAACTGGACGGCTCCGACGCGATGAACCCGGATCCCGACTACTCCGCCGCCTACGTCGTGCTGCGTACCGACGCCGGCGACGGCCATGAAGGACACGGCTTCACCTTCACCATCGGACGCGGCAACGACGTACAGGTCGCCGCGATCGACGCACTGCGGCCCCATGTCATGGGCCGCTCCGTATCGGAACTGTGCGCCGACCCGGGATCGCTCAGCCGGGATCTGGTCGGCGACAGCCAGCTGCGCTGGCTCGGCCCCGAGAAGGGCGTGATGCACATGGCGATCGGCGCCGTGGTCAACGCCGTGTGGGACCTGGCGGCCAAGCGGGAGGGCAAGCCGCTGTGGCGGCTGCTCGCCGACGCCTCGCCGGAGTGGCTGGTCTCCCAGGTCGACTTCCGCTACATCGCCGACGCCCTCACCCCCGAGGACGCCCTCACGCTCCTCCACGAGGGCCGCACGGGCCTCGCGGAGCGTGAGGCGACCCTGCTGGAGCGCGGATATCCCGGCTACACCACCTCCCCGGGCTGGCTCGGCTACACCGACGAAAAGCTCACCCGGCTGGCCAAACAGGCCGTGGCCGACGGCTTCACGCAGATCAAGCTCAAGGTCGGCGCCGACCTGAGCGACGACATCCGGCGACTGCGCACCGCCCGTGCCGCCGTCGGCGACGGCATCCGCATCGCCATCGACGCCAACCAGCGGTGGAACGTGGCCGAGGCGATCAGTTGGACCAACGCGCTCGCCGAGTTCGACCCGTACTGGATCGAGGAGCCGACCAGCCCCGACGACGTCCTCGGCCACGCGGCCGTACGGCAGGGCGTCGCTCCCGTGAAGGTGGCCACCGGCGAGCACGTGCAGAACCGGATCGTCTTCAAGCAGCTCCTCCAGGCCGGCGCCATCGATGTCCTCCAGATCGATGCGGCGCGGGTCGGCGGGGTCAACGAGAATCTCGCGATCCTGCTGCTCGCCGCGAAATTCGGGGTGCCGGTCTGCCCGCACGCCGGCGGAGTGGGGCTGTGCGAGCTGGTACAGCACCTGTCGATGTTCGACTACCTGGCCCTCTCCGGAACCACCGAGAACCGCGTCATCGAGTACGTCGACCACCTCCACCAGCACTTCATCGAGCCGGTGATGATCCGGGACGGCCACTACACCGCGCCGCTCGCCCCCGGCTTCTCCGCCACCATGGGTGAGGAGTCCATCGCCGAGTACCTCTACCCGGACGGCACGTTCTGGGTGGCCGACCGAGCCGCGCAGGAGGAAGTGGCATGACCGAACTGACCGGCCTCAGGGCCCTCGTCACGGGCGGCGCGTCCGGTATCGGGCTCGCCACGGCCCGCGCGCTGGCGGCCCGGGGCGCGGCCGTCGCCGTACTCGACCTCGATCCGGAAGGCGTACGCGAACCGCTGCTCGGCCTCAAGGCCGACGTCAGCGACGACGCCTCCGTACGCGCCGCCGTGGAGGAGGCGGCCACGCGGCTCGGCGGCATCGACATCCTCGTCAACAACGCGGGCATCGGTGCCGCCGGCACCGTCGAGGACAACCCCGACGAGCAGTGGCACCGCGTCCTGGACGTCAACGTCCTCGGCATGGTCCGCACCACCCGCGCCGCCCTGCCCCACCTGCGCCGCGCTGCCACTGCCCGTCCGGGCACTGCGTCCGTGGTCAACACCTGCTCCATCGCGGCCACCGCCGGACTGCCGCAGCGCGCCCTGTACTCCGCCAGCAAGGGCGCCGTGCTGTCCCTCACCCTGGCCATGGCCGCCGACCACGTCAGTGACGGCATCCGCGTCAACTGCGTCAACCCCGGCACCGCCGACACCCCCTGGGTGGCCCGGCTGCTCGACGCCGCCGACGACCCCGAGGCCGAACGGGCCGCACTCAACGCCCGCCAGCCCATGGGGCGCCTGGTGACCGCCGACGAGGTGGCGGCCGCCATCGTCTACCTGTCCGGTCCGGCCGCGGCGTCCGTCACCGGCACCGCGCTCGCGGTGGACGGCGGCATGCAGGGACTGCGGCTGCGCCCGGCGGCCCAGTCGTGAGGACCACAGGGCTGGGCGGCAGCGCGGTACCGGTCTCGGAGCTCGCCCTGGGCTGCGCAGCCCTCGGCAACCTCTACCACCCGGTCACCGACGAGGCCGCCCACGCCACCGTGGACGCGGCCTGGGACGCCGGCGTCCGCACCTTCGACACCGCACCCCACTACGGACTCGGCCTGTCGGAACGGCGGCTCGGTGCCGCCCTGCGCGACCGCCCCCGCGACACCTACACCCTCTCCACGAAGGTGGGCCGGCTCCTCGTGCCGAGCCCGCCGGGCAGCCCCGGAGACGACCTCGCCCACGGCTTCGCCGTCCCGGCCACCCACCGCCGGGTCTGGGACTTCAGCGCCGACGGAGTGCTGCGCTCCCTCGAGGCGAGCCTGAAACGCCTCGGCCTCGACCGCATCGACATCGCCCTGCTGCACGACCCGGACGACCACTCCGAGCAGGCACTGCGCGAGGCGTACCCGGCCCTGGAGCGGCTGCGCGGCGAAGGCGTGGTCGGGGCGATCGGCATCGGCATGAACCAGTCCGCCCTGCCCGCCCGCTTCCTGCGCGAGACCGGCATCGACGTGGTGCTCCTGGCCGGCCGCTACACCCTCCTGGAACAGGACGGGCTCACCGAACTGCTCCCGGAGGCGGCCGCCCGCGGCCGCAGCGTCGTCATCGGCGGAGTGTTCAACTCCGGGCTGTTGACAGCCCCCCGGCCGGGCGCCACCTACGACTACGCGCCGGCCCCGCAGCCGGTGCTCGACCGGGCACTGCGGCTCTTTGCGGTCACCGAGCGCCACGGCGTGCCGTTGCGTGCCGCCGCGCTGCGCTTCCCGTTCGGCCACCCGTCCGTGGCGAGCGTCCTGACCGGTGCCCGTTCCCCCGAGGAGGTGCGCGACACGGTGGAGCAGCTGCGGCGCCCGATCCCGGACGCCCTCTGGGACGAGCTGCGCGCCGAGGGCCTGCTGGACCCGGACACCCCCGTCCCCGTCACCGCACGCATCGGGGAAACCCCGTCGCCGAAGGAGCCGTCATGAAGGTCGCCCTGCACACCAAGGTCCGCGCCGACCGCATCGAGGAGTACGACGCCGCGCACCGGCAGGTGCCCGAGGAGCTGACCGCCGCCATCCGAGCCGCGGGGGTGAGCGAGTGGGCGATCTGGCGCAGCGGCACCGACCTGTTCCACGTACTGGAGGTCCAGGACTACCAGGCGATGATCGCCGAGCTCGAGAAGCTGCCGGTCAACATCGCCTGGCAGGCGCGGATGGCCGAACTCCTCGACGTCGTCCACGACTACTCCGCGCAGGGCACGGACGCCTCGCTTCCGGTGGTGTGGGAGCTGTGACCGGGGCGGACCATGCGCCGGGAATCGTGGACGCCCACCACCACGTGTGGGACCTGTCCGTCCGGGACCAGGACTGGATCACCGGGCCCGAACTCGCTCCGCTGCGCAGAGACTTCTCCCTCGCCGACCTGGCACCCGAGGCCCGTGCGGCCGGCGTCACCGCCACCGTGCTGGTGCAGACGATCACCGTGCCGGAAGAGACCCCCGAGTTCCTGGCCCTGGCCGCGCGCAGCGACCTGGTCACCGGGGTCGTCGGCTGGACCGATCTGACCGCACCCGACGTCGCCGACACTCTCGCCGGGCTGCGCGCAGGCCTCGGTGGCGAGCACCTGGTGGGGATGCGCCACCAGGTTCAGGGAGAGCCGGACCCCCGCTGGCTCGTGCGCCCGGAGGCACTGCGCGGCCTGACCGCGATGGCCGAGGCGGGACTGGCCTACGACCTCGTGGTGAAGCAGTCCCAACTCGCGGCCGCCGTCGAGGCCGCGCAGCGCCTGCCCGGCCTCACCTTCGTCCTCGACCACCTCGGCAAGCCGCCCATCGCGTCCGGCGAACTCGCCCCCTGGGCGGATCAGATCAGGCGCCTCGCCGCCGTTCCCAACACCGTCTGCAAACTCTCGGGCATGGTCACCGAGGCCGACTGGGACTCCTGGACGGTCGATGACCTGAAGCCGTACGCCGACACCGTCCTGGAGGCCTTCGGACCCGGGCGCCTGATGTTCGGCTCCGACTGGCCCGTCTGCCGGCTCGCCGCCACCTACGCCGACGTCCTCGCCGCCGCCGTCGACGTGACGGCCGAGCTCAGCCCGGCCGAGCGCCGCGACGTCTTCACCGGCACGGCTGTGCGGACCTACGGCCTGACCGTCACCGCACCCCCGGTCCCGCCCCAGGAAACCCCATGCGCATAGCCCTTTTCATCACGTGCTTCAACGACACGATGTTCCCCCGCACCGGCCAGGCGGTGACCGCGCTCCTTGAACGCCTCGGCCACACCGTGGAGTTCCCGCAGGGCCAGACGTGCTGTGGCCAGATGCACTTCAACACCGGCTACCGGCCCGAGACCCTGCCCATGGTGCGCCGCTTCGCCGAGGTGTTCGCGGGCTACGACGCCGTCGTCGCCCCCTCCGGGTCCTGCGCGGGCATGGTGCGCGACCACCACCGGGTGGTGGCCGACCAGTACGGGGACGCCGCCCTCACCGAGGCGGTCGAGCGAGTGGTGCCGACGGTGTACGAACTGTCGGAACTCCTCGTCGACGTCCTCGGTGTCACCGACGTCGGCGCCTACTTCCCGCACCGCGTCACCTACCACCCGACCTGCCACTCGCTGCGCATGCTCCGCGTCGGCGACCGGCCGCTCACGCTGCTGCGCGCCGTGAAGGGCATCGACCTCGTCGAACTGCCCGCCGCCGAGTCCTGCTGCGGCTTCGGCGGCACCTTCGCGCTGAAGAACGCGGACGTGTCCAACGCCATGCTCGCCGACAAGATGCGCCATGTCCTCGGCACCGGGGCCGAGTTCCTGAGCGCGGGCGACAACTCCTGTCTCACGCACATCGGTGGCGGCCTGTCCCGCCTCCGTACCGGCGTCGGCACGATGCACCTGGCCGAGATCCTGGCCTCCACGGAAGGGGACGTACGGTGAGCGGCGCGGACAACGTCGTATGGCTGGGCACGCCGGCCTTTCCGCAGGCGGCGCGTGCCGCGCTCGCGGACACCCAACTGCGGGCGAACCTGCGCCGGGCGACCGGCACCATCCGGGACAAGCGGCTGGCGGTCGCCGCCGAACTGGAGGACTGGGAGGACCTGCGGGAGACGGCCGCAGCCGTCAAACGTCACACCCTGCGCCACCTCGACCACCATCTCCTTCGCCTGGAGAAGACCGTGACTGCCGCGGGCGGAGTGGTCCACTGGGCGGCGGACGCCGCCGAGGCCAACCGCATCGTCACCGACCTGGTGCGGGCGACCGGCGGCAGTGACGATGAAACGCGTGAGGTCGTCAAGGTCAAGTCGATGGCGACCCAGGAGATCGGCCTCAACGAGGCGCTCGCCGACGCCGGCATACGCGCCTACGAGACCGATCTCGCCGAACTCATCGTGCAGTTGGGCCGCGATCGCCCCTCCCACATCCTGGTGCCGGCCATCCACCGCAATCGCTCCGAGATCCGGGAGATCTTCCAGCGGGAGATGGGGGAGTGGGGAAGGCCGGCTCCCGAAGGGCTCTCCGACGATCCCCGCGATCTCGCCGAGGCGGCCCGGCTCCACCTGCGGGAGAAGTTCCTGCGGGCCAAGGTGGCCGTCTCGGGCGCCAACTTCGCCGCCGCCGACACCGGAACGATCGTGGTGGTGGAGTCGGAGGGCAACGGGCGGATGTGCCTGACCCTGCCCGAGACGCTGATCACCGTGATGGGCATCGAGAAGGTCCTGCCGTCCTTCGCCGACCTGGAGGTCTTCCTCCAGCTCCTGCCCCGCTCGTCGACGGGCGAACGCATGAACCCGTACACCTCCCTGTGGACCGGCGTCACCGAGGGCGACGGCCCGCAGAACTTCCACCTCGTCCTCCTCGACAACGGCCGCACCGCGACGCTGGCCGACGAGGTGGGCCGCCAGGCCCTCGCCTGCATCCGCTGCTCGGCGTGCCTGAACGTCTGCCCGGTGTACGAGCGCACAGGCGGCCACGCCTACGGATCCGTCTACCCCGGCCCGATCGGCGCCGTACTGACCCCGCAGCTCGTCGGCATCGAGAACGCGGCCTCCCTGCCCTTCGCCTCGACGCTCTGCGGCGCCTGCTACGACGCCTGCCCCGTGAAGATCAACATTCCCGAGGTGCTGGTCCACCTGCGCGCGGAGGCCGTGGAGGCAGGGCGGCGGACCAGACTCCTGCCCACCGTCGAAGCGCTCGCCATGAAGGCCGCCGGTGCCGCCATGTCCTCCCCGGGCCGACTCGCCGCGGCCCAGAAGATCGCCGCCCTCGGGGCCCGGCTCGTGGCCCGCAACGGCCGGATCGGCGCCCTGCCGGGTCCGCTCGGCCGCTGGTCCGACAGCCGTGACACGCCCCTGCCGCCCCGGGAGACGCTACGTGCCTGGTGGCGCCGGACGAGAACACCCGCGAACGAAGACAGCCCCGCGACGGGAGAGAGGAAGGGACGACGATGAACGGCCGCAACACCGTCCTGGACGCGGTGCGGGGAGCCCTGGCCGGCGTGCCCGGCTCGGAGAACCCCGACGACATACCGCTCCCGGCCGCTCGACGCGCCGACCACGCGGGACCGGACGTCGTCGGACTGTTCGCCGAGCGTGTCGCCGAGTACCGCGCCTCGGTCGTCCGAGTTCCGGCGGCCGACGCGGCGGCAGCGGTGGGGCGGGCGCTGGCCCGCACCGGAGCACGGTCCCTGGTGGTGCCGCCCGGGCTTCCCGAGGACCTGGTCCCGCAGGGGCCTTGGTCGCGGCTGGAAGACACTCCGCCGCTGACGGTGGGACAACTCGACGGGACGGATGCCGTGGTCACCACTGCCGCCATCGCGATCGCCGTCACCGGCACCGTGATCCTCGACCACGGACCCGGCCAGGGGCGCAGGGCCCTCACCCTGTTGCCGGACCAGCACGTCTGCGTGGTCCGGATGGACCAGATCGTCCCCGACGTGCCCGAGGCGCTGAGCCGGCTCGACCCCTGCCGGCCGCTCACGCTCATCTCCGGCCCCTCGGCCACGAGTGACATCGAGCTGGACCGTGTCGAGGGCGTACACGGGCCCAGGACCCTGGACATCGTCCTGGTGATGGACGCGTAGCGCCCCGTGCCGGGCCCCGTCACCCCCTGGACAGACCGAGACGCACATCCGATGTCCGAGCACGTTCCGCCCTCCCTTGCCCCCCACCCCCAAGGAGTCGAACGATGTCCTCCTCCCCCCTCAGCCGACGCTCCCTGATCAAGGCGGCCGGCCCTTGCCTGCGGCGCCGTGGCGTTCGGTCTGCCGCAGGTCCTGTGGCCCGCCACCGCCCAGGCCCACACCGTCTCGGCGACGGCGAGGACCTCTACAGCTGGCTGACCGCCCGCAAGCCCGGACTCGTCGTCAACGAACGTGTCGACTACGTGATGAACAACCCCTCGGTTTCGCTCTCCTGCACGGTCAGCGGCGGCCAGATCAATGTCAGCGTGCCGCCCACAGCGCCCGACGCGAACGACTCCGAGGTCTGCGTGGAGGTCAGCGGCATGTCGGCGGTCCTCGCCAACGGCGTCTACCGGCTGGTCAGCGCGCAGAGCGGCAAGGCCCCTCGACAACGTCAACACCACCACCGAGGGCGGCCAGGTCGTCCAGTGGACCCCCGACGGAGGCTCCCCGCAGCAGCGGACGGTCACCGACCAGGGCCATGGCTACTACAAGCTGCTCTGCGTCCGCAGCGGCAAGGCCCTCGACGACAACGGCAGTACCTCCGACGGCGCGGTGATGGGCTACGGGGGCAGGACCGCACCATGACCGTCTGGCCCTTCGGCGACCACGGCGGCGGCTGCGGCTCCAACCCGCCGGTCCAACTGTCCTGGCTGCGCGAGCGCGGGCTCGCGCCGGAGCTCAGCGGTTGAACGTCAGGCGCGGGGCCCCGTTGCGGGCGAGCGTGTGTGCCTGGGCGGGCCACCAGGTGCCGGCGGGCGGGTCGACGATGCCGTACTCGGGGTCGATCGTGCCGCCGGTGCTGCGTGTGCAGCTGCCGTCGGACTCACCGGGGATCTTGACCCACAGGTGGGCGTCGACGAGCGGGACGCCGGTGTCGGCGGTGGGACGCGGGCCGAGGCCACGGCCGGGCGCGTTGCACCGGATCTCAGGGTCCCCGCTGTACTTTCCGCGCTCCGGGGTCCAGGCGCCCAGACCGTTGCGGCTGGTGTCGATGACGAAGTGGTGCAGCGCGTCGGTGGGCGGGGTGCCCACGTTCTTGTCGAACCACGCGTCGGTCCAGCGCCAGGTGGCGGGGTCGGCGGAGTCGACGGCGTTGCCGGGGGCGCCGTCGTCGGGCGCGGCGGACGAGTAGTGCTGCGTGGCACACCAGTCGGTGTGGCCGCGCGCCTCCTCGGGTCCCTCGGTGGCGAGCCACATGCACTTCGCTGTCCAGGTGCCGTACCTGGCGTTGTGGCCGGTGGGGTGGGTGTTGGACACGTTGAGGGCGAAGCCGTCGCTGTACCGGACGCCGGCGTCCAGCAACCGCCGCGCCATGTCGCCGACGGACCGCCAAAGGACGTTGCCCGCGTCCAGGCAGACCGCGGTGCGGGCCTTGGACTTGATGGTCCTGACCGCGTATTCGAGATCGGCGATGCGGGTCGCCGTGAGTTCGCCGGTCGGGTCCACGGTCGGCCCGCAGTCCCTGGAGAGGAGGGCCAGGCCGTCGGGCTCGACCACGACGACCGCCTTGCTGTCGCCGATACCGGCGGCGAAGGCGTCGATCCACTGCCGGTAGGCGGCTGAGGACGCGGCTCCGCCGCTGGAGTACTGCGTGCAGTCCCGGCCGGGAGGGCTCCTGGTCGAAGGATGGGGGAGGGGCAGGCCGGTGGTTCCTGTGACCCGGTCCCGGGGCGGCGGGAACCGGGCCACAGGAGTCTGGGGTCAGTAGCCGTAGATCATCTTGTAGGCGGCCTCGGGGAGGAACTGTCCGGCCGAGGATCCCGTTCCGACGCCGCAGTTGCCGTCGGACTCACCCGGGGCCTTGATCCACAGGAGCATCTCCGCGCCGCCTCCCAGCTGGGTGGGGGTACCGATGCGGCGGCCCGCGGCGTTGCACCACTCGCCGTTGGAGCCGTTGCCGTTCCGGCTGGTGTCGACGACGAACGGCTTGGTGTAGCCGTAGCGGGCGGCCAGTTCGCTGTTGACCGAGTTGCCGTAGGCGGTGTTCTGCACGGTGGTGTAGTAGTTGGAGATGTTGAGGGAGAAGCCGTGGGCCTGCCGGAGGCCGGCTTCGTGGAGGCGCTGGGCCATCGTCGCCGCGCTCACCCAGCCGGGGTTGCCGGCGTCGAGATAGACCCAGGTGTTGGGCGCCTGGCGGTTGAACTCGGTGAGGGCTCCGCTGATCATGCCCTGGCGTTCGCGGATCTGCGTCTGGTTCATGCAGCCGTAGTCCGCGATGGAGTCCGGTTCGAGGATGACGGCGGCCGGGCGGCCGGCGATCCCGCCGGCGAACTGCGCGATCCAGGTCGCGTAGGCGGACGGGGAGGCGGCGCCGCCTCCGGAGTGCCCGCCGCAAGTGTCGCGGTTGTAGATGTTGTAGGCGACGAGGACGGGCAGCTTGTCCGAGGAGTCCGCCGCCCCCACGTACGCACCGGTGGCGGTACCGATGGTGCCGCTCCATGAGCCGAACCAGCGGGCCATGGGGGTGTTGGCGAGGGACGCGTTGATCGCGGGCGCTCGACCGTCACCGGGGTTGGCGGCGGCCCACTGCCTCGCGCTGGAGTTCGGGTCCACGTAGAACCCGCTGGTCATGGTGGTCGGGTCCGCCGCGTGGGCGGACGGCGCGAGGGCGAGCGCCAACGGCAGCGCGGAAAGGGCTGCCACGAGGGCGCGGATTCTGCGGCGCATGACTGTACCTCGGATTCCTGACGGCGGACGCGTCGCACAGTCTCGTCCCGAGCCGGCGACGCACTGAGGAAGTGCGGTGGTACGGCGTCCCCTTGTGGCGGTGTCGGACCGGCGGGGACAACAGGGCACCTCAGGCGTACGAGCATTCGTGGAAGCGCTCCCACTGGAAGCGGTTCCAGTGCACGTTCTGCATGCCTGGGGTGTGGCCGTATCGTGTGACGCGCCGATATCCACTGTCAAGAGCCCTCATGTAACCCGCACTTCACGCGGCGGCAAGAAGGCTTTACAGTCCTGGAACTGGAAGCGCTCCCAGTCTTCCATCAGTTCAGAGCACGACAGGAAGGCAGATCATGGCTGAAGGTGTGCCACGCCGGCAGTCGACACTCGACGAGGTGGCCGAACTGGCCGGCGTATCGCGGTCGGTGGCCTCCCGTGTGCTCAACAACGCCCCGCACGTCAGCCGCGACAAGCGCGACGCGGTCGAACGGGCCGTCCACCAACTCGACTACGTACCGAACCCGACCGCCCGTGCGCTGGCGACCCGTCAGACCGGCGCGGCCGCCCTTGTCGTCTCGGGAGAGGATCCGTCGATCTTCGCGGATCCGTTCTTCGCCCAGGTGATCGTGGGGGCCTCGGCCGCCCTGGAAGACGCCGATCTGCACCTGATGCTGTGCCTGGCCGCCTCCGACCGGGGCCGCAGGCGAGTGGAGCAACTTCTACGCTCCAAGGGCGCCGACGGCGTGATGCTGATGGCGCTGCGCGAGGACGATCCGCTGGCCCACATGGCCCAGGAGGCGGAGATGCCCGTCGTGTTCGGCGGGCGCCCGGTCGGTTCGGACCCCCGGTGGTACGTGGACGTCGACAACATCGGCGGAGCGCGCGCGGCGACCGAGCACCTGATCTCGGCCGGCCGGACCCGCGTGGCCACGATCTGCGGACGTCTGGACACCGAGGTCGGGCGCGCCCGGTACCGCGGCTACCGGGATGCCATGCTGGCGGCGGGCCTCGAACCGTACCCGCCGGAGGCCGGCGACTTCACCGAGTCCAGCGGAGCCGACGCCATGGCCGCCCTGCTGGCCGACCATCCCGACCTGGACGGGGTGTTCGCCGCCAGCGACAACATGGGAGTCGGCGCGCTGCGCACGCTGCGCGGGGCCGGTCGGCCGGTCCCCGGTGACGTCGCCGTGGTCGGCTTCGACGACTTGGCCGTGGCCCGGATCGCCGATCCGCCGCTGACCACGGTCCACCAGCCCATAGAGGGCCTCGGGCGGGAGATGGCGCGCATGCTCGTCGCGCTCATCAACGGACAGGACCCCACCCCGCTGATCCTGCCCACGCGCCTGGTCACCCGCGCCAGCGCCTGACGAGACACCTCGCGGTCGACCTGCACAGCGGGGCCTTCTCGGTGCGGTGCGGTGCGGTGCGAGGGTGGGTGCGTCGTGCCGCGGCGGTGCCGGTGTGGTCACCCGGTCGAGGGGTTGCCGTAGTAGGCATCCGGTCCGTGCTTGCGTGTGAAGTGGCGGTCCAGCAGGTGTTGCGGGGGTTCGACGGCGCCCAGCGCGAGGGTGTGGAGGGCCATTTCGGCCACAGCTTCGCAGATGATGGCGTGTTCCAGGGACTTGGTGGCGTCGGCGCCCCAGGTGAAGGGGCCGTGGTGGGCGACCAGAGCGCCGGGTATCTTGCCGGCCCTGGTGTCGTCACGGTCCAGCAGATCCACTATGACCTCGCCCGTGTTGTATTCGTAGTCCTCGGCGCACTGCTGCGGGGTGAGGACTTCGGTGACGGGGACGGGGCCGTTGAAGGTGTCGGCGTGGGTCGTGCCGAGCACCGGGATGGGACGTCGGGCCTGGGCGAAGGCGACGGCGTGTGTGGAGTGGGTGTGGGTCACGCCTCCGATGGAGGGGAAGGCCAGATAGAGGCTGCGGTGCGTTTCCGTGTCGGTGGACGGGCGCAGGTGGCCGTCCACGACTCGCCCGTCGGAGAGGGAGACGACGACGAGGTCCTCCTCGCTCAGGACGTCGTAGGGCACTCCCGAGGGCTTGATGACGAAGACCCCGGCCTGCCTGTCCACCCCGCTCACGTTTCCCCAGGTCAGCGTGGCGAGCCCGGCTCGGGGGATGCGGAGGTTGGCCTCCAGTACCTCTCGGCGCAGCTCCTTGGAAACCGTCGTGCTCACGGGGTGCTCCGTCCTGGTGGAGGTGGAGGAGATGCGGGCGGGGGCGGTCACAGGCTCTGGGCCAGACGGTGGTAGGCCTGGTTCCAGCGCAGTTCCCGCGTGAAGCGCCGGACGGTGGTCTCCTGGTCGATGACGACGAGCTCGGTCCGCAGCATCTCGGCGAGGTCTTCGAGCTCCTCGCCGCCGAGCGCGGTGGTCAGGACCGTGTGGTGCGGTGCTCCGGCCGTCAGCCACGCCTCGGTGGAGGTGCGCAGGTCGGGACGGGGGCGCCAGACGGCCCGGGCGACCGGGAGCTGCGGCAGCGGCTCGGGCGGGGCGACGACGTCGATGTGGTTGGCGACGAGGCGGAACCGGTCGCCCATGTCGGCGATGCCGACGACGACGGCCGGACCGGGGGCCGCGTCGAAGACGAGCCGGACCGGGTCCTCGCGGCCGCCGATGCCGAGCGGGTGGATCTCGCAGGTGGGAGTCGCCGTCGTGAGGGAGGGGCAGACCTCGAGCATGTGGGCGCCGAGGATGAGCTCCTGGCCGGGCGTCAGGTCGTAGGTGTAGTCCTCCATGAAGGACGTGCCCCCGGGCAGGCCGTGCGCCATCGCCTTGAGCGTGCGCAGCAGGACGGAGGTCTTCCAGTCCCCCTCACCGCCGAAGCCGTAGCCGTCCGCCATCAGACGCTGCACGGCGAGACCGGGCAGCTGGCGCAGGCCGCCGAGATCCTCGAAGTTGGTGGTGAAGGCGCGGAAGCCGCCGTCGGTGAGGAAGGCGCGTAGGCCGGCTTCGATCCGGGCGGCGTAGCGCAGGGAGTCATGGCGCTCGCCGCCGGGCCGCAGCTCGGGTGCGAGGGCGTAGAGGTCCTCGTACTCCTTGACGAGCGCGGTGACGGTGTCCTGGTCGGCGGCGTCGACCGCGGCGACGAGGTCGTTGACGCCGTAGGTGTTGACCGAGACCCCGAACCGCAGCTGTGCCTCGACCTTGTCGCCCTCGGTGACGGCGACGTCGCGCATGTTGTCGCCGAAACGGGCGAGCTTGAGGGTGGACAGCTCGGACCGGCCGAGGGCGGCGCGGGCCCATCCGGCGATGCGGTCGACGACGTCAGGGGTGGAGACGTGGCCCGCCACGGTCTTGCGGGGGACACCGAGGCGAGTCTGGATGAAGCCGAACTCACGGTCGCCGTGGGCGGCCTGGTTCAGGTTCATGAAGTCCATGTCGATGGTGGACCAGGGGAGTTGGCGGTTGGCCTGGGTGTGAAGGTGGAGCAGGGGCTTGCTCAGCGCGTCGAGGCCGGCTATCCACATCTTGGCCGGGGAGAAGGTGTGCATCCAGGCGATCAGGCCGACGCAGCGGTCGTCGGCGTTGGCCTCCAGGCAGACCGCGCGGATGGCGGCCGCGTCGGTGAGGACCGGCTTCCACACCAGGCGGACGGTCATCTGGGGCTGGTCGGCGAGGGTCTCGCAGATGGCGCGGGACTGGTCGGCGACCTGGGCCAGGGTGTCGTCGCCGTAGAGGGCCTGGCTGCCGGTGAGAAACCAGATCTCGCGGTCGGGCTGGGCGAGCGTCATGTCGGGTGTGCTCCTCGGAGGTGCTGGGGCGGAGAGGTCGGGCCGATGGAGGCCGGGGGCGGGGAGGCGGCCCGGTCAGCCGGTGGTGGCGACGCGTGCGGTGTTGCGGATCCGTCGCAGGCGGTGCAGGAGGAGGTCCGCACCGGTGCCGAAGTGCTCGTGCAGGGCGTGGTACTCGCTGAACAGCGCGTCGTAGGCGTCCGCCCGTACGGGGTCGGGCACGTATGCGTGTCGCTGGACGCTTCCCATGACGGAGGCGGCGGAGCGGACGTCGGGGTAGGCGCCCGCGGCGACGGCGGCGTGGATGGCCGAGCCGAGCGCCGGCCCCTGTTCGGAGGTGCCGAGGGAGACGGGGCGGCGGAGCACATCGGCGTAGATCTGCATGAGCAGGGCGTTCTTCTTCAGGCCCCCGGTCACGATGAACTCCTCGACGGGAACCCCGCCCTGCTCGAATGCCTCGACGATCATCCGGGTGCCGTAGGCGGTGGATTCGAGCAGGGCCCGGTAGACGTCTTCGGGCCGGGTGTCGAGGGTGAGTCCGGCGATGACTCCGGACAGGTGATGGTCGACCAGGGGGGAGCGATTGCCGTTCATCCAGTCCAGGGCGACCAGTCCGTGCGCGCCGACCGGCTGGTCGGTTGCCTTGCGGGTCAGGAGTCGGTGCAGGTCCTCACCCGATGCCGCGGCCTCGGTGCGGTAGTGGTCCGGGACGCCCTGGCGAAGCCACCAGGCGAAGATGTCGCCGACCGCGCTCTGGCCGGCCTCGTAGCCGTAGGCGCCCTCGACGATGCCGCCGTCGACGACTCCGCAGATGCCGGGGACCTCGGCGAGGGTGGCGCCGTTGAGTACGTGGCAGGTGGAGGTGCCCATGATGGCGAGCATCCGGCCGTTCTCGACGGCGCCCGCCGCGGGCGCGGCCACGTGGGCGTCGACGTTGCCGACGGCGACGGCGATGCCCTCGGGGAGGCCGGTCCAGTGCGCGGCCCGGCCGCTCAGTCCGCCGGCACGGGAGCCCAGGGGTGACAGCGGGTGCTCCAGGCGCGTGGCGGGGAAGTCGGCGAATTCCGGGTGGAGTCGGGCGAGGAAGCCGGGCGAGGGGTAGGCGCCGTCCTGGTGGATGCCCTTGTAGCCGGCGGTGCAGGTGTTGCGGGACTCGGTGCCGGTCAGCTGCCAGACGATCCAGTCGGCCGCCTCGATCCAGCGGGCGCAGGCGGCGTAGACGGCCGGGTCCTCTTCCAGGACTTGCAGGGCCTTGGCGTACTGCCACTCGGAGGAGATCTTGCCGCCGTACCGGGCGATCCACTTCTCGCCGTGGGCGTGAGCGAGGGCGTTGATGCGGTCGGCCTGCCCCTGGGCCGCGTGGTGCTTCCACAGCTTGGGCCAGGCGTGCGGGCGGTCTGCCCACTCCGGTGCAAGGGCGAGGGGAGTGCCGTCCGGGGTGGTCGGGAGGACGGTGCAGGCGGTGAAGTCGGTGGCGATGCCGATGACGCGGGCCGGGTCGACTCCTGCGTCGGCGAGCGCCGCCGGAACGGCGGTACGCAGGACGTCGCGCCAGTCCTCGGGGTGCTGCAGGGCCCAGTCGGGGGGCAGGGGGGTGCCGGTGGGGGGAAGGCGGTCCTCGATGACTGCGTGGCGGTACTCGTGGACCGACGAACCGAGTTCGGCGCCGTCCTGGACCCTGACCACGACGGCGCGCCCGGAGAGGGTGCCGAAGTCGACTCCGATGGTGCAGGCCTCGGGATGGTGACGGGCTGCGGGGTCGGAAAGGGCGTGTGTGGTCACGATGCGGTCTCTCTCGTCATGAGCAGGGCCAGAGGAGCACCCTGATTGTTAACGCTCACAATTGGGTTGGACAAGACCTGCGTGTAGTTATGTCGAACATTCGACAAGAAATGGGGCCTCTGAAGTGAGCGCTCACCTACAGGCCAGAGGTAGCCCCCGGCGTCGCGACCAGCCCGGCAGGAGGTGGGGCGGTCGGCGGGGGGCCTGTGTGCGGACCAACGCGCATGCGACGCCAGGCGCCAGGCGCCAGGCGCCAGACGGCCGACGCCGGACGGCCGACAGGAGGCCTGTCACCGGCGGCCAGGAGGTGGTGGCGAGAGCCGCCCGCCGCGTCAGGCTTCGTTCGAAGGGCGCGTGCTCGCGCGCATGATGAGCTGCGGTTCCACCAGGAGGTGCTCGGCCTTCCGGGCGCGACCCTCGATGTGGTCCACCAGGAGCCCGATGCTCCGGCGTCCGATGGCGGCGAAGTCCTGGCGGACCGTCGTCAGCGGCGGAGGGAAGTACTCGGCCTCCGGGATGTCGTCGAAGCCGGCGACGGCCACCTGTCCGGGGGTGCGGATCCCGACCTCGCGCAGGGCCCGCAGGACACCGAGCGCCATCTGGTCGTTGGCGACGAAGACGGCGGTGACTGGTGTCGCCCCGCGGCGGGCCAGGGCGAGTCCGGCGAGTTCCTGCCCCGCCCGGTACCCGGACAGCGGGCTCCAGTCCCCCGTCAGTACGCGCGGAGGGCGGATGCCGCTCTCCTCCAGGACGGCGCGCCAGCCCGCGGTGCGGGCCTCGCTCTCCAGCCAGTCGTCGGGACCCGCCACGTGCCAGACGGTGCCGTGCCCGGCGGCGAGCAGGTGCTCGGTGACCATGCGGGCGCCGAGCTCCTGGTCCAGGGAGACGCCGGGCAGGTCGAGCTGATGACCGCCCTCCACGGTGACCACGGGGAACGGCGCGTCCAGCTCGGCGAGCGCCTGCACGTGCGAGCGCTGCGGGGTGATGGCGACGACACCCTCCACGCCCCAGGACGCGAGGTGGTCGATGGCGTCCTTGAGCCCCTGCCCCTCTCCGGTGCGCAGACTGACGGTCGAGACGAGGTAGCCCTGCTCGCGGGCCGCCTCCTCCAGGCCGGTCAGGGTGCTGGCAGGGCCGTACAGGGCGGTGTTGACGGCGATGACACCCAGCGTCCTCGTACGGCGCGTCACCAGGGCGCGTGCGGCGGAGTTGCGGCGGTAGCCGAGCCGCTCGATGGCCAGGGTGACCTGTTCCCGGGTGGCCGCGCGCACGTTGGGGTGATCGCTCAGCACCCGGGACACGGTCTGGTGGGAGACCCCCGCCTCTCGTGCGACGTCGGCCATCGTCGGCGGGCGGACGTCTTCCGCGGGATGCGCCACGTTCGCCTCCCTTCTCCCTGCTTACGGCTGTGTATCGATGCGAGAAAAACCTTAGCGCCTCTTGTATCACGCTGTTGTGAGCGCTAACAATCTAGCTCGACCGGGGCGCCGACGCCCTGGCCACCCAGCCGGAGCGGTGTCGTCCCGGTGGCGCGAGGACACGCGCTGCCGTCGAGCCCGTCCCCGGTCGGAGCCGCCCTCGACGACGGGATTGCCAGGTAACGCCCATGAAGAAGTTCCGATCTGTATCCGCCCTCCTGGCCGTGACCACCGGCTGTGCCCTGCTCCTGACCGCCTGCGGGCAGAACGGCGAGGGCGGCAGCCAGGAGTCGAAGGACAAGAAGGACCTCACCATCGGCATCGCCATGCCCACCAAGTCCTCCGAGAGGTGGATCGCAGACGGCCGGAACATGACCGCGAGCCTGAAGAAGGCCGGTTTCTCCACGACCCTGCAGTACGGAGAGGACGACCCCGACCAGCAGGTCGCCCAGATCGAGAACATGATCACCCAGGGCGTCGACGCCCTGGTCGTGGCCGCCATCAACGGCGAGGCCCTGTCCAACGTCCTGCAGCAGGCGGCGGACGCCCACATCCCGGTGATCTCCTACGACCGGCTCATCCTGGGCTCCCCGCACGTCGACTACTACGCCTCCTTCGACAACGAGAAGGTCGGCGAGCTCCAGGCCACGTACATCGTCGAGAAGCTGGGACTGAAGGCCGGCTCGAAGAAGGGCCCCTTCAACATCGAGCTGTTCGCCGGATCCAACGACGACAACAACACCAAGTACTTCTTCAACGGCGCCATGAAGGTGCTGAAGCCCTACCTCGACAAGAAGCAGCTGGTCGTGCGCTCCGAGCAGACCCAGCTCAACCAGGTCACCACGTTGCGCTGGGACGGTGGGACGGCGCAGAAGCGCATGGACGACCTGCTGACCTCCTCGTACTCCACGGCCCGGGTCGACGCCGTCCTTTCCCCCTACGACGGCATCTCCATCGGCATCCTCTCCGCCCTGAAGTCCGACGACTACGGCAGCGCCGCCAAGCCGCTGCCGGTCGTCACCGGCCAGGACGCGGAGGTCGCCTCCGTGAAGTCGATCATCGCGGGCCAGCAGACGCAGACCGTCTACAAGGACACCCGCGCACTCGCGCAGGTCGCCGCGGACATGGTGACCGCCGTCCTCGCCGGCAAGAAGCCCGAGATCAACGACGACACCACCTACGACAACGGCAAGAAGGTGGTCCCTGCCTTCCTGCTCGACCCGGTGAGCGTCGACAAGTCGAACTACCGGAAGGTCCTGGTCGACTCCGGCTACATCGACGCCGAGGAACTGCGGTGACCCCCGCCCCGGCCCGCTCCCCCGAGGTTCCCCTCTCCGCCTCGTCACCGGCCGGTCCCGTCCTCGAGATGCGGTCCATCGTCAAGACGTTCCCCGGAGTCAGAGCACTGTCCGACGTGACCCTGTCCGTGGAGCGCGGCGAGGTGCACGCCCTGTGCGGAGAGAACGGTGCCGGCAAGTCGACGCTCATGAAGGTCCTGTCCGGCGTCCACCCGCACGGCACCTACGAGGGCGAAATCCTCTTCGACGGCGAGCCGTGCCGATTCAAGGACATCAGGGCCAGCGAGCAGCGCGGCATCGTCATCATCCACCAGGAGCTCGCGCTCGTCCCCTACCTGTCGATCGCCGAGAACATCTTCCTCGGCAACGAGCCGTCCCGACGGGGGATCATCGACTGGCACGAGGCGCTGCGCCGGGCTTCCGAACTGCTCCGGCGGGTCGGTCTCGACGAACACCCCGAGACCCGGGTCGCCGACATCGGTGTCGGCAAGCAGCAGCTCGTGGAGATCGCGAAGGCACTGGCGAAGAACGTCCGCCTGCTGATCCTCGACGAGCCCACCGCGGCGCTCAACGACGAGGACAGCGCGAAGCTGCTGCGGCTGATGCGAGAGCTGAAGAGCCAGGGCATCACTTCGATCATCATCTCGCACAAGCTGAACGAGATCGCCCAGATCGCCGACTCCGTCACCATCCTGCGCGACGGGCGGTCCATCGAGACCCTGGACGTCAAGGACCCGGCCACCACCGAAGAGCGCATCATCCGCGGCATGGTGGGGCGGGACCTCGACAGCCGTTTCCCCGACCGCACGCCGTACGAGGGCCCGGCCGACGCCGGCCCTGTCCTGGAGATCCGGGACTGGACCGTGCGTCACCCGCTCGACCGCGGCCGCAAGGTCGTCGACGGGGTCTCGCTCCAGGTCCGCCGCGGGGAGATCGTCGGCGTCGCAGGGCTCATGGGGGCCGGCCGGACCGAACTCGCCATGAGTGTCTTCGGCCGTTCCTACGGCCACTACGCGCAGGGCGTCGTGTTCAAGGACGGCCGCGAGGTGCGGACACGTACGGTTCCCGAGGCGGTCGCCCATGGCATCGCGTACGTCACAGAGGACCGCAAGCACTACGGTCTCAACCTCGCGGACTCCGTGAGCCGGAACATCTCGCTCGCGTCCCTCGGCGCCCTCGCCCGCCGCGGCGTCGTCGACGGGCATGAGGAGCGCAAGGTGGCCGAACGGTACCGGCGGACCATGAACATCAAGGCTCCGAACGTCCTCGAACCGGTCGGCCGCCTTTCCGGCGGCAACCAGCAGAAGGTCGTCCTCAGCAAGTGGATCCTCGCCGGACCGGACGTCCTCATCCTCGACGAGCCCACGCGGGGGGTCGACGTGGGAGCCAAGTTCGAGATCTACACCGTGATCGACCGGCTCGCCGCCGAGGGCAAGGCGGTCCTCTTCATCTCCTCCGAACTGCCCGAACTGCTCGGCATGTGCGACCGCATCTACACCATGACCGCAGGACGGCTGACCGGCGAAGTCGCCCGCGAGGACGCCACCCAGGAAGTGCTGATGCGGCACATGACGCAGGACACCCCCGCACCACCGGCGGTCACCGCAGGCGCCGCCTCCAGTGAAGGACACCAGGCATGAGCACCGACGTCAGTACGAAAACGACCACACCGGCGCCCCCGGGCCGCGGGGCTCCGTCCACCGGGGCACCGCTGGCCCGGGTGCTCCTGGACGGCGTCCGGCGGAACATGCGCCAGTACGGGATGCTCTTCGCACTCGGCCTGATCGTGCTCCTCTTCCAGATCTGGACGGGCGGCGACCTCCTGCTGCCGCGCAACGTCTCCAACCTGGTGCTGCAGAACAGCTACATCCTCATCCTGGCCATCGGCATGATGATCGTCATCATCTCCGGGCACATCGATCTGTCGGTGGGCTCCCTGATGGCCCTGGTCGGTGGGATCGGGGCGGTGCTCATGGTCGAGCACCATGTGTCCTGGCCCGTCGCGGTGGTCCTCACCCTGCTCCTCGGGGCCGTCGCCGGCGCGCTGCAGGGGTTCTTCATCGCGTACGTCGGCATACCGTCGTTCATCGTGACCCTCGCCGGCATGCTGCTGTTCCGCGGACTCACGGAGATCTTCCTCAAGGGGCAGACGCTCGGCCCGTTCCCGGACGGACTGCAGAAGATCGCCAACGGCTTCCTGCCGGAGGCGGGGCCGCAGACCAACTACCACAACCTGACCCTGCTCCTCGGCGTGGGACTCATCGCCTACGTGGTCTTCCAGGAAGTTCGGGACCGCCGCCGCCAGCGGGAGTTCGCCCTGGAGGCGCTCCCCACGGGCCTGTTCGCGCTGAAGGTGACGGCGCTGGTCGCCGCGGTCCTGGTCACGACCCTGCTGCTCGCCAGCTACAAGGGCGCCCCCGTGGTCCTCCTGATCCTGGCCGCGCTGCTGGTGGGCTTCGGCTACGTGATGCGCAACGCGGTGATCGGCCGCCACGTGTATGCGATCGGGGGGAACCTGCCCGCCGCGAAGCTGTCCGGGGTCAAGGACAGGAAGGTGACCTTCGCGGTGTTCCTCAACATGGGAATGCTCGCGGCGCTCGCCGGGCTCGTCTTCGCTGCGCGCTTCAACGCGGCCTCGCCGAAGGCGGGCGTGAACTTCGAACTCGAGGCCATCGCTGCCGCGTTCATCGGCGGGGCGTCCATGAGCGGCGGCGTCGGGACCGTACTGGGAGCCATCATCGGCGGCCTGGTCCTCGGCGTGCTCAACAACGGCATGAACCTGGTCGGGGTGGGCACCGACTGGCAGCAGGTCATCAAGGGCCTCGTGCTGCTCGCGGCGGTCGGCTTCGACGTGTGGAACAAACGCAGGGCAGGCGCCTGACGCCACTGCGGATATGGCTGTGCCCGCCGGCTCCTCCACCGGCGGGCGCAGCCATGTCGGCGTGCTCGTACGCGGTCAGTCGCTGGTACTGAACCGCAGGACCGTCCTCGACCGGTGCTCGTCGCCGGGTCGCAGCACGGGGGACGGGTCACCGGGGCGGTTCGGGGAGTCGGGGAAGTGCTGGGTCTCCAGCGCGATACCGGCGCACCTCTGGTAGGGCGTACCGCTCTTGCCGAGGACCGTTCCGTCGAACTGCCCCGCGGTGTAGACCTGGAGTCCGGGCTCCGTGGTCAGCACCTCCATGCGGCGGCCCGTGGCCGGCGCATGGAGGACGGCGGCCCGGCGCAGGGTCCCGTCGCCGTGCGGGCGCAGGACGAAGTTGTGGTCGTACCCGCCGCCCGCCTCGGGGCGGGCCAGGGCCTCGGCGATCCTGAGCGGCCTGCGGAGGTCGAACGCGGTGCCGGAGACGGAGCGGTGGTCCCCGTAGGGGATGAGATCCCCGTCGACCGGCGTGTAGTGGGTGGCGTCGACGGCGAGCTCGTGGTCGAGGATGTCGACGGCACCCTCGCCCTCCAGGTTGAAGTAGGCGTGGTTGGTCAGGCTGACCAGGGTGGTCACGTCGGTGACCGCCGCGTAGGAGAAGGAGAGTTCGTTGCCGCGGCCGATGAGACAGCTGACGGTGACGTCCAGGTTCCCCGGGAACCCCTGGTCGCCGTCGGGGCTGCGGAGGTGCAGGAGCACACCGGTCCACTCCGGGGTGTGCACACTCTCGGCTTCCCAGAGCCGGGTGTCGAAACCGTCGGTTCCGCCGTGCAGGCAGTGGCCGTTCTCCTGCGTGGTCAGCTGGTACGGCTTCCCGTCCAGGGAGAACCGGCCTTGTGCGATGCGGTTGGCGTAGCGACCGACCGTGGCGCCGAAGTACCGGGCGGCGGTGGCCGTCTGGGCCGGATCGTGAGGAGCGAGGACGACGTCGGCCGGGGTGCCGTATCGGTCCGGCACCCACAGCGCGTGGAGGCGGGCGCCGCGGGTGTGTACCTCCGCCGTGAGGCCGTCGGGAAAGCCGAAGGTCCATCGTTGCCCGGTGTCCGTGCCGGGGTGGCAGACCGGTGGGCCTCCGGTGAGATGAGGGCGGGAGGACGGGGTCATGGGAGTTCCTTGTTCGGAGTGCGGCACAGCCGGAAAAAAAAGGGGGGGGCTGAAGGCCCCGCTTTCCCGGCCGCGGTCGTGAGGGTCAGTGGTCTGCTCGGAATCCGGACACGACCTAGCGCGCCGGGCGGGATCCGCCGAAGAGCCGTTGGAGGAGGATGAAGACGAACAACAGGCCGCCGATGACGATGCGCGTCCACCACGAGCTGAGCGTGCCCTGGAAGTTGACGACGGTCTGGATCAGACCGAGGACCATCACGCCCAGTGCGGTCCCCAGGACGAAACCGGAGCCCCCGGTCAGCAGTGTTCCTCCGATGACGGCGGCCGCTATGGCGTCGAGTTCCATGCCGACGGCGTGCAGGGCGTAGCCGGACAGCATGTAGAACGTCAGCAGCAGACCGCCGAGGGCGGAGCACAGGCCGCTCACGGCGTACACCGCGACCTTGGTGCGTCCCACGGGCAGGCCCATGAGACGGGCCGAGGACTCGTTGCCGCCCAGGGCGTAGACGGTACGGCCGAAGCGGGTGTGGTGCAGGACGACGAAGGCGAGTGCCAGCACGACCAGGGCGATGACCACGGCGGGTGAGACGAACAGGCCCCCGGGCAGGAGTGCCCGGGTCTGGGCGATCCGCGTGGTCGTCGGGTCGGTGAGGGAGATGGACTCGGTGCTGATCATGTAGCAGAGGCCGCGGGCGAGGAACATGCCCGCGAGGGTGACGATGAAGGGCTGGATCTCGAAGGCGTGGATCACCCAGCCCATGAGGGCGCCGCCTCCTGCTCCCACCAGCAGGACCACCGGCACCGCCAGGGCGAGCGGCACGCCGTTCTGTTCTACGAGCCAGGCCGTCAGCATGGTCGACAAGGCCACCATGGAGCCGACGGACAGGTCGATCCCGCCGGTGAGGATGACGAACGTCATGCCGGTCGCCACGACGAGCAGGAAGCCGTTGTCGATCAGGACGTTGAGCAGGACCTGCGCGGAGAAGAAGCCTTCGTACTGGACGGAGCCGATCGAGAACATCGCGATCAGCAGAGTGGCCGTCACCATGAGCGGTAGGCGGGAGGCATGCCGCACCGAGAACCGGTGGAGCGGCTTGGTGAGGGAGCTGAGGGTGGTGCTCACGGGTGGACCTCCTGGCGGCGGGCCGCCATGTCGCCGGCCGCGGGGGGCGGGTCCGGGGCGGCCGGTCGGCGACGGCGTGAGAGTCGCGCGCGGAACGCGGGCGACTGGACGAGACACACGACGATGACGACCAGGGCCTTGAAGACGAGGGTGGTCTCCGGCGGTACGCCGAGGGTGTAGATCGTGGTCGAGAGAGTCTGGATGATCAGCGCGCCCAGGACCGTACCGCCGAGGGAGAAACGGCCCCCGGTCAGCGCGGTGCCGCCGATGACCACGGCGAGGATCGCGTCCAGCTCGATCCACAGGCCGGCGTTGTTGCCGTCGGCGCTGGAGACGTTGGAACTGATCATCAGGCCGGCCACTGCCGCGCACACGGCGCTGACGACGTAGACCATGACCAGGAGTCCGCCCGCCCTGATGCCGACGAGCCGGCTCGCGACGGGATTGCCGCCCACCGATTCGATCAGCATGCCGAGCGCGGTCCGCCGGGTGACGAGGGAGGCGACGGCGACGAGGGCGGCGGCCAGCAGGACGGCGAAGGGGAGTGTGAGCCAGTAACCGCCGCCGATCATCTTGTAGGCGCTGCTGGACACGCTGATGATCTGGCCGTCGGTGATCAGCTGGGCCACGCCGCGCCCGGCGACCATGAGGACCAGCGTGGCGACGATGGGCTGGACGCCCAGCCGGGCGACGAGGAAGCCGTTCACCAGTCCGATCGCGGCAGCGACGGCGATCGCCGTCACGATCGCCGACATGACGGTGCCCAGGCTTCCGGGGTCCTTCGCCGTGGCGATGTGCTCGCACGCGAGTGCGCCGGCGATGGCCACCGTCGAGCCGACCGAGAGGTCGATGCCCCGAGTGGCGATGACCAGCGTCATGCCGAGCGACACCAGGATCAGGGGGGCGCCGAACTGGAGGATGTCGATGAGGCTGCCGTACAGGTGTCCGTTCTGGACGCGGACGGCGAAGAAGTCGTGGGTGAGGGCGACGTTTCCCAGCAACAGGGCGGCAAGGACGGCGGCGGGCCAGAACAGCCGGTGCTGGGTGAGCCGCCGGGCACGGGGCGCCGGGTCCGGACGCGTCCCGGCGCCCGTGTCGTCAGGTGGGGTCATGAAGTGGCTCCGGTGGCGATGGCGCCCAGGATCCGGTCGGGCGTCAGGGACGGGTCGTTGGCGAGGGTGGCGACGAGCCGGTGGTCACGCAGCACGCCCACGCGGTGGCTCAGCCGCAGCACTTCCTCGAGTTCGGCGGAGATGAAGAGGACCGCGGTGCCTTCCGCGGCCAGGCGGGTGACCAGTTTCTGGATCTCCGTCTTGGCACCGATGTCGATACCGCGGGTGGGTTCGTCCAGAATCAGTAGCTTGGGGTCGGTGAGCAGCCACCGGGCGAGCAGCACCTTCTGCTGGTTGCCTCCGCTGAGGTTGCGGACCTGTGCCTCTGGGTCGGCCGGGCGGATGTCCAGCACCTCGATCCACCGGGCGGCGATCTCGTCCTGTCGGGTGCGGGAGAGGGGTTTGGTCCAGCCGCGTGCGGCCTGGAGGGCCAGCACGATGTTCTCGCGGACCGTGAGCTCGCCGATCAGTCCCTCCGTCTTGCGGTTCTCCGAGCAGAAGGCGATCTTGCGGGCGATCGCGGCGCGCGGGGATCGCAGTGCGGTGCGTTCGCCGTCGATCCGGAGTTCGCCTTCGTCGGCGTGGTCGGCTCCGAAGAGCAGCCGGGCCGCCTCGGTGCGTCCGGAGCCGAGGAGTCCGGCCAGACCGATGACCTCGCCGCGGTGGATGTCCAGGTCGTAGGGCTGGATGGAACCGGTACGGGCGAGCCCTCGGGCGCTCAGGAAGGGGACGCCCTCGGAGCCGGGGGTGGTGGCGGTGCCCGTGTGGGACGTCTCCGCGAGTTCGTCGAGGGTGCGCAGTTCGCTGCCGACCATGCGGTGCACCAGGGTGACGGGTGTCAGCTCGTCGATCCGGTACTCGCCTTCGAGGTGGCCGTTCCGCAGGACGGTCACCCGGTCGCACAGGTCGAAGACCTGGTCCAGGAAGTGGGTGACGAAGAGGATCGCGACGCCTCGGTCGCGCAGCCGGCGCACCAGGGCGAACAGTTGGGCGACTTCGTCCCGGTCGAGGCTGGAGGTGGGTTCGTCGAGGATGAGGACCTTCGCCTTGATGTCCACGGCCCGTACGATCGCGACGAGTTGCTGGACGGCGATGGAGTGCGCGCTCAGCGGCAGACGGACGTCGAGGTCGAGCTCCAGTTCGGTGATGAGCCGTGCCGCGCGTTCGTGGAGGGCCGACCAGTGGACCAGCCCGAGCCGCCGGGGCTCACGGCCGATGAGGATGTTCTCGGCCACCGAGAGGTTGGGACACAGGTTCACCTCCTGGTACACCGTGCTGATTCCGGCGTGCTGGGCCTCCAGCGGTTCGGCGAACCGCTGGAGGCCGTCGTCGACGGAGATGGTTCCCGCGTCGGGCGGGTGGACGCCGGTGAGCACCTTGATGAGGGTCGACTTGCCGGCTCCGTTCTCGCCCATCAGTGCGTGGACCTCACCCGGGAACAGGCGCAGGTCCACGCCGTCGAGGGCGAGCACTCCGGGGAAGGACTTGCGGATGCCGTGGGCTTCCAGGACCGGCCGGTCGGTGCGGGTGTGCGTGCGGGGGGTGGGTGGGGCTGCCATCCGCCCTCCTCTCCTGAGCGGGGCGGGGGCGGCACGAGGGCCGCCCCAGGTCCGGTACGGGCGGGAAAGGTCAGTACTGCCGGCCGGGCAGGGCGGCCGCGGCCTGGGCCTGGGTGAAGACGCCCTCCTCGACCTCGACCCGCCGCGGCACGCTCTCCCCCGCCGCCACCTTCTTCACGAGTGCCATGAGCTGGTCGCCGAGGAGCGGGTTGCACTCGACCACCACGTTGATCTTCTTCTCCTGCATGGCGACGAAGGCGTCCTTGATGCCGTCGACGGAGATCACCTTGATGTCGACGCCCGGCTTCTTGCCCGCCTCCTCGATGGCCTGGATGGCGCCCAGGGCCATGTCGTCGTTGTGGGCGTACAGGACGTCGATGTCCTGGTGGGACTTGAGGAAGGCCTGCATGACCTCCTTGCCCTTGGCGCGGGTGAAGTCGCCGGTCTGGGAGGCGACGACCTTGAACTTGGGGTCGCCCTTGATGACCTCGGCGAAGCCGGCCTTGCGGTCGTTGGCGGGCGCGGAGCCGGTGGTGCCCTGGAGCTCCACGACGTTGACCGGCTCGGAGGTTCCCTCGTACTCCTTCACGAGCCACTTGCCGGCCTCCTGCCCCTCTTTGACGAAGTCGGAGCCGAGGAACGTCTGGTAGAGGGAGGTGTCCTCGGAGTCGACCGCGCGGTCGGTGAGGATCACCGGGATGCCGGCACTCCTGGCCTCCTTCAGGACGGTGTCCCAGCCGGACTCCACCACCGGGGAGAAGGCGATGACGTCCACCTTCTGCTGGATGAAGGTGCGGATCGCCTTGATCTGGTTCTCCTGCTTCTGCTGCGCGTCGGAGAACTTCAGCGTGAGACCGGCCTTCTCGGCCGCCTCGCGGACGGACTTGGTGTTGGCCGTACGCCAGCCGCTCTCGGCTCCCACCTGTGCGAAGCCGAGCACCAGCTTTCCGTCGGAGGAGCCCTTGCCGGTGTTGCCGGTGTTCACGGGTTCGGTGGTGCAGGCGGTCAGCACCCCGCCGGCCAGAACGGCGGCGGCGATGACGCGGAGGGCTCTGTGGGCCATGTCGTGTTTCCTCTCGAGACGTGCGTAACACCGGGCGAGGTCCTGAAGGCGACGGGCCGGTGGAGGCGTGGCTGCGCGCAGGACGGATGTGGCGGGCGAGGCGGATGGAGCGTCGGCCCCGACAACGGGCGAGCGGGCGAACGCGACACATTGTGAGCGCTAACAGAGACGTAACTCAAGGGCTCATACGACCGTTACCCGTTCTTGATAGACGGGGGCGAGCCCGGTAGTCGTGCGGCGAAACGGCCCAGAAGCCGGTCAGGGCGAGTGGTTACCGGTGACGGATTCGCCCCTCGCAGCGCGCCTGCATGCTGCGGCCGGTCGATTTTCCCGCCCTCCCCTGGCCCCCGTGTGGCGGCAGTTTGGCCAGGTCTGACTCAAACTTGTGAGCGTTAACACTCCCCTCGATCGAGGCAGTCTGTGGTGAAGGAGTGAACGGTCGAGGACCGGTAGGTCTCGCCGGGTCGCAGGACCGTACTGGGGAATTCCGGGTGGTTGGGGGAATCGGGAAAATGTTGTGTCTCCAGGCACAGCCCGTCCCCGGGGCGGTAAGGATGGCCGCCGCTTCCCGTGGCGGTGCCGCCGAGGGAGTTGCCGGAGTAGAACTGGATGCCGGGTTCGGTGGTCGCGATGCGCAGAACGCGGCCCGAGACGGGTTCGCGCAACGAGGCGACGGGTTCCGGTGTCGTGGTGGCCCCTTTGTCGAGCACCCAGTTGTGGTCGTAGCCCCCCGCGTGTCGGATCTGGGGATCAGCGGTCAGCGGGTACGACCCGATCGGCCGGGCCGTCCGGAAGTCGAACGGTGTGCCGGTGACCGGGGCCAGGCGGCCGGTCGGAATCAGGTCCGCGTCGACGGGGGTCATCCAAGAGCCGGCAAGGGACAGTTCGTGGCCGTGGATGGATCCGGCGGACTCGCCGGCAAGGTTCCAGCAGACGTGGCTGGTCAGGTTGACGACGGTGGGGCGGTCCGTGACGGCTTGGTAGTCGATGCGCCAGTCGCCTTCTTCGGTGAGCGTGTACACCGACCGTACGCCGAGGGTTCCGGGAAAGCCCATGTCGCCGTGGCGACACGGCAATCTCCGTCCGCGCGCATGGAGGCATCTGGCGCTCGGAGGATCAGAGGGTGTGGGTCCTGTCCTGCGGGCCAGGCGGGGCCTTCCGGACACGACCTAGGGTCGCAGGAGGACTTTCCCGACCCCGGGACCGCTGCTGCCGATGACTTCCATGGCGCGGGCGAATTCGTCGAGGCCCAGCTCGTGTGTGAGGAGCGCCAGTGGAGTCAGTTGCCCGGTGGAAAAGGCACGTACGGCGTAGGTCCAGGCAGAGGCGGAGGCTCCGAGCACGGTTCCGATCGACAGCTGTCGCTGGATGATGTGGACGGGATCCAGACTCTCCGCGCCGCGGGCCGGGATGCCGGTGAGGACCAGGCGTCCTCCTGGCCGCAACAGGGACATGGCGGTGCGTGCGGTCGAGACCGCGCTCACGGCATCGATCACTACGTCGAAGTCGGAAGGGCCGGCATCGCGGTCCCATGTCCCATAGGCGGTGGCCCCAAAACGGTGGGACAGTCCCGCATGGTCGGGGCTCGAACCGAGTACCAGAAGTTCCCTGGGGGAGGAGGTGCCCAGGAGCTGGACGGCGAGGAGGGCGACGGCGCCGGTTCCGATGACGGCCACTCGTGAACCCGGCAGCGGACGCGCCTTCAGGACCGCTGCGGCCGCGCAGGCGGCGGGCTCGAGGAGTGCGGCGGCCGTGAGGTCGGCGTCCGGCGGGAGGGTGTGCAACAGGCGGGCGGGAAGTGTCACCGTGGTGGCCATGGCGCCGGGATGGGTGAACCCCGTTTCTTCGTAGCCACCCCTGCACAGGTGGGTTTCGCCCTCGCGGCAGCGGTCGCATGTCTCACAGTTGCGCAGTCCCTCGCCCACCACCTTGCGGCCGATCAGAGACGCGGATGTCCCCGCTCCTACGGCGGTGACGGTGCCCGACCACTCATGGCCCGGGGTGATCGGAAAGCGAACGTTCTCCGGGGGGTGATCGCCCAAGTGGACGGCACGGTCACGGCCGCAGAGCCCCACGGCGTGAACCTGTATTTGGGCCTCGCCGGGACCCGGCGGTCTGGGGGTGTGGTCGACGAGGCGAAAGGCCCCAGGGGCCTGAAGGACGACGGCCTGCTTTCGAGGGCTCACAGGTGCACACCTCCAGGGGTGCGAGGCTTCCGGCCTTCGGACCGGAGGCTCGTCATCCGAATCTTGCCGACCACGGCCGGCCCAGCCTCGGTGGGGGCCGGGACACACGTCAGGTTTCGCCATGATGTCTGTTCCCCGCAGGGGGCAATCCGAGTGGTACGCACGTGATCGGGCCTTTGTTGTTCGATATATCGAATACCGTTCGAAATTCTGCCCGCGACAGTACGAAGCGCGGCGCGAAGGTGTCAACAGTCTCCCCACACAGGGAGTTTCACGGTCTGGACATGCCTCGATCACCGCAGAATCAGGCGCACCTCCAACGGCCGGTGTGCCTCGCAGCCGCTGCTCGTACGGCATCACCCGGGCGGCAGGCGAGTAGCACGGCGAACGCGGTGTGTTGCGGGAAGCGCCGCGATCACGCGGGGCTGTTCGGGGGACGGGCTGTGCTGCGCGGATGGGCTTTGGCACCGCTCCTGCTCCGCTCGGGCTCCGTGGTGGCCTCGGCAGAGGGCAGCGCGGAGGCGGGGGCCAGAGCCCTGGACGACGACGGAGTGGAGCCAGGATCATCCTGACTCCACTCCATGGTGCGGGGGTGTCACTGGAACTGTGCGAAGAACCTCCAGATCTCTTTCTTGGTCCAGGTCTCGACGCCGCTCTCGTCGGGGGAGCCGTCGACCGGACCGGGTATGTGGCCTCCGTCGAATGCGGCCCATTGGACCGGGTACCCGGCGCGGCAGCCCGAGTAGGTGGTGGTGATGTGCGTCCGGCTGCCCGGAGCGGGCTCGCGCGGGCTCTGGGGAGCGCAGCCGTTGTTGCTGACGAATCTGTCGCGCAGGGACCGTCCTTGCGCGATGGTGAGGACGGAGTCGCTGATGCCGTGGATTCCGAAGTAGGCGATGGGCTGGGTGCCGCCGCTGCACCCGCTGATCTGGCCGCCGGATATGACCGCGACAGCCCTGAACACGTTCGCCCGGTCACATGCGAGTGCGTAGCTCATACCGCCGCCCCAGCTGAAACCCGTGGCGAAACGCTGTGCCGGGTCGACGCAGAGGCCGCCTTCGATTCGCCGGATCATGTCGTCGACGAAGGTGACGTCCTCACCGCCCGAATTGGCCCAGCCGTTGCCGAGGCCCTGGGGGGCGACGAGGATTGCGCTGTCGTTCGACTGCTCCTGTTGGCCGTAGTAGGACCAGGCGTTCCCGCTCGTTCCGCCCGAGGCGACGTCGCCGGCGGTTCCACCCCGCCAGTGGAACGCGAAGATCAGCCGGTAGGGGTGGCCGTTGTTGTAGTTGACGGGAACCCTGAGGGTGAAGCTGCGGCTCTTACCGCTGCTCTGAATCGTGTGCGTACCGCTCGCCAGGGTCGGGGCGCTGCCGCATCCGCCGCCACCGGACGGCAGCTTGATCATCTGCCATTGCTGGTTGGCGCCGCCCCAGTCGGTGTACTGGACGACGTTGCCGCCGTCGGCGGTGGAGCCGCCCTGCAGCTCGACGGCCTTGCCGCTGTTGCGGTTGATCAGACGGACGTGGCCTGCCTCGGAGTCGGCGAGGCGGAACTGTTGGTTGGCCCCGTTGCCGTCGCCCCACTGCGCGATCGCGGCACCGTCGGCGGCCGAGGCGCCGGCCACGTCGAGAACCTTGCCCGAATGCCGGGCCTTGAGCCGGTAGAAGCCGCTGCCGGAGTCCACGAACTGCCACTGCTGGTTGGCTCCGTCGTTGCGCGTCCACTGACCGACCCGCGCGCCGTCGGCGGTGGACGCGCCATGGACGTCCAGCGCCTTGCCGCTGTGGCGATTGACCAGGACGTACCAGGCATTGCTGTCCACCGTCGCCGCCTCGGCGGGCGCCGGCTTCACCGCGGAGAGCATGCCGATCGCGAGCGTCGCCGCCACCACGGCGGCCAACCGGGACCACCAGTGATGCCTTCGTGGTGGGGCGGGGGAAGCCGCACCGTAGGTCTTCATCGGTTCACCCTTTCGCCGTGGCAGGTCGTCAGGTGCGGGTCCAGCGCTGGTTGCTGCCGTTCGAGCAGGAGTAGAGCTGGATCAGGGTGCCGTTGGCAGTGCCGTTGGCGGCGGCGTCGAGGCAGAGGCCGGACTGGACGCCGACGATGGATCCGTCGGAGTTGAGGCGCCACTTCTGGTTGTCGCCACCCCAGCAGCCGTAGATCTGGACCTTGGTGCCGTTGGCGGTGCCGCCGGCGTCCAGGCACTTGTCGCCGTAGACCCTGAGCTCACCTCCGGCGGTGTAGGTCCACTGTTGGTTGGTGCGGTTGTTGCAGTCCCACAGGTTGACCTGGGTGCCGTCGGTGGTGCTGGAACCGGGCACGTCCAGGCAGCGGCCCGAAGCGACGCCCTTGATCTGTCCGGAACCGGGCGAGGGGGTCGGAGTGGGGGTGGGGGAGACGGCGTTGAGCGCGTTGAGGACGGAGGTGTAGGCGGGCTTCTTGCTCCCGTCGCCGTTGAACAGCAGTGGCGTGTGCTCTGCTCGCCAGGAGTCGGTGTCGCGCACACCCCAGACGGTGATGCCGAGGCAGCGCGGGACGGCCAGGCAGTCGTTGGTCACGTTGGCGTAGGTCGTGCCCGAGGCGCCCTGGATGTCGAGTTCGGTGATGGCCACGTCGACGCCGAGGGCTGCGAAACTCTGCAGGGTGGTGCGGAAGTTGCTGTTGTAGGGGCTGTCGCTGTTGAAGTGCGACTGGAAGCCGACGCAGTCGATCGGCACGCCGCGCTGCTTGAAGTCCCGGACCATGGCGTACATGGCCTGGGTCTTGGCCCAGGTCCAGTTCTCGACGTTGTAGTCGTTGTAGCAGAGCTTGGCGGCCGGGTCGGCGGCGCGCGCGGCACGGAAGGCGACCTCGATCCAGTCGTTGCCGGAGCGCTGCAGGTTGGAGTCGCGCCGGGCTCCCGAGGTGCCGTCGGCGAAGGCCTCGTTCACGACGTCCCACTGGGCGATCTTGCCCTTGTAGTGGCCCATCACGCCGTTGATGTGGTTGGTCATCGCCTGGCGCAGCGCGCTGCCGCTGAGGTTCTGCATCCAGCCGGGCTGCTGGGAGTGCCAGGCCAGGGTGTGGCCGCGCACCTGCTTGCCGTTCTGCACCGCCCAGTTGTAGACGCGGTCACCGGCGGTGAAGTCGAACCGACCCTGCTGGGGTTCGGTGGCGTCGATCTTCATCTCGTTCTCGGCCGTCACCGAGTTGAACTCGCGGCCCGCGATCGTGGTGTACGTCGAGTCGTTGAGCCGGCCCGAGGCGATGGCGGTCCCGAAGTATCGGCCGCTCTGCGCCGCCGCGCCGCCGAGCGTGCTCTCGGCGGCGTGTGAGGTCAGCGGCGCCGCCAGCACGGCGGCCGAACCGAGGGCGCCGACGACCAGGGCCGTACACAGGCCGCCGATCTTCCGGCGGACGGTGGTGGGAGGAATGGCATTTAAGCGCATGACTGAGCCTCCAGGAAGGAATTCAGGGAAGGATGAGAGCGCGGCGGGATGAATCCGCGTCAGCGGCACATGGCACCGGGAAAGAGGGGCGACGCCGCCTCGGGACTCAGTGTGGAAACTCGACAGAAACATGTCAACAGTTTCGAAAGCCTTTCAGGAATCTTCCCCTCAGGGGTGGCCTGGTGGCAGCTTGAGGCTGCACAAGGGGTCACCGAAAGTCTTTCGATGGGTGATCGCGGGGGCCTGGGCCGGGCGGGGATGCCGGAGTCGGCAAAGGGGTGCTGGATTTGAACGGCGGCTCCCGATGAGAGAACCCGCCATAAACGAGTACCTAATTCAGCTCGCATCTCCGGGACGTCGAATTCCGTCGCCCCGGAGCGGTCACCCCGTTGAAGCCGGGTACGTGATGTCGAACCTCGTGAAGTGGGCCTGGTTGGTGGAGGGGCGGCCGTTGGAGGTGGCGTAGAGGCCGAGCTGGACGCCGGTGAACAGCGGCGTGAGGAAGGTGGCTTCCACGGTGGCCAGGTCCTGCCAGGCACCGTCAGGTGCCGCGTGGGCGAACGTGTGGCTGAAGCCGCGGATGCCGACCCCCTAGGCGAATGGGGCCTGGGGGGACGGGAACGCGGGCCAGGACCTCGGGCCCGTGGCAGAGGCTGAGTCCTTCCGTGGTGCGAAGGAGGAGGAGGTGGGTGTCGTCGTCGAGGACAACGGCGAAGCCTGCCTGTTCGCCCGGTGCGGCGGGGGTGAAGCGCAGTTCGGTGGAGACGTCGCAGTCGGGCTGTTCCTGGGGGCGGGCCAGGAGGGACGGAGTGGTGCGTTCACCGAGGCGTTCGGGGCGGAGCCGGAGGCGTAGCCCGTCGCCAGTGGTCCAGAACCGCGCGGGTGGGGTCCGCAGGGTGCTCCAGTCGGGGGAGAGGGTGGCGAAGCGGTCGTGGAGGGGGCGGCGAAGGCCGGTGTGGACGACGGGGGTGAAGACCGGCCGGCCGTCGTCCCAGGTAGTAGTCCGCTCCGACCCGGCAGACGGACGGGTCGGGCCGGAACCCCGGCAGCACGGGATCGCCGAACGACGCGGTCATGGAACGGGGACGATCTCGACCGGCACGGACAGCACCCGGTCGGCCCCCGGGTGACGTACAGGGCCGGTCAGAGTGAAGGAGCCCTGGAGCGGAAGATCGCCGCTGGACCGTCCGACCGCCACGCCGATCTCCCCCGGCTCCACTCTTCTCCGCAGATCGATCCCGGTGAAAGAAGTCCGGTCGGCATGGACGGAGAAGGTGATCCGGGCGGCCGCGCCCGGCTGCAGCTCGACCCTGCCGAATCCGGCGAGCCACCGCTGCGGCCGTACGACGGATGCCTCGGGGTCCGAGAGATACAGCTGGACCACCTCGGTCCCGGCCGCCTCGCCGACATTGCGTACGGTGACCGCGACCGAGACGGCTCCGTCCGTCGCGGCGACGGGATCCACCGAGAGCTCCGAGCAGGTGAAGCTGGTCCAGCTCAGCCCGTGTCCGAAGGGGAACAGCGGAGTCGGGTCCACCGAGCTCCAGTCGGTGTGCCCGCCGAGCCGGGAGTGCAGGTAGGTGCCGGGCTGGCCGCCGACCCGGCGGGGGATGGAGACGGGCAGCCGCCCGGACGGTTCCGCGGCCCCGCTGATGATCCGGGCGAGCGCCGTCCCGCCCTCCTCGCCGGGGAAGAAGGCCTGCACCACGGCCGACGCGCGCTCGGCCAACGTGCCGAGCGCGTACGGCCGTCCGGAGACGAGGACCAGGACGGTCGGCACCCCGGAGTCCAGGACGGCGGAGGCGAGCGCGGCCTGGTCGCCGGGCAGGTCGAGGGTCTCGGCGTCGCAGCCCTCTCCGGAGGTGCCCCGGCCGAACATGCCGGCCCGGTCTCCGAGCACCAGCACGTTCACGTCCGGATCCTCCGCGGTGACCGTGAACCCGGCGGCGGTGAGCGCCTCGCCGAGCGTCGGGATCTCAAGCCCGAGGTCGCCGGGGAGCGCGACGTGGTTGGGGAAGGAGTAGCAGCCGAGGAAGGACTGCGGGTCGTCGGCGTACGGCCCGCTGATCGCGACCCGGCACGGCCGCAGCGGCAGGGTGCCGTCGTTGGCGAGCAGCACGGTGGACCGTTCGGCCAGGAGCCTGGCCAGTGCCCGGTTCTCCGGCGGGTCGAGTTCGACCGGCTCGGGCTTGACGGGTTCCCAGTCGGGGTCGAGCAGGCCGAGCTCGGCCTTCTGCAGCAGGACCCGCTCCGCGGCCCGGTCGACGAGCTCCTCCGGTACGGCTCCTGCCCGTACGAGCTCGGTCAGCGGCTCGCCGTAGCAGCGGGCCGTGGGCAGCTCGACGTCGATTCCGGCGGTCAGCGCCAGTGCGCCGGCCGCGCCGCGCGATCCGGTGACGCCGTGCCGGGTCTCCAGGAAGGAGACGGCGTAGTAGTCGGCGACGACCACACCGGTGAAACCGAGCTCACCTCTGAGCAGTTCGGTCAGCAGCCGTGGGTCGGCGGCCACGGGGACGCCGTCCACGTCGGTGTAACTGTTCATCACCGACCGGGCGCCCCCCTCGCGCAGTGCCCGTACGAACGGCTCGACCAGCACGTCGGCGAATTCGCGCGGCCCCGAGGCCACGGGGGCCATGTTCCGGCCGCCGCGCGAGGCCGAGTACCCGGCGAAGTGCTTCAGCGTCGCCACGATCCCGGCGCCTTCCAAGCCCTGGACATAGGCGGTGCCGATCGCTCCGACGAGATAGGGATCCTCGCCGATGCACTCCTCGGTCCTGCCCCACCGGTAGTCGCGGACCACGTCGAGCACCGGAGCCAGTCCTTGGTGGACGCCGACCCGCCGCATCCCCGCGCCGATGGCGGCGGCCATCTGCCGTACGAGCCCGGGATCGAAGGACGCACCCCAGGCGAGCGGCCCGGGGAAGACCGTCGCCCCGAACGTCATGAACCCGGTCAGGCACTCCTCGTGAGCGACCGCCGGGATTCCGAACCGGCCGGATCCGGTCACCTGCCGCTGGAGCGAGGCGAGTCGCTCCATCCCGGCTTCCGTGGTGA
Organism: Streptomyces sp. NBC_01077; assembly: GCF_045162855.1. Classification (NCBI taxonomy): domain Bacteria; kingdom Bacillati; phylum Actinomycetota; class Actinomycetes; order Kitasatosporales; family Streptomycetaceae; genus Streptomyces; species Streptomyces sp. NBC_01077. The sequence continues at coordinate 1,014,802 of NZ_CP108669.1, read as the reverse complement.
TCGGCGCGGTGCCGTACACCCGGGTGAGCTGGCCGAGCCCGTGGGCGACGATGTCGTCGAGGCCGGGCGCGGACTCGCCGGAATCGTCCTCCATCGGCGCGACAGGCGCTCCCGGATTCGAGGGCAGCGCCCAGAAGCCGGCGAGTTGCCCCGCCTTCTCCTCCAGCGTCATCCGTCCCAGCAGATCGGCGACTCGCACGGCCGCGGGCAGGAGGGGGTCACGCCAGGGCTCGGTCAAGGGGTTCTCCTAGTGGCGAGGCGGGGCGGTGGAGACACGGACCTTGAGCTCGGTCGAGAGCTCCATCCGCGGGCTGACCAGGGGCTGGTTCTCCAGAAGCTGGAACAGTGTGCGGGCGGCGAGTCGGCCCATCTCCTCCAGCGGCTGACGCACCGTCGTCAGCGGAGGTGACAGCCATTCGCACATCGGCAGGTCGTCGAAGCCGACCACGCTGAGGTCCTGCGGGATGCTCAGCCCGGCCTGCCGGGCGGCTTCGTAGACGCCCATCGCCTGCTGGTCGCTACCGGCGAAAATGGCGGTCGGCGGTTCGGGGAGGGCCAGCAGTTCGCGGGCACGTCGGAACCCGCCCTCGTGCTGAAAGTCGCCGAACCGGATCAGGTTGCGGTCCACCTCGATCCCGGCCCGCTCAAGCGCGGCCCGGTACCCGTCGATGCGGGCCTGGCTGCAGAGCATCTCCTTGCGCCCGCCGATCGCGGCGATCCGGCGGTGCCCCATCTCCAGCAGGTGCTCGGTGGCGGCGAGGCCGCCCGCCCAGTTGGTCGCGCCGATGCTCGGCACACCGTTGCCCGGCAGGTCGATCGGGTCGATGACGACCAGCGCCACCCCGGCCCGTTCGACCTGGGCGCGCTGGGCCTGGGTGACCGAGGAGGTGACGAGGATGACGCCGTCGCTGTGGTGCAGGACCGGCAGTGCGGCCCAGCTCGACGGCGTGGCCTCGCCCGGCGGGACGAGCGACACGACGGTGCCGACGCTCCGCTGGGCGCATTCGGCCTCGACGCCGCGCAGTATCTCCACCGCCCACGCGCTGTCCAGACCGCCGATGATCAAGTCGACCAGGCCCGATCTGCGGGCCCTGCCCTGCCGGCCGGGCTGGAGGTAGTTGTGGGATCGCAGCAGGGTCTCGATCCGTTCGCGCGTCGACGGTGCGACATCGGATCGGCCGTTGATCACCTTGGACACGGTGGCCTGGGAGACCCCTGCCTCCGCGGCGATGACGGCCAGGGTCGGACGCTGCTCGCTCAACTTCTCTCCTCTGCGCGGGCGCCTGGGGTCGGCGACAAGTACCGCAAACTTTTCGAAGAGTTTCCGGTCGTCGTGACCTGCCTGTCAAGCAGAAGTACCGCTGTTTCTAGGTAAATCGGTGAGAGGCCTTGACCGGGAAGCCTCGCGTTCCTAGTTTGTGGCAGCACAGAATTCGAGAGTATTACGAAAAGTTTTCGGGCTCGAATCGAGCATTCCCACCCCGGAGGTCCCATGGCCAGCATCCCCCCGAGCCGACGAAGTTTCCTGGCGCTCTCGGGCCTGACCGCACTGTCCGTCTCGCTGACCGCGGCCTGCGGCGGTGACGACTCCGGCGGCAAGCCGGCGGCTGACGGCAAGGTGACCTTCGCGTGGTGGAACATCGCCACGACGGAACCGGGCAAGTCCCTCTTCCCGCAGATCGCCTCGGCGTTCATGGCCGCTCACCCGAAGATCAGGATCGAGACGACCTCGTTGGAGAACGAGGCGTTCAAGTCCAAGCTGACCGCCACCACCTCGTCCGGCAAGCTCCCCGACGTCTTCCAGACCTGGGGCGGCGGCGTGCTGCAGCAGCAGGTCGACGCGGGTCTTGTCGAGGACCTCACCGACGCGTTCGGCTGGTCGTCCGACCTCACCCCGGTGTCGCTGCAGGCCTATCGGACCGGGGGCCGGACCTACGGGGTGCCCTACGACATCGGCATGGTCGGCTTCTGGTACAACAAGAAGCTCTTCGCCAAGGCCGGGATCACCGCGCCGCCGGCCACCTGGGCCGAGTTCCTCGACGTCGTCAAGAAGCTCAAGACGGCGGGCGTCACTCCGATCGCCCTCGCGGGCAAGGAGAAGTGGCCGGGCCACTACTACTGGGCCTACCTCGCGATGCGCGTCGCGGGCCTTCCCGCGCTGCAACAGGCTGCGAGCACCAAGGACTTCACCGGCGCCGGCTTCGTCCAGGCCGGTACCCACCTCAAGGAGCTGGTCGACCTCCAGCCGTTCCAGGAGGCCTTCCTCGGCGCCGGGTACGCCACCCCGGGCGGCCAGGCCGCAACCATGGGCAACGGCAAGGCCGCCATGGAGCTGATGGGGCAGTGGGCACCGTCGGTGCAGCAGGACGCGGGCGCCGATCTCGGAGCGGACCTGGGCTTCTTCCCCTTCCCGACGGTCGACGGCGGAGTCGGCAAGGCCACCGAGGTGTTCGGCGGCGGCGGCGGCTTCGCGCTGCGCAAGGGCGCCCCGAAGGAGGCGCTGGACTTCCTGAAGTTCCTCGTTCTGGAGAACGAGTCCAAGCTGCTGGCCTCCAACGGCTACCTGCCGGTGGTCAAGGGCGCGGAGCGCCAGCTCACCGACGCCAACAAGAAGGTGGTGGCCGAAAGCCTGGTCAAGGCGACGGGCTTCCAGCTCTTCCTCGACCAGGCCTACCCGCCGGCGGTCGGCCAGGAGGTCAACGACAGCGTCGCCGACCTCATCGCGGGCAAGAAGACGCCCGAGCAGGTCACCCGGTCGATCACCGAGGCTGCGAAGGGTGCCTGACTCCGTGGCTACCCCGACCAAGGGCCCGGCCAAGGGCCCGGCCAAGGGCCCGGCCAAGGGCCCGGCCAAGGATCTGGCCGAGGGATCGGCCGAGGGCCCGACCCGAGACCCGGCCGATCAGCGGACGGAGGACGCCGTACCGGTGCGTCCGTCCGCCCCGGCCCGGTCGCTCCTGCGCGGGCTGGGCAGTTGGGCGTCGATCGCCTGGTTCCTCGTCCCGGCTATGGTCCTCTTCCTCGTCTTCGTCCTCGCCCCGATCGTCGTCGCCGTCCACACCAGCTTCTTCAAGTGGGGCGGGATCGGCCCCATGGACGACTTCGTCGGCTTCGAGAACTACACCAGGCTCTTCGCCGATGAGGTCTTCCTCGGAGACATGGGGCGCGGGCTGTGCCTGATCGTCCTGTCGATCACGGTGCAGTTGCCGTTCGCTCTGTTCACTGCGGTCCTGCTCAACCAGAAGCTGCGCGGCCGGGCCGTCTACCGCATGCTGTTCTTCGCGCCGTACATCCTGTCCGAGGTGGTCACGGCGGTCCTCTTCACCATGATCTTCCTTCCCGGCGACGGCATGGCCGACCATCTCGCCGGGGCCCTCGGCCTGGAGGGGCTGCAGGGGAAGTGGCTAGCCGATCCCTCGACCGTCATGCCGACCCTGTTCGTGGTCATGACCTGGAAGTACTTCGGCTTCCACATGATGCTCTTCCTCGCCGGGCTGCAGAGCATCCCGCGCGAGATCCTCGACGCCGCCTCCATCGACGGCGCCGGCGCCTGGCAGCGCTTCCGGTACGTGACGCTGCCGCTGCTCGGCCCGACGATCCGGATCAGCGTCTTCCTCTCGGTCATCGGGGCCATCCAGCTCTTCGACCTCGTCTGGGTCATGACCGCGGGCGGTCCCAACCACTCCTCCGAGACGATGGCGATCTCGATGTTCCAGTTCGGGTTCAAGCGCTACCAGGTCGGCTACGCCAGCGCGATCAGCGTGGTGCTGTTCATGATCAGTCTGGTCTTCTCCCTCTTCTACCAGCGTTACGTGCTCCGCCGTGACCTGAGCGGGGCCGTCACCACGGGAGGTGGCCGATGAACGCCCGCAGGGCGGCACGCGGCCTGTCGCTGCACGCCGTGGTCTGGCTGATCGGCGCGTTCGTCGTCGTACCGCTGATCTACGCGGTGGTCTCCGGGTTCAAGAGCACCGGCGAGCTGACGACCAATCCGTTCGGGCTGCCGGACCACTGGAAGACCGGCAACTACACCGGCATTCTCGGCGACGGAATGTTCTGGCGGCAGATCGCCAACAGCGCCGGCATCGCGATCGGCACGACATTCTGCACGGTGGCGGCCTCCGCCATGGCGGCGTTCGCGCTGGCCCGCTACGCCTTTCGGGGCAGGGAGCTTTTCTACATGCTCTTCACGATCGGGCTGATGTTCCCGTTCGCGGTGGCCGTCCTGCCGCTGTTCCTGCTCCTGCGCAGCTTTGACCTGCTCGACAACCCGCTCGGAGTGATCCTCCCGCAGGCCGCCTTCGGGCTCCCCATGACGATCATCATTCTGCGCGGCTTCTTCCGGACCATCCCGGCGGAGGTGGAGGAGGCGGCCATCATGGACGGCTGCGGCAAGTTCCGCTTCTTCTGGAAGATCCTGCTTCCGATGGCGCGTCCGGCGCTCGGCACGGTCTCGGTGCTGGCGATCGTCGCGAGCTGGAACAACTTCTTCCTGCCGCTGCTGGTGTTCAACGACCCGAAATGGCAGACGATCCCGGTCGGCGTCCAGCAGTTCCAGGGCCAGTACTCGACCGACTACGCGCTCGTCCTCGCCTACATCGTGCTCGCCATGATCCCCGCCCTCGCCTTCTACGCCGTCGCCGAGCGCCAGCTGATCAGCGGCCTCACCGCGGGCGCCACCAAGGGCTGACCCGTCCCGCGTGACCTCCCCCCTGAGGAGACCTCGTGAAACGCCTGACCACACTGACAGCCGTTCTGTTGTTAGCGCTCACATCGCAGGCCGCGGCCGATCCCGCGCGACCCGCCGCCGACCCCGCGCGACCTGCCATCGACTTCCATGCCGAACTCCAGCCCATCGACGGATTCGGCTTCTCGATGGCCTTCCAGCGGGCCGACCTGCTGCACGGCGCGCGCGGCCTCAGCCCTGCCAAGCAGCGCGAGGTGCTCGACCTGCTGCTCAGCAGGGACAAGGGCGCGGGCCTGTCGATCCTGCGCCTGGGCATCGGGTCGTCGACCGACAGGGTCTACGACCACATGCCGACGATCCTGCCGGCCGATCCCGGCGGCCCGGACGCCCTCCCGAAGTACGTCTGGGACGGCTGGGACGGCGGCCAGGTCTGGCTCGCCAAGGAGGCCAAGGCGTACGGCGTCGAACGGTTCTTCGCCGACGCCTGGAGCGCGCCGGCCTTCATGAAGACCAACGGCAGCGAGAACGACGGCGGCGAGCTCCTGCCCGAATGGCGTCAGGCCTACGCGAACTACCTCGTCCAGTACGCGAAGTTCTACCAACAGGAAGGCATCGGGATCACCGACCTGGGGTTCACCAACGAACCCGACTGGACGGCGACTTACGCCTCGATGCGCTTCACCCCGCAGCAGGCCGTCGACTTCCTCAAGGTGCTCGGGCCGACCGTACACGCGTCCGGATTGAAGACCGGGGTGGTCTGCTGCGACGCCGCGGGCTGGGACCGACAGGTCGCCTTCACCGAGGCCATCGAGGCGGACCCCGCGGCCGACAAGGCCGCGGGGACCATCACCGGCCACCGCTACAGCGGTCCGACCACGGTCCCGCAGCCGACCGACAAGCACGTGTGGATGTCGGAATGGTCGCCGGACGGCACCACCTGGAACGAGAGCTGGGACGACGGCAGCGGCTACGACGGTCTCACCGTCGCGGCCGACATCCAGAACACCCTGACCGTCGGCAACGCCAACGCCTATGTCTACTGGACCGGCGCGTCCCTCGGCGCGACCCGAGGGCTCATTCAGCTCGCCAACCCCGGTGACGACTACCGGGTGTCCAAGCGGTACTGGGCACTGGCCGCCTTCAGCCGGTTCATCCGCCCCGATGCCGTCCGCGTGCCGGTCACGAACGCCGACCCGGCATTGCAGGTCACGGCCTTCCGCAACACCGACGGCAGCCGCGCGATCGAGATCCTCAACACCGCGACCACCGAAAAGTCCGCCGAGTTCTCCCTTCGCGGCGGTCATGACCGGCACCCCGACGGCTACGTCACCGACGAGACCCGCTCGATCACCCCGGCCGACATCGTCTCCATGCGCGGCACGACCCTCACGGCGAAGCTCGCCCCGCGCGCGCTCACCACGATCGTCCTCGACTGAACCGCCAAGGAACCGAGGAGTCCGTCATGTTCATGTCCCGGAATCTCATCGCCCTGTCCGCCGCCGTCTGCCTCGCGGCCGGCCTCGCCGCCGCGCCGGCGGCGGCCGAGCCCCGCCCCAGGACGCTCGGCGAACTGGCCAAGAAGCACCACAAGTACTTCGGCTCCGCCACCGACAACCCCGAGTTCACCGACGCCGCCTATCTGAAGCTCCTCGGCAGCGAATTCGGGCAGACCACCCCCGGCAACGCCATGAAGTGGTACGCCACCGAACCCGAGCGCGGCGTCTTCGACTTCACCGCCGCCGACGAGGTCGTGGCCTTCGCCAAGGCCCACCACCAGAAGGTCCGCGGCCACACCCTCGTCTGGCACAACCAGCTCCCCGCCTGGCTCACAGAGGGCACCTGGAGCGCCGCCGAGCTGCGGGCCATCCTCAAGAACCACATCCAGACGGAAGTCCGGCACTTCAAGGGCCAGGTGATCCACTGGGACGTCGTCAACGAGGCCTTCAACGAGGACGGCACCTACCGCGAGTCGCTCTTCTACAAGGTGCTGGGCCCCGGCTACATCGCCGACGCCCTGCGCTGGGCCCACGAGGCCGACCGGCACGCCAAGCTGTACCTCAACGACTACAACGTCGACGGGATCGGCCCCAAGAGCGACGCCTATTACACCCTGATCAAGCAGTTGAAGGCCGATGGCGTCCCGGTGGAGGGCTTCGGCATCCAGGGCCATCTGGCGCTCCAGTACGGCTTCCCCACCGACGTCCAGCAGAACATGCAGCGCTTCGCCGACCTCGGGGTCGAGGTCGCGGTCACCGAGCTCGACATCCGGATGAACCTCCCCGCGACCCCGGAGCAGCTCACCACCCAGGCCACCTGGTACGCGGACTACGTCAAGGCCTGCCTGACGGTGGAGAAGTGCGTCGGCATCACCATCTGGGACTACACGGACAAGTACTCGTGGATCCCCTCCGTCTTCCCCGGTGAGGGCGCCGCGCTGCCCTACGACGAGAACCTGCGGCCCAAGCCCGCCTACCACTCGATCAAGGAGGTGCTGGGCGGATGATCAGAACGGCGATCGTCGGAACCGGCGGGATCGCGGGCATCTGCCACGTTCCCGCCCTCCGGGCCCAGGCACACCGGGCCGTGATCGTGGCCGCCGTAGACGTGGACGCCGCGCGCGCCGAGGCGTTCGCGGCCGAACACGGCATTCCCGCGGTCTACACCGACCTGCACACCATGCTCGACGAGCAAAGGCCGGACCTCGTGCACCTGTGCACGCCGCCGTTCCTGCACGCCGAACAGGCCGTGGCCTGCCTGGAGTCGGGGTCGTGGGTGTGGTGTGAGAAGCCGGTGGCCCTGTCGCTTGCCGAGCTCGACCGGATCCATGCCGCCGAGGGGCCCGCCGTCGCGGGCGCGGTGTTCCAGCACAGGTACGGCACGGGGGCCCGGTATCTGCGCGACCGGATCGCGGCCGGGACGCTGGGCCGTCCGCTGGTCGCGCAGTGCGTCACGGCGTGGTACCGCGACGACGCCTACTACGACGTGCCGTGGCGCGGCACCTGGCAGAGCGAGGGCGGTGGCCCGACGCTGGGCCACGGCATCCACCAGATGGACCTGATGCTCGCGGTGCTCGGCGAATGGGCCGAGGTACGCGCGATGGCCGGCCGCCTGGAGCGCGACGTGCAGACCGAGGACGTGTCCACGGCCCTGGTCCGGTTCGAGAGCGGAGCCATCGCGACGGTCGTCAACAGCGTCCTCTCCCCACGCGAGGAGAGCTACCTGCGGTTCGATCTCACCGAGGCCACGGTCGAGCTGCGCCATCTGTACGGCTACTCCAACGCGGACTGGACGTTCACCGCCAGGTCGTCCAGCGCGAAGTGGGAGCCGCCGGACGACCTGCCCAGCTCGCACACCGCTCAGCTCGCGGACTTCCTGGACGGCTACGAGGCGGGGACCCGGCCCGACCTCGGCAGGCCCACCATGGAACTGGTCACCGCCTTGTACAAGGCCGCGATCACCGGCCTGCCGGTCCGGCGCGGGGAGATCACCGCGGCCGACCCGTTCTACGGCTCGCTCAACGGAGGGCTCCCGGAGGTGTTCCGATGACCTTCGAACCGCTCGAGAACTTCGAACTCCTCGAGAACAAGGACTCGTTGAGCGTCCGAACGCGCGGCGTCGACCTCTTCCGGTACGTGCACCGGCCGGTCATGGACCCCTTCGAGGCGCCGAAGCCCTACCTGCATCCGGTGCGCACGCTCGCCGGGGACGTCGTCACCGGATACCGGCCGCACGACCACCGCTGGCACAAGGGCCTCCAGATCACGGCGTCGTGGGTGTCGGGGCAGAACTTCTGGGGCGGCGGCACCTACCTGCGCGGCCGGGGCTATGTGGACCTGCCGAACCTCGGCACGATGCGCAGCCTCGCCGTATCAGCCGAAACGGGCCACGGCCGGGCCGTCATCACCGAGGACCTGGCCTGGCACACGATGGCGGGGGAGCACTGGATCGACGAGCGCCGCACGCTGACCGCCCGTGACGTCGAGACTGATTCCTGGACCCTGGAGGTCACCACCGCGCTGACCAACGTCCACGACACCGAGCTGACGTTCGGAAGCCCCGGCACTCAGGGCAGGGAGCTCGCCGGATACTCCGGGCTGTTCTGGCGGGGTCCGCGCGACTTCACCGGCGGCGACGTGATCGGCCCCGCGATGGGCGAACAGGGCGACTGGCTGGCCTTCGTCGGCACGCACGACGAAGTCGACCGCTCCTCCACGCTCCTGTTCCTGGACGATCCGGACGCCCCCTGCCACTGGTTCGTCCGCAGTGAGCCCATCCCCGCCGTCAACCCGTCCCTGGCGTTCGACAAGGAACTGCCGCTGGCCCCGGGCGAAACCCTGTCGCGCCGCTACCGGATCGTCGTGGCCGACGGTGCGTGGACCTTCGGGCACCTGTCCCGCCACCTCGCGGAACACCCGTGGTGAGCCCGCTCCCCGGCGGCGTGGGGATCTCCGGGGTGACCGTGTACGACTGGGAGGCCGCCGACGGACTGTGCGGCGGCACACCCCACATGCACCTCGTCTGCTCCGAGGCCTACGTCGTCATCGGCGGCGCGGGCAGCGTCCAGACCCTCACCACCTCAGGCTTCGCCGATACCCCGCTGCACCCCGGCGACGTCGTCTGGTTCACTCCCGGCACGATCCACCGCCTCGTCAACGCCGGCGGTCTGCGCCTCGTGGTGCTCATGCAGAACAGCGGACTCCCCGAGGCGGGTGACGCCGTCTTCACCTTCCCCGCTCCCGTGCTGGCCGATCCCCACGCCTACCGGGCGGCGGCCGCCCTGACCGGCGACCGGGCCGCGGCGGCGCGCCACCGCCGCGACCTGGCAATCGAGGGTTTCCTGGCCCTGCGCGAAGGCGGGCTCACGGAGTTCCACAGCGCGGCCCACCGCCTGAAAAGTGAGCTCCTTGACGACTGGCGGATCCGCTGGCGTGACGGCCCACTGGCCGCGGCCGTCGAGACCGGCCGTCAGCTGGAACGGCTGAAGGCCGGAGATCTCTCTCACCTCGACCACGGCGCAGTGTCGCGACTCGCGCGCCCGGAGGGCCGACTCTTCGGCATGTGCGGCCGCCTTCACACCTATCCCGTCCCCGAGCACCTGACGCGGCCGCTGTGCGGTTCGTCGGAGTCACCTCACCCCCACCCCCCGAAGGAGCTCTTCTGATGCGGTCCCGCCATCCGTCCCCGTACCACCCGAAACGCCTGCTCGCCGTCCTCGCGCCCCTGCTGCTCCTGGCCACCTTCTTCAGTGCCCAGCCCGCCGGCGCGGCGACGACCATCGACACCAACGCCTCGTACGTGCTGGTCAACCGCAACAGCGGCAAGGCCCTGGACGTCTACAACCTGGAGACCAGCGACGGCGCCCGCATCACCCAGTGGACCAGGAACGATCAGAGCCAGCAGCAGTGGCAGTTCGTCGACTCCGGCGGCGGCTACTACCGCATCAAGTCCCGCCACTCCGGCAAGGTGCTGGACGTCCAGGGCGGGTCCGCCGCCAACGGTGCCGCGATCGTCCAGTGGGCCGACGCGAACGGCACCAACCAGCAGTGGCGGCTGGCCGAGAGCTCGGACGGCCACGTGAGGTTCATCGCGCGCCACAGCAACAAGGCCCTCGAAGTGCAGGGCGCCTCCACCGCCGACAACGCGAACATCGTCCAGTACGACGACTGGGGCGGCAGCAACCAGCAGTGGCAGCTCGTCATGCTCGGTGCCGGCACCCCGGGCCAGTGCGCTCTTCCGTCGACGTACCGATGGTCGTCGACGGGCGCGCTGGCGCAGCCCAAGTCGGGCTGGGCCTCGCTGAAGGACTTCACCGTCGCCCCCTACAACGGCCGGCATCTCGTCTATGCGACGACGCACGGCGCCGCGGGAACGGGAGCGGGCTGGGGTTCGATGAACTTCGGCCTGTTCGGAAACTGGTCGGAGATGGCATCGGCCGGCCAGAACACGATGTCGAGTTCGGTCGTCGCGCCCACGCTCTTCTACTTCGCGCCGAAGAACATCTGGGTGCTCGCCTACCAGTGGGGCAGGACCGCCTTCTCCTACCGGACGTCGAGCGACCCCAGCAACCCGAACGGCTGGTCGGCGGAGCAGGAGCTCTTCTCCGGAAGCATCACCGACTCCGGGACGGGACCCATCGACCAGACGCTCATCGCCGACGGCACGAACATGTACCTGTTCTTCGCCGGTGACAACGGCAAGATCTACCGGGCCAGCATGCCGATCGGGAACTTCCCGGGCAGTTTCGGCTCGACCTACACAACGATCATGAGCGACACGACGAACAACCTGTTCGAAGCCCCGCAGGTCTACAAGCTCCAGGGCCAGAACCGCTACCTCATGCTCGTCGAGGCGATCGGCTCGCAGGGCCGTTACTTCCGCTCGTTCACGGCCACGAGTCTGAACGGATCATGGACGCCCCAGGCCGCGACCGAGAGCAACCCGTTCGCCGGCAAGGCCAACAGCGGCGCCACCTGGACCAACGACATCAGCCATGGCGAACTGATCCGCGCCAGTGCCGATCAGACCTTCACCGTCGATCCCTGCAGCCTGCAGTTCCTCTACCAGGGACGCGACCCCGACTCCGGTGGCGACTACGGCCAGTGGCCCTACCGGCCGGGCCTGCTGACACTGCAGCGCTGACGATGTGACACGGGTCCGGCTCCGGAGTGAGGCGCACGTAGACGGGGATTCGGGACAGGGGGGGCGGGGGCCGGCAGCTCCTGTCCCCCGGCGTGCAGGCTCCCGGTGGCTGCGTCGATCCAGGCGGTGCCACCGGGCAGGTGGACCGGGCGTTCCCGGGCGCCGGCCTGCGTGACCGGTGCGACGACCAGGTCCGGGACGGCTCACTGCCGCTGGAGCCAAGGCTAATGGTGCGGTGTCACCGCTGATCCCCGTGCGGTTCGCGGGGCACAACCCGCGACGGGCGTTGGACGGGGTGCTGGACAAGGTTTGCACCGGCTGTCGCTGGTCACAGCCGCCTCGGCTGCACGGGCACTATCGCGCAGCGGCGTGCTCGTGCTCGCAGGCGTCGTCGATGTCGTACGTTTCCCGCTTTGATCCTGCCGGTCTCGGCGGTGAAGCTCGCCCGCCACGAATGACGGTGCCGAGGTATCGGTGATCAGCATCGCCGGCCCGCAGCCGTCACGTGAGAGTCCTGCCGAGATCAGCCTTCCAGCCCGTGGAGACCCCAGACGTGGAGGACGTCATGGGTCTCGGAGAGTGTCGACCAGACACCGCTTCCCAGCGCGGTCGGCTCGCAGGAGACCGGCGAGGGGTAGTCGATCGGCGTGAAACCGTGCGTTCCCGTGGTGTCGACCAGCCAGTGCCGGCCCTGCCCCCATTCCTCGTCGCTCTCGGCAGTCGAGGCGACAAGGGTCGTCTCGTCGAGAAAGCCGCCGGCCCAGTCCCAACAGACGTACAGGTTGTCCTCATCGGTGTCGGGATCGGTGGGAGCGCCAGGGTGCCGGGGAATTGCTGCTTCGGCGTTCCAGTCCAGCGCCTCGACGACGGTGCCGCGAGAGTCTCGTACGGCGAGGGAGTCCTGGTCGTGGGAGACGGTCATGAGCCGGTCGCCCGAGGGGCTGAGGCCCAGTAGGCACAGGTCGCCGTCCAGGCAGTCCACGGTCAGTTCTTTCCCGTCCCACCGGCCCCATCGCAGGGGTGCGCCGTCCTGTCCTTCGCCGATGCTCAGCCCCATCTGATCAGGATCGGTCGGGTGGGGAAGGTGAAAGCTGCCGGCCGCTGCGGCTTCGGCGTCGGCCCGCGCGAGCACGCGACCGTCCTCGGCGTCGATGACCAGCCACTCGTCGGCCGTGTCCGGGTTCAACTCGCCCTCGGACAACGGGCCGCGTACGTGCGCCCAGACGAGCCTGCCGTCTGCCGAGAATCCGACTGAGCCGCTCTCGGGGTACCGGTGGTCCTGCCGGTCCGCGTACTCGTCGTACGACTCGTGCATCTCCCGGCATGCGCCGTACCAGCATCCGTGGCGGACCTCCCAGCGCGTCGCACCCGACGGCTCCACCGCGCGCACGGCATGGACCCCGGCGAAGACGGCCAGACTCGCGTCCGGCGCCACTTCCCACGTTCCGTGACGACGGGGCCAAGGCGCGGGGAAGCGGACGCCCGCCCCAGCGCGTGCGACGAAGGCGTCGTCCAGGGGCTGGGCCACGATCTCGTCGTCACTCCGCTGGACGAGCATCCTGCGCCCGGGCAGCCCCGTGATCTCCGGCGGACCGGCCTGTGACGAGGGCACGAGAGCGGGGACGGTGGCACGGAGCCAAGCACGAGCGGACACGCGAATCTCCCAAGGCAGTCGAAACTCGGGGAAGAGTACGACGCGCCTCGGACATCGGCCGTGCAGTGCGTAGTTCGCCTACGAGCGGCCATGCGACTGCACCCGTGACCTCCCGGCGACCGTGAGACCGGGTCAGGGGCCGAGGCTGCCTTGGTGAGGAGGCCATCCATCGCGCTCGGTCACACGCCGGGATGTGTCGGAGAGCGACAACTGTCACCTGGGCAGGACATCTGTAGCCACTGCGGCCAGGAGCGATGGCCGCTGCGGGGTCCGCGCTGTCCTGTCGCAGTGCAGCCGGCGGATTCTCACTCGGTCTCGTCTCCGAGCTGCCAGACTTTCACTGGATCGCGGTCGACCGCCAGTTCATCTTGTCGAACCCCGGTCGACCCGGCGCTACCAGTCACTTGGGCCGCCCATGGACGTATCCGGGCAGGGATTACGGTGACGAGGTGGCGGAGACGCTGCCCGCTGATGTGGCCCTTGTGTTGGACGCAGTTCTCGGCGAGGACGATCCGGTCCACCTCGCACCTCGCCGGCAGGTGCCGCACATCCGCGTGCGAGGCCGCTGCACGTGTGGCTGTGACACCGCGTACTTCGATCTCGACAGACACGCGGTGGAGCCGGCGCCATCTGGCCCAGGCACTGTGGTGGCGGCCGAGGTCCCGATCTTCATGGAAGACGGAGAGTGCCCCGGCGAAGTCCTGGTCTTCACACAGGGCGGCTACCTCTCGTGGTTGGAGGTCTGCTCTTGGAGCGATGAGACTGAGGTATCGCTGGCTACCGCCGAACGGTCGTTGCGCCTCGGATGCCAGCCTTCGGACAAGGCTGAGGCGACCAAGTGAAGACCTCTCCCTCCTCGAACTCCGGCCAGCGCAAGTAGACACGGTCCCGTCCCACGAGGGCGGCGAATCCGGGCTGACCACGCTGGGCATCCCTCTTCGCGCGGAGGCTGGACAGCGGGGATCGTGAGGCGCCCCTATCCGTACGTGAGCGCGCTCGCCGGGTAGATCGGTCGGGTCGGGTACCGGTCAGGCCGCGGAGGTGGAGGGGCCGGCGGGATCTTTCGGATCGGCGTCGGTGAGGCGGCGGGCCAGGACGTGCTGGGTTGGAGCCTGGTGTCCGCCTGAGGCGAGGATGCGTACCTCGTCCCGGTCGCTGATCTCCGCCCGGATGATGCCGGAGGGGGCGGTGTAGACCGGATGGCCGCCGGGCCCCTTGGAAGAGGTGCGTTCGACGTTCACGACGTCCTGGGCCGAACCCGTGTCGTCGGAGAAGACCAGCTCGTATCGGAGTGGGCTCATTCGGCCCATTTTACGCCGCAGGCCCGGCTACGCCTCCGGCCGACCAGCCGAGAACCCGCTGGTTAGGGTGGTGCGAGGCCGCGCCGCCGCACCAGGGTCGGGCGCGAGGCCGGGCCGACTGTCGACCAAAGGGTCCCGGGCGACCGACCGCTCCCACTCCGCATCGTCCGGCCCACGGCCGCCTGCCCCGGAAATCCCGCATCACATGAGTACCGACATCGCTCCCCGCGGCCGGCCCGGAGACGTATCGGCAGTGCACGTCGGGGAGTGGTGGCATCCATTCCCGCGGGTTCTGGTGGGCCTTCGATCTCTTCGGCCCGGCGGTCACCGCGACGAGGGAGGTCGCGGAGTCCTGGTCAGTTCCGCGCGATCGCCACCCGCTTCGACGAACTCGCCGCCCGCTACAGGGCTGGAGCCCACCTTGCCGCACTCACCCTCCGGCTCCGCGAACCCCTCCAAGATCCTCTGTCGGACAAGACCTAGCGACGCCATGCCCTTCGCGCCCCTCGGGACGGCTCGCTCGGGTCAGCCGGATCGAGGGTGAGTTCCCACTGGTGCCTGCTCTTGTCGATGGTGACCACGATGGGCCCGCTGGGCAGGGCGACCTTCTCCCGGACCCGGCGACCGTTCCACTCGTACACGAGCCGCTTGGCAGGGCGCCTCAGGTCACTGGGGGAGTCACCCCAGTGGTAATGCATCTGGAACCAGCCCTTGTGCGGGTCCTCCGCCCGCACCTTCAACTCGGCCGCGGGGCCGGTGCGGACGAAGACTTCCCGGCCGCTGCCCGCGATGGTGCCGAAGTCCAGCGGCAGGGCCGCCGACAGGGGCAGGACCGTGAGCTGCCACGCCCCAGAGTTGCGCACCTTCAGAGTGAGCGGCCCGCCCTTGCGGTTGGGCACCATCAGGGTTCGGCCGTAGTGATCAGGCAGGTCCGACAGGAAGACATCGTCCTCGCGGCCGGGAATCTTGACGGAGATGAAGTCGTACTCCTCCGTCCGTGCCTCCAGGATCACCGGCTCCCCGTTGGGCGGAAACGGAAGGTCCACAATGACCGTCTTGGCACCCTTGCCGCGATAGACGCGCGGCTCGAACGCGAAGAAGCCGGCCGCCCAGGACGGGGGCTCGAAGGATGTGCCGGCGGCGGGCGTCCCGGCGGCGTACGCGGGCACGAACCCGGCAGGCGCAGAAACAGGCGACATGGGTGAGGTGGGGTACGTCGCGGAATCGCTCGCCGAGCCGGGCCCCGACGACACCTGGTCCGCCGCGTACACATCAGGCCCGGGCACCGACGGCGCCCCGGGAGCCACCACGCCGGAGCCCGTCTTGCCCACCCCGGCGAGCGGCACCGGGCCGGACACGGAGGGCACAGCCGGCGACGCCGAGGGGACCACCAGCGCCGGCGGTGACACCGCCGTCACCGCCCCCGCGCCCCCTACGTCCTGCGTCAGGCCCGCGAGCCCGTCCTCGTAGCCCTGCCCCACCGCGCGGAACCGCCATGCCCCATCGCGCCGGTACAGCTCACCTAGCACGAAGGCGGTCTCGGTGGTGGCGTCCGTGACCGCGTACTGCGCGACGATGGTTCCGTCGAACGTGCTCAACTGGGCGTAGAGACCGCGGACCTGTCCGAAGGTCCCGTCGGCGCAGGATCCGACTATCAGTACCCGCTGGAGGTCGGGTTCGACGCGTAGCAGGTCCAACTCCAGCCATTCGGCGAGCTGACCGGCGCCCTGTCCCGTGCCGACGTGCCGAACGGCGCCCGAGGGGTGGACGGGCCGGTCGTGGAAGACGATGTCGGCCTCGCCGCGCACCGCTCCGGCCGCGTCGAGCAGAAGGGCCGCGGCTGACACGGTCGGCGCACCTGGCGCCGACTGTCGGCCCACGGCAACCCGCAGAGGGACGGCGGGGACGGGCGCGTTCGCACCCTTGATCATGTGCGTCATACGGCACATGGTGACAGTGGAGCAGACACCTGGAGAAGATCTCTGGCGCGGAACACGCCACTCCAACAGGGAACTTCGTCAAGCTCAGGCGGATCGCGGTTCGAGGTTGGTACGGCCGACCAGGACGTCCCCGGCGATGACCTTGTGCTCGATGGTCTGCACGCCGTCGACCCTGCGCAGCGAGGTCACGGTGATCGGGGAGGAGCCCGTGCCCGGCTGTTTGGTCTGGATGAGGTGCGTGAAGCTGGTCGTCGCCATCAGCGAACCGGGGATGTACATCGAGTAGGTCACCCGCCAGGTCTCCCCGAGCTTCCACTGGAGGGAGGAGGACGAGATCCGGTTTCCGGTGGCCTCGTGGCGCTGCCGGCCGGTGGAGGTGGAGGGGAGGCCCGGACCGAGCAGCCCCAGGGCCAGTGCGGCCAGAAGAGCGGCCATCGAACGCCGGCGTGTCATGTGTCGTCCTTCAGCGAGATCGTCTGGTAAGGGGCCACGCGGTGCGGCGTGAGACGCACTTGTCCTCCTCGGGCAGGGGCGGTCTCGTCACCTCGGCTCCGGGGATGAGGGACGGAGCAGGGTGCGGGTTCGGCCGGTGGCGCGCAACGTCCCTTGAGGGGCAAGGAAGTTCCGTACCTGGAGCGCGGTGCGCCGCCCGGCGGCCGCCGCAGCGGCGTGCCTGCCGCAGGTCCCCGGTGTGCCGGGTTGTGCGGGCCGGGCCGCCGGGCGGCCGTGAGCGCCCGGGGCGGCGGAGGGCGCCCCGGGCGGACAAGAGGTGGCGCGTCGCCGTCATGCGGTGATGGAGAAGGACTCCCCGTAGACGCTCCAGTACAGCGGGGTGTTGAGGTAGAGGTTGCCCTCGTTGAGGAACCTGCGCTGCGCGGTGCTGACCCGTGTGGTGTCGCTGTGCGCCTCCTCCTTGCGCATCTCCGCCTCGCGCTCGTCGAGGAAGGCGTTCAGGAACGTGACCTCGTTGCCGCCCTGGGACGGCAGCTTTGCCCGGGAGACGGCTCGCGAGCGGATGGCGCGGAAGCCGTCCTCGCCGTGCATGACAGCGGCGTCGTAGTAGGCGAACTGGCCGAGTGTCTTCAGGCCGTCCGTCTTGGCCTGGCCGACGGCCGGCTTGAAGTAGACACGGTCGCGCTCCTCCTCCTGGGTCTGGCGGAAGACGGCGTCCTGGGCAGCGGTGCGCCATGCGTTCTCGAAGGACGTGCCCAACCCGTTGTGCGAATCAGTGCCGTTGACCTTGCGCAGCGCCGGCAGATAGGGGGCCAGCGGGTTGCTGGGCTTCTTCTGGGTGTAGCGCTCGACGAGGTCGAGCATGTCGCCGGTGCCGGAGCAGAAGCCGATGATGCCCGCGGTGTAGCCACGGCCGTCATCGATGTCCTCGATATAAGCGAACTGCGCACGCCAGTCCAGGGAGGAGTTCTCGAAGGAGGACACCAGTTTCATGGCGATCTCCTTCTTGTACGGGTCGTCCAGGGGCACGGTGGTGGACGGAGGGGGCGTGGTGGGGCTGGGGCTCGTGGTCGAACCGCCATAGACCCCGATCTCGTAGAGGGAGTAGCCGTACGCGGTGCCGCGGTGTGTGCCGTAGACGCGCAGGTAGCGTCCGGAGCCGCTGACGGCGAAGTCGTCGGTGGCGCCGTCGCCGGTGGTGGTGCTGTAGACCTGCCGCCAGGTGGAGCCGTCGTCGGACAGCTCGACACGGTAGGACTTCGCGTACGCCGCCTCCCACTTGAGCGTGACTCGGCCGACGTCGGTCACCGAACCCAGGTCGATCCGGATCCACTGGTTGTCGACGCCCTCGACGCTCGCCCAACGCGTGGAGGTGGAGCCGTCGACGGCCTTGGCGGGCTCGAGACCGGTGCCCTCCACGGAGGAGGCCGTGACGGTCTTGCCGAGGGCGAGGTTCGTATCGGCGGCGGACGCGGGTGTGAGCCCGATGAAGCCGGCAGCCAGACCGCCGGCGAGGGTGGTCGCGGCGATCGCCTGCCAGAGCAAGGTATTTCTTCGCATGACTGTGCCCTTTCTGTTCAGGGAGCAGGCCTGGCGGTGGGTGCAGAGGGGGCAATGGTGCGGCGGGGCCCCAGCGTGATGCCGTACACGGGCGGCTCCTTGGCTGAGCTATTAGGAAAGGTTCCTAACAGACCGGCTGGTGCGACAGTAGGACTGTCGTCGCGTCGGGCGCAAGGCCCCTACGGGAAAAGGAAGTTGATGCAGTCGCGCAGGGAGTGCCGGCCCTGACGGAAGCCGCATGTCCTGCCGCGTTGGGCTGCCGCTCACGCTCATCCCGGCCCGGAGCTCGCACCGACTTCCGCGAAGGGCCTGACCGGTGCCGCCTCCGGTCGGCATGTCGCCGCGCCCGGCGGCCTCAGATACCGACGGCGATTCCGGCGGCCCTTCAGCGAGCGCTCATCGTCCACGAGACGACGCCGGACATGCCTCGGCCGTCCCCCTGTCGCTCGACGCCGTGCTCGCGGGCGAGGCGGTCGCGGAAGTCTTCGGCACGATGGCTACGAGGCAGATCGCTCGCGGCCGAGCACGGCCGCCTCGGGCCGCCTTTCGTCTGGAGGCCACCGATGCGGGCGCTTGGCGGACCTACGACCCCGGCGTTCCCGTAGCCGTACCGACCGCCCCCGTAGAACGCTTGCCGCTTCTGCTGTGGGGCGGGCACCACTCGACGGGGGGAGCATGGTCCTGGCGTGGTGACGAGCAAGCCGGCCGCCGGATCCTGAAGGGCCCCTTACCCCCTCATCTCGACGGAGGCCTGTGCGGTCCGGGCCTTGGTGGGTGGCTGAGCAACGGGGCGCCCTCCGGCCCGCCGCTTCACCGTGCCGCGGAATCGCCCGGGTCGAACACGTCGCGGTTCCGGACGATCTCGGCCTGGTGGTCCTGCACCCAGTGCACGACGTGTGTGATGGCGTCGCTCAGTGACCGGCCCAAGGGCGTGAGCTCGTACTCGACCCGAGGCGGTACTTCGACGTAGGCCGTCCGCAGCACCAGGCCGTCACGGGTCAGCAGTCGCAGCGTCTGGCTCAGCATGCGCTGGGACACCCCGGCGATCCGACCGTGGAGCGTCGTGAAGCGCAGCGGCCCGTCGGCGAGGTTGGTGATGACCAGGACGGTCCACTTGTCCCCGACACGGGCAAGGACATCACGTACGAGCTCGATGGTCGACACGCACTCGGGGCTCAGGCCCGCGGCCTCCGCTTGCGCACCTGGCGTGGATCCCATGGGTCGGTTCCCTTCGAGTGCGTAGCTGACTTCGAAGTGCGTGAGGGCGAGGTCTTGATCGCAGTGTCCGCGCCCCCGTTACATACGGATAGTAACCAAGGACGTTCCCCTGTCCCGCCTCCAAGTCTGTGAGGGAAACATGCCTCTTGAACCCGTTGCACCGGCTTCGACCGTTGACGGGACCGTCGATGGCGCGATCCCGAAGGTACGGCACGACACCTTCACCGTGGAGCGGCACCTGGCCGCAGCCCCCGGTACGGTTTTCGGGGCTTTCGCCGACACTCCGGCGCGGCACCGATGGTTCGCGTTGCCAGGCCGCCAGGTCTCCTACGACCACGACTTCACAGTGAACGGCGGTGAGACCGCGTCGAGTGTCTTCACGATCGCGGGCTCTGAGCCGGAACGACTCGCATACGCTTCCCGGTACCTCGACATCGTGCCGGCCTCGAGAATCGTCTACACGTACACGTCCCGCGTGGACGACGTCGTGCGGTGGGCCTCGCTGGTGACCGTCGAACTGCAACCGGTGGACGGCGGCACCCACCTGCGTTGGACCGAGCAAGCGGCCTTTCTGACCCCCTCCGCACGGCCGGAGCACGACCTCCCCCACCTGCGCGGCGCCACCCGCCTGCGGTTGAACGGTCTGCCGGCAGCGTTGCAGCCGACGTGACACCGACCGCTTCGGGAGTGCTGTCGCCCAGCGTCAGGCAGCGGAGCGCCGCGGCCTGCCGATCACGTACCTTCGGTCTCCTTCCATCGATTCGGCGTCCCACCCCGACCGTGAACGCCGCGGCTCCGGCACCTACAGGCCCCACCGTTCGTGGTGCGGGCCGCCGAAGCCGGACCCCCCAGCCACGACGGCCTACGACTGCTCGCGTCGTGGGCCGCCACCCACGAGGCTCCACAGCCGACGATGTGACGCGGGGGCATTCCTGGAAGCGGCTTGGTCTCGGCTCGTCGGAGGCTCTGCGTGACGTAGGTGGGGGTGTGCAGACGGCGTCGTCGCCCAGTTGGCAGAAGCGGGCGGCGTACGAGCCGGTGCCAGCGCCGAGCACCGGGCCGACCGGCACGTCGAAGGCGTTCGGATCGCCGTCGGATGCGACGGCGAGCGGGGGCGGGTGTCCGGCGCTCGCGGCCGTGCAGCTTTGGCCGATCGGGCGGCGTACCGCGATACGGAACGCCGTCGGCGGGGTCGCCGCACAGCGAATACGGGCGCGTGCGGCCGGAAGGCAGCGTCACGTCGATGGGGCAGCCAGGGTGCCAGGCAGGCAACTCGGCCTCGTCCGTGGAGTGGGGCTGGGGGAGAGGATCCCGACGCATGGGTGCATCGCGATCCCGCGGGGCAGCGAGTCCAGGCCCCCCGCCAGCGCACGCAGTTCGATCTTCGAGTATCCGGGACCCGAGTGCCTCGGTGGACTGCGGGGCGTGACGCATTCCTACGCGTTGAACGGACGTTTATTCGTTGTGGAGCACCAGGTGAAACGGTTCGGCGTCCGACGTCACCCGAAGTGAGAGAGCTGTGAGAAGAAGAATCCCGGGCGCCTCGTCGCGCCCCGACCTGCACGGGTTACGCCAACTCGCCCTGCTGGCCGCGCTGTCTGTTCTCGCGGGCCTGCTTGCCCTCGTTCCTGCGGCCGGCCCCGCGCGGGCCGCCGACGGCGGCGGTAAGCGCGTCGTCTCGTGGAACATGAACATGGGCGCGTCGGACAAGTGGCGGGACGAGATACCCCGACTGCTGGCCGGCACGCAAACAGGTCAGCCGGTCGGGGGAGAGCCCCGGCCAGCCAACATCCTGATGCTGCAGGAGCACACCGACCTCGGCGTTCCCAACGGCATGGGCAGCACCGTCGCCGACGTCCGGCAGTTCTTCGCCGCGGGCAACCGCCGGGGATCGGCGGACGGGATCACCCTCAGCATGGTCCCGGACGGCACTCGGTTCAGGGACATCACGACGGCCACGACCGTCGCGCAGGTGAACTTTCGCTGGCAGCCACAAGGTGGCGGGCCGACTTACTACGTGTACATGATCGATGCCGCGAACGATCACCGGGCACGTGTCATCATCACCGACACCGAGGCGACGGCCGTGGATGTGCTCCCGGCCGTGATCCCGCCCGGCGGCCCGACCGACCCGGACGGGCAACTCCTCTGGCGCAGCGCCAACTCCCCCCGTCCTGCATTCGGCATCCAGGTGGAGGGTGTCTGGTACTACACCATCCACGCGGACAACGCAACGTCCCCCGACGCTGCCGGGAGGCGCCGAAACGACGCCAGCGTACTCATCCAGGCGATCACCGCGGCGGTCCCGACCCAGCCAGTCTTCGTCGCCGGAGACTTCAACATCACGCCCCAGCAGTTCCTGGGCAACACCGATTTGGGTGCCGACGAGAGGCTCGTCACGGCGGGGCAGCCCACCTACTTCCCCCGCAACGGCGGGGCGAACCAGGAGTACGACTTCGGTGTGGCCGGTCGGATCGACGCCGACGCCACCGAGCCAGGGGCCCGCGTCATCGGCGACCCGAACCGCCTGGACCATCGCCCTGTGGCCTTCAACATCGTTCCGGTGGCCACGCAGGACGACGCCACCCAGACGGTCAGCACGCTCATGCACCGCAGGGACGGGCAGTACATGGGCGATCGTGACGGCACCGTCGACGAGGGCCAGCTGGATCGCCTCGGCGCCTTCTGGCAGGCGGGAAATTCCACGGTACGGCGTAGTGGTCGGCTCTACCGCCAGTTGCAGGCAGGCGGAGCGGGCGGACGGCGGTGCCTGACGGCCCTGGGCAGCGGACGTGCGACCGAGGCGGCCGGATCGGCCGCGGACTCCCCTGAGATCGCGGTGACGGGCTGCGACAGCGGTACCCCGTCCGACGCGCAGCTGTGGCGCTTCGACGTGAACGGCAACCTCTTCAACATCAGCGACCGGGCCGTGGTGACGGACCATACGGGTCCCCTGCACCTGGGCCCGCCGGGGACGGAGCCGGCCAACGACAGCGACCAGCCGGTCGCTTCTCCCTGGCGCCACTGCGTCTGGGAGAAGAAGGACCATGCTCCGGGCGCTCTGTGGGAGTACGTCCCCCTGCGGTGCGACGACGAGGATCCGCTGCCGCCGGGCGTCAGCCTGCAGGCGCCCGGCTCCGCGGACGTCTTCCAGCAGTCCGAGGGCCGTCCGCTGTTCATCACGAACGTGGCGAACGGCGAGAAGCTGCGGCCGGTCAACAGGGGCTCGGCCTGGGCGCACACCTGGCGGCAGGAGTCCGGGCTCGGCCTGGAGCGCTGGCTGTGGGACACCTCGACCACCCCGGCGCGGCTGATCAACGCCTTTCACCGCAAGGTCCTGCACGGGGACGGCGGCACGAACTGGCAGTGGGCCACCATCGACAACGGCAAAGAGGGTTGGGAGTGGCGCGTCCGCGACTCCGGCGAGCCCGACGGGTCGGCGGTGTTCGAGGCACGCGACGGTGACGCCGTCCTCTGCATGGCGCAGTCCAGCACCAGCGCGAAGCACTGGGTCAGTTTCGACCGGTGCGACGGCGCCGACCCGAAACAGCGTTGGTACGTCACCCTGGCGACCGTTCCGCCGCGGGATCCCGAATCCGGCGGGGACGGCGAGGTGAGCGGACATCTGGAGTCCGCCGTGGACGGCCTGGTCGCCGACGTCGACCAGGCGGACCCGACGCCCGGCACCCGGGTCAAGGCGAAGGAGGGGAAGGACCATCCGGCGCAGACCTGGACGCTGGAGTCGAGCCCGCACGGCTGGCGGATCCGGAGCGCACTGGACGGCGGTCCGGTGCTCGCGCACGAGACGGAGGGGCACGAGGCGGTGCTCGCCGAGGCCACGGACGCCGATCCCGACCAGCGGTGGCAGATCGAGGACGCCGGGGACGGCTGGGCGACGGTGCGCGGCGACGGGCGGTGCCTGACCGCGGCGGGCGCCGATGTCACTTTGCGTCTCGACGCGTGCGAGGCGGACAGCGCCGCGCAGCAGTGGCGCGCTCCGGGTCTTCAGGCGGACCCGGAGTCGACGCCGGAACCGGCGACCGGGTGGCTGAAGGGGCTCGACGACCGGTGTCTGGAGGTCGCGGGCGACGCCGACACCGACGGCACCCCGGTCCGGCTCGGCGGCTGCGCCGCGGGCGCCGCCAGGACCTGGCAGCTCACGGAGTCGGGCACGGTCGAGGCGCTCGGCAAGTGCCTGGACGCCGACCACTCCGGCACGGGGTACCGCACGAAGGTGCAGCTGTGGGTGTGTAACGACAGCCCGGCCCAGAAGTGGGTCCGCACTGCCGACCGGGGGCTGCGGAACGTCAACGCCGGTCTCTGCCTCGATGTGCCGGACTCCGTGTCGGGCGACGGGCGGCAGCTCCAGCTGTGGGGCTGCAACGCCTCGCCCGCCCAGCAGTGGACCGTGACTCCTCCCACAGGGGCGGACCCCAGGCCGGACGGGGACGCGGGCGACCCCTTCGACGCGTCTCCCGAAGACCGGGGCACCAAGCCGCCGGTCTCGGGCGACTGCCGGCCCGAGGGCATGGCGGCCACCGAGGGCGTGGCGACCCGTTACTGCGACGTGTACGACACCGACGGCCGTGAATGGGTGGGCAACGGGCGGACCCGGCGCGTGGTCGGCTACTTCACCGGGTGGCGCACGGGCGCCGGCGGCGACCCGAAGTACCTGGTGTCGAACATCCCGTGGTCGAAGGTGAGCCACATCAACTACGCGTTCGCCCGGGTCGAGGACGACCGGATCAGCATCGGGGACCCGGCCGATCCCAAGAACCCCGCCACCGGCATGACCTGGCCGGGTGAGAAGAACAGGATGGATCCTGCACTGCCCTACCAGGGGCACTTCAATCTGCTGAACGGCTACAAGAAGAAGCATCCCGCCGTGAAGACACTGATCTCGGTCGGCGGCTGGGCGGACACGCGGAACTTCTACGCCATGGCCACGAACGCCGACGGCAGCGTGAACCGCGCGGGGATCGACACGTTTGCCGACTCGGTGACCGCTTTCCTCGACCGGTACGGATTCAACGGCGTCGACATCGACTACGAGTACCCCACTGCCCTGCCCAACACCGGCAACCCCGCCGACTGGGACGTCTCCGACCCGCGCCGCAAGGGCCTCACCGCGGGGTACAACTCGCTGATGAAGACACTGCGGGAGAAGCTGGACCGGGCAGGAGCGGAGAAGGGCCGGTACTACCTCCTCACCTCGGCGGGCTCGGGCTCCGGCTACCTGCTCCGCGGCCTGGACGCCGGACAGGCCCTGCAGTACCAGGACTTCGTCAACGTCATGACGTACGACCTGCACGGCGCGTGGAACAGCTATGTCGGCCCGCAGGCGCCGCTGTACGACGACGGGCGGGACAACGAACTCGCCGCCGCCGGGATCTACGACGACCAAGGGGCGAACACGAAGGACTTCCAGAAGCACGGATACTTCAACGTCGACTGGGCCTACCACTACTACCGCGGGGCGTTGCCCCCGGGCCGTATCAACCTCGGCATCCCGTACTATTCCCGGGGCTGGCGCGACGTCCAGGGCGGCACGGACGGGCTGTGGGGCACCGCCGCCATGCCCGACCAGGCCAACTGCCCGCGCGGCACGGGAGGCAGAGGCCCCGCCAACGCGCAGGCGTGCGGGCGCGGCGCCGTGGGCATCGACAACATCTGGCACGACACGGAGGACGGCCGCGAGGTCGCGTCCGGGTCGAACCCCCTGTGGCACACGAAGAACCTCCAGGCGGGTGTCTCGCCCGGATATCTGCGGTCCTATGGAGTGGACCCCGGCAGCGCCACGGGCCGGCTGACCGGCACCTACGCCGAGCAGTACGGGGACGCGCTGCAGGCATCATGGCTGTGGAACAGTTCGAAGAAGGTGTTCCTGTCCACCGAGAACGAGCGATCCGTCGACGCGAAGGCCAGTTACATCGCCGACCGGGGCATCGGTGGAGCCATGATCTGGGAACTCGCGGGCGACTACACGCTCCGTGCGGGCGGTGAGTGGGGCATGGGGTACGACCTGACCGCCCGTCTCGACCAGGCTCTGAGAGGATCCGCGGCCTATGGGAACGCGAAGGCCGGCGGTAGGGCCCAGCCGCGGGAGGTGATCGACGTGACGGCCGAACTCGTGGACTTCCCCACAGGGGAGAACGACTTCTACCCCGTCCGCCCGAAGCTGCGCATCACCAACAACTCCGGCGTCACCCTCGCCCAGGGCACCGAGATCGCCCTCGACCTGCCCACATCCACCCCGCCCAACATCAAGGACGGCAACTACAAGGCGATCACCACCCTCACCCCCGGCCACACCGGCCCCAACGAGGGTGGTCTGAAAGGCGACTTCCACCGACTCACCTTCACGCTCGGCTACTGCGAGGACCTGCCATCCGGCAGATCCCAGGACATCGACCTCGCCTACTACCTGCCGATCACCGGCCCCGCCAATGTCACGTTCACCATCGGGGGCAGGCAGTACGGCTCCACCGGTGACCGGCGCCGGGAGATCGACGCGGTCAGCCCGTCGGCCCCGACCGCCGGGTCCGCTTGCCAGGCACCCGAATGGAAGCAGGGACAGGTCTACCGCCCGGACGGCGGCCGCCTGTGGCGGATGTACGACAAGGGAGGCAAGGGCTGGATGCTCGAATACGGCGACAGCCCCGCCGGCCGCCCCATGATGGTCGACCATTACCCTGCGGAGAACCGCGCCCACCTCGTCGAGTTGATGGAGGACAACCCGAACCAGTACTGGAGCTTCACTTCGGTGGGCGAGAGCCTGTACAGGGTGAGCAGCGGCGAACTGTGTCTGACCGCCACGAGTGGGCGTCAGGATGTCGCCTCCCAAGGGTGCGACGGGCGCGCCGAGCAGACATGGCAGCTCGTCCCGGTCAACGACGACGGCTCCGAAGCGGCGCCCAGCAGCCCCCGGCACAATGGGCTGTTCAAGCTCCGCTCGCGCACCGGCGGCCACGACCTCGAGGTCTCGGGAGGTTCCACCGACCGCGGCACGCGGCTGCTCAGCGGGGACTTGACCGCTTCCACGGCGGCGTTCGTGACGTACCAGGGTTTCCGCTGGTACGCGCAGTGGTACACGACCGCCGTGCCCGGAACGGCCGAGGCCAACGGTGGGCGGCCCTGGAAGAAGCTCGGCCCGACCTCCTGAGCGATCCGAGGGTGGGTCACGGCACTGCCGCGACCCACCCTCGGCGCGCCCTGGGGTCAGCGGGCCCCGTCGGCTGGACCCGCACCTACGGCAACGCCTGCGAACTGCTGCGCGAAACCGGGGACCAACTCCCTGCCGCGCCCGTCCGTCCCCTCCCAGGAGCATGGCTCTCGGCGGACGGCGCGCGGTGGAATCCGCGCCACCGCCCACTACACGGCCCTATTCGTCGGCCTTGCCGGCCCGGACCTGCCGGCCGCTCTCGATGCCCCCTGCAGGAGCCCTGCTTAGGGTTCTAGTGTCGCATCAGGCAACGGTCACGCCGATCTGGTGCGGGAACGCATCGACGGCGCCACCGGCGTGTAGCGCGGATCAGGCAGCGTTGGCCCTGTCGACGACGGCGCGTAGGCGCCGGTCGTCGGCGTGGTGGTATGGCCAGATGATGTAGCGGCGGATCATGCTGCCCTGCCCCTTGTGGTCGGCGTGCAGGCGATCTCGACGTTGTTCGCCGTGGCCCAGGTGCCGATCGCTGGCACTTGTTCGTGGTCAGGTGCGGGGAGAAGTTGTCACAGATGATGGCGATCCGCACCTCTGCCGAGTGAGGCGTGCGCAGGTAGCGGCAGAACGCCAGGAACCGGGTGCGCCGCTCGATCGGCTTGATGTGGCCGTAGAGCTTGTCCTTGGCCAGGTCCAGGGCGGCGAACAGGTGCCGCACTCCGCCGTAGCGATTGTAGGTCGCCCGGCGCCGCCGGCGTGGTTCACGGTCGGGGTCCTTGTTCTTGTCTCCGCGTTCGGCCCACTGCCGCCCGGAGTGATCATGGCCGGGGCGGCTCGATCACAGGTGAAGCCGGGTCAGGGCCGGCAGACCCCGTGCTCCCGGGCCCAGGCGGCGATGCCGACCCGGTTGCGCACTCCCAGCTTGCGCTGGACGCTCGCGACGTGGTTCTTCACTGTCCCCGTGGCGATGAAGAGCTGCGCCGCGATCTCTGCGTTGGTGCCGCCGCCGGCCAGCAGTGTCACGATCTCCCGCTCACGGTCGGTCAGCGGCTCCGCTCCTTCGTCCAGGTCCGTCGCGGTCGGACCGGCGGTGAGTTCGCGCAGCAGCCGGACCGTGACCTGCGGACTGATCAGGGTGTCCCCTACCGCCGCCGCGCGGACCGCCTCGATCAGCAGGGTCGGACCCGATCGTTTGAGAAGGAAACCCGCGGCGCCGTTTCGGAGCGCGGCGTGCACGTACTCGTCCAGGTCGAACGTGGTCACCACGACCACCCGGAGCGGGGCGGCCACGTCGGGGCGGGCCAGCAGGCGGGTGAGTTCGAGCCCGTCGACGCGCGGCATGCGGATGTCGGCGAGGACCACGTCCGGCCGCAACTGCCGGGCCAGCTCGATCGCGGCGCCGCCGTCCGCGGCCTCGCCGACGACCTGGATGTCCGGTTGGGCGTCGAGGATCATCCGGAAGGCACTGCGGATGCTCTCCTGGTCGTCGGCGAGCAGGACGCGGATCGGACCGGTGCTGGTCGGTGCCGTCGTCGTCGAGGTGTTGCTCATCGGGGCTGGGCCTTTCCGGGGCGGAAGGGGGCGGGGAGGGAGGGACGGCGGGTGCCTCGGCCGCCCGCGAGCGGCAGCTCGGCCGCCAGGTGCCAGCCGCCGCCGGGGCGGGGCCCGGCGGTCAGCGATCCGCCGAGCGAGGTCACCCGCTCGGCCAGGCCGGGCAGCCCCAGCCACCGGCCCGGTCGCCCTGCTGCCGCGACCGGCCGACCGGGGCGCCGTTGCCGACGGCGACGGTGAGTCCGGACGCCGACCGTTCCAGCGTCACGGTCACGTCGGCGTCGGGCGCGTGGCGGCGCACATTGGTCAGCGCCTCCACCACGATCCGGTACCCCGTGCCGGAGACCTCGCGGGCGACCTGGTCGAGCAGGCCCGGGGCGATGGAGAGTTCGATCCGGCCCGCGCTCGACTCGCGGAAGCGCCGGACCAGTTCCGGCACCTCGTCCAGGCCCTTGACCGAGTGTCGGGGATCGCCGTCCCGCTGTTCGTGGAGCATGTGCACGGTGCGGTCCATCGCGGCCAGAGCCCGAAGCCCGGCCTCTTCGACCCGCCGCAGCGCATCGAGCGCGACACCCGGATCGTCCGCCCCGAAAAACCGCCCGGTCTGCGCTTGCGCGACCATTTCGCTGACGTCGTGGGCGACGAAGTCGTGCAGGTCCAGGGCCAGGTCCTGGCGCTGCCGTCGCCGGGCCTCGGCCACCGAGCTGACCCGCCGGGCGTCCAGCACCCGCAAGTACACCCCGCCCGCCACCGCGCCGGTCGCCAGCAGCGACCAGAAGATGCAGGCGCCGACGATGCCACGGACCGAGTCGGTGCTCCAGGCGCGCAGCACCCACAGGGTCACCGCGACGTGGGCCAGCGTTCCGGCCGCGATCGCCTGGGGCGGCGGGGCGTGGCGTGCGGTCGGCACCAGCACGGCGAGCAGGGCGACGGCTTCCAGCGTGCCCACCGTGCCCGGCCCGGGCCCGGCCGCTCCGGACGGATGGGCGACCGTCACGACGAGCGACATCGCGGCGGCGGCTCCGGTCGCCCAGGCGATCAACGGACGCGACCGCGACCGGCCCGCGAAGACGAGCAGCGCCGCCGTGCCGGACAGGACAGCCGGGACCGTGATGATCAACACAACCCCGACGGTACGCGTGCGGGCACCGTGCGCGCCTGTGTCTTTCGGCCTGTCCGCGACCGGCCTGTCCGCGATCTCGGTGCCCAACGGCACATGTCCGCACGGGTGGTGGCCCGACCACGCTTGAGACATGACAGCGTCCCAGTCGGCCCGACCGACCACCGCCCCCACGTCCGAGCGCACGATGCGGGGCTCTGCGAAGCCTAAGTACGTCCCTGGCACCCCCCGTTGGGCCCAGCTCGCCGCGCACGCGGTCCCGCTGGTGGTGCTGCCCTCCAGCATCTGGCGGCTGCTCCTGACCGCTGGAGTGTCCGGGGCCGACCAATCCGCGAACCCGGGCTACCACTCCCGGCTCAGCGACTACCTTTCGGGTGCGGTCACCCGCGGCTGCCTTGACGTGCGGCTTGCGCTCGGCCTCGTAACTGTCCAGGATCGTCTCGGGCAGCTGTCCCCGCAGCACGGCGTCCAGCTTCCAGCACAGGTTGGCCACGTCCCGCACTCCGGCGGCCGTGCCCTGGCCGATCCACGGGGGCATCGCGTGTGCGGCGTCGCCGGCCAGGAAGACCCGGCCCACCCGGAAGCGGGCGGCGCAGCGGACGTGGTGGCTGTACAAGGCGGCCCGCAGGATGTTCTGCATGGCGTGGCTGATGGACCACCGGCGCGAGTTCGAGGTCCTGGTCCGTGATCGGCACGCTGTGACTGTGTGCGTCGTTGGGATCCAGTGTCGCTGCAGGGCACGATCACCCGCATGTGGATGTTCGGTTGAGGAAGGGCAGCGGTGACGCGTCCGCCCGCCCGGTCTCCGAGTGACCGGGCGGGCGGTGCCGTGACGCGCGGTACGGCGTTACCGCGTTACGGCTTCGGCAGGGTGCAGCCCGGTCGGTTCAGGTCGATCACGTTGCCCGCGCCGACGCACGGGACGATCGTGTACGTCTCCTGGGCGTAGTTGATGCCCTGGCGGACGGTCACGGTGCCGTTCTCGTCGATCTCGCACGGGTTGTTCACGGTGCAGCTCTCACCGTTCTCGTTGCCCGTGTTGTTGACGGCGACGACCTTGCCGGTGGTCGTGTCGATGACCGGCGAGCCGGAGGTGCCGCCGATGGTGTTGCAGGAGGAGGTGTAGCGGACCGAGTCCTTCCAGGTCCAGTCGCCCTCCTTCATGCGGTACACGAAGCCGTCGACATTGCAGCTGTAGATCCGCTTCCAGTACCCGGACACCACCGTGATCGACGAACCCTGCGTCGGACGGACGTCGTTGAGGGTGAGGGCGCCTATGCCGTACAGGCTCTGGATCTGCGCGTAGGTCTTGGTCACCTGGTAGATCGAGATGTCCGTGTCGGTCATCGTGCCGTACGCGATCTTGCTGGCGCGCAGCGTCGCGACCTTGGTGCCGGCCGAGTTAAGCAGCGAGAACGAGCGGGTGGAGCGCACGTCCTTGACGACCTCGCCGGCCCCCGGCATGCCGGTCTCCAGACAGTGCCCGTTGGAGAGGACGAGCGCGGGGTCGTTCGGCTGGGAGTTCGGCATGCGGACGAGCGAGCCGGAGCAGTTGCTGAGCGCGACCGTGCCGGCGAAGTCGACGGCGACGGCCGCCGTGGCCCGGTCCTTGGCCGCGGGAGCCTGCGGCGGCGCGGCCGCCATGGCCGGGGCCGCGGCCGCTCCGGTCAGGAGCAGCGCGAGCAGGGCGCCGACGAGAGGCTTCTTCATGTGGGGGTTCCCCTCTGATGACGTGCAACCGAAGATCCTCCGGTTGTCATGTGCATTCTTGGAAGCTCTACATCAACCCACAAGAGGGCGTACGGAAATGAGTCACCGTCACATCGCCCCACCCGTCAGGTGCCCAGAGCCTCGACATGCCCGTGGTCGACCAGAACTCCCGGCACCGACGCCCCACCGGCCTGATCGCCCTCGACGAGGCGGGCGCGTACCCCGGCTACACGCTCTACGCCCCGCTCACCGGCGCCGGCCAGGTGAGCCTCGTCGACCTGCGCGGGCGCCCGTCCACCGCTGGGACCTTCCCTACCGCCCCGGCCGCCACGCCCGGCTGCTCGCCGGCGGGACCCTCGCCTACAACGGCGTCCTCCCCAGCGAGGAGGCCCTGTTCCCGATGTGGCACAAGTACCGGGGCGGCGTCATGCTGTCGACGCTCGCCTCGCCGAACTCGGCGCCACCCGCCTCCACCCCCGTAACGACTGTGAACCCGACCACGAGGAAAGCTCCGAAGCCTGGCTCACGGTTCTCCTCCCCCGTGGCTCCTCCCCCGTGGCTCCACCCTCGCGGCGGAGCCACGCCCCCGCCTCCGAGACGGCAGGGTCACCCAGCGCTTCAGCCCCAGCCCCCTGGCGAGCAGGGCCACGCCTCCGATACAGCGCAGGCGCCATTGAGATGCCGTCGGCACGAGGAACAGCAGTCCATGTCCGGTCTCCATGAGTTGGCACGCCGCCGACCCACCGGGGTCGCGATCCGGTCACGTTCGCAAACGGGATGGAGTGGCGAGCCACGCTAACGGAGCTTTCGAAGGACTGTGCGTAGCGTGTGTGTGGCTCCTGTGGGGATCTGCGACGCCGACCACGTCCAGCCCGGCCGGCCGACAGCGAGGATGCTCAGCAGCCCTGCCGAGACTCCCAGGAGCAGACCTCCGTGTACCTGGCCGAATTCCGCGAGTGCGGTGATCACGGCGCACGCCACGACCGCAAGAGTGGCCGACGGAAGGTAGCGGAGAGTCTGGGAGGGGAGTGAATGGTAGAGCTGCCACCAGGCCATATCTGCGCTTCCGTGTAAACGGTGCTGCAGGTGCTGGGCCAGGAACACCAAGGCACGCTCGGCCTGTTCAGACGCCCAGCGCGGACGGTGTCCGGGGCGCGGTCTGTAGGCGGCGGGAACGAAAGCGTCGAAGAGGTGGGCCGAGATAGCAGGCGCGTCCGGCAGGCGAGTTGTGTCACACAATTCTGCGGGGTCAGGAAGCGCGGAGAGATTCTCACCCGGGCGTGGGTTGTAGACCGTCCTGGCCAGGAACAGCATGAGCGGAGAGGCGAGAACGTGAGAGAACGGGTCCGTCGTTCCCAGACGGGAGACGACGGAGTCCCAGCGCGCTGCCGATGCCGTGGCAGGCCCGCCGGCATCACGGCGGAGATAGTCGGCGGAATGAGCGGGATCCACGCCGGTCAGGTGGATCCCAGCGGCTCCGGCCAGCTTGATCGGGATCCCCGATGAGGGATGTGCAGCCTCGCGAAATTCGGCCGTGCGGCTGGACACGACGACCCCTTGCCCGAGCGGCAGGGCTTGGTTTATCCCGTCCAAGGCTGAGGGGCGTAGAGCCGCCGGGAGTTCGTCGAACCCGTCCAGGATGGGCAGGATCCGCTGGTCGTCCAACAGGGCTCGAGCGCGGGTCACCGGGCCATCTGCGCCGGGGAGGTACTCGGCCAGCCCCGCGTAGTGGACTGCCAGCTCATCGGCGATCCAGTCGTACAGCTCGCGCCGGCGCGGGTTCCAGGAGGCTAGGGAGAACAGGACAGGCACCGGTCTGGTGTTGGAGGACGTGCGTTCCTCTAGAAGGCCGAGAAGGAGGCGGACGAGAACTATCGTCTTGCCTGCGCCTGGATCGCCGAGGACAAGAAGGCGCCTGGTAGGGACTCTGTGGGTGAACACATCCGTGATCTCGGCTTCCGCCCCGGCAAGTTGTGCGGTTGTCCGCCCGGTAGGAGATCCATGTGATCAACATTCCCGCCAGCCCTACCAGCAGACTCAGTACACCGGCACCGAAGCTGAGCACTCCCGCCATGTCACCAGCATCGAGCCCGTCCGAACGCGCGGCCTTCACCGTCCAGACCAGGCAGACCGCTCCCGCGAGCGTGCAGATGACTGCAACCGATCGCCAGCCGTTTCTCGTCGCTCCCACATGCATGTGGGGAATCATGCCGGACTTCCTGTATAGGGAGTTGAGCCCGAACGAGGCGGGTCGGCAAACCTGGCGGGACCGCGTTGTCTCAGTACCATCCGTGCGGGGAGGCACGACAACGCTCGCGTCCCCGTCCCCCGCTCGAAAGTGGTGCACCTCGCCGCCGCAACACACCCCGCATTGTGCCGACAGGCCGTATCACGCCGGACTCGTCCTCGAACACCAGCCAGGCCGATCGCCCCCGCCAGGCTCCTACCGGCGGCCACACCTGCTTCTTCCGCAGCTCGACCGGAGCCTCCCTACGGCTCGTCCGATCCCGTCCGTACGCGCCTCTTCGGGGTCGCCACTTGGTCGGTGGCGCCTCCGTCCGTTCGGTCATGCCTTGACGGCCTCGTTGTCCTTCCGCCTCCCGACGCGAGGGACTTCGGCACCGTCGTCATTGGCGGCGTGCACCGGTCCGGCACCGTCGCCGGCCAGAGGCTGGAGCAGGATCTCGACCGCGAGCCGTCCCAGTCGGTACGTCGGGGGCTCGACGGGCCCTTGTCTTTCTTTTCTTGATGCGCAAAAATAACTCCAACGCGCCCTTGGTGGCGGAGAGTCGGCCAGGCGACGAGGAGACACGGCGTGACCGCGATGACAGCTCTGGTTCCCGATCAGACGGGAGCCGAGATCTTCGCTCAGGTGCTCACCGCCGGCGGTCCGATCTCCCGGACGGTGATCGCGCAGCGGCTCGGACTGTCGCCCTCGACCGTGACCCGCTTGCTCTCACCGCTGATCGAGGACGGCTATCTGAGTGAGACCGGGAAGCAGACCGCGAACGGCCTGGGGCGCCCCCAGCGGCTTCTGCGGGTCAACACCGAGCAGCACCTGGTGGTCGGAGTCCAGATCGCGCGCACCCACGTCGCGGCCGTGCTCACCGACCTCGGTGCACGGCCTCTGCTTCGTCTGAAGAAGGCGCTCGACTCGCTGGAGCCCGCGCACGTGCTGGCGGTGGCAGCGGACCTGACCGCTCAACTCATCGGCCAGGCGCCGAATGCCGACGCGAAAGTGCTGGGCATCGGGGTGGGGGTGGGTGGCCACATCGACGAAGCGAGTGGGGTGTGCCGTTCGGCAGTGCGGCTGGGCTGGACCGATGTCCCCGTCGCTGCTCCGCTGAGCGCGGCCACCGGGCTTCCGGTGGTGGTGAACAACGACGTCAATGCCCTGGTCATCGCGGAGCGCTGGTTCGGTGAGGGCAGGGATGTCGAGTCGTTCGCCGTGATCACGGTAGGCCGCGGTGTGGGTGGCGCCTTGATGCTCCATGGGATTCTCCACTCCGGGGCCAGTGGGCTGGCCGTCGAGTTCGGGCATCTGCCGATCGAGGTCAACGGCCCGGAATGCGCCTGCGGCAACCGCGGCTGTGTGGAGGCGCTTGCTTCCTCCGACGGGGTGCTGCGGACGTTCCGCGAGGCGGGAGGCCGGTTCGACGCCGACTATGACGCCGTTGTAGAGCTCGCCCGATCGGGGGAGGGTGCCGAACGGCGTGCCGCTCTTGACGCCTTCGCCGTGGCGGGCGATGCGCTCGGGCGCGGCCTCGCGTGTCTGTGCAATCTGCTCAATCCGGGACTGGTCGTGATCGCGGGGGAGGGGGTGGTGGCCTACGAGTTCTTCGGTCCCGCGATGGCCGTGGCGCTGAAGCGCCACGCCGTCTCCACTGCCGCGGAAGACTGTGTGATCAAGGTCGACGAAGCCAGCGAGACCTTGTGGGCGCGGGGTTCCGCGTGTCTTGTCATCCGGGAGAGCGTCCGTGCCCGGTTGGCCTGAGTGCTCGCCCGTACCCTGAGTGCTTCCGGAACCACGATATCGGCAATGCGCCGTGGTGAATTCCTGCGGGCGATCGCTGAATTATCCGTTTGAATAGAAAAGTCGCTGTGCCCCGCCGGATGGTCGTCGGTAAGGCTCTTTCATTTTCATTTTTCGGCTCGCTCCTGCCTCGCCTCGTCCTGTCGTGAATTGGCAGGTATGCGTCGCGAGGCTATTCGGCATTCCCGAAAACGCCCACGCTGTACCGTCAAAAATCGGTGCCCGCTGGTATTGACTTGCCCGCTGCGGCGCCCCGAATATTTCCCCCGTCTTCTCCGTTCAATTCTTCGGCGTCTCCGTCGCTTTCGCTGCCGCCCCGACATCCATCGAGGAAATGATGCGCATGTTCAAGCCCGCCTTCACGTCCGGAGCCGCCGTCGGTGCGGCAGTCGTCTCTCTGGCCCTGCTGGCGACTGGCTGTTCCACCTCCGACGCCGCCGGTGACGCGTCGCAGGGGAGGCCGGTGTCGATGGAGTTCTGGGGCTGGGCCCCGGGCTACGACAAGATCACGGCCCAGTGGAATGCCGCTCACCCGGACATCAAGGTGACGTTCAAGCAGATACCGTCCGGCGCCAAGGGCGGCTATGACCAGATGACCAACGCGATCGCGGCGGGCAAGGCCCCGTGCCTGGCGCAGGTCACCTACAACGACATCCCGTCGATGCTGGTGAAGAACGCACTGATGGACATCACGTCGTACGCGGCCGGCGACACCGGCAAGTATCTGGACTGGACCGTCGCCGCGTCCTCGGCCGGCGGCAAGGTCTACGGCATCCCCGTCGACACCGGCCCGATGGCCTTGTACTACCGCACTGACCTGTTCAGGAAGTTCGGCATCTCGAAGCCCCCGGCCACCTGGGAGGAGTACGCCGCGGACGCCGCCAAGGTCCGGGCCGCCGACCCGAGCGTTGCTTTCGGCACCGCTCCGCAGGACGCCTACGACATGGCCGCCCTGACCTGGCAGACCGGCACGTCCTGGTTCGGCACGCAGGGCAGCTCCTGGCAGGTGTCCATCGACAATCCGGGCACGCGGAAGGTCGCCGCGTTCTGGCAGGGCCTGAAGGACGAGAAGCACGTGATGAACAACGGCAACGCCTGGGATCCGAACTTCAACAAGGCGTCCGAGGCCGGCAAGGTCATGACCTTCGTGAATGCCGCCTGGGCCGTCCCGGGCCTCAAGGGCGACCTGAAGGACCTCTCCGGCAAGTGGGCCGTGGCCCCGATGCCGACCTGGGGCGCGGGCGACGGGATCAGTTCCAACTCCGGAGGATCCGCCACCTCCGTGCTGTCCGGTTGCAAGACGCCCAAGGAAGCCGAGCAGTTCGCCGCGTTCCTCTCGGGCAACCCGGACGCCGTGAGCACCGGCATTTCGGTGGGCGGCCTGTACCCGGCGTCGAAGGCCGGTCTGGACAACCCGCTGCTGTCCCAGGGAGACCCCTACTTCGGCGGTCAGAAGATCTACGAGGTCTTCAAGGAGTCGGCGGCGCACATTCCCACCACGTGGGTCGTCGGGCCGACGTTCGGCCAGGTCTCGGCGGACTACTCCGACGCGATCGGCACGAGCACGTACGCCGAGGCCACGGCCACGGTCCAGCAGAAGACGGTCAACAAGATCAAGAGCCTCGGGCTCTCCGTGACCGGCTGATCCGAGAAGGCGTCAGGCCGCCCGAGGACTCCCGTGGTGCCGACCGAGGGGGCGGCACCACGGGCCCGTGCCCGTCAGAACCGCAATCCTCCCAAGAAAGACCGCCATGAGCACCCAGACCCCATCTCCGCCCGCTCCGACGCCTGCGCGTGTCGCGGCCGGCCCGAGCCGTCGCCATCGCCGCCGGACCGCGCTCAACGCAGCTGGGTTCCTGCTTCCGTTCGGTGTGCTGTTCGCCGCGATGATGCTCGCGCCGATCGGCTACGCGATCTACCAGAGCTTCTACCGGGTGCAGCGCCAGGGTCTGTTCGGCGGTGAGCAGACCACCAGCTTCGCGGGCTTCGAGAACTTCTCCGCCGCCTTCCGCGACGCCGACTTCATCGCCTCGCTGATCCGGGTGACCTTGCTGGGTGTTGTCCAGGTGCCGGTGATGCTCGGGCTCGCCCTGCTCCTTGCCCTGTTGCTCGACTCGCGTTCGGCCCGTCTCCGGAAGACCTTCCGACTGATCTACTTCCTGCCCTATGCGCTGCCCGGTGCGATCGCCGCGGTGATGTGGTCGTTCTTGCTGGTCAAGAACCTCTCGCCGTTCACCGGTCCCCTTTCGGCGGTCGGCATCGACGTCGACTTCCTTTCGGCCGGCTGGATCCCGGTGTCGATCGGCAACATGATCACCTGGGGGTGGACCGGCTACAACATGCTGATCATCTACTCGTCGCTGCAGTCTCTGCCCCGCGAGGTGATCGAGGCCGCGGCCCTCGACAACTGCACCGGCTGGCGCCTGGCCTGGTACGTGAAGATCCCGATGGTCCGCCCCGCCCTGATCCTCACCGCGGTGTTCTCCATCATCGGCACCGCCCAGCTCTACACCGAACCGGCCGTACTGGCCGCCGCGCGGATACCCGGCGCATCCAACAAGTTCAGTCCGATCATGAACACCACGCTCACCGCCTCCCAGGCGGACATGAACCTGGCCGCTGCCGAATCGGTCCTGCTGGCTCTCGTGACGCTGGTCCTCTCCTTCGGGCTCCTGAAGTTCACCCAGCGAAGGACGGCTGACGCATGACCGGCACTCGAAGCCCCGTGACCACCCGCCTCGCGGTCAACGCGATGCTCGGCCTGATGGCTCTGTACACCCTCGTCCCGCTGTGGTGGCTGTTCGTGTCGGCGACCAAGGGGGAGGGCTATCTCTACCACGGGCACCCGCTGTGGTTCTCCCACTTCGACCTGGCCGCCAACCTCCGCCGGGTCCTCTCGTTCCAGGACGGGGTGTTCGCCTCCTGGCTGGTCAACAGCGCGCTGTACAGCCTGGTGGGCGCCACGGTCAGCACCCTGCTGTCGGTCATGGCCGGCTTCGCCCTGGCCAAGTACCGGTTCCGCGGCCGTGACGCGTTCTTCAACATGGTCCTCGTCTCGGTGCTGATCCCGGCGCCGATGATCGCTCTGCCACTGTTCCTGATGCCGGCCAAGCTCCAGCTCACCGACACCTACTGGGCCGTCCTGCTCCCCAGCTTCGTCAGCCCCTTCGGCGTCTACCTCTCGAGGATCTACGCGTCGGCGTCGGTCCCCGACGAGCTGCTGGAAGCGGCGCGCATCGACGGGGCGGGTGAACAGCGGGTCTTCTTCCGGATAGCGCTGCCGGTCATGACGCCGGCCATGGTGACGGTCTTCCTGTTCCAGTTCGTCAGCGTCTGGAACAACTATCTACTGCCCGCACTCATGCTCAACGACGCATCGAAGCTCCCGGTGACGGTCGGCCTGGTCCAGTGGCGCTCGGAGTTCGCCAACGGTGTCCCACCGATTCTCCCAATCACCGGTGCTTTCCTCTCGCTCGTCCCTCTCCTCGTCGCCTTCGTCGCTCTCCAGCGCTTCTGGCGCAGCGGGCTGACCGCAGGCGCAGTGAAGTAGCCGCCACCTCAGAAGGGGTTGTCATGCACCGACCACTTTCCAGGACGACCTGCGCCACGCTGCTCAGCGCCGCGCTGCTCGTCCTCGGCACCATCCCCGCCACAGCGGCGCAGACGGCCGCACCCACGACCGCGGCCATCAGCTCCGGGACGCTCAGCGTCACCGTCGACACCGCGTTCCCGCAGGTGCGCCAGTACCGGCTGGGCCGGGGCACACTGCCCGGCAACACGGGCGCGACCCCGCGGGTCAGCATCAACGGCACCGCCTACACGCCCAAGGTGACTTCCACGGTCGCCGCCGACCACGTGGACTACGTGCTCGGCTTCCCCGCGATCGGCGTCACGCTGAACGTCCGGCTCTCGGTGTCCGGCTCCGTGCTCGACTGGAAGGTCACCGGCGTCACCGAGTCGGGGGCGACGAAGGTCTCCGCCCTGGCGATCCCGGGGCTGAACCTGCTGTCCATCCGGGGTGACCAGGCCGGCGCGCAACTCGCCGCCGCCTCGGTCTACAAGACCTATTACGCACCCGGACCCGCCATGGACACCATAGGCGCCGTGTCCTCGCTGCCGGTCGACTCGGCACCACGGCACAAGGTCATCGCCCTGGTGGCCGGCTCGACGATCGCCGCCGGTGTCACGAGCAATTCGCTCACTTCCTTCAGTGACCCGGTGGATCCGAACCGCGGCGGTAACCTGCTGGTGCGGACGACCGCGGCCGGCGGTGTCAACACGACCTCCGTCGCCTCGGACCAGTGGACCTACCGAGGCCCGGACGGGCAGGTCGTCGCACTGCCGGAGGCGAAGGTCGTCGTCACCGGCGACGCCAACGGCGCCGGCGGCGTCGACTGGCAGGACGCGGCCATCGCCTACCGGCAGATCAGACCGGAGCCGGAGCAAGCCGCTCAGACCAAGAACAACGTGGTCTCGCAGATCGCGATGAACTTCGTGTCCCAGGCCCAGAACCCGTTCGTCAAGACCCTCGACGACATCAAGAAGATGGCGCTCTACACCGACGGTCTCGGGCAGTCGATCGAGCTGAAGGGCTATCAGGACGAGGGCCACGACGCCGGGCACCCCGACTACGCGGGCCACTACAACACCGCGGCCGGCGGGCTCGCGGACATCAACACCGTCGTCGACGGTGCCGCGGCCTACAACGCGATCGTCGGCGTCCACATCAGCGACGTCGGCCAGGCGCCGCGCAGCCAGGCCTTCCGCTGGGAGAAGACGGACAACCCCACAAGCCCTGAGGCCCCGTACATCTACGGGGACACGGCCTACAGTCTCGACACCGGGAAGGATCTGGCGAGCGGCGACTACGCCAAGCGGATCGACGCCCTCGTTCACGACGTTCCCCATCTCGGCTTCGTCTACAGCGACGCCTTCTTCCAGGACGACAGCGTCGACTGGAACGCCTGGAAGGAAGCGGACGTCGTCGCGCAGCACGGCCTGCCCATCTATACCGAGTTCCCGACGTACATGTTCCCGTACACGTCCTGGTACCACGACTCCAACGAGTTCGAGGACGTAGGCATCAACAGCCAGATCTTGCGCTTCGTTTACAACCAGGACATGGACGCCTGGATCAACAACAGCGAGCCGATGCTGGGAGGCGAGCAGAACAAGGCCTCGTTCATGGGCTGGCACAGCAACAACTCGGTCAACGAGGAGATCAGCGAGGTCTTCACCAACAACCTGCCGACCAAGTACCTGCAGAACTTCCGGATCACCAGCTGGAAGCCCGGCGACATCCGCTTCACCGGCGGCGTCTCCACCAAGATGAACGGCAGCTCGCCGCAGATCTGGCGCGACGGCGCACTGGAGCGCGACGGCGACAAGTTCTTCCTGCCTTGGTCCCCGCAGGGCCAGGAGAAGATCTACGCCTGGAACGACGCGGTCGAGTCGCGGACCTGGACTCTGCCCAAGGCCTGGTCCGGCCAGACCTCGGTCACGCTCCACAAGCTCTCCGACACCGGTAAGGACGCGGGCACGCCGATCACGGTCAGCGGCGGCAAGGTGACGCTCCACCTGGACGCGAACACCCCCTACGTGATCTACCCCGGCACCCCGGTATCCGTCCCGACGACCGGCGACCTCTCCGACGGCAGCAACACCGGTGCCCCGGTGCGGCGCACCGACACCGCCGCCTCGGTCGGTTTCGGCACCGGAACGATCGTCAGGAACGGCGAGTTCTTCACACGCGACCTCAGCTCCTGGACCCGTCCTCCACCTCCGGCGACACTTCCGGCGTCTCGGTGGTGACCGACTCCAACGGCTTCCAGAACCTGCGGATCGCCGGCGCCGCAGACGGCCAGGTCACCCAGCGACTGACCGGTCTCACCCCGGGACAGACGTACTCCGCCTCCGCGTACGTCTCGGTGACCGGCACCCGCAGGGCCACCCTCCGGGTCGAAGGCAACGGCGTCACCCCGGTCGACAACTGGATCGACAGGCCCACCCCGGTCCAGACCGATGCGGACAACCGGTTCAGCGGCCAGCGGTTCCAGCGGATGGAGGTGCTGTTCACCCAGCCCGCCGGCGCCACCACGGCCACCCTGCACCTGATGGCCGACGCCGCTGACGGCACCGTGCTCTGGTCCGACGTGCGTGCCATGGCCGACCCCGGCGGCACCCATCACACCGACGGCCACTTCTACACCGAGGACTTCGAGCACAACACCGGCGGCGGATTCGGTCCGTTCCTGATCGGCAAGCCCGGCGAGCCCAGTGAGATCCTTTCGGAGTTCCACGACGGCTACACCCGCGACACCATCAGCGGCACGTACTCCCTGGAGACCATCAACAACGGCTCCGGCCTGCAGTTCCGCACGTGGCCCGGATCGGTCCGGTTCACGCCGGGCCACTCGTACCGCGTGCAGGCGGACTACCAGAGCGACACGGCCGGCCAGTACCACTTCCAGGTCCAGGCCGACGGCGCGGGAGCCCCGATCACGGACGTCCCGCTCGACCGGACCACGACCCAGGGCCTGACCAGCCCGCCGGCTCCCGGCCCCGTCCCCTCGTGGTGGACCGGAAGCTGGACGGACAGCCTGCCCCCGCAGCGTTCCGCCCCGCACGCCCACATCGACCTCTCGTTCACCGCCGGCAACTGCGGCGACGCCTACCTGGCCCTCACCGCCGCCACCGACGGCAACGGCGCCGCGACTCTGGACAACCTGGTCGTCGACGACCTCGGAACCGCGGACGCAGGCCTGCCCACCTGCGTGCCCACCCCCGCCGGTCCGCTCGTCGGTGTCGGCTCCCAGCGGTGTGCCGATGTCGCCGACAACAACAGCACCGACGGCGCCGGCATCGTGCTGTGGGACTGCAACGGCGGCGCCAACCAGACCTGGGCCTTCCCCGGAGACGGCACCGTACGCTCGCTCGGCAAGTGCCTGGACGTGACCGGACACGGCACCGCGAACGGGACCCGCGTGGAGCTGTGGGACTGCAACGGCGGCGCCAACCAGCAATGGACGTACGACTCCGGAACCAAGACGTTCCGGGGCGTCGAATCCGGCCTCTGTCTGGACGCCGCCGACGCCGGTACCGCCAACGGCACCCCGCTGGACATCTGGAGCTGCAACGGCGGGACCAACCAGCAGTGGACCCGCCCGTGACGCCACGCTGACACCTCCGCCTCCCCGGCTTCGGGCGCCGCCGCCCGGCGGCGCCCGAAGCCGCACGTCAACGACAATCATCGAAAGCAGCTGCACATGAGCACCCGACCGGCCCTGACCGTCGACGGCCCCCGCCTCCTGCGCGGCGGTCGCGAGCACCGCATCGTCTCCGCCGCCGTGCACTACTTCCGCATCCACCCCGGACTGTGGCGCGACCGGTTGCTGCGACTGCGAACCATGGGCTGCAACACCGTCGAGCTGTACATCGCCTGGAACTTCCACCAGCCCACCCCCGGCCCGGCACGCTTCGACGGCTGGCACGACGTCGCCGCCTTCGTTCGTGAAGCCGACGCCCTCGGCCTCGACGTGATCGCCCGCCCTGGCCCCTACATCTGTGCGGAATGGGATCTGGGCGGACTCCCGGCCTGGCTGCTCGCCGACGAGTCGATGCGCCTGCGCACCAGCGACCCCTCCTACCTCGCCGCCGTGGACCGCTGGTTCGACCAGCTGATCCCCGTGCTCGCCGAACTCCAGGCTTCGCGCGGGGGCCCGATCGTGGCGGTCCAGGTCGAGAACGAGTACGGCAGTTACGGCAACGACCAGGCCTATCTGGACCATCTGAAGGACGGCCTCGTCGCACGGGGCATCGACTGCCTGCTCTTCACCTCCGACGGCCCCGACCCCCGGATGCTCGCCGGCGGCACCCTCCCCGACGTACTGACCACGGTCAACTTCGGCTCGCGCCCCGACGAGGCGTTCGCCACCCTCGGCACGTTCCGCCCCGACTCGCCCCTGGTCTGCATGGAGTTCTGGAACGGATGGTTCGACCACTACGGCGAACCGCACCACGTCCGGGACAGCGCGGACGCCGCCGAAGCGCTCGACGGGATCCTCGCCGCCGGCGGATCGGTCAACATCTACATGGGGCACGGCGGAACCAACTTCGGTTGGTGGGCCGGCGCCAACCACACCGGCAAGACCCTCACCGACCCCGGCTACATGCCGACGATCACCAGCTACGACTACGACGCACCGATCGGAGAGGCCGGCGAACTGACCGAGAAGTTCCACGCCTTCCGGGAGGTCATCGGCCGCTACGTGCCCCTGCCGGACACCGAGCTGCCCGCCCAGCCGCCGCGCGTCGCACCGCAGAACCTGCCCGCCACCCGGGTCGCGACGCTGCGCGACAGCCTGGACCTGCTC
This sequence comes from Streptomyces sp. NBC_01077, assembly GCF_045162855.1. Taxonomy (NCBI): domain Bacteria; kingdom Bacillati; phylum Actinomycetota; class Actinomycetes; order Kitasatosporales; family Streptomycetaceae; genus Streptomyces; species Streptomyces sp. NBC_01077. Next base: position 971,408 of record NZ_CP108669.1, on the reverse strand, counting down.
TCAGCAGCCACGCACCGCCCCGCACCCGAGCCGATGGAGAATCTCGGCCGCCACCAGGGCCTCGTACACTACCGGCACCGCCTCACCGGGCCCGGCGGCCCCGCCACGCTGACCGTCGACGGCATCCGGGACCTGGCCCAGATCTTCCTCGACGGATGCCTTGTCGCCGTGCTCGAACGCGACGACCCCTCCCCGACCGCCGAGTTGGTGATCCCGGAGGGCGGTGCGGAGCTGGAGATCCTCGTCGAGCCCTTCGGCCGGGTCAATTACGGCCCCCATCTGGCCGACCGGAAGGGCCTGGTCGCGGGTGTACGCCTGGACTACCAGCACCTGTTCGGCTGGGACATCCGGGTGCTCCCGCTCGACGACCTGACCGGCCTGACCGGCGCGGCCGCCGTCGGACCCGCCACGGAGGCCGTCGTGGGCCCCGCGTTCCACCGTGCCGTCGTCGAGCTGCCCACGGCAGCCGACGCCTTCGTCGCCGTCCCGGGCAGCGACCGCACCCTGGTCTGGCTCAACGGCTTCCTCCTCGGCCGCCTGAGGGTCGAGAAGGGCCCCCAGCGTACCCTCTACGCCCCGGCCCCCCTCTGGCGCCCAGGCGACAACGAGATCGTGCTGCTTGACCTCGCAGGGACCACCGAGCCGCTGTCCGTGGAACTGCGGGCAGAACCCGACCTCGGGCCGATCACGTCGGCTCCCCGGTGCTGACGGATCTGCCTCGGGCGGACCCCGAGGGCGTCTGACGGACAGAAGCCCGAGTCAGGCGCACGTCGGTCTCCTTGCCCGCGCCCTGGCGTGGGGGTAGGCAGGCATCGCCATGGAGCGTGTAGTTCCAGTCGCCGTGGAAGCGGTGCCGGCTCATCGCCAGCGCGTCGACCTGGGCATCGCTGACCTTCACGCCGGTGTCGTAGCTGTCGGTGTCGAGGCGGGCCTCGACCGTCAGCCCGGTGCGGGTGGTGGTCGCTGCGATCGTCTCCACGGTGACGTCATGGCTGCTCAGGGGCCTGCCGCGCCAGTTCATGGAGATGTGGGAGAACAGCCGGTGCTCGATCCGATTCCACTTCGACGTGCCCGGCGGTAGGTGACAGACTGTGATGTCCATGCCGGTCTCGGTGGCCAGGGCGGCGAGTTCGCTCTACCAGGCGCGGGTGCGGTAGCCGTTGGAACCGCCCGCGTCGGCGGTGATCAGCAGCCGTGTGGCGTGGGGGTAGCCGTGTCTGCCGCGGGCCTGCCACCAGCGGCGGATGGATTCGACCGCGAACGCGGCGGTGTCGTGGTCGGTGCCGACACTGACCCAGCCGGTGTTCGCCGCGATGTCGTAGATCCCGTACGGTATCGCCTTGCCGGGCACCTCCCGGTCCAGGAAGTCATGCGTTCTTGACCTTGACCGGCTCGCCCCCCGGTTGCCACTCCCGCCCGGCGTTCTTGTACTGGCAGACCAGTTCCTTCTTCTTGCTGTCCACGCTGATCACCGGATCTCCGGAGCTGATGTGGTCCTTGGCCCGGTCGTTGATGTACCGGAACTGGGCGTCCCGGTCCGGGTGCTGCTTGCCTTCGACGGTCTTGGAGTTGGCCTGCAGGCTGAGGCCCGCCTCCCGCAGCAGGTCACCGACCGTGTCGGCACTGACCTTGTGTCCCTGACGCGTCAGCTCGCCGGCCAGGTTCCGGGTCGACTTGGTCGTCCACCGCAGCGGCGACATCGGGTCCCCGCGCATGTCCGGCTCGACCAGGGCGAGAAGTGCGGGACGCAGTCCCGCGTCCAGGTCGGCGGTCTTCTTCCGTCCGCCGCCGGGCCGGCGGACCCGCCCCAGGGGCCCTTCGCCAGCCTCCAGCTCCTAGACGCCCTTGCGGACCGTCGCCTCGCTGACTCCGGTTGCCCGGGCGACGGCCCGGATCCCGCCGTGTCCCAGGAGCCGGGCCTCGGCTTCCATCAGCAGACGCTGTTGCCGCTCGTCCAGATGCAGGAACAGCACCCCGAACTTCGCAGCCAGTTGATCTCGAATCTCCCGCGCCATGCCCATACCACATCAACGAGCCCCATCGCCGGAAGCAACACGTTGATTCCCTGCGAGCCCTTAGGCCCAGATGTACTCTTCGGCAATCGCGCCGTCACGCCACTTCGCCACGGTGACCATCCGGCCACCGCCTTCGAACTCGCCGATGACGCAAGTCCACTCGCCCGAGCCGAAGGAAATGGGGTGCGACGCGATCTGTGGAGGCGTCCCACCCGCCGACTCAACGTAGGCCTTCATGGCGTCGATGTGCTCCTGCACACCGCGAGTGGGGGGGCTGCCCCTTCCAGTCCACCAGCACATCGTCGGTGTGGTGGTGGGCGAACACGCCGTTCCAGTCGGCCCTGTTCCATCCGTCAAAGTCGAGATCGTCCATGCCCTTGAGATTGCGGCCGACCTGATCCTCTGCCGTGCGCCTTCGCTCCATGCCTCGACAAGTTCGCACGGCCCCGCGCCCCCTAGTCCGCGCTCCAGCGCTGCGAGCATATGGGCGGTACAGATGCTGGGGAGGCAGGCACACCGGCGGAGCGGAGTGAACGTCCGCCCGGCCGGTACGGGCCCAACCGTGCGCGGGAGCGTACCGGATCGGGCATGTCGGCCGGGTCGTGGCTGTCATTTCCTGTGACTCGAAGGAGGCGTGGCGTGGCCGGTACGGCCGCGTTCGTGATGGTGCTGCTCGGTGTGTGTTGCCGCCGTGGTGGCGGTGGTTGCTCATGCTCGCGTGGAGATCGCTCGGATCAAGGACGAACTGTTCAGTGATGGCTTCCCCATCGAGGAGCTGCCCGCTCTGTACGCGGTGACCGCCAAGACGGTCACCAAGGGCACGTCGGTCATGGTCGACGGCGGGAGCGCGGAGGCGGAGGACGAGGAGGCCGGTTCCGAAGCGATTCAGGTGATCAACCTGGTTGCCTCCCACCGGCTGCAGCAGACCAATTTCGACAAGAAGGCCTATCTGAATTACCTGAAGGGCTACCTGAAGGGGATCGAGAACCACCTGAGCGCGACCACACCGGACGTGGTGGAGGAGTTCAAGAAGAGCGCGCAGGAAGCGGCCAAGGCCCTCGTAGCCGACTTCGACAGCTACACCTTCTACCAGGGCGAGAACCTGGACGCCGAGGGCATGGTTGCCTTCGCCCGCCCGGCCGGGAACGACACGTGGACCTTCAACTTCTGGAAGCACGGGGTGCAAGCCGAAAAGTACTGAGCGGGAAACCTTCCCCTCCTCATCCGCTGCGCCGTACAGCGCCCCGCCTCGCGCCAACTCCGACATGGTGGATGTGGCGGAGCCACAGCCCGGACCCCGGAAGCGCCGCCGCGGCGGCGTAGGCCGCGAACGAGGCCCACCACAACCGTCTGCGCGGGAAGTCCAGGGGACGCGATGCGGGATGTACGGGGGAGGGATCCGGGGACGCCGGAAGGTCGGGCTCCGGCTCGGTCGGGGTCGACATGACGGGGACGTTATCCACGGGAAAGGTCCCGCCGGGCCGTGTGAGCGCGGTCGGAGGCACGTGCTCAGGATGTGTTCAGGTTGGGGATGGCAGCCTCCAGCGGCATGGCGTACGAGACGCATAAGCCCACCGCCACCCCCGCCGACACCGGCGCGGCGCGGGCGCGCTGGACAAGGTCCCCGAGATCACGGCCTACTTCTGGGTCATCAAGGTGCTGTGCACGACAGTGGGGGAGACCGCGGCGGACCTGCTCAACGACCGGCTCGGTCTGGGACTGACCGGCACCTCGCTGGTGATGACCGTCCTCCTGGTAGTCACCCTGATCGCGCAGTTCCGTGTCTCCGCCTACCGGCCGGGGCTCTACTGGCTGGTCGTGGTGTTGGTCAGCGTCGTCGGCACGCTGATCACCGACAATCTGACGGACAACCTCGGCGTGCCGCTGGAGCTGACGACCGCCGTGTTCACCGTGGCACTGGCCGCCGCCTTCCTCCTCTGGTTCAGGTCGGAGGGCGCGCTGTCCATCCGGAGCATCGACACGCCGCGCCGCGAGGCCTTACTGGGCGGCGGTGCTGCTCACCTTCGCGCTGGGCACGGCTGTCGGCGACCTGCTGGCGAAGCAGCTGCCGCTGGGCTACGGGGTGGCGGCGCTGCTGTTCGGCCTCGTGATCGCGGCGGCTACCGCGTCATTGAAGTAGATCTTGCCGTTGGCCGCGTCGGCGAAGTGCACGGGGTATAGCTACCAGGGTTCCCGTACTGGTCCGTCCAGCGAGTTGTGGTAGTGGCCGGATCGATGGCTGTCCATGAGTCCTTCCAGTCCTGGGCGAGAAGCAGTGCTCCGCCCGCCTGGGAACACGGCCGGCCCCGCCACAGCCCGTTGCCCCGGTTACGGGTGTTCGGCGCCGCCTGCCTGCGCTTCATGACGGTCGTCGGCAGGCGGGTTTCCCGCCCGCAGTTCCCGCCGCAGTGCGCGCAGCGCGGTACGTTCCTCCGCGCGACGCCGCAGCCAGGCACGCCGTCGCTTGCGCGTGATGACGAGGAGAAGGCCCAGGGCGAGGAGGCCGCCGACGGTGAGGGTGGCGATGAGCCAGGGGAAGGAGGACAGCCGGACCGTGTTGCTGTCCACGGTCTTCGCCGCGCCGCCGGGAACCGTGGCGGTCACGGAGGCGGTGACCGCGCGGCGGCCGAGAGCGGGGAGGTCGGCCAGGCGGCCGGTGATGGTGGCGCTGCCGCCGGGGATCACGTAGATCCCCGTGGGGGTGAGCGGGACGGTACGCGCGGAGCTGCCGCCGGTGATGTTCAGCGTTCCGGCGAAGGTGTAGAGGACGTTGCCCGTGTTGCGTACGGTCACGGTGAACTCCTCGCCGTCGCCCGCAGGCCGGTGTTCCAGTTCCGTGAGGGAGACCTGGAGGTCGACGGTGCCAGGGACGGTGAGTTCGACGAGCCGGGCGATACGGGTCTCGGTGTTCACCCTGCCGCTGACCGCGGGGGTGCGCAGCGCGGTGACCAGGCTGCCGAGATAGCTGCCCGGCGGGGTGCCGTCAGGGACCGCGAGGGAGAAGCGGACCGTGACGCTGCTCTTCGGCTGCACGGTGACGGTGGCCTCGGAGTCCAGCTTCAGCCAGGCCCCGACCGCGCCCATCTTCTGGCCTTCTTGTGCGGGGGCCAGGCCGCCGCCGGCCGCGTTGGTGACGTCGGCGCCGTAGACGTGGAAGGTCCGGGCCTCGTCGCTCTCGTTGTAGATGACCGCGGAATCCTCGATCCGGGCGCCTGCCTTCAGCGCGTACCCGAAGTGCCCGCCGGTCAGCGTCGTCAGACCGTAGAGCCCGGCCTGCACGCCGAACGGCGCGCCCGCAGCGGATTCCGGTGGAGTGGGCGATGGTGCGGGGGCCGGCGCTGCCTGCGCGCCCGGCGCCAGAGCGAGCACGAGGCCCGTGAGGAGGAGGCTCCACAGGGCGGGGAACCGTGCCCGGTGGGTGGCGGTGGCACCACTCTGGGCGCGCAGACAGCTGTTCATGGGATCAGCCGGTGATCGTGTACTGGAGGGTGCCGCTGTACGAGCCGGGGACTGTCTCCGTGGGGATGTTCCACTGCGCCGTCGACCCGTCGTGGGTGAAGGCACCGCGGGTGCCGCCGTCGCCGGTCGCCATGGTCACGGCCGGGGAGAGGCTGGTGCCCGGTTGCGGGTCGGCGCCCTCGGGGAAGTAGCCGCCCGGGCCGGGCTTGGCGATGCCCGTCCACTGGCCGCCGGTCCCGTTGAGGTGTCCGCCGGTCGTGATCTTCAGATTGTTCCACCCGATGGTGTCCGTGCCGCTGACCAGGTCGGTGGTGGCAACGGTCACCGACCAGGGGGCGGTGGTGGGGAGGGTGTTGGTGTACGTGAACGTGCCGAGTCCGGCCGGGGTGCTGACGGTGCCGGATGCCGGCGTGCCGAAGTTGACGGCCGGCAGGTTCACCTCCATCGACAGGACACCGGGCGCCTTGGCGACCTGCATCGACATCGACTGGGCCGTGCGGTTCGGCTTCGAGGTGTTCAGCAGCACCTGCGCCGCAACGCCCGCAGCAGTGGAGGCGGCCGCCAAGTCGGGCCGACCGTCGGCGTTCAGGTCTCCGACAGCGTACGAGCCGTTCCCGCCGCCCTTCGCGTCGTACAGCGGGCCGGCGTTGCGGAAAGTGCCCGTGCCGCCGCCGAGGAGGACGGTGGGCTGGTTGTCGGGGCCGTTATTGGTGACCAGGTCCCGCTTGCCGTCCGTGTTGACGTCGGTGATGGCCACGCCCTCAAGAGCGCTGCCGCCGACCGGGTAGGTGACCGGGGCGCCGAAGGCTCCGGCGCCGTCGCCGAGGAAGACGGTGATCGTCCGGTCGGTGTGCGCGACGGCCACGTCCGGCTTGCCGTCGCCGCTCACGTCGCCGAGGGCGATGGCTCGGCCGAGGAAGACGCCGTCGGCGAAGCGGGTGGCCCGGCCGAGACGGCCCTTGCCGTCACCAAGGAGGACGGAGATGTCGGAAGTACCCATGTTCACGGTGACCACATCGGGCTTGCCGCCGCCGTTCACATCCCCGGTTTCCAAGCCGGAAGGGCGAAGCTGCCCGGCGGAGTAGCTGCTGGGCCGGCCGCCACCGACGTAGTAGTTGCTCGCGGTGCCCAGCGCGCCGGAGCCGTCGTTGGTCCACACCGAGACGTTGTCGCCGTTGGTGTTGGAAGTCAGCACGTCGGGCTTGGCGTCACCGTTCATGTCGGCGACCGTGATGTCCACGGGGAACATGGCGTTCGTCGACTGGTTGACCAGCGTCGGCGCGAAGTAGGAGGTGGCCGGGGCGAAACCGCCCTTGCCGTCGCCGAGCAGCGCGACGATGCTGCCCATGCTTTCCATGCCGTGCTGCGTGGGCTGCTTGGTCAGGGCCGCGGCGACGACCGCGTCCAGCCGGCCGTCACCGTTGAGGTCCGCGAGGGCGACCGCCGTCGGGTAGGTGCCGGTGTCGAGCCCGAAGGGGACACCGGGGCCGAAGCCGCCCTTGCCGTCGCCGAGCGCGGCCACCAGGGTGTTCGATCCCTTGACCGGGGTGACGAGGTCGGCCTTGCCGTCGCCGTTCAGGTCGCCCAGCGCCGGGGCGGTGCCCTTCCCGGAGCCCGCGGGCAGCGGGACAGCGGTCGCCCCGCCGAAGGAGACACTGGGATCCGGTGCGGCCTGGGCAGCCGGCGCCAGACACAGCCCGGCTACGAGCGGGCTGCGGAGCCGAGCACGAGCCCGGCTCTGCGTGGTGTGGAAGTCTTCAACGTACCTGCCCCTTGACGATGTTGAGGCACGCCGACGGGAGGAGTCGACCCGCGGTGGTGTGATGGGAGGGATGAACGCAGTCAACACCGCAGCGCAGGGAAAGATCAGTGGATGTCCCACCAGTTCCGGGGGCCGCTCCGCAGGTGTGACCTGGTGATTCCTACGATCGGCCAGCCGGCTGCGGATGGGGACACCCACCCCGGGCCCACGCGGTTGCGCTCACAGCCGCGGAGTGCGGAGCATGAGCGGCCTGGTGCGCGAGGGCGCACCCGTTCCCCGCTGGGCGGTCCGTGTGGCCCACGCCATCCCGCTGTGTGTCCTGCCGTCCGGGTCATGGCGTGTCGTGCTCGGGTTGGCCGGCTCGGCCCGCGATGAGCAGGCGGTAGTCGTAGTCGACGCCTGGGGCGCGGTGTCACCGCTGATCCCCGTGCGGTTCGCGGGGCACAACCCGCGAACCGCGTTGGACGGGGTGCTGCACAAGGTTCGCACCGGCTGTCGCTGGGCATGCACAGGGGCTGCGTGGCCCGGGTGTGCTTCCTCGGGCGTCGCCTCACCATGGCCCGGGTGTGCGCCGCGACCATCGCCTCTCCGTGGCCCGGAGACGCTGTTCTGAGGCGTTGTCAGTGGGCGGGGATAGGTTCGTTCTTGTTCCGCCGCAACGGCGAGAACATCCCCTTTGACGTGCATGGGAGAGGTACGTTGCCGGTCTGGGAGAGGTCGAGTACGGCGCGGGTGGTACCGCCCGCGCGACCGCGGAAACTCGCCAAGGTGCCGTTCGTCGAACTGGCCGACGGGCGGCTGCAGGGAGTCGTGTCCAGCGGGTCCGACGTAGGACGCGTGTACGTGTCCTCGATCGCGACCGGGACGTACGCGTTCGCCTGCAGCACCAACAACAACCGCCCCTGCGGCGGCGCGCGCGGTACGTTCTGCAACCACATCCGCGCGCTCGTCGGCGAGGCCGTCCTCCAGTACGGGGCCGAACGCGTCGCCCGGTACCTGAAGGCCGACGCGTCGGACACCGAGCCCGACGCCCACAAGCTGGTCGCGGTCATGACCGCCACGCGTCCCGAGCAGGGCGACACCTCGGCCGCCGCCCCCGTGTTCAGCCGGTTCCTGCGGCACCTCGCCTATCTCGAACTGGAGCCGACCACCGCGCCGCTGCCCGAGATGCAGTGGTTCCCGCCGACGAGGACGGCCGCCTGATGCGTACGGACCTGTTCACCGACCCCGTCGACGGGCTCGACGAGGCGCTGACCGCCGTCGACGCCTTCGACCGGGTGCTCGTCGCCGGACTGCTCCGCCCGCAGCCCGCCCAGGCCGCCGGTTTGGCAGCAGTCGCCACCGCCGTCGCCGGGACGCCGCTGGCCGCGCTGGTCGCCGAGGCGGCCGACAAGGCCGCGGCCGGGGCCGCCGGCGAGGACCACCTCGTGGCGCTCGCCGCCGCCCGCACCGCCCTCATGGGATCCGTGCACGACGCCCTGACGGACCGCGTCGCGGACATCACCGGCCGGACGCGGGCCGAGCGGAACGTCCCGGACGCCGCGGCGGACGAGCCCGGAGCCAACGTGCTCGCCGCCGCCCGCGCCTGGCTGTGCGACCTCGCCCGTGCGGGCTGGCAGGGCATCGACCACGAGCTGGTCGCCGGCGCGGCCCCCGTGGTCTCCGCGATGCTGCCGGACCCGCGGCTGCGCCGGCAGGCGACGCTGCTCGACGGCTTCGCGGCCGAACTCGCGGCCTCCTGCCCCGGCGCCACCCTGGACCGCGTCCCGGAGCGCCGCTGGGCCGACCTGTGGACGCGCGCGATGCTCCTCACCCTGCCGGGAGCCGCCCGGACCGCGGCCACGTCCACCGCGACCGGCCGCCTGCTGCCGCTCGGCGTGGACCTGCAGGAGCACGCGACCGCCGTGCAGGCCCAGGTCCACGCGGTCTTCGAACCCGCCGACGGAACGGAACCGCGTCTGGTCCGGGCGGCGGTGTCCGCGCCCAAGCCGGACACCGTCGTCGGCGCCGGCCTGTGGCAGCTGCTCCGGCCGCGCATGTCGCTGCTCGCCGCCGCGGGCGAGGGCCGCGCCCTGGAGATCGACGCCATGCCCGTCACCACCGAGGGCGATCTCGTCTGGGACGACGAGCGGGCCCGTACGGGCGAGCCGGCGGACCCGTTCGCCACGGCCCGGGTGATCCTGTCCACCGCCACCGACCCGGTGACCGCCCCGCTGGACCGCCACCCTGCCCGGATCTCCGTCCCCGTCTTCCTTGAGGGGTACGCGGCGGAGGGGGAGGACGACGGACAGCTGACGTTCACGCTCGCCGGGCACCGGCTGGCCGTCGACACCGACCGCGTCCCGGCCGCCGGTCCGCTCACCCCTGAGGCGGTCGCGGCGTCCGGCGCGTGCCTGGGGCTGCTCCGATGGGACGCGGGGGAGTTCGTCCTCCAGCCGCTCGCCGTCGAGACGACCGTCCGGAAGAAGACCGTCGCCGTCCACGCGGGTGCGTGGGCCGGAGGCACCACCGACAAAGTGGGTGCCCGGGCGGAGAAGGCGGCCACGGACACCGTCGCCGTCCTGCGCGAACGAGCCGGAAAGCTGCTGCGGAAATGACCGACGACAACCGTCGCCAGGTCCTCTACTGGCGACTTCTCGCCCGGCTCTTCGACCCCGAGGAGCAGGCCGCCCTGGAGTCGGCGAGCCTCGCCGTCGTCGAGGACATCGGCCTGCCGTCGGCGCTGCTCGACCCGGGCGCGTCCGTCGACTCCGTCGTCCAGCGCCATCCGGAACTGGCCGACGAGTTCGACGGGTTGATGACCCCGGAACCCGAGCCGGACGGCGCCCGCGACCGGGCGGCCGAGGTGCGCCGCGCCGCCCTCGCGTCGAAGCTGCTGCTCAACGTCTTCTCCACCGGATCGGGCACGGTCTCCGCCGGACAGCTGGCCCGCTGGCAGTCGGACGCAGGCTGGCTGGAGCGGTCGCTCGGCTGCCCGCCCGGCGGCCTGCGCGGTGGACAGGGCGCGGGGGCGGTCGTCGACGGCGGCGGCCTGGGGCCCGAACTCGGCGCCGTCGAGGCCGACCTCGTCCGCCGGATGCACCTGCGCGAGGTGCTCGCCGATCCCGCGCTCGCCGCCCGGCTCACCCCGAGCATGTCCCTGATCGAGCAGCTCCTGCGCGACAAGGGCAACCTCTCCGGCATCGCGCTCGCCAACGCCAAGTCCCTCATCCGGCGCTACGTCGACGAGGTCGCCCAGGTGCTCCGCACCCAGGTGGAGAAGGCCACCGTCGGGGAGCTGGACCGCTCGGTCCCGCCCAAGCGGGTCTTCCGCAACCTCGACCTCGACCGCACCATCTGGAAGAACCTCACCAACTGGAGCCCGGAGGAGGAGCGGCTCTACGTCGACCGCCTCTACTACCGGCACACCGTCCGCCGGACCACGCCCCAGCGCCTCATCGTGGTCGTGGACCAGTCCGGCTCCATGGTCGACTCGATGGTCAACTGCACCATCCTCGCCTCGATCTTCGCCGGCCTGCCGAAGGTGGACGTCCACCTCATCGCGTACGACACCCGCGCGATCGACCTCACCCCCTGGGTGCACGACCCGTTCGACGTGCTCCTCCGCACCAACCTCGGCGGCGGGAACGACGGTCCCGTGGCCATGGCCATGGCCAGACCGAAGATCGCCGAGCCGAAGAACACCGTCATGGTGTGGATCTCCGACTTCTACGAGTTCGACCGCTCACAGCCGCTGTTCGAGGGCATCGAGGCGGTCCACCGGTCCGGGGTGCGGTTCATCCCCGTCGGCTCGGTGACCAGCTCGGGACGACAGGAGGTCAACCCCTGGTTCCGGGAGCGGTTCAAGGCGCTCGGCACCCCCGTGGTCTCCGGCCACATCAACAAGCTCGTGCACGAACTCAAGACCTTCCTCACCTGAGACGCCCCGAGGCCCGGCCCTGCCGTTCACCCACTCCGCAGAAGCCGCCGGCCCGCGCGTCCCCCACCCGAGACCGCCCAGAAAGGCCCTTCGCATGTCCGACCTGCTCCGCGCTCCCGCCGAGATCAAGTACGCCGAGGAACTCGACTGGCTCGAGTCGATCGACGACAGCCCCAAGCCGTTCTCCTGGCGCCTCTCCCCGAAGATGGTCCGGCTCTTCATCCTCGGCTCCGAGCGGGCAGACGGCCTGGACCGGGAGGTGTCGCAGAAGTGGTTCGGCGACCGCAGCTTCGTCGAGCGCTCCATCGTCACCCTCGCCTCCGACCGCGGCCTGCTCCTGATCGGCGACCCCGGCACCGGCAAGAGCTGGCTCGCCGAGCTCCTCTCCGCCGCCATCAGCCGCAACTCCACACAGGTCGTCCAGGGCACCGCGGGCACCACCGAGGACCACATCAAGTACTCCTGGAACGTCTCGATGGTCATCGCCAAGGGTCAGTCCCGCGAGTCGATGATCCCCTCGCCGATCATGACCGCCATGGAGACCGGCACCATCGGTCGCTTCGAGGAGCTCACCCGTTCCACCAGCGACGTCCAGGACGCGCTCATCTCGATCCTCTCCGAGAAGTACATCTCGGTCCCCGAACTCGACAGCGCCGGCGGCGAGAACATCGTCTTCGCCCAGCCCGGATTCTCCGTCATCGCCACCGCCAACAGCCGCGACCGGGGCGTCAACGACCTGTCCTCCGCGCTCAAGCGCCGGTTCAACTTCGTCCGTATCCCGGTCGTGACGAACAAGAAGAGCGAGGCGGAGATCGTCCGCTTCCGCACCGAGGAACTGCTGCGCCGGCACGCGATCGAGCTGGACGTGCCGCCCACCCTCCTCGACGTCCTCCTCCAGAGCTTCGCCGACCTGCGCGCCTCCGCCGCCGCGGCCGGCAGCGACGACGAGAAGCTGGAGTCCGCCCTGTCCACCGCCGAGCAGATCGGCGTCCTGGAGGACGCGGTCCTGCACAGCGACTTCTTCGGCGAGCGCACCCTCACCGCCCGCGCCCTCGCCGCCTCTCTGGTCGGCACGCTGGCCCGCCGCGAGCCCGAGGACCTGGCCATCCTCAACAAGTACCTGCACGGCGTCGTCGAGCCGCGTGGCAAGGAGGAGGGCGGCTCCTGGCCCGAGTTCCTGGAGGGCGGCCGCGAAGCGATCGCGAAGCTGGCATGAGCGCCATCTCCGAGAAGCCCACAAGCCCGCCCTTCGCCGCCCTGCGCGGGCAACTCCACGAAGCGGCGGCCGAGTTCTCCGGCGGACAGGACGCATTGGAAGGCATCCTCCTGGGCCTGGTCGACGACGTCGACCGGGCGGTCGCCGAACCGCTGGAGATCTTCCCCGTCTGCCACCACTCGCCCGCCTCCGCCCTCGCCATGGCCCGCCGGCTGCGCGAGAAGCAGCCCAAGGTCGTGTACCTGGAGCTGTGCGAGGACATGGCGCCGCTCCTCACCGAACTGCGCAACTGCCGGCTGCCCGTCGCGGTGCAGGCCTTCGCGAGCGACATCGACGGCTTCCCGCCCGACTGGGCGCCGCTGTCCGTCGTCGCCCCGATCACCGAGGCCTCCGCCGAATACCAGGCCGTCGCATACGCCCTCGACACCCCCGGCGTGGAACTCGTCCTCGTCGACCGCTCCTCCGACCACGTCTTCCAGTGGGACACCCGACGGCCTGCCGACGGCGGGACCCACGCGGCCGGGACCGAACCCGAGGCCGCCCTCCACGGCGAGGCCGTCGGCGTCGAGATCGGCGACCTGCGGCCGCGCTTCGCCGAGCTGGAGGAGCACCTGCTGCGCCACGGCAAGGTGCGGCACTGGTCGGAATGGTGGCACCAATTCGTCGAGGTCCCGCTCGGCGACAGCGACCACGACACGTACCGCCAGGTCATGTTCCTCATCGGCAGCCTGTTCCGCCGGCTCGCCCCGGGCCAGGGGGAGCGGGTACGGGTCGACGAGGACCGCGAGCGGTACATGTGGACCCGGATGCGCGAGCACCTCGCCGCGACCGGCACCGACCCGGCGGACTGCCTGTACGTGTGCGGCGCCTTCCACGCGGCCAGCCGCGTCGACGAGTTCGGAGTTCATGGCACCGGTGACTTCGCCATCTCACCGCGGACCGCCACGACCTGGCAGTACGGGCTGATTCCGTCCAGCCACGCGGCGATCGAGGCGCAGTTCGGCCTCGCCCCGGGCTCGGTGTCGATCGCCGCGACGGAGTGGGCGAAGAACCTCAAGCGCACCCGGGTGAAGCCGTTCCGCCTGGAGGGGCAGGCCGGCACGAAGAAGCCGGGCGCGAGGAGGACGGCGGCGAAAGCCCCCGCGCCCGTACTCGCCTCCGATGCCGGATCCGCACCGGCGGAGGACCGGCTCACGGGGTTCCTGCAGCAGCCCCCCGTCCTCCACACCCTCGACGAGGCCGAACTGCTCGGCTGGTCGGTGGACATCGTGCGCGCCGCCCGCCGCAACGGCTATCTGGCCTCCACCGCCGACGCGATCGCCGTCTTCGAGACCTCCATCCTGCTCGCCGCCATGCGTGACCGGGCCAAGCCCACGCCGTACGACTTCCAGGACGCGGCGGTCACCTGCATCGAGAAGGACACCGTCCCCGGCCGGCGGGACGTGCGCCGACTCGTCGAGATCATGATGGGCGGCGACCGGATCGGCCAGGTCGGCTACGACGCGCTGCCGCCGCTCGCCCGTGACGTGCACGACCGACTGGCGCCCCTGGAGCTGAACCTCCAGCAGCGGGGTGTACGGCGAGCCCTGCTCGACATGACGTCCCGGCCCGAGCTGCGCGCCTGCTCGGACGTCCTCTGGATGCTGCGCCGCCTGCTGCCGCCCGGCGCGGCCCGCACGGTGATGGGGGAGCGGCGGCTCGGCGAGCGGTCGATCCAGGAGTCCTGGGACCTGTCGCTCGGCACCCACCAACGCGCCCTCATCGAGCTCGGCTACGAGGGTGTGAGCCTGGAGCAGGTACTGGAGCAGCGACTGCGCCGCACCGCGTACGGAACGCAGGCCACCACAGCCGAGGTCCTGGCGGCCGTCGAGGGCGCGACGCTCTACCTCGGCGGCCGGCGCCTCGCCGACGAGCTGGGTACCCGCGCCCTGGAGGTCCTCGCCGGCGAACGTACGGTGGACGGGGCGCCGGAGGTACTGCGGCGGGTGCGCGGTCTCCTGGCGTACTACCGCACCAGCGAACCGGTCCTCCCGACCTGGATCGAGTCCTTCGTCAGAGCCGGGTACGCGCACTACTGCACGCTCCTGCCGACGGCCTTCCGCGACGAGGACGCGACCGTGGGGCAGGTGGCGGCGATGCTGGGCTTCCTGTTCAGCATGGAGAGCCTGGCGCTCTCGCTCGGCTGCGACCGGACGCAGCTGGAACTCGCGGTCGCCCAGTCGCACCCGCGGGACCCGGCCAAGACGGCCCTGCTGTGGGCCGCCCAGGTCCAGCTCGGCACCCTCTCCCGGGGCGAGCTGCGCGGCCGCTGCGACGAACTCCTGGGCAACCCCCTGGTGGTGCCCTCCTACCCCCGCTACCTCAGTGGCTTCGTGCACGCCCTGGAGCCGGTGCCCGGACTCGCGGACGTCGTCGTGGAAGCCGTCTCCAACGCCTTCGCGCGGCTCCCCGACCCCGTACTGCTGCCGTGGCTTCCCACCCTCATCACCACGCTGCGGTCGAACGCCGCCGAGCTGGCCCCGCTGCTCATCCGCGAGGCGGGCCGGATCTTCCCGGCACGGCTCGCGGCCCTGGACGCCTGGGTCCCGCCGTGGCACGAGCAGCCCCAGGTGCAGGCGCCCCCGGCGGCGGCCGCGACGCGCGGCGCGGCGCTGCTCCCCCTCCACCCGGAGACCTGCGACGCGGTCGCGGAGCTCCTGGGCTGCACGGACGGCTGGGCCCCGGCGGAGGATCCGGCCACTGGCCCGGCGGGCGCGGCACTGCTGTTCACCCACCGGGCCACCTGCGACGCCCTCGCGGATCTCCTGGGCTGCCGGGAGCCCTGGGCGCCGACGGCCCCGGTGCTCCACAGCGAGTCTCTGACGACGAGGCACCCGGCCACGGCGCGGGCGGTGGCGGCGCTCCTCGCGACCCCGTGACAACGCACCGGCCGCCGGGTCGTCAGGACCCGGCGGCCGGTGAGGGAAAGCGGTCGTGAGAGCGACAGCGGTCGTTGACGGGAAGGCGGTCGTGAGGAGACTCCGTCGTCGACGGAGTCCGGGACCGAGGC
The DNA here is from genome assembly GCF_045162855.1 of Streptomyces sp. NBC_01077. Lineage (NCBI taxonomy): Bacteria > Bacillati > Actinomycetota > Actinomycetes > Kitasatosporales > Streptomycetaceae > Streptomyces > Streptomyces sp. NBC_01077. Next base: position 955,988 of record NZ_CP108669.1, on the reverse strand, counting down.
CTCAGTCGTCGATGGCGTCCAGGACAGGGCCGAGATCGACGAACTTGAAGTTGGTCGCCGGGCGCTCACCGTCGCCGGGGGCGTCATGGCCGTCCTGTACGACGAGGAGCCCGTGCGGGTACTTGGACCCGAGCGGCGCGTTCAGTGCGGCGGCGCCGTCGCACTCCTCGGAGCCGTCGAGCGCGCCGCTCGCGGGAGCGACCCGGAAGCCGCCCTCGTACTCGTTGCGGTCCCCGAGCTCCCGGTCGTAGGCGGCGAAGGTGTTGTCGCCCTGGCTGGAGGCGAGGAGGTAACCGTCACCGTCGGACTCGGTGACCAGCGTCAGACCCTCGACGTCCGAAGAGATCCTGGTCCCGCCGAAGCCGGGATCGGCGCCCGGCGCGCACTCCTCGGTCTCCTCGTCGTAGACGCCGGGGACCCCGTACTCACGGACCTTGTCGAGGAGCTCGGGCGTGCCGGTGAGGTCGGCGCGCAGGCGCCAGATGCCGATGTCCTCCTGGCCGGCGTAGAGGGTGCCGTTGGCGGGGTCGACGACCATGCCCTCGACCTGCGGCAGTTCGCCGGGCTCGCCGCAGGGGGCCCAGGAGGTGCCGTTCGGAAGCCGGAAGGTGGCCGGCAGGTCCAGGGTGCGGATCTTCCGGTATGTGACCTTGCCGTCTGCCGCCGGGAGCAGTTCGAGCAGCGCGATGCTGGTCCGCTCGCGACGGCTGACCAGCGCGAAGGACTTCCCGGACACCGGGTCCGTCCAGGTCGCCAGACCGTACGCGGTCCGCTGGTCGTTGATCTCGGCCTGGTCCTGCGAGAAGACGGCCGGGGCGGCGGGGTCGGTGACATCGGTCAGCGGGCCGCCGGCGCGGTTGCGGTCGATGCGGTAGAACCGCAGCCGGTCGTGGCCGCGATCGCTGGTCACGGCAAGGTCGGCCCGCCCCGAGGAGAGCCGCAGGCCCTGCACGAGGTCCACGTTGTTGAACCGGCCGGGGGCGTCGTCCGGCCCGGCGGCCGGAGGTGCGGCTATCGACTGCACCGGTCGCGCGTCCAGGTCGTAGACGCGCAGCCCACCTTCCTTGGCGGTCGCGATGACGAGGCTGCGGCCGGGGGCGGCGGCGTTGCGCCAGATGGCGGGGTCGTCCGCGTCGGCGTTGCCGCCCGCGTCGTCGTCGTGCAGCACCGGCGTCTCCGCGCGGGGGGTCACGACCGGCAGCGAGCCGGCGGAGCCGCGGTGGCGGGCCTGGGCCTGTGCCTCGGCCTGGGCGGGCACGGCCTGGGCGGGCACGGCGAGGGCCGCTGCGGCGAGCGCCGTGGTGACGGCGAGCACGAGCGACCGGGCGGTACGGGGGCGAATCACGCAAGTCTCCTCAGGAGGGGGGCTTGTACGTCCTGCGTGAGCGTGGTGCCCCTCCGTGTCGGTCCGGCGGCCGCTGCCCCACCGGATGTCCGAAGTCCAGGTGTACGCCCGGTGAACCGAGGCGCGGGCCGCGACCGTTGCCGCGGCCCGCGCAGGTGTCCGGCTCCCGGCGATCAGGCGGGGTTCTTCACGTCCGCCAGGTAGTTCGCACCGATGAGGCAGTCACGCATCTCGTAGCGCGGCGCGACGGAACCCGTCCAGCGGAAGAAGCCGGTCGCCCCGGTCGCGGTCGACATGTCGATGAACCGGCAACCGTCGTACAGGACCTTGCCGTACGTGGTCGCCGTGGCCCCGGTCGTCACCTGGTGCGAGCCCATGAGGCCGCAGTCCACGTACCGCACCATCGGGCCCCGGGCACCGTTGGCGTTGAAGTCGTAGACGTGCGTGACCGCGTTCGGCGCCCAGGACTTGAAGCTCAGCGCGGTGTCGTCGCACGACACGAACGTGATGTTCCCCTTGTACCACTGGGAGTCGATCACCTTGTGGCCGACACCGCGCAGCTCGAAACGGATGCCCTGCGCGTAGAGCCGCATGACGGAGTCGGCACGCGTGGTGGCGCCGGGGGTGAGCTGGAAGAACGTGCCGGTCGATGAGGCGTCGGTGAGGATGTAGGAACCGCCGATGAAGTTCATCGAGCCACCCCGGTTGTTCTTCACGAACACCCCGGACTGGTACTCCACCTTGCAGTCGCGGAACCAGTAGTTGAGGAACTGGTCCTGCTGGGTCGCGGCCGTCGTCATCCCCATGACGAGGAACGCGTCGGAGTAGGAGCCGCCGACCTGGCAGTGGTCCCAGCCCATCTCGCTGTTCAGGTTGGACGTGGTGGCGGGCCCGTCGAGGCCGATGCCGCGCTTCCAGCTGCCGCGCCACTCCACGTCGCTGTACCAGGTGTCCTGGACGCCGTAATCGGCTGACGAGTAGGCGTAGTTGAAGCTGGACGTCGCGTTCGTGCTGGTGAACGTCAGACCGGAGATGCGGATGTTCTTGTAGCGCTGGTAGTTCGTCCACAGCGTGGTGTCGTCCGCGGCCGGCGAGTACACGATCCGCGACAGGCGCTTGCCGTATCCGGTGATCGACAGTCCGTCGACGATGCCGCCGTTGCCCTCGCCGTTGACGTTCGGCAGGAGCGAGTCCGGCTGGGTCAGAAGATAGGTGCCGGGCGGGACGACCAGCACCTTCTTCGGGATGGCCCCGGAGATCGGGCCGGGCTGGAACGAGGCCAGCACCTCGGCGGCGGCCGCGCGGAACGCGGCGTCGCTCGGGGTGGCACCGGTCGGGTCCGCGCCCTTGCTGATGACGTCGACGCTGTACGGGTCGTCCCCGGAACCCGCCGCGTACGCCGTGCCGCCCCCCATCGCCACTGCTCCCGCAGCGACGCCGACTCCGGCCGTCGCCATCCCGCGCATGACGGAACGGCGGTCCATGCCTCTGGTCATTTCTGCCCCCAAGTAATGATCATGAGAAAGACATGAATATGACCATGACGAGGGTGCGAAGGCAAGATCCGGCCCCGTCTGTTCGCTCCGAGCGAGCGCGTCGCGTGCGCTCCGCAGTCCCGCATGTAACGTTCCACAGAGCGGAGTTACGGAGGCTGGATGCCCTCGACTTGACGCCTGCGGAGGACGGGGACACCGTCCGGCCGGAGTCGGGTCCAGCCGGGGGCCAGGGGAGGGGCCGGTCATGTTGGAGATCTTGGCGCTCAGCGCGCTCACCACGTTCCTGTTGGGGGTGGGCAACGGCGCCACCGGCGAGCTCGGCAAGCAACTGGCCCTCTCCACCGGTGCCCTGGCCAGACGAACCCTCGGCCGTGCGACCCCCCTTCCGCCCGACCCGGCGGCCCGGGCGGAACTGGCCGGCCGGCTGCACGCCCGGATCAGCAGCGACCCCCGGCAGGCAGCCGAGTGGGCGCTCCTCGTACAGAACTCCCCGGACGCGGCGACGCACCTGACGAGCGGCGGACTGCCGCCCGCGCCCCGCGAGTTCGTCAACCGCGACGACGTCGTCAAGCAGTTACTGAAGGAGGCGACCCGCCCCTGGGAGGGCAGCCCCCGAGTCGCCCTGCTGTACGGGCCGCCCGGCATCGGCACCTCCGCCACCGCCCTCCGCCTCGGCGCTCTCTGCCAGGCCCGCTTCCCCGACGGACAGTTCCACGTCGATCTGCGGGACACGGGCGCGGACAACGGAGCGGAGCCGGCCGCCGTCCTGCTGCGCCTGCTCCTCACGATGGGTGTGGACCGCGAGCGGATGCCGTCCACCGAGGCGGGCCGCGAGGCGCTCTACCGGCGGCTCACCACGGGCAAGCAGGTGCTCGTCGTCATCGACCACGCGTCCTCGCCGGCCCAGGTCCGCGGTCTCGTACCGTCCACGCCCGACGTCTTCCTCCTGGTCGTCGTGTCCGGTCCGCCCTTCACCCTCGACGCCGAGCGCGTCGCCGTGTCCCCGCTCAGCGACCGCTACGCGAAGAAACTGCTGCGCGGTGAGGTCGGGCGGGAGCGGGCCGCGCGGGCCAAGGCACAGCTGCCGGGCCTGCTCGACCGCTGCGCGGGCAACGCACTGTCCCTCAAGACCGAGGCGATCCGCCTCCTTGCCGACGAAACGCCCGGTGACCGGAACGCCTCGGAACCGGGCGCCGAGCCCGCGGCACTCGATCCGGTACAGCGCGCGGCCCGGCGTGCCGCCGCGCGGATCACCCCGGAGGCCGCGCGGCTCTGCCGCCTGACCGCTCTCGGCGCCTGGCCGTCCGTCAGCGCCGCTCTCGCCGCTGCCGCCGCGGACCTGGAGGACGAGGACGAGGCCGACCGGCTACTCGCCGAGGCGGCGGAGGCCCGCCTCCTGGAACCCCTCCCGGACCGGCGCTACCGGTTCCGGCCCGAGGTGCGGCGCTACCTGGCCGACACCGCCGTTCCCGAACACGGCATCCCGGAGTGCGCCGCAGCGGTGGACCGGGTGCTCGCCTCCCTGCTGAACCGGGTGCTGCACGCGGCGCACGCCGCCCTGTCGCAGAGCTGGCGCACCGAGCCGGCGCCCGAGCGCGGCGACGCCTGCCGCGACGAGAAGGAGGGCCTTGCGGTGCTCGCGGCCGAGGTGGGCAACGTCGTCCGCGCCGTGTCCGTGGCCGAGGAGTACCGGCGTACCACCACGGCGCTACGCCTGGCCCGCGCGCTCTGGCCGCTGCAGCTGAAGGCCGGGTACGGGGACGAGGTGCTTCCGGCGCTGCGGGTGGCCGCCCGCTGTGCCGACGAGCACGACGGGGACGTCGACCACCGGGTGGCGGGGGCGCTGCACTTCCAGCTCGCCCACTGCCTCGGCGAACTCGGCAGGTGGGAGCAGGCCGACCGTGCCGCCCACGCCGCCGTCGCCCGCGAGCGCACGGCCGGCCACCTACGGGGCGAGGCGTCGTCCGTGGAACTGCTCGGCCTGCTCGACCTGAACCGGTGGCAGTACGAGTCGGCGTACGCGCGCTTCACCGAGGCCGAGAGGATCTACCGGCGCATCGCTCCCGGCCAGGAGGGCGCCGAAGACCGCGCACGCGCCCTGGCCCTGGCCGAACGGCACCAGGGACGGGCCCTGCGGGGCCTGGGACGGTGGGAGGAATCCCGCCGCCTGCTGGAGGCCGCGGGCGAGTTCTTCGTACGACAGGGCGAGACGTACAACCGGGCCCGCGTCCTCACCGACCTGGCGGAGACGCTGCACGACATGGGCGACGACACGACGGCGCTGACCCGGATCACCGAGGCGGAGCGACTGCTGCCCGAGGCCGCCGCTCCGCACCTGCGGTACCTGGCCGGGTTGCGGCTACGCTGCGAGGACACGGCCTAAGGCTCGGCGAGGGGAGCGACGGTCACCTGATGCACGCCGGTGGCCGTGTGCACCCGGAGCGTGGTGCCGTCCGGGCCTCCGTCTTCGCCCCCGACCGTACCGCCCTGCGTGAGCCACGCGTACAGCGAGGACGCGTAGGCCGCCGGGTCGGCGTCCCCGCCCGCCGTCGCGGAGAGCCGGAAGAGGCCGTGCGCCCGGGTGCGTACCGTGCACGTGTCCGGGCCGGTCACGTATGCGGCGGCCGCGCAGTGCGGATGCCGGTGCAGCACCTCGGCGGTCCACAGCTCCGGACTCCTGAAGCGCGGGTCGTCGGGCGCTCCGTCCCGCGTGATCACCTCCGCCGACTCCAGGACTCCGGGGTCGCGGGTGTCCTCGTGGACGGCCAGATGCGTGTCACCGCTCGCGTCGTACGGGTGTTCCGTGGCGCGTTCGATCTCGACGTCCACGCCACGCACGCGCGCCCGCACGCGCAACGGGGTGGTCCGCCTCGGCGGGGCGTACGGAGGGAGGGGCAAGGGCTCCAACGACGCGGGCCCGGCGGGCTCGGGCAGGTCCATCAGCCGGTAGAAGTGGCGCCGCAGCAGCATCGCCGACCTGCCGGGAGCAGAGGTGATGAACTCGGCCGGGTCCGCTGCCGGACGATGTCCGGCCAGCAGCCCCTCCACCTGTGGGCGGAGGGGTCCGTACGGATCGAGCCGTGGTGCGTGCCGGACGAAGGCCGCCAGCGGGGCCTCGGGGTCGAGCCGCTCCTGCCCGTCCGCCGCGAGCAGCACAGGGGTGCCGAGCGCGGAGGCGTAGTAGGAGACCGCTCCGAAGTCGCCCAGGACGAGGTCGGCGGCGAGGAGAGCCTGCCGCCATGCGTGGACGGGGTCGACGAGAGCGAGTCCGCCGCGACGGGCCCGGTCCAGCCAGGCCCGGATCTGACCCGGGCCGTGGCCGTACCAGATGTTCGGGTGGAGCACGGCGGCCAGCCCGTAGTCGTCGGCGGGGAGCTCGGCGGCGAGCCGGGGGAGAAGCCCCGGCAGAATGTCCTGACCGCCACCACCACCGCCACCGCTGCCGTCTCCACCGATGCCGCCGTTGCCGAAGAGCCCTTCGGGATTCCAGGTGGAGTTCACGACGACGAGCCGCTGCCCACGGCGTACGCCCAGGGCGCGCCTGTACCGGTCCCGGTACGGGCGGGCGGCGAGCATGCGGTCGAAGCAGGGGTCACCCGCGAGTACGGCGGCGGGTACCGCTGCGGGGCATGCCCGGGTCAACCGCTCGACTTGCTCCGGGTGGGAGAGAACGAGCCCGTCCACGAACGGCATGCCGTCCGCCAGGAGCCACTCCGACGACAGACCGAACGTCGGCTCCCGGCTCCCGGCTCCCGGCTCCCGGCTCCCGGCTCCCGGCTCCCGGCTCCCGGCTCCCGGCTCCCGGCTCCCGGCTCCCGGCTCCCGGCTCCCGGCTCCCGGCTCCCGGCTCCCGGCTCCCGGCTCCCGGCTCCCGGCTCCCGGCTCGGCCAGCCTTTTAGTGTATCCGACACCGTGCGAGAGAACGGACAACCTGCCTTTGAGCGCGGCGAGTTCGCCGCCGAAGCTCGCCGAGATCGCGAGATCGACCGGCGTGGAGAGTGCCTGTTCCCACGGCAGCTCGGGCAGCTCCCAGTCGGCGAGCACCTCACGGATTCCTCCCTGGAAGGCCGAAGACCCCGTGGACGTGACCAGCAGCTGGACTCGGAAGTCGTCGTGGAACAGCGGCAGCAGGTCCTGCAGCCGTCCCGCCGAGGTGACGTTGTGGACCACGAGCAGCACACGCCGTTGGGCGGTCCTGCTGGTCCACCGGTGGGAACCTTCCCCCACCGGCACGCGTATCGGCAGGGATGCGGCGCGCCCCACTCATGACCTCCGAAGCGAACGTCGTGTCGTCGAGTGGACACCTTAACGAGTCGTTCAGCGGCCGGGGGTCGACGGCGGTGCCCCGGAGGATGTCCGCCCCGCCGCTGGTGCCCCCGCCCGACCGAGCAGCTCGGCGAGGCCCGCGCGGGTGGCCGCGACGACGACGCGGTCGCCCGGGTGGAGCACGTAACCGGGGTGGAGGTCCCAGAGCAGACCGGGCGGCTCGGCGGCGGATACCCGGAGCGCGCCCGGCCCGGCCGGCGCGTCCGGGCCCTCCAGCGCCTCCGGAGCGCTGGTGTCGAGGGCGAGGACGCGCCACGCTCCAGGACGGAACGCCTCCGCGACCGTTCTGCCCTCGAGCTGGGGCTGCCCGGCGATGTCGAGGGCGGCGAAGACGAGCACCCGGCGTTCGACCGCGATCGCCCCCAGGATCTGGCGGCCCATCATCGCCGTGGCGAAAGCGGGAGCGGCGAGCGTCGACACGCTGCGGCTGCGGGTGAGCGCGTCGGGGTGCGCCGTGCGCAGGGTGCGGTAGACGGTGGACGCGAACTCGTCGTCGTACAGGCGCAGCGCCACAAGCAGGTCCGGGTTGAGCGTGCGCGCGTACAGGGCCGCTTCCAGGTTGGTGGTGTCGGCGCTGGTGAGGGCGAGCAGGGCGCGGGCGCGGTGGATCTTGGCCGCCTCCAGAACCCCCTCCTGCGTGACGTCACCCAGGACGACCGGGACGCGCAGGGTGCGGGCGTGGGCGACGCCCCGGGCCTCGGGGTCGTCCTCCACGCACACCAGGGGCACGCCCAGCTCGTGGAGCTGGACCAGGACGCGGGTGCCGACGCGCCCGAGACCCAGGAGGACGACGTGGCCGGTGAGGCCGCGCGGCGGGCGCCGGAGGGCGGCCGCGCTGCGGTAGGCGCCGAGCGCTTCGAGGGCCCCCGCGATGAGCAGGGGCAGCAGGACGAGGCCGAGCAGGCCGGCGAGGATCTGGAGGACCTGGCGGGCGGTGGGTTCGCCGACCGCGGGGTCGCCGATCGCGAAGAGGTCGAGCAGCGTGAGGTACGCGGCGTGCAGCAGGTGGTCCCCGGTGGTCACCGAGGACGCGACGGCGAGTGCGACGACCGCGGCGCAGACTCCGGCGAGGGCCCATCGCACCCGGGGCGAGAGGAGTTCGCGGGGCGAGGCGCCCCGGCTCTCCCGGCGCCGGGGGAGGGCCGGTTCGTGGGTGACGGCCTCCAGGACGACGGTGCCGTGCCCGGCCGCTGCCCGTACCTCGGCGTCGTCGGGCAGCAGTCGGGGCGCGAGCCGCCCACTGCGGTCGGAGCCGTCCGCGCCCGCGGGGTCGTCGGTCGTCGACGACAGCAGGGCGAGGGTGACGAGGCCGGGGCCGGCCGCGTCGTCGTGCTCGGCGGGGATCCGTTCGGCGGGGATCCTCTCGGCGGCGCGCAGCAGCAGCCCGTCGGCCTGGACGATCTTGCGGGTCCCCGTGACGGCGGTGGCGGCGAGCGCGGGGGCGGCGGTGTCCGCGTCGGACAGGACGATCGTGGTGGCGTCGTGGCCGTCGCCGTGCGCCGTGGGATCCGTCTGGCCGCGGGCCTGGTCGAGGAGTTCGGCCATGCGGTGGCCGAGGTTGCGGTTGTACATCCGGAGGACCAGGCGGATGTGCGGGTTCAGCCGCCGGGCCAGGAACGCGGCCCGCATGTTGACCTCGTCGTCCTCGTAGAGCAGAGCCAGTGCCTGGGCCCGGCGCACGCCCGCCTCGATCAGGGTCGGCTCGTCGGGAGGGATCCGGTCGGCGTGCTGGACGCGCACGCGTGGCTCGGCCGTGTCCGGTCCGCCGCCGCTGGGCGCGACGAGGACGACGGTCTGCCGGTACACCTCGGCGAGTTCACCGGCGATCCGGTGCGCGAGCGCGTCGTCCCCGCACACGACCATGTGCCCGTCCTGCGGCGCGGGCGGCCCGGCGGGAGACGGAGTCCCGCCGGTCTGATGGCGAGGGACCTGACGCGGTACGGCGGACATGGTCGCCTCTCGTCCGGGTGTGACCTCACCCTTCCAGCTGAACAGGTGCCTCGGCATGGGTGCTGACACCCAACTTGGCTGCCGCGGAGGTGTTCTGCCGCGGCGTTGTCACCCCGCGGCGACCGACGCCCCCTCGCGCCACGCCGTCTCCACGGCCGCCGGGATGTCCGTGACGGGGAACTGCACGTGCCGTACGGTCCGTTCGCGGTCCAGGACCAGGATCGCCCGCTTCAGCCGGAGGGCCTGGCCCGCACGGAACGTCGGCAGCCGGAGCGCCGCCGAGAGCCCGTTGTCCATGTCGGAGAGCAGCGGGAAGGGAATCTCCTCGGCGGCTGCGAACGCCCTTTGTTCGTCCGGGCGTTGCGTGCTGACGCCGCGCACCGCGACGCCCGCCGCCGTGAACCTCCCGTACGCCTCCCGGAACAGCCGGTTCTCCAGGGTGCACCCCGCCGTGCCGGGGATGTCCGGCCAGTTGTCCGGCAGCGGGCCTGGCCGGGCGGTCGCCGGGTAGCAGAACAGGACGGTGGCGCCGGCTCCGGCGTCGACCGGGTCGAGCGCGGGGCCCGTGTGGGCGGGCAGCTCCAGGCGGGGCAGCCGGGTGCCTGGCAGGTCGTGGACGCGGTGGGCCTCGGCGCTCCGCTCGTCGGCGGAGGCGGTGAGCGAGCCGTCGCCGAGCAGCCAGCGGTCGGCCCAGTCCTGCATCGAGACCAGGACGGGGAGCAGCGCGCGGCCGGCGTCGCTGAGCCGGTACTCGAACCGGACCGGTCCCTCCTGGTACGGGACCTTGTCGAGGACGCCGCTGTCGACGAGGTGGTTCAGCCGCTCGGTGAGGACCTTGCGGGAGATGTCCAGCTCGCGCTGGAGCTCGTCGAAACGGTGCCGCCCCCGCGCCGTCTCGCGGACGAGGAGCAGGCTCCACCAGTCGCCGACGACGGCCGCGGCCTGGGCGATGGCGCAGGCGGCGTCGCGGTCGGGCACGGCTCGTGCCATGTCGTGTCCTCCTCGTTCGGGCAACGGGTCGGTACCCGGTCGGCAAGGGATCCATCTTGCGCCATCGAGTGAGTTCCCGATAGAAACTCATTGTAAGTTCCCCAAGGGAACTCACTCGAATCCGCTCAGTTTCCTTACCTCGGGGGAGGGATCGTTCTCATGCCCACAGCCTGGGCAACCGCCTGGCGCACCTGGCAGATGACCCGCCGCGCCTACCCATGGACGTACGCCGTCGGCACCGTCCTGCCCGCCGCGCTCACCATCGCGCTCGCCTACCTCGGCTTCCACGTCATCGGCGGCGGGGCCGTCGGCGCCGACTTCGCCGAGGGCAGCGGCACCACCGCCTACCTCGCCTACATCGTCGTCGGCACGACCGCGTTCCACTTCGCCGTCCGGCTGATCCTCTGGTCCGCGAAGGCCCTCATCACCGAGCAGCGACAGGGCACCCTGGGCGCCCTGCTCATCGCCCCCGCAGGCCGCCTCCCGTACCTGCTGGGCTTCACCGCCTTCGCGGTGCTCAGCAGCGTCCTCGAGTTCCTGGCCCTCGGCCTGGTCGTCGCCGCCCTCGGCATCACCGTGCCGGTCTCGTCCGTCGCCGGCGCACTGCTCGGCGGCCTCGCGCTGATCGCGGCCGTCTTCGCGCTCTCGGTCGGCCTCGGCGGACTCATGATCGCGGCGGGCGAGGCCCACATCTCGCAGAACACCGTCTTCATCGTGCTCGGGCTGGTCGGGGGCTTCACCTTCCCGCGCGACTACCTGCCCGAGCCCGCCCGCTGGTTCGCCGAACTGCTCCCCACCACCTCGGCCATGGACGTCCTGCACGGCAGTTTCACCGGCGGCCAGTCCCTCCCCGAACTCCTCCCGAGGCTCGGCATCTGCGCCGCCCTCTCCTGCGCCTACCTCCTCCTGGGGCTGACCTACCTGCCGCGGGCCGAGGCCCGTGCCGTCGAAAGGACGTACTGATGACCACGGCGATCGAGGTCCGCGGCCTGCGCAAGGACTTCCCCGTACGGGATAAGGGGATTCTCGGCCCCCGCACCCTCAAGCGGGCCGTCGACGGCCTCGACCTCGACATCCCGCGCGGCCGCGTCACCGGCCTCCTGGGCCTCAACGGTGCCGGCAAGACCACCACCATCAAGATCCTCGCCACGCTCCTGCGCCCGAGCGCCGGCACCGTCCGCGTCGAGGGCCTGGACGCGGTCGCCGACGCCCGCGCCGTACGCCGCCGCATCAACCTCATCGCCGGCGGCGAGCGCATGGTCTACACCCGCATGACCGGCCGCGAGAACCTCTGGTACTTCGGCCAGCTCTACGACGTCCCGAAGGCCGAACTGCGCCGCAGGACCGGTGAACTCCTCGACCTCGTCGGTCTGACCGACGCCGCCGACACCATGGTGGAGCGGTACTCGCGCGGCATGACCCAGCGGCTCGCCATCGCCCGCGGACTCATCAACCGCCCCGACTACCTCCTTCTCGACGAACCGACCCTCGGCCTCGACGCGCCGATCGCCCGCGACCTGCGCCGCGTCGTCGCCGACCTGGCCGCGCACGACGGCACCGGCGTGCTGCTGACCTCGCACTACCTGGCCGAGGTCGAGGAGCTCTGCGGCCACGTGTACGTGATCTCCGCCGGCCGTCACCTCGCCCAGGGCAGCCCGGCCGAACTCAAGGCCGCGACCGGCAGCCACCGGACCGTGCGCCTGACCGTCACCGACCCGACCGACCGCACCCGGGCCGTCGCGGACTCCTTCGGGGCGACCCGCGAAACCCTCCCCGACGGGGGCGAGCTGATCACCCTGCGCCACCCCGACGACATGGCGGGACCCCTGACGGCGGCCGTGTACGAGGCCGGCGGGTCCATCGGCGGCCTGGAGATCGCCGAGGCGAGCCTGGAGGACGCGATCCTGACACTCGCGGAGCGGGGCGAGGCGGGCCTCGCGGACACCGGAGACGTACCTCGTGCCGGAACCCGCCCGGACCTCGCCGGCTCTCACGCCGCGACAACCGCGGCTGCGGCGACTGTCCCACCGGGGTCCGCCGACGCGACCGCCGAGTTGTCCGACGCGACCGCCGAGTCCGCCGCCGTGACCGTCGGAGCCAAGGGCGGCGCCCGGTGAACCATCTCCGCCACGCCCTGCGGGTCTTCGCCGCCGAGACGCTCAAGCAGCACCGCCGGCTCTTCGGCCAGCCGCTCGTCGTCTTCTCGATGCTCGTCTGGCCGGTCCTCCAACTGGCCACCACCTACTACACCCTGCGCCCCGTCGCCACAGCCTCCCGGGCCGCCGAGAACTGGCCGACTGCCGCCGACCCCGAGCGCCTTCTCACCTTCCTGGCCACCGGCACGCTCGCGTACGCGTTCTTCTTCTCCCTCGTCCAGAGCGCCTGGCACCTCTCCTTCGAGCGGACCACCGGCACCCTGGAACTGCTCTTCCTCTCCCCGGCCGGCCGGCTCACCCTGATGATCGCCAACGGCGCCGGCGCACTCCTCCAGAACGCCTGGCTGCTCACCTGCTTCACCGTCGCCGCCCTGACGGGCTTCGGCACGCTGTCTGTCTCGGCCTGGTGGATGTACGGGATCGTCCTCCTGGCCCTGCTGATCCCGGCAGTGGCGTGGGGAGCGTTCCTCAACAGCCTCCTGGTCTTCTCCCGGGACTCGGCCTTCCTGTACACGATCCTCGACGAGCCGCTCTGGTTCGTCTCGGGCGTCCGTCTGCCGCACTTCGCCCTCCCGGCCGCCATCCAGGTCGTCGGCGCGGTCTTCCCCCTCACCGGCAGCCTCCTCGCGGTCCGCGGCGCCCTGCTCGAACACCGTACGGTGACCGAACTCGCCCCGACCCTGCTCGGCCTCGGAGCGCTGAGCGCCCTGCTCCTGGTGGCCGCCGCGCTGATCCTGCGGGTGGGTGAGGCGCGCGCCCGACAGACGGGCGCGCTGAGCCTGGCGTGACGGGACCACGCCCGGGCAGCGGCCTGGTGCGACCGGCTGCACCCGGGCGGCGGGCGGTTACGTGACCCGGGCGGCCAGGCGTGTCATGGCCTCCTCCAGTTCGCGTCGCGCGCCGAACGGCACCAGCGCGGCGCGCCCGGGGACACGTACGCCACCGGTGAGCGCGACCCGGGTCCGCCCGTCCTCGTCCGCCGCCGCCATCCCGATGACCAGGAACCGGCTCTGCAGCCAGCACCAGCCGGGCCGCAGCACGCCGTGGAAGTGCGCCCGCAGGCCGTAGCGGCTGCGGGCGAGGGCCTCCACCCGGTCGCCTTCGCGTCGCAGGACCCGGACGGACCGCATGTCGGGCTGGAACTCCCCGAAGCCGCCCTCCAGATCGCCCATCACCTGCCAGACCCGGGGGAGTGGCGCGGGGAGCACCCGCTCGACGAGGTGAGCGCCCCGGACTCCGGCGACCATGACGCGCATCCGCCGCACGTCGTCGAGCAGCGGGCCGCCCCTGCCCTCGTTGCCCTCTTCGCTCTCCTTCACGCGGACCACGCCTTTCGGAAACTCTGCCGGGCCCGGTGCAGCCGGGACTTCGCCGTGCCGGTCGGTACCCCGAGGAGTGCCGCCGCGGACTCCTCGTCCATCCCCTCGATGTCCCGCAGCACCAGGACGGCCCGGTGCGCGGGCGACAACCGCGCCAGGACGTCTCCGATGTCGGCGGCCAGCTGCGGATCACCTCGCTCCGGTACGTCGGCGAGCTCGGCCGGCCGTGCCCTTCCCGCACGCTTCGCCACCCGCACCGCCTCCCGTACGGAGATCGCCCGCACCCACCCGTAGAGCGCCTCCGGCTCCCGAAGCGAACGCAGCGAGCTGAACACGGCGACCAGCGCCTCCTGCGTGGCGTCCGGTCCGTCGTCCAGCGCGATGGGACGGCAGATCCGGGCGATGTACGGGGTGAGGTGGTCGAGCAGGTCATGGAGGGCAAGCGTGTCGCCGTGCCGGGCGGCCCGCACAAGCGCGACGCCCCGGTCGCCCCGGTCGACGCGGTCAGCGGGGTCAGCGGGGTCAGCGGGGTCAGCCGGGCCGGCAGGGCCGGCAGGGCCGACGGGCCCGACGGGATCAGCGGGCGGCACGCAGGGCCGCCCCTCCGAAGACCAGGCACAGGGGCGTGTACACGAGCGCGTTCAGCCAGGGGAACGCCGCCCCTGAGCCGTCCCTGCCGACGACGATCCACACCAGGCCGACCGCCCCGCGAAGCAGCATCCCGGCGGCGACGGCGGCCGTGACCAGGCGCGGGATTCCGCGCCTGCGACCACCACCGCGCGCGTGGAGGGCGACGGCGAAGGCCACGCACCCCTCAAGGGCCGCGAGCGGCAGGACCACGCCCGGCCCGAAGGAGACGACGCTGCCGAGGACGGCGAGCGACAGGGCCTGCTCATCGGCGGCGGGCCAGGTCAGGCCGGTGGCCCAGTAGAGGTGCACCAGCGCGAGGACGGCGAGCAGTGCGGCGACAGCCCGCCCGCCCGCGATCGCACGAGGCCGCTCGATGTCGATGACCGCCATGGGGGTTCCCTCCGTTCCGAGGCCGGCGCCGCACGCGCCGACACCCCGAGGAGGAGCCGTACCGCCCGAAGGTTCCCTGTGATCCGGATCACATCGGCTGGCGCAGGGGGTGTCCGGGAACGCAGACGACCCGTGGGCCTTGGTCCCGTCCGCTCGAGTTCGGACGGGAGCCGGCCGGATTACCGGCGGCCCACGGGTCGGGTGACTGCGTGGTTTTCGGCAGATGACCTGCCGAGGTGCACAGAGTGCGACGGCAGGCCGTTAGCCCGCAGTCACCTCACGAATCCGAAAAGAAACCATGTTCTCGGATCACCTCCTTTCAGCGTGTACCCACAGCCTAGGAAAGCCCGGGGCGGCACTCAAGCTATTTATTCGAGCCTCTTTTTCTGCTCAGCCGAGTTCCGCCGCCACCAGCGCGGCCGCGTCGGCCACCAGCGGATCGACGGGCGCCGCGTCCTCCACGAACCGCGTGGTCATCACGGTGAGCACGATCGGGCCGCCGTCCGGCGGCCAGGTGACTCCGGCGTCGTTGTTGCCGCCGTACCGTCCGCCGCCGGTCTTGTCGGCGAGGAGCCAGTCGGCGGGCAGCCCCTTACGGAACCGCTCACCGCTGGTCGTGTTGGCGAGCATCCACCCCGTGAGCCGCTCCCGGTCCCGGCGCGGGAGCGCGTCGCCGAGCACGAGGCGCCCGTAGCTCCGGCTGATGGCGCGGGGCGTCGTGGTGTCCGTCTCGCGCCACGGCTCCGCCGAGTTCAGTTCGGGCTCCCAGCGGTCGAGCCGGGTCGTACGGTCGCCGATCGACCGGGCGAACCGGGTGACGGCCGTCGGACCGCCCAGCTCGCGAAGGAGCAGATTCGCGGCGGTGTTGTCGCTGTAGCGCAGCGTGGCGTCGCAGAGTTCGGCGACGGTCATCCCATGGGCGAGGTTCTCGGGCAGCTCGGTCCTGGGGGACCAGCCCGACCGCTCGACGTCCGCCGCCGTGTAGCGGATGCGCCGCGCCAGGAACGTGCCGTCGTGATCGAGGTCGCGCAGCACGGCCGCGACGGCGAGGGTCTTGAAGACCGAACACATCGGGAAGCGCTCGTCGGCGCGGTACGCCACCGAGCGCCCGGTCCGCACGTCGTGGGCGAACACACCGAGCCGTGCGGAGTGCCGCTCCTCCAGCTCCCGAAGCCGTGCGCCGAGGTCGTCCCCGCCGGGCGTGGAGGCGTACGCCGACCCGCCGAGCGGTAACGCGACGGCGAGCCCGACACCGGCGCCGAGGCCGAGAGCGGTGCGACGGGACGGGCTGAAACCTGTGATGGACAAGGCGATTCCCTTTCCGGAGCGATCACTGCACAGGGAAACACGCCCCAAGTCCCCCGACCGGTTTCGACGAGCACGGCCGCCCCCCCCAGAACGAGCACGGACCCCCCGAACGGTGGGCGGACCCACCCCGGTCAGCGCCCGCCGAACGTCCATGCCTCGATGTCGCGGTACCGGATCGGCCCCGGGCCGCGGCCGAAGTTGCTGCCGACCAGGTGGAGCCGCTCGGCCCGCCAGGGGCGACCGGTGAAGCCGGCCAGCCCGGCGGCGACGTCCAGCACGCTCGACTCATCGTCACGGCGGGCGCGGGCCAGCGTCAGATGGGGACGCAGCGGCCGGTCCTCGAAGGGGACACCGCACTCCTTGACCACGGTGCGGACGTCGGTGGCAAGCCGGTGCAGTCCGTCGAGGTCCCCGTCGATGCCGCTCCACAGCACCCGCTCGTCGAAATGTCCGCCGCCCCGCAGGGCCAGTTCCACCGGCCCCCGCGACGCCGCGAGGTCCGCGAGCGGCGGCCCAAGCAGCGGAACCGTCGCGACGGGCAGCTCGCCGAGGAACGCCAGGGTGATGTGCCAGTCCTCGATGCGGTTCCACCGCATCCGCGGATACGCGTCGTACGCGGGGCTCAGTACCCGCTCCAGCTCGTCCTTCGCCTCGTCGGGCGGGGCGAGGGCGATGAAGACACGTACCGTCGCCGCCCGATCCCGCTCGTCCCCACCGGGCTCCGTCCCCTGCCCCCGCGCCTGCGTCATGTTTCCGTTCCCTGCTCGCCCTGCTCGCCCTGCTCGCCCTGCTCGCCCTGCTCGCCCTGCAAGCCCTGCACCCGGCGAGGCCGGTGGCCGTTTCCGATGTGAGGGTACGCGGTGTCCGAGCCGCCCCCGCTGCCAGGGACACCGCCCCGAACCCCCCTCCCGTCTCGCGCACCCTCGCCTCGGACCGGACTCTCAGTGGGCGAAGGCGGCGAGGGCAAGGCGCTGGGCCACCGCCGGAGCGCCGTTGCTCGACGAGGTCGACGTGCCCATCGCGTAGACCGCACGCAGGTTGAGGTCGCGGGAGGCGAAGACACCGCTCCGGTATCCGGTATCGGAGCCCGTCTTGCCCCACAGGACCGAGCCGTCGGGCAGTGGCGTGGACATCAGGCCCACGCTGAAGCAGGCGGTGCCCCTGCCGGGACCGGTGTTGCAGTTCGCGTTGCCGACGTACGGCAGAGGTTTGCCGTCGATGCCCTTCGGTATCGCGAACAGCTCCGCCGTCTGGGCCGGGCGCAGCAGCCTGCCGTCGAACAGGCCTCTGATGAACCGGTCCAGGTCACCCGTGGTGGAGGTCATGCTCGCAGGCAGCCCACCCTGCACGTTGACGTCGACCAGCTCGCCGTCCGCCCTCGGGAGGTAGCCCGGCAGATAGGGGCGAGGCACGGGCGTACTCCGGCCCGGCACGGCGGCCCTCGTCTCCCACATCTTCAGCGGCTTGAGGATGCGGGCCGTCACCTCGTACCGGAACGGGTGCCCGGTGATCTCCTCGATGAGCTTGCCCGCGACGCGGTAGCCGAAGGAGTTGTACTCCTGGCGGGTGCCGGGGCTGAAGTGTGGGCCGGGCGCCGGCCGGCCCTCGGGACGGAGCGTCTGCCGGATCACCTCGTCGAAGGTGAGGGAGTCGAGGCGGCGCTCGATCTCCTCGTCCGGGGACGGGGTGGCCGGGGCGCCCTCGAAGTCCTGGGGCAGGCCGCTGGTGTGGTTGAGCAGCTGCCGTACGCTGACCGGCTCCTTGAACAGGTCCTCCGGCAGCAGCTCGGGCAGATAGTCCTGAACACTCCGGTCCAGGTCGACGCGGCCCTCGGCGGAGAGCTGAAGCAGGATCACGGCTCCATGGGCTTGCTGACGCTGCCGATCCGGAAGTGGGCATCCCGGCTGACGGGCTGTCCGGTGACGACGTCTCCCGATGCCCCACGCCACCTCTCCCCGCCCTTGTGCACCTCGGCCACGACACCGGCGGCCCCGTCGTCAGGGCGCACGGCGATCGCCTCGCGCAGGGCGTCACGGTCGAGCCCGGGGGAGGGGCCTCCACCCGCGGTCCCGGCGGCCCCCGTGGCTCCGGCGGTCGCTGCGAACGCTGGAGCGGCGACACCCAGCGTCACAGCGGAAGCCAGGACCACGGCCACGGGCAGGGACAGAGGCAGAGAGAGGGACATCGGCAAGGTCGAAGAACGGCGCATGAGGAACTCCACTCGAAAGGTGCTGATCAAGTCCCTTCGAGTCTGTCCGCCCGGCCCGCCCGCAGCGCCAGGGATCACCCCAGCTCCACCCTGAATCACCCCTGACACCGCATCAGGGGATCACTTTGCGCCACCACACACCGGACTTCATGAACAACGGGCCGGCGGGATGGCGCCCCGTGCGCTCCCTCGCGGGGGTGGTTCCCAAGGGCCGGTGAGCGTAGTTCGGCACGGCCAGCCGGAGCGGGGCGGGCGCCGGTACAAAGCTGTGCGCTGCTCCCCGTACACCACGAAGACGGAGGTTCGTACGCAGATGACCCACGTACAGCTGAGACCCGCGGAACGGCGCCGCAGGCCCGGCGGGCGAGCCGGGGTGCCGGTCGCGCTCGGCATGGCGCTCGTCCTCGCGCTGCCCGGCACCGCGCTCGCCGCTCCCGGCGATCTGGATCCGACGTTCGGTCCCGACGGCCGGGTGACGACCCCGATCACCGGGTACGCCGAAGGCCACGACATCGCGCGGCAGGCCGACGGCAGGATGGTCGTGGTCGGTGTGAGCGAGGCGGGCTTCGCGCTCGCCCGCTACGACTCCAACGGCAGCCTCGACCCCACCTTCAGCGGTGACGGCACGGTGACCAGCGACTTCGGCGGCGGCAGTCACACCGCCAACGCCGTCGCGATCCAGCCGTCGGACGGAAAGATCGTCGTGGCCGGCACCACCGAGGTGATCGCGGAGGAGGGCGGCGGCTGCTGCTTCTTCTCCGTGGCCCGCTACAACACCGACGGCAGCCTCGACACGGGCTTCGGCGATGGCGGCCTGGTGCGCGTCGAGGAGTTCGGCGGGTCCGCGGACGGCGCGGACGTGGCCGTCCAGGCCGACGGCAGGATCGTCGCCGCGGGCAAGGGCGGCGGCAGTGGGTTCGCGCTCGTCCGCCTCGGCACCGACGGGAGCCTCGACCCCAGCCTCGGCGGCGACGGTGCCGTCGTCGCGGGCTTCACACCCACCTCCCCCCAGGACGGCGGGGGCATCGCCCGCAGCATGGCCCTCCAGCCGGACGGCAGGATCGTCTCGGTCGGCTACGTGGGCAACACCGCCTTCGACATCGGAGTGGCCCGCTACAACTCCAACGGCACCCTCGACACCACTTTCAGCGGTGACGGCATGGTGACCGCGGACTTCGGCGGCACCGAGTTCGGCAACGCCGTGGCCGTGCAGCCGGACGGCAGGATCGTCGCCGCCGGTTCCGGTGGCGCCGGCTTCGCCGTCCTCCGCTACAACGCCGACGGCACCCCCGACGCCGCCTTCGGCACCGGCGGGCGTACCTCGGTCAACGCACCCGGCGACGGCGGCATCGCGTACGGCCTGGCACTCCAGCAGAACGGCAAGATCGTGCTCGCCGGCCGGGCGGACGACCCGAACAGCTCCGAGGCCAACGACTTCGGCCTGGCCCGCCTCAACGTCAACGGCACGGTGGACACCGGCTTCGGCGGCGACGGCTTCGTGGTGACCGGCTTCAACGACTTCGACGAGGCCCGCGGCGTGCTCGTCCAGCCGGACGGCAAGATCGTCGCGGCCGGGTACGGAGCGGGCTTCGCCTTCGCCCTCGCCCGCTACCAGGGCGGCGACGGTACGACTCCGCCGAGCGCGGACCTGTCGGTGACGAACACCGGCACGACCACGGTGAGCATCGGCGACCGAGCCACCTACGCGGTGAAGGTGTCCAACTCCGCGATGTCCACGGCCACCGCGACCGGAATCTCACTCTCGGACACGCTGTCCGGAGCCGGTACGACGCTCATCTCGGCCGTTCCCTCGCAGGGCACCTGCACGACGACCACGACGGGCGCCACCTGCGCCCTCGGCTCCCTGGCCCCGGGTGCGAGCGCGACCGTCACGGTGACGGCCGAACCCCGCGCCGTCGGCACGCTCATCAACGCGGCGGGCGTCAGCGGCTCGCCCCAGGACCCGGTGGCCTCCAACAACACGGCCTCCGCGACCACGTCGGTGAACAACGCGCGCGCGTGCACGGTCATCGGCACCAGCGGCGCGGACACCCTCAACGGCGGATTCGCCAACGACGTGATCTGCGGCCTCGGCGGCAACGACACCATCCGCGCGAGCTACGGCAACGACACGGCCCACGGCGGCTTCGGGAACGACAACATCGACGGCGGCTTCGGCGACGACACCCTGAACGGTGGCCCGGGCAACGACACCCTGACCGGCTACTACGGCAACGACCGCCTCACCACCACCGACGGCACCCCGGGCAACGACACCGCCAACGGCGGTGCCGGCACGGACACCTGCACCACCGACCCGGGCGACATCCGGATCAGCTGCCCCTGACCGTGTCCCCGGTCCGTTCCTGATCCGGCCCCGTCCCTCAGCTGATCAACTGAGGTCGGTGAGCAGGTCGGAGACGGCGCCGGGGCGTCCGGGCCTCAGGAGTTTCTCGAAGACGGTGAGGACCAGTTCGTCGGTCTCGTCCAGGGGAAGGTGATCGTCGCGGCTGACGCTCCCGTCCTGTGGGCGGAAGCCGTGCTTGACGAACGACGCGATGCGGACGCCGTCCCGCATCGCGTCCGCACGCTGCCCGTCGGTGTGCAGGAACGTGTAGCTCCGGCCGTGGACAAGCGCCCGCCCGGTCTTCTCCCGGCGGCGCCCGTCGACGGCGCCGTCGCTGACGAAGGCGCGCGGGTCGTGCGGACGCAGCGAGACCGCGTTCGGCTCACGGGCCGGCAGCGACGGGCCGTCGGCCTCGAACGCACGGCTCATGACCGCGTTCTGGCGCTTGGCGAACCAGCCCGTGAAGTGCTGAACCGGCTCGATGGGGACGGATGCCCGGACGCTGCCGGCCGCGTCGATCACGTCGGCGCGGGTGCGGGCCTCGTCGACGTCGATGCGCCAGCCACTACGGGTGGGGCGACGCCAGAGGGGCATGTCAGTCATGCTCACAGCCTCTCAGACGACGCGGGACCCCTTCCCACCCCGGCCGCGGCCAGCCACGCATCCGCAAGGACTCGGTGGCCGAGCGCGCTCGGATGG
The DNA here is from genome assembly GCF_045162855.1 of Streptomyces sp. NBC_01077. Taxonomy (NCBI): domain Bacteria; kingdom Bacillati; phylum Actinomycetota; class Actinomycetes; order Kitasatosporales; family Streptomycetaceae; genus Streptomyces; species Streptomyces sp. NBC_01077. The sequence goes on along the minus strand of NZ_CP108669.1, from coordinate 934,823 downwards.
ACACCGTCCGGGGCAAGGGCTGCCGCACCGTGCACCTCGGCGGCGCGCAGCAGTGCCAGGTCCGTGCGGACGACCGTCGCTCCGTGAGCCGTGGCCGTGCGCAGAACGGCTTCCGTACGGGGCGCGAGATCCTCGAACCACCTCTCCTGCTCCGGGCCGGCCGGGAGGAGGAACGGCGTCATGACGAACAGGCGCGCTGCGCACTTCTCCGTGGTGAGGGTGAGCATGCGGTCGAAGGAGGCCTCGAACTCCGGTACCGGGCTGAGCAGTCCGCGGTCGTAGCGGCGCCACGTGTCGTTGATGCCGATCAGAACGGTGACCACGGAAGGGGCGAGCCCGAGGACGTCGGTGGCCCAGCGCGCCTCCAGGTCGTAGACCCGATTGCCGTTGAGGCCCTTGTTGACGACCGTCGCGGGGGAGGACAGCGACTCGGCGATCATCCGTACGTAACCGTCACCGAGGGACGCGGGATCCGCCCGGTCGCGGCCGGTGTCCGTGACGGAGTCGCCGATGAAGAGCAGTCGGTCGTCCTGGGTGAACTGCATGTGCGTGTCCCCTCCGTGTTCCCTCGGCGTTCCCTCAGGCCTGTCGGAACGTCTGACGCATGGTCCCGAGCCCGTCGATCCCGCACTCCACCACATCGCCGTGCCGCAGGTACGGCCGGGGTTCGGGTCGGCCGAGGGCCACGCCGGCAGGTGTGCCGGTGTTGATGACGTCCCCGGGGTGCAGCACCATGAACCGGCTCAGGTAGCGGACGATCCCGGCGACCGGGAAGACCATGTCCGCGGTGGAGCCGCGCTGGCGCTCGTCTCCGTTCACCGACAGGCACACGCATGCCAGCCATCCTTCACCCTATACATCGGATGTATCGACTCGGGAATGCAAGCAATGGGGCGAAGTTTTGTCCAGTCCTTCGACGCGATCAGGTTTGTCCTCCGATGTATCGTGTGGCCCGCCGATACCGCCACGCCCCAGGAGGCCGAGCCGATGGCAACTGCGACGACGATGCCCAACGCCCTACTGGTCATGGAGGAGGAGCGCAGAGCCGATGTCTACCCGGCGCACGTCCTGGAGGGCATCGGACGCCTGGCGCGCTGGCACGCGCCCGCGCTCACCCGTGACGCTCTCCTCCGGGACCCCGGTGTACTGGAAGGGGTCGACGTTCTGCTCACCGGCTGGGGAGCGCCGGTGCTCGACGCGAACCTGCTGGCCCATGCGCCGAGGCTGGGCGCGGTGATGGTGGCGGCCGGTTCCGTACGGCATCTGACGCCGCCGGAGTTCTGGGCCCGCGGCATCCCCATCGTCTCCGCGGCCAGGGCCAACGCGGTTCCGGTCGCCGAGTTCAGCCTGGCCCAGATCCTGCTCGGCCTCAAGCAGGTCCATCGCCTCGGTCGCCAGGTGACGGCCAGCCGTCAGTTCCCGCACAACCCCCGGGTGTCCGGCGGATACGGTTCCCGGGTGGGGCTGCTCGGCCTGGGGGAGATCGGCCGGCTCGTCGCCGAACACCTGCGGCACTTCGACGTCGAGGTGCTCGCCTGTGACCCCGTGACCGACCCGGCCGCCGCACAGGAGCTGGGCGTCCGACTGACCGGCATCGAGGGCCTGTTCGCGGCGTGCGACGTCGTGAGCGTCCACGCCCCGCTCCTGCCCGAGACCGAAGGCATCGTGGGCAGGCGGCTGATGTCGCTGCTCCCCGAGGGGGCCACCCTGATCAACACGGCCCGTGGTGCCGTACTGGACGAGCCGGAGGTGATCGAAGTCCTCTACGACCGGCCCGACCTCACCGCCGTACTCGATGTGACCTGGCCCGAACCGCCCGACCCCGGTTCGCCGCTGTTCACGCTGCCGAACGTCCTGCTCACCCCGCACCTCGCCGGCGCCATGGGCAGGGAACGCGCCCGTCTGGGCGAGCTCGTACGCGACGAACTGCGGCGACTGGTACACGGCGAGCCCCTGCGGCACGCCGTCGAACCCGCCCAGGCGTCGACCCGGGCGTAGCAGGGGGACCTCGGGCGGGGGCCTGTCGATGCCCGGTGGTGTGGCCTGTTTCCAGCGCACCGACCTTCCATTTCCGCTCAGACATCGGAGCTTTAATCGATGTCTGAGCGATGGCCTCCCGGGAGCGCTCCCGACGTCGAGGCGAAGCGCTTCACCTCTCTCGCCCGCTCCATGACTGCTCAAGCGGGTGATGAGTACGCCGACAGGTACGCGTCACCATCCGCCCTCATTCGTTTCAACTCTTTTCAGTCATCGGACTATTGACCCTCGTTCGGCCGGGCGTTAGCGTCCCCGGCAAGCGCTTACAGGCCAGCTGCCGAGGGCGGCGAACAGGAGTTGTCATGCAGAGAACGCGATGGATCGGTGCGGGTTTTCTCGCCTCGGCGTTGGCCCTGACGAGCTGTACGTCCAGTCCTGCGGGGGTGGATGCCAAGCAGGACTCCAAGGCGGAGCTGGAGCTGTGGACCAGGACCACACCCGGAGGGCCGGGTGAGAAGGCGACGCTGAGGCTGGTCGCCGGGTTCGAGAAAGCCACCGGGTACAAGGTGAAGGTCACGGCGATCTTCGACGACTTCGAGACGAAGCTCCAACAGCGCGCCGCCCAGCGCAAGTTGCCCGACATCGTCATGAACGACGTCACTCAGCTCGGCGCGATGCACAGCCAGGGACTCCTCCGGGAGATCGACCTCAGCAAGATCAAGAGCAGCCAGGACCTCGTCGAGCAGGGCCTGAACTCCGGCAAGAGCGTCGAGGGCAAGCAGTACGGCATCCCGTACTCCGCCCAGGCCGGCGCCCTCCTCATCCGCAAGGACTGGCGCGAGAAACTGAAGCTGGAGACCCCGCAGAGCTGGGACGACCTCGCCGCGCTGGCCACCGCCTTCACCACCCGCGACCCCGACGGCAACGGCAAGCAGGACACCTACGGCCTCGCCGCCCCGCTGTCGACCAAGCGCGGCTACGCCTCCTGGTACTTCTCCAACTTCCTCTGGGCCGCGGGCGGAGACTTCATCACCGAGACGGGCCAGGGGAAGGGGAAGTACAAGCCCTCGATGACCAGCAAGGAATCGACGGAGGCCATGCGGTGGTTCCGCGCCCTCGGCTGCGACAAGAAGGTCGTCCAGCCCGGCGCCGTCACCATGGACACCCCGCCGACGAACGAGACGTTCGAGGCGGGCAGGACCGGCATGTTCGTCGTCGGCCCCTACCTCATGCCCCGCTTCGACAAGTCCCTGGGCAAGGACAAGTACGAGGTCGTCCCCCTGCCCAAGGGGCCGAAGGACGCCACCGTGCTCGCCGAGGGCGGCTCCGTCTACCTGATGGCCGGTTCGGAGAACCGCGCCGGACAGGACGCCTTCGCCGGGTACGCCATCTCCGCCGAGGGCCAGAAGCTCGGCATGGAGGGCGAGGACGGCTCCACCGTCCAGCTCCCCGTGAACAAGACGGTGGACGTCACCGAGGTGCGCCCCGACCCCCGCTGGAAGACGTACGCCGACGTCTACCGCGCCTCCGGGCGCTACGCCCCCTCCATCCCCAACTGGACCCCGGTACGGCAGACCACCGCCGAGACCGTCAACGCGCTGATGGCCGACTGCTCCCTCGACCTCGACGCGAAGCTGGGTGAACTCGACAGGAAGCTCGCCGAGATCCTCCAGGAGCAGGGAATCGCCGGATGACGAGCGTCGACCAGGTGAAGCCGGCCGCCGGCACGACGGCCGCCTCCACCCAGCGGGCCGAGCGCGGTCCGGCGCCGTCCGCGACAGGAGGCAGCGGCCCGCCCGTCTCCCGCCGGGTGCGGAACCGTCGCGGGGGCAGCTGGTGGACGCCGTGGCTCTTCCTCGCCCCGGCCCTGATCCTCTTCCTCTACTTCAAGTTCATCCCCATGGCCAGCGCGCTGACCATGTCCTTCCAGGACGTCCAGCCCTACCTCGGCAACCGGTGGGTCGGCGGCGAGAACTACGCCACGGTGCTCTCCTCGGACGGCTTCCGCGAGGCCGCCTGGCACACCGTCGTCCTCGCCGTCGGCCAGACCCTCGGATCGATGCTGCTCGGCCTCGCGCTCGCCCTGCTCATGGAGGGACAGGGCCGCAAGCTCGGCTTCGTCCGCTCGGCGGCCTTCCTCCCCGTCGTCGTGCCGATCGCGGTCGTCGCCGAACTCTGGCGGATCATGTACCACCCCACCGGGGACGGCATGCTCAACTCCCTCCTCGGCCTGGTGGGGTTCGGCCCTTCGGGATTCATCAACGACCCCGACACCTCGATGGTCTCCATCATGCTCACCGGCATCTGGCGGGGCGCGCCCTACGACATGATGATCTTCCTCGCCGGTCTCGCCGGCGTGGACCGGGGTCTGTACGAGGCCGCCAAGGTCGACGGGGCGTCGAGGTTCCAGCGCATCCGCCATGTGACGGTCCCCGGACTGCGGGCCGTCCTCACCATCCTCTTCATCCTCGCCGCCATCCGGGGCCTGCGCGTCTTCACCGAGGTCTTCCTGCTCACCAACGGCGGCCCCGACGGCTCGACCGAGGTCGTCATGACCGTGATCTACAAGCTGGGCCTCGAACAGAACCGGCTCGGCGTCGGCGCGGCCGGCGCGGTCCTGCTGTTCCTGGCGACGCTGCTCCTGACGGTCGGCGTCCACCTGTTCCGACGGAGGGGTAACGAATGAGCGCGCCGACCGAGACCGCGCTGGGGCTCACCGAGAGCCGGAGCGCCGGCGGCCGCGTCCTGAAGGCCGTCACGTACCTCCTGGTCCTGGTGGTGTTCGCGGGACCGCTGCTCGCCCTGCTCGTCAGCGCGTTCAACCACGTCAAGGACCCCACCCAGCTCAGTGTCATCCCGTCCGACCCCACCGTGGACAACTTCACGGTCGCCTTCGACCAGGGTGTCCTGAAGTACCTCCTCAACTCGTTCTTCGTCGTCGGGTTCGGGCTGCTGCTCCAGGTGGCCGTCTCCGTCCTGGCGGGCTACGCCCTGGCCAGGAAGCGGTTCCGGGGAATGACGCTGGCGTTCGTCGCGATCCTGGCGACGCTGATGCTGCCGGAGGAGATCCTGGCCATCCCGCTCTCCGTGATCCTCGCCGACCTGCCGGTCGTCCACATCAACCTGATCGGCTCCCTCGCCGGCATGATCGTGCCCGTCGGCGCCTGGGCGTTCTCCATCCTCGTCATGACCGAGTTCATGAAGGAAGTACCCAAGGAACTGGAGGAGGCGGCGCGCATCGACGGTGCCGGAGACCTGCGGATCTTCGCCCAGATCATCCTCCCCATGTGCAGGCCCGCGCTCGGCGTCATCGGAGTCTTCGGCTTCACGATGATCTGGGACCAGTACCTGCTGCCCCTGCTCGTGGCCACCGACTCCTCCTCGTACACCCTGCCGCTGGCCCTGCGGACGCTGCGGGTCGACCCCCTCGTCACCCCCGGCGTGGTGATGGCCGCGTCGCTGCTCGCCCTGCTGCCGTCCGTCATCGTCTTCCTCTTCTTCCAGCGCTCCTTCGTCCACGGCCTGTCCAGCGGTGCCCTCAAGGGCTGACCCGTACGGCCGACCCCCTCGAAAGGACCACCTCCCGTGATCCCGTCCGGCCTGATGTCCTTCCCGCTCACGCCGTTCACCCCCGCCGACGACGTGAACACCGGCGTGTTCGCCGACCACATCGAGGACCAGCTCGCCCACGGCCCGGCCGCGCTCTTCGTCGCCTGCGGCACGGGGGAGTACTCCTCGCTCAGCGCCCCCGAGTACGCCGAGGTCGTCCGGCACGCCGTCCGCGTCGTCGCCGGCCGCGTGCCCGTCTTCGCCGGCGCCGGCGGAGGCCTCGGCAACGCCCGGGCGGCCGTTGCCGCCGCGTCGGACGCGGGCGCCGACGGGATCCTGCTGCTGCCCCCGTACCTCGTCGGCGGCACCGAGGACGGCTACCTCGCGTACGTGGAGTCCGTCGCCCGCGCCGGTCGCCTCCCCGTCCTCGTCTACCGGCGCGGCCTCGCCAGGATCGGCGTGTCCACAGCCCTGCGCCTGCTCTCGGTGCCCCAGGTCGCCGGGATCAAGGAAGGCGACGGCGACCTGGACTCGATGGCGCGCATGGTCACCGCCGTACGCACCAGCGGTGACCCCCGCGCCGAGACGTTCGCCTTCCTCAACGGACTGCCCACCGCCGAGGTCAGCGCGAGCGCCTGCCGGGCCATCGGCATCCGCGACTACTCCTCCGCCGTGCTCTGCTTCGCACCCGACATCGCCCGTGCCTTCCACACGGCCCTGACGACCGGCGACACCGTCACCACCAGCCGGCTCCTCGCCGACTTCTACCTGCCGCTGACCGCCCTGCGCGACCAGGTCCCCGGCTACGCCGTCTCCCTCGTCAAGGCCGGAGCCCGCCTGCGCGGGCTCGACGTCGGCCACGTGAGAGCGCCCCTGGTGGACGCGGCCCCGGACCACGTCGACCAGCTGAAGGACCTCCTGGACCGGGGCAGGCGGGCACTGGCCGACGTCACGGGTACCGGTCCCGGTGCCGGCGAGGCCGACAGAGCAGAGGGCGCCGGTGCCGAGGCCGACAGGGCAGCAGGTGCCGGTGCCGCGACCGCCGTGGCGGTCGCGTCGTGAAGGTCACCTCGGTCGTCGTCACCCCCGTCGCCTTCGCCGACCCGCCGCTGCTCAACGCCGTCGGCGTCCACGAGCCGTACGCCCTGCGTGCGGTGGTGGAGGTCAGGACCGACACCGGCGCGTACGGCCTCGGCGAGAGCTACGGCGACTCCGCCCACCTCGAACTGCTCCGCCGCGTCGCCGACGACCTGCCCGGCCTCGACCCCTTCGACCTCAACGACCTCTCCCGGAGAGTCGACGCGGCCGTCGGCGGCCGGGTCGCCCGCGACGCCCACGGTCTCATCGGCGAGGGCGGCGCCGCCAAGACCCTCGCGAGCGTCACCTCCCCGTTCGAAGTGGCCTGCCACGACCTCCAGGGCAAACACCTCGGCAGGCCCGTGTCCGACCTCCTCGGCGGCGCCACCCGCGACCGGATCGACTTCTGCGGCTACCTGTTCGCGAAATGGGCCGCGCACCCCGGCCACGAGCCGGACGAGTGGGGGCCGGCCCTCGACCCCGCCGGACTCGTCGCCCAGGCCCGGCTCCTGGCGGACCGGTTCGGCTTCCGCTCGTTCAAACTGAAGGGCGGCGTACTCCCTCCGGAGCAGGAGGTCGCCGCGATCCGGGCCCTGCGCGAGGCGTTCCCCGACCACCCGCTCCGCCTCGACCCCAACGCGAGCTGGGAACCGGCGACCGCCGCCCGGGTGGCCGACGAACTGGCGGGAGTACTGGAGTACCTGGAGGACCCGGTCGCCGGCATCCCCGCGATGGCGGACCTCGCCCGGGTCGCCCCGATGCCCCTCGCCACCAACATGTGCGTGGTCACCTGGGAGCAGCTGACCGAAGCCGTTCCGGCCCGGGCCGTCGGCGTCCTGCTCGGCGACCATCACTTCTGGGGCGGCCTGAAGGCCACACAGCACCTGGCGACCAGCTGCCGCCACTTCGGCATCGGGATGTCCATGCACTCCAACTCCCACCTCGGGATCAGCCTCGCCGCGATGGTCCACCTCGCCGCCGCCACCCCCGCCATCACCCACGACCTGGACACCCACTGGCCCTGGAAGCGTCCCGAGGACGACGTCGTCACCACGCCGTGGAGCTTCGTCGACGGCGCGATCACCGTCCCGCGCACACCCGGACTCGGCGTAGAGCTGGACCGCGACGCACTCGACCGGTTGCACGAGCAGTACCTGGCGTGCGGCCTGACCCGCCGCGACGACACCGGCTACCTGGCCCGAGCGGCCCCCGGCGTACGGCTCCGTGAAGACGTCCACGAGCCGGCCTGACGGCGTCGCCGCCCCTCCCTCCCCCCGACCGCACAGGAACGATGCCCCCATGACCACCTCCAGCGCCGACGCCGACATCGCGTCGACCCCTTCGCCCGACACGACGTGGTTCACCGACGACCGCTTCGGCATGTTCGTCCACTGGGGCCTCTACTCCCTCGCCGCACGCCACGAGTGGGTGAAGACCAGGGAGAAGATGACCGACGAGCAGTACCAGGTGTACTTCGACCACTTCGACCCCGACCGCTACGACCCGGTCCAGTGGGCGAGGACGGCGAAGGCCGCCGGCATGCGGTACGTCGTCCTGACCACCAAGCACCACGACGGCTTCTGCCTCTGGGACAGCAGCCTCACCGACTACAAGGTGACGAAGACGCCCCACGGCCGTGACCTGGTCGGACCGTTCGTCGAGGCGTGCCGCGCCGAAGGCCTCAAGGTCGGCTTCTACCACTCGCTGATCGACTGGCACCACCCGTCGTTCCCCGTCGACGGTACGCACCCGCAGCGCGACGACGAGGAGTTCAAGGCGGCCACCGCCGACCGGGACATCCGTGAGTACCAGGAATACCTGCACGGACAGGTCCGCGAACTCCTCACGGACTACGGACGGATCGACTACCTCTTCTTCGACTTCTCCTACGCGGGCCGCGAGTGGTGGGGCGGCAAGGGCCCCGACGACTGGGACTCCCCGCGCCTCATGGCGATGGTCCGCGAGCTCCAGCCGCACATCCTGGTCAACGACCGGGCCGGCCTGCCCGGGGACTTCGTCACGCCCGAGCAGTACCAGCCCTCCGCCCCCATGACCGTCGACGGCCGGCCGGTGCTGTGGGAGGCGTGCCAGACACTCAACGGAAGCTGGGGCTACGACCGCGACAACCTCGACCACAAGAGCCCCGACCTCCTCATCCGGATGCTCGTCGACGGCGTCTCCAAGGGCGGCAACCTCCTGCTGAACGTCGGCCCCACCGGCCGCGGCGACCTCGACCCGCGCGACACCGCCGCCCTCGCCGAGATCGGCCGCTGGACCGGCCTGCACGAACGGTCCGTACGCGGCTGCGGCCCCTCCCCGTACACGCCGCCCGCCGACTGCCGCTACACCCAGCGCGGCGACCGCCTCTACGTCCACCTCCTCGCCTGGCCGCTGCGCCATCTGCACCTGCCCGGCCTCGCGGGCCGGGTGCGCTACGCCCAGCTCCTGAACGACGCCTCGGAGATCCTCCAGGAGCCGCTCGACCCCGACCGCCCGGCCATGAACACCCAGATGGGCGGCCAGCCGCCCGGCACTCTCACGCTCCGGCTCCCGGTGCGGCGGCCCGACACCCCCGTGCCCGTCATCGAGCTGTACCTGACGGACCCGTCCGGGCCCGGCGCCTCGATGTGACGCGCCGTACGCGTACCACTCATCCGACCGACCACGGAGGCACCATGCAACGACGCACGTTCCTCACCGGCACCGCGATAGGGGCGGCCGCCGCCGTCCTGCCCCTCTCCGCACCGGCGTACGCGAGTTCCGCCCGGTGCAGGCCCGCACGACCCCTCGGCCCCACCGTCGACGTCGGCTCCCTGGACGACCTCCAGGACGCGATCGACGCGGCGGGACCCGGCACCCGCATCGTCGTCGCGAACGGCACCTACACCGTCCCCGCCGCCAAGCCCATCACCGTCACCGGCAAGCACGGCTCCCGGAGCGCGCCGATCACGATCGTCGCCGCTTCACGGGGCGGTGCGGTGCTGCGCGGCGAGCGGAGCTTCGTCTTCGACGCTTCCAGCGACGTCACCGTGAGCGGCTTCTCCTTCCGCCAGAGCACCACCCTGGAGATTCCGCCGACCTGCACGTACATCCGGCTCACCCGCAACGACTTCCAGCTCGCCGACATCGAGGGCCTGCACTGGGTCATGGTGCGCGGTGACGAAGCCGTGATCGACCGCAACCACTTCCACGGCAAGACCACGCTCGGCATCTTCCTCGGCATCGAGGGTTCGGGCAGCGAGGCCATGGCCCAGGGCGTGCACGTGCACCGCAATCACTTCTCCGACCACACCTTCGCGGGCGCCAACGGCGGCGAACCGATCCGCCTCGGCGTCAGCCCCCGTGCCCTCTCCAGCGCGCACGCGCTCGTCGAGTACAACCTGTTCGAGCGGGCCAACGGCGACCCCGAGGCCATCTCCGTGAAGAGCTCCGACAACGTCATCCGGTACAACACCATCCGCAACAGCCTCGGCGGCATCGTCCTGCGCCACGGCAACGGCACGCGCGTCGAGGGCAACTACCTGATCGCCGGCGAGGAGGGGGTACGGATCTACGGCAACGACCACGTCATCGTCAACAACTACCTGGCCGGCCTCACCGGGCGGGCGATGGTGATCGGCAGCGGAACGGAACGCGACCACCTCCCCGGCGAATCGGCCGAGGCCCGCCGGGGCAACGACGCACCCGACCGCGTCCTCATCGCCCACAACACGCTGTTCGACAACGCGGACGGCATCTCGGGCGAGAGCCACCGCCCGCACGAACCCCGCGACGTCACCGTCGCCGACAACCTGCTGGTCGGCGAGACCGGCAGCCTGGTCGAGATGGCGACCACGGTCCGCTTCACCTGGCAGAGCAACATCCTGTTCGGCGCCGCGGCCGACGGGAACATCCCCGCCGGCGGGTTCCTGCGGGCCGATCCCCGCCTGGTACCGGGCTCCGACGGGGTGTACCGCCTGTCGAGCACGAGCCGGGCGATCGACGCGGCCACCCTCAGCCCGTCGCCGGTCACCCACGACATCGACGGCGACGCGCGCGGCGGTGCGCGGGACGTGGGCGCCGACGAGTACGCGACGGCCGCGCCGATCCGCCGGCCTCTGACCCCGTCGGACGTGGGCCCGAACGCCCGCTGACGACGGTGTTGTGAGGGACGGCCGGTCCGCAGTACGTACACTCCGGGCCGGCTGTCCCCCAGTCCCGACGTGCCCGGTGGGCCCCAGGCCACCCTGCAGTAAGGTGGCGACCAGCAGACACATCCGATGTATAGGGCCGTGCACAGGAGGACGCCTTGGCAGTTACGGACGAGGCGATCGGGAAGATCAAGGAGATGATCGTCTCCGGTGCGCTGCGCCCGGGGGACCGGCTGCCCAAGGAGGCCGACCTCGCCGCCGAACTGGGGCTGTCGCGCAATTCCCTGCGCGAGGCGGTGAAGGCGCTGTCCCTGCTGAACATCCTCGACGTACGGCAGGGCGACGGGACGTACGTCTCCAGCCTCGAACCGCCGCTGCTGCTCGAAGCGGTGTCCTTCGTCCTGGACTTCCACCAGGACGACCAGGCGCTGCAGGCCCTGAAGGTACGGGGCATCCTGGAGCCCGCGGCGACCGCACTGGCGGCGGAGCGGATCCCCGAGGACGAGATCAGGGAGCTCGGGGAACTCCTCGACCGGCTCGGGGACGCGCCGAGCCTGGACGAACTCGTCGCCAGCGACCTGGAGTTCCACCGGCGCATCGCGGCGGCCTCCGGGATCCCCCTGCTGTGCTCGCTCCTCGACAGCATCTCCGGGGCCACCGTGCGGGCGCGTCTGTGGCGCGGTATCACCGAGGAGACGGCCGTGGCCCGGACCCTGTCGGAGCACCGGGCGATCCTGGACGCGCTCGCCGCACGTGACGCGCGGACGGCGGAGGCCTGGGCGACGATCCACATCTCCAACGTGGTCCGCTGGCTCGACAGCGTGCTGTGAGAGCGGCCGGCACCGCCCCGCCACGCCGGCACCGTCCACGACCGGGCGCTCGTTCCCACGGGAACGGGCGCCCGTTGTCGTGCCGGGCGCGATGTCGTCCGCGGTGCCGTTCTCCATGCCGTTCTCGATGTGCGAGAAACATCCGATGTCTACTTGCCGCACCTCTCGCGAGCGCCGTATCGTTCACGCTCAAAAGGCCAATCACCCGATCTGTGCAGATGGTTGGGGCTGCTCCGTGTCGGTCGGGCGGATGAAGCCGGACAGGAAGCTGCCGGAGCTGACCTTCGTACTCGACCACGCGGCGAAACCGCCGATCGCGGGCGGGGACCTCGAACCCTGGGCCGCTCGCCCGCTCGCCTTCGCCGCCCTGCCGAACACCGTGGGCAAGCTCTCGGGCCTGCACACCGAGGCCGACCGGCGCACCTGGACCGTGCGGGACCTGCGCCCGTACGCCGACACCCTGCTCGACGCGTTCGGCCCGAGCCGACTGACGTTCGGTTCCCACTGGCCGGTGTGCACCCTGGCGGCGTCGTACGCCCGGACGCTCGCGACCGCCGGAGAGCTCACGGAGGCGCTGAGCCCCGGGGACCGGACGGCGGTCTTCGGCGGCACGGCGGTGGGGACGTACCGACTGGGGGAGATCGTCGCTCGCCGGGCGGGACGCCCGGCGGTCACGTAGGGTCATACTGCCGCTACGACCGTGGCGGTGGTACGACGAGGGTGAACGCCTCGTCGACGATGGCGCGGGCGGGGGCGCCGCTCGACCGATCTGGGGTGCCCCATGGCAGGACAGTTCGAAGCGACGTTCGAGGTCGATCGTCCGGTCGAGGAGGTGTTCGCCTTCCTCGCCGACGGGCGCAACGATCCGGAGTTCAGCCCCCGGGTGCTCAGGATCGAGCGGGTCCCGGACAGTCCGACCGCAGTGGGCACCGTCTTCCGGAGCACGGTCAAGGACGCCGGGATGAAGACCGGCAGGGAGTTCCGCATCACCGCCCTCGAAGCACCGGTGAAGCTCCGGTGGGCCGAGGCGTCCAAGAACCTCGTGACGGCGAGTGAGGGCGGCTACGACCTGGAGCCGCTCGCCGACGGCCGGACCCGGGTCCGGATCTACAACGTGCTCGAAGGCCACGGCCTGGGCAAACTCTTCGCGGGCCTGGCGCTCTCGGCCGCCCGCAAGGACGCCGCCGGCTTCGGCGCCCGGATCAAGGCCGCGGCGGAGGCGGGGATCGCCCCGCGCTGAGGCCGGAAGCGGGTTACCTCTCCCCGCTCCTCGGGCGCGGGATCGGCACGACCTGCGGATCGCGGGGCGGGGCGCTGAAGCGGACCGGAACGCCCGGCGAGTAGAGCACGCTCACGGGCGCGCCGAGCGGCTGCTCCAGGCCGGCGGCGGCAAGCAGCGTCTCGTCGCAGTCGAGGAGCCGGGCGCGGTGCAGCGGCCAGCGCGGGTGGGTGTTCGGGAGATAGAGAGGGCGCCCGCGGAACGCGCTGTGCATGCCCCAGCGGGCGGTCAGGAAGTGTTCGAGCGCGGTGGGCTCCTCGACCGGCTCGCCGATCTCCAGGCTGATCGCGCTGCGCGCCCCGCGCGGGCCGGGCCAGCGCCGACTGCTGGTGTACGTCACGGTGGCGCCGTCGTTCCGGACGCTCGTCCTGGACCAGACGTACGGGATCCGGAACGCCCACCGTCCGACGGTCACGGGGATCAGCCGGGACGCGTCGAGGGAGCGGAAGACCACACCACGGCGTCCGTGAGCGTCCACCGAGTAGAGCCGGACGTTGGTCTCGGGGAAGGTCCCGAGATAGGGGATCCCGGGGAGCCGGAACCAGCCGACCCGGTGCATCCGGAAGGCGACCAGGCCCACGTAGGTGACGCCGTCGAGGGTGTCGGGCACGGTGCCGGCGGGCAGGAGCGGGGCCACGTCGGCGGGGTCCGCGGCCCAGTGCAGGAACGCGAGGTCGAGCCAGGACTGGGTGAGCAGGGTGCGGTCCGGGCGGTGCGGCGGGTCGGCCCGTATCGGTTCGGGCTGCACGGCGGGCTGCGTCTGCGGCATCCCAGCAGTATCGGGCACCGACCCGAAGGAGGTGGCCCTCCACGGGGGTGTGGAGGGCCACCTCTTCACTGCTCATCGGGACGGGAGGGTTCCCGTCGGGTGGTGCGGCGCGGTTACGGCGCCACCTTCAGGAGCTTGTTCGCGGTGCCGGAGGACGGGTTCTTGATGGCGTCCGCGGTGGCCGCCCCGGTCAGCGCGGCGGCCGTGTCGGCCGGCGTCGCCGACGGGTTGGCCGCCAGATAGAGGGCCGCGGCACCCGCCACGTGCGGGCTGGCCATCGACGTTCCGGAGATCGTCTTGGTGCCGGTGTCGCTGTCGTTCCAGGCCGAGGTGATCTCCGAGCCGGGCGCGTACAGGTCCACGACGGAGCCGAAGTTCGAGAAGTCCGACTGCTCGTCGTCCTTGGTGCTGGACGCCACGGTGAGCGCCTCGGGCACCCGGGAGGGCGAGCCCTGTCCGGCGTCGGAGGACTCGTTGCCGGCCGCCACCGCGAAGGTCACGCCGGAGGCGATGGCCCGCTGGACCGCCGCGTCCAGGGCCTCGTCGGCGCCGCCGCCGAGGCTCATGTTCGCGACCGAGGGACCGGAGTGGTTCTTGGTCACCCAGTCGATGCCCGCCACGACCTGCTCGGTGGTGCCGGACCCGTTGTCGTCGAGGACGCGTACGGCCACGACCTTGGCCTTCTTGGCGACGCCGTGGTCCGTGCCGGCGATGGTGCCCGCCACGTGGGTGCCGTGGCCGTTGCCGTCGTCGGCGGTGTCGTCGTTGTCCACGGCGTCGAAGCCGTGGCTCGCCCGGCCGCCGAAGTCCTTGTGCGAGATCCGGACGCCGGTGTCGATGACGTACGCGGTCACGCCGTCCCCGCCGTTGTCGGGGTACGTGTACTTCTGGTCGCCGGCCGTGTCGGCCTGGTCGATCCGGTCCAGGCCCCAGGACGGGGGCTGCTCCTGCGTCTCCTTGATGCTGAAGCGCTTGTTCTGGACGACGGTTTCGACCGCGGGGTCGGCGGCGAGGCGCTTGGCCTCGTCGACGGACAGACCGGACGCCGAGAAGCCGTTGACCTCGGAGCCGTAGGAGCGGACGAGCGTGCCGCCGTACTTCTTCGCGAGGTCCGCCTTGTTCGCGGATGCGTCGAGGATGACGACGAAGCTGCCGGAGACGGCGCCCGGGGCACCGAGTCCGTGCACGGTGCCTTCGGCCGGGGCGGCTGCCCCGGCGAGGTTGCCCGCGAACAGTGCTGCTGCAGCCGCGGCGGCGGTACCTGTGGCTATGGCCGCGTTGCGAAGTCCGTGGGATCGCTTGTGAGTTGCCATGAAGATGGATCTCTCCTCGTGTTGACGTGTGGGGCGTCAAACGTTCGAGAGAACCCTGTGCGGATTGGCAGGAGCAAATCAAGAGCGAACCGTGGGTACGGGCTTCTTCAACAAGGTTTCTTAAAGGCATCTCCGCACCGCCTCCACGGAGCACACGCCCTCTGGCCAACTCCTCCGTGAAATGGTCACGTTCGGCAAGGGGGCCGGAGGTCACCGGTCCCCGGTTGACGTCGGCGGTGCGCAGCGGCGACCGTGACCGGCATGGGGAGAGAACACCGACTGCTCGTTCTGCTGGTCTGCCTGGTTCTGGGGGGTGTCCTGACCGCGGCCGTTCTCGGCGCGTCCGAGGAGGGCGGGCCGCACGGGGCGATGTCCGGGGCGCCCGCGCCCGGCGACTTCGTCGACATCCGCGACGTACCGCCCGCTCCGGAACGGGCCCCGCGTCCCGGCCCTGACGCCTCGACAGGCTCGTTCGCGGTCGACTGCGGCCGCAACGAGGAGGGCCACTACAACCAGGACAACCTGGTGATCTCACCCGGACTCCGCAACGGCGCCCACCACACCCACGCCTACGTGGGCAACCGCTCCACCGACGCGTTCTCCACCGACGAGAGCCTCGCCGCCGCCCCCACCACCTGCCGCGGCGGCGACCGCTCCACCTACTACTGGCCGGTCCTTCGCCGTCCCGACCTCCCCGCGACACGGCCGTACGAGAAGGCGGCCGCCCACGGCAACACGGGACAGATCCTCACGCCTGCCGACGTGCGCCTGGCATTCCACGGCAATCCGGCCGGCAAGGTCGTCCCGATGCCGCGCTTCCTGCGCGCGTTCACGGGCGACGCCGTCGCGTTCACCGCGCGCGGCGACGAAGGCGTGAGGGCGCGCTGGGGCTGCGCGAGCCTGCCCGACCGCTCCACCACCCGCTACCCGCGCTGCCAGGCGGGCGACCGCCTCACCCGCACCCTGGTCTTCCCCAGCTGCTGGAACGGCCTCGACACGGCCGATCCCGAGCGCACCCACCTGCTCTTCCCGGCCGCCAACGGTGTCTGCCCCCAGAACACCTTCGCCGTCCCCGAACTGCGCGTCACCCTGGCCTACGAGGCACCCCCGGCCGACGCGCCGATCGCCCTGGACTCCTTCCCCGAGCAGCGGCACAGCCCGAAGACCGACCACGCGATGTTCGTCAACGTGATGACGGACGGCCAGATGGCGAAGCTCGTCACCTGCGTGAACACGGGGCGCCACTGCTGAAGCACGGCAGAGTGACCCACATCACATGAACCAGGCGCGCCGGGGCCGCGTGTGGGGCACGGCGCGGACGGCGCCGACGATGCCGACACCGCAGACGGAGTGGATGGGATGGCCGGACCTCTATGGCCCCGCAGCAGGCGGGGATCGACCGACGAAGCACTGATCAGGGCGGTGTACGAGGAACACGGCAACGCCCTCCTCGCGTACGCCACCCGCCTGACCGGCGACCGGGCCACCGCGGAGGACGTCGTACAGGAGACGTTCATCCGCGCCTGGCGCCACTCCGACGCCCTCGTCAACGGAAAGGGCTCGGTCCGCGGTTGGCTCCTCACGGTCGCCCGGAACATCATCACCGACCGCTACCGGGCCAAGGCCGCCCGCCCCGCCGAGGTGGCGGAGTCCCCCGCGACACCCCCCGTCGAGGAGGACCACGCCGACTCGGTCGTCGACACGATGACCGTCCTGGGTGCCCTCGACCGACTGTCGCCCGAACACCGCGACGTGCTCACCGAGTTGTACTACCGCGAGCGCAGCGTCGCGGAGGCGGCCGACAGCCTGGGCATCCCGGCGGGCACAGTGAAGTCCCGCTCGCACTACGCGCTGAAGGCGTTGCGCGAGACGTTCAGAGAAGGAAACCGGTCGAGCGTGCCGCAGCAGCCCGCCGGACTCAGGGAGGTGGTCGCATGAACCGGCAGCAGCACGAGGAGGAGGAACTCCTCGGCCCGTACGTGCTCGGCGTACTCGACGACGCCGACACCCGGCGCCTGGAAGCGCACGTGAAGGACTGCGGGGCGTGCCGGCAGGAGGTGTCCGCCTTGCGCGAGATGGAAGCGGCGCTCGGCGAAGTACCGCAGGAGGCGTTCCTCGACGGACCGCCCCCCGGCGGCGACCTGCTCCTGCAGCGCACCCTGCGGCAGATGCGCGGCGAGCGCGCGAGCGCGCGGAACCGCCGACGCGGCCTCGTCGGCCTGGCGGCCGCAGCGGCACTCGCCGGCGTGTTCTGGGCCGGTGCGGCGACCTCGGGCACCGGCACGCCGATCGCCCAGCCACCGCCCCCGTCGCCGACCTCCACGACGGCCCCCGCCACCCCACCGCCGGGCACCCGCGTGGCCTCGGCCACCGACGCCACCAGCGGCGCGCGGATGACCGTACGGGTGACCCCGGCCGCCCGTTGGGTCCGCGTCCACGCGGCCGTGACCGGACTGCCCCCGGGAGAGCGCTGCAAGCTCGTGGTGGTGGGCCGCGACGGCACCAGGACCACGGCCGGAAGCTGGGTCGTGGGCGAGGCCCCGGGTGGCGGCGAGGGCAAGGGCGCCTCGCTCGACGGCTCGGCGGCGGTCGACCCGGCTAACGTCCGGGCGGTCGTGGTCGAGAACGAGGCCGGCAAGAACTTCGTCACCGTGCCGGTGTAGAAGACGAAGGCCGAGGCGACAGGAGGACGAGCAGCGCCGGCCGGGGGCAACCCCGGCCGGCGCTCTCGTGCGAGAGGCCTCGAAAAGAATTTCCGGATCCGTTGAACCCGCCCCGTACGGCCCGCGTGTTTCCGGTGCCGACAGAGACCAACGAACCACCGGATATGAGGAGTTCTCATGATGAACCTGCGCAAGCTCACCATCGCCGCAGCCGGGACCGCGCTCCTGCTCGGGGCGACGGCCTGTGGAACGCAGGGCACCACGACCGGCTCCCCGCAGCAGGCCCCGGCACGGACGGCCGCCCCCGTCGACGGCAACAGCAGCGCCGACGCGTACGGCAACGGCGATGCGTACGGCAACGGCGCGGCGACCGGCGCCGGCGCAGCCGCCGCCACCGCGTCCGGCCCGCTGGCGGTCCGCGACGACGCCACCCTGGGCCCGCTGGTCACCGACGCCGCCGGCTTCACCCTCTACCGCTTCGACAAGGACACGGCCAACCCCTCTTCGTCCGCCTGCGTCGGCGATTGCGCGAAGACCTGGCCCCCGGTCCCCGCCTCCGCCACCAAGCCCGGTGGCGTCGACGCCGCGAAGATCGGCTCGGGCCGGCGGGCCGACGGCACCGAGCAGCTGACCATCGCCGGCTGGCCGGTGTACCGCTTCGCCAAGGACACCGCGCCGGGTCAGACGAACGGCCAGGACGTGGGCGGCACCTGGTTCGCCGTCACCCCGGACGGCAAGAAGGCCGGCGTGAAGGAGGCCGGTGAGCCGGCCGGCGCGGCGCTCCCGGACCTCTCGCTCGTCGACAACGCCGAGCTGGGCGACATCATCCGTGACGGCAAGGGCCGCACCCTGTACCGCTTCACGAAGGACACCGCCTGGCCCATGAAGTCCAACTGCGAGGGTGCCTGCCTGGAGAAGTGGCGGCCCGCCAAGCTGGTCGACCTCGACAAGGTCGAGGGCATCGACCCGAAGAAGCTGATCACCTTCACCCGCTCGGACGGCACGAAGCAGCTCACGATCGACTGCTGGCCGCTGTACTGGTTCACCGGAGACAAGACTCCCGGCGACACCAACGGCCAGGGCGTGGGCGGCACGTGGTTCGCGGTCACGGCGGGCGGCAAGCTCGCCAAGTAACCACTGCGTGCCTGCACCGACCGGCCGACTCACCCGCCCCCGACCCCAGGGGGCGGGTGAGTCATGTGGTGGGGGAGGGACGGACGGACGGAGAGAAGAGCCGTTATTTCCGGTGACGCCGTGACGAAAAGGGGTTTCTTGCCCGCCTTTTCACCCGGCGGCGGGGTTTCGATTGCCGCGCGGAGTTCGCGCCGCACACCAGGGAAAGGGATATCCCGAGCAAAATAGGAGACCGCCATCCACCTGAAAGGCGCGCGGCCCGCCATTTCGACTCAACTGCTAGTTTCCAACATTTGTGGGTGAGAACGGACCGATCTCGGGCGCCACGCAGGTATCGACGACGGTGTTCTCGCCGGCCGCCGACCCCTTGACGCACAGCCGTCCCCCCTTCTCCCTCAGATCGAGGAAGAAGTGCGTGGCCGCACCCGTCCGCTCAAGGCCGTGGATGCGCTCGTCCACGTAGCCGAGGCCGTTCAGGATCTTCCTGACCTCGTCAGGAGCGGGATCCTTCAGCTTCAGGAGCGCCTGGGTGATGCGCTCCTCGTGCAGACCGCTCGCGCACCAGTCACGCGCGCTCAGTTCCACCTCCGGCCCGGCCGTGGGGACGGCCGGCTCGATCGGATCGGTCGGCGGCGTCTCCCCGGGGCGGATCGAGGGCTCCTCCGTACCTCCCCCCAGCGGCGCTCGGCCGGTCGGCGGGCGCCTGGCCCGAGGGGCACGGCCGGGCCACCTCGTTCAGCATCGCGGCGAAAGCCGCGCTGCTCACGGTGTCGGCCGGGCCGGTGGTCGAGATAGCCGAGAGCGACGTCGGCGTCGGCTCCATCGGCCGCAGGCATACCGTCGCCGCCCAGGCGGGCGGCGTCGCCAAGCCCGAGTCAGCCCCCGCGGGCCGCACCGGCATGGGCGTCTTCGGCCCCGGCTGGGAAGCGGAGTTCCTGGGCGGCGAGCTCAACCAGAAGCTGGAGCACCAGGTCGACGCCATCGTCGTCACCGACCTCAACGTCGGCGAGTCGGTGCGCTACCTGCTCAAGAGCAGCCTCGACTACCCCGACGGCGGCGGGGTGGAGAAGTACGAGAACGCCGAGGGTGACAAGATCACCGACACCACCAAGTGGGACGCCGCCTCCGGCATCCTGATCTCCACCGTCGTCGAGACCCTCAACGTGGACCTCTCGGTGCCGGACGAGGGGCAGCCCGCCGGCAAGGCCGGCGACGAGCCCGTGCCCGCCGCGGACCTCAAGCCCACCCGTATCTGGAAGCAGGTCGCCCCCAGCACCAACGCCTGGCGGGTCACCGGCTCGGGCAACACCGCGCACGGCGTCTCCACCGTCGGCTACGACTCCCAGGGCCGGGTGTCCACGATCACGGAGCCGGCCGCCGGAGAGGCCCTGAAGGAGACCGTGGCGATCAGCTAGGCGAGCACCACCACGGCCTCCACGATGGCGCTCGGCTACTATGCGGGCCGCGCCAAGGAGGTCAAGGTCACCCCCACCACGACGTAGACCCTCGCTCGCTACGCGTACTACTCCTCCGGTCTGCTGCGCTGGGTGACCCACCCGGTCGAGAGCAGCGCGGCGGTGTCGTCTTACGTGTACGACTCCACCGGCCGTGTCTCCGACATCGTCTCGCCGGACAACGGCGACTGGGACCTCGACTACCCGGCGACGTCGGCCTCGCCGGACGTGCTGCCGACCGGCCCCGCCCGCCCCGCCGCGGACGCGCCGATCGAGGGCGCGACCGGGATCACCGACGAGAGCGCGATCGCTCCCCCCGCCACGGACATCGGCCCGGGTGAGATCTCCGACCTGGAGGCCTACCCGCGCAAGTGCAGCTGGGCCCGCCACTGGCTGTGCCTCTGGAAGACCGGCTCCGCCGCCTGGGCCGCGCACTACGGCTGGCACAAGCCGTACTTCAAGGGAGCGACCTTCGGTGGGAAGTTCACCAGTAGGTGCACGTGGTTGTTCTCGCCGTTGAACTCAACCAGCTCACATTCGAAGTCGGCACAGACGGCGCGCGTGATCTCTTCCATGCGCGCTGTCTGTGCCAGCGGTGAAGGCCTTGTGCCGGTACTTGGTCACGAGAACCAAGTGGGCGGGCAGGGCGAAAGAGGCGTGTCGACCGGTGCGAATGTTTTGATGTTCAGTCATAAAGCAGCTGGAGTACGCTCGTTCTCATGCAGCTCAGGTACTCGTTCCGGATGTACCCGAATGGTCCCCAGCGCTCCGCGCTGGCCAGGGCGTTCGGGTGCTCTCGGGTGGTCTACAACGATGCGCTTCGCGCTCGTGAGACCGCCCGTGCCGAGGGTGAGGCGTTCCCGAAGACCGGGGACCTGTCGAAGCTGCTGATCACTGAGGCGAAGAAGACCGAGGAACGCGCCTGGCTGGGCGAAGTCTCCGCCGTGGTTCTCCAGCAGTCCCTTCGGGACCTGGACACCGCCTACAAGAACTTCTTCGACGGCCTCAAGGGCAAGCGTCCGCGCATGGGCGCACCCCGCTTCAAGTCGAAGCGGGATAACTGGCAGGCCGTGAGGTTCACCGCCAACGCCCGGTGGAAGATCACCACCGGTGGAGACCTGTCCCTCCCCAAGATCGGCGACGTGCGAGTCAAGTGGTCCCGCACTCTGCCGTCCACGCCGTCCACGGTGACCGTGATCAAGGACGCGGCCGGCCGGTACTTCTGCTCCTTCGTCATCGAGACCGAGCCGGACGAGACACTGCCCGAGACGGCCGGTCAGGTCGGTATCGACCTGGGGCTGACGCACTTCGCGATTCTCTCGGACGGAACGAAGATCGACAGCCCGCGTTTCCTGCGCCGGGCGGAGAAGAAACTGAAACGGGAACAGCGTCGCCTGTCCCGCAAGGCCAAGGGCTCCGACAACAGGGCGAAGGCCCGTATCAAGGTCGCCCGCGCTCACGCGCAGGTGGCTGACGCGCGGCGCGAGTTCCACCACCAGCTATCCACCAAGCTGATCCGCGAAAACCAAGCGGTCGCAGTGGAAGACCTGGCGGTCAAGGCACTCGCCCGCACACGCATGGCCAAGTCCGTCCACGACGCCGGATGGTCGGCGTTCCTCGCGATGCTGGAATACAAGGCCGCCCGATACGGGCGCACCTTCGTACGCATCGGACGCTTCGAGCCGACGTCTCAGGTCTGTTCACAGTGCGGCGTCAAGGACGGCCCCAAGCCCCTGAACGTCCGCGAGTGGACGTGCGGGGCGTGCGGGGCCGTCCTCGACCGGGACATCAACGCGGCGGTCAACGTTGCCAAGGCCGCAGGACTTGCGGTATCAGCCTGTCGAGCGAGGGTAAGACCGGGACCTGTCCCGGCACAGCGCGAAGAAGCAGGAACCCACCGAGACGGTCAGACGACCGTGGTAGGAATCCACGCCATTTAGGGCGGGGAGCGGAAGTCAAACGTACTACCTGGACCGCAGGAAGAAGACCGCCGTCGACGACGTCTTTTACACCACGCTGCGCGACAAGGTGTGCTCGGGCTACTTCTGGAAGCGGGCGTGCCGCGCCACCGCGTGGACCTACCGCCAGGGCGTCCGTGCGGGCAACCCGAAGAACGGCGCCAACAAGACGTGATCCGCGGCTCGTTCTCCTGACGGAGCACGCCCCGGGGCATCGAGGGCCGGGGGGCGAACCCATCGCCACCCGGCCCTCTCCCCTCCGCACACCGCGCCCGGCACTCCGTCCCTGTTTCCCGCACCTGTGTGCTGCCACCGTCTCCCCGGGCTGAGCGATGCCCTGGTCTCCACGGGCTGAGCGATGTCCTCTTTCTCTCCGAGGCAACTGTGAAGAAGAAGTTCTGGGTCACGGTCATCACCGCGATGACGACCGTGACGCTCGGCGCGATACCGGCCCAGGCCGCCGCGCCGACGAGTATCCGCACGGCGGCCGACGCGGCCGACGGGGTGGTCGACCCGCCGCTGTACGACGCCACCGCCGGTGGCGGCACCGTCCGCGTCAACGTCGTCACCGAGAACCGCACGGACATCCCCGACGCTGCGACCGCAGGCGAGACGAAGCAGTCCTTCGCGACCCTGCCGGTCGTCACCCTCAAGGTCGACAAGGCCGGACTGAACAAGCTGGCCGCCAAGCCGGGCGTGGTCAGCGTCACCGAGGACGTCCCGGTGCCGCCGACGCTGGACAACAGCATCCCCCTCATCGGCGGTGACAAGGCCTTCGCCGCCGGCAAGACCGGCGCGGGCAGCGCGATAGCCGTCCTGGACACCGGCGTCGCCACCCACCACCCGTTCCTGCAGGGCCGCGTCAAGGCCGAGGCGTGCTTCTCCCCGAGCGACGCGGACCTCGGCGCCTCCAGCCTGTGCCCCGACGGATCCGGGATGCAGCAGGGAACCGGCACCGCCGACTCCGAGGCCGGGGCGTGCGCGACCATCTCCGGCTGCGACCACGGGACCCACGTGGCCGGCATCGCCGCGGGCAACGGCACCGGCATCACCGGAGCCCCGGCCCACGGTGTGGCCCCCGGCGCCGACATCATCGCCGTCCAGGTGTTCAGCAAGTTCGACTCCGAGGACTACTGCGGCGGCTCGGCCCCGTGCGTCCTCAGCTTCACTAGCGCCCAACTCGCGGGCCTGGAGGCGGTGTTGCAGATGCGTCAGGCCGGTACGCCCGTCATCGCGGCGAACCTCAGCCTCGGCGGCGGCCGCTACACCACCGACTGCACCGCAGACCCCCGCAAGCTGGCCATCGACAACCTGCTCGCCGCCGGCGTCGCCACCGTGGTCGCGGCCGGTAACAACGGCTACACCGACGCGGTGAGCGCCCCCGGCTGTGTCTCCTCCGCCGTCACCGTCGGCTCCACCACCCCGACGACGAGCTGTCCGGATTCACCAACCGGGGCCCGCTGCTCGACCTGTTCGCCCCGGCACCGGCATCATCTCCTCCGTCCCCGGTGGCGTGTACGCCCCCAAGAACGGCACCTCCATGGCCGCGCCGCACGTGGCCGGCGCCTTCGCGGTGCTGCGGCAGGCGTACCCCGACAAGAGCGTCACGGACCTCCAGACGCTCCTGAAGACCAGCGGCCGGCCGATCAGCTACACGGGTGCCACCACCCGCGCATCGACCTCGGCCAGGCGATCACCCCGAAGCGGGCCGGCATCGTCGACTTCAACGGTGACGGCGCCGAGGACGTCGCGATCGCCGACCCGGCGGCCACCGTCGGCGGAGTGACGAGCGCCGGCACGGTCTGGATCACGTACGGCGCAGGCAAGGGCACCACCGGGATCCACCAGGACCTCGACTGGGTGCCGGGCGGCGCAGAGCAGGGCGACTGGTTCGGCGAGGAGCTCGCCACCGTCGACTACGACAAGGACGGCTACACCGACCTGGTCGTGGGCGTCCCCGGGGAGGACGTGGGCTCCGCGGCCGACGCGGGCTTCGTCGACGTGCTCTGCGGCGCGGCCGGCGGCCTCGGCACCGGCAGCAAGAAGGCCACGCACTTCGAGCAGGGGCAAGGCACGGGCGCGATCGCCTCGTCGGCGGCCGAGGCGGGCGACCGCATGGGCCACTCCCTCGCGGCCGGCACCACCAAGTCGGGCGAGCCGTACCTCCTGATCGGCAACCCCGGCGAAGCCCTCGACACCGTCACCAGCGCGGGCAGCGCCTTCTACGTACACGGCAACACCAGCATCGCCATCCACCAGGACAAGCCGGGCGTTCCCGGGGTCGCGGAGAAGGACGACAAGTTCGGCTTCAGCGTGGCCGGCGACTCCAACTTCCTCGCCATCGGCTCTCCCGGCGAGGCCATCGGCACCCTGGCGAAGTCCGGCGGGGCTGTGATCTTCAACCCCAACAAGCTCGACGCCGACGGCATGCCCACCCCGCTGTCGGGCCTCGACCAGGACAACCCCGCGATCTCCGGCGGCGCAGAGGCCGGTGACGAGTTCGGCTTCGCGCTGGCCATCGCCCCGTTCCGCGCGACGGGCGCCGCCACCGCCTCCGAGTCGATCCTCGCGATCGGTTCGCCCGGCGAAGGCGTAGTCGTGGACGGCGAGGACCGCCTCAACGCGGGCCGGGTCGTCCAGATCCGGATCAAGGTCGACGGCACGTGGAGCTACCTGCGCGAGCTCAAGCAGGGCACCGCGGACGACACGGTCTCCGGCACCTCCGAGACCGGGGACCGCATGGGCGAGACCCTGGCCGCCGTCAACACCGCCCCGGACGCCGTGAGCACCTCCGCGTCCATGCGGCTCGCCGTCGGCACGCCCGGCGAGACCCTCGGTACGGTCGCCCAGGCCGGTGCGGTCCACACCTTCTCCCTGGCCGGTTCGGCCGGGACCAACGACCGCTGGATCGAGGCGGGGGACGGCGACGGCATTCCCGGCACCCCGGGCGCGAAGCAGTACCTCGGAAAGAGCCTCTCCTTCACCGGTACGCGCCTGTACGTCGGTATGGCCTACGGCCCGAACGCCGGCGGCGCGCTGTACGCCCTGCCGATGTCCAACGTGACCGTCGGCGGAGCGGTCGCTCCGGTGACCACGTACAAGCCCGGGACGGGCGGGGTGCCCTCGGGCGGCGTCCGCTTCGGGTACGCCTCGCGGTAACCGGCCGACGGGAGGAACGGCCCTCCCGACCCCGAGAGCCCCTCGACGACCGGCCGGTCGTCGAGGGGCTCTCGCCTTGGCGGGTGCCGCGCCCGCGCCCACACCGACGACTCACCTGCCCGATCGCCATCACAGAGGCCGTCGCCGCACTAGGCAGTGTCTTCAAATGATCATCGCTGGTGGATCATGGTGTCGTGATGCGTCGCCATGAACTGTCCGATGCTGAGTGGGAGTTCGTCCGGCCGCTGCTCCCCGAGTCGTTGCGGGGGCGGAAGCGGCTGGACGACCGCAGGATCCTGAACGGGATCGTGTGGAAGTTCCGGACCGGGACGGCCTGGAGGGATGTGCCCGAGCGATACGGGCCGTGGGCCACGCTGCATACGCGTTTTCGCGGGTGGGCGGCGGACGGGACGTTCGACCGGATGCTGCGGGCGGTGCAGGCGAAGGCGGACGCGGCGGGCGACATCGAGTGGCTGGTGTCCGTCGATTCCACGATCGTCCGGGCCCACCAGCATGCGGCGGGGGCCCGAAAAGGGGGCTCCGCGGCCCGGCCCTCGGCCGGTCCAGGGGCGGTCTGACCAGCAAGATTCACCTGGCCTGTGACGGACGGGGCCGTCCCCTCGCCTTCGTCGTCACGGGCGGCAACACCAACGACTGCACCCGGTTCACCACCGTGATGGAAGCGATCCGGGTGCCCAGGACCGGACCGGGACGACCCCGCACCCGTCCCGATCACGTCCTGGGCGACAAGGGCTACAGCTCGAAGGCGATCCGTGCCTGGCTCCGCCGTCGGGGCATACCGCACACGATTCCCGAGCGGGCCGACCAGGTCGGCAACCGGGCCCGGCGAGGCAGCCGCGGTGGCCGCCCGCCGGCCTTCGACCGCGAGGTCTACAAGCACCGCAACGTCGTGGAACGGTGCTTCAACCGCTTGAAGCAGTGGCGCGGCATCGCCACCCGATACGACAAGACCGCCCAGTCCTACGAAGCAGCCGTCACCCTCGCATCGCTCCTGATGTGGGCGTGACATTTGACGACAGAACCTAGGTGACGGGCTGAGGTGCCGGACGCCAAGGGCGGGCAGGAGTTGAGTCAACGGTCAACCAGCCGTGGACGCGGGGCCTCACCTGTGGATTCCGCGTCGGTGTCGTCGGTGCCGACCGGGCCGCGGGGAAGCATCCGGTCCAGCCACTTCGGCAGCCACCAGTTGGTCCGGCCGAGGAGTGTCATGGTCGCAGGTACCAGCACCATGCGTACGACCGTGGCGTCGATGAAGATCGCGGTGGCCAGGCCGAGCCCGAACATTTTGGTGGAGGGGTCCTCGGCGACGGCGAAGGACAGGAAGACCGCCACCATGATGAGGGCGGCCGAGGTGATGATCCGGGCGGTGCGCGAGACGCCCTCGACGATCGCCGTGCCGTTGTCGCCGGTGCGCAGGTACTCCTCGCGTACGCGGGAGAGGAGGAACACCTCGTAGTCCATCGACAGGCCGAACAGGATGGCGAAGAGGAACATCGGGATGAACGACACGATCGGAACCGTCGCTTCCAGCCCGATGAGTGCGCCTCCCCAGCCCCACTGGAAGACCGCGACCATGATGCCGTAGGCCGCGCCGATGCTCAGCAGATTCAGCAGTACCGCCTTGAGCGGTACGAGTATCGAGCGGAAGACCAGCATCAGCAGCAGGAACGACATCGCCAGCACGGCGGCGACGAACACCGGCAGGCGTTGGCTGGTGCGTTGGCCCACATCGGACAGGCTCGCGGCGGCGCCGCCGACGTGGGCCCTGGCCGGGCCGGGCCCGATCGCCGCGGGCAGCACGTCGGTGCGCAGCCGGGCGATGGTGTCGGCCGTGGCCTTGTCCTGAGGGCTGGTGGTCGGGAACACCACGAGGGTCGCGATGCCGGTGGCCCGATCGATGTGCGTCGGCGCGACGGATGCGATGCCCGGATCCGCCGCGACCGTTGCGACGAGTCGGTCCAGCACTCCCGGATCACCGGTGGGGTCCGCGGCGATGACGAGGGGACCGTTGGTGCCCGGGCCGAACCCCTCGGCGACGAGGTCGTAGGCCCGGCGCTCGGTACGGCTGTGGGGCAGTGAGCCGTCGTCGGGCAGGCCGACGCGCAGGCCGAGCACGGGCAGCGTCGCGGTCAGCAGCAGCCCCGCCGCGCCGACCGCGTACGGCACCGGGTGCCGGCTGACGTGCCCGATCCAGCGACGCCACCCGGCGGCGTGGGCGGCGCCTGCCGCCGGGTCCCGCCGCCGTGCGAGTCGGCCCGGCTTCCTGGTCTGCAGAGCCCGGCCGATCCTGCCGGCCCGGGCCAGGCGCGGGCCCGCCGCGCCGAGGAAGGCCGGCAGCAGCGTCACCGACGCGAGCACCATCGTCAGGACGACGATCGAGACGGCAACCCCGCCCACCGTCATGAACGGCACGTTCGCGACCGCCAGGCCGAGGATCGACACGACGACGGTGCCGCCGGCGAAGACCACCGGCCGCCCTGCCGTTGCCACCGCCCGTCCGGCCGCCGCCTGCGGATCGAGCCCGCACGCGAGGTACTCCCGGTGCCTGGCGAGCACGAACAGCGCGTAGTCGATGCCCACTCCGAGCCCGACCATGCTGCCCAGGACGGGTGCGAAGGTGGGGACGTCTGTCACCCCCGCCAGTACCGTCATCGTGGCGACCCCGACGGTCAGCCCGAAGACCGCCATGCCGATCGGCAGCGCGGCGGCGACGAGCGAACCGAACGCCAGGAACAGGATCGCGGCTGCGGCGAGGAGGCCGATCAGCTCGCTCGCGCCGCCGTCGGGATCGGAGAAGGCGTAGAAGAGGTTCCCGCCCATCTCGATGCGCAGGGGCAGCTCGGCGCGCAGCCGGTCGCCGAGATCGACGAGGGCGTCGAGATCTTCGGCCGACAGCCGGCTCTGGTCGGGGTACTGCACCCGGATGACCGCGATCCGCCCGTCGGCCGAGACGAGGCCGCCGCGCACGGCGGTGTCCCCGCGTGCGTCGAGCGCCCCCGCCGGGTCGCTCGTGCCGAGCACGTGCGGCAGCCGCTTCACCTCGGCCTGCAGCCGCGTGAGAGCGGTGCGCGCGCCGTCGTCGTCGAAGAACGTCGCACCGTCGTCGAGGGGGGTGACGACCACTTGGGCGGTCATCCCCTCCTGGCCGGTGCCTGCCCGCTCGATCAGTTCCGCGGCCCGTCGGGAGTCCAGTCCCGGAGCGGTCATCGAGTCCGCGGTCCGCCCGCCGAAGGCGACGGCGGCGAGGACGGCGAGCGTGGCGGTGATCAGCCATGCCGCGATCACCCGCCAGGGGTGGTGGGCGGCGCTTGCGCCCAGGCGCAACAGGGCTTTCGAGAGCATCGGGTCCTCCAACCACCTCGTCGGCCGTCCTTGTACGGCCGCCGATGCCGAGGCTCGTCGCCACGGCGCTCCGCGGCATCGGCCCGCGGGCCGCGGATCCGTCGGCCCCGGGGCGGAGTGACGACCCGTCCTTTCGGCCGATGCGCGGCACGCCGCAGTCCCTAAGCTGAGAACCGTGCTCCGAGACGACCTGCGAACCCTGTGGACCGAACCCCGGCCGCCCGACGCGCCCGCCCGGGTGCGGCGGGACTGGGCGCTGCTCGCCGCGGGCCTTGCCGGTGTGGCGCTGGAGGCCGCCCTGCGCGAGAACGTCGTGTGGCGGCCGGTGGCGGTGGTGATCGCCGTATGGCTGTGCCTGCTGCCCCTGTGGCGCCGGACCCGCCCGCTGGCGATGGTGACGCTGGCGTTCGGCTCGGTGATCCTGCTTCCGGTGGCCTCGCTCGTCGCCGCACCGCGCGAGCCCGTCGGCCTGCACACCGGCGCGGTCGTGCTCGTGCTGGTGTACGCGCTGCCCCGGTGGGGATCGGGACGCGAGATCGTGCTGGGCGGAGCGGTGATCCTCGCGGCCGGCGCGCTGTGCGTCGTCACGGACGAGACCCCGGTCGTCGAAAAGGTCGTGGGCTTCGTCTTCCTGCTGCTGCCCGGCGTGGTCGGGGCTGCCGTGCGGTTCCGGGTGACCGCTCGCGAGCGGCAGGTGGAGCAGGTGCGCTCCCGCGAGCGCGAGCAGCTTGCCCGGGAACTGCACGACACGGTGGCCCACCACGTGTCGGCCATGGTGATCGTCGCCCAGGCGGGCCGGGTGCTCGCGGGCACCGACCCGTCCGCCGCCGTCGAGGCGCTGGAGGAGGTCGAGGAGGAAGGGGCGCGCACGCTGGAGGAAATGCGCGCCATGGTCGCCGTGCTGCGCGACCGTGGGGTCGGCGCCGAGCTGGCGCCCCCTGCCGGAGTCACGGATCTGGAGCGCCTGGTGCGCACCCCGGGTGGTTGCCTCAGGGTCGACCTGGGGCTCGACGGCGAACTGGACGCGCTGCCCCCGGCCGTGGACGCGGCCGTCTACCGGATCGTGCAGGAGTCGGTGACCAACGCGCTGCGCCATGCGATCGACGCGACCGAGCTCGTCGTTCGGGTCGCCGCGGAACGGCACACGGTACGGGTGAGCGTGCGCGACAACGGCCGGCGCACCGGCCGGGGTCGCGACGGATACGGACTTACCGGACTGCGCGAGCGCGCGACCCTGCTCGGCGGCACACTACGAGCCGGCCCGGGTACCGACCGGGGCTGGCATGTCGAAGCCGAACTGCCGAGAGCGAGGAGCGAGAGCGGTGTCCATTCGCGTCCTCGTCGCTGACGACCAGACGATCATCCGCACCGGGTTGCGGATCATGCTGAACGCCCAGCCCGGCATCGAGGTGGTCGGCGAGGCCGCCGACGGACGGGAGGCGGTACGTCTGGCCCGCGAACTACGCCCCGACGTCTGCCTGTTCGACATCCGCATGCCCGTACTCGACGGGCTCGAGGCCACCCGGCTGGTCGCCGGCCCGGGCGTCGCCGACCCTCTGGCCGTGGTCGTCATCACCACGTTCGACCTCGACGAGTACGTCTACGGCTCACTGCGTGCCGGCGCCCGTGGATTCCTCCTCAAGGACACGGGACCGGACCTTCTGGCGCAGGCCGTTCGGTCGGCGTCCGACGGTGAGGCGCTCATCGCGCCCAGCGTCACCGTCCGTCTGCTCCAGACATTCGCGGACCTGCCCGCCGGCCGGCCCGTGGCCCAGCCGGTCTCCCCCGTCACCGCCCGCGAGGAGCAGGTGCTCCTCGCCGTCGCTCGCGGGCTGACCAACACCGAGATCGCCGATGCACTGCACATCAGCCTCAGCACGGTGAAGACGCATCTGGCCAGCCTGATGGCCAAACTCGGCGCCCGCAACCGGGTCGAGATCGCGATGTGGGCCTACGAAACGCGCCGTATCCTCCCCGGAACCTGAGCCGGGTGCCGGGCCATGTCCCATGAGTCCCCGCCCGGACATCAGTGCACCGGTCGGCTCACGTCGGCTCCACGTGCCTCACCCGCCCCAGAGCGTGACGTACCAGGAGGCCGGAACTGGGACGGTGAGACACCCGATACGACAAGACTCCCGACAGCTACCTCGCCAGTCTCCACCTGCACGCCTCGATGATCTGGATCAAAGACCTCACCAGGACCACCCGATGATCTCGTCTCGATACGCGCCCTAGTGGGCGCCGGCCGGTGGCGGCGGGAAGCCGTCGAGGTCACTCTCCTCGGCGGCGACGGCGTGCCCGAGCAGGTGCAGCGGGCCGGCTGTGACGCCCGCCGCCTCCATGCCCCGCCAATACGCCAGCGCCGACCGGGCGTCCACCAGGCCGTGGACCGGGGGGAGTTCCCGGTCCATGGCGTGCAGCAGCGACTCCAGTCGGCACGAGGCGATCGTGTCGGGGAGCCACGGCTGTGCCGCGTATACCGTCGCCACGGCCGGCGGCAGCCCCGGAGCCGTCCGGCGTTCGATGGAGGCGGCAGGCCCCACGGTCAGCAGGCCGCCGCCGACGATGAGGACGTCGCGTCGCTCCCGCATCCGGGCCAGCGCCTTCGTCGTGTCGAAGCAGTGGGGGAACGAGTCGTCGACGACGATCGCGCCCGGCCGGAGGCGTGACACGTCGATGATCGCGCCGCCTCCGCTGACGGCCGTGACGAGGAGACCGGCCTGGTACACGGCGCCGGGCAGGGTGGCCGGGCCGGACTCGTGGATCTCGATGTTCGGGGCCAGGCCACGGGTGAGCAGGTCATCGGCCAGGGTGCGGATCCGTGGTGAGCTGCCTGCGATGTCACAGAGGAGCAGTCGGGCGGGTGGCTCGGACGCGAGGGTCAGGAGCAGTTCGAGCGACGAGCTGCCGATGGAGCCCAGGCCGACCACGGCGACGGAGAGGTCGCCGAGTGAGCGGCCCGTCCGGGCGAGCGCCGAGTGGACCGTCTTGACCACGGACACGGTGGTCGCCGCGTGCCCGGTCGTGAGGGCTGCGGGGCTGTCCGTCTCGCGCAGGACGCCGAAGCCGTACGCGGTGAGGGAGGGGATCATGCCCGCGAGCGAGACGCTGCGGGCGCCCAGCGACGCCGCCAACTCGACGGCGCGGGCGGTGCGTTGAGCGAGGTCGGGGGTCGACGCGAGCTCGTCGGCGAACAGCGGAAGGGAGACGAACCCGGAACGACCGAGAGGCGTGCCGAGCTCTTCCACGAGCCGGGGACGGCCGTCGGGGAAGAGCAGCGCGCGGAGCTGTTCGCGCGACGCCGCTTCGACCGCTGGTCCGTCGAACCCGCCGGGCTCGCCGAGCCCGCCGAGCGAGGCGAGCGCGGTGAGTCGGGAGGGCGGGGGGAGGTAGCCGATGAGGGCGGAGTCCAGGACGTCGGTGGACGGGGCCGCAACCAGGTGGCGTGGCCGTCCGTTCGTTTCCTCGGCTGCCTCGGTCATCCCACGCCGCAGGCCACGGGTGAACGACGCGAAGGCCGTCTCGTCGGGGAACGCCGCCGTGGACGCGCGGAGCGTCACCCGAAGCTCTCCCCCGCCGATCGGCCGCACCGCCAGGAACGTGTCCGTCCCCACCGGTGGCGGCGCGAGGACGGCGTCGGCGTCGTCCCAGCGCACGCTCAGCGTCTCTCCGCTCATCGGCCCGAGGGCCGAGAAGTCCAGGAAGGTGAAGAAGAACTGGGCGACCGGCGGCAGCCCGCCGTCACTCCGAGGGGCCTGGACCCCCTGCGCACGGGCCGCCTCGACCTCCTCCACGACTGCGCGCAGGTCCTCGCCGAACGTCCGGCCCGACCCTGCCCCTCCATCGCACTGCGTCGGCCCCGGCCGCAGCGGTACGGCGGCGGCGTACGGGCCGAACACGAGGTGGGCGTCGGGATGCGCGTCGTCCCGGCCGGACACGGCAAGACCGAGGATCAGGTCCTCCTGCCCGGTCGCGGCGGCCAGCGTCCGGTAGTACGCGGTGAGCACCGGGGCGAAGAGAGTCGTACCCGCGCCAGCGGCGATCCGGCGCAGGGCGGCGACCTCGTCGGTGTTCAACGTGAACCCGGCGGACCGGTACGGAGGCGCCGCAGGGTCCTCGGCGGACGGCCCGCCGCCCGCATGACCTCCGAGGACCGGACGCCGGTACGGCTCGTCGAGCCGGGCCCGGTGGGTGCCGCCGAGCGTGACCGCGCGTTCCTGAAGGGTGACGTGGTCACGGAACGTGCCGCGCAGTGACGGGAGTTCGGCGGGTTCACCCCGTACGACCCGGTCGTAGACGGCGAGCAGCTCCCGGCCGAGGACCGCCACGCTGTAGCCGTCGCCGATCAGGTGGTGGGCGTGGACGACGAGCGCGTGCTCGTCGGGCCCGAGGGTGAGCACCCGCAGCCGCAGCAGCGGCCATGCCCAGGATTCGAAGCGCCGCTCGCGTTCCTCGGCGATCCGTGACGGGAGGAGGCCGGGTTCGGCGAGGGTCTCGAAGTCGACGGGGAGCCGCAGCGAGGGCGGAAGCTCCTGCTGGACCGGCGGTCGCACCCCGGCGGGGAACACCGTCCGCAGCATCGGATGGCGTACGACGCAGGCGTCGACGGCCTGCTGGAACGCCTCGGGCCGCAGGGGCCCGTGGATCCGCATGCAGGCGAGCCACGCCGTGGGGGAGCCGGGCCTCGCCATGGTCTCCGCGAGCAGGAACCCGCGCTGAGAGGGGGAGAGGGGGAAGGGGGACGGTCCGCCGTGCGCGCGCTCGCCGACGCGCGAGTCCACTTCCTGGTCGGAGTCGGCAGGGTCGTCCGTCGAGCCGCGGTCGACGGCGGCGGCGAGCGCGGCCAGCGTGCGGTGGGTGTACACGACGGTGGGCCGGGGCAGGGCCGGGATCCGCTCCCGCAGCCGGGCGAACACCTGGAGGACGAGCAGGGAGTCGCCGCCCAGCGCGAAGAAGTCGTCCTCGCGCCGGATCTCGTCGGCGTTTGCGTCGAGGAGTTCGGACCAGACGTGGGCGAGCAGGACTTCGGTCGGTGTCGAGGGGAGGGTGCCCCGTGCGGTGACGTCGGCGGCACCTTCGAGGGCGAGCGAGGGCAGGGGGGCCGGCGCGGTCACGGGTATGCGCGTGGGGACGGGCGGGGTGAGCCCGGCACGGTCGATCTTTCCGGTTCCCGTCAGGGGGAGCTCCGCCATGACGTGGATCCGGCTCGGGAGCATGTACTCCGGCAGTGTCCGCGCCATATGGGCGCGCAGTGCCGTGGATTCCGGAGCCGTGATGCCCGGCCGGTACTGGACGAAGGCGCTCAGTCGTTCGTCACGGTGGACCACGGCGGCGCGGGCGACCTCCGGATGGGTCAGGAGCACCGACTCGATCTCGCCCGGTTCCACCCGGTGCCCGCGGATCTTCAGCTGGTCGTCGAGCCGTCCGAGGAACTCCAGGACGCCGTCCGCGTCGCGCCGGACCCGGTCGCCGCTGCGGTACCAGCGGCGCCCGTCGCGTTCGGTGAACGCGGCGGCGGTCAGCTCCGGTGCGTGCAGATAGCCGGGGGTGAGCCCCATGCCCGAGATGAGGAGCTCGCCGGGCTCACCCGGTGCGCAGCGTCGCCCGTCCGCCGCCACCACGTCGACCTCCGTGCCGGTGAGGGGCGTGCCGATGGGCAGGCTCCGTACGTCGTCGGCGGGGCGGCCTTCGATGATGTGGAAGGTGGCGTTGATGGTGGCCTCGGTGGGCCCGTAGAGGTTGGCGATCCGGTGGCCGGGGCCGAACAGGTCGTACCAGCGGCGTACATGGGCGGGCGGGAGCGCCTCGCCGCCGACGTGGATCCAGCGCAGGGCCGACAGGTCCGGCGCCCGAGCGCCGTCCCGTACCCGCGTCTCGGCGGCTTCGAGGAGCCGGGACCACAGGCTCGGGACCGAACTCCACACCGAGATCCGGGCCTGTTCGACCCGGTCGAGTAGCGCCTCGGGGTCCCGGAGCAGCTGCCGGGGCAGCGTGACGACCGTGGCCCCGACGAGGAGGGGCGCCAGGAGCTGGCGTACGGAAGCGTCGAAGCACAGTGATGCCGTCTGGGCGAGCCGGTCGTCTTCGCCGTACTGGAAGGTGGCGAGCGCCCAGTCGAGGTAGTTGGTCATCGAACGGCGCGTGATCGGCACTGCCTTGGGGCGCCCGGTGGAGCCGGAGGTGAAGATGACGTACGCGAGGGAGTCTGGGCCGGGGGCTTCGTCCTCCGCAGGGTGGGACCACGCCTCGGGTGCGGGACCGTCGGCCGGGACGAGCGTGATGTCGGCCGCCGAGGCGAGCTCGGCCGCCGAGGCGCGGGTCGCCGCATGGCAGACGAGCACGCGGGCACGGGACCGTGCCAGCTGGTCGGCCAGGCGTACGGGGGGATGAGCGGCGTCCAGCGGAACCCAGCCCGCACCCGCCCGCAGAATGCCGACCACACCGGTCACGGCGTCGGCCCCGGGCGCGGTCAGAAGCCCCACCAGGTCACCCGGGACCACGCCGTGGGCGCGCAGGCGGGCGGCGAGCGCGCCGGACGCGCGGTCCAGTTCGGCGTAGGTGAGGGTGCCCCCGTCCCCCGCGCTTCCGCCGCCCGTGTCGACGGCGAGCGCGTCGACGGCGACCGCGTCGGGCGTCGCCCGGAACTGGGCGCGCAGCCGCGTGACGATGTCCTCCGACAGCTGAGGGGCGAGGAGCCCCATCGTTTCGTCGTCGTCGGGCGGCGCGGCGGCCTCGGTGAGTTCGGCCAGGTGCTCGTCGGCGAGACGGGCGATGGTGGTCCGGCCGAAGAGCCGGGCCGGGAAGTTCCACGAGAAGGACAGTGCCCCGTCGGACTCCCAGCAGAGCAGGCTGAGCCGCGTGGCGGCGGAGGCCGTTCCGGCCGAGGCCGGACGCACCTCCACCGGGCAGGCGGGGTCGAGGGCGACCGGGAACCGCGCGAAGCTGAACGACGCGGGCGCCGCCGTACGCGGTCCCGGCCCGTCCGTCGGCAGGAGCCGGGCGAGGTCGAGGCTCGTGAGCCGGCCGTGCCGCTCGCTCTCGGGCCACGCGTCGCGCAGCCGTACCGCGAGGGTGTACACCGAGTCGTCCGCGCCGACGTGGACGGGGACCGGGAGGGTGTCGGCCAGTGGTCCCACCAGCCTGTCGATGCCGGGCAGCCGCGGCTCGCGACGGGCCCGCGCAACGTTGACGGACACGTTCTCCTGGCCGCCGCCCCACCGGGACAGACAGCGCGCGTACGCCGCGAGGAGAAGATGGAAGAGGGACACCCCGTACGCGGCGGCCGTCTCCCGCAGCGCGGCCGACAGCTCGGGGCCGGGGTTCACCTGGTGGGCGAGGAGCGGGGGTTCGGGGGGCCCGGACGGATCGCCGTCGTACGGCAGCGCGAGCGGCTCGCCGCTGCGGGCGAGCACCTCACGCCAGTACGCATGGTCCTCGGCGAGGGCCTCCTCCGACCGCTCCGCCTGCTCGTGGACGGCGTAGGCGGCGAAGTGCGTGGTGAGCGGGGGGAGTTCAGGGGCGCGCCCCTGCGAAAGGGCTGTATAGAGGGTCCAGAGTTCCTCGCCGAGGATGTTCAGGCTGAAACCGTCGGCGGCGGCGTGATGCACCACGAGCACGAGACGGGTGGAATCGCCTCCGCCGGCACGGGCGAGCACCGCGCGGATCGGAGCCTCGGCGGCGAGGTCGAAGGGCCGGTTGCACAGGGCCTCTTCGAGCTGACCGAGCTCCTCCTCGACGGTGCGGGCGCCGGGCAGGTCACGGACCTCGTACCAGTCGGGGATCCGCCCGGCGTGGGCCGGTGGTACGGCGACCTGGGTGGGTTCCGTCCCCCCGGACCCGATCCGGATGCGAAGCATCGGGTGACGGTCGGCGAGCAGGCCGAATGCCTTGCCGAGCAGGTCGGGGTCGAGCGGGCCGCGGATGTCCTGCGTCACGTAGCCGTAGGCGGTGACGTCCGGGTACAGCCCGCCCTGGCTCTGGAAGGCGAGCTGGACCGGCGTCAGCGAGAAGGGCACGCCGTCGTCGCTCATCGGTGCTGTCGGTGCTGTCGGTGCTGTCGGCGCCCCGGAGTCCTCGAAGGTGGGGGAGGGAGCCTCGGAGCTGCCGAGCCGGCGGGCGAGTTCCCCCAGGGTCCGATGCTCGAAGAACAACGTGATGGGCAGGGAGCGGTCCAGCTCCTTCTCCAGCCGCTTCACGAGGTCGACGGCCATGAGCGAGTCCAGACCCAGGCCGAGCAGAGGTACGTCGTCACCGAGGTCGTCCCAGGACACCTGAAGTGCCTCGGACAGCAGCCGCCGAAGGACGTCGGAGACACCACCCGCCCCGTCGGCGCGCATGCCGCGCGCGTGCCGGGGACCGTACGTCCCGGCACCACGGGAAGGGTGGGACGTCAGGGGCGTGGGATCGGGGTTCGGGGACACGGTGGCATCGGCCCGGGGACGGTGGGCGGCGCCTGAACCCAGGTCGGCGACCATCAGATGGGCGGCGTCGGTTCCGCAGGCGGCCCGCAGGGCCTCCAGGGCCTCGCCGGTCGCCAGCGGTACGGGTCCATGTCCGGCACCGGGGTGGGGAGTGACGGCCGGGAGGGAGCGCGTCGCGGTGGGGAGTCCGGCGTCGGTTCGGAGTCCGGCAAGCAGGCCCGCATCGGCGAACGCCGCGAAGCCGACCGCCTGCCACGGCCGGCCGGCCGCACGCTCGGCGGCGGCGAAGGCGTCGAGGTAGGCGTTGGCAGCGGCGTAGTCGCCGATCGCCCCCGCCAGACCGGGCAGCACCGCGGCGACCGAGGAGAAGGCGACGCACACCGCGGGGTGCAGATCATGGGCACGGATCCCGCGCGCGAGCAGTGTCGTACCCCGCGTCTTGGCGGCCAGGACCTCGGCCACCTCCTCGGGCGTCTTGGCCCGGAGAGTGCCCGGACGCACCACCCCCGCAGCGTGGACCAACACGTCGAGCCGCGGCAGACCGGTCAGCAGCGCATCGACGTCGGCCTCGCGCGAGACATCGGCGGCGCGGTACTCCACGGTGGCGCCGAGCGCCCGAAGTTCGGCGAGCAGCCCGGCGGGTGGCACGGGAGAGCGACCGGTCAGCACCAGGGTCGGCCGACCTCGTCCGGCCAGATCACGGGCCAGCGCGCCACCGACCCCTCCTGCGCCACCGGTGATCAGATACACGCCGTCGGCCGGCAGAGTCGCCTCCCGCGATACGGGTTCCCCGGCGACCGGCTGGGCGACCTGCGCGTCGACCGGTTCGGCGGTCCGGCCGAGACGCCGCCCGGCCCGCCAGGCGATGGCGGGCGCCGGTCGGCCACCACCGCTGCCCGGTGCAACGCGACGGGCGGCGAGTTCGTGATCGAGCGCGGCCAGCCGCGCGTCGATCCCGTCCCGGGACGACAGGTCGACGCTGTGGGCCGCGACGCCGGGCAACTCCGCCGGCAGGGCAAGGGCCAGCCCGGTCAGAACCGCCTGCGCCGGGCACGGACGCTCAGGCCCGGCACCGGTGACATGGACGTCCTCGGTGACCACGAGCACGCGCGGACGGTGGAGCGCCAGCTCCGGCAGCAGATCCTGGAGTTCGCTCACCATGGCGCGATGCGCCGCGTCGAGTGCGTCGGCGGAGTCCGGCTCCACGGCAGGACCGGCGAGGAGCACGGCGACCTCGGGGGCAGGGCCGCTGTTGCTCGGCCGGTCACCGTCAGGCAGCGGCTCGCTGTGAAGCGGCGGGTCCCCGGCTCGCCGAACGGTGACACCCCGACGCTCGAGCCGGTCCGCGAAAGCACGGGTGAGGGGCGAGTCCGGGCCCGCCAGGAGGACGGTACGCGGCCCGGGGCCGACGGTCAGCGGGGCGTCGTCCCAGACGAACCGGTGCAGCAGCGGGCGAGTTCGGGGTGCGGCGGACGGCCAGAACCGACGCCGCCGGAAGGGATACGTCGGTACGGAGATCCGGGCTCGGCCGGCGTCCAGGGCCGTACGGTCCAGCGGCACGCCCCGCTCCCAGAGCCGGCCCACGGTCTCCAGCAGACCCCGAGCACCGCCCCGGTGCCCGGCCGCGAGCGCGACCGCCCCGGCCGCGCGCGGGTGCCCGGCCGCGACGGCACGTACGGGACCGCTCAGGGAGCCGGCGCCGAGCTCGACGAACGTGTCGTACCCATCGTCGAGCAGCCGCTCCACGGCCGCGCCGAAACGCACCGGCTGCCGGGCATGGTCCCGCAGATGGGCCGGGTCCAGGACCGGCTGCCACGCGCCAGTGACCGTACTGACCATCGGCGTCACCGACGGCCGGAGCGAGAGAGCCCCGGCGGCTTCGGCGAGCGGACCGAGGGCCGGATCCATCAGGGGCGAGTGGAAGGCCCGCGACACACCGAGTCGACGTGCGGCGATGCCCCGGGCGGACAGTTCGGCGACAGCGCGCTCGACGGCGGCCTCGGCGCCGGCCAGGACGGCCTGGCCGGGACCGTTGACCGCGGCCACACTGAGCGCGCCGCGCGCCTCGGCCACCACGGAGGCGACCGTCGCCTCGTCGCAGCGCACCGCCGCCATGGCGCCCGGCGCGCACAACTCGGCCATCAAACGGCCGCGTTCGGCGGCGAACCGTACGGCTTCGGCGAGCGAGAGCGTACCCGCGACGCACGCGGCGGCGATCTCGCCGACGCTGTGCCCGGCGACGGCGTCCGGCGTGATGCCCCAGGCCCGCACCTGGCGGGCGAGCGCGACCCCGTACGCGACGAGGAGCGGCTGGGCGATGTCGGTACGGGCGAGCGCGTCGGGCGACACGTCGGGGTCGAGGCACCAGGCGGCGAGACTGCGCCCGCCGATCACCCCGGCGTGGCCGGAAGCCTCGTCGAGCGCCTCGCGGAAGGCGGTCGCGCCGGCGTACAGGGCGCGGGCCTGACCGTGCGGCTGTACGCCCTGCCCGGGAAGGAGGAGAACGAGACGAGCCCGGGACCGTACGGAGGAACGGGTCGGCGCTTCCCCGTCGAGTGCGGCGTCGAGCCGGCCGACGAGATCCCCGTCGGCGACGAGCGAGAGACGGTCGGGACCCTCGTCACGGGCGGCGGCGACGGCGGCGCAGACGTCACCCTCGTCGAGACCGGGGTGGTCACGGAGGTGGGAGGCAAGACCGACGACGGCGGCGCGCAGCCCGTCCTCCCCGTGTGCGGACAGGGTGAGCAGCCGGGGCCCGCGCGACGAAACCCGGTTCGGCCGGCGCCGGGCGGGTGCCTCCTGCAGTACGGCATGGGCGTTGGTGCCGCCGAAGCCGAAGGCGTTGACTCCCGCGACCAGCGGTCCGGGCGCCTCCCAGCTCCGTACGGAATCCACCAGGGCGAATCCGGAACCGGCCAGGTCGAGCCCGGGCGCGGGCACCGACTGGAGCGGCGACGGCGGCAGACGCCGCCGGCCGAGCGCGAGGACCACCTTCACCAGGCTCGGCATGCCGGCGGCGTTGAGCAGATGACCGACGTTGGTCTTGACCGAGCCGAGCAGTCGGAGCCGCCCGTCGGCGAGCGGCGGGAAGGCGTGCGCGAGCGAGCGCACCTCGACGGGGTCGCCGATCGGCGTGCCGGTGCCGTGGGCCTCCACGTACGACACGCTCTCGGGGTCGATGCCCGCGTCGCGGTACGCCTGCGTGATGACCTCACGCTGCGTCAGGGGATTGGGCGCCATCAGGCTCAGCGCACGGCCGTCGTTGTTCACGGCGGTGCCGCGCAGCACGGCGAGGACCGGATCACCGGCCCGCTCCGCCTCGTCGAGACGGGTCAGGACGAGGGCGGCGCCGCCCTCCCCGGGGACGAACCCGTCGGCCGCTGTGCCGAACGCATGACAGCGACCGGTAGGGGACAGGGCCTGCGCCTTCTCGAGCAGCGCGTACCCGGTCGGCGTCAGATTCAGGTGGACGCCGCCGACCACGGCGATGTCGCACTCACCGGCCTGAAGACTGCGGCGCGCGAGGTGCAGCGCCACGAGCGCGGAGGAACACGCTGTGTCGACCGCGAGCGCGGGCCCGGTGAG
Organism: Streptomyces sp. NBC_01077; assembly: GCF_045162855.1. Taxonomy (NCBI): domain Bacteria; kingdom Bacillati; phylum Actinomycetota; class Actinomycetes; order Kitasatosporales; family Streptomycetaceae; genus Streptomyces; species Streptomyces sp. NBC_01077. The sequence continues at coordinate 894,163 of NZ_CP108669.1, read as the reverse complement.
ATCCAGGCAGTGGGCGACGCGCGCGGCGAGCATGCTGGGAAGGTTCCCGGTCAGTGCGGCGGCGGGCAACTCGCCCTCTCCCCAGGCGTGTTCAAGAACGCGCCGGTAGCCGCTGTCCCCGGCGGCGACGAACACCCCCACCCGGCGCCCGCGTCGACGCGGACCGGCATAGCCGGCCCGCTCCAGGGCCTCGTGGGCGAGCTCCAGAAGGATCCGCGCCTGGGGGTCGGTCGCCCGGGCGTCCTCCTCGCCGATGCCGAAGAACCCGGCGTCGAAACCGCCCGGCTCGTCGAGGAACGCGCCCCACCGGGCGCGGCCGTCAGCCGGATCGGCCCACCGCCCGTCGGGTACGGGGGTGACGGCGTCGTACCCGTCGACGAGCCGGTCCCAGAACGCCTCGGGCGTGTCGGCCCCCGGAAAGCGGCAGGCGAGTGCGGAGACGGCGACCAAGGGTCCGGCGCCCTGAGCCGGCGCCCGCCGCACCGCATACGACGCGAGCTCCTCGGCCCCCGGGCCGCTGGACGTGCCGAGCGGCGCGTGGTCCGTGGTGAGCATCAGCCCGGCGAGCGCGGCCACGGTCGTGTGGTCACGTATGTCGGACGGCCGCAGCGGTATCCCGAACTCGTCCTCCAGACCGGCCAGCACCTCCATGGCCTTGAGCGAAGAGCCCCCGAGCACCCGGAAGTCGTCGTGGAGCCCGATGGAACCGACCGGCACCCCGAGCGCACGCGCCCAGATGCGGAGCACGACGGCCTCGACGTCCGGCCGGGCCCGGGGCGCGGACGACGGCGATCCGCCCCGCGGCCCGGGCGGAGAGGCGGTGACGGAATCGTCCCCCTTCCCCGGCGGAGAGGCGGCCACGGGATCGTCCCCCTTCCCCGGCAGAGAGGCGGCCACGGAGTCGTCCCCCTTCCCCGGCTGGGACCCGGTCCGCGCCGCCGGCACGTACCCGCTCCCCACCACCCCCGTGGCCGCCCGCCCCGCGATCTCCGGATGCCCCCCGCTCTCGAAGCGCTCGCGCAGCACCCCTCGCCTCACCTTCCCGCTGGTCGTGCGCGGGAACGCCCGTACCGGCAGTGCGAGTACGCGGACGTCGTCGTGCCCCAGCGCCCCACGGACCCGTCCGCCGACCGCCTCCAGGAGCTCGGGGGTCACGGCGGAGAGGGGAGGTGCGGGCGCGAGGAAGACGACCACCCGCTCGCCGCCACCCTGCGGATCCGTGGAGCCCACCACGGCCACCTGGCACCGACCGAGCCCCGGCGTGCCCGCAGCCACCTCTTCGAGGTCGGCCGCGTGGAACGTACGCCCGTCGACGAACACGACGTCCTTGGACCGACCGGTCACACAGAGCCGTCCCTCGCTCAGGAAACCCTGGTCGCCGGTGCGCAGCCACCCCCCGGCGAACGCGGCCGCCGTCGCCTCCGGAGCGCGGTGGTACCCACGGGCCACCTGCGGCCCCCGGACCTCGATGTTGCCCACCCGACGGTCCTCGACGGCCTCGCCCCCCTCGTCGGTGATCCGTACACGGCACCCGTGCACGGGGCTTCCCACGTCCATCAACTCGACCGCGTCCGGGCCGGGCGCCGTGTCCACCGCCCGCCCGCGGCTGAGCGCGGCCCGGTCCAGGGCGAGCGGTCGGGCCACCTCGCCGGGCGGCGGGAAGGTCACGGCCAGCGTGGCCTCGGCGAGGCCGTACACCGGCTGGGGCGCGGCCGCCGCGAGCCCCGTGGGCCGCATCCGCCGGACGAAGTCCCGCCACACGGCCGGGGAGATCGGCTCCGCGCCCACCAGGATCATCCGTACACAGGTCAGATCGAGACGGGAGAGGGCGTCCTCCGGTACGCGCCGTTCGACCAGTGCCAGGGCGAAGTTGGCGGCCGAGAGCAGCGTCGCCCGGTGCCGGGCCGCGGCCTCCAGCCACCGTACGGGCCGCTTGGCGAACGTCAGGGGTTCGAGTCGTACCTGCTTGATCCGTGCGGACAGCGGCACGAGGTGGGTGCCGATCAGCCCCATGTCGTGGAAGTACGGCATCCAGGTGGCGATCACGTCCGCCGAGGCGATGCCGGCCGCGGCGCGGATCTGCGCCAGATTGGCCAGCACGGCGGCATGCGTCAGCTCGACCCCCTTCGGCGCCCCCGTGCTGCCGGAGGAGAACTGCAGGAACGCCACGTCGTCGGGCTTCCGTTGCGGCAGTCGCCGCGGAGCGGTGTGCCGACGCAGCGCGTCGAGCGTCAGGGCGCGGGGGCGTACGGAGTCGGGCAGCGCGTCGAGGAGCGGCACGGTGGATGAGCCGAGAGCGATCGGCGGCCTGTCGAGGAACTCCCAGACGGGCAGCACCCGTCGTACGTCCGGGGCGAGCGGCACCGGTACGAGACCGGCGGCGACGGCACCCCAGAACAGCGGCAGGAACTCCTCGCTCCGATCGGCCGGCAGCACCACCTGGCTGCCCGGCGCGAGACCCGCGCCGAGGAACCCGCCCGCGACGCTCAGCGCGTCGGCGAGCAGCGCGCGATGGGTGACGGCCCGTTCCCCGCCGTCACCGTCCACATGGACGATCCCCTGGTCGGGCGCGGCCTCCGCCGCGCCGGCCAGTACGTCCAGCAGCACCGTCTCGCCGTGTCCCCGCATCATCGCCCCCGTGGATCTGCCCGGGAACAGGCCCTCACAGTCCGCGAGAGCGACCGCCCCCGGTTCGGTCTGGTCCGCCGCAATGATGACTGATCTTCATTCCGCCTGTCCGTCGGCTGTAGTCACAAGATCGGATCGGTGGGTGTAGAGGTGGTCGTGGCGGGGGAGGACCGGAGTGGCACCCGCGGAAGGGTGCCGCGGTGGTCCCACCCCGGACCACCGCTGGACTGACCAGAGGGACGAGCATGGCCAGCGGCACCGTGAAGTGGTTCAACTCCGAGAAGGGCTTCGGTTTCATCGCCCAGGACGGCGGCGGCCCGGACGTCTTCGCCCACTACTCCAACATCTCGGGCAACGGGTACCGCGAGCTGACCGAGGGCGAGGCCGTGACCTTCGACATCACCCAGGGCCAGAAGGGCCCCCAGGCGGAGAACATCGTCCGCGGCTAGCGGCCGGTCGGTTCGCTCCGCCCGACCGTGAGACGGGCCGTCGGCAGTGATGCCGACGGCCCGCGGTCCGGTGGCGAGGGGACGGGGCGTCAGCCGACGTCGATGCGGAAGATCTTGTCGGAGCCGTCGGGGTCGCCGCCGTTGTTGTCGGCGTTGGTGGTGGTCAGCCAGAGCCGGTCGGCGCCGGGGACCTTCGCGACCGTACGGAGACGCCCGTAGCTGCCCACGTAGTACGAGCTCGGCGTGCCGACCGTCTCGGTGTCGCCGTTGATCGGGATCCGCCACATCCGCTCACCGCGCAGACTCGCCATGTAGACGACGTTGCGCACGATGGCGATGCCGCTCGGCGACGCCTGCGAGACCGGCCAGGACGCCTTGGGGTTGGTCATGCCGGCGGTGCCGCAGTCGCCCTCGCAGGTGGGCCATCCGTAGTTGGCCCCGGGCTTGATCAGGTTGAGTTCGTCCCGCGTGGCGTCGCCGAACTCCGCCTCCCACAGACGGCCGTTCCGGTCGAACGCGAGACCCTGCGGGTTGCGGTGGCCCAGGCTGTACACGTAGTTGCCGAACGGGTTGCCCGGAGCGGGCCTGCCCGCAGTGGTCAGCCGCAGGATCTTGCCGTTCAGCGAGTTCTTGTCCTGGGCCAGGGCGGGCGTCTGACCGTCACCGGTGGACGCGTACAGGTACCCGTCCGGGCCGATGGCCAGTCGGCCCCCGTTGTGGACTCGGTTCTTCTTGATGCCCTGGAGCAGCACGGTGTAGCCGCTGAGCGTGCCGCCGCTGTAGGTCATGCGCACGATCCGGTTGCCCTCGGAGGCGGTGTGCATCAGGTAGACGTAGTGGTTGCTCGACCAGTTGGGGTCGACGGCCACGCCGAGCAGCCCGCCCTCGCCGTCCGTGGTCACCACGTTGGGGACCGTGCCCACCTGCGTCCTCGTACCGGTCGCGGTCAGCTTGAAGACCTTGAAACTGTCCCGCTCCGTCACGAGCGCGGACGTGCCGTCCGGCATCCAGTGGACACCCCAGGGAATCGTCCAGCCGCTGGACAGGGTGGCCGGGGAGCCCGGGACCCCACCGTCGTCGGAACACGCGCCGGTGGTGAAGGACACCGGATCGGACGGCACGGAGTAGCCGCCCGCCGTGTCCTTGGCGACCACCGTCAGGCTGAACGGCGCGTCGCACGCCAGCCCGGTCACGGCCTTCGTCGTGACCGGCGGTGCGCCGGTCACGGTGCCCACGACCGCCGCACCGCTGCGGATCTCGTACGCCACGACACCCTGGTCGTCCGTGGCGGCGCCCCACGTCAGCGTGGCCCCGGTGGAGGTGACGGCGGAGACGGCGGGGGTGCCCGGCCGGCTCGGCAGAGGGTCGCTGCTGGGCGTGGTGGCGCAGTCGACGGCCGGGCTCGCCGGGGAGGCGTTGCCGGACGCGTCCCGCGCGATCACGGTCAGGTTGTACGTGGTGCCCGGGGCGAGCCCGGTGAGGGCCTTCGTGGTGGTGTCGCCCGGCGCCTCGGCGAGCTTGTTGCCGCGCTCGTAGATGTCGTACGCGCTGACGCCCACCTCGTCGGTGGAGGCGCCCCACGTGAGCGTGAGACCGTTCGGCCCGATGGCGGAGCAGCCCGGGGTGCCGGGCCGGGTCGGGGACGTGGTGTCGGCGGCCGCGCCGACCCGGAGCCGGTCGAGGTTCGGGCCGCCGTCGGCGCTGGTCGCGGTGGCCCGGACCGTGTTCGTACCGGTCTGGAGCACGGCGTTCACGGTCTTCGTGGTCCAGGTGTCCCAGCTGCCCGTGGACGGGAAGGCGACGCCGGAGGCGACCACCGTGCCGTTGACGGAGATGTCCATGGGCCGGGGGGCCGTGGTGCCGTTGGCGTACTGGAGAGCGAGCGAGGCACTGCCCGCCGTGGCGGCGCTCACCGTGAACTCCACGTACGAACCGGCGATGTTGGTGTAGTCGACGAAGCCGGTGCCCGTGTAGCCCGTGTGGTTGGTCGCCACCACGCCCTGGCCGATGGAGGCGACCTCGGCCTGGTAGTCGGTGACCGGCGCGGTGAGCTCGACGTCCAGGTGGTCCAGATTGGGCAGACCGGCCGCGCTGGTGGAGGTCAGCCGGATCTTGTTGCTCCCTGCGGTGACGGCGGCGGTCACGGTGGCCGTGGTCCAGTCGTCCCACGTACCGGTCGACGGGAACGACCGGGCGGCTGCCACCACCGCGCCGTTGACGGAGACGTTCGCCGGCCGGTCCGTGGTGGTCCCGTTGGCGTACCGGATCGCGAGCACCGCCGTACCGGCGCTCGCGGCGTTCACGGTGAACTCCACATAGCTGCCCGCGACGTTGTCCCCGTTGACGAACCCGGTGCCGGAGTAGCCGGTGTGGTTGGACTCCGCCACGCCTTGGGAGAGTGCGGCGGACTCGGCCTCGTAGCGGACGGGAGCCGCCGCGCCGGCGGCCGCGGACGTGCGACCGGCGGCCGCCGTGGCCGAGGGCGGGATCAGGAGGACGGCCGAGCCGAGGACGGCGACCGCCACCGCGCCGATCAGTCGGGGCCGTAAGGGACGGAGGGACGGGGGGATGGGTTTCTGCACGTCAACTCCCTTTCACGATGCTTGATTACGGAGAGCGCGATCCGAGGGACGAACCTCTGGAGGGTGGCCAGTGGCGCGGCGGCCGTCGAGGTACGTAGGGCAACGGGCCGGCGGTGTCATCGGCGTCCGACGGCGACGCGGCCGTGGGGGTACGGATCAGGTCGTGGTCGGGGGAGAGCCGACAGGCCGGGTCGGCCCGTACCGGGTCACCCGACAGTCGGTGCTGTGCGAGGAGCTGGCTAAAGCTTCGGGGGTTGACGGGGCCCGGTCAATACGTTGTTAGGAAAGTTTCCCAATAGTCATGGGGGCGGCGGACGGTGGCCCTGAAGCGATCGATACAGGCTCCGGCCTCGACGGGGCATTGGCCTGGACTGTTGCAGAGAGTGACGGAGTGATGGATGATTCTCGGCCGTGACGATCTTCTTCGCCGTCGTGCTCGGCGCTCTCCTCTACGTGCTCCACAGACTCTTCCTCGCTCCCCATCGAGCGGCGCGTTGGGTGAGGGAGCACTTCGTGGCCGCCCACTACGGACTCGTACCCCGTGAGGCACTCGACCGTCGGCGCGCCGGCCCACCGCCGGCCCCGCACCGGCTTCAGGAGATGCAAGCCGTGGCCGACGCGGCGTGGGAAGGCGACTGGCGGGCCGCCGAGGCCTACGTCGCGGCGGCCGGTGACGACTGGGACGAGCGCTGGTCCCGGATCGAGCTGTTGCAGCAGCTGGCCGGCGAGGACGACGCATGGCTGGAGGCATGGCGTACGGCCAGGCCCGACAACTGCGACGCGGCGACCGTCCTTGCCGGCCGGATGGTCCACAAGGCCTGGGAGATCCGCGGGAGCGAGTACGCACACGAGGTCCCGTCCGAGCGGATGCGCCAATTCCGCACCCTGCTCCCGGCCGCGATCGCCGAAGCGCGCAGAGCCGCGGTGCTTGACCCCGAGAACCCCAGCCCCTGGGTCGTCATGGTCACCGCCGCCCGCGGAGCTCAGTACGACCACGATCAGTTCCAGCCACTCTGGGACGGACTGACCGCCCGTGCGCCGTACCACTACGAGGGCCATGGGCAGGCTCTTCAGTACTGGTGCGCCAAGTGGTTCGGCAGCGACAAGTCGATGATGGGATTCGCCGAGCAGGCGGTCCGTAAGGCCCCGCAAGGCAGTCCGCTCGCAGGGATGTACCTGCACGCCCTGGAGGAGCTGGTGAAACCCTCCGCTCCTTCGACGCTGCCCACACAGGCGGCGAAGAAGCGCCTTGAGGAGGTCGCCGCCTCGCTCGCCGAGGTCGGCCCCGACGACCAGCACCTGCCCGCGCTGCGTCACCTGCTCGCGCACCACATGATGCGAGCGAGGATGTACGCCGCCGCGCTGGAGCAGTTCCGCCTGATCGGCCCGTGGTGCGGTGCCGCTCCCTGGCGCAGGGGCGACGGCAGCCCGGAGGTGGCCTTCGAACTCGCCCGGGGCACGGCGGCGAAGTTGTCGCGCGTCGCACCTTCCGCCGCACCACCCGTGACCCATCCGATCAGCCACTAGCGGCTACGCGAGCGGGGCCCGGCTCGCGCCGGCCGGGCCCCGCAACCGTCGTACCTCCGACAGTTCGCCTACGCCTGAAGGGTCTTTGATTCGGCGACCTCGGCGACCTCGGCGACCTCCGAGACCTCCGTGGTCTTCTCCGGTACGAACTCGATCTCGCCGTTCAGTACCTTCTGGGCGGTCACGCGGTCGAGCGCGCCCTCCCAGCGGGAGACCACGAAGACGGCCACGCAGTTGCCGAGCAGGTTCGTCGCGACGCGCATGGCGTCCATGATCCGGTCGACACCGAGCAGAAGGGCCACGGCGCCGGCCGGGATGACCCCGAGGGCGGAGGCCGTCGCGGAGAGCGCGAGGAACGCCGAGCCGGGGACGCCGGCCATGCCCTTGCTGGTCAGCATCAGGACCAGGACGACGGTGATCTGCTGGCCGAGCGTCAGGTCGACGCCCACCGCCTGGGCGATGAAGAGCGTACCGACGGACAGATAGATCGAGGCGCCGTCCAGGTTGAACGAGTAGCCCGTGGGCAGTACGAGCCCGACCGCGTCGTCCCGGCAGCCGGCGGCGCGCAGCTTCTGCATCATGCGTGGCATGACGGTCTCGCTGGAGGCCGTCCCGAGCGCGAGGAGCATTTCCTCGCGGGTGTAGCGGATGAACTTCCATAGGCTGAGCCCGGTCAGCGCCTTGAGCGCAAGCGCCAGGGCGAGCAGGAAGAGCAGGGCGACGCCGTAACAGACGGCGATCAGCTTCCCGTACGTGGAGAGCGCGCCGAGCCCGTACTCGCCGACCAGATGTGCCGTCGCACCGAAGACCGCGAGCGGGGCGAGCTTCATGATGAAACCGACGATGGCGAACACGACTTCCTGCGCCTGCTCGATCACGGGCAGGATGGCCGGCACCTTGGTGTGGCCGAGGTGGAGCAGGGCCGCGCCGACCAGGCAGGACAGTACGAGCACCTGGAGCAGCGAGTTCTCGGCGAAGGCGCCGACCGCGCTGTCGGGCAGCGAGTGCAGGATGAACTCGGAGGTCGAGGGCAGCTCGCCGCCGCCGGTCTTCTCGTCGACGGCGGTGGCGTCGAGCTTCGCCGGGTCGACGTTCATCCCGGTTCCGGGACCGGCGAGGTTTCCGGCCAGCAGACCGAAGACGAGCGCGACCGTGGTGGCCACCTCGAACCAGATCAGGGCCTTGATCCCGATGCGGCCGAAGGCCTTGAGGTCACCCGCCTTCGTGATGCCGGCGACGACCACGCAGAAGACGAGCGGGGCGATCATCGCCTTGATGAGGCGGACGAAGCCGTCGCCGAGTGGCTGGGCGGCCGCTGCGGCCTCGGGCCACAGTCGTCCGACGAGGACTCCGAGCAGGAGCGCGCAGGCGACCTGCGCGAAGAGCGAGGTGCGCAGCAGACGGGCTGCGCGGCGCGCGAGGGACGGCGCGGGTGGAGCAGGTGGGGCGGCGTGCGGCACGGGCACTCCTCCGTAGCGGACTTCTGTCATGCGGAAACCAACTTCCGCTGTGCGCGCCACTATTGCGGAGCTGCGCATTCCACAGAAGACCCCGAGCCCCATCCATGTGAATCTTGGACCATGCTCCAAACCCGGCGGTCAGGGCCGGTCAGGGCTGGTCGGGGCCCATCACGGCCAGTCAGGGCCAGGGTCGTCAACCCGAGGCTGTACGACCGGGGTCGACATCGGGCCGGGGAATTGTCGGCGGCGGCAGGACGACGGGAGGGGTGACGCACCGGCACCTTGGTCAAGTGATCGAAGTCAACGAACTCACCAAGCGATACGGCGGCACGACCGCCGTCGACAACCTGTCCTTCACCGTGCGGCCCGGCCAGGTGACCGGGTTCCTCGGCCCGAACGGCGCGGGCAAGAGCACGACACTGCGGATGATCCTCGGCCTGCACGAGCCCACCGGCGGCACGGTCACCGTGAACGGAAGCCCCTTCCACGAGCGGGCCCGCGGCCTGCGCCACGTCGGCGCGCTCCTCGACGCGCACGACGTGCACGGCGGACGGAGCGCGCTGGCGCAACTGTCCGCGCTGGCGCGCTCCAACCGCATCCCGCAGCAGCGGGTGACGGAGGTGCTGCGGGAGGTCGGTCTCGCCGACGTCGCACGGCGCCGCATCGGCGGATTCTCGCTCGGCATGAAACAGCGGCTCGGCATCGCGGCGGCGCTGCTGGGTGACCCACCGGTGCTGCTGTTCGACGAGCCCCTCAACGGCCTTGACCCCGAGGGCGTGAAGTGGGTGCGGGAGCTGTTCCGGCGGCTCGCCGCCGAGGGCCGCACGGTGTTCGTGTCCAGTCACCTGATGTCCGAGATGGAGCACACCGCCGACCAGCTGATCGTCATCGGCCGGGGCGAACTGATCGCGGCGGAGAGCCTCGCGGAGTTCTCGGCGCGGGGCACCCGCCGGAGCGTGCGGGTGGGCACGCGCGCCGCGGCCGCACTGCGGGACCTACTGGTGACCGAGGGCGCCGTGGTGGACGGGGCCGGCGACGAGCTGACCGTCACCGGCCTGACCGCGGACCGGATCGGCGAGATCGCCCTGGAGCACGGCATCCCGCTGCGCGCGCTCAGCACCCGGTCCGCGTCCCTGGAAGACGTGTTCATGGAACTCACCGCCGACAGCGTCCAGTACCTCGCAGGAGAACCCCGATGACCTCGACCCCGACCCCGACCTCGACCCCGACCCCGACCCCGACCGCGACGTCGACCCCGACCCCGACCCCGACCGCGACGTCGACCCCGACGACCGGCACGACCGGCGCGACCGGCGCGACCGGGACAGTCGGCGCGACCCCGCCCACCGGCCCGACCGTGGAGCCCCGCCCCCGCTTCCTCGACCTGGTCGCCTCCGAGTGGCTCAAACTCCGGTCGCTCCGCTCGACCTGGATCGCGTACGGCACGGCGGCGCTGGCCGTGATCGCCTTCAACGTGGGCACCGCGTACGACACGTACAAGTACTGGACCGCGGAGAACGCGGGGGAGCGGGCCGATTTCCTTCGGGACGGCATTCCCCTGCAGATCGCCTTCACCGGGAACGCGGCCATGGTCATGGTGATGGCGATCGGGGCCATGGGGGCTCTCGTGATGGTGGGGGAGTACAGCACGGGCACCGTCCGTACGACCTTCGCGGCCGTCCCTGCGCGCCGTTCGGTGATGGCGGCCAAGGCCGTCGTCGTCGCGGCCGTCGCGACCACCTTCGGTGCACTCGTCTCAGGTGCCTCGTTCGTCCTGACCCAGGAGATCCTCGACGCCCGGGGCATCGGGGTCTCGTTCGGCGACCCGGGCGCCCAGCGCGTCGTACTCGCCTCGGCGCTGCTCGCCCCGGTGTGCGCGCTGGCGGGGATGGCCCTCGGCACCGTCATCCGCCACACGGCGACCACCATGATCACGACGGTCGCGGTCGTCCTCGTCCTGCCCAACGTCCTCACCGACGGCCGTTACTGGTCGGCGCTCGCGAGCCACGCCCTGCCCTTCCGCGCCTGGGTCCGACTCGTGGACGTCGCTACTCCCTCGCCGACCGACTTTCCCTGGACCAACGGCGGTGCCTGGACGGTCTACGCGGCGTGGACGGTGGGCGCGGCGGCCGTGGCGATCATCGGGGTGCAGCGGCGCGACCTGTGAGAATCCTCGAACACCCTCGGGTCAGGGGCCAGGAGCTAAGAGCCGGGGGGCAGGGGCAGGGGCAGGGGGCAGGGGTCAAGGACTGCCGATGAGTTCGCCGAGCCGCATGGCGAGCCACGGCCTGCGCCCACCCGCCCTCATCTGACCGCGCGCGATCGCCTTCCAGATGGGTGTGCGGCGGAACGAGACCAGCAGGAACGCCGCCGGTGCCGCCGTGATCCGGCAGTCGTACGCGCGCGGCGGGGCGTCACGGGTCACGGTCGCCGTCCCGTCGTCGATGACGACGGCCAGACGCGGACCGCTCTTGATGGCGAGGTCGAACGCGATGGTGACGCCCCGCGCCTTCGCCGTGTCCAGGCCCAGCGGCATCATCGTCGGCATCGACTGCCCGAGCACCAGGCTCGCCTCGTCGGCGCCGATCGGCCAGGGGCGTCCGGCGCCTCGGGCGATGTCCAGGCCGTGGACGAGACTTTCGCTGAGCATCAGCCCGGTCGCCGCCGCCAGCGTGAGGGGCAGGTCCTTCCCGAGCCAGGGGGCGGTGACGGGCGTGTCCGGCGAGAGTCCTTCGGTGACCCGCAGGAACATCTCGCTCCGTTCGGCGATGAAGTCGCCGAGACGGGCGCGTTCCTCGCCGTCGAAGAGGCTGATGGCGGTGGCGTTCATGGCCGCGATCCGCTCACCGAACGGTCCGTTGCCGGGCGGGAGGACGGCGTCCCACTCCACGGCCTCGTCGGTGAAGCCGGCGGAGTAGGCGAAGTGCACGCCCGCGAGGTGCGCAGCGACGTCTCCCACCGTCCACACGGGGACACCGGAAGCCGCGTTCACATCCGGAACTTCCCGCATCAGCCGCACCAGCCGCAGGACCACGGCCCGCAGAGCGGCACGGGCCCTCTCGTGCTCTGCGACGGGATCGAACCTCGTGACGGCACCCATACAACTCCCCCAAGTCGTGGACGGGCCTGAAGGTTACCGTCGGGTAGAGGGGTCGCGACAGTACTTCCGCGCAGCGGACTCCCGGTGGCGGAGGGTGAACGGCCACTGGTCGCGCTGTATGGCGCGCTCCGGCCACCCGGGCATCTCGCGGACGACCTCGCGGCGTACCGCAGCCGACGCGCCACGCGCCTGGCGCTCGCGGCCACCCTCCCCTGGCCTTTGCGCGGGCCGGCTCACAGGGAGAGCGTGGCGGCCGGCGGAGTCCAGCGACGGGTGCGGGACGGCGCGTCGGGGACGCCGTACTCCTTCCTGAGGTTCTCGGGGACGGCGTAGTGCATGACGCGCCCACGGGTGAGCGAGGACAGCTCGAAGATCGTGGTGAGGTGCCCGAGCCGGTCGAGGGCCCAGGCGCCGAGCGGGGAGTGGTCCTCGATGGTCTCCAGCACCCCCAGTAGATGGGGCACGGCCTTGACGAGGGTGTCCCAAGGGGTGGTGGGGACCTCGAGCCAGTCGGCGCTGGTGTCGCCGACCAGGTACCGGACGAGAGCGGGCACGACCGGGTCGAGCAGGGTCCCCGGCACGATGTCCTCGTAGAGCCGGATGAGCTGCCGGGTCAGTTGGACGCCCTCCGGGGACGGCCCCATGTACCGGATCATGTACTGGTCGAGGAACCGGCGTGCGTCGTCGAGGGACTTGGGGACGGCGTCCTGGTCGACGCCGAGCATCGCGCCGACCACACGCCATGCGTAGTAGTACGCCTCCGCTCCCTCCTCGGACATGTGGATGCCGAGGCGGTGCAGGCTGTCCAGGACGAGCAGCGAGAAGAACATCTGCCCTCCGATCATGTCCTCCTGACAGATCGGCACCCCCGACTCCTCGGCGTCCCAGCGGTCCTCGCGGGTGAGGTGGTGCCGGATGGACGCGTGGAGCAGGCGGACCTTCTGCGCGGCCGGGATGAAGCGGCTTCCGGACTCGAAGGCGTCGGGCTGCATCAGGTAGACGGTGAACTGGCCGGTCGCCGCCATGCGCGTGGAGGGGTAGTCGAGACCGTGGGTCGTCGACAGCAGCTTCGCCACGTGCGGGACGAGGTAGCAGGCGGGCATGGAGGCGAAGGACAGGGCGGTGGCGATGTGCACGTTGTTGTCGATGAAGAACAGCCGGGCCCGCTCCATCTCGTCCCAGTCCACCCAGGCCGGCGGCGCGCTCGTGGCCTCCAGATACTCCCTGGCGACATCGGGCAACCCGTCCGGAACGGGCGCGCCGGCGGTGGAGAAGAACCGCATCAGGGTGTTGAAGGTGCCCATCTCGCCGCGTTCGAAGAGAGCGGCGACGGTGGCGTCGGCGAGCGCGTCGCCGCTCTGCCGGAGGGCGTTCACCGATGCGGCGGTGCGGGGCACGGGGGACTCCTTGGGGGTGGGGCGAGGTGAGTGGAGGTGAGGCCGGGTCGGACCGCCCACGGCAGACCGATCGAGGCCGATCGAGGCCGGTCCAGACCGGACAAGGTGGGGACAAGGTCACGACAAGCGGACCGCGGCCGAGTGCGCCAGGCCGGTCAGCGCATGGGCCGCCGGCGCGGGTACGTCCAGCTCGTGGAGCGCACCGAGCGCCTCCTCGACCCGGGCGGCGATCATGCTCTCGACCCGGTCGGGCGCCTTGAGCCGTCGCATCACCTCGCGTACGGCCTCCAGACCGTCCGTGTCCAGGTCGTGGCGCCCAAGGAGGGCGCGCAGTCGCTCGCGCTCGTCGGCACCGGCGATGCGCCAGGTCTCCGCGAGGAGTGCGGTGGGCCGATGGCCGCGTACGTCATCGGCGTTGGCCTTGCCGGTGTGCCGGGTGTCCCCGAACAGGCCGAGGAGGTCGTCCCTCAGCTGGAAGGCCTCACCCAGCGGCAGCCCGTAGGCGCTGTACCCCTCGCGCAGCCGCCGGTCGGCCCCGGCCAGTGCGCCACCGATCAACAGGGGCTGCTCGACGGTGTACTTGGCGGTCTTGTACCGGATCACCTTGAGTGACGCCGCCGTGTCCGGGGTGACGCCGGTGTGCAGGATCTCCAGACACTCGCCGGCGATCAGCTCGCGGGCCAGCGCCGCCCACAGCGGGCGGGCGCGTCCGAGGTAGGCGGCGGGCAGACCGCTCGTGGCGAACAGCTGCCCGGCCAGCGACATGAGCAGGTCCCCGACCAGCATCGCGAGCGACCGGGCGGCGTCCGCCGCCTGCGGGTGGTGCCGTACGACACGGCCGAGGGCCACGTGGGCGGTGGGCCGCCCGTGCCGCAGCGGACTGTCGTCGATGAGGTCGTCGTGCACGACGGCGGCCGCGTGCACGAGCTCCATGGAGGCCGCCGCCCGCACCAACGCGTCGCTCTCGGGCTGCCGCGCCGCGCGCCACCCCCAGTAGCAGAACGCCGCCCGTAACCGCTTGCCGACGGCGACCGCCGCCTCCAGCTGCTCGGCCACCGGCGCCAGGGCCGGATCGACCGCCGCCAGCAGATCGGCCTCGTCGGCGACGAAACGGTGCAGGACCTCGTCGACACGCGCCTTGAACGCGGCCGACTCCCACCGCTCAGCCACTGTCGCCCACCCGCCGGGCCAGGGCGTGCCGGGCGAGAATCTCCAGATGCGCCGGGGGCACGGCCGCGTAGCGATCCAGCACGAGACGCCCACGTGCCGTCAGATCCCGCTCGGCCTCCGCGACCAACTCCGCCGCGTCCGAGCGCCGCGCCAGCCCCCGTACGACGCCGAGGGCGGACCCCAGCGTGCCGACGGCCACATCGGCCAGCCCGGCCACCAGGAGCACCGCCTGCTCCCCGGGCCCGCCGCGGCGCCCCGTCGCTCCCCACGTCATGACATCTCCCCCTCCGCACGCACCGATACGGCGCAGGTCACGCGCCACACACGCCAGCGTCGTGGCGCGGTGGGCCCGAACGAGGAGGAACTCACGAACGAGTGATCACACCGATTGAGCGTACGGATCACGTCTGCCGCGAACGTCACGACGCGGCGACCGCCACGATGCCGCGACCGTCGGGGTGCCGATCGTGAACGAAGGTGACGGGGCCCACGCACCCCAGCGACGCGAAACGCGGGCACCGACCCCGAAGGGATCGGTGCCCGCCCCGGATCACGTCACGTCAGGACCGGACAGGGTCGGCGCTTCGCGTTACGAAGCGTCCCGCACCGTTCCCGTGAACTCCGGCCCGGGGAGGGGCTCCCAGCCGCCGTCGTAGATGGTCAGCTGAGCCCGCAGCGACTCCACCGGCTCGCTGACGTCGTCCTTGACCGTGGGCACGCTCACCTCCGTGGACGTCGCGCCGGCCGGGACGGAGACGGACAAGTACAGGCTGCCGGACTCGATCTGCGAGAGGGGCGTGACCGTACCCGGCACCTCCCCGAGCTGCTCCTTCAGCCACGCCTGGTCGACGTCCGCCGTGGACAGCTCCGTGCCGTCGCGGGGCGGCAGGAAGGTGACGCCGCCCATGATCTCGGCGTCGGCGGGCTCGGACAGCGTCACCCGCCAGGTGAGGGCGCCGCCCTCGGTCACCTCGCCGGCGACGGGCGTCACGCTCACCTTGGGCATGGGGTCGTCGTTCAGCACGGTCACGCCTCCGCGGTGCGCGCCGACCACTGTGCCGCGCACCGCCTTGACGAACGCGTCGTGCGTGACGGTGTAGCCGAAGCGGGAGTTGCCCCGTACCTCCACCGGCACGTCGATGTCGTGGCGTCCCGGACGTACCGTCACCGTGCGCGAGGTGAACTCGCCCGTGGCCGGATCGGGGACGAACAGACGGACCTGGCCGTTGCCCTGACCGGACACCCGCACCGGAACCCGGTAGGTCCGGACCCCGGAGTCACCCTCCGAGACGGTCAGGCGGCCGATGTCGACACGTGCGAGAGCGGCCGGACGTACCGCCGGAGTGCCGGGGCGCCAGCCCCACGCGTCCATCAGCCACGCCCGGCCGGAGGTACCGCGCGGAGTCAGCTCAAGCGCCGTGATCCGCTTCAGGTCCAATCCGGACCGGGCCGCCGCGGACAGCGGCACGCGCACCTCGCGCGCCCAGTAGGACGCGGTCCGCTCGCTGCCCGGCAGCCCGTCGACACGGGTACGGCCCAGGTGGGCGCGGCGCCCCGAGGCGTCGGTCACGGCGACGTCGAGCGCGGTGCCCGTGCTGTTGGGCGGAACGATGACCCGGAGGGCCAGAGCGTCGGAACCGGCCAGGGAGACCGGCCGCGCCGAGCGCACCGCGACCGGGGTTCCGGAACGCGTCCACTCCAGCGCGACGGCGTCGCGGCCCGGCTCGCGAGAGGCCTCCCAGTACGCGAAGTGCGGTGACAATCCGCCCGCGTCGGGGGACAGGCACGCGCGGGCGGCGTCGGGGTCGATCTGGGCGCAGAGCCGCCCCCCGCCGGACACGGTGAGAGAGGAGGAACCCGGTACGAAGGCCGGCGTACGGTTCGCGCCGACGGCGTGGGTGAGGGCCCGCGCCGGGTCGGCCGAGGGCGCGCGGCGGCCGGTGCCGTCGAGGAGCGGACGGACCCGGTCGTCACCGTCGACGAACAGCCGGGCGGCCGCCGCGATGTAGGTGGCGCCCGCGGCCTGCTGCTGGGTGGCGGTGAGACGGGTCTTCGTGCCGGGGGAGCAGACCGGGTCGGTCGCCTCGTCGGACCAGAAGTCGTCGGAGGCGGGAGCCTGCGCCTGGCCGGGGGTCCACTCGCTGTTGAAGAAGTTGTGGTTGGCGCCGACCACGTAGACCGCGCTGTGCAGAGCGGCGCCCCGGCTGACGCCGCGCGTGCCGTCGACGAAGTTCTGGCCCTGGAGGTCGGACACGTCGCCGTCGCAGCCCGGCAGGATGGTCATGGAAGGCACGTCGGGCGCCGGGTTGTTGCCGAAGATCGTGGGCCCGATCGGGACGGTGCCGCGGATCTTCCACCGTACGGGCCCCCGGTAGCCGTCCTGGTCGGCGGGCGCCGGGGAGAGGCTGTCGAGTGCGGCCCGGTTGACGCCCTCGCCGCCCCGGGAGTGGCCGACAAGGAGCACGCGCGAGAGGTCCGCGGCGGAAGCACGGCGTACGGCGGCCGGGGCGGCGGCTCGGTTCGTGGACCAGTCGGCCCAGCGGGCCAGGTGCAGCCGTATGAGGGACGAGCGGGCCTGGGCGCCGCCGTCGTCGGCACGGTAGTCCTGGCCGTTGATGCCGTTGGCGGATATGGACAGCGTCACGTACCCCTGGGAGGCCAGAAGTCGCTGGGCCCGCAGATACCCCTGGTGGCTCGGTATCGGCTTGGAACCGGCCGCGCAGGGCCAGTCGCCGGTCACGTCCTCGGTTCCGGGGGTGTAGCAGGTCCCGTGGCGGCCGTGCAGGAACAGGGCGACCGGCCTCTTCCCCGGTGCGTCCGCCGGTCCCACGACCGTGGCGCGCATCTCTACGGGCTCGGGGAACCCGGGCAGCCGCACGGACTTCAGGTCGTACTCGCCGCTGACGGTGCGGTAGCGACCCGGCACACCGGGGTCCACCCGGTTCGCGGGAAGCGGGGCCTCGGTCCGAGCGCTCGGGGCGAGGGGCGCGATGCGCGCGGAGCGGGCGGGCCCGGCCGCGTCGAGCCGACGCCCGCCGGCCGTGACGCGCAACCGGGTCCCTTCGGCGAGCTGGACGTCCCGCAGGGGCAACCGGAAGGAACGGCCGTCCCGTTGGGCCACCGGGTGGCCGAGCAGCCGGTCACCGGCATGGAACTCGACCCGTGCGTCTCCCATGGGTACGGGTTCGGGCGACGTCCAGACCAACTGCCTGCCGGCACCGGCCCCGGTCACCTGCCAGCCTTCGGGCAGTTCGAGGTTGCCGAGACGGCTCCCCGGGGACGTGGTCGACGGTGGTCCGGACGACGGCGACGGCTGGGCGTACGCCGCTCCGGGCGACACCGCCGCCAGCGCGAGTAACGCCGCGGCGGCGGCCACGCCGCGTGTGACACGTATCAAAGCGGTCTTCCTCACGATCGGTCTCGTCGGGGGCACCTCGAAACGCGCTCGGGAGCGCCGTCGGGGACTCCGGATCTCCCGGACGCCCCGGGTTCCTCGGTGCCTCTCTCGCCTTCGGAGGATGACAACCACGGGGCGGGGGTTGCCTCGTGAAGCGTGAACATCCGTCAGAAGATCCGGTTGTCACACCCGAGGGTCATCGTCGAGCCGGCGGAGGAACTCGGCTGACGGGCCGCACCGGCGACCACCGCGGCGGCGATGACTGCCCCGGCGGGACCACCACCGCACCGGCGGTACTACCGCCGCGTCGACGCCCGCGGCCGGAAGCGCGCCGTGGTGAGCCGTGGCGCGGTGGCGGGCCGTCCGGCGATCAGGGACTGGAGGATGTCGAGCAGGGCCGCCGAACTGTCGACCGGGTTCAGTTCCAGGGCCGAGATGGCGGGCCGGCTGTTGCGGGCGTGCTCGGAGTCGGAGCCGGCGACCACCATCGTGTCCTCGGGCACCCGTACCCCGCGCGCCATGAGACCCCGCTGCACCCCGGCCGCGTGCCGTCCCGTGAGACAGAAGACCGCGTCCGGTACGCCGTCGTCCGCGATCCGCGCGGCGAGCTCCACGCCGCCCTCGACACCCGAGCGCTCGGCCAGTTCGTACAACCGTGGAGTGACGCGCTGCTCGGAGCACCACCGCAGGTAGGTGTCCTGGTGTTCGAGGTTCCAGGCGTTCGGGTCGGTGCCCCGGACCAGGGCGACACGACGGGCCCCACCGGCCTCCAGATGGGTCAGGATCAGGCGCGCGGAGGCCGTGTCGTCCTCCGAGACCCAGTGGGTGAAGTCCGTACGGCCCGGAGGGCGCCCGTACGTCACGTAGGGGATGCCGCGATCCTCGAGGAGGGCGATGACCGGGTCGTCGACGTGCGGGTTGGTGACGATGTAGCCGTCCAGGGAGAACGCGAGCGGCGGAACCGGCTTTCGCGTCAGGTCGGGCACCAGCATGAGGCTCAGATTGCGGGCCAGGGCCTGTGAGGCGGCGGCGCCCACGAACCTCTCGAAGACGTCCACGCCGGCGGGCGCGTAGTCGCCCAGGACGTCGAGGGAACGCAGCACCAACCCGACCGCGCCCATCGTGGAACGCCGCAGGCCGCGGGCCAGGGCATCGGCCTCGTACCCCATCTGATCGGCCACGGCACGGATGTGCTCACGCGTGGCAGCGCTCAGGGTGCCCTTGTCGTTGAGGGCGTGCGAGACGGCGGTGATGGAGACCCCCGCCTTCCGGGCCACGTCCTTGATCGTGATGCCACGTGCCCGTGCCCGCGCCACCGCACCGCCCTCCCGAAGTGAACTCCGCCCGGGTGCCGCCGCCGACCATTACCGACAAGTAGCTCCCCGGGCATGTGCCCCAAGCATTGCATAAAACGTTTTACGTTCCTAGCTTGAAGCGCGCCGCACACCATCCGTGAGCGGCCCCACCAGGAGGCCCCGCCGTGTGGCCTCCCCATCACGTGGCCCCGCCCGGTGCATCCCTGCCCTGGTCACGGCCCCCGAAGGAACGCACATGGAACTGCACACCCTCACCACCGGGACGACCGACCCCCGCGAGCGCGGAAGCCTGCTCGGCACCCGATTCGCCGGCCAGGTCCGCCGCGTCGCGGAGCTCTACCTGGAGCACTTCGCCGCCCTGGGTGTGCCCGAGGACCAGGTGCGTTCCGTCGCGACACGGAGCCACGAGGCGCTACGGGCATGGGCGCCGGCCCTTGCCGAGGAGTCGGACGCCTGTGCCGACGCGGCCGGCGTCCAGCGCTGGAAGGTGGCTGCCGTCGGCGCCCGTACCGAGATCCTCGCCGCTTGTCCCGAGCCCGGTGTGGGGGAGTGCTCGACGGCGGTGTTCGCGCCCCCGGGAGCGACGCCGCAGACCCTGCAGACCTGGGACTGGCACGACCTGCTCGTCCCGGACGGACTTCTGCACGAGCTGACGCCGAGCGCGGGACGCACGGTGAAGCTCTTCACCGAGTTCGGGGTGCCGGGCAAGATCGGGGTCAACAGCGCCGGCCTGGGCGTGCACTTCAACATCCTGTTCCACGCGTCCGACTCGGGCAGCGGCGGCGTGCCCGTCCACGCGGTGGCCCGCCGCATCCTCGACGAGGCGGACACCCTCGACCAGGCCGTCGACATCGCCTCCACGGCACGTGTCAGCGCGTCGACCTCGCTGACCGTGGTCACCCCCGGCTCTCCGGCCGCGAGCCTGGAACTTTCCCCCGCCGGCCTGGCGGTCGTCCCGGCCGGCGAGGGCGGCTGGCTGCTGCACACCAACCACTTCCTCGACGCCGGACTCGCGGCCGGGGACACGGGCCCGGCCGACTCGCTGACGACGGAGCGCCTCGCGCACCTGCGCGACGTGCGGGCCGCGATGCCGGGGCTGTCGCCCGCCGGGCGAGCGAAGGCCCTGTGCGGGGACGACGGAGCCGGCGCCGTCGTCTGCATGCGCCCCGACGAGGGCAAGCCGCCGCACCAGCAGTGGGGAACCCTCCTCACCATCGGCCTCGACGTCACCCACTGCGCGCTGGACCACCTCACCGGCGCGCCGCACGAGGCCACGACGCGGGACTTCGCCCGCTTCTGACACACCGCTCCCCTCCCTCCCGGCCGCGCTCCTCGGCCCTCCCGTCTCTCCCTCCCCTCCTCGCCGTCCTCTTCTGCTCCTCCCCTCCCCACCTCATCCCTCCCCACCCCGAAGGATCCGCCATGACGGAGACCGTCCGACCGAGCCCTGAGGCCCGAACGGCCACAGGCGCACGCACCTTCTTCATCTCCGGTTTCGGAACGGCACTGGAGTTCTACGACTTCATCATTTACGGCCTTGCCGCCGCGATCGTCTTCCCGACCGTCTTCTTCCCCGGCTTCGATCACACGGTGGGCACCCTGGTGGCCTTCGCGGCGTTCGGCAGCGGGTTCATCGCCCGCCCGCTCGGCGGCGTCGTGTTCGGTCACTTCGGCGACCGGATCGGGCGCAAGGCCATGCTGGTGCTCACGCTCCTGATCATGGGCGGGAGCACCTTCCTCATCGGCTGTCTGCCCGTGTACGAGAGCGTCGGAGTCGCCGCACCGGTCATGCTCGTCGCCCTCCGTCTCGTCCAGGGCTTCGCGGCCGGCGGCGAGTGGGGCGGCGCGTCGCTCTTCGGCATCGAGAACGCTCCGGAGAACCGGCGCGGCCTGTGGGGAAGCTTCACCAGCGCGGGGATCGGCATCGGAAGCCTCTTCGGTACGGGCGTGTTCACCGTGATCACCCTGCTGCCGGAGGAGCAACTCCAGGCCTGGGCATGGCGGGTGCCGTTCTGGCTCGGCGGCCTGCTCGTCCTGGTGGGCGTCGTGGCCCGCAGCCGCATGCCGCACGAGGAGCGCCGTACCGACCGTGCTCCCCGGGTGCCGATCCTGAACGCAGTCAAGCGGCACCCGCGCCAGATGCTGCTGGCCATCGGCGTGGCCTTCGGCTACAACACCCTCGCCTACATCGGCACGATCTTCACGGTGACGTACGCCGAGGAGCGCGGCTACGACTACACCGAGTCGCTGCTGCTGCAGGTGGCGGGCTCGATCGCGTTCACGCTCGCCGTGCCGGCCATGGCGATGCTCTCGGACAGGAGGGGCCGCAAGCCGGTGGTGATCGTCGGCACGCTGGCCTATGCGGGCTTCTTCTTCGTCTACTTCCCCCTGGTGGACGGTCATGTGCTCGGTCTCGCAACCCTCGCGTACGTGCTGGTGAACGTGTTGATGGCCGCCCCGCAGGGCTGCATACCGGCCTTCCTCGGCGAGCAGTTCCCGGCCGCCACCCGCTACTCGTCCATCTCCGCCACGTACCAGACCGGCGCGGCGCTGGGCGGCGGCACGGCCGCGACCGCCGCGACCGCACTGTTCATCGCGTACGACAACAACCCGATCGGCGTCGGCCTGTACTCCGGTGCGGCGGCGCTGGTCCTCGTCCTGTGCGCCTGGGGCCTGCGGGAGACGTTCCGGGTACCGACGGCACAACTCGGCACCGGCACGGGCACCGGCACCGGGGCTCACGACGCACACGACACACAGAGGACACCGGACACCCAGCCCGTGTGACGCCCCGGAGTGCTCAGCCCTCCCGTCGGGATACGTTCATACGGCAGACATCCCGGAGCCGGGCAACGGGCCGATCAGGTTGCGTATCCATAACGGGTCTAGTTCACAACGCGGTACCCCGGGACGCGAGCGCATGCGACCTGAACACGGGGAGCGTCAGGTCGCATGCTCGCCGGGGCCACCGCCCATCCGAGAGGAACTCCCAGTGGATCGCAGGTCTCTGCTCACCGTCGCGACAGGAGCGGCGGGCGCGCTCGCCGCCTCCCAGGTACCGGCGGGCGCGGCGCCCCCCACGCACACGGGCAAGGGGCGGCCGGTCGCCACGTTCAACGTCATCAGCGACATCCAGGGCGACCTCCGGGACCTCGGTGTGGCACTGGAGGACATGAACCGTACCAACCCCGCGAGTTCGGGCCTCGCCGTCGCGGGCGACATCACGCCGCGCGGGTACGACGCCGAGTACGCGGCGGTCACCGCCGAACTCGCGCACCACACCCACGCGAGGACGGTCGCCTGGGCCATCGGCAACCACGAGTTCTACGTCCCCAAGTGGCGTGACCCGTCGACCCTGGCACAGGACACCTGGCCCAACGGCACCACCGAGGACTCCCTGTTCAGTAGCTTCCACCACTTCGCCGGCCGCAACACGGTGTACGCGGAGCACTCCTTCGGCGGCATCCCGGTGCTGAGTCTCGGCACCGAGAAGTACATGCACTTCCACGACCCGAAGCTCTGGGACGAAGTGTGGCTCAGCGAGGCGCAGTTGACCTGGCTGGAGGAGCGCCTCGCGCACTGGGCGCGCCGCCGCAGGCCCGTCATGGTCATCACGCACCATCCGCTCCCCAACACGGTCTCGGGCAGCCACAACCGCCTGTACTCGCGCGACTACCTCCAGGCGGACCGGCTGCTCGGGATCCTCGGCCGCCACAAGGACGTCTTCCTCTTCTGTGGACACACCCACTGGGATCTCGCCCTGTCGGACTGGTACGTCCGCCGGGTCGTCCCCGGCACCGCCAACCTGGACGGCTTCTCCGTCATCAACACGGGCGCGGTGCAGACGGGCTACAAGGACGACGGCAAGGGCGGCGAGGTCACGGTCCCCGGCACCTTCAACCAGGGCCTCCAGATCGAGGTCCACCGCGACCGTGTGGTCGTCAAGGCGCGCGACTTCGCGGCGGGCACCTGGCTGAAGCAGATCACGGTCCCCCTCTCGACACGGATGTGACCCACCGGGCGTGACCAGTGACCAGTGACCGACGACCGGCCCACTGGTCACGCCCGGGAGGGTGAAGACGTGCCTGGTTGTCTGTAACAGAGTTGTACTACGGGGCGGTTGGGCGGAACGGCTCGCCGTCCCGGGCAGGTCTTGGTGATCGGAAACGCTCGCTCGTACCGAGCAGCTTGTAGCCCCCCACCGACACTGAGGAAGAATCGATGCGCGTTCGCAAGCTCACCTTCACCGCCGCCCTGGTCGTTGCTGCGGGTCTCTCGCTGACGGCCTGCAACGACGACGACGGCACGGGGCAGAGTGCACCGCCGTCCGCGTCCACCACGTCTTCCTCGACCGGCGGTTCGGACTCGGGTGGTCCGGACTCGGGTGGTTCGGATCAGGGCGACGGGAAGGGCTCCGCCGGACAGGGCTCCGCCGGACAGGACTCGGCGGGACAGGGCTCCGCCGGAGCGGACTCGACCGGAGGGGACTCGGCCGGGAATGGCTCCGGCGGGCAGGGCGCGGCCGCCGGGACCGGCTCCGACGAGAGCGGCAAGGCCGGCAGGTGCCGCGCCGACGATCTGGAGATCACGGCGACGGACAACACCATCGAGGGTGACCCCGACGGCACCGTCGTCGTGCAGTTGACGAACAGCGGCGGCCGGGACTGTGTGGTTTCCGGGTACGCGGGGGTCGACCTCAAGACCGGCGCGGGCCCGCTGTCCGCGAAGCGCACGGGTCAGCAGGCCACTTCGATCACCCTCAAGAGCGGGAAGTCGGCGGCCTTCGGCATCAACTACCCGATCAACAAGACGGGCGGCTCCGGAGTCCGCATCACGGGACTCCTGGTGACCCCGCCGAACGAGACGAAGACGGTCACCCTCGACTGGCCGGGCGCCGCCACCCTGCCCGTCACGGAAGGCCCCGGCTCTCCGGTGAAGGTCGGCCCGGTCGGAAGCGCAGGCCAGGGCGGCTGACCCGCACGACCTGGTGCTGCGACTTCGCATCCACCAGGAGCGCACGTGAAGCAGCCGCAGGTCGTACGGATGAGTTTGCCGGGTGGGGATCAGTCGTGCGGCGATTCGCCGGCAGCCGAGCGGCGACCCCCGATGGAGGCGATCAATGCGTCTGCCACGATCGCCGCATCCGCCTCTGCGACATCTGCCGGGTATTCCGGGAGCAGATCGTCCCAGACGGGCATCCACGATCCGTACAGCTGGGTCTGTCCCTCGGGCCGTGCGAAGAACCAGATGTGCAGGTGTGCGCCCCCATCTCCGATGCGGTAGACGTGGGCTCGCGAAATGTGCGGCAGGGCCTGCACGTGGCGGACGATGTGAGTGGACAGGACCCCCAACTCGGCCGCCAGCTCATCGGGCAGGTCCGCCATGTCATGGTGCTCAAGCGGATGCAGCATGAGCACCAGCGGCACACCGACCCCCTTGATCCGAGTGAGCCGCCAACTGTCGTTGAACCAGATCCCCTCGCCTCGGGCTCGGCACGACTCACAGTCCGACGGGTCGTCACCGTGTCGCGGAGGCTCGGGCAGAACCGGAGGGCGCAGCTGCGCGACGCGCAATCCGTCCGGTTCGAACGGGCTGATATCCCACCCTGTCATGCGCGCGAGGGGGAGCCGACGCTCACCATTCGCGGCGGAGAGCGCGTGGTCGTAGAACTCGTCAGGTCGCAAAGCCATGGTGCGAAGGTTAGTTCGGCATCGCCACCCCGTGAGACCCGGGTCGTCGCCGCCCGCGCGTCCCAGCCGCTTGCGCGGTCCGCTCCCGCGCTCCCGCGCTTGCGAGGCTCGGCGGGCTGTGGTGGGGGTTGGTGGGGTGCGGTGTGGCTCAGGCGTTGAGGGTGATGAGGGTGGCGATGGCGGGGCCGAAGGCGCCGCCGAGCTGGTAGCCGAGGTTGAACAGACCGATCGCTGTGGGGCGTTGGTGGGTGGGTGCGGCCTGGGTCGCGTACACCGCGAGGGTGGCCTGGCCCGCGCTTGTCGTGAGGACCGCCAGTGTCGCGGCGAGCAGGAGCATCGGCGGCCAGGGGGCGAGCACTGTCGTGAGCGGGGCGAGTGCTCCGGTGGTCAGCAGGATCGTCAGGACCCGCGGGCGGCCCATCCGGGCGGAGGCGGCGGCCAGTGCCATGGAGAGCACGGAGCCGGCGAGGAGGGCGAGCAGCTGGCCTGTGCCGATCGTGGACGTGGTCCAGTCGGTGCGGTCGGCGAGCAGTTGGGGGACGGTGAAGAGGAGCGTGAAGTACGAGGTGGCGAAGGTGCACGCGAGCAGTGTCGCCAGGACGAAGGTCCTGGTGCGCAGGAGCGTTGCGGGGACGAAGCCGGTGGGGCGGGTGCGGATGTGCAGGGCCAGCAGCGCGGCTGCCATGAGGGAGGCGGTGACTGCCGGAAGCGGGAAGCGCGGGATGAGGACCAGGGCCGTGGCGAGGAGGACGAGGAGGGTAGCGCCGCGGCCGTCGAAGGGGGTGTCGTCTCGGGGGGCGGACAGGTCGGCGCGGCGGGTGATCGCCGGGAGGGCGAGGAGTGCGACCGCTCCGACGGCGAGGGAAAGGCGCCAGGAGACTGCGCCGGCGATCGTGGAGCCGAGGAGCGGGCCGACCGCGCCGAGCGTTCCGAAGCCGGCGGTGATCACGCCCATCCTGCGGACCGAGCCCGCGAGGCTCATTGCCGCGGTGACCAGGCCGGCGCCGCCCATCGCCTGGGCCGCGCGGCCTGCCATGGCCAGGGGCAGCCAGGGGGCGACGGCGACGACGACGGTGCCGGCTGCGATCAAGGTGGCGCCGAGTCGGAGCGTGGCGCCCAGTCCGCGGCGGCGCAGTAGAGCGGCCATGAGCGGGGTGCCGACGGCGACGGCCCAGGCGAAGACGGTGACGAGCCAGGTCGCCGTGGCGGTGCGGACGCCGAAGGATTCGGCCATGTCGGGGAGGATGAGGACGGGGCTGTTGGCGCTCGCGGCGAGGGGAGTGGCGAGCAACGCCAGCCACAGGGCGGGGATGTGGCGTGGCGCCTGGGTGGGGTGGAGGGGGCGGGTTCGGTCGAGCAGGGACACGGCGGACTCCGGAGGTCGGGGTGGGGGGCCGATCGGCGCGGGAGGGATGGGGGAGTGGGCGGAGCGTGCCGGCGCACGGAGGACGGCCCGTGCGCCGGGGAGGTACCAGGACTGCGAGTGCCGGGACGGCGAGGTAGGTCCGGGACGGCGAGGTAGGTCCGGGCGCTGGTGCGGACCGAGGGGCGCGGGTGCTCGGCGCGGGGGAGTCGGTTCAGAGGGTCGTGACGACCTGGTCGAAGGCGAGCCGCGGTCCTCGGGGGAACCAGGGGTTCGCACCGGGGCGGCCGATGTTCACGACCATCAGCGGCGTGTGGTCGTCGTCCAGGAACTCCTTGCGTACGCCGGGGAAGTCGAAGCCGGTCATCGGCCCTGCGGCCAGCCCTGCCGCGCGTACGCCGAGGATGAAGTAGGCCGCCTGGAGCGTCGCGTTGAGCAGGGCGGACTCCTCGCGGACCGGGCGGTCGGCGAACAGCAGGTCCTTGGCCTGAGGGAAGTGCGGGAGCAGTGTGGGGAGTTCCTGGTGGAACTCGTTGTCGGCGGCGAGGATTGCGACCAGCGGCGCGGCAGCGGTCTTGGGCCGGTTGCCCTCGGCCATGTGCTGCAGGAGCCGCTCGCGGGCCTCGTCCGTGCGGATGACGACGATCCGCAGCGGCGACTGGTTGTAGGCGGTGGGGGCGTACTTGACGAGGTCGTAGATGGCCCGGATCTGATCCTCGGTCACCGGCTCGGTGGTGAAGGTGTTGGCGGTACGGGCCTGGCGGAAGAGGAGGTCCTGGGCGTCGGGGTGGAGGGCGAGCGCGGACATGGGATGCTCCTGTCGTTCAGTCTTGATAATCTCAACGTTGAGATAAAAGCAGCCCGACTCTCTCAACGTCAAGTGTCTTAACGTTGAGAGGATCCCTATGGAGAGGAGTGCGGCGATGAGTGATGCCGTGGACGCGATCATCGGTCAGTGGGTCAAGGAGCGTCCCGACGTGGCGGAGGACCTGTGGCCGGTGGAACTCTTCGGGCGGATCCAGCGACTGGCCCGGGTGATCGACAAGTCCGCCAAGGCGTCGGCCGCCGCACACGGCGTGGAACACGGAGAGTTCGACGTACTGACCACGCTGCAGCGCTCGGGCCCGCCCTACGCCCTCACCGCCGGGGCCTTCCTCAAGGCGTCCATGGTGACGTCGGGCGCGATCACCAACCGAATCGACAGGATGGAAGCCAAGGGGCTGGTCGAGCGGGTACGCGACGGCGAGGACCGGCGCACCATCAAGATCCGCCTCACCGAGCACGGCCACGAGGTCACCCGGGCCGCCTTCGCCGATCACCTGGCGAACTACGCACGGCTGCTCGCCGACGTGGACCGCGACCTGGTCGCGAACACCGGCGCCGGCCTGCGACACGTACTGGAGGCCCTCGGCGACACCGGCATCGAATAGCGACCGAACGCCCCGCCCTGTGCCTCGCGCGCGAAGGCGAGCCGGCGCGAGCGCTGCGACTGAGCGTTCTGCTTGGCCCCTGAGCGCTCTGGTCGTCCACTGGGCGGGGTGGGTGGCCCGCAGGGTTGAGCCGGGACACGGGAGTGGGAACCCGGCCACGGGAGTTGGGACCAGCGTCGGGGCGGCAGGCGGGAGCGGCACCGATGGAGTCGGCTGGTGACCGAGTGCATCGCCCGGCCGTCCCTGCCGACCCGAGATCAACTCTGCAAGCGACTGTTCGCCGAAGACACCGGTCAGCCCGGCGTCGCTGCCGAGCTCGCGTGGGAGGCGCTTCTCGCGATCGCGATCGCAGACGCTTGGCGAGATGCGCCCCAAGGAGCCCGCTGAGCTGCGGAAGCTGGTACCTGAAGCTCGCCTGCGACGGGCCTGAGCCTGGGTTCTGCCATCACACTCTCAGACGGAGCTGCTGCCGCCGGTGGGTGGCCGGGTGGAAGTCGCCTCAGGGAGAGATCGTCTGTCCTGTCCGGGATCTCGGCACCTCCGCGTGGCCGACCGCGCATCCCGCCCGCGCGCTACTGATGGCGCTCTGTGAACACGGCTCTGACCGGACTTGGGTGATGTCCCGGTTCGCCCAGCCCTGGCCACAGCAGATCCCCGGTTTGGATCACCGTGCGCCTATACGGGTCACTTCCGGGCGTCCTCCGAGCGAAAGACGCTCGGTGGGGGTAGGTCGCTTCGCGCAAGGTGACCTTGGGATCCGTGAGGAGATCAGCTGTGTACGCAGTAATTCGGCGTTACGAAGGAGTGACTGACTCTGCCGAGGCGGGACGCCGAGTGGATGAGGGATTCGTGCCTCTCCTCCGCCGAGTCCCCGGCTTCGTGGCCTACTACTGGGTGGACGCCGGGGACGGAGTGATGGTCTCTACCAGCGTCTTTGAAGACCAGTCCGGGGCCGAAGAGTCGATCGAGCAGGCGGCGGACTTCGTAAGGGACAACCTCGCGTCGCTGCTCCCCAACCGTCCTCAGGTCACGGCCGGCATGGTTGTGGCTGCTGGGTAGCGACCTACGAAGGGGGCCGCTGCATCCCAGCCACCTCCACTCCGACGACCTGGCCCTTCACGAAACTCCGGCCAGAGCCGTGAACACGTCCGGGTGATGCTCATGTCCTGCCCAGACGTGCTCAGTGGATCTCTCCACTCGTGCTTCGACTGAGGGGTTCAGCGCGTTGGACGGCAGGGCTACGCTCACGGTGATCAACAAGAGGTAGAAGGAGGTGTGCGCGTGGATCTCACTGGGCACACGGTGGTGGTTACCGGGGCCGGGCGTGGGTTCGGGCGAGCGTTGTCCTTGGAGGCAGGTCGGTTGGGTGCGCGCGTGTTCGTGTCCGCGCGTTCTCTGGCTGCAGCCCAGAGAGTGGCCGAGGAGGTGGCGACCGACAGCGGGGCGAAGACCGAAGCGTTCGCCTGCGATCTGGCCGACCCGGCCTCCATACGGGCCTTCGCGGATGGGATCACCGCCCACGCCGACCGGGTGGATGTGCTGGTCAACAACGGCGCCCGCTACCTGGAAGGTCCCGAGATGTGGGACGCCGACGACGACGCGATCACCGACACCATCGCCTCCGGAGCCACCGGCACACTGCTGACGGTCAAACACTTCCTGCCGCTGCTACGCGCCTCTGCTGGTGCGGACGTGGTCAACCTGGTCTCCTCGGCCGCGGAAGCCCGGAACCACCGCTCGCAGGCACACCCCGCGTTCTACGCGGCCAAAGCCGCCCAGGCCGGCTTTGCCGACATCCTCTCCCACCGACTCCGCCCCGAGGGCATCCGTGTCATCTCGCTCTACCCGCCGGACTTCATGGACGGCGACCCACTCCACCCCACCTGGGATCACACTTCCCGGACCGCAGACGACCCGCTGACCGCCCAATCCGTGCTCGACTGCGTCCTGTTCGCGATCGGCCAGCCGCGAGACTGCTTCATCCGCTCCTTCCACTTCGAGCAGATGTAGGCGTCCGCCCGGACCCAACACCACCGATGCGGGACGATCGCCCCTCACTACCGGAGCCGGATATCACTGCTGCTCTCCGGCGAGGTACTGAAGGGAGTGCGACCGCTGGCTCCAGCGGCCGCGCGACAAGGGTGCAATCAGCACGCTTGTGGAGGCACGATGTCCTCGCAGGCGGCGCGCTCTTCCCGAACCTCGTGGCCGGATCTCCGCCGGTCCCCGTCCTGTCCGGCGCGCAGTCCGAGGAGAGCTGAGGCCGTACGTACATCTCGCCCGCCGCCGGTATCTGCCCCTTGCGGGACGGGTTCACGATTCGTCGGCCACGGTGTCACCGGAGGACGGGGCCGCCCTTCTTCTGCGGTACACCACCACCCCGCACACTGCGAGGAGGAGGGCGGCCACGGCGGACAGCCCGAGGGCCGTCCGCTCGGCGAAGAGCCTTCCCAGCACCTCGAGCACGCCGAGCCCCGCGGTCGCGTAGATCAGCGCCCAGACCGCGCCGCCCACGAAAAGGGCAGGGAGGTAGCGCGGCAACGGCATGCGCATGCTGCCCGCGAGAAAGTTGGCGGCGGTCTGGAAACCGACAGTCAGGAAGGAGACGGCCACCACCGGCGCGCCCCACCGCTGGATCGCCCGCTCGGCGCGCCGGAACTTCGCCGAAGAGATCCGCCCGGCGAACCTGCTGCGCCGGGCACCGGCGCCGGCGAGCCACCCGACGGCGAACGTCCCTCCGGCGCGTAGCAGGACGATGACGTACAGCGCTCCGGCCGTGAGCGCGATCTTATCCACGAGGCCTCGTCCCCAGCGCCGGGCCGAAACCCGCGTCCGCCGTCACCCGCATGGGCGTTCCCGCCCCACCGGGCGCACGACGCGCACGAGCCCGGTCACCGTCGTCTCTCACCTGTGCCCTGCCTCTGCCCGTTCCGTCCGCTGGTTCCCACCTGCGGCACCGGAGCGCCCGAACCCGCACACCCGGGTCTGCACGCCAGGCAAGGTCAGCCTAACCGAACGCGTATGCGGCGGATACAGGGCGCCGGGTTGAGCCGCTCATCCGGCGTGGGAGCACCTCGCAGAGGGCGAGGAGACGCGACTCCCGGCCCTTCGCTCGGGTGGCCTTCGCCGGTCTGGAGCCGCGGGATGCCGGGGATGCAGCGAGCGCGGCGGCGACCCCGCCCATCAGGTCCAGGAGGAAGGTGTGACCGCCCCAGGCGAAAGCCTCCTGGAACAACCAAGTCCGCTTGGCTGTGGCGTTGGCCAAGGTGTCCGCCAGGGCCTTGCCGAGCAGCAGGGCCGTGAGCCCGCTCAGCACGCACAGGAACGACACCATCCAGCGGGCTTCGGCGCGCAGCGCCGTCCAGCCCGTCCGCCTGTCCGCCCGTCCATTGCCAGGAACGGGAGGAGGGCCGGTACCCGGCGGTTCGCCCAGCTCTGCACGGAGGCCGACAGCCCGATGCAGTGCACCGCCACGACGCAGAGAGCGGCCACCGCGACCGGCTCGCGCAGTGCGCTGCGAAGGACTCGGCCCAGGGTGGGGAGGCGCTGCGTCACGGCGTCCCTGCCGGGGGCCCGGACGCCGTCGCCGAGACGCGGAAGGGGCCTTTGCCGTTGGTGATGTCGGTCGTGTGCAGTGCGTCCCCGTCCCACCAGGTGAGGGTGGCGTGCCACTCCGTGTAGTGGGCCAGGGAGCGGCCGGTCAGAACCATGGCGAAGAACGAGTCGTCCGAGAGGTCGTACGGCAACGAGATGTCCTCGCCGTTGAGTTTCGCGGCCTCGGCTCGGGCGGCCCCCTGCTGCGGGCTGGACTGCAGGTGGCGGTAGGAGACCGGAAGGCCGACCGGCAAGGTGTCCAGGTCCACGTACAGCCCGACGTTGAAGCTGTCCCCGCAGGGGATGCGCGGCGCGAGCGTGCCGGGCAGGGGCGCGGTGCGGCGGGTGACCGTGATGGAGATGTCCCGTAGTTGGACGCTTCGGCCTGTGTTGCCGCGTGCGGACATCATGGCCTTCACGGTTGAGTGGTGTGTGATCGAGCCCTCGAGCTCCCACCTGTCGAGCGACTCGGGTAGCTCGCTGGTCACCGAGCCGAACGCCTTGCCGAGCTCCTCGTGGCCCGGCGTGATGATCCACTCGGAGAGGCAGGGGTCGTTGTAGGCAGCGGCGAGCAGCGTCACGGGATCCTCGTCCCCGAAGACCGCCTCGTACCCGGCCGCGGCGACAGGTGTCAGCAGGGGGACGAGCGCCAGGACCAGCCCGGCGACGGCGATCTTGTCGGTCGCGCTGGCCGCGTTGAAGCGCTCCCTGAGGCGGCGCAGCCGGCCAGGGGGCCGGGGCGGAGGGGGGTCCCCGGCCGTCTCCGGCGAGACGGCCGGTGCGGTGGCGGCGTCGTCCGTGGTGCGTGCCCTGGACACAGCCTCCAGTGCGGCGCCCCGCTCGGCTCCGGACTCCGTCACGGGCTCCGTCGGCTCGACGCCGTCGGTGCCACCGGCCGGGGGAACAGGCCCCTGCTGCGGGCCGCCGCCGGCTCCAGGTTCCGGCACGGCTCCCGGCGCGGAATGCGCCCCGTCCGTAGCCGCGTTCGCGCCGTCACCCGCCCCGGCGCCCCTGTTCTCGTCCCTACCTGCGGCCATACGCCAATCCCCCGTCCCGAGGCACCCAACTGCAGCAAACTATGGGCGAGTTGTCGCACGGTCGCCATACCGTCGAGGGGCTGGGGCCACCTCGGGTGCCGTTGTGCGTCGCGAGCCGCCAGGTCGGGTATGCCGCAGGCCTGCCTGAACCGCATGAGCCCGGCCGCCGCACCTGCCCTCCCCCGGATTCGACAGAACTGGCACTGTCCCGCCGCGGCGGCCGCTTCAGAAAGCGCGGCGACCACCGGTCTTGGCGCGGCGACCACCGCTCCCGACGCCGACGTCCGGGGCCCAGGCTCACGCACGCTGTCCTGGCCGGCGAGGCCGCCGGTCTCCGAAGGCCCTACGCGGGCCGTGTCGAGGTCAGGACGCCGATCTTGTCGATGCGGTGCTCGGGGTTGTGCTGGGCGTCCCGCCAGAAGTTGCCCGCCGCGTTGTCCTCCGGTGTCGCGCAGGTGGAGAGCGTGATCATGGCCCGGGTGGGCTTCTTGCCCGGCTCGCCCGGCACTGCGGCTCGCTGCTCGGCGAGTGAGCGGGATGAGCGGAAGGACGTGGTCCGGGTCTCGACGATCTCGTAGGTGTAGACGGTGCCCCCAGCGGTGACGTGGACCTGGTCGCCCACCTCGACCGAGGGCAGCTCACGCAGGGGCCCGCCGGCGGAGAGCCGGTGGGCGGTCACCAGATAGTTGCCGATCTCGCCCGGCCCCACGCCACCGCGCTCGCCGTAGGGACTTGCCGCCACACCACGGTCCTGGATACGGGTGCCCGCGCGGTCGTCGGTCGTCCCCTCGTACGGCATGACGTCCAGGTCCTCGACACCGATCGACGGTATGGACATCTCGGCGACCACAGACTCGCGGGGCGAGGGAGCCGGCGATGTGGCCGGAGTGGCCGGGGTGGCCGGGGTGACAGAGAGCGTGAGGGGTGGGGCCATGGTCGAGGGTGTCGATGGCGCGGCCGAGGGGACCAGCGACGTCGGTCCGTGCACTCCCGTGGGAGCACCGCTACCGCCCGCGCAGCCGGCCGGCGCGGCGACGGCCGCGACCACTGCGGCGACAACAGCGACCTGAGCCCAGCGGGAGCCCCGGCCTCTGCGCAATCCCTTTCGGACGGACCCACCACGCTCGGCACCCATACTCCAAGCATCGCCCACTCCCCACGCCCCGGCATCCACGCCCCGGCACCCACGGCGGTCGCCCCGCGCCCGCCGCGGCGAGGCTGCACGCCACTCAGGCGGGAGAGGTCACAGGAGAGGTCACAGCCGCCGCCGGACCCGGCGTAGACCCCTTCTTCGTCGAGCGCCGGACCGTGCGGCCGCGGCATCCGCCTTGCCGCACGAGACCTGCCCTCTCCACGGTGTCGCCACAGGACGGGTGCGCGGTGTCCACTCCCTGATGGTCGGGACATGCCAAGCTCTGGCCGGAACCCCCACCGTGATCCGTCTGTCGGGCACCGTCCGGGCCTGCCGCTCGGCCGGCACGAGAGGACGTGCCCGCCGAGCGAGAGGACACCCCCCACCCATGTCCGCTCACCACAGGCAGCGCCCTTGGCGGCGCCCCGTCCTGAGCGTCGTCGTCATCGCCGCAGTCGCCGCATCCACCGTGGCGTACGCTTCCGGCGCCGAGCCCCCATCGGCCAGGGGCGGCGCGAACGGCGGCACGTACTACGACGGTACGTACTACGACGACACGTACTACGACGGCGCAATCGGCAAGACCGGTGCCGAGCTGAAGAACGCCCTCCACAGGATCATCAGCGAGCAGACCAAACTCTCGTACGACGATGTCTGGGACGCGTTGAAGGCCACCGACGAGGACCCGGAGAACCCGGACAACGTCGTCCTGCTCTACTCCGGGCGCTCGCAGGCCAAGGACACCAACGGCGGCGGAGCGAACGACTGGAACCGTGAGCACGTCTGGGCCAAGTCGCACGGCGACTTCGGCACCGCCACGGGTCCCGGCACCGACATCCACCACCTGCGCCCCGAGGACGTCACCGTCAACTCGACCAGGGGGAACCTGGACTTCGACAAGGGGGGAGACGCGGTCGACGAGGCCCCGGGCAGCCGCTCCGACGGTGATTCCTTCGAGCCGCGAGACGCGGTCAAAGGCGATGTCGCCCGCATGATCCTCTACATGGCCGTCCGCTACGACGGCAGCGACGGCTTCCCCGACCTCGAACCCAACGATGAGGTCGACAACGGTTCCGCGCCGGCGATGGGCCGTCTCTCGGTCCTCAAGCAGTGGAACGACCAGGATCCGCCGGACACGTTCGAGAAGTCCCGCAACGACAGGATCTTCACGATCCAGAAGAACCGGAATCCCTTCGTCGACCACCCTGAATGGGTCGCCGAGATCTGGAAGTGACGCCAGCCGTACGTTCGTCCGAGCACGGACCGGACTGTGCTCAGTCCGGTGCGGGCCGGCCTGTACGGGCCTGTACCGCACCGGCGCGCACCGGCCCGGCGCGCACCGCACCGGCGCGCACCGGCCCGGACTGTGCCCGGACGCATCGCCCCCCTCGCGCAATCCGTACGACATGTTCCGGTTTTTACCGACTTCAAGCGTGAGTCAGAACACTCTCCGCAACGCATCGCGCATGGATCCCAGAAGCCAGGGCAGGCGGCCGAACCGCCGGTGCTACCGGCAGGGGGACTCAGAGGAACGAAAGGCCATACGCGACGTGACCGCAGCACAACAGACCATCCATGTGGGCGGAGAGTGGCGCGCAGCCCTGTCCGGCGCCACGCGCGAGATCATCGACCCCGTCGACGCGACCGCCTTCGCGGTCGTGGCGGAGGGCGGTGTCCAGGACACCGACGACGCCGTGGCCGCGGCGCGAGCCGCGTTCGACGACGGTTCCTGGCCGCGTACGCCGGTCGCCGAGCGGGCCGCCCTGCTGCGGCGGGTCGGCGCCCTCCTTGAGCGGGACCGCGAGCGGATCGGCGCCCTGGAGAGCCAGGACGCGGGCAAGACGCTGGAGGAAGGCCGCGTCGACGTCGACTGCGTCCGCGACGCCTTCCTCTACTTCGCCGACCTCGTGGAGAAGGAGGACGGCGGACGGGTCGTCGACGCGGGTTCGGACGACATCCGCAGTGTCGTCGTGCACGAGCCCGTCGGGGTGTGCGCCCTGATCACGCCGTGGAACTATCCGCTGCTCCAGGCCAGTTGGAAGATCGCGCCCGCCCTCGCCGCCGGCAACACGTTCGTGATCAAGCCGAGCGAGATCACCCCGCTGAGCACCGTCGTGCTGGTCGAGCTGCTCCTGGAGGCCGGACTGCCGCTCGGCGCGGCCAACATCGTCACCGGCCCCGGCCAGACCGTCGGCGCCCGGCTCGCCGAGCACCCCGATGTCGACCTGGTCTCGTTCACGGGCGGTCTCGTCAGCGGCACGAAGGTCGCCAAGGCGGCTGCCGACAGCGTGAAGAAGGTCGCCCTCGAACTGGGCGGCAAGAACCCCAACGTCGTGTTCGCCGATGCCTGTTCGACGCCCGAGGGGTTCGACACCGCCGTCGACCAGGCGCTCAACGCCGCCTTCATCCACAGCGGCCAGGTCTGCTCCGCCGGCTCCCGCCTCATCGTCGAGGAGCCGCTGCGCGAGCGTTTCGTCGCCGAGCTCGCCCGCCGGGCCGAACTGATCCGCCTCGGCCGCGGCACCGACGAGGGCGTCGAGTGCGGTCCGCTGGTCTCCGCTGCCCAGGTGGCGAGGACCGAGGAGTACGTGGCCTCCGCCCTCGGCGAGGGTGCGGTCCTGCGTGCGGGCGGCGAGAGGCCCGCCGGCCCCGGCTACTTCTACCGGCCCACCGTCCTCGACCGGTGCCACCGAGGCATGCGGGTCGTCCGCGAGGAGATCTTCGGCCCCGTCCTCACCGTGGAGACCTTCCGCACCGAGGAGGAGGCCGTCGCCCTCGCCAACGACACCGAGTACGGCCTCGCCGGAGCGGTGTGGACCTCCGACGGAGACCGTGCCAGGCGGGTCGCGGCCCGGCTGCGCCACGGCACCGTCTGGATCAACGACTTCCACCCCTACCTGCCGCAGGCGGAGTGGGGCGGCTTCGGAAGGTCCGGCATCGGCCGCGAACTGGGCCCCACGGGGCTCGCCGAGTACCGCGAGGCCAAGCACATCTACCAGAACCTCGCTCCGCGCCCCGTGCGCTGGTTCGCGGGCACGACGGAGAAGGACCAGGCATGAACGACCGGCATGTGTACGACTACGTCGTCGTCGGCGGCGGCACCGCGGGTTCCGTGATCGCGTCCCGGCTGACCGAGGACCCGGGCGTCACCGTCGCCGTCATCGAGGGCGGCCCCAGCGACGTCGGCCGCGACGACGTCCTGACCCTGCGCCGCTGGATGGGCCTGCTCGGCGGTGAGCTGGACTACGACTACCCCACCACCGAGCAGCCCCGGGGCAACTCGTACATCCGCCACAGCCGTGCGCGGGTGCTCGGCGGCTGTTCCTCGCACAACACCCTCATCGCGTTCAAGCCCCTGCCCTCCGACTGGGACGAGTGGGCCGAGGCGGGTGCCGACGGGTGGGACGCGGCGGCCATGGATCCGTACTTCGCCCGGCTGCGCAACAACATCGTCCCCGTCGACGAGGCCGACCGGAACGCGATAGCCCGGGACTTCGTCGACGCCGCGCAGACCACGCTCGGTGTCCCGCGCGTCGAGGGCTTCAACCGGCAGCCCTTCCACGAGGGCGTCGGCTTCTTCGACCTCGCCTACCACCCGGAGAACAACAAGCGGTCGTCCGCCTCGGTCGCCTATCTGCACCCGTTCCTGGACCGGCCGAACCTGCACATCGCCCTGGAGACTTGGGCGTTCCGGCTGGAACTCGAAGGCACCCGCGCCACCGGCGTGCACATCCGCACCAAGGAGGGCGCGGAGCACGTCGTACGCGCCCGGCGCGAGGTCCTGGTGTGTGCGGGGGCCGTGGACACCCCGCGGCTGCTGCTGCACTCCGGCATCGGGCCGCGGGCCGACCTGGAGAAGCTCGGCATCCCCGTCGTGCACGACCTGCCGGGCGTCGGGGAGAACCTGCTCGACCACCCCGAGTCGGTCATCGTGTGGGAGACGCACGGCCCCATCCCCGAGAACTCCGCGATGGACTCCGATGCCGGGCTGTTCGTCCGCCGGGACCCGGAGGCCGAGGGGCCGGACCTGATGTTCCACTTCTACCAGATGCCCTTCACCGACAACCCCGAGCGCCTGGGCTACGAACGGCCCGCGCACGGCGTGTCGATGACCCCGAACATCCCCAAGCCGCGCAGCCGCGGCCGGCTCTACCTGACGAGCGCCGATCCCGAGGTGAAGCCCGCGCTCGACTTCCGGTACTTCACCGACGAGGACGACTACGACGGCCGGACGCTCGTCGACGGCATTCGCATCGCACGGCAGATCGCGGCGAGCGACCCCCTGGCCGGATGGCTGAAGCGCGAGGTGTGCCCGGGGCCCGAGGTGACCTCCGACGAGGAACTCGGCGCCTACGCCCGCCACGTCGCCCACACCGTGTACCACCCGGCCGGCACCTGCCGGATGGGCGCCGTCGACGACGAACTCGCCGTCGTGGCGCCCGATCTGAGGATCCGGGGGCTCGACAACATCCGGATCGCGGACGCATCCGTCTTCCCGACCATGACCGCCGTCAACCCGATGATCGGCGTGCTCATGGTCGGCGAGAAATGCGTGGACCTGCTGGGAGGCACCCGACGATGAACGACCTGGCGCACGACACCGCCGAACCCGTCTTCTCCGTACGCGAGCTGTGGAAGGTCTTCGGTCCGAAGGCCGACCGCGTGCCCGCCGACCGGGAGCTCGCCTCCCTCGGCGCCGACGAGCTGCGCGAGCGCACCGGCTGCACCGCCGCCGTCCGCGATGTCTCCTTCGACGTCCGCAAGGGTGAGGTCTTCGTCGTCATGGGCCTGTCGGGCTCGGGGAAGTCGACGCTCGTCCGCTGCCTGACCCGGCTCATCGAGCCGACCTCGGGCACGATCTCCATCGACGGAGAGGACGTGCTGTCCATGGACACCGGCCGGCTCCGCGAGCTGCGCCGGCACCGGGCGGCGATGGTCTTCCAGCACTTCGGGCTGCTGCCGCACCGGACGGTGCTCGACAACGTCGCGTACGGGCTCGAGATCCAGGGCATGGGACGCGGCGAACGACGCGAGCGTGCGGCCGAGTTCGTCACCAAGGTCGGCCTGGACGGCATGGAGCAGCGCAGGCCGAGCCAGTTGTCCGGTGGCCAGCAGCAGCGGGTCGGACTGGCCCGCGCGCTCGCCGTGGACCCCGAAGTCCTGCTGTTCGACGAGCCGTTCAGCGCGCTCGACCCGCTCATCCGCCGGGACATGCAGGAGGAGGTCATCCGCCTGCACCGGGAGGAGGGACGCACGATGGTCTTCATCACGCACGACCTGAGCGAGGCGCTGAAGCTCGGCGACCGCATCGCGCTGATGCGCGACGGCCGGATCGTGCAGCTCGGCACGCCGGAGGAGATCGTGGGCGCCCCCGCCGACGACTACGTCAGGGACTTCGTACGTGACGTGCCGCGCGAGCAGGTGCTGACCGTCCGCTCGGCGATGCGCCCCGCGCTCGCCGACGAGCGGGAGGCCGGCCCCGCGCTCGCCCCGAGCGCCACCGTCCACGAGGCCATCGAGGCCGTCGCCCGTACGGGCGCGAACGCGCGGGTCGTCGAGGACGGCCGTTGCCTCGGTGTGGTCGACCACGCGGGACTCCTCGGTGTCGTCGCCGGGGTCCCGGCCGCGACGGGGAAGGCGGTGGCCTGATGTACGCCCATACGACCTGGCCGCCGCCGGGCGGCACGACGGGTGCCGTGACCTGGCCGCGGCATGGTGGCACGACCGGTGCCGTGACCAGGCCGCCGCGGTACGGCACGACCGGCCCCGACGCCATGCGGCGGTGGGGCCGATGACCGCCACCGTCACCCCGGCTTCTCCCCGCCCCACGACCGCCTCCGACACCGGGCCCGGTGCGCCGCGCGCGCTCGCGCGCCACCGCGTCCGGCTGATCGGCGCCGGCGCGGCCGTCGTACTCGTTCTCGGCGCCGTGCTGCTGGGCGGCGGCAGCTGGCCCGCCTCGCTCGCCGTCGATCTGTCCGAGCCGCTCGGGCGCACCAGCGACTGGATCATCGACAACCGTGACGGCCACCCCCTGTTCCTCTACTTCCTCGGACACGTCAGCAACGTCGTGGTCGTCTCCGTCCGCGCGGTGTACCTGCTGCTGCTCGCCCTCGGCTGGGCCGGCGTCACCGCCGCCGCCGGGCTGGTGGCCTGGCGGGTCGCGGGCGTCCGGCTCGCGCTGACCTCCGTCGCCGCCTTCGCTGTGTGCGGGCTGCTCGGCATGTGGGTGCCCACCATGCAGACGCTCGCCCTGATGGTCGTCGCCGTCGCCGCGTCCGTGCTGCTCGGAGGTCTCCTCGGCCTGGCCGCCGGCCTCTCGGACCGTATGGACCGGATCCTGCGGCCGGTCCTCGACACCATGCAGGTGCTGCCGGCCTTCGCGTACCTCCTGCCCGTCGTCCTCGTCTTCGGCATCGGCGTGCCCGCGGCCGTCCTCGCGACCGTCGTCTACGCCGCCCCGCCCATGGCCCGGCTCACCGCGCTCGGGTTGCGCGGCGCGGACGCCGGCGTGCTGGAGGCCGCCGCGTCCCTCGGCGCCACCGGCCGTCAGCGGCTGCTGACGGCCCGGCTGCCGCTGGCCCGCAAGGAGCTCCTGCTCGGCGTCAACCAGTCGATCATGATGGCGCTCGGCATGGCCGTCATCGCGTCCGTCATCGGCGCGGGCGGTCTCGGAGACCGCGTCTACCAGGCTCTGGCCTCCGTCGACGTCGGTGCCGCGCTCGGCGCCGGCGTGCCGATCGTGCTGCTCGCCGTCGTCCTGGACCGGGTCACCGCCGCGGCGGGAGAGCGGATCGGTACGGCTCCCGCCCACAGGTCCCGGCTCGGCTGGGCCGTAGCCCTCGTGGCGACGGCAGTCGTCGCCGTCGTCGGCCGCCTGTCCGACCGACTCTCCTGGCCCGACACGTGGACGGTCGACATCGCCGAGCCCGTCAACGGGGCGGTCGACTGGATGACCACCCACCTCTACTCCGGCGTGCCCCTCGTCGGCGGCACCGCCGACTGGGCGGGGCGGTTCACCACCTGGGTCCTCAACCCCCTGCGCGACGGCCTGCAGTGGCTGCCCTGGTGGGCGGTCCTGCTGACCGTCGGTGCCCTGGCCCTGCTCATCGGCACCTGGCGCACCGCCGCCACCGCCGTCCTCGCGATGGCCGCGATCGGCGTGCTCGGCGTCTGGGACCCGGCGCTCGACACCCTGTCCCAGGTCCTGGCCGCCGTCGCCGTGACGCTGCTGCTCGGCTTCGCACTCGGAGTCGCCTCCGCCCGCAGCACCCGACTGGGACGCGTGCTGCGTCCGGTCCTCGACGTCTTCCAGACGATGCCGCAGTTCGTGTATCTGATCCCCGTGGTCGCCCTGTTCGGTGTGGGCCGCGCCCCGGCCGTCGCGGCCGCCGTGGTCTACGCGCTGCCCGCGGTGGTACGGATCACGGCTCAGGGGGTACGCGCGGTGGACCCGGCCGTCATGGAGTCCTCGCGCTCACTGGGCGCGACCGGGCGGCAGCAGCTGTTCCAGGTCCAACTGCCGCTGGCACGGCCCGCACTGCTGCTCGCCGTCAACCAGGGCGTGGTGCTCGTCCTCGCCGTCGTCGTCATCGGCGGTCTCGTGGGCGGCGGCGCGCTCGGTTACGACGCGGTCTTCGGCCTCGCCCAGGGCGACCTGGCGACCGGCCTGGTCGCCGGCGCGGCGATCGTCTGCCTCGGCCTGATGCTCGACCGCGTCACCCAGCCGACTGGGCGCCGCGACCTCGCCGGAAAGGGGGCCTGAGATGGCTCGCACCCGCTCCGCACTCGGTGGCTCCGCACTTGCTGCCGCCGTCGCCCTGACGGCCCTCACCGGCTGCGGCGCCGCCGACATGACCCGCCAGGCCTCCCCGTACGCCGATGCGAAGGGCTCCCGCACGGTGACCCTTTCCGTGCAGTCGTGGGTGGGCGCGCAGGCCAACGTCGCCGTCGCCCAGTACCTGCTGGAGCACGAGCTCGGCTACAGGGTGGACACCGTACAGATCGACGAGGTACCCGCCTGGGACGCGCTCAGCCAGGGCCGGGTGGACGCCATCCTGGAGGACTGGGGCCACCCGGAGCAGGAGAAGCGGTACATCGACGACAAGGGGACGATCAAGCGCGGTGGCGATCTCGGGGTGACCGGCCACATCGGCTGGTTCGTGCCGACGTACTTCGCCGAGCAGCACCCGGACGTCACCGACTGGAAGAACCTGAACAAGTACGCCGACGAGTTCCGCACCG
The DNA here is from genome assembly GCF_045162855.1 of Streptomyces sp. NBC_01077. Lineage (NCBI taxonomy): Bacteria > Bacillati > Actinomycetota > Actinomycetes > Kitasatosporales > Streptomycetaceae > Streptomyces > Streptomyces sp. NBC_01077. The sequence continues at coordinate 852,647 of NZ_CP108669.1, read as the reverse complement.
CGGAGAGCGGCGGCAAGGCCCAGTTGCTGGACGGCTCTCCGTCGTACGTGACGAACGACAAGGCGCTCGTGAACAACCTGGACCTCGACTACCAGGTCGTGTTCGCGGGCTCGGAGGCGGCGCAGATCACACAGATCAAGCAGTTCGCCAAGGAGAAGAAGCCGTTCCTGAGCTACTGGTACAAGCCCCAGTGGCTGTTCGAGAAGGTCCCGATGACGGAGGTGAAGCTGCCCGCCTACAAGGAGGGCTGCGACGCCGACCCCGAGAAGGTGGCCTGCGCGTACCCGCATACGCCGCTGCAGAAGTTCCTCAACGCCCGCTTCGCGGACGGCGGAGGCGACGCGGCCGCCTTCCTGAAGAAGTTCCGCTGGACGACCGACATGCAGAACGACGTCGCCCTGATGATCGCGGACCAGAAGCTGTCGCCGCAGGAGGCGGCGGGCCGCTGGGTGAAGGAGAACGAGGCCACCTGGCGGACGTGGCTCCCGTCCTGACGGGTGCCCTGCGGACCGGGTACGCAGTCCGGTCCGCAGGGCACGCGGTCTTTGTGCGGCCGCGGTGGTGTCCGCGACCGCTGCTGGCTTGCTGCGCATGATCAAAGGCAGCTCGGTCGGCCGAATAGCCCGCATGGCGGGGGACAGCGGGCCGGAGCGCGTGCTGATCGCCGCCAGTTTCGTCAACCGGGTCGGCAACGGTCTGTTCAACGCGGCGTCGGCGCTCTACTTCACGTTGATCGTGGGCCTGCCGGCGGCGCACGTCGGTGCGGCGCTCACCATAGCCGGACTGATAGGCCTGTTCGCGGGGATACCGGGGGGTCATCTCGCCGATCGGCGCGGGGCTCGCACGATCATGATGCTGGCCCTCGTGGTCCAGGCGGTGTCGATGTCGGCTCTCGTCCTTGTCGAGAGCTGGGCCGCGCTCACGGCCATCGCGACGGTCGATCAGATCGTCGCGGCGGCCGGCGGGGCGGCTTGGGGTGCTCTGGTGGTCCGGGTCGGGGCTGATCGCCCGGCGGTGTTCCGGGCGAAGTTGCGCACGTTCGTCAATCTGGGCGTCGTTCTCGGAACGGTGGGCTCCGGGCTGGCGGTGGCGGCGGACACCCGCGGCGCCTATGTCGTGCTGATCCTGGGCAACGCGGCGAGCTTCGCCCTCTGCGCGGCGCTTCTGCTCCTGCTGCCGGCTATCCGGTGCTGGCAGCACCGCCCCGACACCATCGCTGGCTCGCTTTCGCGGACCGCCCGTTCCTGACGTTCACCGCCCTCTTCGGGGCCATGCGGCTGCAGTACTCGGTGGTGTCCCTGCTTCTGCCGATCTGGATCTCCGAACACACCGCAGCGCCGCGCTGGACGGTGGCCGCGGTATTCGCCGTCAACGCCGTCTTCTGCGTGCTCCTGCAGACCAGGATCGGCTCCCGCATCGAAACCCCGCACGACGGCGGCAGGGCGTTTCGCACCGCCGGACTCCTCTTCCTCGTCAGCTGCCCGATGATGGCGCTGGCTGCGCACACCCCTGTCTGGGCGGCAGCGGGACTGATCGTCGCGGCGATCTTCGTGCAGAGCCTGGGGGAGATCTGGGAATCCTTGGCGGGCTTCGCCCTGGGCTTCGGTCTCGCCCCCGACCACGCCCAGGGCCAGTACCAGGGCCTCCTCGGCCTCGGTTTCACCGCGGGCCAGGCCGTCGCCCCCGCGATCCTCACCACGGTGGTGCTCGGCCTCGGCACGGCAGGCTGGCTGCTGCTTGGGGCGTTCTTCGCGGCGCTGGGCGCCGCCGGCCCACCTCTCGCCCGCTGGGGCATACGGACCCGGCCGCAGCCGACGGTTGCTGCGGAAGCGAAGGGCTGACGGGTCAGGTCCGGGGCGGGCTGTCCGGCGTCGCAGAGGCAGGTGGCCGCTGAGCGGCCGGGGTGAACCTGGTCGAGTTCACGGGACCGGCACCCTCGCCATCGACAACGCCTTCGACAAGCCGCTGCACTGCGCCCGGACATTCACGCTGGCGCCGATCCCCGGCCAGTCCGGCGGCTTCTTCATCTACAACGACATCTTCCGCCTCATCTTCGCCCAGGGCCTGTCCGGCGGATCATGCCGGGCGGCCCACCGGCGCTGAATCGCTGTGGCGACCCGCCGGACAAGGAGCTAGGTGGAACAGGTCGGGCCCGTCGAAAATACTTCGACATCGGTCGGGTGATCGGGGACGTTCGCGCGATGACCAGAATCGACGACACACCGCCCGCGTGGGACGAGCGCGCCCAGCTCACCGCATTTCTCGACTACACACGTGGCACCGCCCGCGCCCAGTGCGATGGCGTCTCCGCGGAGAACGCCCGCAAGGCGCTCCTGCCGGGCTCACCGCTGATGACCACGAGCGGATTGATCAACCACCTGCGCTGGGTCGAGTACTACTGGTTCCAGGTGGTCTTCCTCGGCGAGAAGACCAGGGCCCCTGGACCGATGAGGAACCCGACCGCGAGATGCGTATCGCCGTCGACTTCCCGCTCACGCAGTTGCTCGACGAATACGCCGAACAGAGCGCCCGCTACCGCGAACTCGTCGCCGGGAACGACCTGGACAAGCAGGCCGAGGGAACCATCCGCGACGGTCTCCATGTCGACCTGCGCTGGATCCTCCTTCACCTCACCGAGGAGACGGCCCGCCACAACGGCCACCTGGACATCCTGCGAGAGATGCTCGACGGCCAGACCGGCGACTAGATCCGGCGGAGATCACGGGCAGAGCCAGAGTCGGATCGAGGCGACGGTGACGGTGCCTTGGAAGATTTCCTTGGGTAGCCAGTCACTCAGGTCAGGGGACTGGAGGGCCGCAGCAGCGGTTGGTCTCGATCGCATGTGAGGGAGTTCTGTGGCATGCCCCGATGGTCCAAAACGGCCCGGACGGCAGGGGTTTGCGCGACAGCCCCCTTGAGAATCAGGTGCCAGAGTTATCGACGAACCCCACGATATCGAGGTATTCGATTTTGGGCGGGACGCCATAAATCCCCGTCACCTTGCCGACGAGCTCCTCCGTGAAGAAGGCACGGGCTGTGTCCTCGTCATCCCACACGTAGAAGTTCTTTGCCTGAAAGCCGTCTTCGTCGAGCATGAAGCTCTTGAAGCGAAGGCCAGCCATGCCTTCGAACGGTCCTCGGAGTTCGCCGGCAATCTTTGCGAGAGTTGAACGATCGAACTTTTGAGTCTGCGTGAAAGTCACGAGCACGCCGATCATCGGGCCTCCTATCGATTGGGTGAGCAACGGTCGATCGAGTGATGCTAGAGGCGGATCCTATTACACGCGGCCGGAAATTCTGGTCGTTAGGCCGCGAGTCGGACGTGCGGCTCGCGGTCGGCGATGCGGACCAGGAGCGCGTCGGGCTTTGCGCGCGTGAATGCCCATCAAACGGGTAGGCGATTTGGCGCATAGTTCCGACCAATACTTGCGACCGCGCCTACTGGGCACGTATTGAGCCGTGATCAATCTGTGGGATTTGTCCTCGCCCCGAGGCCTGATCCGGTAGATCATCTTGCGTGACGCGAGTGCAACTGACAGACGAAGCGTGGGAGTTCATCGGGCCATACCTGCCGATTGGCGAGTACGGCCCGTACCCCGAGCGGCTGCGCCAGCAGTTCGAGGGCGTGATCTGGCGGTTCAAGCCGGGCGGGCAGTGGCGGGAGATGCCGCAGGAGTTCGACGCCTGGCAGACCGTCTCCAATCGCTTCCGGCAATGGCGTGACGCCGACGTGTTCGAGGCCCTGCTGGAGGGCCTGATCGCGGAAGCCGCAAAACGGGGCATGGCGGGCCTGTCTCTGGTCAGCATCGACTCCACCACCGCGCGCGCCCACCACGACGCCGCTGGGATGCGTCTGAGCGAAGACGCGCTCGTCGCCCTGGAGAAGGCTACCGCCGAGGAAGAGAAGGCCAGGCCAAAGGGGGCGGCCTCGACGAACAAAACGGGCAGGGAGCCAACGCAGACCCCGAGCGGGAGGAGCGACGCCGCATCCGGCGTCGCCGAAAGCTGCGACCGAAGGCCGCCCTCCTGGGAGGCTCCCGGGGCGGGCAGACCAGCAAGATTCACGTCGCCGGCGACCGGAAGTGTCGCCCGCGGGCGTTCATCCTGACCGCCGGGCAGCCCGCCGACAGCCCGCAGTTCATCCCCGTGCTGAAGAAGGTACGGGTCCGCGGGCCGGTCGGCCGTCCACGCACCTGACCCGACGCGTCGCCGGGGACAAGGCCTACTCGTCCCTCGGCAACGGCACCCACCTGCGCAGACGCCGCATCAAGGCAGTCATCCCGGAGAACAGGGACCAGGCCGCCAACCGGAAGAACAAGGGCTCCAGGGCGGCCGACCCGTCAGACAGCGCCGGCCGGCAGACCGGACGTCACCCCGTCGGCGTGACATCCGTCCACAAGGCCACAGCGTCGGGCGAGAGCGGTGCGACCGCTTCGCCCGGCGCGTTGTCGGCTTCGTCCCACCACACGCCCTGGCCGGAAGCCAGGACATGCCCGTCCTCGTCTGTCTGCCAACGGCCGCGCAGGACATAGAACACCCCGGCGTGCCCGGACGGCGGCACGACCCGACCGGCGACCCGCTCCACCCGAGCCGTCCAGCGGCCGCGCCGCACCATGATGTTGAGCACCCGGCAGGCGCCACCGGGGAGTTCGGCGGAGAGTGCGAGGTCGCCGGAGAACGAGAACGGCTCGCCCGCGCGTGCCAGCAGCCGCTCGAACGCCCCGGGACAGGTCAGTCGAACACCGTTGCCCGCGAGCAGGGTGAGTGTCCGGTCGACCCCGGCAAACGCCGAGAACGGCCCGTCCCCGTCGATGTCAGCGACGCTCGCGCGCCACCCGAACTCCTCGGCGCCTGTCGGCCGGGAGGCGATCTCCCTGGTCGCGCCGCCGCCGTTGCGCCACCGACCTGGCGTCAGCGTCTCGACATCGAAGTGGCGCATGGGCGGGCTCCTGAGGTGCGTGCGGTATGGGTACGGATCACAGGTGAGCGGCGCCACCGGGCGGCGGCACTTGCGCCGGAGGGCGGCGGCCGTGTCGAGGTGGGGCGGGCCGTCGACGGCGGTGCGCCCACCGACGCAGTGTAGGCGGCCCTCCCCGACCTCCGCGTATCCGACTGCCGACGTGCGCTGGTCGATCCCCGGTCCTTCAGGGCCGGGTCACGTCGACATCACGTGGTGGGTCGCAGGCTGCCGAGCCACGGAATGCCGCCGCCCTGTCGAAGGGCAAGGCTCGGGCGGTCCGGTGAATCGGACTCAGCTCACTGGGCGCCACCGGACGGCTCGTACCAGAGGCTCGCCATCGGGAAGTGCATGGTCCAGCCCAGCGAGGAGTAGAGCGCCCGGCCCTCGGGCGTGCCGACCAGGATGCCTGTTCTCGCGCCGGCCTCGTACGCGGTGCTCTGCAGCGTCCGCATCACCAGGCCGCCGAGGCCCTTCCGCCGGTGCTCGGCGGCGGTCTCGACCTGGTCGACCACGACCTGGTCGCCGACATGGGCGATCTGTCCACGGGCGGCGAAGTGCCCGTCGAGCGTCCGGACCAGCACTCGGCTGACGCCGCCCCGGGTCCAACGGGTGAGCGTGTAACCGGCCGGCACCTCGGTGCGCTCCGGTTCGAGGTGGCATGTCATCAGGAAGCCGGGACTGTCGAGCCGCCAGCCCGGCCCGACCCAGGGCAGGACCACCTGGTCCTCGGCGAACAGCTTCAGCCACGTCCCGGGCGCGCTCGTCGCGGCGACGATCTTTCGCACGTCGGCCTCGGTGGGCTCCGGCAGCACGTGCCGGGCGACGTGCTTGGGCTGCCCGACGTCGATCGTCCACCCCCACGGCTCGTCGATCGGGTCCGAGCTGCCGCGCGAGACGACCCAGCCGTCGATCCACATCCGCACGAGCTCACTGATCCTGGTGTCCGGCATCGCCGCCCGCCCCCTGGGTGGTAATAGTCAGTAGCGTAAAATGAACCTTACGTGACAGGGGTGGGATTTGACCATAGGGGCAGGTCGCTCGGCCGAGGACCGCGAGCGGCAGTTCGACGCGGCGATGTGGTGGTTCCGAACCGGGAGTCCGTGGCGGGACAGACCTCGGCGCTACGGATCCTGGTCGACCGTCGACCGTCGACCGTCGACGGCCGGTTCGGATGTCCGGTCTCAGAGGTGGCCGTCCAGGAATTCCCGGACCTCGGCGGTGGTCAAAGGGCCCGCGCCGTGCGCCACTGCCTCTCCGTCCTTGAGCAGGACGTAGGAGGGGGCTCCGGTGATTCCGTACCGCTCGGTAGCCGCCGGGCAGCGCGTGATGTCGGTGCGGACGGCCGTCAGGCGTCCCGCGTACTCGTCGGCGATGGCACCCACGACGAGATCCATCGCCCGGCAGGGCTCGATCGCCTTGGGCCATGTCCCGGTGAAGTATGCGAGGACCGGGACTCCGCTCATTCTGAGGATGAAGTCGAACTCCGCGTCCTCACGGGGCTGGTGAATCCGCTTCGCCATGGAGGCTCCTGACCTCGTGTTCCGTCTTTCCACCCCCATCATCCCCCGCGCGGTGAGGCGGGCCGGCCAGGACATCAGGCTCTCCACCTGCGCCGGGACCACCCGAAGGACGGCGGCGTGGCCCGGCCCGCCGGGTCAGCCGCCGAACAGCCCCAGCCGGCCCTGCCCTTCGGCAGCCGGTTCGCGGCCGGGCACGCCTGCGGGACCGGGGCCTTCCTGGACCACCAGCTCCCCGCCCCACATCAGGCGTCCGGCGGACCGCCCGACCATGATCTGGTAGGCCCCGGGTTCGGTGCGCCAGGCACCTTCGTCCTCGGACCAATGCCGCAGTGCCCGGGCCGGAACCTCCACCACAGCCGTTGCCGTCGCACCGGCCTCCTCGTGGACCGCCGCGTAGCCGGCGAACCAGAGCGCCGGCCGCTCCACCGTCGATTGCGGGCGGGCCAGGTACACCTGCACCACCTCACGGCCGGGCCGCGTGCCTGTGTTGCGCAGCCGCACGCGGACCGTGAACGGGCTGCCCGCCGTCACTTCTGCCGGGGCGTGGACCGCTGTGTAGTCCCAGGTCGTGTATCCGAGGCCATGTCCGAACCAATAGGCGGGCTCGCCGCCCGTCCGCAGCCAGGCCCGGTGCCCGATGTGCAGACCCTCTTCGTAGTCGAGCCGGCCCTCGATCGGCTGAGAGCGGGTGACCGGGGCGTCCGGCAGCGACGCCGCCCAGGTGGTGGGGAGCCGGCCGCCCGGCTCGACGACCCCGAACAGGACATCGGCAAGGCCGGAGCCGGCCTCCTGCCCGGGAAACCAGGTGAGCAGCACCGCGCCCACCTCATCGCGCCAGGGAAGCTCCACCGGACCACCGCTGTTGACAACGGCGACCGTGCGCGGGTTGACCTTCGCCACGGAGCGGACCAGCTCGTCCTGGTGGCCCCCGAGGCAGAGGTCCCTGCGATCGTGGCCCTCGGTCTCGGTGTGCTCGGTCGTGCCGACGACCACGATCACCGCGTCGGCGTCACGGGCTGCTTCCACCGCTTCGGTAAGCGCCGCGGCCGCCTCGCGCTCCGGGGGCGCTGCCGCGACGATCGTGGCACGCCCGGCTCCGGGGATCAGCTCACGTCGGGCGACCAGACGTACAGGCTGTCTTGTGCTGATCGTCGCCCGTGCCGTGTGGAGAGGAGGGGTCACATGAACGATGGCCGGGTCGTCCGTGGTGCACGGGAACTCGCCGTCCAGAACGGTCTGTTCGTCGAGCGTGAGCGTCATGCGGCCGAAGCCCCCGATGCCGAAGGTCCATTCTCCCGCCGCCTCCGGGCGGATCACTGTGCTGATCTCGACAGTGTGCGTGCCTGGAACGACAGGCGGCTCCAGCTGCAGCCCGGACAGGCGGTGTTCCGAGTGAAGTTCATGACCTTCCGAGTCCAGGAGCCGCAGCAGTACACCGGGCGCCCCGGACCGCGGGTTGCTGCATCGACCGGTGTCGAGTGGGGCCGGGGGGACACCCAGCGACGGGCCGGGCACGTGGACGACCCGAGCCCGCCCGCGTAGCCGGGCTCGAATCCCATCGAGTGGCGTGACGACACCTGAGGCGAAAACCCCTGCGCTGCCGCCGCCCTGCACTCGCGGGGAGGCGGCATGGACACCGATCACCGCGACGGTCGACAAGCCGGACGGATCCAGCGGAAGCACCTCGCGGTTGCGCAGCAGCACAGATCCGGCTGCCGCCGCACGGCGCAGCAACGCCCGCGTGTCACGCGAAGCGATCCCCGGGGTACGCGGAGACCGGTGCGGTCCGAGCGCTCCCACACGCAGGGCGAGCCTCAGCAGACGCCGTGCCTTCTCGTCGATCGCGGCCTCGGGGACACGGCCTTCCTGCACGGCCCGTACGAGGGATTCCTCCCAAGGCCCCTGCGGCCCCGGCATCGCCAGGTCGAGTGCGGCGAGGGCCGGCTCCACGGTGGAACGCACGGCACCCCAGTCCGAGACCACCACCCCGTCGAAGCCCCAGTCGCCCTTCAACGGCTCGGCAAGGAGCGGACTGGCCGTCATGCTCGCGCCGTTCACGCTGTTGTACCCGGCCATGACGAGCCACACGCCCGCGTCGACAGCAGCCTCGAACGGAGCCAGGTACACCTCCCGCAGCACCCGCTCGGAAGCCCGCACGTTCACATGCATGCGCCCGGTCTCGGAGTCGTTGGCCACGTAGTGCTTGGCTGTGGCCGCCACGCCCGCAGCCTGGATACCCCGGATCAACGCGGCGCCGGTTCGGCCCGTCAGCTCAGGATCCTCCGAGAAGCACTCGAAGTGCCGGCCTCCCAGCGGAGTGCGATGCAGGTTGAGCGTGGGGGCCAGGACGACGTCCACACCCTGGCGCGCTGCCTCCGAAGCAAGCAGACCGCCCAGTTGTTCGGTCAGCTCCTCGTCCCACAGTGCACCGATCGCCGAGGCCGAGGGCAGCAGTGCGGAGGTACGCCGCTCGTCCCATGCCTCTCCCCGCACGCCTGCGGGGCCGTCGGACGTGACGATCTGGCGCAGCTCGATGGCTGGTTCGTCGACGGTTCGCCACGTCGAGGCGCCGGTCAGCAACCGCACCTTCTGAACCAGATCAAGCTTCCTCAGTATCAGGTCGAGCGTGTCGTCGGTCATTCCCCACCCCCATCACATCGTCCGCTGCCCCACTTCGGGAGAGTGCTCTCCCGCGCTTTCGTGTGCGGCGGCGGGTAGTTCGTCAAGTCATCTTTGAGTGGCAGCTGGTGGCAGCTGGTGGCAGACGGCGGCAGCTGATGGCGGCAGAGAGGGCCCGGCCGCCCCAAGCGCGCAGGAGGGGCGAACCGGGCCCGTACGGAGGTGCCGGCCGGGTCAGGGCAGCCGGTAGTCCGCGTTCAGAACCGCCCCGCGGTTCGGCTGGTTCTGGTCGTAGCCGCGCGGGTCGCACTGGAGGCCGCCCACGATGCAGTGGTCGACCATCGCCTTGAGGGTGCGCTCGTCCCAGGCGTTGAAGAAGTCGTAGTGGAAGGAGTAGCCGCGGCCACTGGCCAGCCTGACCTGCGACATGTCGCCGTCGGCCGGGAAGGCCATCTTGAACTCGATCATGGGCAGCGCGACGGGGTGGGTGGACGGGCAGACGTTCCTGTTCGTGCCCGCCTTCACACCCGGATAGGCCATGTGGCTACGGTGATCCGGGGTGTCGAGGTACTTGCCGTCCCAGCAACTCGGTGCCTGCATGCGGATGTTGAGCTGGGAGCCGACCGGACAGTTCTGCGGGAAGTCGACGTTCTTGAAGCTTTCGCCGCACTCCCATCCCTCGACGAAGCCCGGATGCTTCTGGAATTCCTCGGCCGACTGCATCGGGTTGCCGACGACGTACCGCAGCCCCTTGGGGAAGGGACGCACACTGGTGTAGTCGGTGACACCGGCCTTGTAGTAGATCACCTGCGGTCCCACCGGGAGGATCTTCGTGTCGCCCTTGAACAGTGAGGGCATCCAGTAGCCGGAGCTGTCGCCGGGTGCCTTGCACGTCGTCTGCCCACCGAAGAGCGAGTCGGTGGTGCTGCTCGCGTTCGTGGACGTGTTGCCCATGAACGTGTGGTCGTGGGACTTCCCCGGCTGTCCCGGGTAGACGATCGGGTCGTCCGGCGCGGTGTGCGTGACGGAGCAGTTGGCCTGGAACTCGTGGAAGTACGCGCTCGGCGGCTCGACGTCGGACGGCGTCACTCCGGTGACCTGCGGGTTCGCCGGAATGTAGCCGTCGCCGTCGGGGTCGTCCCCCGATGCCTGCGTGGACACGGCCATCGTGTGCCCCGTGTGGCCGGCGACAGCCGACGAAGGCGAAGCGTTGTCCGGATCCGCCGCGGCGGCGATGGTGCCCACGCCCAGGACGCCGGCAATGAGAGCGGAGCCGAGGAGGAGCGCGGAGAGTCGTTGAGGACTTGATCTCATGAGGGATCTCCTGCCGGTTCTGTGAAGTTGGATGAACGGGTGGGCGCTGGTGGACGGGTGGCGGGATGCGGTCGGCTCCCGCCACCCCGAGCCCGGCCGCACAGGGCGGCCGGAGTCAGCGCTGCGAGGGTCTCCCGCCGTGGTCGGCGGAAGCCGTCGGCGTGGGTCGCACCGTCACGAGGGCTGCGGTCAGCTGTAGATGCCGAACTCGTAGAGCGAGTAGCCCCAGGCAGTGCCCCGCGCGGTCAGGTTCAGCCGTACATGACGGGCCGTGGCCGACACATCGATCGTGTCGACATCGCCGTTGCCTGTCGTGGTGGTGTGGACGGTCTGCCAGTCGGTGCCGTCGTTGGAGACCTGCACCTGATAGGCCTTGGCGTACGCCGGGTCCCAGACCAGCTGCAGCTTGCGGATCGCGGTGGCGGCGCCGAGGTCGACCTGGATCCACTGCGGGTCGCTCCAGTCACTGGCCCAGCGTGTGCCGGCGTTGCCGTCGGTGGCGTTGGCAGCCGGGCAGGGGCAGTCGCCGGACTGGGGCTGGAAGGAGGACGCGGTGGTCGGCTTGTTCAGCGCCACGTTCGTGCCGCTGACCGGCGGGGCGACGACCCTGACGGACCTGGTCTCGATGCCGGCGTTGCCGTGGCCGTCCTCGGCCTGGATGTAGACCTTCCACACACCGAGCTTCTCGGGCGCGGTGACGGCGAAGGTGCCGTTGCCGAGGGGACGGTACGGGGCCTGGACGAGGCGCTTGTCGCCGTTGGCGTAGTTGCCGCTGAGGAAGACCTTGTAGGTGAGGGGGTCGTTCTCCGGGTCACGGATGTCGGCGCGGACCTGGAACTCGCCGCCTGCCGGGGCGGACCCGGCGGGGGCGACCGTCATGCCGGTGATGACGGGCGGAGTGTTGTCGCCCGCCGTCGACCCGGTGTAGGCCTTCTTCACGGCGTAGTAGGACAGGCGCTTCAGGCCGTCCGGGAGGAGGTTGAACCAGACACCGCCGAAGTCGTGTTCGACGCCGTAGTGGAACATCGTGGCACCGAGGGCGACGCCCTGGTGGCCGGTGATGCAGTTCCAGGCCTTGGTGTACCCGTCGGCCTTCTGGACGTCGGTGGGCTCGTCGGGGATGCCGTTGGCGTCGTCGGGAACCTCCCATTCGCCGGCAGGTCCGGTCTCGGTGATGATGTAGGGCTTGGTGTAGCCACCGTCGATCCAGTCCTGACGCACCTTGCAGAGGTTGCCGTAGGAGTTCATCGAGTACAGGTCGAGGTCAGGTGCGTTGCGCTTGTAGTACGGCCAGGCGCCGGTCCACGCGTCCGTGGAGGTCACGGGGTGGTCGGGGTCGATGGAGTGGATCTTCCTGGCGACGTCGTTGACGAAGGTCGTGTACGCGTTGCGCTGGGCCTCCAGCTCGGTACCGCCGTAACAGTTCTGCAGGCCGAGGACGGACTCGTTGCCGACGTTCCACATGAGGGTGGCCGGGTGGGACTTGTAGGTCCCGACCCACGTGGCGAACTCGGTGAGCATGGTGTTCTTGTACGCGGTGTCCGTCACGTAGTTGACGCAGCCGCCGGATCCGGGGCCGCCGCCCGGCTGGAGCCAGAAGCCGTTGATCACCCGGACGCCGTTCGCCGCAGCGGCGTCGAGGAGAGGCTTCGTCGAGCCGTCCGTGCCCCAGGTGCGGATGGTGTTGACGCCCATGGACTTCACGTCCGGCATGTACTTCGGAGCGTCCGCGATGGACGGACCCCAGGTGAGTCCCTTGACGGTGTACGGCTGGCCACCCGCGGTGAGCTGCCAGTTGCCCTGAGAGCCGGATACACGGACAGCGCCGCCAGGGGCCGGCGGGGTGCCGCCGCTGTCGCCGTAGACCTGGAACTCCCACAGGGAGTATCCATAGCCGTTCGAGCGCGTGACGCCCTGCATCCGGACGTAGCGGCCGGTGCCGGAGACGGCGATCTCGTCCGTGCCGCCGTCGCTGCCGGTGACGGACTTCAGGGTGCGCCAGTCGGTGCCGTTGTCGGAGGCCTGGATCTCGTAGTCCTTGCCGAACGCCGCCTCCCAGGTGAGGACCACGCGGCTGAGGTTGCGGCTCGCGCCGAGGTCGACCTGGATCCATTCGCCGTCACGCCACTGGCTGGCCCATCGGGTACCGGTGAGGTTTCCGTCGACGGCGGCCGCCGCGGAGAAGGCTTCGCCTTCGTTCGAAGAGGCGGTGGCCGTCTTGCCCTGGGACAACAGGGACTCTGCGGCCCCGGCGGTAGGAGCGGTGGCCAGAGTGAAGGAAGAGGCCAGAAGCGCTCCGAGTGTGACAACAGCCGCCGCGCCGCGCGTGCGGCGGGGTGGGGCACAGGTGGAGGGGGGATGGGACATTGCGGCTCCAGGTGTCGATGGCGGTGGGGACGACCAGCTCTCCCGGGAAGAGCGGCTCACCCGCGGGACAGCGCTCTCGGTGTGTTCGACGGGCATGGCCCTGCCACGTACTCGGACCCACTCGAGTCGGGATTCTCGGCTGGTCGGGTTGCGCGACCCCCGGGCTGGGCGCGGGGTCTGGTTCACCAGCCCGGGGGAGCTACGGCCGACTCCGTCGGGTTATCGGAGACCGGGGGAGAGGGGAGAGGGCATCAGGGGAACGAGACCACCGTGGACGGAACGGTCGAGGTGCCGGCGGGCACCGTGGATGCTCCGGTGTCGTTGATGACGTGCTCGTAGTGGCCGTTGCCGCCGAGTGAGACGGTCAGGAGGCTGTGGAACTTCACGCCGGGCTTGACGGGGGCCTTGAAGCCGTGGTCCTGGCGGATGTTCGGGTCGACGTTGTAGTTGCAGTAGCTGCCGAGGCCCCAGGCCTCGTGGGTGTTCACCGAGTCGTCGACCCGGTAGGCGGCGTACCCCTTCGTCGCGCCGTTCTGGATGGCGGCCTGGTTGGGGGCGTCGTACGCCTTCTCGTTCTGGTAGAAGATGGTGCGGCCGCGCTCGCCGTACCACTCGACGTCGTACTTGTTGAAGTGCTCGACGAACAGGCCGGTGGCGAGTACGTCGTCGCCGTTGACGCGGACGCCGTAGTCGGCCCGGTTGGTCTCCCAGCCGACGCCCTCGCCGTGGTCGGCGCGCCAGACCCAGGTGTGGTCGATGATCGCGTCATCGCTGTTCACGACGATGCTGGTGGTGGCCTTGCCCGCGCCGGCGCCGCCGATGCGGACGTAGACGTCCTGCACGGTGGTGGGGTTGGCGGCGTGGTCCGCGGCGGCGTTCTGCGGTCCGAGCTCCAGCAGGACCGGCGAGTTGACCGGGCCGGCGTCGATGAGGAAGCCGGCGAGTCGGACGCCGTCGACGTCGGCGACCTTCATCGCGGTGACGCCGTTGTCCGGGATGATCGTGGCGAGGCCGAGGCCGAGCACGATGGTGTTCGCCCGGTTCACGTCGATGGTCTGGTCGACGTGGTAGACGCCCGGGGTGAACAGCAGGTGCAGGCCCTGGGCCAGCGCCTGGTTGATCGTCGCGGCGGTGGCGCCCGGCTTGACCACGTAGAACTGGCTCAGGGGGATGGACTCGCCCTGCGGGGTGCCGTTGGCCCAGCTGGTGCCGCGGGCGTTCACGCGCTTGGCGGGCGCGAACACCTTGTACTCGTTGCCGTCCAGGTAGAGGAAGGGCTTCTCGCGGGAGACGGGGGTGGTGTCGAGCGTGGTGTAGCGGGGCTCGGGGAAGGAGGTGGCCGGAGCGCCCTCGACGCCCGAGAAGGTCTGGTTCCAGACGCTGTTGGACCAGCCGCCGATGGAGCTGTCCCGGGTGTACCACTGCTGCTGCGAGTAGTTGCCGATCTGGCCGTCGATCTTGGAGTCGGCGATGTAGCCGCCGCTGGCCCAGCCGTAGCCGTTCGGGGCGAGGTTGAGACCGCCCTTGACGTGCATGCGGCGGAAGGAGGAGGCCTGCGAGACGGCCCACCGGTCGGTGCCGTTGACCGGGGCGACGGCGAGGTTCTCGGCGCCCCGCCAGAAGTTCTGGGTGGCGTTGCCGTTGAACCAGCCCGCGTCGACGGTGACGTCACCGTTGATGGTGGTGTCGTCGGGGCGCAGACCGAGGCCGGCGATCTGGGTGTAGAAGCCGATCTGGGCGTTGAGGCCGCTGTACGTGCCGGGCTTGAACAGGAAGGCGTGGCGGCCGCTGCCGAACTGGGCCGACTCCTGCTGCTGGAAGACCTGGTCCAGCTTGGCCTGGATGCCGGGCGTGGACGGGTCGAAGACGTGCACGTTGGGGCCGAGGTCGCCGCCTCCGGGCAGGGCCGGACCGGTGCCGCCGGTGGATCCGTACACCTGGAACTCCCAGAGGGAATAGCCGTATCCGGTGGCCCGGGTGAGGCCGTTCATGCGGATGTAGCGGCCGGTCCCGGACAGGGTGACGTTGTCGGTGCCTCCGTCGCCGGCGGTGACGGAGGTGACGGTCCGCCAGTCGGTGCCGTTCTCGGAGGCCTGGATGTCGTAGCTCTTGCCGTAGGCGGCTTCCCAGGTGAGGACGGCGTGGCTGAGGGTGGCGCTGCTGCCGAGGTCGACCTGGATCCACTGGGCGTCGTTCCACGAGCTGGCCCAGCGGGTTCCGGTGAGGTCGCCGTCGACGGCGGCACCCGCGGAGAAGGAGGCGCCTTCCGCGGAGGAGGCGGTGGCCGTCTTGCCCTGCGAGAGCAGGGTGGGGGCGGCCTGCGCTGTCGTGGCGGGGGCCAGCGCGAGCAGGCTGCCGGCCAGCGACGAGACGAGTGCGCCGACGGTGGCCCGTCGGACGGCTGAGGCGGGTCGCCGGAAGACCGGCGGGGACCCGACGGAAGACATGGGGTCTCCTCTGGATACATGGGGGAAATGTGGGAGAGCGCTCTCCGAAACCTTGCACGCAGGGCGAGTTGACGGGCAAGGCGTATGACATGACTTTTCTTTTGGCTTTCATTAAGTGTCGACCACAAGGAGTCGGGCCCGGCCGTGGACCGTCCTCCCACCGGACACGCGGCACCGTTAAGGTGCCTGGGTGGGGAATCGAGGACCGACACTGGAAGACGTCGCACGCGAGGCGGGGGTATCGCGCGCGACGGTGTCACGCGTCGTCAACGGCGTGCGCAACGTGGCTCCCGACATCCAGCGGAGCGTGCGCGACGCGATCGCCCGCATCGGCTACGCGCCCAACCAGGCCGCCCGTTCGCTGGTGACGCGGCGCACCGGAACCGTCGCCCTGGTGCTCTCCGCGACGGGCAGGGCCTTCGCCGCCCGGGTGTTCTCCGACCCGTTCTTCGGGCGGGTGGTGGACGGCATCCTGCCGGTGCTGCGCAAGCGCGCGATCCAACCGGTGCTCCTCGTCGCGGAGTCGGAGCAGGCCAGGGCCCAACTCGTCGAGTACCTGCGGCAGGGAGGCGCCGACGGAGCCCTGGTGGTGCCGCTCGACGAGGACGACCCGCTGCCGGCGATGCTGGTGGCAGCGGGTCTCCCCACGGTGCTGTTCGGCCGCCCCCGCGACGGGGAACGGTGCGGCTTCGTCGACCTCGACAACACCGCGGGCGCCCGTCTGGCGGCCGAGCACCTGTGGGCCACCGGCCGACGGCGCCCCGCCACCATCGCCGCACCGGTCACCGCCCCCACGGCGGGCGAACGCCTCGACGGCTTCCGGGAGGCGCTCGCCGCCCACGGAGTGACGTCGGTTCCCGTCGTGCGGGGGCGGTTCACCGTCGACAGCGGCAGGCGCGCCATGGCCAGGCTGCTGAAGGACCACCCGGAGATCGACGCGGTGTTCGCCGCGAACGACCTGATGGCTCAGGGCGCCTGCCAGTACCTGCGGGAACAGGGGGTCGACGTCCCCGGCACGGTGGCCGTCGTGGGCTTCGACGACTCGGTGGCCGCACGGAAGGCGCGGCCGCAGCTGACCACCGTGCGCCAGCCCGTGGAGCGGATGGCCGCCGCCATGGCCGGACTCCTGGTCGAGGAGCTCGACGGTGGCCGGCCCGAACCGGCCTCGAAGGTGTTCGAGCCACTGCTCGTCGTACGCGAGTCCACCTGACCCTCTCGGCGGTGGGTACGGAGGCCGACCAAGCCGATCGGCCCCGTCCCTCATGCCTCCAGAGCGTCCAGGACGGCGAGTTGTTCCGTGATGCGGCCGGCCGACCAGGTGTCGAGCCAGGCCGCGACGGCCATGGGGGCGCTCCTGCACGAGAAGCCGGGGGAGGACGGGGAGGGTGGTGCGGCGCTGCTCGACTCCGGAAGGCCGCCCCGGTGGTGCCGGGGGCGGCCTTCCGGAGGCTCACGACGGATTCCCGGTCAGCCGGAGGTCGCCTCCCGGTGGGCGCGGACGAGGTCCGCGTAGCGCCGCCCGCTCGTCTTGACGGTCCTGCGCTGGGTGGCGTAGTCGACGTGGACGAGGCCGAACCGCTTGTCGTAGCCGTAGGCCCATTCGAAGTTGTCGAGCAGGGACCAGGCGTAGTACCCGGCGAGCGGGGCGCCCTTGCGCAGGGCGCGCGCGCAGGCGGCGAGGTGCTGCTCCAGGTAGCGGGTGCGCTCCGGGTCGTGGACCGCGCCGTCGGGGCCGACGGTGTCGGGGAAGGCCGAGCCGTTCTCGGTGACGTACAGCTTCCGTATGCCGTAGTCCTCGGTGAGCCGCAGCAGGAAGGCTTCCAGGCCGCCGGCGTCGATCTGCCAGTCCATGCCGGTGCGGGGCACATCGGGGAGGCGCACCTCACGCGCGTGCGGGACGGGTCCGGTCGGGTCGTCGGCGACGGTGACCGGGAAGTAGTAGTTGAGGCCGTGCCAGTCGAGGGGGGCGGCGATGGTCTCCAAGTCCCCCGGCATTTCCGGCAGTTCGACCCCGTAGAGCTCGCGCATGTCGGCGGGGAAGCCGCGGCCGTACACCGGGTCGAGCCACCAGCGGTTGGTGTGGCCGTCCGCGCGGGCGGCGGCGGCGATGTCCTCGGGACGGGTGGAGGCGGCCTCGACGGTGGAGTGGTTGGTGACGAGGCCGACCTGGGCTCCGGGGGCGGCGGCGCGAATCGCCTGGGTGGCGAGGCCGTGCCCGAGGAGGAGGTGGTAGGAGGCGCGGACGGCTGCCGTGAGGTCGGTCAGACCGGGCGCCATCCGGCCCTCCAGGTGTCCGATCCAGCCCGAGCAGAGCGGCTCGTTGAGGGTGGCCCACTGGGTGACCCGGTCGCCGAGGCGTTCGGCGACGACGGAGGCGTACGCGGCGAGGTGTTCGGCGGTGGCCCGCTCGGTCCAGCCGCCGTGGCTGTCCTGCACCCGGTCCTGGAGGGTCTGCGGCAGGTCCCAGTGGTAGAGGGTGACGGACGGGGTGATGCCGGCGTCGAGGAGTCCGTCGACGAGCCGGTCGTAGAAGTCGAGCCCGGCCGCGTTGACGGGTCCGTCGCCGCCGGGGACGACGCGCGGCCAGGCGACGGAGAGCCGGTAGGCGTCGGTGCCGAGGCCCTTCATCAGGGCGATGTCCTCGGGCCAGCGGTGGTAGTGGTCGCAGGCGGTGTCGCCGTGGTCGCCGTTGTCGATCGCGCCGGGGACACGGGAGAAGGTGTCCCAGATGGACGGAGCCCTGCCGTCCTCGGCGACGGCGCCCTCGATCTGATAGGCGGAGGTCGCCGTGCCCCAGGCGAAGTCCGGAGGGAAGGCCTCCAGGTCGAGCGCGGTGCGGGAGTCGGTCGATTCGGACACAGGGAACCTCTTCGTGATCGGTGTGGAGAAGGGCGTCACTTGACCGCACCCGCGGTGAGGCCGGCGACGAGGTAGCGCTGGAGGAGCAGGAAGCCGACGACGACGGGGACGCTCACCACGAGAGAGGCGGCCATCACCTGGTTCCAGTACACGTCGTTCTGGGTGGCGTACCCCTGGAGACCGACGGCGAGCGTGCGCGTGGTGTCGTTGGTCATGACGGAGGCGAAGAGGACCTCACCCCAGGCGGTCATGAAGGCGTAGACGGCGACGGCGATGATGCCGGGGGACGCGGCCGGCACGATGACGCGGAACAGCGCGCTGATCGGCCCGCAGCCGTCGACCTTGGCGGCCTCGTCGAGTTCGCGCGGAATCGAGTCGAAGTAGCCGGTCAGCATCCAGATGGAGAAGGGCAGCGAGAAGGTCAGGTAGGTGAGGATCAGGCCTTCGCGGGAGCCGAAGAGGGCGATGCCGGTGGCGTTGCCGATGTTGACGTAGATGAGGAAGAGCGGCAGCAGGAAGAGGATGCCGGGGAACATCTGGGTGGAGAGGACCGTCACCGTGAAGACCCGCTTGCCGTGGAAGGTGTAGCGGCTGACGGCGTAGGCGGCGAAGATTGCGACGGCCACCGAGAGCACCGTGGCCGCGCCCGCGACGACGATCGAGTTCACGAAGTAGTCGGCGAGCGGGACGGTCTCCCAGATGTCGAAGTACGGGCGGACGGTGAGACCGGAGGGGATCCACTCGAACTTGCCCGAGACGTCCTCCAGCGGTTTGAGGGAGCTGGAGACCATGACGTACACCGGCAGCAGGACGAAGCCGGTGAGCAGGGTGAGGAAGATCCGCCGGGTCCAGAGGAACGAGCGGGGCGCCGCCATGGGGGAGCGCGGTGTCCCGCGCCGGCGCGTCTGCCCCGACGGCGGGTGCGGGACGGTCTGCCCGCGTGCGTGCTCAGACATCGGAGGTCTTCCTTCCGCGGGTGGTGAGCAGGAGGTAGACGCCCGTGACGACGAGGAGGAAGAGCAGGAGCAGCACGGACATGGCCGAGCCGGCGCCGAAGTTCCACGTCTGGAAGGACGACTGGTAGATGTGGAGCGAGATCAGGTCGGCGGCCTCGGGTGCGGCCTTGCCGAAGAGCACGAACGGCGTGTTGAAGTCGTTGAACGTCCAGAGGAAGAGGACGAGTACGAGCACCTGGTTGACGGAGCGCAGTGACGGCAGGGTGATGTGCCGGATCTGCTTCCACACGCCGGCCCCGTCGAGGGCCGCCGCCTCGTACATGTCCCGGGGGATGTTCTGCAGTCCCGCCATGACGGTGAGGAAGGCGAAGGGCCAGCCCTTCCACACGGAGACGACCAGCAGGGCCCAGAAGCTGTTGTCGCCGATGAGCCAGAAGGCGGGGCTGTCGCCGATGCCGAGCTGGTCGTGGAGGACGTGGTTGATGACGCCGTTGTCACGCTGGAACATGAAGGCCCAGGTGATGACGGCGGCGTAGACGGGCAGCGCGTACGGGACGAGGAACAGCGTCCGCAGGAAGCCGCGGCCCCGGAAGTTCTCCTGGAGGAAGATCGCGGCGGCCGTTCCGAGGAGCCAGCACAGCCCCACGGAGAGGACGGTGAACATGCACGTCGTCAGGAAGGACTTGAGGAGTGCCTGGCCGACGGGCGCGTCGAAGTCGATCGCCACGGTGTAGTTGTCCAGCGCCGACCAGGGCGCCTCGGACCAGTTCCGGATGTAGAACTGGGTGAGCTCCCTGAAGCTCATGGTGATGCCCATGAGCATCGGGACGAGGTGGACGAGGAGTTCGAGGAGCAGGGCGGGCAGGAGCAGGAGGTACGGCAGTGCGATGCGGCGACGCCCGGAGCGGCGTGGTGCGCGCGCCTCTCCGGGTGTGGCCTTGCGCACCGTCCGCTCACTCGGGGGAGTGACGGCGGTTTCGGTCATGGTGGGGCGGCCTACTTCTTGGGCATCTGCTGCTGGGCCTTTTCGAGCTTGGCCTTCACGGACTCCGTGGTGACCGGCCGGCCTGCGGCGGCGTCGGCGAAGAGTTCCTTGACCGCGGTGCCGACGACGGTCTCGAACTGTGACTCCTCGGGAACCTGCGGCAGGGCCGCGGCGCTGTTGGCGAGGGTGTCGCGGATGACGGTGAGCGACGGGTCGGCGAAGACGGGGTCCTTCTGGGCGTCCTTGACCGGCGGGACCGAGCCGTAGGCCTTGTTGAGGAGGATCTGCTCCTCGTCGCTGGTCATGAACTTCACGAACTTCAGCGCGCCGTCGAGGTTCTTGGTGTTCTTGAAGACGGCCATGTTGATGCCGGCGACCATCGAGTTGGTCTGGGTGCCCGCGCCGGGCTTGCCCGACGGAACCGGGGCGGGGACGACACCCCAGTCCTCCGGGGCCATGCCCTGGGAGGCGAAGGTCTGCTGCGGCGTCTGCCACAGGACCATGGCGGTCTTGTCCTTGGCGAAGTCGCTGAGGGACTGGTTCTGGGCGTACTCGGCGTTGCCGGGGGCGACGATCTTCTGGGCGCCCATCAGGTCGATGTACTGCTTGACGGCGGCGACGGCCCCGTCGGAGGTGAAGTCCGGCTTCCCGTCGGCGGTGAAGAAGTCGGCGCCGTGCTGCTTGCCGAGGACGAAGACCTGGTGGATGTTGTTGGAGAGGTTGGAGCCCTCGACGCCGATGCCCCACTTGCCGTTCTTGCTGATCTTCTTGCCGGTGGCGATCACCTCGTCCCAGGTGGTCGGCGGCTTGGCTATGCCTGCGTCCTTGAACAGCTGCTTGTTGTAGTAGAGCGCGTACGCCATGGAGTACAGGGGGACGGCGGCCGGGTCCTGGCCGGAGACGCCGGTGGAGCCGAGGGCGGAGCCGACGAAGCGGTCCTTGCCGCCGATGGCCTCGAAGTTCTTCGCGTCCCACGGCAGCAGCGCGCCGGTGGACTGCAGGGAGGCGCTCCAGGTGTTGCCGATGTTGAGGACGTCGGGGCCCTGGCCGGAGGTGGTCGCGGTGAGGATCCGGTTGAGCAGGTCGGACCACGGGATCACCTCCAGCTTGACCTTGATCCCGGTCTCCTTCTCGAACTGGTCGAGCTCGGGCTGCAGGACCTTCTTGTCGAC
Organism: Streptomyces sp. NBC_01077; assembly: GCF_045162855.1. NCBI lineage: Bacteria > Bacillati > Actinomycetota > Actinomycetes > Kitasatosporales > Streptomycetaceae > Streptomyces > Streptomyces sp. NBC_01077. The sequence goes on along the minus strand of NZ_CP108669.1, from coordinate 831,448 downwards.
CTCGAGGCTGGAGCCCTGGTTGGTGGCCCAGTAGGTGAGGGTCTTCGGCGACGCCTCGCTCCCTTCACCCCCGCCGCAGGCGGTGGCGGTGAAGGTGAGGGAGAGCGTGACGGCACCGGTGACAGCGGCTCTGATTCTGCGCATGGCTCCTGGGCCCTTTCGGGGACGAGGGGATTGCCGATGCGGTGAGCGTCTGGAGGCCTCGCCGTAACATCGGCTTAATTTAGGATGTGAGTTAAACCCCATGAGAAGGTCGCGTCAAGGCTTGTACTGCGGGTATGTTGCAACGAACGACTTCAGAGACGGGGACCAAAGTGCACGCGAGAACTGGCCGTACGGTGCGTGACCTGCGGCGCGAGAACCGCACCGCCGTTCTGCGCAGGCTGTACTTCGACGGACCGATGAGCCGGCTCATGCTCGGCCCGGCGACCGGACTCAGCTCGGGCTCGGTCAGCAACGTGGTCGCGGAACTCGTCGCGGAGGGCCTGGTCGAGGAGGCGGGCAGTGTCGACTCGGCCGGTGGACGCCCCCGCACCCTCGTGCGGATCACTCCCGCCAGCGGTTTCATGATCGGCGTCGACATCGGCGAAACCCGCATCAGGATCGAGCTGTTCGACCTCACCCTCACCGAACTCGCCCGCACCGAACGCGCGTTGGCCAGCTCCGGACCCCGTACCGCCCGCTACGACGTCGACCTCGTCGTCGCCCACCTCCGCGACGGCATCGCCGAGGTGCTGCGCGCCGCGGACGTCCCCGCCGACCGCCTCATCGGCGTCGGCGTCGGCGTCCCCGGCATCGTGGCCCGCGATGCCGAGGACGGCGCCGTCGTACACGGCCAGACCATCGGCTGGGACGCCGTCCCCTTCGAACGCCTCCTCCGCGCCGCCGTCGACCTGCCCGAAGGAGTCCCGTACTGGATCGACAACGGCGCCAAGACGCTGGGCCAGGCCGAGATGTGGTTCGGCGCCGGGCGGGGCGCGCGCAGCGCCGTGGTCGTCCTCTTCGGCTCGGGCGTCGGCGCCTGCGTGCTGACGGACCCGATGGGGCCGGGGCGGGCGATCGAGTGGGGTCATCTGACGGTACGGGTCCGGGGTCGGCGCTGCCGCTGCGGAGCCCAGGGCTGTCTGGAGGCGTACGCGGGCGCCGAAGCCCTCCTGGAACGGTGGCGCGAGGCCGGCGGGCAGCCCCCGGCCGACACGGACGAGGAAACCGCCCTGACGGCGATGCTGGCGGCGGCGTATCCGGCGGAGGCGACGGCGGATCCCGACGCGACCGCGCTCGCCGTCCTGGAGGAGACCGCCGAGTACCTGGGCGCCGGATTCGCCGACCTGATCAACCTCTTCCAGCCCGAGCGGATCCTCGTCGGCGGCTGGGCCGGTCTCCAGCTCGGCGCCCGCTTCCTGGAGAACGTGTCTGGCTACGCGAGGGAGTACGCGCTCCGGTACCCGGCCAGCCGTACCGGCATCGGCCTTGGCACCCTCGGCCCGGAGGCGGTCACCGTCGGCGCTGCCCTGCTGCCGCTGGTCGACTTCTTCGCCCAGGGAGGCCGACGGCCCGAGAGCAAGCCCGCCGCCCCCGCCCCCGCCTGGAAGTCGGCCCTCCAGGACCGGGTGTCCCCCTGAACGTGGTCTCCCGCCCGGCCGGTCAGTCTGCGGCGCGGGGGAGGGGGGTTCGGGTGATGCCGTTGATGAGGACGTCGAAGCCCCAGGACAGCCGGTCCTCGGGAGTGCCGGAGAGCAGTGCGGGCAGATGAGCCTTGATCATCGGGTGGGTGCGCCCGTCCACGGCGTGCACGGCGCGTGTCAGCGCGTCCCAGTCGTCCTGGGTCGACGGTTCACGATGCTGTGTTCCGTGCTCCGCGGCGCCCGCCGTGGCGTGCTGGAGCAGGTTGTCGACACCCCAGGCGACCTGGTCGGCGGCCGCGCCGCTGCGGGAGAGCAGACCCAGAACGCGCTCGACGAGGTTCAGATAGTTCTCGCCGCTGGGCCGCGCCACCAGAGCCGAGCGGGCCAGCTGCGGGTGATCGAACAGGACGCGGGTGTACGAGGTGAGTACAGCGACGAGCTGATCGCGCCAGCCGGCTTCCGCATCCTCGACGGCCAGATCGACCTCGCCCAGGAGTGAGTCCAGGACAGCCGCGTGCAGCTCCGCGGCGTTGGCCACATACACGTACAGCGAGGCGGGACCGGTGTCCAGCTCTTGCGCCAGACGGCGCATGGTCACCTTGTCCAGCCCTTCGGAACGCATGACCCGCACGGCGGTGTCGACGATCCCCCGCCGGGTCAGGGCGGGCTTGGCGGGGCGTTCCCGGCGGCTGATCGGTTCTCGTTCGACGTCCATCCCTCGATCGTAACGAACACGTTCGTCGCAGGTAGAGCCCCTGGTTCAGCCACACAAGCGTCCGGTCGGGACAGGCCTGCGATGCGTCGAACTTGTTCGTAACGAACATGTTCGTTACGTTGGAGGGAGTGGCACGAGAGCACATGGCCCGGAGAAGAGCGGCCGACGTTCTCCGCACACACGATGCGGGCGCCCAGGTACCCCGGGACACCGGACGGCCCGCTTCCCACGAACCCCTGGAGGCACCGCATGAGCACCCACGTACCGATCGCGATCATCGGCGGAGGCCTGGGCGGCCTCACCGCCGCCAGGGTCCTGCACGTCAACGGCATCGAGGCAGCACTCTTCGAATTCGAGGCATCAGCCGAAGCCCGTACCCAGGGCGGCATGCTCGACATCCACGAGGACACCGGACAGAAGGCCCTGCACGCCGCCGGGCTCCACGAGGGCTTCCGCGGGATCATCCACGGCGGCGGCCAGGCCATGCGCCTGGTCGGCCCCGACGGCACCGTCCACCTGTCAGAGAAGGACGACGGCTCCGGGGGCCGGCCCGAAGTGGACCGGGGAGAACTGCGCGACCTGCTCCTCGACTCGCTGCCCGCCGACACGATCCGCTGGGGCAAGAAGGCCGACGGCGCCCACCGACTCGACGACGGACGCCACGAGGTGACGTTCGCCGACGGATCCACCGTCACCACCGACCTCCTGATCGGTGCCGACGGCGCCTGGTCACGCGTCCGGCCGCTGGTATCGCCCGCCGAACCCACCTACACGGGCATCTCCTTCGTCGAGGCCGACCTGCTCGACGCCGACAACCGTCACCCGCGCAGCGCCGCGGTCGTAGGCGGCGGATTCTTCATCTGCCTCGGCGACCGACGCGGTTTCCTGGCCCACCGCGAGGCCGACGGCAGCCTCCACGTCTACACCGCACTCAGGACCGGAGAGGACTGGCTCGACACGATCGACTTCGACGACAGCGCCGCGGCCAAGGCCGTGGTCCTGTCCCACTTCGAGGGCTGGAACGACAATCTGCGCGGCCTGGTCGCCGACGCCGACGGCGCGCTCGTGCCCCGCCGCATCCACGCCCTGCCGATCGGACACCGCTGGGACCGAGTGGCGGGCGTGACGCTCCTCGGCGACGCGGCCCACCTGATGTCCCCCTTCGCGGGCGAGGGCGCCAACCTGGCCATGCTCGACGGAGCCGAACTCGGCCAGGCACTCGCCGCCCACCCCGGAGACACGGAGGCCGCCCTGGCCGCGTACGAGGCGGCGCTCTTCCCCCGCAGCGAGGAATCCGCCGCCGCGTCTGCCGCCGCACTGGAGACCATGTTCGCCGAGCGGGGCCTGGAGCAGATGATCGAGTTCTTCACCGAGGGCCCGGGAGCCGAGTGACGACCCCGATTGGGGCCTCCTCCAATTCGGCATCGAGAGCTTTACTGCCGCCCGGGCGTCGAAGGCGCCCACGAGGAGGGCGGAGTCGAGGGTCGGATCGGTTACATCCGCCGCAAGCACTCCATGCCCGTCCCCGAGGTCCCCGAGCTGAACGAGATGGTCGAAGGAACCCGCCAAGGCCGGCTGACCGCCCGGAGAATCGACCAAACGTGGCGGACTACCGGCCCGGCTTGGTCCAGAACTGACGCGGCGCGAAACCCTCGCGCCGCAGCCAGTGCTCGGTATAGACGATCCGCTCGGCCTCGATCACGACGAGAGGGCCCGACTGGGGTTCGTCGAGAGAACGTGACCGCTCGACATGGTCGGACTGCCAGCGGAATGCCGGCCAGTAGTGCGCGAAATCGGGGTCGTCCTCGGACAGTACGCGAGCCCGCCCGAAGAGCTGAGCCCCTCGGCTGCTGGCCTGTCCGACCAGCGGAGCGAAGATCCCCACCGACACACGGGGGTCGGCGGCGAGATTCCTCATCTTCGGGGAGCCGGGAGCCGTGCTGAACATCACCGCGAAGTCGAGGTGGAAGTACCGCACCGGCGTCGCGAGCGGACCCTCCGGTCCTGCCGTCGCGATCACACACATGTTCTGCGACGACAGCAGGTTGAGTATCCGTTCCTCCAAACGCTCTGGATCAAGGCGCTTCTTCGGAGACGGGCCGGCCAGCCACGGGTTTGTCACAGGCATGATCAAGTATCCCATGATCAACGAGTGTTGCTGCTTCGCATTCGGCGCCGGCTGCCGCGCGTGAGGCTCTTGACCCTCACGTGGCGTCAGGCTGCATAGTCGGTGCCGTGGAAGATCACTGGACCGTGGGACGCGTGGCCGAGCTGGCCGGAGTGAGCGTCCGCACGCTGCATCACTACGACGAGATCGGGCTCGTTCGGCCGTCGGCGCGGACCGGGGCCGGGTACCGGGCCTATTCGGCGGGCGACGTGGAGCGGCTGCGGGAGGTACTGGCCTACCGGCGGTTGGGCTTCGGGCTGCGAGAGGTTGCGGAACTGGTCGGCGACCCGTCCACCGACGCGGTGGAGCACCTGCGCCGACTGCGCGGCCTGCTGCTGGAGCGGCGTGATCGCGCTGACGCCATGGTGGCGGCCATCGACAGGGAACTCGAGGCGCGGGCGAAGGGACTGAAGGTGACACCGGAGGAGCAACTGGAGATGCTCGGTGCACGGCTGTACGACGCGATCGGCGGCGCCTACCCCGCGACACGGCGTACCGAGCCACGGATCGCCGCACAGATCTGGGACGCGCTCGGGGACGCGCAGACGGTGCTGAACGTCGGGGCCGGCACCGGCTCCTACGAGCCGGCCGATCGCGACGTGACCGCGGTGGAGCCATCGGCGGTCATGCGGGGGCAGCGGCCTGCCGGCTCGGCGCCGTGCGTGGCCGCCGCCGCGGAGAGCCTGCCGTTCGAGGACCGCTCCTTCGACGTCGCGATGGCCGTCTCCACCGTTCACCACTGGGGGGACCCGATAGCGGGGCTGCGCGAGATGCGGCGCGTGGCCCGCCGCGTGGTGGTGCTCACGTTCGACACCGACGAGCCCGGATGGCAGGACCGGTTCTGGCTCACCCGCGACTACCTGCCCGAGTTCGCCGCCGTCCTCGCAGAATTTCCCTCGCTTGCCGGGATGGCCGATGCGATCGGCGCCCGCGCCGAGCCGGTGCCCATCCCGTGGGACTGCGCTGACGGCCTGTTCGAGGCGTACTGGCGCCGACCGGGGGCGTATCTGGAGGATCACGTGCGCCGTGCGATGTCGGTGTGGACGAGGGTCGGTCCGGAGGCCGAGCAGCGGGCGGTACGAACCCTCGGCGACGACCTCGACTCCGGCCGGTGGGCCGAGCGCAACAGCGACCTGACAGACCTCGACGCGGCAGATCTCGGCCTCCGCCTGCTCGTAGCCTGAACCGCGTCGCAGCATCCCGGTGCCGCGCAGCCGGCCTCGTCATCCGCCACGACGAGACGGGGCCCCGAGCCATGCACATCCTTCACGCCGCCAAACCGTGACGGCTGCGGTTGCCGCTTCGGCGTCATCTGCGGTCAAGGCCGGTTCGCGGGCACCGTGTCCTTGGCCACCAGCGTGTCGCGGGCCCAGCAGAGCCGGTAGAGGTCGACCTGGTCCAGCAGGGCGCGGCTGGATCGGTAGAACTCGCAGGTGGTGCCGGGCGGCCGGGGCGCGGAACGGGCGTGGCCGGGCGGGTAGGGGAAGGCGTGGGCCGGGAGCAGATGGGCGAGTTCGGTGCGGGGCCGGCCGGGCTGCAGCTCGTCGAACCGGGAGGGCGGCAGCACGCTCGTCGTCAGCTGCCAGGCCAGGTAGACGGCGGAGGGCACGAGGAACGCGGCTGCGGCCACGGGGGCCGCGAAGGCGGCGACCGAACGTCGGCGGGCGTCGCGGCGGGCAGCGGCGAGCCGCCGGGCGGACTCCAGGGTCGTGACGGTGTCCGTGTGCGGATGGGGAGCCTTCTCCGCCGGCTCGGGGGACCGGCCGTGCGTCCCCCGGGTCCATACGGGCATCCTGAGCCCCGTTCGGGTCGTCGGCGCCGATGAGGCGGAGCGGAATGGGGGCTGGTGCGGGAGGACGGCGGTGACGTGGAACCCGCCCTGGTACGGGCCGGTCCGCAACGAACCGCCCAGGACCGTGACCCGCTCCCGAAGACCCGTCAGACCCCGCCCACCGGCACGGGGCGACGGACCCTCCGCCGGGTGCGCCGGCCCGTCGGCCGGCGGGGCTGTGCTCACGATGCTCACCCTGGTTCGGTCGGCTTCGTGCGTGATCCCGACCTTCACGGATCCGCCCGGCGCGTGCTTCACGGAGTTGGTGAGAGCCTCCTGCACCACGCGGTACATCCCGCGTTCGACCAAGGGCGAGAGCGCGGGCACTTGCCCGCGCCTCTCCCACCGCACCGGGACCCCCGAGGCAATGGCTCGGCCGAGGAGGTCCTCGACCGTGTCCCCGACGGGCAGGGCCGCGCCCGTTCCTGGTGGATCGTGCAGGACGGCGACGGTCTCCCGCAGTTGTTCGACGGCGTCCGCGATCGTCCCGCGCAGCTCGGCGAGGTCGGTGCGGTCGCGGTCGGTGAGGTCGGGGGAGAGTTCCAGGGCCCCGGCGCGCAGGGCGACCAGGCTCAGGGCATGGCCGAGGGAGTCGTGCATGTCGGCTGCGATGTCGGCGCGTTCGGTCAGCCGTGCCCGCTCCGCGACCAGGTGCTGCCGCTCTTCCAGGCTCCGGGCCAGCCGCCATCCGTCCCGTACGAGTTCGCGTCGGCCTCGCCAGTGGCGTCCGGCCAGCCACGGAAGCAGGAGGGCGGCGGGCAGCACGGTCAGCGCGTAGAACCACCACACGGCCTGCGTCCGCAGCACGGCGCACGTCACGAGATCGACCGCGAGGCACGCGGAGAGCACCAGGAGCGGGCGCCGTGCCGCGGCGACCCGGGCGCCCAGCAGACAGCTCAGGACGGCCAGCGACAGGACGTGGGCGTTGGCGGGGGTCGCGGAGTCGGCCAGGCCCAGCGCGCACAGCCCGTTGACGAGGACGACGGCGGCCCCCGGTCGACGGTGGGACAGCGGCACGGCCACCGCCAGGACGGCCAACGGGAGGAACAGGTCCAAGGGCGGCGAGGCAGCGCCCGCGTCCCGGAACCCGTAACCGGTCGCGGCGGCGAGGACGCCCCACAGGGCCACGTCGCCGAACACGGACCTGGCCGGGGGCAGGGGTATGCGCCTGTGTGGCATGGTGCGTCGACCATCCTTCCGATGGATGTCCTGACCTCGCCCGGTCGATTCTGCGGGACGGACCCGGACGCCCGACGATGCGGTGTGTACCGGGAGGCGTCCGGGCCGGTTCCGACGCAGGGTCAGGCGTCCCGGCGGCGCAGCACGTACAGGCCGACCAGGTGCGCCGCAGCGGCCCACGCCGCCACGATCAGGACCGCCGTCGCCGGCGTGTGCGGGGCCTCGGCGCCGACGCGCATGAAGTGGTCTCCCGCTCCGTGCGGCAGTTGGTCGTTGACGGCCGCGAGCGTCGGGCTGCCGAGCCCCAGGAGCATGCTCGGCAGTGCCCACAGGAGCGTGACGAGCACCGCGAGCGCACCGGCCGGGTGGCGCGTGGCGAAGGCCACCCCGACGGTCAGCACGGCAACCAGGCCCTGGTAGACGCCGACGGCCAGGACCTGCCCGAGGGCCGTGGCGGCCTCGAAGGAGGCTCGTCCGCCGAACGGCCCCCAGGCCACCGCCGTGCCCACGACGGCGAACACGGTACCGGCGACGAACGCGACCACCCCCGCCACCAGCGCCTTCGCCGCTTGGACCCGATGACGCCGGGGCACCCACAGCAGTGAAGCCCGCACACTCCCCGTCGAGTACTCGGAGGTCACCGTGACAGCGGCCATGACGACGACGGCGAATTGGACGAGGACGGCGGAGGAGGCCGCCGCGTTCCCGACGGGCTCGACGGGGTGCCCGTTGATGCGGGCGATCGAGGCGTAGTAGAAGGTGAAGACTCCGGTGATCGCGAGGCCCGCCAGGAGGCAGAAGTAGGGGGCCCGGACGGACCACAGTTTGGTCCACTCGCAGGCGACCGCCCCGGCCAAGCCACCGGACGTGCCTCGGCCCGGGGTGTCGGGCACGACCCTGGACAGGTCCGTCCGCTCGCCGGGTGTCGTGGTCGTGGTCACTGTCGTCCCCCTTCGTGCGGCGCGGCAGCCACGTCGGTCGTGTCCGTGCCGCTGCCCGTCGCGTACTCGACGCTGGTCGCAGTCAGGTCCATGTACGCCTGCTCCAGCGAGACCCGTACGTCGCTCAGTCGGTGCAGCCGGACCTGGCAGTTGTGGGCAAGGTCGCCGATCTCGGCAGCGGTACGGCCCTCGACGGTGAGTTCGCCGGACGCGAGCGTCTCGACACTCACCCCGGGCGCAGTCATCAGGCGACGGACCAGTGTCGCCCGCTCCCCGGGGTCGGGCACCACGGCGCGCGCCGACGGGGGAGAGGCGGCGGCGAGGAACTCCGTCATGGAGGTGTCACTCAGCAGTCGGCCCCGTCCGATGACGACGAGATGGTCGGCCGTCAGCTGCATCTCGCTCATCAGGTGACTGGAGAGGAACACGGTGCGTCCTTCCGCCGCCCGGTCGCGGACGAGCCGGCGGATCCACCGCACACCGTCCGGGTCGAGGCCGTTGACCGGCTCGTCCAGCACGAGCACCGGCGGATCGCCGAGCAGGGCGCCCGCCACCCCGAGCCGCCCGCTCATGCCGAGCGAGTACGTGCCCGCCGGCCGGCGGGCCGCCTTGGTCAGACCCACCGTCTCCAGCACCTCGTCCACGCGGCGTACCGGGATGCCGTTGGCCCGGGCCTGGGCGACGAGGTGCGCGCGGCCGGAACGGGCAGGGTGGACGGCCCGGGCGTCCAGCATCGCGCCGACCGCGCACAGCGGCCGTCGCAGGTCCGCGTAAGGCCGGCCGGCGATCAGGGCCCGCCCTCGGGTGGGGTGGTCCAGGCCCAGGATCATGCGCATCGTGGTGGACTTCCCGGCCCCGTTGGGGCCGAGGAAACCGGTCACGCGGCCGGCCCGGACGTCGAATGTCAGCTCGTCGACGGCGAGGGTGTCGCCGTAGCGTTTGGTCAGTCCTCGAAGGGTGATCACGGAGTTCCTTCGTGTCGGTCGCGGAACGCGGAGGTCGACGGCGGGGGCGTGCCGACCGACGGACGGTGCTCGGCCCGGGGGCGGCCACCGCGTTTCCCGTACGGAAGCGACGCTAGAAGTCAGCGGAGCCGGCGCCCATCGGTCGAACGGCAGCGGCATCCTGACCTTCGTCAGGGGTGTGCTCCGACCTGGGGCTGATCTGTGGAGCTCGCCGTTCGCACGGTGGTGCGTCGGCCGTAGGCTCGCCGCGTGGAAGCGACGACAGCGAACGGTCGACCGGTCCGGGTCCTGGTGGCCGACGACGAGGCGATGGTCCGGGCGGGTGTGCGGGCCATCCTCGCCAGGGACCCGCACGTCGACGTGGTCGCCGAGGCGGGTGACGGGCACGAGGCCATCGCGCTGACCCGCCGACACCGGCCGGACGTGGTCCTGTTGGACATCCAGATGCCCGGCATGGACGGGCTGGCGGCAGTGACGCGGCTTCACCGAGAGCTGACGGGGGTCGGCGTGATCATGCTGACGACCTTCGGTCAGGACGAATACGTCACCCGCGCCCTGGAAGAGGGCGCCGACGGCTTCCTGCTGAAGGCGGACGACCCGAGGGAACTGCTCAACGGGGTACGGGCGGTGGGAGCCGGCGGGGCCTACCTGTCTCCGCGAGTGGCCGGCCGGGTCATCGCAGGGTTGCGGGCGCACCGGGCGGCGCATCCCCACCGCTCGCTGGAGAGGCTGACGGAACGGGAGCGCGAGGTGCTGGCCGGACTCGGGACGGGGCTGTCCAACGCGGAGATCGCGACCCGGCTCCACCTGGTCGAAGGGACGGTGAAGGCGCACGTCAGCGCGGTGCTCGCGAAATTGGGCGCGCGCAACCGGGTGGAGGCGGCGATCTCCGCGTACGAGGCCGGGCTGGTCCCGCCATGCCCCCGCTGACTCGGTGTCAGCGCGCCACCCTCCCGCCGCGCCAGGGCGTGTGGTGGGACTTGGACGACGACGCGTCGGGCCGAGCGGTCGCACCGCTCTCGCCCGACGCCCCCGCCCTGTGGGCGGATGTCGTGCCTGTGATGAGTACGGGTCAGCCGACGGGCGCAGCCGTGTCACCGGCCTCGGCGACGACCGGGTGGACGGTCTCGGCGGGCGGATCGGCGGTGCGCCGCACCCACAGCCAGTACAGGGCTGCGGTCACCACGAGCCCGACGATCCACGAGATGTCGGCGCCGTCGAGCCTCTTGGTGATCGCGCCGGTGTACAGCTTGGTGGCCAGGAACGGGATCTGGACGGCGACGCCTACGACGTAGCAGGTCAGAGCGGTGACGTTCCATCGGCCGTAGCGGCCGTTCGGGTCGTACAGGGCGGGGATGTCGACGCGTTCGCGGGAGACCAGGTAGTAGTCGACCAGGTTGATCGCGCTCCACGGGGTGAACACCATGAGGATCAGGAGTACGAAGTTCTTGAAGTTGTTCAGGAAGTCGTCGCTGGCTGCCAGCGCGATGACCATCGACACCGCGGTGAAGCCGACGATGTAGGCGGCACGGGCGGCGGCCGAGATGCGCGAGCGGCCGTCGAACGCGGTGACGGTGGTCAGGATCGACATGAAGCCGCCGTACGCGTTGAGGCAGTTGACCGTCAGCTTGCCGACCACGATCACCAGGTAGATGAGGAAGGCGAGGACCGCGGGCCCGGCCAGGTCGCCGAGGAAGCCCACCTGGTCGCTGAGGAAGGTCTTTCCGGCGACGGCGGCGGTGAGCGCCCCCAGCGTCATGGCCCACTGGGAGCCGATGACGGAGCCGGCGAACGTGGACCAGAACGTCGCACGCGTGCTGGTGTCGCGTGGCAGGTAGCGCGAGTAGTCGGCGACGTACGGGCCGAAGGTCAGCTGCCATCCGGCGCCGAGCCCTACGGCGAGGAGGAAGGTGGCCGTCTCGAAGCCCTTGTTCCCGACGTGCGCGCCGACGTCGTACTGCGTGAACAGCCGCACCAGCAGGTAGCCGAGGCCGAGTACGCCGACGATGGTGGCGATGCGGCCGGCGATGTGGATGAGCTGGTAGCCGGTGACCGCGACCACGGCGGTCAGCGCGCCGAAGACGAGGATGCCGGCGTCCGTGTTGTCGATGTGCAGCATCTCGGACAGCGCCTGGCCGGCCAGGACACTGCCGGTCGCGGCGAAGCCGAGGTACATGAGGATCACCAGAAGCAGCGGCAGGACCGCTCCGTGGACGCCGAACTGCGCGCGGCTGGAGATCATCTGGGGGACGCCGAGCCGCGGTCCTTGCGCGGAGTGCAGCGCCATCACGATGCCCCCGAGCAGGTTGCCGAGCAGCAGCGCGGGTATCGCCCACAGCGCGTCGGCGCCGAAGACGACGGACAGTGCGCCGTCGACGATCGCGGTGATCTGCATGTTGGCGCCGAACCACAGCGTGAACTGGCTACGCGGCGTGCCGTGCCGCTCGGCGTCAGGGATGACCTCGATGGTGCGCGTCTCCATCGAGAGTCGCTCCCCGGGGGCGTGCTGGACTGGCATGGTGGAGACCTCTCCCCGCAGCGATTCCGGTCTGTCCGGACGAACCGCAGACGCTGACCCGTGCTGCGTGCGCCGAATCTCGCATAGGGTTGAACAGGTATCAAGATCCTGAATGGAAATTTTCAAAACGATCGTCCCGCTGCCGAACCGGCACCTCGTACCCCGGTCAGCCGCAGGCTGAGGTTGCAATACCCGATGTGGATCTCGCGTGCGTCGCCGAGGGTGCCGTCGTGCGAGTGCAGCTCCCTGCAGTCGTTGTCGTAAGTGGCCCAGTCGCCTGCGGAGAGCCGTTGCCCGACGACGGCGACGTCGGTGTGGATGCCCAGGGCGCGGGCAGGGATCGCGGCGGGGATCCGGTAGCGAGCTGGACGAGTGCGGTGCTGCGGGCCTGGTCGGGTCGGATGCCCAGCTCGTTCAGCCGCTGCGTCAGCGGTGTGGTGCTGATCGGGCGTCCGGGCCGGCCGCCGGGGAAGAGCCGTGGAGACGGAGCCAGGGCGTCGATGGCCGCGTGACGAAGAGTTCCCCTACAACGTGCCGGAGGAGCTCGTCCGGTGGCTGGAACTGGTCGAGAGTGTCTTCCCCCCCGGGGGGGAAGACATGGCGGCTGAAGGGAGTTGACCTTCCTGTCGTTGCACTGCAGGGAGAGGGAGTGGTCATGGCGGGTGTGGTGGTCGTGGGGGCGGGGCCGGGGATCGGGCAGGCAGTGGCCCGGCGGTTCGCGCGGGAGGGGCTGCCGGTCGCCGTGATCGCGCGGACGAAGGAGACGGTGGCGGCGGCGGCTGAGTTCATCGGTTCTCTGGGCGTGCGGGTGGTGTCCCTCACCGCCGATGCTGCCGACGAGGCTGCCCTGCGTGCCGCTCTCGACACTGCCGTCGGTGAGCTCGGCGAACCTGATGTCGTGGTCTACAACGCGGCCGTCATCCGGCCCGACACCGTCGGTGAACTCCCGCTCCGCGAGCACCTGGACACCTACGCGGTCAACGTCCTCGGCGCCCTCACCGCCGCCGCGCACATCCTGCCCGGGATGGCACGGCGCGGGAGGGGAACCTTCGTCGTCACCGGCGGGATGCCCGAGATGAAGTCGCAGTACGTGAGTCTGTCGCTGGGCAAGGCCGGGGTGCGGGCTCTGGTCGAACTGCTTGACGCGGAGTACGGGCCGTCGGGTGTGCACGTCGCCACGGTCACCGTCGGCGGAGCCGTCGCGCCCGGGACGGCGTACGACCCCGACGACATCGCCGAGCACTACTGGCGTCTGCACGCCCAGCCGCACGGCCAGTGGGAGCGCGAAGTGCTCCACTGAGCATGCCTCGCACCCGCCGGTCGCCGTGCGGCCGGCGGCTCTCACCCCGGCCGCACGATCGCCCGCGACTCGCTGCAGGCGTACATCGCGTGTACGAGGCGGTGTCCCAGCCCCGCCCCGCTCTGCCTGAGGCCGCTGAAGGGAGCCGGCGTGTTGCGGCCGACGGTGTCCATGTCGGCGGCGGGGGAAGGTCTGGTGTGCCGGTTTCTGTACAGGTCGCCGCGGGGTCGCTCCCTGCTCAGGCTCGGCGTGTGGGCGGAGGCGCACACGGTCATCGTCGGTGACGTCCCGGGCCGCCCTCGTCCGTGTCCGGGGTCCTGTCACGCCTCGCGGTAGAGGGCGGTGAGCAGTTCGATCACGGTCTGGGCCGCCGGGTGGGGGTCGTCCCGCCACCAGGCCAGCCGTACGGCGACCGGCTCGGCGTCGCGCACCGGGCGGTACACCACGCCGGGCCTGCGGTACTGGCTGGCGGTGGCCTCCGCGCTCATGCCCATGCGGCGGCCGGTGGAGATCGCGGTGAGCCAGTCGTCCACGTCGTACGTGTCCTCGGTCGCGGGGCGCGAGTCCGGCGGCCACAGCTCTGGTGTCGTGGTGCCGGTGCGCCGGTCGATCAGCAGCGTGTGGCCGCTCAGGTCCGCCAGACGCAGAGACCGGCGCCTGGCCAGCGGGTCGTCGGCGGCCATCGCGCACAGCCGCCGTTCGAGCCCCACGATCGCCGAGTCGAAGCGGCGGTCCTCCAGAGGTCTGCGCAGCACGGCCAGGTCGCACGAGCCCTCCGCAAGCCCGGCGGTCGCCGAGTTGACCCGGACCATGTGCAGCTCGGTCTCCGGATGCGCCGCCGCCCACCGGCGCTGGAAGGCCGGGGTGTGGCGGCCGAGGGCCGACCAGGCGTAACCGATCCGCAGGACGTGCTGCCCCGCCGCCGCCTCCCGGACCAGCTCGTCCGCCGCCGCGAGCACCCGCCGCGCGTGTGTCACCACGCGCACCCCGGCACCCGTCGGGGTCACCGACCGGGAGGTGCGCCGCAACAGCCGTACACCGAGCGCTCGTTCGAGTGACGCCAGGGTCCGGGAGACAGCCGCCTGCGAGACGCCGAGCGCCAGAGCGGCGTCGGTGAAGGTGCCCTCGTCGACGATCGCGACGAGACAGCGCAGCTGCCGCAGTTCCACATCCATGACTCCAGCGTATAGATCTCATGCGCACATGCATTTTGTGCAAGAACCGTCCGGCGCCACGATCGGCCCATGCAAACAGCCCCGGCCGGACCTGCCCCGGCGACGCGTACCGAGCCGACGCACCGCACCTCCCCGGCCGGTGTGGCCGCCATGCTCGGCAGCGGCCTGTCCAACCAGATCGGCGCCGCGACCGGCTCCCTCGCCTTCCCCGTCCTGGGACCCGTCGGGGTCGTCGCGGTCCGCCAGTACGTCGCCGCCGCCGTGCTGCTGACCGTCGGCCGGCCCGCACTGCGGAGCTTCACCTGGCGGCAGTGGCGGCCCGTCATCCTGCTCGCGGTCGTCTTCGGCACGATGAACCTTTCCCTCTACACCGCCATCGACCGCGTCGGCCTCGGGCTCGCCGTGACCCTTGAGTTCCTCGGCCCGCTCGCCATCGCCCTGGCCGCCACCCGCCGCCGGGCCGACGCGCTGTGCGCCGTCATAGCGGCAGCCGGGGTCGTCACCCTCATGCGCCCGCAGCCCTCCACCGACTACGTCGGGATGGGCTTCGGCCTGCTCGGGGCCGTCTGCTGGGCGTCGTACATCCTGCTCAACCGGACGGTCGGCAGCCGCGTCCCCGGCGCGCAGGGGAGTGCGGCCGCCGCGCTGCTGTCCGCCTTGATGTTCCTGCCGGTCGGGCTCTACGTCGTGCTGCGCCACCCGCCGACAGTCGCGTCCCTCGGATACGCCGTCGCGGCCGGCGTCCTCGCCTCGGCCGTGCCGTACCTGGTGGACCTGTTCACGCTGCGCCACGTGCCGGCCGCCGCCTTCGGCCTGTTCATGAGCGTCAACCCCGTGCTCGCGGCCCTGGTCGGCTGGATCGGGCTCGGACAGGGCCTCGGCTGGACCGAAGGGGCCGCCATCGGAGCCGTAGTCGGTGCCAACGTCCTCAGCATCCTCACCTCACGCCGCTGACCCCCCGGAACCAACCGTCGTCAACCCGGGCTTTCACCCTGGTCGCGATGCGGTCGCTCGTCGAGGCGGTGACGGTCGGCTTGGCAGACTCGGCGGTCCCCCAGCTGAGTCGCCCGGTCGGTGGTACGCCCTCCACGTGCCCCACACCCCGGTGTGGGGCACAGCGCGTTCCCAGGCCAGAGGCCACGGGGCGGGGCTGCGGTCTTGCAGGACTCGGCGTATACCTCCTGCACCAGCCGAACATCGACTCCCTCCACACCTGTGAGGTGGTTCTGCGGCGGCCGCCCTCCCCTCACGGGAAGAGGCAGCCGGCGGCCGCCCTCCCCCTCACGGGAAGAGACAGGCGACTTACAACTGTGGAGCGCAGGCCATCAGTTGACGCTGGTGACGGCCGATATGCATCCTCCTCAATTCTTGCTCAGAAGAAGGCTCATTTCTCCCTTGTCAACCGTGAACAAGGTTACGGTCTCTGTGCGCGCAGCCACCTCACTGACCTGACAGGTGGACTCACAATCAGTCTTAACGCGGGGGAGATATGCGTTTTACAGCACAAGGGGCTGTCGTCCCGGTGTTCGCTCTGGCTCTGCTGAGCAGCTTGGCTTCTCCGGCCCACGCGGCAAGCGCGGAACCGGGGCCCATGACCACTCCGGCGGAGGTCGGGCGGCGCTGCTGGGAGATGAGCTCGTGACGGCGCTACGCAAGCCACTGACCGCGATCGTCCCCCTCGCCCTCTGTTCGCTCCTGGCGGCCGGCTGTACCGACGGCGCGACGCCGTCGGGCAATCCGTCGGAGTCGGCGACGGGGAAGCCGACGGCGACGCAGTCACCCCAAGGGGAAAGCGAGGAAGACCTCGGCAAGCGTGCCAAGGCCGCGCTGGAGACGGTCTCGCCGGATGACCCAGAGTTCGTGGCATCCGGACTGGAGCGGGTTCGGGAAGGCATGCACACTGTCTCCCCGCTCAAGAAGCGCGGGGCCTACAAGGTCTCCGTGGTTTGTGTCGGCACGGGAACCGTGAAGGTCTCCATTGCGGACAAGGCGCCGCAGTCCGTGCCGTGCGACGGAGTATCTGCAGGGCAGCGGGTCGAAAACGCTCCAGCGCAATTGCCGGTTCATATCGCTGCGGTGGCCGGAGCCACGGGCATGGTCGCCTGGCAGATCACCTCCCTGCCGTCCTGACAGCGGCACTTCGACGGGGCCTGCTCACCCACCTCAAGGTGGGTGAGCAGGCCCTGTCTTCGGTTGACGTGGCCTTCGATGACACCGGAGTTCCAGGGCAAGGTGAGGCCTGGCCTTGGCCGCTTCCTCGGCGCGAGCTCGGGAAGCCTGCTCCCCTGCGCGCGGTGGGGATGGTCCCCACAGCGCGTGGGGAAATGCGTGTCTCTGCAGCTGACCGCGCATCTAACCTGTGGCGCATGCATCAGCCCCGAAGGCGCGACCGGCGTCTTGCTCGCCGTGTGCCACCGGAGCGGACCCGACGCCAGGATTCGCAGTTCGCTGTCGCGGGGGCTGATGTCGTGGTGGTCGGGTACTTCTCCGCGAAGGAGAAGGACTTCGTAGCGCTCATGGCGTCGGCCGCCACAGAGCTGGCAGCGCGTGGCGCTCGGGTCGTCGGGCAGATCGTGCAACGACGGGGCGTTTCGGACGGTGGGGTTCAGAAGATGGGTTTGCCCTTTTCCTCTCGGACTCTGCTGAGCTATGGGAAGGTCCGTGAGGTGGCTCATGCCTGCGAGCAGGCCGACGCTGACGCAGTGATCTTCGTGGCATCCATGACCGAGCGCCAGCAGCGCACATTGGCAGCGATATTCGGCTGCCCCGCAGTGAGTCTCTCCGCGATCCTCGCTGGTGACTGACCAGACACACTCCAAGCGGGCTTTGAACAGGACCAGAACACTCCTGGTCCCCGCACCCACGGGGATGGCCTCGACTTTGCGCTGAACAGCTGCTGGGCCGCGGGCTGTTCCCCACCCTCGCGGCGGGGCGCTTCCCACCGGTGTGGAAACGGTTCCCCGTTCGATGTGGTTCGGGCGACAACACGGTCTGTTGCCCGCGGCTGTGTGTGGGGGCTCGCCCTGGTGGTGACTCGCGGGAGTCGAGATCGCCGGCCGGGCTCAGGGGATGACGATGACCTTGCCGCGGATCCGGCCGGATTCGCTGAGGCGGTGGACGTCGGCGAGGTCTGCCAGTGGACGTGACTCGCTGATGTCGATGCTGAGCGCGGCCGCGTCGACGAGTTCCACGAGCGCCGTGAGATGTGCGACGTCGTTGCGGGCGACGATGTGCATCGCGCTCACCTCGGCATCGGCAGCCGGTTCGATCGGGGTGGCGATCGAGATGATCCTCCCGCCCGGCCGCACCAGAGGCGCCAGAGCAGCGGCGTCCGATGGGCTCAACGGGACCAGATTGAGCAGAGTGTCCACCGGGTCGTCGAGCGTGGCGCCCACCGGCCCGGCGGTGTAGTCGATCACTCGGTCCGCCCCCTGCCTCAGGACCGCCTCGGTGCTCCGCGGACCGGCCGTGGCGATCACCTCAGCCCCCGCGTGCTTGGCAAGCTGTGTCACGAAGCCTCCGACGCCGCCACCCGCACCGTTGACCAGCACCCGCTGACCGGCGGCCACCTTCCCGTGTTCGAACACCGCCTGCCAGGCCGTCAGGCCGGCCAGGGGAAGGGCCGCGGCGTGTGCGAGAGGGATGGACGTCGGCGCCGCGACCAGCACGTGGGCGGGCGCCCGGACGTACTCGGCAGCCGCACCCCCGCTCTCGAGCCGCCCGATGACCCGGTCGCCGATGGCGAAGCCCTCCGTCCCCGCGCCGATCTCGGCCACGGTGCCGGCGACGTCCCAGCCGAGCGTGTAGGGCAGGTCCACGGGGAAGAAAGCCCGCAGCATTCCGGCGCGCAGAGCGGCCTCGGTGGGATTGAACGAGGTCGCTGCGACATGGATGAGCACTTCACCGAAGGCGGGTTGGGAACGGGGAACGGCTTCGTGGCGGATCACGGAGGTGTCGCCGTACTCGTGGATACGCGCGGTCTTCATCATCGTCATGCCGCGAATCTACGGACCGCACATGGAGACGATCCATGCGTCAGGCCGCCCAGTTCATACGCGTACGTCTCGCACCCACCCCTACGCTCAGCACATGGATGTACTCAGCGACGTGGTCGCGGTGACACGGACCGGCCGGCCCCGGTCGGCGCACGTGCGGTGGCATGCCCCGTGGGGACAGGAGTTCACTTCCGTCCCGGGGTCGGCGGGCTTCCAGGTGATCCTGCAGGGTTCCTGCTGGCTGCTGCCTCCCGACGCGGAGCCCGTCCAACTGGGCGAGGGGGACGTGGTGTTCCTTCCCCACAGCAGCGGGCACACCCTGACCGACAGCCCCGGAACCCCAGTGACAGCCCCTGCCTGTGGCCCCGACGACCATGGGCTGCACGACGCCTACGCCTCGGACAGCGTCGATCGGAGCGGAGGCGGCGGTCCGGTCACCGTGGTGCTCTGCGGGGCCTACCAGCTCGACCCGTCCCGCACCCACCCGCTGTTGCTGACTCTCCCGGACCTGATCCACTTGCCGGCACACTCGGACCGTCATCCCGAGTTGCGCGCAGCCGTGGCACTCCTGGCCGCCGAGCTGGAGAACCCGCGCCTGGGCACGGACGCGGCCGTCCCCGCGCTCCTGGACACACTGCTGCTGTACATCCTGCGCATCTGGTTCAACGAACAGCCTGCCCGAGAAGGCGCCACGGGATGGGCCGCCGCACTGAACGACCCGCCTGTCACCGCCGCCCTCCACGCCATCCACCGAGACCCGGCGGCACCCTGGAGCGTGGCGAAACTCGCCGCGGAGGCCGGGCTCTCCCGGGCACCCTTCGCCAGACGCTTCGCCATGCTGATCGGCCAACCGCCCCTCGGCTACCTGACCTGGTGGCGAATGACCACGGCAGCGCGCCTGCTACGGACATCGGACGCACCGCTGAGATCCATCGCCGCCCAAGTGGGCTACACATCCGAGTTCGCCTTCGCCAACGCGTTCAAGCGCACGCACGGGACCGCACCCGGCGGGTACCGGCGCAAGAGCTGATCCGCCAGCGCCAGACCTGAGCACGTTGAGAGCCTCTGTCGCTGATCTCGCGACGCAGCCTGGCCGGTGGGGAGGGAGCGCTGTGCGGTTTGGTGGGTCAGTAGCGGTGCTGGGCCAGGGAGGGTCCTCCCAGCGGTCGGGCCCGATGACTGTGGGCAGGTGTGGGCTGTGAGGGTGCCGGTTTTCGTATCCTGTATACGGAATCAGTATTCTGAATGTTAGGTTCGTGTCTGTGATGGGTGTCGAGGAGGTCCTGAGGCTTACGGTTGCCGCGTTGATGGCGCGGTCGGGCGAGCGTCAGGGTGATCTGGCGGCGGGAATCGGGCAGTCGCAGGCGCAGGTGTCCCGTAAGCAGTCGGGTCGTCAGCACTGGTCGTTGGAGGATGTCGACCTCCTCGCGGCGCACTACCACCTGCACGTGCTCGATCTGCTTGCCGGGCCTACGCATGCGGTCGGTGTCCTCCACGGCGTGACGCCGAGCCTCCAGCAGGCCGGTGCGCAGTCGTTCGCTTTTCCTTCCGGGGTGCAGGCCTCCGCCTCCTCCGCCGCCTCCGGCGTCCCCGCTGTCCCGGCTGCTCCTGTTGTTCCCGTGGTCGGGCCGGCCCCGGAACCGCGCGTGCAGCTGCCCCCCGCCTCTGACCGGTCGCCCGGTTCGTCCGGGTCGTCCGGCCCGGCTTCTCCGCCAGTCCGTGCGGACCTGGAGGTGGTGGTGGGTCTCTGTGTGCTGTGCGGGAAGCCGGCCCACGTCGAACTCGACGGTTTCCCACAGCACTTGAGCACCGAGGAGTGCGCAGAGGCCGGCGTCGCGGCGAGCATGCCGCCGCGGGTCGCCGTCCCGGCCCCGGTGGAAGAGCCGGGTCCCGCCGCTCTGTCCGTGCCGGCCTTGGTCGAGCCGACGCCGGGTGTTCCGGTCACCTCCGCGTCCGTGGCCGGCCCGGAGGGTCCTGCCGCTGCGGCCTCAGGTGCTTCGCCCGCCCCGTCTGTGTCGGCGGCACCCGCGGTGGTGGTACCTGCGGTGGCGTCGGACGCGCCGCGGCGGGGTGCGCCGGGGTATGCCTCCGGGTCGTTGGTGGAGCAGATCGCCGGCCGGGTGGAGGGGGTGCTGGCCGAGTCCGGCGGCGACGTCGACGCTGCGCAGGCCACGCTCATCAAGGCCGCCATTCCGGACGTGATGGCACTGTTCAAGGCTTCCCGGGTGGGTGGCCGGTACGAGCATTCGGAATTCCCGCCGACTCAGGAGATCCTCCGCAAGAAGTCTCAGAAGGGTGCTGACGAGATCTGGGAAGGCCGCCCGAAGTGGCGTAACAGCGAGCTGCTCGCGGCGGCGAAGCGCGGCGAGGAGATCGAGGTGACCGTGCTGGACATGAACGCCGCCTACCTGTCCGCACTCAAGGCGTGGCTGCCGATCGGTCAGCTCCGCGAGGACACCAGCGGCGTTCATGACCCGAGGAAGGCCGGCGTCCACCTCGTCACCCCGGCCGACTGGGACCACACCGGCCTCCCCAACCCGCTCGGAAACCGTATGGAGCCGGGGGAGTTGTGGGTGAGTGAGTCCACGCTCCGTCTCCTGCTGGACTGTGCCCGGCAGGGTCTCGCCGACGCCCCGGTGATCCACCGGTCGCTTGTCTCGGGTGCTTCCGAGGCTCTGCTGGAAAAGCTCCGCCGCGCTCTGGCCGAAGCACGGAAGAACGCGCTTGCGGAGGGTGACGAATTGGCCGTGGCTTATGTAAAGGCCATGTATTCTAAATTTGTGTCGACCATCGGCGAGTCCAGTGCGAACCGTGAAATCCGCCGTCCGGACTGGATGCACATCATCCGCGCGAAAGCCTTCGCGAACCTGTGGATGAAAGCCAACAAGGCACGCCGTGCCGGCCTCGAGGTCGTGGAGATCTCGGGAACGGACGAGCTTCACGTCGCCGGTGACTGGCGTGCGGTGTTCCCGGAGGGCCGGGACCTGAATCAGGTCAAGGAGAAGGACACCTACATGCTCGGGGGTAGGCGCTGATGGCTGGTTCTCCGGACCTGTGGTCCCGCTGGGGTGAGTGGCGGAAGTCGAACGCGGACGGGATGAAGGGCGGCGAGGCCCTCATCCTGGAGCTGAACCGGATCGTCCACACCTCCGGCATCGCCTCACCCGTCACCTCCAAGCGAGGCCTCACCGCCCGCCTGCGCTACCTCGACAGCAAGGCCGGCCGCGAAGAACTGAAGGCACAGGGCGTCTCCCCCCGCACCATCCGCACCTGGATGAAGTCCAAGGGGAAGGTGACCCCGACCCCCGCGAGCCAGGAGAAGATCGACGCGGCCTACTGGCACCGACGCCGCGAGAACCTGATCAAGTCCGGCTGGCTCGCACGCCACCTCGACAACCAGGGCCGCGGCCGCCGGATGGAGATCTACCCCGTCGACCAGAGCCACGTCGAAGCCAAGTACCAGCGCCCCAACATCAGCCAGCGCACCGTCACCGTCCGCTACATCTGGACAGACCTTGTGAACGCGTGGGCTGCCCGCGACCAGAACCTGGTCGACGAGATCTGGGACGACGTCATCAGTGACCTCGACTCCGACTACGCGGCCTACGCATACGTCGCCTCCGTCGGTATCGGAGCCTGACCCCGAGCCTGCCGCGCCCCGCCTCGTCTGCTCCGTGTGCCTGCGGGGACGGTCCGATGCTGGAGCCCGCCCGCGCGGTGTCCTTGACCGCTCCCTTCACACGTGGGGACCTACGCGCCGGATCTTGCCCTCAACCTGCTCCCCGTTCACGTGGGGATGGTCTGCGGGTGGAGGAGGGGGCACGCGCTGACGGGAAGCGGAAACCGATTCACCTGGTGACTCGTCTTGGGAGACGAGGTCGAGCGGATGGGAAGCCAGGTGGAGCGGGCGGGCAGCGGTGTGACGTCGACGGCGAAGGCAGCGGTGCCCTGGTGGGTGCCGCGCTGGGCCTGGCAGTGGGTTCCGGGTGCGGGCGAGAAACGGGATGCGAGGAGCCGATCGGTCTGGACGCGGGGGCGGGTGCCTGCTGCATTCGCTGTGCTGACGGCCGGGCTGCTGACGTTCCACCGGGCGGTGCCCAACTCCGCGGGCCGCCTGGGCAGTTTGCTGGAAGCGTTCCTGCCTTGGCTCGGCCTGGCTGTCGTGGCCCTGTTCGGCCTGGCGCTGCTGCGCCGTTCGGCCACCGTGCTGGTGGCCCTGCTGCTGCCGACGGCGGCCTGGATGTACCTCTTCGGCGGGCTGCTCCTGCCTGGCGGGAAGCCTGGCGCGCACGACCTGGTCGTGGTGCAGCACAACGTCAGCGACGAGAACCCCGACCCTGCGGGCACGGCCCTTGCCCTGGCTGACGCCGAGCCCGATCTCATTGCGCTGCAGGAGCTGGTGCCCCCGGCGCTGCCGGTCTACGAGAAGACTCTCGCCCCGGCCTACCCGCACCACGCGGTCCGGGGCACCGTCGGTCTGTGGTCGAAGTATCCGCTGACCGGTGCCCGGCTGCTGGACGTCAAACCGCGGGGAGTTGCTGGGCCTTGGAGTCGCGGGCTGCGGGCCGTGGTCCACACGCCGCGTGGGGAGATCGCGGTGTACGTCGCCCACCTGCCCTCGGTCCGCGTTCGGGCGAGCGGCCTCGCATCCTCCCGGCGTGACGAGAGCGCTGGTCTGCTGGGCAAGGCCGTCGCGGCTGAGAAGGTGAAAACAGTGATCCTGCTGGGCGACCTCAATGGCACGGTCGATGACCGCGGGCTGGCCCCGCTGACCTCACGGCTGAACGTGGCGGAGCGGGGGCTCGCCTTCAGCTTCCCGGCCGCCTTCCCGCTGGCCCGGATCGACCAGGTCATGGCCCGCTCGGCGACCGTCGGCGACATCCGCACCTTGCCCGCCACCGGCAGCGACCACCTGCCGGTCGCCGGCAGGATCACGCTGCACTGAGGGGATGGTCCCCAGATCACGTCAGAGTAGGCCGACCTGTTTTTGGTGCTCCTTTGCGCTTGCGGGGATGGGCCCAGCGGCTGCCGTTTTTCCACGCCTTTGGTCCAGGGGAAGTCGCCAACTGGCTGTACAGCCTCGAACGGCGTACTCCCGACCTGCCCACGGGCTGGCACCGCCGATGCCCGCGGTCAAGAAAGTCCAGCTCGAAGGCCGATGACGCGGCGTCCCTGTACGCCAGAGCCGGTGCCCCCACCCTGCCTCCAGCCCTGTGTCTGAGGGGGTAGACCGGAACACGGTACGGCCCTGCCTCGGGGGAGGCCAGGACGATCAGTGGAGCGAGGAACTTCTGGGGCACCCTGCCGTCGAACCTCCTTCGCGCGCCCGCCCGCAGTGAGGGCAAAGGCCCTGCTCTCGTGATCGCGGGGCAGCGTGGGCAAGGCAATCGGAATTTGAGGCGAACTCAGTTCTCTGGGGATACGGCCGACGCTATCCTGGCTCGAACCGGGAATTTGTCGACCCAGGGGTGGGTAATGAGCAGATTCGGCACTAGAGCGAGGCGGATCATGTCCGCGGTCACGGTTGTCGTGGTGGCGGCCGGCATCGTATCGGGCGGGGCGGGTGTGGCGTCGGCGACCGATCCCAACGACGCGCCCCCCGGTTACGCGGGTCCCTTCTCCTACTGCAAGGGCAGCCGATACGACGCCATCCATCTGGGGGACGGTCATGCCTACATCGACGTCTACTGGATCTCCGGAGGCAGCGGCCAACTCTGCGCGATGACCTACGACGTGGCAAACGGACGGCACAGCATGGGGGTCACTATCCGGCGCACAGATTGGAAGACGTCCTGGTGGGACATCGGGTTCTACGACAGGTATGCCGGAGCGATCTACGTCGGGGGTATGGAGGGACGCTGCGCCGAAATCTCCGGGTTCATCCAACACGACGACGGCCGTGTGTACTCCAACAGTGAGATCATCTGCCCCTGACTCACATGTCCGTCGCGACTGGGACTTGCCGGACGACCGGGCCGACCGGCCTCACCGGCAGAACCCCGCCCTGCATCACGTGAATCTCGACGACCTCAACTTCCCTTGTCGTCCGCGGATCATGAATTCGGCCCGTATAGGTGAGGCCGGCGAGTCCGTAGGGTGCGGCGAGGAGGATGGTGCGCCGCCCGTAGTCAAGCCGGACAAGCCGGCAGCCGACTCCCCGCACAGCCGGTCGTGAACGGCGCTGGCGAGGAGTCGGCCGGGAGGGTCATGGCGTTACCGTCGTCCCCCCGAAGGTCGTGACGAGGCGGCCGTCGGTGGCGAAAGACCATTTCAGGGCGCCGGAGTACGACGAGCACTTGGAGCCGTTGACGCCGGACCAGAACTGGTTGGAACTGTCGGCGTCGCCGATGATCCGGTCGTTGGTCCCGCTGCCCGCCCGGCAGGAGACGTTGTTCCGGAACACCGAGGTGCCGGCGTCGAAGGAAAAGTTCCGCTGGGCGTTGTCGACGCTGATGTTGGCCGTGACCGACATGGAGCCGGGGTTGCTGTTGTACGTGAACCCGTGCTTGCCGTTGCGGTAGGCGATGCTGCGACGGACGACGTGGTCGACCTCGATGTCCTCGCCGCCCAGCTTGTAGCCGTTCCGGTCACCGTTACCGGCCTGGGAGCCGTCGCTGAGAGTGCCGTTGTCGTAGGCGAGGGAGTCCTCGATGGTCACCACACCGATGGGTCCGGTGTCGGTCTTGGTGTAGAGGTCCCAGCCGTCGTCGATGTTGTTGTGGGCCACGGCGTAGCGGAAGACGTTGCCGGAGCCGACGGTGAGCTTCGCGGCGAAGCCGTCGGCGTCCTCTCCGTCGGAGTCGGCGTTGTCGTGCGACTCCGCGCTCAGGATGAGGTTGTTGGACGGCCACTGGTCCCGCGGGGTGGTCGAGGCCGTCCGCGAGAGCTGCAGTCCCGTGTCGCGGTTGAAGCGCGTCACCGTGCGCTCGAAAACGTTGTTGCTGCCACCGACGAAGATCCCGTTGTCACCGGCGCGCTCGACGACCAGGCCGCGGACGTGCCAGAACGACCCGTTGACCGCGAGGCCGCGGTTCGCCGGGTCCTCGGTCTGAGCCGAGAAGTTCAGGACGGGAGTCTCGCCCGGATAGGCGGCCAACTCCGTACGGTCGCCCGAAGTGCCGTTCTGGCCCACCGGGATGGTGACAGTCTGCGTGTAGCGGTACGTCCCACCACGCATGTAGATCGTCCCACCCGGGGTGATGCGGGTGATCGCCGAGGCGAGCGTCGTCGGAGCCGCCTCTGTTCCCGCAGCACCATCGCTGCCGCTCGGTGCCACGTACAGCACTGAACCCGACGAAGGCGGTGGCGCGTCGGCCACCTCGGCGTCGAGGTAGTCGATGTTGGGCAGTCCGGCGGAGGTGGTGGGGTTGAGACGGATCGTGTTGCCGCCCGCGGCCACCGGGACCGTGAACGTCTTCGTCGTCCACGACGTCCAGGTGCCGGTGCTCTCGAACGACGCCGACGTCGCGGACGAGCCGTTCACCGTGAGGGTCGCCGACCGCGCGGTGGTCGTGCCGTTGGCGAAGCGGACCCGCAGGGTCGCGGTGCCTGCGGCAGGGGCGGTCACGGTGAACTGCGCCGAGGCGTCGACCGCGTTGTCGGAGTTGCAGAAACCGCTGCCCGAGTAGCCGGCCCAGTCGGAGTCGACGCTGCCGGTGCAGATCGCCACGGCGGAGTTCTCCGCCTCGTAGCGGGTGGACGCGGCCTGCGCCGTGGCACCGGACGCCGCGACGAGCGTGCCGGTCAGCAGGCCGACGGACACGATGAAGGGTCGTAATTGCATGGAATTCTCCAGAGGGTGGCTCGTCCGACCGAGATCCGGGGAGGGGGCGTGCGGGGGACGGGGAGCTCTGTCGTGCGGCTCTCCCCGAGTCCGGACCCCTCTCGCCGTGATATGGAAAGCGCTTTCTTCGAGTGGACGTTAGAAGGCTTGCCGTGAACGCGTCAATAGACTTGCCCATGACTTCCAGTCATGTACGTGAACAGTCTCGGTCGGGTCGAGTTCCCGGTTCCGCCCGCTGCGGTACGGCATGAGGGCCGCGGCAGGTCGCGCGCATCCGGCGCGGCCGATGGGGTGCGCACCTGCCGCCATGAGGCCCGACGTGCGTATTCATCGTCCAGTCGAGGGCCGTGACTTCGGTAGCGGGTTCGCGGGCCATTGACACCCGAGGGGGCGCTGTTTACGGTCACGCCACGATTTCGAACACGTGACGAAATCTCGAACAACACGTCCGCGTCCCCGGGGAGCAACCACCGTGCGCATCACGGGAATCACCACACATGTCGTCGGCACGCCCTGGCGCAACCTCACCTACGTCCTGGTCCACACCGACGAGGGTCTGACCGGTGTCGGTGAGACCCGGATGCTCGGGCACACCGACGCGCTCGTGGGCTACCTCCGTGAGGCGGAGTCCCGTCACATCGCCGGTTCGGACCCGTTCGCGGTGGAGGATCTCGTGCGGCGCATGAAGTACGGGGACTTCGGGCGGGCCGGCGAGATCGTCATGTCGGGCATCGCGGTCGTCGAGATGGCCTGTTGGGACATCAAGGGCAAGGCCCTCGGCGTGCCCGTCTGGCAGCTGCTCGGCGGCCAGGTGACCGATCGGGTGAAGGCGTACGCCAACGGCTGGTACACCACCGAGCGCACCCCGCAGGCCTATCACGCGGCGGCGCGTGAGGTCGTGGCACGCGGCTACCGGGCCCTGAAGATAGACCCGTTCGGGACCGGTCACTACGAACTGGACGCCGCACGGTCGCGGGAGGCCGTCGCGCTCATCGAGGCAGTACGGGACGCGATCGGCCCGGACACCGAGCTGATGGTGGAGATGCACGGCCGGTTCTCGCCCTCGACCGCGGTCCGCCTCGCGCGCGAACTCGCCCCCTTCCGGCCGGCCTGGCTGGAGGAGCCGGTGCCGCCGGAGAACCTCAAGGCCCTGGCGAAGGTCGCCGAGAAGGTGGACCTGCCGATCGCGACGGGTGAACGGATCCACGACCGGATCGAGTTCAGGGAGCTCTTCGAGTCACAGGCCGCCGATATCGTGCAGCCCGACGTCGGGCACATCGGCGGCATCCTGGAAGCCAGGAAGCTCGCCGCGACCGCCGAGACCCACTACGTCCTCGTCGCCCCGCACAACGTCGGCGGCTCGGTCCTCACCGCCGCGACCCTCCAACTCGCCGCCTGCACACCCAACTTCAAGATCCTGGAACACTTCAACGACTTCGCGGACGCGGAGATCAAGAAAATCGTACGCGGCGCCCCCGAGGTCGACCCGCAGACCGGTTGCTTCACCGTCTCCCACGAGCCCGGTCTCGGGGTGGAGTTCGACGCGGACGCCGCCGCCGAATTCCCCCAGCAGCACGCCCGGTTCGACCTGTGGGCCGAGGGCTGGGAGAAGAGGCAACCGAAGTGAACGCCGGGCTGCCCCCTGGTCGGACGCCGTGCGCGCCTTCGACCTCGGGTTGCTCGACCCGGCACCGCTCATCACCCACGAGTTCCCGCCGGAGCGGTTCGCCGAGGCCGTCGCGCCGGCCGACGGGGGAGATCCGAAGACCGGCAAGGCGCAGTCGCGCCCCAGACCGGGTGCGCCCGAAGCCGGGGCGCAGTCGCGCCCCTGACCGGGTGTGCCCGAAGCCGTCGGGCAGCGCAGGGCCCTTGGTCGTCCCGTACGCCCTCGGAGCCGTACGGCGGTACGGGGTCCCTGGCGGCCCGTCCTGCCGTACATCCCCCCTCTGCCTAACGCCCACCCTCCTACGCCCGCCTTCTGCCGCACACCCACCTTTCCGAACAGTGTCCGAGATATCGAACAGGGGATTCCTGTGTCCGACTCCGCCGTCCCCCGCCGTCCCGGAGCCGACGCGCTTGCGCGGATCGGTCATCCCGCGCCGGCCGTCGAGCCGGCCGACGCCTCCCCCCATACCTTTCCCGACGGTGGCACGTGGCGCACCGAGATCCCCTCCGTGGAGGGGCCCGAGGCACTCGCCGTCGTCCTGAAGGAGAGCACCCGGCTCGACGTCCCGGTGCACCGGGTCAGCCAGGGCAGCGGCGTCTGGATGCTGACCGACGACGAGATCACCGAGATGGTGGAGGGCTGCGCCGAACGCTCCGTCGAGCTCTGCCTGTTCACGGGGCCGCGCGGCACGTGGGACATCGGCGCCGCCACCCGTACCGACTCCGGTGGCGCGGGGCTGCGGGCGCGCGGCCACGACGCGCTCGCAGGATGCGTAGAGGACGCCCTGCGCGCCACCGCGTTGGGCGTGCGCTGCCTGCTCGTCGCCGACGAGGGCGTGCTGTGGACCCTGCACCGGCTCCGCGAGACCGGCATACTGCCCGCCGACACCACGTTCAAGGTCTCGGCGCTGATCGGCCCCGTCAACCCGGCCGGGTACGCCGTCCACGAACATCTCGGGGCGGACTCCCTGAATGTCCCCTCCGACCTCACGCTCACCCACCTCACCGAGATACGCCGGGTGAGCCGCGCGCCGATGGACCTCTACGTGGAGGCTCCGGACGACCTGGGCGGCTACGTCCGGATGTACGAGGCCGCCGAACTGATCCGGCGGGGAGCCCCGTTGTACCTGAAGTTCGGGCTCAGCCGGTCGGCCGGGATCTATCCGTACGGCGCCCACATGCGCGAGCAGGCCCTCGCCACCGCGCGTGAGCGGGTACGGCGGGGCCGTCTCGTCCTCGATCTGCTCGCCCGCCACGGCGCGGACGGCGGGATGTCCCCTCTCGGCTCCCGACTGCCCGGAGCCCTTCGCCGCTTCCCCGCCCCCGAAGGGACCTGACAGGCGCACCCGCACACGCCGCCCGCCGCCCTGGCAGCCGTCTCCCTCCTGCTGGTCACCGCCCTGACCGCCTGCGGCCAGGAGGCCCGCGGGCGGCAGCCGCTAGAACCCCGACAAGGGCAAGGGCGGCACCATCGGCCTCTCGATGCCGACCAAGGCCTCGGAGCGGTGGATCGCCGACGGCGAGAACATGGCGAAACAGTTCCAGCGGGCCGGGTACGCGACTGATCTGCAGTACGGCGACGACAAGGTCGAGAACCAGATCGCCCAGATCGGACCGACGGCACGCTGCTGCTGCCCAACAACAAGAGTCACCGACATCGCCATGAGGCAACGCTCAGGCAACCGGGCGGGAGCCAGCAGCCGTCAGGAGATCGACGTCGGGGGTGCTCCGAACCGTCCTTTCTCCCTGACGAAACCGTGACCGCAGACGGGGCCAGACGTTGAGCTGATCATGAAAACCCGCCGCATGACCTTCGCGCTCGCCGCAGCAGCACTCCTCGCAGTGAGCCTTCCCGCTTCCGCCTCAGCAGCGGAAGGCGTCCTCACCGTGAACGGCACCGCGTACGAAGACCCGAGTGGCTGCTACCCGATCGACTGGTTCCCCACGTCGGTGACCAACAACACCGATGCGATCGCCGAGGTCCACTCGGGCCCCGACTGCACCGGCCAGGTGGAGTGGCTCGTGTACCCGGGCGAGACGTACAACACCGAGACCGCGCAGAGCGTCTTCATCCTCTAGGACGGACGACCGAGGCCCGCCTCCCGGCTCCCCACCGGGAGGCCACAGGCGCGCCTGTACCCAGACCATCCCTCGCACGCAGTCCTGCCTGCAGAGTCAGTGCGTCGTGTGACTCTGTACGGGCCCGGCGGCACCCATCCCTGAAGCCGATGCTGCCGCCGGGCGCCCACCCCACGATCACGGGCCCGACGCCGACGGAGTACGGGACCGCGCTGGGGCGGAGCCGGTTGAGGTCGGTTCCGGTGGGGGCTTGAGCTGGCGGAGGGTGTAGCCGTTGTGCGTCGGGTCGAGGGATTTGGTCGTCTCCTTGAACAGGTACTCGGCCCGCTCGTAGGACAGGCGCCGACGGCCCGTGTCCGGGCAGAGATCTGCCGACGCGGGCGTCCGGGCCGGGCCGGGCCGCCGGTCGGAGAGGAAGACCGGGCCGCGGGTCCGGCCGGCCAGCAGCCGGGGCAGGAGCCGGGCGGTTCCGGAGCGCCAGCTCACCCAGCCGCGGCCGGTGCGGGCCCGGCGGTCGTCCAGGTCCAGGTCCTCGATGTCGAGCGACAGGACGGCCTTCACTCCGGCTGCCGACTCGTGCAGGAGGCACCAAAGCGTCCGTTCGCGCAACGGCAGGTCCGGTTGGTTCCAGAGCGCGTCGAGCTGCGCGGAAGCCAGTGCCCGAGTGCGGGGTCGGGTCTCGGTACGGCGGTCCAGCCTCGCCGCGAGGTCGTTCAGCGACGCCCAGGTGCTGAACGACCGGACGGCCGAGCGGTGCCGGTTCCAGGTACTGGCCGCTGTCCCTCCCCAGGCGGTCGCGAACGTCTGTGACACCTGGTCGGCCGTCACGTCGGCCAGCGGCATCTGCTCGCCGAGCCAGAGGCACAGACGCCGGAGGGTCTGTCCGTACGAGTGGCGCGTCGCGGCGTCCAGAGCGTCACGGCTCAGAAAGTCGTGCGCGGCCTGCCCGAGTGTCGGAAGGGAGGGGCCGGCGACAGTGATCTCCTCCGCGCGCCGACGCAGGAAGGCCCGCTCGGAGGCGTTCCCGGTGAGCGACACGGCCCGGAGGAACTCCAGCCGCGCTTCTTGGCGCCGGTCCAGGCGGACGAGCAGATCTCCCCTGACGCTGGGGAGGAGGTGGTAGTCGCGCAGCGCCGGATCGGTGATCAGGGAGTCGACCAGGTCGAGGCCCGCCTGCGGTCCGTGTGCCATGGCGAGTGCCACCGCCCGG
The DNA here is from genome assembly GCF_045162855.1 of Streptomyces sp. NBC_01077. Lineage (NCBI taxonomy): Bacteria > Bacillati > Actinomycetota > Actinomycetes > Kitasatosporales > Streptomycetaceae > Streptomyces > Streptomyces sp. NBC_01077. Next base: position 800,300 of record NZ_CP108669.1, on the reverse strand, counting down.
TTGAGCTGGACGATCGGCGTCGGAAGCAACCGCGCCAGCGCCTCGTACAGATCCGCGATCTGCACCCAGTCGGTGTCCTCGGCGGTGCGCGCCTGGGCGTGGCTCACCGCGATCGCCGCCTGCAGCAGGTACGGGCCCGGTGTTCCACCGGCCTCTCGGGCCCGCAGCATCGCGGTGAAGCCACGGCGAATGAGCAGCTGGTCCCAGCGCCCCCGGTTCTGCTCGTGCAGCTGGACGGGTTCGCCGGACGGCCCGGTGCGCGCGGCCGAGCGTGAGGCCTGGATCTCCATCAGCGCGACCAGCGCGTGCACCTCGGCCTCCTGAGGTGCCAACTCGGCCAGCAGCCGTCCCAGTCGCAGTGCTTCGAGGCAGAGACCGGGCCTCATCAGGTCGTCGCCGGAGGTCGCGGAGTACCCCTCGTTGAAGATCAGGTAGATGACTTCGAGGACGGACGAGAGGCGCTCGGCCAGCTCCGCGTCATCCGGCAGGTCGAACGGCACGCGCTGCTCGGCCAGCGTCCGCTTGGCGGCGGCGATGCGCTGGGTGATCGCCGCCGGGGTGACGAGGAAGGCCCGCGCGATCTCCTCGGCGGTCAGACCGCCGAGCAGTCGGAGTGTCAGTGCGGCCCGGGCCTCGGTCGGCAGTACGGGATGGCAGGAGATGAGCATCAGCCGCAGGACGTCGTCCTGCTCGGGAGGCTCCTGCTCGGGGTTCTGCTGCTGTTCGAGCTCGTGGGCGAGCTGCTCCTGCTTGCGCGTCAGCCGCTCGGAGCGCCGGATGTGGTCGACGGCGCGTCGTTTGGCGGTGGTCGTCAGCCACGCCGCGGGGTTGTCCGGGACGCCCGTGCCGGGCCACTGTTCGAGCGCGGCGACGAGCGCGTCCTGAGCCAGCTCCTCGGCGAGCCCGACGTCGCGCACCATCCGCGTGAGCCCGGCGATGATCTTGGCCGATTCGAGTTTCCAGACCGCGTCAATGGTGCGATGGGCATCCTGCACAGGCACGATGACAGCACCTGCCCCGGCTCGCTCGCAAGCCGGGGCAGGTTTCCTCGCTGTTCAGAGCCCGGGGTTCCGGGGGCTGACGGTTCAGGAGCCGAAGACCTCCTGAACCACGCTCTCGCCGTCGCCGACGATCCTGCGGAAGCGACGGGCCAGCTCGATCGCCTCCTCCTTGGATCGGACCTCGATCAGCGCGAAGCCGGCCACGGCCTCCTTGGCCTCGGCGAACGGCCCGTCCGTCACCGTGATCTCGTCACCGGCGGAGCTCACCAGGATGCCGCCCGGCTCGAGGCCGCCGGTGGCCAGCAGTACACCGGCGGCCGTCAGCTCCTCGACGAACTTGGCCATCTCGACGTACAGCATCTCGTCGGGGGCGTTGTCGGAAGGCCTGGTCGTCATCAGGTAGCGCATGGAGTTCCCTCTTCTCGTCGTGCGGTGACCGTGCGGTGCAGTGGCCACTGTCTGCCTATACGTCGAGCAGGGGCATGTGACAGGGAATGCATGGATTCCCTGTCACATGACTGGATCGACGTGTCAGCGAGAACCGAACACGACGAGCCCCGGAGGACACCCGCCATGACCACTGTTGACCACCGCAGCACCGTTTCCGCCGCCGCTGCCACCGGCACCCCGGCCTCCCAGGGCGCCACCCGCTCCCTGCTCACCTGCGCGGTCGTGGCGTCTCCGCTGTGGGCGGTCGTCGCCCTGACCCAGGCCGCCACCCGAGACGGCTTCGACATCACCCGCCACCCCCTGAGCGCTCTGAGCAACGGCTCCCTCGGCTGGCTCCAGATCGCCAACTTCCTGGCCGTCGGAGCCCTGCTCGCCCTCGGGGCGACCGGCCTGCGCCGGGCCCTGCACGGCACCCCCGGAAGCACCTGGGTGCCGCGGCTGGTACGGGTCGCCGGCATCGGCATGATCGCGGCGGGCGTGTTCGTCATGGACCCGGCCGACGGCTTCCCGGTCGGCACCCCCTACGGAATGCCCGCCACACTCACCTGGCACAGCTACGCCCACTTCGCCGCCGGTTCGATCACCTTCATCTCGATGATCGCCGCGTGCTACGTCCTGGCCCGCCACTTCAGCCGCATCGGCAACCGTGGGTACGCCGTCCTCGCCCGCATCGGGGGCACCGCCCTCCTGCTCGGCAACGGCTGGTCGATGAGCGGCGGCAAGGCGGGCACGCTGACCCTGGCCGTGGGCGTCATGACCGCGATGTTCTCGATCTCCCTGATCGCCGGCCACTACCGCCGGAGCCACTGAGCGCCCTCCCTGGCGCGCATGACGACACCCGCGATACGTGAGCGAGCCCCGAACCATTCGGTCCGGGGCTCGCCGACTGCTCGGGGTCCGGGCCCTACAGGTCGAACTCCAGGTGTTCGATGTCCGTGAAGCGGATCTCCTCCGGGGAGTCGGCCCGGCGGCCGCCGTCCGTGGCTTCGTTCGCGAGAACCGGCTCTGGCTCAACTTCTGTGGTGTGCCCCCGCCTCGCTCGTAGAAGATGACGCCCAGATGCCGGCCAGCCGAGCCAGTCGCCAGGTCTTGCGTACACAGACGACTGCAACAGCAAGCGCGATGACCGTAAAGAAGACGACCAGGATTGGGCTCTTACACCTGGTCGCAGTCACGACCATGTAGACGAAGACAGCCCAGTCCAGCCAGGTCCGCTTCAGCAACGCACCGATGCGACTCACGATCCCTCCCGGCGTGAAAGGTAGACCAGGCGGGGCAAGGCGGCTGAGCCAGGGCGCCGCAAGTGCGCCCCATCTGGTTTGCCCCTTATCGCGCTCGGCCAGGAGAACAGATGCCGATCAGACCGTGGATCAGTTCCTTGCCCATCAGCCCGCCTACGGCGACGGCTGCGATGACCAATTCCCCTGACCGGGCTCTCAGCGCATCGCGGCCGGCGGGTCGGTCCCTATGAGGTCATAGGTACGCGACGCGGGCGGGCTCGCCCAGACTTTGCGGGCAGCGGCGCTGCCGGGATGTCCGGGGCGTCGACCGTCCGATCGGGGAGGAGGCGACAGGGATGTCGCGAAGGGTGAAGGGCCGGCTGGCCACGCTGGCGGGGGCTGCGGTGGCGGTGGTGGCGTTCTCGGTGGGGCCGGCTTCGGCACACACCGTGACGTTCGAGGCGTACGGGCTGTGCGGCGGCCTTGAGTTGCCCTGGACGCTGTGCGGGACCAGTTCGGTGTCCTCCAGCCACCTGACGGTGTTCGCCACCGACAGGAACGCCGACGGCTACGGCGCCTGGGTGTACTGGAAGCGCGCAAACGGGAGCACCGGGGTCGTGAAGGACCCCAACGGGTCTGCATCCGGGGCTGGTTCGCACTACGGCACCTCGCCTGTCACGGAGATGCAGTACTGCGGAGTGCCCAGCAGCGGCATCGCGTACTGCGGCGCGTGGAAGGGCGTCGGCTAGCCACCCGTGAGGGGCCGGCGCGGCCACTCGGTGGACCCGGCCAGCGAGTATCGCGGGCCGGGTCCACGGGCCTGGAAGCGACGACCGAACAGAGCAGAGCGAGTCCCGCCCTACCTTGATCTTCATCGGTGAGGTCATTGGTCAGCTGCTGAATTGGGTCGAGGTGGCCTCAGGTCGCGTGGGACCATTTCGGCATGCGCCTGGTAGCTGACGGAGCCACGCCGACCTCGCGGTTCGTACTGGTGAAGGACCTCGAGACCGACGACGGATATGCCTTCGAGCTGGCGGGCCCGCTCTTCCTGGCCGCCAGTGATCGAATCGTTTTCGAGGGCGGCAGGCTTGTCGTCGTGCGGGCCGGTGGAGAGCGGCTGTCGCCGGCCGGCGACTGGTCCACTCGTTGCGGGCCCGGATCACTACGCCGCCGGTAGAAGCTGCTCCTCGAACGGTGGGTCGTGCTTGACCGCTTGGTTCGGTAACCGCCTTACGTGGAAGCGGACGTCGGTTGTGTCCCTGTCGGCGCGATGTACCCGCGGGGATCTGGGCGAGGGAGGAGTACGCGAAGCTCCGGCGCTACGACGCTGACGCTCCCAGCCGGTCCAACGGTGCGGAGTCGGCCACCATGCCGAGGAATGTGTGTCGTGCGTGGTCTGGGTGCGGCATGCTGTCGGCAGGGTGAGGAGGGGTATGTGAGGGACACCCGAACTTCCTCGCCCGGAAATGACGTCTGACCCTGGGGGGACCATGCGGCTTGTCGTGACGGTACGCGGCGATGAGGACAACGCCGACGGCGGTGTCGCGGAACTCGGGACCTGGCTGAGGGACGTACAGCAGCTGAGGGGACGGGTCGACCGCGCCGAACGGGACGGCGCCCCGGCGGGGACGATGGGTCCGGCCATGGACTCCCTGGTGGCGGTCCTGGAGCCCGGAGGTGTCGCCGCGGTCTTCGCGGGGGCGCTGGTGGCATGGCTGCAGACCCGCCGCAGCAGCCACACGATCAGTGTGACCCGCCCCGACGGTACCCAGATCACCCTCTCCTCCCGCCAGGCCCGCGCGCTGAGCCCGCAGGATGCGGCCGACCTCGCCGAGCGCCTGGCACGCCGACCGGCCGACGAGGGCCCACGGGACGGGACACAGGACGGCGGGACGCAGGAGGAGACACACGAAGAGGACCCGCGGGACGGGAACTCGGCGGACTCCCGGACGACATGACGGGTGGCGGCCTCGCGGCGTCCGGCGCACGCGCGGTGCTGTTCGGCACCGAGAGCCACGTCCGCGAGTCGGAACTGCCTGATCTCCCCTCCGTCGACACGACACTCGACGATCTGCAGCGCACTCTGCTCGATGTGTGCGGCATGGCGTCCGGACACGTCGTACGAGTCCCGGCCCACGCCGATGCCGCCCAAGTGGTCGGCGCGGTCGAGGAAGCGGCGGGTGCCGGTGGCGGACCCGTTCTCTTCTACTACGTCGGGCACGGACTGCTCGGTCCGCGCGACGACCTGTACCTCGCCACCCGGGCCAGCCGGTCCGCCCGGCACGTCGCACAGTCCGTCTCGTACCGCACGATCAGTGACCTGCTGGGCAACGCGGGCGACGGCAGTCTCGTCGTCCTCGACTGTTGCTTCTCCGGACGTGCCGGCGCACCGCCGTCGGAGGGCGGGGTGCGTCGGGCCTTCGCCTCCGCCGGGCCACGGGGGAGCTTCCTGCTCACGTCGGCCTCGCACTACGCGCTCTCCTTCGCGCCCGAGGGCGAACGGCACACCCTGTTCACCGGCCGGCTGCTCGAACTGCTCAACGAGGGAGACCCGGCCGGACCACTGTGGCTGACCGCCGACCGCCTCCATGCCGCGCTGGACGAGCGGTTCGCCGACGACGGACGGGTCAATCCTGCCCGGCAGAGCGAGGGCACGCTGGGCTCGCTGACCCTCGCGCGCAACCGTGCCTACCGGACGCGCCCCACCGGGGCCGAGGCGGCCGAGCAGCCCGCGGACCTGCCGTGCCCCTACCCGGGGCTGCAGCCGTACAGAGCGGAGGATAGCGCGCACTTCTTCGGACGCGAGGAACTCACCGCGCGGTTGATGGAGTTGGTCGACGACATCCCGGAAGGTGGCCAGGTGGTGCTGGTGGGTGCCTCCGGCGCGGGCAAGTCGTCCTTGCTGCGTGCCGGCCTGCTTGCCGGCCGCGAGGCCCGTACCGCTGTGCCGGGCCCGGCGCTTCTCCTGCCGGCCCCGGGACCACATCCCATGCGGACCCTTGCGGAGGCGTGGGCCCGGGCCACCGGACGGGACTCGGACGAGGTGAGGACGGAGCTGGAACACGGGTCCTTCCCGGCACCGCGGCACGAGCGCCCCGCCTGCGGGCTGCTGGTGGTGGACCAGTTCGAAGAGATCTTCACGCGGTGCGACGCGCCCGAGGAGCGTGCCGCGTTCGTCTCCCTGCTCACAGGAGACGGACCGGTCCGGCGGCCCCGCGTCGTCCTCGGCCTGCGGGCGGACCACTACGGAAGCTGCCTGGAGCACCCCGGGCTCGAGCGTGCGCTGGCCCGGGCTCAGCTCGCCGTCCCACCACTGCGCGAGCAGGAGCTGCGCGCCACCGTCGAGGGCCCGGCCGCCGCCGTGGGCCTGACCATCGAGCCGGGCCTGACCGACCGGCTGTTGGACGACCTCCGGTCGGGCCGCTCCGCGAACGACGCGGCCACGGCGTTGCCGTTTTTGGCCCACGCACTGCGGGAGACCTGGCGTGGCCGCAGCGGAGTCCGGCTCACCCTCTCCGGATACCAGGCGACGGGAGGCATCTGGGAATCGGTGGCCACCACGACCCGGAGCGTCTACGAGTCCCTGGACGACGACGGGCAGGCGACGATGCGTGAGCTGCTGCTGCGTCTGGTCCATCTCCCCCCGGACGGCGGTGCCGCCGTCCTGCGGCACCGCGTCCCTCTCGCCTCGCTGCCGGCCGGCTCCAGCCGGATCCGCGACCAGCTGGCCGCGGAAAGACTTCTGACGGTCGACCAGGAAACCGTCCAGATCTCACACGAGGCACTGCTGCGGGCCTGGCCCCTGCTGCGCCAGTGGATCCAGGAAGACGCCGCTGCCCTGCTGCTGCGGCAGCAGCTGGAAAGTGCCGCCGAAGAATGGGACACCGCGGGCCGTGACGTGGCCTTCCTCTTCCGGGGAAGTCGGCTCCAGGCGTCGGCAGAACTTGCAGAGCAGTCTGAACTCCCCGAACTGGGAAGAGAGTTCCTGACGGCGGGGCAAGCGGAGGCCACCAGTGAACTGCGCCGGGAGCAGCGCCGGACCAAGGTGCTGAAGAGAGCGCTGACCGCAGTCGCTGTCGCCCTGTGCCTCACGATCGTCGCCGCAGTCGTGGCGGTGCGGCAACAGCGCAACGCGGAGGCGCAACAGCAAGTTGCCACGGCCCGTGCCCTGTTGGCCGAGGCGAACAACCTGGGCACGACCGACCCCCGCGGCGCCCTGCGGCTCGGGCTTGCCGCGTACGCCCTGCGTCCCAGCGCCGAAGCCCGCCGCACGCTCTTCGACACGCTGGCCGACAGCGCGTTCCGCGGCGTTTCCGAGCTGCCTACGACGGCTTTGGATCCGGTGCTCGCGCGTGGCGGGCGGATGCTGGCGACATCGGAACCTGACCGTCTGATGGTCTGGGACACCAGCCGCGATCCGGTTCCACGTACCCCGCTCGCCCGGCTGCCCTGTCGCCTGCCGGACCATGTGGAAGCACCGGTGGCGTTCGGGGGCCCTGGCGAGCGCATGCTCGCGGCCGCGTGCGGCGACGACGACGAGGTGCGGTTGTGGAACCTCGCCGATCCGCCCGGAGTCGGGGAGCTGCGTCCGGTGGCTACGCTGCGGGCGACGGGCCTCAAAGACCGGACCGAAGGCCCGAGCGCGGTCACCCTGAGCCCGGACGGAAACACGGTGGCGACCATCGGCTGGTCCCGGTACACGGGCCACAGCACACTCGTCCGGTGGGACGTCCGTGATCCGCGCAAGCCGCGACAGCTTCCGCTCGTCGAGGACACCTCGACGCAGCGGGACTTGCTGCAGAGCGGCCGGGCGGTGTTCAGCCCGGACGGACACCTGCTGGCCACCGCCGACACGAACGGTGGCTTGCGGCTGTGGGACGTCTCGGACCCCCGTGAACCCAGGCCCCTCGGCTTGGTGGAGGACGCCGGCGGGGCCCTGGCGTTCAGCCCGGACGGCGATCTGCTGGCAGCGAGCGACGACCGCGTGGTCAAACTGATCGACGTCCGCTCGCCCCGCAACCCGACAGTCCGCGACGAGCAGACAGCCCACACCAACAGGGTCAGCTCCCTCGACTTCTCCCCGGACGGCCGGCGTCTGACCAGCGCAGGCTGGGACAAGACTGTCGTTGTTTGGGACGTCAGCGATCCGCGGGACATGACCGAGGATTCCCGCCTGTACGGGCACTCTGCGTACGTCCAGGCGACTCGGTTCAGCGCCGACGGACACTCGCTGGTCTCGGTGAGCTACGACGAGGTCATCCACTGGGACCTTGCCGACGTCCACCAGCCCCGAGCCCTGAAGGTGCTGCCGGACGGGGATGACCTCGCGCTGACGCCGGACGGCACGACACTCGCCGTTGCCCGGGGTGCTCGGATCGGCCTCTGGGATCTGGCCGACCCTGCCGCGCCACGACGGCTGGCAGAACTGAGCAACCCGGTGAAGGATCGCTACGACAAGGTCGGCGGTGGCACCCTCATCGGTTCCGGTGACGTCCTCGCCGATATCGACTTCAGCCCCGACGGCACCCTGCTCGCGACCATGAGCCACGACCGGAGGGTCACCCTCTGGGACATCTCCGACCCGGCCCGCCCACGCATCGCCGGCACCCTGCGCGGAAACGACGAAGGCGCACTGGGACCTTCGCTCGCCTTCGCTCCCGACAGGCGGCTGCTCGCCGTCAATGATCTGAAACAGATACACGTCTGGGACGTGTCCGACCCCGCCCGCCCCGTCTTGACCGCATCCCGCACCGTCGTTCGCGGCCTGAGGGACGTCGTCTTCAGCCCGGACGGCCATCGACTCCTGCTCGCGGGGACGAGCCTGACTCTCTGGGATCTGCGCACCGGGAAGACGGTGCTTCTGTCCGGCGATCACCTCTACCAAGGCGGCTCGAGGGCGGCGTTCTCTCCCCGAGGGAACGTGGTGGCAGCCGTCGCCGCAGTGCCCTCGACCACGGAACCCGATACCGGCGTCCATCTGTGGGACGCCGAACACGCCGAGGGCGGAAGCCCGTTGGCAGAGACCGAACCGACAGAGTCGAACAGCGAGAAGCTCAACCGCCTGGCCTATCATCCCGACGGCGATCTACTGGCCGGCGCTGGGGAGGACGGCGCCGTACGCGTCTGGAGTGTCATCGACCCCGAACGACCGCACCTGGCACTCATGTTCAGCGGCCACCGCGAGGGCGTCGACGAGGTGGTCCTGGGCGGACCGCACGGGCGGACGATGATCACGTCGAGTGGGGGCTACGCGTTCGTCATCGACATCGGCGACTACCCCGAGATCGCGGCCGACACCATCGGCATGGCCTGCCGTGCCACGGGCGGTGGCTTCACCCGGGAGGAGTGGGGAGAGCACGTACCGGAGGCTGAGTACATGGAAAGCTGCCCGGACTCAGCTGCGGAGACGGGGTTGCGTGGGTCAGGAGAGAAGTCAGAGGCGGATCGAGGCGACGGTGAGGCGCAATGAAAGATGTAGGCCCGCTTGTCCTACGTCTTGGACATGGACCGGAGGTTCTTGAAGCGGTTATTCGTTCCTCGCTCGACTTCGATTCTCCCCTTGTAGATCATCTTGTCGAATCCGTTGCGCTGGCCGCCTTGGCTGCCACAGTGTTTGTGGGGCCCGCTGGTTCTGCGGCTCCGGGATGGTGTGCTCTATCCGGCGTTTGCGCAGGTAGCGGCGGGAGGAACACGCCTTGCCTCCGCCGCAGTGCCCTTGCCTGCACACAGAGGGATTGAGAACGTTCTGAACGGACCACGGACCACGGACCGGGAGCTGCATCAATTGAAGGTGCCGCCGCGCCCCGGAGTCTTGGATTCGAAGGCGTAGGCGGGCCTTTGTCGCGGATTACGGCGTACAGGTGAAGGTGCTCGGCTGAGTACGTATGACAGCACTCGCACGCATCGGGAGCGAGTCGGGCCCCGGGCCGGACTCGTCGTCAACGTGGTACAGGCCGATCTCCGTGGATACGCCCTCAAGGGGCACCACGACCGCCTTGCGCACCCCACAGATCACTTCCAGCAATTACGCCGCATCCGGTAGGTCGCTGTGACGGGGCGTGCCGAAGACGTCGTCGAAGGTGAGGGCGCGGCTTACGGGGCGAGGAGGTAGGGAGTGCCCGAGCTGGCCACGGATCTGGGGCCCGCGGACCCGAGGCCGAGGGCGTCGTGGTCCCCAGGCTTCGACGGCGACGTCGGTGACGACGAGGTGCTCCCCGTGCCTGCGGGGATGGTCCCTCGGCTTGTGTAAGGCAGCCGTGTTTGGTCTTGGCGTTGCGGGATGAAAGGCGCGCTGGTCAGGCGATCTTCTGGCGCTGGGGCGTCTTCCGCGTCCTCACCCCGCCGACGATGAGCGCCAGCCCCACGGCGACGATGCCGAGGTATGCGGTGGACGGAAGGTCGACGACCTTGTGCATCCAGCCCCACTCCGCGCCGAAGAAGGTCTGCGAGGCGAAGCTGACAAGCCCCTGGGCTCCTACGACGTAGCCGATGCTTTCGATGGTGTATCCGATGGTTGTTCGCACGGATCGACCCTCTCGCGGCGGTGCCGCAAGATCGTCCTCCGTAGGGCCGAAAGCGCAGTAGTCCAAAGGATGCAGTCGCGTGAGGAGAGCACCGGCAGAGCACCCGCGGCAGACGAGTGGTCGACACCGGACGGCTCGAAGATCACGCCTGTGTACGCCCAGTGCGGCTGGAGGGGCGCCGCCCGCCGCGGCGGCGCTCATCGGCATCCGCTAACGGTGAGGCACCACTAGCATCCACTTCGCGCTCACCCGCCCCGGCGGAGTCGTCGAGAGCAACTGGTTCCAGACCGTCCCGGGCAAGGGCTGGTTCGCGATCCTGCGCCTCTACAGCCCCGGCCGACCGTTCTTCGACCGGACCTGCCGTCCCACCGAAGTCGAACCCGCCGACTGACACCCGCACCGGCCCGTCCGGGCTCGTGACTGCAGATGGGACGCGGACACGGACGCCGGCTTCGACACGGCTGCGCCAGCGCGGACTGATGAGCGTCCGATGAACGGCTCACCGACGCCAGCCGCACGTTCTGTGAAGGGATCGAGGTCCGCACCGACGAACTCGAACGAACGCTGTCGGCCGCCCTCGGTGACGACCTGGACGAGCTGCTGGAGCACCTCGACAGATGGTCGCAGGCGAGTATCCGACGCCGGCTCCTCCCCGCAGCGGATCTCCGGCGTCTACAACGTCGGCGGCGGACCGCACCTCGGCTCCGGGCTGACCATCGACACCGCCGCCAAGATCCTCAGGGACACGACCTGATCGTGCCTCCAGGCGTGAGCGCGGCCAAGCCCGACCGGTCGAGCGGGCGGCGTCCCGACGCGCCCGGCTGTCAGCAAACGGTCACTCTTCGCGACGTAGAAGGACGAGCCTCCGGACTCTCGCCCGATACAGCCGCAGGAGCTGCCAGTCGAGGTCGCTGGGCCCCGAAGTGCGGTCCGCACCCCGGTCGCCTACCCGGACCATGGCGCCAATAATTGGATTCATGACCCAGAAAACCGAGAAGGCGCACAGGCCGTCCACGTTGACGGTCAAGGGGCGGGACATGCGGCTGCGCACCATCGGCTTCGTCGTTCTGGCAGGCTTGGCCATCTGGTTCATCGCAGCCAACACGGGATCAGTCACTATCAAGCTCTGGATACCCACAGTGACGCTTCCTCTGTGGATCGTACTGACCGTCACCCTGCTCTTCGGGGTCCTCTTCGGCCTGATCATCGCCCGACGCCGCGCTCGACGGTAGCTGTGAGGGTCGGATCGGACCGCAATCCGGCGAAACGGAATAGCAGGAAGCATTTCCTTGATCTGATTTCAGATGAACCGATCTGCCACATCCCTACCAGCCGAACTCACAGCCCGCCCGGTCGACGTGCGAAGGACTCCCAGGCGGGCTCCACTCACCATGCTGCCCTGCTTCGGCCGAGGTGTCGTGAACTCGGCCGCCGACTGGGCCGAACGAGCAGTCCCAAGCATCTCCCTCCCGCTGTCGCGGTGCCGAGGAAGCCGCGCTTGTCGTAGCGAGTGGCGACCGCCCGGTGTTGTTTCAAACGGTTGATCGCGCGTTCAACGGTGTTGCGCTTCTTGTACCGCTCCTCGTCGAAACCCGGTAGCCGTCTGCCGCGTGAGCCTCTGCGCAGGCGGCCCGGCTGTCGGTCTTCTCCTGGATGGTGTGCCGGATTGCCACCACCGGCGTCTGTGTCGGATGCTCTATCGTCCTCTCGAGCTGCTGCACGGGGACCGTGCAGCGCGTGTGTGGCCACCGGCCCGGGTGGCCGTGGACTATGCCGGGCCGGCGGCGGGCCCGTCGGCGAGGCTTTCCAGGGCGGAGCCTGCCTGCCCCGGTGTGTACGTCCTGATGGTGATCTCGTCCTGCCCGGCCAGCAGAAGGAAGCTTGCGATACTCAGCTTGACTGCGGTTCCGACTATATTAGGGTCCTTGAAGACAATGCAGTCTTCCGATGCCCTGTATTCGGTGAGGAGTAGGGCGTGAGGGCTGGCCTGGGCCTTCGCCGCGAGTTGTGACCAGTCGACTTCTACAACTGCGTCCTGTCCTTCTGCCGCCCTCTTCTTTTTAATCTCGGCTAGATGAGGATTGAGGACCGAGCTCAATGCGGCACTCCCGAGCCTCTTTGCAACGCTGAGGAACTGAGGGAAATCTGGAATCGCTGCGAGCTTCTGCCTGGCGGAATCAACGCCTTCGGCTGCTGAGATTTTTATCGGGCTTGCGTCGAGGGCGGTATTCGCCTCATTGCCACCGGCCTCGGTGAATTGCCTGAGGATTTCCACACGCCCGATTGCTTCTCCGAAGATTCCGCTGAGACTGACCCTCGTGACGGCCTGTCCTGCCGGGCAGAGGCTGGTGGCGTACATCTGCGCAAACCCCTCGGTATCTCCCGCCTTCTGTGGGCCCGTCTTCGATGGGACCGCCATAACCTCCCTTATTATCTCCAGAACCCTGTCGTGTCCTACCTCGTCTTCGCCGTGGGCATCGATTTTGGCTTTTATGGCCTCAAGGGTTTGCCGCATGATGATGACGTCAGCTTTTCGCTTGTTGGTATCTCCATTGGTTTTCGCGAGCGCGTCCCGTTCTCCCGCAAGCGGTGAAGTGCGAATGGCTGCGTTGAGGGCTTTGGTGGGGAATCCGTATGCTTTTGCTATTGCCTCGATGACGAATATCCAACATGAGGGGCCGACCTGCCGTGTAAGTTTTACATTCCTCAGGGTTGGTGCCCTTTGCAGCAGGTCGGCTTGTGGGGCTCTCGGCTGTGTCTGGTTCTGTGCGGATGCCTCAGGCGCTGGTGAACGCATGACCCGTATGGCATTGGCCTCGGCTTCACGCTCGAAGCGATCTGCGGGGTCGCTGACCCTGAGCCCGCTGCCGTTGTCGGTTCCAGCGACGGGACCTTGACGCTGCTGGATGACATGGGTGAGTTCGTGGGCGAGGGTGTGCTTGTCGCCTCCTCCGTCCCCGATCACCACGTGGCTGCCGGAGGTATACGCGCGAGCGCCGACCTCAGCGGCGGACGCGCGGGCGGCGCCGTCGTCATGGACGCGGACGTCGGAGAAGTCAGACCCGAGGCGGGCCTCCATCTCCTCGCGGACCGGGGCGTCCAGCGGGCGGCCGCTGCCTTGCAGGACATCGTGCACGGCGGAGCGCTGCACAGGAGCCTGTTCCTGGTTCTCCCGGGTGGTTTGCCGGTGGCCGCAGCCGGCGCCGTGCTGGTGCTGTTCCTGTCGCTGCATGGATGGTTGCGCGTAGGGGTGGCCAGCGAGTTGAAGCATGCGTACTACGGAGCTGTTGCCCGAGCTTCGTTGGAGCGCGAAGAGCCCTGCCGCGTCGTCCATGGGCGCTGGTCTGCGGGGGGCGGCCGACTGAGCTTCGGCTTGTTCAGGGCGGTGTTCATGCTGCGACAACGGACGTGCCTTTCGACGATCGGTCACCGCTAAACAACCGCTCTGCAGGTGCCCGTTGCCAGACCCCCTGGGGCAGATCTCAGGGCACAAAAGCTGCCCGAACGATCGGCGGGCGGCAACGGCCACCACGACCCGCAGAAGTGGCAGGGCGCACCGGACGCCCGGCAGGCGGGCGAGGAGGAGGTCCAGGAGGACAAGCCGCCTGCCACGGGCCGCACCTGACCCACAGTCCCGAGAAGCGATCACAGGTGCCCCGCACATCCGCGTATCGGCCGCAGCCGCTCGCGCTGAACCGACGCCATGACCGCTGCTTGTCAGGCCCGCCCCCGTCGGTGGCGTGGGCCGGGCGGAGAACGGCAAGAACTACCCGGACGACACGGAAAGAAGCACGTGAGCACACCGGAGGAGACGGCCATGCCCAACCCCTGTTGGCCTGCCACTGGGTTCAGGGCCCGACGGCACCCGCTGGCTCGTGCCGGGCTGCATGGCTCGCCTGTACGACGTCGATGCCGACGCCTGCCCCAGGGTCGTCGACCAGTTCGAGATCGTCCAGCGCGAACGAGACGAGTCACAGCGCGCCCACCAGAGCCTGCAGTCCGGGAGACCGCCCCGGCGGTAAAGCAGCTCGTCAGGGCGTTCTCCCTAGTACTCCAGCTGTAGATCGTGATCTTGCAGGTGGAGGCTGGCACAGGGATGGGTGCGGCCACCGTCGATCACCGTGAGTTGTAGACAAACGACGAGATGGTGGCCGCAGCCCGGGAGCTAGCTGGCCACGTCCGCGGTCTCGGCGGAGCTGGTGGCCTTCTGTTGTGGGATCGCGCCTACCGGCGGTGCCTGTCGCACGGCCCGGTTGGCCGTGGTGAGGAGGGCCAGGGCGAGCAGCCATGCCCCGCAGAGCCAGACCAGAGGCTTAGCACCGAGTGCGGTGATCAGCGCGCCGCCTGCGAGTGTGCCGATGGACAAGGCTCCCGTCGTGAGCGTCGAGACGGCGCTCGTCGCCCGGCCCCGCAACTCATCGGGGGTGATGGCCAACTGGTGGGTGGTCATGGCCACCGCGTAGACCGGAGCCACCAGCGACTCGGCGGCCGCCACAGCTGCCAGCAGCAGCGGATTGGGGGCGAGTGCGTACAGCGGGAACATCAGCGCCTCCAACCAGAGCATCACCACGGCGATGCGGCCGAGCGGGAAGCGACGCGTGACCCGGTCCGAGACCAGGGCCCCCACCATGGCGCCGACCGCACCGCCACTGAAGATGACGCCTATCCACACGGACGAGGCGCCGACTTGCTGGGCGAGGGTGATGATCAGCAGATACCCGGCGCCGTAGCGCACCTTGTCAGCGGCCGAGACCAGGGTGAGGAAGCGGATGACCGGCTGGTGCCAGAGCCAGCCGAGCCCCTCACGGATCTCGGTGGTGAGCCGGGCCGTCGTCCGCGTGTCCTGTCGGTCCAGCTGGAACTGAGCGCGCATCAGACGCAGCGATGCCGCGGACATTGCAAAGGAGACCGCGTTGACGGCGAACGGCACGGTCCGCCCGGCGGCGTAGAGTGCACCGGCGAGCGGAGCCCCGATGACGCTCACGGCGCTGGCGGCGGACTGCGAGTAGCCGAGTGCAGCGGACAGCTGTCGCGGGCCGACCACGTTGGGCAGTGCCGCGGTGTTCGCCACTTGGAAGAGGGTGGTGAGGATCCCGGCAAGCACGGCCGTCGCGTAGAGCTGGGGCACGGTGAGCTTGTTCAGCCACAGCGCGACGGCGACGCCGGCGGTGAGCACGGTCTGGCCGAGCTCGCACCAGATCATGGTGGCCTTACGATCCCACCGGTCGACGAGTGCGCCGGCGATCAGCCCGAACACCAAGTAGGACAGGGTACTGAGGCCGAGAACGAACCCGGCTTGGGTTGCCGACCCGGTGAGGGCCAGGACGAGCAGCGGCAGGGCCATGCTCTGAGCCTGGTTGCCGATGGCAGAGATCAGCTGACCGCTCAGCAGCAGCGAGAAGTCTCGGTCCCGGAACAGGCTGGGACCGCGAAGGGTATTCATGATTATTACGCTCCGTAATAGCTTAGGGGCACAAGGGTGACGTCGAAGCTTGTGTCCGAGCTAAGAAACACGGGGCGTTGTAAACATGGGCGGACCGTACCCAGGGCACAGGCGGGGCCGCAATCAAATTTGCCGTGAGGACCGCACTAGTACTCCAGCTGTGGATCGCGATCTTGCTGGAGGTCGGCCCGGGAACGGGTGCGGCCACCGGTGATCATCGGTGTGTGAAGACAGAAGATCAGACGGTAGCCGCAGGTCACAGCACAGATCCTGCCCGCTGGCAGGAAGCGTTTGAGGTCCTAATCGGCCGTATCGCGGGACGATTCGTCCGGGTGGAACCCCGGCGCCGGGCACGGGCGTTCGTGCTCGGGTTGTTGTCGGACCTGCCGCGCAAGAACTGCTGGACGCTCGCCGAGCATGTCGGGGACGAGAACCCGTACGGTCTGCAGCACCTGCTGTCGAGGGCCAGATGGGATGCCGATGCGGTACGCGATGACATCCGCGGCTTCGTTGTCGAGCGACTGCACCACGAGGACGCGGTGCTGGTCGTGGATGAGACCGGCGACCTGAAGAAGGGTACGCACACAGTGGGCGTGCAGCGCCAGTACACCGGCACCGCCGGACGCATCGAGAACAGCCAGGTCGCTGTCTACCTCACCTACTCCACCCCGTTCGGGCACGCGGCGATCGACCGGGAGCTGTACGTCCCGCGTTCCTGGACCGAGGACACCGCCCGCTGCCGGGCCGCCGGGATACCCGACAGCGTCGCCTTCGCCACGAAACCCGCCCTCGCCGCGCGCATGATCGGCCGCGCCCTCGACGCCGGCGTGGCCGCATCCTGGGTGGCCGGCGATGAGGTCTACGGAGGTAACCCGGACCTGCGGACCGAGCTGGAGAAAAGGCAGGTCGGCTACGTACTCACCGTCGCCCGTGACCACCAGATCACCACCCGCGCGGGCACGTTCCGCGCTGACGCCCTGGTCAAGAAGCTGCCGAAGAGGGCCTGGCAAGAACTTTCCGCCGGCGCCGGAGCCAAGGGGCACCGGTTCTATGGCTGGGCCCTGGCCGACCTTGCCGACGACCGGCCCGGCCACCACCAGCTGCTCGTCCGCCGCAACCGGCGCACCGGCGAACTCGCCTTCTACCGCTGCTACTCAGCTGCCCCGGCGTCGCTGTCCACCCTGGTGCGGGTCGCCGGACGCAGATGGACGGTCGAGGAGACCTTCCAGTCCGGCAAGGGCCTGGCCGGACTGGACGAACACCAGGTCAGGCGCTGGGCGTCCTGGCACCGCTGGGTCACCCTCGCGATGCTCGCCCATGCCTTCCTCGCAGTCGTCCGCGCCGACGAACACGCGCGTCACCCGAAGCCGGACGGGCTGATACCGCTCACCTGCAACGAGATCCAGCGCCTGTTCAACGCGCTCGTCGTCCGGCTCGTCCACGGCGCGGCCCACCGGGTCGACTGGTCCCACTGGCGACGCCGCCACCAGGCCCGATCCCAGGCCAGCCACTATCAGCGACAAGCCGCCCAGACATGAAGATCGCGATCTACAGCTGGAGTACTAGACATCGCACACTCGCTTCTCCTCCGTGCCCAGGTGGCGGCGGCCCTGGGGGAGAGAGGCCGCTGTGGCGGTGCTCGATCTCACGCAGAGTATTCAGCCGCATTTCGCGCGGGGCCCGTAGAGGTCCTTCGCAGCCTGGTCGGACCTCGCGCACTTGGGGATCATGGGGTGATATGGGCCTTACGTTCTTCGACCCGTTGATCCGCTGTTGTACATCCCTAATTCCAGGGGGCCGCAGCGGCATCGCCGAGGCCGTCGAGGCCTCATGATCCACTGGGCAGCGTACCTACAGCCGGCCTGCTGCCCACGCGCGGGCCGGCGCCCGGCCCCGGTCGACCACACGGAGACCGGCCGGTCCCCGCTCCGGCGCCGCGCACGGATCTGCTCAGGTGAGTGCCGCGCGGAGCTGGGCGGCGACGGCTGCGGCCCGCTCGGGCGTCACGTCCAGCACGCCGTTCTCCGACATCAGAGCGTGGAACTGCTGCTGCTCGTACGGCACACCGGGCGGCAGGCCCGCGACATGCCAGTGAACATGCGAGTTGCCATTCTGCGCGCCCAGGGACAGCAGGTAGATGCGCTCGGGTGCGAACACCTTCTCGACGGCCAAGGCCACCTTGCGCACGATGAGCATGATGCGGGTGTACTCGTCCTCGGTGAAACCGCTGACGACGCACTCGACGTGCCGCCTGGGGGCGACCAGCACCTTGCCCGGCACGGTGGGCCAGCGGTCGAGAAAAGCGATGTGGTCGGCGTCCTCGTAGACCAGGTGGTGCTCGTAGTCCGGGTGCCCGTCGAGGAAAGCGCACACGAAGCAGGGCCCACGCCGGGCCCGTTCCTCGTACGCCTCCAGGTCCATCGCTCTCCGGTGCTCCATGGTGCTCCTCCCAGGGCAGGGCCTCCTACGGGTCGGAGCCACCAACGAGGCTCGCCGCCCGCAGGCGACGTACCCGCCGCAGGACTGGGACGCGTACTACGCAAAAGAGCGTCGCAGTCTGTCGGCGAGAGGGGCAACGTTTCCGTCGGGTGGCGAGGTCGATGGAAGGGTCGGGCGGCTGCTGTCGGCCGGCGGCCTGCTACTGAGTCTCGTGGTGGCGGAATCCTGGTTCTGGCTCGCCCTTGCCGGCTTCGTGCTCATGGCCGCCATCTACGCGATGAAAGGTGTCCGCCTGCTCCGCGCCCGCCGCCCCACGGCCTGATCCGGAAGACAGGTCCTCGTGGCGGTGTCGGCGTACACCAGTCTCTGCTCAGGCCCGTGGAAGCCGACCACAGGTGTCCGGCTTCCACGGGTGAGGCCAGGGTGCTTGGCGTAACTGGGAAGCGGTGCGAGAGGGGATGAGGAACACTTCGCCGGATGATCGTCATGCAGCCCGTCCTGGAGATCTACACCCCTGACGGCTTCGACCTCTGGCCTGTCGCCGAGATCGACCCGTTCGGCTTCCTGCCGCTCCACGGCGCGCTCTCTTCCGCCGAGGTCGGGACGGCGATGATGCGCATCGCCGACTGCAACGACAGCGACCCCGACGGCGATCGCCCGCCGCGTCCGGCCGATGCGTTCGGCTCGTTCCTTCACGGACTGCTGACCTTCGACGACCCCATTGCGGCTGGTGGCCTACGAGTCAGCGACAATTCCACAGGCGTCGTCTTTCTTCCCGGCTGCTGCGACGGACTTGAGGACTGGCGCAACTGGCACCACCTCATCGAGGAAGGCAGCCTGCTCGGATTCGGCCACGATCCCGTGTCACCGATTGCGGAGCGCTTCGGCGAAACCGTCCGGCTCACTGTCAACGCCGAGCAGAACGACAGCCCGGTGATCGAGCTTTCCGTCACCGAGCTTCGACACTTGCTCGATGGTGCCGGGCGCGACCTGGCCGACTTCCTGGGGCTGGCAGCCGGCTGGGCCTCCCGGTACCTGCCTGACCACTCCGCTTCCGTCACAGCTGCCCTCGCCCGCGTTCTCGACCTTCCCGCGCCGCCCGCACAGTCGAGGCCGTAGTCGGCGAGCCCGGATCCGCCGGCCACGAAGGCGGGCGGGAAACGCCGACCCGCCCCCCCGGCAGGTGCTGCCGGGGGGCGGGTCGGGTCGGGTCGGGGTGGGTCAGCTGACGCAGAGGGTCAGGTTCTTGGGCCGGCGGGCCTGGTCAGAGCGGACTTGCGTGACCGTCGACATTCCGGTCAGCACAGGCGTGCAAGTCGCAACAGGGCCTCGCTTCGGACCTCGGGGTCCGTATCCGACGCCAGCGTTCGGAGTTGCGTGGCCAGCTCGCTGCCGTTCTCTCCGGTCGTCCAGCGTGGATCACAGTCAAGTTCCGCAGAGAGCTGATCAGCCGTTCCCTGGTCGGCCGCGACTGCACGGGCCGCTAGGACCTGTCTGATAATTGATCTTGTGGTGGGTCGTGGTGAGCTGACGGATGCGGCATGGGAGCGGATAGCGCCTCTGCTGCCGGGTGTTGATGGGCGAGGTCGGCCGTGGCGAGATCATCGGCAGGTGATCAACGGGGTGTTGTGGCGGTTGCGGACCGGTGCGCCGTGGCGTGACCTGCCGGAACGCTATGGGCCGTGGCAGACGGCCTATGAGCGGTTCGCTCGCTGGGAGGCGGACGGAACCTGGGCCCGTCTGCTCGAACAGGCCCAGGTCCGGGACGACTCCGTCGGAGCCGTGGAGTGGACCGTGTCGGTCGACTCCACGATCAACCGAGCTCACCAGCACGCCGCCGGCGCCCGCAAAAAGGGGCGGCGGCGGGGGACGAACTGGAAGATCCGGCACGTCCGTCGGCTGGCCAGGCGCTCGGTCGGTCCCGCGGCGGGCTGACCACCAAGGTCCATCTCGCCTGCGACGGCAGGGGCCTGCCCCTGGCCGTTGTCGTCACGCCGGGCAACGTCAACGACTCCACCGTCTTCGACACGGTCATGGACGAGTTGAGGGTGCCCCGGACCGGTGCCGGGCGGCCCCGCCGCAGGCCCGACGTGGTCATCGCGGACAAGGCGTACTCCTCCCGGGCGATCCGTCAGACCCTGCGGCGCAGGGGCATCCGAGCGGTGATCCCTGAGCGGTCGGATCAGAAGGCCAACCGTGTGCGGCGCGGGCAGACCGGCGGCAGGCCGCCGGTCTTCGACCGCGAGCTCTACAAGGCACGCAACGTGGTCGAACGCTGCTTCAACCGCCTCAAACAGTTCCGTGCGATCGCCACCCGCTTCGACAAACTGGCCGCCCGCTACAAGGCCGGAGTCCACCTCGCCTCGCTCATCCTCTGGCTCCGCGAACCCACCCAAGATCGTTTGTCAGACAGAGCCTAGCACGGCGCGTAGGCCGGCCAGGTCCCTCCGAGCCAGCAGAGCCGCCGCGGTATCGGAGGTCACTCCGGTGTCGCGAGCGTCCAGGAGGAGGCGATGCAGGACACCAGTGATGCTCTCGATCCGAGGCGCCGCCGCCAGCCGTCGCCCTGCAGCGGCTCTGACGGACCAGACCGGAGAGTCCGCTTCAGCGATCGAGTCGTGAAGGCCTTGCTCTGTAACGTCTTCCACGGCATCAGGCTCTCAGCGGGACATCTCGATCAAGCTTCGTTGACACAACACTGCTGCGGCCGATCGTCGGTGAGAACGGGCATGCGCCAGAACCGGGCGGTTCATCAGACGTGTGGGGGAGTGCGGTGCACCGGAGAAACGCTGCCCTGCCTGCCGGCATCGACACCGCCTACCTGGCCGAGTCCTGCTGGGTCCTGACAGGCCCGCACCTGTTCACCCAGCTCACCACCGGCCGCGGCTGGAACGCCGACACCCACGAGAACGGGCTGGCCGGGACGCTTGCCGCACCCTCTTGACCGCCGCCTGACGTCACCGGCCCCCCCGCGGCCTGGCCTGGACACCAGCGCTGAAACTTGCTGAATCCCGGCGTGGTGGGCCACCGGCGCCATGCGTCGCAGACGCCGATTTTCGTCGTATTCGTGTGCGATGCATGGCCTGGTTGTGCGAAAAAGGTGCAGAACGGCTGTTACGTGGTCTGGTCGCGCGGTTGGCGGAGTGCGATGGGTGGCGCGGCCGGTTGCGCGCCTGAGCATGGAAGGGCTTGTGGTTGATCACTGAACGGGTGGGTGTAGCCGTCAGCGAATGTCAGGGCCACGTCTGACGCGTATGTGTGCCGGATACAGGCGACAGTTACGGATATGTCCGTACCTGGTAACGGGCTCCGGTCGGCGTTCCGGCGGGGCCGCCGGGGTTGCAGAGTTTGGGTCCTCGGCCCGCTCCGGACCGGGACCCGCACCGCTCTCACCAGCCGTAACCGGCTCGTGGAGCACCGTTTTTGAGGAGACATCACCCATGTCTGCTTCTTCGACCGCCCGCCGTATCGCCGCGACCGTCCTTGCGGCCGGTGCCATGGTGTCCGTCGTCGCCCTGCCGGCCTCCGCCCACGACGGCGACCGTCACCGGACGCCGAAGGTGGAGATCAGCCGTGTCCAGGCCGACAGCCCCGGACGCGACAACCGCACCGTCCGGTCGCTGAACGCCGAGTGGGTCGAGATCACCAACAACACCCGCCACTCGGTCGACCTTGACGGCTGGACCCTGAAGGACGAGGACGGCCACCGCTACACGTTCAACGACTACCGTCTCGCAGGCCGCTCCACCGTCCGCATCCACACCGGTGAGGGCCGCGACACCCGCACGGACCTGTTCCAGGACCGCCGCAACTACGTGTGGGACAACCACTCCGACACCGCAACCCTCCGCGACGACCACGGCCGGACCGTCGACACCGAGTCCTGGGGCCGTAACCACCACCGCCGCTGACCCCACCCACCGGTGCCCCGTCCTCCGCGCGTCCACGAGCAGAGGACGGGGCACCGGCATGTGATTGTCGCGCAGGTCAGAGGCGTGCGGGCAAAGTCACCGACGGCCGTGGGGGAGAGATACCCGTGAGGGGCGCGGGCAATATGTGCCTGCGAAGGCAACCGCGCCGAAGCAGGCGATGGCCCGGCGTCGGCTGACCATCGACAGCGGGGAGGTCGACGGTCGGTCATGTCGGACCTGGCTGCCCCGTCCAGGACGCACCGGAGGACGGCGGCTCGGGTCTCGACCTGCCGTACGAGGAGATTTCGGATCCAACAGGCCCCGGACCGATGCTCCTTGAGGGGGAAGCGTGTACCTCCTCGTCCGCACTGGCTGCCATGCCGTACTTCCGCCGCTTCGGCCGCTCGTGAGTTCCCTCCACCCGGCAGGCAGCGCAGCCAAGACCGACACGCATGCCTGCTGAGCTGGAAGACCAACCTGTCCGCCACCACACCGGTCGCCGACCTGGTGAGGCGGTCGAACACGGGCTGGCGCATCGAACGCGCCTATCGCGAAGTCAAGTACGGCTTGAGTGTGGACCGCTGTGAATGCCGCATTGGCGTGGCTGGCACCACCATGTCATCTTCGGCACCGCAGCCCAGGCTTGCCTCGCGCTGCGGCAGGCACCTGCTCCAGGTGTTCTCCACCGCGGTGGAGAACACCTGCCACCAGCACCGCGCCTGCCTGCGCAAACGCGCCGACGAAAGCGACCGGCCGCATCCCAACGGCGCCACTACGCATGCAACTCCCGCTCCACGGACTGCCCCGGACGCAGATCGTCGGACGGGCCCGGCTCGGGCCTTCGATCTCGCCCGCGCCTTCGCCGAGTTCCTCCGCCACCGGCGTGGGTTCCTGCTCACTCAGTGGATCCGTCAGGTCGAGCAAGACGCCCCGAAGCCGATCAGCGGCTTCGCCGGCTTCCTCCGCCAGGACCTCGACGCCGTCACCGCCTGACTCACCCTGACCCGGGGCTCTGGCGTCGTCGAAGGCCACGTCAACCGCGTCAAACACCTAAGCGAGTGATGTACGGCCGGGCCTCCTTCGATCTTCTGCGGACCCGCATCCTCACCCCGAACGTGCCCCTCACGAACTCCGGTCAGAGCATCACGCTCAGAGCTCGGCAGGTCATCGTCACGATTGGCCGGGATGGGTGAGGTGTTCCGTGGGACCGGCGAAGGACAGAAACAGGGTCCGGTTGGCGAGCAGCCAGATTCCGTCCACCTTGCGGAACGTGTCTTCGTAATGCCCCACTTGAGTCGGGGGCCGGGGCGGCACCATGCCCTCGGAGTAGCCGTCGACTCGGTACGTGGCGAAGTAGGTGGTGGCAGCGGCCGTATCCGGAGAGGTCACGGTGACAAGGATGTTGGTGCACATGCGACGCGACAGCCGGTCCGCGGGCCGGCCGTCGAAGTAGTCACGAAGAGCCTCGCGGCCCGCTATGCGGCGATCCCCGGCGGGCCATTCCCAGATCCCGTCTGGCGTGAACAGGTCGGCCACCGAACTCGGGTCCCCGAGGTCGAGCTGGTGGACGAACTCGATGATCAGTCGCTCACATGCCCGCTCGGCAATCAAGCGTTCCATCGGGCCAAGAGTTTCAGCATCCATGATCAACTCTTATCAGACCCGCGCATGGAAGCGAAGGCTTCCCCGAACGGTACTCAGCACCTACGCCCGCGCCCCCTCGTCCATGTCTTCCGCTCCTCGTGCAACGACGCCATCACGAAACTCCGGTCAGAGCCAGACGTGCGAGCCCTTTCGTTCGTATCGGACGGTGGGGCGGTGGTAGCCGAAGAGCCAGGCGATCGACCGCTCGATCTTCCAGCGGTGCCGACCGAGGCGTTCGCCGGACTCGATGCCGGGCCGCGCGATGCGCGCGACGAGCCTGCGCTCGCGCAGCCAGGCCAAGCGTTCGGCGGAGAAGTACGCCTTGTCCGCGCGGAGTTTGACGGGTCGGCGCCGCCGCGGTCCCCGGCGGGACCGGACGGCGGGTATGCCGCGGATGAGCGGTTTGAGGGCGAGGCTGTCGTGTACAGCACCCACGACCGGCATCATGCCGCACGAATATCAAGTCACGTGAGACAACCTCTAAGCCTTGATTGGTGCGGCCGACCTGGCGGCCTGCTCGATCTTCGCGCAGTAGGCTGCACGGGCTTCCTCGTCGATCTGCTTCTCGTGTTCGGCGCGCAACCCGGTCCGGCCGTCGAGGCCCTCGCGCAGGATATCGGCGTGCCCGGCATGCCGGATGGACTCGCCGAGGACGTGGACCATGACGGCGAACAGGTTCGTGCTGGAATAAGGCTCCGGCCACCACGGCACGTGGCCGGGGGCGTCGAGGGGAAGCTCGTTGATCGTCGCGTCCGAGTGTTCCCACGTGCGCCGGTAGAACCCGATGATCTGATCGCGGGTCTCGTCCTCGGTCGCCCACTGATCGCTGCCGTCGGAGTCCTGCCACCGGGGCAGCGGTTCCGGGGAAGGGCGGTCGAAGACCTCGCCGAAGTACCTGGCCTCGACGGTGGCCACGTGCTTGACCAGGCCGAGGAGGTTGGTCCCGGTCGCCGTCAAAGGTCTGCGGGCGTCGTATTCGGACAAGCCGTCGAGTTTCCAGAGAAGCGCCTCCCGGTCCCGCCGCAGTCTCCCGTGCAGGTTGTCCTTCGCGAATTCATCGATCATGCGGCATGAACCTTCCATGGCTGTTCGTGGTCTCAAGATCCCGTACGTGGTTCGCAACGGCCGGCAGAGCCGAGGCTTAGGACCCCTCATACAATCAGCTACCGGGAATGACTGTCTGTCAGAGAGACGTGGGAGTGGGGTGCGTGACGGCTCACGGCCGACCGACCTGCGACGGTTACTGCGCAGGAGAGCCACACGCATGCTGTTCGGTGCGGTTCTCTGATGCCGTTGAGTAGTTCGGGACGGGGACCGGGGAGGTGGGCTGGTGCCAGGTGAGAATCCAGCCGGCGGTAAGCGCCGCCGCGCCGCCTGCCAGGGCGATTGCGCCGCCTGTCCCGATGCCTGCGGCCACCGAGCCGAAGCAGGCCGGCCCGACGCCCTGCAGCGTCATGCCGCCGGATCCGAGCAGACCGAAGGCCTGGCCCTGGCCATCCTGCGGCAGGGCGTCCAGGAACGGCCGTTGCAGGCCGAGACCGTAGGCGAATCCGAAGCCGCAGAGCAGCAGCAGACAGGACGAGACGCCCACTCCGGGCTCGGCAGCGAAGCCGACCAGCGGCAGTCCCATCAGCGCAATCAGCGGGACTACCAGTCGCTCCCGGGTGAGTGGCCGGAGGAGTCGGCCCACCAGCAGGTCGCCGACAAGCATGCCGACCGGCAGACAGCCCATCAGCACCACGTACCAGCCGGGCGCGAAGTGGCGTCCTCCGGCGTAGGCGACGACCAGGCCTTCCGCGCCCGCTACGAACGCTGGCGGGAGCCACTGGGCCAGCATCAGTCGTCGCACCGTGCGTCCGCGCAACAGCAGGCCGGCACCGTGCAGGCTTGCCCGGACGGCCCCGCCATCGCCCCGAGCGCCGCCGGGTGTGCCGCCGGACTCTTCCAGCTGCAGCCGGGGTAGCCGGATGCGGATAGCGAGCGCGCAGCCGAGGTAAAGGGCGGCGCTTACCGCGAGCGCCCGGTGCGGGCCGAGTACCGCGACGACCGCACCTCCCAGCGCCAGACCGAACAATTGCGCGCCGGAGGCAGCGATGTTGTTCAGTGAACGGCCCAGTACATAGGCGTCGCCCTCCAGGCACTGCGCGACCAGCCGACTCGACGCGCCGCTGAACACCGGTGTGGCGAGGGCGACCAGCGCTACGACACCGAGGCTTGCCGCGACCGGCATCCGCACCAGGGCGATCAGCAGGGCGGCGGCGCACGTCAAGGCGTAGCCGCCGGCGATGAGCGCGCGGGGCGGCAGTCGGTCGGCCAGCGAGCCCAGCAGCAGCGAGCCGAACAGCTGCGGGATGAAGCCGATGCCGAAGGCCAGTGCGCTCAACAGCGCGGAGCCGGTGGCCGCGAAGACCAGAACCGAGAACGTGGTGATCCGCATCGCGTCCGCGGTGATCGCGACGGTGCGGGTTGAGAAGAGCAGCCGGAATCGCGGCTCGGCCAGCACCTCCCGGTAGGTGGCACGGTGGTTGACCTGCGCGGGTTCGGCGGGTGGGGTCATGACGCCCAGCCTCGCCGTGCGCCCACGCCACTCACCAATGATTCGTCGCTGGACGAATCGGAACAGACGTCCCGGGGTAGCATGGCCGGGTGCTGCGCTTCGAAGTCTCCGTCGAGGACCTGCTGCGCAGCCGTTTCGCACTGTCGCCCGCCATGGACCTCGTCCTCCTGCTGCGCTCGCTCGCCGGCCAAGAGCGGCCGCTGCCGCGAGCCTGGGCCGCCCGGCTCCTGCCGGTCTTTGAACGGCTTCGCCGCGAGACCGATCTGAACGCCGTCCTCGCCCTGCAGACCCCGCAAGGCGGACCGAACTTCGTCGCCCCGCCCCCGCGCGGCTTCAACCAGACCTGGGCAGACGACCTGGCCATGATCCGGGCCACGCCGCTGGAAGCGGCCCGCCACGAATTCGCCACCACCGCGACCGGCCCGTCCGCCCGTGATCCCCGCGTACGCGCAGTGCTGGACTCGACGGACGTCGTCTCCAGGATCGCCGAGGCGATGGACCAGGCGTGGCACGAGCTGCTCGCCGCGGACTGGCCGCAACTGCGCGCGATCTGTGAGCGCGATGTCGTGCACCGGGTGGGGGTGATCGGCGAACACGGCTGGGCCACGACCATCGAGAGCCTGCACCCGGGCATCGCCTGGCGCGCCGGCGGTATCGAGATCGGCTTCTTCCGAGGCGGAACAGTCCGCCTCGCCGGCGACGGGCTACTGCTGATCCCTTCGGTCTTCGTCGGGCAGATCGCCGCCCACCTGGAAGACCCCTGGCCCAGGACCTTGGTCTACCGTGCCCGCGGTACCGCCGCCCTGTGGGGCGAACAGGAGACCGTCCCCCAACCGGACGCGCTGACCGCTCTGGTCGGCCGGTCCCGAGCCCGGCTGCTGCTGGCGCTGGACGCCCCGGCCAGTACCAGCCACCTCGCCCGAAGCCTCGCCATGGCACCCGGCGCGGTAGGAGACCACCTCGCCATCCTGCGAGGCGCGGGGCTGCTCGTCCGCGCCCGGTCCGGACGGTCGGTGCTCTACCGGCGCACCCCGCTCGGCGAGGCGCTGGTCGGCGGTTCGGGCTGAGGGCTTAGATCAGCACTGCTTTTCGAGGCGCCGCCGGCAGACGGTTGCGCAGCCGAGGGTGAGGAAGGCCTGGTGGATATCGGCGCGGATTTCCCAGCAACTCTGTCTTCACGCACCGATGCTGGACTCCTTCGCCGCCTCCGCGCAGGGACCTGCGGGCGATTGTCCGTTCAAGGCCGCTTCCGCGATCGACGGCAGGTCCTGGCCTGCAGGCCCGGCGTTGCGGGCCGGCCGTGCCGACAGCACTCGGGGGCCGGATTTCGCCGTAGGCCCCCTACGGTTAGGCTCAGGATTCGCACCCGCCCCGCCCGCCAGACCGGCCGAGCCACGTCCCCGCCGCCGTCTCGGCGTCGCCCGGCGGCCGCACCACCCGCCGACGCCTCGCATGGGCCTGGTGCGCAGCCGGAAGGGAGTGGTGTGGAGGATCGGTTCGCGGTCTGCTGCGCGCAGTGCTCGGTGTGGTTGTCGGCGGGTCTCTCGGCAAGGCCTCGGCGGAGGCTGGGAAGTGCGGTGCGCGACCTACCAATACCTGAAGGCTCATTCCTGGGCGGCTCGTCCGCCCTCCCAGCTGAGCTTGACCGTCAAGTGGCCGTCGAGGCTGGATTTGGCGATGACGGCACCGGCTTCGGTGCTCAGGCGCACCCCGAACTCCACCTCGATCTTGTCCGGGCATACGGGCGCATCGCGGAACTGGGCGAGGATCGTGGACGAGGCGTCCCGCACACTGCTCAGTGCGGACGCAAGCGAGGTCGCCGCGGACCGGACCACATCCCGCGAGCGGGACACCGGGCTGATCTCAGGGCCGCCCTCCGCGATCTCCACCAACACCTCTCCGCCGTTGTCCAGCGACCAGCGAGCGAGCTCAGCCATGTGATACCTCATCCATGAGTGATGTGCGTGTTTCGTAGGTACGCCCGGCTCAGGGGCACAGGGACCCGTCGTACGCCCCGGAGGGGACCAACTTCTTGATGTTGCGCGAATCGTTGACCTGGGGGCCAAGGAGCGCGCATACGCGGTCGACGCCGGGTGGCTTCCTGATGGCCTCGCGTGGGCCGGCCTCGGCCGCGTCCGCAACCCGCTGGAGGGGGCTCCGCCCGCCGGAGGCCGCCGACACGACGCCCAGCGCCGTGCCGGCGACGAGCATGACCGGGCCGTCCTGGGAGTCACCCAGCGGCATCAGCGTCGACCATGCCCCCGGATAGGAGGAGCCGCCGACGGGCTTTCCCGTGGCCAGCGACCTGATGGACACGCGGCTCCGGCTGGCGGAGATGAAGTCGGTGATGTCGGCGTTGTCGTTGATGGCGTCGAAATCGGGGAGGATGGAGAACCAGGCGGCGGTCCCCGTGGAATTCAGGGCGAGCGTCCCGTCCGCCTCCTCGGGATCGAGACGCGGGACGTACCCCGTCTGCGCGCCGGTGGCGATGTTCCATGCCCTCAGCTCGGCGGGCGCGCCGGGCGCGCCCTTGAGCACCGCGGCGACGGTCCGGCCGTCCAGGCTGGTGATGAAGCTCTGGGTCCGGGTCGGATCGGCCAGCGCGGTGCGGGTGATCCGGTCGGCTTCCACCCTCACCCGGGTCAAGGTGATGTCGGTACGGATCGAGGACTCGTCTGCCTCGGTCTCGCCCAGGATCGCGGACTCGCCGTTCGGACCCAGCCAGAAGTCGAACACCGCGCTCCGCCACGGCAGTACGGCCTTGCGGAGGAGCCTGCCGGTCTTCAGGTCCAGGAGGTACAGGGTGTTGCGCTGGCCCGCGGCGGTCGTGGGCGTCACGCTGTCCGGCAGCACCAGCCCGAGTACCCGGTTGTTCGGATCGATGCTCATGGAGACCCGGCCGACCCGGGGCAGCGGGGGGAACTCCTCACCGAGGACGACCCGATGGGCGACCGTGTCGTAGACGACCAGGCACAACTTGGTAGTGGTGCTCATGATGTCCGGCACGGGGCAGGAGCCGGGGACACCCCGCTTTCCCTCCAGGTCCGGAAAGGGCTGGTCCGGGAATGCGACGTACCGTCCGTCGCGGCTGATCGCCGCATCGCCGGCCATGTCGTTCTCCATGAGCACCCCGTCAAGGGGTTCAGCCGCCAGCCCGCGCCCGGTGTCCCGCCACGGGACGATCTGGCTGTTCGGGGCGCGCGTGACCAGGGTCCGGCCGCCGGCCGCCACCAGATGGGTCAGGTTCTGGAGTACGCTCTGGTCGGCGTACGACAACGTGGGGGGCTTCTGCGCGGTCGGCGTCGGAGCCGGGGATTCGTCGCGTGGTGCCGTGGTCACCGCATCCAGATTCGGCACTATCCGGTCGACGGGGCCCAGCCCGTCGAAGACGTCCGGCAGACCGCTGCCCGGGTGCGTACGGTAGGAGCGCAGACCCAGCTGCATCGCGCCGTAGGAGTCGTAGGCGACCAGCTCCTCTGCCTTGGTGCGCAGGGTCCCCGCGAGGGACTGTGCCACCTGTTCGCTGCGGTGCTGGTAGGTCAGCGTCCCCGCCACCAGTGCGAGGGCCAGGGCGACGGAGACCGCGCCGTTCACCCGCCAGCGGCGCACACGACCGCCCAGGATGTACTCACGCTCCTGGGCCGAGAGATGGGCAGCATGGGTGCGCCCCCACCTGAGGGCGTCCCTCAGCTCAGCACCGGACAGGAGCCGCCTGCCCGGGCGGCCCCGCTCGGACCAGGTGGCCATGCGCTGCCGGAGGTTGTCCTGCCAGAGGCGGAACGCCCGGTGCTCGTCGCAGAGCTCGCGCAGATGCCGCCAGTGCAGCAGGAGCGAGTCGTGCGCCAGCTCGATACCGGCGGCGCCGCTCGGGTCGCCGCCGATCCGGTGCATCACCAGCAGCCGTGAGGTGGCGAGGCGCTGCCCGACAGTCCACTGGCTCTCGTCGCACTCGTCGCGCAACGCGGTGCGGCGTACGGCGAGGTCGCCGTCGGGCAGGGGCCGGACCAGCTGGATGAGGAGCCGGTCGGCGACCTCCCGGGTCGCCGGGTCGATGCCGGCCCAGATCCGGTCCGCGTAGCGGGCGAGGGCCTCTGAGATGCCGCCCAGTTCCTCGTACGCCGCGTGGGTCAGCAGGCCCGCCCGCCGGCGCTGCCACAGTTCGGCGAGAGTGAATTCGAGCAGGGGCAGGGGGTTCGGTGTGTGTGTCAGGTCGTCCAGGATGCGTTCGACCAGCCCGTCGGCGAAAGCGACCGTGCCGACACGTTCCAGCGGCCCGGTCATGACCCGGCGCAGTTCGGCCTCGGTCATCTCGCCCACGGTGACCGGCAGCCACGTCCGGGCGAGATCGGCGGCGGCGCGATCGGTCAGCGCCACCCCCAGGAAGGTGTCGCGCAGGTTCACCAGCACACACAGTCGGGACCCGGCGGACAGGCAGGGCAGCAGAGCGCGGACGAACGCGGAGCGATCGCTGTCCGACGCCGCAAAGACCTCCTCGAACTGATCCACGCACATGACCAGTTGGTCCGCATGGTGCTGCTCCAGCACAGCGGCCACGATGTCGGGCAGCTGTCCGCCGGCCAGCCAGACCTCGGTCGCGGCGACCGACTCCAGCCGGGCCGACGCCGTGATGTCGGGGCGCATCAGCCGGTCGAGGGCGAAGGCCAGCGCGGTCAGCGGGGTGGCGGCGTCGGACGGGCGTAACGCCAGGGTGAGCCGGACGGTGCCTGAGGAGTCGGTGGCACGCAGCCGGGGCACCACGCCTGCGTGCCACAGCGAGGACTTCCCGATGCCCGATCCTCCGATGACGCTGATCAGCGGTGCTCCAGAGCGGATGCGGTCGGCGACCTGGCCGGCCAGCTCCTCGCGCCCGTAGTAAAGATCAGCGTCCTGCTCGGTGAAGGGGCGCAGCGCCCGGTACGGGACGCGCCGCTCGATCACCTCGGCCAGCTCGGGCCACGCCTCCAGCAGCATGTCCACCGGGAGCATGTAACCGATCTTCGTGCCGGCGCCGGTAACCCGGTAGCCGACCATGCCCACGGCGGCGTCCGCGTCGGTGCTCCACACCGGCGCTCCGGAGAAACCGGGAGCAAGCATGGCCTGCCGCGCCGGGTCGCTCTCGATCTCCACCCAGCCCGTGGCGACGGGACCGCCCTGGCGCCCGTGCACCCAGGTGCCGAGCTCCAGACCTCGGGGAAAGCCCACCATGACCAGCGAACCGTCCAACTCCCCGTGCCGCCGGCTCAGGACGAGCGGACGGGCGTCCGTAGGCGGTGGCTCCCGCAACAGCAGCCCGACGACGTCCATCCCTTGCCCCGGCACGGGAGGCCGCCAGGCGACGATGTCGGCGAGCTGCCGTCTGCCGGGAGCCAGCAGCGGGAAATCAAGACTGACCGAGGCCCCCTCGGGTGGGGGCTCGGTGGCGGATAGCCCGAGAACTCCGGCGACCACGTGCGCGGCCGACACCAAGTGCCGGGGGCCGGCAAGAAAGCCGGCTCCGACAGGCTCGTCACCGTCCCAGATCCGGACCAGCCCAGCCTCAAGAGGCACACGCATATCAGACCCCCGTGTACTGACTTCTGCCTCAACGGTACCGGCTGGCATCCCGCGCCCGGGGTGGTACGGCGGAACCCTTCGGACGCCGTACAGGCATATCAGGAGCGGATCGTCCGTACGGCCGAGAATGATGGATCTGCCGCGGACGTCGAGGTGCGTACGAGCGTGGGGCCGCGGTCGTGGATCCAGACCGGCACGCTCGTCCAGGCCGCGACCAGCCGCCCCGTCGAACCCGTCGCCATGATGCCGCCGATCCCGATCCAGCCGAGCGCACCCGCCCGTCCGGTCAGGGTGTGGCCGACTGTGCAGGCCACACTCCCGCAGCCCGTGCCGCGTCCTGAGGGCCCAACGGCCGGAGCTCCTGCGATTCCTCGGCAACCGGGACCGGACGACCGCTCCGATGAACATTTGCTGGACTGGTGGTCGAGCGTCCACTGGTCGTCCGAGTAGCGACCGTGCCGGTAATGCTCGGTCGCCACGAATCTGCGTGACGAGGACGGCGTACCGTCGCACAAGACCTGCGCGGAGACTGTGGGGCCACACCGGCGGCGATCCGTCGGACCCGGCGCGTAGAGCGTGTACGCCGGATCCGTCGGACCCGGCGCGTAGAGCGTGTACGCCGGATCCGTCGGACCCGGCGCGTAGAGCGTGTACGCCGAAGTCGACCGAGTCGTCACCGAACCTGTCAATGCCGCAGCGCGCTGTCGTTCGCCCGGGTCATCGACATCTGGGTTCGGCGGATCAGCCACTGGTGACCGCTACGGGGCGGGGTGTAGTACACGACGGTGGTCTCGCACGTCTCGGCGTACACGGTCAGCGCGTCGGCCTCGGCCTGGTCTGCAGCGAGGCCCCAACGGAGTTTCGTCGCGACCCACTCGCCGACGTACGGCAGTGCGTGTCGGGGGGCGGCGGCATCCACTCGGCCGGGTCGCGGTCTGCCTTCGCTTGGTTGACCCGGTCGGTGACCGCGACGAGAGAAGCGGATGCGTCCTGGTCATCGGCGTAGGCCTCCCGGCGCGCCGGGTTCCAGGCGCTCGCGCCAGCTGGTGGGGGGCGTCATTCGAACCGTGCGGTATTCCTACCTGGCGCTGGTGATTGAGGGGACAGAGCCGGCATCCCTACTGGTGTGGCTGAGGCCGGCCCAGGAGTGCCCTGATGGCATTCCGGTCTGCGGGAAGGTCGAGGTCGTCGAACCACGACGTGACGTGCTGGGTGTATCGCCAGCACACGTCACGGTCGGCGAGAACGCCCAGGTAACGGTGCTGGGCCAGAGTGAGCTTGGCACCCTGGTCATAGCCGGAAGGGAATGCCGCGGCGAGCAGCGGTCCCCAGTCTTCGGCGATGGTGAGGTTGCTGCAGAGCGGTACGGAGGCCATGGCGGCGGCAGGAGTTCCTCGAAGTCGGCAGCGCGTTCGATGGCCGCGGAGAGAAGGGCACGTCGCAGGCGGCCTTCGACGTGTGGCAGCGGGTCCCCGGCCCAAGGGTCGACGGCGCTGGGTTCGGGGAACCAGGAGTCAATGGCTGCAGGGTCGAGCAGCGCGTGGAGGATGGTCTGGGTCGCCCTGGTGTTGCCGGCGCATCCCGGTGACAGAGCAGCGCAGGCACGGATGGCGGGGTCGGGGTCGGCGAGCCAGCAGGTGGTGTCCTCGCCCCAGGCGCCGATGGTCAGAATGGTGCTGGCGCGTTCGCGGCGCCCGGCGCTCACGTCGAGTAGCCGCCGGAGGATCTGGGTGGTTCCGGATATTCGACCGGCGAGTTCGGGTGATTGAAGGAGCGCGGCGGTGGCGCTGAGGGCTGCCTCTCGGACGGTGGGGTCCGGGGCCAGGAGGCGGGCACAGACGGCATCGTGGATCGTGCCGCGGACTGAGCGGACCGCATCCGTGGCGCCCGGATCGTTGCCGTCCTCCTTTTCGGTGGTCTCGCCGTAGGCTGCCGAATCCGCGATCTGGCACAGCCATTCCAGCAAGGCAGCACGCAGTGGCCGAGGCCGGCCATCTCAGGCCGAGTAGTTCTCGTGGTAGGCCAGAGTGCGGGGGCCGTTCAGCACAGCGGCTACGTACAGCGCGGCCGGCGCCGTCGCGCTGTACAAGGACTCCTGGTGCAGGACAGACATGTCCAGCAGCCCCAGCGCTCCCGCTTGAACCTCCGGGTCCTCGTCCAACAGTTGAACCAGGCGCAGCGGCGTGTCATGCGCCGACCCGTATGCATGCTCGAGCGCAGCCCAGTCGATGCTCTCGATCACGGAACGCGGATCAGGCAGTCGGCCAACCTCGGCCTGACCGGAGATCGGGTACTCATCCTGGGTCGTCATGCGGAAAGCATCCCCCCTGCCACTGACACGGTTCGAGTCGTACTCGGGGAGGGGGCAGAGCTTGCCGGCCGCATCGGCGGGCGTCAGCCAGCCCCCAGGCCGCGCCCAGTCGCCGACTGGTGGACGACGCGGTCACAAAGCCGGTGACCACTTCCGGGGCGCTTGATCAGCTGTCCGTAGGCCGCGATATCTTCCTGGCGCGGCACGTCGAGACTCTTCTCCGTGCCGTGTAGGGAGGGAATCTATGCGCAACACTCTGCCTCAGCGCGCGGCCGCGTTGGCCACGACGCTGGGGCTCACATCGCTGGGTCTGCTCGCGGCGGGCGCGACGCCCGCGCAGGCGGCGATCAGCGACTGCCCCACGGGCTACTTCTGTGCCTGGGCAAACAGCGACGGTACGGGCTCGATGTTCAAGACGAGGACGAGCGTGTCCACGCTGGGGAGCTGGGACAACAAGATCCGGATGCGATACAACCGCACCGGCTTGAACGTCTGCATGTATGACCAGCAGAACTACGGACTCGCGGGCGGGTACTCATGGGATACCCCCTCTCAGGACTATCCGACCACCGGCGGTAGCGCTGAGACCAGCTCTATCAAGATCGTGCCCACGCTGCGCGAGTGCGAGTCGGAGCCGTATCCCTACTGGGAGACGGCGACGTCGCCGAAGGCGGGCGGGTTCGGCGACATGAACGGCGACCGGCGGGCAGACGCCGTACTGCGCGACGAGGCCGGGCGCCTGTGGTTCATGCCCGGCAACGGCACCGGGCGTCTTATCGGCTCCGGCGGCTGGAACGCCATGAACGCCCTCGTGCGGCACGGTGACTTCAGTCGCGACGGCCGCGAGGACGTGATCGTCCGTGAGAAGGCCTCCGGCAAGCTGTGGCTGTACCCGGGCACCGGCAGCGGGGGCCTCGGCGCGCGCAAGCTCATCGGCACCGGCGGCTGGAACACCATGGGCCTGCTCGCCGCGTTCGGCGACCTGTCCGGCGACGGCCGCTCCGACCTTCTCGGCGTGGAGAAGGCCTCCGGCAAGCTGTGGCTGTACCCGGGCACCAGCAGCGGGGGCCTCGGCGCGCGCAAGCTCATCGGCACCGGCGGCTGGAACGGCATGAACGCCCTCGTCGGCGCTGGTGACATGACCGGCGACGGCCGGGCCGACCTCGTTGCCCGGGAGAAGGCCACAGGGAAGCTGTGGCTCTACCCCGGCACCTCGACCCGGACTCTCGGCACCCGCAAGCTCATCGGCACCGGCGGCTGGAACTCCATGGACCACATCCTCGGCGTCGGCGACACCTCCGGCGACGGACGACCCGACCTGGAAGCGTCCGACGGCTTCTCGCTCTACCAGTACCAAGGACTCGCCACCGGCGGCCTGCGCAAGGTCGACAACTACAACGGATCTTGGTGGGCTCTGAAAGGCGCCACCGCCTTCTGATCCGCCCGTGAAACGGCTTGGCCGCCCCGTGCGACCTGCTTGGGACCGGCCTGGCTCTGATCGGACATGTGCCCGGGCAGACCGCACCCGCGGACTGCCCGGGCACAGCCGTCACGGTGCCGCGGTGTGGGTGACGACGGTGGTCTCGCACGCTTCCGCATACACCTCCAGGGCCTCCAGCTCGGGCTGGTCGACCGTGAGGCGGGCCGAGCCCGCGGGGAGGTGCCGCCCTACATCCTGGCTGAGCTCCTGGGCGCGACCGACCGGCGGCACGCCGACTTACTGATCGTTTTGAATGAAGTGCTTGGCCAGAGAGTTACGCGCTGCGAAGATGCGAACTCGACTGGACGGTGGGGGACGGGGGCACCAGATGACGCGGTGGCAGCTCTTGCGGGGAGATGTCCTGGTCGGTGAGCTCAGTGAGTACGGCTGTGATCAGCCGTTCTTCCTGGCGCGCTTCACCCCGGGACCGGGCTGGGAGAGCGTGAGGTCGTTGTTCGAGGCATGGGCGGCCTACAGGGGCCCTGACCCAGATGGGTTCAGGTTCGTCGCCCTGGCCAAGCCGTTGCAGGATTTGGGGCTCACGCTGGCTCCGGTTGACGGCCGGCAGCCTCCGTTGCAGCTCCTCAAGGACTGCATGGTGCGTATCAACGGGCCTGAGGCCCGTCTCCGCTACTGGCACAGCGATTGACCGTCCTCTGGAGCCGGCGCAGACATATCAGGCTGCAGGCCAGTTCAAGCAGGCTCCGGTGGAGATCGGCGCGTCGTTCGTAGCGGGTTCGGAGGCGTTTGAACTGGTGCAGCCAGGCGAAGGTGCGCGCGACCACCCAGCGCACCTTGCCCAGTCCGGAGCCGTGGGCGACGCCGCGTCGCGCGATCACGGGTTTGATGCCACGCTTCCACAACAGGCGGCGGTACTTGTCGAAGTCATAGCCCCGGTCGGCGTACAGGCGCCGGGGCTTGCGGCGCGGAGGCCCTCGTAGTCCCCGGATCGATGGGATGGCGTCCAGTAGCGGCATGAGCTGGGTGACGTCGTGCCGGTTGCCACCGGTGAGGGTGACGGCAAGTGGGGTTCCATGACGGTCGACGATCAGGTGGTGCTTCGAGCCTGGCCGCGCGCGGTCCACGGGTGAGGGGCCGACGTGATCCCCCCCTGAGAGCTCGGACGTGTGACCCGTCCACGGAGCAGTCGTCCAGGTCCATCAAGCCGGCACGGCGCAGCTCGACCAGCAAGGCCGCGTGCAGACGGCCAGACGCCGGCCTCGGTCCAGTCCCGCAGTCGGCGCCAGGCCTTCGCACCGGAGCAGCCCACCGTCTCCGCCGGGACGTCACGCCACGCGACACCAGTCCGCAGCACGTACATGACGCCAGCGAGTGCCACCCGGTCTGGAACACGCAGCCGCCCGGGGTGGCGACGGCGTCGCTCGGGAGCAGGCGGCAGCAGTGGGGCCAGCCGCTCCCACAGAGCGGCATGGACAAGATCAACACGCACCCTGGACACCCTGCTGACCAACATCGCCAAGCACAAGACCTGCAGCTCAATCCATTCTGAAACGATCAGTTAGCCCCGGCCCGGGACCTCCGCTGCCTTCGGCAAGCCCGGGCCGCGTTCCCCGCTACGGGGCGGGGGTGTAGTGGACGACGGTGGTCTCGCAGGCCTCCGCGTTCACCGTCAGCGCGTCCGCCTCCGCCTGGTCGGCGGCCAGGCCCCAGCGCAGCTTCGTCGTGGTCCACTCGCCGATGTAGCGGCAGTGGGCGTCGGGCAGCGGCGGCATCCACTCGGCCGGGTCCCGGTCCGCCTTCGCCCTGTTCGAAGCGCGTGAGTTCGCAGAATCCTGGAGCCGGGCCGCCAAGAACCCGCGCGTTGGCTCCGCTTCTGGGGAGGCTGGCGTCCGGGTTCCGGCCCGCACCGCGGCTGTACGACTTACTTCTCCCGGGCTCTGCTCGGCTCAGGTATCGACAGGCGCGAGGTCGAGGGTTGCCGGGTCGAAGCCGACCTCGGTCAGGACGGTGGCGGCCACTCCGCGGCCAACCCGGGCAAGGCCGATCAGCAGATCCTCGCAGTCGATGCGGTCAGATCCGTGCTGCTCTGACCGTGCCTCCGCGATGTCGATGGCCTTACGGGAGTGAGGGGTCCAGGCGATCCGTTCGGCCGCCTGGGAAGCTCCCATGTTCAGCCGGTTTCCAACGGATTGGTGGACCGCCTCCGGTGACACGCCGACGGTCTGCAGGAGTCGGGTGGCGCTGTTGTCCTCTGCGGTCAGTCCCCAGAGCAGGTGCTCGGTGCCGATGTCGTTGTTGCGGTGGTGCACTGCTGCCCGCTTGACGTGGACCATCGCCTGGCGGAGGTCGTCGGTCGTCATCTCGGGGCTGTAGCGCTTGTGAGGTGCATGGAAGCGTTGCTGGACCGCCTGCCGGGTCACACCCAGGGCGGTGCCGATGTCTGTCCACGAGTTGCCGTGCATCCGGCAGCGCTCGACGTAGTCCTCCACCAGGTCGTCTGCCAGTGCCTGCAGTTGGCCGGCGAGTTGGGCGGCGGCCGTCAGCAGGGCGATCCAGTCGGGCTGTTCCTGTCCGCCGGGGCGGTGTGCGGTGTCGCATCTCCGGTCGACTTCCGGGCGACTTCCGGGCGTTCACGAGTGTGTCTGACCAGGCGCTACTCGCCCCTGTGAAGATCTTTTCCCGTGGGGCGAGTGATCGTTCCCCAACAAACTGCAGTCAGTCGACGCACTCGGCCAGGAACCTCGCTCCGGCTTACCCGATGAGGCCGAGCGGATGGCGATACGCCGAGGCGAAGGGCTCGACGTTGTCACCTTCGTTGGCGCATTGGGACCTCACATCGTATGGCCCTTCGGCCGTATGGCATTTTCTTGCGTACGGCGCATGCAGTACCGCAGCCGGATCATTCGCTGACGCCCCTCGATCCCACGCAAGGACGGCCGAGATGATACATGGACCAGACCTGCCCGAAGGCGCGCGCCGGGTTCCTTACGAGTCCCCGGGCCTGCCGGATCATCGGAGCCCGCTGCGGTTCCTGTGGTGGCTGACGACAAGTCAGTACAGGCGGGTACTGCTCGGCACCCTATGGGGCAGTACGTGGATGTGTGCGCTCATGCTTCCGCCGTACCTGTTGTCGAAGACGATCGACGAGGGGCTCAAGGCGCGGGACACCGGGATGCTGCTCCTCTGGATCGGAGCCGTGGTCGTCACCGGGGCCGGGACAGCGATCCTCGGCATCCTGCGGCACCGCACCATGACGCGCATCCGTGTGGACGCGGCCTACCGGACGGTCCAGGTCGTCACGCGCCACGTCACCCGGCTGGGGTCGGCGCTGCCCCGACAGGTGTCTGCGGGTGAGCTCACACACCTCCAAGTCGGCGACATCAGCAGGATCGCCCAGACGCTGACCATCACCGGACCCGGCGTAGGTGCGGTCATCGCGTATGCCGCAACTGCAGTCCTGCTGGTCCGGATCTCGGCCGTCATCGCCGTGGTGGTCCTTCTCGGCGCCCCGGCCCTGGCCCTGACCGTCGGCCCTTTGCTGGGAAAGCTGCACGGCGCCGAAAGCCGCTACCGGGAGGACCAGGGTGCTCTGACCTCTCTCGCCGGCGACATGGTGGCCGGCCTGAGCGTCCTCAACGGGATCGGCGGCAAGCCCCTGTTCGCCGGGCGGTACCGGGAACGCTCCCAGGCTCTGGTCCCCCTCGGATACCGCGTCGCTGCCATCACCAGCTGGGTCCAGGCACTCACCGCGTGCCTGCCCATGGCCTTCCTTGCCGTGGTGACGTGGATCAGCGCGCGGATGGCGGCCAGTGGAGCCATCACCGTAGGTGAGCTGGTGGCGGTCTACGGATATGTTGCCGCTCTGTTGGTACCCGTCTCATCCTTGATCGAAGGGGCGGATGACCTGCCGCGCGGGCTCGTCTCCGCACGGAGGGTGGTCGACATCCTGGCGCTCGCGCCGGCTCCCGAGGAGCACCGGACCCGGCTCGCCCCCCCAGCCGCTCCCGGCCTGCTGCACGACCCTGTATCGGGCCTGGTGGTGGCCCCGGGGAAAGTGACGGCTCTGGTCGGTGCCCGTCCCGACGAGCCGCGCGCCGTGGTGGACCGGCTGGCCGGCTACACGGACTCCGAGGCCTCCTGGGGGGACCTCAAGCTGTCCGACTGGGACCGCACGGCTCTCAGGCGGCACATTCTGCTCACGGACAACGATGCCTATATGTTCCCGGGCCCCCTGCGTTCCGTCGTCTCCGGCAGCACCGGCCGCTGCGACGAGGACATCCGGCGGGCGCTGCACGCCGCCGCAGCGGAGGACATCATCGACGCGCTCCCCGACAGGCTCGACACCCGCCTGGAGAATCAGGCCCGCAACGTCTCGGGAGGACAGCGCCAGCGGCTGCAGCTGACGCGGGCCCTGCTCGCGGATCCGGCAGTGCTCCTGCTCGTAGAACCGACGTCGGCATTGGACGCGCACACGGAGGCGACCGTTGCCGCCCGGGTGGCAGCGCACCGGCACGGGCGGACCACCCTCGTCGTCAGCACATCGCCGCTCGTGCTCGGCCAGGCCGACGACGTCGCCTACCTCGTGAACGGAAAGGTGCAGGCGACCGGTACGCACGGAGAGCTCCTCGCCGACCAGCCGGGATACGCGGCACTGGTGTTCCGCGGCAGCACCGAGATCCCTGGCGAAGCCGCCGTGGCACAGCCCGTGGAAGGACAGTCCCGATGAGCAGGTCCAACAAGACGCCCCGCCTGCCGATCGCCGATGCCAGGACGGTTCGCCAGGCCGGCTGGCAGCTGTTGAGGGACGACTCGGGCGCCGTCTGCGCGATGCTGCTGCTGACGTGCCTTGCCGCGCTTGCCGGCGCGGCCGGTCCCTGGCTCCTCGGCCGCATAGTGACCAGGGTCGAGTCCGGTGACCTGTCCGTCTCCGCAGTCGACGGACTGGCCGCGGCGGTGCTGGGCTTCTCGGCGGCCCGATTGGTGTTGTCGCGCTATGCGCGAGCTCTCTCCCATCGCTTCGGCGAGCGCGCGCTCGCCAGGCTCCGCGAGGAGGTCGTCGACCGCACCCTCTCGCTGCCGGGGCGTGTCGCGGACGAGGCGAGCACCGGTGATCTGGTCACCCGTACCACCCTGGACGTCTCGACCGTCGCGGCCACGCTGCGCAATGCGGCTCCGGACATGTTCATCTCCGGCATCCAGGTCGTGTTCATCTTCGCCGCGGTCTTCCTCCTCGACCCGCTGCTCGGTCTCTGCTCGGTCGTGGGACTGCCACTCGTGTGGGGCGTGAGCCGCTGGTACCTCGCGCGCTCCCGCGACGCCTACCTCGCCGAGGGAGCGGCCGCCGGCGATGTCTCCGAGATCCTCAACTCCACCGCGCACGGCGCCCGTACCGTCGAGGCCTACGGGCTGCGCGAACTGCAGAACAGCACCCTCGACAAGGCCATCGACACCACCTACCGCGCCGGCATGCGCACCCTCTCCCTACGGACGGTGCTGTTCCCGGTCACCGAGTTCGCGCACACGCTGCCCATGGCGCTCATCCTGCTCGTGGGCGGGTTCGGCTACCTCAACGGCGCGATCTCCCTGGGAGTCGTAGTGGCGGGCA
The DNA here is from genome assembly GCF_045162855.1 of Streptomyces sp. NBC_01077. NCBI lineage: Bacteria > Bacillati > Actinomycetota > Actinomycetes > Kitasatosporales > Streptomycetaceae > Streptomyces > Streptomyces sp. NBC_01077. Next base: position 759,202 of record NZ_CP108669.1, on the reverse strand, counting down.
GCCTGTACATGTGGCAGCTGGTCGACCCGCTCAACCAGATGCTCATCTGGGTCGAACAACTGCAGCGCAGCGGCGCCTCGTTCGCCCGCATCAAGGGTGTCGGGCTGGTGTCGCACACAGCTGACGCTCCTGTGTCGGCCCCTGTGGACGACCTCATCGAGGTCAAGGGCGTGGGGTATTCCTACGTCCCCGGGCACGAGATCCTCAAGGACGTAGAGCTGCTGGTCCGTCCCGGTGAACGGCTGGCGGTGGTCGGCCGGTCAGGAGCCGGCAAGTCCACCCTCGGCAAGTTGCTGTCCGGTGTGGACGTCCCTGACACCGGCCACGTCCTGGTCGGCGGCGTGCCCGTCGCCGACCAGGCCGCGGCGGGCGAACTGGGCAACCGCATCGTCCTCATCACGCAACAGCACCACGTGTTCATGGGCACCCTTCGCGACAACATGACCATGGCCGCGCCCGAAGCCGACGACGAGGCCGTCCTCGCGGCCCTGAGGTCAGTGGAAGCGGACTGGGTGGCCGAACTGCCGGAGGGCCTGGACACCCCGCTGGGCTCAGGCGGAGTCGAACTGGAGGCCGCCCAGGCACAGCAGCTCACCCTGGCCAGGGTGCATCTGGCGGACCCGCACACCCTGATCCTGGACGAGGCCACGTCGCTGCTCGACCCGACGACGGCCCGGCAGGCGGAGCGGGCAGTGGCCGCCGTCCGGTCGGACCGCACCGTCATCGCCATCGCCCACCGGCTGCAGACCGCACACGACGCCGATCGCATCGCCGTCATGGAGTCCGGCCGCATCGTCGAGCTGGGCACCCACGACGAGTTGGTCGGCGCGGGCGGACCGTACTCGGATCTGTGGCGGTCGTGGAACGGCGAAAGCTGAGTCTTCGGCACGGCGTACGCCCCTGGGAGTCCGCTCCCCGGGGGCGTACCCGCTTCTGCTCCCCGCCTGCTCCCCTGGCCCGCCCACCCGAGAACGACGTGAAGGAACTCGGTTGTGCACACCCCCGCCCCTGCGCTGGCACAGGCTCGTCGAAACCCTGCTGTGCTCATCGCGGGAATCAGTACCGCTCTCCGGTGGAGCACGGCTGGACTGAAGGCCGAGTGATTGTGGCGTTTGCGGTCATCTCTGAACATGCTGCGTGCTGCTGCCCTTCGGGTCTCTACCGTGTGCTGAGGCCGGGTGGGCGGTTGCCTGCCGGTCGCTCCGGAGGAGGGCGGGAAACGGTCGGAGTGTCCGAGTTCGAGCTGCTGGACCGGAAGGAGCGCGCTCTGCGCGCCGAGGCGGAGGTCCTGGACAAGGAGTCCGCCGAGATCAGTCGGCGCCAGGACGCGGTGGAGGCGAACCTGCAGCGCGTCGCTGACGCTCGTGCGATCTTGCAACAGCTCTTCGTGGAGGATCCCGCCCCCTGCCCAGGGCCGGAGGAAGAGCCTGTCGATCCCGGGGCTGATGGGACGGGGCCGGACGGCGGCGCCGCCGGAGGCGAAGAAGAGGATGCCGAAGCCGTCGTCACGGGCTGGGACCGCAGCACGCCGGGGCCCGTTGACACGGAGGAGGCCCGGCGCGGGGCAGTCACCCTGCTGGCGACGTCCGGCAGGAAGATGCGTGCCCGGGCCATCGCCGAGGCGATCGGGGAGGACGTGTCGACGGCTGCCCGGGTGGAGACCACCCGGGGCCGCTTGAAGACGCTGGTGACGGAAGGGGTGCTCATGGAGGATCCGGCGGGCGTGTTCTTCATCGCCACCTCCGGTCACCCCGCCGAGGGCGCCCCCGAGCCGGGGGATGCCTCTTGATCGATTACCGAGTGGTGGACGTATACCTGTACTTGGCGGAGCACTCAGAGGAGTAAGCCGACAAGGGCAGCAGGTCAGCGGGCAGGCCACCTACTCGAAAGCGGTGCTCAACGAAGGGGCCGGACACACCTTTCCGGATGTGCGGCAGCGACGTAGCGCATCGCGGCGCCGGTACTGATCCCGAACAGCCGCATCAGGCGGAGGGGATCCGCCGAGAGGCGGGCTTCGTCGAGGATGCGGTCCTCGCGTAGTTGCCACAGAGACAGCTCCAGTGATGGGCATGCTCCCTTCAGGGTGCTGACGACGACGCTCGGGTGATTGGCATCCAGCGCGGTCTGCTGGCTGACCAGCAGGTGAGGGTTGCCGGAGTACGGCCAGCGGCGATGGCGCTCGGTGAGCCATTCGGCGGCGAGGCTGTATGTCAGACCTTCCAGGTGAACGGTGTGGAGCTGATGGCTGCGGCGGACGTCCACCAGCAGGCGTACGCTGCCCTCGCCCGTACGCACCGGGGCCGGCCGGTCGCCGAGATCGTGCCCCTGCTCCGTGCGGCCGCCGACCGTGCGCTCCTCGGCTTCACCGGATCCGACCTGGTCGAGCAGGCACAGGCGATAAGCAGCGGGGCGCCGTACGAGCTCCGGGTACGCGTCACCGGGTAGCCGTAGGGCGTGCGATCACGGGGCGGGTCTGCATAACCTGGGAGCTGTGGGATCTCAGAACGCGCGTCACATGCCGACGCTGTGGCCTGCGGCTCTCTGCTCATTCTCACGCCGATGGCCATGCTTCTGTCTCAGGAGCGTGGCCATTTCCGGCCTCGGGGAGCAATGGAACGGTGGTTGGCGTTAAGCATTGACCGACGTCATGGATGCCGTTGACGGCGGGCGTTCCCGACGGTTGCCCGTGCTTGTCCGGTTCGGGGTCGGCGAAGGCGCGGTATCCGCCGAGATCTCGGGCTGGGCGAGGACGTCGCCGCGGCGTACGACTCGGACCGGACCCGGGGCCGTCATCGGATGCTGATCCGCCGGCGTAGCGAGGTCGTGTCGGATATTCAGCAAGACCGCCGTCGTCATCACCGCGAAGTCCGCCGGGCGCAAGGTCTTCGGCCTCGCCACCGCAGGCGTCCGTCTCGCTTGACCTCTTGCGCGTCAGTCCGGCAGCCAGTGCAGCTCGTGCGCCAGGGTTTTGGCGACGGCACGGATGCGGCGGTGTAGCGGCGACTGCTCGCGTGGGAGGACCAGGTGGATCGTCAGGCTGGGCGCGCCCCGCAGCGGTCGCCAGGTGAGACCGGCCGGTTGTGCCGTGACCGCGGCTTCTCCGGCCGGGGCAAGGGTGACCCCGTCGCGCAGGTCGCGCTGAGACATGTCGAAAGCGACTGCGGGCGTGTGGAATCGGGGGTGTGGTCGGGTGTCTCGGAACAGTGCGGACAGCTGATCGTGGATCACGGGGTTGGCCGCACGGTCCGGGAGTCGCAGCGGATACGCGGCCGCGTCGGCGATCTCGATCTCCGGGTGTTCGGCCAGCGGATGGTGCTGCGCCAGCTGGACCCCGACGCGCATACGCCGCAGCAGGAACCGGCGCACGCCACGGCCCGGCTGTTCACCGCGGGTGATCCCGGCATCGATGCGGCCGTCGGCGACCGCGGGGGAGATCTCCGGTGTCGCCATCGGGACCGCGCCGACCTCGAGTCCGCTGTTGCCGCGAATCAGTCTGTCCACCAGGGCCGGTGTCGTCTCGGCCCCGGCGCTGAGGCTGTATCCGATGCGCAGCGTGCCCAGTTCACCGGCCGCCGCGCTCCGGGCGGTGTCCCATGCCCGGTCCAGCGCCGCCAGCGCGGGCGGCGCGGACTCCGCCAAAGCTGCACCGGCCGTGGTCAATACGACGCTGCGCGTGTTGCGGACCAGCAGGGCCGTACCGAGTTCCGCCTCCAATCGGCGCATCCGGGTGCTGAGTGCGGGCTGTGCGATACCGATCCGTGCGGCCGCGCGGGTGAAGTTCAACTCCTCCGCCAGCACCAGGAAGTACCGCAGGCTCACCGTATCCGGCGCCACGTGCCCTCCCTGCCGATTGATAACGATCCGTTCTGAGTCTATCCCGTACCGGTCTTTCCCTCGACCGCACATCAAGCCCTAACCTGCGCATTATGACGATTCAACTGACCGCAGTACCCGTCGCCGGGATCGATCGATCTGAGTGTCAATTCGAAGTCGGACGTGTCCGGCCCAACACAGGAGGTTTCCATGGCTAAGGGCTACTGGGTCAGTGTCTACCCCGCCATTTCCGACCCTGAGAGGCTGACTGTCTACGACAAGCTGGCCGGTCCGGCTGTCCAGGCTGGGGGCGGGCGCGTCCTGTCCCGGATCCCGTCCCGTGGCGGTCGAGTCGTCGCCCACGAGGCCGGAATCACGCAACGCGTCGTTCTGATCGAGTTCGACAGCTTTGAACAGGCCGTCGCGGCATACGAGAGCGAGGCATACCAGAAGGCGCTGGTGGCCCTCCCCGACGGCGTCGAGCGCGACTTCCGCATCATCGAAGGCATCGACTGACCGGCGGGCCCAGCCATCGCTGAGCATCCGTCACCTGATCCGCACACGGTGCTGAACGACGACTCACGAGACGAGTTCGAAGCCATGCCCCGCGTCCCAGTTCGTCGTCGACGTCCTCGACGGCCTGATCCCTGTCGGGCGGATCGAAGAAGCGACGCGACGTCCGGGCCAGCTGGACTGTCTCGCTGACCTCGTCGACGAAACTGCTGGTGGTGGCCTTGCCGATCTTGGTGGTGCTGAAGTGGGACCACATCTTGCCGTCGGGCCGGTGGTGATCTGGTCCGGGCGCGAGCCCGCGGTGGGCACCGGTACGCGGTGACGGCCCCGGCCGGGGTGATCTTCCCGATCTTGTGGCTGTTGTATTCGGTGAACCACATGTTGCCGTCCGGACCGGGGGTGATGTCGAAGAGAGCCGGAGGTCTGGTTGGCGAGGTCTTCGTCACAGGCGTCCAGGAGGTTGACGGAGCACAGGATTCCGTGTGCGGTGAGAGCACGCGCGATCGGGACCGTGGAACGGTGGGCGCCTGGCCGTTTACCGGGAAGAGCCAAGGTTCTGGGGGCATTGGCGTTCCAGCCGTGCCTCGGCTGTTCGTCGACGACCCGCTTGAGCAGGGCAGCGAGTGGACCGGGACGGCGGATCGGGGTGTCGTCGAAACGCAGAGTGACGTGACCGCCGGCCTGGCCCAGGTGCCCGGTGGCCAGGGCGACGATGCGGCTGAGGTGCTGGCCGAACATCAGCACCAGGGAACCCGCAGCCCTTACGTCCAGGGGCAGCTCCGCGTCGTACAGGTGCTGCTGAAGCAGATCCCAGTGGGCGACCTTCGTCCATGCCATCGGGAGCGGGCCGCCGCCGTGCTCCATGAGTGCGGGCTCGACGCGCTCGCCGGCTCGTACGCGGGCGGCTTGCCCGTCGGACAGGCGCGCATGGTCGAGGTGGCCCGCGCGCTCGCCGATCCGCCCCGTGTCCTGTTCCTGGACGAGCCCGCATCCGGGACGACTGCCGAGGAGCGTCGCGGACTCGCCGCCGTCATACGGCATATGGCGGACGAGGAGAACTGCGCGGTGCTGCTCGTCGAGCACAACGTGGCCTTCGTGATGGAGCTGTGCTCACGCGTCGTGGTGCTCGACCTCGGCCGGGTTCTCGCCGAAGGGGCGCCGGCCGAGATCCACGCGGACCCGGCGGTGCGGGAGGCGTATCTCGGCACCGGTCCCGGCAGGGCGGGAGGCTACCTCGGCACCGGTCCCAGGCGGTGCGGAACGTGATCACCCCGATCGTTGACGCCGGGGGCTACCACTCGACGACGCGAGGATCGACCTCTCAGCGAGGGGTGAGGCGCGGGTCTCCGCCCCGCGCGCCCCCGGCGCGTGCCTCGGCACGTGCGCCCTTTCGGGTCGAGTGGGGCGGGGCGCCGTCGACAGGGGTGGGTCCGGACGTCAGACTGTTCGCGGAGGTGACGCGGGTGGTGGAACCGGTGGAAATGCGGGCCGCTGTTCGGGAGACGTACGGTCCGGCCGACCTCAGCTCGGTCCCGGTGTTCGCCGGGGGGTTCATCAACTTCGGGTACTGGCACTCGATCGACCTCGCCGGACCGCTCACGGTCGACGACCGGGTCCGCAGCCAGGAGGACATGTACCGGCAGGTGCTCGACGCCGCCGGTCCGCTCGCCGGTCGGCAGATCGTCGAGGTCGGCTGTGGGCTCGGTGTCGGCTGCGCGCTCGCCCTGCGCGAATACCGGCCGGAGCGGGTGACCGGTATGGACATCCATCCGCAGCAGCTGGACCGCGCCCGCCGGGCGAATGCGGATCTGCTGGAGACCTCGCCGTCGGCGCTCCGGTTCGTCCGCGGTGCGGCGGAGGAGATGCCGTTCGGTGACGGCGAGTTCGACTGCGTCTACAGCGTCGAGGCCGCCCAGCACTTCGACGACATGATCGCCTTCACCCGGGAGGCGGCCCGGGTGCTGCGGCCCGGCGGTCGGGTGGTCGTCGCGAGCTTCTTCACCCCGGACGACGACCCGGACCACGGAGCGCGGCTCGCGTCGTACCTGGAGACGTTCGCCGACGGGCTGGACATCGCGCGTCCCGTCACGCTCGTGACCGACGCGTTCACCCGGGCGGGCCTGACGGACGCGCGGGCCGTGTCCATCGGGCCGGAGGTGTGGCAGGGCTGGGACCGCTGGCTGTCGGACCAGTGGAAGCCGGGAACCTGGCCGCGCAACTTCCTGAAGGCCTACGAGCAGCGCAACCTCGACTACTACATCGTCACGGCCACCCGCCCGCAGGCCTGATCCGGGGACCCGGATCCGCCGTCGCGCGCCCCCGTCGCCCGTACGGGGGCGCGCTTGGCCTATACCAATTGCGTGAGTCCCAGTAGTCTCCTCCGTGGCCAGCGGTACACCCCATTCCCCCACCCCGGTTGCGTGCTGGCGCGGGCGACGCCGACCCTCACACTGCCCCGAGCAGCCGGGTTCCCCCCATTCGCCGCCTCCAGGAGGATCACGGTGAACGTTCGCACGAGAAGCTCGGCCATCATCTGCACCCTCGGTCTCGTCACCTTCCTCGCTCTCGCCACGGCCTCCGCGGAGGGTGGTGACGCCCGGCAGCCGGTCGCGAAGGTCGCTACGGCCGCTGAGGCCGCAACGGCCGCCGAGGCCGCGAAAGTCGCGAAGATCTCGCTCACCCGTGTCGCCACGGCGCGCAATCCGATCGCCGGTGCCGCCGGTCCTGGCGGCACGGTCTGGATCGCCGAACGGGCCGGCACCGTAAGGGTGTTGGGCTCCCAAGGGCTCGGTGAGCCGGTGCTCGACATCTCCGCCGAGACCACCACCGACGGTGAACGCGGCCTCCTCGGCATCGCGTTCGACAACGCACGCGCGCACCTCTACATCTCGTACACGAATCTCGAAGGAACCAGCACCGTCGACGAGTTCGCCGTACGGAAGGGCAAGATCCGGCCGGAGAGCCGGCGTACCGTCCTCACCCAGACGCAGCCGTACGCGAACCACAACGGCGGCGACATCAAGTTCGGTCCCGACGGATACCTCTACATCGCGTTCGGGGACGGAGGCGCGGGCGGCGACCCGCACGGCAACGGGCAGAACCTCGACACGCTGCTCGGCAAGCTGCTGCGGATCGACCCGCGCGGAGGCACGCCGTACGCGATCCCCCCGGACAACCCCTTCGTCGGCGACCCGAACGCGAGGGATGAGATCTGGGCGTACGGGCTGCGCAACCCGTGGCGGTTCTCCTTCGACTCGCGCACGGGTGACCTGCTGATCGGCGACGTCGGCCAGAACGACTGGGAGGAGATCGACCGGGCGCCCGCGAGGAGCAAGGGAGGCGAGAACTACGGCTGGTCCCAGATGGAGGGCAACCACCCCTTCCGGGGCGGCACCGAGCCGGCGAACCACGTGCGCCCGATCCACGAGTACGCCCGCACCGGACTCGGCTGCGCGGTGACCGGCGGGTTCGTCTACCGGGGGAGCGCGATCCCGGCCCTCAGGGGGCAGTACGTGTTCAGCGACTACTGCGACGGCACCATCCGCTCCCTCGCGCTGAAGAACGGCAGGGTGACCGGGGTGAACGACCTCGTCGTCAACGGGGGCGAGGTCATCTCGTTCGTGGAAGGCCGCGCGGGCGAGCTGTACGTCCTCGCGCTGGGCGGCGACATCACCCGTATCGACCCGGCGTAGCCGACGAGGCCCGCCACGGCCCGACCCGATGCCGGGGCGGGCCGTGGCGTGCGGCCTGTCGTTCGACGGGCGTTCATGCGACAACGGGTCCGACGCCGACCGGCGTTCGGCGGCGGGCGTGAGTCTCGTGACGCCCTTCGCCACTCTCTCAGGACGGACACTCCGTGCTCGAAGTTCGTGCTCCCCGGGGGCGTCGCCGCCTCGCCCCGATCCGCCTCGCCGTCGCCGGTGCCACGCTGCTCGCCGCCGCGACGCTGGCCGCACCGGCCGCGCACGCCGCTCCGGTGGACGACATCCGTATCAACGAGGTGGTGACGACCGGCAGCGTCGACGACTCGATCGAGCTGTTCAACAAGGGCGCGGCCGCGGTCGACATCTCAGGCTGGGTCCTCAAGGACGACGACTCGAGCCACACCTTCACGGTTCCGGCGGGGGCGACGCTCGCTCCGGGGACGGCGCGCGCGTTCGACGTGGCCGCGGCGTTCGGTCTCGGTTCCAGTGACAAGGCCCGCCTCTACCTGCCGGGCGGCAGCACCCTCGTCGACAGCTTCAGCTGGAGCGCCCACTCCGCCCCGTCCTGGTCGCGCTGCCCCGACGGCACGGGGTCTTTCGGGAAGGCGGCTTTGACGCTGGGCGCGCCTAACGACTGCGGTTCCGGCGGTGGTACGAACCCGGTGCCCTGGCCCGGCGGCAGCTCGGTGACGACGGCCGACGGGGCCGACGTCTTCGGCGAGGACCTCAGTGGCCTGTACCAGGAGGGCTCCGTCCTCTGGGCCGCCCAGAACTCCGGCAAGCTGTGGCGCCTGGTCCGCGACGGCTCCGGCGGCTGGCGGCCGGACACCGCCAACGGCTGGACCTCCGGCAAGTCGCTGCGCTACCCCGGTGGGAGCGGCAGCCCCGACGGCGAGGCCGTCACCCTGACCGCCGCCGGCGCCGCAGGCGGCGCGTACGTCGCGACCGAGCGCAACGGCGACGCCTCCGGCACCAGCCGCCTGTCCGTGCTCCGCTACGAGGTCGCCACCGGCACCGGCAGCACCCTGACCGCCACGAAGGAGTGGAACCTGACCGCCGGTCTGCCGGCCGTGGGCTCCAACCTCGGCTTCGAGGCGATCACCTGGATCCCCGACACCACCCTCGTCGCGGCCGGATTCAAGGACGAGTCGACCGGCGCGGCCTATGACCCGAACCGGTACGGCGCGCACACCGGCGGTGTCTTCCTCCTCGGCGTGGAGGGCACCGGCGCGGTCCACGCGTACGTCCTCCAGGACAGTGGCGCCGCCACCCGCGTCGCCACCATCGCCAGTGGCATGGCCGGCGTGATGGAGCTCCAGTGGGAGCCGCAGGCCGCCCGGCTGTGGATGGTCTGCGACGACACCTGCGGCGGTCTGCACAAGACCATGAAGATCGGCAGCGCCGGCACCTTCGCCCCCACCGCCTCCTACCAGCGCCCGAGCGGCATGCCCGACCTCAACAACGAGGGCTTCGCCGTGGCCGGCGCCGACGAGTGCGTCGCCGGCACCAAGCCCGTGTACTGGTCCGACGACAGCAACACGGGCGGCCACGCGCTGCGCAGGGGCACCATCGCCTGCTGAGCCGTGGTGGGACGCCACAGTTCGGCCGGGGGGAACGCGCGCGGGAGCCATGGGCGCCCGTCGCGGGCAAGTACCGTGCTCAATGCGGTGGCGGTACGGCGTTCAGGGCGTAGCTGATGTCGCAGCCCCCCTCTCCGGGCATCCGCTGGATCCGGGGCGGCGCCCATACCTCGGTGGCGCCGGCGCCCACGCGGGCGATCACGCAGTCCTGCGGGTCGAAGCCGTTGCCCTTCGGCGACAGGGGAACGCCGACGCGGTCGCCTTCCGTCGCCACCTCGGTCCGGATCGCCGGATCGCCGGATCGCCGGATCGAGGTCCAGGCCGGTGAGCGTCCGGCGCACCTCGGCCTCTCTCCGCCGACGCGGGATCCGCGCTGTCATCCCCCAGCCTTCCGACCAGATCAGCCACCGCCTGCGGCAAGGCCGCGCCGGCGGTCGCCCACCAGCCTTCGACTCCGAGGCATACAAGCAGCGCAACGCGGTCGAGCGATGCATCAACCGGTTCAAGCAGTGGCGCGGGCTGGCCGTGCGAACCGACAATCTCGCCATCGCCCACCAGGCCGCACTCCACCTCGCCGCCATCCCTGTCTGGGCACGGCGATAGCCCACTCAGTGATCGACCACCCAGCGCGCGTCCGTCGGCCAGGATCCCGTATCAACGATCTGCTTCACGAGCCTGAACGCCTCACGGATGGGGACGGTGTCCTCATCCGGGTATTCGTTGTCCTGCCCGTTGGAGAGGACGAACCCGTCGCTCGCTCCCTGAGCCCCGGGGTCCACGGCATGCTCGCCGGGATCGCCCTTCTTCGAGCAGCATCACCATCGCGCGCTCAGTGTTCGTCAAGAAGGCCAGAGACCGCCCGGACAAACTGGTCAGCCACGTCTCAAGCCGGCCGCTGTCGATCCTCGACCGAAGAGCCTCCAGCACCACCGCGGACGACACAGGCACAGGGCTGTCGTCATTGATCACCCAAGACTCGATCACGAGCACGACGATCTCACGGAGGATCTAAGAGATAGGGCCTAGCAGCTCAAGATCCACCGGACCCGCTAACAAAGCGGGCGATCTGGCGAGGTAGGCTGGCATTCCATGGCAATAAGCTCCGCCCTGTGGTCCTTCGCCCTCGTTGTAGGGCTTCTCACTCTGACTCCCGGACTCGACACGGCGCTGATCTTGCGCACGTCGGCCCTTGGCCGGCGCAGGAGAGCCTGGGGCGTCGTCCTCGGAATTCAGACCGGCACCCTGGTGTGGGGTGCGTTCACCTCCCTCGGAGTGACCGCGCTTCTCACGGCCTCCCACCTCGCCTATACCGCGTTGCGCTGGATCGGCGCCGCTTACCTGATCTGGATGGGGGCCCGCATGCTCCGGGACACCTTCCGGGGGCTGCCCACGGCAGACGCGGACGATCCACTTCTGGCCGCCGGCGCGGTCTCGGTCAGCGGCGGCTGGCGGCAGGGGACGCTCACCAACCTCCTGAACCCGAAGATGGGCGTCTTCTACCTTGCCGTCCTGCCTCAGTTCATCCCCCCGGGGACCAGCCACTTCACCATGGGCCTCCTGCTCACCATGGTGCACATCCTCATCGGATTGCTCTGGTCTGCCGTCCTCATCGGCTTCGCTCGCGTCCTGCAGGGCTGGCTCCGCAAGCCCCAGGCCCGCCGCCTGCTCGACCGGATCACCGGCACCGTCATCGGCGTCTTCGGTATCAGGCTGGCTCTCAGCAACTGACGACCTGAAGGCCAGGCCCATCGGCCTGCTCAGGACCCAGATCAAGATGGACGCGACGTGGAGTGCGGCCCGGTAGGCGAGGGCGAGTTTGTCCGTCCGTAGGGCCAGGCCGCGCCACTGCTTGAGTCGGGCGATGCACCGCTCGACGGCATTGCGCGCCTTGTATCTGTCGGTGTCAAGGCCGGGCGGGCGGCCTCCGGCGCGGCCTCGCCGCAGACGGTGATCGATCTGGTCGGCAGGCTGGGGGATGACAGCCCGGATGCCTCGGCGACGAAGGTGTGCACGGATCGCGCGGGACGAGTAGGCGCGATCCGCCAGGACGACCGCAGGACGGGTTCTTGGCCTCCCGGGTCCGCTGCGTGGGATCCGGATCCTGGCCATGACCGCCTCGAAGGCCGGCGCGTCGCCGGCTTGATCGGCGGTGACGTGGATACCAAGCGGCCGAGCCCGGCTGTCACTGGCCAAGTGGACCTTTGTGCTCAGGCCGCCGCGGGAGCGTCCGAGCGCGTGCTCCTCGGGCTCGGACCGGTCTGGCGCCCCCTTTTCCTGGCTCCGGCCGCATGCTGGTGAGCCCGGCTGACGGTGGAGTCCACCGAGACTGTCCAGCCCACATCGTCATCTTCAGCCGCCGCGGAAAGAACCGCTGTGAGGATGCGTTCCCACGTGCCGTCCACGGCCCACCTGATCAGGCGCTTGTGAGCGGTCTGAAAAGACCCGAGTTCGTTGGGTAGATCTCGCCAGGGTGAGCAGGTGCGGTACTTCCACGCAATGGCCTCAAGGGTTCGGCGGTGGCCGGCCCACCGTCGTCCACGAACCGGATCGGCCGGCATCAGCGGCTCGATCCGACCCCACATCGCATCAGTGATCACTAATCGGACAGGCATGTCCGATCAACTGACCAACCCATCAAAGAGGCACGCTCTAAAGCGTGTTGCAGAAGGATGTGTCCGGGCAGGTCAAGCCGGGTTGGTGGCCGGTCTGGTCATGCGGCGAGGGCGAGGTCGTGCATGTGGGCGACAGCCTGAACCGCGTGGTGGAGGCCGTTGCCGCGCTGTCGGCAGTCGCGGAGGATCTTGTAGTGCTTCATGCGGGCGAAGTCGTGCTCGACGCGGGCCCGGACTTTGCGGTGTTCGGTGTTGTCCTCCTCTTCGCCGGGCAGCAAGGCCCGGCCGGGGCGTTTGCGGTGCGGGACGACGAGTCCGGTGTTGATGTAGGCGCCGTCGGCAAGCACGGTCACGCCTTCGCAGTGCCGTGCCAGGCCGGAGTCCCGCCATGCTCTCGCTTCAGCGGTGTTGCCGGGCACTGGACGTGCCGCGGCGATCACCAGCTTGGTGTCGGCGTCGATGATGACCTGCACGTTCGCCGAGAACCGGTAGTTGCGTGAGGACGCCCCGACCTTCCGGTCGCGGACCGGGATCAGGGTGCCGTCCACGATCCCCAGCCGCTCGACAGCGTCGGCCGGACGGGTGGCCGGCTCGATCGCCAGCAGCAGCCGCAGCCGCTTGATGACTCGGCACACCGTCGCCGGCGAGCAGCCGAACAGCGGCGCGAACTGCCGTATGGTGAGGTTCGCGCGGTAGTACACAGCGACCAGCAGCACCCGGTCGGCCAGCGGCAGACACCACGGCCGGCCACCGCCAGGACCGTTCCCGCCCCGCTCACGGACCACCTTCACCAGCCGCTCGAACTGCCGCATCCGCAGACCCGTGAACGTCTCCGCCCACAACGGCTCAGCCCTCAACACCCCACGCATACAGGAGAAATGCCCGCTCTATAGCCTTCTGCAACACGCTTTAGGCCCCGGCACACAGCGATCCTGTTGTGCCGGGCCCTAGTCACATCCGGGCCCGTACTTACGGGTGGCCGTACCTCACGCACTTCAGGTACACGACCTGCGGGCCGTCCGCCCCGTTGTCCAGGCACACCCGCACCACCGCGGCTCCACCCGGTGCATCCGCCGGTACCTGGAAGGAGAACGTGTCGCTCGCCCCGCACACATTGCCGGACAAGCCCACGCCCATCTGGCCATTTTGCGAGTCGAGGGTGAACGCCGTAGTACCACGGCAGCTGTTCACGTCGACCGACTTGTGCTCACCCGCCACCACCACCGATCGCCCGTACCAGGTGATGGTGCCCCGCGTGTACGTCTGTCCGTAGGTGACATCGAAGCTGCTGACCGGATAGTCGGCTGCGCTCGCCGGTGGGGCAGCCAGCAGAGCAGCGCACGTCAGCGTGGCAGAACCAAGGGCGACAGCAAGGCGGGTACGCACGTCGTCTCCAGGGGTGTCGGCGCATACGGTCAGCGGCCAGTATCCGGCGGCCCGTTGGCCTCGTCTATGCCGCCCCACCACGTTCCGGGCTCTCGGTATCCCACCCCCTGCTCCGCCTCCCGGGCCAGCGACCCAAGCACGGCTTCCACAGCGCGACCTTGTCGGACATAGGCCGCCGCTTCACTCACCAGGTGCCTACCTGGCACGGCGGCAGTGACTCTGATGAGGCTCGTTGATTCCTCACCTGGTGCGCTGGGGTGGCCAGACTCGCTCACTTACTTCCCCACTTTCAGCGCCACGTGGGATCGGCCGACAGAGCCGCTCATCGGGTCTTGGGCGCACTCGGGAAGCGAGCCGCAGTGGTGGTTCCGTCAGACCGGATGCTTGCGGATCCGCCAGAGGGCGAGAGTGGCCAGGAGCGCCGCCTGGGTGACGAAGAGCGCGGTCTCCAGGTATTGGAAGGTCCAGTAGCGATCGGCCGGCTGTTCGGCGATTGCGACGTGGATGTTGCCTTTGGCCAGGCAGTTGGGCAGTTCGGAGAGCGCGCTGTGGTCCATGCAGCCCTGGAACCAGGCGGTGTGGCCGACCTCCTTGCCTGCGGAGTCGAGGATCGGGCTGGTGTCGATGACCCAGGGCCCGCCGGGGATGCGGAGGCCGCCGATGTCGCCGTAGGTTCCGATCTTCGTCAGATGGCCGATCAGGTCGGCGGTGAGCGGGACCGAGGTGCGGGTCGGCGCCTGGTAGTGCGGGCGAAGAAGCATGGGGACCGCGATCTGGAGCGCCGTGAAGACGACCAGGGTGGCCGCCATGGCGGGCACGGCGCGGCGCAGGATCAGGCCCAGGACTGCGCCGAGGACGAAGGCGAAGGCGGTGTAGCCGAGTGGGGCGATGTCGCGGGAGGCGAAGTTCACCGGTTCGAAGCGGTTGTTGACGATGGTGGTGACCGGGCCGGTCGCCCAGGTCAGCAGCAGGCTGTACACGCCGGCGGTGGTCACGCTCAGCAGTCCGACCAGTGCGAGTTTGGCCGCGAGCCACCGGGTGCGGGTGACGCTCTGGTTCCACACCAGCCGGTGGGTGCCCGCCTCCAGCTCGCGGGCGATCAGCGGTGCGCCCCAGTAGACGCCGATGACGGCGGGGACGATGAGCAGCAGGTAGCCGAGTAGGTCGGTCTGGAGGCCGTAGCGGTCGGCGAGGGCGCCGAGCGGGCCGGAGCATGCGTTGGGGGTGGCGCAGTGTGCGAGGGTGTCGTCGTAAGCGCTGTGGATCCGCCTGCCGAGTGCGACGAGGTAGCCGGCCAGGAGTACGAGGGCCGCGAGGCCCACCAGTGCCTGGGCGCGGAACTGGCGCCAGGTCATCCAGGTCATCGGTGGTCCTCCGCGACGGTCGAGGTGGGTGCCTCCGGTCGGAGGCTGGGGGAGGGGCGGGTCTCGCTGCGGTCGGCCCGGTCCAGGTAGGCGAGGGCCAGCTCTTCGAGGCCGACCCCCGTCGTGGTCCAGGGGCCGCCGGCCAGCAGCGCCCGGTCGGCGCGGACGACGGCGGTGCCCTCCCGATCGCTCGGGTCGGTGCGCGTGATGACGTCCGCCGCGGTGGGCAGGGCCAGGAGGTCCGACCGGTGCGCGGTGACGCGGACGTGGTCGGCCATCAGCTGGGTCACGTCACCGGCCAGTTGGACCCGGGAGCCCGCCAGGACGATCAGGTGGTCGCACACCCGCTCGATGTCGGG
Organism: Streptomyces sp. NBC_01077; assembly: GCF_045162855.1. Classification (NCBI taxonomy): domain Bacteria; kingdom Bacillati; phylum Actinomycetota; class Actinomycetes; order Kitasatosporales; family Streptomycetaceae; genus Streptomyces; species Streptomyces sp. NBC_01077. Next base: position 743,871 of record NZ_CP108669.1, on the reverse strand, counting down.
CAGGGCGTGGGAGGAGAGTATGGCGGCGGCGCCCAGGTCGGTGACGGACTCCAGCAGGTGGTCCAGGAAGGCGTGCCGGGCCAGCGGGTCCAGGGCGGCGGCTGGCTCGTCGAAGATCAGCAGCTCAGGCCGTTTGGCCGCGGCGATGGTCAGGGCGAGTTGGGCACGCTGGCCGCCGGAGAGCCGGCCTGCCTTCTGCAGTGGGTCGAGGTCGATGCGGGCGAGTCGGTGGCGGGCGAGGGCAGAGTCCCAGCCGGGGTTGAGACGGGCACCCATCTGCAGGTGGTCGGCGACGGAGAGCTCGGCGTAGAGCGGGGCGTCCTGGGCGACGAAGCCGACCTTGGCCAGGTGGGCGGGGCCTGCGGCGGGTGCGTCGCCGAGGACTCGGATGGTGCCCGAGCTGGGCGTGATCAGGCCGCAGGCCAGTTGCAGCAGCGTGGGCTTGCCTGCGCCGTTCGGGCCGACCAGTCCGATCACCCGGCCAGGCGGGACGTTCAGGTCGATGTCGGTGAGCGCGTGGTGGCGGCCGTACCGCTTGCCCAGCTTCACGGCTTCGAGTACCGGTGTCATGTGTCCGACCTCCTCAGCCGCGGGGGCGGCGCTTGGCGCGCCACGTCTTGACGAGCTGGTGCGTGCCGTAGCCCACCGCGATCAGGACGGCAAGATTGAGCGCCCACCAGGCGTACAGGAGCGGGCTTCGCTCGGTTTTCTCGGCTTGGGCCGCAGCCGCGGCGAGCAGGGTGGGTGCGGAAGTGAGATCAACCATGGGCCCAGCCTGCGGAACACGCGCTGCCTGCCGCAGCGACCGAAGGTATGGTCCCCTGCTCATCGAGTCGTACTTTCGGCTGGTTCGGGGCCTGGCCGAATCGCCTAGCGTGGGCCGAGTGAGTACATCGACGCGGTACGCCCGGGGGCCGGAGGCACTGGTCACTGCGGCACTGGGAACGTTGTTCGCCGCAGTGCTGGTCGTCATGGCCGCCCAGTACGCGGGGCAGGGCCGGGTCTGGGGCTTCGACGCGGCGGTCGGCACCGTTGTCTGCCTGATCGCGCTCGGCCGCAGGCGCCACCCGGGCAGGGCGGCAGCCCTGGGACTGGTCGTGGCAGGCACCGCAGCGGTGATCGCCCGGCTTGCCCACTTGCCCGGTGAGCCCGGAGCTGCCGCCGTGCTGGGACTGCTCGTTCTCGGCGGCTGCGCCGTGCGCGCGCTCGCCTGGCGGCGGGCGGCCGTCGTCGCGGTGGCCGGGCTGGCCCTGATGGCGGTCGGCCTGCTGACCGTCGAAGCGCCGAGCACCCCGTTCCGGGTCGGAATCGAGGTCTGGATCCTCGCGCTCGGCGCGGGAGTCGGCCTGCGCTTCCTGGACCACCGCCGACGGGCCGCCGCCGAGGCGGTTCGTCAGGAGGAACGGCTCGCCCTGGCCCGAGAGTTGCATGACGTGGTGGCCCATCACGTCACCGGCATCGTGGTCCAGGCCCAGGCCGCCCGGATCGTGGCCAGGCGGCGGCCCGAGAGCCTGGACACCACCCTCGCGGGCATCGAGCAGGCCGGCGGCGAAGCCCTCACCGCGATGCGCCGCGTGGTTGGCATCCTGCGCGACGTCGACGACGCCGCCCCTACGTCTCCTCCGACGCCCGGACCGGACCAACTGCGCGAACTGGTCCGCCAATTCGAGGAGCACGGCCCCACGGTCGGCCTCCGCCTGCCCGCCGACCCGACACCCTGGCCGCCCGAGGTCGCCACCACCGTCCACCGGATCGTCCAGGAAGCCCTGACCAACATCGCCCGTCACGCCACGCACGCCAGCACCGCCGACATCGACATCGACCACGGCCCGGACACCGTCACCATCACCGTCACCAACGACGCCCCACCCAGCCACACTTCACGAAAGCACCACGGCGGTTACGGCCTGATCGGCATGCGCGAGCGGATCGAGGCGCTCGGCGGCCATCTGTCCGCCGGACCCGGCCGGGACACCGGGTGGTCGGTCCACGCCACCCTGCCCATCCCGGAAAGGGAGGCTCGTTGAGCATCCGCATCCTGCTCGCCGACGACCAGGCGATGATCCGCGGCGGCCTGCGACTCATCCTGGAGGACCAGGAGGACATCACCGTGGTCGGCGAGGCCGCCGACGGCGCACAGGCGGTCGAACTCGCCCGCCGAATGCGCCCCGACGTGTGCCTGGTCGACATTCGTATGCCGGGACTGGACGGCTGCGACGTCACCCGCGCTCTGGCCGGCCCCGGAGTCGCCGCCCCGCTCCGGGTGGTCATCGTCACCACCTTCGACCTGGACGAGTACGTCGACGGGGCACTGCGCGCCGGGGCGGTCGGCTTCATCCTCAAGGGCGCCGCACCCGCGCTGCTCATCGAGGCCGTCCGGGCGGCACATGCCGGGGACGCCCTGATCTCCCCGTCCGTCACCCTGCGCCTGTTGCGCAATCTCGCCCCGGCCCGTACAGCACCCGCCGCCCGGCCCGCCCAACCGCTCTCGGCACGCGAGACGGAGGTGATCCGCGCCATTGGGAGGGGCCGCACCAACCAGGAGATCGCCGCCGCCCTCTTCATCACCCTCAGCACCGTCAAGAGCCACCTGGCGACCATCCAGAACAAACTCGGCGTCCGCAACCGCGTCGAGATTGCCGCCTGGGCCTGGGAGAGCCGACTCATGGACTCCGCCGAACCATGCGACTGAGCACCTGCCGGATCCACAGTGTGGCGGGGCGAACGTCCTGATTGGCGAAGACAGGCGCGTCCGGAATGGCGACGCGCCTTGAGGAGCAAGATGAGGCTTCCGGCCGGACGCCCTCCCGAACAGCCGGCCTTCGACGGCGCCTCCTGCCCGAAAGCCGAGGCTCTCGGGCACGGTACCCCTGGTGACGCGCGAGCGACGCGGAGCGGCAAGCGCGAGGTGCGCCGCCCGTTCATCGGCCAAGCGGGCGCAGAAAGGTGAGCACGGACTCCTTCTCCTCGATCAACGGCTGGAGCGCCGCGTTGAACGGCGGGCCGTAGGGTGCCGCCAAGTGGGTCTGGAAGGCGGCTTCGTGCGCGTACACCTCGAAGATCCAGTACGCCCTGGGGCTGGATTCCTTGGTGTACACCTCGAACGCCAGGTTCCCGGGTTCTTCACGGACACGAGCGGCGTACTCCCTGACCAGTTCGGCGACGTGTTCCTCGCTTCCGGGGCGCACGGTGAATTCGGCCAGCAGTGTTTTCCTCATGTCCTGTCTCCTGTCTCTCGCCGGTGATACCGGTACGGGGGGAAGGGCGCGGAGGCGGGCTTCCGGGGGCCGGTACCCCGCCTCCGCGCCGTCAACGGACCTGCACAGGCGGTCAGTCGCGGTGCGACCGCACCTGCTTGACCTTGGCCCTGTCCAGGCGTACGGAGCCGCCCTCGGCGAAGATCCGGACGCCGTCGCTGTCCGGGCTGGGGAAGATCTGGTCCGTGATCACGGCCTCGCCTTCGCCGCCGAACACCTCGACCGAGGACCAGTCGACCAGGATGCGGAGCTCGATCTTGCCGTTCCGGGGAGTCAGCGGTGCGCGCTGGACGCCGGGGAAGTCGCCGTGGAAGTCGACCGCACCCGAACGCGTTCGGTCGACGTACAGCTCCCCGGTCTCCTCGTCGTAGCCGATGACGGTCTCCTGGCCTTCGCCCGTGCGGACCTTGAACCCGAAACGCTCGGCGTCACCGAGGGTGAACGTGGCCCGGATGTCGAGCGCCTTGCCGTCTGCCTGGCCCGCTGCCAGCGGCACGGAGCCGTCCGCGATCCTGATGTCGCGCACGCTGACCGAGAGGCCGTGAAGCGACTCCACGGTGGATACGGGTTGCTGCGTGAGCCGGAGGCGGCCGCTCACGGTGCGCAGGGCCATCTCGCGCGGAATGCTCTGCGCGCTGCGCCAGGGGGAGGTCGGGATGTTGTTGCCGTACTGCCAGTTGTTCATCCAGCCGATCATGTGCCGCTTGCCGTCCGGGCTGTCCTCCCAGGAGACGGCGGCATAGTAGTCCTTGCCGTAGTCGACCCAGTCGGCCCGCTGGACGCTTGAGACGGCCGGCTGGTCGGCGGCGACGAAGTGGTCGGCCAGGATATGGCCCCAGCCGGCCTTGTTCATGTCGACGATCTGGAGGGTGGCCTGCTTGCCCTGGTGGGCGCGCAGGTCGAAGGAGGTCCAGTCCAGGCTGCCGCTGTCCGCGCCGGTCCTGCTCTGGACGATCTTGCCGTCGATGAGGAGATTGACCGCCGTCTCGGTCGAGCGGGGGCGCGCCGGGGTGTCGGACAGCATGACCTGGTCGAGCAGGATGTGGCCCCAGCCACCGGTGTTCTCGTCAACGACCTCGATGTGCGCGGTCCGGCCGGCGAGGTCGCCGAGGTCCCAGGAGACCCAGGTGAGCGACTCCGAGTCGGTGCCGGTGGCGCTGCGCACCGTCCTGCCGTCGACGACGAGCCGGACGGCGGTGGGCGCGTCGGAGCCCGAGGGGTGATTGCCGCCGCCGATGAGGAAGTTGAGGTGCTTCGCGGTGACGGTGAACTCGGGCGAGGTGAGGGTGCCCGTGGTCGCGTCGCCGCCCAGGAACGTGTTCACGAGGCCGCCGCCCTCGTGTCCGGACACCTCGTGCTGCCCGGGCAGGGTGCCGGGTGCGGGGCCGTCGCCGAAGGCGGTGCCCGTGGCCGTCCAGGAGTCGTACGTGTCCTGCTCGAAGTCGGCGAGGGTCTCTCCCGCGGGGGCGGGGGAGTCGCCCATCACGGAGCTGGGGACGTGCGGGTGACGGCCGCCGGCCACCTTGAAGTTGAGGTACGGGCTGTCGACGGTGAAGGGCGGTGAGGTGAGGATGCCGGTCTCGGCGTCGCCGTTGTGGAAGCTGTCGACGAGTCCCTTGCCCTCGAAGCCGCTCGTGCCCGACGTCCCGGGCGCGGGCGCGGGGACCGGTCCGTCCCCGAAGGCGGTGCCGGTCGTCTGCCAGGTGCCGTAGCCGGCTCCCTCGAAGTCCTGCACCACCACTCCGGGCGGAGGCGTGTAGGAGCCGTCGTCGTCGGGCCTGAACCGCTTGCCGTCGAAGTCGCCCACGAAGTACTGGGCGGCCGAGCCACCGGCGATGCCACCGGGGTTGATGTTGACGACGAGCACCCACTTGACGCGCTCGGGGTCGCCGTCGACGGGCAGCGGGAACAGGTCCGGGCACTCCCAGACGCCGCCCACCGCGTTCTGCGGGCCGAAGTCGCTCAGATGCGTCCAGCTCTTGAGGTCCTTGGAGAAGTAGAACCGGACCTTGCGCTCGGTGGACAGTGACACCGTCATCAGCCAGCTCTTCGTGGGTGCGTACCACTGGACCTTGGGGTCGCGGAACTCCTTCGACTCGATGTCGAGCACCGGGTTCCCGGCGTACTTGGTCCAGGTGCGGCCGCGGTCGGTGCTGTACGCCAGGGACTGAGCCTGCTTGCCGCCGTCCTTGTAGTGGCTGGTGTAGACGGCCACCATGGCGGGGCTCTCCGTGGTCCCGAACCCCGTGGTGTTGTCATGGTCGACGACGGCGCTGCCCGAGAAGACCATCTCCTCGTCGTCGTGCGGGATGGCGAGGGGGAGTTCCCGCCAGTGCACCAGGTCCGTGCTGACGGCGTGACCCCAGGACATGTTGCCCCAGGTGTTTCCGCTCGGGTTGTACTGGTAGAAGAGGTGGTACTCGCCCTGGAACCAGACCAGTCCGTTGGGGTCGTTCATCCAGTTCTTCGCGGGGCTGAAATGGAACTGCGGGCGGTACGTCTCCGTGTACGGCCGGCTGTCCTCCGCCGCCGCCTGCGGGGCGACGGCGGTGACGGTGAGCGCGCAGGTCGCGGCCGCGGCGGCGACGAGGCGCAGCGGGACACGACGGCGTGCGGGGACTCGGCTCATTGTTTCTCCTGCACTGGGGGCGGCGGCGTCGTGTCCGCGTCCGCTGCGGGCGTACGACGTCGGGGGATTCGCAGTGCCGGGCGGTGGGGGCGACCCGGGAAGCGGGATGTCATCGATGACATGTGACAGCGATGACATCCGCTGGGGAGTGATGATGAGCGGGCTCCGGGCGGCGCGTCAATGGCCTGGGCCGAGTTCGTTCGGACCGCCGGTTCAGCCGGTGGCGCGTCCGATCGCGGGTGCCGGCAGCCGCAGTTGGCCGGCCCATGGCGGGTTCGGCCCGGCGACGCCGCAGGTCAGCGCGGCCACCTGGGAGGCGAAGACGCAGGCGTCGAAGACGTCGTCGACCCGAAGGTCCGTCAGGCGCCCACCGAGTAGCCCCTTGGTGCCGAGGTGGTGCAGGAGCCCTGCGGTGAAGGAGTCGCCGGCGCCGACGGTGTCGATCACGGCGGTCGGGGGCGCCGGTACGGAGGTCCGCTCGCCGTTCAGCGAGGCGACCGCGCCGCGCTCCCCGCGGGTGATCACGACGAGCGGGACGCCCGCCGCGTGCCAGGTGTCGCAGGCTCGCTCGATCGTGTACTCGGGCAGCAGCAGTTCCAGGTCGTCCTCGCTCAGCCGGAGGATGTCCGTGAGCGCGCACCAGCGCGGCAGGCGTTCGCGGTAGACCTCCGGCGCCACGAGCAGCGGGCGGACGTTCGGATCGATGGAGATCGTGGCCGTGGCGGAGGCGCGGGTGAGGAACTCCTCGACGACCGTGGCGCCGGGCTCGCGCACCAGGGCCAGGGAGCCCGAGTGCAGGCAGGCCGTGGAGGCGAGGTCCGTCGTGGCGAGTTCGTCCGCCGTCCACTGCCAGTCCGCGGTGCCCTGGGCGTGGAAGGAGTACGAGGCCCGGCCCTGGGTGTCGAGTTCGGCGACGGCCAGCGTGCTGGGCTCGGCCGCGCGTACGGCGGCCGTGAGGTCGACACCCGAAGCTTCCAGGTGATCGCGGAACAGGCGGCCGAAGACGTCGTCGGACAGTCGCGCCAGGAAGCGGGCGGGCGTGCCGAGCCGGGCGAGCGCCACAGCCGTGTTCGCCGGACCGCCGCCCGGCAGGACCCGCAGGGCGAGTTCGCCCGGCGTGGGTGCGGGGACGGTGAAGGCGTCCGCGACGCATTCTCCGAGGACGGTGACCAGAGGCAGGCGCATGGCTCATTCTCTCCAGGTGGGCAGCGTGAAAGGCTGCGTTGGCAAAGGGTCTTGAGGAAGCTCACGGAGAGCGGCGCTCTCGATGTGAGGCGGTGCGGGCGGGCGGCGTTGCCGAGTTGTGACGGCGTGAAGGCATTGACGTTTCCGGGTGATGGAGTTCATCATCCTCCGCAAGCGGTGTCAACGATGACATAGGTCAACGCTGACACCGCCTCCAGTGCGTTCGACAGCAGCAGTCCTCATGCGCCGCAGCACTCGATCCGCGCGGCCGTTCCGCCCTCGTCCAGCAGGAGATCAGTCATGCTTCGCAGAAACCGCATCGCCCGTGCCTCCCTCGGATTCACCGCTCTCGCCGCCGTCTCGGCGCTGACTCTGACGGCCTGCGGCTCCGGTGCGCAGGGAGGATCCGGCGGTGGCGGAACCAAGGTCGGGCTGATCACCAAGACCGACACGAACCCGTTCTTCGTGAAGATGAAGGAGGGCGCCGAGCAGGCAGCGAAGGACAACGACGTCGAACTCGTCAGCGCGGCCGGGAAGTTCGACGGCGACAACGCGGGCCAGGTCACCGCCATTGAGAACATGGTCAACTCCGGTGTGAAGGGCATCCTCATCACGCCCAACGACTCCAAGGCGATCGTCCCCACCCTCGAGAAGGCACGCGCCAAGGGCGTCCTGGTCATCGCGCTCGACAGCCCGACCGATCCGCAGGACGCCACCGACGCCCTCTTCGCCACCGACAACGTCAAGGCGGGCGAGCTCATCGGCCGGTACGCCAAGGCCGCCATGGCCGGCAAGGAGGCGAAGATCGCCACCCTCGACCTCGCGCCCGGCGTCGCGGTGGGTGTGCAGCGCCACCAGGGCTTCCTCAAGGGCTTCGGCGTCGCGGAGGGCGCCCCGTCGGTCGTGTGCATGCAGGACACCGGCGGCGACCAGGCCAAGGGGCAGACAGCGATGGAGAACTGCCTCCAGAAGTCCCCCGACATCAACGTCGTCTACACGATCAACGAACCGGCCGCGCTGGGCGCCTACACCGCGCTCAAGGCGAAGGGCCTGGAGAAGAAGGTGCTGGTCGTGTCCGTCGACGGCGGCTGCACCGGCACGAAGGCCGTCAAGGAAGGCAAGATCGCGGCGACCTCGCAGCAGTACCCGCTCCAGATGGCGTCCCAGGGCGTCAAGGCGGTTGCCGACTTCGCCAAGAGCGGCAAGAAGGCCTCCGGCTACACCGACACCGGCGTCACCCTCATCACCGACGCGGCCGAGCCGGGAGTCGACGCCAAGGACACCGCGTACGGCCTGGAGAAGTGCTGGGGCTGAGCCCCGGGCATCAGGGCGCGCCGCGGAAGTCCTCTCCTGACCGGTCGCTCCCGCGGCCGAACGATCGGGCCCCGACCTCCCGGCCCCTGAGGTCGGGCCCGCCCGCGCGCCGAGGGGGATCACCCTCGCGCCACTCTCCGGCGACCGCCTCCCGCGGCGAACAGCCCTCCGGCATGTACTCCCTGACGAACCTCGCTCCGCCGACCACCGACCACCGGCAAGGACCACCATGACTGCCACACCCCTGCCTTACGACCAGCTGAAAGGACCGACCACGGTCCGCCGGCTGCTCGCCACACCGACCACGGGCCCACTCGCCGCCCTATTGCTGGCCTGCGTCTTCTTCTCCCTGACGACCGAGCAGTTCCTCTCCGGCGGCAACTTCTCGCTGATCGTCCAGCAGGTCATGGTCGTGGGTACGCTGGCCATCGGTCAGACCTTGATCATCCTGACCGCCGGCATCGACCTCTCCTGTGGCGCCGTCATGGCGTTCGGCAGCATCGTCATCGCCAAGACGGCTGCCGAGGGCGGCCTCCCACCGCTCGCCGCGATCACTCTCGGCCTGCTCGTCAGTGCGGCCTTCGGCCTGGTCAACGGCCTGCTGGTGCAGCTGATCCCGCTCCCGCCGTTCATCGTCACCCTCGGCATGCTGAACGTGGCGTTCGCGCTGACCCACATCTACTCGGCCGAGCAGACGGTCACCGACCTCCCCGCGCCGCTGACCGCCCTCGGCGAGACCTTCCCCCTGGGCAACACCGACATCACCTACGGCTCGCTGGTGACGATCGCCCTGTTCCTGCTCTTCGCCTACGCCCTCAGCGGCACGTCCTGGGGCAGGCACGTGTACGCGCTCGGCAACAGCCCCGAGGCCGCCCGCCTCAACGGCATCCGCACCTCCCGGCTGACGATCGGCCTCTACACCCTGGCCGGAGTCGTCTACGGAATCGCCGCACTGCTCCTGATCTCCCGCACCGGCGTGGGCGACCCGCAGGCCGGGCAGACCGACAACCTGGACAGCATCACCGCCGTCGTCCTCGGCGGCACCAGCCTCTTCGGCGGGCGCGGCTCCGTCCTCGGCACCTTCATCGGCGTCCTCATCGTCGGTGTCTTCCGCAACGGCCTCCAGCTGATGGGCGTCGCCTCCATCTACCAGACCCTGATCACCGGCGTCCTGGTGATCCTGGCCGTGACCGTCGACCAGATCTCCCGGAGGAAGGCACGATGAGCACTGCCGATGTCACACCCGTGCTCCAGGCCCGCGGCCTGGTCAAGCGGTACGGCCACGTCACCGCCATCGACGGCGCCGACTTCGACCTGCTGCCCGGCGAGGTCCTCGCCGTCATCGGCGACAACGGCGCCGGCAAGACGAGCCTGATCAAGGCCCTCACCGGCGCGATCACCCCCGACGAGGGCGAGATCCGGCTGAACGGCGAACCCATCAGGTTCACAGGGCCGCAGAGCGCCCGGCAGCACGGCATCGAGACCGTCTACCAGGACCTGGCCGTCGCCGCCTCCATGGACATCGCCTCCAACATGTTCCTCGGCCGCGAACTGCGCCGGCCGGGCTTCCTCGGCAGCGCGCTGCGCATGCTCGACAAGAAGCGCATGCGCCAGGAGGCGGCGGCCCACATGGCCGACCTCAAGATCGGACTGAGGTCGCTGACCCAGTCGGTGGAGACCCTCTCCGGCGGCCAGCGACAGGCCGTGGCCGTCGCGCGGTCCGTCGCCTGGGCCAAGAGCGTCGTCGTGATGGACGAGCCCACTGCCGCGCTGGGCGTCAAGGAGTCGGGGCAGGTCCTCGACCTGATCCGCCGCGTCCGTGACAAGGGCATGCCCGTGGTCCTTATCAGCCACAACATGCCGCACGTCTTCGAGATCGCCGACCGCATCCACATCCACCGGCTCGGCCGTCGCGAGGCGCTGATCAAGCCGTCCGACCATTCCATGGCGGAGGTCGTCGCCATCATGACGGGGGCGCTCAGGGTGAACGATGATGGAGGTACCGTCGTTGCCGACGCGGATGCCGCCGAGGCGGCAGGCGTGTCCGCCCACTGAGTCGCCGCAGGGGCAACGCCGCGCAGACCACAGGGTCGCCGCACAGCCAGGACAGCGGGCCCGGCCCGGGCAGGGGCCGGGCCCGACGAACGCACAGGAACGGTGGTACATGGCTGCGAATCGCCGCCCCACACTGGCCGATGTCGCCAGGGAAGTGGGCGTCAGTGCCAAGACAGTGTCCCGGGTGCTCAACGAGGACGGGCCGAGTTCCCCCCAAACCCGCGAGCGCGTGCTCGCCGCGGTCGAAAAGCTCGGCTTCCAGCCGAACCTGATGGCCCGCAACATCCGGGTCGGTGGCCCCGACACCACTGTCGGCCTGGTCGTGCCCGACCTCGGCAACCCCTTCTTCGGAACCGTCGCCGGCGGCATAGAGGACCTCGTGCGCAGCCGGGGGCTCACCCTGCTCATGGGCTCGTCGGACGAAGACCCGGACCGGGAACGGGCGTTGATCCAGACCTTCCTGGCCCGGCGCGTCAGCGTGCTGATGGTCGTCCCCGCGTTCGGAGCCGACCACAGCCACCTCAGGGCACCGCGCGCGGCGGGTCTGCCGGTGGTGTTCCTCGACCGGCCGGGAGCCGGACTGTCCGCCGACTGCGTCGTCAGCTCCAACCGGGCCGGCGTCCACGAGGGCGTCTCCCACCTCATCGCCCGCGGCCACCGCCGGATCGGCTTCATCGGAGACCTTCCCGCCCAGCTCTACACCCGGCGCGAGCGTCTCGCCGGCTACCGCTCGGCGCTCGCCGAGGCCGGCCTGCCCTACGACGGGACCCTGGTGACCGGCGCGCACAGCCAGGACGCGGCTGCCGCCGAGACCACCGCCCTCCTCGACCTGCCGCATCCCCCCACTGCCCTGTTCGCGGCGAACAACATCATGGCTCTCGGGGTCATCGCCCAGCTCACCCGTGCGGGGCGCAAGGACATCGCGCTGGTCACCTTCGACGACCTTCCGCTCGCCGACGTCCTCGAACCGGCCCTGACCGTCGTGGCGCAGGACCCGGCGGCCATCGGCGAAGCGGCGGCCAGGACCGCCCTCGCCCGCCTGGAGGGTGACCGCACCCGCGCCCGGACCATCATGGTCCCCACCCGTCTGGTGGTCCGCGGCTCCAGCGAACAACTTCCGCACCCCGCCGAGCCGGCACCGGCCACGAACTCCTGCGTTCCTTCAAGGTCGGGTCCGAAGTGAGCCTGAACCGGCACTGCGCCTAAGGGCATTTCAGGAGTGGGCTGCCGCCGTCCCCGAAGGCGAGGTGTACGAGGTAGGGAGGTGTGCTCTCCAAGATGAGCACCCCGACGTCAGAGCCGGTGGGGTATGGATCCTTGCTTTCGGGTGTCCAGAGGTCCCCCAAGCCAGGGCAGCGCTTCGTGAACGCGTAGAGATCGATCCGGAGGTAGATGTGCGCATAGCTGCCTCGGAGGCCCTCCTTGCTGCAGAAATCCTGGCACCTACCGAGACCCAGGCGTAGACAGCTGGCAGGTTGCCTGGCCAACCGGAAGGCCCTGGAGGAAGCCACGCTCAACAGCGTGTCCACCGACAAGGCCATCACGCGGCTGTGCCGGACGCAGAGGGGCCCCGGTGGAGGCCGGGGGCCCCTCCATATGTCAGCTACTCCAGGACTCCAGGAGCCAGCTCGTTGCGCCTCCGGCTCGGACCGAGGCCGGGAACTCAACAACCTCCGTAGTCATTCCCACTCCGCGTACCCGTCGCCGGGTCCTGGGAGCGGGAGGCGTAGTGGAAGGCGGTGAGAACCAGAGCCTTGTCCCGGTCGCCGGTGAGGGTGTCAGGGCAGGCGCGGGCGATGGCGTACAAGCCGTCGATGTCGCCGCCGACCGCCTGCCCGCGGCCGCGCCGCTCCCCGGCCTGGAGGAGCTGGACCGCCAGGCCCTCCAGCGCAGCGCGGGCCTCGGCCTGATCGTCGCCGGACACCATGACTCCCCACTCGCGCAGCCCGACAACGGCGGCCGCGAGGTGGGTGGAGGCCGACGACGGGGCGTAGCCCTTCCCGTTCTGCTGGCCCTCGCGCAGCATCCACGCCACGAACGCCACCAGCCCACCCCGGCTGCCCTCCGCCTCGGGCAGGCCGGCGGCGGCGCAGAACCTCGCCCACACCCGCCAGGACTTGCTGTAGGTGTCGGTGGTGTTGTCGGGGGGTGATCTCGGCGGCGACCGCGTCGGCCAGGTCCTCGGCCTCGGCAAGACGGCGGGCGGCGTCGACACCATGCCGCTCAGCCCACCGTTCCGCCACTCTGTCCGCCGGGTCCGCGGCCGACCACGGACTTCTCACTGGCGACGTCACGCTGCACCCGCGCGGCCTGCTCGTCGACGTGCTCACCGGCAAGACCAAGCACTCCGTGCGCACCGCGAAGTTCCCGTACGCCGACGACCCTGAGATCTGCCCGGTCCCCGCGTACGGCGCCTACCGCACCCGCCTGGTCGCCGAGCAAGGGCAGCAGTGGGCCGCCCTGTCGACGCCGGCGTTCGTCGGCATCGACCGCTGGGGCCACATCACCGGCGGCATGGTCCCTGGCTCCGTCACCCGCGCAGTCAAGCGCATCTCGACCCGGGCTGGAGTTCCGATCGCCTGGACCGGCCACTCCCTGCGCAGCCCCTGGCCTCCATCGCCCGTCGCGCGGGCCGCGACGGCATCGCCATCGCCGACCAGGGCGGCTGGGCCCGCCACTCCCGCTCGATGCTCGGCTACATGCAGCGCGGCGACGGCCGGGACGACAACGCCGCATGCGGCCTCACCTGGTCGCTCTCCGCACAGCCCCAACAGGTCCGACCGAGCTGACGTGTGTCTGAGTGGTGGGTGATGACATCGGGCTGGCGCCGAACGCTGGAGTCCCGTGACTCCTTCCAGCTCCCCGACCTGCCCGGGGACCTGCGTCCGTTGCGTGAGCCGGACGCCACCGACGAGGAATGACGCCCGGCGCCGGTCCCGGGCTCTCGTCTTTGACCCCAGCCGCAAAGTATCGGTCGAGCCCGTTGTCAGTCGATGGCCTGGTAGAGCGTGGTCCAGAAGTCGTTCATGGCACGCGGCGAATCCGGGGTGGACAGTCCGACCTGGGTGAGCAGGACTCCGGTGAGCTGGTTGGTCCTGTCTGCGTAGGCGGTGGTGCCGGTACCGCCGAACCAGCCGAACTGGCCGATGGGCGCGTAGTCGCCGCGATAGGTGCGCACCGCCATCCCGAAGCCCCAGCCGCCGTTCGACCCCTGGCCGGACGACAGGTGGGCGACGTTGCTGAACATGGCCTCCCGGGCGGCTAGTTGCTCGGCCGAGAGACGGTTGGTGGTCATCAGCTCGACGGCGGCCGGGGACAGGATCCGTTCACTCCCGTGCATCCCGTGGTTCAGCAGCATCTGGAAGTAGGCGTGGTAGTCGTCTGCGGTGGAGACCAGCCCGCCGCCGGCGCCCTGGAACGCGGGAGGCACGCTGGACCGTCCCCCTGCCGCCTCGTCCCACACGAGGAACTCGCCGGTCTGCGGGTCGGGCCCGTACAGGGGCGGCAGTCGGTCGATCTTGTCGGCGGGCACGTGGAAGGCGGTGTCCTTCATCCCCAGCGGATCGAGGATGCGTGTCCGCAGGAACGTCTCCAACGACTGTCCCGTGACCCTGGAGACGAGCACACCGACCACCTCGTTGCTGAGGTCGTACTGCCACCGCACTCCGGGCTGGTACTGCAGCGGCAGTTCGCCGAGGCGGCGCATCCACTCGTCCGGCTCCGGGGCCGGCCCGGATGCCACGCTGTAGTCGAGACGCTCGAAGGTCGCGGCCCTGATCGGGGAAGCCATCGACTCGAAGTCCACCCCGAGCCCGAACGTGGAGGTCAGCAGGTCCCGTACGGTGATCGGCCGGTGTGCCGGCACGGTGTCGTCCAGGGGTCCGTCGGGCCGCTTCAGCACCTGCCGGTCGGCGAGTTCGGGCAGCCACTGGTCCACGGGGTCGTCCAGCCGCAGCCGACACTCGTCGAGCAGGATCATCGCCGCCGCCATCGTGACCGGCTTGGACGTGGACGCCATCCGGAAGATCGTGTCCCGGCGCATTGGCGCGCCACCGTCATGACGCATCGTCCCGATCGCTTCGACGTGCGTCCGGCCGCCGCGGCTGACGAGGGCGACAAGGCCGGGAATCTTCTTGGACTTGACGTGCTGTGCCAGCACCTCGCGCAGCCGGCGCAGCCCTGCGTCGGAGAAGCCGCTGTTGCTTGTTCCCATGATGAATCTCCTGTTCACAGAGTTGGTTCTCACGGCGGCCCTGGTGGCTGCCTGGCCCTTCGAGCGGCCATGTACAGAGCCTGCAGCCTTGACCCAAGGTCAAGGTCAACTCCCTGTACCGATCAAGGGGTGACCGGCACCGATCGCAGGCGTCCCGGTCCCTCTTGGCAGCAGGGGGTGGGCTGGAACTGGTGCGCGCTATCCTCACCCCGGTGATCATCCGGACTTCCCGACCGTCACCGACGCGGTGCGCGAGACCGCAGCCGCCCACGAGCTGGAGGTGCGCCGAGCCATGACAGACGGGCTCACGATCGGTCAGGCGGCGGCGTTCGTCGGTGTCACGATCAAAACCGTGCGGCACTATCACCGGCTCGGCCTGGTTGCCGAGCCGGAACGCGACGGCTCCGGCTACCGCCGTTACCGATCGGACGAGCTGTACCGGCTGGTCCAGGTCCGGACCCTGGCCGCGGCAGGCGTGCCGCTGGCCGAGATCGGTGACCTGCTCGACGCCGATCCCACGACGTTCGCCGCCACCCTGGACGACGTCCACCACCAGCTCACCGAACGGATCGAAGACCTGATCGCGCGCCGCGACAGGCTGCACCGTCTCGACCATGGTGACCGCGCCCTGCTGCCCGACCGGGCCTGCGCGGTCTTGGAGCGGCTCGCCGAACTCGGCTTCGCTCCCGACTACGTGGCCGGTCAACGGGAGGCCCTGGTGCTGGCCCGGGCACTGGTCCCGGAGATCTTCGACAGCTTCCTGACCCGGCTTGAACATTCGCTTGACGATCCCGAGTCCGTCGAGCTGACCAAGCGCGGTTGGGATGCGAGGGCCTGGGATCCGGACGACCCGCGGATCGAGGAGCTGGCGTCCACGCTGGCCGACAAACTGCTGACCCAACGGGCGCTGCTGGCGATGCCGACCGGGTTTCACAACCAGTCCGATGCCGCCTCCCGGTATGCAATGGTCAACCACCACCGGGAAGACCAGTCACCGTCCATCGCCCGGTTGAACACGCTGGTCGAGGCGAACCTGCGCGCGGCCGGCATCGCCGTTCCGCGTCAGTGAAAGTCACCCAGCAGACCCGGCGCTGCGGCAAGACGCCTGCCTCATCTCGCCGCGTCCGACCGGGAGCTGCCCGGCGGACGGCCACGCGTACAACCATTGACCTGCACGGCCGTCACAGATGCCGTCGTATGGCATTCCCCGTACCGGTCCTCCGCCTCAGCCCGGCGCGAGCAGGCTGGTGACTTCGGCGATCGCCTCCGGGGAAGGGTGGAAGTACTTCCGTATGTTCTCCGCCTGCTTGTGCCGGGACTTCGCCATCAGCATGAGCAGACTTGCCCCGCCCTCACCAATGGGTCAGACCGGAGTGCCGCCACTCATGCAGATCCCAGCCGGTGGCCGGCTCACCGCCGAGGGCAGTGTGCTGGTCCAGCAGCAGAAGCGTGAGCGCAGCGAACGGTTCGTGCGGTGGTCCTGGCGTGTGGAGGTGGCGGTGGCCGTCGTCTTGATCGTGGCCGTGTTCATCCTGGGGAACACGACGTGGTGGCTGGTGCTCCTCGTGCCTCATCTGCTGGCTACCGTGATCGGTTGCACGACTAAGGTCACCGCCGCCCGACATGCCGCTCAGGAGTCCTGCTGCTTCTCGCGCTTCTCCTGCAGGGCGGCCGCAGCGATGGCGCGGCGGACGACCTGGGGGCGTTCCTGGTGAGGGACCTTCGAGCCGACGACCGGGCCTTTCGGCGTACGGACGGTGCACCGGGTGCCGTGGCCTGCGCCGCAGCGGGGGCAGGTGACCTTGATCCAGCCGGCTTCCTTCGCGGCCCGGATGTTCGGGTTCTTGTAGGGCGAGTGGCCGGTGCTGCCGCGGGCGGGTGGCAGGGTGGAGGCGGGGTCGGGCTTCGACGGCCGTTTCGGCTTCTCCTTGGCGCAGGCTCCTGTCAGGTGGACCGGCTTGCCCCGCTCGAACCGTGTGGTGCCCTTCCTGGGCGTCCCGTTGATGCCCTGTCTGTAGCGGGCGCAGATCAGCGGCCGGCGCTTCCTCGACTGCCGGGTGGGCTTCTTCGTGGCCGTCGGCTATACGCGAGGCGATTCGAACTCGGGGGAGGACGTCGTCCCACCCTCACCATAGGCCTCGATCGCGCGGCTGCGGACGCGACAAGGGCGTGCCGCCAGCAGACGGCCGGGAGTTTCGGGCGGGACACGAGGCGTCCTGCAAACCCTCACGGTAGACGGCCCGAGAATCGAAGCGGAAACGCCACACGAGCGAAGGCCCCGGCCGTATCGACCGGGGCCCACTATGTGGTGTCCTGCCAGCAGTGACCCGAGGTGCGCCCGCCCACCGGGCGCTCGCCTCAACCGACGTCACGGCCGCGCCGTTCATGGTGGTAGTGCATGCGAAGCGGCCGGTCTTCATCTCGAGGGGTCAGGCCATGTCGCCACGAGCGCCTGCTGATCTGGGAATGGTGGACCGGGGATCATGTCCCGTGGTTTCACTGTTGAGCCAACAGACTTGCTCGGGGCCGCCGTCTCCGGTGTCGAACAGGCTGCACACTCCGCCGCCGGCGGCTGCGAGGTCGGTGAACGCCTTCCTGATGTTGCTCGACCGCGCGAACATGCGACTCAGGCCAGACGTCGCCGCCCCGCACTCCACCGACGCGTATCCAGCGTGCAGAAAAGACTCGAAGCGGACGGTCGCGTAGACGTACCCGATCTTGACGCGGCCGCCCCTCCCAGGATCAGGGCCGTCCGATTCCGCGTACTCGCGCAATGCGTCATCGAGATCGAACATGAGGGACATGTCGAGGTCGAGCGTGCCGCTCGCGGAACAGGCGACCGGCTCGCTCGTGAAGTGAGACGTGAACGGGAGGACAAGCCGGTCACCGCCGGGAGGACTACGTCGAGCGGTGCTATGCGAGAGTCCGGTGACGCTGGCTCGGCCAGATTGGCCAGCGCCTTGGCGATGTTTCGGGGACGTGTATAGATGTCGTAGCTGTAGATCAGCCCCATGGTTCCCCCTCCGCCCGTTCGATCCTCACCTTCCCATGCCACCTTGGGCGCCTGCGGGTTCACAGAGGCGCGCCTGGACCTCGGACGCCCCCACCGGATCCGAAGTGCCTATCCGGACCTCGCATCCGCTTTCTCGCGACAGGAGCCGGCTGACCCGGCCGCCCACCATGGACGCTGGACGCCGTGGCAGACGCGGCGGCGGACCAGCGGCGCCGCCCCCACGAGCCGAGACGGGACGCCTCCGGCCAACGCGGGCTGCGGGAAAGAGGCTTGAAGGAATATGTAGATCGGTCTACTGTTCTCTCATGGGGTTGAAGGGTACGGAGACGCGGGTCCGAATGCTCGATGCGACACAGGAGTTGGTCGAGGCCGGGGGATACCACGGTGCCGGACTCAACCAGGTGATCGCGGCCAGTGGCGCGCCCCGCGGCTCGTTGTACTTCCACTTTCCCGGGGGCAAGGACCAACTGGTCGGCGAGTCCGTCCGGCGGGCCGGGCGCATGATCGGTGACGCCCTGGAGGATCTGGCCGACTCCAGCGTGTCGGTGGCGGAGTTCGCCGACGCGGTGCTGCGGCATCTGGGCGACCGGCTGGAGGAGTCCGGATGGCGCAAGGGGTGCCCCGTGGCCACCGTCGCGTTGGAGACCGCCGCCACCAACGACCCGCTGCAGGAAGTGTGCTCGGAGGTGTACACCTCATGGGAGGCGGCCCTGCGTGGACGGCTGGCGGGCCGTCCCGACGCCGATGACCTCGCTGTCGTGATCCTCGCCCTCGTGGAGGGGGCACTCCTGCTGTCCCGGACGCACCGTAGTAAGGAGCCGCTGGATCGGGTCGCCCGCCAGATCGGCGTCCTGCTCAGCTGACATGGCCCGCCGGAAACCGGCGGGCTTTTCAGTGGCTCAAGAATATGTAGACCGATCTATTAAGGAGTGTTCATGGACGCGATCGTCTTCGGCGCAACCGGCTTCATCGGCCGCTCCCTCGTCGCCGAGCTGCTCACGCGGGGGCAGAAGGTGGCAGCAGCCGTACGGAACGACACGCTCACCCCCTGGCTGATCTCCCAGGGCGTTGACATCAGCGGGCTCGACATCGTCGCCGCCGACATCACCCGACCGCTGACGGAGCTGCCCGAGGTCCGAGACGTCTACAACGCCGCCGGTCGCTTCGCCTTCGGACTCGGTGAGCGGGAGGCGCGGGCGACCAACGTCACCGGGGCGCTCAACGTGGTGGAATGGGCTGCCGGCCTGCCCAGGCTGCGACGGCTGGTGCACATCAGCGGATACCGGGTCAGCGCGGCCGAAGCCCACCCCGACTACGCCCGGCTGGGCGCCTACGAGGCGTCGAAGATCGAGGGCGACCTCGCGGTGCGCGCCCGGGCGGATGCCTTGGCGGTTCCGCTGACCATCGCCAATCCCAGCACCGTGATCGGCCCGGGCCAGTACGTCGGCCTGGCCGCCCTCGTCGAGGATCTGTGGAAGGGACGGCTCCCCGCGCTGCCCGGTGGCCCCGACACCTTCCTGCCGATCACCACGATCGACTACCTCGTACGGTTCCTGGCGGAGATCCCCGCATCGCCCGCGGGCGAGCACTACTGGGTGCTCGACGACGCGACCCCTCTCCTGCCCGAGCTGATCGCCACGATCGCCGACCACATGGGCGTACGAGCACCTCGCCGGTCCATTCCCGCCGGCCTCCTGCGGCGTCTCCCGCGAAAAGTGACCGGCGCCGACCCCGAGACGCTGTCGTTCCTGTCGGCCGACCGCTACCCGACGGCCTCCGCCCGTACCTTCGCCGCAGGCGCCGGCCTGGAGATGCCCCCGGCCGCCGATGCTCTGCGCGCCTGGGCCGACGACCTGGTGGCCGCCCGCTTCGGGGCCGCATCGCCCTGGCTGAGCCCGCACGGCTTCAGCACCGTGGCCGGCAGCGCGACCTGGGTCGCCGGAGAGCGGCACCACCCCGAACACGTCCTGCTGCACGGACTGCCGATGAACGCCGACCTCTGGGCACCCCTCGCCGCCCACCTCCCCGGCCCTGTTCTCGCCCCCGACCTGCCGGGCCTGGGACGCTCGGCCGCCACGGCCCAGCCGGTCGACGCGTGGCTGGCCGATCTGCTGACCCCGGTGCAGACCCGCCCGACCTTGGTCGCCCATTCCCTGGCCTGCGGACCCGCGCTCCGCTTCGCCGTCGACCACCCGGACCGCATCAGCCGCCTCATCCTCGTCTCGCCGTCGTTCCTCCAGGCGCCCGCGCCCCGGCCGGCTCGCTCGCGCCTGGCCGCGCCGATGCTGCGCCGTATGCCCGCCGCTCGGCTGGCGCGGGCACTCGGCATCCCCGAAGGGCCGGAAGTACAGAGCGCAGCAGCGGACTTGCGACGTCCCGGAGCTGCCCGCCGAGTGGTCGCGGCCGTGAGCACGGACATCGCCGAGCGCCACAGGTCACGAGCCCTGCTGGACCGCGTGAGCATCCCGGTCCAGATCGTCGTGGGCTCGGCCGACCCGCTGACCGTGGCCGTCGACCGCCCGGTGGCCGAGGTCACCGCGGCCGGTCACTACCCCCAGCTGACTCACCCTTCCCAAGTGGCCCACTACCTCGGCACTCTCTCCGCTTCGACCGGAGGATGACCACGACCTCAGTACGGGGGCGCGGTATCAAGAAGCTGCCCCCGAAGGCGGGCTCTCGCGAATCGTCCTTCCTCGGCCGGCAGAGCATCCTGACCGACAGCGGGCGGCGGCGCACAACCCCAGCGCCCACGGCGCCAACGGAAGTGCCTGAGCTGGTCCTTGCCGCTGTTCAGCACATGGTGGATGTGTGAGGCCAGTCTGCGGCCGCTGAGCTGGATTCGGCGTTCGCGCTGTGGCGGGCCGGTTCGGCCGGGTGGATCTGTGTGGCGGATGCGGGCGGGCGCGTTGGGCTCGGCATCGAGATCGCTTTGCGCCGGGGGAGTTCTGGACCGGACCCGACCTGATGTCCTTCGGCGTCGAGGAGCCGGGCGGTTGGTTGACCGTGCTTGACGTGCTCGACCTGCGTGACGTGCTTGACGTGCTTGACGTCCGCCATCCGTCGACAGAGGTGGCCGATGCTCATCGGCGTGTACGCCGAGGCCGACCCGGTCACCTCGACTGCGCGCCGCGGCCGGGTCGGTTACCGATGGGCCCGGATCGACAGTCTTCCCCTGCAGGTCTGTTGACGGGACACCTACAACACTTCATGATCACCCCCACCCCACCCCACCCCACCCCACCCCACGCCTCGCAGTTGCGACCTGGGCCCCATCCCAGTCCGGACCGTGCATGCGCTGCCCTGTTGACTGCACCTTTTTCGACTCGTCAGGGGAGGTCCCCTTCGGAGCAGAGGGAGGCTTCCTGGTCAGTCGATGAAAGCGTCCACCTCACCCGGCTCCGTCTCCATGTCCTGGCGGTCGAACCTCAGCATGGCGAGGAAGAACAGCCCACCCAACAGGAGGAGGCCCGCCACGATCACGACGGAGACGAACGCCTCTTTCGGGGTCACCAGAACGAACAGCGCGATGAGCGTCCACACCAGAGCGCAGATGGCGACCGGCAGTTCGAAGCGTCCCAGGTCGAAGGCACCCTTTTTGCGGCTCAGGCGTCTGCGTACCGTCAGGTAGAGCACGATCGTCGAGCCGTAGGTGACCGCGGGAAGGATGGTCGAGGCCGTGATCAGCTCCAGCAGCGCGGCGCCCGGCAGCGCGACCATCAGGACGACGCCCAGGGCGAAGACCAGCACGGTCGCCGGGATCGGCGTCCTCGTGTGGGGATTCACCCGCCGCATCAGCCGGTAGGCGGGGAAGCGTGCGTCGCGCGACATCGCGAAGACCAGCCGCGAGCATGCGACCATCACCACGAGCCCGGCGCCGAAGAACGCAATGGTGATCGCGATCAGCAGCGCCCTCTCCATCGCCGGACCGAGCTGGTCGCGCATGATCGCCGCGACCGGTGAGCCGTTGGCGCTGATGCGGGGGATGTCGTCGATCGCGATGGTGAGCGTGATCAGGAACAGCATGCCAAGGACGCCGGCCGCGACGACCGATCCCACGATGGCGCGGGGAACGGTGCGAAACGGGTCCTTGGCCTCCTCGGCCAGGTTCGCCGCCGAGTCGAAGCCGACGAGTGTGGCGAGTCCCATGATCATCGCAAGCATCAGCCCGCCGCCGACCGCGAAGTAGTCGGGGGCCTGTTCGACGACGCCGCGCGAGGTGAGGTTGCCGACCGCGCCGTCGCCCGTGACCGTGACAGCGATGATGAGCGCGATCGCCACCACCACGACGAGCGCCAGTTCGAGCCCCACCGCGACGGTGTTGATCATGCTGACGAGACGCGTGGAAGCCACGGCCAGCACGGTCTGGACGAGCAGTACCACGAGTGTGATCAGGCGCGCGGTGCCCTCGTCCGGCGTGATGCCGGCGAGCGGCATGAACGCCTGGCTCGCGAGCGCGTTGTCGACCGCCACCACGCCGATGGCCAGGTAACAGAAGGTCAGCCACCCGAACCACCAGCCGATCTTCGGGTTGGCCAGCCGCGAGGCCCATTGGTAGGAGGAACCGCTGAGCGGAATGCGGGCCGCGAACTGCGCGACCACCAACGCCACCAGGGTCTGTCCTACCGCCGCGACGATCCACAACCAGATCCCGACCGGCCCGGCGGTCACCAGCACTTCGTCGAAGGTCGCGAAGATGCCGACTGCCACCGAGATGAACGCGAACGAGATCGCGAACACCTGGAAGGAGCCGAGCGTCCGCTTCAGTTCCTGCCGGTAACCTCCGGCCTCGACGGACACCGCATCGCCCTGGGCATCGGACGAGAACTCCACCACTGCGGCACCTCAGCTTCCAGGGCCCCCCATGCCCGAGGCGCGCGGCAGGCAGGAACCGATCAGTGCACCATTTTCACCACCTTCCCACGCCTTTGTTCCGTTCGGCTCGCGCGACTGGCCGTACGAATGCCAGCCCGTCCTCTCCCGCGCCGGGTCCGGCAGACGCCGCCTGCCGCGCTTGCGGAGCCATCTGCGCAGGTGGTCGTAGCCGTACCCTTTGTCGGCGTGCAGTTTCGCCGGGCGACCCCGTCGCGGTCCGCGCCGGGAACGGATCCGCGGGATACCCTGCACGAGCGGTTCGAGGCCCTGGCTGTCATGCATGTTGGCACTGGAGATGCCCAGTGACAGAGGAAGTCCGTTCCGGTCCGCGATCAGGTGGATCTTCGAGCCCAACTTGCCACGGTCGGTCGGATTCGGTCCTGTCAGAGGCCCCTTTCGTGGCCCGGATGTTGCCGGAGTCGAAAGCGCACCGCGACCAGTCCAGCTCGTCGCGGGCACCGAGTTCGTCGAGAACGACACGGTAGAGCCGGGCCCAGACGCGGGCTCGGCTCCATTGGGCGAAGCGCCGGTAGACCGTGGGCCAGGCCGGGCCGAACACCGGCGGGAGCTGCCGCCAGGTGCAGCCCGAGGTAGCCACGAAGATGATCGCTGCCAGGGCCTCGCGGTCATCCGCCCGACGCCGGCCCCCACCCTGCGGACGCTTCACCGCCGTCGGCGGCACCACCCGCCGAAACAGCACCCACAACTCGTCCGGCACCAACCGCTCAACCAGATCTGCCATGCACCGTTCAACGACCTCAGCGCCATAAGAGACGACGTCGTAGTGACGGCGTAGTGGGGAGGCGCGGCTGTGGCCGTGCGCTCCCGGTTCCGCGCCGGCACGGCTAGAACTCTCCGGTGGAGTGGAGGGATGTGTGCATGGCCTCTGGCCCTGCGACCGCGGCCGCAAGGTGCCGTGGTTCGAGCTGTTTCCCCGCCGAATGTGCCCCGTGGCGCGGCGATGCACCTGCTCCCGGACGAGGAGTACCGACCGAGGAACCGGTGCGAGGTTCTGGGCCTGCCCCGGGTGGGCGTCCGCGACAACTTCTCCGATCTCGGCGGAACCCCCTGGCCGCGACCGGGCTGGTCGCCCGGATCCGCGACCGGTTCCGGGTCGCGGATGTCTCCGCGAGGTGTTCACCTCCCGCACGGTCGCGGTCGACCGGATCAGGAGCGAGGTGAGCGAGGCGCGCGGGGTGAGCGACAGGGGGCTGACGTCCGGCGGCAGCAGATGACGGCAGCGGGCCGGGGCGGTGACCCGACGCGGTCTCCGCCCGAGGTCCGCTGTCGGGTCGCCGGTGGCTGGTGGCCGGGCGCCAGTCGCCGGGTGCCGGCGCCCTGGTGGCCTGCGGCCGGTCACGCATCGCCGGGCCGGCAGATCCTCAGGGGGTGGTGCGCACGGGGAAGCTGAAGGTGCGTCCCTGTGCCTTGAGCCACGGCAGAACCTGCTTGAGGGCCTCGACGGTCTGACCGCGGTCGCCGCCCCCGTCGTGGAAGAGGATTGTCGGCCCGTTGGACAGCTCGCTCTTGACCGCGCCGACGATGGCGCTCGTGCCGGGCTTCTCGAAGTCCTTGGTGTCCACGTTCCACCCCAGCGGCCGCATTCCCGCCGCGGCGGCGATACGCCGGCTGTCGGGGGTGAACGCACCGCCCGGCGCCCGGTAGTACTCCACCTTCGCACCTCCGGCGGCTTCCTCGATCATCCGCTTCGCGTCCAGGATCTGCTGCTTCTGATACGCGACGGACTTCTTGTCCATCGTGGTGTCGTGGGACGTGGTGTGGTCGCAGAGGCGGTGCCCGTCCGCCACGACCCGCTTGACGAGGTCGGGGAACTCCCTTGCCCGCGGTCCGACCATGCAGAACACGGCCTTGACGTTGTGCTCCTTGAGGACGTCCAGCACCTTGGGCGTCCACTGCGGGTCGGGACCGTCGTCGATGGTGATGTTCACGGCCTTCCCGCCCGCCTCGGCGGCATGGGCGATCCCCTGGGGCATCGTCACCTTCGACACCGGCGGCGGGCCCGGTGCCGGCTCCTTCGTCCGCCCCTCGGGCCCGGTCCCCTGCGAGCCCGCCCCCGTCCGGGCAGCGGCCTCGGTGTCCGTCAGCGCGGTGGCCCCCCACGCCGCCAGGCTGATCGCGACCGCCGAAGCCGCCACGGCTATGTGCGCGGTGTACTTGCCCTTCAGCCCCATGTCCTGCCACTCCTCGCCTGTTCCCTACGCTCTCCCGGAGGAGAGGACGGAAGAGACGGCCGGAAGGTTTCAGCCGACCGGCCCCAAGAACGGAAACATGCGGCGTGAGGTGCTCAGACTGAGGTGCTTCCACTGAACCAGCCGCTGAACGGCGCCGCCCCCGCCGTGGATTCGGCCTCGGCCCCGGCCCCGGTGCCTTCGCCGAGGGCGTACCGCTCGGCCCTCGCCAGTACCCTCTCCGCTTGTTCAGCGGTACCGTCGGATCCTCGGCGAACCTCTACTACGAAGCGGGCCACGACGCGAGCGCCTGGGCCCCGAAGGCGCGCGGCACCGTCCCGACCGGCGTGGCCGTCGCCCTGGGCACGGACGTCGCCATCCGCCGCTTCGCCGAGCGGGATCACCACATCACCCACTGGAGCGAGCTGGAGCGCGGAGGCACCTTCCTCGCGTTGGAGCAGCCGGAGAAGTTCCTCACCGACGTCCCGCGCTTTCTTCGCCGGACTCGGGGCCTGACACCTGCGGACGGCACGCGCGAATGCCTGGGCAGTCCACGGCGTTGAAGCGTCGGGCGGGGACTGTCCGGGCCGAGCGAATCCGGGGCGCGGCACACGCGGTGCCGCGGGCCCTCAGAGTCGTGGGCTACGGGCCTGGGAGCCTCCATCCGTTCGGCTGGTGGGCAGTTCGCCGCAGTCGTGGGTGTAGAGCCAGGCCGTGGCCTTTTCGAAGAAGAGGGGGACCGCCACCGGCATCACCAGATCGCGCATCCTGCGCGCCAGCGGGCCGGCCGTCTTGGCGTCACGGTTGTCCGAGGCCGCCTTGACCATCTTGGCCATGCGGGCCGAGCGGGCGGCATCGTACGCCGCGAGGGCGGCCGCCACCGAGGGTTCCGCGGACAGTGACCTGGCCAGGACCAGCGCGTCCTCCAGGGCCATCGACGCGCCTTGACCCGCGCCAACGGGGTGTCCGGCGTCGCCGAGCAGCGCGATACGGTCGTTGTGGCGGACCGGGACCGCGCCGAGGCTGTGCATCAGGGTGGGGCGGTGCAGTTCGACGGTCGCCGCAAGGATCGCGAGCGGCACTTGCTCGTGCCGGTAGAGCCCGGTCAGGCGGCGAAGCCACGCCTCCTCGGTGAGTCCGAGGTCCGGCTGCGCGGGACACGAGACCTGGGCCGACCACCAGACCTTGCCGCCGGGTGCGGCGAGGTGGATGAAGGCGCCGCTCCGCGCGAACGTCATGTTGAAGAAGCCGGGCTCGGTCTCGATGCCCTCGGCGATACCCGAGATGCTGTAGAGGCCTGCGTACTCGGGAGTGGGCGCGAGCGGGTCGAGCAGCGACCGAGTGGCCGACCAGATGCCGTCCGCGCCGAGGAGCAGCGACGCCTCTTCGGTACGACCGCTCGCGAAGATCGCCCGTACGCCCCTCTCGGTGGTGACCGCATCCACCAGGCGCTCACCCGTGACGACGGCAGCTCCGGCCGCCAGCGCCTCCGCGTGCAGCGCTTCGACCAGGTCGCCCCGCATGAGCGTCACGCTGTGCAGTGTGTCGCCTCTCAGCCGACCTCGCGGGACGTCACCCAGCAGCTTGCCCGAGCTCGACCACATGCGCTGGCCGGGCACGTCGATCCCGGCACGCTGCACCCGGTCCAGTACGCCGAGGGAGCGCAGCACGCGCAGACCGTTGGACGCCAGGCTCAGGAACGAGCCGACCTCGCCCGCCGGCTCGGCGTACGCCTCGTACACCGTGACCTCTATGCCAAGTCGCCGTAGCGCCAGGGCACTTGCGGCGCCCGCCACTCCGCCGCCGATCACCATGACGTTCATACATGCCCCCTGAATCTGAATTCAGTGAATCTTGGTTCACCGAACTGTGGTTCACAATGAGGCAGGGGGACGACGCACGTCAAGCCCGACGAGAGGACTCACGTGATGGGCGTACGCAAGGAGAAGGCCGCCGAGACCGAGGCGGCGCTGAAGGACGCGGCCCGGCGGCTGTTCGCCGAGCGCGGCTATCTCGACACGAAGATCACCGACATCACCCGCGAGGCCGGGCGCGCCACCGGCTCCTTCTACGCCCACTTCGCGGACAAGAACGCCCTGCTCCAGGGCCTGATGCAGGATCTGAACGCACAGGCCGACGCCGACATCGGCGCAGGCGACCACCCGGTCGACCACGATCTGACGGACCCCGACCAGCTGCGCGACCATCTCGCCATCACCTGGCGCGTCGTGCGCGACCACCTCCCGGTGGTCGTGGCCCTGATCCAGACCAACTTCGCCGGCCCGCCCGGCGAGGGCCGCGCATGGGCGAGTCTGGCCGCGGAGACGGCGACCCTCCGCGAGCACCTGGAGTGGCTCCGTGGGCGCGGCCACCAGCTGCCAGGCGACCCGGCGCTGGTCGCCGCCGCCATGGGGGCGATGGTCTCGATGCTCGGGTTCGCCGTCATCACGGCAAGAGAAGACGGCCCGCAGGCGACCGACGAGGAGGTCGTTGAGACCCTGACCGCTCTGCTGCTGCACGGCCTGGCGGGACCCGCGTCGGGGGCGGGCTGACCACGCCGCGCACCCGGTGAGACCCCTGGCCCCGGCCCCACCGTCGAGGACACGTACCGTGCCCCGTAGGTGGGGGACTTGGGGCTCCAGAGGCTGGGCGGTCGGAAGCGGAAGGTATTTTGGCCCGCAGGGGGAGAGGATGCGAGGGCGACGGGGTTTCAGGGGCTGCGTGGCGAGTGGCTCTCAGCCCTCGTTGCAGAGTTCCGTCCAGTACCTGCTGCGGAGGCGGGGATGGACGGCGTTCAGGAACTGCTCGGCAGTCGGCGGATACCCGTGATGGATTCGATTCTGGTCACGCGAGAGTTGTTGGGCGCCGGCCCTCGGCCCCTGGGTGAGGCGAAGAGCATCGTGCTCTGCAGTCCGTCACGAAGTGTGGAACGGCGGCAGCATCAGGACCTGGTGAACGTTCTGGTAGAGGTGCTCGACGAGCTGGTCGGGGAGAGCTGACACCGTCGCCCGACCGTGTGGGGTGAAGCCGCAGTTTCAGGCGGTGGCCGCTCCATCCCTGCTGGAAGACGAGGTTGGCCTCGTTGCAGTCGAGCGGGAGATAGTCGACCTGGGCTGCTGGTAGAGCCGCATCTTGCCGGGCAGCCGGCCGATGGCGTCGGCCTATTAGAGTTGGCGGACCATGTCGTCGAGGCTAGTGAAGCCGACCCGGCAGGTCGCGACGGCGAGGTCGACGACAACGTGGGTCCTCTGACTCAGAGGCGTTGTGGCGGGTGGCTGGGACCATCGGATGCCGCACAGGGCCTATGCCGGTTCGGATGCCGGGCCAGCCGTTGTAGTGGTGTGTGAGTCTGTCTTGCCGTGGAGCACTTGATGATCCCAAACTGCGTGTGGACGTGCTCGGTTGGCTGGAGGGGGCAGTGTGAAGGCGTTGACGTCGTCCGATCCGGTGACGATGGGCAAGTACCGCATGATCGCCGAGCTGGGCCGCGGTGGGATGGGGCGGGTCTTCCTCGGCAGCGGTCCGGACGGGCGGCTGGTCGCGCTCAAGCAGGTGCACGTTTGGTTCGCCGAGGACGAGCAGTTCCGGACGCGGTTCCGACGTGAGGTGAACGCTTCGCGCAGGGTTTCGGGGGCCTACACGGCGGCAGTCATCGACGCCGAGACTGAGGCGGCCTCGCCTTGGCTTGCTTCGGTGTTCGTGCCCGGCCCTTCCCTGCACGAGGCCGTCGAGGCCGTCGGCGTGCTGCCGGAGGAGGCAGTCCTGCGGCTGGCTGCCGGGCTGGCCACCGCGCTGGTCGAGGTCCACCGGGCCGGGCTCGTACACCGGGACCTCAAACCGTCCAACGTCCTGCTGGCCGAGGACGGTCCCAGGCTGCTTGACTTCGGGATCGCGCGGGCGACCGACACCGAGAATGCAGGCGAGGTGACCCGCCCGGGCGGGGTGGTCGGTTCGCCTGGGTTCATGTCCCCGGAACAGGCCGCCGGGCGGGCGGTCGGCGCGGCCAGCGACGTGTTTTCCTTAGGGGCACTACTGGCCATGGTTTGCACCGGCACCAGCCCGTTCGCCGACTCCTCAGCCCCGCAGATCCTGCACAACGTCGTACACACCGAGCCAGACCTCAGCACCCTGTCTGCGGGATTGCGCCGGATCATCGAGCCGTGCCTGGCCAAGGACCCGACCGCACGGCCGACAGCACCCCACCTCCTGGACATGATCGGTCCGATACCCCCGGCCACGCGCCCCTGGCCACCTGCGGTGCACCAGCTCATCACCCGGCAGGGTGGCCAGGTCGCCAGGCTCCTCGACGAGGCACAACAGCGAACGGCTCTCCGCGAAACGATCACGGCGACCCAAGTGGAGCCCGAAGCGCCATCCCTCCCGTCGGTCGAGTCCGCACCGCTGTCCACACCGGTCCGTCGGCGATGGAAGATCACGGCAGGAGTCACCGCGGGCGTTGCCATTGCGGTGGCTGCCACCCTCCTGATGTCCGAATTCGCCAACAGCGAGGACATCTACGCCCCTACGCCTCCCGCGACAGCCACCACGAACGGCCAGCCCAGCGCGACCTCCGTCACTCCCACCACCGAACCCTCGGTGCCAGCGCCGGCGGTCGGCCTCAACCCCAGTGCCTGGTACGACGTCATGA
This sequence comes from Streptomyces sp. NBC_01077, assembly GCF_045162855.1. NCBI lineage: Bacteria > Bacillati > Actinomycetota > Actinomycetes > Kitasatosporales > Streptomycetaceae > Streptomyces > Streptomyces sp. NBC_01077. Next base: position 714,496 of record NZ_CP108669.1, on the reverse strand, counting down.
ACACCCATAGCGGCATGTGCGTCGACGCAAACCAGTGGGGCACCACCGACGGCACCACCGTCATCCAGTGGCCATGCCTGCTGGACCGAGCCAACCAGCAATGGCAGTTCACTCCGACCAGCGACGGCTACTACAGAGTCGTCAACCGCAACGCCCCCACCCTAGGCTGGGACGTCACCGGCGGCTCGGGAGCAATCGCCAACGGCGCTTCCATCCAGCTTTGGTCCATCACCGACGGAGTCAATCAACAGTGGAAACCGGTGCCTCTAGGCGATGGAAGGTACAGCTTCATCGCCAAGCACAGCGGTATGTGCCTCGACGTGACCGACCACTCCACATCCGCCAGTACCCAACTCCAGCAGTGGGCCTGTGTGGGTAACAGCGCCCAGACCTTCAGGCTTACCCAACGGCCATGAACCGGCGAGCATCGGATCACCGCTGCAATCACCACGCCCTGACCGAGCGGCGGCTTGTGGTGCGTGTCCGGGTGCGGGCCCTGGCCCACCGGATCGCTCTGTGACGGGTTCGTGGTCGCGGTGTTCGGCGTCGGTGCCTGCAGCATCCTGGCGGACGCGTCTCTGCGCGCGCCGTGGCGTCGGCCCTGGTCGGCGTGCTCGCTGGGCGCGGGTTGATGCCGGTGTGGGTGGCGGCGCTGCGGGTTCAGTACGATCCGGCTGACGACCGGGCGATGTGTCCTGGAGCGGTGGGTCTTCCGGTCGGTTCACGGTTTGCCCTCTGCGGGTGTGGACCGCATCTCGGTGGGGGATCCGGGTCCCCAGGGGGAACGCATGAACGAAGAGGGCTGCAGTACCCGGGAGTTACTCGAGGACGAGGCCGTACGGGAGCGGCGTGGCGCGCTGCGCGGGCGGATCAGCGCCGCCGGGATCACCGTCGAGGACATTCTGTGCTGCGAGGACAGGACGGGGTTCGTCGGGCCCGGGCACGCGGACGGGTACACCGTGGTCCTGGCCCGGTCCGGCGGCTACCTCCGTCGGATCGCCGGCGAGGAGTTTTTCGTCGACGCGAGCGGCGGTTATCTCACTCGGCCGGGCGACGAACACCGAGTGGCCCACCCGATCGGCCCCGGTGACCGGTCCACCGAGATCCGGCTGGGCGCCGAGCTGTTCACCGACCGGTTCGACGGCCCGTCGCTCTCCCGCCGCTTCACGGTCACTGGTAGGACCGATGTGCACCACCGGGCGCTGCTGGCTGCGGCACGGCGTGGGGCCGACGACTTCGAACTGGGCGAGCGGCTGCACCGGTTGCTCGACGATGTGGCCGCCTCCGCCGGGCCTTGGCGCAGGGACACGAGCAGCCGCCCTGCTGCCGCCCGCGCTCACGCCCGGCTGGTCCGCGACGTCTGCGCCGTCCTGGCCGGCGGAACCCCGGGGCTCCGTCTCTCCCTGGAGGAGCTGGCCGGCGCGGCAGGGGTCTCGCCGCACCATCTCAGCCGTGTTTTCCGCGCCGTCACCGGCACGACGCTCACGCGCCACCGCAACGAGCTGCGGATCCGGGGCGTCCTGCACGCGCTTGAGGAGGGCGAGGACAGCCTGCGCACCCTCGCGTACGTCTACGGGTTCGCCGACCAGGCGCATCTGACCCGTGCGTGCCGCAGCCATACGGGGAGCGTCCCCAGCGCCTTGAGGGGTGTTCTCGCGGATCGCGCATGAATGTCCAACGCCCCGGGGCAGGGCGCGCCGCAGACTGGCGGCGGCCGCAGACCCGGCCGGTGCCGTGCTCCCTGTGGGTGCTGCACGGCGCACCGTCTTCCTTGTGGGGGAACGTGACGATGATCTTCCTGACCAGAGCCGGTACGACTGTGGCCGCCGCCCTGACGGCCGTCATGTGCGTGGGCTCCGCACCGGGCGCCGCCCCGGCCCCGTACTCCTCGGTCCGCACCGCCCCCTTTGCCGTCTCTGTCGCGGCACCGGGGCTCACCGATCCGCGTCCCTGCCCCGGACAGACCGACGTGACCTGCGCCGATCTCGCCGTGCCTCTCGACCGTACGGGCGCCGTGCCGGGCACTTTGAAGCTCCAAACCGCGCTCTTCGGCACCGCCGACGCGCCCAAGGGGACGCTGCTCTTCCTCACCGGTGGCCCCGGCCAGCCGGGCGTCCCCTTCGTCCAGCGGATCCGCGAGCGGCTCCCCGAAGCCCTGGCCCAGTACCGGCTGGTGATGATCGACCAGCGCGGTACCGGCGGCGCGGCCGTCGACTGCCCGCAGCTCCAGAGAGAGGTGGGCAGCAGCGACACCGTCGCCCCCACGCCCGGCGCCGTCACCGCCTGCGCCGAAAGCCTCGGCGTGAAACGGAACTTCTACACGACCGCTGACACGGTGGCCGATCTGGAAGACCTGCGGCGCGCCCTCGGCGTGGGCTCCTGGACGCTCGACGGGGTCTCGTACGGCACGTTCACCGCCGGCCAGTACGCCCTGAGCCATCCGCATCGGGTCCGCAGACTCGTCCTCGACTCCGTCGTACCGCTCGACGGTGCGGGCGTGCTGTACGAGGACGCCCTCGGCCACTCTGCGCGGGTGCTCCGCACCGCCTGCCGTGAGCAGGGGTGCGGTTTCGACCCGGCCCGGGACCTGGCGAGGGTCGTCCGGCGCGACGGCAACGGCGTCGGCGTGTTCAATCTGCTCGTCATCGCGAGCATCATCGACCCGAAGCTCGACAACCCCCGGTTCGGCATCCTCGGCGCCATCCACGCCTCCGCCTCCGGCGACCGGGCCCGCCTCGACGGTCTCGTCGCCGGGTTCTCCGCGCCGTCCGACGAACCGCCTTCGGAGTTCAGCTCCGGACTGCACGCCGCGACGCTCTGTGCCGACTCCCGATGGCCATGGGGCGATGCCTCCGCCCCTGTCGAGGGTCGGGAAGGCGCCTTGAAGCAGGCCGTCCAGCGGATCCGGCCGGCGGCGGTGTGGCCTTTTGAGCGGGAGACGGCGGGTGCGCAGGGCATTCCGCGGACCTGTCTGTTCTGGCCGGCCTCGCGCCCCCATCAGGCGGCGCTCCGCCGCACTCTGACGATGCCGGTGCTGATCCTCGCCGGTGACCGGGACCTGTCGACGCCGGTGCGGTGGGCCCGCGACCTGGCGTCTGTGACCCCGCGGCCCGAACTCGTCGTTCTCCCGGGCGCCGGCCACTCCACCCAGAGCCGTAGCGAGGGCGGTGCCCGGGCTGCCGAGGAGTTCCTGCTGCGTGAGGTGTATTGATCGCGGGTGCTGTTGACGGGGCCTGGTCTTGATCATGGTGAAGACCTCCGGTGTCGTGGAGGTCTCTGGGCTCCCCACCGCACACGGAGGTCTTCGTGTCCGACCGTCATGCCGGGCTGACCGTTCTCGGCAGGCGGATCCTGGTCGGAGGTGTCCTCACGGGCCGACTCCTCGGGCACGCCGCGGCGGAGCCCGCCCCTCAGTCGTGTCGACAACGCTGCAGGTCGATACACCTAGGACCTGTCCGGCCGGTCATGGTTGCCTGTCGTCGAGGTGTGATGCCGCGGTGAGCAGCTTCGAGTTCGAAAGCCTACGGACTCCGGCCCGTCAAGCGGTGGGTGGGGCGACCATGCCGCGCTCACGCGGCTTCTCGACGAGGGGGCCGGCGTGATCGAGGTCTGCTGCGAGATGACTCTGCTGATGCACGCCGTCGAAGTGGAAGGGGACTCGGCTCTTCAGTCCGGGCGGCCGATCGACAGTGCTCTCACCGGGATCGTCCTGGCCTGCGGTGCTGACCCCGCCGCAACCGTCGGCGGTGGACGTACGGTTTAGGAGATGGCCCAGTTTCTGCGACCACGGCATGGCGATCCGTCTGTTGGACCGGTTCACCACCCGGTATGGCCGAGTCGCGAAGCCTGCTACGGATGGATCTGCCGATGAGGACAGGCACGTGACCGGCCGGACAAGGTCCCAGTCTGTTCGACTCGCTCACCTGGTCCCCGCTCGTGCGGGGGTGTTCCCGCGAGCACCGCGCCCACACCGTGGAACGGCTCCTGGTCCCGCGTGGGGACGGTCCCGCGCGGGAGATTCGGGAGGGGAGGCCCCGGAACTGCTCCCCGCTCGCGCGGATGTGTTCCCGCCTCCTCACCATGGTTGAAGTGGGGAAGGGGGCTGTGGCTTTGTCGGGCGTCGGTGAGCCGCTCATCGAACCGGGGGGGGGGGGGGGGGGGGGGGGGGGCTCGTTCTGCGGCATCGCAGGCCTGCCTCAGGATCGGGAGCATGTGGGCGGGGAAGCGGATCACGCTCTCGTCCTCGGGGGCCACCTTGTCGTGGCCGGGCGTGTTCCTCTCGATGCACTTGGCGCGGTCGTCTCGTCGGCGGTGTACTCGGCGTGGGTCGTCTCGTCGGCGGTGCAGCTCTGGAGCAGGATGTCGTGGGTCGTTTTGTCGACCCAGGCCGTCGGGCTCCCGGTCTGTCCGGACTCCGGGTCCACGTCGATGAACTGCAGGTTCTACCCGGCAGCCCCGGCGGCCCCGATACCCCCGGTGGCCCCGACACCCATGGTGGCCCCGACACCCATGGTGGCCCCGACACCCATGGTGGCCCCGACACCCATGGCACTCGCTTCATGCCCGGCGACCTCGGCTGGGCAACCAGCCGCGCCATCGGCTGACAAAAGCCAGGGGCGGGGTCCGCCGGAAACGGCGAACCCCGCCCCACAGTCATGGTCGGCCAGCGTCACCTCAGACGGTCTTGCTCTCCGTCGATCTTCCCGGATTCATCTTTCAACTCCCATCCCGTCTTCGGTCAGTCGTCCGACGTGGCGAGCCCGCTCAGCGCGGCCCCCAGGCGGACTACTCCCTGTGCTTTGACCAGCGAGGTCCCGTGGGCGTCCACACGGCGCATCAGCGGTGTCATCAGAGGCAGCCCCAAGGGCGGCTGGTCCGCGCCCACGGCGACGTGCAAGCGGGCTACGAAGCGGGCGAAGCCGGCAGGGCTCGCCGGGTCGTCAGGATCGCCCGCGAAATGCTCGGCCCTGGCCATCGCGGCCTGCGACTCCCCGACGCGTCCCGTGGCGCGCAGGACGAGCGCCAGCAGCACCCCCGACATGTGAAGGCGCCGGGCGCTGCCGGTCGCCTCCGCCCAGGCGAGCGCCTCGCGCAGGTCCCTCTCCGCTGCCGCGTACTGGCCCACCAGAGACGAAAGCCAGGCCCGCGTGTGCAGCGCGCGGGCTCGGTACTCGGGTTCGCCGGCCTCCGCTGCCCGCCGAGCGGCCGATCCGGCGAGCCGGCACGCGTCCTCGTAGTGACCACGGCTCGGAAACAGGCTGCAGACCGCGATCAGCGTCAGCAGATCCACGGCCGTCCGCAGGGCGTCGGGGACCGACGCCAGCGATTGCTCCACGGCAGAGGTCAGCACGGCGTGCTCCGCGCGGAACCAGGCACGGGCCTGCTCGGTGTCTTCGAAGGCGATGCCCGCACGGCCCGGCGTCTGGAGCCAGGGGGGTGAGGGGACGTCGTCGGGCAGAGCCGTCCGTGCCACATGCACCGCGCTGCCGTAGAGGAGGGCCAGGACCCGGCGCAGCGCCGCCGCCCGGTCCTCGGGCTCGGTGGATTCGCCACGGCGTCGGCCGTAGAGCCGGAGCAGGTCGTGCAGGCGATAGCGACCCGGGGCGGGGGACTCCAGCATTCCGGTGTCGACCAGGCTCTCCGCGAGGTCCTCTGCCGCGCTCTCCTCGATACCGAGCAGAGCGGCGGCGACGGGCAGCGGCACATCGGGGGCGTCGAGGAGGGACAGGAGACGAAACGCCCTGGCCTGATCGGGCGTCAGGGCCCGGTAGCCGAGCTGGAAGGCCGGCTCCACCGCCTGGTCGCCGTGGCTCAACTCGCCGAGCAGGGTGCGGGTGTCGGTCAGCCGCGCCCCGAAGGCGCGCAGGCTGTGGCGCGGCAGGGCGGCGAGGCGGGCCCCGACGATGCGTACGGCGAGTGGCAGACGGCCGCAGGAGTCGGCCAGGGCCCGGGCGGCTTCGGGCTCGGCGGCCACGCGTGCGGAGCCCGCGAGGGTGCCGAGCAACGTCACCGCCTCGGCCTCGGCGAAGACGTCCACGGCGAAGGAACGGGCGCCGGGGACCGCGATATGAGGAGCCCGGGTGGTGAGGAGTACCGCGGAGCCGGCCGTTCCGGGCAGGAGGGGGCGAACCTGGGCGGCGTCCCGGGCGTCGTCCAGGACCAGCAGCACACGGCGGTCGGCGAGCAGGGTGCGCAGCAGCGCGGCCCGCTCTTCCAGGTCCAGCGGCAGCCGGTCGGGCGGGGTGCCGAGTACGGAGAGAAGATCGGCGAGCACACCGGCCGGGTCCGCGGGAGTGGCGCCGGCACGCAGGCCGACGTACAACTGCCCGTCGGGGAAGGCCGCGCGCAGGCCATGTGCCACGTGGACGGCGAGCGCGGTCTTGCCGACACCGCCGATGCCGGTGACGGTCGCGACGGCCATCGCCGGGCTGTGCCCGGGGCGGGCCTGGAGCAGGTGATCCCTTATCTCGCCGATGAGTCGGCTGCGCCCGGTGAAGTACCCGATGTCGCCAGGGAGCGGTGCCGCAGTCCTCCTCGCGCCGCCCTGCACGGTGCCTACGGCTACAGGCGCTCCGGGGCGCCGGTCCGCAGGGCCTACGGCTACAGGCGCTCCGGGTCGCCGGTCCGCCCCCGTGGACGGCTGCCGCCGGTGGCCCGGGGCACCAGCCGATCGGTGCGCGGCGAGGTACGGGACTGCCTGGCCGCCCGCAGCAGGTGCTCCCGATCGGCGATCGTCCGTGGCGGCCGCGCGGGAGGAGGGCGACGGACGGACGCCGGTGCCACCGGGCCATACGAAGGGATGCACTCTTCGTCCTGTACGCAGTCCACGATGCAGATCCCTCAGCTCCGCCGCCGGCTCGGTCCCCAGTTCCCGCGCCAGCACCTCGCACGCCTCGTCGTACACCCGAGCGGCCTCCACCTGGCGTCCGGTGCGCTGCAGAGCCAGCATCAGCAGCCCGTGCGAGCGCTCCCGCAGCGGGAACTCCCGGACCATCGAGCGCAGTTCGGCGACGACCTCCCCGTATCGCCCCAGCTCGACGGCTGCGGCGTACAGGTTTTCGCGTGCCGCCGCGAGAGACTCGGTCAGCTGTTCGCGGCGGCGTTCCGCCCAGGGCCCCGGCACCCCGGCCAGGGCGACGCCCTGCCAGCGCCCGACCGCACACGTCAGCCGCTCGTACACGGCCTCGGCCGTCCCGCCCCGGTCCGCGCTCTCGTGCGCGAACACCTCGGCGTCCACGACAACCGCCGGCGTCAGGAACCGATAGCCACTCTCCACGGTGACGATCAGCCGGCTTCCCGACCGCACGGGCCGGTCCGGCTCCAGGGCCGCGCGCAACTGTGAGACGTACGTGCGGACGGCCGAGGACGCACTACGCGGTACGGCAGCCGATCCCCACACCCCCTCCACCAACTGCCCGACCCCGACGACGTGGCCACGCCGCAGCACCAGCATCGCGAACACCGCCTGCTGCTGCGGCGGTCCGAGCTCGATCCGCTCCCCGCCCAGCCGGGCACCGACCGGTCCGAGGAGTCGCACCGCCAGGTGCCCCGATCGTGCCTGTGCCTGCGTCAACCCTTGCATGACCACCCTCCCCCTGGCCCCGCGCCGGAACACACCCTCGCTCGTTCCGCTCGCCCGGCACCGGGACGTACATCGAACGTTGAGCCCTTCCCGGCAACCCGCGCCGAACCTTGGACAGCCCGCAACGACACACGACGAAACGGAGCGGATCCATGAAGCACACCATCGGCAGGTGCGGCCGGGCCGTCCTCGGCCGCCTCCTGCCCGTACTCGCCCTGGGCGGCCTGCTCTGCGCTGCCCTCACCGAGCCCGCGCACGCGGAACCGCCCGGCGGCGGCCGGGGCGAGCGCCCCCTCGCCGAGATCAACCTGCCGGCCGGCCGGCGTGCAGTCATCCCGTGCCTGGAGCATCCTTCGAACTGCAGGAGTACGACAGACGGCAGGTGATGCCGATCCACAGCAGCCAGCACACGCGGGTCGACAGAAAGCCGGACGACCCTGCGCTGTACGGGCCAAGGGGCCCGGCCCCCATCGGTGGTTCCTTCCACACACGTGATGCGCCAAGGGGCCCTGACTGTCGGCAAGTTGCTCCCGTCGAAGGCGGCGGTCCTCGACGGGAGGGCGCTGCGCAGGCGCTGTGCAGGCGCTGCGCACGAGACGACGGCTACGCCTCGACCTCCTCCGAGTCGCCCGACACATCCGGCTGACTCGGTGTGTCCGCAGTATCGACGCCGATCTCGCTCTCGTCGATCGGCGCGATCCGGTTTCCCGGGCGGGCTCCGTCCATGCTGTCCTCCTGTGGTGATCGCGCGTGAGTGCGCTCGGTGATCGCCGCTGGAACCCGGCTGGTTCCGGCAGCATCATGAGGGGCGGCGCAGCTGCCCCTCCGACATCCTGAACAGCAGGACGTCGGCGTGGATGCCACGTCGCTCCAGGTACTGCTTCTCTCGGCCCCGCTGTTCGAAGCCCACTCGTCGAAGGAGCTTCGCGGACGCTGTGTTGCGGGCGTCGCAGGTGGCCGTGATCCGTTTCGCGCCCGTGGCGAAGAGGCGGTCCGCCACCGCGGCCATCGCCTCGGTCGCGTAGCCCCGATGTCGCATATCCGGCGCCAGCGTGATGCCCACCCTCGCCTGGCGGCGGCCGGTCCCGGTCTCGACATGGAGATCACCGATCAAGCCGGGCCGCTTCTTCCGCTCGATGGCGTACTGGAAGAAGCCGGGCCCGTCGGGATTCTCCCTGAGGTATCCGGCAACGACCGCCTCTGCCTCCGCTCGGTCGATCGGCGAGCGCCAGGTCTGGTAGCGGGCGACACAGGGATCGGAGCGGTAGCGGGCAAGGGCCGGCGCATCGTCACGACTGAACCGCCGTAGCCGAAGCCGACGCGTCACGATGTCGGGCATCCGTCCCACCCCCCCGCACCTGCCGGTTCCCGAAGCCCGAACCACGGCCTGTCAGTAACAGCCCATTGGACTGGCACCACAGGCCTTGGGGATCACCGGGCCGGCCCCTTCCACCGCAGTGCCTCCGCAGGCCGGCGTGACCGCGACGCCCAGCACCAAGGCCGCCGCCACACCGACCCTCACCCGAACCGTCCGCCTGAGCACGATGGTCCTCCAAGACCGCGAACCGAAAACCGACTCGTAGTAGGCCAGCCGCCGGTACACGGCTGATCAACAACCGATCAACGACCCCTTCGCAGCCCCCTCGGGTTCGAGTGACCGCGACTCAGGCCGGGAAGGGGATCAGCTCCCCGCCCTCCGGTCGTGCTCGGTCCCCGGACACAGCGCCGGTCCCTTACCCGGACACTTGCAGAAAGCCCCGGACTCCAGGCCGGGGATGAATGCATCTCAAGACTGCCCGTAACGAGCTCGTGCAGAGCCGGCCGCTGGTACGGCGGACCTCTGATCGTTGAGCACGGTCTGCATCGTGGGAAACCGGGCACGTGCACGGACCATCATCCGGAGTCGGCAGATCACGGGGCTGTCGCCCGAAGTGATCGCTGATGATCACTGCACGAGACGCGTTCCCCACCACCCACCTGACCATGATCAGCCATCCAAGGCTCGACGTCTCCCCGCCCACCGTGCACGAGCTCGTCAGCCGGCCGCGTCGCTTCGGGCCGCCACCGGGGTCCGGCCGAGCGTTGCCGCTCGCAGGTGTTCGGATCTACCGGGCGGTGGAGGTGGCCGTGGAGCAGGCCGGCTGCGGGTTGAAGTGTCGGTCGGGGGCATGTCCCGGCCGGTCGTGGCGCGGGCGCATCCAGGACTGAGGCCGGCGCCGTAACGCCGATGACACGTGGGGATGTCCCGGTAGCGGCGAACGTGCCGGGGTTGCTGGGATTGCTGGGGTTGTCGGGGTTGCCGGGGTGGCAGGAGGCGACAGTGCTGTTGGCGGGGCAGCGCGCCACCGGGCATTTCGAATCAGGCTTCGGTCTTCTCCGGGCTCTGGTTGAGGCAGGCGCTGGTCTGCCCCCGGCCGGCCCCTCGCCCCGCCGTGGCCGATGCCGTGCGCCGGTCCCGGACCGGGCGGCCCTGATTACCGGGTGACGTAGCCACCCGCCACGGCCGACCTGGACTTGCTGCCCGCCGGCTCAGGGTTCAGGACGCCATGGCATAGACCGCCAGCACCAGGGCGAGGAGGACCGGGGCCAGGATGACCGCGCAGGTGAGACGGAGCCGGAATCTGCTCCAGTACTCCGCCCGCCGACCGTCGGGAGTGTCGCTGCGCCAGACCGACGGGATGTCGAGGCGGCCTTCGGCGATGGCCGTCGCGGCCCGCCGTACGTCCTCGGGGTGGTAGTGGTAGGAGGTCGGCGCCGCTCCATAAGTGCCCCGGCTCTCCCCGCCGAACTGGCGGACGCGGACATCCGCACGGCCGGCGACGCCGGGCAGCCAGTCCTTACGCACCGGCCACAGCTCGGCGACCTCACGACTGTCCAGCCAGGGCTCCTCCTCGTACGCCGGCTCGGGTGCTCCCGGATCTGGTGTTTGCGGCATGCTTCCCCCTCGATGCGGCAACCCTCCCCAGTACACACCCGCCGCCCCGCTTGCCGACAGAGCCGCCTGCGGCGCTGTCGGGCGCGATCGACGGAGCCTTCCGGGCCGTCCAGGCGGCGCTCGACGCCGGCGCCTCACAGGAAAGGAGGTTGCCCCCGGCGCTGGTCGGAGAAGAGGTCGTGGGTGCGTTCCGGCGGGCGGGCGTAATGGTGGGGTGATGCCCAGAGCCGGGCAGGTCGTACGACAGGCCACGCGCCGGCACACGAGTAACCGGAGGAAAGCGGCATCCATGGAGAGGGCCTGCTGCAAGAGGTCGGACCCGGTGACCGCGGAGGTGTTCCCTTCGACTACGCCCCGGAGGCCGAGAAGGAGGGCCGCTCCTTGCGTGTCGCTGGGGACGTTCACCATCCGCTTCACCGGGCTGGCCGGTATGCCGCCGGGGGCATTCCGGCGCCAGGCGGCGGATGTGGCGGGCGACCGTGCCGATGCTGCGGGTGCGGCCCGTGATGCGGGGCGGTGATCAAGGGTGGAGGGGATGCAGGCTTGTGTGGCGAAGCAAGTCTCCAAGAGCGGTCAGGAATCGAGAAGCCCCGCCTGCTGTGCGGCCCCTAGCGTGATGGTCATGGCAACCACCGCTTCCACCGCAGCCCACACGTCCCTCGCGTCCGTCACCCTTGAGGTGGCTGACCCCGGGGCCGCTCGCCGCTTCTACAGCGCCTTCGGCGTGGACACCTACATACGCCTGCGGGCGTCCGAGGCGCACTCCACCGGATTCCGCGGCTTCACCCTGGCGCTCACGGTGTCCGGTCCGGCCACCGTCGACAGCTTCGTCGGCGCCGCCGCTGCGGCCGGCGCCACGGTGCTGAAGCCCGCCGCGAAGTCGCTGTGGGGCTACGGCGGCGTCGTGCAGGCGCCGGACGGGACGATCTGGAAGATCGCGACCTCGGCGAAGAAGGACAGCGGCCCCGCCACCCGCGAGATCGACGAGGTCGTCCTGCTGATCGGCGTCCAGGACGTGAAGGCCACCAAGGAGTTCTACGTCGGCCTGGGCCTGAGCGTGGCCAAGAGCTTCGGCGGCAAGTACGCCGAGTTCACCCCCGGCCACGCCAGCCCCATCAAGCTGGCGCTGTACAAGCGTCGTGCCCTGGCCAAGGACCTCGGCGTCCCCGCCGACGGCACCGGCTCGCACCGCATCGTCCTCGGCGGCACCGCAGGCGCCTTCACCGACCAGGACGGGTTCGCCTGGGAGCCTGCGGCCTCCCTCGCCCCCACACCGTCCTGACCCCCGAATCCGCGATGAGCCGGCAGAGCAACTGGAGGAAGATCATGAAGTTTCGGGCCCACGTCGAGCCGCCCGAGCCCATGCGGGGTCTGGAGGTTCCGGCCGAGGTGGTGGCAGCGCTCGGCGGGGGCGCGCGGCCGCCGGTGACGATCACGCTGAACGGGCATTCCTGGAAGAGCCGGGTCGCTCTCCTGCGGGGCCGTCACCTCCTGGGCCTGAGCAACGCCAACCGGCAGGCCGCGGGTGTCGCAATCGGCGAGGAGGTCGAGGTCGAGCTGGAGCTCGACACCGAGCCGCGTGTCGTCGTCGAGCCCCCGGACTTCGCGCGGGCCCTGGACGACACCCCTGTCGCCCGCGCCGCATACGACAGCCTTCCCTACAGCCGTAAGCGTGAGCATGTGCGCGCCATCGAGAGCGCGAAGAGGCCCGAGACGCGCCGGCGGCGTATCGAGAAGGCCATCACCACCCTGCAGGGCTGACCTCCCGAAAGCAAAGACTCCCGCGGCACCGCAAGCGCCGCGCGTCAGCCCGACCCTGCCCACTTCCCCTTGAAAGGAAAACATGCCGAAGCGACTGATGACCGGTCTGTACTGGTTCATGGCCTTCGAGTTCGCCCTGGGCGCCGTCACCAAGTTCTGGCCGGGCGACACGATATTCAGCTCGGCGTACTCCACGAAGTTCGCAGACTGGGGCTACCCGCCCTGGATGCGCTTCGTGGTCGGCGCCCTGGAAGGTATCGCCGCCGTCCTGCTCGTGATCCCCGACAAGCGAACACGCTTCCTGGGCGCCACGACACTGATGTTCGTCCTCACCGGTGCCGTCACCACCCACATCGTCAACCACGACCCGGCCATGGAGAGCTGGGCCGCACCGACCCACCTCCTCATCATGGGCATCCTCGCGCTGGCCAACTGGCCAGCCGACTGGCGCGACCTCCTGCGGGCTCCCACCGCGCCAACACCCCGAACACCACGCCCACCCCACGAAACGGCAAGGGCGCGGCACCTCACAGGCAATCCCTGACCCGCACCACCACGCGGCCACCCCGACACCCTGCCGCTTGACCCGGCACCGCCAGCCGCCGGCGAACTGCCTTCCGCGCGGCCCGAAGGGACCCCAACCAGCGGGAAATCCAGGTCCATCCCAAGAGGAGGACTGTGGAGCGAACCCTCTCGTGGCTTCACCGCCCACCGTCGTCCGGCCCGCGACTACGAAGCCAGTCCGGCCAACTCGAAAACCGTGATCTGTCGGGCAAAGACCGGGATCCTGGGTGCGGCAGCTCGAGCACACAGGTCGCGCTACACGGCCGGGTCCCCGGCTGCTCGCGCGAGTCTCAGCGGCGGGACACACGACCGGCTCGCAGGTGACCGACCCAGTCCGTACCGTCACCGAGAAGGACCGCCTCCAGCGCAAGCAGCTCCGCGTCACCGAGCTGCGGGACCGCCCAGCCGTTGGCCTGCGCATGAGCGATGAACTGCGCAACGAGCGCCAGATGGCAGCGCTCGACGCAGTGCGCCAGGTCCGAGTACCACAGCCAGTGCCCGTCCGTCAGCAGGTGCAGCCCGCCCATCACAGGGTTGTCGAGGGGCGAGAACGTCACGTACGAGCGTGCTCGTCGCAGCCAGCAGCGCACCGTTCTGCAGATACTTGACCAGCTCACGACCGTGAGCGGGCTCCTCGGCCCTGACCGCGGACCGCAGCGACAGCCCATCTGGGCTGCCCTGCTCAAGCTCTCCGAAGTCGCCCACGAAGGCGACGCGCGCATCGCTCACCAGCAGAGGCCAGAACACCTCCCGACCCACGATCCACGAAGATCTCAAACACGGTCATAGAGATCGCTTCTTATGGCTGCGGCGCGGAGCGGGCAGCCTCAGGGAAGCCCAGTTCGTCCAGCAGCCCGTCGAACAGCTCCTCCACGAACGTCTCCCGTGCACGCAGCAGTTCCTCGATCCGAGACGGCAGCGTCGCGCTCTGGACACCAGCTGCCGAAGCCCACAGGAGAGCGCCTTCGGCGCCGGCCGGCACCTCCGCATCGAGCTCCGCACGCTTATGCCCGATGGCTTCTTCGAACTCCAGGGTGTCCACCCACAGGCTCACGTCATCCACGCCCTCGGGTTCCTCGACGAGGAGAGCCGCGGCGTTGTCCAGGTTGAGCCATGCCTGCCAGCGGTGCCCGTCTGTGTCCAGGCCGGTCACGAGGGCGATACTGCTGTCGGAGACATCGGCGACGCAGGCCGGCACACCAGTCCATTCGACCAAGGCGAACAGGTACCCGTCCTCCCAGACGCCTTGCTCCAACTGCAGGGTCTGCCAGCCGCCCGGTCGCGGCCGCCACTCATGCACGTCGTCCCTCAGCCCTGGACCCGTACTGCCAAACAGGGGCGCTTCCAGCAGCGGGCGCTTGCTGCGCGCAAAGACCAGATGACCGGAAAACCCCACGGAACCTCCTCGTCGAATACCAGCGCACCCTACGAGCTGTCACTGACACCACCAGCGCCGGCCCGACTGATGCTCCCGACCCACTGGCTCACCGAATCAGGCGACGGTACCCATGAGGGTCGGGGCTATGCCGACGAAGGCCGGGAAGTGCTCGGCCGCCTTGCGTTCATGACGGGAATGCAGACGTCGGCAGCCAGCCAGGGCACTGTCCTTTCGACCACCCGCCGGCGGCGGCCCAGCCGCAGTGAAGACTCGACCCCCGCTTGCGGGTAATGCGGTGACGGATGCCCCGCCGACGGAGCTACCGGCGCAGGTGGTCGTAGTGCCCCGGCCACAGCCGCAGCCGGCGGGTCCGCACGGCTGACGACACCACCAACAACACGCCCATGTCCGCCAACGGCCACTTCAACGCACCCGCGGGCACGCTAGGCTGCCGATCTTGGGCGAATGGGGGGCATGGCATGTGGCAGCGGGGCATACGGATGGTCGTGTTCGGCGCGGCCCTGGTGATCCTCGCCGGCTGTGGTTCCAAGACCGTCGAGACCGTGGAGGAGGCGACAGGCGCGGGCACAGCCTGGACACTCGCCGCTCCGATCCGCAACGGCGGTGTCCGCACAACCGACGGAGGCCGGTCTCTAATAGTCGACGCCGAAGTCCCCGACGGCGCACGCGACTGCGTGCGCAACCTGCGCGGTGAACTCGACACTGTCGAACGCGGCACGGTACACGTGAGGGTCACGTACGAGACCCGTTCCCTGGACCGGGCCTCCGGCTGCACCGGGACGCAGCGGGTCGAAGCGACGGTGAAGCTGGGCGAGCCGCTTAGGGCCTGTGTGATGTCGTGATCAGTTGCCGGGTTCTGTGCTCTTCGTGGGGTGGAACCCGGTAGGACTGTGGGCGTGACGCGTAGGCAACTCACCCATGCTCAGTGGAAGTTCATCGAGCCGTATCTGCCGATCGGCAGGTACGGCCCGTATCCGGAGCGTTTGCGGGAACAGTTCGAGGGGGTGGTCTGGCGGTTCCGCTCCAGCGGTCAGTGGCGGGAGATGCCTGCCGAGTTCGGTCCATGGGCCACCGTCTACGGACGTTTCCGCGTCTGGCGGGACGCCGGTGTGTTCACCGCCCTGCTGGAGGGTCTGATCGCTCAGGCAGCCCGCGCGGAGCAGACAGACTTGTCCCTGGTCAGCGTGGACTCCACTACGGTCCGCGCCCACCACGACGCCGCGGGGCTCCGCGTCAGCAAGCACCTCATGTCGGCCCTGGAGGAAGCCGCGCAGGAGCAGGAGACAGCCCGGCAAAAAGGGGTGGCACGGAGGAACAGAACGGACAGGACGAGCGCCGGCGTGTCCGGCGCCGGCGCAAGCTCCGCCTGAAGCAAGCCCTGCTCGGCCGGTCCCGGGGCGGCCTCACCAGCAAGATTCATCTCGCCGCGGACCGCAGATGCCGTCCGCTTGCGCTGCTCCTGACTGCCGGGCAGGCCGCGGACAGTCCGCAGTTCATCCCGTGCTCTCCAGGGTGAAGGTCCGTCTGCCTGCCGGCCGTCCCCGCACCAGGTCCGGCGCTGTCGCCGCCGATAAAGCCTACTCGTCTCGCGGTAACCACTTTTACCTGCGCAGACGCGGGGCATCAAGGCCGGCCGGCATCCCGGGAAAGCGGGCGCCAACCGCAAGAAGAGGGGCACACGAGGCGGCCGGCCCTTCAGCCACGTGGGCTTGTTCCGCTTTGACGGACACGTTTGGTGTGTTGGTCAGGCTGCGAGGGCGGTCTCGTATTCGGCGGGGCTGCGGTAGCCGAGGCTGCTGTGGAGCCGGTGCAAGTTGTACCAGCTCTCGGTCCACTCGAATATCGCGGTGTGGGCTGCGGCCCGGCTGGGCCATGGCCGGCTGTCGCCGAGCTCGTTCTTGAGGGTGGAGAAGAACGATTCGGCGAGGGCGTTGTCCCAGCATTGGCCAGTGCGTCCGACTGACAGCCTGATGCCGAAATCTGTTGCCAGGGTGGCGAGTTCACTGCTGGTGTATTGGCAGCCGCGGTCGGAATGGAAGATCACCGGGCTGGCCGGGCGGCGGGTTCGGCAGGCGGCCGTGAGGGCGTCGGCGACGAGTTCGGTCCGCAGGTGGTCGGCGGTGGCCCAGCCGACGACGCGGCGGGAGGCGATGTCGATGACGGTGGCGAGGTAGAGCCAGCCCTCGTCGGTGGCGAGGTAGGTGATGTCCCCGCACCAGCGGGTGTCGATCGCGGCGGGGTCGGGCTGGAAGTCGCGAAGCACCAGGTCAGGCCGGGTCACCGCGTGCGGGTCGGGAACGGTGGTGCGGTGGCGGCGCCTGCGGTGCCGGCCGGTCAGGCCGGCCTGTCGCATCAGACGGGCGACCCGGCGCCGCCCGCAGCCGGCTCCTTCACGCTGGAGGACAGCGTGGACGCGCGGGGCGCCATAGGTGCCGCGGGACTGCTGGTGGACGGCTGTGATCTGTTCGGTCAGCTCGGCGTCTCTCACCGAACGGGGGCCGGGGGTGCCGTTGCGGCGGGCGTAGTAGGCGGTCCGGGAGACCTTGAGGAGTTCACACGTCCGTTTGACGGTGTGACCTGCGGTTTTCTCCGCCTCGGTGAACGGGTCCACGTTCACCGGGTCTCCGTCGCGAAGAAAGCCGTCGCACGCTTGAGGATGTCGACGTCCTCGCGCAAGCGGCGGTTCTCCCGCCGCAGAGCCGCCAGTTCCTCGCGTTCGCTGCTGGTCAGGCCGTCACGTTCACCGGCGTCGACCTGGGCCTGGCGGACCCAGTCGCGGACCGCGGTCTCGGTCAGGTCGAAGTCCTTGGCGACCTGACCGACCGAGCGGTCACCCCGCCGGCCCAGCTCGACGATCTCGTCCTTGAACTCCGGCGTGGGCGAGGCATCGCCACCCGCTATGACAAGTCGCCCGAAAGCTACCTCGCCGGCTTCCACCTCCGCGGCGCAATGATCTGGATCGGCGATCTGATCAAGACCGCCGAATGATCACGACGTCACGCAGGCCCTAGGACCTGTCTGATAATTGATCTTGTGGTGGGTCGTGGTGAGCTGACGGATGCGGCATGGGAGCGGATAGCGCCTCTGCTGCCGGGTGTTGATGGGCGAGGTCGGCCGTGGCGAGATCATCGGCAGGTGATCAACGGGGTGTTGTGGCGGTTGCGGACCGGTGCGCCGTGGCGTGACCTGCCGGAACGCTATGGGCCGTGGCAGACGGCCTATGAGCGGTTCGCTCGCTGGGAGGCGGACGGAACCTGGGCCCGTCTGCTCGAACAGGCCCAGGTCCGGGACGACTCCGTCGGAGCCGTGGAGTGGACCGTGTCGGTCGACTCCACGATCAACCGAGCTCACCAGCACGCCGCCGGCGCCCGCAAAAAGGGGCGGCGGCGGGGGACGAACTGGAAGATCCGGCACGTCCGTCGGCTGGCCAGGCGCTCGGTCGGTCCCGCGGCGGGCTGACCACCAAGGTCCATCTCGCCTGCGACGGCAGGGGCCTGCCCCTGGCCGTTGTCGTCACGCCGGGCAACGTCAACGACTCCACCGTCTTCGACACGGTCATGGACGAGTTGAGGGTGCCCCGGACCGGTGCCGGGCGGCCCCGCCGCAGGCCCGACGTGGTCATCGCGGACAAGGCGTACTCCTCCCGGGCGATCCGTCAGACCCTGCGGCGCAGGGGCATCCGAGCGGTGATCCCTGAGCGGTCGGATCAGAAGGCCAACCGTGTGCGGCGCGGGCAGACCGGCGGCAGGCCGCCGGTCTTCGACCGCGAGCTCTACAAGGCACGCAACGTGGTCGAACGCTGCTTCAACCGCCTCAAACAGTTCCGTGCGATCGCCACCCGCTTCGACAAACTGGCCGCCCGCTACAAGGCCGGAGTCCACCTCGCCTCGCTCATCCTCTGGCTCCGCGAACCCACCCAAGATCGTTTGTCAGACAGAGCCTAGCGAGCGAGGGAACGCAGGTGCTCGAGCACACGCTGTGCGGCCCTTTTTGGGAAGGCGAGCGACGTGTCGATGATCAGTAGGTTGCCGGAGAACGGTTCGGCGCTTAGCAGCTCACCCGCCTCCGCAAGGAGGGCATCCCCCGCTTCGCCGGAGACACGAGGAAGGACCGCGGCATACTGGTTGTCGGTCAGCCGGTCGATGATGCTGGAGACCAACCCGGCGACGATCCAGGGACTGTCCCACGGCGGATCGATGCGGAGGCCGTCGATCACCAGGACATTGCCCGGCAGATCGACGAAGTTCTCGTACTCCGGACTCAACTCGCCGTCCTCGTCGAAGAGCTGCTCAGCCGCCACCGCGGCGAAGGACTGCTCGTCGGCCAGGCGTTTGCCGAGGTTATGGGCCTTCCAGAGCTGGCCGCGCGTCGCACGCGCTTGGGCCACTGTCTCCCCGCTGGCGAGCAGGCACACCTGCCAGGTCTGAACGCCCTCCGCAGCTGGATCGATGAGCTGGTGCGCATGCCGGAATTCCAGGGTCAGGATGCTGGGGTCCGCCTGGGCACGGGGCCGGGTGGCCTGCTCGGTCATGGGCTTCCTCTCGCCGCGCGGCTGCCCACGGCGGGCGCCGGAACCCAGGCTAGCCAGCAACCCCGCCCCGTGTACCACCATCGGCAGCCAGGCCCCTCCGGCTGCCAATGTTCCCTGTGCCAGCGGGAGGCCTGGGGGGGGGCGACCCCGACTCAGCTCAAGGACCCACGGCTCGTGTGAGTGGGTGTCTTGGCGGCACCCGGTCGGTGATGTTGGCGAAGGTGTGTGGGGTGCCGGGCGGGACCATCACGAGCGTGGCCGTGGTGGCGTCGTAGTCCTTGTCCCCGACGGTGAACCGCACCGTGCCGGACACGATGTAGAAGCCCTCGTCGTGCTGGGCGTGTCGGTGCTGCGGCAGCCCGGGGATGTGCGGCGCGAGGAGGGACTCGGCGGTTTCCAGGCGGTGCCGGGTATGGCTGCCGTCTTCAAGGACGCGCACGCGCGTGGTGCCCAGGACGATCGTTTCGCCGTCGCCGGGACCGACCACCGATACGGCGGGGTCGGCCTGCGGTTCGCTGGTCTTCGTTCTTCGGTCATGCTGCGAGTGCACCGCCAGGGCCCTGCGACTGGCCAAGGCCCATTCCGCAATGTCGATACCGCTTGGGTATCGACGCAGTGTGGAGCTACGTGCCCTGCGCTAATGCGTGGCGGTCGCTGAGGAACTTCACTTCGGCCGGGCCGCCACGCGACTGCACATGAACCTGCCGCAGCTGAGCCGGGCGATCAAGCAGCTGGAGACCGAGGTCGGGGCTCAGCTGTTCGCCCGCTCGCCTGTCGGCGTCACGCTCACCCCGGTGGGCGCAGTGCTGCTCGATGAGGCGCGGGCCCTGCTCGACCAGGCCGACCGCCTCCGCGTACGCGTGAGCGCGGCGGCCGGTGTCGCGACCATCACCGCCGGCATCCTGGGCGACAGCACCGACCCGGGAGCGACCAGGCTGGCCGCCGCTTACCGTCGAAGCCACCCGGCGTCGACATCCGCATCCGTGACACCGGTCTGACCGACCCGACCTGCGGGCTGCGCGCCGGATTGGTCGACGTTGCTCTGACTCGGGCGCCGTTCGACGAGACCGTGCTGACGGTGCGTGAGCTGCGTACCGATCCGGTGGGCGTGGTCCTGCGCGCCGACGATCCTCTGGCCTGCCGCGGCCAGCCGCAGCTGGCCGGCCTGGGCGACCGCCGCTGGTTCCAGTACCCGAAGGGAGCCGGCCCGATCTGGCAGTCGTACTGGAACGGCGGCGAGCCACGCGAGGGCCCCAGTGGTGCGCGTCGTCCAGGAACTCCAGGCCGTGCTGTGGAACGGCACGGTCGGCCTGGCCCCGCTCGGGCACGACCTGCCCACAGGGCTGGCCGTGGTGCCGCTGATCGACACGCCGCCAAGCCGAGTGGCAGCGGTGTGGAACGAGGGTGACACCAACCCGTTGATTCGATCGTTCATCGAGATGGAGACAGCCGCGTACCGCCACCGCCACTGAATATCTGGCAAAAGGTGCTGCCGCGCAGCTCGTGGACAATTCGAACACGACAGCCGTCGGGGACTGCCTCCCGAAGTAGGGTTCTGGCTCACTTTCCGTGGAGGGCTGACGACGACGGCGCCGGCCGCTTGTCGCGGCTGGCGTCCGAGTAGGAACGGACCAGGAAAACCGGTGCTGCTGTCAGCAGTTTTGGCAGGCCGTGGTCTGGGCCGTCAGGGTATGCGCGTGAGCTGCCTCCCGCGGCCCGGCCAACTCCTCAACCAGACGGCCCAGATACTTCCAGGAGGTCCCCGTGAACACCTGATGCGCGAGAACGTCCCGGTTGACCATGATCGCCGCAGCCGGATCATCCCACGCGCCAGAGATCACCCCTCAACCACAATCACGCCAGCCCGTAAGGGATGTGCTTCGTGATGGCGTGTGCCTCTGGCTCAGGGCGCTCCGTGAAGTACGTTGTGCTGGCTTCCGCGCCTTTCACGGAAGCCTCGTGCCGTGGCCGCGATGCGACCGCCGCTGCCCGTCCTACTCCTCGCCTGCGGTGTCGTCCCGGATCGCCACATCCTCCACGGCTTCCGGCTTCGACGCCTCGGACATCAACTCCGCAGCCAGCTTCGCTGTGCCCTTCGATACCTCCAGCGATTCCCTCGCGGTCGGGAGCGTGAGGGAATCCGCGTTTTCCGGGTGGTGGCAGGCGACGCGCTGGCCCGGGCGGAGTTCGAGGAGCGGGGGCTCCTGGGTGCGGCAGAGGTCGGTGGCCTTCCAGCAGCGGGTGTGGAAGCGGCAGCCCGGGGGCGGGGCGATCGGGGAGGGGACGTCGCCGGTGAGGAGGATGCGGTCGCTCTTGGCGCCGCGGCGGCGAGGGTCCGGGATGGGGACGGCAGACATCAGGGCCCGGGTGTACGGGTGCATCGGGTTCTCGTACAGTGACTTGCGGTCCGCGAGCTCGACGATCTTGCCGAGGTACATGACGGCGATGCGGTCCGAGACGTGCCGGATGACCGAGAGGTCGTGCGCGATGATCACGTACGTGAGGCCGAGCTCCCGCTGGAGGTCGTCCAGGAGGTTGACCACCTGCGCCTGGATGGAGACGTCCAGGGCGGAGACGGGCTCGTCGGCGACGACCAGCTTCGGCCTGAGGGCCAGCGCGCGGGCGATGCCGATGCGCTGGCGCTGACCGCCGGAGAATTCGTGCGGGTACCGGTTGTAGTGCTCGGGGTTGAGGCCCACCAGGCCGAGAAGGTGCTGGACCTCCTTCTTGACGCCGCCCTCGGGCTCGACGCCCTGGAGCTTGAAGGGCGCCGAGACGATCGTGCCGACCGTGTGGCGCGGGTTCAGCGAGCCGTATGGGTCTTGGAAGATCATCTGAATGTCCCGGCGGAACGGGCGCATGCCCGCCACTCCGAGGTGGGAGATGTCCTTGCCCTGGAACTCGACCGTGCCGGCGGTCGGTTCCAGGAGGCGGGTGAGGAGCCGGCCCATCGTGGACTTGCCGCAGCCGGACTCGCCGACGACGCCGAGGGTCTCCCCGGGCAGGACCTCGAAGTCGAGCCCGTCGACCGCCCTGACCGCGGCGGTCTGGCGCTGGAGAAGCCCCTTCTTGATGGGGAAGTGCTTCTTCAGGCCGGTGACCTTGAGCAGAGATTCCATGTTGTCGCTCACAGTTTCGGCGCAATCTCTTCGGTCCAGATGCGGGTCCGCTCCTCCTGCGGCATGTGGCAGGCCGAGTAGTGGCGCTCCCCGGCCAGTGCCAGCTCCGGCCGCTGGGTGCGTGTGACGCCGCCCTTGGGGACGTCCGCGTGCGGGCAGCGGGGGTTGAAGGCGCAGCCGCTCGGGATATTGATGAGGCTGGGCGGGTTGCCCTTGACCGGGATGAGCCGCTCGGTCTGGTCGCGGTCGATCCTCGGCATCGAGCCGAGCAGGCCCCAGGTGTAGGGGTGCTGCGGCTCGTAGAAGACGGACTCGGCCGGGCCGCGTTCGACGCAGCGCCCGCCATACATGACGAGGATGTCGTCGGCGAGCTCGGCGACGACGCCGAGGTCGTGGGTGATGATGACGACCGAGGAGCCGAACTCCTTCTGGAGGTCCCGCATCAGGTCCAGGATCTGGGCCTGCACGGTCACGTCGAGCGCGGTGGTCGGCTCGTCGGCGATGAGCAGTTCGGGGTTGTTGACGAGCGCCATGGCGATCATCGCTCGCTGGCGCATGCCGCCGGAGAACTCGTGCGGGTAATTGTCGAACCGCTTGGCGGGCTCGGGGATGCCGACCCGGTCGAGGAGTTCCACGGCCCGCCGCCGCGCCGTCTTCTTGGCCACCTTGTTGTGGACGCGGTACGCCTCCACGATCTGGTGGCCGATCGTGTAGTACGGGTGCATCGCGGACAGCGGGTCCTGGAAGATCATCGCCATCTCGCGGCCGCGCATCCGGCGGACCTCGTCCGGGTCGGCCGAGAGGAGCTCGCGTCCGTTGAGCCAGATTTCGCCGGAGATGCGGGCCTTCTGCCGGCCGTACTGGCCGACGGTGTGCAGGCCCATGATGCCGAGCGAGGTGACCGATTTGCCGGATCCGGACTCGCCCACGATGCCGAGGGTCTTGCCCTTCTCCAGCTGGAAGCTGAGACCGTCGACCGACTTGACCAGACCGTCGTCGGTCGGGAAGTGGATCTTCAGGTCGCGCACGTCGAGGAAGGCGCCGGAGGGAGCGGACCCGGTGGCGACGGGTTCTCCCACCGCCGCGCCGGTCTTCGTCAGCTTGTCCGTCATGCGAGCCTCACTCGGGGGTCGATCACTGCGTACAGAAGGTCCACCACGAGGTTCGCGATGACCACGCAGGCGGCGGTGATGAGGGTGACGGCCAGGATCAGCGGCAGGTCACGCTCGCTCACGCCCTTGATGGCGAGACCGCCGAGGCCGTGGAGGCTGAACGCGGTCTCGGTCAGGATCGCGCCGCCGATGAGGGCGCCGAGGTCCATGCCGAAGATGGTCAGGATGGGGGTCATGGTGGAGCGCATGGCGTGCTTGCCGAGCACGACGGCCTCCGGCAGGCCCTTGGCCCGGGCGGTGCGGATGTAATCCTCGCCCAGGACCTCCAGCATGGTGGCGCGGGTGAGCCGTGCGTACATCGCCGCGTACAGGAAGGCGAGGGTGACCCAGGGCAGGAGCAGGCCGCCGAACCAGCCGCCGAAGGACTCGGTGATCGGCACGTACGAGGCGTCGACCCAATGGAGCTGGGTACGGAAGACGAGCATCGCCAGCATGGCGGTGAAGAAGATGGGGAGCGAGACGCCGGCCAGCGCGGTGATCATCGCCGCGCGGTCGATGGCCGTGCCCCGCTTGAGCGCGGAGACCGCACCCGTGGAGACGCCGAGCACCAGCCACAGCACGGCGGCACCGACGACCATGGAGAGGGTGACCGGGAAGGCGTCGACGAGCATCGTCCAGACATCCTGCTCGGTGCGGAACGAGTAGCCGAAGCAGGGCGCGGCACAGTGGATGGTGTCACCGCCGCCGGTGTAGTCCCGGCCGACGAAGAGGCCGGAGATGAAGTGCCAGAACTGCACCAGGATCGGCTCGTCCAGGCCCAGCTTCTGCCGGATGGCCTCGATGGAAGCCGGATCCGCCTGCTTGCCGACGAACATCGCGGCAGGGTCGCTGCCGGTCATCTTGGGGATGAGGAAGAAGATGCTGAGCGTCACCAGGGTGACGACGAGCAGCATCACGACGACTGAGAAGAGCCTTCGGACTATGTATGCAAGCATGCGTTCGGCCGGTCGGCGGCCGGGTCCCCGATCAGGGATCCCGGCCGCCGACCTCGGCCATCACCTGCCCTTCGGACCTGGCGGCGGGTGGGTGCGCCGGTGGAGCGGGTCGGATTATTTGACGACGCCGAGCGACGCGTAGTCGTAGCGGCCGTTGTAGGCGTCCGCGGTGTAGACGTTGGTCAGCCGGGAGCTGCGCCAGATGATGTTCTTCTCGTGAGTGAAGGGCATATAGACCGCGGCCTCCGAGACCTTCGTGTTGATCTGCTTGTAGAGCTCGCCGGCCTTGTCGGGGTCGGTCTCCTTCAGCGCCTGGTCGAACAGGCCGTTGACGGCCGGGTCGTTCAGCTCGGAGAAGTTGTTGTTACCGCTCTGCAGGATGAAGCGGCCGTCGACGAGCGGCTGGAGGAAACCCTGCCCGGTCGGGAAGTCGGCGCCCCAGCCCATGACGATGATGCCGTAGCCCTTCTCCTTGACGACCTTAGGCGAACCGATGATGCCCGAGGTCTGGGCACCGTCGAACTGGTCGATCTGGGCGTCGATGCCGGCGGCCTTCAGCGACTGCTGGAGGGACTCGGCGGTCGCGATCTCGATCTTCTTGTTGTTGCGGACCGCGATCGTGGTCTTGAAGCCGTTCGGCTTGCCGCATTTCGCCAGGGCCTCCTTGGCCTTGGCGATGTTGGCGGAGCCGGCGAGCTTGCCGTACGGGTCGGCCTTCGGGTCGGCACCCTTGATCGCCGGCGGCAGCATGTTGGAGGCAATGTCGCCACCGGCCTGCGGGCCGCCACGGGCGGTCTGGAGGGACTTGGAGTCGGCCGCGTAGATGATGGCCTTACGGCACTCGATGTTGGGGATGACCGTCTGCGGGAAGACCGCGTAGCGGATGAAGCCGGTCTGCGGGTTGTCGACGTTGTCCTTGTGCTGCTGGAGCACCTTCTGGCGGGCGGCGGCGCCGATGCCCGTCGCGTTGATGTCGAGGTCGTACTCGCCCTCGACCAGACGGTTGTCCATGTCGTCGGCGTTCGTGGTGAACGTGACGCTGATGGTGTCCGGGAGTGCCTTCCGGATGTTGTCCGTCTTCTGGTCCCACTTGTCGTTGCGGACCAGCTTCATGGACTTGTTCGGCGTGTACGACTCCCACTTGTACGGACCGGAGGAGAACACGTTCAGGCCGTACTTGGCCTTGGTGTCCTTGTCCTGGCGGACAGGAGAGGCCGCGGGCATGGCCAGCATCTGGAGGAAGTCACCGTTGGCGACCGGCAGCTTGAAGACGATGGTCTTGTCGTCCGGGGTTTCGATTGCCTTCAGGCCGAGCTTGTCCGGGGAGGTGTCCTTGTACGGGCCCTTGTACTCGCCCTTGGGGTCGAGGACCTGCGGCAGGTAGATCGGGCCGCCCGAGATGACGTCCTGGGCCCAGATGCGCTCGATGCCGTACTTGATGTCCTTGGAGGTGATCGGCTTGCCGTCCTCCCAGGCGATTCCGTCCTTCAGCGTGAAGGTGTAGGTGAGGCCGTCGGCCGAGACCTTGCCTGCGTCGGTGGCGAGGTCCGGGACCAGCTCGGTGGAGGCGGCTCCCGGCTCGGCCTTGAAGGTGACCAGCTGGCGCGTGTAGTAGCGCTGGAAGTCCCACACGAAGCCGTAGTAACCGCGCTGCGGGTCCCACGAGTCGGCCTCCTGCGAGCCGATGAACTTCAGCTCGCCGCCCTTCTTGTCGGAAGCGGCGGCGACCTTGTTCACGGCGGCGTTGAAGCCGGCCGCACCCGCCTTGCCCTGGCCGCTGCTGTCGTCGCCGCCACAGGCGGTGGCGGCAACCATGGTGGCCGCGGCGAGCAGGGCGCCCGCGGCGATTCTGCGCTGAGAGCTCTTCAGCATGGTCCAGTAACCTCCGGAGTAGTGGCAGCCGCCAGGGCGGACCACCGATTGGGATGGGCCTCCTGTCGCCAGCGGCAGGGGCGGGTCTTGCGTGTCGTCGGCGAACGGTCAGCGCGAGCCCTTCGGGTCGAGCGCGTCCCGCACGCCGTCGCCGAAGAGGTTGAACGCCAGAACGGTGATGAAGATCGCGAGGCCGGGGATCACCATGAACAGGGGGTCCGACTCGTAGGTGGTGATGGCCGTCGACAGCATCTGTCCCCAGGAAGCGGTGGGAGGCTTTACACCCGCGCCGAGGAAGCTGAGCGCCGCTTCGGTGAGGATATTGGTGGGAATCATGAGGGTCGCGTAGACCGTGATCGGGGCGATCAGATTGGGCAGCAGCTCGCGGCGCAGGATGTAGAGGCGGCCGGCGCCGAGACTCTGGGCGGCCTCGACGTACTCGCGGTTGCGCAGCGAGAGGGTCTGGCCGCGGACGATGCGGCCCACGTACGGCCAGCCGAAGAAGCCGATCACCAGCACCAGAGCGGCGATGCGAACGCCCGATCCGTCGAGACCGAGGAACTGGTTCGGCAGCACCGAAACCAGAGCGATCGTGAAGAGTAGCTGCGGGAACGCGAGCATGACGTCCATGACCCGGCTGAGGGCCGCGTCGATCCAGCCGCCAAAGTAGCCCGCGATGATGCCGAGGACGGTGCCGACGACGACCGCGAAGACCGCCGCCAGGAAAGCGACGAGCAGGGAGATCCGGGCGCCGTAGACGATGCGGCTGAAGACGTCGCGGCCGTTGACGGGTTCGACGCCGAAAAGGAAGCTGGAGCTGGTACCGCCCCAGGAGCCGATCGGGATGCCGAAGAGCGGGTCGATCTGGTCCTCGTGGAACTCGTCCGGCGGGTGGCCCAGGAGGCCGACGATGACCGGGGCGAGGATCGCGACCAGGACGAGCAAGACAACGACGAAGGCGCCCGCGAGGGCGAGCTTGTCGCGCTTGAGACGGGTCCAGGCGATCTTCCAGGGCGAGCGTCCCTCGATCGCCCTAGCGGCGGCGCCGCGGGTGTCCGGAACGGCAGATGCGTCGGGCGCGCCGTCGACGGTGGCGGTCGCCTCGCTTGCACTCGTCTCGTGCAGTGGTGCCGTCATCGTGGTGAGGACCCCTCTCGGCCGCCGGTAGCCGGCTCTTGCCCGTCGCGGGTAGCGGCTCGGTGGAACATGGGTATGTACAGAAGGCTGCGAACTGGATTTGAGGTATGGGCACTCGGGTGAAGGCGCTACCACCCTGACTGGGCCACCCCTGAGCCTGCTCGGTAGACCAGAGTGGCTAGTCGTCTGCCGGTAATCCGGAAAATAGCACGGCTGCTGCGGCAGCAATTCCGACGACGCCTGTGCTCGCCACCACAGCCCTGATCCTGCCCTTGAGTACGTACGCCACAATGTCACACCCCTTTCAGTGATGTAGAAACGAAACGAAACGAACCTACCCATCCGGCTGTGGCGGATCCTGAGTAGTAGATGCTCAACTGCTTCCTTATTGATCATTTCGGAATTTGAGTCCGCAGTCATCTCATGCAGATGACGAACTGGTGACGTGGAATTCGGCGCGTGTCTCGTGGTAGGTCCGGGGCTCTTGCATCTGGTGCAGCCAGGCGGGTCCGCTAAGGCCCGCATGTTCCTTGAGTTCTGCCCCTGCTGAACGCGATACCCCGCATCCGCGGGGCTCGCGGACGGCCGAGGCAACGACCGGGCCGGCTGTCCGCCGACCGCGGCTGCGACTACGACAAGCCGACGCCTCCTGCGGGCCCGCGGCATCACGCCGAAGACCACCCGCAGAGGCACAGCTCACGGTTCCGGCCCGGGTAAGACCCGCTGGGCCGTCGAGCGGACCTTTGCCTGGCTTCACCGGTTCAAACGACTACGGACCCCTGCGAGATACGCACCGGTTTCCACCCCAGCCTGCTCCAACTCGCCTGCAGCAGCATCTGCTTGAGACGATCCGAACCTCATTTTGAAAGGATCAGTTACGAGCTGGTGCGTGATAGCGGTTGAGGGGCAATCGCGCGAGGGTGGGATGGTCCAGCCTGTGGTGATCATGGTCAACCGACACATCCTCGCGCATCAGGTGTTCACAGGGATCTCCCGGCAGCATCTGGCTTGCTTGGTCGAGGAGTTGGCCGTCCCGTGGCAGGCTGTTGTGGAGGGTCGTCGTCACGAGGCACGTGGCGGGGCCAGGAAACGTGAGGCGGGGGCCGGCGCCCGGCATCGCCTGGTGTTCGTCGACCGGCTGGTCGTCACGCTGATCCACCTGCGGCACGATCTCCCGCACTCTGTCCTCGCCTTGTTGTTCGGCGTCGACCGCTCCACTGTCACCCGTGCGATCGGAGAGATACGCAGGCTCCTGGCCGAACGCGGATGCGCAGTCCCGACCGTCCTGGCCTGCGGACCCTGGCGGACGTCTTCGCTTATGCCCAGGCCGAGGGCATCGAGCTGCGGCTGGACGCCACCGAAGTCCAGGTCCGCCGACCCTTGGCCGGCCGCGGCGGACGCCGCGCGTTCGTCTCCGGTAAGAAGAAACAGAACACCATGAAGGCCACCGTCGTCGCCGACCACCAAGGCCGCACGCTCTGGACCGATGCCCTGCGACCAGGCCGGATGCACGATGTGACCGCCGCACGCAACGAAGGCATCGGTGTCTGTTTCCAGCACTTCCCGGACGTGGAAGTGCTTCTGGACGACGGCTACCTCGGGCTCCGGCGCGACCATCCTGGCCAGGCGATCACACCGCCCAGAAAACCGAACAAGATCGCTTTGCCGCACGTACATGCAGCCAGAGAAGAGGCCCGGCACCGACACTCATCGAAGCGCATCACCGTCGAGCACGCGCTCGCCGACCACAAACGCTGGAAGCAGCTGACCCGCTGGACACACCGGCGAGATGCCCTGCCCGACACCTACCGGGCCATCGCCGGCCTCGTCTCCGACCGCAACACCACCGCCTGACAAAACCACCAGCTCAGGACCGCCCATCTCCACCGCTATCACGCACCAGCTCGTTAGAGGGGGGCTCGGTGGTGTCAAGGGCTCGGTCGGCGCGAACCGCCGCACCGCCTGGAGCTGCGCCCTGTATCTCCGGCGGGCACCGGCCGGCCGCCGAACCACTGCGGCACGAGCATGCCCATGCCCCCGGCGACGACCCGGCCGCCGCGCACCGCTACCCGCCGGTCCGCGTGCGGGCCCAGGCACGTGATGTCGGGCACCGGCTGGCCGTAGGCGCGGCGGGCCAGAGCGTCGTACTCCTCCCACCGGGCGTCGTCGGCCTCGGTGAACTCCACGTCCACGGTTCGGCTCCCCTTTCTCTAGTAGTCGGTGGCGTCGCGGACGACGTCCGGGTCGGCGGGGACCAAGAAGGTGCGGGTGCCGGTGACGACCAGGTCTCCGCCCTGGTCGGGGCGGCTGCCCGAGCGGCGGGCGGACAGGACGGTGCTGCGCGCGGACAGGGTGTCGCCGACGTGGACGGGCGTCTTCCAGCTGACCTCGTCCAGGGCGAGGTTGCCGGTGGTCATGCCGCTGGTGGAGCGGACCGTCATGCCTAGCACGATGTTGAGGGTGAGCATCCCGCACACCAAGACCTGCGGGTGCCCGGTACGGCGGCAGTACTCGGAGTCGGAGTGGATCGGCGCCTCGTTTTGCCCATCAGCGCGAGGACCTGGACGTGCTCGGCCTCCGTCACCGTCCGCGCCGGCCGGTGCTCGATGACCAGGCCGGGGACGAGGTCGGGCAGGCCCAGGCCGACGACCTCCCGGATCCGCTGCCCCCTGGCGGGAGGAGCTCGATGACCAGTGGGACGACTTCACCTTGCTGCTGCAGCAGGCACGGCGAGACCGCCAAGAGCAGGTGCACGCGGCGGAGCAGGTCGACACCCAGGCGGAAGCCGAGCGGATGGCCGCCGCGCTCGCGACGCTGCCCGCCTTCCGTGCGGCCAGGAATCAGGCGGCCCGGAAGGCCGTGGCCACTGACACGTTCCCCGACAGCGACGTTCCCCCCGTCAGCTACCTGCTGAGCCGGGCCGTCACGCTCGCCGCCGGCCGGGTTGAGGCCGACGCCGCGGCCGCCTGGCGTGACGTGGAGGAACGCATCGGAGAGGTCGCGGGCAAGCTCGCTGCCAGCGGCGTGCTCGAAGACGCCACGACCGCGCCCACCCGACGGATCAAGGCGACAGGCTTTCTCACCAACCTGACCGGTGGCTTCCCGCCTCCGACACGGACGCTCACCCTGCTGCTCGGCCACCCGGCCCTGACAGTTCCCGGCCCTCGCACCGCCTCCCGCCCGGTCGCCGACACCCTCCCGCTGCTCTAGACGATGCCCCGCTCCATCCCGCCTGGCCGCGGCATCCGGTACGTCTGACCGTCGCCTTGCTGGGGCGCCCCAAGGACTCTGCTCCGAGGCCCGGCGCCCCTCGCGCGCACGCACCAGAGACCACCGGCCCTGCCCCGCAGCAAGGCGGCACGCACCCGGACCGCCCGCTGAAAGCGGACCGGGTCCGCGGCACCGGTCCTGTGGGGGAGCGGTCCACGCCGGCGCCGACAGCGGGACGGGACCGTACGCGCGGGCTACGCCGGACCGAGTCACCCCCTTCTCTTCTTCTGTCCTTCTCTTCCCGGCGGCGGCTCAGGTCTTCGTGAGTCGCCGCCGGGAGGTCACTCCAAAGGATCATTCATCATGAAATCCACCTACAGTGTTGGCCTTTGTGGTTACGGTGTGTGCGCATGAGGATTCTGCACACATCCGACTGGCACCTGGGCCGCCAACTTCACCGTGTGCCGCTCATCGACGAGCAGCACGCGTTCCTCCGGTTCCTTGTGGACACCGTCCGGGAACACCACGTCGACGTCGTGGCAGTCGCGGGCGACGTGTTCGACCGGGCCATCCCGCCGCTCGATGCGATCGGCCTGTTCGACCAAGTCCTGGAAGAACTCGCCGACATGCGCGTGCCGCTGGTGATGATCAGCGGCAACCACGACTCCCCGCGCCGGCTCGGGGTCAACGCGCGCCTGATCGAACGCGCCGGAATCCACCTTCGCACCGCAGTGGACGACTGCGCCCGCCCGGCCGTCCTGCACGACGAGCACGGACCGGTGGCGTTCTACGGACTGCCCTACCTCGAACCCGGCCTGGTCCAGGCCCATTTCGACGCGGACAAGCCCAGCCACCAGGCCGTCCTCGGCGCGGCGATGGACCAGGTGCGCGCCGACCTCGCCACCCGCCCCGGCACCCGGTCGGTTGTCCTCGCCCACGCCTTCGTCACCGGCGCTGCACCCAGTGACAGCGAACGCGACATCACGGCCGGCGGTGTGCCCTCGGTCAGCGCCTCGGTGTTCGACGGCGCCGACTACGTCGCCCTGGGCCACCTGCACCGCTGCCAGAAGATCACCGAACGCGTCCGTTACAGCGGATCGCCCCTGGCTTACTCCTTCTCCGAGGCCGACCACCCCAAGGCGATGTGGCTCATCGACCTGGACGCACAGGCCCGCCTGAGCGCACAGCGGATCTTTTGCCCCGTGCCCCGCGCCCTTGGCCGGCTCACCGGAACCCTGGACGCCCTGCTCACCGACCCCGAGCACACCCCGCACGAAGGTTCCTGGCTCCACATCACCCTCACCGACCCCGACCGCCCGCACATGGCCATGGAACGCCTCAAGGAACGCTTCCCCCACACCCTCAGGCTCAGCTTCACCGCCGAGCACCACACCAGCGACGAGTCCTACAGCGCCCGCGTCAACGGCCGCAGCGACCACGACATCACCCTCGGCTTCGTCCACCACGTGACCAACATCCCCGCCACCCTCCAAGAGCAGGACCTGCTGCGCGAAGGACTGGAAAACGTCCGCATCCAAGCCGCGGCACGAGAGGCCCACTGATGCACCTGCACCACCTCACCGTCCAGGCCTTCGGCCCCTTCGCCCGCACCGAGACCGTCGACTTCGACGCCCTGGCCGGCAACGGCCTGTTCCTCCTACGCGGCGACACCGGAGCCGGAAAGACCAGCGTCCTCGACGCCGTCTGCTTCGCCCTCTACGGCACCGTCCCCGGGATCCGCCCCACCCACCGCCTGCGCAGCGACCACGCCCCCACCACCACCCGCACCGCCGTCACCCTCGACTTCAGCTCCGCCGGCCGCCGCCTGAAGATCACCCGGACCCCCAAGCAGGAGCGCCCCAGCACCCGCGCCAAGACCGGCTTCGCCACCGACGAAGCCACCGTCCAGCTTCACCAGCACACCAAAACCGCCGATGGCCAGGACCAGTGGGACCCTGTCTGCGCGAACCATCAGGACGCGGCCAGAGAGATCGAGGCAGCTCTGGGCCTGAACAAGGAACAGTTCTGCCAGGTCGTCCTCCTGCCCCAGGGCGACTTCGCGAAGTTCCTCCGCTCCGATGCCAAGGACCGAGCCGGCCTGCTGCGCCGCCTCTTCGGCACCGGCCGCTTCCAGGAACTGCAGACCTGGCTGACCACCCGCAGCAAAGAAGCACGGAAGGAACTCGAGGAGGCCCTCACCGAAATCCGGCAGCTGGGCGAACGGATCGACCAGGAGACGCGCACCCTTCGCCCGCAGGACGGCGAGACTCCCACTCGCCCCGCCCCCGACGACCCCGCCGCAGTCCTCACCTGGACCCAGCAGCTCCTCGCCCTCTCCCACAAAGCGCACGCCGCAGCGCAGGCCGACGCCGTGCGCAGCGACGACGAACACGGCGAGGCCAAGAGCAACCACGAAAAGGCGGCCGACCTCGCAGAACGGCAGGCCAGGCACCTCGACGCCCGCACCCGCCGCACCGCACTCGACGAAGAAGCCGTCGGCCATTCCCAGCTGCGCGAAGAACTCGACCGCGGACGAAGCGCCCAGGCGATGCGCCCCCTGCTCGACGGACTGGACCGCGCCGCTGCCGCACTGGAGGAAGCCCGCACCGGCGAACACCAGGCCCGGGCCCTGCTCGCCCCCGAGTACCAGCAGGAAGACCCGCGCCGACTGAGCGCGCATCTCGAGCGCCAGCACGCCGAACGAGGCCGAATCGAAGGCCTGCTTCCCGACGAACAGCTCCACACCCAGCTCGGCATCCAGCTCGAAGACCTCGCCACCAAGGAACAGCAGGCACGCGCAGACCTCGACGACGCCGAGAAGTGGCTCGCCGCATGGCCCGCAGAAGAGAGCCGGCACACCAGCGCCGTCGACGCCATGAACAGGGCGACGGACAGCATCGCCCACCTCGAGCAGACCGCCCGCGACGCCACCGCCCGACATGAGGCCGCCCTCCTGCGCGACAGCCTGGCCACACACCTGACAGCCGCCGCGGATGAAAAGACGGCCCGCGCCACAGAAGCACTCCAGGCAAAGCAGGAATGGCTCGACCTGCGAGAACGCCGCCTCGACGGCATGGCCGGAGAACTCGCCGCCCAACTCAGCCCCGGAACGCCCTGCACCGTCTGCGGCTCGACCGAACACCCAGCCCCCGCCCGCCCCCGGGCCGACCAGCCCACACGAGAGGACGAGAACAAAGCCCGAACCCTGCACGAGCAGGCCGAACAAGCCCTCACCAAAGCCGACCACGAGCACGCAGAGCTGGCCGAACAACACGCCATGGCCATCGGCTCCGCCGGCACCACCCCCGCCGCCGAACTCGCCACCACCCTGCAAAACGCCCACACCGCTCACAAGGAAGCCTGCGACACCGCCGCCAGTCTCCCCGCCGCACGAGAGGACCTCGCCCGCCTCCGCAGCGAACACGACACCCGCACCCGACTGCACCAGGAAGCAAGAGACCTGCTGACCGAGTGCCAGACCCGCAGCCGAACCCTGGCCCAGCAGCAGGCAGAGCTCACCCGCACCCTCGACGACGCCCGCGCCGGCCACACCAGCCTCCCCGCCCGCCTGGCCGACCTCACCCGCACAGCCGGGCACCTCGACCACGCGATGGCCACCGCACAGACCACAACAGACGCCGAAGCCCGCCACCACGACGCACTCACCGCAGCAGACCAGGCGGCCCGCAGCGCCGGCTTCACCAGCCGCGACGAAGCGGCCGACGCACTGCGAACCCCCGTCCTGCTCCAGCAGTGGGCCGACGAGTTCGAACAGTGGGGCAAGGAGGACGCCATCGTCACCAGCATCCTCACCGACCCCGGCCTGGTCGAAGCAAGCCTCCAGCCCGCGGCCGACCCCACTGCCGCAGCCCATGCCCTCCAGCAGGCTGAAGCCCGCCTCAAGGACACCGCAGGCGCCACTCGCCAGGCCGCAGAGCGCGTCACGGCACTGACGGAACTGGCCGCCGACATCGAGACCCGCCTCGCCGGCCTCGAACCCCTCCAGCACAGCCACCGCCTCGCCGACTGCCTGGCCTCCATCACCTCGGCCAACTCCGCCGCCAACACCCTCAGCATGGAACTCGAGGCCTACGTCCTGGCCGCACGCCTCGAGGAAATCGCTGCCGCCGCCAACACCCGCCTGCAGAACATGACCTCGGAGCGCTACCTCCTCGTCCACAGCGACGAAAAGGAAGCCGGCCGCCGCGGCCGTCTGAAGGGCGGGCTCGGCCTGCGGGTCCTCGACACCTGGACCGGCACCGAACGCGAGACCTCCACCCTGTCCGGAGGCGAGACCTTCACCGCCTCCCTCGCGCTCGCCCTCGGCCTGGCCGACGTCGTCACCCAGGAAGCCAGCGGACGCCCCCTGGGAACCCTCTTCATCGACGAAGGCTTCGGCACCCTCGACGAACAGAACCTTCAGGACGTCATGGATGTGCTCGACCAGCTCCGGGCAGGCAACCGCACCGTCGGGATCGTCAGCCACGTCCCCGAACTCAGCCGCCGCATCCCCAGCCAGCTCAACGTGAGGAAGCACCGCGACGGCTCTACCCTGCGCCCTCTGACCGGCGCCGACCTGTAGCACCCGAGGGTGTACCGCACGCCTGCGGGCGCAGCCGCGCGGTACACCCTCAGCGCCACGGTTTGCTCCCGCTCCCCGTGCGGTTGCCACCGGGGCTTTCTCCAGGAAGGAGGGGAGGGGGAAGGGGAGGGGGGAAGGGGAGGAAAACGCTGCCCGCAAGCGCAAGACGGCCTCACATCCGGCTGTTGTGCCCCCGCCGGGGTATGAAGATTCCTCTCTGCTCTTGCTCCCTGGCTGCCGGCCGTAGGCAAGAGAGCCCGTTGTTCCGGGCTGTTCCCCTTACCCCTCAAGAGCCATCCGATAGGGTTAAAGGTGCAGGTTAAAGAAGGGGTTAAATGCTGCTAGTGTCTGTGGCATGGGCCTTAGTGAGGAAGAACTGCTCGCCGCCGCTGACGAGTTGCTTGCGGAGGTGCCGCAGCTTCCGTCCCCGGCAGAGCGTGCCCGTCTGCGTGAGGCCGCCGGGATCACGCAGGCCCGACTCGCAGCCGCGCTGAAGACCACGACGCAGACAATCAAGAACTGGGAGAACGGCAGGAGCGAACCGCGCTCACCGCGCCTGGAGGCATACCAGCGGATTCTGAGCGGCTGGGCGGCAAAGCACCCCACACACGGCACACCGACCGCAGCCCCCGCCCCCGCACCACAGCCGCAGGCACCGGCCGCGTTCACCAGACCCGCCACCCCTGCCGCGCGAGCGGAACCTGTCACACCGCTACCGGCTCCCGCCGCGGCGAGCGCACCCGAGCATCCGATCGAGTCCGGGCGTCCGGCCACACGCTTCGCGCCATCGCGGCTGCCGACGGTGGACAAGGCGGCCCCGGCCGTGTTCGACCCCCGCTTCCCAAGCGGACCGCTCGCAGTCCTGGACGGCGACGGCACCGCGTACGGCATCGGCGGGATCGTGCTGGACTGTCCGGCGACCACGATCGTGGAACTGGTCGAGTGGACCCTCACGCAGTCCGGTCTCGGGGCACCGAAGCTCCACCGCTACGGGATGGACTCCGACCCCCTCATCGTCCTGACCGCGACCGCGGCCGCCAAGTTCGGCCTGCCCGAGCGCCTGGAGGACCGCCGAGGTCTGCGCCTGCCCGAGGACCATCCGGTCGTCAAGCAGGTGACGAAAGCCAAGTGGCAGCTCACCCAGCGCGGGTTCGGCCCCTGGGCCCGGATCTACCGCAAAGCCCAGGGACGCGACCGCCAGTGCGTCCAGCTCGCGCTCCTGCCCTGGGACGCCCTGGACTCCCGCTCCTGGCCCGGCGTCAACGAAGCAGAGATGCACCCGGCCGACATCGCCCGCGTCCTCGGCATCTATGCACAGCGCGTCATCACCCCCCGCGGCTCTACAGCCGTCTCCGGCCTGGAACTGATGACCGCACTACGCCCCCCGACCCGCCCGGTGCGCGACGAGGAGACCGGCAACTGGACCCGTGGCCACCACGCCGGAAGCCTCGGAACCGACCCGCTGCCACCGGCACCGCCGGAAGCCCGCCCCGAACACCCCGTCGTCGTCAGCTCTGGCTGGACGGGCGGCTTCGTCAACGAAGAGGCCTACCAGTGGATCCGCGACATCGACCTCCTCACC
The DNA here is from genome assembly GCF_045162855.1 of Streptomyces sp. NBC_01077. Lineage (NCBI taxonomy): Bacteria > Bacillati > Actinomycetota > Actinomycetes > Kitasatosporales > Streptomycetaceae > Streptomyces > Streptomyces sp. NBC_01077. The sequence continues at coordinate 678,115 of NZ_CP108669.1, read as the reverse complement.
GGCGACGAGGCAGCACTCCCGTACGCGGTTGGCCTCGACCTCAACACCGCCTTCCTCGCCTCCACCGCCCGCCTGATGGTCGGTCTCTGCGAACCCGACCACTTCGTGCGCCCGAAGTTCTACCCCAAGGTCACCGGCTCCTGGCTCGTCGACCTCTCCCACATTGACCTCGACCCCCGCCTGCCCAGCCCGTTCACACTGACCGGCCAGCGCCCCACAGGCCCGGCCTGGTACCAGACCCACACCGTCGCCTACGCCCAGGAACTCGGCTACAACGTCGACGTCCTGGAGGCGTACCTGCGCCGCGAGACCGGCGCCTACCTCGACCCGTGGCACGACCGGCTCAAGACCGCCTACGCCGAGACCCTGGCCGACCTCGGCGTCACCCCCGACCTCACCGATCCGGAGTTCCTCGCAGCGATGGAGGTCCACAAGCAGGTCGACCCGGCGATGGCCGCCGTCCTCACCGCGATCAAAGCAACGGTGAAGGGCGGCATCGGCAAGCTCTTCGAGGGACCCCAGGGCACGGGCTACAAGGACGGCGAGGAGTGGCCGGCCATGAAACGCCCCACCTGGGCCCCCTGGATCCGCAACGCGATCATCTCCAAGACCCGAGTCAACATGCACCGCAAGCTCGCCAACATGGCCAAGCTCACCGGCATGTACCCGCTCGCGGTCCTCTCCGACTGCGTCGTCTACCCCGCCACGAGCACCAGCCCGCTCGACTTCCTCCCCTACGCCGAGTCGGGCAAGCCGATCCCCGGCGCCTTCCGCCTCGGCCCCACACCGGGCCGGGCGAAGCTGGAAGGCGCACAGCCGATGACATGGGCGGTCGACCTGATGGAACAGGGCTACAACCCCGCCCGCCACATCAAGGGCGACGGCCACGACGCCGTCATGGACGAAGGCGAATAACCCTACGGCCGCCATGGCACCGGGTCACCCCGAACGTCGGTCAAGGCCACAACCTCCCACGCACCCGCCCACTATCAACCTCTCCCCCAGCACCCACCACAGCGCGCGTCCCACCGGCACCAGAGGCCCCACGGCCCAGGCAAGGCGCGCGACCTGGACCCCGCTCACCAGCCCTGGGCCCGGACACGCCCGCCCCAGCCCTCCGACGGGAGCTCAATCAGATGACCGGAGAGATCGACGACGCCTTGAAGCGCGCCGACCAGGAACAGTTCACAAAAGAGCCCCCCAAGACCCTCCAGGGCCGGATCAACTACTTGATCCGACAGCTCGGCACCGCCAAGGCCGTCGCCGTGGAGATCGGCGTCACCCCCGACTCCGTCAACCGCTACCGCCGCGGCGCCCGAAAAAACCCGCCCAAGAACATCGCCGCCCAGATCGAGGCGGCCGTGAAGACCCGCTGGCAGCCAGGCGTCCGCCGACGCCGGCGCAAGCAGGCCGCCACCACCGGCATCAAGGTCTCCACCCGCGCCCGCTTCGGCTACACCGCCCCCATCGGCACCACCGACGACGGCCGCCTCCGCCGCCTTACCATCAACCTCCCCGCCACCTACGCCCAGCGCCTCTTCCAGGCCCAGGAACAAGGCCTCAGCGACCAACACAAGCGCGCGATCATGGCCGAGGGATTCAAGGAGGCCTACTTCCAGGACAACGGCGCCCGCGCCGCAGGACTCTCCGAGGTCAGACTCACCGACATCGACTACCTCGACATCGAGTACTGAGCCAGCCTGCAGAGGCGCGTGTTCCAGGACCTGGAGAAGGCCGCCCAGACGGTACCCAGGCACCACCGCGTGTCCCATCAGTCATCTCCGGTGCCGCTGCTGATTCGGGCCGCGCTCTGATGCGGCGGCGTGTGGCGAAGCCTCGGTCAGACGCCGATCTGATGCGCTGATCGTATGGGTAGGGTCGAGGTAAACCGTCCAAGGAGGAAGAGTCGCATGGCGACCGAGATTGTGATCGCGCAGACGACCATCGACGACGAGGAGAAGGCGAAGGGCCTCGCCCTGGGGGCCGTCGAGGCCCGGGTGGCTGCCTGCGCGCACATCGACCCCGCCTTCACCGCGGTCTACCGATGGAAGGGCACCATCGAGACCGCTCAGGAGTGGCGTATCTCGTACAAGACGACGACAGACCGGCTCCCCGAGCTGGAAGCCTGGGTAGCCGAGAAGCACTCGTACGAGGTTCCCGAGTGGATCACCCTCCCTGTGAGTGGCGGGTCGGTGGCGTACCTGTCCTGGGTGGTCGAGGAGACAACCGAGGTCTGACGGGCGGAGCGTTGAGATGAGAGGTGTGAGCATGTCCGCGTGCAGGATGCCCAAGGGCTCAGGCTGCGAGCTGCCGCACGTGGTGGGCTAGATCCTCCTCGTTGCCCGGGAGCGATGCGGCGATGGCGCGAGCACGCTCCTTGCCCATCGTGGTGGTCTTGGCTTGAGCGGCAGCTGTGAACTGTCGGGACACATCGATACCTTGATCAACGTCGCCTCCACGCAGCAGCGCCAGGGCGAGGTCGCCGAGCACGACCACTCCGCCGTCCGGTAGGTCGTCCCCCAGTCGTGCGAGTGCGTCGTCGGCTGTGGTGATCAGCTCCGACCGGCGCAGTTGGCCGTACACCGAGAGAGCCAGCGAATCCATCCGGTAGGGGGTCACGAAGCGGACCCATGCTTGCTCGCTGGTGTGGTCCGCGAAGTCATAGGCGAACTGGGCCCGTTCCAACGCTTGAAGGGCCCTGGTGTCGTCACCGACCTGCGCGGCCTCCTCGGCGTACCTCCCGTGCATCCATGCGGCGGCAGCGGCGTTACCGCGGCCCCGTACGTCTTGGGCCGCTTGGAGTAAGTACCTCAGCTTGTCCAGGGGTGCGTGGGCCCCGTAGCTGGCGTACGTAAGGGCCAGTGCACGCAGTGGCGGGTGGCCGGCGGATGCCGCGCACTCCGACGTCACCTTGTAGTAGGCGTTTGCCTTCGCGTTCTCGCCCAGATCCCACGCCACCCAGCCGGCGAGAGCTGCAGTCTCTCCGGCGGCGATGGTGAGGGCACGTTCGTGCCGACCGGCACGCGGGAGGGCCGCAGTGATCGCGTCGAGATGCGACTCGACCTTGTCCTGTAGGTGGCGGGGGCTCAGGTTGAGCTCCTGGACATGCAGGTCGGAGGCTCGGTCGATCAACGCGCTCGCAGTGGAGTCGTCGATCCTGCTTCCCCGCCGGAGAGCGGCGGCCAGTCGCCCCCAGGGCTCGGCAGTGGCCGTGCTCACCCCAACGACGGCGGCCTCCAGCACTGTGCGACGTTTCATGGCCTCCAAATCCTGTTCTGTGCGACGGCGCGCCTGACTTCGCCTAGCCCGAGCGGCCTTGGCTTCCCGTTGCAGCGTCTCGAAGGGGACGCTGCAAGCCACCGCAATGTGCTCGAGCGTGTGGTTCGTAGGGATGTTCTCGGACTTCTCGTAGCGACTGATCTCGCGGCGCGTCACGGTGATCCGGCCGGAGACAGCGTTGATCGCGTCGGCCTGCTGTTCCTGTGACCGACCAGCCTCCTTACGGAGCCGCCGGAGTAATAAGGCGAACGAATCGACTGGCATTAGTGTGACCTCTGTCCGGGGACGTAAGCCAATCATGACCTCATCTCCCGCTGAAATTTCCCCTCTTGACAAAGTTTTCCCCCTCCAATTTCCCCTGGTCCGGGACTTGTTCAAGCGGTGCGATGGATCCATGACCACGATCCGCACGGCGGTGAAAGGCATTACATCCACGACCGCGCTTCCCTTCCGACGGCTTGAGGCCCGCGGGATCGGCTGGCGACAGATCGCCGCTCAGATCCTGCTCGTCCTCATCGTCGGCGCCCTCGTCCCTCTCCTCCTGCTCAGCAACGCCTCCTGAGAGGTCCATCCATTGAGCCCGCTCGACACCCGTGTTCCCGGCCAGGCGCTGGCGGCGATCGTTCCCTCGCCCACCAGTCCGCTGCCGATGAACCTCTTCAAAGCGAAGGCCGGCGACGATCACGACCGTCGCTTCGACCTCGCTCGCGTCTATGTGTGCCAGACCCTTCCGTCCGGCGACCCCGAGCAGACGGGGGTCGCGCCATGACCGTGCCACTCAAGTACCGAAAGTCGGCGTTCTGGGACGCCGTGTACTCGGCCTCTGACGCGTCTTTCCTCCCGATCGACCCCGGGGAGACGTTCCGCTTTCAGGACCGCACCGACGCGGCCCCTGGTCAGATCGCCGTCGACGTCGGCACGGGCCTTGGTGAGTGGGCCTGCCAGATGTCCCGCCTGGGGCTGGCCGTAACCGCCTACGACTACAGCTCCGTGGCGATCGAACGCGCCCGACAGCTTCACGCGCAGCACGGCGCGGTCACCTACGAGGTCCACGACTTCGACGCCGACCCTATCCCACGCCCCCTGCAGCCCGGCACGGTCGGCATCATCACGTGCAGGCACGTCCTCAACTTCCTGGAACCCCGGTTCGTCGCCGATGCCCGCCGGTGGCTGCACAAGGACGGCATCTTGCACGTCACCACCGCGGTCACCCAGCGGATCCGGGACGGCCGGGGCATCGGGATGCCCGAGGAAGAGGTCCGCGAGCTCGCCCGGGGATGGCGCGAGTGGGAGCGGTATGACCTCGATCCCCACGGCGAGATCACCGTCATGCTCCTTCGCGGTCCCTACATCTGATCCCTCACCTACCCCATTCGATCAACCGCCGAGGAGGCCACGGTGTGCATGCATCAAACGGCCTGTCCCACCGCCGACTCCGCCGACCGTGAAGCTGCTCTTCTGATCGCCCACCACCCGGAGCAGGGATGGTGTGTTAACTGCACCTTCTTGAGGTCGTTGGGCACTGCGATGTCCGACTGCCCGAGGAGCTCCGTGTGACGTCGCATCTGCGCAATCAGCTGATGGAGGGGCGGGTCAACCTGCCCCGTGTCGGCTCCGTCGTTCAGCTGGAGACCCAGCACCCGCCGTACGCCGTGCTTGGCCCGGACGGGGAGCCGGTCAAGCCCGTGGTGCCGTACCTGCGGGACCTCGCTCTGAACCACAACAGTCCATCAACCGGCCGCAGTTACGCCTATGACCTGCTGCGTTGGTTCCGGTTTCTGTGGCTGCTGGAAGTGCCCTGGGACAAGGCAACGGAAGGAGAGGTGGCAGTGATGGTCGGATGGCTTCGTACCGCGGTGAATCCGCAGCGCCGTCGCTCCAGCGCGGCGTCGCCGCAGCCGGGTTCGGTCAACCCGCGTACCGGCAAGCGGTACCTCAGGGCCGGGTACGCGCCCACCACGACCAACCACGCACTGACCGTGGTCAGCAGCTTCTACGACTTCCACCGCTACTCGGGCCGCGGGCCGCTGATGAACCCGGTGCCGGTCTCGGAGGCACGGCGCCGTGCTCTGGCCCACCGCAGTCCGATGGAGGCTGCACCGGTCTTCCGTCGCGCACGCCTTCGCCAGCGCGTCCCGGTCACCGAGCCCCGGGCGATGCCCGACGCGATGTGGGACGAGTTCTTCGCGGCCATGAACCACGATCGTGACCGCGCCGCGGTGCTTCTGTACGTCGCCAGCGGCGCCTGTGCCTCGGAACTTCTGGGCGTGACGCCCGGCGATATCGACTGGCCCGGCCAGATCGTCTACGTCGTCTCCAAGGGCACGAAGCTGCGCGAGCCCGTCCCGGTCAGCCCCCAGTCCTTGGTGGTGCTGGCCGCCTACCTCGACGCCGTCGGCATGCCGGCCGCTCATGCGCCGGTCTTCCGCACCCGTCGCGGCCCGGAGAAGCCGCTGACCTACTGGGCGATGCGTCGCGTCGTCCAGCGCGCCAACGACAGGCTCAAGACGAACTGGAGCCTGCACGATCTGCGACACACGGCGGCGGAACGGATGGCCAACGACCCCCACCTGACGTTGGCCGAGGTCCGGGCCATCCTGCGTCACGCCGATCTGGCCACCACCGGCCGGTATCTGCATGCCCAGGTCGAGGACCTCTTCGACGCCCTCCAGGCGCACTACCACCGGCCCCGGGTCCGGCCGAGCATCGCGCCCGGCTACGACCCGGAGGACTTCAAGGTGGTGTTCGGTGGCTGACACGCAGCAGACCTTCACCGCCCGGAACCGCCGCATCGACTACCGCGACGAGCCGTTCGTCCCGGCACCCATCACACGCTTCGCCGGCGCCGAGCTCAAGGCGGTGCCGGCGCCTCTGCCGAGCACGCCGCCCGGTCCCTTCGGTGACCTCTCCAGAGCACCAGCGAGCGAGATCGTGCGGATCGTCGAGCGGGAGACGAGGGGACGGCCGAATCCCGGGCGCCGGCAGCGAGCCGTCCAACGGATTTTCGCGGTCCTGGAGGAGATGGAAGGCTCGACCTGGCAGGAGCGATGGGAGGCCAGCGGGTTCGACAGCGAGGGCGCTGACCCCGTCCGGGGCCTGGCCGCGCCGGGGGATCACGTCGACAGCGGCGACCTGACCGCGGGGATCAAACTCGCCTTCTGCCTGCGAGTCATCCGGCCGTCGATCTCAGGTTTCCGCGCGAACACGTTCACGGACTTCCCCGAGCGGTTCCGTGAGCTTCAACCGGACCCCTACCTGGAGAAGTTCTTCGCCGCGGTCGACGGCTACGACTTCAACCACATGCACGGCCTGCGCGCGAAGGGCCGCCGGATCCTGCCCACAGCCGCAGTGATCGACGCCCAGACGGTGAAGGCATCACCGAACGCACCGGAGGCCACGCAGGGATACGACGGAGGCAAGAGGGTCAAGGGCCGTAAGCGGCACATCGCCACTGACACCCTCGGGCTCCTCCTGGTCCTGATCGTCACCGCCGCCGGCGTGCAGGACACCAACGGCGGCAAACTCGCCGCCGACGAACTCGCCACAAAGTTGCCCACCGTGACGAAAGCCTGGGTGGACGCCGGATACAAGGCAAAAATGATCGCGCACGCCTCGGACCTTGGCATCGATGTGGAAGTCGTCTCACGTGATGCGGAGCAGAAGGGCTTCGTGGTCCAGAAAGTCCGATGGCGTGTGGAGCAGACTTTCGGGATCATGAGCCGGTACCGCCGCCTGCACCGCGACTACGAAGCCTTGCCGACCCGGTCCCGGTCAATGATCCACTGGTCCATGGTGAACTCCATGGCCAACCGGTTGACCGCCAGCCCGAACAAAACCGGGCAATATCTCCGCCCGAAACCCCCCGCGGCAGCCTAAAGCAGTACCGAACACCCTCTAAGACCGTGTCCTATGTGGTGAGGCGGTCGTTGAGACCGTCATGGGGCGGGGTACGTGGAGTTGGATTGTTCCGGACGGGCTGTGGGAGATCGCGGAGCCGCTGATCCCGCCGTCGAAGGTTCGGCCGCAGGGTGGTGGTACGCAGGACACGCCTGATGAGACGCTGTTCGCCGCGATCATCTACGTCCTGGTCAGCGGCTGCGCCTGGCGGGCACTGCCACCATGCTTCGGGATATCGAAGTCGACCGCCCACCGCAGATTCCTGATCTGGTCGCGCGCCGGAGTCTGGGGCCGACTGCACGAGGAGATCCTGCACCGTCTCGACGACGCCGGCCTGCTCGACCTGTCCCGAGCAGTCCTCGACTCCGCCCACGTACGGGCTAAAAAAGGGGCGAACTCACAGGTCCGAGCCCCGTGGACCGGGGCAAGCCGGGCTCCAAGATGCACGTCCTGTCGGACGCGAACGGACTGCCCCTCATCGTCGGCGTCTCGGCCGCCAACACCCACGACAGCCAGGCTCTGAAGCCCATGGTGCTCGGTCACCAAACGAGACACGACCCCTACCGCGGCCGGAACTTCAAGCCCCAGCGCCTGCACGCCGACAAGGCCTACGACGTACCTGAACTGCGGAAATGGCTCCGCGGCAAACGCATCGGCGTCCGCATCGCCCGCAAGGGAATCGAGTCGTCGGAACGACTCGGGCGGCGCCGGTGGGTGATCGAGCGGACCATGTCCTGGCTGACCGGCTACCGCCGGCTCAACCACCGCTACGAACGCCACCCCCGCAACTACCTGGCCTTTCTCGGCCTCGCCGCAGCCATCTGCTGCTACAAGCGACTCGTCCGCCTCACCACATAGGACACGGGCTAAGAGGCGCTTGCCGTGGAGGCGCGCGGGCAGCCACCCGATACCAGGGCGACTACCGGCCGGCTACGGTCGGATCCCTGGGGTGAGTGGTCGGTGTGCCGAGCGTGTCGGCGAGTTCGCGGCGAGTGGTGACGCCGAGTTTGGCGTAAGCGTGCTGGAGGTGGTTGTCGACGGTGCGCACCGACAGGTGCAGGATCGCGGCGATGTCCTTGCTGGCGGTGCCGCCGGCGGCGAGCAGGGCGATCTCCTTCTCCCGATTGGTGAGCGCGGCGGCGGTGTGGGCGGTGGTGAGCAGGGGGGTGCGGGCGCCCTGGCAGCGCGCTGCCAAGGCTTGGGCGCGCTGGGTGGCAGCGGCGGCTTTGCGGGCCTGGGCGGCTCGTTGCCAGGCTGCGGCTGCTTGGGTGGCGGCTTCGGCGGCCAGTAGGTCCGCGCCGATCGTTTCCAGTTCGGCAGCAGCGGTCTCTAGGCGTTCGGGGTTGTTTGCGGCCAGCGCGGCCGCGAGGTGGGCCCGGGACGGGGCCAGTGTGCCGTCGCACTGCGCGGCGAGTTCGGAGAGGCGGTCCTGGACGTCGGCGGCGGCGCCGAGGCGGGCCGCATCGGTCAGGAGTAGTGCCTCGCTGGTGACGCAGTCGGTTGCTTGGGCGGCCTTGGCCGCCTGGATAAGGACGGACCGAGCTTGCGCATGGTGGCCGCGCGTTGCGTACACCCAGGCCTGTCCCAGGTCCTCCTCCCCGGGCGGCTGAAAGCCCATGGCCAACCGTGGCGAGTGGTCACGCTCCTTGAGTGCGGCCTCAGCCGCGTGTTGATCTCCGAGCACCGCCGCACAGGCCGCGAGCCCGCTGAACGATGGTCGTAGCGCCATCTTGTGGTCAATGGCACGGGCGCGGGCCGCCGCGTTGGCGTACCAGTAGCGAGCACTGGCGGGATGTCCTGCCAGCCACTGGGCGCGGGCCGTCAAGAGAGCCAGCCAGATCGCCGCGAGCGGACTGATCCGGGACGTGGCGGTGTCGGCGTATTCGCCGATGCGGGTGGCCTCGGCGAGGCTTCCATTGTCACTGAGTGCGAGTATGAGGGGAATCCGTTGGACGGCGGCGTGGGATACCAGGGCGCCTTCGTCCACGTGCATGTTGGCGGCATAGGCGCGCTCTGCCCAGGCTATGGCTTCGTGCGTGTGGCCCAGCATCGCCAGCGCGGTTGTCTTGCTGAAGGCGCCTCGTAGCCAGGCGCCGTCATCCGGGGCCATGCTGATGTCGGCCTCCAGATCCTCCAGCAGGGTAAGGCCTTCCCTTGGCTGGCTGGCCATGATACGGATAAAACCTTCGGCCGACCGCAGAATGTGGCGCCCGGTGGCATTGCCAGCGTTGGCTTCGGCATCTTGGATGACAGCCAACGCTTGCCCAGGGGGAAAGTTTCCCCACACCATGTTCCTGGTTCGGCCAAGTATTGTGGCGATTCTTTCTCGCTCATCGGTAGCGCTTCGGCCAACCTCGCAGAGAAGAGTCTCAGCCCGGTCCCAGTAACCCAGCTGGAACAGCACCTCGGCAAGGATAAGGCGGGTCGCGGTTGTGTAGTGCTCTTCAGGTATAGCCCGCAGAAGAGCCAGGGCCTGGGGATAGTCGCGTGCGTGGCGGGCGAGGGTGGCCGCTCGAAGGAGTAGTGCCGGGTCGCCGGTGCCGGTGGCGGCCAGCTGCCAGGTGGCGATGCGCAGAGCGTCGTCACGGCGGCGCGCTCCGTAAGCCTGGGTACGGCCAACCTGGTCCAGCAGAAGCTTCTGGCGGCGAAGAACAGGAATGCTGTTGCGCAGTTCCTCGCCGTACAAAGGGTGAGCGAGTCGCAGCGTGGTGCGGCGGCGGTCGATGACGATCCGGATGAGCTCGGTCTGTTCCAGCGCTTCCAGCGCCTCCGGCTGGGCGGCATGCTCGGCGTCGGCCAGCGGCAGTGCTTCGGTGAAGGCCAGCAGCTCCAGGACAGGGCGGGCGGCCGAGTCAGCGGCGGCTAGCCGGGTCCTGATCAGCTCGGCCAGTTTCGGGGTACCGGTCGGCCGATCTTCGGCCATTTCCCAGATCTCCCCGTCACTGACCAGTGCCCCGGACTGTAGGGCGCCCTGGGCCAGTTCATGGAGGTAGAGCACGTTGCCGCCGGAGGCGGTGTGCAGGTCATGCAGAGCGCGACGGCCGAGCGGGCCCTGCAGGGCCGCGCGCAGAACGGTCTCGGTCTGCTGCCGGTCGAACGGAGTCAGGTCCACGCGATACACCGCGTCCCCGCCGATCAAGGCGTCGATGGTCTCACCGAGCGGTTCGCCGGTCCGGACGGTGGCGATCAGCCGCACCACCCCGGCGTCGATCAGCTGGCGCAGCAGCACGGCGGAAGTGGCGTCCAGCAGGTGCAGGTCGTCGACCCACAGGGCCCGGCGGCGATTACGGCCTGGGCCGGCCAGCGCGGTAGCCACCGTCGCGAAAGCCTTGACGGGGTCGGACAGATCCACCCCGGGCGGGATCAGGTGGGCGATTGCGCCCAGCGGCACCGCGGCGGCCGCTGCCGTCGCGGTGGCCCGTCGCCCCTTCCACCCGTCGCGGACAGCCCGAGCCAGGCACTCTTCAGCCAGCCTGGACTTGCCTACCCCGGCCGGACCGCAGATCACCACGCCGCGGCAGTGTCGATCCGCCCACGCCGCCGTGATCTCCTGCAGCTGGCCCTCCCGGCCGGCCAGCGGCCACGTTGACCACTGCTGTCGTTGCGTGCCCATGACAGCCTCCTGGAGTGGTCCAGGCAGTCGAGGACGATCTCGGCGGCTGAACTTCTCTTAAGCAAGATTACTCAGCCAGGTGGCATCCTGGCGAAGTGGACGTGAAGAAACTCGGCCGGATCCCCGACGGCGGCGGTCACAAGGCCCTGGGCCGTCAGGCCGGACGGGCCACCCGCAACAACATGGGATTCGACTACGTCCACTCCGCCGTCGACGACCACTCCCGCCTCGCAGGCTTCCTGGCCCGCGCGACCGCTTTCTTCCACCACCAAGGCATCCCCCGCATCGAACGGGTCCTGACCGACAACGCCTGGGCCTACCGCAAGGGCCTGGCCCGGAAAAACGTCCTGACCGACCTCGGCGCGACCGGCAAACTCACCCGTGCCCACCGGCCCCAGACCAACGGCAAGGTCGAACGCTTCAACCGCACCCTCCTCGACGAATGGGCCTACCTACGGCACTACACCAGCAACACCGAACGCACCGAGCCCTGGCAGACCTCCTCCACACCTACAACCACCACCGCTGCCACACCGCACTCGACGGACACCCGCCCATCAGCCGCGTCAACAACGCTGCGGGTCAATACGCCTGGGACTGTAAGAAAAACGGCTCTGTCTCACATCCGGTGGTAGCGGAGAGTGGTGTTATCCGAGGAGGATGGGCCTTGACCCCTGATCTTGGACACACGAGAGACTGGATCCTGTGGATCTGAGGACGGACATCTCGTGGTCATGAAGAACTATCCGCCGGAGTTCAAGGCGGACGCTGTCGCGCTGTACCAGTCGCGGCCCGGAGCGACGATCAGGCAGATCGCCGCTGATCTGGGGATCAACCCCGAGACGCTGCGCAACTGGATCCGGGCGGGCGGCGCGAGCCGTCCCCGCGGTCACCGGGCGGAGGAACCGGCCCGGCCACCGGTGCCCCTGGAGGCGGAGAACGCCGCTTTGCGCAAGAAGGTCCGTGAGCTGGAGGAGGAACGCGAGATCCTGCGGAAGGCGGCGAAGTATTTCGCCGGGGAGACGCGCTGGTGAACCGCTTCCAGTTCGTCGCCGACCATCAGCGCCGCTTCGGCGTGAAGCGGCTGTGCACCATCCTCTGTATCGCCCGCTCCAGCTTCTACCACTGGCGCGCGACAGCCCCCGACCGGGCCGCCCGCCAGGCGGCCGACGCCCGCCTCGCAGCCCGGATACGGGCCGTGCACCTCGAATCGGATGGCACCTACGGCGTTCCCAGGATCACCGCCGAGCTCCGCGCGGACGGCGAACATGTCAACCACAAGCGGATCGCCCGCGTGATGCGAAGCATCAATCTGCAAGGAGTGCGGCTGCGTCGCAGACACCGCACCACGATCCCGGACGAGGCGGCCGCGAAGACCCCCGACATGATCAAACGGGACTTCACGGCCGACACGGTGAACAGTAAGTACGTCGGTGACATCACGTATCTCCCTTTGGAAGGCGGGAAGTTCTTGTATCTGGCCACCGTCATCGACCTCGCCTCACGGCGTCTGGCCGGCTGGGCACTCGCGGAGCACATGCGAACCGAGCTCGTCACCGACGCCCTGGCCGCCGCCCAGCGAACCCGCGGCAGCCTCGCCGGTGCGATCATGCACACCGACCACGGCGCGCAATACGTGAGTCGGGCATTCGCCGAAGCCTGCAGGTCAGCAGGGGTGATCCAGAGCATGGGCACGATCGGGTCCAGCGCGGACAACGCACTCGCCGAGTCCTTCAACGCAGCCTTCAAACGGGAAACACTCCAAGGCAGAAAGTCCTGGCCCAGCGAGCGCGAAGCCCGCCTCGACGCATTCCGGTGGCTCCACCGCTACAACACCCGGCGCCGTCACTCCCGCCTTGGACACCGCAGCCCCATCGCCTACGAAACAGCAGCCACAACACCATCAACTACGCTGGCCCAAGCCGCATAACCCGTGTCCAGTATTCGGGGTCAAGGCCCGATTCGGTGGCGGAGTAGGGTGAAGCCTGCCCGTCCGTGCATCTGGCGGGCCATCCGCTTGGTCTTGGTGTTGACGCCTTCGGTGGGGCCGTTGCTGTACGGAAGTGTGACCGCGGCGATCACGGCCTCGCGGTCGCGTTCCAGGCCGCGGGTGAAAGCGTGCATGTGCGGCAGGTCGGCAGAACGGACCTGGGCGATCCAGAGTTCGAGCGCGTCGGCGTTCTCGGGCCGAGGCTTCAGCAATGGGGTGAAGGTCCGGACGGCAGTGGCCAGGTGGGTCATCTCAGAGCACGCAGCGGTCAGCTGGTCCAGGAGATCCCGATGTCCGGTCTTGAGGTTGTCGGGCCTGGTCAGGAGCATCCGGGAGAGCCTGCGCGGGGAGATGTGGCTGCGGTCGGCGTCCGCGCGGCCTTGGTTGATGTACTTGTGCAGGAGGTTGAGGCAGCCGGTGAAGCCGAGGGCTTTGATCTCTTCGAAGAGGTGCTGGACGGGGACGCCGGGGTCTTCGGCCCGGCGTCTGCGTAAGTGCTCGCGGTATGGATCGACGAGGCTGGAGCGGTATTTCGGGACTCGGAGCATCCGCTCGGGTCGGTCGGCCCGGGCATAGCGTTTGACGGTGTTCAGGGCCAGTTGCAGGCGGCGGCCGCATTCAAGGAGGCCCACACCCTGGTTGAGCAGGTCGTGGACTTGGTTCCAGCGCTCGAGTGTGGTCTGCGCGCGGGGGCCGTCATACAAGGTGCGTCGAGCACGGTGGCCCAGCAGGTGCTGTGTGCCTTCACCTCGCTCAGGGCGGCTTCGCACAGGTTGTGCCAGACATGCCAGCGGTCACTGACCTGCACGGCGTTGGGCAGGGCCCGGCGGATGGCTTCCGCGTAGGTCGTCGATCCGTCACGGCACACGACCTCGACGCCCGGATGCGCACGCAGCCATGCTTCCAGCGTGCCGGCCGTGCGGTCGGGCAGGACATCGATCCGGTCATGGGTCTCGGCGTCGATCACCACGGTGGCATAGCGGTGCCGCCGGCGAAGAGCGAAATCATCGACGCCGACCGCTCGGGGAATCCGGCTGGTCGGCAGAGGAATCCCCAGCAGGGCACGGAGGGCTGTGTGACGGGAGAGGTCCATGGCAAGCGCTGCCAGCAGACGCACGCCCGCCCGGCCCGCTAACTCCTTCACCACGGCCTTGACCTGCCTGGTCAGACGGGTAGTGCGCCGCTGATATCGCTCCAGCACTCCCGGGACTTGCTCCCGGAAGGTGTGGCGGCAGCCGTATGTGGGACAGACCAGCCGTCGCACTCCTACACGGAGCGCCACCCTCCGGCCGTCGAGCGGTACATCGGCCACCTTGCGCCAGTGGTAGCCGTGCACCTGTCCCGATGACGCCCCGCACGCCGGGCAGGGCGCCGGCTCCTTCGGAGTCCGCGCCCTCACCACAACCCGCCCGCCCTCAGCGGCCACGTCTTCAATGACCAGCGGAGATATGCCTGAAAACACCATCTGCACAAGCTCGTTGACATCCATCACACAGACACCCACGACCTTGGCCACTCTCCGTTACCACCGGATGTGAGACAGAGCCGTTAACTGGACAGACCCTGCGGCATCCACATCGGCACGGCCATTGCCGAGCCCGACGTGGTCTACCCGGTGATCCGCACGACAGACGACACCGCCGTCATGCTTCTCGGCCTGCTCGTGAACGGGGCGGCCAAGACGGTGGCCTGAAACTCGGTTGTCAGTGGCCCCTGCGATGATCGCCCGTCATGGGGAGATGTATGTGGGGAGACATGACCAGCGGCGTGACGCTCGCAGTCACTTCGGCAGGCATGCACTACGGTGCCGATAGGCGGGCGACAACCTCGCCCTCTAGCGTGAGCCACCTTCAGCCTTCGTGTGGGTGAGTGGATCGTGAGCGCGTCGAGGGCGAGCTCCATGCGAGCCGACGCGCTGTTCCGAGCGCGCGTGGCCGGTCTGGGTGGCGAGGTCCTCGAAACCGAGTGGCTCGGCACACGGAAGCCTCACCGGGTGAGGTGCGGGGCGGGACACGAGAGTTCGACCTATCCGACCAATGTTCTTGCCGGAAAGGGCATCTGCCGCACGTGCGCCCACCGGGCGCGTTCCCTGGAAGCTGAGACAGCATTCCGGGCTCGGGTTGCGGAACTGGGCGGGATCGTGCTTGAGGAAAGCTGGCTTGGCAACCACGAGCCTCACCGTGCCCGTTGTGCCAACGGGCACGAATGCGCACCGCAGCCGGCCCACGTACAGCAGGGCGAAGGGATCTGCTCCACGTGCGCCAGAAACAAACAAGGAGGTAGCAGAAGGCGCCTTCAGGGACGCGCTCGCGATGATGGGCGCGACACTCCTGGAACCGGTGTACCTCGGCGCAAACGAACCGCACCGGGTTTGCTGCCCCGACGGGCATGAATGCCACCCCAGGCCCGCGCTGGTGCGACGCGGCGCAGCCATCTGCCAAACCTGCACCGGGAGGGACCCAAAGATCGGCGAAGCGAAGTTCAGGGCCCGGGTCGCGGAGCTGGGAGGCGTCGTCCTCGAGTCGCATTGGCTGGGAGCGACCACGCCGCATCGAGTCCGATGCGCCCAGGGCCACGTCAGTGCGCCATGGCCGTCCGCCGTCCAACGGGGGCAGGGGATCTGCCGGGTCTGCGCCGGGAGGGACCCGAAGACGGCCGAGGCTGCCTTCCGCGCAAGGGTTGCCGAGCTGAGAGGAACGGTCCTTGAGCCCAAGTGGCTCGGCAAGGATGCGCCGCATCAGGTGCGGTGTGCCAAGGGGCACGCTGGAACGCCCACCCCGAGTAACGTGCGCGCGGGATGCGGCATTGTCGCATCTGTGCAGGCAAGACCTGGGACGTCTTCTACGTCGTCACCGATGACGTCAACGAGGTCGTGAAGTTCGGCATCACTTCCGGCAACCCGCGTCTACGCCTGTCACACCACGAACGGGACGGGCTTGACCAGATCGTTCGCCTGATCGAGGGCTATCCCGAGGCACGCAAGCTGGAAAATACCTGCATCACCGCCATGCGGGACGTCGGCGAGAAACCCCTTCGGGGGCGCGAGTACTTCCACATCCGCGCACTGGGAACCATTCTCGATCTCGTCGACGGCTGGACTTTCCCAGCCTGCCCGTCACGTGCTGGACAGGCGGAGGTCTCCGGACCAGGTCTCACATCGGACACGACCGGAGTCAAAGGTGATCCCCCACGCGATGCGCCCACTGTCCGGGACACTTATCTCGCTGACTCCCAGTACCGTCTCGCCGAGGTGAGCCGGGAACGGGGCCTCGCCGCTGATCGGCGCCACCTCGACGCGACCTGACTCCGCCATGTCGTACCCCGCGAAGGGGGCTGACGTCTCCAAGACCAGGCACCAGTCCGAACCGGTCGTGATGCGCGTGGCGACCGCTTCGCTGTCGATCAGCCACACGTCCAGCGGGCCGGACGGAGCCTCTGAGCCGTACAGATGGCACGAGGCGACTACTTGCTCAAGACTGCGCCCGGCCGGGCAGTCAGGGCGCACCCCGCCTTCATGTGACACGCACTCGCTCATCCTGTTCGACTCCACCAAACGACCGTACTGTCAGGCAAACTCCCAGCTCACGCCCTTATACGGGACAGGCTTTAGTCGAGCTGCACAGGCGGGGGCTTCAGGTGCTGCAGGCAGCAGAAGCTCGGCCACAGCGACACCGCGGCCGACGGGATACCTGGCAAGAAATCGTGGGACGCCCTCAAGGACTCCAAGCGGCTCTGGTCGTTGAACCTCCCATGCGCCTGTTCCTTTTGGTCCTCTCCGTGGCCCTCGTCCTCGGAGGCCCCGGGCTTCCGCCGCGACATGCACGCCTGGCGCGGGTCCTCTTTCCCCGAGGCCTTCGCCGAACGGGGGGCATCGGCGATCTGGGCTACGTCGGCTCTGGAATGCTGACCCCACGGCGCAAGCCGCCGGGTGAGGAACGATCTACAGGAGACAAAGTGGCCAACCGCTCTGGCAACGCCTCCGGGCCGCGGTCGAACGGGTCATCGCTCACCTGAAGGACTCGAACGATCTTCGCCACGCGCCCCCCTCACCCGCTTCGCCAAGGCCGTCACCGCCCTCGCCTTCTACAGGAAAGGCTGGTGAAGCCCCGTGAATAGGCCTCCTGTCCTCAAGGTATCACACCCAAAACAGCGTGCTAGTACCCTTCTCGCCAATTCTCGGAGAAACTGAGCAGCAAGACACAGCAGAGTAGGCGTAGAGAGTTACTTGCAGTATCTACTCGCGATTGATCGAGTAGAGAGTACTCGTTGACCACTGAAATTCCGAGCTATATGTTCAGCGAGTCTCCTCGGTCTGGGCTTCAGTCAAGTTGGATCAGGGGTCTGACCTACGCAAAGACCCTCAGCTCGCCACCGGATCGGTGGGCAGTCTGAAGAAGCTCAGTGTGGGGCATCCGGAAGATCCGCACGACAGGTTGACCGGGCACACCAAGAGAATATTATCTTCGCGAAATACAAGGGAAGTGCTGTTCATGATTAAACAAGTCGCTGCCACCCTTCTTGCAGTGTCTGCCATTCTTGGGGCAACCGCGACGAACAGTAGTGCAATCTCGTCGGACGGATGGGAAAATGGAAATTGCACTGCAGACGAGTTCTGTCTATACAGGAACACTTACTACTCTGGCGGTGTAATGGATTTCCTAGAGGGGTCCGGCCCTTACAATAACTACAATAATTACTATTTCGTCAATACGGCCACCTCGGTCAACAATAACGCCAGCAGTAGTGCGAACAATACGGTCTACGAAGTGCGAATGTATGCTAACACCGGCCTCGGCGGCCCTTCGGTTCAGCACCGCGCTGTAGGTTCGGGGTGTGTGAGTGGAATTTGCCCCGCCTACCACTCTTTGGGATGGGCCGATAACGTGATCAGCTCCCACGCGTAGGGCTTCCTCCAGAATGGTGAGGTTTTCCCGACGAGGTAATTTCCAATGCTTGGCCTCGATTCCTCACCGAAGGCGTGACGGGGCATTGTCACGTTGAGCCTTTTCCATCTTCACTCTGAGCTGGCCAGATGCAGGGTGAGGACAGCCTGGACAACGTTCGTGATGCGGGTGGTCGAGCAGCGGAGCTTGCGGAGGAGACGCCAGGACTTGAGGGTGGCGACGGCTTGCCCGGCCAGGGCCCGGATCTTCGCGTGGGACCGGTTGACGGCCTGCTGGCCTGCGGACAGCGTCTCCCGCCGGCCGCGGCAGGGAACACGGACCGTACCCCCGGCTCCTCGGTATCCCTTGTCGGCCCGGCAGACAATGCCGACCCCTGCGAGAGCGTCGATGACACCGTGCTCGCGGGCCGCGCTGACGTCATGGACAGCCCCGGGCAGAGCGGGAGACGCCCACAGCAGCCGGCCGAAAGGATCGGCGACGACCCGCGTTCGTCCTGCTGGACGGGACGCTGCTGCCGACCGGCCGCATCGTGCAGCTTCGGCGACGCCGCCCGGACCGCTTCGGCGAGGGCCGGGGCGAGGGCGGCCAGGACATCGACGGCCTCGGCGATGCAGCGG
Organism: Streptomyces sp. NBC_01077; assembly: GCF_045162855.1. Classification (NCBI taxonomy): domain Bacteria; kingdom Bacillati; phylum Actinomycetota; class Actinomycetes; order Kitasatosporales; family Streptomycetaceae; genus Streptomyces; species Streptomyces sp. NBC_01077. The sequence goes on along the minus strand of NZ_CP108669.1, from coordinate 659,815 downwards.
TAGGCGGTGGTGGTGCCGATCCCGAACCCGGCCGCGATCTGGGCGTACGGATGACCGTTGCGGAGATGGGCGAGAGCGAGCAGGGCCTGCCGCCCCGCGCTCAGGCGCCGCCATCGGGCGCCGATACGACGGCGGTGTGTGAATGCCGGTGGTCAGGATGGCACGGCCCGGCGGGATGGATCGCGGCGATCTGGACAGTGGCCTCGAAGCGGACGGCCAGCTTGTCGAAACGAGTCGCCACCGACCGATGCTGCTTGAGCCGGCTAATTCCGCACTCGACCGCGTGACGCGCCTTGTAATCCTGCCAGTCGAAGGCCGGCGGGCGGCCACCATCGCGGCCGCGGCGCTTGCGGTTGCGGATCTGGTCGGCCGGCTCGGGGATCGTGCACCGGCTCCCGCGTCTGCGCAGGTAGGCACGGTTGGCGCGCGAGGAGTATGCCTTGTCTCCCCGCACTCGCAGGGGTTTGCGTCTGGGGCGCCCACGGCCGGGCTTGGGCACTCGGATGGCTTCGAGGACCGGCTCGAACTGCGGGCTGTCGCCCCGTTGGCCAGCCGTGACCAGCAGCGCCAACGGCTTCTGTCCCTGTTCGCATGCCAGGTGGATCTTCGTGGTGAACCCGCCCCGGGACCTGCCCAGCCCGTGGTCGTCCGGCTCTTGGCTGAACCCGCCGGGCGGTTCCTTCTGCCCGGCGCCGTTGCGGCGGGCACCGGCCGCGTGCTGGTGGGCCCGGCAACAACGTCAGCAGCCGGGACCACACACCCTGCCGCTGCCACCTGCGGAACAGTCCGTAAACGGTCTGCCAGGGTCCGTACTCACACGGCAGATCCCGCCATGGGACACCGGTCCGCGTGGCTACATCGACCACTGCTCCGTCACCCGCATTGACCAGGATGGCAACGTCACGACCGAGCTCTCCGGCCATGCATGGCCCTGATGGAACCCGACCCTCTCTGCACGAACGCGACCAGTCGGCCAGGCCCGCTCCGGAGATGGAAAGGGCGGCCCCATCGCGGGGGCCGCCCCTGGGCGTGGGCGTCTAGCCGGAGCTCCGCCGGGTTCGTTGTCCCGCGCGTCCTTCAGGATTCCGCCGGTCTTGGCGTCGAGGTCGACATCCCACTCGACGTTCTGCGCCGGGCCCTCCATCCGCACGGGTTCGGCGCCAGCGACTTCGAGGTCCTCGACGTCCTCGCCGAGGGCGCGGCCGAGGACGGCCCGGCCTCCTGGCGTGTGCAGGAGCTCGCCGGGCGGGTCCATCTCAGCAAGAGCGCGCTGTCCCGGACGGTGGCGCGCCTGGAGAAGGACGGCCTGGTTCTGCGGGGGATGTGTGCCGAGGACCGGCGCGGAGTCCAGGTGAAACTCACGGAGAAGGGGCTGGCGCCTCATGCCGAGGTGCTGCCCCTACAGCGCGAGGTCCTGACCCGGATGCTGGACCGCAGTTCCTGACGCTCGTGTCGGGACGGCCCGGCAAGGTGCTCCGGGCAGCGAAGGCTGCCCTGCCCTCCGCCCTTTCTGTCCTTCTGCGCGTACCGGGACTTCTGTCATGGATGGCTTCAGCCCACTTCCATGAAAGGCGCTCCCTCGTATGTCTCAGGAACACAGCCCCAAAACCTCCGGTGCCGAACGGCAGGTGGCGGCCCGAGCACCCCTGCCTCCGTCCGACGCTCTGAACATCCAGCGCACCGCTGGAAACGCGGCCATGGTCCAGCTGCTCAGCCAGATCGGTCACCCCTGGGCCCAGCCCGCCCACCAGCAGCACGGCCCCGGCTGCAGCCATCAAGCCGGGCCGGGGGTCGAGGCACCGGAGCCGGTGCAGCGATCCGCTGTCCACGGCGAGCCGGTGCAACGCTCCGCAGTCCATGACGTGCTGGCCACCGCCGGCCGGCCCCTGGACGACTCGACTCGTACCGATATGGAGGCGAAGTTCGGTGCGGATTTCTCCGGAGTGCGTATCCACGACAACTCGGCGGCCCGGGCGTCGGCCGCTGGCTTTGTCGAGCAGTAGCGACGTCGCTTGTCGATGAGTTCGGGAGGCGCCTCGATACACGGATGGGTGGTGTTGACGAGTTTGGGAGGCGCCGGGGTTCTTGCCAGGGCAGCATCGGGATGCTCCTGGTGAAAGGTGCTGGTCATGCCGCGGATGTCGAGGGTCGAGCTGTACGCGGCGATCCGGCGTGACCACCGCGGCGGCATGTCGATGCGGGAGCTTGAGCGCAAGCACGGCGTGACGTGGCGGACGGTGCGGAAGGCACTGGACTCGGCCTGGCCGGAGCCGCGCAAGAAGCTGCCGCCCCGGGCGAGCGGGCTGGATCCGTACAAGCCGGTGATCGACGAGATCCTCCGGACGGACCTGGATGCGCCACGCAAGCAGCGTCATACCGTCACGCGGATCTTCCACCGGCTGGTCGAGGAACATGGGGCGGACGTCTCCTACGGGATGGTCCGCTACTACGTCGCCGGCCGGAAGCCGGAGATTCTGGTCGCGTCCGGCAAGGCACCGCTGGAGGCGTTCGTCCCGCAGACCCACCAGCCCGGTCACGAGGCGGAAGTCGACTTCGGTGACGTGACGGTGCGGCTGGCAGGCGAGCTGGTGACCTGCTATTTGTTCTCCTTCCGGCTGTCGTATTCGGGCAAGGCCGTCCACCGGGTGTTCGCCTCCTGCGGTCAGGAAGCATTCTTCGAAGGTCACGTCCACGCGCTTCGGACACTGGGCGGCGTCCCGCGGAGCAAGGTGCGCTACGACAACCTCAAGGCCGCCGTCGCAAGGGTGCTTGGGCTGAGCCGGGCAAGGGTCGAGGCTGACCGGTGGATTGCGTTCAGGTCGCATTTCGGTATCGAGAGCTTCTACTGCCAGCCCGGTATCGACGGCGCCCACGAGAAGGGCGGTGTCGAAGGCCAGATCGGCTACTTCCGCCGCAACCACTTCGTTCCCGTCCCCGAAGTGTCCTCGCTCGCCGAGCTGAACGAAATGGTCGAGCAGTGGGACCGGCAGGACGACGCACGCCGCATCGGTGCCCGGTCCAAGACTGTCGCCGAGTGCTTCGCGCTCGAACAGCCGCTGTTGATGCCCCTGCCCGAGGAGCCATTCGAGACGGGCCGGCTGTTCACGCCGAGGGTGGACCGCTATGGCCAGATTCCCGTCCGCACCAACCGCTACTCGGTGCCGATCCGGCTGATCGGCAAGCGGGTGCGCGTCGTCCTGCATGCTTCTCACCTGGTGGTTTATGACCAGAACGTGGAAGTGGCCAGGCACGAGAGACTCATCGCCAAGGGCGCCGTCCGCCTGGAGCTGGATCACTACCTGGAGGTCCTGGTCCGCAAGCCCGGCGCGTTTCCCGGTTCCACCGCCCTCGAACAGGCCCGCTCGGCAGGCAAATTCACCCCGGTCCACGACGCTTGGTGGGCTCAGGCTCAGAAGATCCACGGCGAGCGGGACGGCACCCGCGCGTTGATCGAGGTCCTGCTCCTTGGTCGGCACCTGCCGCACGAGTACGTCGTCGCAGGACTGGCTGCGGCCCTGCCGGCGGGGGCGATGACCGCTGATGCCGTCGCGCTGGAGGCCCGCAAGGCCGCCCAAGCCGAGACCGAAACCGACCCGGCAAGCCGGCCATCGCCCGCCAACTCGTCGGCGAACGTGACGTCTCTGCACGAGTGGAAGCTGTCTCATCTCCCTCCGGACACCCGGCCGCTGCCATCGGTGACCCCCTATGACCAGTTGCTCCGACATCGTCGCATCAGCGGCGCAGACCACCGAGAGGGAGCGCAGTGACCCTGCCCCGCCAGCGAGGCTTGACCGAGCAGGCCGCCGACGCCGCCATTGACACCGCCTGTCGCATGCTGCGGCTGCCATCGATCAGAAATGAGTTTAACGAGATCGCCGACCGGGCGATGAAGGACCAGATGACCTACCGCGGCTTCCTCGCCGAGCTGCTGATGGCCGAATGCGACGACCGGGCACGGCGCCGCTCGGAACGGCGGATCAAGGCGGCCGGCTTCCCGCGGGAGAAGTCCCTGCGGGCCTTCGACTTCGACGCCAACCCGAACATCGACGCGGCCACGATCCACACTCTTGCCAGCTGCGAGTGGATCAAGAAGAGTCAGCCGCTCTGTCTGATCGGGGATTCCGGCACCGGCAAGTCCCACATGCTCATTGCCCTGGGCACCGAGGCCGCGATGAAGGGCTACCGCGTCCGCTACACCCTCGCCACGAAGCTGGTGAACGAGCTGGTCGAGGCCGCTGATGAGAAGCAGCTCAACAAGACCATCGCGCGCTACGGCCGCGTCGATCTTCTCTGCATCGACGAGCTGGGCTATATGGAGCTGGACCGCCACGGCGCCGAACTGCTGTTCCAGGTTTTGACCGAGCGGGAGGAGAAGAACAGCGTCGCGATCGCCTCGAACGAGTCGTTCGGCGGCTGGACCAAGACCTTGAGCCAGACCCGCAACCCGTGAATAAAGCCATCCCATCCCGGGACTGCTCTCCACCCGCGCGGGGGTGTTCCCGCGACCCCGCCCCTCGCCGAGCCCGGCTGATACTCCCCGACCGCGTGGGGATGTTCCGAAGATGCTCGCCCTGAAATCTTGCTCTCGGCGCCCGCGGGACCAGAGCATGCGGGAGGTCGAGTTCGGCATGATAGGGAACCAACGAGGCTCCTGCGCCGATGGGTTGAAACTTCGAAAACCTCCCTCACCGGCGCGGGGGCCTCGTGCGTTGCGCGCCCAGCCGCCGTCACCCGATCAGTGGCCAGAATGAAAGAGCTCAGCGAACAGCGCTACCAGCGCCCGAGCTCTCCCGTCGACCGCCGGCCAGGCCGAGCAGGTCTGCAAGTCGGATGTCGGGGAGTCTCGTCACATCTACGCCCCACGTTCTCGGCTGAGTTGACAGTAGCCCCCTGTCGTACGGCTGGCGACTATTCGCCAGGGATCGCCATCGTGCGCTCCATGTTCCGCAACCCGCACCCTGGTGTGAGGTAAACGTGGGGCGTCCCGGTCTGAGGATGGGGCGTGCCTGCCAATTGGAGTTTTCCGGAGGGAGGTGAACATGCGGAAGCAGGCCAAACGACCGGGCCGGCGCATCGCGCGGTGTATCGATGGAAGTAGGGCTGACCAGCATGAACACGGTGGGAAGTCCGGTCGCCTCGTGCTGGCAGCGTTACGAGTTTCAGTCGGGCTCGAATGAGCTGTCGAATCGGGGCCGGTGTCCTGGTGGTTCCGGTTCTCTGGTCCGTCTCCCCGTCGTTCCGGCGCTGTATGTGCTGGGTGGTGGTGGGCTGCTGTGGGGCAGCCGAAGGGAGCCCGCAGGGCGGACCGGCGGCCGGCTCGGATGGCCGCTCCGCGGGCTTCCCGCGTCCAGCCGTCCCGGAGTCAGCTGGCGGGAGCCTGGTAGAGGCCACGGCCGGCGCGGGAAGCCCGCGAGGTGGCGACGAGCCGGTCGAGTGTGCTGCGGACGGTGTTGACGGCACTCGTAGAGGAATCGCGGCCGAGCGCCTGCGCGACGTCACGCGCACGCATCGGGCTGCTCGGCGACTGCGAGAGGACGGCTGCCACCTGCTCGGTGAGGCCGCCGGATTCTTGAGCCGCAGATACTGCCTCCTGCGCCGCAGCCGTGGCGCGATGCTCCTTCGTCGAGGGACGCCCCTCATCCCCGCTCGTGCTGGACGCGGTCTTCCGCCCACCGGCGGAGCGCGACTTGGCGGCCTTTCGCGGCGCGGGGACCGCACCAGAATCCTGCGTCGCTGCCACCACCTCGGAAGTCTCGACTGCGGCTTCGCTCTCCGCTGGAGCCGGCTCCGCCTCCTGCACGGCGCGTGGTGCGGGCGTCTCGGCCAGGGCCAGCAAGGCCGTCAGCGCTGTACGGACCGAGAGCACGCGCTCGGAGACTGCGGCCAGTTCCTTTTCGAGGTCCTGCTGAAGCTGCTCCAGCAGGGGAAGTTCTTTCTGCAGTGCGGAAGTTGTCGCATCGATGCCGTGAACGGCGGCGCTCAAGGAGGTCACGAAAGGCTCCTACGTGATGAGGGGGCGGGTGGAAAGGGCAACAGATCGCCCGCTGTGCAGCGTACGTCTCCTCGGCGGCATACAGAGGCTGATGCGCCGAACCGCTGCACGCCAGGCAAAAGCCCTCCCGGCATTTAAGTAACGGTACCGGGACGACGCGGAAGCAACATGCACCGCCTGCAACTCGCTCGAGCCCACCCTTGGGTTGCTGATCGCGGGCGCGGAATCCGAACAAGATCTGAAACTTGTCGTTTAACTCGCGGCCTCGAACGGCGGATCGTACTTGGGCGTTCACCTGGGGATTCGCCGGCCGTGAGGGCGGCATCCGCCTGATTCTGTGCATCCGACCAAGGAGCGCACGTGAAGCAGCCGGAGGCCGTACGGATGAGTGTGCCGGGTGGGGAGCCGGAGTGTGAGGCGTTCGCGTTGCTGTCACGCTTCCGGGCGGAGCTGTACGCGTCGATGACCGGGCGGGCGGACACCTTGTTCGAGCTGACGGACGCGCTGCTGTGCAGTGACGGCCCGGTCCGGACTTTGGTTGATCTCGCGCTCGCTCCCGAGCACCGTCGTGGGCACGGGGCCCTCTACGGCGCTCTCAACCGGGGCCGTCTTGATGCGTCGCGGCTGCGACGGTCTCTCGCCGGGCTGCCGTTGCCGAAGGCCGCGGACGGCCGTGTGGTGCTGGCCGTCGACGCCAGTCCGTGGCTGCGGCCGGACGCCGCGAGCCGGCAGCTGTCGGCTCGGCTCAGCCCCCGGCGGCACTCGCCATGACGTGATGCAGCGGGGCTCGGACGACTCCCAGCTTCACGAGGGCCGGGAAAGCTTCACGCCGAGGGGTGACGCTGGCCTCCGCCAGGATCACGCCTTGTTCCCCACGCCCCCTTTCGATGGCCTCTCCTGCCAGAACCCATCGAAACGAAAGTGCCACAGGCGCTCTGGCGTCTTGGTTTCGAGGGCTTCTACGGGGATGCCAGGCTGATTCAGCAAGCGCGTAGGCCCTCGGCTGCACGGGTCGGCCCTCTTGGAGGGAGAGCCACAGCTGCGCCGCACGCCCGCGAAGGCGAACCTGGAGTGCATGGACAGCGTCTACTGGCACCGGCGGCCGCGGCCGCCGGAGGAAGAGGGGGCGGGACCTGGCGGGTGGCCGGTGGTGGTGAGGGTTCCGGTGGAGCCGGTAGAGGCCGCGATGGAGGCCGACGCCCGCGAAGCGGCTGCGCGCCACAGCGCCCTTGCGGTGCGAGTCCCGCTGTTCGGTGTCGCCAGTCAGAGCAAGGGCGACGGCCAACGCTGGCGGGTGATCGTCGAAGTCACCCACGGTTGTCCGCAGCAGGTCCGCGACGCGCTGAACTCCCTGCTCTGGTTCAGGGCGAAGGACGAGGCGAAGAGCCCGGCTGAACGGTGTGCACTGCTGGGGGCGGTCGCCCGGCTGGAGAACGAGTACGTCGACGAGCTCACTTTGCGCGGCGCCCGCTACCGTGTGGTGCGGGCCGAGGAGTACGCGGCCATGGACGAGCACGGCGGCATCGAGACGCCACGGCCCACCGACCCCGAGCCCTTGACCCCCGACTGGAGCCCTGGCGCCGGCGCCCGCAGCCCGCGGGTCGACGCAGGCCTCGTCCTGGACCCCGACGCACCTCTCACCCCACTTGAGGCGGCGGAGCGCCTGTCCTTGCGCTCCCTGGCCTACACCGGCACCCGGTTCCCCGGCCCCGTACTGCACGACTCCGCAGAGGCGCTGGAGAGCCACCCCGACTTCCTGCTCTTGCCCGCGGCGTTTCTGATCGTCGAACGGTCCGGCAACGAGCCCTGGACACCGGGCAGCGGCCTGCAGGCCACCGCCCACGACGCACGTCGAACCCTGGCCTTCGCCCTGACCTGGATGGAACCACGCACGCGCGGCCTGATCCCTGACGACGCCGAGCCAGACATCGACGCGCACACCCTCGTTGCCGAGAACACCCACCCAGCCGTCGCCGAGCTGGCGGTGTTCGCCGACGCCGCGGACCGCCTCCGAACCGGCCGGCTCAACCAGGTCGAAGTCCATGGCACCGGCTCCCGGATCGGCCGGGTCCGCCGCCTGCTGCGCTGGGGCCCCGACGGGCCGGAAAGCCCTCGCCCCTCCGACATCAACACCCACGCCCCCCAGGCCATCCACCCGCGCCTCGACGAGCACGGCAGCGTCCACTTCGACGATCGCGCGCCGGACGAAGCCGCCTCGTGAACGTGCTGACCTGCCTGCGGTCGGGAGGCCCGGGAATGTGGCGGCGGCAGACGAGGAGTTGTCCCAGCGCCATGCGGATGGCTCCGCGGGTGCCGGATCCCTGTGCCTCTGTCAGAGCCCTGCGGTGCGGTCGGAGATGTCTGTCGGGAGGGGCTTGAGTTCCCAAGCCGGTGTGATCCGCTTGCGAACGGCTTCGTGGTGTTCGACGTAGTCGCGGACGTGAGCGACCTTGCGGCGTTCGGCCCCGTAGGGTTCGCGTGACGGGCCGATGAGGGTGCGTTCGGTGTGACGGTGCACGCAATGAAGGCATCGCTGTCTGCTTCCAGCACTTCCCGGACGTGGAAGTGCTCCTGGACGGCGGATACCCTGGCCTCAGATGCGACCACCCGGCCAGGCGATCACGCCCCCCAGAAAGCCGAACAAGATCGCCTTCCCGCGCGTGCAGGCAGCCAGAGAAGAGGCCGGGCACCGGCACTCGTCGAAGCGCATCACCGTTGAGCACGCGCGCGCCGATCACAAGCGCTGGAAGCATGACCGGCTGGACACACCGATGCGAGACCTGCCCGGCACCTGCCGGGCCAGCGCCGGCCTCGTCTCCGACCGCACCATAACTGCCTGACAAAACCACCAGCTCAGGGCCGTGCAATTCAACCGCAGTTACGCACCAGCTCGTCTGTATTAATTTATGAATCCGTGATGGGCGAAGTACTCGGGCCCGGCGTCACCGCCCGAGTTGGCGCAGCCTGAATGTTCACCGCAACCAGTATCTTCGGTATCGGTTCCGGAACATGTCACTTCCCCGTTGCATTGCGCAGAGCTGCCGTTACCATCTGCACCGAGCATCTGCAGGTAAATAGTAGACACGCTTACCGTCTCTCTCTAGTCATTTCCAGGTTGCCATGCGTAGCTATCGCAATGATCAACATCGCCTGTATTGCCAGCATTCATCACGGCGGAGTCGATAAACTTGAGTACCGAGTACTTAGAATTCCTGTCGGAATGACTTACTGGTGTCGCCGGCAGGTGCGTGCGCGCTCGAGGCCGGGGAAGACACCTGACGGCTCCAGGCCGTCAAGCTGCTGCGGCCAAGGCGATTGGGCATGCGGTGTTCTCATCGGACAGTTCGCGCCGATGGAGGCAGTGGAACCTCTGTCCGGGGCGGTTGAAGAGGTTGCGCTGGGCGGCAGCGCGCCAGTCGCCGTGCTTGTCGTGGCGGCGACAGCAGCGGGCTATGGCTCCGGGCGAGGCCCGGAGAGCGGAGAGGCCCGGAGATAGTGTCATTCCTGCGTGAGGGCGGCCGGCCGCGGGACAGCGGTCCATATCGGCGGCTGCCAGCTTGCCGCACGCCCCCGCAAACCCATCAGCCGCGAGGAGGCTCGCCGGGCACTGACCGACGGCGGGAGGCGGGCGTGCGAAATCTGCCGGCCCGACTCCGAACCCGGCATCCTCGACTGACGTTCCGGCGCCGGGGTGTCTAGTCCGTGGGGAGCCGTCGGGCCAGGTTCACGGCGAGCTGGCCGGCGGCCTGCCCGCGGGATGTGAGGTCGAGCGTCTCCAGCAGCCGCATGTACCCGACCGCGTCCCGGGCCTCTGCCGCGGTCAGCAGGGGCAGGCGGGGCTCGTCCGCGTCTGGGTAGTCACCGATCACAGGCTCTTCAGTCTCCACAGGGCGATCAACCTCTGGCGGCGCCCCAAGGACACGATCCGAACGGGTCAGGCAGTCTTGCGGCGGGTCGTCCTCTTCGCCGCGGTCTTCCTGGCGGGGGCCTTCTTCGGCTTCGCGGGGCATCTCGTGCACGGTCACTCGCCCCCGTCGGCGGTCTCGCCGCGGTGTTCGCGGGCGTCGGCGACGGACTTCTCCAGCGCGGCCATGAGGTCGACGACCGGCGCGGCCGGCTCCTCCTCGCCCTCGGCGGGCTTCGGGGCCCGGTGCTCGGCCTTCGCCTCGATGACCTCGTGGAGCGCCTCCGTGCAGTGGTCGGTTACGTCCAGGTCGGTCAGCTCGGTCTCGGGCGGGGTGATCCCCTCGGAGGAGCGGATCTCATCTCCCCCAGTGCAGGCCGGACAGGAGCAGGGCGTCGCCGAGGGGGCGGAGCAGGCCGAGTCGTTCGCGGCCGCGGAGGGCGAACGTGGCGGCGGCGACCTTCCCGTTGCGCTCGAGCGCCTTGCGGAGCAGCACGTACGGCTTCGCAGCCACCGGTCCGTCGGCGGTCAGGTACTTTCTCTGCACCAAGCGCGAGTCAGCTCAGCTCACGGGATCGGTGGCGGCTATGAGTGACGCGGCGGACAGGCCGTCGGAGGAGATCCCGGCGGGAGTGAGCGCAGCTGCGCGGGCCGCCACCCCGGTGAGGACGGCGCCCCGCGCAGCTGCTCTCTGGCCAGCGGCTTCCAGCCCGAGGATCTATGCCCCGGCTGCCGCGCGCAGGCTCATCACGTAGATCTGGGTGTCGTCCTGGAACAGCGTCACCTTCTCGGCACCGCCGTCGAGGAGCTCCTTCCACACTTCACCGATCCACGACTCGGCGTCGCCCTGCGTCGTGAACTCCTCCGGCTCTACCGCCGGTGACGTCTCCGTTCCATCGGCCGTCTCCAAGCGCCACGTCCAAGCCACGTTCCTGCCTCCGCTTCAGGATCGACCTGCTGACAGCCGGAACCCCTTCCCCCGGGGCACAGCGGCAATCACGCCCAACGGGTGAACGGCGCAGAGCGGTGCCACCGCAGCGACCGCGGGTCGGGCCGGGGCGCTGCGTGAACCGGCCGGGTCAGCTTCCCCGCCGACGTCTTCGACACGTACAAGCAGCTGCCCGGCAAGGCCCGCCAGGACCTCGCCGTCTGCCTCGTTGACGCACAGGAATACCCGGTCGGCCACTCCGAGCCGTGCGGGGAAGACGACGGCATCATCCGCACCGTCGCCTTCGGTCATGTCACCGCGGTCATCATGATTGGCACCCCCACCAGCACTCTCACGGTCATCGCCACCGCCTGCGCCGGCGCGTAGGCGGGCTGAGCCCCGCGTCAACAGCGTCGTCAGCCGGGACGTGCGGCTGTAGCTGATCCGCGTGGCAACACCGCCCCTGCGAGGGACAAGGCCGGGCCTACGCAGCCGCGGGCCCCTACCGTTGTCCGTGGGGAGGTCGGGCCGACTGGTCGTTGGTAGGTCTCCCTGTGCGTCCCCACACCAGCGATCCCCGGTGTGGGGGCGCAAGTACGTTCCCCGGGAGGTTATGGGGCGGGGGTGTAGTGGACGACGGTGGTCTCGCAGGGGCCTTCGGCGTATAGCTGCAGCGCGTCGGCCTCGGCCTGGTCGGCGGCGAGGCCCCAGCGCAGCTTGGTGGCGACCCACTCGGAGACATACCGGCAGTGCGCGTCGGGGAGCGGCGGCATCCACTCGGCCGGGTCCTGGTCGCTCTTGGACCGGTTCGACCTGGCGGTGACCGCGACCAGGGACGTGGCGGCGTCCTGGTCGTTCGCGTACGCCTCCCGCCGCCCGGCCGTCCACGAACTGGCGCCCGAATCCCAGGCCTCGGCGAGCGGGACCATGTGGTCGATGTCGAGCTTGGCGGCGTCGTTGACCTCCTGGCCGTCGTAATACGAAATCCACAGGCCGCCCGACAGCTTGCAGCCGGCTGCCGCATTCGGCACTTCGATGGCTTCGGCGAGGAGGACCTCGTTGCGGGTGTTGCAGCCGTCGGTCAGGTCCAGGCCTCGGTTCCAGTGCCTGAAGCTCTCGCGGTTGTACCCGGTACGGGATTCGCCGGCGAGCGGGATCTGCCCGATGGCATCAACGAGGTTCAGGACCGCGGCTTCCGCAGGCGCGGCCGGGGCGGCGGTGGCCGACGAGGGAAGAGCGAGCGGGGTCAGGGCAAGAGAGAGCGCGGCAGCGCCGCGGACCATGTTCTTGATCACGAACACAGGGATATCGGTCCAGCGCCTTGTGCCGCTGCGTGATGAGAGTCTCCGTCAGCCGTGTGGGGGAGCACGTTCACCACAGAATCGATCCCGCACCCGGGCGCGATACCGGTCCGCCGCCCCCGGCTCCCCGGCGCGCGGCCGCAGCCGTATGAGCGGACGATGAGGGTGAAGCCCGCCCGGGAAGCCGCCGCACGTTGCACCGGGAGGGCGCGCTCATTCCCAGAGATCACGCGCCAAGGCCATCCAGGTCCTGCGAGAACTCGACCGCACCGGGGCTCCGGTGTCTTGCCTGGCCAGGCGGGTCCAGGCCCTGACCGCCGAACACGACGAACTGACGGCCGCACTCGACGGTGTGGCCAGCGCCCACAACCCGGGCCTGCGGGGCCGCCTACGGCATCGGCCCCGACACCGCGGCCCAGCTGCTGATTGTGGTGCACCCTCGACGAGCGCCGCGTCAACGGGGTCGTCGAGGGTGCACGCGAAACGGTGCGACTGCCAGTGCCACAAAGAGACGAAGCGATGAGCAAGATCTGCGGCTACTGCGACAAGACCATCACAGGCCCGGCCGAGGATATCGGCGATCACGCCCGGCCGGCCGCCTACTGGCATCCCCGCGGTCATCCCGACTGCTACCGCACCCGGCACCCGCGCCTTCCGTCCCGCACATCGGCGGCGTCCGCGTGGACCGTGCGACCTACTTCAACCACTTGAGTCAGCGCGCCTGAGCTCCTGGCCGTCCGTGGTCAGCGCGGACCACGGACGGGCAGGGCACGCCGCCCCGGTCCGATCCGTTCCCCCACGCCCGGCCGGGGCTACCGCACCAGCTCCGCGAGGGGGACGCCGAGCGCGTCAACGATAAGGACGAGATGGGAGAACCGCGGGTCGCGGCCCGGCCCACTGCTCCCCGCACCTGCGGGGATGGCCCCAACCCGCCCGCGCCACGGGAGGGGCAGAGGGCTGCTCCCCGCGCCTGGGTGATGACGCCCTGCCGCCGATCCGCCGTGCCAGGGGTGAACACTGCTCCCTGCACGGTTGCCCTCTGCGGTACGGGGACGGGATCGGTGCAGCCTCTGGTGCTCGCTCGGGGATGGTCCCCGCATGTCGCCCAAGGGCTGTCCCGTAACTGATCTTTGGCACGAGAGTGGTCGGCTGAGATCGGATCCTGGGTCCCACCCTTTGGGAGAGGCGCCGACCTCGGTTCACCCCTGTGACCGCACGACACAGCAGCGGATGGCAGGGGCCGTCCTCCCGCAACGTGTGGATCCACCCGCCTGGGGAGATGAGCAGGGCCCCTGTTATCGTGCGCCGATGTCAACGATCAAGCAGTTCCAAGTGACCTTCGACTGCGCGGAACCTGCGCGCCTCGCCGCCTTCTGGTGCGAGGTGCTGGGGTACGTCGTACCGACAGTCCCGGAGGGCTTTGCCACGTGGGAGGAGTACCACCACTCGCTGCCGCCTGAGGACGAGGTCTACTTCGCGTGCGCTGATCCCTCGGGTGTGGGCCCGCGCGTGCTCTTCCAGCGAGTTCCCGAAGGCAAGGTCGTCAAGAACCGGGTGCATCTTGATGTGCGGGTCGGCACAGGGCTCGTGGGTGACGAGCGCCTGGCCACACTCGAGTCCGAATGTGCACGGCTGATGGCGCTCGGCGCGAAACACGTGCTGACGCAGCGCGCCGATGGTGTCAACGAGTCGTGCATCACGATGCAGGACGTCGAGGGCAACGAGTTCTGCCTCGCCTGATTCTCCTCCGAGACTGCGAGTGGGGGCCGTCTCCCGGGGCCTCTCAGGTCTCGTATGCGGCAGAAGCTATCCCGTGAGAGCGAGGTCGTGCAGTCGGGCGATGCCGAGCATGGCGTGTCGGACCCCGTCGCCCTTGAGACGGCAGTCGCGGAGGATCTTCCAGGTCTTGATGCGGGCGAAGACGTGCTCGACGCGGGCCCGGACCTGTTTGTGCGAGCGATTGTGCTCGCGCTTCCAGCCCGGCAACTCTTCGCCCGGGGTGCGGCGGTGGGGCATGAGGAGGCCGGTGCTCGGATAGCCGCCGTCGGCCATCGTGAGGTTCCTGCCCACGGCGGCCTTCGCGCCAGACTCCTCCCATGCCCGGCAGTCGTTGCGATTGCCGGGCAAAGGCTCAACGACCACAACGACCAGGCGGGTATCCGCGTCAATGACGACCTGGTGGCTGGTGGAGTACCGGTAGTTCTTCGACTGTTCAGCGATGTTGTGGAGCCGGGTAGGTAGGCTCCAGGGTGCCGTCGACTACCAGCACGGTGTCCTTGGCGAACCGGCGCCGAGGCTGGAATGCGATGAGCGGACCGAGCTGGTCGATGATGCGGTCGGCCGCCGACTTCGAGATGCCAAACAAAGGGGCGAGTTGGCGCATCGTCAGGTTCGTGCGCCAGTAAGCGACCAGCAGCAGCACCCGGACCTCCAGCGGCAGACCCCACGGCCGCCCCTGGCCCGGGGAGCCGGCGCCCTCGCGGCGAAGCGCGGTCACCAACTTGCCGAAGACGCGCGGGCGCAGCCGGTAAACGGGGCTATCCAGGCCGGTTCCGACGCCGTGATCACACCTGACACGATCAAGATCATTGCAGGGCGACTTACGGGACGCGCCAGCAACAGCTCGCGCAGGGCCTTCACCGGCGCGCCTGCCCGTTGCCCCGGCCGTTGCCGGCCGCGGACCTACGGCTGGCCCATGCTCCACCGCCACCTGGCTCGCGACCATGAAACCCTGCCCACCCGCTCCGAAGCCGTGATCGGCACGAACCGAAGAAAGCTACAGAACAGCCCATCCCGGGATGAAATATCGAAAAAAGAACGACCTCTCAGACGGCCACACCTCTAGCAGCGCGGCAACGGCGCCAGGATGGCTGACCTGCGCTGGGGGGCAGCGGTCACAGCGGTGGGGTGACGGTCGTCACCCCACCGAATTCCGGCCATACTGATAGGTATCTATTGCTCAGGACCAAGGATAGCCGTAGGTGCAAGATTTCCCTCACCTTGAAGAGCCGGAAAGGGTTTGAGATGGAATTTCTAAATCTGCTGCAGATGGTCAAGAGCGAGAATCACACTGGCGCGGGCGAGTGCGGCGGCAATGTAACTGTCTGTGAAACCGGTTGCGAACTTTCCCTCTGCGACACAACGGGGAGCTGCCGCTTGACGGACTCCTCGCTGTGGTAGCGTGTGATTGGCCTGCGGCCTCCTCCGGGTATTCCCTTGATGATCCGGGTTCAGTCATTGGCTTCACTTTAAGGTCATGAAATCAGCGAACGCCCGTCTGGGGCTGTATTCAGAACAATGGTGTAGCGGACTGGCTGTATCTCTGCAGAGCCCAGGGAGCTGTTCCGCGGCAGGAGACGGCCGTGCATGCAGAATCATCTCCTGCCGCAAATGAGACGGATACCCGGCTCGAGAATTCTTCCGTACCAATCGTGTACGGCGGTCTCGAGGCGCCACGGCTCACCGGTCCCGAGCCCTCGCGTCCGACTGGAGCCGCGGCGCTGGCGCCCGCGGTCCGCGGGCAGATGGGCCTCCTTCCGGCTCCGGACGCCCCTTTCGCCTGCGGTTTCGGGTCCGGAGCGGCGTTCCATGGCGGGAGATCCCGGTCGAGTGCGGACAGTGGAACCGGGTCTGTGGCCCCCTTCCGCCGGTGGCAGTGTGACGGCGCCTGGCGTGGGAGAGGGTGGCCCCGCAGCTGATGGAGCGAGAGATCGAGTTGAAGGCCGTGCATGTGCGGACCCGGGACTTCTTGGAAGCGCCTGGATTCCAGCCAGGCCGACCTGCCCGGCGGCGGGCTCGCAGCCGAAGCCGCCGCCGGACAGGTTGCCCCCGGGTACGACTTCCTCGAAGGGCACCGCGAGGGCCTGGCCCTGCTGACGAACCTGCCGGTGCGCGAGATCGCCGCCAAGGCCGTCGGCGTCGAGCGGCTGCGGACCCTGCCGCTGGTCATCCCGAGTGGAGTGATCACCGGCTTCGTCGAGCGCTGGTACGGCCCTGACTTCCGCTCGCAGATCCAGACCGCCGCCGAGACCGGGCCGCCAGGCCCCCACTCCGGCATCCCGGGCGTTGACCGGGCACCTCACCCAGCCTCTGGGCGCCAGTAGTGTTCTGGACCACGGCTGCGGCCGAGGCATGACGTCGCGCATTACCCCTCGACAAACCTGGACGCTGAAGGATTCGGCCCACACGACGGTTTCGGCTGGCCCGGACCCGAGAGGACCGGCTTTGACCTGGTCACCTCGATGTCCGTCCTGAACGTGCTGCCCGGTGCCATGGCAGCCGATCCAGGCACTCAAGGATGCTGCGCCCTTCGCCCGTCCCGGCGGCCACGTTGTAATCGGCACCCGCAGTCCGCAGCCCGGGCGGCGGGGCTCGATGTACGGGCTAAGACCGCTGGCCCGTCGAACATCGGGAACCTCCTCGCGGTCACGGCATCCCCGCCACGGCCGGATTCGGCGTCCCCTACGAGGGCCTGCACGGCATCGACGAGCGCGCCTCCCTGGCGAACTCCCGGCTGTCTACGCCATCCACCAGCAGGCTGTGGCCGGTCTGCTGCACGCCGGCTGACCGCTCCCTGCCTTTGCCCCGGAAAGTCACCAGGCCTTGCTCTGCAGAGGGCAGTCCGCAGCCGGTCTCATGTGCATGCACCGCGCAGGAACAACCCCTGAACCCAAGCAGGCCGGCCATGGCCGAGCAGACCGAGACCACCGTGCCCGCCGTCCGCTTCGCGGCCGAGGCCAATGCCCAAGACATCGCCGAGGCCACCCTCCAGCGCCAGACGTTCAACGACAGCGACAAGGACAGCTACTTCGAGGGCTGATCAGCTCAGCGCCTTGTCGCCCCCGCAGCCCAATCCGCTGCCTGGAGTTGTGGGTGAGCCTTGCTGTCCGCGAAGCCGATGCTGCGGAGGGGTAACTGCTGGTTGAACTCGCTCGGCCGAGCGGGGCCGGGGACGTAGTGCACCGTGCGCAGCAGGACGGCGTTCCGGTCAATCACTCTCGACTGATTGCTGAGGATTCGGAAGTGCTGGCCGAGGCCTACCCCAAAGGCGATTCCCAGACTGGACAAGGCGGGTGCTGCTGGGCTCAAGGCGCGGTCTGTTGGTTTCCGGGGGTGAGGGATGTGGCTGCTGCGCATTCTCTGCATGCTGCTGCGCGGGGTTGGTTGAGTGCGGCCAGTGCCTGTTCCCGGTCGAGGGTGTGGTCGCTGGGTGTGCAGCCGATGACGTGGATGAGGGTGGCGCTTGGGTGCCCGGGGCGGTGGGGGAGGTGCTGGATGGTCCAGGCGGGCTGGCGCCGGTGGGGCAGGGCGTTGTCTGTCCTGGTGGGGACGTGCTGGTAGGACACGTCTGGCAGGGGGCGTGCGTGTGCGGGGCTCACCCAGGCACGGTGCTCGGCAGGCTCGGCGGCGCCGTTTGGGCTGTTCCGCCATATCAGGATTCCGACCTGGTACTGCCAGCCGTTCTCCTGCCGGCGGCGGGCGTGCAGCCGTGCGCGGACTTCCTGGCCGTCGGGGAGTATGACAGTGATCGGTGGCGTGCGGTGTCCAGCATCTCCTGACTCCATGAGCCCTCCCTTCTTGTCTTTTGCCGCCGCAGGTGGCATCGCAGCAGTGACCCCTTGGCGAACGAAGGCGCATATCGGTGCGTGCCGTACTGCGGGATATGCAGCGTCACCCGCGAGATGACGATCCGTGTCGCGTCTCATGTCCCGCCCCCTGACCACGGAAGAGCAGCGGCGAACCGCCCCTCAGGAACCAGGCCCAGCTGAGCCGGCAATATCAATGGCCTTTCCGCGCAGTGTCCTGACGCGAAACAGTCACGGGTGTGTCCGGGGAGCCGCACCTGCATCAGCGGGAAGCACGATCCGCCCCTTCCTGGCGTAGGCCATGACGTGTATCACCGGGAGGGGTAGGGGCTGATAGTCGTAGCCGGCGCCCCAGTTGGGGGTTCGCAGCCGCTCTGTTCGCGCAGCGTGCCGGTCACCGTCTATCACCTGGTCGGTGCCGGCCGTTAGCCTGTTGGTATGTCAGAGCATGTCATACCGGGCCGTAGGGGTGGCCTGATCTCCCTGAGCACCGCGGACTCTTTGTGGGTTGATCTGACGAGCGGGAGTGCGGTGCCGACAGCTGTCGCGGCGTTCACATGCTCGCCTGCTGATGCCCGGGCGGGGTACGTCCTGCTCGGCGGTCGTGTGGTGACGACGGTGACGGCAGACGGCAGCCGGTGGAGTGTTCCCCAGACCGAGGTGCGCCGGGCGGCAGCGGAACTGAACGCGGTGCAGATGGAGCGCCAGGACCTGGTCCGCATCGGTCCGTTTGGCGGCATGCCAGGGCAGGAGCATGACGAGGGAATGCTCCTGCCCTGGCGTCGGCGCATCAGCCGGGAACTGCAGGAGCCGGGCGAGACCGGGCGGGCAGCACGAGATGAAGGCAGCCGGCCGAGCCATCTGGCAGGGATCGACTGGCGTCGGGTACTCGTAGAGCAGCCCCACGGCCGGGCAGCAGGAACGTGGTGGCTGCCGCGCGCTGTGGTCAGGGTGCTGGACGCAGCCGAACATGCCGAAAGACGGTGGCTGCACGCCACGCGGCAGGCAAGCCAGACCCCAGTTGAGCTGTCATCCACCCACCGGCAGGCCAAAGCCGCCGCCGGACGCGAGACGACGAGTACGGACGACTCAGCCACCGTACTGCAGGTGTACAACGGGGAGCTGAAGGGCCAGTTGTACTCGGCAGTCAGCAGGAAGCCCGGCGTCTGCGGCAAGGTGGCCGGGTGGGCGTGCGCTGTCTGCCGCACCGCGCCCGCCGCAGTCCTTGATCACTGCCACGAACACGGCTATGTCCGCGCCCCTGTGTGCCATTCCTGCAACACACAGGAACGGCCCGACCACCTGTACAGCAACGACATTCGTGTGGCCGGCCACTACACACGCCTCTTCGACACCCACGCCGCCGACTGGCTCCCTCACTGGCACCGATGCCCTGGCTGCCGAGCCCGCACCACGCTGCCCCTGCCGCACCTCGCCGCATGGACCGCCCACACAGCCTGCCGTGCCATGCGCCCGGCCCACCGCGCCCCCCGCGGGCGCAAACCGTGCGGTCTGCTGCGCGTGTCCTGGACGGGCAGCCAGAACGCGCCCGGGTCCTGTCTGCTCACCGTCGCCGTCGACCTCTGTCCCACTGGCGAGCACCGAGTCCTGACGCAGGTTCCCTATCGCGAAGCCGTCCTACAGTTTCGTACCTGGCTGGCCGTGGCGGCCCCGGCCGTGGCTGCCGCGGCCGGTCCCGACCGCCTGGACGGCCTCCCCGACCGGGTCCGTCCCGTCATCGCGGATACCAGCGGTGAGGACCTGGCGCTGTTCTGAACGAAAAGGGGCCCGCACCCGAGGTCCTTGACACCCAAGACCATGGATCTTGAGGATCTCGGAAACGGCACCCACAGCGCCGACCAGGCCCTCACCCGTCACAGCGCCGCCTCACCGTCATGCGGGAGGCCGCCCGGAACCGAGGCCGGAGCTGGGCGGGTGCCGGCGGGGGGCGGGTAGCGTGGTGACTTCCGGGTGGTTGGGCCCGGCATTTCACGGCGGGTTACGGGGCGCTGGATGGTCACAGCTGGCGGGGCCGGGGACAAGCTCCCCAACAGGTTCGAGCACTGGTGGACGGCTCTGCAGGTCGCGCGGTTGCTCAGGGGCGAGGCATCAAGCATTCATCTGGAGCCATTGAACGCAGCCGGCGAGGGCATTGAGTTCGAGCTTCGGCTTCCGGACGGTCCGTACTGTGATCAGGTCAAGGCCAGTGGGAAGCCGTGGACCCCAGGAGCGCTTGTCGAGGTGCTGCGGAAGGTCAAGGCGCACCTTGCCGCGGGCAAGAGGGTCCGTCTGATCGTGGCGACTGACGCCCCCAATCTGCGTGGCCTGTGTGCGCGTGCACGGGATGCTGATCTTTCAAAGACTTCGAAGAGAGCCGGACAGCTCCGCACGCTGAGCTGCTTGCGAAGGCCGTTGCGGCGTAGGCGGATGCCGACCAGGAAACCGCGTGGAGGTACCTGCGGCTGGTCGACGTTCTGCATGAGCAGGAGGAAGGGCTACAGCGGGCCGTGAACTTGAGCTATGCCGCGTTGGTGCAAGGTGACCCCGAAGCGGTCGGCTCCATCCTGCGCGCCCTGTTCGACCAACAGATCCACCATGTTCTGACTGCTGGTGTGGGGCTACCTGGAGAAGAAAAAGCCAGGCGACGTTTCCTGGTCGGGGACACGACCACAGTCGATGCCCTGCGGGTGACAGTTGAGCGTCTCGTCTTCCACGCCAAGGCTCAGCCTGCGTCTTTCGTTGCCTTGCTGCACGTCCGCATGCGGACGATCTCGTCGAGATGCTCACCGCGATGGACCCGCCCAGTCGGCAGATCGTGCTGTGCGAGGGAGCAGCGGGCATGGGGAAGCCCACGGTCGTCAGAGAGGTCGCGCAGCGCTTGCAGGAGAGGGGTTGGTACACGGCTGCTGTGCGGATGAGCGCGGACACGCAAAGCGCGGCCGCCCTGGGCCGTAGCGGTCCCGGTTACTACATTCGGCCTACGAAGGCAGCGTCCGCATGGGTCCGGGGGCCCGGCGAGCTTGTGCTTTGTCCCAGGGCGTGATCGCGGACGTTCGCTGGCGCGGGCTCGGCGGTCAGAGGTATTCCCTGCGCTGCGGTCAACTGCGAGTGTTTGATCCCCTGTTCAATGCGGTCAACAGGACTTCTTCCCGTGCTCTCGCCGTCGGCGGGCGCCGTGGTGATACATCCGTCCGTGATGAGATGGTCCAGTTTGAGGCCGATCATGCGATCGTAGGCGGACGGAACCGGCAGTCGGAGTTGTTTCATCACACCGAGTGCGCCCCTTCGCCTCTGCGGCGGCGGAGCGTGGTGACGGAGCAGGGGTCCTCGGCTACTCGTCCGTATCCGCAGTCGAACACGAGCACCTGCATCAGACGGGCGAAAGCGACCCCATCTGGAATTTAGAGGGCTGCGCCAGCCCAACGGATCACGGTCCACCCGTTCGGGCGACAGCGCCAGGAACTGGTCGCGGACTAGCTTGAACAGGCATGCTTGGACCGGCAGGCACGGTCACCCCGAATGATCGTGAAGCACAAAAACCTCCAGGATCGGGGACCGCGCCTGCACCGCTTCACCCGCCTACTGGCGGACGCCCTAAGAGGCGGTGGAAGGCGGCGGAGGGTTCACGACCTCCGTCTTGCACTTCGAACATATGGGCTGTGGATAAGCTTGACTAATTCCCGCCGATCCTATGGCTAACGCTGCTGCAAGGCCTGCTACTGACGCCAGTCGCCCGACCCATTCGATCCTCTTTTGCATTTTCCCTACCTGACTGTTCGCGGATATTTATTTCAAACACAGGGCGCCCAAGGCTTGAGTGACGGTACTCAGCGGCCGCGGCTCCTTGTTCGGCCCTACCTTATAGGTAGTACTACCCTTTTCCTTCTCTCGGTCCACGACGCATATTTCGCCCCTCGAGGATTGGACAGCATAAAGCGCGTGGCAGATAGGGTATTAAATACTCATTTACGTCCGCTTTGGATGGCCCTGGGTGAGAGTCTTGTGGCTGGTCAGCTCCTTGACGGGATGGGGCGATCGCCGATCACGTGCGTACCGAGCTCGTCATCGACGCCCTCGCGGCAGCCGATCAGACTAAGAGGTCCTGGCCGGGGCAGTTAGGCGCATCGATCACGGCTCGCAAAACCGGGACTCAATCGGTCGTTGCAACCCTCCGTAAGACAGGGATTAGCCCCAACCGGCTCACGTCAGTCGCGAGAGCCGTCCTCGCCCTCTCTGCTTGGCGTACTCGCAGCCCTGCGGGGGGCGGCCGGCAGTGTTCCGGGCGGATGACCGGACGCGGCAGCGCGGGCCGCCGACCGGTCCTCCCGGGTTCGCTGCGCTCTTCCCTGGCGTGCCGGACACGGCGGCGAGCCCGGCCGGAGGCAGCGGGCGCGCTCCGGAGTGGCGGCACGCGGGCCCGTCACGCCAGCCGGCTTGTGCCGCCGCGGGCTGCTCGGTGCGGGGGCCGCAGCGGGCCTGGGTGTGCGGATGCGCAGGCTGCCGCAGCCGGTGCCGGGCCGCCGCCTCGATGGCCGGATCCGAGTAGTGATTACTCAGTGTCGATTCGGGCGTATTGGCGCCAATGGTACTGAAGCTCACCTTCTTGGACCCGTATCCTGGAGCCAGAGTCATGATCGATACCCCCTTGGCCATGCTGGAAAACGCCTCCCTTTACGCCAGTCGCCATATAGGGATGACGGAAGAGGAATCGGGCCGAGTAGCCGCATACCTTGGGTATCCGTCGCCGGCTTGCCTTTCCGGAGAAGCAGTACCGGATGCCATCCGCGAGAGTGCGCCTCCGGGCTTGCCGGATGCGGTGGATGAGCAGACCGTGCTGCAGGAGCTCGCCGGACTGGCTGCCCGCAACAAGCGCATGGTCAACATGATCGGGCAGGGGTATTACGGCACCTTCACGCCTCCTGTGATCGCGCGGAATGTGCTGGGGAATCCGAGCTGGTATACGGCCTACACGCCGTACCAGCCTGAGATCTCGCAGGGACGCCTGGAAGCACTGATGAACTTTCAGACGATGATCACGGATCTGACCGGACTGCCCGTGGCGAACGCATCCCTTCTGGATGAGGGGACCGCCGCTGCCGAGGCGATGATGGTGCTGCACCGGGCAGCGCAAAGCCAGAGCCCGCGTTTCGTCGTCGACGAGGACTGCCTGCCCCAGACGATCGAAGTGGTCCGGACGAGGGCGGAACCGCTGGGCATAGAAGTGCTCGTGTGTGACGTGGCATCGGGCTTGCCGGAGGAAAGCTTCTACGGCGTCCTGCTGCAGTACCCGGGCACCAGCGGTGTGGTGCGCGACCTTGCATCCACCATCACACAGGCACACCGCCGCGGTGCCAGGGTTGCGGTGGCCGCAGATCCGCTGAGCCTGGTCATCCTTGCCGCACCCGGTGCCATGGGGGCCGATGCGGTCGTCGGCAGCACTCAGCGTTTCGGATGCCCGCTCGGCTTCGGCGGGCCCCACGCGGGCTATATCGCCCTGAAGGCCGATCTGCGCAGGCAGATCCCCGGCCGTCTGGTGGGTGTGTCGGTCGATGCGGACGGCCGCCAGGCCTACCGGCTTGCACTGCAGACACGCGAACAGCACATCCGGCGCGAGAAGGCCACGAGCAACATCTGCACCGCAGCAGTGCTCTCCGCCGTGACCGCCGGAATGTACGCCGTCTATCACGGTCCCGACGGCCTGCGGGCAATCGCCCACCGGGTCCATCGTTACGCCAGGGTGCTGGCTGCCGGGCTTGCCGCCGGGGGCATCGAACTCGTCCACGGCCAGTTCTTCGACACCGTACTGGCGAAGGTTCCCGGCCGGGCCCGGCACGTGGTGCAGACCGCTGCCGGCCGGGGCATCAATCTCAGGGCGGCGGGCGAGGACTGCGTCGGCATTGCCTGCGACGAGACCACCCGACGTGAGCACCTTGAACAGGTATGGGCCGCATTCGGCGTGGCCGGACACGACATCGACACCCTCGACGGCAACGTCCGCACTGCCGGGTCCCCTTGCCCGCTGCGAGAAGATGCCATTCTCTCCCACCCGGTATTTCACGAACACCACACGGAAACCGGCATGCTCCGGTACCTGAAGACCCTCGCGGACAGGGACTACGCACTGGACCGGGGCATGATCCCACTCGGTTCCTGCACCATGAAAATGACTCCGGCTGCGGCCATGATGCCTGTGACCTGGCCAGGCTTCGCCGACATCCATCCCTTCGCCCCCGCCGGGCAGACCGAAGGCTACCGCGAGCTCATCCGGCAGCTGCAGCAATGGCTGGCCGACATCACCGGCTACGACGCAGTCTCACTGCAGCCCAACTCCGGCGCACAGGGCGAATTCGCCGGCCTGCTGGCCATCCGGAAGTACCTGGCATCCCAGGGCCAGTCCCACCGCGACATCTGCCTGATGCCCGAAAGCGCTCACGGGACCAACGCAGCCAGCGCAGCGATGGCAGGCATGCGCGTCGTCGTGATTTCCTGCGACGCCGACGGCAACATCGCCCTGGACGACCTCACCGCCAAACTCGAGCAGCACCGGCACGAAGCAGCGGTGCTGATGGTCACCTACCCCTCGACGCACGGGCTCTTCGAAGAGTCCATCACCCAGGTCTGCGCCCTCGCCCACGACGCAGGCGCCCAGGTCTACCTCGACGGCGCCAACCTCAACGCCCTTGCGGGCCTGGCCCGCCCAGGCAGGTTCGGCGCGGACGTCTCCCACGTCAACATCCACAAGACCTTCGGCAGCCCGCACGGCGGCGGCGGCCCGGGCATCGGACCCCTGTGCGTCCGGACACACCTGGCCCCCTACCTTCCCAACCACCCCGAAGAGCCGCACGCCGGCCCCGCCGGCGGGACGGGACCGATCGCGGCCGCGCCGTGGGGATCGGCCGGCATCCTGCCGGTCTCCTGGGCCTACATCAGGCTCATGGGAGCCGACGGGATACTGAAGGCCACCCAGACAGCCATCCTGAACGCGAACTACATAGCCCGGCGCCTGGGCCCCCACTACCCCATCCTCTACACAGGCCCGCACGGCCTGGTCGCCCACGAATGCATCATCGATATACGCCCGATCACTCGCAGCACGGGCATCAGCGTGACGGACGTCGCCAAACGACTGGCCGACTACGCCTTCCATGCCCCCACCGTCTCGTTCCCCGTTCCGGGCACACTGATGATCGAACCGACAGAATCGGAGAACCTCAACGAACTGGACCGCTTCTGCACGGCCATGATTGCGATCAGAGAAGAGATCGGCAAAGTCGCCAGCGGCGAATGGCCGCAGCACGACAACCCGCTGCACAACGCACCGCACACCGCAGAATCACTCACCGGGCCCTGGCCGCACCCGTACTCGCGCGAAGAGGCAGTGTTCCCTCTGCCATACCTGCGCACAGCCAAGTACTGGCCTGCCGCTCGCCGATTGGATGACGCATACGGGGACCGCAACCTTGTCTGCTCCTGCCCGGCTGTGCAGAACTACGACATCCATGCTGCTCAGGGACTTCCCCCGGAGGCACCCCTCCTGCTCGGCGCCTCAAACCATGCCAGGTAATCCCGGCCGCCGGTACCGAGGCGGTCGTCTTCGCCCCCCGGGGCACCGGGGGACCGAACGGGCCGCTCTGTGGGCGGCCGCGTCCTGCCGGGGGTTGACCGGATACCGGGAGGCAGGTGGCCGGGGCCGCATGGACGGGGCCTCTATGTGTTTGGTCAAGTCCGACAACCAGTAGGTTCGTGCGGTCGAGCGGGGCGAGCCGGAGCCAGCCAAGATCACTCCCCTTGGGCCGGCTGTGGTCTGCAGTCGGCACCTGGGTACGTCTGCTGCCGCAGGTCCATGCCGCGGCCGATGCCGCCGGTGACATCGGCGGGAACGTCTCGGCCGATTCGACGAGCGCGCGCACCAGCACGCGGCCGGTGCTCGCAATGACCCGCCGCCCGGCCCAGCCACGTCAAAGGGGGACTTCGCGGCGGAACAGCAGGCCGAACCTCCGTGGCAGAGCCTGTTCGCCCGGCTGGCGCAGGGGGTGCAGGCGGTGAGGGACCGGGCCGCACGCGGGCGGCTTCACCCGCAAGTCCACTTGAGTACCGACGGACGCTGCCGCCCGCTGTCCCCGGTGATCACTCCAGGCCAACGGGGCGACAGTCCCCAGTTCAAGCTGGTACTGGAGAAGAACGGTGTTCCCCGCCTCGGACCGGGCCGCCCCCACAGCAAGCCGGACAGCGTCGCCGCGGACAGGGCCTACAGCAACCGGCCCTGCCTTCAGTACCTGCGGCGCCGTGGTATCCCGCACACGATCCTGGAAGACCGACAGCCGGGCCGCCCGCCTGCGCAAGGGGTCACGCGGCGGACGACCACCGGGCTTCGTCGAGGACCGGTACAAGAGACGCAACGCCGTCGAGCGGGCCATCTGCAAGCTCAAGCACCACCGAGCGCTGGCCACCCGCTACGACAAGCGAGGCTACGCATTCATCGGAACCGTCACCGCCCTCGCCATCTGGCTGAAGTCCTGACGCCGAGACCGGTCACCACCCCAGATCAGCCGGCCGCTGTTGCCCGCACGGAACGATAACGCCGTCCTGGTCGAGGACCTCGGAGGAGTTGGCCGAGTTCACCCACACTGTGATGCCCTGGGCATGGACAACGACGTTGAACGGCGACTCCTCGGGCTCCAATTCCGTCACGACGCTGAACTGTTCACCGGGACGCATCCAGTAGTCGGTTCCCCAGGGCTCCACCCACAAGCAGAGCACGCTCTCGGTCTCGTTGCTCACGCTGGTCTTTGACACGCCAGAACGCTAACAACCAGCATGATCGGCCGGACAGCTCTAAGCTTGCCGTTTAACCTTTGCGGGCTTGATGTTCCTTGATCGACTCGGCGCGTTTGACGGTCTTGCCAACGCTGTGGTGGCTGGCCCGGTGCTTGTTCTTCGATCCTGGGGGTCGGGATGGTTTCGGTGCGGCTGCCGGGCGGGCCGCGGTCGCGCGGACGTTGCGAAACCCCCACCTGACCCGGGCGGGGGTGAGGCGACGCGGTTCAGTTCGTCGTTCCCAGGGGCGCCGGAGGTCTTCGGCGAGGGGCCGGATGAGATAGAGCTGGGCATGTGCGGCGATGATCAGCCAGGTCCACAGATCAGCGGTGTCGGCGCGGCGGATCTTCGGTGCGGTCCATCCGAGGGTCTGTTTCATCAGCCGGAAGGTGTGTTCCAGGTCGAAGCGGCGGAGGAAGGCCTGCCACCACCGGTCTACGTCCGCCGATGTGGCTGAGGTTGCGGAGCACCCCAGCCAGACTGGTTTCGGTTCGCGGATGCCTGGCAGGCGCTCGACCGTCAGTCGCATCAATGTGCCGTGCAGGACGGGTAGTTCATTTCTGCGGTCCAGCCAGGGGCCGCGGTGGGTGAGCCGGGGATGCATCCGGTTCCAGGCCATCGTCTCTGCCTTGCCGTAGTGGGTGGTGTTCGTGGCGGTGGTGATGTCGGGCTGGTGCCAGGTGTCGGGCTTGGCGAAGGTGAGGACGCTGCCGTGCCGGCCGGGCCTTCCGCCCTTGGGTCCGGAGCGGGTGGGGCCCGGGTCGCGGAGCATGACGCGGTCCGAGCGCAGTCGTCCGAGCAGCACGACGGGCAGGTCCCGCAGGGCGTGGGAGAGGTAGGTGACGTCGTAGCCGGCGTCCATCACGATCAGGATCTCGGGGTCGCCTGGCTTCCAGTGTCCCGCGTGGGCCAGGCGTCGAACGACCTCGCGGAGTTGGGCGGCGGTGACGAGTGTCGCCTCGTCTGCGGGTCCGAGCCGCTGGGCGTCCAGTAGCCGGCACCAGGAGGTGCGGCCTGTTTCCAGGGCGGCGACGAAGGAGTACGGCCAGCCAGGGATGAACTGGTCCTTGCCGCGGTCGCCGCGTGCGTAGACGTGGCAGAACAGCCGGTTATCGCTGGTGGGAGCGTCGGGGCGGAGCCAGTTGCTTACGTCCACGGCCAGTACGATCCGCCCGTCCGGTGTTCTCGGCAGCGGCAGGCCGGCCAGAGCGCGTCGCAGGCGCGTCGGTTCAATCCAGCCGCGGTTCAACCCCGCATACAAGGTCCCGTGTCCACGCCGGTGTTCGGCCGTCAGCGACAGCTCGACCAGGGTGTTCACCGGCCCTTCCGCACACAGCACCGCGTCGGTCAGCTCGAAGAGCACGTCAGCCCGGGCATACAGGCAGTCGTAGAACTCGACACGAAAGCGGGACAACACATCCAACGCCTCGCGTCCGGACACCTCGGCAGGCAGGCTCATACACGGCGGCAGTTCTCTGGTGCTTCCTGACTCGACATCTCGAAGCGTGGAGAACGGCCGCCTCCGCTGTCAGGGAAAACACCGCAGATCAGCAGGTCGGGTGACAGGCGAGGTTAAACGGCAAGCTAAGCGGAGAAGGGACGGGAAACCATCGCGACCCTGAAACACACCATCGCAGGAACCATGCGCTCAGCCCATCTCGGCTCACGGCAAACGCCGTCGTCAGTGTCGGGGGTTAGGAGTCCCCTCCTCCAGCGCCGGCCAACTTTGAGAAGATCAGGAGCTGTTGCATGAAGCGGGAGCGGGCGACCCCATCCTGCACGAGATGCTCGACCGTCTCGAACAGAGCACTTGGCCACTCGACCTCATCACCGAAGTCCACCTCTTCGGCTCCTGTATCCGCGGCGCCCCGGAAGTCGGTGACATCGACGTCGTGGTCCAGCACACCACCGACGAAAGCTGGACACAGCAGGTAGTCGACGCCCTGTTCAGCGGCTGTGACGGCCACACGCCCATGCGTAGGGGTCTGCGCGGCAACCGCCGAGGCATCAGCTTCCAGTTGCAGGAACGTCAAGCCCTCCAGGACGAGGGCATCGACCTCCTGCTGCTCTGGAAGCGGGGCGAGCCGATTGCCCTCGCTCGGCAGAGGCTCGCCGCGATCGCCGTCGACCGGGCAGCCGGACGCGCTCCACGCGACCACGTCCTGCCTGCCTACGAGACGATCGCCGACCTGCTGCCCCGCCCAGTCCGCATCGGCCTGCACCGCTGGAGCACCTGATTGCCGCACGGGTGACGCTGGTGGTGATCGAGGCGACCTCGGACTGGAAGCCATTCTGCTACGTGCTGGCCGAGGGCCTGAACGTGATCCTGGTCAACGCGCGCCAGGTCAAGAACCTGCCGGGCCGCAAGACGGATGCCTCGGGCGCGGCCTGGCTGGCCCAGCTCGGTTCCCACGGACTGGTCCGCCCCTCGTTCGTGCCGCCCCGACCAGTCCGGGAACTACGTGACCTCACCCGGGCCCGGACCACCGCCACCCGGGAACGCTCCCGCGTGGTCCAGCGGCTGGAGGACACCGGCATCAGACTCTCCGTAGTCGCCTCCGACATCATGGGCATCTCCGGACGGGCCATGCTCGAAGCCCTCATCCGTGGCGAAGCCGACCCGCACGTCCTCGCGGACCTGGCCAAACGCAAGCTCCGCAACAAAATCCCCGAACTCACCGAGGCCCTGACCGGACGCTTCCGTGAACACCACGCGTTCCTGACCCGCCTCCATCTGGACCAGTACGACCAGCTCACCACCATGATCGACGAGATCACGGCGCGGTCGAGGAGGCGATGGCACCCTTTCGTTCCGCCCCCGACCTGCTCGACACCATCCCCGGGATCAACCAGTACGTTGCCGAAGTGATCATCGCGGAGACCGGCGGGGATATGACGTCGTTCCCCCTCCGCCAGGAACCTGGCGTCCTGGGCGGGCGTCTGCCCCGGCCACCACGAATCCGCCGACCGCACCAAGAACACCAGAGTCCGGCCCGGCAACCCCTACCTCAAAGGGGCCCCCCGGACTCGCCGCGTTCGGCGCAGTCAGAACCAAGGACACCTACCTCGCCGCCCGCTACAAGCGGCTCACCGCCCGCCGCGGCCCCCCGGCGGGCCCTCGTCGCCGTCGAGCACTCGATCAGGGCACATGCTCACCGACAACGCCGCCTGCCAGGAACTCGGCGGCACCTACTTCACCCAGCGACATCCCGAACGCGCCACCCGCCGGGCCATCGGCCGACTCAATCAGCTCGGCTGCACAGTCACCCTCAACCCCAGGGAAACCGAGGCCTGACGGGAAGACCTCTACACCCGGCAGCCATCCACGGCCACCTGGCACCCAGCCATGCCCACACCCACTCTGACTGCTGTTATATACGCGTCCTAGACCTCGGCGAGGTGCGTGACGGTCTCCCCGGACGCCAGTCCTTTCCCTGTCGGAGGGAGAGTCATTTCGTCGTGGGCGCCGGGCCCGTGCGTGCTCGGGCAGAGATCACCACTGGCCACTGTCTCCCCCGCCGCGAGCGCGGCCAGTTCCTCCAGTAACTGGACCGGCAGACCATTGTCAGAGACACCGGAATCGACTTCACGTCAACCCTCAGCAGTCGCATCAGTCCCAGCAGGCGACAGGCTGCCAGCCATCCCGATCGTGTGCCCCGCCGCCGTACCCCTGTTCTTCGTCCAGGATGCCGTTCACCTGCCGCATTGAGCTGGGTCAGTACTCAAGATGGCAATTTCCTGCAGATCATTCTGCACGATGCTGCCGCCCGCCCTGCTTCCCCTGTTTCCTGATTTATGAAATATTCAGTTCATAAAAGCCGGGACCCTGCGTTCCGGCCTGGCCGGGATTCAGGCTATTTATTTCTATTTCAAAGAAAGGTCAGGAACCGAAATGCTTTCACTCATGAAGGCTTCTTCTCGTCTGCGTGGCTTCGTTGCTGTGGCCGGGATTGCTGCAACGTTTTCCCTACCCGTTGCCGCCCATGCCGAGAGCGGCGTTTTCGAGATTACGACAGCTAGTCAGTGCGCGTCTATTCCGAAGATGACGCAGAAAATTGTGAACGGAACTGAACGGGAAATCGTTCTGTACTCGGATGCCAATTGCACTACCCCGGCGGCTATACTCCCCCCGCGGGGACAGCAGGGAGACAATCAGTTCCTCGGGTACGAAGGCTGATTGTTCGGGGGGTGTACCTATGCCCTTCGTCAAGGATGCGGTGCCGGGCATGAGGCTGTCTGGGGTAGTCAGGCGGCGAGGGCTTGAACCGCCGTTGCTTACCATCGAGCACTCGCTCCACCCGTCGGCACCTGGGAAGTACCTTCGGCGGGTACGAACTACTCCTCCAGCGCCCAGCGCAACAACCGCTCCAGTGCCTCCTGGCGGAACTCCCACCGCCCGACCGGCAGACGAATCCGGCCAGCCCGTCATTCACCGCCCACGGCTGCGCCTGCCCCGTGGAGCCCTCGCCCGCGACCACGAGCTCCCACCCGCTCCCGCCGCGGACCCGGCACTCGCCTCCCGCCGAGACCGAGTTGCCGACCCGAGCGAGGCGGCCAGAGT
This sequence comes from Streptomyces sp. NBC_01077, assembly GCF_045162855.1. NCBI lineage: Bacteria > Bacillati > Actinomycetota > Actinomycetes > Kitasatosporales > Streptomycetaceae > Streptomyces > Streptomyces sp. NBC_01077. The sequence continues at coordinate 628,727 of NZ_CP108669.1, read as the reverse complement.
TCGGCGTCAGGACAGGGGTGCGGGCCGGCGGGGCGGGGGAATGGCCCCAGAAGTTCCCGCAGAGGTCTCGAGCCGCTGGCCCATTGGGCGAGGAGGGGGCGGTCGGCCAGGTACAGGCGCTGGGACCGGGCGAAGCCGAGTGCCGGTTTGGAGAACCTGCCGTTGGTGACGAGGACGACGACATCGCCCTTGTGCACCGGTCGGCCGGTGCCGTTGAGCACCTGCAGATCCGGCGTACCCACCGCGGAGCCGGCAGACCGGCCCTGCGGTGCTTGCACTGAGCATTTTCAGCGTTGCCTCTCCAGGGTGAGGACCGCGGCGGCGATGTCCGTCATGCGGTTCGGGCTGCAGCGGCTCCGGCGGAAGATCCGCCAGGACTTCAGGCGGGCGACGCCTCGTTCGACAGGAGCGCGGGCCTGGGCGAGTGCCCGGTTCAGCGTCCGTTCGGTCGGTGACAGTTCGCCGTTGGGCGGGCGGCGGATGGCGGTGGTGACCCAGGAGCCTGCGCCGATGTAGGCGCGGTCGGCGACGATCGGGACGCCCTGGCGTTCGCAGATCCGGATGATGCGGTGGGTGCGTGCGGCGGTCAGATCGTGAGCGCGGCCCGGCAAGGCCGGCGAGATCCACAGAAGCTGGCCCTGGGGATCGGTGACTATCTGCACGTTCACGCCGTGGCGCCGGTGCTTGTGGGAGTAATCGGCGCGTGCGTCGCCCAGGCGGTCGCACTCGCTGAGGGTGCCGTCCAGGAGCACGTAGTCCGGGTCGTGCTCGCGCAGGGTCTTGAGCAGGCCCGGCGCCCGGTCGGCGAGGAGCCGCACGACGGCGGTGGTGTAGGCGTGGGCGGTGCCTACGGATATGCCGAACCCGGCGGCGATCTGCGCGAGAGTGTCGTGCTTGCGCAGGTAGGCGAGAGCGACGAGGGCGCGCTTGTGCGGCGGGAGCTTGCAGCGGCGGTCACCCTCACGGGTGACGATAAGCATCGTGACCCACTCGACCAGCGCATGAGGCAGGTCGAGTGCGGCAGGATAGGGAACCAACAGGGCTCCTGGGCCGGCAGGTTGAGACTTCGAACACCTCACCCAACGGCCCGGGAGCCCTGTCCGTTGCGGGCGCCAAGGTCATCACCCGATCGGTGGCCACGCTGAAAATGCTCACTGATTCACCCAGCGCTGCCCGTACGGATCGGTCGCCTTCATATCCGCGCTGTTGTCCCCGGCCCCACCGACCTGCACCGCGTCCGCGCACCCATCGCGCCGCATCAAATCCCGCACCGCTTCCTCGAACTGCCGGTGATGCAAAGCGTCCAGCTGCGCCAGCGCATAACGCAGCCCCTGAGACCTCACCCGCTCCCACTGAGCCGCACGCCGCCGCTGGACCCTCCAGCCCGCCACGGCCCCGCCCACAAGGCAAGCGCCGCCCCGCGTGCGCCCGCCTCGCAAGAGCCGCAGCCATTCCATCGCAGGTGAGGACGCCATACCTAACTCTACGCGCGTGACAAAGCAGCGTGGCTTTTGCTGTTCATCGACAGATGAACAGGGGCACCGGTCATGCATCGAAGGCGACCGAACAGGCCCTTCAGCGAGGTTGGACCCCCGCGCGGTGGGCGCGGAAGCTGCCGTGGTGTGCTCAGTAGCGTCTTGCGCATGCCTCGGAGTGAACCCAGCAAGGCTGATCAGGAGCTGATCCGGCAGGCCCGCGCGCAGGGATATGCGGTCAGCGCGAGTCAGCTTGAGCGATGGCGTCGGCGTGGCCTGCTGCCGCAGCCGACGCGTGTCTACCGCGGCCGGCACGGTACCGCGTCGGTCTACCCGGACGGGACGAGTGACCTCGTCTGTGCACTCGCCCGACTCAGTGTCCCGGGAAGGCGGAGCGACGACCTGGCACTTCTGGCGTTCTTCGACGGCGCCGATGTCCCCGAAACGGCGCTCAAACTCGCGATCGCACGCACCTACTTCAACCGCTGCCTACGCCACGAGAACGTGATCGCCCAGGCCGCGGCACGTGTGCCCGAAGGATGGGACTCAGCACTCGGCAAGGAGTACGAGGCCGCAGAAGCCGAGGCCCGGACCGAACTGGCCAAGGGTGGACGGGCAGTGCGCCAGATGAGGATCAACCTGCGCCGCCTTCCGGACCTCGCAGGTGCTCCGCAGCGACAGGTCGACGAGCGGCTTCTCGGCGTCCTCGTGGGCCTGAACAGGTTGCGCCTGCCCGAGGACGACCACGAGTTCATGGCCGACCTATCAGCAGCGCTGGCCTTCGACTGTTCCCAGGACGACGATGACGTCTTTGCCGTATGGGAGTACGCGGCCATCTCTCACTCGTCGCAGATGGCCCGCTATGAGGAAACCTCTCCCGAAGAGCGGTTCGATCTGCTTCTTGAGACGAGCCGGGAAGAGCTCTGCAACCTCAGGGAAGAGGTACGGACAGCCGTCGACCAGATGTGGCACCGCGCGACCTGGGGCCTGGAGTCTGAAGCAGACCTCTCCCGCCCCTCGATGGCCCGGAACTCGGCCGGCATGTTGATGGAATGGATGAGCGCACGACAAGTCCAGCCAGGGAAAGTATCTATGGCCGACCGCTACTTTCTGAGTCTCGGTCATCTTGAGCTGTGCTGTCTTGCCGCCGAGCGCAGCGTGGGCGCGGCATGGCAGCATCCCGTCGGGGAGGGCCGTGCGCGATTCATCGCCCGTACCACCTGGCCCCGACACGGAACCTGAGCGCCGAAGCCTGCTCGGCTGCTGCTTTCAGACCGCCAGGAGTCCGTCAGGGATGCCGAAGACCTGGTCGAAGGCGACTCCGCGTGTGGCGGTGACAACGAGGCAGGGAGTCCCGGAACCGGCCGTGGTGAGGGGACCCGCCTGCCCGAGGCCGAGTGCGTCGTGCGGGCCCAGGAGGCCGAGGTTGTCGAAGACGCAGTAGAGAGGGATCCCGGTCCAGGCGACGGGCTGCAGAGGGGCGGTGACCGCGGAGCGCTCCACGGCATGACGCCGGCCGGCCCGGCCGGCCCGGCTGGTCATGCGGCTCTTGCAGCCGATCAGGTCGGCCTGCCGCCCCTCGGCGGCGATGAGGCCGGATGTCCGGCGCAGCGAGCTGGTGGTGTGCTGCAGAGCGAGCCGTACAGGTTCGCCCATGACTCCGTGCCTCAGGGGCTGACGTGCCATCCGCGGTGGTTGAGTTCCTGGGCGACGCGCGGCGCATGGGCGCCACCGATCGCCTTCCTGTCCGTCAGACGTCCGCGACGGTGCCTGTCTTCCGGTGCTGTACTCCTGCAGTTCACTGGGATGCGGGAGGCGAGGGCGGGGTGAGGGGCGGTGCCCCGACCGGCCGGACGAAGACGACCATGTGCCGGGCGCGGGTGATGGCCACGCGAAGGAGGCGACGGGTCTCGGCGGTGCGTTTGGTGTCCCATTGGGGATCGAGAAGCTTGGATCGGTGGATGTCTTCGGCGATGACCACTCCGTCGAACTCTTTGCCTTTCGAGCGGTGCATGCTCATGAGGCTGATGTCGGTGTGCTCCTGGCGGGACATGGCGAGGGACTCGTTGCCGAGTGCGCGTCTGATGGCTCCGGCCGCGTTGCGGTAGGACATTGCGTCCCCGGCTTCCATGAGCACCCAGGCGAGGAGATCGGTGGCCTTGAGCAGTCGAAGCATCCGAACCTGTTTGAACATTTCGTCAAGTTCCCTGGCTCCGGTCAGGAGGGCACGTGCTGTCTGCCAGTCGGCGACCGGCTGGCCGGTGAGCCGGATTCCGCGTGCGTGACTGGCGATCAGGAGCTTTGCTGCCTTCGACTTGACTGCGGAGTCGCTCTGGATTGCTGCGATGGCGTTCTCAAGGGTCTGCACGGTCGTCTTGGCGCCGGTGGTGCCGTTGCTGAACTTGACCCGGTAGTAGTCGGCTGCGGCGCGCAGGGTGCGGGTGATGGCGTCCGTGGGGGCCAGTCCCGGCCACTCGAGGATGGAAGCGACGACGTAGCCGGCTGCTGCCGATAGTTCCGGATCGAAGACGAAGTCGTGCTCGATGGCGGGGAGCTTGTGATGTCCGATGGAGCCCTCGCTGGTGATCTTCTCCGAGATTCTTCCCAAGAAGGCGTTCTCGCGGGCGAGGACGGCGATGGTCGGTGGCCGGCCGAGTTCGGATTCGAGGTGCTGGCGAAGCGCGATGACGGCGTAGTGGGTGAATGCCTCGACCGGGGGAGCGTTGTAGGTGGCGTAGTGGATGGTCTGCACGGCCTCCGGTGCCGGGTGAGGGTTGGCGCGCAGGACGGCGTTGGCGTAATCGAGGAGGCCGCCTGAGGGGCTGCGGTGGTTGTCGGCGGACAGGTCGAACCGCGTGGGCTGCAGGTGATCGATTGCGTGGTTGATCCGTTCGGCGTCGACGCCGGGAATGTGGTCGAAGATCCGCTGGTCCGGGTCGGCCAGGCAGATCACCGTCGACTTCGCGGCGAACGTCTTCACCGCCCGCCACTGGTTGGTGTTGGTGTCCTGGAACTCGTCGACCATGACCACGGGGTAGATCTGCGTGTAGAGCGTCTGGACGGCTGTGCTGCTCTCCAGGAGAGTAGCGGCGGCCGGAGCCAGTTCGTCGAAGCTGTACCGGCCCTGTTCGGCCAGTCGGCGACGCTCGGTCGGCCAGTGGCCGTCGAAGTCTGTCTTGAGGTGTTTCTCCCTCTCGGGAGTGATGAACGACGACGGCGTTCCGGTCACCAGCCGGCCGTGGCTGCGTACGAGGTCCATGAAGAAGGCATGGAAGGTGCGGATCTCGATGAGGCTCTGTGTCTGGCGGTCCAGAACGCCACTCATCCGTTGAGTGAGCTTCTTCGAGTTGGCCACCGATCGGGTGATGGGCCGTGAAGCGCAACGAACGAGGCCCCCGAGCTGTTGATCGAGATGTCTGATGTCTCAATCACGTTGCTCGGGGGCCTCGTTGGTCATCCATCCTGCCGCACTTGACCTGCCGCATGCACTCGTGGAGTGGGTCACCATGCTGGTTGTCACCCGTGAGGGCGACCGGCGCTGCAAGCTCCGTCCGTCTCAGCGGGCGATGGTGGCACTGGTGTACCTACGAGAGCACACCACTCTGGCAAAGATCGCCGCCGGGTTCGGGATCAGCGAGTCCACCGCCCACGCCTACACCCGCGCGGTCGTCGACCTGCTCGCCGAACGAGCACCGGGTCTGCTCAAGACGCTGCGCGAGCACGATCCCGATTTCATCCTGCTCGACGGCACCCTCGCCGAGTGCGACCGGGTCGGCGACGGCCGGGCCGACTACTCCCACAAACACCAGCGCCACGGCGTGAACGTGCAGGTCGTCACCGACCCCGGCAGCCGGCTGCTGTGGCTCTCGCCCGCCCTGCCGGGCCGCACACACGACCTGACCGCCGCCCGCACCCACCGGATCATCCGAATCTGCGAGCGCCAGGGCGTTCCCATCCTGGCCGATCTCGCCTACCAAGGCGCAGGACCGTGGCTGACGACCGGCATCAAACGCAGACCCCTGCAGGAACTCACTTCCACCGAGAAGACCCTCAACCGGGCGCTGGCCGCAGCACGAGCGCCCGTCGAACGCGGTGTCGCGAGCCTGAAGTCCTGGCGGATCTTCCGCAGGTCCCGATGCAGCCCCAACCGCATGACGTCAATCGTCAAGGCCATCCTCACGCTGGAGCGGCAACGCTGAAGAAGCTCAGTGATCTGCCGGACCGCCGCCCGCGAGAAACTCAGGAAGAGGACGCGCTGTCCCGGCTCGAGCGTGCGGGGCGTACTGCTGCGCCTTGAGCAGGGCGATGGTCGTCTTGCCGCAGCCGGGGCCACCTTCGATCAGCAGATGCCCTGACGAGTCGAGGATCGCCTGGCGCTTCTCGTCGATCTTCATCCGAGATCGTCATCCGGCTCGCTGCCACTGTCGTCCGGCTCCTTGATGGCCGGTGCCGGCGTGGTGCGCAGGTCGAGGTCGATCTGAACGAGGAAGTCGGCAAGGGTCCACGGAAGTTCGGACCGGTCTGCGCACTGTGAGATCAGCAGAGCCGCGTATCCTCCCCCTTCCTCTTCTTGAGTACCTGCGTGGTCAGCTTCCGGGCAGATTCGTCATCGGCGTGCTCGTCCAGGAAGCCGGCGTTGTGCGGATAGTCGGAGCGTGTGGCCACGTGCTTGAGGAACCGGCGCTGCACGGTGACAGGAATCTCCACCGTCAGCAATTCCTCGACCCCGCTGTATCCGATGACCTCGTACCGGGTGAAGTGGGCGGCCTTCGCTTCGGCATCGGGGGTGAGAGGGCTGGTCGGGGTGTCATGCATGCCGTAGACGGGCTTGCCCATGGCTTTGAAGACGGGTGCGAACAGGGGCACCGACGTGTCGCCCTGGGCGTCGAAGACGGTCACGCCGGCGAGGTCGATGTGGACGTACTCCTTCAGCGACGGTCCCGGTCACGGTCGAGGACGTCGGAGACGATCGGGAAGAGGGCGGCCTCTGTCGCGCCCTCGACCACGAGCACGGCCCGGGCAAGCACGGCCTCGGCGAACTGCCGCTGGTTGGCCAGGTACCGCTTGAGTTTGAAGCCCGCGGGGAAAGTGATGTCTTCGCTGGTCATCGACCCTGTCGAGTCGCGGTCCAGGACGACGATCTGCTCCGGGGTGAACCGCTCGATCACGTACGGCGAGTGCGACGTCACGATCGCCTGGCCCATGTTGCGGACCACGTGATCGACCAGGCGCCGCTGCGCGTGCGGAGGAAGCGCGATCTCCGGTTCCTCCATCGCGAAGATGACAGACTTCTCGCCCTTCAGCTCCGCGATGTACGTGAGCAGCGCGAACACCAGCAGGTTCAACGAGCCCGTGCTGAGAGTGGCCTGTGCGAGGCGAACCTGCGCAAGGCCGTCGCCCACGGCGCGGTCTTCCAACGCGCCGATCTCCGCATGGCCGACTTGCGCGGCACGACTTGAGCACCGCCAACTGTGTCGAAGCACGCCTGGCCGGCGCCGTGGCCAGCGAGCACACCGGCTGGCCCGCCGGCTTCGGCCACACGGCCGCCGGAGTTCGTCGACACCGATGACTCCGGCCCCGAGCCCTGGCCCCTCCTCCAGTCCCCGGGGATGGTGTGGCAGGCGCTGCCGCTGCGGTCCGCTCCCTGGCCAAGACGCGCCGGTCAGGACAGCGGCGACCGCGGTCCGCCTGACGGCACCACTCAGCGGCGTCCTGACCGCGCGGGCCCAGACCGCCAGACAGATCCGGAGCCGGTATCGCTCCCAGGGCCGTTACTGGCCGATGCAGAATGAGTGGGCATTGCTCTTGGGGGTGCGGGGTGGTGCTGGCAGAGTTTGTGCAGTGTTGGATGATCTTGTGTCTGATGATCTGTGGGAGCGTGTTGCCCCGTTGCTTCCGCCCCGGCCGCCACGGCGCCGGAGGTATCCGGGGCGGTTGCCGGTGGATGACCGGGCTGCGTTGCGTGGCATCGTCTATGTGCTGTGCAAGGGCGTGAGCTGGCGACACGTGCCTGCGGAGCAGATTGGCTGCAGTGGTGTGACGTGCTGGCGGCGGCTGCGGGACTGGACGGAGGCGGGGGTCTGGCCCCGACTGCACGAGGTGCTTCTGGCTGAGTTACGGAAGGCGGGTCTGCTGGACATGGACGACGCCGCGGTCGACGGCTCGCATGTCAGGGCCCTCAAAGTGGGGCTCACACCGGACCTTCGCCGGCCGGCCGTGCGCGTCCGGGCAGCAAGCACCATCTGATCACCGATCGGCATGGCACCCCCTTGGCCGTCTCGCTGACCGGCGGAGACCGTCACGACGTCCACTCAGCTGATGCCCCTGCTGGACGCGATACCCCGCATCCGTGGGGTTCGCGGGCCGGCCGGGACAACGACCGGGCCGGCTGTTCGCCGACCGCGGCTACGACTACGGCATGTACCGACGCCTCCTGCGGGCCCGCGGTATCACTCCGAAGATCGCCCGCAGAGGCACAGCTCACGGTTCCGGCCCGGGCAAGACCCGTTGGGCCGTCGAGCGAACCCTTGCCTGGCTTCACCAGTTCAAACGACTACGGATCCGCTACGAGATACGCGCCGGCCTCCACCTCGGCCTGCTCAAACTCGCTTGCAGCATCATCTGCTTGAGACGACTCCGAACCTCATTCTGAAACGATCAGTCAGTACCACGGATCTCGCTCGCCCTGCCTGCCGCCCGGCGCAGCGCCAAAGAGCGGCGGCCTGACCTGGCAGGGAGAGCGTGGTCACCTGTGGCTCGCAGCCCACTGGTTCCACCCCGCACCTACCGCCGGTCCTCGAGCTCGGACTTGCCCACCTGAGGCGGTGAGACACCCGCACAATCCTGGCCCTCACCGCCGCGGGCCTTTTTCGGGTGGGGTGCGGGGAACATCTGATCACCAACGAGAGCGCCGGCGAGGCCGTGCCGTGACCGAACAAGACACCCTTCGCCCTTCGCCGGCACCTCCCCCCCGGATGAGGTTCGGGCAAGACCGGTACCTGAGTGTTCTGTTAAACAGGCAGGTCAGAGGCTGGACTGTGCTGGTGCGGCGAGGTCTCGGCTGTCTCTGGGAGGAGATCATCCCCCAGATTTCTTCCAGCGTCTGGAGCTGGGACGGTGGCCCGTCGGCGCGCCGCATCCGCGAGCCGCCGTGCGCAAGCACGTTTCCACCCTGCAGGGCTACTCGGGTACCCCTGCAGGGTGGCACCGGCGGGCCTTGCGGCCTGAACCGCAGGGGCAAGTGCGCGTTCTTGCCGACGTTACGGCCTGGGCGGGCTGGCCTCACCTCAGGAAGGGGGGCACAGAGACCTGCTGTCTGCCGGGCTCTCGCCAGAGGGACAGCGCTGGGGACATCATCACCCTGGTCCAGTAGCCACTGCGCGGCTGCCTTGCCAGATGCGTCGGGGAAGGCAGCTGCGGCCTGAGAAAGCTCGGCGCGGTCCAGGACCTGCCGGGCGATGAAGCCGTACGAGCGGCGGTGGCTGAAGTATTGCATCGCCTGCACCCGGAAGACGTTGGGCGCGAAAGTGGCGCCCATCGTGGTTCATCCCCAAAGGGCAGCCCGCACACAGCGCACCAGCCGACGGCGGCCAGTACGAGCTTCCGCCGCTCATTGACGGCTCCGAAGCCTGCCCCATTCGCCCCACGCTCTGCTGCCGCGATCACTGGGTACCCCCGGAGATCACGTTCCGGATGGCCGGGACGCTGGGGTGGTATGACCTCCTGCGGCCTCAAGGCCACCTCCAGTGTCCGCAGGGGCAACCAGGGTTAATAATGATGATGAGATACCCCGGCCGGCGTGCTGGCTGGCCTTCGGTCGTGTACGGGCGGCACGTGCATCGCCCGTCCGTCGCACGCTCCGCTCCGCCGAGGGCGGAGCCACTCGCCAGCCGCTGGCTCGGCGCCGGTGGGTACCGGCCGCAGGCAGCCGTTGTCGCGGCTCTGGCGCGGCTGAAGTTCTCAGCGGTTACCCGCCTCGCAACTGGCGGTTCCCTCTGGAGCAGCCGGGGCCTGAACATCGCGTTTTTTCGAGGTGGCCCTCGCCGTGCGCCCGTGGCGCGCTGATGACCTTGCGCGCCTCCTGGCATATCCATCCCGTCGGGCCGGGCGGCGGATGCTGCATGAGTGCGAAGCGGTTCACCCTGTGTCCAGGCCCAAAGACTCGCGCGACGGCCCCCCGCACCGTTCGCGCAGCGGGCCGTAGGCGGAACGGGCCGTGGCTCCCGGGGAGTCCCCGGGAGCCACGGCGCTGTGTCCGGACGGTCCGTCAGGCGCGGTAGGCGGTCCAGAAGTGCTTCATTCGGGTCACCTGGCCCGAGGTGAACTGGTACATGCAGGCGTCGTATGTGTAGTCCATGAAGTTGTGGATCGGGTCCACCCCGGTCTTGTTGGCGCAGGAGTCACGGCCGGTGGGGCACTCGAACGCGGGGCTCTTCTCGGCCGGGGTGTCGGCTACGCCGTCGCCGTTGCCGATGCAGCCGCCCTGGAAGGTGTGGTAGAGGCCCATCCAGTGGCCGACCTCGTGGGTGGCGGTGTCGCCCTGGTTGTAGTTCGTGGCGGAGCCGCCCGGCAGTGAGGTGTCGAGGATGACGACGCCGTCCATCTTCGGCCGGGTGCTGTAGGCGTACGGGAAGGTCGCCCAGCCGAGCAGGCCGCCGCGGAGGCTGGCGGTGTATATGTTGAGCGCGTTCGCGCCGCCCTTGCGGAGCGTCCGCTTCATCCGGGTCTCGGCGAGGGATCCGTCCTTCAGGTTGTACCAGTGCGCATTGTCCGTGTAGTCGGTGGAGACCAGCGAGAAATGGAATCCCGAGTTCACGTTGCCGGCGCCCTGGCCCGCGTACGCGGCGTTGAGAACGGCGATCTGGCTATTGACGGCCGCGGCACTGAGCTTGCCCGTCGTGCCGCTGTGGATGACGTGGAAGTACACGGGGATGGTGACCGTGGCGGCGGACACGCGGCCGGCGGCCCGGGCCTGCGGCATTCTCTTCTCCAGGTCCGCGTCCATGGCCTTGGCCTGGGCGGCCGTGACCTCGTTCGGCTCGGCCTGGGTGGCGTGGCCCTTGGCCTTGCGTGCGCCGGAGAGGGCGGAGGGGCCGTCTGCGCACTTCTCGGCCGAGGCCAGGGTAGTGGTGGAAGGGGCGGCCGCCGGGGCGGACAGCGGGGCCAGGGCCAGGGTTCCGGCCATAACAGCGGTGCCGAGCACGCGACGTGACATACGCGGTGATATATGAATAAAAGCACGCACGGGTAACTCCTTGTGGTGGGGAGGTACTTCCTCGCCACTGACCGGAGGTTATGCGGCCATGTCACATTCCGCTGAGGATCGATCAGGCCTATTGATCTGGCGGGCAAATGGGGTCATCGGGAAGAAATCTTGCGCTGCAGGCGGGTCGCCTGTCTGGTTTCGAACGTCCGAACTCGCCACCAGTCATGGTCGTATGTTCTTCCGTCAGCAGAGGGGATGATGGCTGGTATTCGCCGTCGCGGTGTCTGGCGGGACATGTCAGCCCACAAGTGAGTACGCCGGCTCGACATGCTGTGTTAGGTCTGGCTGTGTGGTCCGGACGCGAACAGGAGGCCGACGCCGCCGCGGTCCGCCTTGCCGCAGAGCGTGTGGCGTGGACAGCCCGGCGCTGCCGGCGGTCTGGCTGGCTTCCGGCCGGCGGGCTGGTTACAGACCGTGTGAGAACGAGGTTCGGAGTCAAGCAGAAGGTGCTGCCGGCTGGCTGGAGCAGGCTGAGGTGGAGGCCGGCGCGTATCCCGTAGTGGATGCGGAGCCGTCTGAACGGGTGGAGTCATACGAAGGCCAGCTCGACGGCCCAGAGAGTCCGGCCCAGGCCGGACACGGACAAGCCGCTATGCAGCGGCCGGCCTCCGGGCATGACGTCAGCAAGGCGCCGTACCTAGCGGCTGTGGCGACAGGCGCTGAGCCGACCGCATCCCTGCCTCCCACTGAGCATTTTCAGCGTTGCCTCTCCAGGGTGAGGACCGCGGCGGCGATGTCCGTCATGCGGTTCGGGCTGCAGCGGCTCCGGCGGAAGATCCGCCAGGACTTCAGGCGGGCGACGCCTCGTTCGACAGGAGCGCGGGCCTGGGCGAGTGCCCGGTTCAGCGTCCGTTCGGTCGGTGACAGTTCGCCGTTGGGCGGGCGGCGGATGGCGGTGGTGACCCAGGAGCCTGCGCCGATGTAGGCGCGGTCGGCGACGATCGGGACGCCCTGGCGTTCGCAGATTCGGATGATGCGGTGGGTGCGTGCGGCGGTCAGATCGTGAGCGCGGCCCGGCAAGGCCGGCGAGATCCACAGAAGCTGGCCCTGGGGATCGGTGACTATCTGCACGTTCACGCCGTGGCGCCGGTGCTTGTGGGAGTAATCGGCGCGTGCGTCGCCCAGGCGGTCGCACTCGCTGAGGGTGCCGTCCAGGAGCACGTAGTCCGGGTCGTGCTCGCGCAGGGTCTTGAGCAGGCCCGGCGCCCGGTCGGCGAGGAGCCGCACGACGGCGGTGGTGTAGGCGTGGGCGGTGCCTACGGATATGCCGAACCCGGCGGCGATCTGCGCGAGAGTGTCGTGCTTGCGCAGGTAGGCGAGAGCGACGAGGGCGCGCTTGTGCGGCGGGAGCTTGCAGCGGCGGTCACCCTCACGGGTGACGATAAGCATCGTGACCCACTCGACCAGCGCATGAGGCAGGTCGAGTGCGGCAGGATAGGGAACCAACAGGGCTCCTGGGCCGGCAGGTTGAGACTTCGAACACCTCACCCAACGGCCCGGGAGCCCTGTCCGTTGCGGGCGCCAAGGTCATCACCCGATCGGTGGCCACGCTGAAAATGCTCACTGGTTCGCCGGATCTTGTGCGGGCCCGGACCACCGCCACCGCATCAGACAACTGCGGGCACAGGCTGGCCGGTTCAGACGGGCACAGTCACAGGCTGCCCGCCCTGCGGACCGGCCGGCCGTGCCATCGAGATGATCTCCAGCTACGAAAATCCTGGCAGAGTCAGCTCAGCTCTCGTACGCCCGCAACACGGCGTGACCTATTGAGTACCTATTGCTCGGGCTGCCGAAGTACAGAGAGGGACATCCTTCGAATGGATCGTGCATCCATCCTGGACCCAGCCGGTAGTACCCCTGCCCAGGCGCCAGGTTACATCAGTTCATTTGGAGTGATCATGAATGTGATGGAATCAGTCCGCCCCTTCGGACTGCTTGGGAATGAGAATCCTGAAGCCTCTGAGAGCGACTACGACCCCATCTGTCCAGTTCCGAGCAAGTTCCCTCTCGGGAGGCGCTTCGGTGCCAGTCCTGTGGACGAATCCGAGCCGGGTGCTGCGGCTACACGTCCCTTCGGCCTCCGGTACAGCCGCCTGCCCAAGCGGGTCAACGTGATCGACATCACTGAATTCGTCTACGACAAAGAGCGCCAGGTTACGGCCGGGAAGCCCCTGGGGCCGGACCACCCGTTCATTCCTGACACGTACGCAAATCCCGGTAAAGGCGGAACGGCGAACGGGACAGGCTATGGGGGCACGCATAACCCCTCCACCTTCGTGGGTGAAGACACGGACTACAGCCAGGACTACGAGAGCGACTAGATGAGGATGCCCCGTCCGGCAGGCGGTCTGGATCGGCAGCATTCTGTGGAGCGAAAGAACTTCTAGGCAGAACCTAAAGAGCGGGATCCGGCATGTCCGATACGCAAGCAGTAGTAATTCTTACTGACCCCTTCGACGTTACTTCTGATCTAGTAGTTCGCGAACTGGACAGACGAGGGGCTCGCGTTTTCCGATGTGATACGGGAGATTTTCCGCAGGAACTTCACCTGGCAGTCACGCTTGACAACGGATGGTCCGGGCAACTGCATGACGATGCCCGGACGCTTGACCTGGCGGACGTGGGCTGCGTCTACTACCGGCGGCCTTCGCAGTTCATCCTCCCTGAGCAGATGACTTCTCCGGAGCGAAAGTTCGCAGCAGCCGAAGCGCGCATGGGATTCGGCGGCGTAATCAGCTCCCTTGAAAGGTGGATAAATCATCCTTCCGCAAACGCTTATGCAACAATAAAGCCTGTACATCTCGCGGTCGCCAATGCATGCGGCCTGAACGTTCCGCCCACGCTTATAACTAATATTCCGGATAAGGTTAAAGAATTTGTCGGGAACTTCGGGAAGGTCGTCTACAAGACTCTGAGCACGCCTGCATTCTCCGAATCGAGCGACGTCAAGATGATTTACTCTTCGATCGTGGATCCCGCCACGATCGATGATTCCGTCAAGCTCACTTCCCACCTGTTCCAGGCGTGGGTGGAAAAAGACTTCGAAGTGCGACTGACTGTTGTTGACGATGAATTCTTTGCGGCTCGAATAGATGCTGAATCGTGTGACGCCGGGATCGACTGGAGGTCGGACTATTCGAACCTGAAGTATTCTACGGCTGTTGTTCCAGATGCCGTCCGAAATGCCGTCAGCGGACTTCTCTCGAGGCTCAATCTCCGTTTTGCGGCCATCGATTTCATCGTTACGGCGGATGGAGACTGGGTCTTTCTCGATCTTAACCCGAACGGCCAGTGGGCCTGGATCGAAGATGAGACCGGACTTCCCATAGCGGCAGCCATAGCGGATGCATTGATACGTATCCGGTGACGTTCGCTGCTTTATCAGCGACTTGAACCCGACGAACAGTGCACGAGGACGCTAGTGTCCTGCACCTGAAATTTCATGGTTAAGTCTGTATCCAGTTGCCATGCCGCCGGGTCCTCGTGCTGTTGAAGTCCCTCTGTCCGATGAGGAACGGGCGGAGCTGTCTCTTCGGGCAGGCAGGGCAGCGGCCCCGCGATCGGCGGAGCAGGCGCGGACCGTGCCGGCACGCGCGGCTGAAATGCCGAACGCGCAGGTCGCGACGGTGCGGAAATTGCGAGGGAAGTCCGCTGCCGAGGGGACCCGCCTGCCCGGGGCCGAGTGCGTCGTGCGGGGCCAGGAGGCCGAGGTTGTCGAAGACGCAGTAGAGAGGGATCCCGGTCCAGGCGACGGGCTGCAGAGGGGCGGTGATCGCGGAGCGCTCCACGGCATGACGCCGGCCGGCCCGGCTGGCCCGGCTGGTCATGCGGCTCTTGCAGCCGATCAGGTCGACCTGCCGCCCCTCGGCGGCGATGAGGCCGGATGTCCGGCGCAGCGAGCTGGTGGTGTGCTGCAGAGCGAGCCGTACAGGTTCGCCCATGACTCCGTGCCTCAGGGACTGACGTGCCATCCGCGGTGGTTGAGTTCCTGGGCGACGCGCTGCTCATGGGCGTCACCGATCGCCTTCCTGTTCTGAAAGCCCGGCATACCGGGGAGTGTGGCGCACTCCGACCGGTGCGAAACAGCGCCGGCGTCCAGCCCCGCAGACTTCGGCCATACCTCCCCACTGCCCGTGCGTGTACGTGGCCGTCCGCAGGTGTCCCACCCCGCCTCGTGGAATCTCACAGTCACCCGCTCCAACTTGGCCGGTTCTCACGCCTACTGCAGCACCGGGGCAGCCGCCATAACCGACCCCGTGCGCCGGCCCCCGACACAGATCGCCAGCCCCTTGTCTGCTGAGGGACGCCCAGCCCCGCAGCCAGTTCATCGGCGAGGCCGCGCGGTAGGGCCCTACGCCCTGCGAGCGCTCCAGGACCGAAAGCGCGCGCAAGCACCACAGCAGCAATGCCGGGCTACCACCCGGTCCACGACTGCTCCCAGGAAGGGCTTCTCACAGTCAGGGCACAGCCACCACATGACCTTGTTCGATCTCGGCCGCACATCCTCAGGACGCAGACCGTCGTTCAACGCCGGGTGCCAGATCGCAGTGACCGCCGGGTACACCACAGCCAAATTGGCACGTGGTGCGCCCCACTGACAGCCGAGTCGGCAGCTGTCGGTTCGGCTCAGCTCCCCGGGGGCACTCGCCATGACATGGTGCAGTGGGACTCGGGCGACTCCCAGCCTCGCGGGGGCCGGGAATGCTTCACGCCGAGGGTGACGCTGGCTTCCGCCAGGATCACGCCTTGTTCCCCGCGCACCCTGCGATGGCCTCTCCCGCCAGAACCCATCGAAACGAAAGTGCCACAGCGCTCTGGCGTCTTGGTTTCGAAGGCTTCTATGCGGATGCCAGGCTGAATTCAGCAAGCGCGTAAGCCCTCGGCTGCACGGGCCGGCCCTCTTGGAGGGAGAGCCTCAGCTGCGCCGGACACCCGTGAAAGCCAACCTGGAGTGCATGGACAGCGTCTACTGGCACCGGCGGCCGCGGCCGCCGGAGCTAGATCTACCCGGTCGGCCGGACCGCGTCCCGGCCCAACGCTCCTGCCTCGGCGGCCTTCAGCAGCGATTCAGGACCGTCCGGTACGGGTTACCGCGGCTCTATGAAACCGAGCCGAGGACATGGACGTGACCAGCGATTGCTCACTTGCTCCGCACGGCGCGCCAGGGGCGACCGGTCACCGGGGACGCCCTTGCCGAGCTCGGCCACTGGGAGTGGGCCGAGGAAGCGGTGCGCGCCACCGCCAGCGCCGAGCTGACCACCCATGACGTGGGTCTGGCTATTCTCGGCCCGTTGCAGAAGCTCGACCTCGTCGCGTACTTGCGCTTCGCGTCCGCGTACAAGGCTTTCGACAGCCTTAAAGACCTCGATGCCGACGAGAACGGAAGGCACCTGCCGGTACTCGGCAACGGCGGGACGAGGGCCGCCACCTACGCCCGCAGCCAGCGCTTTTGTCCCGGGCCTGGGGCGAGCGGCACACGGCGTCTTGCCGGTCGGCACCGAGCTGCTGTCCGAAGCCATCGATATCCGACGCGGGCAGCGCCTCCCGAACCGCCCGAGAAACGCTGCTCCTCGTCATCGGCAGAGCCATCGGCTCGGTGCGGCTCCGCCCCCTCACGATGCGTATCCGTGTCCTATCGGCGGCTGTCGGGGGCAGGCTTGGTGAGGTCCTTCATCTGCCAGGCGACAACCCCGAAAGAATCAAGTCCGAAGCTGCACTCACCGAGCTTGCGGGCATCGCTCCAGTACCCACTGGCTCCGGCATGACCCAGCGGCAGGCATCGCATCAACCACGGCGGGCCACAGGCAGCTGAATGCCGCGATCTCCCGAACCGTCATCGTCCGGATGTGATTCCATCAGCCCGCGATCGACTACGTCGCGAGCCGCACTGTCGAGGGCAAGACGAAACGGAAGATCATCCGCCGCCTCGAGCGCCACGCCGCCCGCGAGGTCCAGCACCTGCTCCGACCCGCGGCGCAAGCACACTACGCGGCCAGTTGACGACTATAGGAGCGTCAACGTGCTGATGAAGTCCACGACCGGCCTCGTCGAAACCGAGGTGATCAAGCCGCAGCGGCCGTGATGATCCCTCGCCCAGGCGCCACTCGCTACCGCCGAATGGGCCGACTGGGCAGCCACACCCGGCTGCACGGCGAGGTAGGGCACACCCCGCCCTCCGAGTACGAAGCCACCCGCTACCTGACCACCACGAAACCCCAGGTCACAACCAACATCTGAGATCTCTGCCGAACCCGGAACGGTTCAAGGTCCAGTGTGGCTGGAAAGGTGGCCGACGAGGGTTCCTTACCGCAGTAGTTGAGTCTGAAGCTTCAATCATGAGTGCCTCATACTCGTGCGGGCACAAACCCATTCGTGCGATTCATAGATGCGCGGGCGGCCGGCGCCGTCGGATATAAATCTGAATCAAGTCGTCCGTCAGCAGGATTAAATTTCACACCGGGTCGTATCTTGCTTAATGCATGCATTAAGTGCGAGCTGGCGACTGCCGGTTCTCTCGTCTTCCAGGAAATGGACACCGTGCAAGCCAAGAATTTCAGCATCAATGAATCCGTGCGACGGGTAACCTACCTAGCCGTCGCTGCCGGAATGATCGGAGCTTCGCTCTCCATGGTCATGCAGGGTCCGATCACATTCTCATCTGAAAGCAGACCGAAATCGCCGCGATCAACAAGACTGAAGCGATAACGATAAAGCAGAGAGACTACGTCTAACATTGTTTGCGGAATGAGATCAGGATGCTTTCCGGCCACGGTTCTGGCGAGTGTGACATAGCCTCCTGTTGAAGCGGGAGGGACGCGCGGGGCATCTCCATGGCTGGACGGGCACCACAACAAGCCTAGGACAGCAGAGACGCCCCGGCGTTCGCCTGTCCTGCCGCGTGTGACCTTGACCTGATCAAGAACCTGAATGAACGAATCGGTGATGGTCGAGATCACCTTGAGGCATCAGCGGCTCCTGCTCGTAATAGTGCCGCAGGCCGCATTCAAAGTCCCGGCCGTCCCCGCGCGGTTTCGGTCGGGATCTTGGATGCGGCCTTCGCCGTGTCCATCGTGGTCCAGGCTTGCGGGCCTGACCGTCCGTGTCGCATGGTGCCCCGTCAACCCCGGCCAGACAGTCCGTGCCCGTCACCTTTGTCAAGCGCCCGCGAATCCCCTCCACCCCCTTCCCGCTGGGTGTCCAACGGTGAGAACTGGATCAGCCGCCCGCCAGGCCGGACGCAGCGGAGATTCGTCAGCTGGTTGTCGGTGGTGAAGCCTCAACGGCCTGGTGCTGTGCGCGAGCACCAGGAGGCATTTGCGTGATTGTGGGAGAACGATCTTCCTCGCCGTGTGCGAGTACCGTGGTGTCGCTCAGGGGCGTTTCGATCCGCGGGTAGGCGTCGTGTCGTGAGGTAGCCGGCCGCCATGGTGGATCCGGCGGTCAGGGTGAGGCTCATGCCCATGGTGAGACCGGGCGGACCGGAGCCGGCACTCGGATGCACCGGTGGCACGGTGGTAGAGCGCGGGGTCACCGGCGGCACAGCGCCTGCGCTGTTGCGCCTGGGGAGCGCTTCGCAGGCGATGCCGTCGTCAGGTCCCTGATCTTCGTCGAGCCGGTTCGGGTCGCTTGGGTCCCGGTCGAGTTCCGCCTGGGCGTCTTCCCGGAAGCGGAAGTGGCGGCAGTCGAGATCCTGAGCGTGAGCGACGCCGGACATGGGGGCGACAGGCGATCGCGAGGGCTATGCCTGCGCTTCCGGCGCCTGCGCGTCCGATGGGAAAGACGCGACGGCATCCCCGACGCGTTCCTCGGCCTCGCCGCCTGCCTCATCACCCACCGACACGTCCAACGCCCTTTGTCAGGACCTCTTGGAGCTCCCTCGTGTGCTTACTGACTTCAGCTCGTCGGGGTGAATCTGTGTGAAGTCCCTGACGGGTGAAGGCGGGTGGCTGTATCCGTGAGGTGTGAGATATGCAGATGGGGGCGGGCTGACGCCGACGGGGCGCCGGCGTCGGGAGACGGTTCGGATGCAGGCGGCTGAACTGTTCGAGCAGCAGATCAAGCCGTCGGAAGTCGCACGGCGGCTGCGGGTGAGTGTGAAGTCGGCTTATCAGTGGCACCAGTTGTGGCGGGATGGCGGTGTTCAGGCGCTGGCCTCCCGTGGTCCGAGCGGGTCGCGGTGCCGGCTGTCCCCGCGGTCTTTGGAGAAGCTGGCCGCGTATCTGGAGCAGGGGCCGGCCGCGCATGGCTGGGTGGAGGACCAGGTGTGGACCGCCTCGCGGGTGGCCACGCTGATCGGCAGGAAGTTCCATGTCTCCTACAGCGTCTCGGGTGCGACCCGGCTGATGCACCGGCTGGGCTTCAGCCCGCAGGTGCCCGCCCGGCGGGTCGCGGAGCGCGATGAGCAGGCTGTCGCCGTATGGAAGGAGGCGACCTGGGCGGAGGTAAAGGGCGAGGGCGGCCTGCGGGGGCTACGTCTGCTTCGAGGACGAAGCCGGGTTCACCCGCAGGCCGCCGCGGGGACGGACCTGGGGCCGGCGCGGAGTGACCCCGGTTGTCACCATCAGCGGCCGCCGTTCGGGCCGGCTGTCAGTGGCCGGGCTGATTGCAATGCGGCCGGGTTCCCGGACCCGGCTGTGTCACCGCCTGCGGAGTCATCCCGCGGGGAAAAGTGCCCGTCGCAGTATGGGCGAGCGGGACTTCATCGCGCTGATCGACGGTGTCCACCAGCTGGTCGGGGCACCAATCGTGCTGGTCTGGGACCGGTTGAACACCCACGTGTCCCGCAGGATGCAGGCCCTCGTGGCCGAGCGGGCATGGCTGACGGTGTTCCTGCTGCCCGCCTACTCGCCCGACCTCAACCCCGTCGAGTGGGTATGGGCCCACGTCAAACGCAGCCTCGCCAACCTCGCCGTCATGGCCCTCGACCAGCTCGAAGCCCTTGTCCGTAACAGGCTCAAACGCCTTCAATACCGGTCCCACACCCTCGACGGCTTCATAGCGGGGACCGGCTTGACCCTCGTCGAGCAACTATCACCCTGACGAGCTGACGTCAGTATAGGCCGTCTTGGGCCGTACGGTGTAGTCCGCCGGGCAGGCAGGCCGGGTCCAGCCGTAGCAGCGCGGCCACGAACCCGACGTGGACGCCGGTGCCGCGGGGCTGGGTCGTCGACCAGAATCGTGTCGAGCATCCGGACGGTGTCCATTGCACGGCGAACCCGAGCTTCGTCGTGTTCCGGCGCTTGTCGGCGAGGAGCGTGCCCACGTCCAGAACATGCCGTCCCCGCGCCCGCGAGGGCCCACTGGGCACAGCTCATGGACCGTGCACGATTGCGCGAACCTCACAAGGCGGCTCGTATGGCTGTCCCAGTGTCATGGCCGCGACCGTGTATCGGGTCCTCGGTTCGATGCGCTGCCGCGGGCAGTCGAGTCGGACTTGTGCCGGCTGATCGTCGACGGTTCACCGGTGCGGTGCGTGATCCGGCAGTCTTGCAACGCAGAGCTGCAGAGGGTGGGGCTGACTGTCCGTCAGCCCCACCCTCTGCAGGTGGACTACGCTTGAGTGATTACTTCTTGACCTCGACGCCGGTCAGGATCGGGTCGCCGTCCTGGCCGTACGCCACGCCCGAAACCTTCTCGGAGTAGCCCGCGTTGACCTTGTAGTACCAGAGCGGGATGGACGGCATGTAGTTGACCAGGTCCTTCTCGATGGCCTGGTACGCCTTCACCGACTCCTCCAGGGTGGCCGCCGAGTCCGCCTTGGCGATCCGGGCGTCCAGCTCCTTGTTGGAGAAGCCGCCCTGGTTGCCGCCGGCATCCGTACGGAACAGGTCCGAGATGAAGTTGGCGTTCACCGGGTAGTCGAGCACCCAGCCGGAGCGGTACAGCGACTTGACCTGCTTCGACTTACGAGCGGTCAGGTCGGCCTGGAAGTCCGGCTTGCCGTCGCCGACGCACTGGACGCCGGTGGCCTGCTGGATGGAGTTGCAGACAGCGTCCACCCACTCCTTGTGGCCACCGTCGGCGTTGAACTGGATGGAGATCTTGTTGCCGGGGACGCCGCCGCCGGCCTTGATGAGCTCCTTGGCCTTGGCCGGGTCGAACTTGGTGACGCCGGCGCCACCGTCTTCCTGGAAGCCCAGGACACCCTTGGCGACCCAGCCGGTCGCGGGCTCACGCGTGCCGTTCAGCACCGTCTTGGTGATGGTGGCGCGGTCGATCGCCATCGACAGACCCTGGATGACGCGCGGGTCGACCTTCTTCGGCTTCTTCCACTGGTCGGCGTAGAAGGCGACGGCGATGCTCTGGATCGCGGAGAACGGCTGGTCCACTGCGCGGTCGCCGAGGTCCTGGCGGTAGACCGGGAGGTCCTTCGGCGCGATTGCGCGCACAACATCGACGTTGCCCGACTTCAGGTCCTCGTACCCGGCCTCGAGGCTGGTGTAGTTCTTGAAGACCACACCGCCGTTCTTCGCCTTGTTCGGGCCCTTGTAGGCGTCGTATCGAGTGATCTCGATCTTTCTCTTGTGGTCCCAGCTCTTGAACTTGTAGGGACCGTTGCCGACCGGCTTCTGGCCACCGGCGGCCGGGTCCTTGTAGAAGGACTCGGCCAGCGGGGCGAAGACGATGTAGGCGAGCTTGTGGCCGAAGTACGGAACGGCCTTGGTGAGCTCGATGGTGAAGGTGGTCTCGTCGACGACCGTGAGACCGTCCATCTTGTCGGCGGCGGGCTTGGCGCCCTCGGCCTCGGGGTGGACCTTGTCGTAGCCCCTGATGTCCGCGAACCACGAGGACAGACCCTGGGCGTTCTTGACGTTGGCGTTCCAGTTCCACGCGTCCACGTAGGACTTGGAGGTCACCGGGGTGCCGTCGTGGAAGGTCCAGCCCGGCTTGAGCTTGACGGTCCACGTCTTCGAGTCGGTCGTGGTGACCGATTCGGCGTTGATCATCTCCAGGGAGCCGTCGGCCTTGTAGTCGACCAGGGTCGAGAACAGGCCGGCCATCACGGCGGAGCCGTTGGACTCCATCGTGTCACCGGTGAGCAGGGGCTTCTCGGGCTCGCCCAGCTCGACGGAGAAGATTCCGTTCGGGTCGACAGCGCCCTTGGCGTCGCCGCTGTCGCTCTTACCCCCGCCACAGGCAGTCGCAGCAAGGGCAACGATGATCGCGCCCGTTACCCACTTGGCGCTCTTGGCACCGCGCACGGCTTCCTCCTCATGAGTCTGCATGGATTCTGTGCAGCCGGTCACCCGTCCCGAAGGTCTTCGAGGACGGCATCGCCTACGATCGGAACCAGGCATTCGGCGGTCGAATGCGGTGCCGGATGGGCGTGGTCGCATGCGAGGGGAGTTAATCCTGTGATCACGACCTACTGATGAGTAGCCGCTACTCGACTCGCCTCGCGGATCCCGGCCGCAGCCTCGTGGAAGCGGGGCAGCGCAGCAGGTGTCCCGCCGCCGCACTGCCGGACAGCTCGCCGGGCGGCCGCGGAATCCGATATGGAGTATTGCCTGCTCAGTTCCATTCGAGTGAGTACGTGACAAGGTCCTTGTGAGTCACTCGTCCAGCGACCCTCTCTGACCCGAGTTCGCGCCTTGGTGACTTCGCAGTCGGCCGCATTCCGGTGTGGCCGACTGCGCGCACGAGTGGGCCTGCCCAGCAGACGCTGCAACCGGGCGGTCTTGTGGGGCAGATGTGGCCTGGGCGACGTGTCCGCCGAAGGCCGCCCAGCACAGTCGGCCTGTGAACCTGTTGAGAGAGTCCGGGGGCATCAGGCATCTTTCGGGTGCGGCCCGGTGACGGGCCGCCGTCCGGCGACGACCACTCGGTGGATCGTGATGCCCAGGACGACGACGGCGTCACCGGCCGGCTGCGGCCCGCAGCAGTCCCGGGCAGCTGCCGGCATCGAACCGTGGCGTTCGAACGGGCCTTGTCCCTGGCGCTGGTCCCGCCGCCCGACATGGGCGCCGCCCACGCCACCCCCTGCTCCGAGCGCTCAAACCCGCGGCAAAGACCACCCGGCCTGCCCCCCGGGACCAGCGGGCAGCCTTGCCGGACACGCCCCGGCATTTCAATGCCCCGGGCACAGCGTGCGGGTACGCACGCCCGGCCGCGCAGATGCCATCCCCGTAGGCCCGGTGACGGAGTGGCACCGACGGCGTTCGACGGGCAGAGCTCACACCCCAAACCCCCGCCGGGTGCCTCGGACAGGACGCTGAGCACTCCGCCCAGGCTTTCCCGGCCCCGCACCCGGACTCCGCCGCCCCGGGGCAGGCGGATCGTGCTGCGGTGCGCCTCATCCTGAAGGAGTACGCCCCGGCGTTCCGCGAGGCACCCTGCCCCGGACCGATCCACAGGTCCCGAGCATGCTCGCGGATGGCGAGGGGTGTAGCGGTGCGCGGGATGTCCGCGTGGGCCGGCAGGGGCATTTACGCGTGCTCGGGCATCCAGGGGTGGGGGCCGCCGTGGCGGAGGCGGAGGTGGAAGCGGAGGATTCCCGCGACGCCGCTCTGGTAGCTGTGGTCGGGTTGGGGTTGCCCGGGGCCGCGGGAGGTTGTGGTGGTGCGGGTGTGGATGACGGCTGCGAGGCCGCGGGCCTGTTGGTGGTAGGTGTCCTGGCCGGTGTGGTGGGCCATGTCGAGGAGGAAGTGTCCCGCTCCAGCGAGCCCGCAGCATGCGCCGGTGGCGTGGGGCCAGGGGTTGCGGGTGATGGCGGCGGCGGCCTGTTCGGCGTGGTCCGCGAAGCGCTGCTCGCGGGTGGCGGTCCACAGGCGGATGAGGAAAGCACCGATTCCTCCGACTCCGTTGCACCAGAACATCCCGTTCATGGCGTCCCCCGAGCCGCCCTTCTTGGTGTTGCCGGGCCAGGTTGTGCTGGTCTTGGCGGTCACCGCGGCGCGGATGAGGGTGTCGCCCGCGCCGAGTGCCGCTTCATGGAACCGCTGTCCGGAGCCGGGTGTGTTCCGTTCGGCGGCCTGTGAGGCGGCGAGCAGGAAGGCTCCGGTGCCGGCGACACCGTGGGCGAACCCATAGGTGCTCTGCCCGGCGAGCGTGGAGTCCGTTTTCTCGGGGGTGGGCCAGGTCCATTCGTCGCCGTCGCGGCGGGCAGCGGTGAGTACGGCGCCGGCGCAGGCCAGGGCCTGCTCGAGGCTTTCGGGCTTGCCTGCGGCATGCCAGAGGCGCAGGTGGGTCATGCCGGCGCCGGACAGGCCGTGGGTGATGTCCGCGATGGGCCACCGGGTGGGAAGTTTCGCGGCCAGTTCGATGGCGCGGGACTGCAGGCTGGGGTCTTCGAGCAGCTGGCCGGCATCGTGGAGTGCCCAGGCGGTGCCGGCGCGGCCGAAGGCGAGGCCAGGCAGGAGCCTGGGGATGGCGGACAGCCGCTGGTCGATCCATGCGGCGGCGGTGGTGACGGTCTCGGACAGGGTGGTGTCGTGTGCGGCGGCATGGGTGAGTGCGCTCAGGCCCCCGGCGGCGCCGTTCCACAGCGAGCAGACGTCCTGGTCGTCCTGGGACTGCTTCCACAGCTGCTGGGCTCGCGGGGTCATCGAGGTCCGCAGTAGGTGTGTCTGTTCGTCGATGAGGGCGTCGAGACGTTCGTCGGTGAGTGCGCGCTGGTGAGGAGCCGTTGCCGGCAGCGCGCCGTTGCCGTCGGCGAGAGCGGTGAGCCGGTCGCCGACCTGGGCGAGAGTCCAGCGTTGTTCCGGATCTGTTTCGGTCAGACTGAGGATCAGCCTGGCGAAGCCGGTCAGGGCGGGATGGTCGCCGGCGATCTGGGCGAGGATCTCTTCGGTGTCCTGCTGCGTCGCGTCGTTCTGGCGGGCCAGCCACGAGGGCATGAGTCCGGTGACCGTGTGGAAGAGGGTGGCGCCCAGGCTGTAGCAGTCTGCGGCCACCGTGGCCTCGCTGTTGGCGCCGTCGGTTTTGGGCAGTTCAGGGGCCATGAAATACGGCGTGCCGACGGGACGGCACACGGTGCCGCTCCGGGTCACGTACTCGACGTCGATGAGCCGCAGATCCCCGTCGGGGAGGACCATGACATTGCTGGACTTGAGGTCACGGATCACATATCCGTTGCCGTGGATCTTCTCGACGAGGTCCACAAGGCCGGATGCCGTCTTCAACGCCTCAGAAACAGACAGGGCTCCGTCGCCGTGTTCCTGGGCCCACCTCTCCAGAGTCTGTCCGGGGACCTGCTCCTGGACCAGGAAGAGATCGTCCTCCACCCGCATGAGCTCGACCCAGCGCGGGGAGACGCCCAGCTGCTGCAGTTCCTGCAGGACCTCGGATTCCTGGCGCAGGCGGTCGCGTATGTCGGTGCCGTCGAGGCCGGAGCTGACGTGGGCGCGGGCCTGCTTGATCACCACGTCCGAGCCGTCGCGCTCGTCTGTGGCCCGGTAGACGCCGCCCTTGTTCGCGTGCCGGATCGCCTTCCGCACCCGGTACCGGCCGCCCAGAAGCACCGAATCGGGTACCTGCGGTGTCTCAGCTTCTTCGTCGGGGAACGGCGAAGAAGCCCACGGCGGCGGCGAGAACCACGCGTTGCGCTCGTCCTCGACAGCCGTGCCGTCCGGACCCAGCATCTGCCGCTTGAACACACCGTCGTCGGTGAAGACACGGTGGCCGCCGCCGCTGATCTCACCGTAGCGGTAGTAGACCAGACTCCCCGGGCGCAATTGCTTGTCCGACAGAATGTCCGGCCCGGGCAGCCCCTCCGTCACCTTGTGCAGCCGCTCGGCCAGCTCACGGAACTGCTCGTCATCTTTCGGATACACCGTGATGAACTTGCCCCCGCCCCCACGCGAGTACCACTGGTCCACCAGCTCCGCCACGCGGCGCAAATCGGTACCGAACTTGAACGCGCATCCCGCGCTCACGAGCACCTCACCGGCACGCGCCAACACCAGCGGCGCCGACAGGGGCGTCGCCGACACGTGCAGCTTCCACCCGTGCTCACGCGAATGATCGTCCGGCGGGGACAGATAGCACCAGGCATCCTCCGGATTGATCGACCACCGCTGCCCACCGCATCGGTCCAGCACCGCACGTGCCACATCGATCAGCAACACCGAGTCCGCCCTCACCGAAACCGGACCGGCATCCGGCGATCCACTGCCCGTCATATCTCCTCCTCAACATTCTTCGAATACCGGCATTCGGATATCGTCATGCCGTGAGAATCCGGCAGTCATTGTCCTTTTCTGGCCAGACGCGATCGCCTTTGGAATTCCTGCCTCGTTGTCACATCTTCGGTTCGGACCGGTATTTACGTACGGAGAGGGCACGGAAGACGAGGATGATGAGAAGGCTCCAGAATACGGATGCCTGGATGGGGTGTTGCATGGGCCAGGCGGTGGATTCGCTGAGGCTGGTGTTGCCGAAGAGGGTGCGGGTGGCTTGGACGGTGGCGCTGAAGGGGTTCCATTCGGCGATGTGGCGCAGCCAGGGGGTCATGTTGCTGGAGTCGGCGAAGGCGTTGGAGATGAAGGTGAGGGGGAAGACCCAGAGGAGGCCGGCGGAGCCCGCGGTTTCGGGGGTGCGGGCGCAGAGGGCGGTCAGGGATCCGACCCAGGAGAAGGCGTAGCCGAGGAGCAGGAGGAGCGCGAAAGCCGCCATCGCGTGTGCGGCCGAGGTATGGACGCGCCAGCCGATCAGCAGCGCGACGACGGTGAGGACGGTGAGGGTGAGCGCGGTCCGGGCGAGGTTGGCTATGTGGCAGCCGGTCAGGACAGCGCCGCGGCTCATGGGAAGTGCGCGGAATCGGTCCCAGAGACCGGTGTGCATGTCGTCGGCGATGCCGACGCAGGCGGTGGTGGCGGCGACTGTGACAGTCTGGGCGAGGATGCCGGGGATCAGGAATTCGCGGTAGGCGGACGGGTCCGTGGTGTCGCCGATGTTCATGGATCCGCCGAAGACGTAGCTGAACATCACGGTGAACATGATGGGCTGGATGACCGCGAAGATGATTGTCTGGGGTATTCGGGATATTCGGATGAGGTGGCGTTTGGCGATGATGAGTGAGTCGGTCACGGACCACTGAAACTGCGTGATCCACTGAGAGAGCGCGGTGCGCGGTACGGCTTCTGTGTCACTCATCATGCGGCCTCGCCTTGGGCGGTACGGAACCCTGGGCCCGGGGAGCCCGATGCTGTTGGAAGGCCCTCTTTCCCGCTGTCTTCCACCGGTGTTGTGGTGGCGTGGCCGGTGAGGGTGAGGAAGACGTTGTCGAGGGTGGGGCGGGTCAGGGCGATGTCGTCGATCTCGATTCCCGCGGCGTCCAGCCGGCGGATGGTTTCGGCAAGGGCTCTGGCCCCTCCGGTGACCGGGACGGTGACTTTGCGTGTGTGGGGGTCGCAGGTGAGTAGGTCCGCGCCGAGGGGCCGCAGAATGTCTGCGGCGGCCGTGATCTGCGTGTGGTGATGGATCACGGCTTCTATACGGTCGCCGCCTGTCCGGGCTTTGAGTTCGTCGGGGCTGCCGCGGGCGATGACCCTGCCACGGTCGACGACACACACGGCGTCGGCCAGGAAATCGGCCTCTTCCAGATACTGGGTGGTGAGCAGCACGGTGGTGCCCTCGCTCACGAGTTCCCTGACGGTGTCCCACAGCATCATCCGGTTAGGCGGATCCAGACCCGCGGTGGGCTCGTCCAGGAACATCACCGGCGGGGAGACGACCAGCGCGGCCGCCAGGTCCAGCCGGCGGCGCATGCCACCGGAATACGACCGGGCCGTGCGGTCCGCCGCCTCCGCCAGGCCGAACCGCTCGAGCAACTCGCACGCCCTGGCCTTCGCGGCCTTCACAGAGAGCCGGTACAGCCGGCCGGTCATGTGAAGGTTCTCCCGGCCGGTCAAGTGCTGGTCGACGGCCGTGGACTGGCCCGCCAGGCCGATCCTGCGCCGCACCTCGTCCGGATGCTTCACGACATCGACGCCCGCGACAGCCGCGTGGCCGCGGTCCGGCCGGAGCAGCGTCGTCAGCACCCGGACCGTGGTGGTCTTGCCCGCACCGTTGGGGCCGAGCAGTCCCAGGACAGTGCCCTGGGGCACGTCCAGATCGATACCGTCCAAGGCCCGTACGCTGCCGTAGGACTTCACCAGGCCCTCGGCGCGGATACCGGCCGAAGCGATGTAGGGCTGATTGATCTTCATGTCAGGGAGTCCAGGGTGCGGCGGGCCGTGGCGAGGGCGGGGTGGGCCGCGGGGCCTGCCTGGGGGGCAAGGATGTGCACGGCCCTTTCCAGGCACCGCCGGGCCCGCTGGCGCGGAACATCGAGCATGGCAATACCGGCAACCAACGTGAAGCCCTGGTGTTCGTGGACATGATCTTGGCAGACCTGTCCTGCCAGGGGCTCCACGTCCGTCCATGACGGGGCAAGCGGTCCGGCCGGCCCGCGGCTGCCAGACTATTTCGCCGAGAAAGCCTCATTGGTGATTGATTCCACCGCGGCCGGCCAGAGTCCGGACTGGTTGCTGCCCGTTACTTGACGTGAGGGGGTGCGAATCCCGTCGGCGTAATACCGCAGTGGGTATTGCGGGTGGAGCAGACAAGCGTGATGTCACAAATGCTATGGCACACGTGCTGGTCCAGCGCAGTTTCCTCTTCAGTGAGCTGCTGAAGGGACTTAATGGCTGCCATCACTCTCTCCTTGTCTCGATGTGCTGCAATCACAAACAGCGTGACCTCACCGATGCTGTCTCGTATGAGTAATCCATACTCAGATGGGCGCCGCGGACAGGGGCACCGCACATATCCCGCATTCCGGCGCCCTGACGGTCGGCGTCTCCTCCGGCCAGGTCGTCTGCAACATCGGAGCCGTGTTCTACGGTGCCAGGACCCGCCTACGTTCTGGGCCGGGGCGTGCGCGACGCGATCATCGACCCGGTGCAGTCATCCTCAGTGCGGGAGTTGGGGCGGCGCGCCCTCGCTGATCACCCGTACGGCCAATGACTCGGCAGAGATCCAGATGCTGGAAATGGTCCTCTCGCTCACGGGGAAGGGCTGACGTCCGGGGAAGATTGTGAACTGCCCGTCTTGCCGAGGTCTGCGGAATCACCACGTTGAAAAATTCGAAGGAATGTGACGGAGAGATCTGAGACATGCCGGGTGGCGGGATGGCAGCCGCGTTGATCAGGCTGGGGACGCTGAACCGGTCTGTCCGGCCGGTGCTGCAGGTGCTGGCTGTGTGACGCTGCCTCCCTCACCGATGCAGAGTCCCTCGCCGAGCGGGCCAACGCCGACGCTCCACGGCAGCAGGAGCAATAGTCAAGACTCGTGGATCAGTTGATGTGGCTCATGCCGCGAGGGGGCGTTGTCACGTTGTGCGGGGCGAGATTCCGGTGAACGCAGCCGGGAACCGTTGTGCTGCGCTGGCGCAGCGGAAGCCCTTCATTGCGCATTCACCCTGCCTCGTCTGCTGGTGGGAGTTCTCCGCCCGGTTGTTCAGGCTCTTGTGCGAGCAGTGCTCCACCGGCGGCATCACCTCCCGATGGGCGGCACTGCAGGAGCGGAGCTTGTCGGTGACGATCACACGGGGCACCGACCGGGTCTTCTTCATCAGCTCCCGGAAGAAGCGCCTGGCATCTGGATGAGGTGTTCATCAAGATCAGCGGCGAGGGGAAACTTCGGTGGCGGGCAGTCGATGCAGAGGGGATGTTCTCGACGAAGCCCGGTCCCACTCCCACACGGCCCCGGGCTCCTGCGTCGTCGGTCTTGTCTGCGGTGATGATGAGCCCGGTGTTCGCGATAGTCGTCACGAGCCGGCCGCCAGGGGCGAGTGCCTGCAGCCACGAGGCGGGGATATGCGGCATGGACACCATGGGCAAGATCCGGTCGAAGGTGCCGGGCAGAGCTGCTCAGCGCCGGCGGTGCCGACAGCCGGCTGCCAGCCGATCCGGCCGAGACGTTCGGCCGCAGCCTGCGTCAGGCAGGGATCGACGTCCAGCGTCGTCACGGCCTGGTCGCCGGCCCGTTCACAGGCCCCGCGTCCGGGAGGCCGCCAACTGGCCCCTGCGAGAGCCGGATCAGCAACACCCGACTCCTCCTCGGTGCCGTTGCGAATCCAGCGCCCGCTTCGGCGGTGTGCCGCTCCGGCCCGGTCCGGTTGTCACCCCGCCACAGTGCGTGGGCCTGCAGCGGGTTTCGAGCGCCGGCCGTGGCCGGGTTTCTTCCAGGATGCCGGATGGTTGTTCAGGCTGCGTCGAGGTCGGCCCAGTGATCGATGAGCCCGTTGAGGCCGGGGTCGGTCTCGCTGCCGGTTCCGGTGCTGCCGGCGAGTGCGGTGATGATGAGGTCGCCGCGGCCGTGTTCGCCGTCGGGCCTGCCGGCCGCCCAGCTGCCGTGGCGGGCCGCGTTGTTGGGGCCGCCGTCGGTGACGTGGACCTGGACCCGTCCTGAGCCGTCCATGGTGCCGTGCAGGTGCAGGACAACCGGGGGCAGCGCATGTGTGACGGCGTTGGTGACCAGCTCGGAGATCACCAGCAGTGTGTCGTAGACCCGGTCCTCTGCCAGGCCCCAGGCCTCCAGGACCGGGCGGGCGGCATGACGCGCGGCGGCCGGCGCGAGGTGCCCGTGCTCCAGAGACAGACTGAACACACGGCTGCCGGCCGGCACGGCCTGCAGCACGGGAGGCTGCGGCCCGCCTGGGGAGATCGTGGTCGTCGTCATCGGGATCACTGCCTGTCCAGTGCGGGATCGGAAGCCTTCTCTGGTACCTCCAGCACACTCCCGCAGAGCACAGAATCCCTGAGCAAGCAATACCCAAAAGCCAAGAACAGCGTGTTCTTGCACGCTCTCGCCCCCACCGAAGGGCTGCGCCCCCCTACCGTGGCCCGCTCGCTCACACCACCGCCCCCAAGCTCAACGGCTCCAATCCCACCACCGACCCTGAAGTCCAGCACACCCGCAGGCTGCCCCCTGCCAACCGGCCGACCACGTGCCCGAGATGATCTGCGGCTGCTGCAAACCTTGTTGCCAGAACCACTCTCATGAGGACGGGGACACCAGGCACTCGAAGCCGTCTGGCAGCAGCTCTCCTGCGAAGGCTTGCTGATCACCACGATGGTGGGGTCGTACAGGCTGGTGACGACCAACACCGGACGTGTGTCAGTCACTGGTCGCCGTCGCTGCCGGTGTCGCCGTCCTGGGTGGAGCCGTTGCCGTCGGGGCTGGTGCCGGTAGAAGGGGTACCGGTCGACGTTGCGTGGCCCGGCATCTTCATCACCTCGCCGGCCGCGTCGTAGAACACGGCGCTCTGAGTGCCGGGGGTGATCCGGGCAGACGTGTACCCAGTGGGCCACGGTGGGGTACAGCGTCATCCGGCGCACACCCCACGGAGGCGGGGCGATGGTTCCCTGCGGAACCGGGGAGCTGGAGAGGAAACGCCGGAGTGGGCGGGGACCGGGCGTATGCCCTCCTGAGCAATGGCGGCCTAGGCTTCCGGCAGGAGTCCGCAGGGAGGGGGGAATCGGTGCGTCTCAAGGGGATAACGTTCGGGTTCTGGGCAGCAGTCGGCGTTGTGGGATGCGCGCCCCGGACGGGTGCCGCGTCGCACCGAGCACCTGGGCAATAGCCCCCGGCAACATCGGGCCTGGATGCTCCTGATTGGCATCTGCGGTGTCGTGGTGGCGGCGATCATGGCCGTCCGCGCCGAACTGTGCCGATAGCAACGAAAGGGCCCCTCACCATCCATGAGGCGAATTCCAGCAGTCGTCGCAACAGGTGGTGGAGCATGACGACGATCAGCCTACGCGGCTGCGCGACTCGGAATGCTCACCGGCTCGGATGGTTCGGGACCATGGTGCTGGGGATTAAGCAACACGCCCTGGAGGAGTCGCTCAGTAGCGACTCCTCCAGGGATGTCATATTCGTACCTACTCGGCACCTTCAGCGACGATAATCTCGTTGTGGTTGCCGATCCAGTCGCCAGTCCCAGCCGCCATGCAGCCCTGTACGGGCTCGCCTTCGGGGACCTCGGCGGGAAGCAGTTCAAGATTGAGTGCATCCATAATTCTGCTCACATCCTTGGGAGTGGACCTTTCATCCGACTCTGACTGAGAACGCTCTACGCGGCCCTGAGTATGAGCTACTCATTTCAGGTCTTACGGCACTCCTGGTCTGCCATGAGCAGGGCAGCGAACCGGGCGGCCGGGGCGTCCCAGCCGAGCGTCTTACATGGTCGGCTGTTTAGCTCGGCCGCGACCTCATGCAGGTCTTCGCGGCTGTATCGGGAGAGGCCGGCGTGTTTCGGGAAGCACTGACGCAGCAGGCCATTCGCATTTTCGTTCGCACCGCGTTGCCACGGACTGCCCGGGTCGCAGAAGTAGACCAGCATGCCGGCATCACGCATGAACGCGGCATGGCCCGCCATCTCGTAACTCTGATCCCAGGTAAGCGACCCTCGCAGTTGGCTCGGTAGCGGACGCATGACGTTGGCCAGGGCCCGCTGAAAGAGCTCGGCCGGATGCCCATCGGGAAGGTACACGAGCATCGTGAACCGGGCGGACCGCTCCACCCGACGTTCGGCCGCAGCCTGCGTCAGGTAGGGGGGCGACGTCCAGTGTCGTCACGGAACGTTTTTAGCGGTAAGTCTCCAGGCCCTGGAGATTGACGTGATCTTGTTGGGGCTGCAGCGTGCTTTGCGGGGGATGCGCCAGGTCTTGATCCGGGCGATGGCTCTCTCGGCGGGCCATCGCAGGCGGGAATGTGCCCGGTTGACGGACTTCTGTGCGGTCGTGAGGTCTTTGCCGATTTTATGCCGACGGGCCGCGGTCAGGTCGTGAGCCCGGCCGGGCAGTACGGGTGAGATCCACACGAGCGTCCCGTCTCGCCACCGCCCACCGTCACCCGATCAGTGGCCAAGTTGAAAATGCTCACGGCCTGGTCGCCGACCCGTTCACAGGTCCCGCGTCCGGGAAGCCGCCAACTGGCTCCTGCGAGGGCCGGATCAGCAACACCCGGCTCGTCCTCGGTGCCGCTGCGAAACCAGCGCCCGCTTCGGCGGTGTGCCGCTCCGGCCCCCGGTCCGGTGGCTGACCCGGGGGCCCGTGAGGGTTCGCCGGTGTGCGGCCGGGCACGCCGGCAGCCGACCCCGGCCCGCGCTGTATGCCCGCAGAAGAACGCCCGGCTGCCGGCAGCGGGTCGGGCGGCGGGTGTCCGGCCACGCGGAGGTTCGATCGCGGGGTAGCGTCCCCGGCATGGACTTTCGCACCACCGTTGAGCGCGCTCAACGCCTCAAGCAGCTGCACGCCGAGTACAAGCCGCTCGTGCTGCCGACCGTCTGGGACGCCTGGTCCGCGCGAACGGCAGCCGACGCCGGGTTCCCCGCACTGACGGTCGGCAGTCATCCGCTCGCCGACTCCCGGGGGGCCGCCGACCAGGAGGGGCAGACCTTCGAGGAGGTACTCGCCGCCGTCAGGCCGATCATCGCGGCGGTCGACGTCCCCGTGTCCGTGGACCTGGAGTCCGGGTACGGACAGGAGCCCGCGGATCTCGTCGCCGGACTCACCGAGGCCGGCGGCGTCGGTCTCAACATCGAGGACACCGTCCACTCGGACGGCGGACGCATGCGCAGCACGCAGGAACACGCGAACTACATCGCCGGCCTGCGCGCGGCGGCTGACAAAGCCGGGATCCCGGTCTGGGTCAACGGGCGCACTGACCTCTTCCTGCACGCCGAGGATGCCTCCAGCGTCCTCGGCGAGGCGATCGAGCGGCTGCGGGCCCTGGAACAGGCCGGCGCCGACAGTGTCTACCCGGTGGGTATTCAGGACAACGACGAACTGCTCGCGGCGGTGACCGGCGCCGTCGCCATTCCCGTGAACTCCACAGCCCATCCCGTCAAGCACGATCTTGAGCGCTTTCGCCGCCTCGGCGTCGGCCGGATCACCTACGGCCCGCGGCTGCAGATCGCGATGACGAATGCCATGAAGGACGTGCTCGGGCCGTGGGCACAGTGAAGAGCCGACGAGCGACGTAGGCGGCCGCAGGAGGTTTCTCACCTCTGCGACGACACTCTTGCCTCCGTAGAGCCGCTCTCCGCCCGGGTGTTCACTCAGCCGAGTGAGATCGCTCTACGAGGCGGCGTTCGAGACCCTCGGCAGCATGGCAGAGCAGGGCTCTGCCGTTCGGACTCTGATCGTCGATGCGATCGACGTTCTCGCTGGCGCGCAGGACTCCGGCAGCAGATGCCGGCAACACACCGAACCGGGCGGACAGAAGAGCCTCGGGCAGCCGGGGCCTTTCTTTCATTCGCCGGCCGCACCCGCCTCGCGGCGCGCCCAGGCCTTGTCTGTAAGCCGGAGCGGATGGTCTGCGGGCTGAATCACTTCGGCCGGCTCCGTCGGATCATCGAAGGTCACGGTGCGGTGGCCCCGGTCTCGAGGCGGCCTGCCGGGGATTCTCCGAGCGGTGAGCCTGTGATGACGAATCCGCGGGCAGGCGGTCGGCGGAGGCCACGCGGGCGAGACGGCCTCAGTGGTATCACGCCGGCCGGCGGGGCCGACTCCCGCCGGGGCCCTTGGGGGCCTTCGGTACGGGGCCCCGGGGATCCGTGCAGTCATCTCCCAGCCGTCAGGCCAGGTCCGTCACCGCCTTCGGCGAGGCCGTGCCGGTGGCCGCCCGCCCGCTTCAGATACCGGGGCCGACAAGCAGCGCAACGCGGTCGAACGCTGGATCAACCGCCTCAGGAGTGGCGCGGTCTGGCCGGCACGAACCTGCAGACTCGCTATCGCTTACCAAGCCGCACTCCACCTCGCCGCCATCCTCATCCGGGCGCGAAGCCAGGAAACCGGGCAATGGCGCCCGCGGAAACGCCGGTACCGGCAAGGGTCATTCCAGCGAAGCCTTTAGCCATCCTTGCGTTTTCCCGGCGAAATCCCGTGTAGTAAAGAAAAATGCCGCGTCGGCAATGGGTTCACCGTTCAGGCCGGTGGTGACATCGCTGCGCTGCGGGCGGCGTGCCCCTTCGGAGCGTGCCGCGCCGGCGCAGATGACGATGTCCTCGCTTCTGTCGTTCCTGACACTGTCCGCCGCCGGGACGGAGTCGCGACGCTGGACCGGGACAGTACTCGGGGTCACTGATTCTGCGGCATCTGCGTGCGCGGCGACAGCAGGAAGGGAGAGTGCCATGGCGACGCCAGTGACAGTGAGAACACCACGCACGCGAGAGAAAGGAGACATTGTCTGGGGCCTTTCAGGGTTCCGGCAATGCCGGGAGCGGTGGATAACACTGCCTGAAATAGACCAGATGTCACGAGGATCTCGACAGAGTATCTGATACCTGTCCCAGTCATGATCGTAACGCATGGGCTCTCCTCCGTCAGGCAACGCCACGGACGCGAGGCATCACGCTGTTTCGCCGGTCTTTTTCCGGCGAGCAGACGCGCGGATCGTCGACTGCATCAGTTGAAGCCGTCTGAGTATTTCTTCTCCATGACTCACGGCTGGCGTTCCGGCGAAATCGTCCTTCCGGCTCACCGCAGGAAGGACGCGCCGATGCGAAACCTGACAAGCCGGGAAAACAACAGCCACTGCAGTCCGGCGCATGACCATGGCCCCGGCCGGCCTCTCGCCGGCGGTCGGCGCGGCAGCGATCTCACACTCAAGCAACTGCCGCACCGGCCAGCCGGCACCGACTCGACGGATGGACCAGCCACTCGCTCGCGGTGACGCGAGCCATGGGAATCCCTGGGCCAGGCCAAGCCGGTTCTCGCCGTAGAGGGCCCGTTCGTTCTCTGGCAGCCGCTTCAGCATCCGGCCGGGACGGACGATGCCGGGAGAACAGGGTGCGGCCCTGCCCGTTGCTGTAGGTTCGCGACGATGCCTCTCGATCACGGCCTGTCATGGACCGGCTAACTCCTCGACCAGACAAGCCAGATGATCCCGGGAGACCCCGATGAACACTTGATGCGCTGTAACCGTCCGACTGACCACGATCGGCACATCAGGTCATGCCGCCCACCAGCAAGAACGTCTCACCCATGATCACGCACCAGCTCGTCACGACATCTTCCTGCATGGGGGCTGCATGATGCTGACACCTGCATGACTATTTCTTCTTTCGGCAGGGTGAAATATTTCCTTCACAAGAGATCAGGCTCCGGGGCGGCCAGGACAGGCGATTGCTACGGCTGCAGATCAATAGTGCTGGAATATGTTCTTGAAGGATGGAATTTCGATGACGGTAATCCGACGCGGCATTCTGGCCGCGGGTGTCGCAACTGCCGCTGCGGCAGGTGTTCTGCTCAGCATCATTCCGGCGCAGGCAGCGGACGGCTCCTACCAGGATCCGAGTTCCTGTGCGGCGTGCACGAGCGAGCTGCCGCCCCCTCCTCCCCCGGCCTCCCCGCGACTGATTGCACAGAACACCAATCTTTAATGATCGTTTCAGAGTGAATTCGATGTCCTGCACCCTGTGCCGCTGAGATCATCACAGAGCTGGCCCTGCTGGTTGGGCTTGGCCAGGACCTTGCCTCCGAGGCCGTCCGTCTCCAGCCGGCTGCTTTGGTCATTCCTCGGCCTTGACGCCGGGCTCTTGTGTGCCGCGTCGTGAACATGGGCATGGGTGATCTGGACTGCGGAGGCTCAAGCGGTGCGCCGGAGAGAGGGGCGGCGGGGTGTCTCTCAGCCGATCTCGCTGACATGCGTCGGGGAACCCGGCTCTATCTCCCAGGTGAGCAACGGCCTGCCACGGGCCGGCTGACTCCTCGACCAGACAGGCGGGATGCTGCCGGGAGATCCCCGTGAACAACTGATGCGCGAGAGCCGCCCGACTGGCCGTGACCGCCATACTCCGATGTCCAGCTCGCGGCCGAGGATCTGAGCGGTCCAATCGACCAGGCGTCCGGCGAAGCCCTGGTCCGCCCAGATCTTCTTCACACCCGGGTGGTCGAGGCGGGTCCACAGCAGCGGACGCCTGGCGCCGTCGCGGTCCTGGATGTTCGCGGCGACGACGTGGACGGCCAGGATGAGGCCGAGGGTGTCGGTGACGATGAACCGCTTGCGGCCCTTGACCTGCTTGCCCGCATCGAAGCCTCTGGTAGCGGCGGGGACGGTATCGGCAGTGCGCACGGACTGCGAGTCGATCAGTCCGGCACTCGGTTCAGGGTTGCGTCCGTCGGCCTCGCGGACCCGGTCACTCAGTGCGTCGTGGACGCGCTCGACGGTGCCGTCGTCGTGCCACCAGGTGAAGTACCAGTAGACCGCGGGCCAGGGCGGGAAGTCTTTCGGCAGCTGCCGCCAGGCGCACCCTGCCCGCACCACGTAGAAGATCGCGTCCACGATCCGACGCCGCGGATGCTTCTCCCGCCGCCCGCCCTTCGGCCCCACCCGCGCCGGCGGCAGCAACGGCTCCACCAACGCCCACTGCTCGTCCGTCAGGTCCGACGGATACCCGCCCCCAGAACCACTCACGGAGAGTTCAACGAGCACGTCAGCCCACGGCTACGGCAGATCTCAAACGCGGTCTCAGATCCTCAGGATCCAGTGTCTCGTGTGTCCAAGATCAGGGGGCAAGGCTCCATGCACCAGCTCGTTACGGGTTGTTTCTTGGGTTGTCTGTCCTGTACCTGATTGGCGGCAAGGGCGGTCGCCGAGGAGGATGTCGAATTCGGCGAACGCTTGCAGACGGGGCAGACCGGTTGCGCGGACCTGGACGATCCAGCGGGAGAGACCGTCGTCGTTTCCTTCGCGGGGCTCAGGAGTGCGGCGAAGTCCCGGACTCTGGCGGCCAGGTCGGTCATCTCGGAGCAGGCTGAGGTGAGTCGGTCCAGGAGATCGCTATGTTTGGCCTTGAGGTTGTCGGGGCCTGGTGAGAAGTGTCCGGGCGAGCCGGCGCGGGGATATGTGACTGCGGCCCGGCGTCCGCGCGCCCCTGGTTGACGTACTGCTGACCGGGTCGCTCCCGCTCCGGAACGCGGCCCTCGCGACGCGAGCCGCCGGGCCAGGAACGATCCACAGGAGACACAGTGGCCAAGACCGCCGGCCCCCTCGAGCCGCAGCCGCGCGGGCCATCACTCACCTGAAGCACCGCAAGCCCCTCTCGCTATCGCGGCCTTCTCACGCGCTTCACACTCGCCGCCCGGGCCTGCCTCTCTACTGCCAAATGTTCACGGCATTCCCCTTCACGTAGACTTGCCGACTGCCGATTTTTCACCGTGCACCGATGCCGCAAAACCGTCAGAATGCTCTGGGTTGAAGCTGTCGGCATTGCAAGCCGGAGGCCTGCCGAAGATCAGAAAATGAGGCGAGCGATTAGAGCTTCAATTATGAAGCGCTCGCGCCGGCAGTTCCGATCAGAGCCAGCCCTTATTCTTCGCAAGCAGCGCAGCCTGAAATCTGCTCCCTGCACCAAGTTGCAGCATCAGATCAGCCACGTGGCGACGGAAGGTGCGCACGGATATACCCATTTCCCGCGCGGCGGCCTCATCTTTCTCCGATCGTGAAAGAAGGAGAAGAACCTGGCGTTCCGTCTCGGAAAGTATTCCCGTGCTGGTGTCTCCGTGAGGCTCGACTGTCTCTTCCGCATCGCCCCAGAGCTTCTCAAAAAATGAGACGATCCCGGAGACCAGTCCCGGCTGCTGCACGAGTACAGCTCTGGAATCAAAACGATCCGGATGTTCAGGGACTACCGCAGTTTCATGATCGTAGACCAGGAACCCGTCCCCGGGATCCTTCATGATCCGCACCTGAGCCCCCAAGGAAACCACTTCGGTGATGTAGGCAGCGGACACTGGGTCGGACAGCATGTCACTGCTCACGATGGTGCGCAGCGAGATTCCGCGCCGCAGGCAGCGCAGGTCGAGGGGACGTGCAGCAGCGATCGCTTCAGGGAGCAGTCTGCTGCCCGGGATCAGGGAGAGGATTTCACGGAAAGCGAAGAAGGATAAATCTTCAAGACGGGTCCGGATCTGCTCCACATCCTCCACTCGCTCCAGCTCGCGGAAATGAGAACCAATTTTTCCGCGGCCTCGCTCCTGGACCAGCCATGGGATCACGCGCCGGGTGGCACTGACCTTCTGCAGTTCAAGGCTAATGGATTCCAGTCGATCCTCGATCAGCCTCTCAACAGCAACGGCGGGATCGGCTACTTCGAAACCGAAACCGTGGCTCCCGGAGCGGACGAGGAGGCCCTTTTCTAGCTGCTTCAGTGCTGCATCTGCAGAATCACGGGCCATATCGAGATCTGCGAGAAGATCATCTCCGCTGGAACCCGGATGAGCCAGGAGATAGCGATATATCCTTTCGGCACCGGCGGAAATTCCAAGTGCTGCTAGATCTGACAAGGCTTCTCCTCCCGTTGTCGAGCCAGGGGTAAGCGGCCTTCCGCCGTCCTCCTTGTTCGAATTGGCAACAGCATCATCCCCCGGAAAATTACCGCCGAGTTGAGAACGGGCTACTCAACTCGACAGGCCCTGGTGAGTACGGCCAGCGCCCCTGCGGGATGAGGATGAGTTACTCAGATTGATAAGCGCAGTGAGCACGGCCAGCCTTCCGGGCCTGGGTACCCCCATATCCCAGGTGCGGACGAAAGGGGCTTACTGTGGCAAGGGGTGCGTGATGAGGGGCCCTGGCAGACAGCGGGATGGGCCTTGTTCCTGTCTCATTCCAGAACGTCCGCCCTTTGTTGCCTGCGTGCTTCCGGAGCCACGGCTGTGCGCCTGGGCGCATTCGGTCTGCGGCGGCACGCAGGAAGCACGACAAAGCGACGCCCGCATTCTGGGTGATCTGGCCGATGCCCGCTGGGAGGTCTTCACGAACACGGCCACGCGCAGCCGCCCCGCCATCACCGGGGCGACATCGTCGCGCTCGCAGATCAGCAGGTACTCGGCCAGGCCCCGGGCGCAGGCGTCGATCGTCCTCGGAGCCCTCCCAGGATCCGCCCGCACCCGCAGCCACTCGGCCGCCCGCTCATGCAGGCCAAGGACCGACCGCTTCTCCTCCAGCACCACCGCGCTGCCCAACACGCCTCCTCAGCCCATGGGGACGCCGCAGGATACGAGATGGCTCCCGCGGCGCGTGATTCCACGTAACTGACAGGAACGCGGTCTGCGGCTACTTCGCCAAATGGGCGGATGAGGGCGTGTTCGCCCAGCTCAACGGACTCCTCAGGCAACTTCTGCGCGAGAAGGAGGGGCGGGACGCACAGCCCTCGGCGTGGGTGATCGACGCCCAGAGCGTCAAGACCTCCACCAGTGTTCCCGCCTCCAGTCAGGGCATCGACGCAGGCAAGAAGACTGTGGGCCGCAAACGCAGCATTGTCACCGACACGCTTGGCCTTCTCCCGCAGTGCTGGTCACTGCCAGCACTTCCCAGCGGATCCGCAGCCGGCGGAACCGGTCAAGGTGGGCGAAGGTCCGTTCGGCGCCCCAGTGGTCGGTGCCGAGGCCGGATCCGTGGGGGACGCCGCCCCGGGCGATCACGTGTTTCACGCCCAGGGCACGGGCCATGCGACGGCACTTGTCGTGGTCGTAGCCGCGGTCTCCGGGCACACGGTGCCGGGCCTTCGGCGGGGATGGCCGCGTTTGCCGCGGACCGGCGGGATGGCCTGGAGCAGGGGGATGAACTGGGTGACGCCGTTGCGGTTCCCGCCGGTCAGGGTGGCGGCAAACGGAATGCCGTGGCGTCGGTGATCAGGTGGTGCCTGCTGCCGGTGGTCTGCCGGCCAGCGGGCAGTCGGCCACGGGTTCTGTGTCAGCGTGAAGTTCTGGTTCGAAACCGGTGGGGCTGATCATGCCCAGACTTGAGTGCAGCCGGTGGTTGTCGTCCCGCTCTCCTCGTATTCCAGGGGCCGTCGTGGAAGACCTTTGTGCGGATGTACTCGGACTTGCAGAAGCCGGTTATGGTGTCCATCAGCGTGTTGTCGTATGCGTCACCGATGCGCCCGATCGAGGGGCTGATGCCCTCAAGTCGGAGATGTTCGGTGAACTGCACGCTCGTCTATTGCCCGGAATCAACCGGTCGTTGCAACACCGGCCGATGCCGGTGGAAAGGCTTTCGTGGCCGGGTACTCGGGGGGAGTTGACGCAGATCATCACGACGTCTCTGATGGACGCTGTGCTGGCGCAGACCTGGCGGGTGCAACCTGCCTGTGTGCGGGCTGTCGTGTACTTCGTTCTGGCTAAGCTAAGTCAATTCATGGATGAACGACTGCGGCAGGCTCCGGCGCTGCACGGATAAAAGCAGGAAATCCGTGGACTTCTACGACCTCGCAATGACTGGGTCGCCATCGGCAGACCTTGAACGCACCATGCCCCAGCTCGTCACCTGCCGTCGGCACCAACGACGCTACGAACGCAAAGCAGGACCGGGCTGTACTGGGGGATCGGAGCCCACTGAGATTCCGCCTTGACTAAGCGTGAGGGAGCTGCCTGCTCTCCAGCTTCGACGGCTCTGGGAACGGTCCCTGGAGCCCCGCGCGCATCATCGCCTCGCGCAGAGACTGGGCGTAGCCAGGATTCTCCTCGTGCTCTGCTGGTGGCTGCAGAAGGTTGCAGCACAGGACGGAAATGACCTTGCCGTCCGACGTCCGCACCAGTAGAGGCTCTGCCCGGTACTCGTCCAGCCCCGCGCCCCAGTAGAGCCGGTCGAGTTCAGCGTGCGTTAGCGAGTAGACCATGCCGCACGCTGCTGTTCCGGGTGCGCGAAGCAGCGTTGCCTTGTGCCCGATTCGTAGCGAGTAGCCCTCTGCCGTGGCTTGCTGCCCATCCCGCGGCTCGATGTCTTTCCCTCTTAGGACATCAGGGTCCATGTACAGGCCGTAGAAGAAGACGCTGATCGTTCTGTCTGAGGAGTTGTCAGGAAAAGCATGCATGGGTCAGTGTCCTTATGACTTTCTGAATCTCGGGTCGGAAACCTGACTCACTCGGTTATCCTTTCCGGATTTCTGAGAATTTGATGTTGGGGTATGGTGACGTCCTCGACTGAAATTCTTCAGCCTTCGCAGACCATTGGCACCGAAGAGGTCATGCCCTAGCTTCTGCTATCCCCTTCCCGTCCCCTCCGGAGGGATTCGGGCGTGTCGCCGTCTCATGCCCCTGAAGGATGGAGTGGTGAATACATACTCTGCAATCGATTACTCGGTCATCAATTGAGCAATGGATGCTCAAAGTGCCCCTGCGGATACGGCATGGTGGGAACGCTCGATAAAATCCCCGCCGGCGCCCGGGGTGAGGCATCCCGTACCCTTCTACGCTCGACGTCCTCGTACGCATGACAGCGCGCCCATGGACGATCATGCAGGAGTGCATGTCCGGCTCCGCACGGCCCTCGATCGCTTGGTGACCGCCATGCAGCCGCTTCGCCGAGTGGGCGCCCCTCGGGCTCAACGGCGCCCGGCTCGGAGAACTCCTGGCGAGCGACGAGCGCCTGCGCAACCTGCAGGAACAGAACCAACGAGTCGCTCACATCCAGGGCCGGATCTCCGAGGCACTCACCCGCACAGGCACAGACAGCGTCATCACCCGGCTGCGCCACAACCCTGTCCTCGCCCATGAAAACGCCGCCACGCTTGAACAACTCGTCGACGAAGACGACGTCACAGCCGAAACCGAGCGCCGCCTTGCCGATATCGCCATCGGTATGACTGCCTGGGCCAAGCGACTCAACCTCGGAGGAGCCGCGGACGCCACCGAAGCAGGGATCAGCCTCAAGCTCTTCAACGTCGTTCTCGGACGCCCCGCCCGACGGCTGCCCCTCACCGCATCGGCAGCGCCAAGAACCGCATCGGCTACCACCTGATTGCCCACCTCGCCCTGCACACCTACGCGGGGGGAAGCCCAGGCCAGGTCCGTGACGGTGAGTGTGCGCGCCGAGAGGGTCTCGCGCCGGCCGTGCCCGGCCTCGCGGTCGTATCGGCGGGCGGATGTCCCTTGAGCCTTTCCACCACGGCCACCACGCCGTCCTGGCGGCCCACTCTGAGATTGTCCCGCTGCGCCACGTCGTGCGTGAGTACCACGCGTGACCCTTCGCCGATCCGGGAGAGCATGAGCAAGATGTTTCCAGCGACTGGGCCTCGTCGACGATCACGAAGGCATCGTGGAGGGACCGGCCACGGATGTGGGTGAGCGGGAGAACTTCCAGCATGTCCCCGGCGAGCAGCTCCTCGATCACCTCTGGGGTGGTGGAATGTCGAAGACTGCCTGCGCCCAGGGTCCCCTCTTGCCCGCCTCGGCCCCGGGCAGGCAGCTCAGCTGCCTGCCCGGGGCCGAGGCGGACAAGAGGGCGGAAGAACCATGACCTTCCGGTGCTGGCGGCGCTGCGGCCCTTGACGCCAAAGGCATTCCGGTCCCCGCATACCAGTTGC
The DNA here is from genome assembly GCF_045162855.1 of Streptomyces sp. NBC_01077. NCBI lineage: Bacteria > Bacillati > Actinomycetota > Actinomycetes > Kitasatosporales > Streptomycetaceae > Streptomyces > Streptomyces sp. NBC_01077. Next base: position 585,691 of record NZ_CP108669.1, on the reverse strand, counting down.
ACCCGCCCGTCCGGGGTGACCCGGCCCAGGGTACGCCTGCGCTCTGAGGTGATCACCAGTCCGGTGTGGGAGGGCAGGTTCTGGGTGCCGTCCAGGTCGGCAGCGGCACTGTGGCCCGCTGCGAAAAGTGCGCCCACCTGGTCACTGGCGGCGACGAGTTCGCAAATGCCTGTCCACCCAGAGGAGTTCGCTAGTTCTGCCCGGAATCCTCGGCGGCAGGCCGACCGAGCTCGCCTTGATCCGCAACGGCAGGTCTTTGGAGGCGATAGTGGCGTCGCTGAGTAACCAATACTCTCAATTCGCGTTCACGAGAAAGTTAACTTTCATGGAAGAAGTTACCAACTATGGCGACACGACAGGGGAAGCCTAGCTATGCGACACACCAGTAAGACGCATGGGCGTCATGGCAAGATTGCGAAACTGATCGGAGCAGCATTTGCTGCAGTGTTTGCGGTTTCCCTCCCTCTGGGGGGTGTAGCATCCGCCGATGGTGGAGTGAACCCGACGGGTGAATCCGTCCCCATTAAGATCGAGGGCCCTCCGTGCTGCAAGTGACCGGAGCGTCACAGTCTTACCTTTGGTTTTAACCTCCGGTGCCGAAATATTCCTCGCCCAGGTCGCTGCCCCGGGTATTCGCCGGACTCTGAGGTGGCCTTCGTCTGATCACCTGCTCCACCCGAGGTGCACTGGCCATGACGAAGGCCTTAGCTTGGCGTTTATCGTCTGCGCTCGAACGTGACCTCGAACTTGCCGGGGTTTTCGACTGTTTTCCAGACATGAGGAACGGCCTTCGTCTGATGCTGTGCTCCGTCACAGAGGCACCTGATCACTACGAAGGCCGCGTGGATGAGTCTGCTGCAGCGGGGCGACCCAGGGGATGCGTTTGCACCGCGCGGTCACGGCGCCTTGTACGGCGGGGTGAACCGCGGGCGGCTGGATGCGGCACGGCTGCGCAGGACTCTGGCCAGTCTGCCGCTGCCGAGGGCTGCGGACGGGCGGCTCGTCCCGGCGGTCGATGTCAGCAACTGGCTGCGCCCGGACGCGAATACCAGCCCGGAGAGGCTGTTCTGCCATACCTACGGTCGTGGCAGGGGCTCGGCCCAGATGGTCCCCGGCTGGCCTTATTCCTTCGTCGCTGCTCTGGAGCCTGGGCGGACTTCCTGGACGGCCATGCTGGACATGGTCCGCATGCGTCCGTGGGATGACGGAATCGCTGTCACTGCCGGACAGGTCCGAGATGTCATCCAGCGACTGCTGGCGGCTGGGCAGTGGCAGACCGGTGACCCGCCCATCCTGATCGTCCTCGATGCAGGCTACGACGTGACCCGCCTGGCCTTCCTGCTCGCCGACCTGCCGGTTGAACTGCTGGGCCGGATGCGTTCGGACCGCGTCCTCTACTTCCCGCCCCCGCCGCAACCGGCAGGGAAGCGAGGGCGCAAACCGCAGCGCGGGGCAGAGTTCAAGTTCGAGGATCCCGCCACCTGGCCCGCCCCGGCCGTCTCCACGGCGACCGACACCACGCACTATGGACAGGCCGAAGCCGCTGCCGGGGACCGGCTGCACCCGTTGCTGGTCCGGCGCTCGGCCTGGTCCGACTACCCCGAAGGCCGGCTGCGGTCATCGAAGGCACCGTCATCCGTCTTCGCGTGGAGCACCTGCGCGGGGACCGCAACCCCAGGCCGGTCTGGCTGTGGTGGTCCGGCACCAGTGCAACGGCCGGGGATGTCGACCGACTCTGGCAAGGGTTCCTGCGCAGGTTCGATCTTGAACATGCCTTCAGGGTGATCAAGCAGACGCTGGGCTGGACCGTTCCCGAACTCCGCGAGCCCGCAGCCGCCGATCGCTGGACCTGGCTGGTCGTCGTCGCCTACACCCAACTCCGACTCGCCCGGCCACTTGCAGAAGACCTCCGTAAACCCTGGGAGCGGCCCGCGCGCCGAGGACGCCTCACGCCCGCCCGCGTCCGCCGAGGATTTCGCCGCCTCCACGGGAAGACCCCCCCAGCCGGCCAGCGCACCGAAACTCGGCACCGCAGGCCCCGGCCGGCCAACAGGCTCGAAGAATCGGCACCGTGCACGCGAACACCCTGTTGGAAAACAAGGCCAACCAGCCATCACAGAGGGCGTCACGAACAGTCGCGCTGCGCCAAGCTTAGGGCTCGCAGAGAATCAAGTTGCGTGTTTTAGGCCTTGACGCAGCAGGTCAGCGCGTTGCTCGTCCGCGTGTTGTTCTTCTGCGAGCCCTTACGAGCTGGTGCGTGATTGCGGTTGTTCTTGAGTGCCCTGATCGCCGGCTCGCGCTCCTTGAGGTCGGCGACGAGCGGGGTGGCGATGAAGATCGAGGAGTACGCACCGGCGGCGAGACCGACGAACAGCGACAGCGAGATGTCGTTGAGCATGCCGGCGCCGAGGACGCCGCCACCGATGAAGAGCAGGCCGGCGACCGGCAGCAGCGCGACGACGGTGGTGTTGATCGAACGGACCAGGGTGCCGTTGATCGAGCGGTTGGCCAGCTCGCTGTACGTGAAGCGGGTCTGCTTCGTGATGTCCTTCGTCTGTTCCTTGAGGGAGTCGAAGACGACGACCGTGTCGTACAGCGAATAACCGAGGATCGTCAGCAGACCGATGACCGTACCGACGGTGACCTCGAAGCCGACCAGCGAGTAGATGCCGACCGTGATCGTGAGGTCGTGGATCAGCGCGATGAGCGCCGCGACCGCCATTCTCCACTCGAAGGCGATGGCCAGATAGATCACCACGAGATGACCGGCGGCCTGACGCTCTCGTCCAGTGCCTGTAAGGGGCGCGAGGCTGCAGCGTGATCCTGCACTGCGCAGGCGAATCAGTGAATCCTCGGGCGGGACGGGAGCAGTCCAGGGTGCCGGCCAGAGGGCACGGCCGCTGCTGACGGAGTCACCGCGCGTCTCGCCAGCGGTACAACCGGCCCGGCCGGTGCCGCCGCCCGCGGACCCTGCGGATGCGTGGTACCGCGCCCGGCAGGCGGCAGCGGTGGCATCGTGACGGCACCTGCTGGGCAGAGCGGGGGCCAGAGGCGTGCCGGGCCGCCGGCCTGGCGGTGGCTGCTGCCGGGACGCGCGCGGGCCGCCGGCGGAGGTCTGGTGCGAACCCTCCTTTGAGGGCCTTGACGAGGGGCCGGACAGGGGAATTCCTGGTCTCGGATGCAACCGGTCAGATGTCAACCGGCAAGGCCGCCCTCAGAGGTCCAAGATCGCCGTACAGGGCGGCGTGGAGGGCGGCTGCCAGTTCCCGGGCTCTGTCTTCGGCCGCGATGTCGTGGAGCACGAAGTAGACCGGGCCGGTGAAGGCGTCGAAGCGGATCTCCCGGCGGCGGGCCAGGTACAGGAAAGCGGCGCCGATGGCGGCGGAGGCAGCGTCGTCTGTGGTGTGTTCAGGGCCTGCGGCGCGCGTATCGGCCTTCACCGCCCAGTGCGAGCCCTGGTACTCGACGGCGATGAACACCGCCTGCCGCATCCTGGCGGCCTTGTACGCGGTGTCCAGGGCGGCAAGCGCGGTGACATCCGGTACCAGAGGTGCGGGGCAGGGAATCGGCGACGGCTCCATGCCAGGCATCGTCCCAGGTGAACGTAGAGACAGCAGGTTGACGCCAGCCGTGTCCTCTCCCCGCCTTGCGCCATGCCGGCCGGGATGATGATCAGGGAGACTGTCTGCCGACCGGCGGCTGAAGCGGTGCAGGTACGGTCCTTGGGCATGGGGTTCTCGCACTTCATGATCATGAGGGTTGTTCTTCGGCTGTCTGGTGCACGTTCTGGTGTCCGGCTGCGGATCTGGCGCGCCGCCGACGGGCAGTGCTGCTGCGGCGCCGCCGGGATGAGTGGATCAGGCCCGGAGTCATGGAGGGCCTGTGGCTGCTGGTCCTGTCTGCCTGCGGCCGCATAGCCGGCCCCGGCTTGGACGGTCTCATCGCGGACGGCTGCGTCACCAAGGCTGCGGGCGGCGAGTGTGCCGGAAGAAGCCCGGCCAGCCGCGGGCTCAAACGCTCGCCTTTGCCCGTGAGGCAGCCGCTCCGGCCGAGCGGGAAGCCGACGGTGTTGCCCGCCTGAGCCCCCGCGAGCGGGGCGAGCGACGGGTGGCCAGCATGATCCTGGCCGCTCACCATGCTCTCCCCGAGCACGAGCGGCCCGTCGAGCCGGACATGCACGCCGTGAACCTGGAGGAGAGCGGCAGCCTTTTCAACCCAGCCCGCATGGCTGTCGGCGAGCGTCGGAAAGGCCGTCGCCGGCATCATCAAAACGGTTGAACCGGCTGCCCCGCTCCGTCTGAGCCGACAGGGCGGCACCATCTCCTGCGAGGGGTGCCCTGCGGCGTTCGAGGACGGCCACCTGACATCAGGTCAAACGGCGCATCGCCGGCCCGGACGGCCTGCCAGTCGAGGCGGGGAGCGGGCCCGTGAGCGGACTGTCCAAGCCTGCCCCCGCCTGCTCAACCGGTGACCGGATCCGGCTCTGCCGGCGATCGGGCACTACCCCCATTCAGGAGTGACCCGCCGCATCTGACCTGCACTTCTAGTGTTGGGTCACTGTCTGGGCCGCTGTTGCGACGGTGACCCAGACAGTGACCCGCCACATGGCTTGCGTCCCTCGGGACGCGGCACCGGAAGGTCAGGGTAAGGACATGGGCCCGTCTGCGGGTGGGGACGTGTCGGCCGTTGCCAAGAGCCCGCGAAGTATTCCGAAGCTGGTCGGGAACCGAGAAAGGGTGGGACCACCGGCTCAGCGGCCCCCCTTTCTCGGTGATGGGTCAGCGGCGGGTGGCCTGCACCATGCGAATGGTCTGGGAGGTCTCTTCCTCCATGGCCCACCCGTGGTCCACGAGGAGAGTCTCCAGCCGCTGAATGGCTTCCTCGAGTCCGGGGTGGTCACCCAGGAGAGCCAGGGCACGGAAGCGGTGGCGCCAGAGCTCTTCGCGTTCCCGGGCGACTTCCAGGCCGCGGCTGGCTGCCCACAGCGCGCCCGGGCCGTCACCGGCTTCGAGGTACCAGTCCGCCAGCAGGCTGGCGCTGTTGACGACTTTGTCATTGATGTCCTCCACGATCGGTTCGGCCCAGCTGTAGTAGGTGGAGCTGACGCCGGAGAAGGGGCGGCCGCGGACCAGCTCGAGGGCGCGGCGGAGCAGGCCCTGGCCCTGGTCGCGGGGGACCTGGAGGGCGACGTCGTGGAGGAGCTGGAACTGGATCCAGTCGCACTCCACCCCGACGAGCCGATGCCCTTCGGCGTGTTTGGTCATGCGGCGGAAGAAGGGCTGGCCCTCGTCGTCGAGGCCGAGCCACCGCCGCACATCACGCAGGCGGGTGTTGCGGGTTTTGGGGTTGGTCAGCCCGCCGCGAGGCGAGAGGACCTCGTCGATCTGCGGGGCCGTGGCGCCGGGGTGAAGGACGAGGAACGCGGCCAGTTCCATGGCCCGGGTGCGCCGGTTGGAGTCGACCGTGCCGCGGGCCCCGGTGACCTCCACCGCGCCCAGGATGCTGACTACGGGCCGGTCCTGGGGGAAGCCGACGTCCGGTTGCTCTGCCCCGGGTGAGCCATCGGGCGCAGGGGTGGTGGCGGGGGGCTGGGCCGGGGGAGAGGACGGGACCGGGCTGGGAAGCCGGACACTGATCTGTGGCAGGGCCCGCGAGGTGGGCAGGACAACGTGTCCCGGCGCCGCTGAGGCAGGCAGCACCGGCACTACCGGAACGACGTCGGCGCTGGCGCCCGTGGCGACGGCAGCGGATGAGGAAGGACGGGCGGTCACCGAAACCCCGGCAACGGCTTCGCCGCCGGCCTCAGACCCCTCCTCCTCTTGATCTCCTTCTTCCTCACCCGCGTCTGCAGGATCCTCATCGAGATCGGCGAGGACTGACAGCAGACTCGGCGCCGCCCCACATCTACCCGAGCCCGGCTCCGGTGAAGGAACGGTGGCCGTGGCGGTCTCGAGGCCGGGGAGGAGCTTGGCCAGTGGGACAGGTTCCGCGGCAGGTACGCCGGTGGGGGAGTCCGCTGTCACCGCGAGCGTGAGGATGTCGGCGTACTCGTCGTCGCTGCACATCGACAGCACGCAGTGCAGCGAGGTGTTCGGCACCGCAAGGACGGGGGCATCGGTGTCGATCTCCCACACCTCGCTGGCGGCCGCACGGGCGGGCTGCGCACCGCTGGTGATCACGGCGGTGGATGACAGAGGCTCGGCGTCCAAGATGTCGTCGAGCCGGCTGACGGCTTCGGGAGCCGGGCAGGTATCGAGATCGCAGAGCACCGCCAGGGGCTGGAACTCCTCGGCATTGTCCGACACACGGGCGTGGAACAGATCCGGCAGATCCACATCGGCCATGAGCTGCTGCTGGCCGGCATGGTGTGCACCGGCTGCAGCGGCAGCCGATTCGAGGCCCTGATGCGGCTGGACCCGCTGGGCGTCGAGCAGCGACAGACCCGGGGCGGTGTCCTCACCCGCGACCAGGACATCGACCTGCCCCAGCGGAGACAAGGCCAGAGAGATGCCCAAGGTGCGCAGCATCTGCAGGCGGCGGCTTCCCGTCAGGTGCAGCGCACCGAACTCCTCCAGGTCGATGAGGAGGACGCCGCCGGCGGTGTCTTCCCCCAGCGGTACGAGCCCTGGATACGGAGCGGCGACCTCGGAAAGCTCATCGTTGTCCAGAAGCTCGGTGGAGCCGGCCGGGCACCACCACAGCTCTGGCCGGTCCTTGACGGCGGTGAACGGAGCCACCGCCTCAAGCGGGCTCTTCCCGTCGTACCTGTCCGTGGTCTTGGACAGGTGCAGCAGGACGCCCTCGGCACCCAGTTGAACCGCCGCCACAGGCGGCAGCGCCCGATCTTCGGCAGCAAGGCGGGAGGCGAGTGTACGCAGCGCGGTGTCCAGGAGCAGCAGCTCCGAGGTGGAGTCCATGCTGCGCAGTGCCTGCTCGGTGACCGCTGCACGACCGGTGGGCATCGTGATGGTCCGGCCGTTTTCACGGCGGCGCCGCTGCAGGGTGCGCCGTCGCCGGAGCATCAGTACGACGCCACCGGCGACCAGCGTGCCCCCCGCTGCGGACAGGAGGGTGCTCATGGCGGAGTTGTTGGCGCTGTGATCGACGGCGGGCGGAGTGCTGGTGCCGGGGATGGGGACGGGGCTGCTCGGAGACTGGGCGGTGGGGAAGGGGGACGGGGTGGCGGTGGGCGGGGTGTCCTGGTCGGCATCGGGGGTGCTCGGGGACGGCGGCTTCTCTGAGTGCTGGGTGTCCTCGGGCGGCGCGGGTGTCTTTGGCTTGGCCGTGCTGCGGTCCGGGGCCGGTGCGCTGGGGGCCTTGGTCCCGGGCAGCTCCAGCACCTGTCCGGGGAGGATCACGTCGGGGTTGTCGAAGGTGCCGCCGCCCGGCATCGGTTCACCCTTGTTCGCCTCGTAGATGGCGGGCCAGCCCTCAGGGTCGCCATGTGCGTCGGCGATCGACCAGAGGCTGTCACCCTCGCGAACCGTCACTTCCGCAGACTGCTCGCCACCAGATGCGCCCGGAGCGGGGCGGCTGCCGCTGTCGTTGCGGGCCGCCGGATCTGCGGTGTGCTGCAGCCCAGGGTCCGGCCCGGACACCACTGTCTGGCCCGCCGCAGCGTCGGCATGGGCGGCTTCTACCGCGCGCTGATGAGTGCTGCTCTCCTCCTTCACCGTATGCACGGCGGGGCCTGCCTCGGCAGCCGGGGGCGTGGTGTCTGTGGGGGCGTGGGGGAGAGCGAGGATCCATCCGGGCTGGAGAGGTGCGTCGACACTGAAGATGGTGCCGTCGGCCATCCGCTGGCCCTCGTTCGCGTCGGCGATCTTCGTGTAGAGCTCGCCGTGGCCGTAGAGCTTCTCGGCGATGCTCCACAGGCTCTCGGCAGGACGCGCGTCGCGGACGGTGTATGTACGCGACGCCGCCCGCTCCGTACCGGCCGTCTCGGCGGCACGCTCGGCCGCCGTCGCTGCAGAGCCCGGGTGGACGATCTCAGCCGCCGAGGTGGCGGTGATGGGCGCTGCGAGGGCGGGTGTTGCGGAGGCGAGGGTGCTGGAGGCAAAGGCGACGAGGATCCCGGAAACGAGGGTTCCGGCGGCGCGCTGGGACAGGTGCAGTCCGGGAAGGGCCGGGGCTCTGCGGCCGCGGAGTTGGGCGGGGATCTCCAGCAGGACGGAGAGGGTGAAGCCGGCCCAGGCGATCCAGCCGATCGCGCACAGGGCGAGCATGAAGGCGGCGCCGGTGTCCTGGCGGGTGAACAGGTGGGCGATGGCTTCGGTGCCCTGGGCCCAGACGGCGGTGGTGGTGGCGTAGAGCAGCCAGGGCATGCCGGCCAGGAGAGCGGTCAGGACGACCGTGGACACCAGGGCGCGCAGTAGGCGCCGCCCGAGGGAGCGGGGAGCGGGCATCAGCGGTCAGTCCTTCACAGGTCGGGTCGTGCCGTGCAGCAGGGTCGCGGAGCTGCTGGCGTGGACGGTCCAGGTGTTGGGGACGAACACGCCGCGGTAGGTGCCGGTCGCGCGGACGGTGATGCGGCGGCCGTCACCGGAGACGGTGACCGTGCCGACGGCGCCGGCCTGGTTGAGGTAGGCGCGGGCGGCGGAGGCGGCCGCCTCGGGGTCGGCGACGACGCCCTCGCCGGTGACGGCGCGGGCGGGATCGATGGCCTGGGCGGCGGCTCGGGCGGCTTCGGTGGCGATGCCGTCGGTGCGTTCATGGGCGCGGGTGACGCCGAAGGCGTCGACAGCGAGGAAGCCGCCGAGGAAGAGAAGCGGGACGGTGATGATGGCGGCGAAGGGAGATACCGCGCCTCGGTCCTCGCCGAAGTTCCAGCGTCTGGCGGGGTGCCTGGGGCTCATCCACGTTCCCTAAAAGCGTCAACGATCGAGGTGAATGAAGAGGTCGTGGTCCGTACCCCCGGCCCGCCGCCGAACAGAAGCAGGTCGCCCAGGGGGACGGTGCACGAGACGGTCACGGTGACGGTAGAGACCTGTCCCAGCTGGGCGCCCAGGCCACGGGTGTTGGCCGTGACACGGGTGGAGGTGCAGGACTGGTTCCGCTCGCCGAGGGCGTCAGCGGCCGCGCGGCGGGCCGCCGATTGTCCGGCGGCGGGAGTGCGTTCGAGAGACGCGGCGCGGGCGGCGGCCTGGGCGGCAGCGTCGGTCTTCTGCCCGGCGAGGGAGAGACGGGCCCCGGCCATGACGACCAGGGCGATCGCGATCAGGAGGGGCACAACGATGACCGCCTCAATCGCAGCGTCGCCCCGCTCCGCGTCGTGTCGCACGGATCGACGAACGAGGTGGAGCGGGCTGCGCATCATCGGCCTCCTGCCGCGGTCGTCCATCGCTCGACGGGCCCCGACGCGGCGGCGGTGACCGGCCAGCCGCCCATGCCGGGAAGGAGGGAGATCGCGCGGCCCTGGACGGTTATCCGGATGCGGTCGGTGGTGCTGCCCGCGGTGGAGACGCGGGCGTCGACGAGGAGATCTCCGCCGAGCGTGTTCACCGCGGCGCGTGCCTTGGCCGCCCCGTCCCCTGGTCCTGCTCCGTACATGCGGCCGGCGGAGACGCCTTCGCGTGCGGCGGTCGCGGCGACGTTGTGGGCGTAGGCGGCGAGGAAGGCCTGCACGATCGCGAAGATCAGCAGGATCACGACCGGGAAGAGGATCGCCACCTGGATCGGTGACGACCCCCTGTCCCGGTCGGCGGGTTCGAGGGCGGTGAACATGAGGCGTCTGAGTTCCCCGGGGTCAGCCGCCGAGGATGCCGCTGAGCTTGCCGTTGGCCCGCCCGTAAGCGGCCGCGAGACCGCCGGCGATGATGAGGGCGCCGGCGACGGCCGCGACGATGATGACCACGGTGGATATCGGGCTGTCTCCGCGGTCCCCACGGTCCTTCGCCTCCTGCTGGACTTGTTCGAGGCGCGAACGGATCGCCCAGGCGCAGGCGGTCACGGCGGCCTGGGCACGGAGCAGCGGGCTGGTCTTCATGAGGTGGGCTTCCCTTCGGGTGGTGCGGGCTGTGCGGGTCAGATGGAAAAGATGTTGAGGACCGCCGGGAACGCCATCGCGATCATGACGATGACGGCGAGGAGGGCGGCGGGGGTGTGGAGTTTCTCGCTGTCGGCGTTGGCGCGGGCGGCCTCAGCGGTGAGCAGTTCGTTGGTCAGGCTCTTGGCGCGGTTGCGCAGGGTGTCGTAGACGGACGCGCCGTCGTCGGAGGACAGGCGCATGATGTCGGCGACGTCGCCCAGGACGGGCAGGCGCAGCTGGGTGCCGAGATCGGCGAGGGCCTGCCACGGGGAGGACTTCTCGGTACGGGCGCGCAGGAGGGCCTCCTGGATGCGGGTGAAGGCCCAGCCCCGGCCGATGCGGGCGGCGTCTTCCAGTGCCTGGTCGGCGGCGACGTTGGAGGCCATGCGGGTGGCGACCAGGTCCATCCAGGCGGCTGCGGCGTGCGCGAACTCGGTGCGGGCCTTGGTGGCTTCGGTCGCGACGGCCCAGTCGGGCACGAACCACAGGACAGCGGCGAGCAGCAGGCCAGCGACGGCAGGGACGAAGAGGGGGACGGGCAGGCCCATCAGGGCCCAGCCGACCGCCGGGACGAGCGGGACGAGCAGGCCGAGGAGCCCGAGGGCGAGCTTGTTCGTGACGAACTGCTCCGGACTCTGGTGGAGCAGGTCGAGGTCGGCGCGCGGGATCCTGCCGGGCATACGCTCGGCGAGGCGTCCGGCCCACACGGCGCCGACGACGTTCGCACGGCTCGGCTGGTCGCCGGGGCGGACCGGGGGCGGGTCGAGGCGGCGTAGCGCGGGCCCGAGGCGGGGTGCGGCGGGAACGAGTTCGCGTACGAGGAGGGCGATGCCCGCGCCGGTGGCGGCGCCGCAGACGATCAGGGCGGTCTGGCTCATGCGGCCGACACCTCCGCAGTGGGTTCGGCGGGGCCGGGCTGCTTGACCTGGCTTCGGGGGTCGTTGATGAGGAAGCGGGGGACCGGCTGGTGGGTGGCGAGCTTGCGGGTCCACCACAGGACCGCGGCGAACGCGGCACCGAGCAGGGCGAGGACGAGCTGGCCCAGCAGAGTCGCGTACGGGGCGGTGTAGGGGATGAGGAAGCCGATGAGGACCAGGGCCATGCAGATGAGGGTCATGGTGCGCATCGCGGTACGGGACTTGGCGCGGTCGGCCTCGATGCGGCGGCGTGCGGCGACTTCCTCGCGGACCTGTGCGGCGACGTCCTCGAGGACCTGGGCGAGTCCGGGGCCGGGATCGACGGCGCACAGCATCAGGGCGGCGCAGGCCTTGTCGCCGGTGACGTCGTCGAGCCGGCCGGCGAAGTCACGTAGCGCGTCGACCGGGAGCCAGCCGGCTTTCAGTTTGTCGGCGAGCTCGCCGACCTCGTCCTCGATCGCCGGGGGCGGGTTCTTCCGGCTGGTGATCAGGGCCTGTTCCAGGGCGAAACCGAGGCGGAGGATCTCGGAGAGGCGCTGGGTCCAGTCGGCGAGTGCCTCCAGTTTGGCGATCCGGCCCTTCGCCGATGTCGCGGAGGCAAGCAGCCACGGCACCCCGATCACGGAGCCGCCCAGGATCAGAGCGGCAACGAACACTCCGGAAACCAGCCACACCACAGCCGTCGTGGCCACAGCGGCGACGATCAGGAGACGGCGGCGGGCGGCACGCTGCTGTCCGTCGGGGCCGCCCGACCACTCGGCCCGCCACCGGGCCGTACGGCCCTGGCCCTTGGGGGCACTCGTGCCGATCGTGGCGACGACCGCGGCCACCAGGCCGCCGGCGAGCATCGACCCGCAAAGCGTCCACCACAACGCGCCCATCACAGCCCCCTGTTCCAGGCCGCAGCCTGATCCAGGACATGGGTGGAGAACCCGGCCAGCTCCAGACGCCGCCGCGAACGCGGTGAGAGCGGGGCTGCCGGGACGGCGCGCAGATCGTCCTCGGAAGCGGGGCGGAAGATCTCGTTGTAGGCGGGGCGGCCACTCTCGCCGATGCCGGTGATCTCCCAGACGTGGCTGACGAGCCGCCTTGGTGCGGGGCCGGACTCGTCGACGGACATGAAGACGACGAAGTGCAGCCCGTTGGCGATCTGCCGGTAGGCGAGCTGCTCGGAAAAGTTGCCCCGGGCCAGGAGGTACAGCTCGGCGATGCGGTCGAAGACGACGTGCGGCTCGGAGGCGTGCATCGTGCACATGGACCCGGGCCGGTCACTGGTGAGGGCCTGCATCATCGCGGTGATCTCAGGACCCCGGACCTCGCCGACGACGACGCGCCTGAGGGACATGCGCTTGGCCCGGTACATCAGATCGAGGAGGGTGATCTCGCCGACCGCGCGGCCATCGACCCGCTCGCCGTTGGACTCACGGGCCTCCATCGGCACGACCTGGGTGTGGTAGCCGTTCTGGTGTGCCCACAGCTCGAACTCGGTTTCCACCGTGCCGAACCGCTCGTGCTGCGGGATCTCCCGCAACAACGCCCGCATCAGAGTCGTCTTCCCCGACGATTGCTCGCCCACCACGATCACGTTGCGCCGCGCCCGTACGCAGGCGCGCAGCAGACCGGCGACGGTGGTGTCCATGGCGCCGACGGTGACGAGGTCGTCCAGGGTGGCGTTCTGCAGACGGTGGCGGCGGATCGTGACGAACGTCCGCTCGCCGGTGATCTCCGGGTGCAGGGCCTGGAGCCGGGAGCCGTCGGGCAGGCGGATCGCGGCATCAGGGGACGCGGTGGAGAACGTACGGCCGGACTGCCCGCTGGCGCGGATCAGATCACGGACCAGCTCCTGAAGTTCTTCCTCAGACTCGGCGACGGGTTCGGCCGCGACGGCTTCACTGTCGCCGCTGTACTTGAGGAACACCCGGTCACAGCCGTTGATCCAGATGTCCTCCACCCGCTGGTCGTCGAGATGGCGCTGGAGACGGCCGGAGCGGAAGAGCATGTCGAACACGAGCGCGGCAAGCTGCTGCTCCTCACCGGCCGTGACCGTACGAGAGGTGCGGGCAGCGTCGCCCCACACCGCGACCCGCTCGTTGATCAGAGCCCGGGCCCGCTGCTCACGCACGGCACCGACCAGGCCGCGGTTCAGCTTCGCCTCGGCCAGGAGCAGGTCGTTGACCTGCCGCTTGATCTCACCAGCCGCACGGGCGTCAACGCTCACCTGCGGCACGGACGGCGCGTTGACCATCGCCGGCGCGGCGGCCCGCCCACCACGGCGCGGATCGTAGCTGGCACCCGGCAGCCCCGGCTGCGCGACGGCACCCATCCCGGGAACGCGAGCCGGAGCCGGAGACGGAACAGCAGGCGGAGGGACGGCCGCGGGGTACATCGGGTCAGCGCGCATCCGTCACCGCCTTCATCAGCCGCTGTTGCAACGGAGAGGCGACCCGCGCCCGTCGGGAGGCGACCGTCTGCCGAATCGGGGTCGATGCGTCACGCGCGGCACTCATCAGCTTCGACGTCATGAACCCACGGCCCTCGGACGCACCGTCGGACAGCACGGCCGCTTCCTCCGGCCGGTACGGCAGCGTTGCGACAACCCGCACGCCGAGCTCGTCCTGAACCTCGCGGGAGCCGTAGGGACCCTGGCGGATGAGGAGGATGCCAAGCGCGCCGGCTCCCTGGCCGGAGTCACCATCCATCAAGGTCCGCAGAGCCTGGATGCGGGACCGGGCGGCGTGCATGCTGCGCAGCGTTCCCCGCATCACCACCAAGACGGTGTCCGCGCGCAGGGCGAGGACGCCGGCGGGGCCGAACGCGCCGGAGCGGCCGAGGTCGACCAGGACGTCGTGGGCGTGGATCTCGATCCCGGTGAACAGGTCGGCGAGCTGTCCCCATACGGGGGCCAGGCTGGAGGCCTGGTGCATCGCCGTCAGGCCGGGCAACAGCAGCCGGTTGCGCTCCGAGCACTTTTCGTCGTTCTCCAGAGCGATCAGCTGCGGCCAGAACGCAGTGACGAGATCCTGCGTACGGGAGGACTCCGTCAGATTCCGCAGCCCACGGTCGGCGACCACCGCGCTCTGGAGAGCGCCCGGCAGCACGGCGCCGCCATCCGGGTCGCACTCCGCAAGGACCAGACGCCGGCCGGCTTCCAGCGGCCAGGTCCGCAGCAACGCAAGCGCCGAACTCGTCGCTCCCGGAGCGCCCGGAAGTCCCACCAGGGTGATCACCGCCATCAGGACTCTCCCGGTCCATCGACGACGAGCGCGACATTCCCGGTCGCGGCCTGCGCCGCGAGCGCAGGCCCGAACTGCGAGGGCACCGCGACATCGACGACCTGCTCACCCGTCGTCTGCTGCCGCTCTCCCACCCGCACGACCCGCGCGGCAATCTGCTGCGGGCCAGCGCCCTCGCCGGCTTTCTCTCCGGCGATCTGGCCGTCGGCGGGAGTGGAGACGACGAGGATCTTGTCGCCGGGCGAGAGACGGCTCGCGGGCATCTGCGACGTCTTCAGCCCGATACCGACCAGCCGCTCACCCGGCTTGACCAGAGTGCGAGTGGTGACCTGGCCCTGCGTCAGCAGTGCGCCCGGCGTCAGGGCGACCGAGGCCCGCTTGCCGACCACCTTCTCCCGCTCGGAAGCCAGCACCGGCTTCAGCACCGGGTCGAGCTGGACTTGGGCCTCGATCAGGTCGGAGTCCTTGATGACATCCCCGGCCTCAACGCCCTGGGCAACCGCCAGGACCGGCGTGCGTTCCCCCGTCGCCTGGAAGGCGAGGAACCCGCCGCCCCCACCAGCCGCGATCAGCGCGATCGCCAGCGCATACATACCGGGACGCCGCCTGCGCCCCTTGAACCCGACTGCCGCACCCGGGATCAGGGAGTGCGTCGGCTGCACGGGGACCTGGCCCGCGCCGACCGGAACCGCCGTCTTGCTCACGATCTCTCGCCTTCGCCTTCTTCGTTGGAACCGACGGGAAGCTTCAGCTGCCGACGGCCTGGAGCTCGCCGACCCGGATGTCCACGGCACTCTGCCGGGTCTCGGCCAGCTGCCCGGACTGCCCCGTCGTGGCCTGCCAGTCGATCGTCCAGGTCGACGTCGCGACCACGTGATACGTCCCAGAGCCGGCCGTCGACGGCCTGGCGTAACGGTGACCGCAGTCCGGCGACGACTTCGTGCCGAACGAAGCCTTGTAGGGAGTACCGGCGGTAGTGCAGGTGACGGTCTTCCCGTCTCCCATCTGCCACACGATCCGCGCCACCTTCGCCGTAGCGGTCACCGTGATCCCGCCCGCGGACGCCGAGGCGACGTTTGGCCCGTACGTCTCCGGGCCCCGCTCCGTCCACAGATAGACCGGCATCCCGACCAAGCCCATCCCACTTGGCTTCGGAGTGATCCCGATCTCCGGGCCGCGCAGGACCATGCTGTCGACGGCCTGCCGCGCGAGGACAGCTGGGTCCACTACCGGAGCAGTAGGTCCTCCAGGGCCCCCAATGAGCGGCTCTGTGATCATCGTTGAGGATCCGTCTGCCATGAAGTAGCGGCAGGTCCGCGTGTAGAGGAAAGCGCCCTTGGCGGGGTCCCGGCCTTCCCAAACATCACTCTCGGCGGGCGGCTGCGGGTCGACCCTCTCGGCCGGTGTGCACTCGGGCGGCTTGGATCGAGGCCCCTTGCCGCCTCCCCCGCCGCCGTTGTTGCCGCCCGCGGTGCTCCCACCGTCGGAGCCGGGCACGTTGACCTCTACATCGCAGGAGAACAAGGTGCAGCCAGTCCCGGCGGATCCTTCGGGATCGTCCGCTGCGTGGGCAGTGGCTGCGGGGAGAGCTGCGGCGCTCAGCGCGAGGAATGCCGTGGCTACTGCCTGTCGGGTCAGCATTTCTTGCCCTGCGGCTTGTCTTCGATGACGACCCATCCCTTGTCCCACTTCTCGACGGTCGCCTTGATGACGTACCGCAGGAGCCGGTTGGACGGCATGGCCGCTGGCTTCCCGGTTTTGGTGTGGATGGTCTGCCAATGGGTGATGTCGAGGCAGCTGGAGAGGACAATCTTGGGCACTTTGCGGCCGACATCCGCGCTGACTGCGGTTGGGTTGCCCACGGCGATGGTGCCGGTAGTGACCATCCCCCGCTGGTGGAGGTTCTCAGCGTCCTTTTCGACCTGGATCTGCGCGACGGCGGCGGCGTACTTCTTCAGGTCGCCAGCCTTGTTTGTCTTGTCGGCGTAGCGCTTCTCCACTTCCTTCCAGTGTGAAAGGTAGGTGGCGATCGCTTCCTTCTTCGCTGCTTCCACGGGGTCAACTGGGCCCACCGGGGTCTTCGTCTTGGACGGCGTCACTTTGGGTGTGGAGTGCGTGGACGGCTTCGCCTCCGGCTTCGCCTCCGGCTTCGCCTCCGGCTTCGCCTCCGGCTTCGCCTCCGGCTTCGCCTCCGGCTTCGCCTCCGGCGTCTCTGGATCACTGCTGCATGCGGTAAGGAGGATTGAGCCAGCAAGGAGAAGTGCGACTGCCGGTTGGAACGACGTCATTCGCGAGCGAACGCGTCGCATGTGCGTATGGGTCATCACGATGTCTCCCGATGCATGTGCGGTCACCGGCGCGCCACCTGCGCCTGTCGATCCTGAGGAGTTCACTGAGTACCGCGGGACCACGTTGAAAATGCGGAGGACCAGACTAAGCAAGATCACACCAACCACACCGGGCGTAACGGATGTTAAGGGCCGCGGACTGCGATGCAATCAGCCAAATCGGGCCGAGAATGAATATGACTGTGTCAGGTCAATTGCCGCGTGAGGAGAACGCGCTGGCCAGATCCCGGCACGTACGTTGGACAGCAGTTGTGCTGCCTCATGAGGCCGACGGGGTGGAGAGGAGGACATCACCGGGGGTTGGCTCGCCAAGGAGTGGGGTGACGATCGGCGCGAACGGGCCCTGAGATGTCAGCTGGTCGAGGGTGGTGATACCGACGGCGAGCTGGGGGGTGCGCCGGACGCGGGCGTCAGCGGCGGCCAAGGCACGCAGGTCCTCGGTACGGCTACGCAGGACTGTCTCGCTGGCTCCTGTGAGGACGACGAGGAGGCGGGGTACGGCCGGGTAGCGGTCGCGCCAGGCCTCGCGGCCTGCTCCCGTGGCGGCGGCGAAGCGGCGGCCGGGCGGGGGAGCGGGCACGTAGGTGGCGTAGCGGGCGTAGGAGGTGAGTTTCCGGCCGAGGCGTGCGACCTGCATGGTGGACCGGTCGATCTCGAGGAAGTAGGTGAGGAGGCGGCGCCCGGTGGGTGTGGTGCGGGTGTAGCGCAGGACGGCGTCAGGGATGAGCAGGGCGTCGTCTCCGAGGCGGTTCTCGCCGTCGCGGACGCGGTGGACGAGTTCAGGGTCCCAGTCCAGTGGCCCGCACTCGTCGCCGAGAGCCTGGGCCCAGGTGCTGAACGCGAGCCCGGTCTCGACGACGGCCAGCGTGTGTTCCTGGAGCTGGGAGGCTGCGGTCTCGGGATTGATGCGGTAGGCCCGGGAGGTGACTTCCCGGCTGGCCTCGACGATGTCTGCGCCGCGCGGGGTGACGAACCACAACAGTTCAGCGCCGCCCATCCTCCCGGCCCGGCGCGTGGTGCAGTCCGCAAGCCCCTGATCGCGCATCTGATTCAGGACGCGCCGAAGGTAGACGGGCCGTTGAACGTGGGGAGTCAGCATCCGGTGAAGCTGGCCGGTAGCGACAAGGCGGTGCTGGTACAGGATGGGCAGCAGCTCCTGCCCGAGGCGGGGCAGGCTGGTTGCGGCGGGGGACAGGGTGCTGGTCATCAGCCGATCTCGCTTCCGCTGGCCGCAGGCCGGAATCCGGCTGCGGGCATGGCCGGTTCGGTGGTTCGCTCCGGCCGCGCCTTCGGCGCGGGCCGGGGGATGATGAGCTCGGCGAGGATCCGGTCGTCCAGGCCGGGCCGGCTGCCGGCGTCGTCGCCTTCGAGGTCACGCAGAATCTCGGCGACCGTGCGGCGCCGCAGGTTGCCATCCACGGCCCGCTCCAGATCCGGCAGGAGCTCGGGATGGTGGTAGTCGGCGAGGGCCTGGTGCAGGGCCACGCCGGCGACACGGAACGGGGTGGTGCGCTCGCCGTGGAGCATCGTGGACATCACGTAATTCCACTTCGGCAGTGACAACAGGGTCTGAGGGGAGACCGGCTCCATGCGCTTGGTGACGAACGCCGCCTCGTCGCTGTCGGCGGCCGACGCGGACAGCAGCGACTGGTTCTGCATCAGCGCCATCCGCGTCTCAGCGCTGAGCCGCATTGCCATCTGGGTCATCCCCATCAGCCTCAGCTCGTACTTGCGCAACTGCTCCAGGATCGCGGCGACATAGCCGCGCGATGCCCCGTCGATGGCGGTCAGCTCATCGCAGAACGCGAACATCGTCTCCAGCACGTCCTGGTCGACGCCCTCCCGCGAGCATCCGGCCAGGAACAGGTCGAACAGCAGCAACGAGGTGATGACCTGGTCGGATGAACCCGTACCGGAGCAGCGCAGCAGCACGATCTTCGAAGTGTCCATGGCGTGCCGCATGTCGTAGGTCGACCGCGGCTGGCCCAGGAACGCCCGCAGCGAGTCCGACGTCTCCAGCTGCTCCAGCGTCTGGGTGACCACCGGGACCGCGTTCCCCTCGTACTTGGGGAAGGTTGTGGTCCAGAACCGGCGCAGCTTGACCGGGAGATGCTCCAGGACACCCTCGCGCCACTCCTCATCGGTGAGCAGCCGGGTGATCGAGAAAATGGTGGGCTGCAGATCCGGACGCCCCCGGCGGCACATCGCCAGCGCGAGGTGCGCCAGGACCTGCACCGCGTGGGACAGGATCGCCCTGGCGCGCGGCGCACCGTCGCCCCAGCCCTGTGCCGAGGCCAGCCCGCCCACCACCGCGCCGATCACGTCCTGGACCTGCGCGGCGCCGCGATGCTCCATCGACAGCGGATTCCACGCCCCGACCCGCGCCGTGGGGTTCTTCACGCTCAGGTCGATCACCCACACCCTCTCGCGCAGCGCCGGATGGGACAGATACGGCATCGCCCGCTTCACCGCCGCACCATGCGGGTCGAGGAACCACACCCCCAGCCCCCCGTACGCCAGAGAGATCGCCTGCAGCAAGGCCAGCTCGCTCTTGCCGAACCCGGACTTCCCGAACGACGCACCGAACAACACGTCCCTCTGCGGCACCGCAGCCAGACGAACCCGGCCGTCCGCACCCACAACGCGCCCCAACGGCACCATGCCCGGTTGCCCCGCCCACTCCGGCAGCCGCGGCGGCGCCGACGGCACCAACCCGCCGGTACGCACCACGTTCGCCGCCTCACAGTGCACCGAGGCCGGCTTCAACAATGCGGCGATCTCCCTCACCGTCACCCACTGCCGCCTCGACGGAGCGAACTCGCCCGTGCGAAACCTGCGGTCGAAAGAGGACCGCCGCCACCACACGTTGCTGTACGGCCGCCATCCCGTACGACGCGGCCCCACCGGACGCCACCAGTTCTCGCCACTCCAGGCATCCATCACCGCCATCACCTGATGCAACAGCGCCTGCGCCCGCGCCGGATGCCGCGCCTCGACCCGGACGAGGACTTGCACCGCAAAGACCTGTCCGTCCACTCCGGGCAGGAACTTCCCCACTCCGTCGGCCAGGTCCGTCTGCCGAGGCCGCGGTGCGGACCCGCGCCGTGAGCGACCGGAACCGAACGGCTTCCCCCCGTTCAGCCCCTCCAGCACCTGACCGAACACCGACCCGGCCCGGCCACCGCCCGGGCCGGAGCCGAGCTGCTCCCCGTACGCCGACGGTCCCCGCTTCGCTGCTCGCCGCATGAGCCGCCGCCGCCAACGCGCCACCTTCCGTCCGGACACCGGCACCAGATCCACGACCAGCTCAGCCCGCTCGCCCCGCTCACTGTCGACGTGCGCGCACGCGGCCGCCATCATCTGCAGCGGATCGGGATCAAGACTCGCCGCCGCCAGCCGCCGGTGATCTGGGCGGGCGAGCACGAGCTCCGCCCGCGCCACATAGCCCCCGCGCCCTTCCCGATTCGCCTCCCCTTTCTCCTCGCGCCGACGACGTGGGGCCAGGGGAGCGGTGACCCTGTCCATCAGCACCTGGCTCATCAGCCCTCCTGCTCGTTGTCCATCACGCCGAGCGGCGCGATGTTGGTAAACCGGACCGGCCGTACCTCGCTGCGGCCGCGGCCCGCCTCCAGAACATCCACGCCCGGAAACGACGACAGGCGCAGCAGCCCCGCAGCCCGTGCGGGGCCTTCCAGCCGGGTCGCCAGCTTCCCCTCGACAGTCACGTGCCGCATCCGCACCCCCGACGCCCTGCGCGGCAGCCATCCGACAGCCGCCGGCACCCGCGCCAGACGTGCCGCGTGCCGCCCGATCTCCTCCACCGACGGATCAAAGCCACGCGACGGCACCAGATCGACCACCGTCCGGCACCCAAGCGCGGCAAGGGTGCGGCGACGCCACCACACCCAGCATCCCCCCCACAATGCAGCCCCGGCCAGTACGGACAGCCCCAGCCACCACTGATGCGCCTGGACGCTCTCCACCACCGAAGCGGCCACGCCCGACACAGACGTGACCGGGGCGAACAGGGGCTCATCCATTACCAGTTGGCCTTCGGCAAGGGGAATCGAAGCGGGCCGCGCGGATACCAACGCCCCGGATGCATACCGCGGATCCGGCCAGCGACCGCGTACAGCCACACCGCATCAGGACCGCCCCGCACGTAGTGAAAAGCAGCGGCACTCGGGCCAACCTCGGTGCGCGGCCGCAGCCTCGGCCACCGACTCCCCTGTGAACGGCAGGCCGCTCAGGTCACCGCCCCACCACCAGCCCGGAACGCAGCCGACCACGAAAGCGATCGCCACGAGCCAGCCGATCCAGTTCACCAACACGTCGACCACCACGTCCCACTGCCCGAGCGGGTGGTGTTCATCCGTTGCCATCGGGCACTCCACGCAGGCCGGGGAGGCCTCACGCCGCCCGTACACCACCCGCAAGGTCGCGCAGCCTGCACAGCGTGACCGGCCACGCAAAGAAAATTTCCAGCGTGGCTTTGAGCGTCCGCCAGTAGGTCATCGGACGCGTGGTGTGTGGGGTTGTATGTCCCATCGGTTGTGGGTCCAGGCCCGGCGGATGAGGTGGCGGACGGTGACGAAATTACATGCCAGAACGATGTAGGGGCCGTGGTCTTCCGTCGCTCGGTGCAGCGGCGGGGTTTGCCGGAGTTGTTCAGCCGGGAGTTCGTCCGCTCGACCACCCAGCGGCCGCCGTTGTGCTGGTCACCCGATGCGCTAGCCTCCGCGAGGGATGGCATCGCGGGAGATACCGTCCCCGCCGATCTCGTCTTCCCTCATTCAGGTGCGATGCTCATGACGCTGTGGATGCGCGAGAGGGTGAAAACGCGCTCGCTGTCCCGGAGGTGGCACCACGCTTCGAGGTAGGGCGGGTCGAGTGCGAGGTGGCTGAGGGCGCGCACGGTTCGGCTGCCCGAGGTAGCGACGTACTCGATGGTGATGCCCTGACCAGCGTCGATGGCATGGGCGAGCTGGCGGATGTCGCTGTAGGGCAAGCGCTTCGCCCACGCTGTGACGATCTCCTCGGTGTCCGTGGCGAAGGGCACTCCGCCGTCGAGTGGCTCTGGTTCGTGAGCGGCGGGTGGGGCGGCCAGCAACCGGGTCGCCAAGGTGCTCGGATCGACAGCGGCGGATTTCTTCGCCGGGTGAGCCACTGCGATCCGGCCTCCTCTCGCGTTGGAGCCACGCGGAGCCGGAAGGGGAGCGGAGGCCCGCCGGGGCCGGGCGTTTTCGATGCGTACCGTGCCCTCGGCAGTCTCGGCGACGGGGGCGTATCCCTCGGCCCGTAGTGCGGCGAGAGTCGCGCCGAGCGGGCTACGGCTGATCAGCACCGTCGGCGCCAATTGCCGTAGCCCAAGCTTGGCGAGCTTGCGGTGGGCAGCCAGCTCCGCCAGGAGCGCGGGCTCATCGCCGTAGAGGACACAGGCGGCGGGTGCGACGCGCACGCGCCCGTGGCCGCGTGCGGTGTCGGCGATCAGGTACGACAGAGGCTGTGGCAGTGGCCCGGCGACGACGGTCAGGTCGGCCGCGATGTCTTCGGGGATGCGTCCGGCGTCCAGCGCGCGGCGGACGCTGCCGGCACTGAACCGCCACACCGATGCCGTGGCGCTGGTCTCCCGGTCGGCGACGGAGTCCAGCAGTGAGGCCAGCCGCGCGGACGGGGTGCCGGTGACAATGGCGGTGAGGTCGGCTCCGATCCGTGCCGTCGTGGTGGCCGAGGGCAGCAGCCGGCGGCACTCGATGCCCAGCCCCTCCGTGTCGCCGGTCCGCAGGTGGATGCCGATGGCAGACAGAGCACCGCGTGCGAGCACGCCGAGGAGTTCGGCCTCCCGGATCACGGTGGCGAACGGTGGACCGTCAGCCGACGAGTCGGCGAGGGGCCGGTACCAGGCGATCAGCGGCCCCAGGTCCGACGCGACCCGCGTGCCCTGCCCTGCTGGGAGCCGAGAGGCTGCAGCCAGCAGCCCGTGGCGGGCCTCCACACAACCGCTGCAAGGTGGTGCGCCGACGAGGGCGGGGAGAGCCTTGTTGTCTTCGTCGCGCGCCCGGGTGGGGGTGAGCGGCAGGTTCCGCCATGCCTGGAGCAGTACGGCGAACTGCTCCGGGGGTTCCTGTTCCGCCCAGGCGTCGTATGCCTCGGTGGGTGCCATGCGATCGCCGTCCCGGGCCAGCAGGCCGACGGCGGACGCCGTCTCCAGGGCAAGGCGTACGACGGCGTCGCCGACCTGGGCGGCCTTGCCGATCCGCGCCAGTTCACGCACACCGATCCCGCCGGACTTCAGCCGGGCCAGCGCGGTTGCAGAGCAGGCCGACAGAACCGAGGCAGCACCGGCGGTGAACGCCGAGGCGGCGGCCGACGCCTCGCCGTCGACTTCTCTCAGGGGAACGGGCGCCAATCCCACAGAAGGCGACACGGGCTGGAATGGGGCGTGCCAGCCGGGCCCCCGCAGCGCGAGCGCCACCTCGGCGGGCATACGGGCCCGGCCGTAGCGGTGACGGTCCTGAATCAGGAACCCCCGGTCCAGTGCCCATCGGACGCCCGGTTCGGGACCGGGGCCCAGACTCCCGGACACGCTGAATCGAGGGGGCCTCGGCCCAGCCCCCGCTCGGCCTTCGAGCAGCTCCCGGGCCGCCGCTGGGGCCTTGGCGACCACTGAGGAGATCCGGGCCGGGTCGCTGTGGTGTTCCACCAGTGCGGCCAGGCGCTG
Organism: Streptomyces sp. NBC_01077; assembly: GCF_045162855.1. Lineage (NCBI taxonomy): Bacteria > Bacillati > Actinomycetota > Actinomycetes > Kitasatosporales > Streptomycetaceae > Streptomyces > Streptomyces sp. NBC_01077. The sequence goes on along the minus strand of NZ_CP108669.1, from coordinate 562,445 downwards.
CGACTTGCTGCCCGGAGGCTTCACGCCCAGTGCCGCCAGCATTCCGCGCAGCTCGTCAGAGGCCGTGCCGGAGAGCAGTTCCTCCAGCGGGCCATCCAGACCCAGAGGCGTGTCCCACGCCTGCCGCAGCGGTCCGGCCATGCAGAGCTTCCCTCCGCCGTCCGCCCAGACCAGAGCATGATCAGCCAGAACCTCCAGCACAGCCTCCAGCCCGCGGGTAGTGTCACCGTCGGCTGCTCCCAGCAGTTCGGCCAGGGCATCGCGCGACGCCGGCACGCGCAGAGCCGCCAGCGCTTCGGCGACCTGGAGATGAGGCAGCGCGAGCTGCGGCAGCGCAAGCGCCACCGATCCAGGGCGCTGAAGACGGTCGGCCAGTTCTCCCACCGATCGCGGCTCCGGAGGCAACGCGGCATCCTTCCGCGCCCCGAGCACGCGTGCCAGACGAGAGCCGTCGAGGCTGCCCAGCCAGGTCGCCAGCGTTGATCGAGAGTTCATGAACGGTGCACCCCGCGAGTCAAGGAACGTCAGCCATGGACCGGAGCCCGGCGCCGAGACCAAGGATCGCGTATCCCCATGATCCGCGGGCACCGTATGAAGGCGGATTCCCTCTCGGCGCGCGGAGCCAGCGCGCGGCACTCGCCGTCTCCGCCGCTGGCATCGGGCGACGCCCACAAGCTGATCACCGCTGCGCAGGAGTGGGACTGACCAACCGACGGCAGGCCCGAGGGAGCTGGCTGGACACCGTCGGGGTGCCGCTCGCCGGGGCGCAGCTGGTAGGAGCGGCCGCTGCGCCGGTTGCTGCTGCGGTAGATGAGCGCTTCCTCGATGTCGAGGTGAGTCATCAAGGCGGTGCTGATGTCCCGGGCCTCGACACCCAGCGCATCGCGAGGACCGCGGCCGTGGGTAAGGGTCTCGCCGCACTCGTAGCGGGTCAGATGCTGGCGGAGCTGGACGACCACGGCGAGTCGTCGCCATCCGAACTCGCGCTCTTTGTCGGACAGCTCGTCGTGTGTGGTGCTTATGCTGCGGGCTCCGGTGGGGCGGTACAGGGGGATGATCTTCCCGTTCGGCAGCAGCTCCGCGGTGTCGGCTCGAAGGTGAGCTGGTCGGTGGCGTCGAGAACGGTCGGCACGGTCAGGTTCCTCTCGGGGGCGCTACAGCAGGCGGTGGCCGAGCGTCAACGGCTGGCCGTCTACTTGGACGGAGTGACCGCTGTTTGCCGTTACACCAAGAGCTGCGCCCCCGAGCAGGGCTTAGGGCCTCGGGGGCGCAGCAGGAAGCGGGTCAGGTGGGCTACAGAACGGCCTGCCAGTTCCCGCGAGTGAGGGTGGTCTCGCCATCGGGGGTGATGGTGGCGCGGGCGCCGTACACGGGCAACTCGCCCATCCAGTTGAGGCGGTCGAGGATGTCCTCCAGGGAGTCCCACAGGCGGCGCGGGCCGCCCTGGTACACGGTGGGGGCTTCCCGGGGGGGCGGCGGCGTGGGCGCGGGCCCATGAGCCGTCGGGGTGGGTCATCCAGACTGTGTGGCCGCGGTCCGGATACCACCGGCGGCGGTGCTCGATTCCCGGGGCGTGGAGCTGGAGCATGGAGCGGACGCTCCAGGTCTCCGGGACGAATACGAGCAGGTGGCGGCTGACGCTCGGCTCGCCGTCGCCGTACTTCGCCTCGTCCCAGACGGACGCCGGAACCGTCTCCTCGTAGTCGTCGCCCTGGCGGGCGCCCATGAAGGAGGCCGGCTCGTAGGCGGTCCGCCCCAGGGCGCCGCCGTCCGGGGTCTTGTCGGCGTAGAGGATCAGGCCGGTACCAGTGATCGTGGTGACCAGCCGGCCGCCGGGACGCAAGGCCTTGAGCCAGGCGGCCGGGATGGCCGGCACGGACACGGTGGACACGATCCGGTCGTACTGGCCTGGGAGCGGCCCCTGGGTGAGGTCGCAGACGGCGGTCTTGGGGCGGAGCCCAAAAGAGGCGAGCCGGTCGGTGGCGGAGGCGACGAGGTAGGGGTCGATGTCGACGCTCGTCACCAGGTCTGAGCCGAGGCGGTGGCAGGCTAGGGCCGTGCCGTAGCCGGTGCCGGTGGTCACCAGCGTGCGGCAGCCGTCGGTGAGCTCCGCGTGCCGGTACATCCCGACGACCAACCCCGGCTCCGTCGAGGATGACGTCGACACCCCGGAGGTGACGACGGTGCCGGGTTCGGCGTCGTCGGCGTGCAGGGCCCCGACCCGCGTCACCAGCGTGGTGTCGCTGTACGCGGTGGCGAGCCACGCCTCCGGGTCGGCCGCGCCGTCGCGGACCACCCGGCCGCCTGCCGCCTGGTCCCTCTGGTACCACCGGGGCACGAGCAGGTGCCGGGGGATGTCCGCGACGGCGGCCCCCCAGCGGGAACCTGGCCGGTCGACCTCGTCGGCCAGCCGCCTCGCGTGTATCTGCCAGTCCACGTCCGCTCCTCTTCCTCTTCGTCGGTCGTCCTCAGCCCATCGGCTGGCAGGAGCCGCCCCCGGACGAGCTGTCGTCCGAGGGGCCGCAGTCCGGCCTGCACGGGTCCGCCGACGTCCGGGCCGGGACGCTCGCGCGCGCCTGCGCCCACTCGGGGCTGGCCAGGACCGCCGCGAGCGGCGTCTCGCGCACGTTGCCCGCGGCCAAGAAGCGGCCGATCTCGCAGGGTGCCACCCGGCCGTCCGGCAGGATGGCGGCCTTGCCGTTGCCACACCGCCCGCACAGCGACGACGTGGACGGCAGAAGGCCGCCGGCGGCGCGCCCGACCGCGCGGACCTTGTCGACGGTGGCGGTGACCCCGAGGGCTTCCATCTCGGCACGGGCCTGCTGCGCCCGCTGGCCGTCCCCGTGGTCAACGATGGCGACCCGTAGCTTCACACCCCGGCCTACGGCCTTGACGATGGCGGCGCGCGTCGCCGCATGGGACCCGACCCGGTCGGTGATCGCGTCGTGCTTGGCGGCGATGTCGCTGTGGTAGGTGGTCGCCACGCTCACCCGCAGGTCCTCGAAGAGCGGCCAGTGCTCGTCACGGACCTTGTAGAAGTTGGTGTGGACCCGGACGTTCAGGCCGACGCGCAGCGCGTGCTCGACGAGCTCGGTGAAGGCCGGGTGCAGGGTGGGCTCGCCGCCGATGAACTGCACGGTGCTCGTGCCGAGGGCGGCGGCCTCGTCGATGAGTCGGTGCCAGTCCTGGGCGGTCATGCTGCCGTGGTCGCGGGTCGGGCCGGCCTCGGTGTAGCACTGGCTGGGGCAGACGAACTGGCAGCGGGAGGTGAGTTCCAGCGAGAGGAAGTCGGGCGAAATGGCAGGGGCGTGGCCAGTGGTCAGCGCGGTCATCAGGCGCTCCTCGTTCGTACGGGCCCAGCATGCCGGGCCAGGACGGGGCTTGTGGGCGGGACGGTGTTATCTGCGGGGTGTAACGGGGACGCCACGGCTCATGGCCCGGTGGTCGAGGATCGGGTGGCTGGCGATGGTCTCGACGTCGTCGAGCAGGAGGTCGCCGATGATGAACTCTTCCTCGGAGCCGGAGCCGAAGGTCACGACCTGGCCGCTGCTGAGGACCATCCAGTTGAGGAACTCGCGGACGGCGGTGTCGGCGAGGATGACGTCGGCGTCGGGGTACTTCTCCTTGATCTTCGTGATCTTTGCGCGGATGGGCTCAGCGTCGATTCGGAGTTCCTCCCGCAGCGCGTCGGTGGCGCGGCGGTCCCACCACTGGAAGATCACCCACTGTCGTACAGAGGGGCGCGGCAGGACGTTGTCGGCGATGGCGGCGAGGTCGTGGATGTTCGTCTTGGAGGCGACGGTGTGGACCCTCACCTTGTGGAACTCCGAGCGGTCGCACAGGTCGAGGGATTCGTTGAGCGCTTGGGTGAGGTTCGGGTCCTTGCTGCGGCGGAAGGCCCGTTGGATGGCGGGGGTGGTGCCGTCCAGGGGGAGGCGCAGGGATGCGAGCCGTCCGAGGCGGGCGAGCCGGTCTGCTGTGAGGGTGTAGCCAGTGGTGTCGAGTGCGACCTTGAGCCCGGCGTCGACCGCGTAGTCGATGACGTCGAAGATGGGCCTCCAAAGGAGTGGGTCGCCGCCAGCGAGGACAACGTCGGTGACGCCGTGGTCGGCGAGTTTGTCCACGATGGTGGTGGCCTGTCGGAAGGTGATCTGTCCGTCGACGAATGCGTTGTAGCAGCCCCGGCAGGCCATGGGGCACCGGTTGTTGATCGACCAGTTCACCCGACGCACCTGCCCCGGTCCCGCCGTGGCCGAGGCGCGGTGGCGGATGCCGTCGATGAACGTCAGGAGCCGTTCACTGCCGGGGTGCGGGTTGCAGGCGAGGTGCTCGGCGGCCTGCTCCACGAGTGCGAGGGTGGTGTTGTTCTGGAGCAGGAGAAACGCGAGTTGGTAGCGCAGATCGGGGTCCTGAGGCGCGGCCGCGAGCGCCTGCTCGATGCGGCCGGTGAGCGCGGTGAAGAACACTGGGTTGAAGTTCGCGGGCTCCAGACGGCGCTGGAAGTCGTCGGCGATGCTGCCCCGGGCGTGGGCCCGGTTGTATCCGGCGCTGGGCGGGTGGGGCGGGAGGATCGAGATGTCGAGGCGGGTCACGAGGCCTCCTGGATCGGCTGGTGGCGACGCGGCGCAGTCAGCGCGGAGTCGGGGAAGGGGATGCCCTGGTTCTCCATGAACACCAGGTCGCGGACGGCCTGGAACCGGCCCGGGGAGGTGGGGGCGTTGAGGTAAGCAGCGGAGGAGGGCAGGAGGGTGACGTCGTAGCGCTCGTACACCTCCCGGACGGTGTGCGGTAGGTCGCGCAGGGTGTCGGGGTCGTCGAGCCCGAGGTGACTGGTGAGGTGGAGGGCTGCGGATCTCGCCTTGGTCAGGTTGGTGACCGGGTCCTCGTGACAGGCCTTGGCCAGGTAGTAGGTGATGGGCTGGATGAGCCAGGGCAGGCGCTCGTCGGGGTCCTGCGCCGCGGGCGGGACGGCGGGCCCGACGTGCAGCGGGTCGGTCAGGAAGGCCTGGCCGGTCATGCTGGTGACGTACGCGGCGCAGGGGACACGCCGGTAGGCGTCGAGGAGGGTGATCGCCGCGGTGGCGTCGATGGCAAACCGGTCGGTGACGGCCTGGAGCACGGGGGTGATCTGGCGGCGGGCGGCCGGCACATCGGTGGCGCGGACGACCAGGGGGATGAGGTCGAGGTCGGAGGTGATCGTCCCGTCGCTGGTGGTGCGGAAGTCACCGCGGGCCAGGGAACCGGACAGGGCCACAGACATGGCATCCAACTGGGCCAGCTCGCTCCGCAGGAAGTCCAGGAGCGCGGGCCGGTCGGCGGCCCTCATGACGCGCCCGGGGCGGCGACGGCGGTGAAGTCCGCGTACGGACCGTGGACCTCCACGGTCTCCTCGAAGGCGTCCAGGGTGAGGTCGATGAGCGGCGAGCTGCCCAGGAGGTTACGGGCGTAGTGCAGGTCTTTGGCCATGTGGGTGGCGGCGAAGTCGGGGTCGCTGTAGTCGCCGCCGAGGATCCGTTCCAGCTTCATGGAGGCGATGACGGACATCCATCCGTCGGTGGTGACGATCTCGCGAGCGGTCGCGGCGTCCTCGCCCAGGTGCTGCGGAAGGAGCCGGGCGTAGACGCCGAGGGAGTGCAGGATGGCCGCGCCCCACGCGTTGTAGAGGAGCTTGAACCGGGCGGGGCGCCCCGCTGCGGTGAAGCGGTGGCGGTTCCGGGTGAACGCCGCCAGCACCCTCTCAGCGCGCTCGTCCACGGACGGCGAGTACACGAACGCGGTGAGAGCCCCCGCGCGGGCGCCGGGCCGACTGCCGGTGACGGGACTCTCGACCGGCACCGTCCCGTGGTGCTGGAGACGCTGGTGCCACTCCTCCGCCCAGGTAGGGCTGACGGTCGACAGCTCGATGCACGCGGGCCGGCAGTCGGTGAGGGCGGTCGTGGTGCTGGGGTGTTCCCAGAATGCCTGGCTGCGCTCGTCGTCGGCGAAGCAGCCGACGATCACGTCGGGCCGGACCTGGTCGACGTGATCGGGCTGGATCAGGACGGCCAATGGGTCGGGGGAGGCGGTGAGGTGACGGCTCGCGAGGGTGACGGCCGCGTCCGGGAGGCTGGTCAGGTGCGGCAGGATCCCGGAGGTCAGGGCGCCATACCCGGCGACGAGGATCCTCGTCGTCGGACGGACGCCCTGTAAGGGCGAAGGGGTCATTCTTCACTTCCTTCGGTCAGGACAAGGGGGCGCCGGGCGAACCAGGCGAGGGAGTCGGAGATGCCCTGCTCGACGGAGAGGGCCGGTTCCCACCCGAGGAGTTCTCCGGCAAGGGTGATGTCGGGGTAGGCGCCCGCGTTGTCGCCAGGCCGCCGGCCGACGGTCTCGGTGGCGAGCGCCCGGCCGGTGACGTTCTCGAACGCCTTGATCAGCTCGAACACGGTCGTGCCGGTGCCTGAGCCGAGATTGATCACGCGGTAGGGCGCGGCGGCGTCGGCATCGTTCGAGGTGATGGTGTCGAAGCGGCGGACGGCGGCGATGTGTGCGCGGGCGAGGTCGTGGACGTGGACGTAGTCGCGGATGCCGGTGCCGTCGCGGGTCTCCCAGTCGGTGCCGGTGACCGGGAAGGGGCGTCCGGCGTGGAAGGCGTCGATCAGGACGCCGAGTGCGTGGGTGGGCTGCATGACCTGGAGCCCGGAACGGAGCTTGGGGTCGCAGCCGATCGGGTTGAAGTACCGCAGGGAGATGGCGCGCAGCGGCGTCCCGGCGGCGATGTCCTCCAGCGCGTTTTCGAAGTGTGCCTTCGTCCGGGCGTAGGGGCTCATGGGGTTGAGCGGCGCCGTCTCGGTGATGCCCTGCCCGGCCTCGTAGATCGCGGCCGAGGAGGAGAACAGGAACCGCTCGCAGCCGTTGCGGTTTAGGTGGCCCAGGAGCGCCAGGCCCTTGGCCACGTTCTCGGTGTAGTAGAACAGCGGGTCCGCGACGGACTCGGGGACGACGATCTTCGCGGCGCAGCCGATGCTGGCGTGGATGTCGGGGTGCTCGGCGAAGATCCGGTCGATGAGGTCGCCGTCGGCGATGTCGCCGCGGTACCAGGTCCGGCCTTCCACGAACTCGGTGCGGCCTGTCGACAGGTCGTCCAGGATCACGACGTCGATGCCGTTGTCGAGGCAGGCCGAGGCGATGGTCGAGCCGATGAACCCGGCACCGCCGGTGATCAGGACCTTCATGAGGTGTCTCCCGAGTTGGACGCGGACCGGTCCGCCAATGTGGAGACCGGGGCTGTCAGGCGCCCGACAGTAGCAGTGATTTGACATGGTTCATGGTGGTTCGCGGAGAAGGTAACTCGCCCTGAACGAGGGGCTGATAGAGGACCCAGACCATCGTCGGATGGAAGACCTCCCGCACCGTCAGCTCCGGATGACGCTCGACGACGTCCACGGAGCCGATGCAGCCGTCCACGGCACCCTCGGCGGCCCGCTGGGCGGCGAGAGGCTTGGCGTTGACGTACAGGCGCTCGGCACCCGGCGTGAACTGGCCGGCGAACACGTCCGTCGCCGGGTGCAGCGCGATCGACCGGACGTCCGCGAGGCAGGCGACGCGAGGGCCCGTCGCGGCGCACATCGGCTTGGTCGGGCTCTCCCACACCCCGACGATCCGCATGCGGTCCAGGTGCCGGAAGTGCAGGTCGACCCAAAGGTCCGTCACCTGGGCGCCGGTCCGCTGCACGAACCCAGCCGCCACCAACGCGTGCGTCCCGCTGTCGAGCGCCGCCCGCATTGCGCCCTCGAAGGAGTCCGCAAGGACGACGTCGTCGAAGAAGCGCCGGGCCTCGGCCTCGGCGTCGGTGCCGGCCGGGCCGAGCGTCGCGACCCGGTGCCGAACAGCGTGCTCGTGAGTGTGTTCCACAGGTACCACCTCCGGTGGTCAGGGGTCGGCGTCTACGGGAGCTGGGGCCCGTAGGGGCTGGCTCGCGGCGGCCAGCACCTCTCAGCCGGTTCTCCGGCGAGGGGGTCAAGCCCTCCGTCACGTGTCCGATCCCAGGGGGACTGGTGAGTACGGTCGGCGTGCCGGAGGGCGGTTCAAGGGGTGGATTCCAGGTGCGGAGCGGCTGCCATTCCGTACGAAGTGGGGAGACCATTCAGCCATCGGTCCGGAGTGTCGTAGAGGACCACGGCGTCAGGATCAGGTTCTACGGATTCACCGAAGCGAGGATGGAGGGTTCCCCTGACGCCGACCTTCTCGGCCTCCCTGACGCGGAGCTCGACATGGCCGTCGAGCAGCCGGGGACAGTTCTCCTTGGCCTCGTCCGCGCAGTCCTCGCACATGGGCGGGATCACGGTACGGACGCCTTCCCAGACTGTGTCCAGGGCGTCGTCGAGGAGGCGAAGGAGCAACAGCGTCCCGCGCTCGTCGCGCTCGGGCAGCTCCTTGCACCCTGCGCACAGAGGACGCATCATCACGGCCTTCTGCCGCATCGGATGCAGCTCCTTGGCGTACGCGGGTCCGCCGGTCTGAGTCCCCCCGCACAACGCCCACAGCACGCCGTCCAAGTCAGCCTGGTACGCGTCCCGAACCGGGTTGGCGTAGGCGACACCGAGCGCGCTGATCACGATGTCGCCGAGCGGAGTGGTCTCTCCCGTCCACGGGACCACGTACGGCACTGACGGTCTGGGCACTGCGTTCCCCTGTAGGTCGGTTACTGAAAGGCGATGAGGTGCCCTGTGGACCGGAGCCGGGTCCGCTCTGGTCCACAGGGCGCTTGGGCCGTGCCTGCCACGTGTGGGGGGACACCCTCTCGGGCAGGCACGGGGTCTACGGGGTCACGCCGAGCTGCGCTGCGGCGGCCAGTGGGGGGGCGTCCCAGAGCGGGCCGGCCGGGACCAGGCGGTCGCTCGCCGAGGGCCGGAGCCAGTACGGGCCCGGCGGGAGGGCGCGGCTCAGCGGCGGCAGGATGATGGTGTGAGGCGCGCCCAGGCATGCGGCGTACGGGTGCGGCTCCCACCGTTGGCTGGACCCGGGCGGCACCAGCCAGTAGAGCCAGCCGGCGTCCGGGTCCTCGATCACGGGCCCGCACCGTCCCTGGACCACGTCCATCTCTGCCACGGCCGCACGCGCTTGCGCATCGGAGCCGGTGATGACGACGTCGAAGAGCTCGTCACCAAGCTGCACACGGGTCTCACGCTGAGCCGTGACGTCCTGGAAGGTGCGGAGGACGGCGGTGAGGTCCTCCATGGCGGGGGCGATCTCCCAGCTCGGGCCAGCCGCCCGGATCAGGTGATCCGTCAGCTCGGCAATCGTGTTCACGACCAGAGGTGTCATGGCGGGGGTGCTCACAGGTCTGCCTGAGCGGGCCGCAGGGCGACTCGTACGGTCTTGCCACCAGTTGGGGCGGGGAACCAGGAGACGGCAGCTCCGAATCGACGCAGGGCCTCCAGGCCACGTCCCAGGTTCCCGCGGACAGCCTGTTCGAAGTCGGGAAACGACGGGTACGGGTCCATGACGTCGATGACAAGCTCGCGGGCTTCGGTGATACGTAGCCAGGCTTCGAGCTTCTGGTCCGGCTCGCCCGGTGTGATGCCGTGTCGAAGGGCGTTGTCCACCAGAACGTGCAGCGCCTGGACGGCGGTGTGCTGGTTGCCCTCCCAGTGCATGAGGGTGAGCAGCATGCGGCCCTGGATGCTGGCCATGCTCAGTGCTCGGGGGTTGGCCGGCAAGGACATCGACGTGTCGTGGCGGATCGGCGCGGTCGCCGTCGCCGGGTCCGTCTCTAGGGCGTGCTCGGCCAGCAGGAGGAGGCACCATGCCGTCGTGCGGTCGTCACTGACGCCCCATCGGTCAGCCAGGGCGTCCACGAGAAGAAGCCCGCGGCCGTGCTCGTCCTCAAGGCCGGCACGCCGCGGCATGGCGCCATGGCGACAGCCGTCGTTGACCTCGATCACAAGGTGGGGGCCTTGGACATAGACACGGACCCGGATGGTCGGACCGTCCGTGTGCAGCAGGGCGTTGGTCACCAGCTCGGTGAGGAGGAGCTCCGCCGTACACACGAGGTCGGGACGACCCCAGTGCTCCGAGTTCTCCCGGAGAGTTCGGCGCAGCCGCTTCGGCCAGGCGGCGTCCGTCTCGGCGAGAACCTCACCTTGCGGGGCGGAGCGCTTGATGACCTCGTCGAGCGTCGTCCGGCTGTGTACCTGCCTGCTTAATTGTTCGATGGTGGTCGCAGCTCGTCGGGTGCGTTCCTGGTCCCTGGAGCTGCCGGGAGCATCGCTCGTTCGTGCCACATCGTCGACGCCTCGTTTGGGTTGCATGGTGAGCCTCTCCACTGACCGTGAGGGCAGGCCGAAGCCGCTAAAAGCTGATCAGGACGGGCCGGTCGGAAGGGTTCAACCCGCGTATCCTCTGGCTCAACTACCGTCGTGCATGTGAGAGTTAATGTGCAAGCGCATGCGCGAGGTAGCGAAAATTGGCATGTGCCAGAGCGCCAACAGGAGCATGTTCAGAGGGGACAGGGGGTGGCACACTCGGGGACAGACAGCGCGGCGGCAACAGACAGAGGTCTCGGTGAGCACCAACTCGTAGCAGGAGAGGACGGCACAGGGTGGCAGCGCGGCGAGGAGCTACATTCCGACGACGTGAGCTCGGCAGGGAACTTCGGCGACTACGAGAAGCGCAGCGCCTGACACAGGAGGAAGTGGGTCAGCAGCTCGGCTTCTCCCACACGAAGCTGGGGCGAGTCGAGTCGGGCGACATTGATCTGCCCCGAACCACCGACCTAGAGAACCTGATGACCCTGTACGGCCTGATCGACAAGGGGGATCGTGAAACGCTCCTCCAACTGCACCGTGAGTCCCTGAGTAAGGACCCCTGGACGCCGTACAAGGGCTTCATGCCCTCCAAGATGCCCACGTACCGGGGCCTGGAGGAGGCCGCGCACGTCATGCGGGCCTTCCAGCCCGACGTCGTCTTCGGCATGCTCCAGACCGAGGAGTACACCCGGGCGCTGTTCCAGCTTGCCAAGCCCGTCGACGAGACCACCAGCGAGTTCATCGATACGAACATCAAGCTGCGGCTCGAACGCAAGGAGCTGATCACTCGCACGGACAGCCCCCTGGAGCTCAAGGTCATCATGGACGAGGCAGCGCTGGCACGGATGGTCGGCGGACCCGGCATAATGCGGGCCCAGTACGACGAGGTCATCGAGCTGAGCAAGCTGGACAACGTGACCGTTCTGATCCTTCCGAACCACACAGTCACGTACCGGGCCAGGTCCAACTTCATCCTTCTCGACTTCCCTGACGAGGTGGATCCGGTGGTTCAGACAGACCTACCGAACACTATCTCCGTCACGGACGACCGGCGGACGGTTGCCAACACCATCCGCGGTTTCGACGCCATGCGCGAGAGCGCGTTGGCACCGGCCGCAACGGCCGATTTCCTGTACCAACTCACGCAAGGATGGAAGAGCCATCGCTACTAACCTGCGGGCCTCCGAGGTGGCCCCCCCGACCGCTTGGTTCAAGTCTTCGTACAGCGACAGCAACGGCGGTGCCTGCGTTGAGGTCGCGGCCCTCGTCAGCGCGGTGGGCGTGACTGACTCTAAGGTCACCGACGGGCCGGCCTTCGTCGTACACCACGGTGCATGGGCAACCTTCGTGGCTTCGATGGAGCCGAACGCCTAGTCCCAGCCGTCCGAAGAATGGCGGCCCCCCTCAGATGCGTTGAGGGGGGCCGCCTTCGTTCGCCGCCAGTCTAGAGGCCCAGGTCACCCGGGGGCAGCCTCGGCACATGCTGCCGCACCGGTTGTCTTGACCTGGTGGCCCCCGATGGGCACGGAGTCCATCGGGTCCGTCGCCTCAACGATCTCGGGCCGGTGATAGACCGTATCGGCCGTACGGGACTCAGGCGCCCACCGGCCGCGCCGGTTCCGCTCAGCGAGCGGAACCTTGGCCGCGATCATGTCGGTGTTCGGGCCGGGGCGAAGGCTGTGGGCGGTGACCTTCTGCCCGGCGATGTACGGGATGCCTGCGCGGTCGGCGAGTAGCTGCACCCGGGCGTTGATCGCGTCGCCTTTCATGCGGTCGCCGCGCTTCGTGGCCAGGGTCCGTGAGGCGAGGTTGCCCCGCGGGGTGAGTGCGCGGAAGACGGGCTGGTCTGGCCCGTCTGCCCCGAGCTTTGCAAGCACCTCGAACCAGGCCTTCGCGCGGGCGACGAGCTGGGTGTCGGCACGGTCTTTCAGGAACTCGGGGGGTGTGCCCTTGCCGTCCTGGTCGGTCTTGGAGGAGGCGGTGACGACGAGCAGTCCCGACGACATGACGCGCACCTGCTTGACCAGCAGGTCCGTCAGTTCCACTCGGCGGTGCAGGTTGTGGTACGCGAGGGCCAGGGCGAAGGCGTCCCGGATCCTGATGTGCGTGGTCTCGTCGCACTGCTCCAGACACCTGAGCAAGTAGGGATCGTAAGCACTGCTGATCGATTGACCTCGCCACCGCTCTCCTTCCAGGCCTCGCGCCACACGCGGATCCTGGCTCGTACCTCGGTGGGGCCGGGCCGCATGCCCTCGGTCTGCCAGTTGTAGATGCGGCTCATGTACTGGCGGACGGTGTCCGGGACGAACTCGTCGGCCTTGCCGCGCCGGATGAGGTGCAGGCCGTACGAGGGGTACGTGGCCGTGGTGCATGGATGGGCGACCCGCTTTCGCTCGGCACACCATTCCTCGAAGGCACGAACGGTGGTGAGGGCGGCCTGGCGGGCGAGGCCGATGCGGTGCTCGCGTCGGCCCAGTCTGCGGTGGCCCACATGATGCTCAGGCGGCCCGCTCGCATGCGGTGGCGACCAGCTCGGGGTGGCCGAGCGCGTGGGCGGAGGTGTGGGCGAACTTGCAGCACACCGCGTAGATCCCGAACGCCTCTTCCTGCTCGTGACCACGCGACCGGTCGGCCAGGGCATGAGCCTCGCGCAGGAGGTCCGGCAGGCTGCGGAGTATCGCCACGTTCGCGGCCGCGTCGCGGAGACGGTGAAGGGGCGTCATGTCCGACCACAGCGAGGTCGACGAGCGAGGTTCGCCCGGGAACACGGGCGTGCGGTCGTAGCGGCGGAGTTCGCGCAGTATCGGCGCGGCCGCCGGCTGCCATTGCTCGTCGTTCGGACTGCCCAGGTAGGGGCGGGAGATGAGGTCGTTGGGGTGGCAGTGCAGCGCGGACGCGATCATGTTGATCAGCCCGGCCCGGTCCAGCTCGATCCGGCCCCGCTCGACCTTGGACACTCACCCCTGGGACTTGTGGATCGCCTCGCCCAAGTCGGCCTGGGCCATTCCGAGACCGAGTCGTCGCCGTTTGATCCGGCGGCCGATGGCCTCCTGTTCCTCCAGCTCGTACGCCATACGGCGAACGGTACCTGCGGCCGGACGGCCACGTGAGCCCCTTGGGCGATCGTGTCTGCCGGCAGGGGGCAGTAGCGGGTCTCGGCCATACCGAGGGGCCCCAGATCCGGCTTACAGCCCACGACGACCTTGTCCGCGCTCTACTCCCAGGCTCACGCACGGCTTCCGCCCAAGCGGACGGCACGGAGAAGAAGTCCCTGGAATCACGGGTCGCCGTGGCCCGCCGCCTCTGCTCACCTGCGATTGCGCAGCGCTGGAAGCCGCTCTTCCCGGAGTCATCGCCGACCTGCGCGAGGCAGCCGGCGGCCCCCATGGTGACGCGGCTATGGCGGGGCTCCTGGCGTCACCGCTTACCAGACCCCCACGAGCCTGCTGCTCAAGCAGGGAGACCATGGCGCGCCTGGCTCGCCGTAGGCCGCGCCATGGCCGAAGCAGAACACTCCGGCGACCCCGCCATTCTCGCCTCAAGCGTCCGCGCCCATGTCCTGACCCGCGAGAAACACACTGCCCAGGCCGTCACCCTTGTTCGGCACAGCGCGGGTGAGCTCGCAGGCTCATACGACCAGCGCTCCCCGCGCTACCGCGCGGCCATAGGTCTCCTCCTCCTACGCGGTATGACTGCCGCGAGCACGGCCGACGATTGCGAAGCCACCAGCGAGTTCCTCGACCGAGACCGGGGACATCGCTCGTTACGTCGCATTCGACCGCCCCGAGGCCTGGGCCAGCTTCAGCCCCACCGATTGCGCCCTCCACGCGGTGAGCGCTCCGTTGCCTTCGGCACGCCGGCATTGCCCTGAGCACCGCAGCACCCCTCATCGCCGCCACATCCCCGTCCCCGAACGCCGAGCGGCGCTGTGGGTCGAAGCCGCCCGCGCCTACGACCAGCAGGGCCGCCTCGCTGAGGGCTACCAGGCCCTCCGTATCGCCGAGACCTGTGCCGCCCAGGACGTACGCCGCCCCGCCGTCCGCGACCTGGTCGCCCGCGACCGGGGACGTACGCTGCCCGAGCTCCACCACTTCAGCCGCCGACTGGGAGTCCGCGCGTGACCGCACAACCGTTCCTGTACGTCGTCGTCTGCGCCGCCGGCATCGCGGGCGACGCTCACAAGCTGATCACCGCCGCGCAGGAGCAGGGTTGTGGTGTCGGCGTCATCGCCACACCTCAAGGGCACGGCTTCCTCGGCCCCGACGCGATCGAGGCCCAGACCGGCTACCCCATCCGCTCGGCTTGGCGCAGCCCTGGCGACTCGCGTCCACTCCCGCCCGCCGATGCCATCGCCGTTGCGCCCGCCACGTTCAACACGGTTAACAAGTGGGCCGCCGGCATCGCCGACAACCTTGCCCTGGGCATCCTGTGTGAGGCGTACGGGATGGGGATCCCGACCGTGGTCCTGCCGTACGTGAACGCGGCTATGGTCGCGCACCCGGCGTACGGCCGAAGTCTGGACCAACTACGGGAGATGGGTGTGATGGTGGGGTCGTACGAGCCGCACCGGCCGAAGGCAGGCGGGGGAGCGGAGCGCTTCCAGTGGGAGGAGGCGTTGGACCTGCTAGGCGGCAAGATCGACTGAACCTGATCCGACCTGCTCTCACCACTGTGGCGTGGGTCTTCCGAGACGGAACAGGTTCGCTGTTCCTCCAGGAAGCGCGTTCTGCGTTCCCTGGAGGAACAGGCCGGGCCCACGCAACCGACGGCCAACTACCGGACGATGACCGGGCATGCTCATCGCCTCTCATCCACCGCTTGGGAAGTATGGCGGTGCCCAGCCGAGGTACGTGGCGCCCCATACGGTTTCGATGTCGGTGGCGTTGACGGCGTCGATGTAGCCGTAGCGGCGGAACTCGTTGGAGGCGATCTTTCCGTCTCGCAGGCAGAGCGCGACGTGACCGGCTCGCTGTCCGGTGTCCCAGTACAGCAGCGCTCCGGGTGAGAGACCGCACCTGGGGCATCCCATACGGGAGCAACGACAGCCGCACCCCGCGTCGGCCGGGCACGGTCAACGGTGCGCCAAGCCGGTGAAAGCCACCCGCTGCGTAGCGTTGGCGAGCGACGGCGCGCCATAATCGGGGCTATGGCTTCCTCCAGTGCTGTTCCCGTGCCGTCGGCGTTCGACGTGCTGCGCACGCGCTACAGCAGGCGGCTGCCTGCCCGGCTGGAAGACCTGAACGGCCCCACTCAGGGCACGGTCGACCTGCCGTTGCATGTCGTTTGGTCGGGGCGGCGCAGCTATCAGCTTGAGGGCGTACGCTCGCGAATGGGCCTGTACCGTACCGTGCTCGCCGAGGGGCTGCGCGAGGACCTGGAAGCCTTCCTCGACCAGGACTTGCTGATCAGCCAGTGGCCGATCCTGCGCACCCTCATCAGCCGTCCCCTGCGCGAGGCATGGGAAGACGCCTTTCCCGAACTCGCCGCAGCTCGGAGGTCCGCCGCGTGAACTTGGACGGCCTGCACCGTCGGCTTCTGGCTGACGTCCTTGCCATCGGCGAGCCCTACCCTCTTGTGATCACCGGCGGCTACGTCGTCCAGGCCCACGGCCTGGTCAACCGGCTCAGCCAGGACCTGGACGACGCCACCGAAAACCCCGCCCCGATGGCAGAGATCGTCCACACCGTCAGAGTCGGCCTGACGGAGCTCGGCTGGCTGGTGCGGCAGATCGAGACCGACCAGCTCTCCAGCCGGCTCCTCATCACCGACCCCCAGCGGTGAGGAGTGCGAAGTCGACATCCTCAAAGAGGTTTTCTGGGCTTCGCCCACCGCCACCGAGTACGGGGCCCGTCCTCGCCCTCGATGACGTGATCGGCACCAAGGTTCGCGCTCTGGCCGACCGCGGCGCGGTCCGCGACCTGATCGACGTCCATGCCGCCTCCCGCCACCGCACCAACGCCGACCTCGAAGGCCTCGGCCGCCGCCACGCCAGGTTCGACTTCAGCCTCCATGACCTGCGTGACCGCCTCGCAGGCGCCGATTGGTGGGATGACCAGGACTACGCCGACTACCACCTCACCCCAGACCAGACAACCGACCTACGGGCCTGGGCCCTGGCCTGGGCTGCCGACCTCGACGCGCGACTCATGGCTGAGTACACCCCAGACGACGAGTAGAACGAGTTCACCCTGGCCCGACAGCCTGCACCGCCCTGGTCTCTTCGTGTGACGCGGCACCGGCGCCGGGTCACACACACGGCGTAGGCGGGGTTTCGCATCCTTCTCCCGATCAGCATGTGTGAACGCCCCCGGGTGGGACCCATCGTGTGCCAGCACCGATACGGCAGGGGCAGGGCGGGTTGGAACGGGCGGGAGCCAGACGGGCTTGGAGGTGGCCCGGATCTGTGGCCAGATCACAGGGTGAACCGTTCTGACTTCTCGGCCGCCGCGTGATCATTGCTACCCGTTTTCTCCCCATCACCTCAGGCCAGCCCGCAGACGCCGGAACCCAGGCCGTCCACCAAGCCTGGGCCCAGGCAGGCATCCAGCACATAGCTTGATCACACCGGCCCCGCGAGAACAGCGAAAGGTCGAGGGCTGCGGCATGCCGAGGAAATGCGCCGGTAAGAGGGGACGGGCGGCCGTCTCGGCGTGCCGGACAAGGTCGTCGGCGGGCGGCCGTTGCGGTAGTGCGGATGCGTCCGCAAGGGTGCGGCCGGGTCACAGCTTGATGGGCGGATGCCGGTCTTGGCGTAGTGCTGCGGTGCGGTGGTAGGACCGGGCGGCTGGTGGGCAAGTCCGCTGTGGGCTGAGCGAGATGGACGGCGTGAGCGGTGGGCCATTCGATGCCGGTGCGGACGAGTGCGCCGACGGCGGGGTAGTCGAGTTCGGTGACGTCGATGGGCCTTGACCCCGAATACTGGACACGGGTTATGCGGCTTGGGCCAGCGTAGTTGATGGTGTTGTGGCTGCTGTTTCGTAGGCGATGGGGCTGCGGTGTCCAAGGCGGGAGTGACGGCGCCGGGTGTTGTAGCGGTGGAGCCACCGGAATGCGTCGAGGCGGGCTTCGCGCTCGCTGGGCCAGGACTTTCTGCCTTGGAGTGTTTCCCGTTTGAAGGCTGCGTTGAAGGACTCGGCGAGTGCGTTGTCCGCGCTGGACCCGATCGTGCCCATGCTCTGGATCACCCCTGCTGACCTGCAGGCTTCGGCGAATGCCCGACTCACGTATTGCGCGCCGTGGTCGGTGTGCATGATCGCACCGGCGAGGCTGCCGCGGGTTCGCTGGGCGGCGGCCAGGGCGTCGGTGACGAGCTCGGTTCGCATGTGCTCCGCGAGTGCCCAGCCGGCCAGACGCCGTGAGGCGAGGTCGATGACGGTGGCCAGATACAAGAACTTCCCGCCTTCCAAAGGGAGATACGTGATGTCACCGACGTACTTACTGTTCACCGTGTCGGCCGTGAAGTCCCGTTTGATCATGTCGGGGGTCTTCGCGGCCGCCTCGTCCGGGATCGTGGTGCGGTGTCTGCGACGCAGCCGCACTCCTTGCAGATTGATGCTTCGCATCACGCGGGCGATCCGCTTGTGGTTGACATGTTCGCCGTCCGCGCGGAGCTCGGCGGTGATCCTGGGAACGCCGTAGGTGCCATCCGATTCGAGGTGCACGGCCCGTATCCGGGCTGCGAGGCGGGCGTCGGCCGCCTGGCGGGCGGCCCGGTCGGGGGCTGTCGCGCGCCAGTGGTAGAAGCTGGAGCGGGCGATACAGAGGATGGTGCACAGCCGCTTCACGCCGAAGCGGCGCTGATGGTCGGCGACGAACTGGAAGCGGTTCACCAGCGCGTCTCCCCGGCGAAATACTTCGCCGCCTTCCGCAGGATCTCGCGTTCCTCCTCCAGCTCACGGACCTTCTTGCGCAAAGCGGCGTTCTCCGCCTCCAGGGGCACCGGTGGCCGGGCCGGTTCCTCCGCCCGGTGACCGCGGGGACGGCTCGCGCCGCCCGCCCGGATCCAGTTGCGCAGCGTCTCGGGGTTGATCCCCAGATCAGCGGCGATCTGCCTGATCGTCGCTCCGGGCCGCGACTGGTACAGCGCGACAGCGTCCGCCTTGAACTCCGGCGGATAGTTCTTCATGACCACGAGATGTCCGTCCTCAGATCCACAGGATCCAGTCTCTCGTGTGTCCAAGATCAGGGGTCAAGGCCCGATGGAGGGCGAGGCGCTGACGTGCGCGGCCGGGCCGTCGCGGGCTGCTTCGGCGGCGGCCAGGCGGCACAGGTCGGTCTGAGCCTGGACGTACAGGTCGGTGGCGGCTACCCGGACCGCTCCACCCCGGTGCGCCACGGCCTCGCAGATGAGCTCGACAGCGGTGCTCGTGCCGCTGAGAACGCGTGGGCCGAGTTCGTCCCGTTCCTGCAGTTCGACGCCGAGATCCGCCAGACCGTCTGCACCACCACGCGATCGAGCCGGTGAACGCCCGCATCCGCCGGGCCATCCGGGCCCCGAAGCCACTTCCCCTGCGAGAACGCGGCTCTGAAGTGCGTCTACCTCGCGGTGATGTCCCTGGACCCGGCCGGCACAGGACGAAAACGCTGGACCACTCGCTGGAAGCCGGCCCTCCAGGCCTTCTGCATCGCTTTTGACGACCGCCTCACCAACAACCGAATCTGAGCCTACAAACCTACCCAGTACACCTAAAACCTTGCAGACTCCCGGCCGCGTCTCAGATGCGTATCGTGGAATGCGATGAGGTGTTCCTGGCCTCGCGGAGGAGGCTGGCATGGCCGTGCGGGAGCGTGGGGTGGTGCGGTGGCCGTTGACGGGGCGGGAAAAGGAGCTGCAGTCGTTTGCCGAGGGGTGGGCGGATCGGCGCTGTCGTGGGGTGGTGATCTGCGGTCCGGCCGGTGTGGGGAAGTCTCGGCTCGCTGAGGAGTGCCTGGCAAAGGCGGTGGGGGAGGGCTTTAAGGGTGGTCGGGCGACAGCGTCGCAGACTGCGGGCACGGTGCCGTTGTGGGCGATTGCGCATCTGGTGCCGGACGGGGTGGACATGTCGGACCCGGTGAAGGGCTTTGCGGCGATGGCCCGCGTGCTGGCGGGGCCGCAGCGTCAGCGATGGGCGTTCCTGGTGGATGACCTGCAGCTCTTGGATGCGACGTCGGCGGTGTTGCTGCAGCAGCTGTCTGATGCCGGGGTGGTGAGGGTGATCGGCACGATCCGCACCGGCGAACCATTGAGCGATGCGGTGGGGTCGCTGATCGGCGGGGATGCGGTGCACCGTATCGACCTCGAGGTGTTCGACCAGCAGCAGACGGAAGAGGTACTGCGCGCTGCGCTGGGTGGCCCAGTGAGGCGACGCACATTGCAGGAGCTATACGCCGCCTCTGGCGGGAACTCTCTGTACCTGTGGGAGCTGGTCCAGGGCGCGTTGCATGCCGGAACTCTAGTCGGTGACCCGGGTGCCTGGGAGCTGGCCGGGGATCTTGGGGTCGGTACTCCCCAACTGGCCGGGCTGATCGCCGCCCGCCTCAATGCCGCGCCGCCCGCCGCCCGCCCGGTGCTGGAGTTGCTGGCACTGGCCGAACCGCTGTCGCTGGCCGACGTTCAGAGCGAGACCACCCCCACGGCACTGACACGGCTGGAAGAGGCAGGGTTGATCACTGTCACCCTGGACCGGCGTCGTTCCACCGTGCAGCTCGCCCACCCCCTGTACGGGGAGGTTCTGCGAGAGCAGATCCCCGCTGTGCGCCGCCGTTCCTTGCTGGCGGGGCAGGTGCAGCGGGTGGAAAGCCACGGAGCCCGTCGCCGTGACGATCCCCTGCGCCTGGCCGCCGCCCAGCTGGCCGTCGGCGGTACCGCCGCACCCGGCCTGCTCATCCAGGCCGCCAGACTGGCCCGCCACGCCCACGACTACCGGCAGGTAATCGCCCTGCTGAGCGCCCTCGAGCCCCAGCAGCAGTCCTCTGCCACCGGTCTCCTTCTCGGCGAGGCCTACACGAGCTTGAAAGAGCTCGACGAAGCAGAGATCAGTTTCGCCCGCGCATACGAAACCGCCACAACCGAGGCGGAGATCATCGGTATCGCCCAGGCGCGGCAGATGAACTTCCAGACTCAAAGCCGGATGGACGACGCGCTTAAGGTGCTCATGCAGGCTCAAGATCGAGTCGAGGGAGGAACAGGGAGGAAGATCCTCCGGGTCAACGAGGGAATTCTGCGCTGCGTGACAGGGCAGACGTCTGAGGGGTTGCGCCTCCTTGAGGTGATGGACGACCTGGAAGAAGACATTGATGATCAGCAGGCCCTCGACGCATGGCTGTACGCGGCAGTGATAAGAGGTGCGACCCTGGCTTCTGCCGGGCACCCCTCCAAGACGATCGACATGGCCGCCAAGGCGTACGAGACCCACCTCCGCCATGAGTACAGGTCCCTTTTTCAACAGCCTCTGTTCCAGCGGATCCCCACTCTGATAGCTCTCGTGGAGGAAGGCAGATTCTCCGATGCCCTTTCTGTCGGCCACGAGATCATTGTGCAGTCCATATCGCAGAATCTTCCCATCGCATATCTGTGGGGAGCGTTCTACACGGGGCGCTGTGAGTTCATCGCAGGACATATGGGAGCGGCACGTGACCTGTACGACGAGGCGGCGGCGGAAGCCCACAAGCAGAACGACTTCTTCGGAATGCGGCTCTTCGACTCGAGCCTCGCAGCGTCCACCGCGCTCCTGGGAGACCTGCCCACTGCGCAGGCCATCGTCACTGAGAGCCACAAGCATCCGGTCTCGGGCATTCTGGTGGGCGAGGAGTCCCTTGGGGAAGCCTGGCTGCACGCCGCCCGAAACGATCTTGGCCGAGCCCGGACGACGCTGCTCGATGCGGCCGCGTCCGCCCGTGAGACGGGGCATGTCTCCTCGGAGGCACTGTTGCTGACGGATGTGGCCCGCCTGGGCGCTCCGCGTGATGTGGCCGGACGTCTGGCCGAGCTCGCGGAAGTCTGCGACGGCACACTGGTTCCCGCCCGGGCGCGTTTCGCAGCCGCTTTGGCGACAGACGATCCCGACCTGCTGCAGGCGGCCGCCGGCGAGCTGGAGGGGATGGGCGCCGACCTGCTCGCCGCCGAGGCTGCCAACAGCGCGGCCGTGGCCTGGGGCCGCGTCGGCAACCGTCGGCGCGCCACAGCAGCCGCCCTCCAGTCCCAGACGTGCGCTGACCGCTGCCACGCCCGCACCCGGCTGCTGGCACCGGCTGAGAGTACGGAAGTGCTCACCGGGCGTGAAAAGGAGGTCGCCCATTTGGCAGCGACCGGCGTGGCGAGTAAGGACATCGCCACGGCCCTGCACCTGTCGGTCCGCACCGTCGACAACCATCTCCAGCACGCCTACACCAAACTCGGCGTCACCAGCCGTAGAGAGCTCGCCAACACCCTTGCACCGCGCCCCCGGCCGGTCGACCCCTGAGGTAGGCCCTGCGCTGTGCCCTGCAACCGCGCTGCGCTGGTCGGCCACCGAAGCCTGCCCCGGCGCACGCCCCTGGCCGCCCGCCCCGCCCGGCGGATTCCAGGAGTCATCGCAACACAGAAGGAGTGACAGGCTGCAGCCGACGGTGGCTGAGAAGTGGAGTGGGGGCCCTGGGCGAGGCGTTGTCCGGAGCCCCCTTCACGAGGGCCGCGTCTCCATGTGACAGGGACGCACTTCACGCGTCCGTCAGCTTCAACGACGGCATGGGCTGTGACGTCACGCGTGCAGGGCCCGCCGTTTCGCCGGCGGGCCGCGGTCGTGGCGGCCCGCTGCTGCTTGTGGTGTCAGTGCAGGAGGGTGGGCGGGAGCCAGGGGTATGCGGACTGGAGAGGTGGAGGGTTCTTTGCCGGTCGGGGTTCCGGCTGGGCAGGTGGAGGTTCGTGCGGGCGGTGTGGATTTGGTGGGTGAGCTGGCTCGGCGCGCGCAGCCCCGTCCTGTCGCAGAAGGTGAGGCCGGTGAGGTCCAGGCAGGGGGCCCGGGGGCGCCCGGCCAGTGCCGTGGCGGCGGCCCCGGTTGACCAGCGGGGCGGTGGCGAGGCCGAGCTCTCCGGTCAGGCAGAGTAGGACGGTGTCCCCGTACCACATGGTGTGGGTCTGGAGCAGTTCGTCCGCTCGTATGTCCGCCTCCGGTTGCGGGTGGGCCGGGCCGGCTGTTGTGTCTTTTCCGGTATCGGGGCAGGGAGTGGGTCAGGCCGCTGAGAGGTCGGCCCAGTGGTTGATGAGCCCGTCGATGCCGGGGTCGGAGCCGGTTCCGGTGTGGTGGGCGAGGGCGGTGATGATGGTGTCGCCGCGGCCGTGTTCGTCGTCGGGGCGGGTGGCGGCCCAGCTGGTGGCGGCTGCGGCGGCTTGGGGGCCGCCGTCGCTGACGTGGACCTGCACATGGCCGGAACCGTCCGCCGTTGCGTGCAGGTGGAGGACGACGGGGGGCAGGGCGTGGGTGACGGCGTTGGTGACCAGTTCGGAGATGACCAGCAGGGTGTCGTAGATCTGGTCCTGGGTGAGTCCCCAGGAGGCCAGGACCGGGCGGGCGGCGTGTCGGGCGGTGGAGGGTGCGAGCGGCCCGTGTTCCAGCGGCATGCCGAACACACGCTCACCGGCCGGGACGGCCTGCGGCGCGGTGCGCTGCTGCCGGCTGCGGGAGATCGTGGTGGTCGTCATCGGGATCACAGCCTGTCCGGAACGGGGAGCCGGGATGCTTTTTCTGGTACTTCCAGCACACTCCCCTGGAGCACGGAAACCCTGAGCAGTCAATACCCAAAGTTGGAGAAATCGGGCAATTGGGTAGTGTTCTGGTCGAGATCGCGATCTTCGTGGCCGGGTAGTTCGTCGGAGGTTTCGGCTGGTCGAGCCGGCCCGGAAGCGCCGGATGGCGAGGTGCTCTCACACGGCGATGGTGTGGTGCGTGCTGGGGTCGGTTGGCGGTGTGGTGAGGAGTTGGCGGGCGCGCCCTGTGCTGAGGCCGAGGCGGCGGAGGCATTCGGGGCGGCTGAGGCCGTAGCGGGTGAGGAAGGCGAGTTCGTGCTGCAGGAGGAAAGGGTCCCAGAGCTGGGGGAGTCCGGGTATACGGGTGCCGTTGGGGGTGGCGTCGGGGTCGTCGATGCTGTGTTCGTCCCAGGCCAGAGGGGGTCCCAGGCTTTTACCGCGGCGCGTCGCCGGGCTTGGGAGGAGGGTCCTGGCTGGTGGGAGAGGTGGGCCCAGGCGGTGAGGATGGCACCTCGGACCGCGGGCGTGCTGGTGCGGGTCTTCGTGAAGTCGGTGAGTGACTTTGCGGTGGTGTCGGCGGCCCCGGCGATGGCGGGGAGGGTCCAGCCTGCGGCGCACAAGCCGCGCAGGCGCCGCAGGAGCCCGGTCTCCGTGACATGGGTACGGCGCAGGAAGGCGGGCGGGGGCAGTTCGCGCAGGGCGAGGATCCGTCGAGCGACGTCCGTGTGGATCCCGCGCCGTGCGCCACGTTCGTGGTCGATCAAGGCGGAGGCGAGGGTGCTGGCGTTGACTTGGGCAGCCTTGGCGATGAAGGCCGTGCTGGCTCGGTCGTAGCGCAGCTGCAGAGACCGGACGTGGTTGACGACGTGCTGGGCGTCGACGGTGTCGCTGCGGCGCGTGGCGTGTCTGGGAAGGGGGGTGCGGTTGCCGAGGGCGAGCAGCCGGTCCGCGGCGGCGGCCTGGATTCTGCGGGGCCGGCCGGCGTCCACGTCGTGGAGCGCGGCCGCGAGTGTCGTCAGGGACATGCAGGCCGCGCGGGCCAGGGCGGCTTGTGACAGGTGGGGGTGGGCGGCCAGGAGTTCGCGTACGTGGCTGAGAGCGGGGGTGGCGTCGGTGGAACGTCCGCCGTAGCCACGGTCGCGGTGGGGCAGGTCGTCAGGCACGATGGCCAGCAGGCGGGCCGCTGTCGCGCGGCTGACCGTGCGTGCTGTGTCCGGGCGGCGCTGGGCGTCGGACAGGAGCGATTTGAGGGTGGAAGGGGCAACATCGGCTCGCCTGGCGATGGCCGTTACCGGCAGGTCCGGACGCTGGTCGATCAGACCCTGGACGTGATCCGTCACTGGGCGGGCGTCAACCCGGTCGGTGCGCATGCGATCGTGACCTGAGTCTTGAGGATTCATGGCTGGCAGAAGGGATTGTATGAGACCGGGTCGGTCCCGTGCCCGGGTGGGACTACCGCCCCCGGGCCTTCTCCCGAACGCTGTGGCCCGTCAGTTCGTTCGGCGTACGGCCTGCTGGTTCCGGCGGGTACGCGCGTTCATGCTGGAGCGGGCCGGTGAAGCGGACTCGGATCACAGGGACCCCTTCGCCCGGCGGCTTCTGCGTAACCTGGATGCCATCGACGAAGAGTGATGAGGCGGCTCAGCGGGGCGGCCCGTCTGGCCCACGCGTCCATGCGGGGCTCTTCACTCGCTACCGCGGTGGACGGTTGTGGGAGTCGGTAACTCCGGATGCGGGCACAAGTAGCTGCCGGAGAGCCGTTGGTGTATGGCCCACGAGCTGGCGCACAGTCCGGCACAGGTGCGCCTGGTCGGCAAAACCAAGATCGGCAGCGAGGGCGGCGAGGCTGTTCTCGCCCTGCTCCAGCCGGTCGAGGGCCTGGCCGACGCGGACCCGGTTGCGATACCGGGTGACGGACACTCCGAGCTCGCGGGAGAACGCGCGGCTCAAGCGGTAGGGGGAGACACCGAGCAGTTCGGCGAGCGGAAGCAGTGCCACCGAGGCCGGATGTCCATCGCTGATCACCTGGCGGGCGGACGTGACAAGGGCACGCTCGTCCTTGAGCGGGCGCCGTGTGGCACCGGCCGGTGTCGGGCCGGAAACAACCTGCCCGACCGTCGCGGCGAGCAGTCCCAGTAATGACTCCGAAAGTGCGTAGTCCGCGTCGCGGCCCTGAACAGCCGCGAGGACACGCCGGTGAGCGAGATCAAGCCGGGCATCAATGTAGAGCGCGTCGGCTCGCAGGCTGGGGCTTTCGCCGGCCAGATCCCGCCACCAATCGGGCGTCAGGCTGATCGACGTGCACTCGTCACCTCCTGCCGGGTGAGCGAAATGCTCCTCTTCGTCCGGCAGCCCGACGTAGCCCACCGTGGCATCCACATCGGTGGGAGTGCCGGCCACCCGGCGGCGGAACCGTCCCCGCCTCACCAGCACCACCCGATGGGTGTCGCACACCTCAGGTCCCGACCAGCGGACATGGTCGTCGCGACACGTCACCGCGCTGATGCTGTATTCGGGCCGACTGGCCAGACTGGAAACCGAGAGCACCCATGAAGGCTACGTGCGTGCTTCGGCAGCGCGGCATCCTGTGATGCGCACAACAAGAGGCGCAGACTCGACAGCCGCGCGCGCAAGGATGTTCAAGACGGGAACTATCGCTCCCGTCAAGCTGATCACCAGTGTGCACAGCCAGCAGCCCTATCAGGCCTGCGTGCTCGCTCCTTCTGGCCATCAGCACAACGGAGTCACCATGTCCACTTCCGCCACGTTCACTGCGGTTGTCATCGACTGCACCGACCCTGCCGCGCTCGCCGCCTTCTACCAGAAGGCGACCGGCTGGGAGCTCACCTACAGCGACGACGACTTCGCGTACCTGGGCAACGGCGGTCCTATCCAGCTCGGCTTCCAGCGCATCGACGGATATCAGGCACCGGCCTGGCCCGACGCAGGCAAGCACTCCCACCTCGACCGCTCCGTCGCCGATCTGGAGCACTCCACCACTGAGCTGGTCGGCCTTGGTGCTTCCAGGCCCGAGTTCCAGCCCGGCGAGGGCAAGTGGGTCGTACTCCTGGATCCCGAGGGACACCCGTTCTGCCTGGCCAGCGCAGGCTGAACCAGCGCGAAGATCGATTACGAATCAGACCTCAGGACGGGCATGGACATCAACGATCGGCGGGAGCATCCCGCATTCTCCGAGCTTGCCGAGAATCACTTCTCCTTCATGGCCGCACATCGTGGATCGATTCACCGGAGCTACGATGCGATCGAGCTGGTCGGGAAGGCAGACTTTCTGTCGTGCTGGATTCCTCTCGACGCGAGTGCCGGTATTCCGGAAACGGCCAGCAACGTGCGCCTGTACCCGTGGAGTGGAGAGTCCTGGCATGAGCGCCTCTTGGATTCTGGGTTTGCTCCCTCGGAAAAGCTCCACTACATGGAAGCGCAGGTCGCCCCAACTCCGCCACGGCTGCCAGACGGCGTCACCATCTCGGTGGTCCGCTCAGATGACGATGCCCTGGCCTTCGCCGGCGCCCAGGCGAACGGTTTCCTCCCTACCGGCCTCCCGTCGGCAGCGTGGTGGCGCACAACCTTTCGCGAGGTTGCCCTGCACAGTCATCGCGACCCCGAGCAGAATCTTTACCTGCTGCGGTACCGGGACGAACCCGCAGCAGTGACCCTCACTCTGCGAAGCCATGGAACATGCGGAATCTATGCGGTGACCACCATTCCGTCCCATCGCGGCAGGGGTCTCGCCAGTCTCTTGCTTGGGCAGATCCACCGCGACGCCGAAAAGTGCGGCGACATCAAGCTGGGGCTGCAAGTCGAGCCCGGATCCGACGCCGAGCGCTTGTATCTGAAATCCGGATTTGCATCGGCATTTATTTCCGATACATATAGGCGATAGCTCACTTGAAACGGTACCAATGGAGCTCGGGGAGGGTGTTCGCATGGACACCGCTTCCTCCCCCGGGTGTGCTCTGCAGCGTCATCCCCGGCCCGGCCTCCAACACAAAGTCCTCCCGAGCCTGGCCCTGGACGGGTCTTGGCCCTGGCGCCGTCGGAGGTCGCACGACGGCTGCGGGTGAGCGTGAAGTCGGCCTATCAGTGGTACCAGTTGTGGCGGGACGGTGGTGTCCAGGCTCAGGATGCGCGACCTCGTCGCCGAGCGGGAATGGCTGACGGTATTCCTGCTGCCCGCCTACTCACCCGATCTCAACCCCGTCGAGTGGGTATGGGCCCACGTCAAACGCAGCCTCGCCAACCTCGCCGTCATGGCCCTTGAGCAGCTCGAAACACTCGTCCGCAACCGCCCCAAACGTCTGCAATACCGGCCCCATGCACTCGACGGCTTCATAGCGGGGACCGGCCTGATCCTCCTCGAGCAACTCTCACCCTGACGAGCTCAAGTCAGTAACGACACGGGGTGTAGGAACCACCCCGATCGAGGGGTCATTTCGTGTCAGACCCCTTGGATCCCATGAATCTCAACTCCCTTGCAGTCACGGACTCCACGCTACGAGGGGAGGGCCACTTGCTGCCTCCCCCTGCGCCGGGCGGAGCTGGGTGTCAGGCACTGAACCCGACATGCTCGATGTGCAACGTGCGGTGCACATCGTCGATGCGATACAGGATCCGCCAGCGTCTCACGCGCAGTCGCCGGTGACTCGTCCCCCAGGGAATGCTCCCTGCCGGCTTGGGATCCTCGGCGAGCAGGTCGCTCGCCTCGAAGACCTCTGGGAGCATGTCCGGGTGTTCCTCCAGGAAGCGGACGGTGGCATTGACCGCGGCCGGCTCCCACGTGACCGTCCAGGTCATCAGACGGCGCCGCGGGCAGCGGCCCGCTTGAACAGGGTGCGGGCGTCCGCATCAGCAACGGGTTCAGCCGTGGCGCCGAGGGCCCGGTCGCGCTCCAGGCGGGCCAGAGCGAGGGCGTCCTCCATGTCCTCCAGCTCGGCCGGGGAGACTAGGACAGCTGTCGGCTGGCCGCGGTCGGTAAGGATGATGCGTTCATGCTGGGCTGCGCGCCGGGCAAGTTCACCAAGCTGGCCGCGAGCCTCCGTGATCGGATATGAGACTGTCATGCATCTACTGTACAGCTAGTGTGCACTGCTGGTGCTCTGTACGCCCGAGTCGGGGGAGCCGCCATGGACACCGGCGTCCTACCCACAATGCCGAGCACGCCGGGCGCCTCGGCGTAGGCTCCCGCGGGGTCCCGGCAGATGATTTCCATGCCAGGGTGGCGGAGCAGCCACGCGGCCAGCGGCCCGGCCCCGGTGCCCCGGTTGACCAGTCCGCACGGAGTCGGCGGAGGCGGGCGATCAGGACGACGTGGTGGTGGCGGAGAAGAGAGACGCCGGCTCGTCCGGCCATGAGGCGTTTCTAGCAGCTTGACGTCGGTGATACGCCCTTCGTGGATCCCTGAGTTGTAAGAGTCGTGATTCCCTGGGCAACGGCATGTCGGTCTTCGTCCAGGGCTCCTGCAAGGCTGGCGAGTGGCGCCAGTCCGCTGTTTGCGAGGTCGCTCAGCCAGCCCGGCAAGGGTTCGCCAGTAAGACGGGACGGGTGGCCGTCCCGGCGTGCCGGACAAGGTCGTCGGTGGGCGGCCGTTCCGGTAGTGCGGATGCGTCCGCAAGGGTGCGGGCGGGTCACAGCTTGATGGTGCGGATGCCGGTCTTGGCGTAGAGCTGTGGTTCGGTGGTGAGGACCGGCCGGCCGGTGGGCCAGTCCGCGGTGGGCTGGGCGAGATGGACGGCGTGAGCGGTGCGCCAGTCGATGCCGGTGCGGACGAGTGCCACCAGTCCGACAGGCGGGTGGCGAAGTCCTCGAGGTCCAGGAGCACCTCGTTCTGGCCGCCGCCCCCAGCGTCGGCCTGGGCGGGGGTTGACGTACATAGCCGGGCAGCGCGGCCAGGGTCGACTTCCCGCGATGGATGCCCGGGGGTGACCGTCACACCCATGATTGTGCTCGACGCGCACTCCGCGAACCGGGTGATCCATGGCCGGCGGGCAGCGTCCTCGGCATCGGCCAGAGCCTGGACGTGATCGGCTTCCTGGTTCCGTCACCCCCCGAGGCCGGGCCATTACTGCCTGAGTGCGTACATGTCCCGTCGGTGGGTGCTTTCAGCAAAGTAGGTAACTACTACCCGCGCGCTGGAAGCGGGGCGGGCGTTTGGTGGTAGGAAGCGTTATTCCCACTACGGGAGGAGGTCGGCAGATATGTCCCCGTCATGGCGTGCGGAAGATCTGGCTTGGCCCCTGCCTCCTATCTGCGGAGTTCTCGGTCCTGCTCTTGTCTGGCATCTCCCTGATCCGGCAGCTGCCGGATCCGCCCCGGCTGCCCAGATGACCCTTCGCCGCCGACTGGAACTGTGGACGATCCCCGAGCCGGTCATCCGCACAGCGGAACAGGTGATCGCAGAGCTCCTCGCCAGTGCTGCCCGGTATCGCAGCGGACCGCTCTTCCTGGAGCTCGCCTACGCCTCCCCCTGCATTGCCATAGCGGTGCGCCAGCGTACGGAGACCGGCTGGGCAAGCCCTGCCGCCTCCTGTATCAGCGACCGCGACCTGCACATTGCAGCCATCCTTGCTGACACCCTCCACGTGCAGCGCCTTCCCGACGACACCGGCTACGCCTTCATCACCCTGCTCCAGCAAGCTCCCACTCCCCGACGGAGACACACCATGAGCTCTCTGACCGCTCAGGACCGCTGCGACCGCTGCGGAGCCCAGGCCTACATCCGCGCCCACTTCAGCCACAACCGCGAACTCCTCTTCTGCGCCCATCACGGCCGGCGCTACCGGGCGGCGCTAGAGCCCCGGATTTCCGAATTCCACGACGAGACCCACCTCCTCACCACCGCCGCCCAGCCCTGAAAACCAGCACACGGCTTTGCACTGATGCTGTGATCCGCGAGGCTTGAACTGCGGCATTGTCAGGTTGAGTCACAGCGCCGCGAGGAGCCTGCAGTGCTGGTCGCTCAGGTTCACGCGGCGGACAGGGCTTCGGCGTAGTCGCTGGGCATCCGGTTCATGACGGTCTGCCAGGGAGAGCGGAACAGGCACGGCTACCAAGAACATGGAGTTCTCGACGCCCTGTGCCCTGCCTGGAAGGCCGTGCCTGCCGAAGCATCATCGCTGATCCCGCCTGCCCTTGACCAACTCCGAGAGCATCCGGAGGCCGCGCCGGAAGAAGTGCCCGGGCTGCTGGGCCCGCCTCGCCCAGGTGCCTGATCCGCGTGATCCCCGCGGAGTGCGCCACGCTCTCGTCGGTGTTCTTGCCCTGGCCGCCTGCGTGGTGCTGGTGGGGCAACGTCACTGCTGGCGGTCGGCGAATGGATCGCCGACGCTCCGGCCTGCGTGCTGGAACACGTCGGTGTGCGGCTCGACCCACTGTTCCCCAAACGGTCCCTGCCTGCGGAAACGACGGTCCGCTGGCCCGGATCGACGGCGATGTATTGGACCTGGCGGTCGACGGCAAGAGCCTTCGCGGAGCGGCCAGGGCCAGCGGCCGCAGGATCCGCCTGCTCGCGGCCCCTGGACCACACCACCGGCCTGGTCCTGGCCCAGCTGGACGTGCAGGAAATGACGAACGAAATCACCTGCTTCCAGCCGCTGCTGGATACCGTTGCAGACCTGGCCGGGGTGGTCGTCACCAGCGACGCCGTGCACACCCAGCGCGAGCACGCCGACTGCTCTTCTCGGCCGCGAAGCCCACTGCATCGTGATCGTCAAGGGTAACCAGAGGAAGCTCCGCAAGCAGCTCAGATCCCTTCTGCGGACAGAGATCCCGCTGCAGGGCCGCGTGAGGGACATCGGCCACGGGCGCCCGGAGATATGACGGATCAAGGTGGGCACAGTCAACGGCCTGCTCTTCCCCGGTGCCCGGCAAGCCGTCCAGATCAAGGCCACCGCTCCGGCCGCAAGACCGGCAACACCACCAGCAAGACCGTCTACGCCGTCACCAGCCTCACCGCCGGGCAAGGCCAGCCCCGCCCAGCTGGCGACCCTGATCCGTGATCACTGGCATCGAAGCCTGCATCACGTCAGGGACACCACGTTCGCCGAAGACGCCTCACAGCTGCGAACCGGCAACGCGCCCCGCGCGATGGCCACCTGACGCAACCTTGCCATCGGTGCCCTGCGGCAGGCCGACGCGACCAGCATCGCCGCTGTTCTCCGGCATAACGCCCGCAATGCGGACCGCCCGCTCGTCCCTGCTCGGGCTCAAACGATCACGAAACAGACGCCCGCCGACTACGCCGAAGTCTTGGGGGTCCGCTGACTGTGTGGAGCTGGCCGCCGCAGTACCGTGCTTCCCGAGGATGCGCGATGATACGACCGTGAGCGTCCATCTCCTCGATCCTGGTGTCACCCAGGGGGAACTCCTCCGTGCAGTGGGGGAGACCCCTCCCGGCCGCCTCGTCTATCACGGTCCGTTCCATGTTCGCCAGATGTCGACAGCGGGGTACGGCCTCGAGGCCGTACTGCGCTTCGAGCACCGTCACACCGCAGCACTCACGGAGATCCTCTCCGGCATGGACGACGAACGAGTCAAACTGCTGTTCAGGCTCAACCTGGAACCCAAGTCCTTCATCCGGGTCTACACCGACGCGGTATATCACCCTTACCAGGACTATGTCCGATGCATCGTCGCATTGGCTCCGTATCTCGCCGACGTCGACTTCTTGCTGTGCCTCGCGCATGAAGACGGTGCCGGTGAGGGGACCTACCTCGTCGACCATTACCGCATCGCCAAGGGGGAGCTGCGGTGGCTGCGCAGCCAGACACCGGACGAAGACCTGGACGCGTACCTCCTGGCGGCCCATGACGGCATCGGTCCTCGGTGACAACGTCCGGCGAAGCTCGGGGGCAGCATCAGGGGCAGAGTGAGCGTTTTCAGCGTGGCCACTGATCGGGTGACGCCGGTGAGGTTGAGGTGGGGGGCCGCAACGGACAAGGCCCCCGTGCCGTTGGGGGAGGTGTTCGAAGTCTCAACCCACCGGCACAGGAGCCTCGTTGGTTCCCTATCCTGCCGCACTCGACCTCCCGCATGCCCTGGTCGAGTGGGTCACGATGCTCGTCGTCACCCGTGAGGGTGACCGGCGGTGCAAGCTCCCGCCGCACCAGCGTGCGCTCGTCGCTCTGGTGTACCTGCGCCGCCACGACACCCTCGCCCGGATCGCGTCCGGGTTCGGGATATCCGTCGGCACCGCCCACGCGTATGTCACCGCCGTGACCGGCCTGCTTGCCGAACGGGCCCCGGGCCTGCTCGAGACGCTGCGCGAGCATGATCCGGAGTTCGTCCTCCTGGACGGGACCCTCGCCGAGTGCGACCGCGTCGGCGACAGCCGGGCCGATTACTCGGCCAAGCACCGCCGGCACGGCGTGAACGTCCAGGTCGTCACCGACCCCGCCGGCGAGGTGCTGTGGATCTCGCCCGCACTGCCGGGCCGCACCCACGACCTGACCGCGGCCCGCACCCACCGCATCATCCGGATCTGCGAACGCCAGGGCGTCCCGGTCCTCGCCGACCGCGCCTACCAGGGCGCCGCCCCTGGGTCACCACCGGACTCAAACGCCCACCGGGCGGCGAACTCACCCTCACCCAGCGCACCGTCAACCGGGCCCTGGCCGCGGCAAGGGCACCGGTCGAACGCGGCATGGCACGACTGAAGTCATGGCAGATCTTCCGCAGATCCCGCATCAGCCCCAACCGCATGACCGTCATCGCCAAAGCTGTCCTCACCCTGGAGAGGCAACGTTGAAAACGCTCAGTGAACGAAACTGCAATGATTCAGGCATCCCTTCGTAAAACGAACGTCGCTCTGCTATGCCGAACCCCTAACGCGGCGGAGGTCTCCGCTATAGCGAGTTCGGGGAAGGCCCCTTCCCAGACCTCCCGCCGGTGCCCGCTGACCAAGGTGAGCAGGACAGGCCACTGGGCCAGGAGGCGGTCGCGGTTGAGGAGGCTGATCAGATCCTCGTGCCGGCCGTCGGCCAGGACAGTGCGGCACATGCCCATCCACAGACGCGGACGGTCCACGTTGTAGGCGCGCAGGCCGGACCAGGCAACGTGTGGGGGCGGGTGACCGTGCCATGGTCGGGACCGGTGAGCTCCGCCAGGGGGAGGGCAGCCGGCTTGCGTACCGGGCGTGGACTACCGCAGCCGCAGAAGAGCGTGAGCCTGAGAGATCGCGCGCCACCATGCACCCGCTTATTCCGTGCCCGACCCGCCCGGGAGACCGCAGATACGCTGCAGGACCGATTCAACGCCTGGGCGCGGCACCACACGGTCAGCCACCACTCTGCCGTCGCCCGTGCCTCTGGCCACTGCCTCCTCTCGCTTGCCCCTGACCTCTCAGAGGACACCTGACGTCCAGGCCGTCAGACTCCTCCCCATAGCCGTTCGTTGCGGGGAGGAGCGGTGGCGGGTTTCTAGCCGGCGGCGCGGGTTCTTCCAGCCCGGGTCAGGACAGGCCAGGATCACCCCATGGAGACTGCTGAGCCGGTGACCGGCGAATACACAGACACTGACGGCCCCCGCCTGCCGCTGCTCACTGCTGCGGAGGTCTTGCAGACCATCGGCTACCTGAAGAGGCTGGAATCTCTCGACACCACGCACCACGGCTACGCGGCCAGCCGGCTTGCCGCAGACCTCGCCCGGCGAGTCGCCCCGGCATAGCGGCGGCCGGCTGAATGCGGCGGAGACGATCTGCACGACGAACGTCAGGAACGGCCGCCTGTGGTGCCGGGCAAGACCATCATCGGGAATCCAGTCGTACCCGAGCGCTCGACCGCTACCACGTGGCCAGGGCTTGGCGCCTACCTGACTGACCTGTCTCCCGGGATCACCTCAATCACGGGGCCGGGGTGATCGCCCTCTTCTCCGGGAGACGTCACGGCAGTCCCTCATCCCAGAGGACTCCTCACGAGGCGTCGGGAAGACGGCACGGGAACTGTGAGGACCGGTCTGCATTCGGATTCGCGGCGCCGGGAAGCGCGGTGCCGTTCCTATGCCGGGTGTACCTCACTGAGCATTTTCAGCGTGGCCACCGATCGGGTGATGACCTTGGCGCCCGCAACGGACAGGGCTCCCGGGCCGTTGGGTGAGGTGTTCGAAGTCTCAACCTGCCGGCCCAGGAGCCCTGTTGGTTCCCTATCCTGCCGCACTCGACCTGCCTCATGCGCTGGTCGAGTGGGTCACGATGCTTATCGTCACCCGTGAGGGTGACCGCCGCTGCAAGCTCCCGCCGCACAAGCGCGCCCTCGTCGCTCTCACCTACCTGCGCAAGCACGACACTCTCGCGCAGATCGCCGCCGGGTTCGGCATATCCGTAGGCACCGCCCACGCCTACACCACCGCCGTCGTGCGGCTCCTCGCCGACCGGGCGCCGGGCCTGCTCAAGACCCTGCGCGAGCACGACCCGGACTACGTGCTCCTGGACGGCACCCTCAGCGAGTGCGACCGCCTGGGCGACGCACGCGCCGATTACTCCCACAAGCACCGGCGCCACGGCGTGAACGTGCAGATAGTCACCGATCCCCAAGGCCAGCTTCTGTGGATCTCGCCGGCCTTGCCGGGCCGCGCTCACGATCTGACCGCCGCACGCACCCACCGCATCATCCGAATCTGCGAACGCCAGGGCGTCCCGATCGTCGCCGACCGCGCCTACATCGGCGCAGGCTCCTGGGTCACCACCGCCATCCGCCGCCCGCCCAACGGCGAACTGTCACCGACCGAACGGACGCTGAACCGGGCACTCGCCCAGGCCCGCGCTCCTGTCGAACGAGGCGTCGCCCGCCTGAAGTCCTGGCGGATCTTCCGCCGGAGCCGCTGCAGCCCGAACCGCATGACGGACATCGCCGCCGCGGTCCTCACCCTGGAGAGGCAACGCTGAAAATGCTCACTGAGTCCGCGCACTCTGCACAGCTCAGTGAAGACCCGAGTGGTGGAATCGGCCCGACGCGCCCGGCGCGGTACCGTCCCACGGCTCAGTGCCTTTGCCGGGTTTACGGTTGAATAGTTCCCGTCCGTAGAAGTGATCCGAGGGTGACGGCCGTGTCGACGTCGAGTGATGAGATCGCGGGCGCCCCGTGCTGGGTCAGTCTGATGGCCCGGGACCTGGCAGCCGCGCAGCACTTCTACGCCGGCGTCCTGGGCTGGGAATTCCGTGCCAGCGGCCTCGGGGACACATTCTCGGTCGCTCTCCACGAGGGCCGGCCCATCGCGGGAATCGGCACACTCGCCGAGCACCCCGCCATGCCCGTGGCATGGACGCCGTACTTCGCCGTCGCGGACGCCGACGTCACCGCCGCACGGATCCGCGAACGCGGGGCCACCATGGCCGTAGGCCCCCTCGCCTTCGGCACCGGCCGGGCCGGACTGGCCGCCGACCCCGCCGGAGCAGTCTTCGGGTTCTGGCAGGGCACCGTCCTCCCGGACTGGTCCCTGGGCCGTGGCAGTGCCCCCGCCTGGCTGGAACTGCACACACGCGACGCTTTCGAAGCCTCGATCTTCTACGGGGAGGTTCTCGACTGGGCCGGGGAAGGATCCGGCTGCTGCGTGACATCCTACGAACACGACCACGTCGTCCTGCGCCACGGCCACGACACCGTCGCGCGCATCAGCGGCGCAGCGGTCGACGCGGCTCCGGACCCCTCGACCCGCCCGCGCTGGCACCTCCACTTCCCCGTACCGGACCTGGACGAGGCGATCGAGGCCACGAACGGGCTGGGAGGTGGAACCGTCGCCCCTGTAGTTACGACCGCAACAAGCCGATGGGTCGACCTCACCGACCCCGACGGAGCGCAATTCACCGTCGTAGCACCCCAGGACACGCTCACCTCAAGCCTCCATCGCCTCGGAACCGGAGGAGCACACGGACGAGGCCGGTAGCGGCTGCCCCGTCGTCGGTACGGGCGTATGCTTCGGCAAAACGCGTCCTGCTCACCGCCGGCATCATCCGGCGCGTGGACCCTCGACGCGGACCTGGCTGGCGCCGACTCCAGGAACCGCCCGAGACCGGCATTGTTCCCGGGCTCGCAGAAGTAACCACTCACGCACACGCGGTCGTCGGCAAGACCGGGTAGACGGTCTTCACTCCAGAGACTGCTGAACTTGTCCGCCGGGCAGGCTGGACCGATCTTGTCTTCTGCGGGATCGCCACGGAGAGCTGCGTTCTGAAGTCCGCCGCCGACGCCATCGAGTTACGCACCGCGGATGAGCGCGGACGCCTGCGCCAGCGACGTCGGCCCTCCTCGTCGCCCGCCGCCTGACCGGAAGCGGCCAGCTCGTCACCGCTGCCCCCCGTGATGGGCCGACTCACTGCACACGCTGGGGCCCCGGTGCTGGAATAGCCCCATGGCCGGCACGCCGCCCCGCACCGGGTCGCCCGCCACCCACAACACAGACCTGATCATCATCGGCGGTGGTCCGGCCGGCTGCGCCGCCGCCCGCATGGCTGCCAGCGTCGGCATGCCCTCGATCCTGGTCGAGCCGGACCGGCTGTGCCGCAACCTCTGCCGGATCCCGGCCCTGAACAACGTCCCCGGCCGCTGCACCAGCGGCCCGCACGGCACATCACCGGACTCCGCACCGACGAGGTCCGACTGTCACGGTCTGCACCGGTGCCCATCTCACCCCTTCGTACGTCGTCGTTTGCCACCGGCGCAGGCCTTCTCCAGCCCCGCAGTGTCGCCTGGATTGCGGCCCCCAGCGGCCTGACCCTGCCCCCGCTTTGGCAGGCCGAGGTGGACGACGCCGAAGGCCGCACTCTCCTCGTCTTCGGCGGCGACCGCCGATCGGCACGTTCCTGCGCGCTCACCCGGCCACCGGCACGTGCCTGCTCGTGGCGTACCCGGCGGCCGACGAGTACAAGATCGAAGAGGTCCGCGAGGACCCGGAGTCACACTCCTCCCCGTCGAGCACCTGATGCTCGGTCCCTCAGAAGGCACCTCGGCGTCAGCGGAAGCGATAGGCCAGGGCGGCGCACGGCAGGCGATCACGACGGATGCCGCCTGCCTCAGCATCGGGAACGTGCCGACCGCCCCGCCCGGGCGGCCTCATCCGCCCCAGTCGCAAACGCATGAACTTTGACCAGATGCCCTCTTACTGACGTCAGCTCGTCAGGGTGATAGTTGCTCGACGAGGGTCAAGCCGGTCCCCGCTATGAAGCCGTCGAGGGTGTGGGACCGGTATTGAAGGCGTTTGAGCCTGTTACGGACAAGGGCTTCGAGCTGGTCGAGGGCCATGACGGCGAGGTTGGCGAGGCTGCGTTTGACGTGGGCCCATACCCACTCGACGGGGTTGAGGTCGGGCGAGTAGGCGGGCAGCAGGAACACCGTCAGCCATGCCCGCTCGGCCACGAGGGCCTGCATCCTGCGGGACACGTGGGTGTTCAACCGGTCCCAGACCAGCACGATTGGTGCCCCGACCAGCTGGTGGACACCGTCGATCAGCGCGATGAAGTCCCGCTCGCCCATACTGCGACGGGCACTTTTCCCCGCGGGATGACTCCGCAGGCGGTGACACAGCCGGGTCCGGGAACCCGGCCGCATTGCAATCAGCCCGGCCACTGACAGCCGGCCCGAACGGCGGCCGCTGATGGTGACAACCGGGGTCACTCCGCGCCGGCCCCAGGTCCGTCCCCGCGGCGGCCTGCGGGTGAACCCGGCTTCGTCCTCGAAGCAGACGTAGCCCCCGCAGGCCGCCCTCGCCCTTTACCTCCGCCCAGGTCGCCTCCTTCCATACGGCGACAGCCTGCTCATCGCGCTCCGCGACCCGCCGGGCGGGCACCTGCGGGCTGAAGCCCAGCCGGTGCATCAGCCGGGTCGCACCCGAGACGCTGTAGGAGACATGGAACTTCCTGCCGATCAGCGTGGCCACCCGCGAGGCGGTCCACACCTGGTCCTCCACCCAGCCATGCGCGGCCGGCCCCTGCTCCAGATACGCGGCCAGCTTCTCCAAAGACCGCGGGGACAGCCGGCACCGCGACCCGCTCGGACCACGGGAGGCCAGCGCCTGAACACCGCCATCCCGCCACAACTGGTGCCACTGATAAGCCGACTTCACACTCACCCGCAGCCGCCGTGCGACTTCCGACGGCTTGATCTGCTGCTCGAACAGTTCAGCCGCCTGCATCCGAACCGTCTCCCGACGCCGGCGCCCCGTCGGCGTCAGCCCGCCCCCATCTGCATATCTCACACCTCACGGATACAGCCACCCGCCTTCACCCGTCAGGGACTTCACACAGATTCACCCCGACGAGCTGAAGTCAGTAAGGAACGCCAGGGCAGAAAGGGCTGACTATCGCATCTCGAGCATCGGCAGGTGCGATCATATCATACCTCTATGAGCAGGATGCCCGGCATCAACTCAAATGCCCCGGTTCGCCCAGATCTGGGGGTGCTGAGATTCCCGGCATGGAGTACTCAGTTGGCCGTCAATCGACAACGCTACTTTGGAGGCATGAGTAAAAATGACCTCCAGCTTTCTGTCATGGCTCCTGTCGCGACACGTCACGGCCTCAAGTCCAGCACTCTGATGCGTGCACCCGGAGTGCTCATTGCTGGCGCAGTAGTGTCCCTCACTCTCATTGAGCTTCTTCAGAGTGGCCACCGATCGGGTGACGATTGGGCCCACGAGAGCTTTGCGCTGCCGCAGCTCAGAGGGCAGTCAACCTCAGCCAGCCACTCATCCTCTGGAGTGACCGCTGAAGAAGCTCATTGCACCCTCCCACGCTGCACAGCCAGAGCGCCCCGTGTGCTCAGCATGCTCGGTAGGCATGGGGACGAAGGCCGGGCTCTGAGCACCTCTCTCGACAGGTATGGCTGGACGCGTGATGAGTCAGGGACGCTTCGAAGCGTGTTGCATCAGACTGCAGTGCGAGCATCTCCCCTGTGCGCGTGGGGCTTTGAGAGCTGAACCGCAGTGGGTGGAAACATTCACGGGTCTGCGTATGCGGCAGTTCGAGCGGCTGCTGAAGGCGGTCCGGGAACGGGGCGGTAGCGGGAACGGTCCTGGTGGTGGCCGACCGTGGTATCTGCCGCTGGCGGACCGGGTACTGCTGGTGGCCGTCTACTACCGCACGAACCTCACAATGAGGCAGCTCGCGCCGCTGTTCGACATCTCGCCCGCGACGGTGTGCCGGGTCATCCAGCGGCTGCGGCCGATCCTGGCCGTCGAGCCGGCCCCCCGCCCGGCCGACGCGGTGGAACGGCTGTGGATCGCGGACGGCACCCTCATCCCGTTCCGCGACCGGGAGGCCGGCGCATCCTCACGCAACTCCCGATTCTCGGCGAACGTGCAGGTCATCATCGACGCCGACACGAAACTCGTGATCGCCGCGGCCCGTCCGGCGCCCGGCAGCACCGCGGACGCGAGAGTCTAGCGGGACTCCGGCCTGGCCGTGGCATGCGAAGGCGTGACCGTGCTGGCCGACTGTGCCTGCATCAACACCGGCCTCGCCGTCCCGCACCGCAAACGCCAAGGACGGGCCCTCCTGCCCGGCGAAGAGGAAGATGACGGGGGTGGGCCAGGCCGACGCCGACGTTCGCGGCAGACATCTCGGGGGCACGGCAGAATCTGACGAGCCGCCAGTTACCTTGCTGGTCATGCCGGAACGTCGGTGCCGATCCTGACAGCAGCCCAGCCCAGCCCAGCCCAGCCCCGGGCCACAGTCCAACCATCACAATTACCTTGATGGCATTCTGTTGGACTTTAAGGACATTGGGCCGAATTCGGTCTCTTGCCTCCGGCGGGCCTGATCCCGTCATCGATGGCGCCCCCTCCAAAGCCGAGGCGGTCGACGTACAAGGCGGGTCAGGTAGGCCATCATCGAGGGGAGTCCGTCTCGCTGGACCGAATTCTCTTTGGTACCTGTGGTCATTGAGCTTCTTCAGAGTGGCCACCGATCGGGTGACGATTGGGCCCACGAGAGCTTTGCGCTGCCGCAGCTCAGAGGGCAGTCAACCTCAGCCAGCCACTCATCCTCTGGAGTGACCGCTGAAGAAGCTCATTCATTAAGGATCTTCAGCGTCGCCGCTCGAGGGTGAGGATGGCTTTGGTGATTGACGTGAGCCGGTTGGGGCTGATCCGGGCTTTGCGGAAGATCCGCCAAGCCTTGAACGGGCGAAGGCCCGCTCGACCGGCAAGCGGAGTCGGGCGTGCGCTCGATTGACGGCTGCTGGTCTGGGTGTGAGGGGGTGTCCGCGGCGTCGTTTGAACGGCACTTGGAACGTGCCGCCGACAAGGCCTACGCCAGGGCCGGCAGCACCGCGGACGCGAGAGTCTAGCGCGACTCCGGCCTGGCCGCGGCATGCGAAGGCGTGACCGTACTGGCCGACGTCGCCTACATCAACACCGGCCTCGCCGTCCTGCACCGCAAACGCCAAGGACGGGCCCTCCTGCCCGGCGAAGAGGAAGACAACGGGGTGGGCCTGGCCGACGCCGACGCTCGCGGCAGACATCTCGGGGGCACGGCAGAATCTGACGAGCCGCCAGTTACCTTGCAGGCCATGCCGGAACACCGGCGCCGGTCCTGACAGCAGCCCAACCCGGGCCACCGCACAACTATCACCAACACCTTGATGGCGTTCCGCTGGACTTTAAGGACATTGGGCCGATTTTGGTCTCTTGCCTCCGGCAGGCCCGATCCCGTCACTCACCGATGGCGCTCCCACCAACGCCGAGGCGGTCGATGCGCAAGGCCTCCGGAGGCTCGGCTGCCGTGACAGGCGGCCATCGACAGGCAGGCCATGCCTTCGATGAGAACGGACATGTACCATCCCGCCAATAGACGTCTTTCTCGCCAGCTGGCCGAAAGGGAAGGGCTGGCATGACCTTTGGAAACATCTTTGCCTTCATGTGCGCGCGCGACGATGCCTTCGCCAAGGCCGTAACTCCCGTACCTCATGACGTCATCGTCGCGGTGCAGCGGGAGCACAGGGTCGAGCTGCCCGCGACATACGTTGAGCTCCTGACCCTGCTCGGAGAGAAGGCCCCGGGCTACCATCCGTTCGGGCCCACCCAAGACCACGCCTTCTCCCGCCTTGTGGAGCTACTTCCTCCGCGGTTCTACCCCGGCCACGATTACTTCAAGATCAGCCGCTGCACGTCCTACGACATTGAACCCGAGGAGTACTACCTCGACCTCACCCGCGCCGCCGGAGACGACACTCCGCTAGTCCACCTCGGCTTCGCCGGCACGTTCTCCCGCAACCACGTGCACGACCTCCACCTCACACTGGCCGAGATGCTCAGCCGCACGGCTCTCATCGACTTCGAGCTCAGGCGTAAGCCGCACCACGCACAGGTCTACGCCCACGCCGACTCAACCAGAGAGGCGTTCACGCTCCGCGACCGCATCATCGCGCACCTGCAGAGGCTCCGAATGCAGATGCTTCTACCAGCCCAGCCTCACGTGACGGGCCTCGGAAACCACGGCCGCGCAGCCAAGGTCGAGATCGAGGACGAGCTCGTGGCGATCGACCTCGCGGGTTCTGACAAGGCCGCAGTACAGCAGGCGGCGGAGCACCTACTCAACAACGTGCCCAGGTCCAGTCAGCTCAACACGGATCCTGTCAAGGGCTGATCTGCGGCGGCCTGCCTCCCGCTGCGCACGTTTCCGTCTCCGTCAGCTCCGCGATGGACCTCCGGTCGGGCATGGGCTGCCCATCACAGTCAGTGTGACCACGCCAAACGACCCACCGCGCTGCCCATGGTCGAGTCCCGGGAGGACCCCTGGCGACATCAGAGCCGCCAGGTCTGCCGAGCCAGAATGCGGACCACTCACTGAACTTGTTCAGCGGTGCGTCTCGAGAGGTACGCCTCGGCGAGCCAGGAGAAGTACAGGGCCTTATCGCGCGCGTGCTCCTCCGGGAACCGGCTGAGCGCTGAGGACAGCACCGGAACGGAGCGTAAGGGGACGCCGGAGCCCCGTCCAGCAGCGCCCGGTCAGCCCTTGGGAAGGTGCTGGCGGAACAGTCGGTTCGTGCAGTCGGTCGCGTGCTCTCGGCGGTTACAGGTCCTGATCCCTCGCGCAACGGCTTCCGATGGTGCGAATCATGCGGTTGCCCGCCGCGATGGCGCCGGAGGCGTGCGCGTCGCGGGCTGCCCGAAGGAGAACAGCTTGGTTCCGTGGATGCCGAGCTCGGCCCAACGCCCGGCGGTCGCTGGCATGTCGGAGAGCTGGACGGTGCCGGGCCGCGCGTCCGGGCCGACCCCGTCGTCGGGCATTCAGAGCAGGGGCGCGCTGAGGTCTGCGGCCGTGAGGGGAGGCCGGCTGTAGGGGCTCGGACGACGTCGCGGGCCCGGGAGGGGTTGATGCCATCAGGGGTGGGCGCAGGGCGCTCGGAGAGGATGGTCATGGCGGCAGTGCACTCCCGAGGTCAGTCGCCAAACAGACCTCGGTAGGGATCCCCACCGAAGGGGCGAGTGCCGTAGCGCCGTGCGCCCAGGGGAGCTGTCGCGGAGTGATCTAGTAGAGCCGGAGGCCCGTAGCTAACCTGCACGAGCTTGTTACTGAGGTTGAACTCGTGATGTCGCTGGGTCGCTCAGGTGGGTCTGATGGTCAGGCCGATTTCGGCGAGGCAGCCGTCTATGAGGTCGCTGCGGTACTGGATGTGGGGTAGGCCGCGTCGGACGCGCTGGACGAGGTGTTCGGGGGTGCTGAATGCGACGTTGGAGAGCCAGCCACGCCGCAGCAGGGACCAGATCCCTTCCACGGGGTTGAGGTCGGGTGCGTAGGGCGGCAGGTAGTAGATGGTGAGCCAGTCCCGCGAGGCGGCGAACTCCCGCAGACCGGCGGCCTTGTGGACGTTCAGGATGCCCCTATGTTGCGTCAAGCGGCAGAAGACGAGGCAGCAAGGGCCGACGGCGGCTGGATCTGACGGTAGATCTCGCGAGCGACGTAGCGTTTGAGGCAGCGGATGATCTCGCGTTTCGACATGCCCTGTTTTGTGCGGCGGTCGACGTAGAGACGGGTGCGGGCATCACGGCGGATGCGTGTCACGACGATGCGGTAGAGGGCAGCGTTGGCCTGCCGGTTGCCCCCGCGGTTGAGCCTCCGGCGCTGGGTCTTTCCGGAAGACTGCTCGACGGGGCTGACGCCGCACAGAGCTGCGAATGATGCTTCGCTGGCCAGCCGTTCCGGATTGTCGCCGGCGGCGATCAGCAGGGCAGCGGCACTGTCGGGCCCGACACCGATGATGTCCAGGAGCTGCGGATGACAGCGGTGGACGGCTTTGCTGACCCGGCGGGTGAGTTCCTTGACCTCGACGGTGAGCTGCTGGATGCGCCGGGCCAGCAGCCGGAGCGTGAAGACGGCAGCGTGGCCGGCGTCGGGAAGGTCGGCACACCTGGCGATCAAGGCCGTGTTGCTGAGCATGGACAGTGCCTCGCGCAGCGCGGGATCGACACCGAGCAGCACGGCCTTGAGCTGGTTCTTTGCCTGCGTGCGGGCCTTGACGGCTGACTCCTTCGCCAGTCGCAGCACGCGCATGTCGGCCGCCGGGCCTTCTCCGGTCTTGGGCGTGACGTCGGCGCGTCCGGACAGCACCGCGCGGGCGGCGGCCTCCGCATCGACGGCGTCGGTCTTGCCGCGCTTGCGGCGCAGGGCGCGGTCGGGCTGATTGACCTCGATGACCTGGACGTTCTCCCGGCTCAGGAAGCGTGCCAGGGCCGCTCCGTAGGATCCGGTGCACTCCACACCGGCTCGGCGCAGGGCGCCGAAGGAGCGTGCCCAGGACAGGAGTTGGCGGTATCCGGCGGCGGTGGTCGGGAACTGCTGGTGGGCCAGGAGTGCTCCGAGAGCGGTGATCACGGCGGCGACGTGCACGTCCTTGTGGGTGTCCACTCCCAGGATCACGTCCTCTGCCAGCGGTTCTTCTGGCTGTGCGGGCAGGATCGGCTGGGGCATGCTGGTGATGGTCACGCGGCTCCTTCATCGGCTGGGGCTGATGGCCGACGCCGGGCCGGGTGGGCGGTCAGAACTGTGATGGTGCCTTGTGTGGCAAGGCCCCTATCGGGACACGCCCGCCGGTCCGGCGGCAGCAAGCACCGCCCGGGACCACGGGCCGACAGATCCTGAACAAGGCAGCCTGGGCCAGTTGTCCCACGGGTCAGACCCTGGCCCCGGACGGTGCCCCATGAGTCTCACAGTTGTCCCAGACGAGCACGATCGGGCCGCCGAGCTGCTGGTGGGCGGCGATCAGCAGGCCCCGGTAGTCGCGCCAGGAGAAGCTCTTGCGTCCGTCGCGTTGGCCGTCGTCCCGGCGCGGCCGGTAGATCAGCCGGGACCGGTGGCCAGGTTTGTAGCAGGTCAGCACGGCGATGGATATCCGTCTGCGGGAACGGCCACGGACCCGCACCACCGGGGTCCGGCCGCGCTGTGACCATGTCTTTGCCTGCGGCGGCGTCATGGAGAATCCGGCCTCGTCCTCGAAGACGAGCCAGGCTCCACGGGCCGCCGCGAGCCTTCCGCGCAGGGCCACACCTCCCGGGCCCACCCGGCCACCGCCTCGTCGTCCCGCTCGACCGCCCGTCGGGCCGGGACCTGGCAGGACCAGCCGTTACGCACCAGCAGCTTGCGCACGCCCTGGACCGTGTAGGTCAGGTGGAAGCGCCGGCCGATCA
The DNA here is from genome assembly GCF_045162855.1 of Streptomyces sp. NBC_01077. Taxonomy (NCBI): domain Bacteria; kingdom Bacillati; phylum Actinomycetota; class Actinomycetes; order Kitasatosporales; family Streptomycetaceae; genus Streptomyces; species Streptomyces sp. NBC_01077. The sequence continues at coordinate 517,826 of NZ_CP108669.1, read as the reverse complement.
CCGTCTTCACACGGCTCAGGGTCCAGCGTTGGTCTTCCCAGCCGTGCGCGGCCGGACCCTTGGCCAGCTCCGCTTCCAGCTGGGCGAACTGCTTCTCGCTCAGTCTCGGCAGCGACACCGGCCCCTGTGACCGCAGAGCCCTCGGACCGCCCTCGTCCCACATCTGCCGCCACCGCTGCACCGACCGGACGCTGACCCGCAGGTCCTTGGCGATCACCGCGATCGCCTCGCCCAGGGCGAACCTCTCGGCCGCCTTGAGCCGTAACTCCTCGCGGAACTGCTGCCGTTCGGGGGTCAGCCCGCCACCTTGTGGATACCGCATGCCCCGGTGATACCGCACGGGCGACGAGCCGTCAGCCCCTACGACACCACGAGTTCAACCTCAGTAGTCAGTGAGCTTCTTCAGCGGTCACTCCAGAGGATGAGTGGCTGGCTGAGGTTGACTGCCCTCTGAGCTGCGGCAGCGCAAAGCTCTCGTGGGCCCAATCGTCACCCGATCGGTGGCCACTCTGAAGAAGCTCAGTGGTATGACTGTGCTTTCGGTCAACCGCGAGCATTTCAGGCCCTGTTCCGTGCCGCTGACGGCACTATGCCCGGCGCGCTCACAGGGCGATGCAATCGTCAGCCACCAGGTGGCACAGCTCGAGGCCGATCATGCAGTCGCAGCAGTGGGCCTACCGCATCGCTGACCCGCGGGTTGCGCCGGCCAGCGAATGTCGATCCCCCTGCTTGAGAAACAAGGCGAGGAGCTGGTCGCGGAGCGGGTCAACAATGCAAGATGGGGCAGCAGGCATGGTCCCTGATCAGGGGCCATGCCTGCGTCATTATACTCGCCTGCTGGTGGACGCTCTAAGTGAAGCTTCCCGATCGAGCGAAGTCACTATACATCCGCGATGGTGACCGGGAGCGGTCACTGAGCTTCTTCAGCGGTCACTCCAGAGGATGAGTGGCTGGCTGAGGTTGACTGCCCTCTGAGCTGCGGCAGCGCAAAGCTCTCGTGGGCCCAATCGTCACCCGATCGGTGGCCACTCTGAAGAAGCTCACTGAATCGCTTTCGTCCTGTCTCTGAAGGGTGAAAGAGATTCATTGGCGAAGGTACCGACACGCCACCGCTCGCTGCTGCCACTGCCGGAGAAGAAGCAGCTCACGGACACGGTCCGACGCTGGGCAATCATTAGACAGACGCCCCCGTCTCTCGGCAGACACGACAGGGTCCCGCAGCTCTGAGAAGGCTGCTGGAGCGACCAGCGGCCCCTGGCCGGGCATTCGCCGACGGCTAGCCAGGTCAACCAAGGCATCGGTCGGGCCCGCTCTGGCGACGCTCTATCCACTGTGGTGACAACACACTGAAGGTTCAGCGGCACCCAACCCGCCCATCCGTCCCGACGGACGGATACGTCTGAAATTACTACGTGCGACGGGAGGGGTATGTGGGTGCCGCTGGACGGGCTTCTCTGCGTTGCCAATGAGCCGCCTACTCGGGCACGTGAGTTCCAGACTTCTTCAGGAAGACAACGACCGGCTCAGCTTCCGAGACACCTCCCGGAGCAATGAGGTCGACAAAGTCCGTGCAAGACGAGTCGCTGTATACAGATACTGCGTATTCGAGCCCATTGACCTTGGACCCCGCCGGAAGTGCGGTGCATTGATCCGACAGCGTGGCGGCTCCCGACGGCCCGGCGCCCAGAGACAGCACGGAGACGGCACCGGCCACGCTGGCGAGTACAGTCAAGGCCCAGTGACGCGTTTTCCTCATTCTCGTTCCATTTCTTTCATTTAGGGCTCAAGTGGATCTTATTCACCCGCCCTGGGGAATCGTTGAGCTTCTTCAGAGTGGCCACCGATCGGGTGACGATTGGGCCCACGAGAGCTTTGCGCTGCCGCAGCTCAGAGGGCAGTCAACCTCAGCCAGCCACTCATCCTCTGGAGTGACCGCTGAAGAAGCTCACTGCTGCAGCTTAAGGTTTTCGAGTTGCTTCTTCTTGAATTCGGCGAGCTCGGCGTCGGTGGCCACGGAAATGTCGGTGTCGCCTGCTTGCTGGGCGGCAGGGTCGGAGGCATCGGAAATCAGGAATTCGAGGAGACTCATTGGGTTATTCCATTCGATTTAAACGTAAGGGAACGTAGATTCCGCCTGACAGGCTTGTTTCTGCAGCATTAGACGTGGGTTTCACGGGAAGTATGGTGCTGCAGAATTCTGCGGGCAGTAGTCGAGGCGAAGCCTGCCCAGCTAGGGTAAAGTGACCGCGCCGTTGCTTTTATGGGCAGGTGGTACTCACTCAGGTTGCACGCCTTGAGGCCGTTTCCTGGTGAGGCTGAACGTGGGGTCGGAGCGGGGCGCCGGCATGCGGAGATCGCGAAGTTGCTGTTTCGCCCTCGAGAATGCGGTTCTGGTGACCTGAGTCAGAGATTCGTCGGCAATAGGCGGTGAATTCGTCGAGGATCTCGTCGGCTGTCTGGTCCAGACGAACGGCCTGTGAAGTACTCGTTCCAGTCGGCGAGGCCAGGACCGGATGTCGCGTTCGAGGACTTGGAACGAGCGGCGGACACCGCGCTTGAGCGTCTTCGGCGTGAGCTCGGCGAACCACCACTCGACCAGGTTCACCCACGACGCACTCGTGGGTGTGAAGTGCAGCTGGAACCGCGGGTGAAGCCAGAAGCCACTTCTTGATGTCGGGTGTTTTGTGGGTCGCGTAGTTGTCCAGGATCAGATGAACCTGGAGATCGGCCGGGACTTCCTTGTCCAGCTTGGCAAGGAACTCCTTGAACTCCGCTGGCCGGTGGCGGCGGTGGAGCGAGCCGATGCCCTTGCCACTGGCGGCCTCAAGGGCGGCGAACAGGGTCGCGGTGCAGGCCTGAACGTAGTCGTGGATGCGGCGTTCGGAAGCATCGGGCACTATCGGCAGGACCGGCTGGGACCGGTGCAGCGCCTGGATCTGTGAGCCCTCTGGGTTTCTCAGCGCTGATCGGCCCTGCGATTCCTAGGATTGAGAGGGCGCGGGTGTGGGGGTGTTGGACGGCACGGTGAAGTCGTTGTTGCCCCGCGGGTTGTCCATGTAGGGATCCGCGCTTGCGCCGGTGCTGAGCAGAAGGGCAGATGCCAGGCTGGCGAGCGCCAGTCCGCAGCCGGCCAGAACAGCCTTCTTCATGGTGACTCCTCTTCTGTGGGACGTTTTACCGTCCGAGCGTGACGCGAGGGCGCCGGGTCAGACACAGAGGCTAGGGAGATCGCACCCCAGAGGGCCTGAGCAACCGGTACCCAGGCTTGGGTCCTGCCTCGAGGTCAGATCCTGAGCGTGGATGATGAGAAGCGTGGCCTTGTCAGTTCGCTTCCCTGGCCACTGTGACGCTGCAGTCGACGGTGCCGCGGGTGATCAATGCTGCCTGGGCGGGTCTCTTCAGCGATTGCGGCTGCCGCGTTGCGCGCTTCTTGTAGCCGACAGGCCCCGTCTGCTTCCGCCGCGGTTTCGATCCGCCGTTCCCACTCCGCTGCCCGGGGGCCGCCGCAGTGCGGCAGCCCCCGGGTAAAAGGGGGAACGTGTGGGGACGAACCGGGCCGGTCCGGTGCTGCGAAAGCTGACAGCCCGGAGTTGGAGGAGGTGGCCAGATCGGCGAGTGCCTGGGATGCTCCCGAGGAGGATTCACCACCAAAGTCCACATCACAGCCGACGGACGATGCTGGCCTCTCGCTCCCGTCCTGACGCCTGGGCACTACGGCGACGGCCCCCAGCTTGAGCGTGTTCTCGAGCGGTTCTCCGTGCCCCGGACCGGAGAGGTGGGCGACGATCTCCCCGGGCGTCAGTTGTTCCCTGTCAGAGAAGGAACTATTTCGTCGATGGTGCCGGTCCGCCGGGCGTATTGCGGCAGCAGTCCGGGACGGAAGGTGCCGCGCCGGTCACGCGGAACGTTCATGACGGCCGGACTGGCCTCGGTCATCACCTTCTTCGCCTGGTATCCATTGCGCATATTGTTGCCCGAACGCGAACCTCGACCGCCAGCGATCACCGGTTCATCGGCCAGATGAAGGCCCGCCTCTGATTCGAGCGCGGCCTGCATGAGGTGCTGCGCGAGTTCCGGGAGAATGCCTTGCCCATCAGGCGGAGACTGCCTGCCGCGGTCTCCTCCGCCGCGAGCGCGGCCAGTTCCTCCAGCAACCCGATCGTGTGACCCGTCGGCGTACCCATCAGATGACTCCTTCGAGGAAGGAACCCACCTAATTCATGACAGTCCCTGACTGGCCTGCCTGCAGGACCCAGCGCTCGGCGCGGTGGCCACCGTGTTCAGTCACTGAATGGAGCGACCGGTCAGTCAATGCCGCGCAGACGGGATCGTCGAGGAGGGCGTAGCCCTCTGGTGTCGTCCTCCTTGACCAGTCCCGAGGACAGTCACCCGATTACCACGGATCGCGATGGTGCCGAACACGTCGAGTGTCAGCCACGACCGGTCATCTCTGGTTCTGACGCCCGGCGCAACACTCCTTGATCATGATGGGTGTGCTGCTGGCGAGACGTGGGCGGATTCGATTGCCCGGCCGCGCGGCTCGGCGGTGTTTCCAGCAGATGGTGCTGTCGGTTCACTTGAGGCCGGCTCTCGGCGTTTGTGACGGGACTTGAAATGCCTGAACTGACGGCATGAGCACGGCCCGGCCTCGTTCAGGACCGTGGGTATGGCGGGATCGGACGTCTCATCCTCCCTTGGGGAAGTACGGCGGGGCCCAGCCGAGGTACGTGGCGCCCCACACGGTTTCGATGTCGGTGGCGTTGACGACGTCGATATAGCCCTTGCGGCGGATGTCGTTGGAGGCGATCTTCCCGTCTCCGAGGTAGAGCGCGACGTGACCGGCTCGCTGGCCGGTGTCCCAGTACATCAGTGCTCCGGGTGGGGGAGTGCGGTTGCGGTCGTGGCGCATGGCGGCGGGCATCTGCCGGTAGTGGTCGACGGCGTACTGGACGCCGGAGTAGGACCAGCCGTAGGTGCGGGCGACGAACGCGAGACAGGCCCGGTACCAGTCCCGGCCTCCGCCGGCGGCCTCCTGGAGTGCCCAGCCGATCGCCCCCGCTGTCGAGCGAGGGTTCTTAACAGAAGAGGGCCAGTTGGCGAGGCCGTCGTGGAATGCCGTGCCGCCCGGTGACGTACTGGCCGGGTTGGAGCCGGAAGTGGTGAGCTGGTCGTAGGTGTGAACGTGCGCGATGACTTCGTCCGCGTACGCCCCGGACTGGTTGTAGCGGAGCACCGCCTTGCGGAGCTGCGCGTCGTCGGTGAGGTTGCTGCTCCCTGTACCGCAGAGGTAGACGGCGGTGGCCTGGGCCGCGTCGAAGGCGTTGTGGGGGTCTTTGACGGTGTCGCCGTTGCCGTCCTGTCCGGAGGGGCCCTGCCAGGTGGAGGGGATGAACTGCATGGGTCCCACCGCCCGGTCGTACAGGGGGTCGCCGTCCAGGGCGCCGCCGTCGGTGTCGCTGTGGACGCTGGTGTTGCCGCCGGTCCCTGACCCGTTGAGCCGCACGCCGTAGATCCTGGGCGTCACGTCGCCGTTCGCCGCGATTTGGCGTGCGGCGGCGTGGCGGGATTCGACTTTGCCGATGCCTGCGATGACGGACCAGCGCATCCCCGCGCACTTCGGCCGGAGCGTGGTGACGGTGTGCGCGGCCTTGACGTAGGCGCTGAGGACGACCGGGCCGATCCCGGGGACGCTGGACGGAGTCGCGCCTGCTGGCCCCTGAGCGGAGCTTCCACTCTCCTTCTCGTGGCCGGTCGCCCCGCTGGCCACGGCGGCGATGAACAGGACGAGCAGTCCGACGACGAACGGCAGCGGGGCGAGCACGACCGCACCGACGGTCAGCGCCGTCTTCGTTGACGCGCTCATGGCCGGCCCGGCCGGCGCGGCGTCGGCCTTACCGGCGGAGCCTTCCGGGCGGGGCGAGGCGCGGCCCGTGGAGGAGTCTGCGCCGGGGGTGGCGTCTGCGGGGGAGCTGGAGGCGGCGTCTGCGGAAGGGGCGGGGCCGGCGTCTGTGCGGTGGGCGGGGCAGCCGGGGGCGGCGTCTGCGGAGGCTGCGAGCGAGATATGGGCCGGGGCGGTTGGGCCTGAAGGCGGTGCAGCCGTTGCCGGAGCATGGCCTGGGCCGGTCCGGCCGGAGGCTGTACGGCCCGTGGCGGCGCCGGACGCCGACGTACCGCAGGCACGGTCGGCACAGCAGGTACGGCAGGCACGGGAGGCACAGGAGCAGGAGTGCGCGGGCGGGGTGTCGGACGTGGGCGCCGTGCAGGCGATGCGGCCGGGTAGGGGCCGGGCCTGCGCGGGGCGTTGTAGCGGCCCAGTCCGCCCCGGCCGGTCACGATCCGGCCGAGCGAGCGCAGATTGTGGGTGTACTCCCCGCTGAAGTCCGCAACTGGTGCCACGACGCTTTGATGTACTGCCTGGACGGTCTCCTGCATGCCCTGAACCGTGTTGCCGGTCATGGAGGCAACCCGGTCGGGCAGGGCCGTGGCCGCGGCGCCGACCCGGCGGGCTGCACGCGGCCCGTACACCGGGAGCCCCGCGGTCGCCTTCAACGCGAACGCGGTGGTCTTCACCGCGCCCTTGGCGCCGGCGAGGGCGGTGCGGCCGGCGAAGTTCGCCGTCCCGGCCACAGCACGCCCGGCACCGTGCAGGGCCCCGCCACCCAGACGCGCGGCCACACGCCCCGTACCCACTCGGCCGATGCCGACGGCCGCGCTGGTGCCGCCGGTCGCAGCGAGCGCGCCGATCATGAGCCCGCCCATCAGCAGCTTCCTGCCCTTGCCGCCGCGGTTGGGCTGACCGAGCGAGGACGCAGTGGCCGCCCCGCCGGCCACGCTGCTGCCGACCCGGGCCCGGGCCCGCATGGTCAGACCGCGGGTGGCGCGGATCAGGCGCTTGCGGTAGACGAAGGCGCCGCCGCCGACGCAGTCCAGGACGACGAAGCGGATGGTGATGCCGCCGGGGATGTCGGTGTCGGAGGCGTTGAGGACGGCGTTGACGACGACGACGAACACCGCGATGGCGGTGACGGAGACGATAAGGAGGGCCAGGGCTCGGGCGATGGCGGTCGCACGGTCCCAGAGCCAGCCGCGCCCGGGCCCGGGCAGGACACCGAAAGCCAGCGCGACCTTCGCGATCATCGCCTCGAGGGCGATCTGCAGTTGCGCAAAGAGGAAGCCGAACGTCAGCGCGATCATGAAGAAGCAGGTCAGGAACGCGGCGATGACCATGAAGAAGGCGCCGCCGACCTTCTCCATGCTGGCCTTCTTCGCCGACGCGGCACCGTCCTTGACGCACGCGGCCTCGAACTCCTTCAACGGCCCCTTGGCGGCGAGCTTCTCGCGGACGACGGTCTCAGCCGGCTGAGTGGAGGCGTCCACGAGGTCGCTGAGAGGGCCGCCGATGAAGGGAACGTCCTGGACGTACCTGTTGTCGGCGGCCAGGATCTCGTCGATCTTCTGGTCGAAGACGGCCTGGGAGATACGGGACTGGCGGAACAGGGTGCCGCACTTCGGGCCGCGGCCGTTCTTCGGGTCCTCGAAGGTCCGCCCGTAGGAGAGCATCATCGCCGGGCGTGCGACGAACGCGTCGACCAGGGCATCGGTAATGGGCCGGGCGATCGAGCCGGCCGAACTGCGCACCCGCTGCCCGACCGTCGCTCCCTGCCCGGCCCTCTCCCACGTGCTGCCGGCTGTTGTAGTGGCGGTGCTGCCGGCGTCGATGGCCTCCTTGTCCAGGACGAGCGCGGCGGTCTCCACCGCCAGGTCGCGGACCGTGGCGACCGCGCCGTGATCCTTGGACAGCAGCAACTGGGGAGGCGAGGCGAGCGCGCCGACGGCGAGCGCGGAGATGACCATCGCAGCCGCCATCTCGCCCCAGCCCCGCGCCCGGTTGCCGAACAGCAGGTGCCAGGACGCCACCACGGCCGAGAACGTGAGGAACAGCGCGGGCAGACCCAGCTGCATGACCACCCCGCCGTACAGCGACGTCGAGACCGTCAGCGCGGGCTTGAGCAGCAGGCCGGCCAGGGAGAACGACAGCGCCCAGGTGAGCAGGAAGCAGGCGAAGGAGACGCCCCACTTGTTGCAGAGGAACATCATCTCGACGAGGAAGTGTTCGACCTTGAGGTCCCAGTCGTTCCAGTCGCCGGTGTCGGCATAGACCCGGTAGGCGGAGACAGGGATGTTGTTGCGGTCGGTGACCTCGAACGCAGACAGCACACCGCCCTGGGAGGCCTGGGTCTTGAGGTAGTTGTCCACCTCCTTGTCCCAGTCCTCCCTGGCCTTCTTCTCTTTCGCCTTCCGCTCGGCGGCTGCGTTCTTCTCCGCTTCCTGGCCGATCTCCTCCAGAGTGGTGCCGTTCTTGGGCGGAGTGAGGACGGGGGCAGGCGCGAGCGGGTTGTCCGGGTTGACCGGAGGCGCCAGTTGTTGGGGTGCCGTTGGGGACGGTGTCGGTTTCGGGGCGGCCGTGGCTACAGCGGCCAGGGTCAGTGACGACACGCTGGCGAGCATGAGAAGGATCACCGCGGCCAGCACCGCCCGGCCCGGCCGCGCCCACCGTGCCGCCGCGGTGGCATGGCCCCTGATACCCGTGCTCAGCCGCGCTGCGCTCTGCACGAGGGCCTGCTGCCGGGGCATCAGGCCGCCTGCCGGACGGGCTGGGAATGAATGTTGTCGGCGGCGGCCTGGTCGGCGGGGATGACGACCTGCATGGCGCCGATCCGGCCGGTCAGATCGCGGTGCAGGCACTCGCCGGCCCGCGCGGCGCGCTCCGCGTCGTTCATGTCCGGCCGGTTGGGGGACAGACCGGTGGTGACCACGTTCAGGAGGTCTTCGTCCTCGGGGTTGCAGCCCAGGAACGCCAGGCCTCGCCGGGCGAGGTTCCGGTTGGTGTGCCGGAAGAGGAACTTGCGCGGGATCAGCCCGCGCAGGATCTGGCCCTTGTCGCTGGAGGCGGGACCGATGTCGTCCTCGTCGTGCCCGCCGAACCAGGCGCCCGCGTTGTGCTTGCGGCCGTCCTTGACCAGCTCGATCGCCAGGTCCAGCCCCTCAGGGGAGGAAGTGAGCCACCAGCACTCGTCCCACACCACGACCGCGAACTCATCCGGCTGCGCGTAGACGATCTTCCGGCACAGCGCGGCGATCAGATACATCACCGCACGCCCGAAGGTCTTCTCGAACTGCAGCTTGTCCAGACGTCCCGCCTCAAGCTCGCTCTTCGACGGCAGAGCCAGAGACGCCACGGCGAAGACCACACTGTCTGCAGCCGAGTTGCGCACGACCGGCAGAGACTCGTCGAACACTGCGCGGGCGAGGTCCTTGCGGCGTACTGCCGCGAGCCGGCGCGCCGCCATCGCCGCGAACGTATCGCCGCCCGCGCCCCGGTTGGCGAGCTCCTCGACCAGGACCCGCATCGAAGGACTTGGCTCCTGAAGAGCCGCCTCGATCGCCTCCGACAGGGCGATGCCTTCTTCGCTCATCGGCGCCAGTCCCAGGAGCAGCGTGAGGAACGACTCGGTGAACCGCTGTGCCTCCGAGGCCTTGGTGAAGATCCGCAGCGGGTCCAGGGAGATCCGCGCCTGGTCGTCGATCGTGATGATCTCGCTCTCGCCGGGGCAGGCCTCGGCGAAGCGCACCCATTCCTGCTGCTCGGTCCGGTCCACCACCACGGCCCGCCCCCGCCTCACACCGCGAAGGCGCCGCCCGGCGGCGAGCACCGAGTACATGGCGCCCTTCATCCCCACCGACTTGCCGCTGCCCAGCTCACCCACCCACGCGGCCGCCGCCGAAGTGTTCTCCCTCGGGCCGCGCGACCAGTCACACAGCACCGGCCGCACACCGCCGCCGGCCAGCTGCAGCCCGTACAAAGGGCCGGTCTCATCCCCCAGCGCGCTGCCGGTGAACGGGCCGGCCATCGCGAAGTCACGCGCAAGGAGGTACTGCGCGTACTGGGCCATCACCGACGGCGTACGGGCGCCGGGCAGCATCCCGTACCAGAGGCTCTCCTGCTCACCGCGCGGCCGGACGAAGGTGTACTCGCCGCCGGCGAAATGCCCAGCCAGCTCACCCGCCCGACGCTCCGCCTCCTGCGGTGTGCCGCCCCACACGCACAGCGCGGTCATCGCCCGCACCTCCACCTCCGCCTTGGAGGACGTCAGACGCTCACGGAACTCATCCAGGCCCGACGCCGCCTTGCCGACGCTGGCCGGCACCCCCGCCGTCTCCCCGCCGTACTCCTGATACTGGTTGGCCAGCTCCCTCGCCTGGCGCCGGCTCTTGGCCTCCGCCTCCGCGCCGCCCGCCACGTTCAGACGCACCACCCAGTCCACCGGGAAGGAGAACTCATCGAGCCGGCCCAGATACTCCGAGCCAGGAAACGCGAACGCCTCGGGCATCTCGGCGAGCGCCAGCATCGCCTGGTACGACGGCCCCCACTCGGTCGTCACCTCCAGCCACCGCCGCGCGAACGGATTCCCTGGCTTCTTCGTCCCGCGACGGCCGGCCCTATCACTGTCCTGGTCCTGCCCGGCAAGAAGGTGGCCGCCCTCGGCGAGGACCACCTGCCCGAGCGCGGCCGCCCCCCGCCCACGCCCCCGCATCCGACGCTCACCCTCCCCACCACCGGGCAAGGCCGGCTCGACCAGACCGCGGCGCGCGCTGTGCCCATAGATCCACAGCACCTCCGCCGTCGACGCGGCACGCACACCGATCCCGGACGGCCACATCGACGCCAGACGCTCCGCCTGCCCCAGACGCAGCTCCTCCTCACCTGCGGAAACGGGCCGGGGAAGCAGCCCCAGCGACAAGGCGAACCCCGCGCGCGCGGCCGTGAACACCTCGCGCGCCGACTCCGCCCGCTGCATCGGCAGGGGAAGAGCCAGCCAGTCCGACCGTCCCGTCAGCTCCAACTGCCCCAACTGGCCCCGCAGCACTTCAACACTCTTGCGGTAGCGCGGCGACGCCCCCAGGTCGATGTCCGCGCACATCCTGGCCACCACCGACGCCGGGTCCACCGCCGGGCACAGGCTCAGCAGCATCGACTCCCCACGCAACTGCTTCACCAGCGCTTCCAGATACCCCAGACGCTGCTGCCTGGCCCGCCGCGAGGCATGAGCCGTATCAGCGCCCTCCACCCGGAAGACCGCCCAGACCGTCCCCTGCGTCGTCCACATGACGTTCCCGGCCACATGCCGGACCGGCATCCTCACCGCCCACACCCCCACCCATCCGCAGGCACCTCTTGGGCGGCGCGCTTTTGACGCAACGCAAGAAGACCCGCAGCCGCCGACACCGGCCGACCGGCCCGCGACCCCGAAGAAAAGACCTCCCCGACCGAACGCGCCACCTGCCGGTCCACCCGCCCGTCGACCACACGACGAGCCTGCGGCCGAGGCGTTGCAGGCCAGGTCACACTGCACACCCCCACCAGGCTCCGGCCGGGGCCCAGCGACTTCACGGGCCGCCCCCCGAGCCGCCCCCCGACCGGCGCCATCACAGTCCCGCCCGCACTCACCGCGACCAGAAGCGGATTCCGCCCGTCGACGTGGACATGACGCACCACCAGCGACAACACGTACGGCACACCGACCGCGATCACCAGGTTCACCAGCCCGAAGTGCGCCCACACCGAGCGCGTCAGCATCAAGACCCCGAACACCACGGCGATCACGATCACCTGCGGCACCGTGTACGGGCCGCCCCAGATCGACTGCCGGCCCCCCGGCCACTTTCCGATCATCAGCGGATGCCGACGCGCCTTGGTGTAGCACCGGCCGACCAGCACCTCGTCCTCAGCCGACGCTGCTTCCCCGCTCACTGCGCCTCACCGTCAGGCCCTGAACCAGCCGCCGGGTCGACGACCCGGACGACGCCCGGCCCCCGCCCCTCGGTCACCGGCGGCACAGCACCCCCGCCCGGCTTGATGGTCTGCCCGATGCTGTCGCGGAACACGATCGCGTTCATCACTGCGAACCACAGCGCCGCCGCCCCCAGAAAGGCCCCGGCCGCAGCCAGCACCGACTTCGACTGCCTCCACGTGACGACCACCGAGACCACCAGCATCACGGACATCACCGTGCCGGTCAGCACATCCCTAATCCGCACCCCCAGCCGGTCGACGTCGGTGAGCGCATCCGCCAGCACCACCCAGTTCCCCATCAGTTCCGTCCTTCCTTCGCCACACCAGAACCAGCCGGCGCGAGGAGCGGAGCCGCCTCGACGGCCTCCACCTCCCACCGCCCATCCCGCGCCTTCATCGCCACCGCATACGTCAGCGGCCGCTCGACGCCCACGGGATCAACCGCCGCGACGTCCACCAGCAGCCGCCGCCGGGTGCCATCCGCGATCTCCGCACCCTCGGAGAACGCAGCCCCCGGCGCGTTCGTCCCGTACTCCGCGATCCGCACCAACGCCACCGACGCGTACGGCACAGGCACGACCGACGCCAGCGCGCTGCCCGGCGACATGTACCGGTCCAGCTCGCCCTCGCCGGCCAGATACGAAGAGAAGAACCCTCCGAGCGTCCGCACCCCGGCATCCGCCTGGCTAGGCTCCACCCCCTGCCCGTACCCGAGCGCGGGTGCCTTCCCGGCAGGCGGCGCACCCACCTCCGCAGGCAGAGAAACCGCCGCGAGCGCCCCCGCGGGCCCGGACCGCACCGGCACCCGGAAGTACCGCAACACCGCCACCCCCGCCCCCGCATCGGCCCCCTCCTGCACGGCAGGCTTCACGGCGGCGGACTTGACCAGGCGGACACGAGCGGCGACCGTCACCGCCCAGTAGCCGTCCGAGACCGCACGCACCCGCACCGCCGCGACCTGCTCCACCACCTGGCTCCCGGGGCCGGCCAGGACCACCACCGACTCCGCGCCCGGCAAGAAACCCTCGAGCGAACCCTCCGTCCCCTCCCCGGCCTCCAGATACGCGTGCACGAACAACTCCGCAAACCCACCTGGACCGGAAGCCGACGTATCCGCGGCAGCGACTGCACCCCGCTCCGGCACGGCCCTACTCACCACCACCTCCGGCTGCGACAGCAGCGCCCACGCCCCCAGCGCCGGCCCTGCCAGCAGCAGCACCCACGCCGCGCGCCGCACGACCGTCACCGCGTTCGCCGCAGCACCCAGGGAACCCAGCGCCCACCCGCCGACCTCCCCGGGCAGCACCACCGAACCCTCCTCCGACCGACGCCCGCCCCGAGGACCGGACCGTCCATCCACACCTCCACGACCACGGACCGAGTCGTCCCTCCGGCGCCTCACGACGGGCCCTCCCTCAGCAGCGCGGCCCGCGTTCGCCGGGACTGCGCCGGCAACTCCGCCCACCGGGCAAACGCCTCACGCGCACTCGGAGCCTCATCCCGCAGATAGCAGCGCATCGCCTCCTCCGTGTCCGCCGAGAACGGCGCGACCTCCAGCAGCGAGGCCAGCTCCACCAGCCGACGGCGGGCCCGTACCAGCACCGCCTCATCCCTTTCCACCACAGCCGACTCCTCCCATACCGGCTCACCGGCGGCCGATCCGCCGTACCACCCCCGCAAGGAGCCGCCCCGGCCCGAACGTGACCCCCCCCGTTACCTTTTTCGTGGCTCCGCAATGGGGCCTCCGGCCTTCGGGTCCGGCATGACTTCCCCCCCTTGTTGTTCATGATCCGGGGGGTGGTGTCACCGGGCCCGGAGGCATCGACAGACCGCTAATGAGGGGCTTGAGCACCGGCTTCACCCAAGCCGGAAGAGCTCTCCGTAACGTGGATGTGGCAGCTCGGTGCCCTGGCAAGGCCGGACGAAAGCGTGATGGAGGGGCCTGCACGTGATCGATACCGGCGACATCGACGTCTTCCTCGGCCTGGACGTCGGCAAGGGCGAACACCACGCCACCGCCGTCACGCCGGCCGGGAAGAAGGCGTTCGACAAGCGGCTACCCAACACCGAACCCAAGCTTCGCGAGCTGTTCGCGAAGCTGAAGGCCAAGCACGGAACGGTGTTGGTCGTGGTCGACCAGCCGGCCTCGATCGGCGCTCTGCCGCTGGCCGTTGCCCGCGACATGGGCTGTCCGGTCGCCTACCTGCCTGGATTGACGATGCGGCGGATCGCCGACCTCTACCCGGGCGAGGCGAAGACCGACGCGCGGGACGCGTTCATCATCGCGGACGCGGCCCGCGCGATGCCGCACACGCTGCGGGCTATCGACGGCGAGGACGAGACGATCGCCGAGCTGGAGATGATCGTGGGCTTCGACGACGACCTGGCCGGCGAGGCGACCCGGGTCGCGAACCGGCTGCACGGCTTGCTCACCCAGATCCATCCGTCGCTGGAACGGGTGCTGGGGCCGCGATTGCAGCACCCGGCCGTCCTCACGCTGCTGGAACGGTTCGGATCACCGGCACAGATACGCAAGGCCGGCCGTCGGCGGCTGGTCACCCTGCTGCGGCCGAAGGCGCCGAGGACGGCCGAGCGTCTGGTCGAGGAGATCTTCGCCGCGTTGGACGAGCAGACCGTGACGGTCCCTGGGACCGAGGCGGCCGCACTGATCGTCCCGAGCCTCGCCGGCTCGCTGACGGCCGTGCTTGACCAGCGGAAACTCTTGGCCGGGCGGATCGAGGAACTCCTGGAGGACCACCCTCTTTCCAAAGTCCTGACCTCGATGCCAGGCATCGGCGTCAGGACCGGAGCCCGCATCCTGATCGAGGTCGGCGACGGCAGCACCTTCCCGACCGCCGGCCACCTCGCCGCCTACGCCGGCCTCGCCCCGGCCACCCGGAGCTCGGGCTCCTCGATCCGCGGCGAACAGCCATCCAGAAGAGGAAACAAGCAGCTCAAACGGGCCTTCTTCCTTTCCGCGTTCGCTGCCCTTGGCGACCCGACCTCGCGGGCCTACTACGACAAGAAAATCAGCCAGGGCAAGCACCACACTCAGGCCCTGCTCTGCCTCGCCAGACGACGAGCCGACGTCCTCTTCGCGATGCTCCGCGACGGAACCTTCTACGAACCCCAACCCGCAGGGGCCAGGTGACGGTTCAGACTCACCGGTCAGTCCTCCTCCGGCCGAAGCCGCTGCCGAGCGGCCTCAAGTCATGGTCATAGTCAGGCGCGAACAGCCCAGGAAGTGACTTGGCCAGCGTCCCCGCGATGCGATGGATCGGCGCCCAGACCGCCGGGTCGTCGACAACCCGGCTCAGGTCCGTCATCTGCAGCTTCTCCAGCCAGTCCGACAACACCAGCGCCTCGTCACTCGTGAGCTTGATCGTGACCTGGCTATCACCCATGCACACCCCTACGGCTCGGCCCCACCCTCGACCACACGAACCTACTGGTCCTCGACCTTGACCAAACACATAGGGGCACCCCCCGCACAAAGCACTCCGCCCACCCTCACGCCGCGTTCACCCACTGCTCCGCGACCGACCGCAGCCGCGCAACGTTCCGGCTGCGCCGCTTGCGCCACGTCACCGCCGAAACCCCCGCGGCCAACCGGGACTCCTCACACACCTCACCCGCGATCTGGCGCGCCCGCGCCCGCGTCAGCAAGCCCTTCCGCATCCCCCACAGCAGCAGCTCGGCCAGCTCGGCCTGCGCCGGATCCAACTCCTCGGGGGAGTCCGCGAGTCCACCGGCCACGGCCTGCTCCGCCAGGGCGTTGCGGCACGCGACCTCCGCGACGTTCTCGGCACCTGGACGCTCCGCCAGCGCCGGATCCCACTCCAGCCCCTGAGGGTCGTCCTCCCGCAGCTCCCGGCTCGCGCGGTGCAGCGTCTCCAACAACACGTTCGCGGCGACCTTCTGACTCCGGCGCAGCGGATAGGAGCGCACCACCCCGTACAGGTTCACCACCACGACCTGCCCGACCTCGTCGAAGTCCCGCCCGGGCCGCAGCAGCGACAGCGTCATCCGCACCGCCCCGTCCAACATCGCCTGGACGACCACCCGAGCCGCCAGCCGCGCCTCCGCGCCCTCGCCCGAGGCTTCCTCCAGAAGAACCCCCATCCACCGGTCGCTGTGCTCACGGCCCAGCCGCCGGTCCCGCACGCCGATCCAGCCGAGCAGCTCCTCCAACTCCGCAGGCCCCTCGCCCCGGCGCAGCACGCCGGCCTGCTCCAGCCAGCCCCGCACTCGCTCACCCGAGCCCGGCTCAGCACACACCAGTGCCCACTCGGCGTTCAGTCCCTTGAAGACACGGATGTCCACGACACGGCCCCACTTCCTCGATGACGTGTCGTCGACTGTCCTCAGCGCCCCTGACCCAGAAAGTGACCCAGAGCCATAAAACTGCAGGTCAAAAGGTTGCCCGACCGGCAACCCGACCCAAACCCCAGCCGGGTCACCCCTCCCGGTCCTCTGGGTCACCATCCGATGCGCAAAGGAGTCCCCCGGTTCCGCGTATCAGCGGCCGTTCACCCGAACTGCTCGACCCGCCAGGGAACCCGCCTCGTGACCCGGCTGCTGCTCCGCGCTACAACTACCCCGGCGGCTGGCTACCGCCGGTTTCGTTGGGGGAGCGCCCCAGGGGGCGGCTTCGAGCTGATCGCTCGGGGAGTCTCGGATGCGGCGATGCGAGGCTGCCCCTCACTCTGGGCGTCTCGCTCGGCTGGACGCCACTGACGGCGGGGACGGCGCCAGCGAGGGTCCGCAGCGGCGTCTGCGCACTCGCCCTGCTCGTGTTCCGTGAGGCGTCCCATGAGTCCGCCGTTCATCCGGGCCCTTCCTCACGAGCGGGACGCTGCTTGGAGTGCCCCGGGCACCGGCGGTGCCCGAACCTGGTTGCCCCATCGGCCAACTTGAGCCCGCCGAGCGGGTCGCGCTCGACCAGGGGGCGACGGCATGAGTGAAGGAAGCGCGGCTGCGAGCCGAGCGCGGGTGCCCGCTGTCGACGGAGGGAGCGGCGGGGGTCAGGGAGATCTGTGTGCCGGGGCCTTCGCCGGCGGGGCGGAGATCTTCGGCGGTCACGACGAGGCGGCGGATCCGCGCGCTGGAACGCCATCGAGTCCAGGCTCCGGAAGACGCTGACTCTGAGGTCGTCGGTGTGAGCGGAGGGCTGCGGGAGGGCGAGGGTGCGTTCGGTGGTGGAGCCGTCGGCGAACAGTACGGCTAGGGTGAGCTTGCGGGCGGTCGATCCGCGGCCGCGGATCCGCTGCCCGAGGGTGGTGGTCAGGTCCAGCAACGTTGCCCGCACGAGGAGGACGGGGCCGTACACGTCGCGGTCGAAGGCGCTGGTGGACTCGGGCATGTGTCGGCTTGTCGCACCCCACTGGAGACGCTCAGCCGTGAAGAGGCCCGCCGGGCGCTGGTCGAGGGCGGGATCCGACGTGCGGAGTCTGACGGCCCGATTCCGGACTCGGCGTCCTCGCTGACGTTCCGGAGCCGGGCCTGGCTGGGACGCAGCAGGCGGCGGCGCAGGCTCGGGTGGTTCCAGGGGCGTAGTTCTCCTGGTGGCGGGCGCAGACGAGAGAGTCGCTCGTTCGCCCGGCCCTGGCAGCCTCTGGCCGCGTCGCCGTGGGGGATCGTGAGGCGCCGGTACCCGAACGCGGAGTGCGCTCGCCGGCAGATGAGCCGGGTCGCGTACCGGTCAGGCCGCGGAGCTGGAGGGGCCGGGATCTTTGGGATCGGCGTCGGTGATTCGGCGGGCCAGGACGTGCTGGGCGGGAGCCTGGTGCCCGCCTGTGGCGAGGACGCGGACCTCGTCGTGGTCGCTGATCTCCGCCCGGATGATGCCGGTGGGGTCGGTGTAGACCGGATGGCCGCCGGGGCCTTTGGAAGAGGTGCGCTCGACGGTCACGACGTCCTGGGCCGAACCCGTGTCGTCGGAGAACACCAGCTCGTATCGGAGTGGGCTCATTCCGCTCATTTTACGCCGCAGGCTCGGCTACGCCCCCGGCCGACCGACCGAGAACCCGCTGGTTAGAGTGGTGCCAGGCCGCGCCGCCGCACCAGGGTCGGGCGCGAGACCGGGCCGACTGTCGACCACAGCGTCCCGGGCGACCGACCGCCCCCCGCTCCGTCTCGTCCGGCCCACGGCCGCCTGCCCCGGAAAGCCCCCCCGGCCCTGTCGCGTCCACCAGGATGCGCCCCGCGAGGATGCCGTACGCCCTCCTCTCGAGACGCATTGCCTGCCCCAGGTATTTGCGGTAGGCGACCGTGCGGAGCCATGCCCGGGGGTGCTCCAGCTCGCGCCACTTGTCCGGGAGCAATGTCAGGAACGCTTCGTGCGCGGCGTCAGCCGCGCCGTGCACACTGGCTCCCAGGTTCATCAGGAAGACAGTCACTTTTCGCATCTCGCCGATGTACAACAAGGCATCGAACTCGTCCTGATTCCGAGGCTGCGTCTGGCCGTGGCAGTCCGGATTCGGGATCTCTCCCCGCCATGTGGCCGTGATGGGGGCTGGAACCTCGGTCACAATCACCTCTCTCCGGCCGGGGTCAGCGCCGCCGACCAGAATCTCCACGGCATGCTCGGAGGACCGCTCCGAGAGCCGACTACCCGGGCGGCAGCAGCCTGACCCGCTCCGAGAGATCCTGCTGAGCGAGTTCGGCGCGCCGCATCTCAGCCCGATCCCGGACCGCCTTGTACCCCAGCCGTGCACAGAGCCCAGGGAGTGAGAGCACCCCCGTCACGATCACCGTCACCAACGTCGGATCCACGACCTGCCTCTCGACCTTCTCGGCGCTGTCGTCCGCATCTGGGCCTTAAGAAGTGCCATCACGTCGGGAATGGCGCGCTTGATCAGCTCTGCCTGCGCCGCATCCATGTCGCCGGAGCACTCCTACAGCAGCACTGTTACGTTGTCTGATGACGTGACAGTGCCCCGCCACGGCCTGAGCAACAGGCCGGCCAACGACCTCTTCCTGCCCTCATAGACCACGCCCTCGACAACGTGACAAGGCCCTCACAGCGCATCGAAGCTCCGTCGGCGACAAGCGACGGAGCTTCGATCTTTCCGGTGGCGCCTGACCCGACCAGCACATTTGCAAGATCACACTGACCTTGCAGGAGCCCCGGGGGTCGGCCTGGCCGTGCGGGAGGCCACCTGGCGAGGCACGTGCCGCGCGAAGCCGACAATGCTGCCTCACACCCAGTCAAGCCTGGTTCGTTTTAGAGGAACTCGTCAGAACTGCGTAGTGGAACACGAATTCTGACACTTGCCGTCGTCAGTGGCGCTGCACGTAAACATCCAACCGCAAGTGTACTGATCACGGCAAACGAATCCTGTCTCCGTGCCAGCATCAACAGGAAGGGTCTGCAGGGCATCAATCTCAGACATATTAGCTCCTAATGGATAGTATTTGAAACTTACGCAGCCGGAGAAACTGCCGCTGGCAAATTTCGCCCAGTTGCTGTCGATCTCATAAGATCGCGAGGTGCAACAAAAGGGAGGTTATGGGCGCCCGCGAGCAGTCGTCGTGAGTAGCTGATGCCTAGAAGGCCGATGAAGATCCTATTGAGAGGCCTGCGGGGCCGGACAGATGACCGGCCTGGTGCGCCCAGCGGCTAGAGAAGCTCGGCATGGTCTGGTCGCTGGCCGAAGAGCGGTTCCAGGAGAACCATCAGGCCGCGAAGGCGTACTACCAACAGCACTGGCGTTGTGCGCGCCTCACTGGACGTTGTGCGTGCCTCGGACCGGCGACCATGCTGGACAAGCCGATCGGGCAGTGGTTGTCGTGGCCGGCGCAGTGGCAGCGGCACTTCGCCGCGCTGCGCGGGCTTGTACGCGACGAGGAGGGGCCGGACCAGGTGATGCCGGGGTTCACCGTGCACGGGATGGACGTGGGGAAGTGGCTGGTCCGGCAGCAGACGCCGGGGGTGTGGGCGGCGCTGAACGAGGGGCAGCGCGAACGCCTGGTGGGCCTCGGCGTCGTCCCGCCAGCCCCGTGGTGGCGCCGGGGTGTGCCCGCGGAGCCGTCCACTGCCCCTATGAGCGCCTTCGAGCGGGGCGTGGCCGCGCTGGCTCAGTACGCCCACGCCTCATTCGAGGTGAGGAACCCCGTAGACGTCATCTCATTTGGTGAGTCTGCGGTAGCAGATGAGGGTACAGGCGATGGCTGTGAAGGCGAGGAAGTGCTCTGCTTTGCGTTCGTAGCGTCGGTGGAGTCGGCGGCAGCCGGCGAGCCAGGACATGGTGCGCTCGATGGTCCGTCTGCGGCGGCCCAGTCGTTGTGAGGGCTCGACTCCTCTGCGGCGATGCGGTGGGTGATGCCACGCTCGCGTAACCCTCGCCGCAGGTAGGGGCAGTCGTAACCCTTGTCGGCGTGGAGCTTGGCCGGCTGGCGCCGTCTGCCTCCGCGACGGGAGCGGATCGGCGGTATGCCTCTTGGCCAGAGGGATCAGTGCCTGGCTGTCGTGCAGGTTGGCCGCCGAGACTCCGACGGAGATGGGCTTACCGGTCCGCTCGGTGAGCAAGTGGATTTTCAGAGCCGTACTTGCCCCGGTCGGCAGGATTCGGACCTGTCGGTCCCCCTTTTCAAGGCCCGCATGTTCACCGAGTCGACCGCGCAGCGGGTCCAGTCCAGATCGCCGCCGCTCCCGGCGTTGCGTGGGGCGCGGGTGCTCCCGCACCTCTGCTTACTGACTTCAGCTCGTCGGGGTGAATCTGTGTGAAGTCCCTGACGGGTGAAGGCGGGTGGCTGTATCCGTGAGGTGTGAGATATGCAGATGGGGGCGGGCTGACGCCGACGGGGCGCCGGCGTCGGGAGACGGTTCGGATGCAGGCGGCTGAACTGTTCGAGCAGCAGATCAAGCCGTCGGAAGTCGCACGGCGGCTGCGGGTGAGTGTGAAGTCGGCTTATCAGTGGCACCAGTTGTGGCGGGATGGCGGTGTTCAGGCGCTGGCCTCCCGTGGTCCGAGCGGGTCGCGGTGCCGGCTGTCCCCGCGGTCTTTGGAGAAGCTGGCCGCGTATCTGGAGCAGGGGCCGGCCGCGCATGGCTGGGTGGAGGACCAGGTGTGGACCGCCTCGCGGGTGGCCACGCTGATCGGCAGGAAGTTCCATGTCTCCTACAGCGTCTCGGGTGCGACCCGGCTGATGCACCGGCTGGGCTTCAGCCCGCAGGTGCCCGCCCGGCGGGTCGCGGAGCGCGATGAGCAGGCTGTCGCCGTATGGAAGGAGGCGACCTGGGCGGAGGTAAAAGGGCGAGGGCGGCCTGCGGGGGCTACGTCTGCTTCGAGGACGAAGCCGGGTTCACCCGCAGGCCGCCGCGGGGACGGACCTGGGGCCGGCGCGGAGTGACCCCGGTTGTCACCATCAGCGGCCGCCGTTCGGGCCGGCTGTCAGTGGCCGGGCTGATTGCAATGCGGCCGGGTTCCCGGACCCGGCTGTGTCACCGCCTGCGGAGTCATCCCGCGGGGAAAAGTGCCCGTCGCAGTATGGGCGAGCGGGACTTCATCGCGCTGATCGACGGTGTCCACCAGCTGGTCGGGGCACCAATCGTGCTGGTCTGGGACCGGTTGAACACCCACGTGTCCCGCAGGATGCAGGCCCTCGTGGCCGAGCGGGCATGGCTGACGGTGTTCCTGCTGCCCGCCTACTCGCCCGACCTCAACCCCGTCGAGTGGGGGCCCACGTCAAACGCAGCCTCGCCAACCTCGCCGTCATGGCCCTCGACCAGCTCGAAGCCCTTGTCCGTAACAGGCTCAAACGCCTTCAATACCGGTCCCACACCCTCGACGGCTTCATAGCGGGGACCGGCTTGACCCTCGTCGAGCAACTATCACCCTGACGAGCTGACGTCAGTAGACGCTACGAGCCGCCACTGAGAACACAGCCCGCCAGCCGTGCGCCGCTCGCGCAGGTGCCCATGCTCGCCCTGGCGTGCGAGAGGCGGCCTGGATGTGCGAAGAAATGTGCAGAATGGCTGTTACCCGGGCTGGTCACGCGGTTGGCGGAGTGCGCCGGGTGCTGCGACCGGTGGTGCGGGGGAGTGTGTAAGGGCTTGCGGTTGATCATTGGGCGGGTGGGTGTAGCTGTCAGTGAATGTCAGGGCCACGTCTGCCGCGTATCTGTGTCCGGTACAGCCGTCGGTTACGGAAATGTCCGTACCCGGTAACGGGCCCCGTGTGGCGCTCTGGCGGGGTGGGCGGGGCGGCAGAGTTCGGGTCCTCGGCCCAGCACCGGACCGGGACCTGCGCCGCTTTCACCAGCTTCTTTCGGCTGGTGGGGCACTGTTTTTGAGGATCGCCCATGTCTGCTTCTTCGACCGCCCGCCGTATCGCCGCGACCGTTCTCGCAGCCGGCGCTATGGTCTCGATCGTCGCCCTGCCGGCCTCCGCCCACGACGGCGACCGTCACCGGACGCCGAAGGTGGAGATCAGCGCCGTCCAGGCCGACAGTCCCGGACGTGACAACCGCACGGTGCGGTCGCTGAACGCCGAGTGGGTCGAGATCACCAACAACACCCGCCACGCGATCAACCTTGACGGCTGGACCCTGAAGGACGAGGACGGTCACCGCTACAAGTTCAACGACTACCGTCTCGCCGGACGTGCCACTGTCCGCATCCACACCGGTGAGGGCCGCGACACCCGCACGGACCTGTTCCAGGACCGCCGCAACTACGTGTGGGACAACCGCTCCGACACCGCGACGCTGCGCGACGACCGCGGCCGCACCGTCGACATCGAGTCCTGGGGCCACCACCACCGCCGCTGACCCCTCCCGTTGATGCCCCCTCCTCCGCCACGTCCCGGGCGGAAGACGGGGCACCGGCGTGTGGTCGGCCGGGTACGTCGAAAGCGGTGCGCGGGCCGGCCACCGCGTATGGGCAGCGCAGGCCCGGGTCGGGGAAATGCTCTGCGTGGTGAGGGGGCGCCGGTGCCGGGAAGACCAAGGCCGGGCGGACCGTCGCCTCTCGTACCTGCACCACCACCCGGGTCGACAACGGCGGAGCGGAGGTGTGCGTCGTGACCTGCACCTTCCCGGGCGGCCAGCTCTCGGTGCAGGGGATGGTCTTCGGCCATCTCATCCCAGGCCCTCCCTCTTCGTTCGGTAAAGGGATCGCCGGCGGCACCGGGGAGTACGACCGGGCTCGTGGCTCGGTTCACGCATACATGATCGCTCCGGGAGCGAGGCGTTTCACGATCGGTCTCGACTGAAAGGCGGGTGCCACCGGGCCCGTTCAGGGCGGCGTGGGGCACTGCTATGTCTTCGTGTTGATCGTGTCCCCCCGCGCCGCTGGCCTCCCGTGGGGAGCCGGGAGGGAGGCGCGGCCATGACTGCCGCGGGCGACGCGGAGCAGGGCCGACGGCCAGGTCGGCGGGTGAGCGGTGCGGAGGGGCCGCGTGCCTTCGCCCTGCCACCGGGACGGTCGGGTACGCCAGAGTCGTGCACGAACCGGTCAACGGCATGTGCATCCGAGGTCAGCGGTGGCCCGCGAGGCGCTGGTCGTCGTTCGCCCAGGTCCCTGTGGACACCGCAGGCCGGGTCGGCGAGCTCGGTGGCACACGCGGCGGCGTGTATGCGGTCGGGGGAGTCCATGTCGGGGATCCACTTGACGCATGAGCCCGGCGGCCGGCGACGGTTGGCCCATCGGATCGGGTCTGGTGGAGCGTCGAGAAGTCGGCTGTGCCGCGGGCAACCACCCGCGGTGAGCGCCGCGACGACGTGGGGCCTGTCACCGGCTGATGGCGGGCCCCATGGTTCGTCAGACGAGCGCGGGACGGCCGACGTCGGTTGATCCCGTGCGCCCTGGGCGTCAGCAAGCACCGCTCGTGCCTCCTGGACGAAGGCGTGACGGCGCTGGGCGACCCCGCGGTCAAGCTCGGAGTCGTGCCTGCGGTCTCCTGACTCGGCCCACGCCAGGAGCGAATCTACGTATTCCGATGCCCTGTCGACTACCTGGTGTGGGCCGTCAAGGCTCAGCGCAGCTCACTTCGGACAACGGAGTGGTGAGGGAGGTAGCGATGTCCCCGGGCTCACCGTCGAATAGCCGACTCCGCACTTCGTCCACCGCGCTGAGGTATTGCACACAGACCTGATACCGCCGGTCGACAGAGCGGACGCGGCGTTGTCCGTCGAGGGTGGCTTGCACGGTCGATATCAGCGCGCCCGCCTGCGCCTGCCCGGGCGCCTCTGCGGCGGCGGCTTGTCGGTGGCCGGCCTTCCACGCGAAGAACCCCGTCGTGATGCTGCCCAAGATGGCCGACCCAGCGGCGATCAGGGCGATCCCCCACTCACTCATGCCGGGATCCTGTCATCCGGGACTGACACTGCGGGGTCGCTTCGAGGGCTTCCGCTGCGAACGCGTTGTCCGGATTCATATGGCTGATCCAATGTCTGCCGGATTGTCAGTGCCGGGCCTTACCTTCGAGCCAGGAGTTCTTCGCGGGCGGAAGGCGGGTACGTTGGCGAACATCGTCTGGCACGAGAAGTGGGGCATCGAGCTGGACCTGACCCGGGATGACCTCGGGCACGAGAGCATCCCGGGGCTGTGGGATCTGCTCTACCAGGAGGCACAGGTCGACGCGCTCAGAAACGTGCCGCTGCCCAAACGCGGTCTGCAGTGCGGCGGCGTGTGCCGCAAGGCGGGCGCCGTCGCGTGGATGTACTTGCGGGAGCGGAACGGGCGCAGGGAGGCTGTGCACGAGCGGTCTGAGGACGAGGCGCGCCATCGGGCACCGCTGTCGGACGAGCACAAGGCATACCAGGAGCGGATCGTCCGTACAGCGCAGAGCGCGGGTTTCCGTGCGGACAGTGAGGTGCGCACTAGTGTGGGTCCTCGGTCATGGATCCAGACCGACACGCTGGTTCAGGGTGAGGGCGGGCGCCTGCTCGGGTGGGAGGTGCAGCTGTCGTCCGCCGGCGTCGAAGGCCCGCGTAGCGTGAAGGCGCGAGCAGCGAAGGCGGCGAAGCATGGGATCACGCCGGCGTGGCACACCGACCGCTCGGACTACGCGAGCCGGAGGGACACCCACTGGACGCGAAGCGACAGCCTGCCGGCGGAGGTGATCGCGAAGTCGGGCGACCTGCGTGTGGTGTCGGGGTTCAGGG
Source organism: Streptomyces sp. NBC_01077 (assembly GCF_045162855.1). Taxonomy (NCBI): domain Bacteria; kingdom Bacillati; phylum Actinomycetota; class Actinomycetes; order Kitasatosporales; family Streptomycetaceae; genus Streptomyces; species Streptomyces sp. NBC_01077. Next base: position 492,862 of record NZ_CP108669.1, on the reverse strand, counting down.
CGCTCGACTTCTGGCGTTGTGACCATCGCGCCCTGTACCGGTGCCCGGAGACGCAGCGGCGGTGTGTGAGATGCACGTGACGCCGAAGCCGAGGGACGTGTTCTTCGACGACCTGGTGCGCAAGACGGCGGCTGGACTGATCGTTCCTGTCGAGCACAGCCTGGGGTCGAAGGTGCAGCGGTTCTGGGTGACGGACACGGATCAGGAACGGCTTGAGGACCTCAACAGCGGTCGCCCGGTGTTGCCGTCGGCCGATCCGGAGGACGAGCGGGAGCTTCCCACCGGCGCCAGCCACCGCGCGCCGACGTGTCGGCCGTCCGACCAGACTGCAGCTGTCCCCTCCACCGAGCCCGTCGTGACGACGGGCTCGATTCCGATCCAGCCCTCTGCACCGTCCCGGCCGGTCGGGGCGTGGCCGTCTGCGACGCCCGCCCCTGCGCAGCCGCCTGCACCCCCTGAGACCGCAGCGCCTGCGATTCCTCGGCAGTCAGGGCCGGATGGGGCTGTTGCACCGCTCCATCTGGACTGGCGGGGGAGCGAGCACTGGGCGTCTGAGAAGCGACCGTGCCGGTATTGCTCGGTCGCCACGAACCTTCGAGACGAGGAGGGTGTGCCGTCGCACAAGACCTGCGCGGAGGCTCTGGGGCCGCGGCGTCCGCGGTCTGCCAGCCCTGGCGTGTAGAGGGTCCGCCGAGCGGGTCTGCTCTGGCCCGGCGGGTTGTGAACCACCTTGCTGTCGTCGGCCCCATCGCTCCGGGCGAGGAGGAACCCGGCCGCCGCGACGGTCCGCCGCTGCCTCGAGGAACACCCTGACCGCAGCCGGCCGCGTTCACCGTGGCCGGCGGCCCGTTACTCGCCCGCGCCTTTCCCCGATGGGGCGCAGGAGAGCTCTCCCCGGCTGGGTGCGGAGTCTTGCCGGTCGGCACCAGTCGTGTCATGGCGCCACGCATGAGTGGTGACTGCTCTGGTTGCTCGCAGGACCGCATCCGGAGACTGAACACGTTTGAAGGTCAGCCCGAGCACGGAGGAATTACATGTCAACGAAGTTCAAGGGACGCCGTTACCGGCTCGGCCTGCTGGCAGGAGTCGCATCCGTTGCCCTTGGCCTGCTCGGAGCGCTGCCCGCGCAGGCGGCTGTGGGCGGGGACTGGGTGGGCAAGGGGGGCTGACCGGTTCGATGTGGATCCCCGATAGCGTACTGGTGTGCTCGGGGAGCCCGCGCAACGGCGTCCTCTCGTGACACATAAGCTTGCGTTCAAGGTTTCCCCTCGGCCCTCCGGCCCGGGGGACTTTTTGTGGCGGTTTTTGTCGGCGGAGTGGAGGGGTGCGGGGGGCTGGTGGTGCGGCCGGTCCGGGTGGCATTCTGCGGTTTCGCGGGAGTGCCCAGGATCCTGAGGAAGCGCTGATAGCCGCGGCAGACGCGTCCGGGGTGAGCCGGTCCGGTGTGAGGGGTTTCTCCCGGGGCTGCGTAGATCGCTGGTGAGGGGCCGGCCGAGGCAGGCGACGACTGCACACGTCTGCCTTCACCAAGACCTTCAAGGCCGACATTGCACCGGTGCACCGCGCCTCCGGCGGGAGTCACGCCGTGGTCGCCCGCAGGGGCGAGAACCGCAGACTGGCCGCCGGTTGGCTACATGTGGGCCTTCGCCGCCCTTCCGCCCCAGGCATCACGGGCCCACTGCACCGCTGCCGAGAGGGAGGTGAACGCCACACCCCACCCTGCGTAGCCTCTTCAGCAGGACTCTGCGGCCGTTCTGCGACTGCCTGCAAGACCACACCCTTTTACGACCCTGAGCGAGTTTCACCGGCAACTTCGCACTGGTCGCATGAGCGCCTAACCTTGACCCGGCAGCGATACATGAGATGCCTCATGGGCGACCGGATACCGAGGTCTAGCACGCGCTACGCGTGCCGCCCCGCTGACTGCCTGGCCGCCTTCCGCGGCCTTGCCGTGACCATCTGCTGCTACGAACACCTCATCACATATGGCGCGGTCTTGGAGGGGTAGGAGCCCGAGCGCACCGGAGAGTACGAAGACTGCGCCGGCACGTACGTGGCGAGCACCCGGCCGGTCTGCATCGGTTGCTCCTGCTGCACATGTGCGCTGAAAAGATGCCCTTCAGTGTCGGCCCTGCAGCCGAACCGCCAGTCCACGCCGCCGGCGGTGTATCCCGCCAAGGTCGGCACACTGCGGTGGACCTGTCGTACGTGCGACGCAACACCCCCGCGCGATGGGCGATTTCAAGCCAAGTCGTTGACGCGGTCCTGACAGGGGCTGTACTCGGCTGTCACCCTTCGTCTACTCCGCATCTCGCATGTCGAACGCACCAACGTTCGATCGCTCCACTGCTTTTGCATGCGCCACCCGGCCGAGCCCCGTCCGGTCGGCCGGTACCCCCCTCGCAAAAGGAGTTCGCGTGAGATCCATATCCAGCCGTCGTGCCACCGCGACCGGCGCTCTGATCGCTGCCGCCGCCATGCTCGCCGCCGGCGTGCAGACCGGCTCCGCCACTGCGGCGAACACCTCCTGGACCGCGGCGCCCAAGGCCCAAGCCGGCGGCCAGGCCAACCCCGGCAAGCTCCCGGCCGACCTCACCCCCGCCGAGCGCACCGCGCTCATCAAGGCGGCCGACGCCGGCAAGGCCGCCACGGCCAAGGAACTCGGCCTCGGCGCCCAGGAGAAGCTGGTCGTCCGTGACGTCGTGCAGGACCGCGACGGCACGACCCACACGCGTTACGAGCGCACCTACGCCGGACTGCCCGTCCTGGGCGGCGACCTGATCGTCGCCGAGACCAAGGCCGGCGCGACCACCGGTGTCACCAAGTCCACCCGCGCGGAGCTGAAGAACATCTCCACCTCCGCCACCGTGGCCCCGGCCGCCGCCGAGAAGCAGGCCGTCGGCCTCGCCCAGGCGGACGGCTCGGACAAGGCCAAGGCCGACCGCGCCCCGCGCAAGGTCGTCTGGGCCGCCAACGGCACCCCCGTCCTCGCGTACGAGACCGTCGTCGGCGGCCTCCAGCACGACGGCACCCCGAACGAGCTGCACGTCGTGACGGACGCGAAGACCGGCGCGAAGCTCTTCGAGTGGCAGGCCATCGAGACCGGCACCGGCAACACGCAGTACAGCGGCCAGGTGACGCTCGGCACCGCGCCCTCGTACACGCTGACCGACACCGGCCGCGGCAACCACAGGACGTACAACCTCAACGGCGGTTCATTCGGCACCGGCACACTGTTCGGCAACACCACCGACACCTGGGGCAACGGTCTCCCCTCCAACAGGGAGACCGCTGGCGCGGACGCGCACTACGGCGCCGCGCTCACCTGGGACTACTACAAGAACGTGCACGGCCGCACCGGTATCCGCGGTGACGGCGTCGGCGCGTACTCCCGGGTCCACTACGGCAACGCGTACGTCAACGCCTTCTGGTCGGACTCCTGCTTCTGCATGACGTACGGCGACGGCGCGGGCAACACCAAGCCGCTCACCTCCATCGACGTGGCCGCGCACGAGATGACGCACGGCGTCACCTCCAACACCGCCGGCCTGGTCTACAGCGGCGAGTCCGGCGGCCTCAACGAGGCCACCTCGGACATCTTCGCGGCGGCCGTCGAGTTCTACGCCAACAACGCCAACGACCCGGGCGACTACCTGGTCGGCGAGAAGATCGACATCCGCGGCAACGGCACCCCGCTGCGCTACATGGACAAGCCGAGCAAGGACGGCTCGTCCAAGGACGCGTGGTACTCGGGCCTCGGCGGCATCGACGTCCACTACTCCTCGGGCCCGGCGAACCACTGGTACTACCTGCTCTCCGAGGGCAGCGGCGCCAAGACCGTCAACGGCGTGAACTACGACTCGCCGACCTCCGACGGCCTGCCCGTCACCGGCATCGGCCGGGACAAGGCCTCGCTGATCTGGTTCAAGGCGCTCACCACCAAGTTCAGCTCGAACACCAACTACGCCGGGGCCCGCACGGGCACCGTCGCGGTGGCCACCGAGCTGTACGGCGCCGGCAGCCCCGAGGTGCTCGCGGTCGAGAACGCCTGGGCCGCCATCGCCGTCGGTTCCCGCCCGGGTGGCGGCGAGCCGCAGCCGGGCAAGGTCTTCGAGAACACCGCCGACGTGTCCATCCCGGACAACGGCGCCGCGGTGACCTCGACGGTCAACGTCACGGGCGTCACCGGCAACGCCCCGAGCAACCTCTCCGTCGGTGTGAACATCGTCCACACCTGGCGCGGTGACCTCGTCGTCGACCTCATCGCCCCCGACGGCTCGGTCTACAACCTGCACAACCGTACCGGCGGCAGCGCCGACAACATCGTCCAGACCTACACCGTCAACGCCTCCTCCGAGGTCGCCAACGGCGCCTGGAAACTCCGCGTCCAGGACAAGGCCCGCCTCGACACCGGCTACATCAACAGCTGGAAGCTCACCTTCTAGTACAGCCGTATTGAAGGAACGGCCTGGCCGAGCCGCCCAGGGCCCCGCCGGGACGGGGCGGGCGCTGACCTGCCGGAGGCCGTCCGGGACACGACGCCCCGCACACCTCAGCCCGCCGACGCACATGTCGAACAGCGCCGCCTGCCCGCCACAGCGAGGGAACTCATGAGGGGGAGGCCTGTCGGCCAGTCGAGCTGCACGACCGGGACATCCCGGTCGTGCAGCTCGCTGATCACCACGTCGGCGATGGGGTCGTACAGGCTGGTGACGACCACGTGTGCTAGTCACTGGTCGCCGTCGCTCCCTGTGTCGCTGTCCTGGGTGAAACCGTTGGTGTCGGGGCTGGTGCCGGTCGAGGTTCCGTGGCCCGGCATCTGGGCTTGATCCGCTTTGACGGACATCGGAGATCAGGGGCTTGGGCCCCGGAAGGATGATGTTCATCATGGAGAGCATGGGGAAGAAGAAGGCGCGTCCTCGGCGCTCGTTCACGTGGGAGTTCAAGGCCGAGATCGTCGAGCTGTGCCGGCGGGGTGACCGCTCGGTCGGTCAGGTCGCCAAGGACTTCGACCTGACCGAGACCGCGGTCCGCGACTGGGTCCGCCAGGCCCAGGTCGACGCCGGTGAACGTGACGGCCTGACCAGCAGCGAACGCGAGGAACTGGCGGCTCTGCGGCGGGAGAACCGCCGCTTGCGCGAGGACGTCGACATCCTCAAGCGTGCGACGGCTTTCTTCGCGACGGAGACCCGGTGAACGTGGACCCGTTCACCGAGGCGGAGAAAACAGCAGGTCACACCGTCAAACGGACGTGTGAACTCCTCAAGGTCTCCCGGACCGCCTACTACGCCCGCCGCAACGGCACCCCCGGCCCCCGTTCGGTGAGAGACGCCGAGCTGACCGAACAGATCACAGCCGTCCACCAGCAGTCCCGCGGCACCTATGGCGCCCCGCGCGTCCACGCTGTCCTTCAGCGTGAAGGAGCCGGCTGCGGGCGGCGCCGGGTCGCCCGTCTGATGCGACAGGCCGGCCTGACCGGCCGGCACCGCAGGCGCCGCCACCGCACCACCGTTCCCGACCCGCACACGGTGACCCGGCCTGACCTGGTGCTTCGCGACTTCCAGCCCGACCCCGCCGCGATCGACACCCGCTGGTGCGGGGACATCACCTACATCGCCACCGACGAGGGCTGGCTCTACCTCGCCACCGTCATCGACATCGCCTCCCGCCGCGTCGTCGGCTGGGCCACCGCCGACCACCTGCGGACCGAACTCGTCGCCGACGCCCTCACGGCCGCCTGCCGAACCCGCCGCCCGGCCAGCCCGGTGATCTTCCAGTCCGACCGCGGCTGCCAATACACCAGCAGTGAACTCGCCACCCTGGCAACAGATTTCGGCATCAGGCTTTCAGTCGGACGCACTGGCCAATGCTGGGACAACGCCCTCGCCGAATCGTTCTTCTCCACCCTCAAGAACGAGCTCGGCGACAGCCGGCCATGGCCCAGCCGGGCCGCAGCCCACACCGCGATATTCGAGTGGACCGAGAGCTGGTACAACTTGCACCGGCTCCACAGCAGCCTCGGCTACCGCAGCCCCGCCGAATACGAGACCGCCCTCGCAGCCTGACCACCACACCAAACGTGTCCGTCAAAGCGGAACAAGCCCAATCACCGCTACAGTTCGATCACATCAGCTCTTTCGGCCGGTACGTGTTCCTTCACCTGACCGAGGCCGACTGCTGCGCGAACCATCGGTCGGTGACGATGAGAGCGGGCGATAGGTCAAGGCCGTCAGGTGATGACTCCGGGAGCGCTGGCAAGTGCACTCTGGTCTGCTGAACTTCGGACGGGAAGCGGAGCCCCGATAGAACTGGCAGCCGGCCAAGTCAACCGTTCACAGCACCGGAGGCTCTGCTGTCCGGTCAGTGTGTCATCACGCGTGATCACGGTAGCCAATGGCCTGTTCGCCCACGGGCACCTTGGGGAGCTCGCCCAGATCCACCCGCTTGAGATGGCCGGTGTGGCCCTCGCCGAGACCGGTGCCGTTCAGCAACGGCTGCCGGAGGATCTCCGCCCGGGTGGTGGTTTACCTGCTGCCGGCCGCAGCCCCGTTCGAGGAGTGCGGCTACCCGGCTGTGCGGCGCAAGTTCACTGCCGCACTGGTGCGGGCGCCCTGCTCGACCTGCTGCGCGGACCGGCCACCGCGATCCCAACAGGCTCCCTGACGAGCGAGCTGGAATGTCTCGCTCAATCGCCCGGCAGTCTGCCCGCTACGCGCCTTCGACTGTCGCCCCTCAGGCTTCAACTCGAAGGAGCAATGCAGGGCGAAGATCATTCCGTACTCCACGATCATGATGAGTAAACACTCCACTGTTTCGCATCGCGGAAGGAGGTGACCGGCAGGTCTTTCCGGGGCGAGCGGGCGGGTTGGGGTCAAGGCGACCCCTGTGGTACCGAAGGGGACTTCACGTGATAGGACCAATAGTTCGCGTCAGGCATGCGGGAGCTCAAACTCGCAATTGTCCTGAGGGTTCCGGAGGTCATGGAACGGCCCCCTCTGCAGATGCGAGGCCCTTCTCCTGGGGCAGTCGGATTGGAATGCCGAAGCGTGTAAGCGGCTTTTCGTGCGAGCAGGAGACGCGGCAGAGCGAGGCTGGACGCGCAGGTTCTCACTACGGGGCGTCGGCCCTTCGCGTCGTGTCCGGGTTCACGGTGGCCGACAGGTGCTGCCGCCCCAGGCGCTCCAGCCGTGATTCCTGTCCGGGCGCGGAGCCGGACGGTCTTCTGCAGGCGAGCCGGCGTCGTGGCTGGAGATTCGGCCGACGGACGCCGGCCCTCCAGGCGACGTGTGGATTGGAGCCCTCTCGGTGATCTCTCCAGGCCTGACGGTGCTTGGCCGGATGCGCTGGTCATGGCAAGTGCCGAGGGGGCGGGCTGTCGAGCCTGACGCGAGGGGTGATCGGGCATTCTTCGACACCGGGGAAGGAGTGGAGTGCTTCTGCTTCGCCACTTTCTCGTGAAGCCAGCCCAACGCGAAGAGCACTTCGTACTCCATGATGGCGATGAGCAATCGCTTCTCTGTTCCACATTGCGAAGGGCCAGGGCGGGAGGGCTAAGCGAAGCGGGACGAGCTCGCACAGGATCACCGTGCTTATCCATCGCCTCCCGTAAAACCTACGGCGTCCCGGATCCACGCCGAACTGAGACGTCTGGGCCGGCGGGCGAACCACAAGCGCATCGCCCGGGTGATGCGGGAACGCGACATCCGTGGTGTCACCCGCCGCAAGCGGCGCTCGCTGACCCGGGCGGACAAGAAGGCCCGGCCGTTCTCCGGCAGCGCCGCCCGGCCCGGTTCGCCAGCCGGGTGCTGCCGGAGTGGACCGTCCGTGCACAGCCCCAGCGCAGATGCGGCCAGAGCACGGCAGGCCCGCAGATGACAGGAGCCGTAGCCGGGCAGGTGTCCTGGTCGACCGCCCACAGGTCGCCGCCGGCACCTGGCCGTGGCGCTGCGTCTCTGCCTTCCAGCGGTTGCGGCGCCGGACGCAGCTCCAACTCGTTGGTGCGGGAAGGCCGTTCAGGGCGGACGTGGCAGCGTCGCTCCTCCGTCATCCGGGTCGCCTTCAACGGCTCGGCAGCGTGCACGAAGTCGCTCTTTCCTGCTTCAGTGGCCCGCGTCTCCTGGCACCGCTGATCGTGGACGGTGCACAGATCCCTTTCTCCCATCTGGGCCGTTTCCAGTCGGGCACGACCGCGCACCAGGGACAGACCGAGTGCCGGGGCGGGATGCGGATCACGTCATCGTGGAAGAGCGCATCGCAGCCGGGGCCGTTGATCAGAGCGGTCAGTCATCTCCAGCTGGTCCCGGGCCTCACGCCAGTCCGGATCAGGAGCGCCGGCAGCCGGCGAGCCCTTCACGCCTCGCGCTGGGCCGGGCGAAGCCGGGCAAGGTCATGGGGCAGCTCCTTTTAGGGTGCATCCGCCTGGCTGAGTGTCTGAGCAAGTTCACGTCGGTTTGTGACACCAAGTTTGGTGTAGGCGTGCTGCAGGTGGTTGTCCACTGTGCGCACTGACAGGTGGAGGCTGGTAGCGATATCCCTGCTGGACATGTCTCTCGCAGCCAGGTGGGCGACCTCCTGCTCGCGGCGCGTGAGTACTGCCGTGCTCTCAGCCCGGGCAAGCAGCTCGGTGCGGACTCCTTGGCAGCGGTCCGCGCAGGCTTTGCCACGCTGCTCGGCGGCTGTGGCGTGCCGGGTTCCTCCGCGCCGCCGCCAGGCCACGGCGGCTGTATTGAATGCCTCGGCGGCGAGGAGGTCTGCTCCGGTCTCCTGTAGTTCGCCGGCAACCTCCTCGAGCAGCTCGGGGGCACCATCAGCGAATGCCACCGCCAGGTGGGCGCGCGCTGCGGCGAGGTTCCCGTCGCAGGCATCGGCCAGTTGCGACAACCGCGTCACGACGTCGGGAGCACCGCCGAGGCGGGCGGCTTCGGTCAGGAGAAGGGCCTCGGAGGTGGCGTACCCCGCATCTTGGGCCGCCGCAGCCGCCTTGAACAGCAGTTTCCGGGCCTGTCCCAGATGGCCTTGGGCAGCCTGGACCCAGACGTCCCCCAGGGAATCCTCTCCCACGAGTATTCCAGAGGCCGGATGCTGCTGACTCTCAGCAAGAACGGCTTCGGCGGCCGGCAGGTCACCGAGCATCGCAGCAGCCGCGGCAAAACCGGAGTCGATCAGCCGGGTGCCGAACATGTCGTTCTGCTTATGGGCCTCCCTGGAAGCCTCGTCATAGAGGTCGCGAGCCTCCCTTATACGCCCGGCGAAGAATTCGCTGCGTGCGGTGAAGAACAGACCCCACAGATACGTCACCGGAAGGTGCTCGGACAATCCGTGAGTGATTACTTCCCGACCTACCGATCGTGCTTCCGTGAACCTCCCCAGCTCACTCAGTGCAATTATCAAGGGAACACGCTGGAAGATGGGCTGCTGAAACTGTGATTCCCGCTCCAGCTCGGTATGCACCGCATGGGCGTGATCGGCGACACCAAGCGCGAAGAGACTCTTTCCGGCAAGGGCACTGTACGTCGCCCGCATGAGAGAACCATAAAGCCACGCATCAAGGACTTGCGGGTTCGCAATATCCTTCTCCAATTCGTCCACCGCTTCGAGTAGTCGCAAACCCGGGACCGGCTCTCCTGCCGCACAGCGATGGATCCCCTCATTGACCTGGAGCGTTCCCCTTCCGTGCCCCTCTCCGACTCTCTCCTGGGCGCGCATGAGAACATCCAGGGCCTCTTTCATGCGGCCCTGCATCTGAAAATTCATGTTCCATTCTTGAGCGCTGCGCACAATTTCATCGTCGGTAGCAGCAGATTCATAGGAGCGAAGGAAATGGATTTCCGCCTCGTCGAATTGCTTCAGACTGGAATGCGCTTCGCCGAGAAGCAGGTGTGTTGCGTGTGTGTGCTGTTCGGGTGGCAGGGCCTGCAGTAGATTGATGACCTGCCTGTAGTCATGGGCATGGCGGGCCAGGCTGGCGGCTCGGATGAGGAGGTCCGGCGCGGCAGTGCCCTCACTGGCCAACTGCAAGACTGCCAGATTCAGGGGATCGCCGCGGCGCCGGATACCGTGACTCTTCACCCGCTGAGCCTCTTCCACCTGCAGAGACCGGCGGCGCACACGGGGTATTTGATCACGCAGGACCTCGCCGTACAGCGGGTGCGAAAACTGCACTGCAAATCGGCGCCGGTCGGTGGTGACCCGGATCAGCCCTGTCTTCTCCAACTGCATCAGAATCGCCGTGGAGGCCTTCGCCTGTGCATCGGCCAGCGGCAACGGCTCAGTCAGTGCCAGCAGCTCAAGCACCGGACGGGCATTCGGATCGGCTTCCTGGAGCCGGGTGCTGATGAGCTCGGCAAGCTTGGGCGTGCCCTGCACTCGGTCCCCAGCCAGTTCCCAGGCGCCCTTGTCCATGCGCAGGGTTCCGGCCTTCAGCGCACCGCTCACCAGCTCCCATAGAAACAGTGCGTTGCCCCCGCAGACAGCGCGGAGCCGGTGCAGGGTGTGCCGTCGGATCCTGCCGCCCAAAGCTGCGCCGAGCACCGCTTCCGTCTGCTGTGGGTCGAATTCCGAGAGATCGATGCGGTGTACTGCCTCCCCGCTGGTGAGTGTCTGCACCGCTTCGCTCACTGGTTCTCCGGTGCGGACGGTGCCAACGACCCGGACCACTCCGGCATCGGTCAGCTGCTGAAGCAACATGGCCGATGCCGCGTCCAGGAGTTGCAGATCGTCTATCAGGAATGCCCACCGGGAGCGCTGTGGCCCGGCCAGGGCGTTGACGACTGCCTTGAAGGCTTCCACTGGCTCAGCCATGTCGACATCGGCCGGCAGCAAGTGAGCGATCGCGCCCAACGGCACGGTACCTGCCGCTGCGGTAGCCGTCGCCCGCCCCGTTTTGAAGTCAGCCTTGCCCGCCCTGGCTATGCACTCCTCAGCCAGTCGCGACTTACCCACCCCGGGCGGCCCGAAGATCGCCACACCGCGACAGCGCCGGTCCGCCCACACCTGCGCAAACTGTCGCAGCTCTTCGTCCCGGCCTGTCAGTGGCCATCGCGTCGTTGCACGTTCGTGAACAGCCATGAAAGCCTCCTGTGCGGCGCTCCCGAGCCTCCGGAACACCCTGGCCTTGTGCCTCCAGGATAGTGACCGGGCAAATACCTGACACGCTGGCGCCGAGGTGCGCTGCGATCCCGTGGCGAAGCGGCGGTGCATGTCCGCCTTGGCGCCTCCAGCTTGATCTTCAACCTGTGCGGCGTAGGCGAGGAGGGGCTTCCTCGCTTTCAGTTTCGCGGCGTCTGATGTGCGGACTGTGCGGACGCAGTGGCGTGGGGTGGGCCGGACGCTCATGTGTCCGGGCGGTCCTCCAGGGCCGGGGCGGGAGGGCTTCGGTGCTTTGGCGGGACAGGTCGCCTTCGGGCGGAGGACCGGAGACCGCGACGGACTCGGGCGGGGCGAGCCTGCCGGGCGGGGTCGGCTTCTCCCACGGCCGAAGATCGGCCGCCAGCGGGCAGGCGAGCCGGAGCTGGGTGAAAACCGTGAAGATCAGCCAGGTCCAGCGGCCGTCGGCTTCGCGCGCAACTTCGGGCAGGTCCGGTTCAACAGCCGGAAGGTGTGCCCGATGCACCGTGGGAATGCTTGCAGAGATTGAAGGCATTCGAGGATTCCGGCAGCACCTACGGCCGCCGGCGTGTTGAGGCTCCGATGCCGGCTGCGGGAACGTAGTGGGCGTAGGCATCGACGAGGTCGCCCCAGACATGGCGGACCGTGATGGACCGCTGGGAGACGTTTGAGTGGAACTGCTGCTCGGGACCTGGCTCCTGGTCGACGTGGTAGATCTCCACGTGGCCGAGACCGTCGTGGTCGAGGTTCCGCTTCAGCCGTCCCGAGCGGGAGCGGGTTCTCGCGCCGATGGCTCCAGTAGGCACTGCCGTTCCGCTCCAGGGCGGCCGTCGGCCGAGCCCGTCAGCGAATCGGCGAGCGGTGCACCGGCGCGCGGGCACCGGTGGTAGGACGGAGCGGCCGGGTCAGAAGATTTCTTTGGAGGCGAACGGGGACAGCTCGGTTCGCGCCGCTTCCGCTGCTTCATAGAGTTCGGTCGTTTGGCGGACGGTGTTGTCCAGGGCGTCGACTACGGCTTGCAGCCTTGCCTCGGCGTTCTGGTTGAGGCCCTTTCGGTCGAGCTTCAGGCGGCCGGCCTCGTGCTCGGCTTTCAACCAGGAGGTGCAACAGTCCACAATGCCTGCGAGCGCTCTGGAGCTGCTGGACACGTCGTCGATGATCCGCTGGACATCGGAGGCATAGCGGAGGCCGTTTCTCTTCTCGACGGCGGTGGACAAGGTGTGCAGAGACATAGCCCATACGTCGGTGAGGCGCCTGGTGCGCTCTGAGGAGTGGGGGTTCTCCGGATTCAGGTCCACAAGGTCCAGGCCGGCCTCACGAATGACGTTCAGTACGCCTTCGGCCCAGTCGAGTGACTCAATTCGCGCTGGAATCTCCAGACTGTCCCACTCGAGACCTCTGCTCAAAGAGGCGTTGACGACGGCCAGCCGCCTCTTGAGGTCGATGCGCGGATCCGTGACGAACTTCTCGCTCATGAAGATTCAGACCCTCCTTCCACCACCATGCCGGTGTGCGGGTCCAGCCACTGCGCTAAATCGCAGCAGGACCATTGATCCCTCACGGTCCCGTCGCCCACAGGACGACTCCGCTCTCCGGCAACACGCTCGATACCCCCTGCCGGCCCGCGGCGGGTTGTCGTGTGATGCTGCGGTGTCACCGGGTTTTACGGGCCGAGGGTGCTGACTGTTCTCGTCTCTTGTCTTCGCCGGGCCGGGCCGACGATCAGGTGATGGCCGGAAGACCAGTGAGGCGCCGCCAGGCGGTGGTGAAGGCATCTGCCCAAGGCAGGATGATCTCGGCCGGGCGGGCCACCCCGCAGCCGGATGGGCTTCGACTACTCCACTTCGCCCTCGACGACCACCATTCGTGATCTCAGAGAAGGCAGGCCGTCCACGGCCGTCTGCGGAAATCGGGCGGGTACGGAGCCCGGAGCACCGGGCAGCAGCGGACACCGCAGAGCTCTTCCGGAATGCCGGACGGTTCCATTCGGAGATCGCTCGCTTGCTGACGGAAATCTGCAGCGCGGCGGGAGGCACGCCCCGAAGGCTGGGGCACCCTGCCGGAGCCCCAGCCTTCGCATGCTGTCTGCTACATCGCATCGGCCATCGAGCGGCACATCTCGGCGCAGCTGCGACACGCCTCGGCGCAGCGCATCAGTAGGGCATCGTCGGGCATGGACATACAGGCCTCCGCGCACATCTCGCAGGCTTTGGAACACAGAGTGCACATCTCGGCTGTCATGGGTGAGCGCCGCATCATCATGTCAGCGCACATGCGGGTCAGCTCGGAGCAGTCCATGAGCGCACGCATGATCTGCGTCTGGGCATGGCCGTCCGTGGACATGCAGGCGCTCAGGGACTCTTCACACACGGTGTGGCAGGACATGCACGCTTCGATGGCGTTCTGCATCTCGACGCTGAGCGGGGATACGGCAGACTGCTGCTGAGCCATGATTCCTCCTCGGACCGTTGGAAGCCGGATGCCGGCCGCCATGCTCCCGTTCTACGCCCCGCCGCTCATGTCCACCATTTGAGAGTGGGCGTACTCGTGGGTCCAGGTATCTGCTGCAGCGGCGTCTCCGGACGTGCGTCGGCCGCAGCTGCGGACGACGTTGTCGAGAGTGCGTCGAGCGGCGAACCCGCACCGGTGTCTCCGGTGCGGGGGCGGGCGGCTGCGTGGGACGGGTTACGTCGTGCTCAACGGTGCGGCCGCATGCTGTTCGCAGCTGGCTTGGTTGCCGCTGCTGGCTGCAGGGGCCTGTCCTAGGCCCCTGCGTGGGACACATTGGGGATGCCTGCCGTGTCAGCCCCAGAGGACCACAAAATCGTCTATTTCCGGGTGAGTGCCCGGTACTCTACTGACCTGAGTCAGAGGTTTGTCGTTAGTTTGGGTATGAGTCGTCCGGGTTCGAAGATTCCGCCGTTGTCAGTGACTGATGCCCAGCGGGTTGTGTTGGAGGGCTGGGTGCGTCGGCGCGGGTCGTGTTGGAGTGTGCGGACGGCCACTCGATCATGGACGTGTCCCGCCGGCTGCGGATCGCTCCGGACACGGTCCGCACCTGGCGGCGGCGCTTCTTGGAGAACGGTCTGGACGGCCTGTGTGACGAGCCCAGGCCGGGTGTCCCGCGGAAGATCACCGACGCGGACGTGGAACGGGTGATCATCAGGACGCTCGAGGAGACACCGAAGAACGCAACACACTGGTCGACGAGGTCGATGGCGGCGGCGACGGGCATGTCGCAGTCGACAGTCTCAAGGATCTGGCGGGCGTTCGCGCTGGCACCCCACCGGTCCCAGACCTTCAAGCTGTCGACCGACCCGTTCTTCATCGACAAGGTCCGCGACGTCGTCGGCCTCTACCCCGACCCGCCGGAGAAGGCCCTGGTCCTCTGCGTGGACGAGAAGTCGCAGATCCAGGCCCTGGACCGGTCCCAGCCCGTCCTGCCGATGATGCCCGGCGTCCCCGAACGACGCAGTCACGACTACATCCGCGCCGGCACCACCACCCTCTTCGCCGCCCTCGAAGCCGCGACCGGCAAGGTCATCGGATCACTTCACCGCCGCCACCGGGCCATCGAGTTCAAGAAGTTCCTGGCCAAGCCCGACAAGGAAGTCCCGGACGACCTGCAGATTCATCTCATCCTGGACAACTACGCGACCCACAAGACACCCGACATCAAGAAGTGGCTTCTGGCACACCCGCGGTTCCACCTGCACTTCACACCCACGAGCGCGTCATGGCTGAACCTGGTCGAGCGATGGTTCGCCGAGCTCACACAGAAGAAGCTCAAGCGTGGCGTCCACCGCTCCGTCCCGGCCCTCGAACGCGACATCCGGTCATGGCTGGCCGACTGGAACAACCAACCCAGACCCTTCGTCTGGACCAAGAGCGCCGACGAGATCCTCGACAAAGTCGCCGCCTACTGCCACCGAATCTCTGACTCAGGTCACTACCCGCACGAGGCGACCTCAGAGGGTGTTCGGTAGCGGTATCCCCCTATCCGCCCGATCTACGCTGAGGCGAGATGGACGTGTCTTCATGATCTCGTAGCGGGTAGCGCTTCGGGGCTGTATTGACTATGTGGTGACCGAACGACGTGCGTATCCCTCGGACTTGAAGGACGACCAGTGGGAACTGGTCGAGCCGCTGCTTCTGCAGTGGCGGGCTGCTCGGGTCGAGGGCCGGGAACCCACTACCGACCTGCGTGAGGTCGTCAATGCGATCCTCTATGTCGCCCGAACAGGGATCGCGTGGCGGTATCTGCCTCATGATCTGCCGCCTCACACGACGGTCTACGGCTACTTCCAGGCGTGGGAGGCGGACGGCACTACAGAGGAGATCCACGACACGCTCCGTGAACAGTTACGGAAGAAGAAGGGCCGCCGGATCCTGCCCACAGCCGCAGTGATCGACGCCCAGACGGTGAAGGCATCACCGAACGCACCGGAGGCCACGCAGGGATACGACGGAGGCAAGAGGGTCAAGGGCCGTAAGCGGCACATCGCCACTGACACCCTCGGGCTCCTCCTGGTCCTGATCGTCACCGCCGCCGGCGTGCAGGACACCAACGGCGGCAAACTCGCCGCCGACGAACTCGCCACAAAGTTGCCCACCGTGACGAAAGCCTGGGTGGACGCCGGATACAAGGCAAAAATGATCGCGCACGCCTCGGACCTTGGCATCGATGTGGAAGTCGTCTCACGTGATGCGGAGCAGAAGGGCTTCGTGGTCCAGAAAGTCCGATGGCGTGTGGAGCAGACTTTCGGGATCATGAGCCGGTACCGCCGCCTGCACCGCGACTACGAAGCCTTGCCGACCCGGTCCCGGTCAATGATCCACTGGTCCATGGTGAACTCCATGGCCAACCGGTTGACCGCCAGCCCGAACAAAACCGGGCAATACCTCCGCCCGAAACCCCCCGCGACAGCCTAAAGCAGTACCGAACACCCTCTCAGAGCCTGCTCTGCTTTGACGTGCACCATCGGTGTGCCGATCAGGCCGCCGAGGCGGTCTCGTATTCGGCGTAACTGAGGTGGCCGGGACCGTTGTGGAGCCGGTGCAGGCTTTACCCGGTTCTCGAACTACTCGAGTATTGCGTGTGTAGGCAGCCCTGCTGCGCCAGGGGTGGTTGCCGTCCACCTCATTCTTCAGGAGGAGAAGAATGATTCTGCCGACGTGTTGTCCCAGAGCTGGCCGGTGCAGCCGACGGACGGCCGGATGCCGAACGGTGTTGCCAGGGTGGTGAGTTCATGGCTGGTGTACTGGGTGGATTCAACTGGGCGTCGCAACACCTCAGGTCGGAGGTGGAGCGACGGGTGTTGGACCGTGGCAGCGCCGGGTGCGTGAGTGCCCGGAGACAGCTGCGGCAGTACTTTGAGAATGAGATGTTTCCACGGTTCGCGGCCGGTTTCGATGTCTCCACCGCAATGGCCTGGCGGTACGTTGACGAGACCGTCGAGGGCCTGGCCGCATGGGCGCCGGGCTTCCACAAGGCCCTCGTCGGCCCGGGTGAGGGCGGCTTCGTCATCGTCGACCCCACCCTCGTCCCCAACGACCGCAGCTACGCGGACGAGCCATACTACTCGATGTAAAACCATCGCCATGGGATGAACGTGCAGGTCATCGCGCGTGGGGGTGGGACACCGCTGTGGTTCCCAAAGGCCCTGCCGGCTGGACCCACGACGTGACCGCAGCCAGACCCCGCGGCATCATCCTGGCCCGCCTCACCCGCCAGATCCTGAGTCTCGCAGACCGGGCCTACCAGGGCGCCGGCGTAGCCGTCCCCCTCCCTCCCGCCACCGCGAACAACCAGAGCACTGCCAGTAGTTCAACCGTGATCACGCCCGCTTGCGGGCACCCGGTGAACGCGCCTCGCCCAGCTCGAAACCTGGCAGGTCCTCCGGTGAGCGCGACGTCCCACTAACCGCGCCACCAGATCACAAGAGCCATCCCCACCCTCCTGAACTGCGGGTATTCAGAATGAAAAGGTTCACCAAGGATCTTCGGAGTGGTCACCGATGGTGGTTGGTGGTGTTCATGCGGCGAGGGAGATGCCGGGGGTTCGGGATTCGTAGAAGGTGCCGTCGCGGAGCATGGCAAACAGGACGCTGATGCGCTGGCGGGCGAGACGGAGGAGTACTCGGGGGTGGTTCCATCGCGGACTCTTTGACGGTCACGGTCACGGTCGCGGCCCGATGCCGAATCCGGCAGCGAGCCGGCGCATAGGTGTCACCGCACCGCAAGGTGGCCCGGAGAGCAAGGCCTGACGTGCGGTGGGAAGGCGCCGCCATTGCGTCCCGATCGCCTGTCGCCCGGCTGTCCGGTCAGGAACCGCAAGGCGCGGCTGGATAGATCGGCTGAGGATGGGTGGACAAACTCGTGAAGCCCCCGGCGGACACGGGTGGTCTCGGTCGAGGACCCGTCTGCCGGGAGCTTCGTCGCTGCGCAGGACTGTCCAGCTCGCGGTCGACACCGCCAGCCGGAAAGACTCACTGCGCCCGGTGAGGCCCTACGAATGCATGCGAGGAGATTTTGTTGTTGAAATTAACGAGAACCCTGTATGAGTCGCAACTGTCAGCCTCTGTCTTCCCGCTGCCGCAGAAATTCCCGATCGGGGAGTGGTATAGAGAGGCGCCGCTTTCATTAGGGTTTTCATAGGCTCGAACCGGTTGCACATTCCGATTGCGGGTGGATGACGCCGTGTTCTGAACGCTGACCGCAGTGTTCCAGTAATAAACCCCTGCACTTATATAGTCGTTTTCGTTGGTTCGGAAGTCCGCTACAGGCGGGTAGTTGGACGTGTCGACTACGTATGCGTCGTAGATGCAAAACTCTCTGAGATCACATTTCCCATCAAACGAGTGTCCTGCGACGCTGCTCGTGCCAGCCGAGCTGAGGGTGTCGTCAGCGCCGGCGGCACTGCTGGCGCCGGCGCCAGCGAGCAAGAGAGCGAGAGCGGCGCCCGCGGCGGCTGCTGTGCGCTTGATCATCGAGCTTCCTATCGTCGTCGAATCCGAATTCGCTCGTGGGTCGCGACGCCTGTGGCGAAGAAAGAGACCGCAATAGCTCTACGGTTCCCTGATACGCGGTTCGAGGTCTATTCCTGGTAAGTCAGGATGGTGGAGTTTGGGTTTAATCCATCCATCCCGGCTGCTTGGGAGGATAGATGAATCGCCGGGAGGATTACTAGGGTAATCAATACCCTCCCCTCTATTGATCCGAAACGGTTTGGGTTCTGGGTCGTTGGTGGGGTGTGAGCGATCTGGTGGGGGACGCGCGGCATCTGTCGCCGTCGGCGCAGGAGGCCCTGCGGCTGCGGGCGGTGGCCGCGTTGGTGGCGGGGCGGGACCGTGAGGACGTGGCGGCGGTGTTCGGGGTGTCGCTGAAGGCGGTCGACACCTGGTGGGCGAAGTGGCAGGCCGGTGGCCGGGAGGCGCTGGTCATGCGCCCGCGAGGCAAGCCGGTCGGGGTGCATCAGGTGCTCGGGGAGGCCGAGCAGGCCGCGGTGCGGCAGGCGGTCCTCGATCACCGGCCCTGCGACGTGGGGCTTTCCGGTCAGCTGTGGACGCGGCGGTTGGTGGGCGAGCTGATCGCGAAGCTGTACCGGGTGCGGCTGACGGAGGTGGGGCTGGGCAAGTACCTGAAGCGGTGGGGACTGTCCTTCCAGCGCCCGGACAAGCGGGCCGTCGAGCAGGACCCGCAGGCCGTGCGCCGCTGCGGCATCAGGAGACCTGGCCGGCGATCCGGGCGAAGGCGGGGAAGGACGGCGGCGAGGTCCTGTTCGCCGACCAGGTCGGCATCCGCTCCGACCAGGTCACCGGCCGTACCTGGGGCGAGAAGGGGAAGACCCCCGTCGTGCGGCGGACCGGCAACCGGTTCTCGGTGAACGCGATGTCGGCGATCAGCACCAAGGGCCGGATGCACTTCATGGTCTTCACCGAGAGCTTCACCGCTGAGGTGATGTGCCGCTTCCTGGACCGGCTCGCCGCCCACCCCGACGACGTCGAACTGCACTTTCTGCCCCCGTACTCGCCCGAGCTGAACCCTGACGAGCTGGTCAACGCCGATCTCAAGCACAGCCTGCCCAAGCAGCACCGAGCCCGGGACCAGGCCGAACTCGCCGCGGAGACCCGCCGCTTCTTCCGCAGACGCCAGCGTCAGCCGCACATCGTCCGCGGTTACTTCGGCGGCCCACATGTCCGCTACGTCCTGGACGAGAACCCCATGTTTTCTGATAGGACGCTGAGTACTCAGATCTGCTGGCTCCTGCATTCCGTGCTCGGCTTGTCGTGACCGGCGCCGATCCCACAGGATCGGAGTCAGTGGCCGTGGATGGGCACGGCCCGCGGCTCCGGCACGGCCAGACGCCCGGTGCTCACCTGCTGGGCGCGATGACCGGTCACTGCCGGACCGTCACCTGGCTATGGGTTGCCGACAAGACCAACGAGATCACCTGCTTCGCCGCGCTGTCGCCTTACGGCCTGACCGGGGTCACGGTCACGGCGGATGCCCTGCACGCCCAGCGCAGTCACGCGCGTTTCCTGGTGGAGGAGAGGAAGGCGCACTACCTGCTGGTGGTCAAGACCAACCAGCCCGAACCGTCACCGCAGGCTGCGCTCGCCACTGGAAGGACGTCACCGCACGCCGCTGCGACCGTGGGATCGGCGATGGTCGGCGCGGGGAGACCCGGGCGACCAGAGCCCTCAATGTCACCGACCTCGCCCTGGACTTCCCCCCACACCGCTCAGGGCCGTGCGCATCCGGCGTCACCGTACGCACATTGTGACCGGCACCGGCAGCCGCCAGATCATGTAAGCGATCACGGACCTGACCTCTCACCAGGCCTCGCCCCAACGGTTCGGCCGGCTCGCCAGGTCGCAGTGGACCATCGAGAACCGGCACTTCGTCCGTGACACCACCTTCCGGGAGGACGCCTCGAACATCCGTACCGGCCGCGGCCCCGAGAACATAGCCACCCAGCGCAACCTGGCGATCAACACCCTCCGCGCCGCCGGGCACCGGAACATCGCCGTCGTTCTGCTCCACGCCTCCTACGAGTCTTTCACCCGCCCACTCGACCTCCTGGACAATGCCTGACCAGCCGGTCCACGTGATCACCGCGACCTTGAAACGCCCCTGCATCCGCTCCTTCGACCAGGGCCGAACCCACCGCCATCGTGCCTACCTCCAGGACCGTCTGTTTCAGGACGACACGGGAGGTGCAGGGGTTCCAGAGCAGCGGGCGTCTGATGGCAGCCTGCGGATTCGCGGCCGGGTTGCATGCACGGGCCGAGACTCACGCCTTGAGCGGTCTTGCGTCAGTACACCAGCCGGACTTGATGACTGACGTGCAGGTTTCGCTGGGCGGAGCGAGTGCCCCGGGCTGTCGATGAGCCAGGGACAGTCTGACTGGCCCGCTCCTCGACCGTGCGACCACGCCGCGGCAGCGGCGGGGCATCTTCCCGGGGTGACCAGCGCGCGTGTCGGCGATCAGTGGAACCTGGACCGGGGTGACCTCTTCGTGACCATCGGCCATCGATTCGGCCGGGTGGAAGAACACCGCCGCATGCGCTACTACGTACCGGCCCTTGACGGCGGGATCGCAAGGCCGGACTCCGTTCCCGCAAGGGCTGGAATGCGGTCCGCCTCCGCGGTGGCTGTGGCGAGCAAGTGTGCGGTGCGGGATGGTGCGGGGCGAGCAAAGGCGGTCCGCACTGATGGTGCCGCGACCTGCCGGAGGGAAGAGTGGTGGACCGCAAGAGTATTGCTTTCCCTGTCATGAGCCGCGGTATGAGGGCAGGCTGACCAAGACATCCGACTCATCGAGAGGCCGCGCATGGCGATACCGCCGATGACCCAGTCCGAACGGGCTGAGGCGTCCCGAAGAGCAGTTGCTCTGCGACGTGAACGTGCCGGTGTCCTTCGCGATCTGGAGCAGGGGCGTACCAGCTTGGAAGCGATGCTGGAGCGCAGGGACGACGTGGCCGGCCCGATACGCGTCCGTCGGCTGCTCGAGGCTCTGCCGGGTATCGGGCCGGTCAGGTCTGCGAGACTGATGCGGGAAGCGGGCATCTCCGAGCGCCGGCGGATCAAGGGGGTCGGGCCCAGGCAGAGGGAACGGCTTCTCGCTCTGCTTGCCGTGCCCCCATACGGCCCCTTCCTGCCGTCCTGAGTGGGGACCGTTCCATATCGGCGACCCCCGGGGTTCGCGGTGAGGGCGACGGCGCGAACGTGCGTGGCCTCTTCGAGCCGTACACGGTGTCATGGGACGTGCCCTGACTGCGTACCGGCTCTCGTTCGAAGGATCACGGGAGCCGGAGTCGGGGCAGGCGTGAGCGACCTTGGCCTGATGCCGGCCGGTCGATGTGTGTCCGACGACGGAGGAGCGATCCTGAGCATGAGCCGGTCGCGGATGTTGCCGTACACCCCTGCGCCGGAAGCGATCGGAGATCGCCTACCCCGGCCCATGGCGTTCGGGCAGGTCCCGCCACGGTACGCGTGGGCAGCTTCCGCCGGAGCCCGTGCACGACGTGAGGCAGGTTCCGCACCGGCCGGCTCATCCGACACGGCGCTGCCTACGACGTTGTCAACGCCCACGACTCATCAGTGAGTTCGGTTCGACACGACGCGAGCAGAGGTGCGAGGGACCGGCCTGGGGACGCCGTGCAGGCCGACAGGCCTCATGGTCCGTAGCGCGGCCGCAGCGGCCTCTCCCCTCTGTCCACGCCTCGACTCACAGCCGCCGGGAGACTCTCAGCGCACTGCGGCTGACGCCATGCCTCAAGTGGGGTGAGCTACTCGCCTCACGCATGGAGCACGTCTACTCATGTCAGCGGGCTGCTTTGAGCGCCCACTGGAAGATTCGGACGACACCGGACTGTTGGTTGTTGTGCACGGTCGGCAGACTGCCGCACCTCCCTGATTCCATCGAGCCACGAAGCTGCTCAGCGGAGGGGCGGCCCGGCCGTCGCCGGTCTCATCGTGACTTGCGGGTGCGTGGGTGAGCCTCCTAAGGGTCTGCCGATCATCAAGGTGTTGCTTTCAGAGCTCGGGCGCGTTGGTGTCGTATGCGCATCCCGGACGAGACTCGTGATCAACTTGCCGTGAAGTTCGCGGTGTTGTTCCCACACCTGGACGAACGACAGCGGCGGCTGCTGATGGCCGCGGAGGCCCGAGGACTGGGCCATGGCGGCATTCGGGCCGTGGCCCGGGCGGCCGGGGTGAGCGGGACGACGGTTCGCAAGGGCATGTCCGACCTGGAGACAGGCCAGTTCCTGACCGGGCGGGTGCGGCGGCCGGGCGGCGGACGCAAACGCGTCGCGGACCTCGACCCTGGACTGCGGGGTGCCCTGCTGAGCCTGGTCGAGCCGGACGAACGTGGTGATCCGATGTCGCCGTTGCGGTGGACGACGAAGTCGACCCGCACGCTGGCGGCCGAGCTGACCCGTCAGGGTCACCGGGTCGGTGCGGACACCGTCGCCGGTCTGCTGCGGCAGGAGGGGTTCCGGCTGCAGGCCAATGCCAAGACACTCGAGGGCAGCCAGCATGCCGACCGGGATGCCCAGTTCCGGTATCTCAACGAGCAGGCACGTGATCACCAGGATGCCGGCCAGCCGGTGATCAGCGTGGACACCAAGAAGAAAGAGCTGGTCGGCGACTTCCACAACCATGGCCGTTCCTGGCGGCCCACAGGCGAACCGGTGCCGGTCCGCGTCCACGACTTCGCCGATCCGCTGCTGGGCAAGGCCATCCCTTATGGCGTCTACGACCTGGCGGCCAACACCGGCTGGGTCAATGTCGGCACCGACCACGACACCGCCGCGTTCGCGGTGGAGTCGATCCGACGCTGGTGGCACGGTCAGGGCCGGGCCGACTACCCGCAAGCTTCCCGGCTGCTGATCACCGCCGATGCGGGCGGGTCCAACGGCTATCGCGCCCGGGCCTGGAAACTCCACCTCGCCCGCCTGGCCGCGGAAACCGGGCTGGTCATCACGGTCTGCCACCTGCCGCCGGGCACGTCGAAGTGGAACAAGATCGAGCACCGGCTCTTCTCCCACATCACGATGAACTGGCGCGGTCGCCCGCTGACCAGCCACGAAGTCATCCTCGAGTCGATCGCCGCGACCACCACCCGCACCGGACTGCGGGTGAAGGCCGAGCTGGACACCAACACCTACCCCACCGGCGTCGGTGTCGGCGACGCGGAGATGGCGGCCCTGCCGCTGACCCGGCACACCTTCCACGGCGAGTGGAACTATGCCCTGCACCCCCAGCCGAGCCCGGCCGTCCCGGCAGCCCGCAACGGCCGGCCACCGACACCGCCGTGGCACTCGGCGCTGCTGTCCGACCCCGAACTGACGGGCCTGACTCCACACCAGCTGCAGAACCTCATCCACACCCTGGCCGCGAAGGGCCTTCCCCGCCGCGGACGCCCACCCCGCCTCACCTTCGCCGACCAGGTCCTGGCCACCGTGCTCCACCTGCGCGTCAACCTGGCCGCGGAACCTCTTGCCGTTCTGTTCAACAGCAGCCGCACCGCAATGCACCGCACCCTGCTGAAGATCAGGAAACTGCTTGAAGCACAGGGCATCATCATCTCGCCGGCCGTCATCCCACCGACCGCCCTGCCAGCCCTTCGAGCCCGAGTGGCCGCCCAAAGCAGCAGCCCCAACAGCAAGATCAAAGCGGCAGGTTAATGATCGGCAGACCCTAAGGGCTCGCAGAAGAACAACACGCGGACGAGCAACGCGCTGACCTGCTGTGTCAAGGCCTAAAACACGCAAGTTTATTCTCTGCGAGCCCTTAGTTGCAGCGGTCCGACGGTAAACGCCGAGCTCGACACGGGCGAGTGTCCCACCGGCATACGCATCAGCGATGAGATCATCGCCGGCCTGCCGATCACCCGCCACCACTTCCACTGAGACTGGAACTGCACCGTTCACCCCGCGGACCGCCCCTGCGTCTTCCCCGGCAACGCGCGAGGTCGGACACGTTGCTCCCCGGGCTGGAAGAGCGCCGCAAGGGGGTCCGAGCTGTGGCCAGCCGCGGACCGTGCCACGCCTGCGTCATGGTCCGCAAACCCACCCTCACTCCCGCCAGCCAGATCCTGGTGGCCATCCTCTACCAAGGACATCGGAGCCGGCCGCCCGAGTGCAATGAGCACCGGGTACTCACGCCTTTCTATGGATTCACACGGGAAAATGGGTAAGCCGGTTGGGTTGCCCGGCGGCATCGAGAAACGAGGAGTCCATGATCTAGAGCCCAGACATTCCGGATGCGGCGGTACAGTCTGTGACGGAAATTTCGCTTTGAGTCCGTGAATCGATACAGGCCTGCAGCGCAATCCGCCTCGCGTGTAGCGAAGTAGCCGAAATAAGTGCTCGACGAGCCATCACATGCTTTCCTTCGGCGACATGGGGGAGAGCTGGAACTCTGTTCCCTGCACATGGCGCGGCGTCACCAATCGAGATTCCTCTGCCCACTAGACAGGATGATACGAATGGCCACCCGCATGTCCGATTCCGAATCTATACGGCAGAGCGGTCCCGAACCCTACGTTCCATGTGTCGATGGCGGTAGGTGCGAAGCAGAGAGGACTGCACGCCACCAACTGTGGTGGACGATCCACCAAATGTCCGGAGGCCATGGGCGTGTGCCACCCAGCACCGAAGACCTCCGCCAATGGTCTGGCGTACTGATCGACGGTCTCATCGCATACCGGGACGACGTCATTCGCCTGAGCGGGCAGCAAGCAGGCTTCTGGCAGATGCGATTGATCTTGGCAATCGAGAAGTACCTGCAGCCCGTATTAGGCGGCCTCCCAGCCAGACGCTGGCTCGTCCACGCCCGTCACCGCACCCATGCCCGTCCCGGTCCCGCAGTCGACCGACAGCTCTACCAGGTCTGGGTCCCCCATCTGGTCTTCACGGTCCGTGAGATCATCGCCGAGACCGCCGTAGTCGCTGCACGCGCTATCCGCGCCGATGAAGAACCCGTCACCGCGGCCCATCTGCTCCAAGCCCGTCACACCCTCCAACATGCCTGCCGCCGTCTGAACGATCCGCCCCCCGACCCGAAACCAGCCAGACGCAAGCGCACAGGGTGAGGGTGCCGACCGCCGGCCAGACGTCATCCGACCCCAGGCTCCACGGGGTGGCCACCGGGACAGGCGAGCCCGGGACGAGGCACCGAAGACGCCGTCGGCCGCCAGACCGCAGGGAGGCTCCTCTGCGGACGCGGTGCCTGCACGAAGAAGCCCAAGGAACTGACAGCGGCGCTTCATCCCCCGCAGGGCCTCCACCTTGCCTGTGGCTGGACGGTGAGCATCCGCAGCGGCCTCATCCGATGCTCCAGGCAGCGAGACCGGGCGGCCCCGCCGAGCAACACCCGCATTTTGGGAGAAGGACTACACAACGATGATCACCGTCGTAGGGCATGGCGACCTCACCGCGCCCACGTTGGCAATGCTCGAATCCGAGCTGACTTCCCGTTTGACCGCCTGCGCGGCTGCGGACGGGACGCTAGTGATCCGAGCCGGTCAGGGGCTTCCGGTCGTCGCCGGACGAGCCGCGGGAGCCGCGGGCCTGGCACCGGTGACCGTCCTGCCCGCAAAGGCGGGACTGCCCGTCCCGCTACGCCAGGGCCACAGGCCGGTCGAAGAGCTGCTCAAGCTGTCGCAGCAGACACGGCTGCTCGAGTACGACCCGTCGAGCCGTGACTCGTGCATCGCCGCGGACGAGACCCTGATCCGCAAATGTGCCAAGATCCTGGCCGTATGGGACGGCTCCCCCTCCACCGACCGGGATGCCACTGCTCACCTCGTCGCCTACGCACTCGGACGTGGTGTCGAAGTTGAGGTCCTCTGGCCCGAAGGAGCACGTCGCATACCGTGGGGCCCGCCAGGCCTGCCTGGTCGCGATCGCCCGACGGGTGCTTGCGCAAGCAGGGCAAGGGGAATCTCTGCTGAACGGCCTCGGCGCTCTGTCGACAACGGGTAGCGGCAGAGCGCCGAGGCCGATCAACGCATTCGATACGAGCCGCGCACGGCAGACATGCCGAGCCGCTGTCATCGGAATTAAATCAAACCCTGCCAAGTCGGCAGAGAGGAGTAGGAATGCTCAAATTGCGATCAGCCCGCGTCGTCATCGCTGGGATCGTCGATGACGCTGATGTCAGTCCGGTGGCAGGTGTAGTAGCCGTCACAAATCGGCTTCGGGCTCTGCTCCGGGATCAGCAGCTGCAATGCCTGTAGCATCGTATCTCCATGTTTTTGACGTTTAGTCCGCAAAGTGCAGCCGCCTTGGCCGGGCGGGACACGTGGCGGTAAATCTAGTCTCCAGGTTCACGACAGCTCCTGAGTACTAAGTACCGGGATCTCTAAAGAATCCGGTGTGACTGGGGCGTTTTCATCCCGAATAGCTGCAGGTCAGCCGTGTGTGGACGGCCTGGGCGAGGGAGCTGATGCGGCGGGTGGTACATCTGGCTCGGGCAAGGACGGTGGCTCCGGCGCCCTGGTAGGCGCGGTCCGCAAGGATGAGGATCTGCCTGGTGATGCGGGCATGGGCGATGCCGTGGGCACGCGTGGGCATTATGGTTCGTTACTGACTTCAGCTCGTCGGGGTGAATCTGTGTGAAGTCCCTGACGGGTGAAGGCGGGTGGCTGTATCCGTGAGGTGTGAGATATGCAGATGGGGGCGGGCTGACGCCGACGGGGCGCCGGCGTCGGGAGACGGTTCGGATGCAGGCGGCTGAACTGTTCGAGCAGCAGATCAAGCCGTCGGAAGTCGCACGGCGGCTGCGGGTGAGTGTGAAGTCGGCTTATCAGTGGCACCAGTTGTGGCGGGATGGCGGTGTTCAGGCGCTGGCCTCCCGTGGTCCGAGCGGGTCGCGGTGCCGGCTGTCCCCGCGGTCTTTGGAGAAGCTGGCCGCGTATCTGGAGCAGGGGCCGGCCGCGCATGGCTGGGTGGAGGACCAGGTGTGGACCGCCTCGCGGGTGGCCACGCTGATCGGCAGGAAGTTCCATGTCTCCTACAGCGTCTCGGGTGCGACCCGGCTGATGCACCGGCTGGGCTTCAGCCCGCAGGTGCCCGCCCGGCGGGTCGCGGAGCGCGATGAGCAGGCTGTCGCCGTATGGAAGGAGGCGACCTGGGCGGAGGTAAAAGGGCGAGGGCGGCCTGCGGGGGCTACGTCTGCTTCGAGGACGAAGCCGGGTTCACCCGCAGGCCGCCGCGGGGACGGACCTGGGGCCGGCGCGGAGTGACCCCGGTTGTCACCATCAGCGGCCGCCGTTCGGGCCGGCTGTCAGTGGCCGGGCTGATTGCAATGCGGCCGGGTTCCCGGACCCGGCTGTGTCACCGCCTGCGGAGTCATCCCGCGGGGAAAAGTGCCCGTCGCAGTATGGGCGAGCGGGACTTCATCGCGCTGATCGACGGTGTCCACCAGCTGGTCGGGGCACCAATCGTGCTGGTCTGGGACCGGTTGAACACCCACGTGTCCCGCAGGATGCAGGCCCTCGTGGCCGAGCGGGCATGGCTGACGGTGTTCCTGCTGCCCGCCTACTCGCCCGACCTCAACCCCGTCGAGTGGGTATGGGCCCACGTCAAACGCAGCCTCGCCAACCTCGCCGTCATGGCCCTCGACCAGCTCGAAGCCCTTGTCCGTAACAGGCTCAAACGCCTTCAATACCGGTCCCACACCCTCGACGGCTTCATAGCGGGGACCGGCTTGACCCTCGTCGAGCAACTATCACCCTGACGAGCTGACGTCAGTACTGTGGCCGGTATCGATCACGTGCCGTCGGCGATGACGCAGTCGCCCTCGCCCAGCCTCGATCAGAGCCTCGTGCGGGCCCGGTTCACATGCTCCTGCTCGGCGACGTACCGCCAGACCGTCGCGGCCGAGACGCCGAAGCCAGCCTTCAGGGCGGGCGGTGTCTTGTTCTGGCGCAGACGCACCAGCGCGAGCAACGCCCTCTGGAGGCAGGATCAGCTTCCTCCCCCGCATACGATGTTGGCACCTTCATGCGTGGATGAGCCGGGAATTGTGTCGACCAGCGCATGTGGGATCTCGACCGTGGCACATATGGGACCGAGCGAGACTCCTCGGACGATGCGTGGTGGGTAGCGGACACCCCTGCAACGACCAGGAGCCTTGTCTCGTCACCCGACTCCGGCGACCTGCCAGTTCACCCCACAGAGACGGGATGCAAACGCCTCAGTTCAGGGCGAATTGTGCCTCCGAGGTGTATCCTTCTCATCGGTATCGGCCAGACACCAACGAGGTGTATCGGTGTCGGCGGTGCCGTGACTGGGGGGCTATGTCTTTGGTCAAGCTGGTCGGGTGGTCGTTCGAGGCGTCTGGAACGATGTGTCTCCGTGCATCCTGATGATCAGGTTGGTGAGTGTGTCCCTGCGGAGCTCGCGGTGTTCCTCCGGGAGGCGGTCGACGGCCGCCCGGTGAAGTGGGCTTGTTCCGCTTTGACGGACACGTTTGGTGTGGTGGTCAGGCTGCGAGGGCGGTCTCGTATTCGGCGGGGCTGCGGTAGCCGAGGCTGCTGTGGAGCCGGTGCAAGTTGTACCAGCTCTCGGTCCACTCGAATATCGCGGTGTGGGCTGCGGCCCGGCTGGGCCATGGCCGGCTGTCGCCGAGCTCGTTCTTGAGGGTGGAGAAGAACGATTCGGCGAGGGCGTTGTCCCAGCATTGGCCAGTGCGTCCGACTGAAAGCCTGATGCCGAAATCTGTTGCCAGGGTGGCGAGTTCACTGCTGGTGTATTGGCAGCCGCGGTCGGACTGGAAGATCACCGGGCTGGCCGGGCGGCGGGTTCGGCAGGCGGCCGTGAGGGCGTCGGCGACGAGTTCGGTCCGCAGGTGGTCGGCGGTGGCCCAGCCGACGACGCGGCGGGAGGCGATGTCGATGACGGTGGCGAGGTAGAGCCAGCCCTCGTCGGTGGCGATGTAGGTGATGTCCCCGCACCAGCGGGTGTCGATCGCGGCGGGGTCGGGCTGGAAGTCGCGAAGCACCAGGTCAGGCCGGGTCACCGTGTGCGGGTCGGGAACGGTGGTGCGGTGGCGGCGCCTGCGGTGCCGGCCGGTCAGGCCGGCCTGTCGCATCAGACGGGCGACCCGGCGCCGCCCGCAGCCGGCTCCTTCACGCTGAAGGACAGCGTGGACGCGCGGGGCGCCATAGGTGCCGCGGGACTGCTGGTGGACGGCTGTGATCTGTTCGGTCAGCTCGGCGTCTCTCACCGAACGGGGGCCGGGGGTGCCGTTGCGGCGGGCGTAGTAGGCGGTCCGGGAGACCTTGAGGAGTTCACACGTCCGTTTGACGGTGTGACCTGCGGTTTTCTCCGCCTCGGTGAACGGGTCCACGTTCACCGGGTCTCCGTCGCGAAGAAAGCCGTCGCACGCTTGAGGATGTCGACGTCCTCGCGCAAGCGGCGGTTCTCCCGCCGCAGAGCCGCCAGTTCCTCGCGTTCGCTGCTGGTCAGGCCGTCACGTTCACCGGCGTCGACCTGGGCCTGGCGGACCCAGTCGCGGACCGCGGTCTCGGTCAGGTCGAAGTCCTTGGCGACCTGACCGACCGAGCGGTCACCCCGCCGGCGACAGCTCGACGATCTCGGCCTTGAACTCCCACGTGAACGAGCGCCGAGGACGCGCCTTCTTCTTCCCCATGCTCTCCATGATGAACATCATCCTTCCGGGGCCCAAGCCCCTGATCTCCGATGTCCGTCAAAGCGGATCAAGCCCAGAAGATCGCTCCTTCCGTATGCCATGGATGCGGCGGTCGGGTCTTCTTCGTGCTGGTGAACGCGTCTGGGGCGGAACGGGAGTGCTCTGGCTGCGGGAGCCGTGCGTTCATCGCGGACAGCGAGGAGTACTGGAACGAGGAGTCCTGGGAGGACGACGAGGCCGGTGCGGCCGGCTGCCCGTGCGGCAGCGAGGAGTTCGAGGCCGCGGTCGCGTTCTCGCTCGGCGGCGACGGATCCGTCCGCTGGGTGACCGTTGGCCTGCGGAGCATCAAGGACGGATTCTCCGGCGTCTATGCCGACTGGAAGATCGACTACGCACCGACGGATCACCTCCAGACCATGGTCTAGGTCTGCGGAGCGATGGCCCGAACGGGCTGTGGTTCGTAGAAAGTTCCGTCTCGGAGCATGGCGAACAGGATGTCGGCCTGGCGCCGGGCGAGGCAGAGCATGGCCTGGGTGTGGTGCTTGCCCTGGGTGATCTTCTTGTCGTAGTAGGCCCGGGAGGCTGGGTCGCGCAGGGCAGCGAAGGCGGAGAGGAAGAAAGCCCGTTGAGCAGCTTATTTCCCCTCCAGGACGGCTGTTCACCTCGGATCGAGGACCCCGAGGTGGGGGTCGCGGGGGCGAGGCCGGCGTATGCGGCGAGGTGGCCAGCGGTCGGGAAGGTGCCGCTGGCGCCGACCTCGATCAGGATGCGGGCTCCGGTCCTGACGCCGATGCCTGGCATCGAGGTCAGGACCTTCGAAAGAGGATGGTCCTCCAGCAGTTCCTCGATCCGCCCGGCCAGCAGCTTGCGCTGCTCAAGGACGGCCGCCAGGGAGCCTGTCAGGCTCGGGACGATCAGCGCGGCCGCCTCGGTTCCCGGACCCGTCACGGTCTGCTCGTCCAAGGCGGCGAAGATCTCCTCGACCAGCCGCTCGGCCATCCGCGGTGCCTTCGGCCGCAGCAGGGTGACCAGGCGTCGACGGCCGGCCTTGCGTATCTGGGCCGGTGAGCCGAACCGTTCCAGCAGGGTGAGGACGGCCGGGTGCTGCAACCGGGGCCCGAGCACCGTTCCAGCGACGGGTGGATCTAGGTGAGCAGGCCGTGCAGGCGGTTTGCGACCCGGGTGGCTTCGCCGGCCAGGGCGTCGTCGAAGCCGACGATCATCTCCAGTTCGGCGATGATGAATGCGTCCCTCGCGTCCGTCTTCGCTTCGCCGGATAGAGATCGGCGATCCGCCGCATCGTCAGCCCCGGCAGACAGGCGACCGGACAGCCCATGCCCCTTGCGACCGGCAGCGGCAGAGTACCGATCGAGGCCGGCTGATCGACGACGAGCACCTTTCCGCGCGTGGCCTGGAGTTTCGCGAACAGCTCGCGGGGCTTCGGCTCGGCGTTGGGCAGCCGCCTGTTGAACGCCTTCTTGCCGGCCGGGGTGACGGCGGGGCGTGGTGTTCGCCCTTGCCGACGTCCAGGCCGGGGAAGACGTCGATGTCGCCGGTGTCGATCACGTGCAGGCCCCTCCATCGCGCTTTCGTCCGGCCTTGCCTCGGCACAGAGCTGCCACATTCACGTAACGGAGAGCTCTTCCGGCTCGGGTGAAGCCGGTGCTCAAGCCCCTCATCAGCGGTCTGTCGATGCCTTCGGGCCCAGTGACACCCCCCCCGGGATCATCAACAACAGGAGGGGGAAGTCATGCCGGACTCGAAGGTCGGAGGCCCCATTGCGGAGCCATGAAAAGGTAACGGGGGGTCACCCTGGCGGCTCCTGAAGGGTTCGGACGGCCGCCAGTCTGGGCACGGGATCAGAACGGTACGGTCCCTCGGATGAGGCGAGGGCGAGGTCGGTCCTTTTCGTGAACCCGTGCCGGTCGCCCCCTGGAGTGCACCCCTCCGGCTTCTCTCCTGTCACACCCCGCGGTCGCTACTCATGTGCTGCCCCTGGCGTACGGCATAGCTTGGACTAGGGGCGGGTGGACTGGACATACGGCAACCCACGCGTTCCACCGTGGAAGTCATCCTTCAGGACAGAAACCCCTGATCCTGGATGTCCGTCAAAGCCGAACGATCCCGCCCTCAGGAAACGCAGCAGAGGAGTGCCGCCCTCGCCGTGGCTGCACTTCGTGTGGTTCAAGTCGAAGCGGAAGTCGGTCACCTGGAGCGCAGTCGCGCGACGGTGGGGCCGAGAGCGTCTGGCTCGGCCGCAATGCGCATCGGCCGTCGATGCAGTGGGACCCGCCCGTCGGGAGGGCCGACGGGCGGGTAAACCGGCACAGGGGGGTCGGTATGTGCCGGCTTGACGGCACACTTCCCCCAGAAAGCGCCGTCACTCCACCTTTTGCCTCGAGAAGGCCACTTCCCTGGCAGGGCAAATTCGATCATGCGGGGACGGTGTCAGGATGAGTAGGTGGTACTCCAGGGTGAGGCTGAGTGTTCGTCACCGAGAGGGGAGGCATAAAGGGGCGGTCACGCAAGGAGCGTCAGTGGATTTCCTTGTGCTCCACGACGTCCGAGGACGTCGACGTGACTGCACTCTGTTCCTGAGCAGCGGTCAAAGGCCGAGCCTCGGGCCATCGGGGGCTTCCTCGCGGCGTGGTCGGCATATATATGAATCCGCGGAGAGGACTCCGACGGGCTGTGCCGAGGCGATGCCGCCACGCCCATGTCCGACCTCGAAACGGGGCATCGTAGCCTTCGTGAACCTGGTGAGACGCATGCCGAACGTAGCTACCCCTTTCATCCTGCCGTCGGCTCATGCGCCCTCGAACTCCAGGACCTCAGGCCGAACGGCATGTCCCGTAAGCAACTCGGCGACCCCACTGACACCTTGCTCCCCGGGTTGGAAGAGCGCCGCGAGCGGGTCGGAGCCGTGGCCCGCGGCGGGCCGTGTCCTCGAACCGGCAGAGAACGAGATCGAACCGGTGTGTTGATACCCGGCACTCTCTTGAGTGCTCGTGAAGGGGCACGGCCTGGAAGGCGACTGTTGAGGAGGGTTGTGTCGGTGTGGGGGACGGTGTGGGGTCGGAGATTTGTGTGAGGACGAGAGCGTCGTCGTTTTCTCCGGCCGACCGGGGGTGCTGGTGTAGGGGATATTCCGGTGAAACCATGATGTGAGCGCAGAGTTGCCGCGACGATGGTGGTATGAGTGAGATGGGTGCGTGGCCGGTGGTGAGGGTTGTGGTGGGGCCGGTTGAGGTCGTGATGGAGGCCGGTACTCTTGGCGCGGCGGTACGCAGCAGCGCTCTGGCCGTACGGGGACCGCTGTTCGGGGTGGCCTCGCAGGGCAAGGACGACGGTCAACGGTGGCGTGTGGTCGTCGAGGTCACCCACGGCTGTCCGCAGCAGGCCCGTGACGGGCTGAACTCGCGGTTCTGGTTCCGGGCCAAGGACGAGGCGGACAGCAGGCGGGAACGGCGTGCGCTGCTGGCGGTGGTCGCCCGGCTGGAGAGCGAGTACGTCGACGAGCTCACCGTGCTCGGCATGCGCTATCGCGTCGTGCGGGCGGAGGAGTACGTGGCTCTCGATGCGCACGGCGACATCGAAATGCCATGGCCCACCGACTTCGGACCTCTCATTCCTGGCTGGGGCTCCGGGGCGGGCGCCCGCGGCCCGAGGGTGGACGGCGATCTCGTCCTGGACCCGGACGCACCCCTTTCTCCCGTTCAGGCGGCGGAGCGGCTGGCGTTGCGTTCCCTGGTCTACTCCGACACCAGGTTTCCCGGCCCCGTACTGCAGGACTCCGCGCGGGCTCTGGAGAGTCACCCCGATGTCGTGCTGATGCCGGTGGCGTTCCTGATCATCGAGCGGTCGGGTGAGAAGTCCTGGACGCCGGGCAGCGGTCTGCATGCCACCGTCCACGACGCACGCCGGACCCTGGCCTTCGCCCTGGCCTGGTGGGAACCGCGCAAGCGAGGTCTGATCCCGCGCGACGCAGAGAGAGACGTCGACGCGCGCACCATGGTCGCCGAGAACACCGGTCCCCTGGCCGCCGAGCTTGCGGTGTTCGCCGAGGCGGCGGACCGGCTGCGCGCAGGCAGGCAGGCTCGACGAGGTCGAGGTCCACGGCACCGTCTTC
The DNA here is from genome assembly GCF_045162855.1 of Streptomyces sp. NBC_01077. NCBI lineage: Bacteria > Bacillati > Actinomycetota > Actinomycetes > Kitasatosporales > Streptomycetaceae > Streptomyces > Streptomyces sp. NBC_01077. The sequence goes on along the minus strand of NZ_CP108669.1, from coordinate 458,958 downwards.
AGGATCGCCCGGGCCCGCCGCCTGCTGCGCTGGGGCTCCGACGGGCCGGAAGGCCCCCGCCCGTCCGACATCAACACGCACGCCCCCCGGGCCCTCCACCCGCGTATCGACGAGGATGGGACCATCCATTTCGAAGAGCCCACGGAGGAAGAAGACGCCTCGTGAAACATACGGGACCGTCACCGCACCCCCCTTACTCCGTCGAGGAGGCCGAGATCGAAGTCCGGCTGTCGTGCGGGACGGTACGCGACCCACGGGATTTCTGATGCCCAGAGCGCAGCCGGCTTGGGCTGACCGGCTGCACGCCTGTGTCGCATCCCTGTACCGGGCTCCGACGCCTTGAGCTCCATGTGCCGGGTTGCGCGACCCCCCAGTGGCTGTGCTCATGAGAACCGACAGCAGGTGCCTCGTGCTACCTCGAGGTCGGCGAGCTCCGTGGGGTTGATGAGCAGGGCCTCCGGGTCGCTTTCCCGAAGGGCTGCTCGCCGACTCGGCCAGCACGATCTCGGCCGCCCGAGGGCCCCCAGGCGGCGCAGAGTCCCGAAACCCACATGTCCCGCCAGGAGGCAGGAGAGACACCTGCCAGGAGGCTCGGCGCCGAGGCGGTGAGCCCCTGGCAGGACCGGTCCGGGTCCGTTCCCGGCGCTGCGGCTGTGATGGGTGCGCCGGGAACGGAGCATGGGGTTAGCGAGTGTTAGGTGCGGAGGTAGGGGCCGCCGGCCGCGGCGTACATCGGGTGGGTGCCGTGTTCCGGCTGCCAGAGCGCCGGTGTGCCCAGCGCGGTGGGGGCGTCGGCGATTCCCGCGCCCAGGCGGGTGGGGTCGGTGCCGGGCAGGGGGCGGCATGCGATGCGCAGGAGGGCGAGGAGGTGGCCGGCGCGGGCGGGGGTGCGGGGGATGGCCTGGGTGCGCAGGTGGTCGTGGTGGGCGAGCAGGAGGGCGGCCAGTCCGGTGACGTGGGCGGCGGCGATCGCGGTGCCGTCGGCGGGGGTGTAACCGTCGCCGAGTGCGGTGGTGATGATGGCGGTGCCGGGTGCGACCAGGTCCACATCGGGCCCGGCGGGGGTGAAGGGGGCGGGGTAGAAGCCGGGCCACGGCGGCCGGGTGGCCTCGAGAGGGCTTCGGGCGGGGTAGGCGCCGGTGTGGGCGATCGCCCCGACGCTCAGAACGCCCGGCAGGTCGGCGGGGTGGGTGACCGGTCCCGCGGTGTCGCCGGCCGGGGCGATGACCGTGATGCCGGCGGCGTGCGCGTCCATGAGTTTCCACGCCACCAGCTGGGACGGGACGGTGTAGGCAAGGCTGATCTGGGCGATGTCGATGTCGTGGGCGATGCAGTAGTCCACAGCCTGCAGCAGGTCGCTTACACGTCCGCCGGGGAACAGCTTCAGAGCGTGCAGCTCAGCCTCTGCGGCGATCCCGGTGATACCGCTGTGGTTGTCGGCTGCCGCGATCACGCCGGCGCACCAGGTGCCGTGTCCGGTGGCGTCGCTCTGCCACGCCCCGTCCGGGCCGGTGAAATCACGCCCCGCCTGGACCGTGTCTTTGAGATCGGGGTGGGAGGTGTTCACGCCGGAGTCCAGCAGGGCGATCTTGATGCCGTGGCCGCGGTAGGTGGGCGGGAGCTGGTGCAGCCGCATCGCCTGGATTCCCCAGCCGGTCACCGCACGCCCGGGAAACCCTTCGAACGTCTCCGCCAGTGCCTGCACCTCGACGGTGATCTCCCCACTGCCGCCGGTGGGGCAAGGACGGTCGATGCGCAGCGGCCAATAGCCACTGACCGGGCGGACATACAGCGACTGGAGGGTGGCAGGAGTATCCGCGGAAAGACGCAGGCTCACCCGCCCGTCGCGGCCGGTCACCCCGTGCGCCGACGCCGCACCGACCGCCCACACATGCGCGCCGGTCAGCACATCGCCATCGCTGCCCGTGACCAGCACCCGGATGTGCTCGGGCTCCTCAAGCGGCACCGCCAGCATGGGATCCAGCAGCGGTACGGCGCTCACACTGCCCAGCACCGGGATAGGGGCGTAGGAGAGGGGCTGGTCGATCTCGACGACGACCTGCGGGTTCGCCGCCAGAGCGCGGGCCCGCTCATCCGGCATCGCCACCACCGCCACCGGCGGGCACGCCGGGTGAGGCTCGGCGATCGCGCCCAGACCATGCGAACGCGAGGGACGCACCTGCGCTACCGGCTCCACATCGGGGTCCTCCTCCAGCAGCGCGAACAGCGCAGAGGCCTCGATCGGCGGCACCCCGACAGCCAGCAGCCCCACCGGCCGCGGCGCCACCAGATACCGCCCCCACCCCAGCCGCACATCCTGCGCCCGGCTCTGCGGCGCGGCCGGCTCACGCCGCTCCTCGCTCCGCCCGCCGGCCGGCGGGCCTGCGGCCCGGGAAGGTGTCCCCATCCCGCTCTGCACACCGCCGGGCTTCACACCCTTGCCGCCATTACCCGGCCTCGCACCGCTCGTGCCGTTGCCCGGCTTCACGCCACTGCCGTCCTGCTCACTCATCAGCCAACCGCCGTCTCACCTGTTGTGTCCCGAAGAGGTCGCTGGCGGGAGCAAAGGACCCACGCCTCCGCTCCCGCCCACCGCCCAGACCTCACAGGCCCGGCACGGCGCGCATCCGGCCGGGCAGCGTGGCACCCTCTACGAGGGTGCCACGCTGCCCGGCCCGGTCTCACATGCCCGGCTGCTGCCCGAACTGCCCCTGGCCGAACGAACCCTGCCCCATGCCCTGGAACTGCCCGAACTGGCCCCGCGTCTGCTGCTCCCACGGCTGCTGCCCGAACTGCCCCTGACCGGACTGGTCGTACGGGCTCGACTGCCCCTGACCGCCGATCTGACCCAGGGCCATGTGCATGATGGGTGCGATCCGCCGGGCGCACTCGCTCAGCACCTGACCGAACACGTGCGGCGGGATCTGCCCCTGCGACTGGATCCCCATCAGGATCTGCGGGTCCATCCGCAGCTGCTCCACCACCGCCGACACCGCACTCGCCGCACACTTCAGCGACAGCTCTGTCATCAGCAGATACATCTGCTGCTGCCCCTGCTGCCCCTGCTGCCCCTGCTGACCGAACTGCCCCGGCCTCTGCTGGCCCAGATCCTGGCCCTGCCCCATCCAGGGCTGCTGCTGAGCGAAGGGGGCCTGGCTGAACTGCTGGCCGTAGCCGTACGGCTGCTGCGTCTGCGGCTGGCCGATCTGCTGAGAGGTGTAGACGGACATGCGGGACTCCTCCTTGAGTTCCGGCGGAAGAAACGGCGGATCCTGAACCCGGCCCACCGCACCCGCAGCAAACCACCAACCGACCAAGAACACATTCCGGGACATACGCCCATCAGGAGTAGCTCGCCAATGTCCGCCCCGGACCGGAAGGGAACGGCCACCATCCCTGTAGCAGGGCCTCGCATGAGATCACCGGCACAGGACGCACGCACCCCCGGTCGGAGAACGGCGAAGGGGGCGGCCCGACACACATGACATACCCCGGTAGGCCGGAAGGGCCTGCCGGGCTCCGCATCAGGGCGGGCGGGGCCGTGAGGCGTGTGTGAAGCGGCGATGGTGCCCAGTGGAGTGGCACCCGAGTGTGTGCGGGCGCCGTGGGCGCCGCTGAGAGTGCCCACGATGCCGATACCGCGGCCCGTGCTCGGCATCCGCGCAAGAGCCCGTCCCACGCGCCCTCCTGCGCGGCGGGGCCGCTATCGGCGCCCCACACCCGCCCCCGGCCGCCCCACTGAAGGTGCGGATGCGGCGCGAGCGGCGGCTCGGCATGCGCAACTGTGTTGGTGACCCGCTCGGAAACGGCGGGCAGCACCGCACCGCCGTCCGTATGTCACGTCCGATGCAGCCTGCGCAGCGTGACGGGCGGAACGGACGGCTGAGGCCGGCGCTCCACGACCCCGGGTGCGGATCGACACGTTCAGAAACAGCAGGCCTGGGTGCGGAACACCTCAGCCGAGCAGCCGGAGACCGGGATTTGAGTAGTCACTACTCAATACCGGCAGCCAAGGTTCGTTTCCTTGGCCAAGGTTGGGCGGAACCGAACAATTCTGCTGCCGACGGGACCTGAAATGACGGATATTGATGGCGTGACAGAACCTCGCAATCTGGTCAGCGCCCCGGGATTGCTGACGAGCGGGCTCTCGGTTACCGTCTGAACTGTCCAGGCCTTCCCAGGACTCTTCGAGGAAGGTGCTGCGCTGCTTCCGCATCCTGAATGCGCCGAGGCCGGCACCCCTCAGTGAACGAGATGGTGCGCCGAGATGTTCGATCAACCCGCCGGAAGTCAGGCAGACGGACTCAGAGTCACGGGTCCAAGGGTCGCCATCAGGGATGTCAGCAGAACGTTTTTGAGCAGCGGCCGCGAAGTCAAGGCCCTGGGCCCGGTGAGCCTTGATATCGATGACGGTGCATTCATCTGTGTTGTCGGCCCGTCGGGATGCGGGAAGTCCACCCTGCTACGGATACTGGCAGGGCTTATTCGACCGACATCTGGTTCCGTGGAGATCAGGAAAGAGGGGGCCGGGACTCTTCTGTCCATGGTGTTCCAGGATCACAATGCCTTTCCATGGAAAACGGTTCGGCAGAACATTCGATTCGGCCTTGACATTATGTCTCCTCGGCCGTCCAAGAGCGATAGAAATCAGCGCGTGGACGAGCTGCTGCGCAGACTTGGCATAGCAGATTTTGCGGATGCCTATCCGGCGACACTGTCGGGCGGGATGAGGCAGAGAGTTGCCATCGGTCAAGCTCTTGCCGTCGATCCTGAAGTGCTCCTCATGGATGAGCCATTCGCCTCGCTCGATGCACAGCTTCGGCTCAATATGCAACTTGAGCTGGTGAGGCTTTGGGAGAATGACAGGCGGACTGTCATATTCGTCACCCACAGCCTTGATGAAGCTATTTTTCTCGGCGATCGGGTGATAGTTCTCGGCCCCAGGCCCGGCGTTGTCTGTGATGCCATAGAAATTCCTTTCCCGAGGCCTCGGCACTTCTCTATTCGATCGCATCAGGAATTTGGTGCGATCGAAGCGCAGATCTGGCGGACTCTTCAGGAAGCAGGGGGAACTCTGGTCCCGCCGCTTCCCGCGGACGGATGAACAGGAGCTGCCTTGTGTTGCAGGGAAGAGGAGACCCGGCACGAGGCCGGGAGACGGAACTGATCACCATCCGGCCAGGGGACATGGAGCGGAATCCTCGCAGATATCTCAGATTCCGCCGGATCACCGAGTTCTCCTGTGCCGTGGGATTGCCGTGCGTGATGCTTCTGGTGTGGCAGGCGATGTCCTCTGCAGGACATATAGATGGGGACTTCCTTCCGGCGCCGATTGATATTGCGCGTACGGGGCTCGGAATGATGGGCGACGGAATGCTCTACGACGCAGTGCTCTACAGCATGACAAATACAGGAATAGGTTTCACTATCGGGGCGGCAGGGGGAGCGCTGACTGGTCTGGCTGTGGCGTTGACCCGGCTGGTCCGGGTTGCCACCGGCCCGCTCATCTACGCGCTGTGGACAGTTCCGAAGATCGCGCTGCTTCCCCTCTTCCTCATCATCTTCGGGTTTGGTGCCGCCCCACAGATCTGTCTCATCGCAACGAGTACCTACTTCCTCGTGCTGATCCCGACCATTGCCGCAGTGGCTTCCATCCCCAGTTCCTACCGTCAGGCCGCACTGTGCCTGGGTGCCAACCGGCGTCAAATGGTGAGACATGTGCTGCTTCCGGCAGCCCTTCCCCAGATATTCATTGCACTGAGGCTGGCCAGTGGTGCCGCCGTTCTCGTCATGGTTGCCGCAGAGTTCACGCAAGGTGATCAAGGAGTGGGCTTCCTGATCTGGAATTCTTGGTCTCTGCTCCTGACGGAACGCATGTATGTGGGAATCGTTACTGTATCCATCCTAGGTGTCGTTTTTACGCAATTGGTCGTCATGCTGGGCAGACGCCTCACCCCCTGGAACGAGGAGCGCTGATGAACCGGAACACCCAGATCTGCTCGGGGACTCTGCTTGTGGCACTGGCTTTCCCGCTGGTGTCCTGTACCGGGTCACCCGAAAGCAAGGACGCGGCTGCGCAGCCAAAGTCACAGCCGGCGCCGGCCGTCACCGAAGACGGCGGTGCGCCTGCTCCCGAGCCTCTGGCGAAGAACACAAAGGTCACCATCGCGATGGCAGCTCTTGCCGAGAATTTTGCCGGTGTTCTGCTCGCAGACCAGATGGGCGAGTTCAAGAAGGAGAACCTGGATGTGTCCGTTCAGGTGCTGCCCACGACTGAAACCCTGACATCGATGGCCCAAGGCCGTATCCAATTCCAGCCCAGCGGTCTGACCGCTGCCACTCTCAACGGAATCTCGAGCGGTGACACGTATCGTGTCGTGGGCTTCATGTATGACACGATCGGCGAAATCAAGGAAGGGATCTGGATCGGCAACAAGTACTTCGACGCAAATGGAAAGGTCGACCCTGAGAAAGTCCGGGGCATGAAGCTCGTACTCGGCCCTATCGGTATTGGACAGTCAACTGCCGGGTCCGCCAGTAAATGGCTGCAGAGCATCGGCCTGAGTCTCGAAGACGTTCAGATCGTTAACATGAGCCCGCCCGACACCGTCGTTGCCATGAAGCAAGGGGCCGTCGACGGAGCCTACCTCCTCGGACCTTTCTGGCAGCAGGTCGAAGCATCGGGAAAATCGCGCTATGTGACCGGCACAAGAGGAAACGTCGCGTCATACATGATGCCCACGCGCTTCATGGAGGAGAAGCCTGAGGTGGCTGAGGCGATCATGCGAGCCGTCCTCCGTACACACCGAACGTACCTGGACGGCGACTACCACAAGGATCCTGAAGTGGTGAAGGCCCTCTCGAAGGCGATGAAGGTTCCCTCGGACGTCTTTACCAAGACCGAGACGCCCTTCAAGTTCACCAGCGACTTCCAGTCCGCCTTTGCCGAGAAGGCAACCCTGGACCTGCAGGGCGTATGGCTGAACGCCGGAGGAGTGCTCTCCTACAAAGAACCCCTTCCGCCCGAGCGGATTGTGGACCTCAATCTGGCCCGAAAGGTTGCAGGTGAGCAGTAGGTGAATCTGGCCTGCCGCATCCGATGTGCCGAGGAGGAGCCGTGAGCCGCCAAGAACCGGCGAGAGAGCGGGAACTGAAGGGCTATGCATACGAAGGGAGCGATGACGCACTTTTCCTCAGGATGTTCAGCGGTCTGGAAGCGTACTGCGACCCCATCACCGGCAACTTCATCGACGAGCTGCCTCTGCCCGGCGGGGCTGCCTGCCTGGAACTGGGGGCAGGCGGGGGCTCCATGGTCAGGCGGCTGGCCGCGCGGGTGGGTCCCACGGGACAGGTCGTCGCCGTCGACCGGGATCCCCGGTTCGTTACTCCTGCACCGAACGTGCGCATCGTCCGGCACGACCTGCAGCTGGGCCTCCCAGAGAGCTGCCGTGGCCCGTACAGCCTGATCCACGCACGTCTCACCCTGTCCCACCTGCCCAACCGCAGGCAGTTGCTTGGCGAGCTTGTCGATGCCCTGGCGCCCGGGGGATGGCTAGTGGTCGGAGAATTCAGCCAACGGCCGCTACGTGTGCTGAACAGCCCGTCCGAAGACGATTCGGCCCTCTTCGGGCGGCTCATGCACAGGTTCACAGAGATCGTGATGGACCATGCAGACATCGAAGACGACTGGGCGCACAAGGTCTACGCGGCGATGTATGCCAGCGGGCTGGAACGACTCCGGATGACAGACCACGCAGAGAACTGGACCGGAGGGAGCCCGGGTGCGGAACTGAACTGGGTGGCTGTCAATCTGGTTCGGGACAGAATGATCGCCGCCGGCGTCACCGAAGACGAAATGCGCCGGTTCCGCCAGTTCACAGCCGATCTCCGGGCCGCCTCACTCTCCTGGGAGTTCGTCTGTGTCAGAGGCCGGAAGCCTGCCGGGCTCGAGAACAGCTGAAGCCGGAAGCATGGCCCTGCATGTTTCTCATGCCCGGGAGCCTCAGTGCCGGCGTGGCACGGTGTGCTCCGGCACCGGGGGAGTCTCCCCGGCAGCGGGTCATGCCTGGCTGCCGGGGAGACTCCTGGTGATGGCGAGGAGCTGCGGCTCCGCCCGGCGGCCGCCAGGGCGTAGAAGACAAGCCCGGTTCACATCTGATCGGGCGATCGCCCATCCGGCCTGACGGAGTGAGCACAGATCCATGACGGCTGCACGATGGAGCGGCCTCGCGCCACTGAACCGGCAAGTGCGTGACGCCGTCGGCGTACTTCGTGTTCACGCGATCGGTGAAGTCACGGCCAGCCAGACCCTGTGCCTCTGCCACGGCCTGGGCCGCGACGGTGGCCCGGCGCCAGCCGCGCTCGCGCTGACGGACTCTCTCGATTCCGAGGATCCGCATGATTCCTGCGACGCGTTCGTGGTCTATCCGCATCCCCTCGTCGCGAAGTTCGGCGCTGATTCCAGGGCACCGCAGATGCCGTCGGAGTCCTGGCGGACCGCGGGTATCCGGGCCGCGGTGCGGCGCGCCGGTGGTAGAAGCCCGAGCCCCCAGCAACGAGCACAACGCGTGACGCCGAATCGGCGCTGATGAACGTCAACGAACTGGCAGCGGATCATCAGCAGGCCTCCCCTGAGAAATACAGGGCAGCCGTGCGGAGGCCGTGCGGAGCGAGCGCCGGAACGGTGCCCGTCAGCAGCTCGGAACCGGTCTTCCCCAGCGCCTCCTGACGCGGTGGCCTTCGGCCGCCTGGTGCAGGCGCTGGTGTCCGGCTGCGGATACGAACGCGCTGCCGACGAGCACTGCTTGGCCACGAGGCTACGGTGCCGCCGGGGACAAGTGGATCCCGGGCCCCGCGTCGTGAAGAACCTGCTGCTGGTCCTGTCCGCCTACGGTCCCATGACCGGCCTCGACCCGGATCACCTCGTCGAGGACGGATGCGTCACCAAAGCGCTCTCCAGCGTGAACGTGCTGAAGATCGCGTGTGGTGGTGCGCCCCGGACCGTGCCGGCGGGACCCGAAGCCGCTTGGCAGATCCGGGGCTTGTACCGGTGGAAACCCTGCGCCTTGTGACCTGGGCGAAGAAAGTCCTGGTCTTGCCGACACACTCACGTATTTTCGGTGAAACCAGATTAATAGGTTCTAGAGTGCTGATGAACCTGGCCCGGAAAGCGCAAACGGGTCTGGGCCTGGCTGGCTCCTGTTCCCGGACGTACAGGAGCCAGCCACGAGGGCACGCGCTGCGGAGCATGCCCTCGCAGGGTCACACTCCGGGGCAACGCGCCAACGCCCGGGCAGACATTGCCAGGTTGAACGGGACCTTGCCCACGGGGGTCATCGTCTGGCGCCCCATCCCTTGATCTTCGCAGGGAATCCCGGCCTTCAGGCCGGGCGGGAATCCGATCCTCGGCCCGGAGGCGCGAAGCGCCGGAGTTCTCTGCGCCTCCGGGGTGACGGTCAGGTCGGCCGCTTCTGGTTCTCGATGTACTCCCGGACGATGCTCAGGGGCGGCCCGCCGCATGAGCCCACGAAGTACGAGGGAGCCCAGAAGACCGAGCCCATGCCGATGCGGTTGATCCGGCCGGTGTACTCGGCGCGTAGGTAGCGGGAGCTGACGCCCTTGAGGCTGTTGACCAGCTTGGACAGGGCAACTTTCGGCGGGTAGTGCACCAGCGGGTGCACGTGGTCGCCCTCGCCGTTGAACTCCCTCAGCTCGGCCTCGAACTTCTCGCAGACGTCCCGCATGATCGCTTCGCAGCGGGTCAGCATGTCGTCGTCGAAGACCTCACGCCGGTACTTGGTGACGAACACCAAATGGGCATGGAGGTTGTAGACGACGTGGTTTCCCCTGCGAATATCGGGGTCAGGTTCCCAGCGTGGTGACATCCGCCAAATGTATGGTGATCGAGCGAACCGGCGTGGGAGGGGGATGGGTCGGGTGATCCGTGCGTACAAGTTCCTCCTGCGGCCCACCGTGGGCCAGCAGGTCGCGCTCGGCGAGATGCTGCGGGATCACTGCTCCCTCTACAACGGGGCGCTCCAGGAACGCCGCGGCGCCTGGCGGCACGTTTCGAAGACGAGCGTCACATACGGGCGGCAGTCCGCGCAGCTCAGGGAGATCCGGGCGTTCGATCCGGAGCGTCAGGGCCGCTGGTCGTTCTCCAGCCAGCAGGCCACCTTGCGCCGGTTAGACAAGGCGTTCGCGGCGTTCTTCCGCCGGGTCAAGGCCGGCGACACCCCGGGCTACCCGCGCTTCCGGGGGGTGAACTGGTTCGACACGGTGGACTTTCCCAAGGACGGTGACGGCTGCCGCTGGGATGCCGCCCCGCACGCCCCCGCCACCCGCGTCCGCTTCCAGGGCGTCGGGCACGTCAAGGTCCACCAGCACCGGCCGGTGGCCGGCAAGGTCAAGACCGTGTCCGTCAAGCGTGAGGGCAAGCGCTGGTACGTGATCCTGACCGCCGAGCAGGCCGCCCCCGAGCCGCTGCCCCAGACCGGGTCCGTGGCCGGCATCGACATGGGCATCGCCCATTTCCTCGCCGACTCGGGCGGCGGGTTCGTTCCCGACCCGCGTCACGGGCGGAAGGCCGCCGCGAAACTGGAGGCCGCGCAGCGGGCCCTCGCCCGGTTCCCCCGCGTGCGCCGGGACAGGCGCACCGGAAATCACCAGCGGGCCGTTCGGAAGGTTGCCGATCTGCATCGCAGGGTCCGCCGTCAGCGGCTCGACCACGCGCACAAGACCGCCTTGGACCTGGTCCGCGCACACGACGTCATCGCGCACGAAGATCTCAGGATCCGCAACATGGTCAAGGCCCCCGCGCCGAGGTCCGACCCCGAACAGCCGGGCGGCTTTCTGCCCAACGGGGCCGCCGCGAAGGCCGGGCTGAACCGTTCGATCTCGGATGCCGGATGGGGGGTGTTCCTGACGATCCTCACCGCCAAGGCTGAAAGCGCCGGCCGGGAAGTGATCGCCGTGGACCCCCGCAACACCTCCCGGACCTGCCCCGCATGCGGGCACGTCGCCAAGGAGAACCGGCCCACCCAGGAGAAGTTCCACTGCGTCGCCTGCGGCCACACCGCGCACGCGGACACGGTGGGAGCGATCAATGTTCTACGGGCCGGGCTGGTCCGTCGCGAAGCCCCACCGGCATAGCGAGAAGCCCCCTCATTCATGAGGGGGAGGAGTCACCTCATGGCCTGTCCCTCCACCTTGACGGCAGCCGCTGGGTGGATTCATTGGTGGTGGACAGTGATTGTTCATCGGGCGGTGTCAGTCGGACCGGCACTCGGCGGTCATGCCGTTTCCGGCCCGAGCACAGATGCGGTGGCGTGCGGGCCGACCGAGTCGGATGCGTGGCGGACTTCTGGGCGCGGTGCGTGCCGACTCGCAGCCGCAGCGCCCGACGACGGTCACTGCTCTGGGCGGGCGGCTGCCGCACGCTGCGCGTGGTGACGGCGCATCCGTACGACCCGGGTGCGGGACCCGTTGGGCGGACAGGCACAGGTTCTGCCCCCGGCGCTCTCGACACGGCGCCGGGACCATGAAGGCACCCGCGTGCCAGGGTCTGAAGTGCGGGTCCGTTCCCGGCGCTGCGGCTGCGGTGGGGTGCACCGGCCGGGGAGGCTGGCAGCGGGGCCGCAGGCGCGGCTCTCGGGCGCTGGAGGGCGTCAGGTTCTGCGAGGGAGTCTCGTCGAGTTTACCGGGGACAGGTTGCGCGGGCAGTTTGTCCGGTGCGGAGGGCCGTTGTGTGACGCGGCCCGGCTCGTCGGCCGTGGGCGTGTTGGGGTGCGCGGAGGCGGTGTGGCGGTGTTCGGCGGCCGGGCTGGTGACGTCGTGCTTGCGGGCGGCAGGTGGGCTCGGGGGTCGGTTCTGGTCTCCCGGGGCAAGTGGTACCGGCCGGGGTGGGTGGGTTGTCAGGGTGCGTGGGGTGTGGTGTGGGCCAGGGGGCCGGGGCTGCCGTAGAAGGCGGCGTGCAGGGCGGCGGCCAGTTCACGGGCCCGGGGCTCGCTGTCGATGTCGTGGAGCACGTAGTAGACAGGGCCGGCGAAGGAGTCGGAGCGGATCTCCCGGGCACGGATCAAGCGCGTGACGGCCTCGTGGACGGTGTCGTGCATCGCCGGGTCAAGGGTGTGTTGCGGAGCGGTGAGTGTGTCGGCCTTGACCGTCCACCGCGGGCCGTGATGCTCGACCGCGATGAACACTGCCTGCTGCTCCTGCGCGGCCCGGTAGGCGGCGTTGAAGGTGTCGGGGTCTGTTGCGTCCGGGATCAGGCCGGCGGGGCAGGGGATCGGCAGCGGCTGCATCGGATCATTCTTCCAGGCGGAGGGGAAACCACTGTGTTGACGTGGTGCGTGTCTTTGGGGGTGTGGGCGCGTTGAGGTGTGTGACGCGTGCACTGGTCGGGGCGCCCCACGCCCGGACCCGCGCGGTCGGCGGCCCCGGTTCTACGCCTCAGCGCCGGGGCCGCCCCACAGATCCGCGGTTCCCTTTCCCGGATCATGCGACCGGCCATCCTGGTTTTTCCTCCGGACCGGGACTCCGCGCCACCAGCCAGCGACGGCAAACGCTGCTGCTGAACGTGAGCGAAGCCGGTGCTGGTTTGCAGGAGCTGGTCCGCTCGCATGGCTCCGTCGGCTTCATACGGGACGACACAGTCTTCGCGGCGCGTTTGGGTGTGGTGTCTTCCCAGGTTGCAGGGCGGGTGTCAGGCTGCGTCAAGGTCGGCCCAGTGGTCGATCAGTCCGTCGGGATGACCAGTAGCGTGTCGTAGACGCGGTCCTCGTCCAGCCCCCAGGACTCCAGCACGGGCCGGGCAGCCTGTCCTGCAGTGCGGTACGAAGCCCCTGCCGCCACGGACGGTTTCCCGGGGCAGGTCCTGCCCGCGAAGCAGGAGCGGCCTGTCGCGCGGTCCGGGAAGGGAGCCGCGGATCTGCGGAGCGGCCCCGGCGGAGGTGTGGTACCGGGGCCGCAGGTCCGGGCGCGGGGTGCCCGAACCGGTACATGCGTCACACAGCTCAACGCGCCCGCGGCCCCGGGGAAACGCATCACGTCAACACGGTGGCGCTTCCTTCGCCTGGAAGGTGGCCAGCTGGTGCGTGGCAGTGCGGTCCCGGCCCGGCCCGCGGTTGCGCACGCAGGCGGATGTGCTCGCCCATGCCCGGGCCGAAGGGATCGAGCTGCGGCCGGACGCCACCGCGGTCCAGCTCCGTCGACCCTTGGCCGGTCGCAGCGGACGCCGCGCGTGCGTCTCGGGCAGGAAGTCCACCGTCGCCGACGACCGGGGCCGCACCCTTGTGGGCCGACGCCTTGCGGCCTGGGCGGATGAATGACGCCGCCGCCCGCAACGAAGGCATCGGTGTCTGCCTCCGGCGCTTCCCGACGCGGAAGTCCTCCTGGGCGACGGATCCCCCGAGCTCCGACGCGATCACCCTCCCCGGCTGTGACCCGCTCGGGAAGGGAAACAGAATCAGCAAGCAGCCCGCCAGAGGTCCTCCAAGCCGCATACGAGCCCGAGACCACCACTGATCCAAGCGCATCACCGTCGAACACTCCCGCGCCGGCTACGAACGCCGACCCATTGGGCCAACCGACGGGCCACCTCACCAGCCGCCTCTCGAGCCATCGCCAGCCTCGTCTCCGGCCACAACAACACCAGCCGGCGAACCTGCAGCGCTCAGGCTCCAGATCAATCATCCACCAGCTCGTAAGCGCAACTCGGCAGCGACCACCGCGCGCTCAGCACCTTCAGGCCTCACGCCCGCTCCACGGCGGCTGAGGTGGAGCCGGGTCAGCTGGAGAACGCTTCGTCCGCGAAGGCGGGCACGACCTCTTGAGCGAACAAGTGCAGCGAGTGCAGGGCCTGCTGCTGTGAGAGGCTGCCCCAGGCGAACGCGCAGATGACGTAGTTGCAGCCGCTCACTTCCAGCAGCTCTGCAACCTGCTCTCGCACGCGTGCCGGTGTGCCGAACAGGATGGTCTCGTTCTGCACCGCGCCATCCCACCCGAAGACCTGCTCCATGCTGGGATCGTTGTGGGAGTGCCACAGCTTGTTGAGGGAGCCGAACCAGTTGTCGTAGGCGACATGCGTGACGGCCCGCGCTTCGGCTTCGGTGTCGGCGACGAACACGTGGCGAAGGATCCCTGCTTTGGGCTGGGTCACGTGACCATTGAGACGGTTGCGGTCCTGGAGGCTGGATTTCCAGTTCTGCCAGTAGGCGTCTGTCAGCTGGCGGACGAACCCTGCCGGTCCGAGGCCTACGAAATTGAAGCCGTTCACGGCCGCGTACTCGATGCTCTCAGGGTTGTGCGTCGGGTACCACAGCGGAGGGTACGGCTGCTGCAGGGGCTCCAGTTCCATGGGGACGTCATGGAACCGGTAGTGCTCGCCCTCGAAGGAGAGACGCGAGTGCGTCAGGCCGGACGTCAGCAGGGCAAGTACCTCGTTGAAGAGCGCACGTGTCTCGCCGGTGTCCACACCGTAGTACCCGAGCTCGTAGGGCGAGGCACCGCGGCCGACACCGAGTTCCAGCCGGCCGCCCGAGAGGTGGTCCAGCATGCAGACTTCCTCGATGAGCCGGAGGGGGTTGTAGAGGGGCAGCACGTAGGCGAGCGGGCCGAGGCGAATCTGGCGTGTCCGCTGGGCCGCCGCCGCGAGGAACAGGGCTGGCGACGGCGCCATGCCAAGAGGTGTCGCATGATGCTCGGCGAGGTGATAGGCGTAGAACCCCGCCGAGTCAGCGGCCTCCAGCAGCCGCAGGCGCTCGGCATAGAGCCGGTGCGGAGGCAAGTCGGCACGGTCCAGCCAGTCAAACAGGCCGAAATCAATGTGATTCATCCTTGTGTCCTTTACTCGCTTGCGGCCCAGCGCATGCCGGTGTGAGCGGGGGAAGGAGACGTTGTCGGCGGGTGGGACGGGGTATGCACTCGTCCCTGGCTGGCTGGGCATCGGGACGGTGTTCCGCGCGGTTTCTGCCTCCGGCCGATGTCCTGCGGCAAGTGTTTCGCGCCAGGTGCGTCGGCCGGCAGGCCGGCATGAATGCAGGTGGCGCGGTGGAGACTGTGCTGGCCGCTCACCCCTCTATCCGGGAAGCAGGCCGAGCTGGGTGAGGAAGGTGACGTTGTCCCAGTACAGGCGCTGGCTGTGGATCAGGCCGCCGGAGTACTGCAGGATTTCCACGAACGTGAACTTGAACGCCCTGTCGGTCGGAGGGACGGTACCGTCCGGGCTGACGAGCGGGCCGGTGTGGGTGCCGGAGTACATGCCCTCGATGATGACGGTGTCACCGTCTTCGAAGGTGTGCAGGGCCTCGATGCGGGCGTCCGGGGCGGCTGTGTGGAAGACCTCCTGGAACATGCGGACCGCTCCAGCGCCTTTGAGCTCGCCGTTGGGGGTAGTCGACTCGACGTCCGGGGCGTAGTGAGCCATCACTGCATCGATGTCCCCGGAGTTGATGGCGGTGTAGTGGTCTGAAGCGAGTTCCTTCAGATGGCTCATGGTGTCTTCCTCTCCAGTGTTTGGTTCCGGCTGGGTACTGACAGGCGCACGGGCGGGGACCGCGGTGGCGGTGTCCGTCACAAGCCGGGGGATCCGTTCGGCGATATACGGACGCAGGCTCTGCAGCGTCCTGTGCATCGCGTCCAGGAACACATCGATGTGCCGGTCAGTCATAGGCGTGGACAGGGTGAACAGGCCACGCCGCGAGAGGTGGATCCCCCTGTTGAGCAGTTCGAGGTGGACCAGCTCGGGGAGTTCAGCCAGGTCCGTCTGCAGGGCCTGGACGTCGCGGGCGTTACGCAGCGGGCCTTCGCCCCAGTGCAGGTGTGCCTGCGAGCCGATGCCCGTCACCTGCATCGTGATGCCGGCGTCACGTGCGACTTGAGGAAGCTCACTGATCAGGCGTTCACCCAGGCCGTTCAGCCGGGCCACTGTCTGGGGACCGAACATTTCCAGAGCGGTCGCGCCGACATTCAAGGCCAGACCGTTTCCGACGAAGGCTCCCGCGTGATACAGAGGCGCCGGCCGGGTCGGGTCAAACTGTTCCATGATCTCCGCTCGCCCGCCGAGCACGCCCAGGGGGACACCGCCACCGACGATCTTGCAGACGGTGGTGAGATCAGGCCTGAGGTCGTAGCGCTCCTGCAGCGGACCAAGCCGGAAGGTGGAGCACTCGTCGAGGATCATCAGCACACCGAAATGACGGGTGAGAGCGCGCAAGCCGTGCAGGTAATGGACATCGGCCGGAATACAGCCGGCGGCTCCCATCATGGGTTCGACGATGATCGCTGCGATCCGGTCGGCGTGCGTGGCCAGGACCTGCGCCGCCTGATCCAGATCGTTGTAGCGGACCAGGAACACTTCCGCCCCCGTGCTCGGCGGAACCCCGCGAGGCACCTGAACAGGAGGAAACTCCCCGGGCAGGCCCGGCTGAGGGATCAGGGGGCCAGGCATGCCTGCGAACATGTTGAGCGCGGCATCGTTGTAGACACCGTGGTACCCGCCGTCGATCTTGATGATCGCATGCTTACCGGTAAAGGCGCGCGCGGCACGCAGCGCGAGCATGGTCGCCTCGGTGCCGGAGTTGGTATAGCGGACGAGATCGACTGAGGTGATGCGCTCGCACATGATCCGGGCGTGGCGCTGCTGCGCCTCCACGGGAGCGCCAAGCGCGGTCCCCTGGGCGAACTGCTCCGTGGCGGCGGCCGTGAGAGCCGGGTGGGCATGCCCGTGGACCATCGAGCCCATGTTGTTGATGAAGTCCAGGTACGTGTTGCCGTCTACGTCGGTGAGTGTGCAGCCGGCGCCATGGGACATGAACGTCGGATACGGCGTGAAGTGATTGATGGTCCGGGTGTCCCCGCCGGGGAGCCAGCACTTGGCATCCTCGTGCATGAGGCGAGACTTCTCGGTCCTCTCGCGATATGTGCTGCGAATGTTGTCGGCGAC
Organism: Streptomyces sp. NBC_01077; assembly: GCF_045162855.1. NCBI lineage: Bacteria > Bacillati > Actinomycetota > Actinomycetes > Kitasatosporales > Streptomycetaceae > Streptomyces > Streptomyces sp. NBC_01077. Next base: position 442,016 of record NZ_CP108669.1, on the reverse strand, counting down.
AGCTGACGATTCTTTGATCACTTTACTCGCCTCCCGTGCGCGCGAGAGGCGCTGCACGACAGCAGGGACGCGCACCCGGCACGGGCGCGGGCGGGCACTGTTCAGACGTAGCGCAGGTGGACGTCGCCGAAGGCGATGCACTGGCAGGCGAGCCGCCAGTCGGGTTCGGCGTCGACGACCTTGAGGATCCCTTCCTCGCGGACGGTGGGCGCGCGCAGATTGGCGGATCCGGATACCACCTGGACCAGGCATGTACCACAGCGGCCGGCCCGGCAGCCGAAGACGATGGGGAGGTTGTGCTCGGTGCTGACGTTGAGAAGCGGCGAACCCGCGGGGACATGCACCTGCTGGGTTCCGACCCGGATTGTCACCATGTCAGTGCCTCCGCTCTTCCTGTTCTGACAGTCCGACGGCTTCGGTGTCCCTCACCAGGGCACCCGTCTCGCTCATGAAGTCGCGGTAGTTGCGTTCCGACGAAACAAAGGCACGGCCGGTGGTCGTCGCGCCCCGGAGTGTCTGCCCAGCCGTGTACCGGTGAAGTGTGCGATGAACGGTGTACATGTCCACACAGGACTGGTACGCCTCAGTCAGCTCGGTGTGTTGCCGCTGCTGCACCCACGAGCGCAGTCCCGGAGTGTGGTCATGGATTGAACGGAAGAATTCCTTCCACCGGCCCGGGACGAAACGCAGTCCGTTCGCGCGGGCGCTCGCGGCCCCTGGATGGGAATAGTCGACCTGGAAGAGCGAGTCCAGCATCAGCATGAACGGCAACTGGTAGCCCGATGCCGCCCCGTTGAGGTCGTCGTTCACCCAGCCGCCGGTGAGCTGGATCTTGCGGAACTCCACCGGGTCCACCTTCGGTACGAGATGCCTCACGCAGAAGTAGACGTTGCGCAGTGTGTCGTGAACACATCGCAAGGCGAATGCCCCCAGCTCGGCATCGTCCGCAGCAGCGCACTCCAGCGCCAGGGCTCCCCAGCCGTAGATGGGTATGCCGAAGGACTCGACGGCGAAGAAGGCGCGGTAGAAGTTGAGTTCAGACTGGTTGACCCCGTTGAGCCAGAAATAGGGCCTGATCCGGTTCAAGTCGGCGAGTTCACGGTAGGACACCCGATCGCCGTCCGAAAGACCGTCGACCTGCCATGCACGCATCGTCATGATCAGCTGATTGAACCGGGGCAGGATCCCCGACGACTCAGACAAGGCGGTGAGCAGGACATCGAAGCACGGCGGCATCACGCTCGGACCGCTCGCCGCCTCAAGAACCGGACTGCCCTGGCGCCACATGTGATTCAGGTAGATCAGCGGAACCATCAACAGCTCCTGCTCCGGCAGGGGCAGGGAGATCGCAGACTGGATGAGGCTGACCAGAGTTCCGGCACGGTGGGCCAGCGCGTCGTTCTCTGCCTCCACCCACTTGCGGAACTCCTGCGCGTCCTCTTGGGAGTACAAGGTGCTCGCCGACTGGCACAGCGAGGCCAGCGCCGACAGAGGTTCGGGAAATTGGTAGTCAGGACACCTTGGCGGCATGAACCCCGTCTGCGTGGATGCAAGCGCACCTACGGCATCCAGGGGACTGAGGGCAGCACAGTCCAGGGGCTCGCCGTAGTCGAATTCCAGCCGGCTGCCCGGCAGGGCGAGCAGCGGAACGTCCCACAGTGCCACCCCGTAAGTCCTCGGACCGAGCACAGGGGTGCGAATCGACGGTGACGAAAGGCTGGCAGGCGGCAGGTCTGAGGACAGTGGCCGCGGAAACGCCAGCAGCTTGGCCCGCCGCCTCGCCCACTCGGAAGAAGTAAGCAGAGGCCTGGCAAGGTAGGACTGGCTGGTCACGAGCGGTCACCACCCGACTGTCATACAGGAGCTTGTGAACCCATATACACCTTTCCCCCGATTCTCCGGCGCTGTGTGAGTCTGGCGTGAGTAAGTACTACTCAGACTCGCCATGCCTTGTGTGTCTCGCATGGAGGTTGGCAAGGGACCACAGGACCGGCATACCGGCTGGGGTGCGCACGGGGTATCCGTAGGCCCGAGAAGAATCGGGAATGGCCGGCGCGGTTTCTGTATCCGGCTCAGTCGGCCAGGTCTCCAGCATCGCCTGGGCGACGGCGAGGCAGGTGAGCCCGGAGCCGGCCAGTCGGGGAGGGGTTTCAGCCACTGGGTGTCCGTGGGATCGTCGTCGATCTTCACGTGCAGTGAGGTAGCAGGGTGTCTGGGGCATTCGTCACAGAACGATCTTTGGTTTTCTGTCCGGATCGCAGGGCCGCCCGTGCGGTGAGGGCACCCGGCAGCCAGCACGGCTCCGGCCTTTACTGTGCGCCGAGCGTCATCCACTTCTCCGGCTTCTCGAGGGATACGAAGCCCGCCCTGGCGTAGATCGCGTGCGCGTCTGCGGTGGCCAGCAGAACACGGCGCAGCCCGTAGGGCGCGAGATGTTCGCAGACGGCGGCAACCAGTGCATGCCCCAGGCCCTTCCCCCGGCTGCCGCGAGCGATATAGACGTCGCACAGCCATGCGAACGTGGCCCGGTCCGTGACCACCCGGGCGTAGCCGAGCTGAACGCCGGTGACACTGTCATAGACCCCGAAGTTCAACGAGTTGGCCATGGCTGCATCCTGCTTCTCCCGGGACCGCCCCAGGGCCCAGTACGAATCTGCGGAAAGCCACTGGTGGATGACTGCACGGTCGAGACGAGCCGGGTCGCTGGATATGGTGAAGTTGGCCGGGAGATCAGTGGTCATGGCAGCATATAAGCAGACCCGGAGGCCCCGAGGCTATCCGATAGCCCATTGACGTATCGACACGCCGGATCGTGATCACTTCGGAATTGCTCGTCTAGATCACGTGCCGTTTTCGCCGGGGTGGCACCGGTATCCAGGAATGCTTTCACGACCTCGGTCCGCAATGCGGGGGCATGCTCAGGGACTTGCTCGACGGCACCGCACCGACCTGAAGACCGACGAGGTCACCCGCCAGACCGTCCGCGCCGTCACCGGCACGACGTCGTCCGAGGCGTAACCGCAGTTGATCGCGCGTATCTCCAGTGCAGCGGGGCATCGCGTCGGGGCGCCACGTTCACCGAAGCCTCGAAGATCCGGACAGGCGTGGACCATAGAACATGGTTACCCTTCGCAACTTCGCGATCAACCTCCGCGACGAAGGCCCCCGGCATCGCCGCCGGACTCCGGGAAGTCTCCCTGTATGCCCGTCACCCGCCCACTGGACCTCCTCGGGCCAACAACCCCTGACCTGCAACGCCACATGATCAACCCGGCTATGAATCAGCCCTTGGCCCAGGTCTCTTAAGCATGAATTGCTCTTTCGCAGGCGCCCGATTTGGGGGACTGTCATTCAGGTCGCCTGTCCAGCATTCAAGGGTGCGAGGCCGGCGGTCGGGTCTGGGGCCTGCCCTCCGAGGTCTCGGCTCCGACGGTGGATGACTTGAAAATATTCGACCTTTTGAGGGCCAAATGAACCTATCCCGAACCAGTCCCGTCAAATCTGTGATCTTCCTCTCGGGAGTCGCCCTGGCTGGAATGTCCTTCTTCTCTGTTTTCTCGGCTCAGGCCATGTTGGACGCGGTATCTCTCAGCGCTGTTGCAACATCCGGCTCCACGGCTCCTATCGTCCCCGATTTCAGCGTTCTGGTGAACGGGGGAGCCGACAACGGCCGGGACGCCGCCAGTGGGTCCGTCGGAAAGCTTTCATACGACGACATCACCATCAAGACCGGTATGTAGTTCGATCCGAACGGTAAGTTTCCCGTCAGTCCAGAAGAAACTGCCGAGTACCCGATCCCTCTGTACGGGGTTCTTTTCGATCATGAAGATGGCCCTGCTCGGTGGCCTGAGGCCTGCGACGGCATCAGGTCTTCACCGAGGCAGGGCCATTGGGCTGGAACGTCACGGCAGGGCTGGGCTCCGATCGGCTTGTCGGGCAGGTGGCACCGGTTCGTCGAGAGCTTGTGGACGATCAGGGCTCGCCGGTGGCGGCGGGACAGATGTGGGCGCCGGGGCTGTGCAGGCCGGTCGTGGTGGTGTTGTTCCTGCTGCGGCAGAACCCGACTCAGGAGGCCGCCGAGGAGCTGTTCGGCATCGGTCGGGCCGCCGTCTGCAGGCGGTGGACAACCTTGCTGCCGGTGGGGGAAGGTCCTGACCTGCCGTGTTCCCGACTCCGCCGAAGCGCCTGCCGGTCGGAACGTCCTGGTGGACAGCACTCTGGTCACGACATGAGACTGCCAAGGAGTGGGCACTCGGCTGTGTCTTCGGCAAGCACTGTGCCACCGGCTCCGACCTCCAGGCCGTCGCTCTCGGGGACCTCCTCGCGGTCTCTATAGGGTGCCTAGCCCCCGTCACAACATGCACGCCTGGCACCGGTCCTCCTCCCTCCCCCTCGAAGTCTTCGCCGAACGCGAGGGCATCGGACATCTGGGTCACCTCGGCTCCGGCCTCATCGCACCAAGGCACAGACCACCTGGCGGGGAACGATCCGCAGGAAACGAAGCAGTCGGCGGCCCGGCCGGCACACTCCGAGCCGCCGTCGAACGGGCCCTTGCACGCCTGAAGGGGTGGAAGATCTTCTCCATCCGCCACCGCGGGCCCTGCACCCAGTTCCCCGGCATTGTCAAGACCGTTCCCGCCCTCGCCTTCCACAAAACAGGCTTGAAACCCCGCGAACAGGCCCTCCGGTCTAGGCTTGGGTCAGCCGGACGGACGGAGGTGTCTCTAGCCCGATTCCGGGCCGGGCGACGGAGTTACTCATCAGCGGATCTCCTGGGTACAGCACTTGATACCTCCGCCGGCCTTGCGGAATTCCGACAGGTCGATGGGGACGGGTACGAAGCCGCGGTCGGCAAGCTGACCGGTCAGGTCGCGGGCTTGGGGAGCGATGAAGACATGGCGGCCGTCGGAGACAGAGTTGAGGCCGAAGGCCACGGCGTCGCCTTCTGTGGCGATCAGCGCGTCTGGGTAGATGTGGCGGAGAACTTTACAGCTGTCCCGCGAGAAGGCCGACGGGTAGTAGACGATGTTCCCATCGCTGTCACCGGTCTCCTCGCCGAGAAAAAAAAGTGCGGTGTCAAGGTGGTAGAAGCGGGGATCCACCAGCTGGAGACTGATCACCGGCTTGCCGAACAAATCCTGTGCCTCGCGGTGAGCGGACCGCTGTGTGCGGAACCCCGTTCCTGCCAGTATGATCTGGCCGGCTGCGACGAAGTCACCTTCGCCTTCGCACACCGCGTGCGGACGGTGGACGTCAAATCCCGCTGCCTTGAACCACGTTTCGTAAGCGTTGGACTCTGGTCGCCGCTCGGGTGCGTGGAAGAAGGATCCGAAGACTTTCCCGTCCACGACGAAGGCCGCGTTGGCCGCAAACACCATGTCCGGTAGATCTTCCACCGGAGCCACGGTCTCGACCGTATGTCCATGGTCGCGGTAGGCCTGGGCCAGGGTCTGCCACTGCGCGTGTGCCAGAGCGATGTCGACTGGGGCGCCGGCATTCATCCACGGGTTGATGGCATAGCGGACCTCGAAGAAGCGGGGCTCGCACATAAGATAGCGACGGCCTGGGATGTCAGGATCACAGCTTACGGACATAGAGACGTTCCTCCACCTCTGCGGTGGTCAGGGGAGTGCTCCCACTACAGGAGGGTGCGGTAGACCGGAAAGAATGAAAGGCTGAGTGCACCAAGCCCGTCCCGTCCGGCATGCCGTTCATGCACGCTCACGGCAAAGGTTTCCGCAAACCTCCATCTCCAGCAAGATTCACGCGGGCGGACATAGTACATATCTTCCGGCAGGCAATCTACTCATGACTGAGTAGATTGTGCTCACCTTCGCCAGGGAGAACGCCGCTTTCCGGAGAAGTGGGCAATGCCCTTCGGGGGCTGTCGCTCAGCCCGGTCCCGGGGCAGCGGTGTCGTGCGGAATCTCGTGCAGTCGGCCCCACACGCCTGCCCTGGACCAGATCAGGAACCGGCCAGGCGATGAGCAGTCGACTTCAATACCCCGAAGCACGGCGGCAGAGCCCGTCAGGCGCAACCGGAAACCAGCACGTAGATGTTCGCGGCGAACAGCGTCTCATCGGGCGTGTCCTTGCGTTCCGCCGCCCTGCAGCCGCACTTTCGACGGCGGGATCAACGGCTTCGCGATCTCCCACAGCCCGTCCGGAACAGTCCCACTCCATGTACCCCGCCCCATGCAGGACCCAACGATCGCCTCACCACATAGGACACGGTCATATACCCAATTGTTTTCAGGCGCGGTCTGCTGGTTGGTTTGGTGGGTGGCATCAGGGTGACGGTGTGAGTGGGTGGTGGGGGCGGGTTGCGGTGGTGGGGGTGCTTGAGGTGCCAGTTGGTCATCTTGCGTTTGATGACACGGGGGTTGGAGCGTTGTCTGCGGGGTGGCAGTAGCCGTTGCAGCAGCTCATGGGTGGTGTGTGTCAGGGCTCGGCTGAGTCGTGAGGGGGGAAAGAGCCGCCTGGGCGGTGACGTGGCGGCGGGCGGCGTTGAGGGTGCGGGTGAAGGAAGATCCGGTCGGGATCGAGGCGTGCTTCGCAAGCCGCCTGGTGCATGACGCCCCGCAGTGCGTGGTGGACGAGGAGGAAGTAAATCCGTAGATTTCCTGCTCGACGCCGTCGGGATACTGTGAGCGCAGGACCAGCTGTCGGCCGCCCTGGTGGGTCTTGATCTCGTCCAGGGTGTTCTCGATTTCCCACCGCTGGTGATAGAGCGCGGCAAGCTCAGCCGCACTCTGCTGCTACAAACGGCTCCTCAAGCTGACCTCCGCTCGACGACCCAGCGGTGCATTCCGAGGCCTGAGCCGTGTGGGATGCCGCGGCGGGCGATGACCGGTTTGATGCCTTGGGCAAGTTTCCGCCGGTCAGCGACACGGCGAGCCCTGTCCGTCGACGAGGACGTGGTGCTTGCTGCCCGGTCGCGCTCGGGCGACCGGCCTTGGACCGCTTTTGGGCCGCGCCGGGCAGCCCGGATGTGGCTGGAGTCGATCACCGCCCTGGACCGCTCGAACCTCTTAAGCGGTCCGGGTCCTGAGTCCGATCTCGACCAGGTCGCCGCGCACGGCAAGTGATGGCAGAAACGTCAGTGGGTATCAGCGCAGCGCCATCGTGTGTCCGAGGGCAGGGTGCCCACTTGGGGCGACGCCTAGTGCGAACGCCGGCCACCCGGGTTCCGGGGTACTGCCTTCATCGTCATGTGCTCGCCCTTTGCGATCTCTGGTCTGCTCCCATACCGGAGCTTCATGGCCGACGGGGAGTGCGTGCGTGCAGCCGCATGGGCAGTAGATCCGGCCTCAGGGTGGTTCTGACCATTGGTTTGACCAGGACGCGGGGGTCCGGTTCCAGATCGAAACGCGCGGCGATGGTGCTGAGAGCGAGAGTGGCTTCCGCCATGGCGAACGAGTCGCCGATGCACTTGCGTGCTCCGCCTCCGAACGGGATATAGGCGCCGCGGGGCGGGGGTGGCGTCCCGGGCAGCCAGCGGTCCGGGTCGAAAAGGTGAGGGGAAGGGTAGATCTCGGGAAGGTGGTGGACGATGTAGGCGCTGTAGACGATGTCGGTTCCTGCGGGAAAGGTGTGTCCGCCCAGTTCGGTCTCGGCGGTGGTGACCCGGGTGAACAAGGGGCCCGGCGGGTACAGCCGCATGGTTTCCGTCAGGATCCGGGTGGTGAGACCCAGCCGGGGAATATCGTCCCAGGAAGCCGGATTGCCGTCGAGGACTTCGTCGACTTCACTGTGCAGGCGCTGGCGGATGTGCGGGTGCCTGCCGAGGAGATGGAGCGCCCATGCCAGCAGGGACGCGGCGGTTTCGATTCCGCCGATGAAGAAGGTGATGACCTGGTCGTGCACCTCCTGTTCACTTAGCGTGTCGCCCTGCCCGTCGTGAGCTGCCAGAAGCATGGAGAGGAGGTCTCCGTGCGGTGCGTTCTTCGAGTTCCTGTACTGCGTGATCGTGTCGCTGACGATCTGGTCCATGCGGGACCGGGCCTGCATGTATCTCTTATTTGCCGGAGTGGGCAGCCGCTTCAGGAAGGGAAGGGGTGACGTCATCTGCTTGTAGAATCCGTCGAAAGTAATGGTGATGCATTCTCCGAACTCGTCCATAGTTCTTTCTGGAACGGCGGAGAAAATGGTGTGCGCTGTCACACGTGACGCTATGTCCGTCATCGCCTGAAGCGCATCGATCACCTGACCGTCACGCCACGATCCCATGACAGCCGCGATGCTGGACGGCATGGCCTGTGCGTATTCGGCGATGCGTTCCGCGACGAAGGCGGGCTGGATCAGGCGCCGCTGGCGGCGGTGAGCCTGGCGAGGGCAGGTGGCCAGGCCGTCCCCCAGTATTTTCGCCGCTTGTTCGATGAGCGGTCCGCCCTTGTCAAACGCCGTACTGTCTCGTAGGACGAGGTGGGACAGTTCCGGGTCGCAGGTCACGTATGCGGTCGATGGGCCGAGGCCGATGGCGACAAGGTCGCCGTGTTTCGGGAGAGACGCCAGGAACTCCAGGGGGCTGTTGCGCAGAGCCAGTGCATGTCCGAGAACCGGAAGCCGATGCGGAGCTGTGCCGAGCGTGCACACCGCCTGCGGCAGCGCTGCTGCGGTCCCGGACCGGTGATGGGCCTTGCCGCCATCCATGTAGGTTCTCCTGTTCATTTCACGTATCGTCCTTCGACGAGCTCCTGGAGCCATGCGAGCGTTCCGCTGAGCCAGTGCTCCAGGTCGGCGATGTGCTGCATCAGGGCGGTGTTCTCGTCGGCGGGACCAGCCACGGCAGTCAGCTCCGCTTTTGCGCGCCGGAAGTCCTCGACTCGTTCATGCTGCATGGCCTGGATGCTCTGTACGGCTGCGGAGCGGCTGTGCCCGCATACCCGCTCGAGCACGAACACAAAATTGAGCGGGCAGCCCGCTGCCTCTTCCTTCTCCACGGAAGTGACGTCTTGCATGAGCCACACCACGTCGTTGGCGGCGTCACGGAGCTGCCGTATCCTCGGGTCGGCCGCCAAGGCAGGGGAGAGCTCGCTGCGGCTCACCCGCTCGCACAGATCCCAGCACACTTCCATGGCGATGGTTTTTCTGCGCAGCGCAACGTACGCGTCCACTCCGGGCAGGTCTCCGGCCGGTCCCGTCCTCAGCGCCACCTCACGCGCGCAGCTGGTCAGGTAGGCCTCCCAGGTGTCCGCAGCGCGCTGTCGCCAGGCTTCTGACATCGGGGCCGACTCGCGCTCCCAGAAATCCTGAAAGGCCGCGACCAAGGCCTCCTCGCCGCCGCGGGCCGTTGCGGGACGGAAGTGCACGACGTCGACGAACGGCCGGCACGCCTCGAAAGCGGCACGCGCCGGATCCGGACCGGGAAAGAAGTCGAACAGGTCGTCGTAGATCACGATCCAGTTGGCGAAATCCGTACCCACCATCAAGTCATCGATCGGAGCTTCCGGCCAGTTCCTTGCCATATACGCTGCCAGCTCGGCAGCTTCCACGGACTTCATCGCTCTCGGGTCGGAAGTCACTCCGAAGTCCTCCAGCCATTGCAGCGATCGCGAATGCGCCTCCTGGGCATTCGGGTTGACTCGCAATTCGAACGGCATGTCGAAGGGAGTGTCCTGCGGCATGAAATCCCTCTTTCATGTTCCATAGCGGCGGGTGCGCCGCCGGTACCATGCCAATGCCTCGAGGAAGTCGCTGTGCGTGAAGGCAGGCCAGGGAATGGATGTGAAGGAGAACTCTGAGTACGCGGTCTGCCATGGCATGAAGCCGGACAGCCGCTGCTCGCCCGCGGTTCTGATGACCAAGTCCGGGTCGGGCTGGCCTGCGGTGTCCAGATGGGCGCCGATCTCTTCCGGGTGGACTGTGCGCAGGAGATCGCCAGCCGCCTGCCGGGCGAGAACCAGACTCTGTACGGCACGCGCAATCTCGTCACGCCCACCGTATGCGACGGCGACGTTGACTACCTTGCCGGTGATGTGTCTGGTTCGGTGCACGCTGTCGCGGAGGCTTCGAGCGGTTTCCTCCGGCAGTCGGTCCAGGGAGCCGATGAGACGCACCTGCCAGCGCTGGGTCGCGGCTATCTTCTCCGTCGTCTCTGTGATCACGGAGAGGAGATCCGCCAGCTCGCTCTGCCCACGTCGGAGGTTCTCCGTGGACAGGGACCACAGCGTGACTGTCGTGATCTCGTCGATGGAGTCGCACCAGGTAAGGAGCTCCAGAACGCGCTGGCCTCCCGTCCGGTATCCCGTGATGGCCGGAAGATCGTGCTGAAGAGCCCAACGCCGATTCCCGTCCACGATGACGGCCAGGTGGCGCAGCGGTTGAGGGATCGTCTTGGCAGGGGGTGCAGGCATGTCTGCTGCTCTCGCGGCTCGATCTCACGGGGGACACCTCCTGTCGCCCGCGCGGCCATCACTGCAGCGGCTGCCCGGGGCGTTGATGCGTGCAACTGTCGGAGAGTCCTCTGACAGTTACATGCTCCACAAGAATCCGCTGATCCAGCACAAATCACCATGATGTATGTCAGGTCGCCGCTGTCCGCTGGAGCGGCGGCCTATGCTGAACGGGTTCCCTGACCTCGACCCGAGTGGTCTGCCGACGGGAAGGCTCATTTCATGACATCCACTCCACAGCCTCAGGCGCCCCTCCTCCCCCTGCTGACCGAAATTGCAGGACTGGAGACGTTACAGGCCCTGCCGGCAGCAGACCTGCCACGGCTGGCAGATGAGATCCGCCGTTTCGTGGTCACGCAGGTATGTCGGGCGGGAGGCCACCTGGGGCCCAATCTTGGTGTCGTGGAGCTGACGATCGCGCTGCACCGCGTCTTCGCCTCGCCCTACGATGCCCTCCTGTTCGACACGGGGCACCAGGCTTATGTCCACAAGATACTGACGGGTCGGCAGGACCTTTTCGGCTCCCTCCGTCAGAGCGGAGGACTCTCGGGGTATCCGTCGCGCGCCGAGTCGGCGCACGACTGGGTGGAGAACTCGCACGCGTCGACGGCGTTGGCGTATGCCGACGGACTGGCCAAGGCCCGCCAGCTCTCGCGCGAACAGCACCGGAACGTCGTCGCGATCATCGGGGACGGAGCGCTGACAGGCGGAATGGCGTGGGAGGCCCTGAACAACCTCGGCGCTTCGACCGACCGGCCGGTGATCGTGGTCCTCAACGACAACGGCCGGTCCTATGCCCCCACCTGCGGCGCACTCGCCGGACATCTTGCCCTTCTCAGGCATGGCGGCGAAGAACCCCAGAACCTCTTCCGGTCACTGGGTTTCGCCTACCTCGGTCCACTCGACGGCCACGACATCGCCGCTGTCGAACAAGGTCTCACACAAGCGCGTGACCTGGACCGCCCGGTGCTGGTGCACATCGTGACGGTCAAAGGCAAAGGCTACCCGCCGGCAGAGTCGGATGACGCAGACTGCCTCCACGCCGTCAGCGTCGTCGACCCCGACACCGGAAGACCCCCTCCTCGCACTCAAGCCACCTCGGCGTCCTGGACGAGCATCTTCGCCCAGGAGCTCGCCGACTTGGCAGAACAGCGCAGCAACGTGGTGGCCGTGACCGCATCGATGCTGAGGCCAACCGGCTTGCACCCGATGGCGACAAGATTCCCGGACAGGGTCTTCGACGTGGGAATCGCCGAGCAACATGCCGTAACGTCCGCCGCCGGCCTGGCCATGGCCGGCTACCACCCCGTCGTGGCCATGTATGCGACCTTCCTCAACCGGGCACTCGACCAAGTCATCATGGACGTGGCCCTGCACCGGCTGCCGGTGACGTTCGTACTCGACCGAGCCGGAATAACCGGACCCGACGGCCCTTCTCACCACGGAATGTGGGACCTGAGCCTGCTGACATCCGTGCCGCACCTGCGGATCGCATTGCCCCGAGACGCCGACCAGCTCCGACAGCTGCTGCGCGAGGCCGTCGACGACGCCGACGGACCGACGGTGATACGTTTTCCGAAGGGAACCGTCGGCCGCCCCGTCCCCGCCGTGGCACGGGTGGACGGAATCGACATCCTGCACCGCACCTCCCCGGGCTGCCAGGATGTCCTGCTCATAACCACGGGACCACTCGCACATCCTGCTCTGGAAGCAGCCGCAACGGTGAGAAGCGAAGGTCTCGGAGTCACAGTCGTGGATCCCGGCTGGGTTCAACCGGTCAACGAGACCCTCATGTCCATGGCCTCCCGACACCATCTGGTTGTCACCCTCGAAGACGGGATCCGCGCAGGCGGCATCGGCAGCACCATCACCCAAGCGTTTCAGGACGCAGGTGTCGCTACCCCTGTGATCACACTCGGCCTGCCACGTACCTTCATCCCCCACGGCAACCGCGCTGCACTCCTCTCCGAAGCCGGCCTGGACGGCCCCGGCATCGCACGGTGCATACTCCAGGGTGCCGGCAGGGCGAGCTCCTACGGCGTGCGGGGGCTCGGGTGAGTGCCACGCTCCTCATCCCGCCGGCCTCGCCGCAAGGCTGTGCAGACCATGTGCCCAGAACCGTGAAAGGGAGCGGCATCGGCTGCCCCGGTCCGGCCACGCACCCCGCACGATTACGAAGGGCCATTGCGATGGCCACTAACTTCATCGGTTCTTGACCGTCCCGACCCGGCTCGCCGAGCGGCGCAAGAGCCGCCAGATCCAGGTCGGCAGCGTGGCCGTCGGCGGTGACGCACCCCTCTCCGTGCAGTCGATGACCACGACCCGCATGTCCGACATCGGCGCCACGCTGCAGCAGCTTGCCGAGCTGACGGCCTCCGGCTGCCAGATCGTGCGCGTGGCCTGCCCCACCCAGGACGACGCCGACGCCCTCGCAGTCATCGCGCGGAAGTCGCAGATCCCGGTGATCACCGACATCGACTTCCAGCCGAAGTACGTCTTCGCGGCGATCGACGCCGACTGCGCGGCCGTCCGCGTCAACCCCGGCAACATCAAGCAGTTCGACGACAAGGTCAAGCGGCAAGGGCCAGATCTTCGTGAAGGGCGAGGTCATCAAGACCGTCCCCGAGTCGAAGATCGTCGAGACCCTCATCGAAGAGGCCCTTAAGATCGCCGAACGGACGGAGTGAGCACAGCACTACCGATTGCAGCAGTCCGCGTGCCACCGCCCCGGACGCTCTTGGAGCGTCAAGACCGCATGCGCGGCCGAGACCAATGTGACATGACGATGCCACGCACCGTACGTCCGCCCCCCGAAATCACGGATACCGAGACGGCCCGCACCCTCACGGCAGTCCTGATCGATACGCCGGGGCAGCGCGCTGAGCCGGGCCAGCGCCACCACCGGGGCGCTGACCATGTCCGTCAACCACAGTTCGCCGGGCCACTGCTCCCGGCTCTCGCCGACACCCAGCAAAGACACTTCGACCACCGAACCGTCACACCCTCCGGCCGGCACCATGCCGACCCCGGTGACCACCGCAGCCAATTCGACACCGGCGATCGCACCCTGCTGCGATCGCCGAACCACCGGACGCACGCGATCCCAAGCGCCGCGCATCAGCTGACCGGCATAGCCGGTTGCCGAACCGGGAACGCCCGGCACAAGCGGAAGGTCGTCCCGTACCCGTGCCAGGAAGGGAACGCCCGCACGGCGGAGACTTCCGATCATGAAGGACACATCGACCTGTCGAGCGTCCACGATCACTGGCAGATCCAGGAGCCCCCACTCGCTTCCGGTCTCGACCGCAGCCTCGACCGCACACTCCCCGAGACTGCGCCCCGCGACGCCTTCGGGAATACCAGCGCGACGACGCACCGCTTCCTCCAGCCATGCTGAAGACAACTGCAACCGCCAGTTCACAGGACTGCTCAACCACTCCGTCACGGCCCACACGCCGATTGCCTGCTGCGCGTTGACGACCTGACCTGACTCCGGGGAATACAGACGATCTACACCGATCGCAGTCACACCCCACTTCGGAATGATCATGGGCTCTACCACCCAAGCAGCCGGTCGGAGCCTTTCCACCAGAAAACGAGCGAGCGCGTGGCGTACGGGCGACCATTCCCACGTGGAATTCGAGATGAAGTGGTGAAGGCCCTGCTGGGCTGCAGGATCGCCGAAGATCGCGGCAATATTCCGGATCGTCCTGCGCCCGTGCGCACCCAGAAGGCCTCGCAGATAGTCGGTTCCGCGTGCCCGCTGATCCTTCCGGCTGAGAGATTCGAACAGTACGGAACTCAGCTCTCGAAAAACGCAGTCGTTGAACTCCGCCGGACATCGGTCGATCATCGAAGGCCTACCGGATTCTGTCCGGCAGCCGAGCATCGGCCGCCTGCTCTCGGCCCGCGCCGAGGCACTTCCTGCTTCACGGCCATCCTGCTCCCTGAGTCCTTGCGGCACTGCAGAAATACCCCTTCAGACGGCGAAGGGCACTCACGGACACCGCCCTAGACTTCACCCAACGGAAAGCACCGGCCGCGTGAGAAGCCGATACCCCTCAAGGTCCCCTCCCCCTGATCGCAGCATGTGAGCAATTAGTACTCAACTGAATCGTGTCGGCTTGACGCATGTTCATTCTTCGAGCGCCCAACGTACGGGTGCCGGGCTTCAGTACTCGATCGTTGGCTCTGCCGGTATCCGGCTGCGGCCACACCTGCTGACTGGGGGAACAGGATTCGGTGGCACGGTCCGGCATCACCCGGGATGATCTCGCGGGGCCTCGTAATTCGTCGGTCACGGGTTCAACTCCCACCCAACCCACGTACAGCCTCCGCCCGCTGTCGTCGGCGCTTCCGCCCGGTCTGCTACCGGAGATTCGAGCCGACCGGAAGTGCGGCCTGTTCACGGCCTCAGTCGCAGCCGCCGCTCTGGCTGAAAGAGTTCAGCCGCGCGGACGGGGTCCGGCTGCGTGGCCGATCGGCGGGGTACTGGTAGGAGCGGAGAGAGCCGAACCCTCACGCCGCGAAGGCAATCGGACTTGAATCCGGCGCGTCTGCCAGTTCCACCGCACCCCGTATCTGCAGCTGAGCATGCGGTACTTCTTCAACATCTGCCGCTGGTCCACCCGACGGCCTTGGCTCATAGTGGAACGGATGTCTCACCGACCAACCCGAATGGACCGTCCTGTTGACAAGCACCTGCAGCGAAACCAGCCCTGCCCCTGGCACGGCACGTGTTCTGGGAAGGTTCTGGACCGTGCGCCTGACCGGCTACGGTAACCGCACTGCCACGGTCACTTGTTCCACTGCCGCGTGCCGGATGCCGCCTCGCTCGAAGGACCTGGCGTCGCTGCGCACGTTCGCCGCCCAGCATGCCGCTGCCCACGCCAAAGCTGCCACGCTACGACCCAACGCCGCGTGCCACTGTCGCACTGAGCATTGCGCCGCCCACGAGGACACCAAGGTGTACTGCACCGGCACCGCGGCGCTGATCCTGCGCCACGACCCGGCCTTCGGCCGGGTGTGGAGCGTTGAGGAGGTCTGCGTCGCCTGCGCTCCTCTGATCCCTCATGCCAGGATCATCACCCGTGCCGTGACCCAACGGCCCGACACCACAAGGCCGTCCACGGTGACGTTGCCTTCACCCCCACGTTCCGCTGTTCCGGGCGGCTTCTCCTCTCCGTCCCCACCAGCCGACCGCGACCCGCACCTCCGGCGACCCGGCTCTGGACCGCGCCGTCCGCGCGGAGGGCAGGCGCGCTGACAGGGCGCTGCCACCGCACTCGCCAGTACAGGACAATGTCCCCGAGGAAGCGTGTGGTGCCCCCGCCTGGGTCAGGGGCTGCCGAGCGGGCGGGGGACCAGCGGCCGGCTGTACTTCCCGCTCGCGGCCACCTCCTGTATGCAGAGTGAGGTCATCTTCGGCCCCACCACGGCAGATCACTGAACCCGCGACCTGGCCGCTTCGGCATGGGCGACTCCCCACCGTCCCCGTCCCGGCGGAGTGCGTACTGGTCGGGGAAGCAGCCGAGAGCCCGATAGGAAACGGGCCGGTCCGATACCGCGCCGAGTTCATCGAGGGGGTTGATGCGCTGCGCTTCTCGGCCACCGTGCACAAGCGGTCCCAGCCGTCGCCCACGTCGAAGACGTACGCGAACTGTTCGCCGGCTTCGGCGCGCTCAGTTCGGTGGCACGGCCCTCCACGGTGCCGTCCGGAGCCTCGTCGTCCCACCCGCCCAGGGGACAGCCCCGGATGCCGTCAACCAACATGAGCGGCCCCGACTTTTGTGGAGTCCGCGATCGTGTGATCAAGCGGTTGCGGGTCTTGCGCCCGGTGTTCCCAGTACGCGTGTTCGTACTCATCTGGCGGGACGTAGTCGAGGGCGGAGTGGAGTCGTTCGCCGTTGTACCAGGCGACCCACCGGAGGACGGCCCGTTCGACCTGGCCGAAGTCCCGCCACGGCCCCTGATGCTCGATCAACTCGGCTTTGAAAGTGCCGTTCAGGGCCTCGGCCATGGCGTTGTCGTATGAGTCGGCAACGGACCCGACCGATGCCGAGGCGCCGACCTCGGTCAATCGCTCCGTGTAGCGAATGGACACGTATTGCGACCCGTGGTCGCTGTGATGGATCAGATCGGCATCCGTCTTGATCTTCTGCCGCCACAGAGCCATCTCCAGCGCGTCCAGCGGCAGGTCGGTCCGCATGTGGTCCGCGACCTGCCAGCCCACGATCCGGCGGGAGTACGCGTCCAGGACGAACGCCACGTAGACCCAGCCCGACCAGGTGCGGACGTAGGGCAGATCAGCCAGCCAGAGCTGGCTCGGGCGCTCGGCCTCGAACTGCCGGCTGACCAGGTCGGGCGGGCGCGCGGGGCGGTCGGTTCCGGGATCGTGGTGCGGCGGCGCCGGCCGCGGATGATGCCCTCGATGCCGAGCTCGCGCATCAGCCGCTCGACGGTGCCCGCGCGACCCGGTGCCCGGCGCGGACCAGGGCCCGGGTGATCCGGCGGGCTCTGTAGGTCCGGCCGGAGTCCTCCCACACCGCTGTGACCAGCAACATCAGTTCCTCGTCGCGGAGTCGGCGGGCCGATTTCGGCCGTGTCCTGCGTGCGAAGTACGTCGATGGGGACAGGTCCAGCACCCGGCATACGGGATCGACCCCGAAGCCGTCGCGCAGGTGGTCGATCACCTGCTCGGCCTCGTCCGGGGACGGTCGATCTCCTGGGCGAAAAACACGCTGGCCGCTTTCAGGATCTCATTCGCCCGCCTCAACTCGGCGTTCTCCTTGCGGAGTTCCTTCAGCTCGTCGCGTTCAAGGGTGGCGAGCCGGTCGTCGCGCTCGCCCGCGTCAGCCTCGGCCTGACGGACCCAGGACCGCAGGGCCTCCTTGTGGATGCCCAGGTCACGGGCGACGTGGGTCACCGGCCGGCCGGTCGAGCGGACTTCGCGCACGGCGCGCTCACGAAGTTCATCGGGGTACTTACGTGGTGCTGGCACAGCTCGTGGTTCTCCTCATGCCCGGACCGTAGTCCAGGCTTCAGGGACTCCCGAGAGCAAGAGCAGCTCACGGCTGCCTAATGGGAGCTACGGAACCGGGGAATGCTCGGTTCCGTAGCCGCCAGCAGGTGAGCACTATCGCTGCCAGAACCATTCGAGTTCTGGGGTCAGACCGTGCCCCTGATGGTCGGCCGGGAGGCCAGACCGCTGATGGGGTGGCGTGCCCGCCCGTCAGGGCGTGAGCACTAGATCCATTAGGCCGCGTGCCGTGCCTTCCGCTGGCTGCACCGCTGTTGGGTGAAGTACTGACTGGGGAGGGTCTGTTGCTGCTGATCGGTGACGACTGGGCCGAAGATCACCACGATGTCGAGCTCCAGGACGAGGCTGGCCGCCGTGAACCTGCCCGAGGGGGTGGCAGGCATCGCCAGACTGCACGAGCTCATCGCCCGTCACGGCGGCGAGGGCCTGAAGCCGGCGGACGTGGTGGTCGGGATCGAGACCGACCGTGGTTCGTGGGTGCAGGCCCTGATCGCCTCCGGTTATCAGGTCTACGCGATCAACCCCCGTCAGGTCGTCCGCTTCAAGGAGCGGCACGCGTCCTCCGGTGCCAAGAGCGACAAGGGTGATGCCCACGCGCTGGCCGACATGGTCCGTCTCGACCGTGCCCAGCTGCGGCCGGTGGCCGGGGACAGCGAGCAGGCCCAGGCCGTCAAGGTCGTCGCCCGCGCCCACCAGACTCTCATCTGGGAACGCACCCGCACCTTCCACCGGTTGCGCACCACGCTGCGGGAGTACTTTCCCGCCGCCCTGAACGCCTACGCAGATCTGACCCTGACGAGCATGGATGCGCTGGAACTGCTGGTCAAAGCACCCACACCAGCAGTGGCGGCGAAACTGACCCGCACCCAGATCACCGCCGTCCTGGCCCGCCACCGCCACCGCCACCGCCGGCGCAACCGCGACGCGAAGGCGGCCGCTGTCCTCACCGCTCTGCGCGAGCCGCAGCTTGGACTGCCCGAGCCGGTCACAGCCGCCTACGCGGCCACCACCGCGGACCACGCGCGGCTGCTGATCGCGCTGAACGAGCAGATCGCCGCGATGGAGTACAGGTGAAGGCGCATTTTCTGGCGCACCCGGACGCTGAGATCTACCTCTCGATGCCCGGCATCGCGGAGATCACCAGTGCCCGGGTGCTCGCCGAGTTCGGGGACGCCCCCGCCCGCTACGACAGCGCGAAGGCCCGCAAGAACTACGCCGGCACCAGCCCGATCACCCGGGCCTCCGGCAAGAGCCACCACGTCCAGGCCCGCTACGTCCGCAACAACCGCCTCGCCGACGCCCTCCAGACCCAGGCGTTCTCCGCCGTGCGGGCCTCACCCGGAGCCCGCCGCTACTACGACAGACAACGCGCACGCGAAGTCGGCTACAACCCCGCCCTCCGACAGGTCGGCAACCGCCTCGTCGGCATCCTCCACGGATGCCTCAAAACCCGCACCCTCTACAGCGAAGCTACCGCCTGGTCACACCACGCCAACCTCCACGCCACTTGACACCAAATGACATGGGGTGTCTGACCCGAACAGTGTGGCCCGTCCGGTCGTTGCCCTTCAGCCCGAACCCGGCTCGAGGCTGACTACGCCCGGCTGGAGACCGAGCTCGGCAAGGCCCGCACCGTGACTGAGATCCAGGGAGAGCTCTCCGCGCCTCGACCATACGGACAGCGCCACCCCAGAACCGCGAGAAGTACGTGACCATCCCCACGGACACGGGGCTCGATCGGGTGGCGGGCACGGTCTTCGAAACCGCTCGTTCCCCGGCCCTGGCGGCTCGGCACCGCGCCCGGCCATCCGCCTAGAACCTGTCAAGAGACCTTTCGACCTCGCAGCATTCGCCTCGCTGTACCAGCCCGAGCCACACGCTACTACGACCACATGGTTCCAGAAGCGACCCAACAAATGAGTAGACGCTGCTCACCCGACTGGATCGGCACGGATAAACAATTGACGAAAAAGATCAATTCGGGTAGATGGCGATTTCGCGGCGTGAAATTAAGCACCCTCAGTGAATATGCAGGCCGCTTGGAAATAATGGCCCATCTCGCCATTTTGACAGCTGAACAGAACTCTGCAGATCCTAAGTGAGGCGGTCATGTCCCATGCCCGGACAAACGCGACCTGTGGATTCGCCTTCTCCAGAGGTACCTCTGTGTGTATCTGTTGCCTCCGAGAAGGGTGATCCGCACGGTCGCCTGTGAGCGCATGCGGAATTTTAATGCTGACGGGTGGCTATCGCCGCGCCTCTCTGATGCTGACGCTTGCGGCAGCAGAGATCCACTGCAGGAGAAACGTGGTCGGACGGCTGCATCGGCTCTCCTTGAAGGCTGCGAAGGCAAGGGTGACTGAGCTTCTTTAGCAGTTCGATCTGAGTGGGGCGGTACTCTAGAGGAATGCACCGGCGGCTCAAGCTCGCCGCTGCCCATGACTTTGCCGACATAAACCAGCGACTGCGCCGCCTTGGAGAATTGAAATCATTTCATTCCTGAGGCCACTGCAGGGCGTGTCTCCCATTGACGCATTCAAGAAGAAGCCGTCAGCCGCCAGGGCATCCACAGGACGTCCACCGAGATACCCGAATAATTTCAGGAAGTTGAGAAATTGTGACTGTTTTCGAATCTGTGCAGATCAATCCAGGAAACTCCAGGCAGGCGCGAGCGTGGGATGGTGACGTCGGGATTTTTTGGGCCAAAAATGCGGAACGATTCAATCTGACTATGCGTGGATACAGGAAGAGGTTCTTCAACGTCGCGGCGATTCGTTCCACAGACCGGATCCTTGATATCGGCTGCGGATCGGGGGAAACAGCGCGCGACGCGGCACGTTTCGCTACCTGCGGTTCGGTTCTTGGCGTGGATCTTTCGGCGGCAATGCTGGAAGTAGCTGAAAGAACCTCTATCCGGGAAGGCTTAAGCAACATAGAATTCCAGCAATCCGACGCGCAGGTCCACCCATTTCCCCGTGAGGAATTTGACGTTGCGATCAGCCGGACTGGTACCATGTTTTTCTCCGATCCGGCCTCCGCCTTCAGTAACGTTGCGACGGCGCTGCGGCCTGGAGGAAGACTGGTCCAATTGGTATGGCAGGCTCCCTCATGTAATGAATGGTTCACAACGTTCTCCAGAACCCTTGCGGGGTGCGAATTTTCGATTCCTCCAGGTGATGAGCCCGGTCCGTTTTCTCTGCTCGATCCGGATCGGGTTCGCGATCTGCTCACTGGGGCTGGTTTTGCTGAGCCGAAATTCGAAAAACTGAGCGCGCCCATGAACTTTGGTCATGACGCGGATGACGCCTTCTGGTTCATCAGCACTCTGTTCGGGTGGATGCTCGGAGACGCTGAGAACCGCGACCGGGCCCTAGCCGATCTGCGCGCGAATATTGAGAGTCACGCGAAGCAGGATGGGATCATGTATTCGTCGGCGACTTGGCTGATTACCGCCGAACGTCTTTGATGTGCGGAAATAAAGAAGCGCTCGGTGAAACTGAAATGTGTTCAGTCGGGGGAATGGGTAGCTCGATCAGAAGGTGAAAGAAGGATTGTATCCACCGAGAAACGATGCGACGTTGCGAAGTCGTCCGTGACCTCCCGCCGCCCGCGCCCACGCTTTAGAGGGGCATCTGATTAATGTTCACGCTGTTGCGAGCGGGATGCCCGTTCGATCCGCCAGGGTGGTGCCGACTCTCCCGTGAGTTCTCGGTCATCTTGTTAGTCATCGTCCAGTCTCTCAGCGGCAGGGCTTCGTAGTCACGCGCCAGGCGGCGGTGCTGTATCAGCCAACCGAAGGTCCGCTCGATCACCCACCGCTTGGGTATTGGCTGGAAGCCCTTCACTTGCGGTCGCTGCACCACGTCCACATCGATCCCGAGGCCGACGCCGTGCTGGCGACCCTGGTCTGGTAGCTGCTGCCGGCCCACACCTTGGTCGGATGGTCCGCTGCCAACTCGGTCAGAGCCTGCTTGCCATCGGTGGAGTCGTGGACCGAGGCGGGCGGTGACAAGGTCGGTCAGGACCAGTCCAAGGGTGTCGGTGACCTGGTGGCGCTTTCGCCCTTGATCTTCTTGCCGGCTCCGATGCCCTGACCGGCTTCGGCGACATTGCCAGAGGTCTTCACGCTCTGCGCGTCCCCTGCGGCCGCGGACGGCTCCCCGGCTCCGAGCATGCGCTCGGCGGGCCTGCTCCCGCACAGGCGCCTGCCTCAATGTCCTGCGGGCCCGCGAGACAATGAGCATTTTCAGCGTTGCCTCTCCAGGGTGAGGACCGCGGCGGCGATGTCCGTCATGCGGTTCGGGCTGCAGCGGCTCCGGCGGAAGATCCGCCAGGACTTCAGGCGGGCGACGCCTCGTTCGACAGGAGCGCGGGCCTGGGCGAGTGCCCGGTTCAGCGTCCGTTCGGTCGGTGACAGTTCGCCGTTGGGCGGGCGGCGGATGGCGGTGGTGACCCAGGAGCCTGCGCCGATGTAGGCGCGGTCGGCGACGATCGGGACGCCCTGGCGTTCGCAGATCCGGATGATGCGGTGGGTGCGTGCGGCGGTCAGATCGTGAGCGCGGCCCGGCAAGGCCGGCGAGATCCACAGAAGCTGGCCTTGGGGATCGGTGACTATCTGCACGTTCACGCCGTGGCGCCGGTGCTTGTGGGAGTAATCGGCGCGTGCGTCGCCCAGGCGGTCGCACTCGCTGAGGGTGCCGTCCAGGAGCACGTAGTCCGGGTCGTGCTCGCGCAGGGTCTTGAGCAGGCCCGGCGCCCGGTCGGCGAGGAGCCGCACGACGGCGGTGGTGTAGGCGTGGGCGGTGCCTACGGATATGCCGAACCCGGCGGCGATCTGCGCGAGAGTGTCGTGCTTGCGCAGGTAGGTGAGAGCGACGAGGGCGCGCTTGTGCGGCGGGAGCTTGCAGCGGCGGTCACCCTCACGGGTGACGATAAGCATCGTGACCCACTCGACCAGCGCATGAGGCAGGTCGAGTGCGGCAGGATAGGGAACCAACAGGGCTCCTGGGCCGGCAGGTTGAGACTTCGAACACCTCACCCAACGGCCCGGGAGCCCTGTCCGTTGCGGGCGCCAAGGTCATCACCCGATCGGTGGCCACGCTGAAAATGCTCAATGACAAAGCAGAAACGGACCCTCCGGCCTCGTCCCCCCTCGGCCTGGCCGAACTCAGGCGCCTGATCCACCGCCTCGCCCACCGCCAACCCGCGCCCTTCGAACACATCCTGCACGGGTCATCACACTGGTGACGGCATCGACCGTTCCAAGCCCGCCTCAGCCACTACAAACAACGCGGCCACACACCCCAGAAACTGCCCAGCCATCAGACCGCAGACCGTTGAATTACTAGATCAGGTGCCCACTTATCGGTGGGCGCGGCCGCCCCTTTCTCGGAGTGGCAGGTGATCAGAGTGGCATCGATGTCCAGGACGAGGCCGGGTACTTCCCGTCCACAGGCTTTCGCCGCCGGTGTGCCGCAGCGGGTCGGTTGCCTGTCGTCAGGCCACTCCTCGGGCATGACTCCGGACCCGGCAGTCCAGAACATATTCGACGGCCGACAGCAGCCGCCAGGCCCTCGGTTTCGGGGCGACGGGACGGAACACTTGACCCTGGTCCTGTAGCATGGCCAGATTCGTGACCGCCTCGCCGCCCTCAACCGACATCACCGAGGTCCGTGGCGATCCGGCCCGGGCCATGACCAGTACACTCCACTGCGCTGAGTCCTCGATCACGCGGTCGCTGATGCCACTGGGCTGAGCAGTGCGTAGCCGTGCTCCGGCGTGACCGACCGCCCCCGCATCGTCAGCACAGACATGGAGCTCGGGGCGCAGACCGATGCTCTGGACGTGGAAAGTGCCTTCTGTCCAGACCGACAGTGCCTTCAACAAGGCTCATCGTCCGAGTTCAGAAGGCACTTTCGCGTTCCCGTCCGTGATCCGGACGGACTCCAAGTGAAAGCCCGAGGTTAGGCCCGTCAACCATAGGGGCGCCGTGGAATCCCCAGGGCGCCCCTATCCGCGTGTCAGACGGTGCAGTACTGCGCCTGCTTGCCAATGGAGCGGTACATGCAGTCGGCGTTCTCCAGGAGCTGGAGGACGGCGTCGCGGTTGCGGCTCGTCTCGCGCTCGATGACCTCGTCGGGCGGGTAGAAGCCGCCATACCAGGACGATGTCGGGTACATCTCGAAGGTGTACCCGAAGATCCTCTGGGTGCCCCAGAGGTAGTCGTCGATCGACCCGTCCGTGATATAGAGGTCGCTGGACTGCTCGGCGGTGTAGCCGTTGCTGGAGGCCATCTTGCCGCCGACGGTCGCGAAGGCGTCGCGGTCATCCTGAGTCATGCCGGGCGCGGTGTTGGCTGTGGTCCAGCCGAAGGGCCATAGAACAAGCTCGCTGTACGTGTGGAAGTCGATGGCCGCCTTGATCTGCTGCTTGCCGCCCACGACGCGCGAGCGGACGAAGTCGGCGACGACCTTCACCTCGGGTGCGGACTCGGCGGCAGCACCCCGATAGGTCGCGGAGCTCTTGAAGCCGGAGGAGCCGCCGCAGCAGCCCCACTTGTAGTTCCAGTTCCGGTTCAGGTCCGTGCCAATGTAGGAGGAACCGGAGTTGGGCTGACGGTTCTTGCGCCAGCTGCGGTAGGAGCCGCTCGCGATGTCGTACTCGCCTCCGTCCGGGTTGAGATCCGGCACGATCCAGATCTCGCGGCTATTCACCATGCCGGTGATCCGGGAGTCCATGCCGTAGCCGGCGCCGAGTTCGCGCAGCAGGTAGAGCGCCATCTCGACGGTCAAGTGTTCGCGGGCGTGCTGGTGGTGGGTGAAGAGGACCTCGGGCTCGTTCTCGTCGGCGCCGACGTTGTCGCTGATCTTGATGGCGACGATGTCCCGGCCTTGGTACGTCTTCCCGATGACCCGCTTGCTCATGATGCGTGGGTACTGGGCGAGTCGCTGGTCGATCTCCGTGTTCATCTCCGCGTAGTTGTGGTACTTCGAGTCGGCGGAGGGGAAGTCGAAGGGCTGGACGGCCAGGCCCTTCACCGAACGGTCGGGCGGGGCTGGGAGAGCCTCGGGGCGGTGGCCGAGCGCGCGGAGCTTGCGCAGCTGGGCTGAGTTGGCGCTGACGACGGTGCTGTGGTCGCCTGCCTCGTCGATCGAGACTCCGGTCGCGGCGAGGACGGTACGTTCGGCGACGGTGGACGGGCTGTGGATCTCGTACTGGCGGATCACTTCCTCGGCTGCCGGAGTCGGCTCCGAGTCGGCTTCGGCGAGGTTCGCGCCTGCGGAGAGGGGCGCCGCGAGGGCGAGCGTCAGAAGGGCCGCGAGAGCGGCTGACTTTCTTCTGTTTGTTCGAAGTCGCATGCTTGCTCCTGAGTGGAGTGTGGGTGTGCGACATACATGTGCGGGTGCCGGGCACATGGTCCAGTGCTGGCATGAACTAGTCAAGGTATGTTCGGTCGCTAACGAACCGGCGCGTGATTGCGGTTGACGGGTGAGGGATGCGTAGGCTCCTGGCCGAGCGGGATGTGTGGTGCCCGACCGTCCTGGCATACGGCTTCGGACCCTGGCCGATGTGTTCGCCTATGCTCAGGCTGAGGGTGCCGAGCTGCGTCTGGATGCCACCGAGATCCAGGTCTGCAGACCCATGGCGGGGCGCGGCGGACGCCGGGCGTTCGTCTCGGGGCCCTGCTTCAGGCCATCCTGCCGGTCCGTGGCAAGCGCGGCCGACCCCGGCGACGGCCCGACACCTTGCTGGGTGATCGCGTCTACGACCACGACAAGTACCGGCGTCTGGCCTGGGCCCTGGGCGCGAAACCCATCATCGCCCGATGCGGCGTCCGCATGGTTCCAGGCTCGGTACCCACTGGTGGGTCGTCGACGGACCTTCGCCCATCTCACGTACTGACCTGGTCCCACCGGCGACGACATCGGTAAGCCACCGCCCGCCACTGTCACTGCCGGAGGAGAAGCAGCCCAGGATGCGATTCGCTGCTGGAGTACCAACTATCCATCGGCGAGCGACTCATGGGATCTACTGGCTGCTGGTCGGAAGCGAGATTGCCCTCGGCTGCGACTTCTGGAGCGGTTCGCTGTGATCGTGTACTGCTTGGACTCAACCGGTCGTTGCAACACTGGTCTGTTGGAGCAGCAGTAGCTGCTCGTTGAGTGCCTCGGCCGGGGTCCTCCAGCCAAGTGTCCTGCGCGGCCTGCTGTTCAGTGTGTGGGCGACGGCCTCGATTTCTTCGGCGGACCAGCGCGAGAGGTCGGTGCCCTTCGGGAAATACTGGCGCAGGAGTCCGTTCGTGTTCTCGTTCGTGCCTCGCTGCCATGGGCTGTGCGGATCGGCGAAGAACACGGGGATGCCGGTCTCGACCCGGAACTGGGCGTGTGCCGACATTTCCTTGCCGCGGTCCCATGTCACGGACCGTGTCAGCTGCTCGGGCAGCGGCGCCATGGTGTTGGCGAGTGCCCTCTTCATGGAGACCGCTCCGTAGCCGGCCAGTGCGGGGCCGTTCGTCGTGCGGGGGGTCGTGCCATATCCCTCTTCACGGGGCAGATGGACCAGCATCGTGAACCGGGTCGACCGCTCGACAACGGTGCCGATCGCGGAACGCTCCAGCCCGATGATCAAATCTCCTTCCCAGCGGCCGGGAACAGCCCGGTCCTCGGCCTCGGCGGGCCTCTCGCTGATCAACGCTTCAGGCGTGACGTGCGCCCAGGTCTTGCGCCGGGAACGCGCCCGCGGCACACGCAGAGCACGACCGGACCGAAGACACAGGATCAGCTCGCGTTTCAGCGCTCCGCGGCCCTGAATGTAGAGGGCCTGGTAGATCGCCTCGTGGCTGATGCGCATGGACTCATCATCCGGGAAGTCAAGCTTGATCCGGTTCGCGATCTGCTCCGGACTCCACGCCTGGACCCACGCACGGTCCTTGCGATGCGGCTTGTTCCGTCCCGTCCACGCGCCTGTCGAGGGACCCGTGATCGCCCTGCCGTGTGACGTGCTGATCTGACCGGACAGCCGCTCCTGAACGTAAGCGTGCAACCGCGGGTTGGCAACCAGCTTCGCCGCTTTCGGCCGGCGTGCGGCCATATCGGCCTTCCACTGGGCGACTGATGCGCGATAGTCACGCCTGCCGGCTCTGGTGGCCGCGTTGCGCCGAAGTTCACGGGAAATCGTTCCCGGATCACGACCGACGTCTCGAGCGATCTGGCGAACTCCCTTGCCCTGGGCTTTGAGGAGCGCGATTTCCTCCCGCTCATGAAACGACAGGTACCTGCCCGAACAGGGCTTCGCATCGAACGGTCGCATACCGCCACACTGGCGGTACCAGCGCGTCGCGACGGCCGGCGCCACGCCGACAATGCCCGCGGCCTCCTCGGCAAGAAGGCCCTTCGCGATCTCCGTCCAGAACGCCGCCTCGACATGCCGCTGGTACTTCGGATGCCCCGGAGACCTCAGCTTCGGCCGCACCGCCCGATCCGCTGCCTGCTGACGACGAACCATCCGACACCTCCATGATCACGAGGTGTTGCGACGACCGGTTGAATCCGCCCTGACTACTCGGTTAACCTTGCCTCGATTGGGACTACAAAGGCTTGTATGATCCAGAACAGTTTTCGCTTATCTCTAAGTGCCTGATTGAGAACCGGTCACGGTGAGGTGTGCGGGTGGGTTGTTGTCTGGCGAGGCGGCGGGTCATGAGGATGATCATTGACCACTTGACCATGGCTTCGTGGTGGGCGGGCAGGCGTTCGTAGTCGCGGACGCAGCGTCGGCGTCGGCAGATCCACGAGAGGGTCCGTTCGACGACCCATCGGCGGGGCAGGACGACGAAGCCCTGGGCGCCGTCGCTGCGTTTCACGATCTCGACGGTGAGGTCCCAGCGCTCTCTCGCCCAGGTCACGAGCTTGCCGGCGTATCCGCCGTCGGCCCACACCCGTGTGATGTGGTGGTGGATCTACTGCAGCCGGGAGATAAGCGGCCGGGCGCCGTCACGGTCCTGGACACAGGCTGCGGTCACCAGGACGACCAGCATCAGGCCGAGCGTATCGACGGCGAGATGCCGCTTGCGCTCGTTCACCTTCTTGCCCGCATCCCACCCCCGGCTGCCGACGGCGACGGTCTCGGCAGCCCGTAGCGACTGCGAGTCGATCACCGCCGCACTGGGCTCGATGCCGCGGCCCGCCTTCCGGCGGAGGCGGTCGCGCAAGGTGTCATGGAGGTCGTCGACATACTGCGCACGTTCCCAGCGGGTGAAGAAGGCATACACAGTCGGGTGGGGCGGGAAGTCGGCCGGTAGCGCCCGCCACTTGCATCCGTTGTCGACCACATACCTGATGGCGTCGACGATCTTCCGGCGGCAGTGCTCCTCCGCTGCCGCCCCGGCCCCACCGCCAGGCCGGCAGGGGCAGCAAAGGCTCGGTGACCTGCCACTCCGCATCACTCGTGTCCGACGGGTAGCGCACCAGATGCGCCGGCTCACAGGCGCCCCGCCCATGGCGGCCTGCCGGACACGGACAGCCCGCTGAAGGGAGCGAGTTGGCATCGGACAGCCCGGAACGGTAAAACGGTATGACAGGACTCCTGTGACAACGGTTTGGCTTCGCAACCGCTGTTGTTACGGGAGTCCTGCTGCTTCTGCGGACTCTTCAGAGCCCCACCATGCGAACGTGACACTCCACTTACCGTCATCGGTTCTCAATCAGGCACTCAGATCCGGCGTGTCCCGCTGACACCGCGCACCAGGAGATTAGTGCGGGCCTGCTCCAGGGCCCCGTGAATAAGCCGGCCACGTCCGAGCGGTCGGAGCCGTCCTCGCTGTCGACCCCGACCGATTCACGGAAACGGTCGAGGCCCTGCAGCGGGCCGGGCTGACGGTGTCGCGTGAACAGCCGATTCTCGGCGCACACTCTCCGGCACCATCCCAGAAGACCAGATGACAGCCCTGATGGCGGTCGACCGCGGTGCATCCGTCGACCAGGAACGCACCATCCGGCTCCCCCACCATGACGAGTGCTTGCGAGGACGAGCGCGGCGGGAGAATGCGCGGAACGAGCTGCTCGCCCTCTCTATGTGAGATGGACTATCGGGCGCGGGGTCCTCCATGCAGGAGCAGGATGGCCACCGCTGCGCCAGCAGTCGCCGCGATGAGTAGCGCTACCCACATCCGGCCCGTGGCGGCGACGGTCACCACGGCGACCGGTACGGCGGTACCGAGCGAGGCCGCGACTGCCCAGGTGCGGTCCAGCGCGTCCCGGTCTGTGACCGTAATCAGGACCAGAGCCGCCAGCCAAACCACGGAGATCAACACCGCACCGAGCGTCAGCATCGCCACTTCCCACCAAAGCCACACCAGACGACGGAGGTCGGAGAGACCACCGCTACCCATGATTCACATAAAAGCATGACAAGCCATCTCATCTTCGCATTCGTGTGGTGTGATGGCCACCGACTGCTGTCATGCCAGGGCGCTTGCATAGTCGAATTTCGCGCGGGTTTCTGCTGTTCAGCGGGGGAGCTGAGAAGGCCGAGTGGGTGGTGAAGGGTTCGCAGGACAGATCGCGGACGGGCTTCGGTCATGTCGGTGGCGCGGAGTTGGTTGAGGGGGTGTTGCGCAGGGTGTCCATGTTCTCGGGGTCGTGGCCGGTGCGGATCTGCGAGCGGTGTCACGACGTAGTCGATCTTGATTTCGAAGCGCCATTGGCCTCGCAGGGCCAGGGTGATCTTCTGGGGTTTTGGCCTGGCGGGACGGCAGGGTGGTGATGTCATGCGGGCGCGCGGGTCCGCTTGCCTGTGGGCTTGTCCGTCCGGCACCGGATGACCCGGGCGATCAGTCGGGCATGAGGAAAGCTGAGGTTGGAGACGGTCAGGACCTGAATGATGCGGGTTTCCTCACGGCCGTGGCCTTCGGTGCCGGTCGTAGTACTTCACGGTGGCCTTCTTTCAGGGCGGACGGCGGTACCGGACATAGAGGGTGGGCTGGTTAAGCTCCATGGTGAGTAGGTGACGGGCCTTCTTGCTCTCGACCAGCTCCCCTCGCCCGTCGGGCTGAGAGTTGTCCTTTTTGTGGTGGTGTTTTCCGGCGGCGCGCGGGGCTGCTGGTGCGGCCTGGTGGGTGGCCGGTCCGGGGCCGGGATGCTTTCGGCGCTTTCGCGGGAGTGCCCAGGCTCCGCCGGATCCGGCGATAGCCGCGGAGGACCCGGCGGGGTGAGGGTGTCCGGTGTCAGCGGCTTCTCCCAGGGTCTGCGGAGATCTGCGGCGAGGGGGCGGGCGAGGCGGAGCTGGGTGTAGGCGGCCAGGATCAGCCAGAGATGCGCCACAGGCGGTCGACGTCGTGCGCGGTGGCGTCGGGGCCGCTGTGCCACAGCCACATCGGTTTGGGGTCACGGTTGTCAGGCAGGTACTCGACCGCCAGGTGAACGAGTTTCCCTTCCGCGATGGGGAGTTCATCGTCATGCCGGGTCCATGAGCCGCGGCGTTCCAGTTTTCGGATGCAGACGTCTCCAGCAGCGAGCGACAACGGCACCAAAGCCGTGGACAGTGGTGGACTCCTGGGCCGGAACGGTGTGGGTGGCCAAGGTCGGCGAGGCGGAATACCTCGCCGTGACGCGGCTGTCGGCCCTTGACGGGGCCCTTGCGCCGTCCTGCCGGATGTGACGCATGACCCCGTCGGCGCGGATCCGCCCGAGCAGCCGCACTGGGTCCTCGCGCAGTAGCCAGGACAGGGCACGGCGTCGTAACCGGAGTCGAGCACGAACAGCACCTCCGGGTCGCCCTCGTGCCACTGCCCGGCCTCCCGCAGCCGGACGAGCAGGTCCCTGATCTGGGCGACGGTGACCTCGGTCGGATCATCATGCGGGCCGAGCCGGACCGCGTCCAGCACCCCGATCCACGACGTGCGCCCCCCCCGTTACCTTTTTCGTGGCTCCGCAATGGGGCCTCCGGCCTTCGGGTCCGGCATGACTTCCCCCCCTTGTTGTTCATGATCCGGGGGGTGGTGTCACCGGGCCCGGAGGCATCGACAGACCGCTAATGAGGGGCTTGAGCACCGGCTTCACCCAAGCCGGAAGAGCTCTCCGTAACGTGGATGTGGCAGCTCGGTGCCCTGGCAAGGCCGGACGAAAGCGTGATGGAGGGGCCTGCACGTGATCGATACCGGCGACATCGACGTCTTCCTCGGCCTGGACGTCGGCAAGGGCGAACACCACGCCACCGCCGTCACGCCGGCCGGGAAGAAGGCGTTCGACAAGCGGCTACCCAACACCGAACCCAAGCTTCGCGAGCTGTTCGCGAAGCTGAAGGCCAAGCACGGAACGGTGTTGGTCGTGGTCGACCAGCCGGCCTCGATCGGCGCTCTGCCGCTGGCCGTTGCCCGCGACATGGGCTGTCCGGTCGCCTACCTGCCTGGATTGACGATGCGGCGGATCGCCGACCTCTACCCGGGCGAGGCGAAGACCGACGCGCGGGACGCGTTCATCATCGCGGACGCGGCCCGCGCGATGCCGCACACGCTGCGGGCTATCGACGGCGAGGACGAGACGATCGCCGAGCTGGAGATGATCGTGGGCTTCGACGACGACCTGGCCGGCGAGGCGACCCGGGTCGCGAACCGGCTGCACGGCTTGCTCACCCAGATCCATCCGTCGCTGGAACGGGTGCTGGGGCCGCGATTGCAGCACCCGGCCGTCCTCACGCTGCTGGAACGGTTCGGATCACCGGCACAGATACGCAAGGCCGGCCGTCGGCGGCTGGTCACCCTGCTGCGGCCGAAGGCGCCGAGGACGGCCGAGCGTCTGGTCGAGGAGATCTTCGCCGCGTTGGACGAGCAGACCGTGACGGTCCCTGGGACCGAGGCGGCCGCACTGATCGTCCCGAGCCTCGCCGGCTCGCTGACGGCCGTGCTTGACCAGCGGAAACTCTTGGCCGGGCGGATCGAGGAACTCCTGGAGGACCACCCTCTTTCCAAAGTCCTGACCTCGATGCCAGGCATCGGCGTCAGGACCGGAGCCCGCATCCTGATCGAGGTCGGCGACGGCAGCACCTTCCCGACCGCCGGCCACCTCGCCGCCTACGCCGGCCTCGCCCCGGCCACCCGGAGCTCGGGCTCCTCGATCCGCGGCGAACAGCCATCCAGAAGAGGAAACAAGCAGCTCAAACGGGCCTTCTTCCTTTCCGCGTTCGCTGCCCTTGGCGACCCGACCTCGCGGGCCTACTACGACAAGAAAATCAGCCAGGGCAAGCACCACACTCAGGCCCTGCTCTGCCTCGCCAGACGACGAGCCGACGTCCTCTTCGCGATGCTCCGCGACGGAACCTTCTACGAACCCCAACCCGCAGGGGCCAGGTGACGGTTCAGACTCACCGGTCAGTCCTCCTCCGGCCGAAGCCGCTGCCGAGCGGCCTCAAGTCATGGTCATAGTCAGGCGCGAACAGCCCAGGAAGTGACTTGGCCAGCGTCCCCGCGATGCGATGGATCGGCGCCCAGACCGCCGGGTCGTCGACAACCCGGCTCAGGTCCGTCATCTGCAGCTTCTCCAGCCAGTCCGACAACACCAGCGCCTCGTCACTCGTGAGCTTGATCGTGACCTGGCTATCACCCATGCACACCCCTACGGCTCGGCCCCACCCTCGACCACACGAACCTACTGGTCCTCGACCTTGACCAAACACATAGGGGCACCCCCCCGCCCAGCGCGGCCGCGACCTGGTACGGCCACCCCGGAATCGTCTGCCGCACCCCGTCACACCGACACGGACGGTGACAGGTCAGCCGGCCCGGTGAGCACTCCGCGTCCGGACGCGGCCACGGCGTCACATCCAGCGCGATCAACAACTGCCGGTCAGACCCACGCGGCAGCGTGAGGCCGGCCAGAGCGACTCGCAGCCGGCCCACATCGACCGGCCGTCGGCCAGTGCGTCGTACACCGCGCCGTGTCCCCACCGGTGCACCACCTGAAGCGACAGCTCCGGCAACGACATCACCGGGCCCTCTAGAACCAGGGCTCGTCAACCCAGCCAGTGTTCGTTACTCCGCCAGTGACGGTCACTGTGCCGAGGGACCTCTCTGGGCCCCAGGTGTAGTCGTCCACCCAATTCGTGTAAACCTTTGCGCTTTGCGTGGGTGCGATCGCGACTTGCCAGGCGTATTTGCTGGCAATCTTGTCGTTGCCGTCATCGAAGAGGCCGGCGCCGAAATCCACGTAATGGGTGACATTGTCTATATTGCGCACTTCGGTATAGGCGCGATCCGAGCTCGTTCCGTCCCATTGGATACAAGAGCGGACGGTGAGTGAATATCCTGCCTTGTTGCCGTGCGCGACCGACTTCCACAGGGAGCACGTGACCCCCGATGCAGCCTGGGCGCTTCCAGCGGTACCAGTGATCAGCGCCGCAGTTGCGGCTGCTGAGGCCAGCAGGGCTGGGACTATCCTCTTCATGCCTTGCTCCTTACGCCAGGTTATCCCTGCGCCCATGGAACACCTTCAGTACCAGTTTCTGATTAGGTAGACGGTACTTGACTTCGCCTTTCAGGCATGGTTACCGGTGTGGTGATCTTCAGGCTCGTAGCTGGGGCCATACCCGTAAAGCGAGCGAGGTAGGTGGCCCGGCTTTACCGGAACTATCCTGGTTCATCCCTTGAGTGTTCCCCTTCTGAGATCCCGCGGTCCGGCCTGCAGGGTCCCGCGCGGCCTGGATGCGAGGCATCAGCATCGGCCAGGCTTCATCCGCTGACCAGAGGCGATGACGCTTGCAGGCGGTCTCCCACGGCTCGAACTGCTCCGGAAGGTCACGCCGCTGAACGTTTGTGACCGTGCGGTGGTCACTCCATCTGCCTCAACCTGCACCAGCGTGAGGCAGGGACGACGCCAGCCGTTCCCGCTCTGAGTTCGTCAGATCCCCACGGCCATACGACGAGCCTGGCCTCAACGCTCCACCTCTGTCAGGAGATCCGAGAAGCAGTGCCTAGTGATCTGAGTCAGAGATTCGGTGGCAGTAGGCGGCGACTTTGTCGAGGATCTCGTCGGCGGTCTTGGTCCAGATGAAGGGTCTGGGTTGGTTGTTCCAGTCGGCCAGCCATGACCGGATGTCGCGTTCGAGGGCCGGGACGGAGCGGTGGACGCCGCGCTTGAGCTTCTTCTGTGTGAGTTCGGCGAACCATCGCTCGACGAGGTTCAGCCATGACGCGCTCGTGGGTGTGAAGTGCAGGTGGAACCGCGGGTGGGCGAGCAGCCACTTCTTGATGTCGGGTGTCTTGTGGGTCGCGTAGTTGTCCAGGATGAGATGAATCTGCAGGTCGTCCGGGACTTCCTTGTCGAGCTTGGCCAGGAACTTCTTGAACTCGATGGCCCGGTGGCGGCGGTGAAGTGAGCCGATGACTTTGCCGGTCGCGGCTTCGAGGGCTGCGAAGAGGGTGGTGGTGCCGGCGCGGATGTAGTCGTGACTGCGTCGTTCGGGGACGCCGGGCATCATCGGCAGGACGGGCTGGGACCGGTCCAGGGCCTGGATCTGCGACTTCTCGTCCACGCAGAGGACCAGGGCCTTCTCCGGCGGGTCGGGGTAGAGGCCGACGACGTCGCGGACCTTGTCGATGAAGAACGGGTCGGTCGACAGCTTGAAGGTCTGGGACCGGTGGGGTGCCAGCGCGAATGCCCGCCAGATCCGGAGTCGGCTGATCACGGGGCTTTCGCCTGCGGGGATTGCTGAACTCGCCGGCAAGGTCGGTTCGTTGTGGCGCGAACGGCATCAGGTCGTGCTTGCCTCGCGGCCGCGGTGCCGGGCAGTGGGAGCCGGGGCGAAGCGCAAGCTGGCCTTCGTCGATCGGCTGCTGGTCATTCTCGTCCAGCTTCGCCACGGTGCCACCCATGAGTACTGGCCTCGCGGTTCGGTGTCGACTGTTCCACCACTCACCCGCGCAATCGGTGGGGTCGGCCGCTGCTCGCCTAGAAGAGGTTGCACCGTCACCCCGGTGTCCGGCTCCGTTGCCTGCCGAGGCCATTGACCATCCCGGCGTGAGCCAGCAGACCGGGGATCATCGACGGCACCGAGATCCGGGGAGGCACACCCGCAGCCGGCGCGAGGACCGGGAGAAGCGACAAGCAGAGCGCCGTGAAGTCGATGGTCGTCACGGGACACCTCCGGCCGGCTGCTGTTCTGCAGCCCGGCCGAGCCGACGTGCTGTGTCAACATCACTCATGCCCGACGGTTGGGCCTGGTCAAGCTCCTTGCCGACGGGCCCACCGTGGAGATCCTGGCCGACGCGGGCTATCAGGGGCTCGGTGCTCAGACGGGCGGCCGTGTGGTGATACCGCCGTACTGCAAGTTCAAGAAGAGGCCTGCCTGGCGTGCCTCTTCTTCGCGGGAGCGGGTGTGGCGGGACCTCCTGTTCGGGATGGTGTTCTTCGTGGGTGTGCCCTGGCGCTGCTTCTTCCGCCGGATCCTGCGGGAACGCGGCCGGGCAGGGCGCTTTGCGAAGAGCCCTTGCTGGAGGGCTCGGCAGACGGTCTCGGGGCGCAGGTTCATCGTCGGCTCACCGGGATGGATGCAGGTGAGGTGGCGGGTGATCTGCTGCGGTGACCCTATGTTGCCCCAGCTTGGCGTTGACGAGGTCACGCAGCGCGGAGCTGGTCCGGAGCCTCTCCGGCTTGGGCTGGCGCCGGCGGAGACTAGCCTCGTTGCCGGACCGCCAGGGGTTGTAACGGCCGCCGGGCCCCTGGCCGAGTCGGATCTCCCGGTAGACGGTGGAGCGGGACCTGCCGATCGAGACCGCGAGCGGTGATCCGGTCGTCCTGGCTGAGGTAGCGGGCGTCGATGGGCGTGTCGGGCAGGAGTATCGTCCAGCCTTGATGGACCACAGCGGGCCCGCGCTGGTGGATACACGCACCCGGCGGGCAGCCGCTGCCCCTTTCAGGCCGCCTCTACGCAGTTGTTCGAAGTCCCTCTTCGGCACCGGCAACGGTAACCGGTACAGCCCGATCTCGGCTGGAAACGCGTACGGCTTCGGGTCTCTGGGCGCTGATCGCCAACGTATCCCGGCTGCATGGTCGTCGGGTGGCGTTGGGTGGGTTTGTGCGTGTCGTGCTATCGCTTTGCGCGGTGAGGGGGAAGCTGGGCTCTCGGTATGGCAGAGGAAGGGCAGGTACGGGTGGTCACGACGGCGGTTGGGGCTGGTACGCAGGAGACGGTGCGGCCGTTCAGGGGCGGGGACGGGACGGCGGTGCTGCAGCTGGTCGGTGCGGATCTGCTGCCCGGCCGACCGTATCCCACCCTGGCCATGCTCGACCACGCTGTGCAAGGGACCGTGCCTGGTGGCCCGGCTAGCCTGGAGGACGTGCGTACCGAAGTACTCGCCTCCGCAGGCGGTCAGATCCTGGGCGCGGTCTGCTGGGCGGTTCGTGCGTCGGACGGCGCAGGGATGCTCTTGTGGCTGCACTGCCTGGAGGACGAGCAGCCGCTCACCCGGGTACTGATCCGCCATGCGACAGCGCAGTTGGGGCGGCGGACGGTGCATGCATTTGCCGAGCCCACTGCGCTGGCACCCGCAGGGCTTGCCGCGGGCAATCGTCCCGGGACCCGCCGCGCCTTGGAAGAATGCGGATTCTCCGGTACGGACCGGTGGCGCTACCTGCACCACCGCCTCGAGACCCGCAGCAGGTGGCTGTATGCAGTCGCCGACCTTGCCGAGTGCCCGGATTCTCAGGGCTGGCACCTGCACCTGCGGGAGCCGGACGGCACCCGCATCGGCGAAGCATTCACCGCCCTGCCCGTGGATGGCACCACCACCCTGGAGTGGGTACGTCTGGCACCCGGCCAGCACCGTCTGGGGCACATCCTCCTCGAACAGTGCCTGGCCCACCTCGCCGACTGCGGCGTCCGTGAGGTGACTGCCCACCTGGCCGCGCCCACCGAAGACCAGCCGTACCTGGACGCCGCTCTCGGCCTCCACTCCGCCGTCGGCTTCACCGAGATCGACCAGCTCCACACCTACACCCGCCGTCCCTGACCGAGCGGGCCGACCAGACCGGGACCCGTTCCACAGTCACCGGAGCGCTCCGCTCGCATGCACGACGCCTAAAGGGAGCGCAGCGCAACAGGCTGATGGCCTCTGGAGCGGAGTACAGGCCGCATGAACGTGCCGATCGAGCCGACGATCGCATCGATGCCGACTGGCTGCCCGGCCAGCACCCAGCCTGCGAAACCCTGACGCCAGCCGGTGAAAGCCCGAGTGAGACAGAGACTGTCGTCGTGTGTGCCAAACACGATGAGGTAGTAGGCGCGTTGCGCTGCCGGGTGCGGCCCGCCGACGGGACAGGTCTGAATGTGTGGCTGCACGCCCGCGAGGACTTTGAGGTGACTGCCGCGCTCGTCGCACTGGCCGATCTCACCTCGGCCACCGGCCGCTGTATGCGTGTACCGGCCCCGGCCACCGCCACCGGCATCCCCGGGCCTGCCCATTGAGCACCGTGCCATCACCGCACGCGCCCTGGCCGCTGCTGCTGGCTTCTCCCCGGCCTCCGCGCGGCGGTACTTCCTGCGCGACCACACCACCACCCCACTGGTGCTGCCGGCATGCCCACTGGCAGATGTCACCTCTCTGGGCGGTCCGGCGGGTTGGCGAGTGGCTATCCACCATCGAAGGCCAGCACCTGGCCACTGCCACCTTGCTCACCTCCACCCCGGCCACTGCTCACATGGCCGTCCTGTCACAGCTGTCTGCCCGCTCCGGGCAGCGCCGCCGCGCCATCGGCAGTCACCTGCTCGCCCAGACCCTCGACCAAGCTCATGCCCACGGTGCCCGCCACCTCACCGCCGACATTCCCGAAGGGCACACCGCCGCCCGCCTCCTGGCCAGCACGGCCTTCCTCCCAGTCGACACCCTCACCGTCCACCACCACCGCCCCTGAACCTCACGGGACCGGACGGACCTGCCTGGGTCTCCCAAGTGACCACGCGCACAGAAAAACCTCCGGCCCACTGGACACCAGCACCCGCCCGGCTCTGGATACATGCCGCGTCTGATGAGTGGTCGTGCGGCACAGGGCGGCTGGGCCGCCAGCCGCATATCGGCGCTGGGAGCCCGGCACGCCACCCACGAAAGGGCGTACAGGGCATCGGCGCGGCACGTGGCGGGCAGGCTCCACCGCCCCTCGGAGGCTGGACTTGGGGTAGCCCGCTTGTGGTTTGGGCCGGTGTCGTTGCTTGCGCCTCAGACCCGGCAGTGGTGGTTCGTCTCAGGCGGTGCGGCGCTGGGAATCGGGTGTGTCGGCGTCGTGCTTGCGTCGGGCGGTTTCCAGGAGCCGGGCCCAGGACTGCACGGTCGGGCGGCGCTTCAGCAGAGCCCGGCGTTCGCGTTCCGTCATGCCGCCCCATACACCGTGCTCTATCCGTTCGTCGAGCGCGTAGGCAAGGCACTCGGCCTTCACTGAGCAGCCGGTGCACAGCGCCTTCGCCCGGTTCTGAGCGGCTCCCTGGACGAACAGGTCGTCTGCTGGCGTGGTCTTGCACAGCCCCGACGACATCCAGCTGGTCTCCACACGTCCCCGCTTTCCCGACCGCCATCCGTGCTCGGCCTGCTTCTTCACTCGACAGGGTTGGCACGCTACGTAGGCAAGTGCCGCCGGTCTACATCTCACACCACTCTTCGCCCATTCGGGTGACTTCGTGGGACGTGAGGTGCGGCGGTGCCGTACGTCGTTTGAGGCGGGCGGAGGGTGTTGCCTGGTCTGGCTTGAGTGTGGGGCCAGGCGCGAGCCTGAGTGATCGTGGGGTGCTCCGGACCGGTGGTCGAGGAGGGCTGCGGCCGTGATGACGTGGCGTCGGACCGTGTGGCTGTGATGACGCTCGGCTCTGGAGGTATGCAGCCCACGGGGCGCGGACCCCGGTGATGGCCTGGCGTCTCTTCACACGCATACTTCAGCGGCTGAAGGAGTGGGAATGGTGTCCCGTTTCGTTGGGTGCCTTCGTCATTCAGCTGCTTGAGGAGGGCACCTTCATCAGTGCACCCCTGCGGCCTCGTTAGGGCGGCCAGGGCTCCTCCTGTCTTCGACTCATAAGCACGGGTGTCGACATGCACAGGGCGATTCCCGCCGTACCGGATCGCCCCGCGCGCGGGGCGGGACGTCGGCTCATTGGGGCTTCCGACGGGTCTTTCTCGGGGACTACCTTCCCGCGGGCCTTGTGGAGGGTATTCCGCTGTCAGGCATGTCGTGGAGGCCGGTCGCGGCAGCTTATGGGCGATAAGAGCAGTGAGCATGCTTTGCTCAGGCGAGGGCCAGACATCACACGCAGAGTGATGAGAAGGTCGGCGCGCCCCTCGTCGTCTCCCGGTTGTGCAGGGCGGCGCCGGCATGGAAATCAGCGGATCCCAGTGCCTATATCGCAGGGAGATGCGCAGGAGGTTGCGGCATACGGTCGCGGGGGAGGAGGCCGTCACTTCTTGACCTCTTCAAGGTCCGGGCGGCAGCCGTTCGAATGCGTTTGCGTGGGTGAGTGAAGGGGCGTTGTGTACCGGCCAAGGGCTGGGCCTGTGATGAAGGGAAGTGCCGGGATGATGTCGATGAAAGACTTCTGGCGCGTCATGGCTGCTACAGCGGAACCATCCGGCGTGCAAGCTGTGCAGGAGATCGCCGACACGCCTTTTGTGGATCTTGGTTTCGACTCATTGACACTCATCGACGCCGTGGAGCGCATTGAGAGCCAGTACGGAATCGGGATCGATCACAGGCGGCTGGAAGGCCTGAAGACACCGAGAGCGCTATACAGTTTCCTTTCTGACCGCGGCGGGAGAACAGCGACCCCGTCCAGGCCGCCTGTCGGCCTGGGACGGGTGACGATCTCCCAGCAGGATCCCTCGTCGAGCACAGAGCCGCACGAGTAGTGCCACCGTAGATGGTCAGTCTGGCTGTGGCTCGGCACCAGCGGCCTTGTGGGCGCCAGGAGCCCTCAGTCAGGCGCTCACCATGCGTGACTCGGGGATGCCAGGTCAGTCCCCGAGTTTCCGCTGTGCTCTGCGCGCACGCGAATGACACCGTTCACAGCACGGATCGCCCATATGAGCCGAGGGCCCAAGGCGCCGTCCCGGGGAAGGTTGCGGATGGTGACGACACCATCGACCACGGTCACATCTGTTTCGGACGATGGAGTGAAACGCGGCAGGATGGCGCTGCGAATCTCGTCGGCGAGTTCGGCGTCGGAGCGGAAGAACGTGACGGGGATGTCGCCACGGCTGACGATTCCCTCGAGCAGGCCGAAACGGTTGACGACCGGGAGATGATCGATGCGGTCTCGGACCATCAGCCGTGCTGCTTCCGTCAGCGTCGCATGCGACCGGACCGTCCGGGGCGGTACAGACACGATGTCTTCTCTACCGGTGCCCTGATCGGGTGTCCCCTGCCGGGGGTGCGGACGCCCCCCTGCAGGGGATGCCGCGGTCATTACACCAACGACGCGTCCCTCTCCTTCGAGCACGGGAATTACGCTGATGTCCCACTCGCGCATCAGCTCAGAGATCTCCGCGGGCGAAGCATGGCGTCCGACAGCGATGACGGTGAGGGACATCACGTCGTTAACAGTGTGAGGGGCTGACATAGGACCCTCCTTCGGCCCGGTACGACCAGCGTGACACTACAAGACCTGAAGAGCGGCTGACGGAGCCGAAACAAAGGGGCACCTCTCTCATCGAAGGCCTGGTGTGCAACAGTCACCCGTTTATTTTAGAGGTCCTAGCAGAAGCTGCTGATGTTTGTGATTGCCAGCTCGAATGCCCGTCGGCCGGTTCGTGGGGAAGGCGGATGCTCGACTGTGGACCGGCGACCCGTTGCGGCCATTCCGGCACAGAAGCTGGTGGCGACACAGTAACGGACAGCCGACCGGCAGGTTCCGTGAGGGATCCTGCCCCAGAAGCTTGGCTTCGAGTCTGGCATGACATTTCGACGCTGGCTTGCCGAGTGGAACGAAGCCGGGCGCAGGACCGGCTCCATGCGGTTCTGCGCGAAAAGGCTGCGGTCGGCAGAGCCAGCGGTCGACTCCAGCCGTATCAGGGCTGCTCGGCGGAGGACCGCGGCCGCAGACGGCCGGGCACATGGTCCGCTCGATCACCCGCCGACGGCGCCCAAGCCGTTCTGATGACTCGACGCCCTTGCGAGCGACACAGGCTCACCGAACCGCTTGCCGCGTAGGCATTTCCGCAGCTCAGGTACGTCGTAGGCCCAATGGGAACCTAGGTTGGCCGTTGCCGGCCTCGGCATGGGGTGGGTGCCGTACCACGGCCGACGGGGAAGACTTTCCGCAGTTCAGCAGGCCGTCACCGGCTCTCACGCAAGAATTCCGGGGCCTGGTCAAGGAGGCCGTCGCCACCCTCAAGTCTTGGCGACTGCTCGTAGGCTCCGCTGCTTGACCAGGCGGATCACCACCATTGCCCAGGCCATCCTCACCCTGCACCTGACCAGCTCAGACTGAAGATGGAAAGGCGCAATAAACCCTTTCAGCCTGTGCTGGGGGGAAATGGGCGGGTCAGTGGGTGGGGTGACGGGGAGGGGCCCTGGCCGTTGGCGTGGTGATTCCACTCAGCACACCGGCGGCCGAGGAGCCCCTGCTGGTTCCGTGTCCCCATGCTCGACGTCCCGCATGAGCTCGTCGAGCATATTGCCCGGCTGCTGTACGAGCATTGCCGGACCCGGCAACACCCGCTGGCGCAAGCTCGGTTGCTCCAAGCGGGTGCTGCTCCTGGTTCACCTGCGCAAGGGACGAGACGTTCTCGCAGCTCGGAGCCGGTTTCGGGATATCCCAGGCCGCCGCCTGGCGGTATGCCGACGAGATCCTGGACGTTCTCGCAGTGTGGGCGCCGACCCTGCAGGAGGCCCTTGTCGGCCCCGATGAGGGCGATCACGTCGTCGACAGCCTCCCTGATTCCCACCGACCGGATCCGCACGGACGAACCGTACTGCCCGATGAAACATCGCAAGCACGGTATGAACATGCAGGTCAAGCCCGCCCGGACGGCACACCGCTCTGGCTTCTCCCGCGCGGCACCCGGCCGCACCCATGATCTGGCCGAGGCCCAGGCCCACGGCACTGTCCAAACCTGCCTCACCAGACAGATACACGCCCTCGCCAACCGCGCCAACCAGGGCGCTGGCGCCGCCTTCCCACCCCGTACCACCACCATCGCGAACAGCCTGAGTATTACCAGCAGTTCAACCGCGACCATGCCCGACTGCACGCTCTCGGCGGACCTTCACCCAACCCGAAATCTGTCACATCATGTGCGGAACCCACCGCTCAACCCGACATATCAACCGCACGTCCAAGCCATCCAAACCCCCTGACCTGCGACTATTCAGGATGAAAGAGGTTCACTGGGCCTCTTTCATCCTGTGCCGGGAGGGTGGAATGACCTGGTGGGCGGGGGTGTGACGGGGCAGGGCCCCTGGTCGTTTGCGTGGTGATCTCACTCATCACACCGGCGACCGAGGGGCCCTGTTGGTTCTATATCCTTCCATGCCCGACGTCCCGTACGAGCTCGTCGAGCATGTCTCCTGGCTCATCTACGCCCGAAGGCGTGAACTGAACTCGCCGTGGAGACGGCTCGGTTGCTTCAAGCAGGCGCTGCTCGTCCTGGCCCATCTGCGGAAGAACGAGACGTTCGCCCAGCTCGCTGCCGGGTTCGGCGTCTCGACCGCGACGGCCTGGCGCTACGTCGACGAGACCCTGGACGTCCTCGCGGCGTGGGCGCCGGGCCTGCACGAGGCCCTGACCGGGCTGGGCGAGGGCGACTTCGTCATCGTCGACGGCACCCTGATCGCCACCGACCGAATCGCGGCGGACGAGCCGTACTACTCACAGAAGCACAAGCAGCACGGCATGAACGTCCAGGTCATCGCCCGGCCGGACGGCACACCGCTCTGGTTCTCCCGGGCCGCGCCGGGACGCACCCACGACCTGACCGCCGCCCGTGCCCATGGCATCACCCAGGCCTGCCTCACCAGGCACATCCTCGTACTCGCGGACCGCGCCTATCAGGGCGCCGGCGCCACCGTCCGCACCCCCTACTACCGCCACCGCGAACAGCCCGCCCACTACCAGCAGTTCAACCACGACCACGCCCGGCTCCGCGCCCCCGGCGAACGCGCCTTCGCCGTGCTGAAGTCCTGGAGACTGCTCCGGCGAGCCAGATGCTCCACCCGCCGCATCAGCACCATCGTTCAGGCCGTCCACACCCTGCTGACCTGCAGCTATTCAGGATGAAAACGCCTCACTGACGGCAGCTGCGCAATGCCTCTAGTGTCCGACCGCTCAAGATGAGTCGCTCGTGTGTGGAGCACGGTCTACTCATGTACACGGGCTGCTCCGAGCTTCTACTAGAAGATCGGACGACATCGGATCTCCGGGCGCAGTGCACGGTTAGCAGGCCACGCAAGTCCCTGAGCTTCTTCAGAGTGGCCACCGATCGGGTGACAATTGGGCTCACGAGAGCTTTGCGCTGCCGCAGCTCAGAGGGCAGTCAACCTCAGCCAGCCACTCATCCTCTGGAGTGACCGCTGAAGAAGCTCCCTGACTCCGTTGACTCCTTGTCGAAGCTTCACACAGCGGAAGGCAGGACCTTGTCAGATTCTTCTTCACGCAGGCGCTTTCTGGGTGCGGCAGCCGGGGCACTCGGAGCCGCGGCCGTCTCGGCTGTTGCCCTGCCAGGCACGTCCTATGCGGCAGTACCGGAGGTGCCGCTGGTCACGCGCGCGGATCACCCCGCCGCCCTGTACGTAAGGGGCACTGACCGCAAGAACAGCGAGCCCCTCAATGCCACGGTGGACTGCGCACTGACAGGGGAGGGAAAATAATGGCGACCTTCATTACTCGAGCTCAGTGGGGCGCCAGAACCCCCAAACTTGTCAACCACAGAATCACCCCGGCCAATGGTGGAGTAACCATCCACCACACGGGCGGAGCCAAGGTTGCCCGCGCCAATCACGCCGACTGCGACAACTCGGTCCGCAACATCCAGAACCAGCACATGGATGTGAATGGCTGGGCCGACATCGCCTACAGCCACATCGTCTGCTCCCACGGCTACGTCTTCCAGGGGCGTGGTGAACACGTACGCTCGGCAGCGAACGGCAGCACGTCAGGAAATCAGAACTGGTACGCGGTCCTGGGCTTGGTCGGCGGTGCACCAGCCAACTACGACACCATCACCAACGGACTCCTCGACGGCTTTCGCTACGCCATTAACCGGCTGCGCATCCAAGGCGGTGCAGCCCACGCGATCAACTGTCACAAGGATCATGTGGGGACGCTCTGCCCAGGCAATCTGGAACCGTACGTTCGATGGGGCGATCTGGAGCCTTGAGTCAGCCGGCCCCGAAGGGCCACCACCACAGAACAGGCCGGCTGATGCGAGCTGAGGTGGGTGTTCAACCGGCACGATCCCCCCGGGAGCTGCCGCATTTCTCGACTTCCCGCGGATCGCCTCTGCGGCCTGGGACGAAGAGGGTCTGCCCAGTAAACGGTGTAATAGTCGGTGGGTGAAACAGAACGCGCAGCTCCTGGCGGATACCTGCGGTCTCGACTGAGAACGCATCTACCAGGCGCTTCGCTAAGTACGGCCTGCAGTCGTCGAAGTATGGCCGGACTCTCCATGGCCACAACACCGTCGTTGCCCGCCCCGGCCTGACCTGGAGTACAGGTCAGGCCCAAGGCAGGCCATATGCACGCCACAGGAGTAAGAGGCCAGGTGTTTTACATCGCTACCTGATTGAGTACTTCGATAAGTACACCGACATGCTGGCCGGGGCAGAACGGTGCTGGGACCTTACCTACGCCGTCTGCGTCCGTTATGCCGAGAGCACACCTCTGGCGAGGCTGACGGCTTCCGTCCCAAGCTGCCGCGGCGAGGTTCAGGTACGGATGGTCGACTGGGGGTGTTCTTGAGCTCTTTCTCCGCAAGGGAGGGCGGATGGACTGTGGTCCGTGCCGGACAGTCAGATGGTGACGCCGATGCTGCGGAGATAGGCGACAGGGTCTATGTGCGCGTTGTAGGTGTTCTCGGTGCGGATCTCGAGGTGGAGGTGGGGCCCGGTGGAGTTTCCGGTGCTGCCCGAGAGTCCGAGCTGCTGCCCGGGGGCGGTCCTCTGCCCGGGGACGGCCTCCGTGGAGCTCAGATGGGCGTAGAGGGAGTACATGCCGTCGGTGTGATGGATGACGACGGAGTTGCCGTATGCACCGTTCCAGCCGGCAGAGACGACTGTGCCGGAGGCGACGGCCTTGACAGGTGTTCCGGTGGGTACGGCGAAGTCCGAGCCGGTGTGGAACCCGGCTGCCCAGGAGCCGGGCGTGCGGTAGGGGGTGGTGATCGGAGCGTCGACGGGTGCCGAGCCCTTGCCCGTGGCAGGCATGGCGGCGTCGGATGTGGTCGGTGTCGTGCTCGGCTGCTG
This sequence comes from Streptomyces sp. NBC_01077, assembly GCF_045162855.1. Classification (NCBI taxonomy): domain Bacteria; kingdom Bacillati; phylum Actinomycetota; class Actinomycetes; order Kitasatosporales; family Streptomycetaceae; genus Streptomyces; species Streptomyces sp. NBC_01077. The sequence goes on along the minus strand of NZ_CP108669.1, from coordinate 397,158 downwards.
CGGGGTGCTTGTCGTCGGTTCAGGCTGAGACGGCTGGTCGGCGGGCCACGCTAAGGCTGTCCGGACGTGGTTGCGGATCTCGGCGGTTTCGGGTGTTTGCTGTGTGAGGGGCTGCCCGGCCTCGGCCGTCAGGCCTGCCTCGATCGAGCAGACGGGCCAGGCACCGGAGCCTTGGACTGCCAGAACCTTCTCTGCTATGGCGATCTGCTGCTCCTTGGTAGCCAGATGCGCGTCTGTTGCGTAGAGGTGGCCACCGAACTCGGCCCAGGTGCTGGAGGTGAACTGCAGGCCGCCGTAGAAGCCATTGCCGGTGTTGATGGACCAGTCGCCGCTGCTTTCGCAGGAGGCGACCCGGTCCCAGGTCTGAAGGTCTGCTGCGGAGGCACCGGACGCGGAGAGGGCGACAGCGGTCGGGACGATGGTGCCGACGGTGAAGAGTGAAGCCAGGATGCGGCGGGGCACACGGAAGGCAGGGATGTGGAGCATGGGGGACTTCCTGACAGGAGGTGACCGGTGCATGCGTTGAGCCGGGGCACATGGCGATCTGGTGGGGTGTGCGGGCAGGATGTTAAGAGGGTCGGGGCGGCAGACCTTGAACGGTCCCGGTGGCACGTGGTGTGGCGCAGGGCTCCGACGGAACAGTGCCGCTCGGTACAGGCATGGATCCTGGCGATTGCTCGGAGGAGCAGTCAGACATCTTTTCCGGCCGGGTACTTGCGCCGCGCAACAGGCGCCGCTGTCCGACCGGACGTGATGACCTGCCGCCCGATACGGCTTCTTCTAGTCGATGAGTGAGGACGGATCTGGTCGTGACGATTAGGACGGGGCCATCCCGTAGTACTGGTGTGTGCCGTGTCACCTGGCAGGCGATGCCCGGCCGAGGGTCGCTGGAGCCGGGGGACACAAGCACTACTGGTACAGCGGGCGCGACATCGTGGTGCCTGTGCGCGTCTTCCGGCGGCGTTCTTGCGTCCGGGAAGGAGGCCGCTCGCCTGCCCGTTCGACGTGCTGCTCGATGACGTTGTGTGCCGAGATGGCGCAATCAGTGATGAGTTCGCGCCCTGGCCGGCATCGGCGTACCGGTAGCCCGAGCACTTGCCGAGACGATTTCGTCGCCGTTGCGGAGACGCAGGTCTCGGCTTCCGTAAACGCCGCAGTGCCGGGCCGAGTTAGCGGTCGTTGCGGCATCCGTAGAACAGAGGGGGAGAGCCAGGGCAACTGCCGTGTTTTTTCGTGAGCATGGTCAGGCCAGTCCTCCTTGGAGTGTCGGACCGGGGGCGAGACGTCCGGCTGACTGCTCCTGGCGCCGTTCCCTCCTCCGGTAAGCGGAATCGTAGGCGGCAGCGCCGATCGGGCGGCTGAGTAACCAATGCTTTGGTAACGGCAAACCGGTACAGCAAGCCAATGTCTACTAACTATTGAGTTGGCTTATTTGTCCAAGTTTATGATCTTGTGCGGCATGAGATTTCACGTGACGTGAGCGGATGAAGTGGTGCCTGCACACCATCTGGTGCGGCTCGGTGCCCGACCCGGTTGCGCCCGATGTGCGGCACGGCGCGGGCCGCACATCGGGCTGCCAGGGATGCACTCGGGCCCCGAACGCACTCCCCTCCACGAGGGCACGCCTGCCACGGTCCCCGCCGTCCGGGACGTGGACTGCTCCCCAGGGCGAACGACTTCTTGCATCACCAGCGCTGCTTCGCCACGAGTTGCCCCTGCGTGGTCGCGATACGGGCGGCGGTGAGGCCGGCCCGCACCGGTCCGTCGCTGTGGTGACGGTGCACTAGATGGCGGCATCGCTGCCGGATCGCGGGTCCCGCGCGACCGCCACCTTGACATGCCCGGCCGCTGCCGCCATGACCTCCCGGGCCGCGCCGCGCGGGCTCGCGGGAGGAGGTGTGCATGCCCCAGCTCAAGCAGCGCGCCTACCGGCAGGCCTGGCGCGGCGCACGGCGTGCCACCATGCTGGGCCTCTCCATCATCGATCCGCCTGACTGAGGCGCGACGGCAGCGGCAGTCGCAGCGGCGAGCGGGCAAGGCCAGATCACCGAAGCTGGTGTAGACGGCACCCGGCTTGCACCTGGTGCTCGCCGAAAGCGCAGCTTGGGAGTAACGCCGGAGGGGTGCCGGACGTCGCCGGGTATCGCTCGAGCGGGGGCCGAGACTGCCCGGCCCGATACCACCACAGAGGTGGTCCGCCGCTACCGGTTCAGGTCAGACGCCGATGGACAGTCCTGCTTAACGACAGCAGGCACGGACACCTCGAGTGATTGTGAAGCCCGAAGGGCTTCATGATCGGTGACCGTGAGCATTTTCAGCGGTGAGTCTCCAGGGTGAGGATGGCTTTGGTGATTGACGTGATCTTGTTGGGGCTGCAGCGTGCTTTGCGGAGGATGCGCCAGGTCTTGATCCGGGCGATGGCTCTCTCCACCGGCCATCTCAGGCGGGAGTGTGCCCGGTTGACGCATTTCTGTGTGACCGTGAGGTCCTTGCCGGGGCTCCGGCGGTGGGGTACCGCGACACCGGCACCGGCGGCCTGGTACGCCTTGTCCGCCGGAATCGGGATGCCCAGGCGGATGCAGGTGGCGGTGATCCGGTGCCGGCGGGTCGCGGTGAGATCGTGCACCCGGCCGGGCAGCACGGGTGAGATCCACACGAGTGTCCCGTCGGGATCGGTGATGACCTGCATGTTCACGCCATGCTTGCGGTGCTTGCCCGAATAGTCTGCGCGGCTGTCACCGACCCGGTCACACTCGGCGAGCGTTCCGTCGAGCAGGACATACCGGGCGTCCACACCTCTCAGGGCCACGACAGAATGAACGTAGGCGTGGGCGGTGCCCACGCTGATCCCGAATCCGGCAGCGATCAGCATCGTGACCCACTCCACCAGGGCATGCGGGACATCGAGTACGGCACGAAAGGAACCACAGAGCCTCACTGGTGAAGAGCTGAGCCTATTGATCCGAAACGGTTTGGGTTCTGGGTCGTTGGTGGGGTGCGAGCGATCTGGTGGGGGACGCGCGGCATCTGTCGCCGTCGGCGCAGGAGGCCCTGCGGCTGCGGGCGGTGGCCGCGTTGGTGGCGGGGCGGGACCGTGAGGACGTGGCGGCGGTGTTCGGGGTGTCGCTGAAGGCGGTCGACACCTGGTGGGCGAAGTGGCAGGCCGGTGGCCGGGAGGCGCTGGTCATGCGCCCGCGAGGCAAGCCGGTCGGGGTGCATCAGGTGCTCGGGGAGGCCGAGCAGGCCGCGGTGCGGCAGGCGGTCCTCGATCACCGGCCCTGCGACGTGGGGCTTTCCGGTCAGCTGTGGACGCGGCGGTTGGTGGGCGAGCTGATCGCGAAGCTGTACCGGGTGCGGCTGACGGAGGTGGGGCTGGGCAAGTACCTGAAGCGGTGGGGACTGTCCTTCCAGCGCCCGGACAAGCGGGCCGTCGAGCAGGACCCGCAGGCCGTGCGCCGCTGGCATCAGGAGACCTGGCCGGCGATCCGGGCGAAGGCGGGGAAGGACGGCGGCGAGGTCCTGTTCGCCGACCAGGTCGGCATCCGCTCCGACCAGGTCACCGGCCGTACCTGGGGCGAGAAGGGGAAGACCCCCGTCGCGCGGCGGACCGGCAACCGGTTCTCGGTGAACGCGATGTCGGCGATCAGCACCAAGGGCCGGATGCACTTCATGGTCTTCACCGAGAGCTTCACCGCTGAGGTGATGTGCCGCTTCCTGGACCGGCTCGCCGGCCACTTCGACCACAAGGTCCATCTCGTCGTCGACGGACACTCCGCGCACCGCCCGAAGAAGGTCCGGGACCGGCTCGCCGCCCACCCCGACGACGTCGAACTGCACTTTCTGCCCCCGTACTCGCCCGAGCTGAACCCTGACGAGCTGGTCAACGCCGATCTCAAGCACAGCCTGCCCAAGCAGCACCGAGCCCGGGACCAGGCCGAACTCGCCGCGGAGACCCGCCGCTTCTTCCGCAGACGCCAGCGTCAGCCGCACATCGTCCGCGGTTACTTCGGCGGCCCACATGTCCGCTACGTCCTGGACGAGAACCCCATGAGTTTCTGATCAATATGGGGAGACTGTCATGGCCGCCGTCAACCGATCCACAACTCTTGACTATTGCTCACACCGTGAGCATCAAATGCCCTGCCGGAATCCCACCGGCAGGGCATTCTCATCGCCCCACATACTCATCGGGAGTGACAAGCCCATGCTCATCTTGAATGGCAAGCAAAACTTGCCACGGGACAGTCAACTCCTCAACCAGTCACGCGAGATGATGCCGCGAAACCCCCGTGAACAACGGATGCGCGAGAACCGCCCGGTCGACCATGATCGTCACACCCGGATCATGCCACCCACCAGCAACGACGTATCAACCGCTATCACGCACCCGCTCGTTAGGGCTCGCAGAGAATCAAGTTGCGTGTTTTAGGCCTTGACGCAGCAGGTCAGCGCGTTGCTCGTCCGCGTGTTGTTCTTCTGCGAGCCCTTACTACATCGTTCCCCCAATGCGGACATGAACGGCGTCGTGACTCCCATCTGCCAGGACGGCGGACGCCGGGTGAGACCCTGCTTCGCCCGCCCCAGTGGAATTGATCCCGAGGACTACCCCCGACAGAAGAGCAGCAGCGGCGAAGAGGCGGGAGACCTGGGACATAGGCCTCGTGCGGGTGAAGAGCATCATGGTTCCCTTTCAGCTTGATGCGGACCGAGGGGTGTTTTCGGCGACGAACGAATACGCAGCATGAGCACGATCCCACCTGTCCCAACAGTCCTCGGCACACAGACAATCTCCTGAGCAGCACATGCTCACACGGCAGCGTCACCCGATCAGTGGCCAAGTTGAAAATGCTCCGTGCCTGCACTCCTTCACGCACCTACTGGCGGACGTTCTTACGTACCTGCCCTGCGCGCGGCGATCCACCTGGCGCCGCGACCGGCATCGTGCCCGCCTCTGCCGCTGTCGCTGGCACACCTGCGCCGACATCGCACCATGATCAGAAGACTCAGCGCTGTCTACACCTGCCGTGACTGAGTTGTGATTGCTCATGCAGTGGGTAGGCGGCAGGCGGAGGGTGCGGTAAGTCGGACCATGGGTAAGACATCGCTTCCGTGGGCCGCATTCATTCAAGAACTCCGCGGCGACCAGGTGCGACCGACCGGGTACGCGCCCCGTGTCTCGGTGGAGATGGGAGACAGTTATGGGCAGGCTTGGGCCTACGGAAATTATTATCATTTTAGCCGTGATCATGCTGCTGTTCGGCGCCAAGAAGCTGCCTGACATGGCCCGTTCGTTGGGTAAATCGGCTCGCATCCTCAAGAGCGAGGCTAAAGCGATGAAGGACGACAGCTAGGCTTGATCTTTAAACCGTGTCCTATTCGGTGATGTGGAGAGTCGTTTGTAGCAGAAGACGGCGGCGAGGCCGAGGAAGGCCAGGTAGTTGCGGGGATGGCGTTCGTAGCGGTGATTGAGCCGGCGATAGCTGGGCAACCAGGGCATGGTGCGTTCGATGACCCATCTGCGTCCTCCGATTCGTTCGGAGGACGCGATGCCTTTGCGGGTGATGCGGACACCGATGTGTTTGCCGCGTAGCCATTTCCGCAGCCCAGGTGCGTCTTATGCGTTTTCGGCATGCAGACGCTGGGGCTTGAAGTGGCGACCGCGGTGGGGGTCGTGTCTCTTTTGGTGACCGAGCACCATGGGCTTCAGGGCTTGGCTGTCGTGGGTGTTGGCCGCGGTGACGCCGACGATGAGGGGCAGTCCGTTCGCGTCCGACATGTCGTGCATTTCGGAGCCCGCCTTGCCGCGGCCTATGAGCTCGTAACACGATCTTGCGGGCCACTGGAGGCCAGCCCTAACCGGTACGACGATTGAGCCGTTCCGTAGGGACGTGGGCGTCAAGCCGTGGGTCGTGGACGATGAGTTGTGGACGACGATTGAGCCGATGCTGCCGCCCTGGCCTGAGCGCTTGCCCGGACCCAAGCCAGTCCTTGACCGGCTGTGCTTACAGGGCATTCTGTTCGTGCTCAACACGGGGATCCCGTGGAAGCAGCTGCCGGTGGAGCTGGGCTTCGGCTTCGGACAGACCTGGTGGAGGCGTCTGGAGCGATGGCAGGAAGCCGGGGTCTTCGATCAGCTCCACCGGACACTGCTGGCGGAGCTGAACGCCGTCGGCAAACTGGACTGGAGTCGCGCGTGCGTGGACGCCTCCCACGTGCGTGCGAAAAAGGTGCCTCTATGGTTTTCGTCAAGCTGTAGCGGGTGTGGGTGGTTGGTAGAAGGTGCCGTCGCGGAGCATGGCGAAGAGGACGTCGATGCGGCGTCGGGCGAGTGCGATGAGGGCGGCGATGTGGTGTTTGCCCTCGCGGCGTTTGCGGTCGTAGTAGGCGCGTGACTCGGGCTGGGAGAGCGAGGCGAACGCGGCGAGGTAGAAGGCTCTCTTGAGCTGTTTGTTGCCTCGGCGGGAGGGGTGTTCGCCGCGGATGGAGGAGCCGGAACTGCGGGTCACGGGTGCGAGGCCGGCGTAGGCGGCGAGATGGCCGGGGGTGGCGAAGCCGCTGCCGTCGCCGACGTCGATGAGGATGCGTGCCGCGGTCCTGATCCCGATGCCGGGCATCGAGATCAGGACCTGGGAAAGAGGGTGGGCCTCCAGGAGTTCCTCGATCCTCGCGGCGAGGAGTTTGCGCTGGTCAAGCACGGACTGGAGCGAACTCGCGAGGCTGGGAACGATCAGCGCGGCAGCATCGGTTCCGGGAACCACCACGGTCTGTTCGTCGAGTGCGGCGAAGATGTCTTCGACCAGCCGCTCGGCCATTCGCGGTGCCTTGGGACGTATCAGGGTCACCAGGCGGCGGTGTCCGGCTTTGCGGATCTGGGCCGGGGAGCTGAACTGGTCCAGCAGTTTGAGCACGGCCGGGTGCTGGATCCGCGGGCCCAGGACGCGTTCCAGGGACGGGTGGATCTGGGGGAGGAGGCCGCGGAGCCGGTTGGCGATCCGGGTGGACTCGCCCGCGAGGTCGTCGTCGAACCCGGCGATCATCGCGAGCTCCGCAACCGTCTCGTCCTCGGGATCGATCGTCCGCAGGGTGTGGGGCATCGCTCTGGCGGCGTCCGCGATGATGAACGCGTCACGGGCGTCTGTTTTCGCCTCACCGGGATAGAGATCGGCGATCCGCCGCATTGTGAGTCCGGGCAGGTAGGCGACCTGGCAGCCCGCGTCCCGGGCGACCGTCAGCGGCAGGGCCCCGATGGAAGCAGGCTGGTCGACGACCATCAGTACCGTTCCGTGCTTGGCCTTCAGCTTGTCGAACAGCTCCCGCAGCTTCGGTTCGCTGTTGGGCAGCGGCTTGTCGAACACCTTCTTCCCCGCCCGGTTCACGGCGGTGGCGTGGTGATCGCCCTTCCCGACATCCAGGCCCAGATAGACGTCGATGCCCGTCTCGTCCGCCATGCCCTTTACTCCCGTGCTTGCGTTCTCCCCGGCCTCACCTGCGGCATCAGCGTGCCAGCATCCACGTTACGAAGAGACTGCCCGAGGGCGCTCGTGCCTCTAATCAGCGGTCTGCCAATGCCTCCGACACCGGCGACACCACCTTTTCGATCATCTCGACTGGGGGCTCAAGTCATACCGGGGCCGAAGGCCGGGAGCCCCATTGCGAGGCCACGAAAACGGTAACGGGGCGCCGCGACGGGCCCATCACCGGTCGACCGCCGCAAGACCGGCAGCAAGCACCACCTGATCACCGACGGCGGCGGCACTCCGCTCAAGGCCATCACCACTGCGGCCAACATCAACGACATCACCCAGACCCTCGCCTTGGGCGATGGCATCCCGCCGGTCGCCGGCCGCGTCGGTTACTGACGTCAGCTCGTCAGGGTGATAGTTGCTCGACGAGGGTCAAGCCGGTCCCCGCTATGAAGCCGTCGAGGGTGTGGGACCGGTATTGAAGGCGTTTGAGCCTGTTACGGACAAGGGCTTCGAGCTGGTCGAGGGCCATGACGGCGAGGTTGGCGAGGCTGCGTTTGACGTGGGCCCATACCCACTCGACGGGGTTGAGGTCGGGCGAGTAGGCGGGCAGCAGGAACACCGTCAGCCATGCCCGCTCGGCCACGAGGGCCTGCATCCTGCGGGACACGTGGGTGTTCAACCGGTCCCAGACCAGCACGATTGGTGCCCCGACCAGCTGGTGGACACCGTCGATCAGCGCGATGAAGTCCCGCTCGCCCATACTGCGACGGGCACTTTTCCCCGCGGGATGACTCCGCAGGCGGTGACACAGCCGGGTCCGGGAACCCGGCCGCATTGCAATCAGCCCGGCCACTGACAGCCGGCCCGAACGGCGGCCGCTGATGGTGACAACCGGGGTCACTCCGCGCCGGCCCCAGGTCCGTCCCCGCGGCGGCCTGCGGGTGAACCCGGCTTCGTCCTCGAAGCAGACGTAGCCCCCGCAGGCCGCCCTCGCCCTTTTACCTCCGCCCAGGTCGCCTCCTTCCATACGGCGACAGCCTGCTCATCGCGCTCCGCGACCCGCCGGGCGGGCACCTGCGGGCTGAAGCCCAGCCGGTGCATCAGCCGGGTCGCACCCGAGACGCTGTAGGAGACATGGAACTTCCTGCCGATCAGCGTGGCCACCCGCGAGGCGGTCCACACCTGGTCCTCCACCCAGCCATGCGCGGCTCGGCCCCTGCTCCAGATACGCGGCCAGCTTCTCCAAAGACCGCGGGGACAGCCGGCACCGCGACCCGCTCGGACCACGGGAGGCCAGCGCCTGAACACCGCCATCCCGCCACAACTGGTGCCACTGATAAGCCGACTTCACACTCACCCGCAGCCGCCGTGCGACTTCCGACGGCTTGATCTGCTGCTCGAACAGTTCAGCCGCCTGCATCCGAACCGTCTCCCGACGCCGGCGCCCCGTCAGCGTCAGCCCGCCCCCATCTGCATATCTCACACCTCACGGATACAGCCACCCGCCTTCACCCGTCAGGGACTTCACACAGATTCACCCCGACGAGCTGAAGTCAGTACCCCCACAAGCGCCCCGAGACGCTCCTGGGCGACAAGGGCTACGACAGCAACCCGAATCGGAAGGCACTGCGGCGGCGTGGGATTCTGCCGGTCATCTCCCGGAGGGGTCAGCCCAACATCCAGGGCCGCTGGGAACGTCGCCTTGACCTCCACGACGCCTCTACCTCGCTTGCCTGCTCCCTCATCTGCTGGAGGAGGCTCAAGAAGAGGTAGCTTGATCGTCCTGTGGCAAGGACGGAAGGGCGGGACGGGTGTCGGAGCAAGTGACGAGACCAAGCGAGCTCCTGGCTGAAGGTGAGGTCCGAATGCTGCGACGAGCTCTCGGCGAGTGGGGCGGGTCGGCTCGGTGCAGCGACCAACTCGCCTTCGGTATGGGGTTCGCGGACGCTCGCGATCTGCTCGATCAGTGCAGGATCCTGAGCCGCGCTCTGGGTAAACGATGATCCGATCAAGCCCGTCGACTGGGCGCGGACTCTCCTGGCTGCGGAGATCGTCTTCGTCAGTGACCTCGCCGGTTCAGGCATCGAGTGGCAGACGACCACAGGGCTCAGCGACGAGACCACCCTCCCGGCCCTCCGAGCGATCCAGCGAAAGCTGGCCAGTACCGTGAGCACCTACTGCAGAAAGCACCCGGCCCCATAGCCAAGATCGTGTTACAAGGTCTATGGGGTTCGGGCCTGTGAGTTCGCCCCTTTCGGCGCGGACGTGTGCGGAGGCTCTGGACCAGATCAGGAACCGGCGGTGCGCGGTCGACTTCGATGTCCCGAAGCAGGGCGGAAATGTATACCTTGCGCCATAACTCGACGGTGATCTTCTGGGACTCGTCGCCCAGCATTGGCGTTCTCTGCATGGATGCCGCCCGCCTCGCGGGCGGCTGTCCGGAGGGGCGAGGGGTACCCGGAGATGGAGCAGACCCTACTCTTACGGAAAATCGACGGCGACTGCTTTAGTACCAGTATGCGAGCGCGCCGCTGATCGCATTGTTGCGGTCCGGCGCAGCCTCTTTGCGGATACCTTGCGAAATGAATCCAGTATTCTACTGCCGTGAATCCAGAGGGCTGAGCGTGCTACTCAGCGAAAGTAGCTCGTACGCGCTTTTATAACATCCAGTGTAGCTTTGATTTTGAAGGAGCCGGAGTGTCCAGTCTTTCCGTCACTTATAAGCACCTTGCCGTTGCGGCAGTAGCCGCACTGTTCTTCATTCCTGTTGTCACGCATGTGGGTGGCGGAATCTCGGCAGCCGTTGGGGGGTCATCCGCCAGCGATGTTCACGTAGAGGGCGCAAAGCCGGCCACGCATGTCAGCATCAGCGAACAATCTCTGGGTGACTGAGCGCGGGCTCGCTTGCCGAGGGCTCGCAGCCGCGACGGACCGTCGCGTCGACTCCCGGGCGATGAGCTGATGCGTGATCGTGGCGGGTTGAGCTTGCCTGACCCGGACACGGCATGATCTTCCATTGTGATGATCATGACGAACCATGCCGGTCCTCGGCCATCGGATGCTGACCTGCCTCACGCGCGGGCACCTGGCGGAGTTGGTCGTCGACCTCGCCGCGCCGTGGCAGGCGGAGGTTGAGGGCAGGCGACACGCGGTACGGGGCAGCGTGCGGCGCCGGACCGCGTGTGCGGGCGCCAAGCACCGGTTGGTGTTCGACCGAGTGGATACGACGCTGACCCATCTGCGCCACGAGCTGCCGCATGCGGTGCCGACGGGCGTTCGTCTCCGGTAGGAATAAGCAGAGCACCATGAAGATCACCGCCACCGCCGAGGCGCAAGGCCAGGTGTTGTGGGCTGGCGACCCTCGGCTCGCGCACGCCGCCACCATCTGAGGCGAAGGCATTGACGGCCTCCTGTTCTGCCAGTTTCCCGAAATCCAAATCCTCCTGAAATACATATACTTGGACCTTCGACGGGATTATCCTGGCCAGGCGGTCATCCTGCAGCAGAAGGCGCACAAGATCTGCCCGCCGGAAGTCCACGAGGCGCAGGAGCGGGACCGCCACGACGGAGCTTGGCCAGAGGGGTGCGGTTCTACCAGGTCGCGCGAATGGCAGTCGAGCGGTCGGCACCGGACAACAGCTCTGGCACCGCATGCCGCCGTCCTGTAGATGGGTCGGCGCGACCACCGGCCGGTCGCGAAGAACCATTCGATACCGGCCTGGCGTTCCGCGCCTTGCCCCGACTGTCATGGCGTAGTTCTCGATTTTCCGCCTGCCACGGCCCGTCAGACTCCTCAAGCAGCTGGATGAGACGGTGGGAACGGCCCGATGGCTGTGTTCGCCGCACGCGGATCATGCCGTCCCCCGGTAAGGATGGATCATCCCTGCCATGCCCCAGCTCGTCAGAGAAGGTGGCGGTTCGGGCCCTGAGCTGCGGCCGCGAATTCGGGGATTTCGATGACGGCCACGCCGGCACCCTCGAGGAGTTCGATGCCGTCGGCGCCGGGCACGAACGTGTCCGGCTCGCGCCAGGCGGTGACGACGCGCCGAATGGCGGCGTTGCGAATGAGCCGGGCGCAGGGAAGGGGCTTGGAGGCGCGCTTGGCGCAGGGTTCCAATGAGCTGTAGATCGTGGCGGCAGCGAGCCGGGGGTCGCCTGTAGGGATTTTGTCGAGCGCGGTTTCCTCGGCGTGGGCGGCAGGGTGGGTCTCGCGCGAGTAGCCGCGGGCGAGTTCGGTGCCGTCGGCGCCGACGACCACCGCGCCGACGGAGAACGCGGTGGTCGAGGGTGGGCAGAGGGCGGCTAGCTCGCAGGCGAGGGAGAGCCAGGCCCGGTCGGCTGCATTGGCGTCGTGGCCGGTGCCGGGAGTGCTCGTGCTGGAGGGGATGCTGCTCATAGGGGCTCCGTTGAGATGTCTTTGGGGGCGTACCGCAGGAGTACCACGTCGCCGATCTGCCGGGTCTCCATGAGGCGCAGCCGGGCGGTGGGGCCGCCGAGGTAGTGCGCGGGGCCGAGCATTCGGACGGCGTCGGGCTGGCCCACGAGGAGCGGAGCGATGACGAGCTGGAGCTCGTCGGCGAGTGCTTCCGCGAGCAGCTGGGTGTGGATGCTGCCGCCGCCCTCGACCATGAGGCGCTGAATGCCGTACATCGCACCGAGGATGTCGAGGGCGGCCGGCCAGGTGGCCTCGGCGAGGACGCCCTGGACGGTTGCGAGGCCGCCAAGGTTCGCTTCGGCCCTCGCAGCTGCCTCTTTGCCGACGGCCAGGACGAGCTTCTCGCCGCCGTAGTGCCAGAACCTCCAGGCAGGGTCGAGGTCGCCGGTACGGGTGACGGTGATCTTCACGGGGTGTTCCGACCGTCCGGTGGCGACGCGGGCTGATCGGCGCTCCCTGGAGTTGACGAGGAGGCGGGGGTTGTCGGCGCGGAGGGTGCCGGCGCCGACGAGGATCGCATCGACGGATGCACGCACGGAGTCGACGCGATCCAGGTCGGCGGCGTTGGAGAGCCGGAGCCGGTCCTGGCCTGGCCGGGTGTCGAGGAAGCCGTCGAGGGAGACGGCGGCAGACAGCAGAACGTACGGGCGTGACACGGGAACTCCGGAATTCAGGAGGGGTGCACGAGGATCCGGCTGAGTGCGCGGAACACGCCGACGGTCTGGAGTCGGTTCCGTCATCTGTGAGTTCCTCATGCTTCCTCTGAACGATGCTCTAATGGCGACGGGGCAGGGTTGTCATGTTTCGGCAGAAGTACCACTTTGATCTGCCGCGGACGGTTCGCGGTACCTCGGTGGGCGACGGTAACCTCGCCGGTTCCGATCTCGCAAAGTTCAAGAAGAAGCAGAGCGAGAACCTTCAGATGCAACATTGATTGTCCCGCGCTCTGATCCGGGAATCGTGGTGGGTTCGAGGTGCGGGTCGGGGCAACTGCACCTGGATCGAGTAGCTGCGACGTCACCAGGCCTCGCCTGCTTCGGCTTTCCTCCAGGGTATTCCTGGGGCGGCCGGGGCCGAGGCGTGGCCGGCGGTGACCGGGTAGGAACTACACGGTCGTGGTTGCTGTTCCGCGGCGATAGGCATGACAACCGCGCGATGCAGCCGCTTTCCGAGGCAAGGTCATGGCCCGGGCGTGTTCACGAATCTGCTTTGCATCCGACAGCGCGGGTGGCGACACCGTTGGACCACGCGTGCTCCTTAAGGCGCGGAGAGTGCTGCCTCGGCCGCCTCGGCTCGGGTGTGGTTCTCCAGCAGGAGTGCGGTGAGGTGGAAGCCTGCGCCCACTGCGGCCAGAACTACGTAGGGGGTAGTGATCGAGGTGAAGTGGCGGGCTAGGTTGACGGGGTAGGTGGCGAGGGTCATGTTGCCCAGGTCCCGAAGGGATTCCAGGTAGGCCCCTGGACGGATTGTGTTGGCCCAATGGTCGAGGAGTCGTCGTGATCCTTGGTGTGTGATGAGGGAGACTTGACTACTGTGGACGGCGTTGCGGGCCAGGAGCTGGTTCACCAGGTCGGGCAGTCCGTTCAGGAGGAGCTTCTGGTAGATCTCACTGCCGGCGGCTTCCATGCTGTACACCGGTGTCGGCAGCCCTCGTGCATCCAGTGGCAGATGGGCGTGGCCGTCGATGTCCACGGATCGAACGGACATGGTCAAGCCTAGGTACTGGTCGCTGTGTGTCTGTGAGAGATGGTCGACTACCCGCAACAGGCCGGTGGGGCCGACGACTGCCGCAGCCGCCGCGTCGCCGGCGGCGAATGCATGGCCTTTGGCATAGTCGAGATGCCGCGTCCAGTTCGATCCGCATGCGATCAGCACGTGCCGGGCACCGCCTGTTGCCACAGCTTCCGTCGCAAGCACCAGCGAGGCCAGGAAATTCGAGAACTCACTGTTGATCGGGACTACCAGAGCCTCACGTGGCAGCCCGAGCATGTGGTGGACCCGGTAGAGGGAGTTCGGAGTGGTGTGGTCGGGTACCGAGGCGTATCCGTAAAGTCGGTCGACCGATTCCGGCCCGATTCCGGCCTGCGCCAGGGCCTGGAGTGCGGCATCGGCCATATGGGGCTCGATGGTTTCGCCGTCGGAGAGGTGCCGCCGTTCCTGCGACCCGGTGAAGAAGGAGACCGTGTCGAATGTGTCGCTGCTCCCCGGATCGCGCGGCAGACGATTGAAGACGGGGTCGTCGTTGTGACGGATGGCCGTTGGCAGGGAGTGGCCGCAGCCGAGAATCCCGGCCGAGGAACAGGGCTCGGATGCATGGGGCATTGCTTCAGCCCTCCCTCTTGTTGCCGGACTCTCCTCGCTTGAACGCTGCGCTCAGGGTTGCGATCCTTCCGGCTAGCGCCCAGGGGACCTCTTCCGGGTCCACGCGCACGTCGATCGCCGATGGCAGGGGAGACGCCAGCGCCTTGAGCAAGGCAGAATCGAACTGCTCGAGAGTGTGAACCGAGAAAGCCTCAGCGCCCAGGCCACGGGCGACGGTGGCGACGTCGATCGGTGTGCCGTACATGGCGCTGACGGAGCGCCCGAACAGACCCTGATGAAGGTTGTGGACCATTGCGTTGCCGGCGTTGTTGAGGACAATCCATATGACAGGAAGGCCCAGTTCAGCGGCGGTGTGGATCTCCATGCCGACCATGGCGAACGCGGCATCGCCGGTCAGAGCGACGACGGGCCGGTCTCCGGCGGCGATCTTGCCTCCAATGGCTGATCCCGCGCTGGAGCCCATCGAGGCTATGTTGAGCGAGACGTGAATGGCGCCGGGAGGGCGGCTGATGAAGCCCTGCCCGAGCCAGCTGACGCAGTTGCCGTTGTCCGTGAACAGGATGGTGTCTCGCGGAAGGAGACGGCTCATGTGGGTCACGACCGCTGAAGCGCGCAGTGGGACGTCATCCTTCGATGCGTGTGCGGCTGGAGGGGGTGGTGTGATGACGGGCTTGGTCGAGGCTGGGCGGCACCGTACCTCGGCCAGCAAAGCGTCCATCACCGCGGTGGCGTCTCCGGAGACGTGTACGTCCGCTTCGAAACCGGCACCCGCGTGCAGGGGGTCGATGTCGATACGCAGGAGACGGCGACCTTTCACCAGGCGAGGCTCCCAGCCGTGTGTGGCAAGCTCTCCCAGCGCGCTGCCGACGACGAGCAACGCGTCCACGTCAGGTGCGAGCACTGTCTCGTGAGCCCTGGCGCCGCCGCCGAAACCGAAGACTCCCGCCGAGAGTGCATGGTCCTCGGGGAAGACACTCTTGCCCTTCAGAGTTGTCGCCACCGGCCAGGACAGTGCTTCTGCGAACCGGACCAATGAGCTGCCGGCCCCGGAGAGCTTGGCGCCCTGACCTGCCAGTACCACCCCACGGTGTGCGGCTCGCACGGCTCCGACCAGTTTCGCGACGGCCGAAGGATCCGGGGGGCCGATGCAGGGGCGGCGAAGGTCGGGCAGCGGCGTGGCCACTTCGAGGTATCCGGACAGCACGTCCGCGGGCAGGCTTATGTGCACCCCGCCGGGCCGCCCGAGGTACGCCGTGCGCACAGAGAGAGCCAAGAGCCGGGGAACCTGTGCGGGCGTGGCAGCCAGTGCCGAAAGCTTGGTGGCGGACCGGAAGACGTCCACGGTGTCCACACCCCAGCTGCCCCCGCTGCTGTCCTGGAGCCCTCCTCGTCCGAAAGACGAGGAGCTCACCTGCGCGGTGAGCGCCAGCACGGGCACTCCGTCCGCAGTCGCGCTGGCCACCCCGGTCAGCGCGTGCAGCGCACCGGGCCCAGCGGTACCGCAAACGACCCCCAGGCGGCCGGTGACCTGAGCATGCCCCAGGGCCATGAAGGCTGCCCCCTCTTCGTGCTTGGCCAGCACTGGCTCGATGCCCGGACAGTCCTCCAGCGCTTCGTAAAGGGGCATCAGCGGACCGCCCGGCACTCCGAAGACGTGGGTGACGCCCGCCTCGGACAGGGCCCGCACGATGAACCCGGCCACCGACTGAGGCTCGTCGGCTTCCCGGCCGGGAGGTTCAGGCGATTTCGTCGGATGAGTGCTCATTGCTTGACGCCTCGCTCACGGACATCGCTGAGTGGCCTGCGACGCGTGCGGCCGTCGGGGGACTGGGCGCGGCTCATGGCGTTGACGACGGCGGTCGCAGTTGCGATTGCAGGGTCGCTGTCGATGCCGATGCCGTGGGCGGAAGTCCCCTCGGTGGTGAGGTAGACGTACGCGACCGTGCGGAGGTCGCTCGGGCTGCCGAAGGAATGGCATCGGTGGTCATGCAGCTGTGAGTGGCTTCCGTCGCTTCGGGCGAGAGCGTCAAGGAGGGCTTCGGCGGTGCCTGCACCGACCCCGCTGAGGCGTATTTCCCGGCCCTGGGGTGTGACGAGTGTGGTGTGCACCAAGGTTCCGGCGTCGTGCTCTTGCTCGTGCAGCTCTTTCAGCTCGAGCCAGGGGATGCTCTCGAGATAGGTGTCGCTGAAGATTTCCCACATGCGTAGAGGGGTCACTTCGGTCCCGGTCTCGTCTGTGATTTTCTGGATGCGTCCTGCAAATTCCACGCGCAGAGCCGGCGGCAGGTCCAGGCCATGGCGAGTCTTCAGGATGTGAGCGACACCGCCCTTGCCCGACTGGCTGTTGAGACGGATGACTGACTCGTACGTTCGGCCGACATCCTTGGGGTCGACTGGCAGGTAGGGCACCCTCCACGGAAGCTCGGAGACCGTTCGGCCTGTGCGGTCGGCCTCCTGCGCCAAGGAGTTGAGACCTTTGGCGATGGCATCCTGATGGGTGCCGGAAAACGCGGTGTAGACCAGATCGCCCGCGTAAGGATGACGGGCGTGGACGGGCATCTGGTTGCACCGCTCGACCGTGTCACGGATGCTGTCGATGTCGGAGAAGTCCAGCTGCGGGTCGACGCCCCGGGTGAAGAGGTTCAGCGCCAAAGTTGCAAGACACGCGTTCCCGGTGCGCTCGCCGTTCCCGAACAGCGTGCCCTCGACCCGGTCGGCGCCGGCCATCACAGCGAGCTCGCCCGATGCCACAGCAGTGCCCCGGTCATTGTGGGGGTGCACCGACAAGATCACTGAATCCCGACTGCTCAAGTTGCGGTGCATCCATTCGACCTGGTCGGCAAAGACGTTGGGGGAGTCGGTCTCCACGGTCGTCGGCAGATTGACGGTCACCGGGCGGTCCGGTGAGGCATCCCAGGTGGTAGTCACCGCATCGCACACCTCCAGAGCGAACTCCGGCTCGGTGACGTTGAACGTCTCGGGTGAGTACTGGAAACGCAGCTGCGACGCCGGCGTCGCTTCCGCCAGTCGGACCATGTGCTCCGCCGCCCGGACAGTGAGCCCCTGCAACTGAGCAGAGGTCATCGAGAGCACGACGTTCCGCCACAGGCAGGCGGTCGCCAGACACAGGTGCACCATCGCGCGGTCCACCCCGCGGATCGACTCGAAGGTGCGGTCGATCAGGTCCATTCGGGCCGGCGTGAAAACCGAGATGGTGACGTCGTCCGGAATCCGATCTCGAGTGACCAGATCCCTCACGAATGCGAAATCTGCCTCGCTGGCTGCAGGGTAGCCGACCTCGATCTCTTTGAAGCCCATCTGCACGAGGAGATCGAACATCGACGCCTTGCGCACCGTGTCCATAGGACTGGGCAGAGCCTGATTCCCGTCCCGCAGGTCCACAGAAGCCCACAACGGAGCCCGGTCAGGAACGCGATCAGGCCAATGCCGCTCACGCGACCCAGCCGAAGAGCCTGCACCTGAACGTGCGTAGCGCGTTGTCGGCATCCCTGACGGCTGCTGAGGGTTCCACCAGGGCTGCGCGCCTCCGCCCCCCGGTGCCACTGGAATCTCTCGCATTCTGCGTCCCTTTCGAGTGTGGTGCCAGTCCGCACCGTGGATGGAACGGTGCGGTGGCTCGGAGCTGCAGGTGCATCCCACTTTGAGGTGTTATGTACGGTATGTTGCTTCGTACTCGAATGTCCATGAGTATGATTTTGGGATATAGGGCAGGCGCTACTTGGAGGCCTGCGATGGGCACAGTGGCCGCCGGTGAGGCGAGAGCAGGAGCTAGCGGCGTTCGAGGCGGCGTGGACGGACCGCCGCCGCAACGGCGTGGTGATCGCCGGGCCGGCAGGGTAGGCAAGCCGCGGCCGGCCGAGGAGTGCCTGGCAAGCGGCGAAAGCCGGATGCGCATGGCCGGGCGAGGGCCTCGGTAGCGCCCCGCCCGTGCCGCTGGGGGCCAACGCACATCTACTGCCAGGCGGGGCGGATATGCCCGAACACCGGGCTTCGCGCAGGTGGCGGCGGTGTTGGGGCGCGCGGCGGTGGTACCGCGGAGCGCACCGGCGGCGTGGAGTCGTCTATGTGGACGGTCTGCATCTGTTGGACCGACAGCTGGTACAACGTGCACCGGCACCACAGCAGCCTCGGCTACCGCAGTCCCGCCAACACGAGACCGCACTCGGGGCCTGCCCACACCAAAGGTGTCCGTCAAATCGGGGCAAGCTCACTGGCCGCCCCGTGGGCTTTCGATCACGCAGGACGGAAGTCCGGCCCAGGCGAGCCAAGCGTCGGTGCTTGCAGTCCGGCAGGCTCGCCAGAGCAGGCCCATAGGCATGAGATACCGCTACTCCGGCGTCGGGGGAGCGACGGAACCTGCCCCATATGTTCCACATGAGGGGAAAGCAACGGAAATGTCTAGGTAGTCATTGCTCATACGAGACTGGACCTCCCCTGCTGTGCTGAACGCATGCGAGATCTGCCGAGCATCCCGAAGGCCACCCCGGATCAAACGAACATGGACCAGCCGACCGAGGACCGGTGGGTTCAACTCGCCGGTCGGCCCAGCCTGCGATCCCCTCGGCGCAGCCGCGGGAGTAGGCAATGAACTCGGTGCGACGTATCTGCGTCTTCTGTGGATCGTCCCCCGGGGGCGAACCCGCGTTCCTGGCGGAGGCTGCACAGCTCGGACGTGAGCTGTCGCGGAGGGGGATCGGCCTGGTCTTCGGCGGCGCACGCGTCGGCCTGATGGGTGCCGTGGCTGCAGAAGTCTCCTCCAATGGGGGCGAGGTCATAGGGGTGCTCCCCCGGCAGCTGGCCGTCCCCGGCATTCGTTTCGAAGGCGCAGCCCAAATGCATCTGGTCGATTCCATGAGCGAGCGTAAATTTCTCATGGCGCAGATGTCCGATGCGTTCGTCGTCCTTCCGGGAGGGCTGGGAACCATGGACGAGATTTTCGAAGTAGCAACCTCAGGTCAGCTTTCCATGCACGGAAAGCCGTTCGGGATCCTCAATGGGAGTGGATATTACGACGACCTGTTCAGATTCCTGGATCGCGTCACCTCTTTCGGGTTCATGCGCCCGAAGGATCGTGCGCGATGGATCGAGGAATCCGATGCCGGTCGCTTGCTCTCTCAAATCGAGTCGCATCATTACGGGTCAATTTGCGGAACAGGTCGGGACGGCAATCCGCCCCGGAACTCCTGAAAGCGTCTTGAGCCGTAAAGGGCAACCATCCCTCCGGAGGTCGCAATGAAGTACATCTCCAACAATTCCCAGATCAGATTCCCAGAAAACTTCAAGGGAATATTCGAACCGGAGGCGCGATGGTATGAGGAGCGCCTGACGATCGCACGCAGGGATCTTTGCGAGATGCCGATCCCCGAAGGGTTCCGGACGTTCTTCGATTTCATTACTGAACGCAGCCAACCCTCTTTCATTCTTCTTCCGATCCTGTTTCTCGAAGTGGCCCGAGAATCCGGCGGAATCACGGAGCGACATCAGGAGTTCCTCCCCGTCCTGATGCTGTCCATGGAAATGATTGCCGTCATGGACGACACAATCGACGGTTCAAATGCAAGGTCGGAACATCTCACCTTCCCCGGACGATGGGGTGCACACAGCTCGACGCCCTGCGTCGCCGTTCTCATGTCCATGCTCATGCAACAGATCGCCAACGGCTTCCCCTCGCTCCTGGACCTGGCACTGGAGTCCGTACGCGGCATAGGGGCCAAAGAACTCCGAGAGGAGTTCGACAGGTACCCTCGACACCTCGACGACTTCCCCCGAATACTCGAGAACCGCTACGGGCAAGCAATCGACGGCTACCACTTCGTCATCAGCAGCGCCTTGAGACTGAACGGGAAAGCTGACTTTCCCCGCGCCTCCATGGTTCCCTTCGCCCGTATCGGACAGGACGTTGACGACCTGGTCAACGTGATCGAGGACAGAGAGAAGCAAGGAGAAAACGACGACCTGAGGAAGGGGCTCGTGACCGCAGCACTGCTCCAGGCCCTGCGCCAGCGCCCCGAGCTGGCCGTGGAGCTGCGCGAGCTCTGGCACCTGCGCACCGAAACGAGACTCCGAAGGCTCGACAATCTTCACCGATCGATCCGCACTTCGATTCTCGCCCATGGCGTTATGCCAGTAATCGACCAGATCGCAGCGGATGTCGAGACATGCGAGCAAGCCGCCCCCGTCTATCTGCAGAAACTGATGCGCCGCGCCGGGCAGACATGGCTTGACCGAGTAGCAGGATTCAGCCGCCCTGTCGTGACGAAAGACGCATAACAGTGACTGACCATGGGATTCTCTTCGCGACAACGAGCCCGGACAAATTCCTCCTAGCCAAGGCCGAGATGTCCGGCACGCAATTCACCTTGACTAGGTCTCCACTCCCCATCCCTGAAATACAGTCAGTCGACCCCTTGCATGTCGCCGTATACAAAGCCAAGCAAGCGCACGCAAGCCTTGGCCGACCGGTAATAGTGGTTGACAGCGGGCTTGACGTTCCTGCACTTATGGGATTCCCGGGAGCACTCCTAAAGCCACTTCTGGAGCGAGCCGGAGCATGCAGCCTCGTCCGGATGGCCAACGGATCAGAAGACCGGTCATGCGCTCTGGTCGACTGCCTTGTATACGTGACAGGAAGACAGAAAGTCAGAGCCTTCGTCAGCCGTACCGAAGGTCGTATTTGCCGCATGGTTCCCGTCGATATGGCTCGCGGTCCCAGCAGCGACATCCGGACCATATTCATTCCTGACGGTTATGATCAAACGATATCGAACCTTCCTCCGTCCGACTACTCGAGATTCATCAAGAGTTGGACCGAAGCTTCGGCATACCGGAAGTTCGCCGACTGGGTACGTCGATTTCCCGGTGTGGTGAGGAGCGATATCAGAAGGTCCTCGAAAAATCGCCCCTTTGATGCACCCCCTGGATTCGACGGAGCTTGGAAATGGCCCTCAGGATGAATGTGCAGGCACGCCTCGACCACCGGTTCGCTGCGACCTACAACCGTTTCATGGCTGCCGCCGAGCGCCGCTGGGCGTACGAGAGCCGTGGACAGCTTCTCAGCGGGCTGACCGGCAGGGTGTTGGAAGTGGGTGCAGGAACCGGGGTCAACATCCCCCACTACAAAAATGCGGACCACGTGGTGCTTGTGGAGCCCTGGCCCGCCATGCGGTCACAGTTGCATCAGAAAGTCGCCCGCGATGCCCGGGTAGCGACGACGGTGGTCGACGCGGTCGTGGAGGACCTGCCCTTCCCCGGTGCCAGCTTCGACGCTGTCGTGTGTACATTCGTCCTCTGCTCGGTCGAGGACTCCTATGCCGCACTCGCAGAGATACAGCGGGTACTCCGCCCCGGCGGGACCCTCGCATTCCTCGAGCACGTGCGCGGTGGCTGGCTGGCGTCCCGCGTCCAAGACCTCCTCACTCCCGTCATCCGACGCTTCGCAGCAGGGTGTCACCCCAACCGGGACACCGAAGGGGACATCGAGAGAGCCGGTTTTACCGTCCTGCAGTCCGAAACCTTGAAACCGCTGCCGGTCGTCCCCTGGTTCGCCCCGTTCGTCAAAGGAGCCGCAAGCCCTGCAGACCATCCGTGAGACTGTCGGCACTCAGGTCGCCCTTTGCAGGCTGCTACCGCTCAAGGCATCGAGCGCGCCAGAGCCGGTGAGGACTCGGTCCTCGGCACCGTCCTGCCGGCCCGTGCGGGGAGCTGGCCGGCGAGAAAGACGCGCGACGAATCACTGCACCAGACCGAACGATAACGGCTACGCCCCGATGCCGTGGCGCCCGTCCGGCCGGCCCGGCATGCGCATGACCTCGGAACCGGATGAGATGCGGGAACTGTTCCATCTGCGTGTGCGTCGAGTCGGCCTGCTGTGTCCGCCTCCGAGCGGCAATCAGCTGCGACGAGGCCGAACTGCATTGATTCGCCCTGGCTTTCCGGCACGCAGGCCGTAGCCCGGTTCCCCCCCCGTTATGTTCTTCGCGGTCCTGCAAGAGGGCCGCTGGCCTCCGGGTCCGGCATGACTGTGTCCCCCTGTCGAAGGCATGACCTGGGGGGTGGTGTCACCGGGTCCGGGGGTGTTCGTCGGAGACGCTGATCAGAGGTCCGGCCACCGCCCAGTCCGGCGCAATGCCGGACGGTTCGCGGGCGGCAGGTCTGCATAACGTGGATGCGCGAGCACGACACCCGAGCCGAGGCCGGTACCGCCAACACCCTTGAAAGGGAGCGATGTTCGAGATCGAAGACGTGGGCGTGTTCCTCGGCCTGGACGTCGGCAAGTCCGCTCACCACGGCCACGGACTGACCCCGGCCGGGAAGAAGGTCTTCGACAAGCCGCTGCCCAACAGCGAGCCGAAGCTGCGGGCCGTCTTCGAGAAGCTGACCGCAAAGTTCGGCACCGTCCTGGTCATCGTGGACCAGCCCGCCTCCATCGGCGCCCTGCCGCTGACCGTCGCCCGCGACGCCGGCTGCCGCGTCGCCTACCTGCCCGGCCTGGCCATGCGCCGGATCGCCGACCTCTACCCCGGCGAGGCCAAGACCGACGCGAAGGACGCGGCCGTGATCGCGGACGCCGCGCGGACGATGCCGCACACCCTGCGTTCGCTGGAACTCACCGACGAGATCACCGCCGAGCTGACCGTGCTGACCGGCTTCGGCCAGGACCTCGCCGCCGAGGCCACCCGCACCTCCAACCGGATACGCGGCCTGCTCACCCAGTTCCACCCCAGCCTGGAACGCGTCCTCGGGCCGCGCCTGGACCACCAGGCCGTGACCTGGCTGCTGGAGCGCTACGGCTCCCCGGCCGCCCTGCGCAAAGCCGGACGCCGCAGACTCGTCGAGCTGATCCGCCCCAAGGCCCCGCGCATGGCCGCACGGCTGGTCGACGAGGTCTTCGACGCTCTGGACGAGCAGACCGTGGTGGTGCCCGGGACCGGCACTCTGGACATCGTGATCCCTTCCCTGGCCAGCCAGCTCGCCGCCGTCCACACCCAGCGCCGGGCGATGGAAGCCCAGATCAACAGCCTGCTGGAGGCCCACCCTCTTTCCAAGGTCCTGACGTCGATGCCCGGCGTCGGCGTCAGGACCGCCGCCGTCCTGCTGGTCACCGTCGGCGACGGCACCAGCTTCCCGAGCGCCGCCCACCTGGCCTCCTACGCCGGACTCGCACCCACGACGAAGTCGTCGGGGACCTCGATCCACGGCGAACACGCGCCCCGAGGCGGAAACCGGCAGCTCAAACGCGCCATGTTCCTCTCCGCCTTCGCCTGCATGAACGCCGATCCCGCCTCCCGCACCTACTACGACAAGCAACGCGCCCGCGGCAAAACCCACACCCAAGCCCTCCTCCGCCTCGCCCGCCACCGCATCAGCGTCCTGTTCGCCATGCTCCGCGACGGCACCTTCTACGAATCCCGCCCGCCCGCGGACGTCGAACTCGCAGCATGACCCCAACAAGCCGAATCACCCCAAACCCGACAGGGATGCCTTGACGAAGGACATAGAGGCACCCCACCGGTGAAAGGGCCTTGACCCGGACGGACTTTGAGCACGTCTATGCGGCTTGGGGCAGGGTAGCCGAGGTTGGGTGGAAAATGTTCTCGTAGGGCGATCGGCGATCGTTGTCCGAGGTGGGAGTGGTGACGTCGGGTGTTGTAGCGATGGAGCCCGCGGAAGGGCGTCGAGTCGTGCCTCATGCTCGCCTGACCAGCCCTTTCGGCCCTTGTATGTCTCTCTTTTGAAGGTCGGGTGAACGGCTCGGCAGCGGTGTTGTCCACGCGATCCGATCGCGCCCATGCTCTGCCGCAGCTCTGCTGACCTGCATGCTTCGGCGAATGCCCGACTTGTGTGCTGCGATCTGCGGTCGGTGTGTACTATCGTCGCGGCCACGCCCCGCGCTTCCGCTCGGAGCTTTGCGCCAGCGGATGTTGCGGGTCCGACGGTGCTCGTACAGCAGCCGGGCGACATGCTCGACGAGCTCATGCGGGACGTCGGGCGTGGCAGGATACGGAACCAACAGAGCCTTTCGGTCGGCTGAGCGGAACCACCACGCCAACGATGACGGGCTGGCCCTGCCTCACCACGCCCGCTGACCAGTGGCCGCCCGCATGCTGCGACTCGGGCCGCTACGCCGGTGCAGTACCGCGCCAGGGAGACAGGCTGCTCCCTCTGCCCTGCAGATCACGCGGTGCCAACGGGCAAGGCAGCGCGTGCAGGAGTCAAGCTGTGGTTGTCGATCCCTGTCACGACGCCGCCCGAGTAAGGCTTTCACTGACTGGGTGGGCGGGTGGCACGGCCCCGGTTGCGGGTCGACACGCGCTATCTCCCGGGCTCCGCTACTGGACACTCCGGGTCCCGCACCCCTCACGATCCGTAAGCGGGTCGTGGGGGTGTTCTGGCGATCCTGCAAATCCCGCAGCCGTCTCTGACGTCGTAGATCTCGGGATGCGGGTCGTGCGGCTACAGCACGACCCGCGCCGCCGCTCAACATTCCATGCCGTCAAGCAGAACCGTCAGATGATCTCGCCATATATGGGTGCCTTGTTCTGGAAGTGAGCATATCAAGGAGCTCTTCTCGTCTTCCTGGAAGGCGATTCGAGTAGCAGATACTCGGACTTGAAGCCGCCTCTAGGTGTTTACTGTAGATCTGTCCGAACTGAGAAGAACCCTCTCGGACGCATTGTGGGCAATCGCAGTATAAAAGCGGGTTCGTCTTTCCTGTAGATATCATCTCGGAATGGAAATGATCATGTTTAAGCGTGCAGTAACAACTGTTGTGGCCGCACTCTCCATTGTCGCCACCGCTGCAGGCGTCAGCAGCGCCGCCACTCCGTTCAACGGAAACTGCCAGACGGCAGAGTTCTGCATCTATAAGGGTACCAACTACACCAACGGCATCGCAGACTTCACCGGCAGTAACGCCCAGTACATGCCGGCGGGGGCGCCCTACTTTGTCAACACGGGTGACTCTGTGAACGATGACGCCGGGAGCAGCTGGAACAAGTCGGTGGGCAACCCGGTTCGCGCCTATGTCGAGTCGAACTATGGTGGGGCTAGTGTTTACCACCAGGCCTCAATTGGTATCTGCGGTGGCGGTTATTGCAACAAGTACTCCGACCTTGGAACTTTCAACAACCACTTCAGCTCGCACCTATTCCTGTGAGCCACCTGCCTCCTGGCGGGGGTGATCCAGTTTCGTTTCCATCTCGACCTCCCCGCCACTAGCACCCCACTTCTGGCGCATTGAGTGCAAGAGCCCCCGGCTATTGGCGGTGCTGATTCAACTCGACACGGCCGAGGACCCGGGGGCTCTGGTGGTTCCGTATCTTTCCATGTGGAACCGCAGGCCTGCGTGAAGCTCTCGTAGGACCAGGTGACGCCTTCAGGATGATTAAGGATCTTCAGAGTGGTCGCCGAACGGGTGACGGCAGAGGATGGATTGCAGACGGTGCCTTCGGGCGGTGGTTCGAGATGTCTGCCGTCTCAACTGCTGCAGCCGGAGGCCTCGTTGGTTCCTTTTGTGGTGCCGCACTCGACCTGCCGCACGCACTCGGTGGAGTGAGTCACGATGCTGATCGTCACCCGTGAGGGTGACCGCCGCTGCAAGCTGAGGCCCTCACCACGCGCGATCATCACCCTGGTCTGCCTGCGTGAGCACACCACCTGTGCGAAGCCCGCCGCAGGCTTCCGCATCAGCGAAGACACCGCCATGCCGACGTACCGAGCCTGATCAAGCTCCTCGCCTCGAAGACACCGTCCCTGACGCAGGCTTTGCGTCACGTGCGTCCCGAGTACGTCCTGGCCGAGGGCACCATCGCCGAGTACGACCGGGCTGGTGACCACGAACGGGACTACTCGTGCAAGGCCCGACGGCACGGAGTGAACATCCAGGCCGTCACCAGCCCGGAGGGTGAGCTGCTCTGGCACTCGCCGGCACTGCCGGGCCGCACAGTCGGCATCACCGCTGCCCGCACCCACCGCATCGTCACCGTTCGTGAACGGCTGCGGATCCCCGTCCTCGCCGACATGGCCTGGCCTACGTCAGGGCCGGCAGCACGTTCCAAGTGCCGCTCATACGACACCTCGCACGCCCCCTCACACCCAGACCGTTGCTGAGGAGATCCGCGGCGAAGCCGCACTCTTTGCCGGTGAATCCCGGGCTTCGGGTCCCGGGCATCGGCTATGCATAGAGCCGTTCTATCGGAGGAAACGCTGAATTTTGAAACACGCCGGGACGCTGGCCGACTGCATTGTCGTGTACACCTGACGCGCGACGCATCCGAGTAGTGATTGCTCAGCCTTTGCTCGATGCGGGACGCAGAAAATCCTGATCATAGACGGACAGCTGCAGCGCGGCCCCACGACCTCTGCTTCTGGGCTGGGCGCGGAGCCAAGTCGTCCCTGCGCGTGACAGGGCCTGCAGAGCAGTCCCTCGCTGCACTTTGGAGAGTCGGAGGGGAGAACGCCCCTCACAGAGTTGGTACTCACAGGATTGGGGCACGGCGCATGGAGCAGTACGAGCCCGACAGCCTCTCCGCCGCGCAGACGGCGGCGATACGTCGCAGCCTGACGAGCGGCCGGGGAGCCCTCACCCGCCGTTCGATGCTGCGCGCGGGCGGTGTCGGCGCGCTCACCGTCGGCGGCCTCGCGTCGTTGAGCGCCTGTGGCATCCCGCCGGCCAAGCGGGAGGGCCAGGGCCCCGCCTCCACCGACGCGTCGGCCACGGAGAAGACCCTCGCCTTCTCCAACTGGACCGAGTACATGGACGTCAGCGAGGACGAGAAGTCCCGCCCGACCCTGGAGGCGTTCGCGAAGCGCACCGGGATCAAGGTCAAGTACACCGAGGACATCAACGACAACGTCGAGTTCTTCGGCAAGATCAAGCCGCAGCTCGCGGCCGGCCAGGACACCGGCCGCGACCTGATCTGCGTCACCGACTGGCTCGCCGCCCGGATGATCCGGCTCGGCTGGGTGCAGAAGCTCGACCCCGCGAACCTGCCCAACGCGTACGCGAACCTCTCCGCGCAGTTCCGGCGCCCCGACTGGGACCCGGGCCGCTCCTACTCGTACCCGTGGACGGGCATCTCCACCGTCATCGCGTACAACTCCAAGGCCACCGGCGGCAAGAAGGTCGACTCGGTCACCCAGCTCCTGGACGACCCCGCGCTCAAGGGCCGCGTCGGCTTCCTCACCGAGATGCGCGACTCCGTCGGCATGACGCTGCTCGACCTCGGCAAGGATCCGGGCGACTTCACCGACGCCGACTACGACGCGGCGATCGGGCGCCTCCAGAAGGGCGTCGACAAGAAGCAGATCCGCCGCTTCACCGGCAACGACTACACCTCCGACCTGGACAAGGGCGACATCGCCGCCTGCCTCGCCTGGGCCGGCGACATCATCCAGCTCCAGGCGGACAACCCGGACATCAAGTTCTCCATCCCGTCCGCCGGTTACATCACCTCCAGCGACAACCTGCTCGTCCCCGCCCAGGCCCGGCACAAGACCAACGCCGAGAAGTTCATCGACTACTACTACGAGCTTCCCGTCGCCGCCCAGCTCGCCGCGTACATCAACTACGTCTGCCCCGTCGACGGGGTGAAGGACGAGCTCGCCAGGATCGACCCCGAACTCGCGAACAACACGCTGATCCTCCCGGACAAGGCCATGGCCAAGAAGTCGCACGCCTTCCGCTCGCTCACCAGCGCGGAGGAGACGGCGTACGAGGAGAAGTTCGCCAAGCTCATCGGCGCCTGAGGCCGGGCAACGAGACCGGCGCCCGCGCCTGAAGGCCTTGCACGTTGTCCACTCCTCACCACGATCCGGGACCACAACCCATGACTGACAAGAACACCGGCGGCGACGTCCGTCTCACCGGGATCAGCAAGTCGTACGGCTCCTTCACCGCCGTCCACCCGCTCGACCTGACCGTCCCGCAGGGCTCCTTCTTCGCCCTCCTCGGCGCCTCGGGCTGCGGCAAGACCACCACGCTGCGGATGATCGCCGGCCTGGAGGACCCCAGCACGGGCACCGTCTTCCTCGGCGACAAGGACGTCACCGACCTCCCGCCGTACAAGCGGCCGGTCAACACCGTCTTCCAGTCCTACGCGCTCTTCCCGCACATGGACATCACCGAGAACATCGCCTTCGGCCTGCGCCGCCGCGGCATCAAGTCGGTGAAGAAGCAGGTCGACGACATGCTGGAACTCGTCCAGCTCGGCGACAAGGCCCGGCACAAGCCGCACCAGCTCTCCGGCGGCCAGCAGCAGCGCGTCGCCGTCGCCCGCGCGCTCATCAACCACCCGCAGGTGCTGCTCCTCGACGAGCCGCTCGGCGCCCTCGACCTCAAGCTGCGCCGCCAGATGCAGCTGGAGCTCAAGCGGATCCAGACCGAGGTCGGCATCACCTTCGTGCACGTCACCCACGACCAGGAGGAGGCCATGACGATGGCCGACCAGGTCGCGGTGATGAACGGCGGCCGCGTCGAGCAGCTCGGCAACCCGGCGGACCTGTACGAGAACCCGCAGACCACGTTCGTCGCCAACTTCCTCGGCACCTCCAACCTCATCGAGGCGGAGGTCCTGGAGACCGGTACCGACGTCCTCGTCACGGCCGGCGGCGGCAAGCTCCGTGTCCCCGGCGACCGCTGTACCTCCGCCGTCCGCCAGGGCGGCAAGGTGCTCGTGGGCATCCGCCCGGAGAAGATCTCGCTCGCGCACGCCGACGACGCGGGTTCGATCGCCGACGGCCGCAACCGGGTCACCGGCCGGATCGTCGACTCCTCCTTCATCGGCGTCTCCACCCAGTACGTGGTGAACTCGCCGGCGGGCGCGGAGCTCCAGGTGTACGAGCAGAACATCGAGCGCGACACCCGCCTGGTCCCCGGCGCGGAGGTCGTCCTGCACTGGAACCCGGCGCACACGTTCGGGCTCGACGCCGCCCAGGACATCGACGCCGGCGTGGAGACGGTGGAGGACGCCGGATGACTACGTCCACGCTCACGAAGGAGGAGGCGCCGCAGCCGGTCGAGGAACCGGTTCTGCGCAAGCCCTCCACCCGCAAGCGGCTCGTCCCCTACTGGCTGCTGCTGCCCGGCATCATCTGGCTGCTCGTCTTCTTCGCGCTGCCGATGGTCTACCAGGCCTCGACCTCGGTCCAGACGGGCTCGCTCGAAGCCGGCTTCAAGGTCACCTGGCACTTCCAGACCTACTGGGACGCCTTCCAGGAGTACTGGCCGCAGTTCATACGCTCCCTGCTGTACGCCGGGACCGCGACCCTGCTCTGCCTGCTGCTCGGCTACCCGCTCGCGTATCTGATCGCGTTCAAGGCCGGCCGCTGGCGCAACCTGCTCCTCGTCCTCGTCATCGCGCCCTTCTTCACCAGCTTCCTCATCCGGACGCTGGCCTGGAAGACGATCCTCGCCGACGACAGCCTGGTCGTCGACGCGCTCAACGCGCTCCACGTCCTCGACGTGACCAGCTGGATCGGCTGGACCGAGGGCGACCGCGTCCTCGCCACCCCGATGGCGGTCGTCTGCGGTCTCACGTACAACTTCCTGCCCTTCATGATCCTGCCCCTCTACACCTCCCTGGAGCGGATCGACGGCCGGCTGCACGAGGCCGCGCAGGACCTGTACGCCTCCCCGGCGACCACCTTCCGCAAGGTGACCTTCCCGCTGTCGATGCCCGGCGTCGTCTCCGGCACCCTGCTCACCTTCATCCCGGCGAGCGGCGACTACGTCAACGCCGAACTGCTCGGCTCGACCGACACCAAGATGGTCGGCAACGTCATCCAGTCGCAGTTCCTGCGGGTCCTCGACTACCCGACGGCCGCCGCACTCTCCTTCATCCTCATGGCGATCGTGCTGGCCATGGTCACCGTCTACATCCGCCGAGCGGGAACGGAGGACCTGGTCTGATGCGTTGGATCCGTCGGAACCTCGTCGTCATCGCGGGCCTGCTGACGCTCGCCTACATGATCCTGCCGAACCTCGTGGTGATGGCGTTCTCCTTCAACAGGCCGAAGGGACGCTTCAACTACTCCTGGCAGGAGTTCTCGCTCGACGCCTGGAAGGACCCCTGCGGCGTCGCCGACATGTGCGAGTCGCTCTCGCTCTCGCTCCAGCTCGCCGCCTGGGCGACGGTCGGCGCGGTCGTCCTCGGCACGATGATCGCCTTCGCGCTCGTCCGCTACCGCTTCCGGGCCCGAGGCGCGATCAACTCGCTGATCTTCCTGCCGATGGCCATGCCCGAGGTCGTCATGGCCGCCTCGCTGCTCACCCTCTTCCTCAACATGGGCATCGAGCTCGGCTTCTGGACGGTCCTGATCGCCCACATCATGTTCTGTCTGTCGTTCGTCGTGACGGCGGTCAAGGCCCGGGTCATGTCCATGGACCCGCGCCTGGAGGAAGCGGCTCGCGACCTCTACGCGGGACCCACGCAGACCTTCCTGCGCGTGACCCTGCCGATCGCCGCGCCCGGCATCGCCGCCGGCGCCCTGCTCGCCTTCGCGCTCTCGTTCGACGACTTCATCATCACCAACTTCAACGCGGGCTCCACCGTCACCTTCCCCATGTTCGTCTGGGGCTCGGCACAGCGAGGAACCCCCGTTCAGATCAACGTCATCGGCACCGCGATGTTCGTTCTCGCGGTACTGGTGGTCATGGCCGGGCAAATCATTACGAACCAGCGCAGTAGACGAACAGCACACTGAGCACGCCCCGCCACGCAAGGGAGGATGGCGAACGGTGTGGGCCCCTCCAGTCCTGGGTTTATGCCCCGGCGCGAGCGCCGCTGCGCCGCCGCCTCATCATCGACGAGACCGGGTGCATCGACGAGACCGGGTTCATCAAGAAGGGCATCACCTCCGCTGGGATCCAGCACCAGCCGGAAGCAATGAGAACTGGCGTCTTCGCCTCCTACGCCACCACCTGCGGCCGGGCCCTGGTGGAGCTGTGAGCTCTACCTGCCCAAGTCCTGGGCCGAGGACCGGATCCGCTGCCGCGCGACCAGATTCCCCGACGAGCGGGAGTGCGCCACGAAAGGGCGAACTGGCCCGGCGCATCGTGCTGCGGTCCGTACCCTCGCTGCTGCCCATCGCCTGGGTCACCGCGGACATCGCCTGCGAAGGGGAGAGCCGCTTCCGCCGGCTGCTGCAGCAGCCGGGTATCGGCTACGTGCTGGTCGTGTCCAAGTCCCAGTTCACCGCGGGCTGCCCCGTATCGCGCAGGCCCCCGGACGAAGCGTAGGAGAAAGTCTCGTGCGGTGACGGTGTGAAGGGCCCTCGTGTCTACCATTGGGCAGCGGTGCGGCGAGTTCGATTACCGGGGCAGGCTGCTTACCGCATGCGGTGGGGCACACTGGCCCGTCGGAGCATCCGAAAGCCCGACGAGATCGCCTACTGAGCCGTTGCTGGTGAGGATCGCCGGGACGCGCTGGGCGATCGAGGAGTGCTTCCAGGCCGCGAAGGAACGAACGCGGCCTGGACCAGTAGGTAGTCCGCCGTGGCGGCCAGGAAGGCGTGCGCGAGCATTGTGAAGGTGATGTGCCGATACCAGTCGTAGACGGTTTTGAACGGCGGGAAATCGTGCGGCAGGTACTCCCACGGGATCCCGGTGCGGTTGACGTAGAGGATCGCGTTCACGATCTCTCTCAGATCATGAACCCGCGCAGCGGTCCCGGGCCTAGACCGGGCGGCCCGCCAGGCGACGAACACCGGCTCGATCAATGCCCAGCGGGCATCGGAGACATCACTGCGATACGCGCGTCGAGGAGTCACACCCTGGCCAATGAGTGCCACCGTCTGCAGTCACAAGAACATCCCAAAACACCAACTACCTAGATCAGATGGCCTCTTAGCAGGGCCAGTGCCAGGGCTCGGTGACGGATCTGCCGACGGCGGTGCCTGAGGATGTAGGGATTGGTCCACAGGCCGATAGCGGTGGCATAGCGTCGGACGGACGGGTCCGGTGACGGGTCGCGCCGGACATGGGGACTACGAGCACGGGCGCCGGCGCCCTGAGTGGTGCGGGCTGCGATGGGGGAGGCGTAAGGACTGAACGCAGACGAAGATTCATGTGTGCGTTCTGTCCAAGGAACACCCCTGGACAGTTTCTGCGTTTGCCGCTACTTTCCCAGCGCTCGACATCGCACGCGAGCTCCAGCAGCAGGACAATCTGTGCCGGGCTGATTTGTCGTCCGTTCGACTTCAGGTACCTGTGGAGCATCGAGACGACCGCAAGAACGAGGCTGCGATTCGATAGGGAGCCATCGGCTCCTCGAGGAGTGATCGGATGACCCGTGTCCAGCGTCCAGCAGCGACACCTCTCGCAGTGGAGGTCACGGCATCAGGGCCGCCAGCGGGCGTCGCCGCGGCTGCGCAACTGGCCGAACAGCATGGTGTCGAACGGCTGTACGTGGCAGAGGCGGCTTACGACCCCTTCCAGGCGCTCGCCGTCGCCGCCGGACGCACGTCGAAGATAGAGCTGGCTACAGGTGTTGCCGTCGCGTTTGCGCGGACACCCATGACGCTGGCAAGCAGTGCGTGGACCCTGCAAGAGATGTCCGGCGGCCGAGCGGTGATCGGACTTGGATCACAAGTGAAGGCTCATATCACCCGCCGCTTCTCGATGCCGTGGAGTAACCCTGCTGCTCGCATGCGAGAGTTCGTGATGGCGACTCGGGCCATCTGGGACAGTTGGCAGGCCGGGGAAAGTATCACCTTCCGAGGGGAGTTCTACACCCACACCCTGATGACACCCACGTTCACGCCGACGCCTTTGGAGCCAGGTCCACCAAAAGTGCTGATTGCCGCAGTGGGCCCGTCCATGACACGCACGGCTGGGCAAGTCGGTGACGGACTGCTGTGCCACCCTTTCAGCTCAACTTCGTACCTCGCTGCATGCGTTGTCCCTCGCGCGATCGAAGCACGACTGGAAGAAAAGGCGGACAGTGCTCCATGGAGCCGCTTCCCCTTCGAAATCGCCGGCAGTGTAATCACGGCGACCGGCCGGACGCGGCAGGAGTACAACGATTCCGTGAGGGCAGCCCGTGAACGTATCGCCTTTTACGCGTCCACGCCAGCCTACCGGCCGGTGCTCGATCATCATGGGTGGGGACCCCTACAGGATGAGCTTCATGCGCTGGCAAGGCGTGGGAGGTGGTCGGAGATGGGTCGTCTCATCGACGACGAGATGCTTCGCACCTTCGCCGTGGTAGCGGAGTCACCTGCAGCAGCGGGACGTCTTATCCGGGAGCGCTGCACCGGGTTGCTTCACCGCGTTTCGCCATCGCTTTGTGGGGGGTCAGACCTGAGTCTCGCGCTTGAGGTGATGGCAGGTGCCCGAGAGTGATGCGTGCCCGGCACTGGGCACGCCCCGTGCAGGTGCATCGGAGCTTTCGGACGTCGCGTTGGGTTGCATGCCCCGGGCGCTATGGCCGGGGCAAGGTGGTTTCTATTTGCAGTGACCAGCCAGTCGCACAAGTCGTTCCGGCGGCTGGTTGAGGTCCAGATCGCTGCCACGATGGCAACGTTCCCCGCCAGCACGTTTGCCCTGGAAGTGAGTGCGCGCACTGCCGGACACGGTCGATCGTCCTGGACCTGGACCTGCTACTCGCCCATCCTGACCAGCAGCAGGTCCAGGTTCATGTGAGTGACGGCGGTCCGCGGAAGGCTCCCGAGCCGTGGGCTGCCCGCCGGCCCGACGAGCACGCCCGCGGGGATCTGATCGTCACCGCGCCGGCGCGTCACACCGGAAGCGGACACGACGGCACCGACGGCCTCCTCGACCCCTGGACCGACCTCGACATCACCTAACAGACGATCGGCGGACGCCCGAAGGCGCCCGCCGACCCATCCACTGTGAGTGGCCAGCCGCTCGGTCATCGTTGGGCGGCGATAGGAGATACCCCGATCTCGACACCAACCTGAGTGACCGAGCCCCCTTCAGTACCTGATGCTGTAGCCCGATCTCAGTCGGCGGTCATGAGACGAAGGCGTGAGCCTCCGTTCGTCCGGCGAAGGCGATGAACCTCACCGAACCCGAAAATCCGTCGACTGCTCAAGATGGCGCGGCCGGGGTCCTGCACAACGCCCGGAGTACGAGATCGAGCGTGGCAGTAACTTCACCACTCCCCGCGGAAAACCAGCACACGAGGGCCCCCACCCGTATGCGACATCGCTTGCCGAGCGGCAACTGTAGCTGCCTCACTGGCCTCATGACGGTGGGCACTGTCAGGAACGGCCACGTCGGGGCCGACCTGAACGGTGCTGCGGTAGGTTGTGCCAGTAAGCATCGCTGGTGTCCTCTGCTGTTGACTTCTCTTTCCCTAAGTCTCACCTGGCCCGTTCGGCCTGCCCTGAGTGGTGAGTACCTACTTGATCGTGTGGGACTCAAGTTGGTGAGTCAGCCCAGTTGTCGTGCCTCTACCCCGGCTCACCTGCCTGGCCAGGAGTACCATGCTGCGGCGATCGAGTCGTTCTGCTTCCGGGCCGGAGGTGTGGCCGGTGTGCGCGCACCCTGAAGCCGTTCCAGGGTGCGCACTCTTCTCGTCGACTCACGACGTCATCCGATAGGCCGGTTCCTGCCTTGATATGTCAAAAGGCGCCAAAGCCGGCCGACAAGCTGTTCCCGTACTTGGTGGTAGCCGCATCTGGTCGCACCCCCGCACCCACCTCTACCGTCGTTGACATGTCTCACCTACCCGATGCCGTGCTCTGGTCCATACCAGCATTTCTCCTGCTCGCCATCCTGGAGATGGTCAGCTACCGGCTCCATCCCGACGAGGACGCTGCCGGCTACGACGCCAAGGACGCGGCAACCAGCGTCGGCATGGGACTCGGCAGTCTCGTCTTCGACCTCCTCTGGAAGCTACCGACCGTCGCGATCTACACCGCCGTCCACGAGCTGACACCCATGCGTGTCCCCATGCTGTGGTGGACGCTTCCCCTGATGCTGATCGCACAGGACTTCCTCTACTACTGGCAGCACCGCGCGCACCACGTCATCCGCATACTGTGGGCCTGCCACGTGGTGCATCACAGCAGCCGCAGATTCAACCTAACCACTGCGCTGCGACAGCCCTGGACCGCGCTCACATCCTGGCCTTTCTACCTACCGATGATCGCCCTCGGCGTGCACCCGGCCACCGTGGCTTTCTGCTACTCGGTCAACCTCGTCTACCAATTCTGGATTCACACCGAGCGCATCGACAAGCTGCCGCGCCCGTTCGAGTACATCCTTAACACGCCGTCCCACCACCGCGTGCACCATGCCTCGCAGGGCGGCTACCTCGACCGGAACTTCGGCGGCATCCTTATCGTGTGGGACCGGATGTTCGGCTCGTGGGCCCGTGAGACCGGCAGGCCCGTCTTCGGTCTCACCAAGAACATCTCAACCCACAACCCGCTGCGGGTCGCTACCCACGAATATGCCGCTATCGCGAGAGACGTCCGAGTCGCACGTCACTGGCGCGAGCGCGCTGGGAACGTCTTTGGAAGACCGGGCTGGCAACCGGAGACGCGGCTGGACGACGGAGCCGCTGGAACCAGGATCACCACCCCGGAGCCGGCCGCGTCCACGGGACCGCTGGGGGCGAAGGGCATTGACTTGTCCTCAGAGGGTCGGCGAACTGCGTAGCCCGATAGTTGGGCCCTTCAGCCCGGCGGGGCCGCGCCCTTGCGCGCGGCCCCGCCGAGCGACCCGAAGTGCTTGCGCAGGGGCATCAGCGGCGAGCATGCCCATGAGTCTCGGACGGTCGCTCGGGAAGCACCCGAGCAGTTCGCAGCGACTCCTGAGTGCGAGGCTGCCTGCGCTCTTCGGCGCTTCGGAGTGAGGTACCCCCGGACCGGATCGCCGCTTCGATGACAGGCCACCCGCACCCCAGCTCCAGCCCGCGGAACCACAGCCTCCCGCGACACGCTTTCAACAGTCAGCGCCCCGACTCAAGTCGATTACTGGTGTGTGCCTTGACGTCGGTTCGAGCCGATGCTTCGCTGGCTTGACAACCGAGTCGCGATGCGCGTCAGCAAGGTGAGAGGACAGACGCCGGCTCGCCCCTTACGCAGCAGTGGCGCGGCACATCGCCTAGCCGGATGGGCCGAGGCAGCCAACACCAGGAGACTGCCAAACGCGCAGAACTGAAGTACGGCGCAACCAGCTGTCACGCCGTCCGAATGGACTTGTTTCCACGGTTCGGGAAAATGCCCCCATGGAGCGAATTCGGCGAGCTCGCCGAGATGAGCCTGATCCTTCATGGGCGGGTTGCCATCGTTACGGCCCGCCTGGCTCAACCCGGACAGTCACGTCGTGTGTGCCATGACAGCTCACGTCGCCGCTCACCGGAATGCGACGTCCCTTGTTGATCAAGGAGGTCCGGAACATGCATACTCGATGGCGCAGGGCCATATTACGCATGGGAGTGATGATGCTCCTTCATGCACTGTTGGGGCCAGCGCAGCCGAACGCCGAACAGGCTGAGCCGAATACCGTGAGGGTCTTCGTCCACTACGACACAGGATGGGGAAACCAGCTGACCATCCGCGGTAGTTCGGCACCTCTGAGCTGGACTGCCGGGAAGTCGATGACTTGGACCAGTGGGAACGTCTGGACGTGGGAGGCACCCTCCACGATCGGAGACTTCGAGTTCAAACTGCTGATCAACGACAAAACCTGGTCCACCGGAAGCAATTTCAAAACCACGACGGCCGTTTCACGCTCAATCCATATCTACCCGTTCTTCGGCATCCCCCGCGGCAGTATGGTGACGATTACAAACTTCTACTCGCCGCAGCTAGATAATCGTCGTAATCTCACTCTCTATCTTCCGCCGAGCTACGGCGAAAATCCTGCCAAGCGCTATCCGGTGGTCTACATGAACGATGGACAGAACCTGTTCGACCCTCGGTCTGCATTCGGGGGCATCGAATGGCAGGTGGATGAGGCCATCGACCGGTCTATCGGCCAGGGCTCCACACGGGAGACGATCGTTGTGGGAATAAACAATACGTCCAGCCGAATCAGCGAATACACTCCGAGCGTCGACCCTCGCTACGGGGGAGGTAACGCCGATGCCTATCTCGATTTCATCCAGCAGACCTTGAAGCCGTACATCGACGCCCACTACCGCACCCTGATCGGTGCACCGGACACACTCATGGTGGGGTCGTCCTTGGGCGGCCTTCTTAGCTGCTACGCCGGCTGGACCCGCAGCGCGATCTATGGAGGAGTCGGCTGCATGTCGAGCAGCTTCTGGTGGGACGCAGAGGCATTCACGCACGGAGTCGAGACCTATCAGGGAAAAAGGCCGGTGCGGTTCTACATGGACGCCGGCGGCAACAATGACGGCCTCACCGAGACGGTGCATTTCCGCGACGCCCTACTCGCCGACGGTCATGTCAGTGGCGTCGACCTGTTGCACGTTTATGATCCTTCAGGAAAGCACACCGAGTCGTCCTGGGCGCGGCGATTGCCCACGGCGCTGCAGTATCTTCTGCCGTTTGATGCAGAAATGCGCGCAGATTGACGTTGAAGGCAGTCTCCAGAGTCCCTGATCGACAGCGCGGAGGCAGCAGCCGGTGTGACAATCTCCGACGACTGGAAGGGGCATCGACGATGTCCCGAGAGGGTGGATCCCCACAGCCAGGCTTTCACGGAGACCTGCGATGGCAGGTGAAACCTCCGGCAGCTGGCCCCTGCCCGGCCGCGAACGAAACACGACGGGACGGATTCCGCCAGGCTGTGCTCCCGAGGGACGCCGTCTAGGCGACGGCCCGACCAGGGACGCGACGCGCTCGGAGACTTCATCGCGGTACCGCCGCGCCGTGACAGCGCCACTTCTCCACCGTGGCAGGCGGAAGGCTGCATGACCAAGAGCCAGCCGCTGCCGCCAGCGCGACGTGCAGTCCATCTCCCTTGACCGGCACTTCGAGCCCTAACTGGCTCAAGCGTGGTCGCGTTCTGGCAGTGAGCTTCTTCAGCGGTCACTCCAGAGGATGAGTGGCTGGCTGAGGTTGACTGCCCTCTGAGCTGCGGCAGCGCAAAGCTCTCGTGGGCCCAATCGTCACCCGATCGGTGGCCACTCTGAAGAAGCTCAGTGACTCGTACGAAACAGGCGGCGGATCTCGGCACTGAGCACTGAGCCTCCTCTCCTACGGAAAGCCCCACCAGGAGCGCTCTCCCCAGATCGAACAGCAGAGACGTGCGGAGTCCTGCCGATCGGCACCCGCCGTGCCATCGCACCGCGTATGAGTGGTGACTGCTCTGGTTGCCCACAGGTTCGCGTCCAGAGACTGGACGCGTTTGATGACCAATCGACCCGAGCGCAGAGAGTGTAGATGTCAACGAAGTTCAAGGTACGCCGATGGCATACTGGTGTCCTTGGGGAAACCGAATAACAGCGTCTCTTCGTGACGCATAGAGTGTCCGGACGATAGTGCATTGACCGGATGCGAGTCGGGGAGCTCCTTGCCCTGTCCGTCCGGCAGGGTCTGCCCATGAACAGGGGCGTCGTTCTTTTCGTCGGCATCGCTCATGCTGGTGTTGCGCTGTGATTCGTCTGCTGGTCGCTGTGTCGCGCACCGACCGCTGTAATCTGTCTGGAAGAGGAGTCATGCCCACGCTGGACCGCAAAGACGACGTCTTCGTTCTCGATCTGGGGGACGGCGAGAACCGTTTCCATCCCGACTGGATAGCCTCGGTCCAGGTCGCGCTCGACGCGGTCGAGAAGGCCAAGGGACCGCGCGCTCTGGTGACCTGCGCTACGGGAAAGTTCTACTCGACCGGCCTGGACCTGGAGTGGCTTCTCGCCCATCCTGACCAGCAGCAGGACTACGTCAACTCAGTCCACGGACTCCTCGCCAGGATGCTGACCCTGCCGATGATCACCGTCGCAGCACTCCAAGGGCACACCTTCGCCGCCGGCGCGATGTTCTCCCTCGCGCACGACTTCCGCATCATGCGGGCCGACCGTGGATTCTGGTGCCTGCCCGAAGCCGACATCGATATCCCCTTCACCACCGGCATGAGCGCACTCATCCAGGCCCGCTTGTCCCCCCGCACCGCCCACCAGGCAATGCTCACCGCTCACCGCTACGGCGGGACCGATGCAGCGACCGCCGACATCGTCGACCAGGCAGTCTCCGAACACGCCCTCGGACCGGCAGCACACCAACTCGCCCACGCGCACTCTGCCAAAGCCGGAGACACCCTCCACACCATCAAGAACCGCATGTACATCAGGGTCGTTAACGCCCTCCACCAGACACTCAGCCCCCATAGCTGACACCACCTGGCAGCACTCACCGCTAACGGAATGCTTCCGACTCACAAGCAGGACCAGCTGAGACGCTGCGATCCGGAGCAGGCTGCAGTTGACGCATCCAGCTGAGCGGGCCCCTGGATGCGTCAAAGAGGCACGCCGTGGGCGTCAAGGCTGCGTCCTGAGGGCCGACCGTATGCAGTCGGCTCGCAGCGGTGGCGCACGGCGGTGTGTCTGAATGACAAGCCGGGGGATGCTGGTGCGACGGCATTTCTCCTCGCCGAAACCTCGATTCGGTACGAGGCTACGGCGGGATCGCCCATCATCTGGTCGCCGATACCTACGTTCGCTCTCTTCACGGCTCGTGCTCTGTGGAGTGTGGCAAGCCGTCTATCTGATCGGACTCCCTGCTCCAGAACCATTCGGCGGTACAGCCGGAGCAGGTCCACGCTGATAAGCAAGGCCAGTTGCTCCCTGTCTTCGAGCTTGCGCACTTGCTGGGGATCGATCTGCTCCCCAGGATCCGACTCCGCACTACACGAGCAGATCCAGCGACCCAGAACACGGCCGAAGGCTTACAGCGGATTCGCCAAGCAGCTCTACTTCGGCAACGCCGGGCCGGCTGACCAGCTGCGACCCCGAGCTACAGGACAAAGCGATCAAATCCTCGGCCTCATCGCGGTGAGCGTGATCTTCTCCACCACCATCGACATGACCCGCACCGTGCGGAAGACTGGACGCGGGGGCTGGCCCCTGAGAGGGAGCGATCTGGCGATACTCAGCCCTTACCGGCGCGAGACCTGCGTTACGAGTAGATATTACTTAAAAGCGAGCAGAGCTGAGACCGATAATCTTCCGGAGGGTAGCTGCTCGTGGGGCCCTTGTTGGAGATCTCGCGTGGATGCCAGTGCTGACTCCTCGCTAGGATGCAGTATGGCTATATTCCGAGACTTAAATTTCAAACTTCTCGTCATTGAAAAGCTTATGTACGAAGACGGATCACTCGCCCCCGTATACAACATTATCGAGCGGATGCGGGGGCGTGGGATAATTGACCCCTGGGGGCACCTCCATGAGGGGGGCCTTCTGTACGATGTGCTCGATGAATCGCGGGCGTACTTCGAACAGCTGGAGATCGGCGACGAGCTCCTTGCTACAGTGGACGAGATCTACATCGAGGGTGGCCTCCAGGCACAATTGGAGTGCTGTCCATACTGGGACGGTGAGGACGACATGTTCGATGTCCGCTCCCTGGACGACCTCGTTCTTCTTCCGAATCTGAAACGGTTCCTCGGCGCAGACGAGAGCATGCTCGATGTGCCCGACAAGCTTGAGATCTTGGCCCGCCGCGGCATAGCTACAACCTAAGCGCCCTGCGCGACCCCTTGCGCGGGGCGGTTTCGACTGGCCCCGTACAAGGGATCCAAGATCCTCGTGCAACGGACACCTGGACATCCTCGCGAAGCTGAACGCCTGGTACCCCCGTGAAGCACAAGGCGTTTGGAGCGAACCGGCGCGGGGATCTGAGTCGTTACCGCGCCGGCGCGTCACACCGTAAGCGGACACGACGGCCTCATCGACCACTGGGGCCGACCTCGACCCAACAGGACAGGTCAACCCGGAATGCGTGGGTCGGACCGTCGGGACTCTGCTTGCTCGGTCCCTGAAGCTCCGATGCCGCCTGACGTATCCGCAGACTCCGATTCCGCTGACAGCAGCCACAGTAGGGACTTGGACGGGACACCCTGCTGAGCATGTTCCTCGCTCTGGACGTGACCAGTACCCGGCCCGCTCGGGATGACCGACCGGTTGCCGGCCCCCGCCATCCGCCGCATCGGCGTCGTCCGACTGGCGAAGTGGCTGGCCAACTGTAAGGCCTGCAACACCAGAACCTTTGCCGAATGTGTTCGGGGCGGCCGAACGCCAGCACTCCTCCGTCCCCGGGGGAGAAGATCACCGCGAAACTGGCCCGCATCCTGGCCGAGCAGGTGATGGCCTTCAACGAGCAGACCATCGAGATCGACAAACACGGAGGGCCGGTTTCGCCGGTACGAACTCGCCAGTATGGTCGCAGGCGTTGGCCAGGGGTGCCGTCAGCACAGCCTCTTTGCAGCGGGACCCGCCCGTTGGGACAACCAACGGGCGGGTGAACCGACACAGGGGGGTTGGACTGTGCCGGCCCTGACAACGCACCCCCCCGGGGTAAGCGTCGTCACTCCACCATCGCCGCGAGAAGGCCTTCCGTGGCTGGAAAGATTGGATCATGCAGGGATGGCGTCGGGATGAGTAGAAGCTACTCCAAGGATGGGCGAGGGGGTTCGTCTCGAGACCGTTGGTCACACGGAGCGTCAGCCGATTCCCTTTGTGCTTCCTGATGTCCGAGAACCGGTGTTAAGGGGCCGTTCTCGAGCAGTGGTCAGGCGTGAGCTTCGGGATCGGCGCTGGGCCAGCGCGGCGTCCACCACTGCCGGAAGTGCGCGTTATTTCGCGTTCCTCGCTGCGCTGGGACAGGCCTGCGTATCGTGTGAACTCTACGATCAAGCGGGGTTCTTTGCGCTTATGCTCCGCACGGTTCGGATCGCGCGGGCCAACTCTCGTTATTCGGGCCTTGGCTGAGCGTATGGGGAGCTGATCAGACGCAGCTGAGGCTCGTCCGGTGCTCACCGCGTACCCGCGATCGAGTTCTCCGGCCGAGCGTTTTGCGTGGCTGTGACCCATTGCTCGAGTTTCCGTGTCGCTGATCCTGAGTCGATAGACTTGGTCACCTGGATGAGCGAAGAGCGTAACTGATGCAAGAGCGGTTCATCGGTGAGCTGTACGGCTGTGATAGCGGCTGCTGCGTTCAGTAGTACTGTGTCGCGAATGGGGCCTCGTTCCCCCGCCAGCACGCTGCGCGCCACTTTGGCGTTGTGCCGGGCGTCGCCACCCTTGAGAGCGTCGATCCCGGCACGTGGGATACCCAGAACTCGAGGGTCGAGAGTCTGCTGGTGTGCGGCGCCTCCCTTGACTATCCAAACATCGGACGAGGCGCAGACACTGAGTTCGTCGAGTCCGTCTTGCCCTCGGAACACCAGGCCCTGCTTGTTTCGGTGAGCCAGCACGGAAGCGAACCTTCCTACAAGGGCACCGTCGGAACATCCCAACGCTAACGCTGGAACGTTGGCAGGATTGGCGAGAGGACCGAGGAAATTGAACGTGGTGGGTACGCCCAGTTCCGCTCTGACCGGGGCGGCATGGCGCATTGCCTTGTGGAACGTGGAGGCCAGGCAGAAGGTGATGCCTGCTGTGCGGGCCACATGCTCGACAGCACGCGGCGGTAGGAAGATCTCGACTCCCAGCTCCCTCAGTACGTCCGCAGCCCCGCTTGAAGAGGAGACAGCCTTGTTGCCGTGCTTGACCACGGTCGCGCCGGCGCCTGCGGCCACGACAGCGGCCATAGTGGAGATGTTGACTGTTTGAGCCTGATCTCCACCGGTGCCCACGATGTCCACGCTCGGGCCAGGTACGTCCAGGAGTTCGGCATGGGTGTACATGGCCTCAACCATGCCGTGCAGTTCGGTGACTGACTCTCCTTTCGCCCGCAGTGCGACCGCGAACCCCGCTAACTGTGCGGGAGTTGCGTTGCCCTCCATGATTTCGTTCATGGCCCAAGCAGCCTCTGCGACGCTGAGATCGCGTCGCTCAATCAGGTGTTGGATGACATGCCGCCAGGTCCGCGCATGTGGGTGTTGGGCCGTCACCGAGCGGACCAGGCCTTCCGGAGGTTCTTGTGCGCGGAACGCTCGACATGGTGCACCAGTTCGGCGACAACACCGATTCCGCGGGTGCTCAGCACTGATTCGGGATGGAACTGCACACTGGCGAAAGCGCTTCCGCGTAGTGCGTGCACTTCGCCTGTGCGCGGGTCACGTGCGAGTTCGATCCCCTGATCGAGTAGGGCACCCTCCGCAAGATCATCGCACCAGGTGGTGAAGGTGTTGTAGAAGCCGACGGTTTCACGTCGGCCGAAGAGCGTGATCTCCTCCTGGGTTCCTTGCCTTGGTTTCGGCATACGACGTATCGGTAGACCAAGCTCGGTGGCAAGCATTTGGTGCCCCAGGCATACACCCAGGACGCCGGCGTCTCGCTGAAGGGCTGCTTGGGCGATCGTTCTCAGCGTCCGTACCCGCGGATCGGTTGTGCTGGTGGGGTCACCGGGACCGGGTCCGAGCAGGACGATGCCGTCGTGGAATGCGACGCTCTCACTCAGTCCAGGAGAGTCGTAGCTCTCTACGACGACAGGATGGCCGAGAGAGCGGAGCTGATGCGTGAGCATAGCGGTGAAGCCGTCTCCGCAGTCCACGACCAGAGCCCGGCTGGCAATGGTCGGTGGGGAGGCGTCCTGCTTCTTCAACCAGAACGAGGCCAGCTTCCCTCTGCGCTTGTACAGCGCAGCCTGTACCTGGTAACTCTCGGCAAGCGTGTGTCCTTCACCTGGAGTGGTCTGGTGCTGTGGTGATGACTCGATCGCTCCGATCGCTCCGAGGATGGCAGCGGCTTTGACATGGGTCTCTGCCACTTCGGCCTCCGGATGGGAATTGCGGACGAGCGTGGCTCCGACTCGTACCACCGTGCGCCCCGTGGACACATCGATGTCCGCTGTCCTTA
Organism: Streptomyces sp. NBC_01077; assembly: GCF_045162855.1. Lineage (NCBI taxonomy): Bacteria > Bacillati > Actinomycetota > Actinomycetes > Kitasatosporales > Streptomycetaceae > Streptomyces > Streptomyces sp. NBC_01077. The sequence continues at coordinate 353,023 of NZ_CP108669.1, read as the reverse complement.
TGCAGATTGGGGAATCCATCGTCTGGCCGCCGCTGGCCGAGCGGCCTATCAGGGCCAGCGCGCCGGCGTAATACCCACGTCCGGACTGTTCGTACCGGGAGATCACACTGGCAGCGTTCTGCAGGGGACTGCCCGTGACTGTAGCGGCGAACATCGTCTCACGCAGGACATCACGCACATCCATGCTCGTCCGCCCGCGCAACTCGTACTCCGTGTGTGCCAAGCGAGCCATCTGCTTGAGACGCGGCCCGATCACCTGGCCGCCGCGGTCACCGACGGAGCACATCATCTTCAGCTCCTCGTCCACCACCATGGTCAGTTCCTCGGACTCTTTGGTGTCCTGGAGGAATTCCATCAGCGATGACAACGTCGGACCGCCATCCGGGTAACGATATGTCCCTGAAATCGGGTTCATCACGACCGTGCCTTGGGCTTGACGGACGTGAACCTCGGGACTGGCACCCAACAGAACGCGTTCGCCGGTGTGAACCAGGTATGTCCAGTAGGCGCCGCGCTCCTGCTCCATGAGCCGACGGAACAGGCCGAGCGCCAAATGCAGCGAAAAGTTTCGTATCGTGGCTGTGAAATCCCGCCGGATCACGAAATTTGCTCCCTCGCCCTGCCCGATCTCGTCGCTGATGATCCGACGGACAGTCTCCGCGTACTGATGGTCGGATGTGACGAACCCTCCGTCAGCAAGATCAACCTCCGTCTCCGGAAGGGCAGCCAGCAGAAGTGCCACAGGAAGGGTTCTCTGCTGCGTAACCTGCAAGGCCTGCAGCGGAGTTCCATCGTCCTGTGCCTCGAAACCCCGCTCGCGTATCTGCCGGTAGGGGACAAGTGCGAGGAGATCGTGAACTGGACCGCCGCAGGCAGGTGCATCAGGAACAACGGGCAGCTGAGCCAGCCGCTCGTAAGTACCTATCGTGCCTGTGAGTACCTCGATGGTGCCGGGTGTCACGTGCGGCGCATTGCGGCGCAGCAATGCGAACGGAGGTGCGTCCTCGGAGGTGAGTCGATCGACGAGCTCGGCGACGGACAAAGGCAGAGTCATGGGGCTTCCTCATGGCGCGGTGGCGTGCACACGTATCCACGGAGAGAAGGCCTGGGGGCGTGCCTCAGAGAATACTCGTGAAGCACGCACCCTTGCCCTTGAGGCGGAGCAGCGTGGGGCCTTCATGAAAGCCGCCGATGGCCGTTGCCGCGCCGGTATCAGATACTCATCCTGACGAAGGATCATGAATGGTGTGTATGGCGCACGGAAGGTCACAGCGACTTGTGATGTGGAAGTCTGACCGTCACGCAATCACGGTGAGTCCATTGCGCATGGCTCAAGAGCGATGACTGCCCGGTCCGACACGGGTGGGTGATCAACTTGTCTCACCGAGTCGGACTTAACCAGCTTTTCGGGCGCTGTAGCACATAAACGTGCACCAGGTGCTACGGTGGCTGCTTCCAAGGCGCTTACCCTCTGGGTTCGGGATCCGCCTTCGGCCCCATCGGTTCCGAGGATGACGTTCACTCCCGAGCTGCTCATGCCGTCCGCACCTGGGTTTTCCTGGGCCGACAAGATGTCGGACGTAGCCACAGCTACAAAGGCCGGTCCGGCAGCGACCGCAAGACTGCGAATCCTGGACACGGAGGCCTCCTTCTAGAGTCCGTACCCTCACGACAGGGAGCCTTCAAGCTCCAGAGCGCACTGCCACCGCTGATGAGTAGTTTGCTACTTGCTTTGCGGTGAGAACCGCACACGAGTTTTGCCGCCGTGGCCAGCGAGGACCGCGGGGACCGAAGTGCCGAAGCAGGCGATTTTCAGGATCGCGGGGCGTGATGGAGCCCGGGACCGATGAGAGTCTGTGCCCGTTGAACAACCTGCAGCACCGGCCGGGATTCAAGTACGCAGTACTCACTCCACTATGCAGCTGAGGCGCTATGTTCAGGCGTACCGGGATTCCGGTGCGGACGCGCTCCTACGACCCCGGGGGCGCAGATCCCGGGCGGGCGGCAGTCGCCCCACACTTCCGCCGCCCGCCTGCCTTCGTAGCTCCCGTGGGGGAAGCTACGAAGGCAGGTACTGAACTACCTCTTGCACCTTGTGCATTCGCTGAGCACTGCCAATCGTGCAGTCATGTGCGCAGCCCTTTAACGACAGGTCGATGACTTCGGTACGCTGGAGCGCGGTGAGGGCCGCCAGCCGGCCGCCGGATCGGTGCCGGTGCGAAGCACCCGTTCGCGTTCGTTGACCGGCTCCACGCCGGGCTCGTTCATCTCCACCATGGGGCCACTCACGATGTGCCGGCCTGTTGGTTCGGCGTGGACCGCTCCACTGTCCCCCGGGCTGTCGGCGAGAGACCGACTCTTGTTCGCCGAGTACAGGTGCACGGTCGGCCCCGGTGCCCGGCTGCGAACGCTGGCTGAGGTCGTTGACCACCTTGGCGGCGCCAGCGGGCAGGCCGGCGGCATTGACGTCACCGGGATCCGGGTCCGGGGGCCAGCCCCGGAACTCAAGGACCGGGACAGTTGCCTCTCCGGCAAGAACAAGCGGAGCGACGCTGTTGTGTGAGGCATCGAGCTGGCGGATGAGTGTTACTGCCCGGTGTCCCAGGGCCTCCTCGACCTGCGGCAGCCGTCCAGATAGTCGGCGGTGAAGGTTGCCAGGAGCCACTCGCAAGGGCCTCGGTCTGCTGGAGAGCTCATGGGCTCGCGAACTGTTGAGAGGCCGGCCCTGCCAGCGGGCTGAGGACATGAAAGCTGGTGGTATTCCAGCCTCTGCCGGGCGGGACCGGTTTTTGACGAGGGGTCAAGGCCCCGGAACTACAGAAGGTTTGCGCCAGGCAGGGAGCGGGCGAGATAAGACCGGTCTGAACAGAGGGATTCAGTCCCAGAACGGCGGCAGGCTTCGACCTTGTCTGGTGGCCCTTCACTCACACGCCTGGGTTCACCTGTGACCTCTTCGAGCTACCCGTACTGCGTAAACCGTCAGGTCCGCGCCGCCGGCACCTGGCCGCGGCTGGCCGTCGCGGCCAGCCGGCCGTTGTAGGCAGCCGAAACGGCTGCAATTCATGAGAGTCTTCCGGAGCGACGGCCGCCATAGGACCCATGAGAGTGATCACCGACGGCGGCTACCTGGGTACCTGCGTGGTCAGGGACGGGTAAGGAGGAAGACGTCCGGCTGCTGCTGCTCCCATTCGGCAAAGGGAGTACCTGCCACGACTCGGAAGATCTCGTCGCGGGAGGCCTCGAAGGCGCCTTGTGATTCCCATAGTGCCAGGCCAACAAGGCGGCCGCTGCGCTGGTCGTGCCATACATCGATCTGTACCAGCCCTGGTGCACCCTGTGCGGCTTCCACGACTCGTTGCATCGAGGCGAGCACGTCGTCTCTGTTTTCGGGCCGGGGGTGATGGACGGCGAGCATCACGAACATCAGCGGGTTCCTGCCTTCTCGGGGGAGCGGAGGAAGGGGGCCCGCCCGTAGTCGTAGCACGGAGTCGTGCCATGGCTACGAGTGGGATCCCTATCCCGGTCGGCGCACGCGATGGTCGTCTTGGTGCCTTCAGCGCCGGCTGCTAAGACTTCCAGATCTGGCTCGGGAAAGGGGTCCTGGTCGTCTGGCCGCCGAGCAAACGTCATCCGGCCGGTCTGGAACCTTGCACCGGAATCGGGATCATGGAATTTGGCAACGGATCGGAGGGCGTCTCGCTGCCGTGGGCTGCCGGGGTCGGCAGTGAAGGCCGTCGTTGGCTTGTAAGGTGCCTTGAAGGGGAGTGCTGCTCTCGTTTTCGTGTCCATATGAGTTCCTTTGGTCATGCGCTCGCACGGGCATCCCAGATGCGCGATCCAACTGCCTGAATCCGGCCAAGCCGCAGCTAGCAGTGCCGTCGTGTTCATGACGGCACCGCTATGCGCAGATTTGGGCGTTCTTCGCACGCCGTCCGTGATCATGGGCTACCCGAGGGTGCCTGGGTTGCTGCCGGTGCGCAGTTCGGTTATCCGGCGCAGTACCTGACGGAGACATCAGGGGTCACATCAACAGCATCAACCACGTGGCTGACGGTTAACAAGGGCATTCGGCTGTCGATGCCTCACAGAACAGCTGGCGGATGGTGCGTCGTGAAGCAAATTTCTGACTGCATCCAGTCAGATCCTCGGGCAGAGTTCCCCCCTCCCTTCCTCCCCCTGGCGGCGGCTGGGTGGAACGGGCAGCGGACCTGTCGGCTGCCGGGTCTCTTGATCCAGTCGCATAGGTAGAGGCGGGTTGCCAGCCGGAGGCGGGCTCGTCAGGCAGGAGGCAGGTGAGCAGCAGAAGACGAGCCGTCATCCTTCCGGTCGGTGCGGATCGTCAAGCATTCATCGGGTTGAGCAGGCCCGCCGCCCGGCGAGGCGCGAGCACCTTGTGCCTCGGAACTCCCGTGGATTTTTCCTCCTCTGCGTCTGCCTATGGATTCGGACGGCTCGCGCGTGCGCCAGGCTGCTCGCTTCTGCGGTGTTGCCTCCGCGGGCGCGATGCCCGTCTCGGGGTGATCCTGGATGTATGGGTGACGTTCCCGAGGGGCTTCCGTCGTGGTCGCCCATGTACGCGTCCGTCGGCTCTCTACCCGGCCCCGCCAAAGAAGCGGAGTACACCTATGAGACGCTGTGGAACGGTGCGCGCGTCCTTGTTCATTTGCCCGGTGACGGCACGATGCGACTGATCACGGCCGCCGGTCTGGACGTCACCGCCGACTACCCAGAACTCACCCCGCCGGCCGGACTGCTGCCGCAGATACAAGCAGTGCTCGACGGTGAGATCATCACCCTCGACCACGCGGGACGCCCGTCAGTGCAACGGCTCCAGCAACGCATGAGCCTGCACCACCCACGCGCCGTCGCCTATGCCATGATTGAGCAGCCTGCTCATCTGATGATCTTCGATGTGCTGTTCTTGTGGCAGCCAGTCCTTCATCTGCCTTACACCGCTCGCCGCGCCCTCCTCGACGACCTACCTCTGAAGCACGACCACATTGCGGTGCCTGCCAGCTGGCCTGCCATGGGCGCGGAAGCCCTGGCCCAGGCGCTGCAAGAGGGCTACGACGGCATCATCGCCAAGCGCCTCGGCAGTCCCTACCTGCCCGGCCGCCGCAGCCGGGACTGGATCAAGATCAAAGGTATCGACTGAGCTCGTCTGCCGGCCGTCGCTGCGCTTCTTCCAGCTTGCCGGCGAGCCCTACTCGGCCCTGGGCAGGCGCTGTCAGCAGGCAGGAGTGAGCGTCTCCGCGGGCCTGTCGCCAGCTTTCGCGGTTGCGGTCGACCTGCCGGTGATCACTGCTGACTGCGTCGGCATCGACGAATCTCCTACCCTCCAGGGCCCAGACAGGCAACGGTTCGTCGCTCTCGGCAGTCGTCGGAAAACGCCGGCTCTGGCCGAAGGTACCGGGCGGGCTGGGTCATCCTGGGCACGGCCGCCTGTCTCCTGCAGCCATGGGAAGCGTCGGCCATCGCCGGACCAGGCTGGGGCGGTCGGGACTGTGGCGGTGCTTCTTGCGAAGCCCCCGTCCTTGGCAGCCCTCAAGGAGTGCGGGTCGGTCCACCGGCAGTGCCGCGACGGCTGGCGCTGCCGCCGTCGAGGCAGTGTGCCCCTGGCGCTGGCGCGGAGGAGCCGAGAGACAGGTACCAGGCACGAGCAAGAGGTGCTATTTGCATAAATGGACCTAAATAGGTATCTAGTGCTCAGGTGTAGGGGTGGGCATAGGAGTGGGCTGGAGAAGAGAAGTTGTGATTTGGCGCGTTTCACTACCAGGAGCCGTGATTTCCGTGATCTCATCGCCGCCGCAGATCGCTCCAGCCAAGGGTGGGTGGGGGTGCCCTCAGCCCCTACCCAGGGTCACCTTCGCCTGGTTTCTCGGACCAGGCGAGACGACTGCAGGTGGCGGCAGGAGCGCTCGATGAGGGGTGAAGAAGGAGGGTGCCCGACTGCACCCGACCACCCCCACCGATCGGGGGGACGAGGCAAGCGGGTGTACATCTTCGATACCAGCGTGCTCCTGTCCGACCCAAGGGCAATGACATGCTTTGCTGAGCACGACGTCGTGATTCCCATCACCGTGGTTAACGAACTCGAGTCCAAACGAAACCACCCAGAGCTCGGCTACTTCGCGCGTCAGGCCCTGCGACTACTAGACGAGTTCCGGACCAGATGGGGCCGTCTCGACGAGCCCGTGCCTATCGGAGACTCCGAAGGCACCATCCGTATCGAACTGAACCACAGTTCCCTCTCCCGTCTCCCCGTTGGCTACCGTCTCGACACCAACGACACCCGCATCCTCGCTGTGGCCCTCAACCTTCAGGCCGAGGGGCGCAGCGTCATGGTCGTCTCGAAAGACCTGCCGATGCGGATCAAGGCTGGCTCGATGGGGCTGGCTGCCCAGGAGTACCAGGCAGAGCTCACTGCCCCTACCGGTTGGACCGGCATGGTTGACATGCCGGTTGACGCAGACGAGGTCGACACGCTCTTCGAGCAGGGGGCGATCGACGTGCCCGAAGCAGACGACCTGCCTGTACACACAGGCGTTGTACTCACGTCTCCCCGCGGTCGGGGATTGGGCAGGGTCACCGTCGACGGACGGATCAGATTGGTTCCAGGCGAGCGAAAGGCGTTCGGGCTGCGCGGCCGCAGCGCCGAACAGAGAGTCGCGCTCGATCTACTTCTCGACCAAGAAGTTGGGATTGTCTCCCTGGGGGGCAGCGCAGGCACAGGGAAGTCGGCCTTGGCGCTATCGGCAGGGCTGGAGTCCGTCCTGGAGCGTCAACAGCATCGCAAGGTCATGGTGTTCCGGCCTCTGTACGCCGTGGGTGGGCAAGAACTGGGGTACCTCCCCGGCGGCGAGGCCGACAAGATGGGACCGTGGGCACAGGCCGTCTTCGATACGCTCGGTGCCCTTGCCGCGCCGGAAACGATCGAAGAGATAGTGTCTCGGGGATTGCTTGAGGTATTGCCGCTCACTCACATTCGTGGCCGCTCGCTGCATGATGCATTTGTCATTGTCGATGAAGCCCAGTCGCTTGAACGCAACGTACTTCTCACGGTGCTGTCAAGGATCGGGAAGAACTCGCGAGTGGTTCTCACCCATGACACAGCACAGCGTGACAACCTAAGGGTCGGCAGGTATGACGGCGTCGTTGCCGTTGTCGAGAAACTGAGAGGCCATCCGCTCTTTGCCCATATAACCTTGAATCGTTCTGAGCGCTCCGCGATTGCTGCCCTGGTGACACAGCTGCTCGAGCACGGCGATCTGCACTGATTCACGGCGAGTCACTCCAGAGGAGACCAGACGCGGCCGCGTCCACTTCGGAGCCTTGCGACAAAGGAGGCCAGCCGGGGCCTCCCGGTCCACGTCCGGCCGGCCAATCGGCCTGCTTCCGCATCGACGTGGCGGGGACCCCACGCCCTTTGACAAGCTGTCGAGATGATGAGCCGGCATGGCTGGTTCAGGAGGCCCAGGACAGACGCCACCGTCCATCGCGGCGGATGCGCGGGATTCCGGGACCTCTGATCCTGCCCAGGCGGCGGGTGGGAGTCTCGGTTCGGACACGCACGGCGATTGATTCGCATGTGAGACAGGCGGGTTCGCATAGAGGCGATGGTGTGGCATCGCCCCCGCTGGTCAGCGATGCGCAGCGTATCTCGAGGAGTGATACCCCACGTAACGCGGTGGCACTTCAGCCAGTTGGGCCACGAGACCCGCTCGAGGCTCACTTCACGTTCTCCACGTACTGGTCAAGGCAATCCGGCAGAGAGACTTCCGGTGGACCAGCACACGAATTCCTATCGGAATGGCTCCTGGCGTCGTCGGCGGATGAGCGAGCAGGCGGGGCCAGTGGAGATGGGGAGAGGCACGCTCGACGATCCGCCGGTGGGTATCGAGCCCGGATCGATGTGGGACGCCATGTCGGGCGTGGACGGGTTTCATGCCCAGGGCCCTTGGCGGCCGATGATGCCTTGCGCGGTCGTAGCCCGGTCGCCCGGTACGGGGGCCGTCGTCGCGGTCGGCCGAGGTGCCGCGGGCCGGTGGGACGGCCTGGAGCAGGGGGAAGAACCAGGTAGCGTCGTTGGGGTTTCCGCCAATGGGCGTGAGCGCAGGCGGCATGCCTGAAGCATCCGGTGATCAGGCGGTGCTTGCTGCCTCCTGCCCTGGCCGACGGGGCTTCGTCCCGTCCTGGATCCTCCTTTGACGGCCCTATGCGGGAGCCGTCGACCACTGCGCGCGAGAGAAGTTCGGAACATGCGCCGAGCCGGGCCAGGAGGGTCTCGTGCAGGCGCCCGGCACCTGCCCCTGCGCACGCTTCCCGATCCCTGCCGCGAGCCTTGTGACGACACCCTCGGCCACGGCCTGCCATGGATCGGCCACTCCTCGACCAGACGGCCGCATGCTGCCGGGAAACCGCCGTGAACACCTGATGCGCAAGAGCCGAGCATCCGCTCTCAGCACCCCGAACATAATTCCGAAACGATCGGTAACAACAGCGGCCCGTCCCCACGCCGACATCTGATGCGCGAAGGGATCCGGAAGCGCGACAGCCTGCCAGTCCTCTCCAGAGCAGGTGCTGTCGACGGGGCGTGCTTCTCAGAAGGCTCCGTCGTGCGCCACGGCTTGGTTCCCCTCAAGGAGGGCTGCTCGCCTTCTCGCCAATCCGTTGCGGCCATCCTGAGGCCTTCGACGGCATCAGAGTTGGCCCGTCGTTGCCTGCCGGACACAATCCGAAGCGGACGCTGCGGACTACGCCGGCCCTACACGGCTGCGCCACCAGTCGCGGGGGCGCGGCCATGGCGCATCAGTACAGCGATAATCAGACCGACCGCAGCAGCGGCAGCAGCCACGTAGAGCGCTAGTTCGTAGGCCGAGGCGGTGTAGAGCTGTGGAATTGTCTGGGCGGGACTCGTCGGTTTTCCGGGAATTTCGACGACGAATTTCAGAGGGTTCGCGCTCTGGAAGGCAGTCACGACAGCCGTTCCGATTGACTGGCCAACGGCGTTTGTGACGCCGTACATTCCGGCACTCACTCCCTGTTGCGTCGCCGGGACCGCTTCCACGATAAGGTTCGGGATCGAGGAGTAGAAGCCTCCCAGCCCGATTCCCTGAATCACCGAGATGATGGCGTACTGCCACCAGACGTGATTGAAGAGGGCGAACAGGACCGGAGACACCACCAAAGTGACTGTTGCAATGATAAGAGGCAGCCTCGGTCCCACTTTTCTGGACCAAGCGCCTGCCCCGACCCCGGTGACGCTGAAGGTTCCATAGCCGAAGACTGCTGCATGGGTAGCGAATCCCAAGAGGGTAAGGCCGAGGGCAAAGCTGATGTCTCCGATGACTCCGACATGGATCTGCTCAAGCAGGGACGCAGGCGGTGGAGTAGGGGAACTATTAGACACTTCACTGATGACTCGACCGGTGATCTGATCCTCGGTAGGTGACTGCATCATATAAGGGATGGAGTAAGTCATGACGCCGATAGAGACGGCGGTGATCAGTGAATTGGCGAGCACTAGGGAGAGTTTAGGATTGAAGAGAAGGCGGAGGTCGATGATCGGTTCCGAGACGATGCGTTCTGTGACGACGAATGCGACGAGCAACGCGACGCCTGAGAGCAGCCAGGCCAGTGAGGCTGCATTCGCCCAGCCCCACGTAGCCCCATTGGCCAGGTAAAGGAGGACGAGGGCCACTCCTGATGCCAGGAGGAATGCACCTGCGAAATCGAGGCGCTGCCGGAGCCGAAGCCTGCTCTCCGGAACTACGATCCAGAGAAGTGGAGCCACGATGCCGACAAAGATCAGCATGCTCCAGAACAGCCAGCGCCAACTGTAATGATTGAGGATCCATCCCCCGAGCAGTGGAGCGATGACGGCGGCAAGACCGAACCCACCGGCCACTGAACCGACCGCGAGTGGCACGTATCTGCGTGGGAGGATATCGCGGAAAAGACCGAAGGCGAGAACGGGAGTCGCGTACCCGAGAGCTGCTACACCGCGGCCCACAAGGAAGACGGGCCAAGATGTGGTGATGGCACAGATCAGATTCCCGGCAAAGAATGCTGCTCCAACGATCAGCAATAGGCGACGCTTTCCCCACATGTCGGACATCTTGCCGATGATGGGCGTTGTTGAACCACCAATGAGCAGGAATACGATGAGGATCCAGCTGATGTTCGGACCCGCCTCAGGGAAAGATGGCGCAATCTGCGGGATCGCCGCGAATACCATCGTGAACTGCAAAGGCGCAATCTCGACAAAGGCGATAACTACCGCGATGATGGCAAATACTTGAAATTTGGAAGGATTCTTCAGTCGGCCTTCACTGTCAAGTGGAATCCTCTGAAGCGTCATAGGGGAAATTCTCCTGAGATTGGGTTTGTTTAGGGGATGCAGAAAGGAGGCAGTCGGGTGGGATGGTGACGGGCCGCGGGATCCCATGGGGTTCCGCTCCGGCAATCAGTGTCATCTCGATGAGTGATCGCTGCGGAAACACCGGTGTCGCATTTCTCGCCGCTTATTCGGACGCGAAAAGTTTGCTTCTCACGCCCGCTGCTGGCCTTCCATGCTGCCCGTGACGTATGAATCAAAGGCAGGGTCGAGGGGTGAACACCTCGCCGCCGCTGGCTTGACCGGTGTCGTCCAGGACTATGGTGGCGATGTCCCTGTGCGGCTGATTTACCGCTATGCGGCAGGCGTTCGCAGGTGGCGCGCTTGTGCCCCGGAGCCGCCTACTGCTGCCCCTGAGCCCTGAATCCACAGCCTTGCCTGAGGGGGCTGCAGGGCCGCCGCCCACGTTCTCATCGGGATACGGACACTGGGATTTCTCCTCGAGTCGACTGTTGAAGGGGGTGTGGAGCGAGTGGCTTGCCGCTCGCGGTCGGGACTGCTCGGCGCATCAGCGATGACACGGACCAGGGAACCATCAATCGACGGCAATGACATTTCCGACATACCTCCAGCGGTGTAAATTGCGCGAGTCGTACTCCAGTTCGATGGATGTGCGGTAGCCGGTGGGACTGCCAGGGCCAAGCCCTGTGGATGTGACCGGGGCGCAGCCTCGGCACTGGTGGTGGAGGCGGGGTCGGCCTCTCGGCGTCGAGGTCACGGGGTCGTTTGCGCCAATCCGGGATCGCACCGGCCGGTATGTCCCGGTGGACGACGACCGAGGGGTGTCGGCTTCGGGCAGGCACCAGAATCCACGCTCGGCCCGCATGATGCGGAAGTCGTGCGCGAGGGAGAACATCGCGCCGGCGGCGAAGGTGTGCCCTTGGAGTGCTGCGACGGTGATCACCGGCAGGGTCAGCATCCGGGCGAGGAGTCCGTGGACGGTGTTGACGTAGTCCTGCTGCTGGTCGGGATGGGCGAGAAGCCAGTCGAGGTCCAGGCCGGTCGAGTAGAACTTTCCCGTGGTGCAGGTCATCAGAGCGCGCGGTCCCTTGGCCTTCTCTACCGCGTCGAGCGCGACCTGGACCGAGGCCGTCCAGTCGGGATGGAGGCGGTTCTCGCCGTCCCCTCAGATCGAGAACGAAGACGGGCCGTGCGGTACCAGAGAACGCAGCGGTGCCCCTCACGCCACTGAGGCTGATCCGCCAGGCCGGCTCTTCGCGGCATCCAGACGCGTCGTCTCTGAAGAAGGCTGCTGCGAGCGAGACCGTCCAGCGCAGATGCAATGCCTCTGGGTCCACCCCGTCGCGCACCTGGCATGCAAGGGGGCTTGCTTGCAAGCGGTGGGCCTGGCGAAGAGGGGTGAGTACCGAGTGCTCAAGCAGGTGCGTCCGGATGAGAAGGAGTGTGAGAGGGACGCCTCACCTGAGGAGAGGCGACGGCAGGCCAGACAGAGCGACCAGAGGCAGAGGTATGACAGGCAGTGGTGTTGGCGATCAGAGTTCTGTTTCGACGTCGGCGGATTCGGTTCTGTTGATCGATGTCGCACGTGCGGTGCTGGATCGATGTGGTGGACAGCGGTGGTCTATCAAGCCGAGTGAGGCATGGTGCTATCTGTCTCCACCGGATGGGCATTCGCGCGAGCACGGCTGGAAGCTGCATGTGTCGGCAACGCCCTTGTCGGCGCCGTTGGTACTGGCGCGTGCAGGGGAGGTGCTGGTGAAGGCAGGGTGCGCGTTCAAGTTCGGTACGGACCTGCCTCGGGTGGCGCAGTTGGTTAATCAGTGGTACTCCCGTGGGGGCGGGGGGAAGTTCATCACGGTGTATCCGAAGGACGACGCACAGTTCCGCGAGTTGGCCGAACAGCTGCACGAGGCGACCGCAGGGCTGCCAGGGCCAGGGATCCTGTCGGACAAGCGTCTGCGGCCGGGAAGTCTCGTCTACTACCGCTACGGTGAGATCAGTGGCAGCGGCCAGCGTTTCTTCAACGACGACGGCACGTTCGAGCGGCGCATGGTGGGGCCGGACGGTACGGCTGTCGAGGACGAGCGCAACGCGTGGTTCTCGCCGCCGGCGTGGGCGACCTCGCCGTTTCCCGACGAAGAGGTGGAGACCCCGCAGACGCCAGCATCAGTGCTTTTGGGCGACCGGTATCGGGTGCTGAAGGCGATCCGGCATGCGAACAAGGGCGGCGTCTACCGGGCAGTCGACGAGCGAGACGGTTCGGACGTGGTGATCAAGCAGGCGCGCGCCCATGTCAGCTCCGAACTCGATGGCACGGACGTGCGCGACCGACTCCGTCAGGAGGCCCGGATGCTGCAGGAATTGCAGCCTCTCGACGTCGCCCCCGCCTGTCTGGAGCTCATGCAGCTGGAGGATGACCTGTTCCTGGTCCAGGAACAGGTCCCCGGCCAGACCATGGAGAAGTGGGCCCAGGGAAACGGCGGCGCATCGAGGCTGTCCCGTGCTGAGGCCCTGGAGACTGCAACACGCCTCGTGGGTCTGGTGGAGAAGATCCACCAGGGGGGGTACGTGATCCGAGACCTGAAGACCAGCAACCTCATGATGCTCCCGGACGGCGACCTGCGGATCATCGACGTCGAATACGTGACCCGTATCGACACCGTGTGCCGCCCCATCGGCACGCCACACTTCATGGCCCCGGAACTGGCGAAGAAGGACGAGGCATCCAAGGTCGCCACGGCGGCCACCGACTGTTACAGCCTGGGTGCCACTCTCTTCCATGCCATCACCGGACTCTCGCCCTCCTGGCTGGCACGCAAGAGCGACGCGACCCGGCAGGAGATTGAGGAGACCCTTGCTCAAATCGTCGGTTCCTATCCTGCTCTGCCCGACTTCGCCGACCTGATCCTCAACCTGACCGAGCCGGACCCGGAGCAGCGCTGGACACTGCCTCAGGCCCGCGAACGACTCACCGCTCTCGCCGTTGGTGACAGCACCCTGGCCGCACTCACCCTGCGCCGGCCTGTACTCACCGACGAGCGTCTCGACACCATCATCGACGAACAGGTCCGCCTGCTGCAGACCTCTATGACCCCGCAAGCCGAACAGCTGTGGAAGCAGACCGAGGGCGACCGGGACGATTGCGCACTGTGGCAGGGTGCCGCTGGTGGGCTGTCCGCACTCACTCAAGCAGCTGCCCACGGCCACGGCGACGACACACTGCGCGAGGCCCTCACCCAGGCCGCTGCATGGGTAGATCAGAGGCTGTTCGCAATCCCCCGCCTGCTGCCCGGCCTCGCTTTCGGTCGCGCCGGCACCGCCTGGGCACTCCACGATGCCGGCCGCCTGCTGGAGAACCTCGAACTTCAGGCACGTGCCATCGAACTCGCGGAGAAGCTTCCTACCCGATGGCACACCGCGGACGTCACTCACGGCCTGTCCGGCGCCGGCGTAACCCACCTGCATCTGTGGTATACCACGGGCAAGTCCGAACAACTCGACCAAGCGCTGGCATGTGCCGACGCTGTACTTGCCGTAGCCCACCGCGACGGTGACGACTGGTCCTGGCCTATCCCCGAGGGCATCGACTCCGCTCTCGCCGGGCTGGAATCCTACGGATTCGCCCACGGGGTCGCAGGTGTCGGAGACTTCCTGCTAGCCGCCGCACAGGCAGCCGAACAGCACATGCCCGGATCAGGAGACCGCTTCCACCAAGCCGCCCTCGGTGCCGGCGACACTCTGGTCCGTGCTGCACAGATCACCGAGACTGGCGCGTCCTGGCCCCGCAGTACCAAGAAAGACGACTCCGACGCCACCCCGGACACCGAGAGCAGGATGTTCTGGTGCAACGGATCCGGAGGCATCGGCTCCTTCCTCATCCGCCTGTGGTCGGCTACTCGTGAACAACGCTTCGCGGATCTTGCCGAACACGCAGCTGCCGCGATTACTCACAACCCCTGGCCCCACCCCGCCGGTGCCTGCTGTGGCCTTGCCGGCGCAGGCCACTTCCTCCTCGACATGACCCACCACACCGGCCAGGACACCTACTACCAGCAAGCGCGCACCCTGGCCGCAGTCATCGACGCTCAAACCGCTGCCGCCCGCGATCCGCAGCACCCCCAGACTGACTACAGCTATCAGACCGGCACTGCGGGAACCCTCCGCTTCCACCTCCGCCTCCGCCACCACGACCAGCATCCCTGGACACCACCACACGCAGAAATCGCCCCGCTCGGTTAGGCCGTGCTTTTTGGTCGGGGTGCCGGTCCATGCCTCATGCCGTGATGATCACGGTGTGGGCATGGTGATCCTTCTGGTGGGAGTGGTCGGTGCAGGGGTTGTTGCTGCCGATGGTGGGCGCGGACCCGGTGTTCTGTGGCGTCACCTGTCGTGTGGGTGCGGGCCCTGGCAGGCCGTCTACGGGCTGTTCCGCGGGTGGCCAGAGGCAAGGGTAGGGCCCGGCTGATGTTGTTGTTGCAGGTGCAGGCCTATGCGGCAGGGCCGTTCACCTGGGAGACCGATGTCGACTCCACTGTCTGGCGTGCCCACGGCACGCAGCTGGTATCCGCAGGAACGGCGCCGGCAGAGGGGGCCGCCCGGCGGGTCGGGCACGAGCCGGACGACCACGGGCTGTGCAGGTCCCAGGGAGGGTTCACCGTGAAGATCCACTGGCATGCGAACACGTCCAGAAGCCGTTCTCGCTGCTGGTCATGATGGGCCGACGGGGTGACAGTCCGCAGTCCGAGCCGGTCCACGATCCGGGTTGCCAGGCACGGCCAGGGGCCGGCCACGGAGCCGACCCTGCGAGTACATGGGGGCAAGGCGTACTACTGCCGAGCGAACCGCGACTGCCGGTGCAGTTCCGGGATCTGGTGCACGATCCCGGAATTGGCAGCCGGATCCGCCACCCCCAAGTGCCGAGGTCCTGCGGGTGGTCGCCAAGCCTCCTTGCATGCGCGCCGAGCAGAATGCGGCATGGCGGCAGGTAACTCTCTCGCCTGCGGTGCAAATCGGCGTGCTTCCTGATGACATCGGAGTTGCCGATTCGGACGACCGGGCCAGAAAAATATGTAAGTCGAGCGTGGCGTGCCCGCTCGTGAGAGAGGAGGTGGGCAATGCTGCGAGACAGTCACGTCAGGAAGGTGGATGTATGTCGGTCACGTCCGTTTGTTCGAGTGTGAGGGTGCGCCGGTTCAGCGATGAAGACCGGGCGGCGGTGCTTCGGCTCATTGACGAAGACCGGCTGCCAGGCCAACCGGCTGTTAGTCCGACCGTGCTCAGTCATGCTCTGCGAGCAGAGGAAGGGCTTGAAAACGCCGGCTGTGACGTGCTGGTCTCTGCGGACGATGCGGTTCTGGGGGCGGTGTCATATGGTGTGCCTAAGGGCGACGGCGCTGGAGTGCTGCTGTGGTTGCACTGCATGGAGGACGAGCAGGGCCTCGCACAGAATCTGATTGATCACACGCTGACCCAGCTGGGACGGCGGACTGTGCACGCATATGCCGTGTCCACGGCGATGGCACCTGCCGGACTACCGATGCGGAAAAGACCTGGCACTCGGCGTGCCTTGGAGGCGTGTGGTTTCTCCGGGACTGACCGATGGCGGTACCTCCACCACAGCCTGGACACGCTTAGCCCTCGCCTGTATGCGATCGCGGACCTGATCGAGCACGTAGATGGCGGCTGGCAGCTCGATCTGCGGGAGCGGGACGGCACTCGGATCGGTGAGGCTTGTGTCAGTGTCCCGGTCGGCGGCGTAGCTGCCCTGGAGTGGGTCACTCTGGCTCCTGAACGCCGGCGCCTGGGCCACATCCTGCTCGAGCAATGCCTGACAAACCTCTCCGACCGTGGCGTTCGCCATGTCACCACGTGTCTGGACGCTCCCGATTTTGACAAGCCTCACCACGAGGCGGCCATCCACCTCCACGAGGCTGCCGGTTTCACAGTGACCGATCAGCTTCACACGTATATTCGCTGCCCTTGATGCACCCACCGTCAGCGTGCTGAGAACACGCTGACGGTGGCCCGGAGACCGAGGGGGAGAGCCTCGCGGGTTGCTGGGGCGGTCATCTGCTCGGGCTGTGGCTTTGCTGGTGTATTCGGGAGTGCCAGTCTCCGACTGCTTCAGAGCATGCTCGACGAGCGGTACGGGGTGCCACCTCGGCGATCTCCCCGGTCCGGTTGGC
Source organism: Streptomyces sp. NBC_01077 (assembly GCF_045162855.1). Classification (NCBI taxonomy): domain Bacteria; kingdom Bacillati; phylum Actinomycetota; class Actinomycetes; order Kitasatosporales; family Streptomycetaceae; genus Streptomyces; species Streptomyces sp. NBC_01077. The sequence goes on along the minus strand of NZ_CP108669.1, from coordinate 336,481 downwards.
GGCAGGCTGCGGTCACCATGGCGGGACACCAGGTCCGAAGGGCGCCGTGTCTGGGCCGACTCGATGGGACTCCGTTTGCCAGAACATACCTGCCGTCTCATGCAGCGCCCGAAGCACAGCAAGCACTAAGTCGGGATCCGTCGGGTCGAAGTGTGCAGCGAGCGATGCGGCAAGGAAGGATCACCGCGTCGGCTCCGCAGTGGCATGAACAGAATCCCCGCTACTCTTGGCCTGTATGGGTGATGCGGCACGACGAGCCAGCTGGTTCCATGCCGTTGCCATTGAGGAGGTGCCAGGTGAGCACTGTCAGCCGGATGCAACGCTGGCCGTTCGTGGGCAGACAAGAGGAGCTTGACGCATTCGCCAAGGCATTGGCGGATGGCCGGGGACGGGGATTCGTGATCTACGGGCCCGCTGGCATCGGCAAGTCAAGATTGGCGGAGGAGTGCCTGGCCCAGGCGGTGCGTGCTGGCTACAAGAGCATGCGCGCGACGGCTAGCGCGGCGGCTGGCACCGTGCCTCTGGGCGCGATTGCACATCTAATTCCCGAAGGTGTCGATCTATCCGACCCGGTGCGCGGCTTCGCCGATGTTGCGGCAGCCTTGATGGGCCCTGGACGAGGCCGCCGCTGGGCCGTATGGGTGGACGACCTCCATCTTCTGGACGCCACCTCTGTCGTGCTGCTGCGACAGCTTATGGACGCAGGTGTGATACGGCTGGTCGCAACTGTCCGTACGGGAGAGCCGGCGAGCGACGCCGTAAACGCACTCTGCCACGGGGATGCCATACAGCGAGTGGACCTTGAAGCGCTGGACCGGAGGAAATGTGCGCGACTGCTGCACGAGGCGCTCGGCGCCCCCGTCGGACGGCGCACCCTGCGCCACCTGCACGAAGGCTCCGGCGGGAACGTGCTCTACCTACACGAGCTCACGCTCGGCGCTGTCGCCTCAGGCAACCTGATTCACGATGGAGAAGTATGGGAGCTCGCCGAGGCTTCGCTGGCGGGCACGCCCAGGCTGACGGAGCTGATCAGCACACGCCTTGCCTCGGCCGGCCAGGCCGGCCGCCCTGTGCTGGAGCTGCTGGCCTCGTGCGAGCCCGTTTCGCTGGCCGATACCGAAGCGGTGGCTTCACTTGAAGTGGTCGCCGACTTGGAGCAGGCCGGGCTGATTCAAATCACGGTGGACCAGCGACGGACCAGAGTGGCCCTTGAACATCCTCTGTACGGAGAAGTGCTGCGGAAGGGGATTCCTGACCCGCAACGGCAGGCATTGATTCGGGAGCATGCCGAGCGGGCGGAGCGCTACGGTGCACGGCGCCACGATGACCCGCTTCACGTTGCTACCTGGCGATTGGCTGCCACGGGTACCGCCGACCCCGGCCTGCTGATCCGAGCCGCAACACTCGGATTTCACACCCACGACTACGCCCAGGTCACCGCACTGCTGGACTCCCTGCCGGAACGGCACCAGACCACCGATACCCGGCTCCTACTGGGCTACGCGCTGATTGAGACCGGCAAGTGGGAATCGGCGGAGCGAATCCTGTCCGATGCCGACGAGCAGGCCGCTGACGAGAAGGAGAAACTGGAAGTCACTCTCGCCCGGATCATGAGCCTGTTCTGGCTGGGCTCGCGCACTCAAGAGACGCTGAAGGTCGTAGAAGGTGCACTCCAACAAGTGACCAGTCAGGCGGGTCGCCGCACGCTTCGCACTATCGAAGGCTACGTGCGCGTCATCTCCGGTGAACCTGCCCGCGGCCTGACCCTGCTCGAAGAACAGCTGGAGCCAGACCCCAGCGAGAGCTATGACCTGAACACATGGCTGCGCGGAGCCCTGGCGAAGACTCTCGCACTGGCAGCGGTCGGTCGCACCACGCAGGCCACGGCTTGGGCGGAGTTTGCCTACGCCACTCACGTGCGCGCCGAGGCCGAGGAACAGCTGGTGCCGCACCCGGCGACGCAGTTGAGCACCACGGCCCTGACGGAGGAAGGAAGGCTTTCCGAAGCACTCACTGTGGGGGAGCAGGCATTCAGCGACCTGATGATTTCTACAGATACAATGATTCCTCGTATCTGGGTCGCCTTCTGCCTGGGCAGGGCCGAATGGCAGTCCGGGCATCCCAGTGCCGCGCGACTGTGGTTCGCCGAGGCTTTCACGCCGGCCCGAAAGGCCAACCACATCAATGCCCTGCGCCTGATCTCGTCCTACGTGGCGGCGACGGCTGCCGAGCTCGGTGACCTCGGCGCTGCCCGATCAGCCCTTGCCGAGCTTGAGCAGTACCCGGTCAGGGGGTATCTGCGTGGAGAAGAGCGGTTGGGGGAAGCGTGGCTTCTTGCAGCGCAGGGCCAAGAGAGCAGAGCCCGAAGGGTACTGCTGGAGGCTGCCGAAGACGCCCGCACCGCGCAATACCTCACCTCGGAAGTTCTGCTCCTGACGGAGGTCGCTCGCCTGGGGGGTGCAGAAGACGTGGTGGAACGGCTCGTCGAACTCGCACGCACCTGTGACGGAGTCTTCACCCCCGCCAGGTCGCGCTTCGCCCAGGCCATCGCTGCCGACGACGTAGATCAACTTTTGGCCGTGTCGGCCGAACTCGAAGACATCGGTGCGGATCTGCTGGCCGCCGAGGCGGCGGCGACTGCAGCAGCGGCCTTGCGCCGCCGAGGGGAGCCTCGGCGCGCAACCGCGGCAAGCAACCGGGCCGCCGACGCGGCAGCACGCTGCCAGGGCGCGCGCACACCCTTGTTGGCTCTGGCCGAAGCCACTGCCCCATTGACGCAGCGCGAACGTGAGATCGCCGTGCTGGCAGCGGCCGATACCTCAAGCAAGGATATCGCCGAGATGCTGAGTCTTTCCGTACGTACCATCGACAACCACCTGCACCACGTGTACACAAAGCTTGGTGTCACTACCCGGGGTGAGCTCCGCAGGGCACTCGACACTGCCAAAGGCAACGCATCTGGCCTGCAATCGTCCTGACGAGTGACGAGCAGCGTCGTCTTCTTCGTCCACGAAAGTACCGGCTGCGGTAGGTGTTTGGGATGGATCGATCCACGGTGTCACCGAGCTGAAGAGTGCACATCACATCAGGCCAGTGCTTGCCTCTCGCTGGCGGCGTGTGTCAGCAGCTGCAGACATCCGTTCTTGCCGAGACAGAGATACTCGGCCGGGTACGTAGGGGCGTTCAGTAGCGACTGCGGTCAGCCTGCGGATTCACGATGCGCCGGGCAAGCGGCCTGGGGCGCGGTCGAAGGCAAGGTTTTCAGCGTGATCTAGCGAGGAACCCCGGGCCTTCGGGCGTTTGCCGTTCCTCGAGTCGGACTTCACCGAGAGGGTCTGTCCTCGCGCCCTCGAGAGCCGACTCCAGCAGCCGCTTCGTCAGCTGCTGGAGCAGACCGCCCTCACTCGTCGGCTGAAGAAGACCCTCGGCCCGGGCCCGTTCGGGAACCGGCCATCCACGTCCGTCGGCACGGCCCCACCTTCGGACGCCTTGGCCATATTCTTGCTGGTCAAAGGAGCAACCCTCCACGATCAGAGTCACACCGTCTTTTTTGCAGCCCCAATGCGGACAGAGCCGTTCTCTTGACAGGCCCTTGCAGACCCCTGGTTGAGCGTGTGAGCGAACTGATCGACCGCGTGGTTGAGGGCGTCGGCGGCAGGGGGCTCAATGGTGACGGACCCGTCCTCGTGGACGGTGATGTCTTCATCGAGAGTGAAGCGGCCCTGGACTATATGCGCCGCCCCCATGGAGTTGAGGACAGGGCGCAGGGCGTAGTCGATGGCGAGGACATACGCGTTGGAACCGCCGGTGGCCAGGGGCAGAACAATTTTGCCGGCAAGCGCGTGCTGGGGCAGAAGGTCTAGGAGCGTTTTGAGGGCACCGGAGTAGGCCGCTTTGTATATGGGTGTGGCGATGACGATGCCGTCTGTTTGAGCGACGTAGCGTACGGCTGCCGCGATGGCCGGGTGCCGGGTGTCGGCGTGAAAGAGGGCTTGGGGCGGAAGGGCTCGGATGTCCAGGCTGGTGACTTCGTGGCCATGCGCGGCCAATCGGTTGTCCAGCTGCCGTAGCAGGTGGGCGGTGCGGGAGGAGGCGGAGGGGCTTCCACAGACGGACAGGACGGAGGCCATGGGCCCTCGTTTTCAGGTGGGGAGCGAGCGCAGGATGGTGGCGGTGACGGCTGCGGTCGTGACAGCCTCGTACCCTTTGTCTTCGTTCGAGTTTTCGATGCCGGCCCGGTCCAGTGCTTGTTCCTCGGTGTCGCAGGTCAGCACGCCGAAGCCGACCGGGACGCCGGTGTCGATGGAGATTTTGGCCAGGCCCTGGGTGACGCCTTGGCATACGTAGTCAAAGTGTGGGGTGCCGCCCCGGATGACGACCCCGAGAGCGACGACGGCGTCGTAGCCCTGGCCCGCGAGGGCCTTGACCACGACCGGCAACTCGAAGCTGCCAGGCACTCGCAGGATGGTTCGCTCTTGGATCCTGAGCTCGTCCAGGGCCCGCAGGGCGCCACCGACCAGGCCATTCATGACCTTCTCATGCCACTGGGCCGCTACAACTGCGACTCTCAGGCCGGTGCAGCTTTCAACTACGAGTTCGGGTGCGCCGTTGCCGCTCATGGTTTTCCCTTCCGTTCGGGTCTCTGGGGCCAGGCTCTAGGGGTGTCACGGAGCGTCGTGCGCTGATTGGTTGTCGAGCCAGGGCAGTTCGTGGCCCATCCGGTCTCGCTTGGTCTGCAGATAGAAGAGGTTGTGCTCACCGGCCTGGACAGGCATGGGATGGCGCTCTTTGACCTCAAGCCCGTACCTGGACATGGCGGCAGTCTTCTCGGGATTGTTGGTCATCAGACGGATACTGCGTACACCCATGTCGTGGAGGATCTGGGCGCCGGCCGCGTAGTCACGGGCGTCGGCGGGCAGGCCGAGCTCGAGGTTGGCATCCAGGGTGTCTCGGCCTCGTTCCTGGAGTTCGTAGGCGCGGAGCTTGGATGTCAGGCCGATACCGCGGCCTTCGTGCCCGCGCAGATAGATGACCACGCCGCGGCCCTCTTGGGCGACGCGTCGGAGGGAGGCGTGCAGCTGTGCCCCGCAGTCGCAGCGCTGGGAGGCGAAGATGTCCCCGGTGAGGCATTCGGAGTGGACCCGCACGAGTACGTCTTCACCGTTTCCTATCTCGCCTCGGAGTAGGGCAATGTGTTCGACGCCGTCGGTGAGGGAGCGGTAGCCGAAGGCGGTGAAGTCGCCGAACGCGGCCGGGAGTCTGGTCTCCGCTTCCCTGCGGACCGTGGGTTCGCAGCCACGTCGGTAGGCGATCAGGTCCTCGATGGAAATGATCGACAACCCGTGCTTGCGGGCGAAAGGTACTAGCTCAGGCAGCCGTAGCATCCGGCCGTCTTCGCCTGCGATCTCGACGATTGCAGCGGCGGGCTTCAGGCCTGCGAGACGCGCCAGGTCTACGCCTGCTTCCGTGTGTCCTGGACGGACCAGTACGCCGCCATCCTTTGCACGCAAGGGGAAAATGTGCCCCGGGCGCACAAAGTCATCTGCGTTCGTCGTACCGTGAGTCAGCAGTTGCAGTGTGGTGGCCCTGTCGGCGGCGGAGATGCCGGTGGTGACGCCGTACTGTCCGACGGCGTCTACAGAGACCGTGAAGGCTGTACCCATGGACTCCGTGTTGTTGTCGACCATCTGCGGCAGGCCCAGCCGGTCGCATTCGGGCCCCGGCAACGGCGCGCAGATCAGGCCGCGACATTCGCTCATCATGAATGCGACGATCTCGGGAGTGGCCTTTTCTGCAGCGATGATCAGATCGCCCTCGTTCTCGCGGCCCTCGTCGTCGACAACGACGACGGGCCGGCCGGCCGCGATGTCGGATATCGCCTGTCCGATGGGGTCGAGAGTGAGATTCTCGGAGGTGTCCTGGCTCGTGCTCATGTGGTGGGCTCCTGGGGATTGAGGTTGATCAGGCGCTCGATGTGCTTGGCGATTGCATCGACTTCCAGATTGACCAGGTCTCCGGGCTGCTTGAATCCGAGTGTGGTCTCCGCCAGTGTGGTGGGGATGAGACTGATGGTGAAGAAATCCGAAGAGGCATCGACGACTGTGAGACTGACCCCGTCGATGGTGATAGAGCCTTTCGTCACGACGTACCGGGCCAGATTGGCGGGTAGTGAGACCTTGACGATCGTCCAGTTCTCGGAGGGGATGAGATCGAGAACTGTGCCGATTCCGTCAACGTGCCCTTGCACCAGATGTCCGCCGAGCCGCCCCCCCAGAGCTATGGGGCGTTCCAGGTTGACGCGAGAGCCGGCATGGAGCCTGCCGAGTCCTGAGCAGGCAAGCGTCTCGGCCATGACATCGGCGGTAAAAGTGCCCTCTTCCAGGTCCACGACGGTCAGGCAGACACCGTTAACTGCGATGGAATCACCAGCCTTGGCATCTTCCGTAACCAGCGACGCATGCAAGGTGAAGCGGAAGGCGTCGCCAAGGTCGTCCGCGGCGGTAATCTCACCCACTTCTTCAACGATTCCAGTAAACACTACGGCCCCTTAAGCTTGTGAAATACTATGGTGCGACAGATAGGGTCTGGGATCGGCCAAATTCACCGGCGGCAGAATCCTGATTCCCGAACCGGAATGTTGTGCGTTCTGTCACGGGAATGTGACTTGACCGCCATTCGCCTTCACGGTGAATACTTACCTGAATGGTGCGCGTTGCTCTGCAGCCATGCTCGGGCGAGACGCACATCTTCCTCGATCTTGGCAACCAGCGTTGCGGCATCCGGAAACTTGCGCATCTCTCTGAGCCGTGTCCCGAGAATTACGGTGACCTTTCTCCCGTATATCGAAAGATCGGTTCGATCCAGAACGTGCACTTCGACTCTTCGCTCGGCTGCGTCAAAGGTGGAGTTGACCCCAATGGAAATCGCTGCTGGCATGTAATGCTCATCCAGTACGAGCCATCCGGCATAAACGCCGTCCACCAGTGAGGGGGAACCTGCCTCTAGGGCAATGTTGGCTGTCGGAAATCCGAGAATGCGCCCTAGTTTGTCGCCGTGAACAATCGAACCCGCAACTCGGGTGGCCTCGTCCATGTAGCGCTGCGGCTCGTCCGCCGGAACACCCTCAGCGGGAATGTCTATGGCGTTTCTAAGCTCTGCTCTGTTGCTACTCATTAAATCCTCGGCGGGTCAGAGATAACCACTTGATTACCGAATGGAATGGGTAGAGAAACTGTGCGGCCATGTCGAGGAAGGCTGCATGGAGCGCATATGCCTACTGAATCCAAAAGGCGGCAAATGGGACTGAGTAAAAGATACTCATCATCGCTGTGTAGCCATCGCAGGCCATCAGTCGGCTGCCGGGAGCGGTCGGGCTGGAGGTCTTCGCGCCCTCGCCCGGTTCGGGGCATGTCCGGCCGTGGTGGTGACGTCCGGCCCGGGTCGCGGAGGCTCTACGGATGAGTGACGGTGATCCGATCTGGCGGCCTGACGGAGACAGGTTCGGTGCGGTGGCCGGCGCGGTGAGCGGGTGCCACGTCGGTGTCGGAATGCGGGGAGAGGTGGCGCCGCGCAGCTGGGTGATCATGCCATCGGGCAAGCCTCCGACCCGACTGGACAACGCCGCCGGCAATCCCGGGCCGCCGCGAACGATCAGTGCTCCTGCGTGCGGCCGCGGCTCGGCCCTGGCGGCAGCCCGGGGTGACGCTCTGTCACTTCCCTGTACGTCATTCGAGTGGCGTTCTAGGCGAGCGCGTCAATCATTATCTGCCGATACATTCCATTGAGTAGCAATTGCTCACTTCGATGGAGCAAGTGATCGCGAACTGTGGATGGTGCTCAGCTGATCCCCTTCCAAGGAGGACGCTTTGAAGATCGACCTGACCCGGGAGGGCTGTATGCCCCCCGCCGCCAACGGGGCAGCAGCCGGGCCCGAGGAGTTCGGTCCGGGCTTCCGCGAGACGCTGTACGAGCTGTTCCGATGGCGACGGGACGTACGCCATTTCTCAACCGAGCCCATTCCGGACGATGTGGTGGAGCAGTGTCTGGACGCTGCCTGTTTGGCGCCCAGCGTCGGTCTGTCGCAGCCTTGGCGCTTTGTATCCGTCGATGCCCCGGACAACCGGACCGCCGTGGCGGAGAACTTCACTCGGGCCAACGCTGACGCACTGGCCGGCTACTCCGGAGAACGTGCGAAGCTGTATGCGACGTTGAAACTGGCCGGACTGCGCGACGCGCCGCGGCAGCTTGCAGTGTTCTGTGATGAGGGAACCACGCAAGGGGCCGGGCTTGGCCAGCGCACGATGCCCGAGATGCTGCGCTACTCGGTGGTCACCGCTGTCTTCTCGTTCTGGCTGCACGCGCGGGCGCACGGCATCGGCGTGGGCTGGGTTTCGATCCTGGACCCCGACGGTGTCGCCAGGCAGCTTGAAGTACCGCCGGACTGGCGACTGGTCGCTTACCTCTGTGTGGGGCGCCCGCTCGACCGGCACGAGACACCCGAGCTGCATCGGGTCGGCTGGCAGCAGAGCACACCGGTTGGGCGCCGCGTATTGCAGCGATGACCGGTGCTGCAGCGCCTGGGAAGCACCTGGCCGGTGCGCGACGCGCCCTGAGCCCAGCCCTGCTGTGCCGCTGGAATTGGACATGCTGTTTCTGCTGCCGGGCCGGTGGGACGGACGGCCATCGGCGGAACACCCCACGACGGCTCCGCCGTCGTGGGGTGTTCCGCTTCGCGGATGGCGACCTCGGTCGGACGCCGCCAGCAGAGCATCGCCACGGCTGGTGCAAGGACTAAATTCTCAGGGTGCGAGGCCGTGGTGATCGTGAGGCAGCGGATGCGCCACAGAGACGGTGATGGGTGGTGCGGGAGGAGGCTTGGTCCTGTTTCACCCCAGAATTCCTGCCGCTTCGTGGCCCGTGCTCCTTATGACCCCATCGATGTCCTTACCGGGTGCCTGCTGTGATGATCCGGCGCGCGATGCCGGTCATGCCACGTTGGGCGGCGATGGTCGCAACTCGCCCGCGCACACACGGCGCTGGAGTACTTGTTACTCCGGCCCGGTGTGGCATGGCGTGATCGAATAGGCCCGCTGTCAGAGCGGGTTTCGCGCTTTCGACGGCGAGGGGTGGTCGCAGCCGGGGGGCGTGCGGTCTGGCCGGCCCAGGCAGCTGTTCCCTGTGCCGGCCGTCCTGCCCGTTTTCACCGGGCGGGCAGGAACCCCTGACCTGGCTTGACGCGAAGCACTGTCTTTGGCGGTCCTTTGGGGCTGTCGTCGTGTTCGGCCGGGAGTCCCAGGAGCTTGTTGTAGCCGGCTGAATCGCCGGTGATATGGATCTTGGCCGAGCAGGGTGCCCGTGTCGTCGACGAATGCTACGTCGTAGTGTCGGTCCGCTCAGTCGAGTCCGCAGAAGACGGTCAAAGACACCCTCCAAGATCTGTTCGTTTATACAGGTCACGAGCACATTCGGGGTTCACGTGGCGCCCTGATCCCAGGACGTGTTGGTCGGCCATCTCAGCAGCCGTTTGCGACACCAGTGCGTACCAGGGCTCGATCTGCCTGCAGAGCTCGCGGGTGTTGCAAGAGACCGGACCCGGAGAGGACCCGCGCCGTGATCCTCAACGTTTGGACGGCGTCCATAGGTCTCGCGGTGGTGGAGGAGACCCCGGAAACGAGGCCGCAGTCCTGGGGCCCGTCACTCCGCGAAGTCCGCTGACGGTGCCGCCCTTTGAGGAGGCCTCGGCGGGGCCTGGCGGACTCAAGGCATCTGTTGTGAACGACGCCGATGTTCCCCACCCCCAGCGTCACGGAATAGGCCATGGGGATCGCGGAGGTGCACCGTCGTCCCCATGGGGAGGCCAGATCTTCCCCGGCCGCCCGAGGTTCAGGGTCGGGGCGGGCAGTCAAGGATGAGCGCAGCTCATGGCCTTGGCGACGCCGGAGGCGTCCTTGACGGCCCGGCTCGGCCCGCACACTTCGAGATCGGGCGGCCCCCTCAACCAGCACGGTCGTGTCGATGCCGACGCATGGGGACGAAGGAGGCCGGGATGGGGAATTACGTGAACGCTGACATCTGTCACAGGCGTGATGCGGATCGAGCCCTTGCACGAACGAGTTCGAACCGTCTACAGCACGGACTAGGGGGCTCGCACTGGACCCTCGTCGGTCGACCAGCGGCGGCCGGGCAGCAAGCACCACCTGATCGTCGACCGACACCGGACCCCGTTCGCCGTCTCCCTGAGAGGGGAAACAGGCATGACGTCACCCAGTTCATGCCACTGCTGAAGAGGCCGGCCCCGCCATCGGCCCCGCAGGCTGTTCGCCGGCCGCTCCGGGGTGCCCGATCCGGGCACCCCGGACTCCAGGGTCTCGTGTTGATGCTGTTCTCGTTGTTGACGGTCCCGGGGTGCTCGAGCCGCGGAGTTGGCCATTGGACCATCTCAGCCTCTGGCCACCGTTGCGCCTGCAGGATGAGGAGGGAGGCCTGCTGTGCCGTCCGATTGGTCAGCGGACCGGCTTCAGAGCAACACCCGATGAGGGTTTCAGCCCCAGGGCTTGGGCGAGGCCTCGACGGGTGGTGACGCCTAGTTTGGTGTAGGCGTGGTGCAAATGGTTGTCAACAGTGCGCACTGACAGGTGCAGGGCTTCGGCGATGTCCTTGCTGGTGGTGCCATGAGCGGCAAGCCGGGCGACCTCCTGCTCACGGGCAGTAAGAGCGAGTGTGGCTTCACTGATGGCTATCAAGGGCGTGCGGGCACCTTGGCAGCGGGAGGCATACGCCTGCGCGCACTGTATTGCTGCCGTGGCGCGGCGAGTTTTGCCGACTCGCCTCAATGCAGCGGCGGCCGCACTGGCGGCCTCGGCAGCGAGGAGATCGGCACCGACGGCGGTTAGTTCCTCCGCTACAGCCAAGCACTGGTCGGGGTCGTCCGCGGCCAATGCCGTTGCCAGGTGAGCGTAGGCGGCGGACAGCGCACCGTCGAAGGTGCGGGTGAGCTCGGCCAGTCTCTTGGCGACATCCTTGGCACCCCCGAGTCGAGCGATGTCGGTCAGGAGAAGAGCTTCGGAGGCGACGTGGCCGTTGCGTTTGGCTTCCTCTGCTGCTTCTGCCAACACAGTGCGGGCTTTACGCAGATTGCCGCGGGCGACGTGCAGCCATGCCTCGCCCAGGCGGTCCTCGCCGTTGTGGAAGCCCATGCTGGGGTAGGAGGCGGCTTCGTTTACGAAGGCCTCCGCCTCGTCCACTCTGCCCAGCACAGCCGCAGTAGCAGCGAGTCCTGCAAGTGCAGGCCGCAGCCCACGGTAGTTGCGGCAGGCGCGAGACAACGCGGCTGCCTCGGCGAACCAATGGCGTGCGTCCTCTGGGTGGCCGGCCAGCCATTCTGTATGGGCCTGATAGAAAGCAAGCCAAATGCCGACGAGGGGGCTGTGCACCTCGTCGAGCTCCTGCCGGGCGCGCCCTCCGATTTCACGTGCTTCATCCAGACGCCCTGCCTTGGCAAGCGCCAATACGAGGGGTATCAACTGTGCGACCGGGCGCAACAGTGTCTGGTCACTGATTCGGGAATGCCGTGCGTACGCCTCTTCGGCCTCCCTCACCGCGTCACTGGTGCGCCCGATGAGAGCCAGCGCCGTGGGCTTGACTGCGGCCCCCATCACCCAGATGTTGGGACTCGGAAATGTCAGCGGGTCGTCCCCGAGATCCTGCAGCAGCGTCAATCCACGCTCTGGATGGCCGGCGAATATCCTCATGAAGCCTTCGTTCACCCGAAGGCATGCCTGCTCTGAAGGACCGGAGAGCTCCGCAGCGGCTTCTTCGTTGACCGCGAAGGCCTCGGCGGTACGGTCTTTCGCCCAGAAGAGACTTGTGGTCCGGGCAAAGACTGCACTCAGCTTCTCGGAGTCATTGCTCGCCAGCTTGTGAGCGCCGATCAGCGCTTCATCGGCTGCCGAAGCGTGACCCAGCTCGAAGAGCGAGTTGCCGAGCAGCAGCAGACTCATAAATATGTGTTGATCGGCGGGTATGGCACGCAGCAGAGTGACAGCCTGCTGAAAATCAAGTGAATGGGAGGCGAGGGCGGCAGCCTGGATGAGCTGCATCGGGTCAGCTGTCCCGGTGGCAGTGAGCCGCCAGCTTGCGATGTGCAGTTGATCGTCCCTCCGTCTGGCCCCGTGGGACTCGATGCGGTGGACAAGTTCGAGCAGGAGGCCACGACGGCGGATGCTGGGAATCTTGGACCGCAGCACTTCCCCGTACAGGGGATGCGCGAGGGAGATGGTGGTGCGGCGCCGCTCCTGCAGGGTGTGCGTCAGTCCGGCCGCCTCGGTCTCCGCGAGAACGCCCCTCGGCGCCAATGCTTCGGCATCGGCCAGAGACATCGACTCACACAGGGCGAGCATCTCCAGCACCGGCCGGGCCCGCGCATCCGCCGATGCCAGGTGGGCGCCGATCAATTCGGTCAGCCGGGGAGTCCCCAACGGCTGATCCTCGGACAGTTCCCAAATCTGTCCGTCGTTGGTCAGCGTCCCGGACGACAATGCACCTTCAACTAGCTCCCGAAGGTAGAGCATGTTCCCGCCCGATGTGGTGTATAGCGTATGCACGGTGCGTTTCCCCACCGTGCCGCCAAGAGCGCTCCGGAGCGCCACGGCGACCTGCTCACGGTCGAGCTCGCTCAGGTCCACCCGGTAGATGGCGTCTCCGCCACAAAGGGCCTGCACTGCCTCACTCATCGGCTCCCCGTTACGCACCGTGCCGATCAGCCGCATCACTCCCACGTCCAGCAGTTGCCGCAGCAGTACTGCCGAGGTGGCGTCCAGGAGATGCAGGTCGTCGACCAGTACCGCCCATCGGCTGCGCTGCGTGCCAGACAGCACTCGAGCCACATCGGCGAAGCCTTTGACCGGATTGGAAAGATCCACACCGTCCGGGATCAAATGGGCGACAGCACCCAAGGGTATCGCGGCAGCGGCTGCCGATGCGGTTACCCGAGCGATCTTCCAGCCGTCCTGCTTCGCCCAGGAGAGGAACTCATCTGCCAGCCGGGACTTGCCGGCTCCACCAACCCCGAAGATCACCGTTCCCTCGGCTCGCCTGGCCGCCCATGCCTGTTGAAAGCCCTTGAGCTCGGTCTCTCGGCCGACCAATGGCCACTGCGCGGTCCTGGTTTGCGTGTTCACGACGACTTCCTCTCGGCGTGCCCGGTTGCCTGAGGAGAATGGCCCGAAACTGCACGCTTAACACTGCTCTGCTCAAGACAGCGCGCCAGAGTGGGTGTACAGAGAATGCCCGCACACGTCACAGTCGGCGCCTGTGTGTGATCTGGTCCCGTCCGCTGTTCACAGTCCTCCCACCGGCTGAGGCGCGCATCGTTCGGCGGCTGCCGGTGTGAAGCCATGGCAGCCAAGGGCAACGTAGGGATCAGCAGAGTGTCGGGGGATGAGCAGTCGTTACCTAGTTGACCGATAGTCTTGGGGCCCCCGAATGTCGAGTGCCTGGATGAGCGGGACCGGACCCGCCGGATGGGGCCCGCCCGAGACACCGAGATGCAGCAAGCGTCGACCTATACCGGCACGGACTGCGTCCGGCCGGTGCCCTGCAGTACGACGTGGAGTGCACTTGGCCCTCGAAGACGAGCCAGGTCCACTGGCCGCCGCGAGTCTTCCGCGCAGGGCCACGCCTCCTTGGCCTACCCGGCCACCGCCTCATCCCGCTCGATCGCGTGTTGGGCCAGTACCTGGCAGGACCAGCCGTTGCGTACCAGGAGCTTGCGCACGCTCTGGAGGTGCAGGTCAGGTGGAAGCGCCGGTCGAACACCGCCTTCACGCAGCTCAGGGTCCAGCGCTGGTCTTTCCTGCCGTGAGCGGCCGGCTCCTTGGCCGCCTCCGCCTCCAGCTGGGCGAACTGCTTCTGCCTCAACCTCGGCAGCGACGCCGGCCCCTGCGACCGCAGGGCCCGCGGACCGCCCTGGTCCCACATCTGCCGCCATCGCTGCACCGGGCGGACTCTGACCCGCAGGTCTTTGGCGATCACTGAGCCGTTTTCATCCTGTCTCTGTGGGGTGAAATAGCAGGTCAGTAGGGGTGCGCAACGAGTCGGGGCTCCTGGTCGTTGTGGTGGTGTTCTCTACGCACCACGCATCGTCCGAGGAGCCTCGCCTGGTCCCGTCCCGTGCCACGGCCGACGTCCCGCATGAGCTGGCCGAGCACGTTTCCTGGCTCATCTGCGCGCGAAGGTGTGAACGCCGTTCGCGGTGGCGGAAGCCGGGGTGTTTCCAGCAGGCCCTGCTCGCGCTGGTGCACCTGCACAGGAACGGGACGCTGCCCGCCCTGGCAGCCGGCTTCGGTATCCCGGCAGCCACTGCCTGGCGCTACGCCGACGAGACCCCCGGCATTCTCGCGGCATGGGCGCCGGGCCTGCACGAGTCCCTGACCGGCCTGGGCGAGGGCGACTTCGTCATCGCCGACGGCGCCCTGATTCCCATTGCCCGCATCGCCGCCGACGAGCCCTGCTGCTCGACGAAGCACCGCAAGCACGGCTCGAACGTGCTGGTCATCGCCCGGCCCGACGGCACACCACTCTGGTTCTCCCGCGCGGCACCCGGCCGCACCCACGACCCGACCGCAGCCCGCGCCCACGGCATCGCCCAAGCCTGCCTCACCAGGCAGATCTCTGCCCTCGCAGACCGCGCCTGCCAGGGCGCCGGCGCCACCGTCCGCACCCCGTACTACCACCACCGCGAACAGCCCGAGCACTACCAGCAGTTCAACCGCGACCAGGCCAGACTGAGAGCCCCTGGCGAACGCGCCTTCGCGCAGCTGAAGTCCTGGCGAATCCTCCGACGAGCCAGGTGCTCCACCCGCCGCATCAGCACCATCGTTCAGGCCGTCCACACGCTGCTGACCTGTGGCTATTCAGGATGAAAAACGGCTCACTGAGACCGCCTCTCCCTGAGTGAGCTTCTTCAGCGGTCACTCCAGAGGATGAGTGGCTGGCTGAGGTTGACTGCCCTCTGAGCTGCGGCAGCGCAAAGCTCTCGTGGGCCCAATTGTCACCCGATCGGTGGCCACTCTGAAGAAGCTCAGTGAACCTCTCAGCCGCCCTGAGCCGTAGCGTAGTCACTTCCCGGATACCGCAGCTGACGACCGGCCGGCAGCTCTACGACTCCACGAGTTCAACCTCAGTAACTCATGACACTCCCGGTATCTCCGGTGCTTCAGGTACGAGTCAGAGCCGGGGGATTTGATCCCTCCATCGGGATTGGATAACCAGCCCGGATAGCTCAAGCCGAAATGCCTGCGCCTACTCTCATTTGAACCAGAATCTGACTTTGATCCCCGTGGTTCCCTGGATCACCGAATGGGATCTGCTATCGGCGATGTCCAATCTGTGAAGGTAGAAGCCTTCCCGCCGACTCGCCCTCAGTACACAAGCTTTCTCCGAGTTGGATTTCTATTGATCTTCGCCTTGATCCCATTTGAATGTCCTGATAGAGGCAAAAATCGCCATGCAGGCAACGCTGACGACGACCAGGACTGAAAGCCATGCAGGGTGAGACGACTTACTCTCAGATATCTGTGTCATCATCAGGTCTGCGTAGAATGTAGTGGGCAAGAAGCTCAAAACATTCGCAAGGGCTGATGGCATCAGCCAGAGCGGAAATGCCAAACCACTCAGGAAGAGAGACGCGAGCTGCAGTAGGTTGCCGACATTTGCCGCGGCGTTCGCGGACTTCAAGCGACCGCCGATAAGATAGCCGATGGATCCGAACATGGCCATGCCGAGCAACGTGATACCAAACATTACCGGCACTGCAGAGATGGCTACCGCCCCGATAGCGACTGCCACGGTCAGAAGTAGCACCGATTGGAAAGCCACCATCACTACTCGTATCGCCATATGGGTCATGATAAGTCGAGTTCGGCCAAGCGGAGTTGTCCCGAGGAGTTTCAGCGTTCCTTTGGTTCGCATCTCTGTCAGCGGCCCCGCGGTAACGGTCAGGGCGCTACTCGTAACCGCCAGGAATAGTGACATGGGAATGACTGTAGCCGTGAAGTCCGGAACGCTGGGACCCTTCGGGAGAAGTGCATTTATACCCAAGAATATGCCGAGCATTCCGAACGGGAAGACCAGAGCGAAGTAGAAGTATTTGCTGTCCCGGACCAGTTCGCGGGCGTGAAGTAGCGTCATCTCTCGAGTCGCGGTTGATATCACAGTTTCGCCTTCCTGGTGCGCTCGGCGGACTCTGTGTGGTCAGCCTCGGCAAATGCTCTGCCAGTGAGTTTACGAAAGACCGCATCCAGGCTGGCTTCTCGGATTTGAATCTTCCTCGCCGCCACGGGACCGGTGAGAATCCCCAGTACCGAGTCTGAATCCATGGTCCGGAGCCGTACTTGAATACCGGTGTCGGATTCGTGCGCCACTAGATGCGAAACCGCACTGTGATCTTTAAGGAATGTCAGATCAGTGTCCGGGGACACAGTAAAGTGCAACTCCTGCTCAGGAGCATGATTGCGCATGAGTGTATGAGGGTCACCGCACGCGACCACCCTGCCTTGGAAGAGGATGGCGACTCGATCGCACAACATCTCTGCCTCCTCCATCGAGTGAGTCGACAAAAGTGTGGTGCCACCGGAATCGGCATGCATGCGGATAGCATCCCAGAGTTCCTGCCTGGCGTTGGGGTCTAGCCCTGTTGAGGGTTCGTCAAGAACGAGAACCTTCGGTCGGGAAATTAACGCGGTTCCAACCAGGAGCCGCTGTCGCTGACCACCTGATAGCTTGGAAACCCGGACGTCCCTGGCGCCTTGTAGACCCATCCGCGAAATGACTGAATCGACGCTGTCTGGCTCCGGGTACAGTGATGCCCAAGTGCGTAGAAGCTCGGCTACAGTCTGGTTCTCGAATAGTGCTGCTTGCTGAGGTTGAATAGCAGCACAACTACGCAGCTTGTCCCGCTCTCTCGACGGATCAATTCCCAGGATGCGGACAGTTCCGCTGCTCGGTGCGCGGAGCCCCATCATGATTTCGATGCTTGTTGTTTTGCCTGCACCATTAGGTCCGAGGAGGCCAAAGATTTCCCCGGGGAGAACACCGAGATTGACATTATCGACGGCGGTGATGTCGCCCTGTGGCCCTCTGTAACATTTCGTCACATTGGTCATCAGGATTGCCGCTTGAGGCATCATCAGATGATCACTCATCGCTACCCGCCTTCCTTGAGTGCGTGGAGCCAAATTTGGGTTTTGCGTGCAGTCTCGCCGAGGTTAGTGCCTTCTTTGATCACTTTCGGTTCCTGGTTTCGTTATGGGGGCTAGGTGGGTATCTGGGACGAGGAAATAAGCCCCAACAGGCATTCTTCGGCGGGGAGGAAGCCCCAGCGGTTGAGGTCCATATGCATGTAATAGAGAAGCAGTTGGGATCGAGTGACTGGCAAGGCTGCAGCCTGACCGATATCCAGGACGTTACGGATGGTATCGACATGCTTCCGTAGCCCCGGCTGGTAATCGAGTTGGTTTTCGGTGCTCGACTCGATTTCAGACACTCGGCGGCGCAGCAGCGCTCTCAGATCTTCCCGCTCTGGAATGACCATCCGAAGCTGCCATCCCCAGTGCCGCCTGTGCTCTGCCCAGAATGCCTTCTGGTCATCGAGTGGCAGGGCCTCGCTGACAATTGACTGCATGTACTCGATGGCAAGAGCCGCACGGCCGAGGCGGTGATCCAATCCTGCTAGATCTTGCTCGGCGTACCAGGAGGTTGAGGCCGTGAATAGCTTCTCTGCAAGATGCACACCTCTCTCACCCCCGTACCTGGCGAGCTCGGGTGCGTACAGACGGGTCCGAACGAGACTGCTGCGGGGTACACCGGAAAAGGCGGCCCCGGGAACGAGCCGTTCACTGGGTGTGCCGGGTTTCAGGGTTCTGAGCAGGCCGGCGATCTCCTCAGTGCGACTGTACAAACGATCTGCCCCGTCTGCAGTGCACTGGACACGCATTCTTAGGTGATGACCCGAAGTGTCCCAGTAGCGAATGAAGAACCACTTCGCTGCTGACTCTTGGCGTGCTTGAACCTTGAGCCAGGGGATGAGGACACGGGTCGCCTCGTCCATCAGCTCTGCACGTCCGGGATAAGCGCAGACATACCACCAGTCCATCTCACACCTCCCGCGGCCAGAACAGCAGCGCAGCATGCTCAGTTACACGGCGCCGGCCGCCGAGGTCGGCCTGCGGCTGCAGGTGACGCTGGGGCAGAGCCTCGACCATGCGGACATGCCCGGTGCTGGAGCCAAGCCAGTGCAGGAGGACTTCAACGGACAGCGGCGAAGCCAGCGAAACCCACATGGGTTTGCGGTCGGCTCCGAGCGGTGATCCTGCGCCGGTCAACTGGTGTACGAAGAGTTCTTCCGGCATGTTGTTGGCCCGGCGGAACTCGTCCAGCCGCATGGCAAATTCGGCCTCGCGGTGTCGGCTGGGTTCAGGCCGAGGAATCCTAGTGACAGGCACGACCCACGAAGCGCGCCTGGTGACGAGCCGACCACTGGAGATCCTAGGAAGCGCTTTGACGTCCTCAGAGCAGTGCTCATACAAACTGTGGCTCATGGTGTAGTCGGAGTGCGGTGATCCGTTGATCCAGGGGTCCGCCAGGACTGCCAGCAGTCGTACATACGACTGCAGCATGTGCGGTGGTATCAGTCCCAGGTACACAAGGCCAATGGGCGCTCCGTGCACGTCGTACAGCGACACGGTGTCGGTGGCAGGATCATGCTTCAGGACAAGGTCGTCTAGCGAGGTGCCGTTCTCAGCCTCGATCTCACCTGGAATCATCAGCGATGGCAGCAGCCCTGAGCACTGGGCCTGGGCCGTGTTGCAATCAGTCCAGACAACTAGCTCCAGACACTGCAGGCCGTTCCAACTGCGTTCGACATGGCCGGTGAGCTCAGCCCGGAATTCCTCTCCCAGCAGTGCGCTGAACCTGGTGAAGAGCCCGCCGCTGCCTGGATTGAACTGATTAACGACTATTCGGTGACTTCCTGGTTCTTCGGAGAGCTCCTCAACCTGAAATAGAACGCTCGTGCCAGGAGGTGCGCTCGTAGGTCCGACCGGGAGTCGGGAACGATGGTTTGTCTCCTTCCCTCTGGTCGAGGCGTCCGATGCCAGGGCGGCTTCGAACTGCGGATTCGAATCACGGTCCACAGTGAGTCGCATGAGGAAGCCCAGCACGTCGCGGCAAGTACCTCCCGGACCGAATTCATCCCGGAAGCGGTCGACGATAAGATCGTAGACATGGGACCGGAAGACGTAGGGCCGCACCTGTTCCCCGAGACTTTCGAGACCGGCGTGGACTTCAGTTGAGTCGCAAGGGTTAGGGAGGAGGAGCTCGGTCTCCCTGTCTTCATACAGAAGGGCTGTGTCCAGCTCACGCTGCCCCCCGGCGCGCGCTCCCCAGTCGGCTGTGAGCCGCCGAATCCGCTCGACTGCATCGATCCGGGACTGAACGTCCATGTGGTGAGCAGTTGCGCCCGTACGGCGTACCTGCGACAGGACCTTAGCCAGTTCCGGCACGTATGCCGCAACGGTTTCGAGAGCGAGGAGAGGGTCCTGCCCCTGGCGCCAAGGCGCTATGGGGTAGATCACACCCGAGTCGAGGAGCCGGAGGAAGCGGGAGAAAGGCTGCTTGCCGCCCATCTTTCTGAGGAATTCGCTCAGTGTGAAGCGCTCGGGGAGTCGGCTGATCCATGTCAGAGCATGATCGGCTTCGACGACGCGTTCCTGGCGCCAGATGGCACCGGCCGCCGCGGTCAGCTCCGCCTGCAGCATGAGCCCGTTGGGCTCTTGAGGACCCCCGGGGCGTACCGGCGCTGTCCGGTACTCGATGAGGTCTGCAGTCTCCCTTGTGCGGGCGATGTATTCCAGCGCCACGTAGGCCGTGGCCGCGGAAACCCGGCTCTGGGCGCGGCCGAGCCCTTGGGCGCCGGCCTGCCCCACGGCGGTCAGTCCCGAAAACGGACTGGTCTTCGCTGACGTCCGAGACACATAGGAGTACAGCGTCCTGATACTTTTCGGAGACGCGGCACGATGCTTGCCGTGCCGCATCCAATCAGGGGCAGCCAGTGCCAGCGACTCAGCAAACCGATCTGACTCCATGAGGGCTCTGAATCGTTCGACCATTTCGGTGCGGTCAGCCTCCAGTTGGCGGCCGAGTGCCTCTCGCAGGTCCATCTGGTGTTGAGCCAGATCCATCCATGCCTCGACCTGGGCGAACTCCTGCGCCGTGGCCCGGGCTGCCAGTCGCTGGTGCGCTTGCGCGTTCCAGGGGAGGGGGGCAAGCCTGCCGACGGCTCGCTTGCCCGCAAGGACCTGACGGCGCAGCGGCACATCGTCGTCCAGGAGGGGGATAAGACCATAGAGAAAGTCGATGAGAGCTGGCGCCGCATTCCTGAGTTGCTCGTCGTGTTCGGCCAGTTCGGTAAGCAATCCTCGGGTGGACGAGCTGACGATGTCCAGCACATCTGCTGGAAGACCGGCGATCCTG
Organism: Streptomyces sp. NBC_01077; assembly: GCF_045162855.1. Taxonomy (NCBI): domain Bacteria; kingdom Bacillati; phylum Actinomycetota; class Actinomycetes; order Kitasatosporales; family Streptomycetaceae; genus Streptomyces; species Streptomyces sp. NBC_01077. The sequence goes on along the minus strand of NZ_CP108669.1, from coordinate 315,952 downwards.
GTCATGACCGGCGAGGAGACAATTGTCATTACATCACCGCCGTCGCTATTCCGCGAAGCATGCTGAAGGCTGCCCCGAGGACGTAGGCGCCCGATACGAGTCCGTATACGGTATAGGCAGCCTTGGCGCGCTTGCTCAGGTGTTCCAGGTGAGCCGGGAGTTCGGCCCGGCGCACGCGGCTCTTAAGTAGCGTAAAGGCCCGCCCGCGGGTGTCGACTGATCCGATGCTGGCCTCAATGGCCGAATAGCCGTCACTCGGGAACAGGGGGTTAAGGTTGATAACCAACCCGAACATCTGCATGGCCACCACATATGTCGCCACGTGCTGCACAAGCCCATCCGAATTGACGGCCACCAGACCTGCCACGCCCGTGATCCAGCCATCACTCATTATGCCCGCGAGTGCAAGTGCGACGCGACCCTTCCTGCCACGGACTCGGTAGGCGTCGGTGCGGTCCACGTAAGCAAGAGGCATAAAATAGAACAGCAGGGCCACGCCGAGTCCGCGAATCGGGACCTTGAGAACCTGTGCTACTAGAGCGTGCGCACTCTCGTGCACGAACATGATGGCTATCTGAATCACGCCAGCGCATGCAAATGCCAAGCCGACTTTTGGAGTAATCGGCGGAACGCTGGTGAAGAGGGCATGGAAAGCGAAGGCGAATCCGAGGATTGCACCAGCTGCGAACAATCCGCATATCAGCCCGAGGGGGCCGCTTCTTAGTGCACTCGCTATTGGTTCGAGTAGTTTTGGAAGAGATTTCGAGATGACGAAACGAGGCATCAGCATGTCGCCTCGGAAACGGCCGCCAGCCGCCTTCTTGGCGTCCTTCTTTGGAAGCTGAGATCCAACTAGCAGGCCACTTTCCTCGAGCGTAACAAGGAACGAACCTACCTGCTTGCCCACTTTTTCAGATCTGCTCGGATTGTGTCGGGAGAGGAACTCAATGAGCTCCTCAGTGGTACGAGTGCCATCCAGGAACGACAGTACCTTGACGGCGGCCGGCGTGATCCTGTGGTAATTTCCGGTGACCGGGTCAAAGATTAGTGGAATATCGTCCATTCCGCTAATAACTTGAAGTTCGGTTCGGATCTGAACTAGTGAGTCAGCCATTCGTCTACTACCTTCCGGATCGCTTGTTGCATGGGATCCTGAAATCTCTTCACATGTGGTACGGGCCCGGAGCCTCAGGCCTTTCGTCAGACTCCGGGCCCGACCTTCAAATCGGCAGATCTCAAAAGCGAACTAGAGGGAATTCAGGGGAGTCGATTCATGGAGTAGTGCTCGATCCCTGTATGCCGTGATTCCCCTTTTGGGCGGCGGGAAAGTATTCCCAGGCGCCTAGCTTGATTCGAGCCCCCTGCTATCACCGTGGGACTAGATCGCCACCACCGCTGAGGGTGGATGCCGTGCTCACAGACGAGGCCGATGTGAGAGGGCATGAGGCAGTTGTGGCACTACCATAGGTTGCAAAGCAGTCGGAGGGAGCATTTCCTTCGGGAAGTGCTTCGATCCCGAGGTCGCTTTCCACTGCGTAGAGGTCGAACTCGTTTCCCATAACTACCTACCTTTGAGTAAGGGTTCCGGGGGCTACGCCACCCTCGTACGTCGATGCGCTCATTACGCTTGCGGCGGTTCCTGCCGGGCAGGAAGCCGTTGAGAGGGTGGAAGCGCTCAACCAGCAGTCGAGAGCATTGCCCTGGGGGAGCTCTTCGAATCCGACGTCCCCCTCCACAGAGTAGAGATCAAATTGATTCTCAGGCATGTGGAATTCTCTCTTTCGTCTTACGAGCGGCATATATCCATCCGCTCATGAGGGGGTTAGGTGGTTAGGCCGCCGGCGGGGGGGCAGACCGAAGCTGCGGTGGAGACTGATCCTGCGGAACTGACAGGGCAGCTGGCCGTGCTCGCGGTGCCGGTGGAGCTATAAGTGCAGAGGGCCGTGCCTTCCGGGACCGTCTCCAGCGACAGTCCGTCATCCGGTAGATCCACAGAGTGCAGATCGATTTGAGTGTTCATTGATCCTCGCTTTGATGAATTAATGACTGATTGGTGCTAATTGGCGGAGAGCGCCGGGGCGGGTGCAAAGTCGCTCGTGTAGCAGCCCCACGTCGAGAACGATCCAGCCGACGTTGCAGGGCACGAGGCCGAGCTAACGCTGGTAGTGGTGGAAACGGACGCCGATGGGGCGCTGCTCTCGGCGAGAGACTCCAGCTCCAGTCCCTCCTCGAACGCGTAAAGGTCAATCTCTGGTTCGCGCATTGTCATTCCCTTCTGGGAATCGTTGGGATTCATTTCTCTTGAATGGACTCGCCAGTATGAGCTGAGTCCACTTCATCCCCGGCGTATGGTGGGACACCCAACGCCAGAGCGAAGATCGGGTGACGACTTGCACCGTCGTTGCATAGCGGCTCACGGATTGATGCCTGGATAAGGCCTGCAAAGACGCCACCTGCAAGACCATGAGAAACGGCCTCAAGCCACATCGAATATGCTGCTGCCGAGGCACGGCCAAGAAGTAGTCGGTATCCATGCGGGCCATGCGCCTCAAGAGCACCATCCAGGTCCGCCGCAATTGAGATGATGACGGCGGAGTCACAGAACTCTCGCTGGATCGTCATGTCGTAGAGCGTCTCAGGGTCGGGAAGCGGTGCCACCGGTGTGTACGAGAACGTCTGGGAAGAAAAGGAAAACATCCCCTGTGGTAGGCCGCCGACCCGCATAGCAACCACATCGGCTTGGAGGGAAGTATGGGTCTGTTCGTCCGGCCAGGTTCCGCAATCATCCTCGAACCCGCGGCCGATGATCCTGCTGACAAGCCCAGCCGGAACCGGGTCCGGGGCGAACGTCCTGACCGACCTCCGGGCACACAGTGTGGTGAGCAGATCTGCCTGTTTCCAGTCCCCCGGCCTGAATTGCATCGCTGGTCCGAGCGGATGCGGCCGACGCGGCGACCTCTCAGTCACAGGGGATGCCGGGGGTGGCGAGCGGAAAGCACGAATGAACTCTGCCGCGAGCCCAGTTGCATCATTCATCTTGGCACTCCGAGGTCTATGACGGCAGTGATCGGGTAATGGTCGGCATCAACTCCGGCAGCAGCGGCGAGAGCATCGTCGTCCCAGCGAGTTCGCGGCGAGAATTCAAGACGCAGTGCACGCGCTGCGACGCGAGCAGCAGCCTGGGCGCATCCGCTGTCCAGGAGAATGATCCGCAGAGCGAAGGCCGAGTACTTGGATGCCACCTTGCCGTAGTCACCTGTCAGAACCAGGGTGAGTGGTGCACCATGCGGGTCCTCCTCCACCGAGGGTGAGAGGCTGGCGAGCCGGTGTTCGGCAGGAATATAGGCATACACGCCAGAATCAAGGCCTGGTACATCCCGCACTATGCAGAACACGCCTGCTGAGCCGAGATTGCCTCCGGTTGCGGTCCACCGTAGGACTTTGCCGGCTTCCTCTCCCTGGATGCCAGCGGTGACTTTGAGCAGCAGGGAGAGCTCTTCTGTACCCAGTGCCGCTGTGGGCTGCTTCCGCGCCAGGTGCTCGAAAGGCGGCTCTGGAAGACTGACAACCCGTGCGACCGGCCAGGCTTTCGAGACATGCTGCAGGGCCAGATTTGATGGCCGGTAGTGCATCTGGTGTGCTTTGGGATCTGCATACTGCTTGGGCGGTATGGCTACATGCGCCTCGAATCTGGCGGCCAGGGACGCCTGCTCCGCGAGCGGCCCGTCGACGACAGAGCAGTTCGGGCACCCTGAGCGTGTCGCTGACGAGAGGTCAGCGATACGGAGAGTCTCAAGATCCACACGACGCCACCGAAGCGGTAGGGTCGTCGGGGTGGAGCGGGAGACCAAGGCGAACAGCTCTCTGGCGAAGAGAGCTGCGGCGAGCGCATGGTCCCCGTCGGTCGCCACACGTTCGTCGCTCTTGTCCTCGGTGACCAGGCAACTGAAGCAAGGGGTGACGCCAGCTTGCACGTAAGGCCCGAAATCAGCGAGGCGCCCGTCGATCCGCAGCCTGATCAGGGGCAGCCGATGCGTCCAACAGTGCTGCACCAACTCCGCGGATGGACTGCCCGCACACACGGCCAGCGTCGTTCCAGGCTGCGGTAGCTCTCGATCAGAGACTACGACCGGAAGCGCCCTGGCAAGCTCGGACTGGACCAGGCCTGCCAGCGTACGGTCTCCGAAGACCTCGACCTGCGCTCCGTGAAGGCGCGCTGCAGCCTGCTCCCAAGTCGGGTTGGCCCCAGTGGAGTCGCCCATCCGGGAAAGAAAGTCAGCCAGTGCATCATGTACTTCGGCCAACGACTCGGCGGGCGGTCCCTCCTCAATGACTCCGCACGTCCAGAGCAGGGAAAGCACCTTGAAGATCACGTCGTCGGACTGGCCCAACTCACGGGCGAGTGAAGGGTGATCACGTGTGCCGTCGAGCTGCGCGAGCAGGCTGGGAAGCAGATCGGTTGCCGTGCGGCCCCGCAAGAGCTGCTTCTTGGGGCCGCCCTCAATTACGATCTGGTCTTCCTCAGCGGTGATGACTAGACCTCTGCGTACACGTGGCTTCAGGGGAATCCTCAGTTGAGGATCTGTCCTTGCCGCGGCCCCGATGACGTCGGCTGTCATTGCCGCTTTGTCATTCATTTCCTTCTCCCCTCTTCGCCAGCTCAAGCTCGTTCCATATTTCGCCGCCTGCAAGACTAGGAGGGCTGCACCTTGAACATCGGTGCGCTCGGGCTACAGATGCTCTGCTTGTGATCCCGTTGATTTGGTCGAACCGCCGTACCGTGCCGCCGAGGCCCTTTGAGTTTCCGCTGAAGGCCTCGTTGATTGCTTGGCGTGCGAACGCAACGGCGATGCCTACATGATGATCGGGATAGCCCGTCGGGTGAGTCGCACCGTCCGGTTTGATTTCGCGTCTGGCCGCCGCGTGCTGATTCCTGCGACGGACGAAGCACTGGTAGCAGGCGGTGCGGCCGGGATCAACCAGTGGTCCACACTGGATTTCCGTGGGGCTGCTCCAGACAGGAAGCCACGGAATGCGCCGGACGAAAGACACTTGGTCGATGCTGTCGGCCAGAGCAGAGCGCTCGTGCGAGGCTGCCAGCACGATCATGTCTGCGTATGGCCAGAAGCTGGGATGTGTGGCAGGCTCAACATCCTGGACCACGGCGTGATATTGATCCTCCAGGCGGCTGGCTACATCCTTACCGAAAGCGCCGGCCGTGAGCACGAGAAGACGAGGGCCTTCAGAGATAGACTTCATGAGATCCTGTCTTCACGCGAAGGGCTGAGGGTTGGGATTGATGTGTTCCTCGTCATGTACGCTGTGCCCCATGGCCTCGGGAGCCTGGTAGAGGCGACGGTGACCGAGGTACCGCGCTCGATGGGCAAAGGACAGCGGCATGAGCTGCGGCACCATGACCTTGACGACGCTGGCGCCGACTTGCCTGGCCTCATCAGTGGTGAGGTCTGCTACCAACACTTCACACCCTGCTCTGGCCATGCGCTCCAGCAACCAGGGCAGGGGACTTGACAAAGCGTCGGGAACTGGAAGATCGGACAGCTTTCGGACCGGGCGGTCTCCCTCCAGCAGGAAGTCAAACAGGTGTCGCTGCGCGACCGGCCCTGCCAGCAGTGCGCCGCCTACCACGCTCTGCGTATCCTGTGGGTCCACATCCGGTGCTCTGCCTGCCATGGATCGCAGAGCGATGCGAAGCGATGCTGTCTCACGGTAGAGTTTGGCAACGCCCTTGGCCGGGTCGAGATCGCAGGTAGCAGCGACGACCTGCGCCAATACGGGATCATGGTCCGCTAGCTGCAGGCCATAGATGACGGGGACGCCGAGGTCGGTGGTGGCATCGAACAACAGTGTTCGCAGGTTGCGAGATGTGCCGCGTTCAACGTAAGCGCGGTACTCAGCAGGCAGCTCCTCCAGCTCGAACTCAAGCCGCGGGAGGCGTAGCCGCTGGAGCCATGTCAGTGAAATAGAGTCACGCTCGATGACCTCCAGCAGCCCGTTGACGACTGCGCTGACGGGGTCACCATGTGCTGCGCACCCAGTTGAGACGGGGTGGACGAAACGCTCGGCTGTGGACTCAGGCATGCAGCGCAGGTACACCTGCACGGCCGGGATGTACACTGCGCGCCCGCGTGTCAGGGACCACCCCTTCACCCACCGAAGGGGAATACGCGGATCCGGCGGGAGTAGACCGCAGTTGGGGTGAGTGAACTCTCGCTCCGAACACTGAGGCCAGTCCCACGGCGGGATCGCATCATCACCCAGCTCGGCAGCGGTAGCCCAGATCATGTCTGCCGGATCCCATGCGCAAGACGAGTAACGCTCGAGCGACTCGGCGACCGCAAGGTGCGAGGCGAGCTCATAGTCCAGGGCGCCGCCGGCGCCATCAAAATTCCCCGAAGCGGGATCGTGCGACCAACTGCTCTGGGCGGTTAGTACCTCGCCAGGGTTCCCCAGGGATCCCGACACGATCTGGTACTCCGGCTCTCCCTCCGTCGCCTTCAGCCAGGACAGCCTGGAGACCAAGCCGAATGGGGAGACCAGGTCCATCATGGATTTGAGCGATGCGGGGATTGTTGATGCTTGTACTGGTTCGTTGAGCGTCGTCATGCCGCGTGCTCCTGTTGTCGCTATGTCCCAGGGTGGGATGACTCACGCGCCCAGAGGCGTGCTCGCAATGCGATCGTGCAGGGTGTGGCCAAGCAATCGGGTGAGCAGGTCATGCTCATCTTGAGTGCAGGCGTGTGTTTACCCAGCTCAACGGCCTCTTCGGGCAACTCCTCCGGGGGAAGGAAGGGCGGGTCGCTGGCCGTTCAGCCTGCGGATCGAAGCCGAAAGCGTCAAGATCTCCACCTGAACCGTTCCGGGTTGGGTAGAGACTTCAGACGTTGGTTGTGACCTGGGGTTTCGTGGTCGCTCGGTAGTGGCTGACTTCGTAGTCGGCGGCGGGACGTGGCCTGTCTCAACGTGGAGTCGCCGGTGTTGTACCAGTGGATGTACTCGACGGTGGCGAGCTCGACCTGGGATGGTGCCTTCCAGGGCCGCTGAGGCTTGATCAATTCGGTCTTGAACAGGTGATCATGCTCTCCATCAGGGCATGAACCTCTCGGATGACGTAGCGGATGATCTCCCGTTTTGTTTTGGCTTCGGTGGTGTGACGCGCGAGGTAGTCGATCGCGGCTGATGGATTGCATCCGGACGATGAAGCCTCCCCCTTGATCGTGGACACCTGGAGACTGGGACGTGAGGTCCAGAGGGAGTGGTGACAGGTGGGAAGTAAGGGCTCGCAGAGGATCAACATGCTGACTTGATCTTCGTGGGGCTGCTGCTGGTGATGAACGCGGTGACGTCGGCGGGTATGCGGAACCTGGCTGTCGAGGGCGGACGGTGTGGCCGTGCTCGGCCAAGAGGGGCTGGACAATGGTGAGCTCGCCGGCGAGTCTGCGGGTCGACTTCGTCATCCATCGCAGCGGCGACATCGGATCCCCTCGCATATCGGGCTCGGCCAGCGCCAATAGTGCGGGCCGCAGCTCTGATCCACCTCGGCCGCCCGCTTGCGTTCGCCGCCACTGGGACGGCGGGCACGGCCCAGCCGTTCCGCCCCCGCCTCCAACTCGTCCACGCCTTTGCGTACGGTGGTCTCGATGACCTCGGCTTCCGGGCGACCGCCCGGATCCCGCCGTGGCCCAGGATCCTGGCCTCAGCCCCCATCAGCAGACGGCGCTGCCGCTCGTCCAGGTGCGGGAACAACACCGCGAACGTCAGGCCGAGTTGACCACGGACCTTGCCAGATATACGCACACGACACCAATGAGCTTCTTCAGCGGTCACTCCAGAGGATGAGTGGCTGGCTGAGGTTGACTGCCCTCTGAGCTGCGGCAGCGCAAAGCTCTCGTGGGCCCAATCGTCACCCGATCGGTGGCCACTCTGAAGAAGCTCAATGAGCTGAACTACGGGAGCAACACCTGGGCCTTGACCCTGAATCCTGGACACGGGTTATGCGGCTTGGGCCAGCGTAGTTGGCGTTGTTGTGGTTGCTGTCTCGTAGGCGGTGGGGCTGCGGTGTCCGAGGCGGGAGTGACGGCGGCGGGTGTTGTATCGGTGGAGCCGTCGAAAGGCATCGAGGCGGGCCTCGTGCTGGACCAGCTCTTGCGGCCTTGGAGCGTTTCGCGTTTGAAGGTCGTGTTGAAGGATTTGGCGAGCGCATTGTCCGCGCTGGTCCCGCTCGCGCCCATACTCTGGATCACCCCGCTGACCTGCAGGCTTCGGCGAATTCGGCTCTTGTATTGCGGCCGTGATCGGTGTGCATGATTGCGCCGGTGAGGCTGCCGCGCGTCCGCTGGGCGGCGGCGAGCGCGTCGGTGACGAGTTCGGTTCGCATATGACCGGCGATTGCCCAGCCGGTCAGGCGGCGTGAGGCGAGGTTGATGACGGTGGCGAGGCAGCAGAACTTCCCGCCGTCCAGGGGCAGGTAGGTGATGTCGCCGACGTACTTCGTGTTCACCTGCCGCGGTGAAGTCGCGGCCGATCACGTCGACGGCCTTCGCCGCGGCCCTGGGCCGGGATGTTGTTCCGGCAATGCGTTCGCCAGGCAGGACCCGACCCGTCGCGATTTGGAGCGCTTTCCCTGTGAAGATCGCCTAGAAGACTGATGAAGATGTTGGGTTCTCGCCCCGCCGTGTCAGCGGCGGGGCCAGACTAGTTGTTGTGGTTCAAGGGGAGTGGGTCGGGGAGACCGTCGGGCCTGATGTGTGGGCGACGTGCCGGGAGTTGATTCCGGCTGGGAGTGTGTGTTCGCGTTCCTGGCCGGGCATCGTGGCCGGCTGTTTCCCGCGGAGATGTTAAAGCGGACATGTATCCGTCGGTGAACGGGCGGCCGTCGATGCCGCCGCAGATCCTGGCCGCCGCGACTACGGTGCAGGCCTTGCATGGCCTGTCGGACTTCGAGACGGTCCAGGATTTACGCTGTGACCTGCGGTGGAAAGCCGCCTGCGGGCTCGGCCTGCACGACAATGGCGTTGGATCAGTCGCTGCTGGCGTACTTCCGTCGACGGCTGGCTCGTTCAACGCGCCCGAACCGGGTTTTCGAAGCGGTCCGCGAGGTCGTCAAGGCCACCGGGGTCCTGAGGGGCAGGCACCGGCGGGCGCTGGACTCCACCGTTTTGGACGATGCGGTCGCAACCCAGGAGACCGTCACTCAGATCATTGTCGCTGTCCGGGCGGTGATCCGGGAAGTCCCGGGAGCCGGCCCGGCCGCGGCCGGGCAGTGCACGGCCCGCGACTACACCGGTCCGGGCAAACCCCGAATCGCCTGGAACGACGCCCAGGCTCGCGCCGGGCTGGTCGACGCCCTCGTCACGGATGCACTGCGGCTGCTGGGGCACCTGCCGAGCAGCAGCTCGGCGAGAAGGCCGCGAACGCGGTGGTCATCCTGGCTCTGGTTGCCGGGCAGGATGTCGAACCGGCCGAGGACTCCGACGGCCGCGACGGGCGCTGGCGCATCACCCGGGGCACTGTCCCGGGCTGCATGCTCTCCACCGTCGATCCCGAAGCCCGCCACGTCCACAAGACCCGCTCCCACCAGCAGGACGGATACAAGGCTCACCTCGCCTCGAGCCCGAGACCGGCCTGTTCACCGCTGTCGCCCTCGCTCCCGAAGCCGGGCCGGAGCACCACGAAGCCGCTGTCGGCCTGGACCTGCTCGCCGAGGAGGACGAGCCGGTGCACGCCTTCGGCGACACCGCCCATTCCACCGGCGAAGCCCGCCAGGTGCTGGAACGGGCCGGACACCGGCTGTTCCTCAAACCCGCCCCGCTGCGGGCGGCCGTTCCCGGTGGCTTCACCCTCGACGACTTCGCCATCGTCACCACCGCGGCCACCGTGACCTGCCCCCAAGGACACACCGTCGCGCTGTCGGACCCCGGCGGACAGCACCACCAGCGCAAAGCAGCGTTCAAAGACCTGCGCACCAGATGCCCCCTGCGGGAAAAGTGCACCAAAGGCAGAGCGGGCTGGATCCTGACCATCTGCCCCCACCACGACCAGCAGGCGGCCGCCCGCCACCAGGCCGCCACCGACCCCGACTGGCAAGCCGACTACCGCCGCTGGCGCCCCCCGTCGAACGCGCCGTCGCCTGGATCGTCCGCCGAGGCAACCGCAGACTCCGATACATCGGCACCATCAAGAACGACCTGGCTCCGCACCCGAGCAGCCGCCCTCAATCTCCGCCGGCTGATCAACCTCGGACTCACCTACAACAACGACACCTGGCACCTCGCCCCAGCCGGCACATGACCACGCGAGGCTGCCCGGCCTCCGGCCGGACAGCCCCGCAACAAGATCTTCATCAGTCTTCTAGGGGCTGGCCAGCCGGGATGCGGCGATCACGTGCGGCGTATCCCCGGTGGTGGAGCCCGGTGGTTCTGTGAGTGTGGCGGCATGCCGACGGACCAGCTCAGTCGGCTATCAGGCCGGTACCTGTTCTTCACGGAGTGCGAAGAGATCGCGCTGCTCAATGCCCAGGGCGAAGGCGCGCGCGAGATTGCGCGTCGGCTGGGCAGAAACCCGTCGACCGCCTCACGGGAGCTGCGGCGCAACGTGACCACACGCGGCGGACAGCTCAACTGCCGGGCCTCAATCGCGCAGTGGAAGGCGGAGCTGATGGATGGTGTCCGAAGACGCCGAAGCTCGTAGCTGCGGTCCGCCAGTAGTGGAAGCTTGAGCGGGCGATTCCCGGGATGCGGCACAGCCGCTGGACGCCGTATCGGCGCCTGGTGGTCCTCGACGAACTGGCAGCGTTTGACCAGCACGTCTCCCTGAACCGCGAAACAATAGAACTACAGCTGTCGTGACAGAGTCCCCGGTCTTTGGCGTGATCGAATGGTCTCAACACGCCAAAGACCGGGGGTTCTGTTGCGTCACCGCCAACTCGACCAGAGCCTTTCACGCACAAGGGAGGATGAAAGAGGTCCCCTGCCGGAGGATTACTTCTATGCGGTGTCGAGTTCCTTTGGCAACTTTGATAGAATGACAGCACCAGACTTCGCTGAGCCGAGCGCGCAGCCGGACCTTCTTCACCAAAATATCTTCCTACCTGGGCAGGGTACATACCAGCTCGACGAGGCTATTCGCTGGCGAATCCCAATTACGAGGCGGTATTAGGGCTCAGGCTGGCACTCGAGAGTGTGCCGATGCATGCGACGGTTCCAGTCGAGCTGGTAGTCAGTGCGGTTAGAAAAGTGCTCGCCGGGGCGTTTCCATCTGGAAGTCCTTCCGTGGCGAGGTCTTCAACGACGTAAAGGTCAGTCTGTGAATCCTGCATAACATATTGATTTCTTCTGCCGAAGTGGTTTTCTTGGGTGCGTAGTCAGTCAAGGCTGCCCCGCAGTGAATGCTCGCATCCCTAGCCGAGCGAGTCTTGGGCATTGCTTACTCACCCCCAGACACACACAGGTCCGCCACGGTCGGCCCCGCGACCCGATCTCCACCGGCTACGCACTCGCAACGCTTGGCCCGCTCGCGCATCTCATGGTCCTGCAGGCTGCCCGCGCCTAGCTGAGCCACCACCAGCAGGCCGACGGCAGGGGCCGCCTGCCCGGCGGACACCGTCTCCCCATGCCGCTGGACCTGCCTTCGCTGGTTTCGGTCTACCGTTCCGGCACCCGATAGGGAGGCGCACGAGTGCCGAAGCATACGGAACCGGCCGCGCCACTCGGGCGCCCCACAGCTCAGCAGGTTGGGCCGAGTCCCTGTACCTCGTGCGGATCTTCGCTGGCCTACTCCTCGGAGCCGACCACCCAAAGCCCAAGGCCGTGAAGGTCACGGTCCGGGATCCGCCGTCTGGATGTCGATGCTGATGGTGGCGTTGTAGGTGTGGTGGTCGACCTTGATGCTTGGGCCGACCTTCGCCCGCCTTCACTGAGCGTTTTCAGTGTGGCCACTGATCGGGTGACGCCGGTGAGGTTGAGGTGGGGGGCCGCAAGGGACAAGGCTCCCGTGCCGTTGGGGGAGGTGTTCGAAGTCTCAACCCACCGGCACAGGAGCCTCGTTGGTTCCCTATCCTGCCGCACTCGACCTCCCGCATGCCCTGGTCGAGTGGGTCACGATGCTCGTCGTCACCCGTGAGGGTGACCGGCGGTGCAAGCTCCCGCCGCACCAGCGTGCGCTCGTCGCTCTGGTGTACCTGCGCCGCCACGACACCCTCGCCCGGATCGCGTCCGGGTTCGGGATATCCGTCGGCACCGCCCACGCGTATGTCACCGCCGTGACCGGCCTGCTTGCCGAACGGGCCCCGGGCCTGCTCAAGACGCTGCGCGAGCATGATCCGGAGTTCGTCCTCCTGGACGGGACCCTCGCCGAGTGCGACCGCGTCGGCGACAGCCGGGCCGATTACTCGGCCAAGCACCGCCGGCAGGGCGTGAACGTCCAGGTCGTCACCGACCCCGCCGGCGAGGTGCTGTGGATCTCGCCCGCACTGCCGGGCCGCACCCACGACCTGACCGCGGCCCGCACCCACCGCATCATCCGGATCTGCGAACGCCAGGGCGTCCCGGTCCTCGCCGACCGCGCCTACCAGGGCGCCGGCCCCTGGGTCACCACCGGACTCAAACGCCCACCGGGCGGCGAACTCACCCTCACCCAGCGCACCGTCAACCGGGCCCTGGCCGCGGCAAGGGCACCGGTCGAACGCGGCATGGCACGACTGAAGTCATGGCAGATCTTCCGCAGATCCCGCATCAGCCCCAACCGCATGACCGTCATCGCCAAAGCTGTCCTCACCCTGGAGAGGCAACGTTGAAAATGCTCACTGGTTCCGCCGACTGCGGATCCGCTGGGGAAGTACGGGACGACATCCACGAGGCGTTCCTCAGCCCCGCTTGCTCACTCATCTGCTGGCGACGCCTGAGGCCGGTAGCAGTTCTTACTCGGCTTCGCCATCAAGGCATCCATTTGGAATTGAGCAAATACTGCTCAGGAAGTCGGTCGTGAGGGCATTCTAGAGTCAAAAAACCAGTCGCACTACATCACTGTGGGCGGTACGTCCCTTACTTACGATAAGGATATAGTAATGATGGAATCTGATCTCGACCTCTACGCGCTCGAAGACGGACTCGGCGTTGAAGAGCTTCCTGAATCAAGCTCACTCAGCACCGTGTCGTCTGCAGCTTGTCACGGAACCTGCTGGGGTACCCTCACTCGGTAGATATTGATACGGCACCCGTGGGCACCACCCCTCGGGGCTGGTCTTCGGCGATGAGCTGATTGACGGAGCCGCCTCGATGAACGGGTCCACGTTCATCGGGTCTCCGTCGCTAAGAAAGCTGTTGCCCGCTTGAGGACCTCCACGTCCTCCCATACCCTGCAGTTCTCACGCCGTACAGCGGCCAGTTCCTCGCGTTCTCTGCTGGTCGGGCCGTCACGTTTCACCGGCGCCGACCTTGGTCTGAAGGATCCAGTCGCGGACCGCGGACTCGGTCAGGTCGACGTCTTTGGCGGCCTGACCGACCGAGCGGTCCACTCTGCGGCACAGCTCGACGATCTCGGCTTGAACTGCGGCGTGAACGAGCGGCGAGGGTGCGGCTTCCTTTTCCCGATGCTCTCCATGATGAACATCATCCTTCCGGGGCCGAAGCCCTGATGTCAGCCGTCCGTCAAAGCGGATCAGGCTCATCTATCAGGCGATCCGGATCGCCCTAGGCTCTGTCTGACAAACGATCTTGGGTGGGTTCGCGGAGCCAGAGGATGAGCGAGGCGAGGTGGACTCCGGCCTTGTAGCGGGCGGCCAGTTTGTCGAAGCGGGTGGCGATCGCACGGAACTGTTTGAGGCGGTTGAAGCAGCGTTCGACCACGTTGCGTGCCTTGTAGAGCTCGCGGTCGAAGACCGGCGGCCTGCCGCCGGTCTGCCCGCGCCGCACACGGTTGGCCTTCTGATCCGACCGCTCAGGGATCACCGCTCGGATGCCCCTGCGCCGCAGGGTCTGACGGATCGCCCGGGAGGAGTACGCCTTGTCCGCGATGACCACGTCGGGCCTGCGGCGGGGCCGCCCGGCACCGGTCCGGGGCACCCTCAACTCGTCCATGACCGTGTCGAAGACGGTGGAGTCGTTGACGTTGCCCGGCGTGACGACAACGGCCAGGGGCAGGCCCCTGCCGTCGCAGGCGAGATGGACCTTGGTGGTCAGCCCGCCGCGGGACCGACCGAGCGCCTGGCCAGCCGACGGACGTGCCGGATCTTCCAGTTCGTCCCCCGCCGCCGCCCCTTTTTGCGGGCGCCGGCGGCGTGCTGGTGAGCTCGGTTGATCGTGGAGTCGACCGACACGGTCCACTCCACGGCTCCGACGGAGTCGTCCCGGACCTGGGCCTGTTCGAGCAGACGGGCCCAGGTTCCGTCCGCCTCCCAGCGAGCGAACCGCTCATAGGCCGTCTGCCACGGCCCATAGCGTTCCGGCAGGTCACGCCACGGCGCACCGGTCCGCAACCGCCACAACACCCCGTTGATCACCTGCCGATGATCTCGCCACGGCCGACCTCGCCCATCAACACCCGGCAGCAGAGGCGCTATCCGCTCCCATGCCGCATCCGTCAGCTCACCACGACCCACCACAAGATCAATTATCAGACAGGTCCTAGCCGACGCCACCTAGCATCCGGTGCTGATCCCTACCGCTGCAGCTTCTCCATCGCCCTGAACTCTGGTCGACAGCCACACCATCAGCATCGACATCCTGACGTCGGATCCCGGGCCGTAACCTCACTGCCTTGGGCTGTAGGCCGGGCTTCCTGGGGGAGTGGGTGGGAACAGGCCTGCATGGCCCGAGCGATACGCGCTCGGGCCATGCCGATCTTGGGCTGTGGGGTCCTTGACGTGTCAGAAGTGCAGTGACCAGGAGTCGATAAAGCCCTTGTCGAAGTAGGCCACGTCTCGGACCCGGAGGCGCCAGATGCCGTTCGCTGTCTCCGATGAGCCATCCACGACGAACGTAGTGTTGACGTCGTCGGAAGAATCCCAAGAGGCAGCTGCCTTGACCGGGTAGACACTCCCGTCAGGTGACACGAGGCTGATGGTGAGGTCGCCGCGGTAAGGGTGCTTGATGTCCACGGCGACACGGAGGTCGGAGGGAGCCTTCTCTGCAACTCCAGTTACCGGGATGAGCGATTCCACGGCGGATCCGTGGCTGGGAATGTCCACGTTGCCGGTGTTCTCGAAGATCTGCGAGTCCGCCAGCGCTTGCAGAGTCCTGGTGGCGTCGACCAGGCCTGTGCCGCAGCCGCCGGGGCACTGTCCCTGTAGAGGACGTGTGTGCGCCTTGATGGTGGCCTCGACGGTAGCCGGGGCGAGTGGCTTCATGGAAAGCACGAGGGCGACCAGACCGGCGACGTGTGGGGTGGCCATGCTGGTGCCCTGGTAGAAGTCGTAGGCCTCCGCGGACGGTCGGGTCGTCCCAGAGTTCAGAGTGGAAAGGATGCCGTCGGCACGGGACGGGCGGGTCTCTCCTCCCGGTGCTGTCACATCCACTGCCGCACCGTAGTTGGAGTAGCTGGCGAGGTTGCCCTGGCGGTCGGACGCTGCGACAGCGATCACATTGTCGCAGTTCGCCGGTTCGGCGTCGCGTGCGTCGGCGGCTTCGTTGCCGGCGGCCACGACGACCGTCGTGCCACGACTGACTGCAGAGTTGATGGCGTTCTGGAAGGTCGCTGAGCACGATCCGGATCCGCCGAGGCTCATGTTGATGACCTTGGCGGGCGTCGGATTGAGAGGGGCACCCCATACGAAGCCGCCCGAGGCCCAGATGATCGCATCGGCGATATCGGCAGTCGAACCGCCGCATCGGCCGAGGACCCTGACGGGCTGGACCTTGGCTTGGAAGGCCACGCCTGCGGTGCCCCTGGCGTTGTTGGCGACGGCAGCGATGGTCCCGGCGACGTGGGTTCCATGCCAGGAGGAGGTGTCCGGCGCCTCGTCCGGGTCTCCGGTGCATTCGCCGGGGGAGCTGGTCCAGTCACCTTCGTCGCTCGCATCGAGGTCGCGGCCGTTGCCGTCTCGGGCCGCGGCAGCGTCGGAGATGAAGTCGTAGCCTTGGACGACATTGGCGGCCAGGTCTGAGTGTGCGGTGATGCCTGTGTCGATGACGGCCACGGTCACGCCGGTTCCAGTGGCGCGCTTCCATGCCTCGGGGACGTTCATGCCGGCTACAGGGTCTGCAAGGTCCCATTGCTCGGAGAAGCGTGCGTCGTCGACGGTTGCTGTTGCGTGCAGGCGCCTGTTGGGCTCGACGTAGGCCACGTCGGGTCGGTTGCGCAAGTCGGCTATCAGATTAGCCGTCTGACGAGGAGTCAAGGAAGAGTCGGTGCGCAGCAGCGCTCCTTTTGTGCCCAGTCGGCGGACGAATGACACTCTACGGCCCGCCTGCTTGAAGGAGTTCGCCGCCGTGTCGCGCGCCGCCTTGTCCGACACAGCGCCAGCCGCACCCTGCCGGTACCCGACAATGAACTCCTGAACTCCGATCTCGTGGATGGTGATTGGAGGCGAAGATGACGGCAATGGGAGGGCGGGGGCGAGAGCTGCTGCGCCGGCGGGAAATGATCCAAGAACCGCGAGCATGGTTGCCCCTGCGGCTAGAATGCTGAGTACAGGGCGTCTGTGTACCTGAAGTCTGGGCACGGTGGATCCCTCTGGTGAGAGGTGGTTTGGTGGCCACACCCTGTTCCCGGAAATGCTTGTTGGAGTGAGTAATTACTCCTCAACGATTGTCGTTCCGGGGACAGTTGGTCAGCCACCCTGTATCCCTGATTCTGGCGGGGCGACGGGTCCGCAAGGTGCGCGATGGCGCGGAGTCCGCGCACAGCGGATCGGACACCGGAGGCCGATCGAGCGCTTCTTCGGCACGAACGAGCTGGTGCCTTCGAAGAATCGAGCCCGATTCTTCGAAGGCACCAGCTTCATATGGGCGGGTCAGAATCGGAGGGACCAGGAGTCGATCTTTCCTCGGTCGAACATGGCGCTGTCCCTGACACGGAGCTTCCACGTACCATTGGCTGCCTCGGAGGAGGCATTGACGAGGTAGCTGGCGAGGACGTTGTCAGCGCTGCCGCCGGCGCCGGCCTTCTTGAGCGTGTAGACCGATCCGTCGGGGGCGACCAGGTCGATCTGAAGGTCGCCGATATAAGTGTGCTTGATGTCCACCGAGACACGGAGTCCGGACGGTGCGTTGCCGGAGACTCCAGCGACCTTGATCGGGGACTCCGTGGTGACGAAGTCGGAGATCGGGTAGTCGGTGGCGTTCTCAAAACGGGCCGGAGGGGCGACGGGAGGCATGACACGGAGCAGCCTGTTCGGAGAGCCCGTACCGGGGTTGCCCACGACGCCCGCAGTGGCTGTTGACGTCAACGCAGCGGCGACCTCGGTGGGCAGAGCCGCCGGGTGGTCCGCCAGGTAGAGCGCGGCCGCGCCTGTCACGTGCGGGGCCGCCATAGAGGTTCCGGAGATGGTGTTTGTGGCGCTGTCTCCGGTGTTCCACGCGGACGTGATGGCAGTACCCGGCGCAAAGATGTCGAGCGAGGTGCCCCAGTTGGAGAATGAGGAGCGGCTGTCCGTGTCGGCGGTGGCCCCGACAGTGATCGCTTCCGCCACGCGAGCAGGGGAGTAGTTGGCGGCGTTGGCGTTGGAGTTACCGGCCGCGACGGCATAGGTGACGCCAGAAGCGATCGAGTTCCGTACCGCATCGTCAAGAGCGGTGTTGCCGCCGCCACCCAGGCTCATGTTGGCGACTGCCGGCTTCACCGCATTCTGCGTCACCCAGTCGATACCTGCGATCACGCCCGTGAGGGTTCCGGACCCACTGTTGTTGAGCACCCGAACCGCCACGATCTTGGTGTTCTTCGCGACGCCGTGCGCGGTTCCGGCCACATTGGCCGCGACATGCGTACCGTGGCCGTTTCCGTCGTCGGCCACAGCGTCATTGTCGACGAAGTCGTAACCGTAGGAGGCACGCCCGCCGAAGTCCTGATGGCTGATACGGACACCGGTGTCGATGATGTATGCAGTGACCCCGCCGCCGGCTGAATCCGGGTACACGTAGCGGCTGTCCAAGGGCAACGAAGGCTGGTCGATCCGGTCGAGGCCCCATGACGGCGGGCTGGGCTGGGTTGCCGACGCCGAGACGACCTGATCCTGGACGACTGACTGCACCGCAGGGTCCTGTGCGAAGCGCCTCGCCTGCTGCTCCGTCACCTTCACCGAATAGCCGTTGAGGGCCGAACCGAACGTTCTGACGACGCGGGCGCCGAAGTGGCTCGCGAGATCCTTCGCCTTGGGCGAGCGCACATTGAGTCGGTCTGACTTGAAGGTGACGATGTAGCTGTCCTTGATCACGCCTGGCTGGCCGGCGTTGGCGATGAGCTTGTCCGCGTGGTCGGCCGCGACCGCGGGCTGGACCAATCCTGCACCGAGAGCAAGGAGTACGCCCGCGGCGGTCCCGCAGACAGTCACCTTGGTGGTACGCATCACTGCCATCAGAGGGATCCTCCTCATAGGTGGTGCGCAATATGGGTAGTAGCCGACTGGGAAGAGCCACACATGCATCTGACTGAGCGTCAGCTACTGGTCTCAAAGAGTGCCGACAACCTGTCGCCAGCGCAAGGGTGGCGCAGTGGTTCATACACCAAGCCGAGTCAGACCTCCGCTCTTCGAAGGTCACACACTGCTGGGTCGACGCTGGTCAGCGATCCCACCAACGGGCCCTTGCGCTACACAGGACCCTGAACATCGAATGAGCCATTGCGGCGCAGTTCGCTTGCAGCTTCAGGCGGGCGCCCCGACACCGCCGGGGCGCACCGTCCCTGTCAGGGCTTCCAGACACACCGACGGCAGGCCACGGAGGGGCGGCTCCCGTGTGGGGCGGGGGCTCACGAGACGGCCGAGAGCTCAAGGCCGCGGACAGTGGCGGGCTAGTCGGCGCGGTATGTATCCCTCCCAAGATCTGGGACGGCGTTGATGTGGCGCCCTCCGCATCAACTGACTACACAGGGTGACACCTGGGGGCGGTGAAGAAACCGAGCCAGCTCGCGGTCGGAGATGATCCGTTTGAACCGCGGCCAGGCCGTCCGCTCCACCGACGCCACAACTCCACCACCAATCACATGATCGGCAGCACTCGACTCGAGTCCGGAAGCGTACGAACATCACGGACCGTCATCACGCGATGGGTGCACCCCCGACGATCGTCTCGGGTGCTCCCTGCGGATTCCTCTGCCGGACCTCGGCGTTTCGGCTCAGTCGGGTGGGCATCCAGGCCTGCGGCACCACGACATCAGCCCGCAGGCGTCCCGCCTCACCGTCATCGCCCGAGTACCGATTGCTCAGGCGAGCCGGACTAGGGCGACGTTCCCTGGAACCTGATTCCGTATCGTCCGTCTGTCGTTCCGGGAGCGTGCAGCCGGCCCGTCCTAGCCCGCTAGTGCCGGTGAGTTTCGACGCAGCCGTACATGTCGGTCTGGACTCTTCGATGAATGCTCTCGGGGCTGCGCGTACTGAACAGGCCCATCAAATGATCAGCGAACTACAGCGGCGGAAGTATGTGCACCGATTCACCACCCTCGATGTGAACGGCTCAGGGTTCCTGGAGCTCTCGGACTATGTCACGGTGGCTGTAAGGATGTGCCACGCGTCCGGAGTGGCCACGAACAGCACCCTCGGCGCATCCTTGGTGAGTGCATGCCGGCAGGCGTTCGAACGGCTGGCCAGGGACTGTGGGCCAGTTGAGGACGCCAGAGTGGATCTCCAGACCTTCGTCGACTTCATGGGAGGTGAACTGGCTGGCCGCCCGGACGTCTTTGACCGAGGGATGAAGCCCATCGTCGACCTCATCGTCGACATCTGCGACATCGATCGCGACCACTATCTGGACGAGTCCGACTTCTGTCGTTTCCTGGGCTCCTACGCCGTCTCCGAGTGCGAAGTGATCGCTGCTGCGCGACGTCTGGGGATCGGTCCCACCGATCTCATCTCGCACGAGGAATTTGTCCACCACAGCCGGAACTTCTATTGCGGAGACGACCCCTCAGATCCTGGAAACTGGTTGTTCGGAGATATTTCTGCCCTGATTGAGTGAGGGGCAGCAGACTAAATCTTGTGCGCGGCTCGACGATCGCGTCGGGTTCGAAAAGCTGAAGCCGGCCGCACCGATTCATAGCGCGGGAACCCGACCGCTGCGTGAGTTGTCGCCGCGGCCGTCCCAGGCGGCGCCATGGGCATCACCACTGCCCCGGACCCGAACCCTCCAGAAACGCGCGAGCGAGCCGATGACGAATAGGCGTGCTCCACGTCGATGTTTAGTAGCCTCGGGTCCCCGGCTGGCTGTCGGACCGTTGCGACGGTTTTGGGTGGTGCGACCGATCAGGTATCGCAGGAGCGGAGAGTGGCAGCGTATCGGTGCGACACCCCAGCCTGGGCTCGGCAAGGCGCGCCGTCTC
Organism: Streptomyces sp. NBC_01077; assembly: GCF_045162855.1. Lineage (NCBI taxonomy): Bacteria > Bacillati > Actinomycetota > Actinomycetes > Kitasatosporales > Streptomycetaceae > Streptomyces > Streptomyces sp. NBC_01077. The sequence continues at coordinate 295,468 of NZ_CP108669.1, read as the reverse complement.
CTGGCAGCAACACCACATTGGTCCGAGGCGCCGTTTCACGCAGTCGGCCGCGGGACACTGAGCATTTTCAACAGTGAGCTTCTTCAGCGGTCACTCCAGAGGATGAGTGGCTGGCTGAGGTTGACTGCCCTCTGAGCTGCGGCAGCGCAAAGCTCTCGTGGGCCCAATCGTCACCCGATCGGTGGCCACTCTGAAGAAGCTCAGTGAGCTTCTTCAGCGGTCACTCCAGAGGATGAGTGGCTGGCTGAGGTTGACTGCCCTCTGAGCTGCGGCAGCGCAAAGCTCTCGTGGGCCCAATCGTCACCCGATCGGTGGCCACTCTGAAGAAGCTCAGTGAGTCTCCAGGATGAGGATGGCTTTGGCGGTTGACGTGAGGTTGTTGGGGCTGAGGCGGGCTTTGCGGAGGATCCGCCAGGTCTTGATCCGGGCGATGGCTCTCTCGACGGGCCATCGCAGCCAGGAGTGCGCACGGTTGACGGATCTTTGTTTGGCTGTGAGGTCTTTGCCTGGCTTTCTCCGGCAGGGCACGGCCACATTGCTGCCCGCTCCCTGGTAGGCCTTGTGGGCCAGAATCGGGATGCCGAGGCGGATACAGGTGGCGATGATCCGGTGCCGGCGGGCAGCGGTGAGGTTGTGGACACGGCCGGCGAGGGTCGGCGAGATCCAGACCAATGTCCCGTCCGGAGCTGTGATGACCTGCAGGTTCACCCCGTGTCGGCGGTGCTTGTCCGAGTAGTCGGCGCGGCCGTCACCGACCCGGTCGCACTTGATGAGCGTGCCGTCGAGCCGAACGTACTGGGCCGCGGAAGCCCTCAGGGCCGCGGTCAGTCCCGGTGCCCGGCCGGCCAGAAGGGCGATGACGGCGTGGACGTAGGAGTGGGCGGTGCCCACGCTGATCCCGAAGCCGGCGGCGATCTGTGTGAGCGTGTCGTTCTTGCGCAGGTACACCAGTGCGGCCAAGGCGCGCTGGGACGGCGGCAGCTTTGCACCGGCGGTCACCCTCCCGGGTGACGATCAGCATCGTGACCCACTCCACGAGGGCATGCGGGACATCGAGTACGGCACGATAAGGAACCAACGGAGCCCCAAGGCTGAGGAGCTGAGCGTAGACAACTCGCCCAACAGCCCTGCGGCTTCGTCCGTTCCACAGCCGCCCTCACGTCACCCGATCAGTGGCCACTCTGAAAATGCTCACTGAGCTTCTTCAGCGGTCACTCCAGAGGATGAGTGGCTGGCTGAGGTTGACTGCCCTCTGAGCTGCGGCAGCGCAAAGCTCTCGTGGGCCCAATCGTCACCCGATCGGTGGCCACTCTGAAGAAGCTCACTGACTGCGTCCTGCGACCGACCAGGGAGGGCTGCCCTATCGGCCCAGCACCGCCATCGCGGCATTGTGCCCGGGCACGCCGCTGACTCCCCCGCCACGTACGGCACCTGCCCCGCACAGCAGAACATTGGGGTGCGCCGTTTCCACGCCCCACCTTCCCGTCGACTCGCTCGCGTAGGGGAATGACAGGTCCCGGTGGAAGATATGACCGCCAGGCAACGACAGCTCGTGCTCGAGATCGAGCGGGGTCTTGGCCTCAATGCACGGAGCACCGTTCCCGTCCAGGGCGAGGCAGTCGGCGATCGGCTCCTCCAAATGGGAATCCAGTTCGGCGAGCGTTGCAGCCAGCAACTCCGCGCGCGCTGCGTCGTTGTCCGCTGCGAAAAGCCGCGCCGGGGTGTGCAGTCCGAACAACGTCAGGGTCTGATACCCCTGCGCCACCAGCTCGGGTGCGAGGATCGACGGGTCCGTCAACGAGTGACAGTAGATCTCAGACGGCGGCGCACTGGGAAGCCGTCCCGACGCTGCTTCCCGGAAGGCACTTGCCAACTGGCCATATCCCTCCGAGACATGGAATGTGCCGGCGAAAGCATGGTGGGAGTCGACCGAGCGATCACGCAGCCGGGGCAGGCGGCGCAGAAGCATGTTCACCTTAAGCTGGGATCCCTCCGCAGGCTCCGGCGCAGGCTCGCCCAACAGAGTGGCCAAAGCCTGAGGCGAGGCATTGACCAGAACATGCCGGGCGGCGACGGTGCCCTCACCGTCAGCCGAACAGAAGGAGACCTCGGCCCGTTCTCCATCGGTCTCGATACCGACAACCTCGTGCAGCGGCGCGATCTCCGCACCCGCCGCCCGCGCCGCGGTAGCAAGTGCGTCGGTGAGCGCTCCCATTCCACCGACGGGTACATCCCAGTCCCCGGTGCCACCGCCGATGACGTGGTAGAGGAAGCAACGGTTCTGCACCAGCGACGGGTCATGGGCATCGGCGAACGTCCCGATCAAGGCATCGGTGAGCACCACCCCTCGGACCAGGTCGTCAGTGAAGCGCTCCTCGATCGCGACGCCGATCGGCTCCTCGAACAGCATCCGCCAGGCATCGTCGTCATCGACGACGGCCCTCAGCTGCGCTCGAGGCAGCAATGGTTCGGTGAGCGTCGGAAATACCCGCCCAGCGACTTCGCGGGTGCGGCCGTAAAACTCCTCCCAGGCCGCGTACTCCTGTTCGCCACCTGTGAGTGCCGCAAACGAATCCCGGGTGCGGCCAGCACCCACGAGGAGACCACTGTCTCCCTTCGGCGTGTAAGAGGACACCGTGCGCTTGCGGACTGCGAAGCCGAGCCCCAGATCACGCACGATCTTGTCAGGCAGCAGGGAGACGAGATAGGAGAACTGAGACAGTCGTGCATCGACACCTGGGAACGGGCGCGTGGACACCGCAGCTCCACCGATGGCTGCGCGTCGTTCCAGAACCAGTACGGAGCGACCTGCGCCTGCCAGGTAGGCGGCGGCGACCAGACCGTTGTGGCCTCCCCCTACGATCACCACGTCGTACGAGGTGTGTGCGAGCATGCTCGACCCCTTGATTCGAATTCTGTACTCGCCACCACAGGAATGGTGGTCGATTGCGCTGGTGTTCTGGAATTTATTCTTACTTGTTTGTTAGAGGTTATGCAGCCAATCGCTATGGTCGACGCATTGAGCAGGCAGAACACCGTGGCCTGGGTAGATGCGAGCCGCCCTGAGTTGAGATAACTCCGACGAGACGTCCTGAAGCGGCGCAAGGATCTTCTCATCGTGCCACCTTGGCATCCCTATTTCAGGAGCAATAGATACTCAAACCCAGGCGGATTGGGACTGTCTTCGCGACCGGACCCGACGACTGAAAGACCATCACTGCGTGGCCTGTGCCGCAGGGGGACTTCTCCCCGCGGGGCGTATCCGTCAGTGGTGCACCCTGCAGGTGGGCACGAATCGAGTGAAACCCACAGGCCTTCGTAGGGCGGTGACTAACGCGCTCGGATCACACGATCGTCCAGGCCGACCGGCGTGTTGCTCTGAGAGCTGGATCAACGGACGCCGGACCCGGACAGGTCTACGAGCCCCGAGCGGCAGGCTCCGCCACCCACAGCAGGCAGAGTCAACCGCGGACGACGACAGCAGGACTGGACCTTCAGGCCCCCTCGGCCGAGGGGGGCACCAGGACTGAGGACCCACAACGCGTCGCGAAACACAGACGGCACTGCCGACGCGCCCCGCAGGCCCGGAAGAGCCGCCACCCGCAAGGCGGCATCGTCGAATGCCCCCTGCACCGCCACCGACAGCGCCCCGGATCGCCACCCATCGCAATAAAACACCCTATCTCCAATCCCGCCGAGGAGCGGTCGGCAGAGCTCATCTCCACTGCCCTGCGTGCAGTTCTGAGCGCTCGCCAAATCCCCCCGGGGACGCGAGGATCACGGCGATACGCGGACAAGATCCATTTGTGGACCACAATGGTCCGTGAGTAGTCGACACTCAAGGACATCCCTGCATGCACTCTGGACTTGTCCAAGCTCTTCTACGCGCGTTTCATGTCTCGTGCCGCAGCGCAGTCTGCGGCCATACACCGGATCGCCGCATGCGCCATGCACAACTGCCCAGCTGCAAAGCTACCGGGCAGCGCTTCCCTAGGAGGACCCCTTCGTGTCCGTCGTCCGCTTCAAAGACCACCGCAAACCCCTCCGACGAGCAGCAATATGGGCCTTCGTCACGTCGACAGCAGCCACATCCCTCGTTCTTGCAACGTTGCCTGCCGCGCAGGCGGCTCCGTCCACAAGTCTCGTGATTGCGGAGGTCTATGGCGGCGGAGGCAACGCGGGGGCGTTGCTAACGCACGACTTCATTGAGTTGGCGAACGCAGGCTCGACCGTGCGTGACCTGACCGGCTACAGCGTCCAGTACCTACCCGGCTCTCCCTCGGCCGGCTCGGCATGGGGCGTCACACCACTCACCGGCTCTCTGGCACCTGGAGGGCGCTACCTGATCAGAGAGGGCGGGGGGAGTAGCGGAGTGACGGCGCTGCCTGCCCCCGATGCGGCGGGCAACATAGCGGTGGGAGCCACTTCGGGCACAGTCGCTCTCGTCTCCGGCTCAGCAGCCCTCACCTGTCTGACTGCTCTCGACTGCGCAGCCGATGCTCGCGTGGTGGACCTGGTCGGCTACGGCAACGCGGTGGTACGCGAGGTAGGGCCGGCCGGAGGCGCCAGCAGCACCTCCAGCGTCTCGCGTCCGGCAACTCTGCTTGACTCGGACAACAACGCGGCGGACTTCAGCGCAGGGCAGCCTTCCCCGGTCAACAGCGCCGGACAGGCACCTGGCGGGGGTGACGAAGAGCCGGGCAGTCTCCGTATCCATGACATCCAGGGGCACACCCGGCTTTCCCCGTTCGTCGGGCAGAATGTCGCTGCCATCCCGGGCATCGTGACAGGTGTACGGACATCCGGATCGAGGGGCTTTTGGATTCAGGACCCGGTGCCTGACAGCGATGCCCGAACGAGCGAAGGCGTATTCGTTCATACAGGAGCGGTCACCCCATCGGTCAAGGCAGGCGACTCGGTTCTGGTCGGCGGTAGGGTCAATGAGTACCGCGGCGCCGGTCCGGCCCAGTCCCTGACCGAGATCACTATCCCGACGGTCACGGTACTCTCGAGCGGCAACCCTCTTCCCGCAACTGTTGTCCTGGACAGTGCCTCCGTTCCCGACAGCTACATCCCCACTGCAGGGGGCGGTAGCGTCGACGGGCTCCCTCTTCAGCCGGACGTGTATGCGATGGACTTCTACGAGTCCATCGAAGGTGCCCGTGCCGAGATCACGGAAGCTCACGTCGTGGGTGCAACGAACACGTACCACGAACTGTGGGTGACATCGAAGCCGGAGGAGAACCGGACACCGCGTGGCGGCACCGTCTACGGCTCGTACGCGCAGCCCAATACCGGCCGCATCAAGGTGGCGTACCTGGGTAGCCAGAGTGCCTTCCCGGTTGCCAATGTCGGAGACGAGCTGGCGGGCGTTACGGCCGGCCCGGTGGACTACTCGAACTTCGGCGGGTACAGCCTGCAGGCCACCACCCTGGGCACACACGTCGACCACCACCTTCAGCGAGAGATCACCCGTAAGCAGCGCCCCACTGAGCTGGCTGTTGCCACCTTCAACGTAGAGAACCTCGACGCACGAGACCCTCAGAGCAAGTTCGACCGCCTCGCCTCAGGAGTAGCCGTCAACCTGGCGGCTCCCGACATCGTTGCTCTTGAAGAGATCCAGGACGACAACGGAGCCACCAACGACGGTACTGTCACCTCCGAGGCGACGCTCACGCGCTTCACCGACGCGATCGTCACGGCCGGCGGACCGCGCTACACCTGGCGCTACATCGCGCCTCAGAACCTGCAGGACGGTGGCGAGCCCGGCGGAAACATCCGCCAGGTCTTTCTCTACAACGCCCAGCGTGTCACCTTCTCCGACCGCCCGGGCGGTAACGCCACCACGGCGACAACGCCCCTCACAGTCAAGGGTGCTGTTCAGCTCTCGCATTCGCCAGGCAGGATCAACCCCACCAGCCAGGCCTGGGCGAACAGCCGAAAGCCGCTCGTGGGCGAGTTCGAGTTCCTTGGCAAGAGCGTCTTCGTCATTGCCAACCACTTCGCCTCCAAGGGCGGCGATCAGCCACTACACGGGCACAACCAGGAGCCCGAACGCTCATCGGAAACCCAACGCCACCTGCAAGCAGCCGAGGTCAACGCGTTCGTCCGGCAGATCCTGACAGCCGACAAGCACGCTCAGGTGATCACACTCGGGGACCTGAACGACTTCGAATTCTCGCAGACCACCAAGATCCTGACCGGTGGCGGCACCCTCAAGCCGCTTATCAACACCCTGCCAGCCAACGAACGCTACAGCTACGTCTTCGATGGCAATGCACAGACCCTCGACCACATCCTGACCAGCCCGGCCATCCGACAGTTCAGCTACGACGTGGTACACATCAACGCGGAGTTCTCCGATCAGGCGAGTGACCACGACCCTCAGATAATTCGCTACAACCCTCCGCGCGCTTACTAATAGCGCAGGCGAGCGGCGGCTGATGGGCGGGGGACGCCAGTACCCCGCCCATCAGGCATCCCAGGCCCGCAGCAATCCGCCGGGCCCTGAACAGCCTCTACTCCGTGCCTTCCCCGCCACCACACTGAGAGACAGACAGTGGGACTTGAGCAATCGGAGTCGAGTCCGGCGCGATGCCATCTTGGATGCCGTCCATTGCACCCGATCGCACCCCCCAGCAACTCGACTACACCGTAAGCCTGTTCGGCAGTGACAAGGCCAGCGCTGGTGCACTGTCCGGCAGCAGGTGGCGCGACTTGAATCCGCTGCCCGCTTCGCAAGATTGCTGCGGACGGTCGGCTCGACTGAGTGTGGAGATGCGGAACCCTGCGCGGGGAGGGTGCATTCCCGCTTCGGCCATGAGTCGACGTTGCGAAGCCTCGGCCATGACCGCGACGGTAGACATATTGAGCTGTGACTTATCCGAGAACCATCACCCGATGATCAATGATTTGCCTAACAATTCTGTTAAATGGGGTGAGAGGTGCGCTATGTTCCGATGGTCTTCGAACCCGTTATGAAGCCCCGATTCCGTCCGAGACCAGGGCCCGCCGACTGCGAGGGAGAGCTGAGCATGACTGACTGCACGACACGAGGGGTGCACGTCTCCCCGCTCGTCAACGATGAAGGCGGCTGGCGATGAACTCAGCAGAGAAGGTGATGATCGAATCCTCGGGAGGTGGATACCTGGCAGCTACTGTCACTCTTCCGCCCGGAGACCCAGAGGCCGTGCTGCTCGTGTGCCCCGCGCTGGGGGTGAGAGCGGACTACTACACACCGTTCTGTGAGCTCATAGCAGAGACAGGTGTGGCAGTGGTGGTTGCCGACATGAGAGGCCAGGGCGACAGTGCCCCGCGAGCCGGCCGGACCACCCGACACGGATACCACCTTCTCGCCTCCCGGGACTGGCCCTCGCTGGTCGCCTGGACGAGCGAGCGCTTTGGGCCCGAAGCACGCCTATTCCTGCTGGGCCACAGCATCGGTGGGCAGATCTCCCTCCACTACAGTGCGCTGGCCAAGAACGAGGTCGATGGACTGGTACTGGTTGCCTCCGGATCGGTGGACTATCGCGGTTTCAGCGGACTAGCACGGCTCAAAGTCCTACTGGGTACTCAGTTCATTGCCGGTGTTGCAACGCTTCTGGGCTATTGGCCGGGACACCTTCTGGGGTTCGCCGGCAGACAGCCCGCACGTTTGATGCGCGACTGGGCGCGCACCGCGCGCACCGGCAGTTTCCGTCCAGAAGGATCGGATATCGACTACGAGCGGCTGCTGGCGAATGGTGGCGGCCTGCCCACTCTCGCGATATCACTGTCTGGCGACTCCCTGGCGCCGCCAGCTGCCGTGGACCGTCTCTGCTCCAAGCTGCCGACTTCACGGGTCGAGCGGTGGCACTACGAACCGAGGGAGGGAGGGAAGGCCGACCACGTCAGGTGGGTACGTGACGGGGCGGAAATCGCCTCGTACGTGCGGTCGTGGATGAATGGGAACGGCGCCCGCACTCAAACGGGAGACTCCGATGGCTGATGTCTCGAAACCGGGGGAGAGGCGTCCGGGCCGATCGCGCTGGAGTACAGAAGGGAAAAGTACATGCCGCATACCGTTGGTCGGCTGGGGCCGATCGTAGGTGCCATCCAGGCGGTGGCAGTCCCGGACTGCAGCCCAAACTGAAATGGTAATCAGATATGCGACTGATGGTCAGTCAAGTCGCCCGCGCCGGCAACGAACTCAGTGCCCGGAATCACCTCCATCCCCAGGCGTCGACGCGATGATCTAGGCCCGATGCGGGTGGTTTGGCGGATCTCCCGATCTTGTGCTTGAAAGCCAGGAGATGGGGAAACAAGGCCGCAGTCCAGCTCGGCGACCCGCTGTCCACCCGACGCTGCGGACCAGCCTTGCCCTCAACCGCCTGACGTCGATCCGTCTCCGAGGATCCTTCCTGATATTCGGCAGAGGCTCACCGGAAGGTCGCGGGGCGGTCTGTCCAGTAGACGGTGTAACCACCCGGCGGACCTTCGCGTTGACGGGAATTGATCGCATAGGTTTGCAGACGATCCGGCGGATCTCTGCATCGAACTGCGGGAACGGTACGAAATCGCCCCAGGCATCTTCCCCGCGATTGGACGATGGCCGGGCGCTTCTGTCCCGCATCCTCACAGAACTTGAGGAAGCTGCTGGTGGCGGCGTCATCGGTCGGTGCGGTGCAGCCAGGCTTGGGGGTCTTGGCGACCTGGCCCCGGCTCTGGAGGCCGGCATAGCGGAACCGATGCCGCAGCAGGCGGACGCGCAGATTTGGACGACGGTGTGGGGCCAGACCTCGCTGACGGCGTCGGGCAGCCCTTCAACCCGCCTCATCCAGCTGCCCCACGGCTGGAAAGCCCCGAAGATACGCGACGCGCTCGCCGGGCAACCGCCGGCTGCCCGCCTCTCTGCGTGGAACCCCTGACCTGGGGCCAGGGCCGCGAGCTCCACCTTCACCAGGAGGCAGAGGAGCTGACCGGATTCCGAATCCCATCCCGCGAGTCCCACTCACCCTGGCAGCGCGGCACGAATGAGAATCCGAAGGGACTTCTGCGGGAGTACCTGCCGAAAGCTACCGACCTCGCCCTCTACGCCTGTTGTCGAGGCGTGAAAGCTGACCCCTGAGCGACTTTCTAACGAGCTGGTGTGTGATAGCGGCGGCTGGTGGTGTGGCCGCTGCGTGGTGGCATGATCGGGATGTGGCGATCATGGTCAACCGGATGGTTCTCGCGCATCGGGTGTTCACGGGGGATCTCCCGGCGCCATCTCGTTTCTCTGCTTGAGGAGTTGGCTGGTCCGTGGCAGGCCGTGGCCGAGGGGCGTCGTCACGAAGTACGCGGTGGTGTCAGGAAGCGTGTGGCAGGTTCCGGCGCCCAGAACCAGCTGGTGTCCGTCGACCGGCTGGTGGCCACGCTGATCCGTCTGCGGCACGATCTGCCGCACGCGGTCCTGGGTCTGCTGTCCGGTGTCGGCCGTTCCACGATCACCCGCGCGACCGGTGAGATACGCGGGCTTCTCGCCGAGCGTGGATGCACGGTCCCCGACCGTCCTGGGCTGCGGCTCCGGGCCCTGGCTGACGTGTTCGCCTATGCCCAGGCCGAGGGTGTCGAGCTGCGTCTGGACGCTACCGAAGTCCGGGGTCCGCCAGCCCGCAGCCGGCTGCGGCGGCAGGCGCGCATCCGTCCCGGGATAGAAGAGGCAGAACACGGTGAAAGCCATAGTTATTGCCGACGCCCGGGGGCGCATGCTCTGGACCGATGCCCTGCGGCCAGGGCGCATGCATGACGCGACCGCCACACGCAGTGAAGGCATCGCCGTCTGCTATCAGCACTTTCCCGACGAGGAAGCACTCCTGGACGACGGCTATTCCGGCCTCAGACGCGACCACCCCGGTCAGGCCATCACACCACCCAGGAAAGCCAACAAGACCAGCCCACCCCTCCACGAAGCCCGCCTGCAAGCCCGCCACCAGCACTCGTCCCGACGTATCAGCGTCTCAGGCCCGGGCATACTCAAAGGCTCCACTCGCGCCCACGAAGGCCAACATCCGCCAGCCTTCGCCTCCCATTAGGCGTACTCGTCCAGGGCGATCCGTCAGTCCCTGCGCGGTCGGGGCATCCGGACGGTGATCCCGGAGCGGTCGGACCAGAAGGCCAATCGGATACTGCGCGGGCAGGCCGCCGGCCTTCGACCGAGAGCTCTACAGGGGCCCGCAACGTAATCGAATGTTGCTTCGGCCGTCTCAAGCAGTTCCGCGCGATCGCCACCCGCTTCGGCAAAATGGCCACTTGGTACAAAGCCGGAGTCCACCTCGCCTCGCTCATCCTCTGGCTCCGCGAACCCACCCGAGATCGTTTGCCAGACAGAACCAGCGGTGGTTGAGGCGGCGGTGGCCGGTGGGCCGGGACATGGTCCGCTCGATCGCCCGGCCGCGGCGTCCGAGCCGTTCTGATGACTCGGCGCCCTTGCAGGCGGTGGGGACACCGGTGCGTTTGCCGCGGAGTCATTTCCGAGTTGGAGTATGTCGCAGGGCGCGTCCCGGTTGGTGACCAAGCGCCATGAGCTTCAGAGCTTGGCTGTCGTGGATACTGGCGGCCGGGACGTTGATGAGGAGGGGCAGTCCGTTCGCGTCCGGCAGGAGGTGCGTCCTGGTACCCGGCTTGCCCAGGTTCACGGGGCTCGGACGGACCTGTGAGTTTGCCCCCTTTCTTTCGCCCGGCCGTGTGCGGAGTCGAGGACCGCACGGGAGAGGCGGGCAGGCCGGCGTGGCCGAGGCGGTGCAGGATCTCCTCGTGGAGTCGGCCCCTCACGCGGGCCCGCGACCAGATCAGGAACCGGCGATGGGCTGTCGACTTCGACATACCGAAGCGTGGCCGCCAGGCGCAGCCGGACACCAACACGTAGATGATCGCGGCGAACAGTGCCTCATCAGGTGTGTCCCGTATTCCGCCACCCTGTGGCCGCATCCGAGAGGGTGGGTGCAACGGCTCGCTGATCTCCCACAGCCCGTCCGGAACAATCCAACTCCACGTACCCCGCCCTATGTCGGTTTCAACGACCGCCTCACTACATGGGGCACGGTCTAAAGCCTGCGTCTGGATATCGGTGGCTGCTGGGGTGATCTTGGTGAGGAATTTGAGGATCCCCTCGGCGGACTTTGTCCAGGTGAAGAGCTTCGGGTCCTGGTTCCTGGTCTCGATCCAAACCCGGATGGAATCTTTGAGTGGCTGCATCGAGGTGTGGACACCACGGCGGATGAGCTTGTAGGTCAGTAGGCCGAATCCACCGCTCGACCTGGCTGATCCAGGACGATCCATGGGGGCGTGAAGCGGATGCGGAAGTGGGGGATGCTTGGCCAGCCACGTTCTGATCTCCATATGTTGTGGGTGGCATAGTCGTCTCAGACCAGGTGCACGTCAAGGTCGCGGGTCCGCTTGATCCGCGTTCACCAGGAACTTCTTGAACTCGATGGCGGTGGAGTTCACGGATGACGGTGCCATCGGCGATGCTGAGGGCCGCGAAGAGGTTGGTGCCCACCGGGCCTCGGATGGTCGTGGATGCGCCGCTCGGGCATGCCCGGCATCCTCGGCAGGGCCGCCTGAGAGCGGTCCAGTGCCTAGATCCGGGACGTCTTGGCCATGCAGAGCCCCAAGCTCCTCACCTCAGCCAATGCCGAGCCGTAGAGACCCCATGGACTTCAGCGACGGAGCCTTGGGGACCGGTCTTCGGTGACGGCGAGAGCCACGCTGAAGGTGTTTCAGAGCGCGCCGAGGTAGGTGCGCCCAGCGAATCTCTGCAGTTCGGTGGAACAACAGTAAAGCGTCTGGTAGAGAATGTGAGTAGCATCTACCTGTCATCACGTCTACCAGGGAGCGGCCATCATGCCCAAGTTCTCCGCCGACGCCATCGGAATCAAGTCGCACTACGCCACGCAGATCGCCGCGGACTTGGAGCGCAACACTCGAGAGCAGGAAGAGATCAGCTCGCAACTGACCGCACTCAAGGATCAGTTGCTGGCTCTCCAGAACGACCACACACTGCTCGTACACATGGAGCAGTCCCTCTCGAACTCGCTCTCAGCCGCAGGCAGGGACGGTGAAGCCAACGGAAGCAACGGGCACGTCAAGCCTGCCGAGGGTGGCCGCGCGCCGGCTTCGGCAGTCAACGGCGCAGGAAACCCCGTCAAGGAGACGGGCTCCCCCAAGAAGCGGGCCAAGTACCGTCGCGCGGATGGCAGCCTGCCTCTTCGTGAGCTTGTCAGCATGCATCTGGCCGAGCACGAGGGGCCGCGGTCCGCAGCCGAGGTCGCTGCTGCGGTTTCGGAGGCTCACCCCGAGCGCAATGTCAGCATCGCTGTGGTGCGCAACACTCTCGAGAACCTGGTGGCCAAGAGTGAAGCTTCGCGGACTAAGCAGCAGAAGTCTGTTTTCTACTCAATCATCGACGGGATGTCGGTGACTCAGTCCTGATCGCATCCGACATCTTCGCTGTTGGAAGCGAGTGATTATTCGAACTTCCGCTATCGGGAGACCCAGACTGGCCAGAAGGCCCGAGCATGAGTGCGGGCCGAGAGGAATCCGCTGGCCTGAGTCTTCCGGGAGCGGGGGCTTTCAGCGGGTCCTAGCGAGGAACCCCGGGCCTTCAGGCCCGGGAGGAATCGCTTCTCTGGGCTGCTGTGACCCGCACTGGCGCACGGGTCATCACCGTCGACCTCAGCCGGGGCGCTTCTGATTCTCGATGTACTCCTGCACCACCGCGAGCGGCGCACCGCCGCAGGAGGCCGCGAAGCAGGACGGGGACCAGAAGTGTGCGCCTCATAGGTACTTGCGGATGTGGTGTCCCTGCCACCCCATAGGGGTGTCTGGAGCTCACCCAGCAGCCAGTTGGGCACTACCTCCAAGCCCGGCCCTTCAGGGCCGGGTCAAGTTGATGGCGAAGGTAGGTTCTCCAAACGGGAGTGGCTCCGGCCGGGCCAGGCTGAACCTCTTCGGGGCATGCGGACTATTGTCGAACGGGTTGGAGGGCCTGGGCCGTCGACTGCGGCCAGCGGGGCATCCGCCACCGATTCGATATCCGAGACGCTCAGCCACTCCCACCATGGATGGCTCGTTGGCACAGGTGCCGTTCTGGATTCTCCGGCGACAGCGCGTGCCAGGTGGCCGACGATCTGCTCGGGGCCCCACTCCAGGTCGAGCTTGGCCCTGGACCTCGGAACGAAGCTCCGCATCGAGCCTGAGTTTCGCCTGCCTACGGAGTCCTGCCTAAACGGGAAGCGACCTCGCCTATGCCCAGGCGGCGCTTGCGTAGCGTCGCGATCCTCTTGCGTTCAGCAGGGACAGGCACCGTCAGCCCAAGAGTCACTGACATGGCGCATCGGCGGGTTCCATCTGCACTTTCACGCCCAAGAGTGCCTCGTGGCTGAACCTGGTCGAGCGGTGATTCGCCGAGCTCACTCAGAAGAGGCTCAGGCATGGAGTTCACGGCTCCGAGCGCTCGAGCGTGACATCCGGGCCTCGCTCGCTGACCGGAAAGACCAGCCGCGGCCGTTCGCCTGGAGGAAGGCAGCTGACGAAAATCCTCGACAAGGCCACGGCTCAATGCCGCCGCTCTGACCCAGGTCACTAACAGCCTGGCATGCACACCTCACTGGGATCCCGACCTGCACTTGGGTCGGCCCTTTCCTTCAAGGTCAGCCAGGTGCTGTCTCGGCCAAGAGCCTGGGCTCGGGAGATCCCGGACCGCGGCCTTGGGCAGGTTCGTTGCCGAGTCCGGGGACAAGCCTGCGCTCTGTCTACGCCCCGCCGGTCGGGCGCTGAATCTGCAGAGACTTCCAGCCGACTGGGTGGTTGGCAGCCCGCATGCGCTCAAGGGACCGAAGCCACCAAGCGGGCGAAGAGCGGAGCAGGGCCGGGCTCTACCTCGTGAGGTGATCGTTCAGATCGGCATACGGGATTAGGTGGCCGCGGGGTGTTGGAAGGTGGAACACCTCTGGCGAGCGTCGTTCGCCGAGATCACCCACGTGTTGGTGTCCGGCTGCTGACGGGCTCCGTCGTCCCGCTTCCAAGTCTTGGCATCGCTGGCTTGCCGCGGTTCCTGATCCGGCGGCGGGCCAGAGCGCAGAGCCGACTGTGCAAGGAGATCCCGCCCGCCTCGACGACGTCGGCCTGCTCGATCTCGACTCGGACCACGTGAGGGCGAAAGCGGGTAGGCAAGCTCGCAGGGCTCCTCGTCGGCGTCTCGGACACGACCGTGATGCCGAGGCAAGAGAAGCGCATGGTCGCATCCTAGACGTACGATTCGTCGGAATTGTCCAAGTAGTGACTACTCAGGCGCCAGGACGGCAGGCCAGATCACTGTGGCAAGGAACGTATCCGCTGTCACTGCAGAACGGACGTCCGCATCGCCATGTCAATGATCGATCTGGCAATACGCCAGGCTCTGCGTTCCGACTGCCGCCACAGGGTGGGGGCAGTACTGGTGGCAGGACGGCGTGTTATGGCAGCCTCACCAAACCTTCGCCGCAATGACCCGATGATCGATTTCCGGCATGCCACATTCCATGCGGAAGAGGCTGTCCTCAGGCGAGTGCGCCACGCCGCCGGGGCGATCATCTACGTTGCTCGGGTTGCTTCCGACGGGGCCTCTCTCCTTGCCCGCCCGTGCCCACGCTGCCAGGACGGGCTGGCCGAGGCTGGTGTCGTCCGCGCGTACTACACGGCCTCGCCCACCGCAGTGGACTACATGGGTATTTGCTCGACCGGAGGCCCGTCACGCCGAGCCGCGAGACGGGACCGCACTGCCTGAGCCTTTGGTGGAACTTACAGACGCCGGCACCGGCATTCCGGTCGTGCTGGCAGCCAACAGGCTCTCAGGCATCGAGGAAGGGCTAAGTAAGCACTGACTGCTCATGAGCCGTCGCATGCGAGGGCTCATGTTGGGAAAAGCTTGGGCAAGTGGCGGAAAGGCAGACGCGGCGGACTTAAAATCCGCAGTCCTCGAGACGTGTGGGTTCGAATCCCATCTTGCTCACTGTGCATGGCGCCCCGCAGCGCCACTACGACGCTGCGGGGCATCGAACATCTCGATTCACCGGTCATTTCGCATGCGGCTCGGGAACGGATCGCGTAGAGCGGATTCAAGCGGATCTCGCTCGTACCCGGCATCTGCAGCAGCTCGGAGTGCTGGCGTCAGTCCATTTCGTCTTGCGCCAGAACTCTCGCCATATTCCGTTCGGCGAGAGCAGTGATCGTGACAAACGGGTTCACTCCGAGGGAACCTGGGATGAGTGACCCGTCGGTCACGTACAGCCGCGGCGACCCTTTGACGCGGCCATAATTGTCGGTCGCACGGCCGAGGACACAACCACCCAGAGGGTGATAGGTAAAATCATCGGCGAAAGTCTTATTCTCGCCAAACAGATCGTACCGGTAAATAGTTGCGTTCGCTCGGTTGATGCGGTCGAAAAGCGACTTTGCAGCGGTTACGGACGGTTGATTCTGGGACCGACGCCATTGCAGTCTTGCGGTGTCGGATGCAGAATCGTAAGCGATAGTGCCTCGTTCAGGGTTCTTTGTGATAGCAAGGTAAAGGCTGATCCAGTGCTCGAACCCCATCGGTAGAGGCGCAATCTCTGCGAATACCGGGTGTGTGGGATTTGACCAGTCGTCAATGCCCATGACAGGCATCGTCGCTTGGTTCTTTCCTACCGTGTCCCAGAGATGGTTAGCACGGGCAGTCATGACGTTGCCGTTGCCTCCCCACCCTCGGCCAACCTCCAGGCTCAGGTCAGGCAGAGTGCCCCTGTCGCGTGCACGCAGAAGAATCTCGGTAGTCCCGAGGCTTCCCGCGCCGAGAAACAACTGACGACAGCCGACTTCGGTAGTGGCCACGACCCGTCCATGGTCGTCAGTCCGGTCGACAGTCAGTACATAGGTACCGTCTGGCTCTCTCCGCACACCTCTGACTCGACTCATGGTCCGGATCGTGACATTTCCAGTGCCCAGAGCCGCAGCCAGGTACGTCTTATCGAGGCTGCGCTTACCATGATTGTTGCCATAGATGACCTCGCCGGCGAGGGCAGATTTGACCGCAAGGCCCGCCGCCTCGCGCTGCATGTAAGCAAAGTCGTAGACGCTGGGGACAAAGACAGTATTTAGCCCTGCTCTCTCTGCATGCTTGCGGGAGACGCGTGAGAAGCGATACCAATTCGTGGAGTTGAACCATGACGGATCCACGGTATTGACGCCCAGCATTTGGCGCGCTTTGGGGAACCAGGTCTCATACATCTGTGCAGCATTGACCTGAGGCAGCACTTCGGAGAAATATGAGCGCTTCGGGGTCACCGCCATGCCGCCGTTGACAAGTGATCCCCCTCCCACACCACGGCCCATGAACACAGACATGTCGGAGTAGCGGACACGATCGAGGACTCCTGGATAGGGGTTGATGTCCTTGTTGACGACATCCAGCCACAGGAAAGTGGCGAGGGGCGCCTCGGTGCGAGTACGGAACCACATGGAACGACGATCGGGTGTTCGGGTGGCGCAGAAGACCTTCCCGTCCGGGCCTGCCGTGTTCCAGAGACGGCCCATCTCGAGGACCAGTGTCTCGACGCCTGCCTCGCCGAGGCGAAGCGCGGCAACTGCTGCACCGTAGCCAGAGCCGACGACGACAGCGGGAGCGTACTGGGTCGCCTCAGGCTCCACCGCAGCTGCCGCGGTAAGGCCGATACGAGTGAACCCGAATGCCGAGGCCGCCTGGAGAGCGCCAACACCTAGCATGTGACGTCTCGTCAGATAGTTTGTCATGTGCGGAGCATGGGTGCCAGATGGGCGCTCCGGCAACCTCTGGGACTTGAGCGGATACCCGATGAGCGTTCCGCGTCGAACTCTCGCTCCCCGAACACATCGAGACCGTTGCCCGCAGGAGAAGCGTGTCACGCAGCAGGTCTGAGCCAATCGCGGTGAGTTGGCGCCGGCCAACTACCGCCCCTTCGGGCTCACAGCCCCCGTCTGCCGCTGCAAGCACTTCCGTGGATCATCGAGCTGAAAATGCTCTTGCCGATCATCACAATAAATTCGGCTCAGTGAGCTTCTTCAGCGGTCACTCCAGAGGATGAGTGGCTGGCTGAGGTTGACTGCCCTCTGAGCTGCGGCAGCGCAAAGCTCTCGTGGGCCCAATCGTCACCCGATCGGTGGCCACTCTGAAGAAGCTCAGTGATTTAGTGGTTATGCTGACGAACGGCGACGTCAGGGGCCGGACGATCTTGTGGAGCTGACGGCTGCCGCCTCACGGGGCATCGCCTGCGCGAGCCGCCGGATCTCCACCACGGTGCGGACTGCGATGCCAGGCATTTCTGCAGTATTGCAAGCCCGGCGCATCTCAGGTGCTTCGGATCACCACTTACCGTCCGGCCTCCATCCATCGCGCAATTCTCTCGCTCAAGTAGCGACACGGGCCCACGCAGTGAGAATTTTCGATTTGGTCACTGAGCATTTTCAGCGTGGCCACCGATCGGGTGATGACCTTGGCGCCCGCAACGGACAGGGCTCCCGGGCCGTTGGGTGAGGTGTTCGAAGTCTCAACCTGCCGGCCCAGGAGCCCTGTTGGTTCCCTATCCTGCCGCACTCGACCTGCCTCATGCGCTGGTCGAGTGGGTCACGATGCTTATCGTCACCCGTGAGGGTGACCGCCGCTGCAAGCTCCCGCCGCACAAGCGCGCCCTCGTCGCTCTCGCCTACCTGCGCAAGCACGACACTCTCGCGCAGATCGCCGCCGGGTTCGGCATATCCGTAGGCACCGCCCACGCCTACACCACCGCCGTCGTGCGGCTCCTCGCCGACCGGGCGCCGGGCCTGCTCAAGACCCTGCGCGAGCACGACCCGGACTACGTGCTCCTGGACGGCACCCTCAGCGAGTGCGACCGCCTGGGCGACGCACGCGCCGATTACTCCCACAAGCACCGGCGCCACGGCGTGAACGTGCAGATAGTCACCGATCCCCAAGGCCAGCTTCTGTGGATCTCATGCCGGCCTTGCCGGGCCGCGCTCACGATCTGACCGCCGCACGCACCCACCGCATCATCCGAATCTGCGAACGCCAGGGCGTCCCGATCGTCGCCGACCGCGCCTACATCGGCGCAGGCTCCTGGGTCACCACCGCCATCCGCCGCCCGCCCAACGGCGAACTGTCACCGACCGAACGGACGCTGAACCGGGCACTCGCCCAGGCCCGCGCTCCTGTCGAACGAGGCGTCGCCCGCCTGAAGTCCTGGCGGATCTTCCGCCGGAGCCGCTGCAGCCCGAACCGCACGACGGACATCGCCGCCGCGGTCCTCACCCTGGAGAGGCAACGCTGAAAATGCTCACTGATCGGGTGGGGGTGGAGTGGGCTGAGCCCCACGGATGTTGAGTGAGGTGTTTGGCCTCGGCTCTTCATCGGTGGGGATCTGTGGTTGCTTGTCGTGTCGTACTCACTCGACGTCCCGCAGGTCCTTGTGGAGTGGGGCACGCTGCTGATCGTCACCCGTGAGGGCGACCGCAGGTGCAAGCTGCCGCCGTCCCGGTGTGCTCTGGCCGACTGGTGTACCTGCGCAGGACGAACGCACATCGCCGTCGGGTCCGGCATCGGTGCGGGCGCTGCTCACGCCTGCATCCGTATGGTCGTGGCGCTTCCGGCCGGCCGGGAGCGCCACGCCTGACCGCAGCGTTGAGACCCGTCAACCCCCGGTATGTCCTGCCCGACGGGACGCTCGCCGGGTGTGACCGGGGCGATGATTCGGGCAAGCACCGCAGGCACGGCGTGACCCTTCAGGCCATCACCGCTCCAGACGGGACATTCGTGTGGATCTCACTCGAGGTGCCGGGCCGGCCCATGATCCGGCCGGGGCCCGTTGGCACCGGATCACCGCCACCTGTACCCGGCTCGGCATCCCCGTCCTGGCCGGCAAGGCGTACCAGGGAGCCGGAGACGGTGCCGGTGCCGCGTCGCACAAGGCCCGGCAAGGACCCCGCGATCGCGCAGAGATGCGCCGCCCGGGCACACTCCCGCCTGAGACGGCCGGTGGACAGAGCGACCGCCCCGACCAAGACCTCCCGCGTCCCCCGTAAAGACACCCTGCACCCCCGACAACCTCACATCAATGAGCTTCTTCAGAGTGGCCACCGATCGGGTGACGATTGGGCCCACGAGAGCTTTGCGCTGCCGCAGCTCAGAGGGCAGTCAACCTCAGCCAGCCACTCATCCTCTGGAGTGACCGCTGAAGAAGCTCAATCGCCAAGACCGTCCCCACCCCGACGACTCACCGGCTGAAACGGCTCAGTGGTCTCCCGCCGTTTCGCCTCACTCTGCTTCTCAGGCTGACAGCAGGTGCAGGCCGCGCCCCGTGACCGGCTGGGTGTAAACCCACATCTACCGAGGGCTGTGTTCAAAGTCACGCCGCTTGAGCGCTGACCTTGACTCGCCGACGGCCGCGTTTCAAAGCGGGCATGCACAAGGGTTCCAACCTGACGATTACGGGTGAAACTGCGATCTGATGCGTCCTTCAAGCCCGCCACAGACCTCGATTCGCTGTGCGTCCACCAGTCGTGATCCACGGCCGGAGACAACGCGCCACGCAGACGGCTTGGGTAGTTGCTACTCAAGTACTGCCGCACGGGCTTCTGTCGGGAAGACGGATAGGCAAGGGTGCCGTCGTCCGATACCGATTCCGGTTCTCTCATTACATGCAGGGATGCACATGACCCCCGAACCCCAGGAATCCATAACCCGGCGGCGGCGCCGCGGTTTTGTGGCAGCCGCGGCAAGCCTTGTTGCCGCTTTGGTCGGCGCCGGCGTCACTCCCGCGTTCTCAATTGCAGCAGTCGACGCCCCGTCAGGATCCGTCCCGTTCAAGGCGGTATCCGACAAGCTGGGGAAGGCTGACGCGGATCTACTGGCGCAGGCGGAAGCCAAGGGCGAAAAGACCGTCACCTTGATGGTCGCGACCGCGCCCGGTTCCACTGCGGCGGTCGCCGCGCAGCTTGACGCAGTGAAGGGAGGTTCCGTAGGCCAGGTTTATGACAAGCTCGGTTACGTTCGCGCCACGCTACCGACCGAGGGCGCGAAAGCCGCGATCAAGGCGGCTGTCAAACTCTCGGCTGTCCACGGCATCGACCTCAGCCACGAGATCGAGCTGGACGATCCGACGCCGGCTGCGGACCGGGCCAAGAACGCCCTCCTGGCCTTGCCGGTAGCCGGTTCTCCGGCCCCTGGCAAGGACACGCCTGCAGCGAACCCCTACAACCCGTCCTTCGAAACTGGAGCGGTGGAGTTCGTCAAGAGCCACCCCGGATACGACGGCCGCGGCGTGACCATCGGCATCCTGGATTCCGGCGTCGATCTGGGCCACCCTGCCCTGCAGCAGACCACCACCGGCGAGCGTAAGATCGTCGACTGGGTAACTGCCACGGACCCGATCACCGACAACGACGGGACGTGGCGGGCTCAAACAACGCCTGTCACGGGCCCGACGTTCACGGCATCAGGCACTTCCTGGAAGGCCCCTGCCGGTTCGTACCAGTTCAGTCGGTTCAGTGAATCGATAACAGCCACCGGTGACATGGCGGGCGACGTCAACCGGGACGGAGACACCTCTGACCGGTTCGGCATGCTCTACGATCCGGCTGCGGGGACGGTACGGGTCGACACCGACCAGAACGGCGACTTCACGGACAACGTGCCGATGAAGCCGTACAAGGACGGGTACCAGGTCGGCTACTTCGGCACGGACAACCCGGCGACCCCGGTGGCCGAGCGGATCCCGTTCGTCATTGAAATCCGCAAGGACGTCCCGATGGACCCGCTCGGCGGCACCTGGGTGGGCAAGAAGGCCGACTTCGTCAACGTCGGCATCATCGAATCCGAGCACGGCACTCACGTGGCCGGCATCACCGCCGCCAAGGGCCTGTTCGGCGGGAAGATGAACGGCGCCGCACCCGGTGCCAAGCTTGTTTCGTCCCGCGCCTGCTCGTGGAGCGGTGGCTGCACCAACGTCGCACTCACCGAGGGCATGGCCGATCTGGTCATCAATCGCGGTGTCGACATCGTCAACATGTCGATCGGCGGTCTGCCCGCGCTGAACGACGGCAACAACGCGCGCGCTGAGCTCTACTCCCGGCTCATTGACACCTACGGCGTTCAGCTGGTCATCTCGGCCGGGAACGAGGGGCCTGGTCTCAACACGATCGGGGACCCCGGCCTCGCCGACAAGGTGATCTCCGTCGGCGCTGCGGTCTCCAAGGAGACGTGGGCCGCCAACTACGGTTCGGTCGTGACGAATTCGTACGCCATGTTCCCCTTCTCCTCGCGCGGGCCGCGCGAGGACGGCGGCTTCACCCCGACCCTCACGGCACCCGGTGCTGCGGTCAACACCATCCAGACCTGGCTCCCCGGCGCGCCGGTGAAGGAGGCCGGCTACCAGCTCCCGGCCGGGTACGGCATGCTTCAGGGAACCTCGATGTCCTCGCCTCAGGCCGCTGGTGCGAGCGCGCTGCTGCTCTCTGCTGCCAAGCAGCGTGGTATGGAGCTCTCGCCCGCAGATCTGCGCACGGCACTCACAAGCACTGCGAAGAGGATCGTCGGGGCAAAGGCGCATGAGCAGGGCTCTGGGCTGATCAACGTCGTCGGAGCCTGGGCGGCGGTAGAGGATCATGCCACGGCGCACGAGTACAAGGTCATGGCACCGGTCGACACCGCGATCGACGAGTTCCTGCAGACTCCTGGCTTTGGTACCGGTATCTACGATCGCGAGGGCGGTCTGAAGGTCCGGCAGAAGAAGACGTACAACGTCACGGTCGTCCGCACGACCGGGCCGGACCGTCCGGTTCGTCATGAGATGCGCTGGAAGTACAACGACGGCACCTTCAGGCTGCTCGGTGCGCCTTCCGTGGAGCTCCCTCTGAACACGCCGGTCACCGTCAAGGTCGGTGCGCACCCACTTCTTTCGGGAGTTCGCAGCGCCATCCTGGAACTGGACGACACCACCACCGCCGGTGTGGACAAGCAGGTTCTCGCTACCGTTGTCGTCTCGGAGAAGCTGACCAAGCCCGGGTACTCCTTCTCGGCCTCCAGTTCCGTGCAGCGCAACAGCCACAAGTCGTACTTCGTGACCGTTCCGGAGGGCGCCAAGACTCTGGAGGTTGCCCTCGGCGGGCTGAAGGACAGCAGCCAGACCCGTTTCATCTCCATTCATCCGTACGGTGTGGGCGTCGAGGACAGCGCCACGATCAACTGCTACCCGAACTACACCAACCCAGAGAACACCTGCCGTCCCGACCAGCGCTCCTACAGCGACCCGCAGCCGGGAGTCTGGGAGATCGAGGTCGAGTCCCGCCGCACATCCCCGCTGCTGGACAACCCGTTCAGAATTGACGTCACACTGCTCGGCGCCGCTTTCGACCCCGCTGTGCAGACCCTCTCCGAGGTTCACGTCGGTGCACCGACTCAGGTCCAGTGGACGGTCAGCAACGGATTCGCCGGCATCAACGGCAAGCTGAGGGGCGGCCCGCTGGGCTCGGCGAAGGTCACCCGTCCATCGATCGAGGACCAGGAGACCCAGGAGACGGCCGTCACTCTCGCGAGCGGCGTCGAGAGGCTGGATGTCTCCATCGGCGGTGTCTCGGATGCCGCGGCCGACCTCGACCTTGAGCTCTGGCTGGGCGACACGTTGGTGGGACAGTCCGCGGACGGCGACTCGGAGGAGTCCGTCAGCATCGACAACCCCGCTGCCGGCACATACACGATCCGTGTGGTGGGCTATGCCGTACCGGCTGGTTCGACGGAGTTCGACTACCAGGACGTGTACTTCGCGCCCTCTCTCGGCAGCGTCAACGTCGACGATGCGCAGCCCGTAGTGCTCGCGAACGGTGCAACAGCCCAGCTAGCTGCCGATGTGGTTGCAGCCGCCCCCGCCCCCGAAGGACGCCGGTTCTTCGGCGAGGTTCAGCTGCTCAACGCCCATGGCACGCCCGCTGGCACGGGTCACGTCGTGATCGAAAAGGTCACGCCGTAGGAGCGTTGCGTATAGCAAGGGTGGGCATCTGGGCTACCGGGTGCCCACCCGCGCACGTTGCCGCAGAGTGGGCGCGTCCAGCATGGCGCCATTCTGAGCACGGCTTCACCCGCCTTGCCTTGCTCAACTGGAGGCCTCCGCGTAGGCGGGCGGGCCAGAGCTGTCTCTCGCATCTAGCGCCCTCGACTGTTGTCAGGGCGCTCAGCGATTTGCGCCACCATGGATTGCTTCGTGCAGATCACGAAGTGAGAGCTGCACCCCGGCTTAGCATGGGTACCGCTACTCCATTGTGCGAGGTGAGAGCCCTATAGCCTCTAATGCGCGCAGGCCCCGCCGCCATGCCCACTCCCGGGACGCAGTTTCTCGCGCCGACCCTGGCTGGAACGGGGCGAGCTCACCAATCGGCAGCGGCAAGCGCCCCGTGGCACTTCAAAGGAGACTTAGAACCGTGGCTGTACGCACTGCTGTCCTTGACGATCTTCCGTCCGTCTTGGAACTTGCCATCGCGTTCTACGAAGAAGGTGGATTCACCACACCGGAATCCACCCTTCGCGCCAACCTCGCCGTCTTGGTCGGTTCATCCATCGCTCGAGTGGCGGTTCAGGCCAAAGGTGATGACATCCTAGGGTTCGCGATCACCACGACGACCTTGGGGCTCGAAGGAGGACTGGTAGCTGAGCTCCAGGACCTCTACGTGACGCCAAACATTCGCGGACGCGGCTACGGTAGTCAGCTGATCAAGGACTCCTTGCGTTGGTCCTCTGCGCATGGCTGCAGCGCAGTCGAGTTGGTAATCGCCCCGAATGGAAGTGACGTTCGGCACTTGTTCGACTACTATGCCCAGCGCGGATTCGTCGACACAGGGCGGAGCCTGCTCGCCCACAGGTTCGCGTGGAATTCTCAGCCAGCGCACGGGAATCGGATGCCAGCATCTGCCACGACGCTTCCCAGCAATGCGCCTGGGCACTGAGCGATGTGGCGGTTGTTTGGTCGGCCCGAGGGACCGTAGCGCGAAGGCACCTTCGAGCCGCAGATCGTCAAGAAGCGCCAACACCGGCTGACCGGCGTTGACGAATTATCCTGTCGCTCGCGGCGAGGGGCCTGACCCGCAGCGAGATCTCCGCACCTCCGCCAGACGTCCAGGGAGCCGAGGTCTCCAAGCAGACCATCTCGACGATCACGGATTCGGTGATGGAGGGCGTGGCCGAATGGCAGGCGCGCCCGCTCGGCAAGGGGCGGTTTCCAGTGATCGTTTCGAATCAGCAGTAGGTGAGTCGCTTGGCCAGCGTCTCATGCCTCGGCCGGGGTGCGGTCTCCGACGACCCGGCGGGCACGTTGGCTGAAATGCTGCTCGACTTGCGCGAGGTCACGGGCGGCGGTGTTGTCAACGACTCTTTCATCTTGCCCCCTCCCGGGGCTCTCGGGCTCTGACGCTTGTCGTAGCACTCTTTGATCATGATGGGTGCGTCGATGGCGGGGCGGGGAAGGAAGCGGAGGCCGGCCCCTGAGGCTGAGTACTGGCGGCTGCTGGCGTCGGGTAAGGGCACGGTCAAGGCGCGCAGGCAGCTCGGGATTGGCAGGAAGACCAGCTGCCGTTGGAGGGAGGAGAGCGGCGGTGTCCCGCCGGCCCCCCTCCGGAGCATTCCGTTCGGACCGCTGCCTCTCGCTGCTGGCAGGCAATGGGATCGCCACCCTGCACGAGCGCGGCCTGGGCGTCCGCGAGATAACCGGGCGGCTCGGACGGGCGCCGTCGACGGCCAGGCGCGGGCTGCGCTGCAACAGCCGTCGTCATGACAACGGCGTCTATGACGCCGGCTTGGCCCATCAGCGATCCCGGGGAGCGGTTCCGTCGACCGCGGCGAGTCAAGATGGCGGCCGATCTGGAACTGAAGGCCGAGTCCCAGGACAAGCTCAATCCGAGTGCATCGCCGCTATCCGGGCGGCCATCCGGGAAGTCCCGGCAGCTGGCCGGGCCGCGGCCTGCAGTGCACCGCCCACGACTACACCGAGCCGGGCAAACCCCGCAGCGCCTGGAACGACGCCCAGGCCCGCACCGCGCTGGTGGAATCCCATGTCACGGATGCACTGCGGCTGCTCGGGCGGGACAGCTGCCCGAGAAGCGGCTCGGCGAGAAAGCCGCGAACGCGGTGGGCATCCCGGCCGCCGGGCAGGGCGTCGAACCGGCTGAGGGACTCCGGACGGCCGCGACGGGCGCTGGGGCCCGGGCCACCGCCCCGGGCCGCATGGTCTCCACGGTCGATCCCGAAGCCCGCCACGTCGCAAGACTCAATCCCATCAGCAGGACGGATACAAGGCCCACCTCGCCGTCGAGCCCGAGACCGGCCCGTTCACCGCCGTTGCTCTCGCTCCCGGAGCCGGGCCGGAACACCAAGAGGCCGCTGTCGCCTGGATCTGCTCGCCGAGGAGGACGAGCCGGTTCACGCCTTCGGCGACATCGCCTGCCTCACCGGCAACGCCCGCCAGGTGCTGGAGCGGGTCAGGCACCGGCTGCTTCGCCGTCGCCGCCACCGTGACCTGTTCCCAAGGGCACACAGTCCCGCTGCCGGACCCCGGCGGACAGCACCACCAGCGCAAAGCAGCCTTCAGGGACCTGTGCAGCGGGTGCTATCCGCGCGAGCGGTGCACCAAAGCCAAAGCAGGCCGGATCCTGACCATTCGCTCCCACGACCTCCAGGCGGCCTCTTGTCATCAGGCCGCGACCGCCCCTGGCAGGCAAGACGCCCACCGCCACCGGCAACCACCCGCCGAACATGCCCTGGCGGGGTGGCCGGAGCAGCGACGGCAGAGCTCTAGGCCGGTGGAAAATGGGGCGAACAGATTGCATGGATCATGAAGCTGCTGCGCCTGACTGATGAAATTGAGTACTCACTGCTCGGGAGATTGTCTATGTTTTGTCAAGATAATTCATACGAGCTAATCGACCCATGGGCATTGCCGCCTCACGGTAGGAACCGCTGTAGGAGCAGTGTGCAGGGCAATAGGTAAGGAATGAAATTGCGTATTCAATTAAGGATCACCAGTATGGGGATAGCGGCAGGGATCGCGCTTGCTGCTCTTTCCGGGTTTGCCGTCGCCTCATCCGCCAAGGGGGATCTTCGAAGCGCTGTAGTCGCGGGCGACGAGCTTGACCCGCCAAGGCCTACGACTGGCTACATCATCCACGTAACGGGCGGGTGACTGTCCAGGGATTCAAGTGGCTCATGAGCATCCACGCATAGAGTTGTGTCTTTGCCAGGCCTGCGCGGGCAATCGCCAGCTCAGGCCTGGTTGCTTGGACCGCTTGTCGTTCCTGGATTTGCCGCCGTTCTTGGCTGCCGGAGCCGGCCGGTCACAGCCGAGAGGATCGCTCATCTCCCCTCGAGAGCAGACTCCAACACACGCCCTGGCGGCTGCCTGGGCAGGCCTCCCTCATCCGTCAGCTGCAAGCCCTCGGCCTGAGCCCGGGCCACGAGTTCGTTCATGAACCGGCCATCCACGCCCGTCGACGCGGTGCCCGCTCCATGACCGGAGTTATACCGCTCTTCCATGCAGCCCTTCTGGAGTCGCCAGCAGGTGAGCGGGCGAGGCTTCTGGGGCGGTGGCGTGCTCGCCGACCTGCTGGCGGGCGCCGGGCCCGGATCCGTGTGAGACGCCACGTCCGGCATGGACGCGTTTCACGTCCAGGGCCCATGCCGGGCGACGGTGCCTGTCGTGGCCACGGTCGCCTGACACGGGTCGGGCCGTCGCCGCGGGCGGCCGAAGTTGCCACGGACCGGTGGGACGCTGCCTGGAGCAAGGGATGAACTGCGTGACGGCGGTGCGGTTCCCTCCGGTGGGCGTGACCGCAGGCGGATTGCCTGAGGCATAGCGACCAGGTGATACTTGCTGCCGTCCTGCCCGGTCGACAGGGCTTCGCCCTCTCTTGGATCCCCCTCTCTGCCGCGTGTATGCAGGAGTTGACTCACTGAGCTTCTTCAGAGTGGCCACCGATCGGGTGACGATTGGGCCCACGAGAGCTTTGCGCTGCCGCAGCTCAGAGGGCAGTCAACCTCAGCCAGCCACTCATCCTCTGGAGTGACCGCTGAAGAAGCTCACTGCGCGCGAGCAGTCAGGAACATCCGCTCCGCACAGCCGGGCCAGGAGAGTCTCGTGCAACCGCGGCCAACCGTCGGCTTCAGGCCACTCGGCCAGACGCCCCGGCAGGTCATGCCCGAACCGAAGCCCAGCTCCTGCGGAAGGCGCTTCCACATGATCCCTGCGTGCAGCACGAACAGGATGCTGCAATACCAGCCGGTCCGGATGCGGCTTCGGCCCAGGATGACGAACCGAGCCGCTACGCCTCGGCAACAGCGGCTCGATCACCGCCCACACGTGTCATCGACGTCCCACTGCCTACGCCGGCGCACCCCACACGACCGGATCAACGCTCTGAGAGCCACCCACCCAGCCCGAAGATCATTTCACTCAGGGGTTGTATAAGAGCGTCCGCCAGTAGGTGGGTGAAGTGGTGCAGGCACGGTCCCCGATCATGGAGTTCTTCACGCTTCATGATCACTCGGGGTGTCCGTGCCTGCTGTTCCATCATGCCTGCTCAAACCAGTCCGCGACCAGTTCCTGGCACTGTTGCCTGCCCGTGAGGACCATCATCCGCTCGGCTGTCACAACCCCCGGATTGCAGACGAGGTCGTCTTCGACCGCCTGGTGCAAGTGCTCGTGTTCGGCTGCGGATACGAACGGGTGGCCGATGGCCGCTGCTCTGCCACCACGCTGCGCCGGCGCAGAGACGAATGGATCGCACTCGGGGTGATGGAACAACTTCGGCTGCTGGTCCTGTCCGCCTACGACCGCATGATCGGCCTCGAACTCGATCATCTCATCGCGGACGGATGCATCACCAAGGCGCCCGCCGGCGGCGAGTGCGCGGGAAGAAGCCCGGTCGACCGCGGCAAACAGGGCCTCAAACGCTCGCAGTTGACCGAAGCGCAGGGCATACCGCTCGTCACCGAGCCGGCGCCCGCGAACATCCGCGATCACACCTTGCTGCCAGCCATTCTGGACGCCTACCGCGGCCTTGGGAACGTCCTGGGCCCCTTGCCGGAACACCCGCGGCTGGGTCTGGACGCCGGCTACGACTACCGGGGCCTTGACCCCTGATCTTGGACACACGAGAGACTGGATCCTGTGGATCTGAGGACGGACATCTCGTGGTCATGAAGAACTATCCGCCGGAGTTCAAGGCGGACGCTGTCGCGCTGTACCAGTCGCGGCCCGGAGCGACGATCAGGCAGATCGCCGCTGATCTGGGGATCAACCCCGAGACGCTGCGCAACTGGATCCGGGCGGGCGGCGCGAGCCGTCCCCGCGGTCACCGGGCGGAGGAACCGGCCCGGCCACCGGTGCCCCTGGAGGCGGAGAACGCCGCTTTGCGCAAGAAGGTCCGTGAGCTGGAGGAGGAACGCGAGATCCTGCGGAAGGCGGCGAAGTATTTCGCCGGGGAGACGCGCTGGTGAACCGCTTCCAGTTCGTCGCCGACCATCAGCGCCGCTTCGGCGTGAAGCGGCTGTGCACCATCCTCTGTATCGCCCGCTCCAGCTTCTACCACTGGCGCGCGACAGCCCCCGACCGGGCCGCCCGCCAGGCGGCCGACGCCCGCCTCGCAGCCCGGATACGGGCCGTGCACCTCGAATCGGATGGCACCTACGGCGTTCCCAGGATCACCGCCGAGCTCCGCGCGGACGGCGAACATGTCAACCACAAGCGGATCGCCCGCGTGATGCGAAGCATCAATCTGCAAGGAGTGCGGCTGCGTCGCAGACACCGCACCACGATCCCGGACGAGGCGGCCGCGAAGACCCCCGACATGATCAAACGGGACTTCACGGCCGACACGGTGAACAGTAAGTACGTCGGTGACATCACGTATCTCCCTTTGGAAGGCGGGAAGTTCTTGTATCTGGCCACCGTCATCGACCTCGCCTCACGGCGTCTGGCCGGCTGGGCACTCGCGGAGCACATGCGAACCGAGCTCGTCACCGACGCCCTGGCCGCCGCCCAGCGAACCCGCGGCAGCCTCGCCGGTGCGATCATGCACACCGACCACGGCGCGCAATACGTGAGTCGGGCATTCGCCGAAGCCTGCAGGTCAGCAGGGGTGATCCAGAGCATGGGCACGATCGGGTCCAGCGCGGACAACGCACTCGCCGAGTCCTTCAACGCAGCCTTCAAACGGGAAACACTCCAAGGCAGAAAGTCCTGGCCCAGCGAGCGCGAAGCCCGCCTCGACGCATTCCGGTGGCTCCACCGCTACAACACCCGGCGCCGTCACTCCCGCCTTGGACACCGCAGCCCCATCGCCTACGAAACAGCAGCCACAACACCATCAACTACGCTGGCCCAAGCCGCATAACCCGTGTCCAGTATTCGGGGTCAAGGCCCCCGGCCCGTCCGCGACGACCTGGCCGAACGCGGCATCGACGCCCGGATCACTCGCCGCGGAATGAAGGTCCCTATCCAGGCCGGTGGACGCTGGGCCGTCGAGCGGACGAACTCCTGGCTGAAC
Organism: Streptomyces sp. NBC_01077; assembly: GCF_045162855.1. Classification (NCBI taxonomy): domain Bacteria; kingdom Bacillati; phylum Actinomycetota; class Actinomycetes; order Kitasatosporales; family Streptomycetaceae; genus Streptomyces; species Streptomyces sp. NBC_01077. The sequence continues at coordinate 265,879 of NZ_CP108669.1, read as the reverse complement.
AGCTTCGGGAAACTCCGCCGCTGCACCGAGCGACGCAAAGCCGCGATCGGGTTCTACATCGCCCTGGCCTGCATATTCGTCACCATCCGCCACCCGATCCGCAAGGCCTGGACCCACTACCGATGGGACACACGACCCCGCACACCCCGCATCCGATGACCTACTGGCGGACGCTCTAAGTACCGGCTGCTCATGAAGAAGCGCCGGGACTCATCGCATATTTGGAACCTGCGCCGGCAGCCCTGTTCAAGCTGACGGGTTTCAGGAAGCGGCCTTTGTTGTGCCGAACGTGGTCTGCTCCAAGGCACCGGCCTGCGTCAGTGATACCGCACCGGTGCGCATGCCACGTGATTCATCGGAAGGTTGCTCCATGGTGGGTGTTCCCACGGCTCCGCCCCGTCTATTGTCTCCTGACGCGCTCAAGGAGCAGGTGGCGATTGGGCAGATTGCCCTGCACGTCTCCGGTGACGGCCAAGGCACGGTCGTGTACACGCGCCGGGAGATCCGTGACGGCTTGGATCGCATCGATCTGTGGGCAGTGGACTATGACGGAGGGGAACCCCGTCGGCTCACGGACGGTCCTTCCATCGACACCCACCCCCGGATCGCGCCAGGCGGTGGATCGGTGGCGTTCATCTCTGATGACGGTGATCTTCCGGCACAGGTGGACGTGGTGTCGTTGGAGACCGGCAGCAGGCATCAACTCACTGCCCTTCCCGGAGGAGTCCGCGATTTCGACTGGTCCCCTGACGGGCGGTGGCTCGCCGTACTCGCTCAGGACGTGGATTCTCCATTCGAAGTGGCGGCCGCGCCACCGTCAGCGGACGCGGATGCCAAAGACAGCTACGGTGTGGTCTGTCGTGTGATCGAGCGTTCGAACTGGCGCTTTGACGGGGAAGGGCTGAGGCTGCGCCCGTTCCATGTGCACCGAGTGCCTGTGAGTGCCGACTCCACCTCAGCGCGTCAGCTGACGTTCGGCCCCGAGTTCCTATCTCGTCCACGCGTTGACCGTGACGGTGTGATCCATGTTCTGGCCGACCTGCGGGAGGACGCAGACATTGCGCCGTGCCCCCAGGTGCACAAGCTGCAGCCGGGGCCGCAAGGCACACAGGAGTGGGAGCAAGTCACATTCCTGGCTGGGGGAGTGCGGCGCTATCATCTCGCGGCTGATGGCAGCATCGTCGCGATCGGTCACGACGTCGCTGCCCCGCGTTCAGCCGAGCCCTCACAGGCGTACCGGATCTTGCCCGACCTGAGTCATGTGCCATTGCTCGGCGACTCCGTGGCGGACCTCTGGGTCGGCGAGCTCGGCGGTGAGAGCGATCTGCACGACTGGTGGACCGATGGCGACGACTCGGCGGATGTCACCACGGTCAGCATTGGCGGCGATGTGCTTCCTGTCCGCCTCAGCAGCGGGGAACGCCTGCTGGACGCCCGCTATGGATGCCAGGTGTCTTCCATAGCGGAGCACGGTGGGCGCACTGTCGCCGTACTGGTGCAAGGAGCTCTTTGCGCACCGGAGGTCTACGCCCTGGAGGGCTCAGGATCTCGCCGTCTGACCCAGCACGGCTCGCTCTGGCTGGACCGCTACGTGCTTCCTACTGTGGAACGCAGACAAGTGCCGGGCCCGGCCGGAAGCATCACCGTCTACCTTGCAGAGCCTCCCGGTCTGGTGGACCGGACAGCGGTGCCGCTCGTCCTGGCCCTCCACGGCGGTCCGACGCTCCAGTGGGGCATGTATCCCACTTTGGAAGCGATGATTCTGGCCTCTGCCGGCTACCGAGTGGCCATGCCGAACCTGAGAGGATCCCTTGACCAGGGCCGTCACTGGGCCGGCAGCTTGCACGGTGCTTGGGGAGAAGTCGACGCCGCCGACGCTCACGCCGTGCTGGACCACCTCATCGAGACAGGTCTTGCCGAGCACGGCCGCATCGGTGTGTGCGGAGCGTCGTACGGCGGCTTCCTCACCTATTGGCTTGCCGCCACCAGCCCTCGCTTTGCCGCGGCCGTCGCGGAGAACGGGGTCAGCAATCAGATCACGGCGTGGAGCGCCTGCGACACCGGCCCCACGTACGCAGAAGCCGCAGGGCTGGGCGACCCGACCAGCGAAGAAGGAGCAGCCCGCCTGTGGAGGGCCTCGCCGTTGCGCCATGCCGAACACCTGAACACCCCGCTCCTCATCCTGCAGGCCGAGGACGATCTCCGATGCCCCCCCGCGGACAACGAGCAGATGTTCATCGCGCTACGCCGCCTGAGCCGGCATGTCGCCTATGTGCTCTACCCGGAATCCGACCACCTGATGCAAGGCACGGCACGGCTGGACCGGCGCGTCGACCGTCATCGACGCGTCATGGACTGGTTCCGCCGCCATCTGCCGCTTCATCGCACCTGAAAGACAGGAAGGCCCGCACACGCCATGCCCGCATCCTTCAGCCTGCACCGACTCATTCGGCTCACCGCTCCGCTTGCCGCCGCGATCGGCCTCACCGTAGGCGCGAACTACGTGATCCCCGCCGAGTCGCTCGCCACAACGCCGTCAACAGGGGACTACCGCATCGGCCACGAACAACCGATCGACAGCATCAACCCTCTGGGGCAGCAGAACATCATCGCCAACACCGTCTCCCAACTGTCTTATGACCTCCTGCTGAACTACCGCACCCTGGACGGTCGCCCAGACCTGGAGCACTCGCTTGCCGAGTCCTACTCGCTCTCCCCGGACGGCAAGACGTGGACGTTCAAACTCAGATCCGGTGTCACCTGGTCCGACGGGAAGCCCTTTACGAGCGCGGACGTCAAGTGGACCTACGACGCAGTACGTACCAACGAGACCAACATGCTCAGCGGGTACACGACCAGCGTCCGTGAAATCGCCACACCCACCCCCCTCACCGTGCGCCTCAGCCTGACGGAACCGGACGCACGACTCGACTCCGTCTTCATTCCGATCCTTCCGAAGCACATCTTCGCCAGCGTGCCCATCGACAAGATCGACAAGGCGCCGGTACCACTTCCCAGCGTGACCACGGCACCGTTCAGCATCAAGAAATGGAACAAAAACGGCACCACGGAACTTGTCCCCAATCCAACTTTCCGTGGCGAGAAACCTCAGATGAAGCGCGTGCTCTTCGTCCACTATGACGACGGCGAGGCCGCACTGCGCGATCTGAAGCTCAAGGGCCTCGACATGGTCTCCGAGGGCAACAGCCGATGGGTGGAACAGCTCAAGACGGCCAAGGACATCAAGGTCTGGGGTGCTGCATCCCCCGGGTTCTCCGAAATAGCCTTCAACTCCTGCCCGCCCAAGGGAGCCGGGGCATGTTCAGGACCGGGCAAGGGGGCAAAGGTCTCCGTAGTGCAGGATCCCGCTATCCGGCAGGCCATCGCATGGGGCATCGACCGCGAAGCCCTCTCCCGCACGGTTTACGGCGGCCAGAACCCCCCTGCCTACGGACTGATTTCCCCTTACTACTCGCGATACTTCAAAGACCACTCTCGCGACGCAGAGATCGGCTACCAGTACGACCCTGCCAAGGCGCGAGACATCCTGAAGGCCGGCGGCTGGGACTGCACCCGGCATCCATGCACCAAGGGCGGCACACCCGCACGCTTCGAGATGATGGTGCGATCAACCGAAGACCAGGACCAGAATGCCGTACGTCGCATCCGTGCCTGGGCAGCAGACCTGGGCATCACCATCGACATGGCCGTCGTCACCGAAGACGCCCTCAACAATGCCATCTACGCACCGGGCAAGGACGATGACCACTACGCGCCCACCTTCGACGCCTTCTACTGGGCATGGTCCGGAGACATCGGTACCCCGGACTTCAACTTCGAAGTCCTCCGCACAGACAGCACCTGGCAGGACTCCTTCTACTCCAACCCCGCCTATGACCGCGTTTCCCTGAAAGCCCTGAAGAGCACAGACCCCGCAGAACGCATGTCCGCCATGCACGAGGCGGAGAAGATCGCCATGAAGGACCTGCCCTACATCCCCACGGTCTACTCACACAGCCTCACCCTCACCCGCAACGACACATGGCACGGATACCTCACATCACCGCAGCCGAACGGATCGCCCTTCGGAACGAACTGGCTGCAGCTGACTCACCTGCGGCCAGGACCCGACACGGCAAGCGCGAAGAGCCAGCGCCCGAATGCGGGCCCCCGGCAACTGTCGCTCCCCTCGGTAGCGGTGCTCGTTGCGGCAGCAGCGGGCGTCGGATTCATCCTAGGACGACGCAGGAAGCCGTCAGTAAGTCACCTGCGCGACTGGACCGATGAGGACTGAGAAAGGCGAGCGCCATGAACATGTTGAAAAAGTTGCTCACCGCAGGCAGCACCCTGGCCTTCGTTCTCTGCTTCAACTTCTTTCTCTTCCGCGCCGTCGGTGACCCCAAGCAGGACCTCGCGCGCAACCCCAAGCTGTCGAAAGCGGCACAAGACGCCATCATCGAGCAACGCGGCCTCGACCAGAGCCAGTGGATTCAGTTCAAGCACTATGTGGCGGACACCCTCTCCGGCGATCTCGGACGCTCCTTCGTCACCAACCGGCCCGTAGTCGAAGAACTCATCGATGCACTCCCCGACACCCTGCTCATCGTCGGTGTAGCCACCGTGCTCGCGTCCCTCATCGGCCCCTGGATCGGTCTCCACGCGGGTTGGAAGCGCGGGCGAACACAGGACACCCTGCTCACGCAGAGCTCCGTGGTCCTGTACGCGATACCCGTCTTCTGGCTCGGCATGCTGCTGATCGTCGCCTTCGCCCAGGCCATCCCTCTCCTACCGACCGGCCACGCCACGGAACCAGGATCAACCGCAAAGGGCATGGCACACGCAGTCGACATCGCAAAACACGCCGTACTACCGATCACGACACTGACCCTCGGGCTACTGGCCCAGTACTCCGTGAACATGCGCAGCTCCGTCGTCACAGCCATGCAAGAGGACCACATACTCACAGCCAGAGCAATCGGCCTCCCACCACGAACCATCAGGCGACGCCACATCCTGCGCAACGCCCTCCTCCCTGTCGTCACCGTCATCGGACTCAACCTCGGCTTCGTCCTCGGCGGCGCCATCACAGTAGAAGCGCTTTTCTCCTGGCCAGGCATCGGAACTCTCACGATGCAAGCCATCCAAGGCAAGGACTATCCCCTGCTTCAGGGCCTGTTCCTGCTCTCCTCAGCAATGGTCATCCTCATGAACGTGGCCACTGACCTCATCTACAGCCGTCTCGACCCCCGCATCAGGAACTGACCGGAGACTGCCATGAGCGAATCCTCAGAACCCCGTCAGCTCCTTACCTTCACGGAAGAGCAACGCGCCACAGCCCAAAAGATCCTTACTGCGAATCGACGAGGACCCATCGGAAGGATGGCCCCAGCCACTCTGTCAGTGATGCGCGACGCACGCGGAGCAATAGGCGGAATCATCCTGCTTCTGTTCGGCGTGATGGCCCTCCTGGCCCCCATACTCGCGCCGCAAGACCCGAACGCGGCATCGTCGTTCTCAAGCGAGATCCTTACCGGACCATCGGCACACTACTGGCTCGGCACCGATGAGAACGGCCGCGACGTCCTGTCCCAACTCCTTCTGGGATCACAAGCATCCATGCTCGTGGGACTCGCCGCCGCGTTCGTATCCACCGTCATAGGAACCGCCGTCGGCATAGCCTCGGCCTGGTTCGGCGGCGCCATGGACCGTGCGCTGAGCATGCTCGACGACTGGTTCCTCGTCCTTCCTCTCATTCCCGTAGCCGTCCTGGCCGCCGCCCTGCTCGGCAACCGGGCATCCTCCGTACCCCTTGGGCAAACAGGCGTCCTGATAGCCGTGATAGGCGTCTTCGGCTGGGCCGGCACCTCGCGCATCGTCCGAGCCGAAGCCCTCTCCCTCAAGAGCCGTGCCTACGTGGAACGATCACGCGTCCTGGGAGCCAGCCACCTACGCGTAATCCGCCAACAGCTCATCCCCAATCTACTGCCCCTCGTACTCGCCAACTCCGTCATCTACGTCTCGCTCGCCATCCTGACCGAGTCAACGCTCTCCTTCCTCGGCCTCGGAGACCCCAACCGATACTCCTGGGGAGGAATGCTCGAATCCGCGCAAAGCGCAGGTGCTCTGACATCAGGTGCCTGGACCTACTTCCTCCCACCAGGCCTGTGCATCGCCCTCGTAGTCCTCGCATTCTCACTCGTCGGACACGCCATCGAGCACCGCATCGATCCTCGGCTGGGAGAACAAAAATGAACCGACCCGGCGCAACCGAGACCCTGCTCTCCATCCGCGGGCTGACCATCACCAGCAGAACCGTCCCCGGAGCCACCCTCGTCAATGACATAGACCTCGACATCCAAAAGGGCCGAGTCCACGGACTCGCAGGCGAATCAGGCTGCGGGAAGTCCACCACAGCACTCGCCATCATGGGCCTTCTCCCGCCAGGACTGCATCGGACAGCGGGAGAGATCCACCTCGCCACCCCTGCCGGCCCCCGCCCATTGCACACACTCTCCCCACGAGGCATGCGCTCGATCCGCTGGAGACGCATCTCCATGATCTTCCAAGGCGCGATGAACGCCCTCGACCCCGTCATGCGCGTCGGCGAGCAGATCCACGAAGCCATCCAGACCCACGAACCGGAACTGGACCGCCCCGAGACGAACCAACGAGTCGGCGAACTCCTGCAGCAAGTCCACCTCAACCCCGCCCGGGCCCGGGACTACCCTCACCAATTCTCCGGAGGGCAACGGCAACGACTCATGATCGCCCTCGCCCTGGCCTGCCGTCCCGACCTCATCATCGGAGACGAACCGACCACGGCCCTGGACGTCATCACTCAACGCCAGATCCTCGACCTGCTGCACGAGCTACGGAAAGACCTCGGGCTCTCCCTTCTGCTCATCTCACACGACCTCTCGCTGCTGAGCGAGGTGTGCGACGACATCACCGTGATGTACGCAGGACAAGTCGTCGAACAAGGGGCGCCCCATCACGTATACACGAACCCCCGGCACCCCTACACCGAGCGTCTCCTGGCAGCGCTGCCGACTTTTGGCCCTGTCCGACAGATACCGACTCCCATCCCAGGCCACCCCCCAAGCCCCCTTGAACCACGAGGCGCCGGCTGTGCGTTCGCCCCCCGCTGCCACCGGGCCGACACCCTGTGCACTACCACGGAGCCAGCCTTCCACGAGGGCGTGACACCACACCACACGGCACGCTGCCACCGCCCGAGATAGGACCTCGACATGCTCAGCGCAGACCGCCCTCTGTTCGAAACGCACGGCCTCGGTGTCGAGTACGTCGCACGCACAGCCTCCGGCACCGTTACAGGCCTAGCCGACATCGACATCCAGTGGAACAAGGGAGAAATCCTCGGATTGCTCGGAGGTTCAGGCAGCGGTAAGACCACACTCGGGCGGACCCTCGTCGGGCTGCAACAACCGACTACAGGCGACGTGACCTATCAGGGACAACCCCTGAGCAGAGCACTGGCCGCCCGCTCCTTCCGCCGCGATGTACAGATGATCTTCCAGGACCCATATCAATCCTTGAACCCGCGCCGCACCGTCGGGCAACAGGTAACGGAGGGACTGGACATCCATCGGATCGGCACACCAGGACTGGAACGAACAGCCCTTGCGGTCGCTGCGCTGGAACAGAGCGGACTCACCCCCGCTGACCGCTACTGGCATTGCCACCCGCATCAACTCTCCGGGGGGCAACGGCAACGAGTGGTCATCGCCGCAGCCCTCGCGCTGGGTCCTCAGGCACTCGTGTGTGACGAGCCGGTATCCGCGCTGGACGTCTCGGTCCGCAGCCAAGTACTGCAGGTACTCAAGCAACTCCGCTCAGATCACGGGATAGGCCTGCTCTTCATCACGCATGATGTCGGACTCGCATGGGCCCTCTGCGACCGGTTGGCTGTCCTACATCAAGGGCAGCTCGTCGAATGCGGTGCAACCGAGGCGGTACTGAAAGATCCTCAGGCGTCGTACACGCGCGCGCTTCTGGCAGCCATGCCACGGCCGCTGCGACACGGTTGAGCAGACCTCAACACAATCCCGACTCTGATCAGGATGCCACACGAGCGGATCTGCAACCGCAGCAGAGCGCTATGGGAGCAATCGACTCATGGGTGCTTCACCTGGTATCTGCCGGGGCTCATTCTGCAGTACGCAGAGTAATGGAAACTTCCCGGCGACTCGTCGGCCGGCACTGGGTAGCCTCAGCGTGATCACTGATAGGGCCTGAGGCCGGATCGAGCCGTGAACGCCGCCGAGGTGTGGCGTAGGCAATGTGGCCCACGACCACCGAGCCATTGAGGTGCCCGACGAAGTGTCGTACTGGCCCGCGCTTCGACAGGACGTGCCCCGCGAGAATCGAGACGGGCAACCGCGGCGCGAACCCCTGCAGGGAGCGAGACCACAGCAGCCGCTCACCTTGGTCGCCAGCCTCGGCGGGCGTACGCCGGGGATTTTCAGCCGGTGAGTCGTCGGGGTGGGGACGGCCTTGGCGATTGATGTGAGGTTGTCGGGGGTGCAGGGTGTTTTTCTGGGGACGCGGGAGGTCTTGATCCGGGCGGTCGCTCTGTCCACCGGCTGTCTCGGGCGGGAGTGTGCCCGGGCGGCGCATTTCTGCGCGATGGCGGGGTCCTTGCCGGGCCTTGTGCGACGCGGCACCGTCTCCGGCTCCCTGGTGCGCCTTGCCGGCCAGGACGGGGACGTCGAGCCGGGTACAGGTGGCGGTGATCCGGTGCTAACGGGCCCCGGCCGGATCATGGGCCGGCCCGGCACCTCGAGTGAGATCCACACGAATGTCCCGTCTGGAGCGGTGATGGCCTGAAGGGTCACGCCGTGCCTGCGGTGCTTGCTCAACGCTGCGGTCAGGCGTGGTACTCCCGGCCGGCCGGAAGCGCTATGACCATACGGATGCAGGCGAGCGGCGCCCGCACCGATGCCGGACCCGACGGCGATGTGCGTGTCGTTCCTGCGCAGGTACACCAGCCGGCCAGAGCACACCGGGACGGCGGCAGCTTGAACCTGCGGTCACCCTCACGGGCGACGATCAGCAGCGTGCAAGCAGCCACAGAGCCCCACCGATGAAGAGCGGAGGCCGAACACCTCACTCAACATCCGTGGGGCTCAGCCCACTCCACCCCCACCCGATAAGTGACCTAGGTTCAAATGCTCACCTATCGACCGGTGTGTTGGTGGGAGCCCAGATTACTCGGGACTCCCACCAACGCGTTGATCTGGGAGGAACGACCCGTAACTTCAACGGGCCGGCCCAGGAGCTCTCGAATCTACGCCGGAGTGGAACAAGAGGGTGTTTCAGTGCGCTGCTTCGTACGCCTCGCGCACTTCGGCGGGCACTCGACCGCGCTCGTTGACCTCGAAGCCGTTCTGCCTGGCCCATTCACGGATCTCGGCGGTGGACGGCCCCTCTACCTGGTTGCGAGGGGAAGTGAGCTTCCTCGCCTTACCGCGCACCCTTCGGCCCGACTTCAGGTACGGGCCCAAGGCATCGAGCAACTGGTCGTAGCTGTCCGGAGAGAGGTCGATCTCGTATTGCACTCCATTGAGCGCAAACGTGTGGGTCGAGCCCTCCTGCGTTTCCTGTCCGGTCAGGTCGTCGATATAAATCGTCACGTGCTTCTGTGCCATAAGGGCAGAGTACACCTTCTGTCGCGCAATGAAACCTCGAGGGAAGAGGAGACTCGAAGAGTGTGATACGAAAGGGTCCTGTGTGCCAGAGAATCAGGACTCTACGCCAAACACCGGTCCGGATTTAGAGCACGGTTACCGATGGTCACCTTGAGGGCTGAGCGCGAGGAGCGCCTTTTATCGGTTATCCCGCGAATGATACGTGATGTGCCGGATGGCCCGGTAATGCGTTCCGATGGGTCGGAGGAAACCACCTAGCGGTAACCAGGTGGCTGGTAGGGCGTGTTTCGAAGTCCTGCCGGATGGCTCGAGTCGACATCGCAGATTGAAGCTCCGCGAACGCAGCAGGCTTCCGTGACAACAGCGGTTGCGAACCAGAAGGAGCCTCGTAGTGGTGCTCTACCGTTCTCAGCCGACGACGCCAACTAGGTTGCCTCTCCGTGCTGTCCGCGACCGGCACGTCGCGTCGGCCGCGGTGCCGCCTCACCTACTCGTAGGTGGCGCTATTCGTCGACATGACGGATGTCGAGTGGCGGTTCATCGAGCTATTGCTGCCTGCCTGTCGATGGGGGCGAGGCGGGCGCTCGGGAGGAGCGCCGCCGGCGGAAAATCGTCGATGCTGTCCCGGCATGTGGTGGGCAACGGGCGTAACGACCCCTAACGAAATGATCTTTCGGCTGGTTGGATGGCTCTGAGATCTTTGATCTGGATCTGCGGGGTGGCTTGGCGGAAGCCGTGGGAAGTGGATGATGGGATCTCGGCGGTGATCGGATCGCTCATTGTCGAGGGTGAAGCGTGGGGTTTGTCATCCGGGGCGGATGTGGCATCCGGGCCGACTGGTGTTCCAGGGCAGCACCTGTTCGTCCTGTATGCCGGGATCGTGTGGGAACGCCTCCCGCAGGAATTGGTTTTCGGATCGGGCCTGACCTGTCGGCGGCGTCTGGCCGAGTGGCCCGAGGCTGGCGCCACGGCTGCCCGAGGCCCTTCTCGCTCGGCTCCGCGGAGCGAACGGTCTGGACCCCTCACGTCCGACGGTCGAGGGCTCTCCCATACGCGAGCGTCTGGCCCGGGCCCTGGGCGTGAAGCCCGTCATCGCCCGACGTGGTGTCCCTTGCGGATCCGGTCTCGGCACCGACCGCTGGATCGTCGAGCAAACGTTCGCCCATCTCTACCGGTTCCGCCGACCACGGATCCGCTGGGAAGTACGCGTCGAAATCCACGAGGCCTTCCTCAGCCTCGCTTGCTCACTCATCTGCCGGCGGCGCCTGCAGTCATTCGGTAGCAGTTCTAACGAGCTGGTGCGTGATAGAGGTGGAGCCGTGTCTGCCTGATCGAGGTCGTGGTCAGGCGTTGGCGGTGCGGCCGGAGACGAGGTCGGCGATGGCCCGGCAGGTGTCGGGCAGAGTCTCGCGCCGGTGGGTCCAGCGGGTCAGCTGCTTCCAGCGTTTGTGGTCGGCGAGTGCGTGCTTGACGGTGATGCGTTTCGATGAGTGTTGGTGCCGGGCTTCCTCTCGGGCGGCATACACGTGCGGGAGGGCGACCTTGTTTGGCTTTCTGGGTGGGGTGATCGCCTGGCCGGGGTGGTCGCGGCGGAGGCCCGGACATCCGTCGTTCAGGAGAAACCTCCACATCGGGGAAGTGCTGGAAACAGACACTGATGCCTTCGTTGCGCGTGGCAGTCGCGTCATGCATCCGCCCTGGCCGCAGGGCATCGGTCCACAATGTGCGGCCCTGGTGGTCTGCGATGACGGTGGCCTTCATCGTGTTCTGCTTCGTCTTCCCTGAGACGAACGCGCCGCGTCCGCCGCGGCCGGCCAAGGGGCGGCGGACCTGGATTTCGGTGGCGTCCAGAAACAGCTTTGTGCCCTCGGCCTGGGCATAGCCGAACGCATCGGCCAGGGTCCGCAGCCGCAGGCCAGGACGGCCGGGGACCGCACATCCCCGCTCGGCCGGAGCCGTCCGTATTTCCCCGATGGCCCGGGTGACAGTGGAACGGCCGGCACTGGACAGCAGAGCAAGGACCGAGTGCGGGAGATCGTGCCGCAGATGGATCAGAGTGGCGACCAGCCGGTCGGCAAACACCAACTGGTACCGGGCGCCGGCACCCGCGGCCCGCTTCCTGGCCCCGCCGCGTGCCTCATGACGACGGCCCTCGGCACCGGCCTGCCACGGGCCGTCCAACTCCGCGACCAAGCAAGCGAGATGAAGCCGGGAGACGCCCGTGAACAACCGATGCACGAGCACCGTCCGACTGACCATGATCGCCACACTCGGATCATGCCACCCACCAGCACGGACGCCTCACCCGCAATCACGCACCAGCTCGTAAGCGGCGGGCTCTGCCGGTCGACTTCCCACAGCATTCCACCGTGTATGCCTTCTTTGTGTAGTGGGAGCGCACGCAGCACCTCGACGACCTCCAGGACGCACTCCGTGATCGCCTTCATCGCAAGGTGGGACGCGTCAACGAGCCGAGCGCAACCGTGACCGGCTCGTAGTCGGTCCGCGCCGCCCGAGACCGCCGCCGTCGTCAACCGAGGGTGGGACGCCGACAAGAAGGTGGGGCCGCAAGCGGCATACCGCGGTCGACGCCCTCAGCCTGCTCTTGGTCGTACCGGTCATGGCGGCCTCGGTCCAGGACCGTGACGGCGCCCGGCCCTGCTCTCGCAGCGGCGGCAGGTCCACCACCGAATGCGGCTTCGTTGACGTGGGCCGTAGTAGAGCACGGTCTGGGTCACGTCGAGAAGGCCGGCGTCCTCGAGTCGGCGCAGGACCGCTTCGTGGAGTCGGCCCCCCACGCCGGCCCGCGACCAGATCGGGAACCGGCGATGCACGGTCGGCCTCAAGACGCCGAACCGGGTGGCAGCGCCCCCAGGCACACCCGCCGACCAGCACGCAGACGATGGCGGCGAACAGCGCCTCATCAGGCGTGTCCTGCGTACCGCCGCCCTGCGGCCGTACCCGAGAAGGCAGGATCAACGGCTCCGTATTCTCCAGCAAACCATCCGGAACAATCCCAGCCCACATGGATGGCTGAGGTCCAGGTGTGGGCTGCGGAGTCGGACGCCGTGTTCGTACAGGTGGCGGGCCGGTTCGCCTAGGCTGATCCGCACTGGCGGCGCGACTATCTGCGGGGTCTGCTGGCGGGTGGCACGGAAGAACGGTTGGCAGCTGGCCGAATACACAGGTCATCGCATCCCGGATGGTTTCCAGAGTCTGTTGAACTCACGTGCGGGGTGTTCGTCGCGTCGCGTAGGCCACGAGCTTGGGACGGGCTTTGGTGGTCTGGGACGCGGATGCGGTCTGTGACGACGTGGGGGAGCATGTCGACGAGCGGATCGGACCGGGCGGTGTGTGTGATCTCGACGACATCGAATTCATCAAGAGGGGATCCACCGCGGCCGGGTCGGCCGACAGTACAGAGGCATCTTGGGGAAGACCGACCACGCCTCGCGATCAACCCACCCATCATGATCAAAGAATGTAGCGACAAGCGCTAGAACCGAAGGAGCAACCGAGCAACCGGTCCGTTGCTCGAGGAGCCAGGTGACGGCGGGGTGATCCAATCGTGGGCTCTGAGCCCGCTCAAGACGAGGAGCGGGCCGCCTCGGCCGAAGCCGGTCAGCACGCTCGGTTCAGCGGTGATCTCGACAGTCAGCTCCGGCCGCGATCCGCCCAATGCGAGTCCGGGCAGGTATCCGACCTGGCAGCCTGCGTCGCGGGCCACGGCCGGGCATCTGATGTATGCAGGCGCGCTGGTCCGCAGTGTCCAGGACACTTCCCGGCCGGGGCGGGCACACACGGCCGTGGCGGACGGTCTTGTCGATTTCCTCGAAGACCCCGCGCACCGCTGATTGGAAGCCAGCAGGCTGGGACTCAGCCTGCTGATGTCGAGGTACGACGCCGACGAAGGTAGCTTGCTATCCCGTGGGTCGGATGCCCCGCGAGTAGGACGATGGCACCTGCGTATGTTCCGGCCACGTCTCCCCAGGCCAGCAGATGTTCATGCTCCGAGTGATCGGCTGAGGCGGAGAGGAGCATGGCCGTGGCGTGCAAGAGGTTGGACGCGATGACGTAGTCGACGAGTGGCCTGTAGCGCAGCGGGTCCCGCGCCCCCCAGACGAGGAAGAAGCCCAGGGGGACGTAGATGGCGAAAAGCATGTGCTCGAAGGCTGGCATTCTGTGAGGTTCGCCCCACACCCACCCCGGTGTGGCGGAGATCACCAGTACCGGGTAGAAGACGGCGTAGCCAAGTCCTGCCACCGTCATGGCTATGCATGACTCCCTTGGTATCGCAGTGCCTTCTAGGCGACTACCCATTCTTTCCTCCGCGCTCTTGTGAGGTATGAGCTGAACTCGGCAGTCCTACTGGATGCCCAGCCACTTCGATACTGGCCGACTAACCTGGTTCGTGACCTGGAGCGATCGGCTTGGCATGGATCAGGTCTGACCAGCCGGGTTCGAGTCCCAGAAGATCGGTTTGTGGAACAGACACCGGATAGCGGCTGGTCGCGCCGTCTCAGGCGCGACCAGCACACGGGTCAACGCGGTGGTGTTTTCACCCGCTCCAACTTCTGGGTTCCGTGGAGAGTCCGGTAGGAACGATCCCAGGTTGCCGTCGCGTTGGGATCGGTGCGATCGGAGAGGACGTAGTAGTCCATTTGGGCACGCTCGGCGGAAACATCCAGGACTCCAAAGCCGTGGGAGTCGAGGTCGACCCACTTCAGATGACGGTTGGCTGCCCGCAAAGCAGTGGTGCCCACAAGAGACACAGTGTGGGGCGGCACCTTCAGGATGTCGTCGATGTTGTCGGACGTCACCGAAGTGACAACGAACTCAGTGGCCACAGAGTCAGAGAAGGGATACGTGGCTGCTTCGAAAGGCACATCACTCGCCCATGCAGAGTGGATGTCACCTGTCAGGAAGACCGTGTTCTGGATTCCGAACTTCTTGAGATGTCCGAGAAGCTCACGGCGATCGGCCGTGTAGCCGTCCCATTGGTCGGTGTTGACCGCCAAGCCTTCCTGCGGAAGACCCAGGAGCTTCGCCAGGGGACGCGCCAGATATGCTGGCAGAGAGAGGAACTGGACGGGTGACATCATGACGGAGTTGCCGACGAGACGCCAGACGCTATTGGACTGAGTCAGACCGGACTTGAGCCACTCCATCTGGGTTCTGCCGGTGATTGTCCGATCGGGAGCGTCCACATCACTTCCTGGACCCCAGTCACCTTCCGCAGAGCGGAAAGAGCGAAGATCCAGCAGGGCGATGTCTGCCAGCCTTCCATAGCGAATCCAGCGATAGGTCGTGCCTGCGACGGACTGCCGGACTGGCATCCACTCGAAGTACGCCTTCTTGGCAGCCGCCATGCGTGTTGACCAGTCGCCCTCGGAAGCGGGTTGATGGTTCTCGGCTCCCTCCGCAGTAGCGTTGTTCGCGAACTCGTGATCATCCCAAATTGCGATGGCGGGCAGCGAGGCATGCAGACGCTGAAGGTCTGGATCGGTCTTGTAAGTGCCGTGTCTCAGACGATAGTCGGCAAGGCTGACGATCTCGTGCGAGGGCTGGTGTGGCCGGACCACTTGATCTCGGGCGGTGTACTCGCCTGAGGCGTACTCGTAGATGTAGTCGCCGAGGAAGAGCACAGCATCAAGGTCACCACGTGCCTCCAAGTGCCTGTACGGGGAGAAGTAGCCGGCCTCCCAGTTGGCGCACGACACCACACCAAGACGAATCCGATCGACCATCGCATCGATGGCCGGGGCCGTGCGGGTCCGGCCCACGGGAGACTCCGCTCCCTGCATGCGGAAGCGGAACCAATATGTGGTCGCGGGCGCGAGACCTCGAACATCGATCTTGACCGTGTGATCGGCCTCAGGCCCTGTGTTTACCGAGCCGGAGGCCACGATGTGAGTGAACTGACGGTCAGTCGCTACGCTCCAGTCCACGACGGCGGCAGGGCCCCGTCCTGAGCCTGGAATAGAATCTGGTGTCGGGGTGACCCTGGTCCACAGCATGATGCCATCGGGCAACGGGTCGCCGGAGGCGACGCCATGCAGGAACACCGGAGCCGTATAGGTCGCATGGGCAACGCCGGGAGCGGTTGCGCAGGACACGAGCGCGACTCCCGTGGCGGCTTTCACGACCGAGCGCCGAGTGGGCTTCGCCGAATTCTGTGTGGTATGCGTCACAGGCGCAGAAATTACCAGTAGGTAACCGGATCGGCATGAGTACACCCTACTCATGCGCTTTCGGCAAATTGCTCATACCCGCAGCGGCTGCTCCCGCTCATCAGCCGGCTTCGGCCAGGCAGGAGATTCCGACGATTGACCCGGTCGGACAGGAGGATCAAGAGGGATCTCAGTCAACCGGTCGGCCAAGTTGTTGATGCTTAGGGCAGCAGGGTGTTGGCGTGGACGCATGCGATGGTGCGAGCGTTTATCCAACAGGAACTAGCGAAAGCCTTGGCGCGGAAGTCTTTTCATCGAACACTTGTCGATCAGTCCGCCGTATCATCCACGGCGGCAAACGTTCCCGTGGCATCGCGGACTCCGCCGGGTGTCACCGGGCACTGGACGTGGAAAGGTCACCGTGTGCCCGGTGACTGCCGGCAACTAGTCGGTCTAGCAGGTTTCAGCACCGGACGGCGTTGTGTAATCGGTGTCGCAGTGGGTGTAGTCCGTGTCGCGACACTGCGTGGCTGATGCGCCGCAGAGCGTCTTTACGAGTGTGAAGAAGCCACACCCGGGATGGGCGGACAGTCCCACTTCTTCGCTGGGAAGCATCTCTAGGTTGGCAATTTCTGGCATGATAGTCCCTATTCGCTCGCGATATACTTCATTTACGGATTTGTGGCTAGATGGCTCATCGGTGACGCCCGAATGCCAGTGGAGGTTCTACACCGGAAGACGGAGACCTGCCTCAGCAACGGCGATGCCCGGACTCGGCACTGCTGCAATAGTGGCAGGTCGGGTTGCTTTCGGCGTGAGTACTCCGCACCCTAGTTCTTCCCGTCGGCAGAAGTGCGATTGGAGTGGCTGCGCATCAGCCCTCGGTTGTCGTTGACCGCTGCGATCGGTGTGGCAAGAGGAGTTCCACAGCATGTCCGTCTCGCAAGTCGATCGCTCAGTTCACATCGGCGACGGCTATTGGTGAAATCCTGGAACCTCAAATGACAGCACAGTGCGCTCCGTGTCAGTAAGGGTCCACCTCTGACAAGCTCGTTCGATGGTGGATCATGGTGGCATGATACGCCGTATTGAACTTACTAATCAGGAGTGGGAATTGCTCGCCCCGTTGAGCTCCCTGTAGTAGTGAGCGGCTTATGATTCCGTGGATCGGTCAACGGCAGCTAAGATGAAGTCTGAGTGGATTAATTTCAATTTAATCCAACTGGCGGTCATTTTCGCCACCCGAGGCACTTGGTGTGCCCAATCAGTACCAGGGCTCGAATGCCCACCCGGTGGCAAAGGGGGTTGGGAAGCTTTCCATCCAGGAGTACCGGACCGAGGTAGATCCTGAAGCCTTTTCGGGGCCCCAGGTGAAGTCGTCAACCCAGACGGTATAGACCTTTGTTGAAGCATTAATCGCGAGTGCTTTCACTTCGCGCTTGTAAGCAAGTTGGTTTCCGTCGTCATCCCGGAGGGTCGCCGTAATGGCAACCTCTTTGGAAGATCCTGATCTATTTTCCACCTCGGTGTAGGCACGATCCGCGGTGGTCCCCGACCACTGAATGCAGCCACGCATCCAGACGTTTTGGTTAATTGTCCAGCTGCTGCATGAAGTTCCGCTAGCCGCCTGAGCGTTTCCAGCGGTAGCTCCGATAAACGCCCCAGCTGCTATCGCCGAGGTGAGCAGTGCCGGAATGATCCTTCTCTTTTTCATGCTCCCAATCCCCTGGTTTGTTGGCCAACACCTCAAGATAATGCTGGAACTCTCTTACCGCGTGAGCACGGAGTACTCGTCTTCGATCAAGCTCTTCGACCTGCACCTGTCGCTGGCCTGGGACCGCGGCACGAACGAGAACACGAACGGGCTGGCGCGGCAGTACTTCGCGAAGGGCACGGACCTGCCCCCGTGGCAGGCGGACGACCTCGAGGCCGTTGCCTTCGCCCTCAACTGCCAGCCCCGCGAACCCTCGGATGGAAGGCACCCGCCGAAGCCCTCACGAACACCCGCTCTCGATCCAAGAAGCGGGTGTTGCAAACGACCGGTTGAGTCCGGATCGCGATCTGGCATCGCTGTGGCGGATGAGCTGGTCCCGCCTGGCGGGCAGGGGTGCATTCGTGGCTGCGACACCACAGCGTCACTCCCCGGGGGCAGGTCGACCAGCCTCAGACCCTGCTTGGCCGAAGCGTGCCAGCCGACGATGAGAGCAGTCAGCCTGGCAAGGCGTCCGAGGCGGGGCCTTGACGGCCTTCTGCTTGTTCTTCCCGGAGACGAACCTGTCCCGGTCTTTACGTCCGGGGCGGCAGGCCGCCGGCCCCGGGTCTCAGTGCCGTCGATGTTGCCGGTCTTCCCGCTCGCACCGAGGTGCTCGACGACCACGGCCAGCGTCCGCAGCCGCACCCCGGGACTGACGGTGCACCCCCCGCTGGGCAAGCAGGGGCCGCACGTCGCCGATGGCGCGGGTGATGGTGGAGCGGTCCACACTGAACCAGCAGGCCAGCACATCGTGCGTGGTGCCGTGACGCAGATGAACGAGGTGGTCAGGAGCCGGTCGATGAACACCAGCCGGGTGCTTCGCACCGGCGCCCTCGGCCCGCTTCCGAGGCCGAGAGTCAGGCCTGTCCTGGTGACACGCATGTCACAACGGACCCGCCTCGGCGATGAGTTCAGCAACCACGTGGGCCGACAGACCCGTGACCCGGCGGTTGCTGATGACCACTGCGCGAGTCGTGTTTCCACCACCTGCCCATGATTACCCATCCAAGGCCCGACGTCTCGCCGGGGCGAGCCCGACCTGATGCCGTTCCTGCCACAACGGGCTGACCTCGGAGACGAGTTCAGCAATCACCGCAGGCGAAAGCCCCGTGATCTACCGGAAAGGCCTGCCAGGGAGCGGTCGACGATATGACGGCTTTCCGTCACAGGAGCCTGGCAAGGACCTCACCATCAAACAGAGATCTGAAACCGGGCCTGCTCCCACCCGAGGCGGCCCGGCGAAAGAGCCATCGCGCGGATGCAAGATCTTTACCTAGCCTGACTCAGCCCCCAATAGGCGCACGTCAACCCCCAGAACCATCCTCACCCTGGAGACTCACCGCTGAAAATGTTCACTGAGGCGTTTTCATCCTGAATAGCTGCAGGTCAGCAGGGTGTGGATGGCCTGAACGATGGTGCTGATGCGGCGGGTGGAGCATCTGGCTCGCCGGAGCAGTCTCCAGGACTTCAGCTGGGCGAAGGCGCGTTCGCCGGGGGCGCGGAGCCGGGCGTGGTCGTGGTTGAACTGCTGGTAGTGGGCGGGCTGTTCGCGGTGGCGGTAGTAGGGGGTGCGGACGGTGGCGCCGGCGCCTTGGTAGGCGCGGTCCGCGAGTACGAGGATGTGCCTGGTGAGGCAGGCCTGGGTGATGCCGTGGGCACGGGCGGCGGTCAGGTCGTGGGTGCGTCCCGGCGTGGCCCGGGAGAACCAGAGCGGTGTGCCGTCCGGCCGGGCGATGACCTGGACGTTCATGCCGTGCTGCTTGTGCTTCTGTGAGTAGTACGCTCGTCCGCCGCGATTCGGTCGGTGGCGATCAGGGTGCCGTCGACGATGACGAAGTCGCCCTCGCCCAGCCCGGTCAGGGCCTCGTGCAGGCCCGGCGCCCACGCCGCGAGGACGTCCAGGGTCTCGTCGACGTAGCGCCAGGCCGTCGCGGTCGAGACGCCGAACCCGGCCGCGAGCTGGGCGAACGTCTCGTTCTTCCGCAGATGGGCCAGGACGAGCAGCGCCTGCTTGAAGCAACCGAGCCGTCTCCACGGCGAGTTCAGTTCACGCCTTCGGGCGAAGATAAGCCAGGAGACATGCTCGACGAGCTCGTACGGGACGTCGAGCATGGAAGGATGCGGAACCAACAGGGCCCCTCGGTCGCCGGTGTGATGAGTGAGATCACCACGCAAACGACCAGGGGCCCTGCCCCGTCACACCCCCGCCCACCAGGTCATTCCACCCTCCCGGCACAGGATGAAAACACCTCACTGAACCTCTTTCATCTTTCATCCTGGCTGGCGGAAAGTGGGCTGGTCAGCGGGTGGGGTGACGAGGAGGGCCCCACTCAGCACACCGGCAGCCGAGGAGCCCCTGCTGGTCCCGGATCCCGGGTCTATCCCAGGCCGCCGCCTGGCGGTATGCCGACGAGATCCTAGACGTTCTCGCAGCGTGGGCGCCGACCCTGCGGGAGGCCCTCGTCGGCCCGGATGAGAGCGATCACGTCGTCTTCGACGGCTCCCCTGATTCCCACCGACCGGATCCGCACGGACGATCCGTACTGCCCGATGAAACATCGCAAGCACGGTATGAACCTGCAGGTAAAGCCCGCCCGGACGGCACACCGCTCTGCCTTCTCCCGCGCGGCACCCGGCCGCACCCATGATCTGACCGAGGCCCTGGCCCACCCCATCGCCTCCGACCGCTCCCACCAAGGCGCCGGCGCCGCCTTGCGCACCCCGTGCCACCACCATCGCGAACAGCCCGAGCATCACCAACCGTTCAACCGCGATCATGCCCGACCACACGCTCCCGGCGAACGGACCTTCACCCAACCGAAACCTGGCACCTCATGCACAGAGCCCACCGCTCACCCGACACATCAGCCGCACCCTCCAAGCCATACAAACCCTAGCGACCTGCGGCTATTCGGGATGAAAGAGGTTCACTGTGATTGCGTCTTCATTGCCTTGACGAGCTCCTGGCGAGTGGTGACAGAGAGCTTGGTGTAGGCATGCTGGAGATGGTTGTTGACGGTGCGAATCGAGAGCTGGAGCGAGTCGGCGATCGCCTTACTGGAGTTGCCTGAGGCGGCGAGCACTGCGATCTCACGCTCGCGCGGAGTCAGCGGTATGGCGGCATCTGCGAATGTCAGTAGGGGTGTATGAACCCCCGGACAGAGGGCCGCGTATGTCTTGGCTTGATTCGTTGCGGCGGCGGCCTGTCTCGATTGTCCCTGCTGTTGCAAGGCTACCGCGGCTGCGTTACTCGCTTCGGCAGCGAGAAGATTTGCCCCGATTTCACCAAATTTATGTGCTGCCTTATTGAGGCCAGAGGAGTCACTTGCAGCGAGGGCGGCAGCGAAGGCGGCTCGTGCGGCAGAGAGGCGGCCGACACAGATCTCAGCCAACTCTGCAAGCCGATCAGCGACTTCAGCTGCACCACCGAGGCGAGCAATGTCGGTCAGCAGTCGTGCTTCGGAGATGAGGCGGCCGGATTTTCTAGCCGTGCTCGCTCCTTCGTGCAACGTGGCTCGCGCCTCGGCAGCGTGCCCACGAGCACCAAGTATCCAAGCCTTACCGGAGCATTCTTCGGCGGCCAGATGAGAGAACTGAGCGTATGCCTCAAGGTCTGCGATGGCGGATTCAGCGGCTGGAATGTCGCCGAGGAGTGCCGAACAAGCAGCCAATCCAGATGCCGCAGACCGCAACAACCAAGTGTTGCGGTCTCTTGCTAGGCGGCTGACCTCGGCGAACGAGCGCCTCGCCTCGCCCAGATCGCCAGTCAACCAATCCGTGCCAGCCAGTACGTAGAGCAACGACGTTCTTGTCCTTGTATCCACCGCTGCTTCCAAGCCCTGCTCGGCAAGGAGCCGTGCACGACTCAGCTCCCCAAGTCCTGTGTACGCCTCGATGAGCCCTGGCAGCTGAGCCGTCGAATGGTGAACGACGACCTCAGGATCAGCAGAGGCATGCTCGATGTAAGCGCGTTCCCCCAACTCCACTGCCTCTGCTGATCGGCCTACGTCACCCAGACCAACCACCTTGAGTGCCATCCCATAGGTGCGAGCGCGGATGTCGGGGAATTCCTCGACACCGTCGAGGAATCCCAACCCTGCCACTGGATCCCCGGCAAAGATCTGCATGGCCCCATGGTTGATGGCCAGCACGTTTTGCATGACTGGATGACTGACGCTGGCCTCGGCAGCCTCATTAATCTTCATTGCCTCATGCACCTTGCCCAGGCCCCAGAAGAGATTCTGCGTGCGCTCCATGACGATCGCGAGTGCTTCCTCATCGCTCGTCGTATGCTCAGCGGCATCTGCGAAGACGTCTTCGGCCCGAGTGAAGTCATTCAGTTCATAGTGGGCTTCGCCGTAGAGCAGGCGAGTAGCCGTGGTGTGCTGTCTTGCAGGCAAGGCTTGCAGGAGCGATACGACCTGCTCATAGTCGTGGGCGTGGCGGGCAAGGCTGGCAGCAAGGACCAGTTGCTCGGCGTCTGCGGTGCCCGTGGCTGCCAGTCGCCATGTGGCAATCCGCAACGGATCATCGTGTCGTCGAGCGCCGTGAGCCTCGACCCTCTGGACCTGGTTCAGCAGCAGTGCCCGGCGCCGCAGCATAGGAGTGCCCGCTCGCAAAACCTCTCCGTACAATGGGTGAGCAAGTGCAATGGTTGTTCGATGCGCGTCGTGGCTGAGATAGACCAGCCCCTCATCCTCGAGTCTTGCAACAAGCTCGCTAGTGGCGACTGCTGTGGCGTCGGCAAGGGACAGCGGCTCGCATTCGGCGATCAACTCAAGGACCGGCCGTGCATCCGGGCCAGCTGCAGTCAGCCTCGTACTGATCAGTTCGGTCAGTTTCGGCGTTCCCGCACTGCGGCCTCCGGCCAGCTCCCAGATCTCCCCGTCGCTCGACAGAGTGCCGGCTTCCAGCGCGCCTGTCACCAATTCCCTCAGATACAGCAGGTTGCCCGCCGAAGCGGCGAACAGCTCGTGCACTGTTTGGCGCCCTACAGCGCCTCCCAGAGCCGCCCGCAGAACCGCCCCGATACCGTCGCGATCGAGCGCACCGAGCTCTATGCCGCACATCCCCCCGACACTGCACAGGGCCTCGCCAGCCTCACTCATCCTGGTTCCGCTGCGTACCGTCCCGACCAGCCGCAGCACTCCGGCCTCCAGCATTTCGCGCAACAGGACCGCCGACGCAGCGTCGAGCAAGTGCAGATCGTTGACCAGAACCACCCGCTGGCGGCCGCCTGCCCTCATCACCCGCACGACCTCGGCAAACCCGTGGCCTGGGTCAGCGAGATCCACCCCTGCCGGAATCAGGTGAGCGATCGCTCCCAGTGGCACGCCCGCAGCGGCCGCAGACGCCGTCACCCTGCCGCCCTGCCATCCCGAACGCACCATCTGAGCGAAAAACTCTTCGGCAAGACGGGACTTTCCCACCCCAGCCGCTCCATGGATCACCACGCCCGGGCACCGTGGTTTAGACCAGGCCACCTCGAGCACGCCCAACTCGGCCTCGCGTCCAACCAACGGCCATCGCGCCAAACGCTGCCGCACCACCACGACAACCTCCAAGCGGGACACACTTCACCAGCCCACCAGCACAACCATATATCGGGTAGGTGCATAGTATGCACCGGTCTACCGCAAACGCCTAGGAATAGACCTATATGCCCTTTGGTCCGGAGGCATCTCTCCAGTGATCGGATCGCAGGTCGGGGCTTTGATGTCGCATGGCCGTGACCGCGTCGCTGCCGCCCGTGGGCCGGGCTAACGCTCACGCACACCACCCCCCGGCGAGGCTCGAAAGGCCCGCGGGCCATGACTCGCCTGTTCCCCCACCTGCGCGGGCGCAGCCAGCTGGGACGAGGCCGGCTCGCGCCAGCAGTCCGGGCGGAGTGTTCGAAATCAGGTGCCGTGCGTTCTGCATGAGCTTCGAAAGGGTCCTGCTACTGCGGGACGGTCCGTCTGCCGCTCTCGGGCGCTTGGCTGCTCGTAGTAAGAGCTGGTTGCACGGTTCACCTCTGCCTTGAGCTTGCAGCTCTGGCGCGAACCGCGGACCGCGCGACTCGCTGGGGTTGCGAACGCCTGGCGGGATGACGTGTCTTGAGCACTTCCACTAGGGAGTACGCGCACCCTGCGCAGGCTCTGGCCTGGGAAGAGAGTTGTCACTAAGGAGGATCGGATGGAGATCACCGGGTTGCCGGCGCCAGTGTTCTGCGGGGTGGGCTGGGCCGGAGCTCACCACGACATCGCACTGGTCGATGCGAGTAGGCGGCAGCCCGCAAAGGCGCGGATCAGCGACGATGCCGCGGGGTTTGCTCTGCTGGCCGGGCACGGCAGTAGCGAGGACACCCCCATTCCGGTGGCGATCAAGACGTCACGCGGACTGTTGTCGCGTGTCTGCGGGCCACCGGCCGAGCAGTCCTCGCGATCAATCCACTGGCGGTCGCCCATTATCGGGACCGCCACTCCGTCGCGCGCAAGAAGTCGGACGCCACCGACGCCGCGGCCCTGGCCAATCTCCTGCGAACCGACATGGCCGTCCACCGCCCGCTGCCAGCGGACTCCGAGCTCGTCCAGGCCGTCGCCGCGCTCGCCCCGGCCCATCAGGACGCCGTCTGGCCCCGCGGTCAGGCCCACAACAAACTTCGCTCCCGGCTCAGAGAGTTTTTATCTGGCGACCCTCGACGCCTTCGCCCAGCACAAGCAACGGCCTATGTTAGAGGGAAGCCCACAGCATCGCTGATGCATCCCCGGCCTGGCCAGGTGCGAACACAAATGCCAGGCCGGCATCGGCAGCCAGATGGACCTTCGTCGTCAGGCCGCCACGCGACCGGCCAAGGGCATGATCGTCCGGCTCACCGGCTTGCGGCCCCGAGGGGCTATATCGCGTCATTGAGACGCGGCGGAACACTGTCTCCGCCGCGCTGCGAGCCCGACCCGCAAGCACTGCAACAGCGTCACGACCTGCAGGACCCATGCAGTCGCAGGTCACACTTCGCCTTCCTGCAATGCGAGTAACATCTACCCAGAGGCCGCGTGCTCGACCGCAGTGCATTGGAAAAGCTAGAGCCGACTGACCAGCGCCGGCTCGGACAGGCAGTGATCCCGATGACGATCTCGATTCCCTGCATTCGGTACCTACACCTCAGCGGTGGCACCGCCCCAGGCGGAGAGCATGCGCTCGACCGACGCGTGGAGCCTGCGTCCAGCGCCCTTCACCTCACGGCATCAAGCCTGGCCGTCCCTGCCTCTCCGTTGGCGGACCGCCAGCACCATCATTCACACAGTCCCCACCCGTCAGCCTGCATCCCTCCGTGTCTCTATCAATCGCGCCTATGCCCGCATCAGCGACAGCGGCCTGCACATCGCCCCCTGGTCACTATGGTCTCGAGGCCGCGAACCGCTCCCAGGCGACGGCCGCTAGGCCTGAACGTACGCGTTGGCTCTGCACCACCATCGCCAGCCCGACTGCCGCAGGAGCTGCCATGGATATGAAAGACCGGGCGTCGCAGTGGCCGCTCGCTGGACGGGATCATGATCTGGAGGCTTTCGCGGCGGCATGGTCGAGTGGCCGCTGCCAGGGAGTGCTGATCTCCGGGCCGGCCGGCGTGGGCAAGTCTCGGCTTGCCGAGGGATGCCTGGCCTTTGCAGTTCGCGATGGTTCGAAGGGCTTCCGTGCGACGGCTTCTGCCTCCGCTGCAGCAGTCCCATTGGGTGCGATCGCGCACCTGATTCCGGACGGGGTTGACCTGTCCGATCCAGTAAAGGGATTCGCTCAGGTCGCCACGGCTCTCGCGGGGCCGCAACGCCGATGGCGTTGGGTGCTCTGGGTGGACGACCTCCACTTGCTAGACGCTGCGTCTGCGGTACTTCTGCGACAGCTGCTCGACGCTCGCGTGGTAAAGCTGATAGCCACCGTTCGCTCCGAGGAACCGATCAGCGACCCTGTGAAGGCCCTGGCCGGTGGCGATGGCATAGACCGGATCGATCTGGCGCGATTTAGCCGGGAACAGACGGACGCCGTCCTGCAGGCTGCGCTAGGCGGGCCGGTAGGGCACCGTACGTTGCACCAATTGCACAACGCCAGCGACGGCAACGCACTGTACCTGCGAGAATTGGTTCTCGGGGCACTGCACTCAGGAACTCTCGCAAGCGACGGGGAGATCTGGGAACTGACTGGCAACGGGTCGATCAGAACGCCGAAACTGACAGAGCTGATCGGAGCCAGACTGGCAGCCCAGGGCCTGCACACCCGGCCAGTATTGGAGTTGCTCGCGCTCTGCGAACCTGTATCCCTGACCGACGCCCTTGCCGTGGTCTCGCTGGAAATACTGGCCGACTTGGAAGAAACAGGACTGGTCGAAGTTGTCACCGCCCGTCGGCGGACGACCGTGCAGTTGGCCCATCCGCTGTACGGGGAGGTCCTGCGCAGCACGATCCCCTACATGCGGCGCAGTGAAGTGCTCACGCAACAAGTAGCCCGAGCCGAGGGCCACGGCGCACGGCGTCGCGAAGACCTCCTGCACATAGCGACCTGGCGGCTGGCGGCGACGGGTTCTGCCGAGCCCGGCCTCCTTGTCCGGGCCGCCACTTTGGCCAGACACGCCTACGACTACCAGAGTGTGGTCGCCTTGCTCGAAGCCGTGCCTGACACGCACCACAGCACAGAGACGCGCCTCATCTTGGGCGAGGCATACTCGAACCTGCAGCGATTCGGTGACGCTGAAACAGCACTGACGCTGGCGGACGAATCAGCTGCCAGCGAACCGGAAAAAATCATGGCAGTTCGGACGAGGGCCTTGAATCTGTTTATTAGTGGCCGATCGGAGGATGCACTACGAGTCACTGAAGATGCGCGACTGACGATAAAGAGCGCACTTGGGCGAAGGATTATAGATGTAACCGACGGTGCCATACGGGCCCTGACAGGCGACCCCCGACGGGGTGTCAGGGAAATACAGGACCTTACAGATCTTCAAAGCGCAGAGCAAGGGCCAGTTGCCGCCGACGCATGGACGCACGCAATTGCGGCAAAGGCGAACGGACTCGTGTTTCTCGGCCGGATCGCCGATGCTGTCGAGCTGTCCCAAGGCGCATACGATTTTCACACAAGCAACTCGGTTCGTTTCTACCACCCAACGACCCATTTTGTAGCATGGACAGCAGCCCTGTGTGAAGGAGCGAGGATAGAGGAGGCCCGGTCCATGGCCCGGAGCGCCATGCATCAATCAATTCAAGACAAGGCCGCCGTTCCTTATCTTTGGCTGTCGTTCTGGTCGGCTCGAAACGAGCTCGTGGCGGGACATTACGCAGAAGCGCGTACTCTCTATGCAGAAGCCCTGGCTAACTCGAGGAATCAAAACTCAATACTTTCTATTCGCCTTGCAGCTTCCGGACTGGCAGCAGCTACCGCAGCATTGGGACATTACGAGGCAGCGGTATCTGTACACGACCAGAACAAGAAGTATCCTGTTCTTGGGCTTCTCGCAGGAGAAGAGCGACTCGGGGAAGCGTGGATCCTGGCAGCTCAAGGAAACATTTCTGGCGCCCGTCAAGTTCTGACCGAAGCAGCCAGATATTCCCGTGACACCGGACACGTGTCTTCTGAAGCGCTGATCCTCGCCGATATAGCACGCCTCGGCGGAGCAAGAGAAGTGTCGCAGCGCCTCGCAGAGCTGGCAGAAATATCCGACGGACTACTCACCCAATGTCGTGCTCATTTCGCCCAGGCCTTGGCGGCAGACGACCCGGAGCAACTCCTTTTGGTCGCGCAAGAGCTTGCTGATCTTAGGGTCGATGTCATGGCTGCCGAGGCTGCGGCAGCGGCGGCGGCCATATTTCGCAGTAGAGGAGAAGGACGGAGAGCCACCGCAGCGAGCCATAAAGCGACGTCCATCACCGAACGCTGCAAGGGGGCGCGCACCCCACTCCTTGGGCTGGCAGAGGAGACCGCACCTCTTACCGGAAAGGAAAAAGAGGTAGCGATGCTTGCTGCCACAGGAAGCACGAGTAGGGAAATAGCACAGAAGTTGACGCTTTCAGTCCGCACCGTCGACAACCACCTTCATCACGCATATACGAAACTCGGCGTATCGACGAGACAAGAATTGGCTGCTGCGATGAATGTCAAATACCGGCGATCTCCGTAGCCGGCGCCCGCTCACGCCACCACCGATGCCAACGAGATGCATCGGAGTCGAACCCGTTCTAGCCTGCTGCATAGAACACTGCCCACGTATCCTGTCAAGCATGAGCCCAGAAGAACACCATGTTCAACCCGCCGAAGCAGACTCCGACCAGGCCATCGCCCGCTGGCTCGCACATGAGACCACGGACAGCATGCGAAGGCTGGCCGAGTTAGGTCCGAAGGCACTACGTCGGGCAATTCATATCTACTACGAGGGCGCAGCTTCGGAAACCATCACCCTTGCCCTGAGATCTCGCGAGGACCGCCCGATCGTCGACGCCTGGGCAACCTTGCTAGCCGAGCTGGCGACCACTTTCCCTGCTGTGTACCTAGAAGAGTTCGAAGCTGGCCGGGTGCGTCTGGGGAGCAGCCCGACATTGGAGGTCATGATTCTCGACTCCATCCATCTACCGCAGGTAACCGCCCTGCTGGCTCCCTTCGTCAAACACTCGGACCAGCAGACACGCGCACGAGCGGTCGGAGGTCTGGGTCGTCGGTCTGACCTTGCGTCCTTGCAGGCTCTCGCAACTGCGGTGACCGACGAAGAGGAGTCGATCAGGCGGGAAGCGGCCCGGTGGCTGGAACGCCGAGACCCGAGGCGTGCCCACAGCCTCTACCTGTCCCTCCTGGAAGACCCGGCTGTCCCGCTCAAGGTCCGCGCTGAACTCGTGAAACGTACACCGATCGCGAAGCGTCTCTCCGCTCGACGAAATCGAGGCTGTCGCCCGAGGTGATCGCGCAACTCGTTGCCAAGGTCGGCCCGTTGTGCCACAAACGGCATCAGGCCGTGCTTGCCTCGGCACCGGCCAGTGGGCGCAGGGGCGAAGCGCAAGCTAGTCGTCGATCGGCTGCTGGCCACTCTCGTTCAGCTTCGCCACGGTGCCACCCATGACGTACTGGCCTGCTGGTTCGGTATCGACCGGTGCACCTCACGCGTGCGATCGGTGAGGTGCGGCCGCTGCTCCCCGAAAGGGGTGCACCATCGCGCCCGGCGTCAAGCTCCTCACCCTTGCCGAGGTCATTGAGCATTTTCAGCGTTGCCTCTCCAGGGTGAGGACCGCGGCGGCGATGTCCGTCGTGCGGTTCGGGCTGCAGCGGCTCCGGCGGAAGATCCGCCAGGACTTCAGGCGGGCGACGCCTCGTTCGACAGGAGCGCGGGCCTGGGCGAGTGCCCGGTTCAGCGTCCGTTCGGTCGGTGACAGTTCGCCGTTGGGCGGGCGGCGGATGGCGGTGGTGACCCAGGAGCCTGCGCCGATGTAGGCGCGGTCGGCGACGATCGGGACGCCCTGGCGTTCGCAGATTCGGATGATGCGGTGGGTGCGTGCGGCGGTCAGATCGTGAGCGCGGCCCGGCAAGGCCGGCGAGATCCACAGAAGCTGGCCTTGGGGATCGGTGACTATCTGCACGTTCACGCCGTGGCGCCGGTGCTTGTGGGAGTAATCGGCGCGTGCGTCGCCCAGGCGGTCGCACTCGCTGAGGGTGCCGTCCAGGAGCACGTAGTCCGGGTCGTGCTCGCGCAGGGTCTTGAGCAGGCCCGGCGCCCGGTCGGCGAGGAGCCGCACGACGGCGGTGGTGTAGGCGTGGGCGGTGCCTACGGATATGCCGAACCCGGCGGCGATCTGCGCGAGAGTGTCGTGCTTGCGCAGGTAGGCGAGAGCGACGAGGGCGCGCTTGTGCGGCGGGAGCTTGCAGCGGCGGTCACCCTCACGGGTGACGATAAGCATCGTGACCCACTCGACCAGCGCATGAGGCAGGTCGAGTGCGGCAGGATAGGGAACCAACAGGGCTCCTGGGCCGGCAGGTTGAGACTTCGAACACCTCACCCAACGGCCCGGGAGCCCTGTCCGTTGCGGGCGCCAAGGTCATCACCCGATCGGTGGCCACGCTGAAAATGCTCATTGAGCATCTCGGCGCGAGCGGGCAGACCGGGATCATCGACGGCACCGAGATCCGGGTCCGCAGACCCGCAGCGGGGCGCAAGGGCCGGGAGTAGTTCATCTCCGGCAAGGCAAGCAGAACGTCGTGAAGTCCATGGTCGTCACGGACGCCGCCGACAGGCTTCTGTTCCGACAGCCCGGCCGAGCCGGCGAGCTGTGCCGACATCACTCATGGCCGACGGTTAGGCCTGGTCAAGCTCCTTGCCGACGGGCCCGCCGTGGAGGTCCTGGCCGACGCGGGCTATCAGGGACTCGGTGCCCAGAGGGCGGTCGAGTCGTGGCGCCGCCGCACCGCAATTTCAAGAAGAACGCTCCGGACCGGTACGAGGAGATGCACGAACGGCAGCGTAAAGCTCACTCCTCCCGCCGCATCCGCGTCAAGCACGGCATCGCGCACCTGAAGAACTGGCGAGCCCTCGCTCGCCACCACGGCTGCTGCGAGCACATGACCGACACCATCCAAGCCATCGCCGGGCTGCTGTCGCACCAACAGACCACCATCCTCATGGCTGGTCAGCGAATGTGAACACCGGAGCGGAACCAGACCTCACCAGGCACCAGCGGCCAACCATGCACGAGCTCGTTAGGGCTCGCAGAAGAACAACACGCGGACGAGCAACGCGCTGACCTGCTGTGTCAAGGCCTAAAACACGCAAGTTTATTCTCTGCGAGCCCTTAGGGCCCGGCGATCCGACGATCCGAGGGAAGCAGCCCTATTCCTCCGAACCGGGGCTACGCGGCGCAAGGCCGACCTGCTGCTGGAGTGCACGGCGATTGGTGATTCCCAGTTTTCGATACACCCGGTAGAGATGGTTACTCACGGTGCGGACCGACAGGGTGAGCTGCTGCGCGATCTCTTTGTCGCTGTGTCCTTGAGCAACGAGCGTGACGAGTTCTTGCTCTCGCGAAGTGAGCGGCTCGCTGGAACTCAACAGCCACAGCGCTGGCGTCTTCGCTCCCTCACATCGCTCTGCGAGCTCCTGCGCACGCCGGGTCGCTGCAGTGGCTGCCCTCCCCTGACCGGTTCGACGCAGCAAACGAGAGAGTTCAGCATATGCTTCTGCTCCGTAGAGTTCGGCCCCACTGTTGGCGAAGGCTTCGGCCGCCCGTCGCAGCATCGCGATGTTATCTGTGGCGAGGCCGCGAGCATAGTTGATGCGGGCGTTGAGGTATGCCCCTTGTAGTTGCGTCTGCCAGTACGGACTAGATTCTGCGGCCACGCCGATGCGTGCCATCTCATGCACTGCGATGGCTACATGCGCGTACGCTCCTTGTTTCACGGCAGTTTCGGCGGCACGGATGAGGATTGCGGCAGAGCGTTCTCGATTGCCGTCAAGCGAACTGATCCATGCCTGGGCGACTTGCTGGAAGATCAGGAAGTGGCTGGGATTTTCTTCCGGCAGGTCTACCTCGTTATTTCGACCGAGCGTCACTGTGGCGAGTGTCCTCAGGGTGCGGGCTCGGTCATGCCAAAGCTGCCACCCGACCTGGTAGGAAGGATGAAAGGTGAGCAGGTTCAATGCCTCGCGAGGTCGGCCTCTCTCCAGTAGGACAGCACCAAGGGCAAGGCCACGCTGGGCATCAATGCGGGCCCGGCCGTCCCTGACAGCACTGCGATGGGCCTGTGTGAGATGAGCGACGGCGTCACTGAGCTGGCCCAGGTCGGCAATCATGACAGCGTAGATCTGTTTGAGCGAGTCCCCGTGGAAAAACCTCCGCTTCTCGGGGCTGGCGGGGAGCCGTTTGTAGATCGTTAAGGCGTCCTGGGGACGGCCGGCGTGGAGCAAGGAAGCCATATAGAAGATCGCGGCCTCCAGGTATTGATCGGACGTCGGATCTTCGACCAGGGGTCGGCACAGCTCGAGGGCAGTGCCAATCGCCCCCTGAAAGTAGGCAGCCATCCCCATGTAGAGGCGTCGTTGATCTTCTGGAAGGCGGGCGATCACGGACTCAGCGGCGTCGAAACGTCCCTGAAGAAGGCAACTACGGGCCCGAGCAGCCGTGAGTTCCCAATTTGGCGAGACGGTAGCCTCAGCAGCGTCCAGCACCTCTGCGGCAGTGGTGAAGTCCGCGAGTGCGATGAGCGCACGTGCATGCGCAGCAGCCGTCTTGGGAGACGGGGAGATGCTCCAGGCGGCTGCAGTCAGAAGGGATGCACCATCCAGATCCTGGACCTCTTCTGCACACTGGGCAGCCCGCAACAGTTCGTCTGAGCAGATAGGCGTTCCTGTCTCCAGCATCCAGCTGGCAACAGTGACGGCGTCCTGCCCTGCGCACTGCTCCAGCGCTGGGTACGCCTTGAGCCATGCTTCGAGATGGGCGCGCCGGCGTAGAACAGGAAGAGTGTGGTCGATTGCATAGCCGATCAAGGGATGAGCCACCTCGACCAACGGTGCTGTGTGAAGCCCCAGTGATGCTGAGGGGGTCACACGGATGAACCCTTCGTCCTCCAGGTTGAGCAGGCTGTCCTGGGTAGCGACGGCCTCTAGTCGAGGGAGCGGCACAGGCTCGGCGACCACTACACGCTCAAGGACCTCCAAGGCGTCTGGGCGCAGACGGCTGATCTTTCGCGTGAGCAGTTCACACAGCGGCACAGAAAGGGGAATCTGGCCGGACAGGGTCCAGCCTGCCGGCGAGGGCTCGAAAAGGTGATGCTTCGTTGCTGCCCGAATCAGCTCACGCAGGAGCTGAGGGTTTCCCTGCGCCAGCCGGGCGAGCGATGCTGCCGTCTTGTGTGCCAGGCGCCGTCCGGAGAGTGCAGCAACCAGGCGACGCGTGGCGGTGACATTCAACGGTCCGATGTCCATCCGGTGCAGGTGGTCATCCTTCCATAGCGTAGTGATCGCCATGGGAGCAGGTTCGTCGGTGTTCAGGGTCAACAGCATGCGAACGGAACGCCGCTGGGCCAGCTCGAGGACGAGAGCGGCTGCGGCTGGTTCAAGCAGGTGAGCATCATCGATCAAGAGCACGACACTGCGCTGCCGGTTACGGATCGATTCAAGTGCTTGCCTGAGCTCCCACGCTGGCAGGCCATTGGCATGTGCTTCCGATGGGGTCTGCTGGAATCGCTCTTCCTCGGTGAGACGATCACGGTCTGGCCAAGCCGCCACCACCGGAACGACTTCGATCTCCGACCCAAGTTCCCGAAGCGCTTCCGCCGCCAGTCGGGTCTTACCTGTACCTGAGGCGCCAGCCAGCAGTACGCCGCTATGGTGACTGCGCTGGGCAAGCAAGCGTACAAGCCTGGCCAACTCGACCTGGCGCCCTACCAACTCCACTTCCTGCGCGGGTAGTGCAAAAGAGCCCTCGCCACCGCCGATGGCCGAGTGGGCCTGCGGTGCGCACCTACCAATTGAGGTAGGGCCTGCAGGACTGCGAGACGACAGGGGCACTCCGACCGTTGTCGACACTTCGCCACGTCGGGCCGGATCCAACTTTCTCAGCTCCCTAACCCTCTTCAGTCTTCAGCATCCTCGATCTGGCCATGTAGCGGCGGCCAGATCACGCGCGCTGCCGCACACCACGCCTATTGGTGTGCGGCAGGCTCGCCGCGGCTCCCGTGCCAGACGGGGGTTCTGGCCCGATACCGCACAACAGAGCCTGTGCGCACTGCAGTAGAGATCCATGAGTAATTGATACTCATTCATATGTGGTCGGGGCATCACTTATAGTTACATGCGAGCCTGCGCGGTGGCGCTGACATGGGTCACTCAAGGCGACTCCCTGGTGCTCAGCTTGCTGCTGATACTGGAACGGTCTGCCGTGCCGGTCGGGCAGGTGGGTCGTTGATCTGTTCATCGGCGGGTCGCGGCGATGCCGGTCGTGGGCTGGTGAACTGAAGGCTCTGCATGAGCGGTTCGTGTACCGTTTCGCCAGGTTTGAGCTTCGCGAGTCGGCGATGGCATATATGCACGCCTTGATCGCTGGGTTGGGGCGGAGGAAGGGCTGGGCTCTGGCGCAGGAGGCCGGTCATGCGAGTCCAGACCGGATCCACCGGCCGACTATGAACAGATTGGCTCGGAATGCCGGGAAAGTCCTCGACGACACGCGTGGGTGCGCCGTCGAGCATCTCAGTGAGGTGTTTTCATCCTGTGCCGGGAGGGTGGAATGACCTGGTGGGCGGGGGTGTGACGGGGCAGGGCCCCTGGTCGTTTGCGTGGTGATCTCACTCATCACACCGGCGACCGAGGGGCCCTGTTGGTTCTATATCCTTCCATGCCCGACGTCCCGTACGAGCTCGTCGAGCATGTCTCCTGGCTCATCTACGCCCGAAGGCGTGAACTGAACTCGCCGTGGAGACGGCTCGGTTGCTTCAAGCAGGCGCTGCTCGTCCTGGCCCATCTGCGGAAGAACGAGACGTTCGCCCAGCTCGCGGCCGGGTTCGGCGTCTCGACCGCGACGGCCTGGCGCTACGTCGACGAGACCCTGGACGTCCTCGCGGCGTGGGCGCCGGGCCTGCACGAGGCCCTGACCGGGCTGGGCGAGGGCGACTTCGTCATCGTCGACGGCACCCTGATCGCCACCGACCGAATCGCGGCGGACGAGCGTACTACTCACAGAAGCACAAGCAGCACGGCATGAACGTCCAGGTCATCGCCCGGCCGGACGGCACACCGCTCTGGTTCTCCCGGGCCACGCCGGGACGCACCCACGACCTGACCGCCGCCCGTGCCCACGGCATCACCCAGGCCTGCCTCACCAGGCACATCCTCGTCCTCGCGGACCGCGCCTACCAAGGCGCCGGCGCCACCGTCCGCACCCCCT
Source organism: Streptomyces sp. NBC_01077 (assembly GCF_045162855.1). Lineage (NCBI taxonomy): Bacteria > Bacillati > Actinomycetota > Actinomycetes > Kitasatosporales > Streptomycetaceae > Streptomyces > Streptomyces sp. NBC_01077. Next base: position 231,405 of record NZ_CP108669.1, on the reverse strand, counting down.
ACTACCGCCACCGCGAACAGCCCGCCCACTACCAGCAGTTCAACCACGACCACGCCCGGCTCCGCGCCCCCGGCGAACGCGCCTTCGCCCAGCTGAAGTCCTGGAGACTGCTCCGGCGAGCCAGATGCTCCACCCGCCGCATCAGCACCATCGTTCAGGCCATCCACACCCTGCTGACCTGCAGCTATTCAGGATGAAAACGCCTCAGTGAGCTTCTTCGAGTTGGGCACTGACGGGGTGGCCGGCGAGGGCTCGTGACGGACAACTCCCGGGCGGTTGAGCAGAGATTTGACATCTCAACTCGTGCGCCAAGGAGCCTGGTTGGTGGCGTGTCCTGCCGAACTGAAGCTTGCGCATTCTCTCGTGGCGTGTGTCACGATGCTGATCGTCACCCGTGAGGGGTGGCTGCCGGTTCAAGCTGCCGGCCTCCCGGCGGCTCTCGTGACGCCGGTGTACCTGCACAAGTACGACACTCTGGCCCTGATCCCTGCCGGGTTCCGGATCAGCGGGAGCATTGACATGAGCCTTGGACGCCTCAAGGTCTGGCAGATCCTTCCGAAAGGCACGCGCCAGCCCCAATAGACTCCCGTCACACCCTGGAGAAGCAACGCTGAAGAAGAGCTCAGGGACCCGGCGCCGCCTGACGCATTCGAACAAGCCCAGGCTGGCAGTGATGCAGCGGTACGTGCTCGTGGATGGCCCGCGCGGTGTGGGGGACCTTTTGGGAGAGCGGCGATCACTCGGATCTGGCATCCCTCCGGGCTCACGTTCATTTGCAACCGTTGCGATGGCCGCGGAGGCAGGCATTATGTGCGGAGGGGGAATTGAGGTACCCCTCCCACGCCATGGCCCCTCGGTGGGAGCCGGCGCGAAGCCCACGAGCCGACCTTCATCGACCGACTCGTGGACCCCTTGATCAACCTTGCCGGAGTGTAACTCTAGACGCGCTCGCGCTCGGAGTCCGTGGTTAGCCGCCGAGCGCCTTGTGAGCGTTCCTCATCCGCTTGTCCCAGGCCTCACGCCTGATGCGAAGAGCCTCTGAATGCGTTTCTATCGCACGCTTCTGATATGCACTCTCCAAAGCGAGCCACATTCCCGGAAGGTTGGTCTTCTGCTTGCATGAAATATCAGCCTTCGCGGTCGCTATTTCAAGATCGGATACAACCTTCTGCTGCCAGCGCTTATCATTGTTGGACTGGATCGGGGTTGTGTACTCAAATCCATATTTCGCCATGCAGGAGCTCCACGCCTTGAAGACCTTCTGCATACGGCTGTCTTCCTCGCTCCTATGCCAGGATTCGGCGCTCAGCTCATGTATCACCACATCCGAGTCCTGCCCTACACCCTCTTCCAGGATCGAGTGCGCGGCTGCTCCGCATCCCTTCCCGGAGTTCGGGTCTTGGCTTTCATCGTCAGGGTCATGCCCGAGCCAGGCGGTCAAGGCGGCTTTCGACTCGAGACCTGAAGGAGATTGCTTCTCCTTTTTCTCCATCATTCTCGACGGTCGATATCCGTATCGTTCTGCTTCGGCCATGTTGATGATGAAATAGCGTCGGCCGTAGATGGATTCCGCGTCCTCTGGGCGACGCTCGGGCATAGTAACCTTAAAGCCCTTTTCTTTCATACACGCAGTACCCATGAGGTCGTATACCTGCTGAAGAGCGCTCCGTTCCTCGGAAGTAAGGTCATAGGCGTCTAGAGGCAGGGAGATGTCGTTTGCGGACATCACCTTTTTGACCTCGCCGATAGGAGGCGGTGAATCGCCGGTTTCGGCTGCACCACACGCAGTGGCCAGAAGCACCGAAAGTGCAGCAGTTGGTCTTCCGATCCTCATCTATGTTTCTCCTTCTGTTGCCAACGCGCCGGTGGAACCGCTTCGATTCACCGGTGGCTACTCATGGCAAACCGTCCGCGACCGGGCCTCACATGCAGGTGTAGAAGCTGGAGGCTTAAGTTCTTCGCGAGGCCATGCCTACGGAGAGTTTTAGAATCCATACACCTGTTTCGGCCCCGGTGTTTTGTGTATCTTGGAGGCGGCCCCAGAGGTGATGTGAGGTATTGCAATTCTCCAGAGTGTGCTATGAGAGTTTCTCAGATCCGTCGCCAGCCAGGCAGAGTAGTAGTTGCTTGGTGTGAGGGCAGCCCGGCTGGGAGGGCTGCACGCCTGGGCGATTGACTGCCGGCGCTCCAGGATCGGACGACCCGCGAGGGTCAGTGCCAGCGCTCATGATCGCGATTGGATGATCGGCGTTTGAGTACTAAGTACCCACTGGTCGTCGCGGTGGCAGTGGTTTAATTGTCCGAGGATGTCCGATAGGGATTCCAGGGCGTCCGGATATACCGGGTCACCGCATGAGTGCTATCGATCGAGTTCGCTCTCCGAGGCGGAGACTTCCTGCATTGTTGCGCTTGCCGTGCAGGCGAAGAGCGCCCTTCCTGTACCTCGCTCGGCTGGGTCGGCAGCATCATCAGTTCGCACGAAATGGTCATCCGATTCGATCGGGTTGATGACGGATTTCGCATCTATTTGCTCGCGGATTGAAGAATTGGTCTGTGGCTTCGAGATGTGCGGCTTCCAGTATTGCTGGGGGCGAGCGCAAAAGTGCGGACGGGTGACCAATGTGACTGCTTGCTGATCGGTTGAGTGTTTCACCTGTAGGGAGACTGTGAATGTACGACCATTCTGTAGAGGAAGCTGGCGGAGTGTCTGCCGCTGCCGAGCACAGTGACGTTACGGTGCGCAGGAATGGGCGGTCATCCCTGCTGGCAACACGGCGACGATGGGTCGCCGCAGTTGCTGGGGGAGGCATGCTGCTCGCGGCCGCGGGCGTGGCTGCCTCGTTCCTTGTGAAGTCTCCCGCCCAGGTCGCGCTCGACACTGACGCCCCACCCCCCGGCGTCATAACGGCGAGGGTCGAGCACCGGCTACTGACGGATTCGGTGATTCTTCGCGGCACTGTTACGGCTGGTCAATCTGTGCTTGTGAATCCCACTGGCGCAGGCAACGAAGGGGGACGGCCGGTCACAACCAGAATGCCGATACGAATGGGCGGTCGAGTTAATGCCGGTCAGGTAGTGCTGGAGGTCTCGGGGCGACCTGTCTTCGTGCTGAAGGGCAGCCTACCCGCATACCGAGACATCAGCCCGGGAACCGTCGGCAAGGACGTGAAACAGCTGCAGCAGGCCCTGTCCATGCTTGGACATTCGTACGGCTCGGACGGACTGGGAACCTTTGGTGCAGGAACGAAGCGCGCGCTGAACTCCTTCTACGATTCGATCGGTTACAAGCCCATCCCCTCCAACTCTGAGAGTGCAGACCAGCTAGAGGCTGCCGAGGACGGCGTCGTCGCTGCTGAGCGCGCCCTGGAGGACGCGAAGGACGCTCTTGGCCAGAATGCGAGCACGCCGGATGGGGATCTGCACAAGAACGCCGGCCGTGCCGGCGAGGACCTCGCGAAGGCACGTAGACAACTCGCAAAGCTCCGTGATAGCTCCGGCCCTATGCTGCCTGCTGCTGAGGTCGTCTACGTGAGAGAGTTTCCGGCACAGGTGACGCAGGTCTCAACATCGGTGGGAGCCGCAGTCGCGAATACTGCACTCACCCTGTCCTCTGGCGAACTTGTCGTACACGGCTATCTGCAGAATTACCAGAAGGATCTGGTGAGAGCAGGACAGAAGGCACACGTTCTGTCGGAGTCCAGCGGTGACGACGTGGAAGCCACCGTCGTATCAGTTGGGAACACGCGGCTCGCAAGCGGTAAGGGGCAAGACGCGGACAGCGGAAACGGCGACGCGGGCACGCCGGAGCAGACTGGTGGATACCTGATGGTCGTTCGCCCCAACCAGGCCATCGCCAGCTCGCTCACCGGCCAGGACGTGCGGGTCACGGTCGAAGCTGCCTCCACCGTGGCCAAGGCCCTCGTGGTGCCTGTGTCCGCAATTTCCTCCAGCGCCGACGGCAAGAGCGTTGTCACCGTCGTGGAGGACAGCGGCGCGCAGCGGCGCGTCGTCGTGAAAGCAAGCACGTCGGGCGACGGCTTCATAGCCGTGTCTCCTTCAGCCGGCGAGACCCTGCGAGAGGGCGACGAGGTGGTCGTCGGGGCCGACAGGGGCGACACAACGGGGGAGGACGGCAAGTGAGCACCCAGCATCCACCTGTGATCGAATTACGGCAGGTCGGTCTGACGTACGCTGGCCCACCTCCTGTCGTGGCGCTGAGACAGTGCAACCTGACCATCGAGCGAGGCGAGTTCGTCACCGTGGTCGGCCCATCCGGCTCCGGTAAGTCGACATTCCTCAACATCGCAGGTTTGCTGGATACCCTTACCCACGGTTCCTATCATTTCGACGGCATCGACACAGCAGCTCTCAAGGAATCAGAACGTACAGCCCTGCGGGGCCAGCGCATCGGCTTTGTCTTCCAATCCTTCCACCTGATGCCCCACCGCACCGCTGAAGAGAACGTGGCGCTCGGCATGATGTACAGCGGAGTTCCCCGTGCTGATCGCATCTGTCGCGCCCGTGAAGCCCTGATACGGGTCGGGCTCGCCCACCGGATGGGAGCCCTCTCGTCCAGACTCTCCGGAGGCGAGCGACAACGTGTCGCCATAGCCCGTGCGGTGGCGGCCACGCCCTCACTGCTGCTGTGCGACGAGCCGACCGGTAACCTCGATTCGGCCAGCGCTGAGGCAGTCCTGGCACTACTTGACGAACTTCACGCGGACGGCATGACGATTGTGGTCATCACCCATGACCAGACGGTCGCCGAGCACGGCGATCGAACCATCTCAATCCGCGACGGAGCTCTATATGAAAGGGCTGCCACATGAGGCGATCAACGGCAGCCAAGCGGAAGCCATCTACCATCACCCTGCGTGACCTCATGTCCGAGGCACTTACAGGGATTCTGCAGCGGCCCGCCCGGGCGATTCTGACAGCATTAGGCACAGTCTTGGGCGTTGGCGCATTCGTCGCGATCCTGGGACTTACAGCGACCGCCTCCTCGCAGATCGACACAAGGTTCTCGGTACTCACGGCAACCGAAGTGACTGTCGAGGACGTGGCGAAGAAGGTCAACCAGTTTGCCGATCCCGCCTTTCCGATAGACGCCGACGATCGAGTCGCAAGGTTGCCGGGCGTACGCGAGGCAGGAGTCTTCTGGACAGTAAGGACGGACACCCGCACTGCCGTGAGGCCATCGCTGGCCGCTACCTCCGACAGCGGTGAGACAACCAGCGTCATGGCGGTGTCGGCGGGAGCCTTTCGCGCTGCCGTCCCCCATCTCCAACAGGGGCGGATCTACGACGACTTCCATGAGCGGCGAGCCGAGCAAGTAGCGGTCATCGGGTCGGCCGTCGCTGCTCAGCTCGGCATCACCACCCTGACCGCCCAACCAGCTGTCTTCATCGGCGAGCAACCGTTCACCGTCATCGGAATAGTCGATGACGTCGAACGCAAGGCCGAACTGCTGCTATCCGTAGCCATACCGAGGGCTACGGCCGAGGCGATCTGGGGACCACCACGCGACGAACCCGCCAGCATGCTGATATCCACCAAGATCGGCGCAGCGACGCAGGTTGCCCAGCAGGTACCGATCGCATTGCGCCCTGACCACCCGGAGTACCTGAAAGCGACCCCACCCCCGGACCCACGCAGCCTGAGAAGCGGGGTGAACAACGACCTCAGCCAGCTGTTCCTCCTCCTCGCCACGATCTGCCTGATCATTGGCGCGGTCGGAATCGCCAACACCACGCTCGTCGCCGTACTGGAGCGGACCGGCGAGATCGGGCTGCGCCGTGCGTTGGGGGCACGAGCCCACCACATCGTCGCCCAATTCCTGGCCGAGTCTGCTGCGCTGGGCACACTCGGTGGCATCGTGGGTACGAGCCTGGGAACGATGACGGTTGTCGCAGTCGCTGTAGCCCGCGATTGGACACCGGTGATCCACCCCCTGACCGTAGCAGCAGCCCCCGGAATCGGACTGCTCACAGGTATCGTGGCCGGCTTGTACCCGGCACTGCGAGCCTCGCAGATCCAGCCAGTAGAAGCCCTGCGCCGCTGAACCTTGGTCCCGCGTAGACTCGCGCGGGAGAAAGGAGGCCCTCGAACTTGCGGTAAATCGATCATCCCCCGCAGACGAGATACCCGGCCTCCGTCGCCACCGCCCCTCTCGCTGGCCGCCAGCTGTCCACGACACCGTGCTACTGGATCACCGCCGACATGCGGATCTGCGAAAGCTGAGACTGCTCAACTGGTTTCAATAGCTTCTCAGTTCTCCCCGGAGCGAATCGGTGACCACGATGTGAGCGTGGCGGAGGAGCCGGTCGACGCCCGCAGCGGCGAGGGTCATGGGCGTGATCTCGTCGAAACCGGACGGGTGGAGGTTGCTCGAGACGGCCAGGGCTCGTCCTTCGCAGGCGGCGTCGACCGGCCAGGAGAAGCCCTCGGCGGCGTCCGGCGTGGCGGGCGCTTCCGACCGAGGGACTGATGCCCTCGGGCCGGAGATGTTGAACCGTACGCTCGTATATTGCGACCGAGTGGCATGTGAGCTGGTCCCGCCGGCACGGGTGCCCTCGTGATCGCGGCGACCTGAGCGGCGCGTCGACCAGCTCCACGTTCCGCTTCACGGAAAGCGTGCCAGCCCACGGTCTGGTGGGAGAAGCAGTCCACGATGAACGCGAGGTAGGTGAAGTCGGCGATCCGCTTCTGGGCCGCGGTCGGCGCGGTGGAGTCCCTGTTCAGCAGGTACGCAGCCAGGCTGCCGACTGGGTTGGGGACGGTAGTTCTGGGTTTCTTCCCTCGCACCACGCTGGCCAGTCCGAGGGCCCCCATGGCGCGGTCGACGGCTCCGAAGCTGGCTTCGGGCGATGAGGGCCAGCATTTTGTGCCGTAAAGCCCCTCTGGGGCCAGCAGACGCTTTCCTGCCCCTTTGGTGATGGTGGCCAGCGTCCGGACGGTGTCCTCGGCCAGGGCGTCACTCACGGTCCGGGCCGCGGGTCCGGTCGCCCGGTCCGGGGCGCTCCAGGCCCGTAAGAGTTCGTGCCGCGATCTCTCTCTCCCCGTTATGTTCTTCGCGGTCCTGCAAGAGGGCCGCTGGCCTCCGGGTCCGGCATGACTGTGTCCCCCTGTCGAAGGCATGACCTGGGGGGTGGTGTCACCGGGTCCGGGGGTGTTCGTCGGAGACGCTGATCAGAGGTCCGGCCACCGCCCAGTCCGGCGCAATGCCGGACGGTTCGCGGGCGGCAGGTCTGCATAACGTGGATGCGCGAGCACGACACCCGAGCCGAGGCCGGTACCGCCAACACCCTTGAAAGGGAGCGATGTTCGAGATCGAAGACGTGGGCGTGTTCCTCGGCCTGGACGTCGGCAAGTCCGCTCACCACGGCCACGGACTGACCCCGGCCGGGAAGAAGGTCTTCGACAAGCCGCTGCCCAACAGCGAGCCGAAGCTGCGGGCCGTCTTCGAGAAGCTGACCGCAAAGTTCGGCACCGTCCTGGTCATCGTGGACCAGCCCGCCTCCATCGGCGCCCTGCCGCTGACCGTCGCCCGCGACGCCGGCTGCCGCGTCGCCTACCTGCCCGGCCTGGCCATGCGCCGGATCGCCGACCTCTACCCCGGCGAGGCCAAGACCGACGCGAAGGACGCGGCCGTGATCGCGGACGCCGCGCGGACGATGCCGCACACCCTGCGTTCGCTGGAACTCACCGACGAGATCACCGCCGAGCTGACCGTGCTGACCGGCTTCGGCCAGGACCTCGCCGCCGAGGCCACCCGCACCTCCAACCGGATACGCGGCCTGCTCACCCAGTTCCACCCCAGCCTGGAACGCGTCCTCGGGCCGCGCCTGGACCACCAGGCCGTGACCTGGCTGCTGGAGCGCTACGGCTCCCCGGCCGCCCTGCGCAAAGCCGGACGCCGCAGACTCGTCGAGCTGATCCGCCCCAAGGCCCCGCGCATGGCCGCACGGCTGGTCGACGAGGTCTTCGACGCTCTGGACGAGCAGACCGTGGTGGTGCCCGGGACCGGCACTCTGGACATCGTGATCCCTTCCCTGGCCAGCCAGCTCGCCGCCGTCCACACCCAGCGCCGGGCGATGGAAGCCCAGATCAACAGCCTGCTGGAGGCCCACCCTCTTTCCAAGGTCCTGACGTCGATGCCCGGCGTCGGCGTCAGGACCGCCGCCGTCCTGCTGGTCACCGTCGGCGACGGCACCAGCTTCCCGAGCGCCGCCCACCTGGCCTCCTACGCCGGACTCGCACCCACGACGAAGTCGTCGGGGACCTCGATCCACGGCGAACACGCGCCCCGAGGCGGAAACTGGCAGCTCAAACGCGCCATGTTCCTCTCCGCCTTCGCCTGCATGAACGCCGATCCCGCCTCCCGCACCTACTACGACAAGCAACGCGCCCGCGGCAAAACCCACACCCAAGCCCTCCTCCGCCTCGCCCGCCACCGCATCAGCGTCCTGTTCGCCATGCTCCGCGACGGCACCTTCTACGAATCCCGCCCGCCCGCGGACGTCGAACTCGCAGCATGACCCCAACAAGCCGAATCACCCCAAACCCGACAGGGATGCCTTGACGAAGGACATAGAGGCACCCCACCCCGCGGTGTTCAGGGCGATGAGGATCGACGCGACGGCGACGGGTGACGACGGCTTGGAGCGTTTGCCGTTTCTCGAGTTGCCGCCGTTCTTCCCCGGCCGGATCGTGCCGGACTTCACCGACAGGGTCTGTCCTCTCCCCCTCGAGAGCCGACTCCAGCAGCCGCTTCGTCAGCTGCTGGAGCAGACCGCCCGCACTCGTCGGCTGAAGGCCCTCGGCCCGGGTCCGGGCTCGTTCGGGAACCGGCCATCCACGCCCGCCGGCACGGCCCCACCTTCGGGCGCCTTGACCGTGTTCTCGCTGGTCACAGGCGCAACCCTCCATGATCGGAGTTACACCGTTTTCTTTACCGTCCCCGATCCTCCGGAGGACGCGACCTGCCGACCTCAATTGAGTAGCGCCTACTCGCGATGCCGGTTATGCCTGATGATCAAATGAGGTCCTGCCGGGGCGGTGCCCCCCACCTCTCGGCAGTGTTTCGGGGTGGCAACGTGTGAGGGGAAGCCACGTTGCTCGGTTGGTGAAACTACCCCTCTGTGAAGCCGGCCGTCCTGTCCGCGTTCGCCTGTCGGGCAGGCCCTATCCCTTCGCTTCCTCGGGCATGGCGGAACCTCCGACTGTCGGCGGCCGGAGGTTCCGTCACGCTGCGACCGTCCCCCTATCTGCACACACCCGAGGCTCCCCTCCGGCGGGAGTGCGTAGGGCTGATCTGGAACCCAGTGGATTTGGATCATGCCGCGAGTGATGCCCCGCCTACGTCTCGATGCGGCGCAGGCCAGCTGGAGTGCGTGAGAATGCACCCCTTGTCGGAAGCGGCATGCTGAGTTGTCCGCCGGGTCGTGGGCTTTTGTCGGCGCCGAAGAAGCACTTTGAACTGCGCAGAGGCGGCCTGAAAGCAGCAGCGGCTGCCCGCTGGGCCACTGTGCGCAGATGCCGGCCCAAGCCGGAGAAGCTCCGGACCGGCTCCGAGCTGCGTGACCTCGTCAACGCCAAGCTGGGGCAAGACTGGTCACCGCAGCAGATCACCCGCCACCTCGCCTGCATCCATCCCGGTGAGCCGACAATGAACCTGTGCCTCGAGACCGTCTGCCGAGCCCTCCACCAGGAGGGCATCTGATCTAGGTAGCTGGTGTTACCGGCACGGAGACCTCATCGCCGGAAAGGCGCAGGCATCCGCGATCGACACCCTCGTCGACTGCGCCACCCGCCTCATGCACCTGCCCCAGGTTTCAGCCAGTCGTGTGTGGTGGTGAGCACAGACGGGTCCATCAGCGGCCGCTGCGGACAGCGAGGCCGGGCGGAAGGCGCGACTGACAATGCGAGCGATACTTCGGCATAAGCCGATGCGGTCTCCTGACCCTGGAATTGAGGCATGGGTGGAATGCTCTGGGTTTCGCCTCGGCACGCGAGACGGTCAGGCCTTATGGTCGAAACCGGCTGGTGAACCCAGTGAGACTGGGCGCGCAGTGTTTTGATGCACGCCATTACCCTGGAAGGACTCTGGTGTCTTCCTGTCTGAGATACGAGAGGTGTCAGGCCAAGGTTTCTGTCCGAAGGGTTTCCGGAGGTAGCTGTGCTACCTGATGAACTGCTGCGGATCCGCAGCCTGCGACGTGGGGACACAGTGCTTCTGCGGCTGACCGGGGAGCTCGACATGGCTACTGCCCCGCTGGTCGACAGTGCGGCGGTGTCTGTACCTCTGAGCGACGCGCGCTGCCTCCATCTGGATCTGGCGAACGTCACGTTCTGTGACGAGGCGGGACTTCGAGCGCTGCGGCGTATCTCTGACCTGGCCCAAGCATCCCATGTCGCCCTGTGCCTTGTCGGGATCCATCCCAATGTCCGGAGAACCGTGGCCTGGCTTGGATCCGCCTCGCCTTGGCTCCCGCCGATGGCTCTGAGCTGAAGGGGGAGCCACCCCTTCCACGCGGTCCGTAACCAGACCGTGATCATCAAGCAGTTCTCCATTGACCGGCCAATTCGGGCTCATGTATCCGTGGGGTGGCCGCTGTCGGGGCTATGTGGCTTGGAGCTGTGGCGAGGGGAAGTCCTGACGATTTGCCGCAGTCTCCGATCCTCGAGCACGCTGTAGTTCGACTCGATCAGCGTGAGAAAGAGAATCGTGACGTCGTGTGCTGGCAGATCGCACACGCAGCACCTGGCATCGAAGGCGGAGCATGCATGCATCGGTGTTTCCCTTCATCAGGAAGAACGGACGCTCTGGTGAGGGATCTACTGCTTGTGGAGGTGGGCCACGGCGAACGTGCCGAGCGAGCTGCTGCTGACTGCGAAACTATCTGCTAGCGCGGAGACCAGCTGCAGCCGGTAGGAGCCGGCCCCGGCGTCCGGTGTTAGGGGCGTCGCCGCCGGAGGGCCGGTGTGGTGGAGAATAACGGTGATTCCACCATCGGCGTAGACTAGCTGCAGCCGTATCGGATGCCCGACGTGATGTACGGCGTGGGCGACAAGCTCACCAACAAGTAGGCATACGGCGCTGACTAGTTCGGCGTCGAGCTTCCATCGGCGCAGGTGCGGGCGAACAAGACGCCGAGAGGCAGGAGCGGCGTCAACTGATGGAGGAAGGTGCCACAGGGCGCTCCAGTCGGTCACGGTGGTCATCTGTACAACAGTCCGTGATACTCGAGCTTCGAGCCGAGGCGGTCAGGATCCGGCGGGCGGATGTTGCGGTGACCGGCCCGGAGAGGCAGATGGTTCGCACGAGACCCGGCTCCTGGGTCCTTGCGTGCAGGTGGAAAGGCCATGCCCGTTCTCTCCTTGCTGACGCTACCGGCGATCCGCCAATCAGATGTCGGCGCATGTGGGGATGCCTGCTGGGGCACCCGATGCGAGTCGGGTAGCTGATAGAGTAGACAGCCCGATGATCAGCCCGGGGTGACACCCCTCGCCAGAGCACCTGGTACTCGTTCCGCCGTAACACCTGTCGAACGCTCTACCCTTCCATCTTGACCGTGCGTAAGCTCCGGCCGTGTATCCCTGAAATGGATGCCACGTCTGAGATGCGCGGCGTAGCAGGTCGGTTTCAGTGGGTAGTCGACGGCTTTGGCTGCCTGTGCGTCTGACGAGATCGTGCTGTGTGCAGCGACTATCGGGATCTGGCGGATCACGGGGCTGACACCCGATGTGATCGCTGAACTCATTGCCGAGGTACTACCAACCCCGCATCGACGGCTGGGCCGTCCACCAGGATCTTGACCAGGCCCAGCTGGCGGGCATGGGCGATGTCCGCGCAGCGCCCGACCTGGCCGGGCTGCAGAACAGCATCCGCCCGTTCTGGTCGGTGAGGACCATGGTCCTGACGGCGTTCTGCTCGTTCTTCCCAGAGATGAACGTGTCCCGGTCCTTGCGTCCAGCAGCCGGCGGACCCGGATCCCGGTGCCGTCGATGATCCCGGTCTGCCCACTGACGCCGAGGTGGCCGATGACTTCGGCCAGTGTTCACAGCAGGACGCCGGGGCTGATCGGGCACCCCCGCTCGGCGGGCAACGGCCGTATCTCGCCGATGGCCCGGGTGATGGTGGAGTGGTCGACTCCGAACCAGCAGGCCAGCACGTCATGAGTGGCACCGTGACGGAGATGGACGAGGGCGGCCAGAAGCCGGCCGGCGAACACGAACCGGTGCTTCGCACCGGCGCCCGCAGCACGCTTCCGCGGCCGAGAGGTCAGTTTGGCCTGGTGACACTCATGCCACAACGGGTCTAACTCGGTGATGAGTTCAGCGATCACATCGGCCGACAGCCCCGTGATCCGGCGATTGCTGACGATCACTGCACGAGTCACGGTCCCCACCACCCGACCATGATCAACCACCCGAAGCCCGACGTCACACCGCTTACCGTGCACGAACTCGTTAGGGCTCGCAGAAGAACAACACGCGGACGAGCAACGCGCTGACCTGCTGTGTCAAGGCCTAAAACACGCAAGTTTATTCTCTGCGAGCCCTTAGTCGTCCCGGTTCAGCGGGTTCCTTTGCCTAACGGGCCGCGAGGGGGTCGGCGGATGCTGCGCCTTGCGCTCGGAGGCGATCAGGAGACCGAAGAGCGTATCGATTGTGCGTTGCCGGAAGAGGCACGGACAAGCGGCTGTGTTGCGGATGCTGCAAAGAAGAGCCATCTCATCCTCCAGGGCGAGTGTCGGTATTGGCCGGCAGAATGCCCGGTTTGCCCGCTTATTGATCGCTATGCTGCTAGGGTTTCCCCTCGCAGTCCTGAGCAGACGCTACTTACGTCACGCCGTGTCGGCATATGGGTCTCAAATGTAACTCTATGTGATGTAGGTGAGAGTCTTCAGAGGGTGTTGCCAGTCCAGCTCTCTCAATCGCCCAAGGCCCGGCCCAGCGTGCTGGCGCGTGCGTGGGGATGGAACAACACGGCGCTTGCTGCGCGGTTGGGTATCGAGCGTAAGACGGTGGCTAGGTGGTGGACCCGGTTCTGCGGGACCGGCTCGGTGGCTTGCCGGACGAGTCACCGCCGCGGTTCCGCGGACCATCACCGATGCCGGGGTGGAAGAGGCCGCGGTCCGCCCCCTCGAAGCAGGGCCGGAGGCCGTATGGCCGACCGCGTAGGCCGCCCCTGCGTGAACTGCGTCGCCACATCGGTGCCGGGCCGATGCGGATCCTGTTCGACGTACTTGTTGGGCCGCTTGCCCGGCCGACGATACGCGGCGTGGACCGGACCGTTCCACACGGTCTCCTTCAACGGCTCCAGCTCCATCAAGGTCCCCGAGAGTGACAGGAATGTGGACTGGGTGGGGTCGCAGAGCCGCGGCGGCTACCCGAGGGCGGAGTCGAATACCTCGGCGAGACCGGCATCCGGGCCCTGATCGGCGCGGTGTCCGGCCTCACCGACGTGGGCGAGACTGACTACGCTCGCCAGCTGCAGCGCCATGCGCCCCGACGAGCTCAGCCTTATGAGGCAAGGGTTTCGACGCCCTTGCCTTCGTGGCCGGTACCGGTACCGGCGCCCAGTTCCTTGGCCGACTCCTACCTGTCCCTCCGCGGTCCCTCGCGGCCCGCATCGTCGAAGTGACTGTCACCGTCACTGCGATCTGCAAGGACGGCACCTCGTTCACCAGCTCCTACCGCCTCGCCACCGCATTGACCGACGCCACCCTGCCGGACCTCTTGTCGCCCTCTGCCGTCGGCGGTGGGATCACGAGTCCGCCTACTTCGCGCTGCGGCACACTCGCTGACCGGCCGACGTGCTCCGCTCTGGCGGCGTCGAGCAGGCGATGTGTGGGCCATGCTCCCGCTCTACCGGGGCCCTGCGCATGGTCATGGCGGATGTCGCTGAGCCCGGCCGGGCACTGCCCCGGACCGCTGCGGCTTCACCACCGCCCGGGATCTGGTCGTCCAGGCCACAGGCATCACCGGACACGGCACGACCGGCGCCATCGGCTAGCGGATCCTGGCCCAGCTCCTCTCACTCAGGCGGCCACGCGTTCGCACCCGCACGGTCAAGTCACCGATCTCGCGTGACCACGACCGCCGGCAAGACGACCGCCCGGACACCAGCCGCACCGTCACCGGTCTGCCCGGCACCGTCCTCGAACCCGAGCCAGTCTGCTACCGCGTGGTCGCCCCCGGACCTGGGGAATGCATGGCCGCGAAAGCTCTCCGATCCTCACGATGTGCAGGTCGAACGGGAACCGCCACCTTATGCTCGCGCCAGCCTCTGCCCGCTGCACGCGGTGCCCTCCTCGGTGCCCACGCAGGTACTCGGGCCCTCTTGAGCGTAGCGAGGCTCCGACCACGACTGTGGCGACGACCGTACCCGAACGCCGCCCTTGTCACGCCGCGGTGCCTGACACCCAGTCCCAGGGGATCTGACTGAGGGGCAGAGATGAAGTGGACGGACCCAGTCATCGCATCATCTGTGCATGACTCACTGCTCCGCCTCTTGTACCCGACGGTAGGTTACTGCATCCTCTGTGTGCTGGTCCTGACGCCTCGTGACGTCACGACACTGGCGTTCCTGAGTCATTGTTGTCCCGCTCCGCTTCGGGAGGTCTCATGTCTTCGCTGCGCATACGTACTTCAGTAGTGTCCCTTGTTCTAGGGACATGTGCTGCGCTCATTCCCAGCACCGCGTCCGGTGCTTCGACCACACACACTCTGCCGGTTTCATCTGAGGATCACGTAGGGCCCTTCGTCGAGCCTGGGTTTGCCAGCGCATGCGAATGGCACAGGTTCGGGGAGGGGGAACGCCCGTCCTGGCGACTGATGTTCGCTGATCCGTTGTGCATCGAGTACAGCAAGCGTGACATCACGATCGACAACGGTGGGGCGACCCAGTTTCTGCTGGCCGAACCATCCCGATTCGCCGTGGCCTCGATCACCTGTCGCTACTACCAGAAAGACCACTGGAGTGTTCAGTCCACCTCGGGGGCCGTCCCCTGGGTGACCTGGGATGGCCAGTACTGGTGGGACAAGCGGGCGCGGCGCGGCGGCGCACGACTGACGAACTTCAAGGTACAAGGTCAGGCGGTCGGCATCGGTGATGCCGTTCTGGCCCTCCGCCCGCGCTTCCCGCAACTTGCCGATGCCCTCGATGACTACGGCAGGACCTCTGGGGAGAGCGGTATGACGGTGGACTTGCCGATGGATCTCTACTGCGCAGCGACGGGGTGACAGCAGTGCCCCCGTTGGACCGCCGGGCGGTGATCAAAGCGTTGACGGCTGCAGTCGGCATCTCGGTCGGGCAGCCGGCCTCTTGGCTGCCCGCTGCTGCGGCCGTCAACGAAACGAATTGGACGGTGCAGACCTTGGAGGCCTTCGCCGACACCCTCGTCCCTGGAGAGCGCCGCTTCTCTGGGGACGTGCCGATCGCAGGTGTGGTGCAAGGGCCCGGGGCGGTGCAGGCGGGCGCCGTGCAGGTACTGCAGTCTCCCGACCTGCCCCTGTTCCCCTTCTTGCCGGGCATCGCCGCACTGCTCAATACACGAGCAACCGCCTATGCGGCGATCCGCCTGATCTGGCTGCCGGTGACTCGACCGGCCTTCGTCGGGTTGTCATTCGCCCACCGCACAGCGCTAGTCAGCAGCTTGTTCGACGCCAACGACCTAGATCGACAGATCTGGCAGATGCTGAGCCTTCTGACAAGTCTGGCCTTCGACAGTGCCAGCCACCTCGACACCTCTGCGGCCGTCGAGCAGCATCACTCGGGGCTCGCCTGGTTGGGCTTCCCGCCGCCGGACACGGACGGGCTCTGGAGGTTCTCTCAGTTCTCCTACGGCAGGGCCCTCGCAGATCTCCATCCGAAGACGACCGCTTCAGGAAGCCCGGCATGAACCAGCAGACGACAGATGTCCTGGTAGTAGGTAGTGGATTCGGCGGCGCGATCCCTGCATATCATCTTGCGGCCGGCGGTGCGCGAGTCACGATCCTGGAGCGTGGCCCTCGCCTGACGGCAGGGCAATTCGAACAGTCCATGGAGCTCGGTAAGTTCAATCGGATCGTCGACGTGATCCAAGGGGACGGCGTTTCCGTGCTCGCTGGCAACTGTGTAGGTGGAGGCAGTGTCGTCTACTTCGCAGCTTCCTTGCGCGCTCCAGCACTGGCTTTCGAACGGCGTGGCAGTATCGGACAACGCATTTGGCCTGCCAAGCTGACGCGCACCACTCTGGACCCCTGGTATGACCGGGTCGAGGAGGCGCTTCCCGTGGCTCGTGCGAACTGGAACGATGTCTCCTATGCCGGTGGCGTGTTCGCAGCCGCCTGCCAGCGAGCCGGACACACCTGCAATCCTGTCCCGCTGGCGGTAGATCTTACGGCCTGTACCAACTGTAACTGGATGCTGTCCGGTTGTCGGTTCGATGCCAAACGCTCGATGCTTTTGAACTACCTACCGGCGGCGGAGTCGCACGGTGCCGTTGTGCGCCCGCTCCATGAGGTCCAACTCCTTACACCGTCATACGTTCCCGGCTATCGGTACGCGGTCGGCTATACGGTCCTGGATGGCGATGACTACACTTGCACCGTCGAGTCAGGTGTCATTCATGCGAAGGTGGTCGTCCTGGCTGCAGGGGCAGTCGGCACCCCGGTGATTCTGCAGCGCTCGTCATTGTTCCTGGGTGGAGTGCCGGCTGCCGTAGGCAAGTACTTCTCGGGAAACGGCGACCGAGTCAGCGTCGCCGACATCGACGAAGGCAGGGTGCGCTCTCTTCTGGGGCTGTCCCGATCTGATGACATGGCCTACCAGGCATTGCCCATTGGGCGTCCTATCACTGCTGCGACCTATGACTACCTGAACCCGGACGCTCCAGAATTCGAGCGATTCACCCTTCAACAGATATACTTCCCACCGCTGACGAACCTGCTTGCGCAGGCGGCAGGTTCGCCGGGCTGGTTCGGGATCGCTAAACGTGACATGCGCGCTCGCTGGCAGTCGTGGCTCACCCTCCTGGCGATGACCGAAGACGACAATGAGGGAACCTTCGGCTCGCCGCCTGTCACGGGAGGCTTCACTCGCCTGGCTCCAGGACTGGGGAAGGGCACCATGCGGTATCACCCCACTTTCCGCACGCGGCACTCGTGGAGTGTCGCAGATGATGCACTCCGACAGATCGTGGAGAAGGACGGACTCGGTCGAGCGCGCCCCTGGAGCGAGCAGGTAGCCGGCACCGTCACGGCCCATCCACTGGGATCGGTGCGCATCGGCGACAACCCCGCGACCAGTGCACTGAACGCCAATCACGAACTGCGCGGATGCCCCGGAATCTTCGTCACAGACGGGTCGGCCGTGCCCGCTTCCCTGACCGTCAACCCGTCTCTGACCATCGCTGCGTTGGCCGAGCGCGCGAGTCCCGTGATCACAGACCGGACGGCCGAGGCCGGTGTCGCTGTCCGCTACCTTGCCACCTTGCCAGCGAGATAAGAGTGCATGCCCCTGTGAGACACGGAGAGACGAGAAGCCAGCGTAAGGGGAGTTGCGAAGCAGCTGGGGCGAACCGCTGTCCGTCTTGCTCCGCACGCTCTGGGACTGCTCGGGCCCCGTCCTCCCAGCACAGCCTGGGCGGAAGGGGAGGGGATGGAGAGCAGTGGGCGGAGGATGTTGCCAGCCGATTGTATAACTGCTGTTGTCTCTGTTGATGGCTCTGATGCCGGTGTGGCGGTCCAGGAAGGAGCGGATTGCCGGGGTCTTGTGGGTGGCGTAGTTATCACACAGCAGGTGGACGTCGAGGCCGTCGGGAAACCTCTCGATCGATCTTGGCGAGGAACTTCTTGAACTCCACCGCCCGGTGTCGGGGTGCAGAGGGGAGATGGCCTTTCCAGCGATGGTGTCGAAGGCTCGGACGTCCGAAGAGCACTGCCATTCTGTCTCCGGAACCCGAGTGGTCATCGGCCGAGGAAGTCGGCTATCCGATGGTTGATCGAGCGCCCGTTCTGATCGAGCAGGGGACTGTGCCCGGCATCAGGTGCCTCGATGAACTCCAGATCAGCGCCATATCGGAGGTCGATGAGCTGCTGATGGAGTGTGCGACTCTGAGATATCGGGACAATAGAATCTGCGGTGCCGTGGACCAAGAGGATTTTTGCGCGCAGCGCCTGAGCGGTCCGTAGCAGGTCACGAGAGCCGATGCGATCGGTGATCTCGGTACGACCTCCGAGACGGTTCAGCAGGTTACGGACGGGCGTCGTGGCCTCGGAGTAGAGACGCTTGCCGCTGAGAAAGGGCGCCACAGCCACACAATGCGACCATCGGGCGGGCTGCGTGGAGGCTGTGAGCAGCGCCAGGAACGCCCCGTAACTCGTGCCGTAGATCATCAGCCGGTTTTCGCGGTGAGGCCGACGCATGGTGGCGATGTGGTCGGCGATGTAGTGGATGTCTGCCAGATCCGGCCCGCCCCAAGCGTCTTGAATGGCCGTCTGATGTCGATGCCCGTACCCCGTGCTTCCGCGTTGGTTGACAGCGATCACGGTGAAGCCGCAGTTGGCAAGGTGCACAAGCGATGGATTGAAGGCGGCCTGCCAATGAGCCTCGGGTCCACCATGAAGGGCGATAACCACCCGGTGCGCGGTGGTCCATGATTCCCCGTAGACGAGTGCTTCCACCGACCCCGCGGGCGTGGAGAACGATTCGGTCCTGACGGAGAGACAGGGGACCGATTCGCCGGCAGGCTGCACGGCGAGGCGGGCCCGACGTGCCGATGCATCGCTGACTGTGGCGAGTGTGAGCTGACGGACGGGCGTGGAGACAGGGAAACGCAGAACTCCGTCGTGGCAGGCACCGCTTGCAGTCACCACCCCGAGAGGCATCGGCACCTGCTCCTGGAAGCCGTTTGCGAGCCGATGGCGGATCATACAGGAACGCACCCCACGGTCGACCGCCAGGTACAGCGCAGAGCCGAGCGTGTCGAAGGCCACCGGACGAATAACGGCGTCGAGATCGTTGACATGCGGTGGCAAAAGCACGATGTTCTGCGCAATGAGCAGGATCGGGTCGAGTTGTGCGGTGGCCAGCCTCGGCCGTTCGGGGAGTCCGACGGCCAGCAATAACTGGCTTCTGCCCGGCTGGGTGAGGAGGATCTGCACTCCTTGCTGATCTGGTACCAAGGGGGACAGGATTCCCGTGTCCGTGTCGAGGCAGACAGGCTCACCGTGGTCGTCACGGCTTAGCCGGTTGAAGGCGACGTGGCGCCCCGACGGTTCCAGAGAGAGACCACCCTTGAGCGTGCCATGCGTGGTGATCAGTGGAGACGGCGGCCCGTCCGTGCTGAGTTTCCATACGATGGTGCCAAGGTCTGTGTAGCTCATGGCGAGTCCTGGTGCGCCTTGGGCAAGCTGACAAATGAGAGCCGGAACAACCTGCCCCGGCCCCTGGATGGTGCCCTCATGGAGAGCAGGTATCCGCAGCAGCTCGTGCTGGCTGCCATTCGGCGTGAGCACAGTGATGGTCCCGGCATCGTCGACGCCCACCTGGGCAAAGCCTGCAGCCGGCACGCTGAGCGGCCAGCTTCGAACCGGTTCCCCAATACTCCAACGCTCGATCATCCATCGCTCGCCGGAGAGCAGCAGGCACACGCTGTGCCTGCCGTTGGGCGAGAACCGGAAGGCGCCACGTGACGTGTCGGGATGCCCGGACTCAACGAGAGCCCCATCGGCGGAGAGAGATGCGCCATTCTCTAGCGGAACAGGAGAAGAGCTGACCATGAGGAGCATACTCCGTGTGCGTAGTCGTACAGGGCCAGCGCGATTCCCGACGCGCCGTCGAGGAACTCCGGTGAGTCCAAGGCTCCGGACTGGCGGAACTGAGGGAACCCGAACGTGGTGCGGGGGTTCCAGTAGTCCAGTGCACCCTCGGCGGCCGAATCGGCCAGGCGCTTGAGCCGGGGGTCAGGGTCTCGACTCATCACAGTCAGCGCGGCCTGGAGCACGCCGCTGTAGCCACAGCACAGTGCAGGCCCGCTCACCGCCCAGTGGCCTCGAGGGGATGCGTCGAGCGAGACGAGTGCCCCGATTCCTGCGTCGACGAGAGGTTGATCATTCAATGCCCTGCCTGCAAGATGAATGGCTGTCGCAATCCCCGTCGACCCGGCGCACCAGCGGTGATCCGGAGCGGGCGAGCCAACCGGATGGCCACGGCCGACGCTCGCGGGCCACGTCCAGGTCCCGGCATAGCGCTGGGCGAGAAGCCATTCGGCTGTGGAACGGATGACGTCGTGCTGACCCTTTACGTAGTTGCCTTTAGACAAGGCAGTGGAGAGAAATGCCAGGGGACCTGAGACCCCGCGGGCCATACCCAGCTCCGCCTCGCCCCGGCGGGAATCCTGCCTCGAGGACGCCCATAGACCTGACATGCGGTCATCCAAGCCTGTGAGTAATTCGGTGAGCACCTCGAGTGCAGCTTGAAGTCCGGGCTCGGCCGGGGAGTAGCCACTGTGGAGTCCGAGCAAGAGCATCCGTCCCAGACCGGCCAGGCCGCTGACAGCGTCGTAGTCCGCGACCGCCAGATGCCGGCCACCGCCGCGGCGCTGCACCCTGCATCGCTCCGCGAGACTCTCGGCCTGGTCGCTCAGCCGAGCTGTGCCCGAAAGGAGGAGCGGTCGCAGCCGAGGATCGCCTGTCATTGCATTGACGATGAGAGCGGTACTGATCGCTCCAGTCACACCTCGGAACAGATTGCTTGGATGCGCAGGCAACACCTGCGTGATCGTGCGCAGATGCTCCACGGCGGACTCTGCGAACTGAGGGCTTCCGAAAGCAAACCTGGCGGCGAGCATTGCGCAGCCCGGCAGAGACACATGTACAGGAATCGGCCTCTGTGTCAGGTCCAAGACACGTGCGGTGACCCTGACGCGCTCTGCTACATCGGCAGATACATACTTGGCTCTTTCAGCAGTGGTCACGCCTGGCTTTCCTGCCGAGGGGAATTCTGGGCCGGGAGACTGTACTGGTGACGTTGCGCCTGGTACATACGGGCAAAGGATCCACCAAGGGACATGAGTTGATCGTAAGTGCCGGCTTCTGTGAGACGACCCTCGTCGAGGTGATAGATCCGGTCGGCGTATCGAATCGAGCCAAGCCTGTGCGTGATCAGTACGACCGTCTGGCCATTGCTGGCGAGACGCATCAGTTTGTCGAAAGTCTCTATCTCGGTCAGAGGATCGAGAGCAGCTGTCGGCTCGTCGCAGATCAGGATCTGAGCATCCCGGAAGTGCCCTCGGGCCAGGGCCATGCGCTGCCACTGCCCGCCGGAGAGATTGACTCCACCCTCGAATTCTCGAGCCAGTAGGGTGTCCCACTTCTCGGGGAGACCGGCCACGATCTCATCTGCCTCCGCGAAGCTCGCAGCAGCAGCCAAACGGGCTTCCTCATTGTCGGTTCCTGGCCGTCCGAGCGTGGCGTTGAGCCGAGCAGTGAACGGCCAGCGATGGAAATCCTGCCCGATCCACGCCACCCGAGAGAACAGCGAAGCGCGGTTCAGGCTGCTGACATCCACTCCGTCCCAGGTGATGGAGCCCTGCTCCGGCTGGTGCAGTCCGGCAAGGAGTCGCGCCAGAGTGCTCTTGCCGCTTCCGTTGACGCCCACCAGCGCGATGATCTCACCCCGGCGCAGCTCCAGATCGACCCCCTGTACAGCCGGCTTCTCACTGCCCGGATACGTGAACTGAACATTCCGAACAGCGATGTGCGAGGGGTACTCAGACACTTCCCGGCCATCTACCGGTATGGCGTGGGTAGCTGCCTGGTCCATCGTCCTGGTGTAGTCCGCAACAAACAGCCCATGTGTGTAGAGGTCGTTGAACTGCAGCAAAAGGGAGGTCAACTGTCCTGTCACTCGCGTGATCGCAATGACTGCCGTGGCAGCTGTAGCCAGCGGTACTGCGCCTGTCACCAGGAGCCACCCCAACGCAACGTACGTCAGCACACGTGCAATCCCACCTGCGGCATCGGCGATGACTCCCACCACGGCCTGGCGCTTCGCCAGCCGAGAACGCTCGCCCTCCAGGGCGCCTGCCAGCCGGCGATAGTGGCCCAGCAGGAAGTCGGCCAGCCCGTGCACCCTTACCTCTTCGGCCGGAGCACCTTGTGCCGTGAGAACTTCTGCGAGGACGCTCTTCTGTCGGCTTTGGTTCATCCACTTCATTGCGGAGAGGTACTCCCAACGCGCAGTGGTGACTGCTTTCCAGGCCTGCGGGATGACGGCCAGGAGCAGGAGCGGTACAAGGAGTGGATGCATCATAGACACCGCGCTGGCCATGGCCGCGACACTGAGCATGGCCCCGGCTGACGACAGCACGCTGGAGGTCAGTTGCTGGGTGGCAGTCACACCAAGCTTGGCGCCGGCCAACGAGCGTTGGAACGCTCCGTCCTCAAGCACAGAGAGCTCGACTCGCGCAGCGTGCTCCAGCATTCTCTGCTCTGCAGCCCGCTGAACCTTCGGTGCGAGCGTGCCCTGCGCAGCCGTGGCCAGCGCACGCGTCAGTGAACCCACAGCAAGGACAAGGCCGACCACCAGCAGCGCCGGCACAGCTGCTCGCACACGTTCCGGCGTGGGGCCGGCGGCCAGCAACCCGATCAGCACTTTGTTGACGGCTAACAGACCAAATGCGCTCACCGCTGCTTGCACCACCTGGGCAAGGCCCACTGCGAGAAAGGCCCTTCGATCAGCGCGCCAGGAGGTCCGGAGCGCAAACCGAGCCAACGACGGCAAGGCTCTCGCTGTCGTCCAGAAGCCAACTTCTGACGCAGCCGAGACGTGGGATACCCACGCTCCGTTCATCCGTATACCGGACCCGTACAGCGGATCGTGCGCCACGCGGTACCTCGTTCCCATGGTCAGCATGCGCCTGGCGCGGTTGCCATCGGCGGCCGTTCGCTCGGGGCGTCCATTGATCGACAAGACAGCCATTCTCGGTCCGCGCCGTGACCGGGGGCATGAGTATCAACTACCTGCACTGGCCGCCGCTGCCGGGTGCGAGTCCGCAGGACACCGTCCAGACACAGGATGACAACCGCTTTCTCGACCCTTCACTGAGGTCTTCGGGCCGCCGTCAGTCGTGACCCGTCATGGTCCCTGCCACGTGCCGACTGGGTGAGATATACGAAGGGTGGGAGCCTCGCCACGGAGCGTCGGGCGTTTCGCAAGAAGAGCCGGCTTCAGGCCGGCAGGCGGTTCGCAGTGAGTGAGATGACTGCGGTGATCGCGGAGGATCTGCGGGTGAGTGTGCGGTCGGCAGAACGCCAGCGTCGTGCCTGGCGCGAGGGTGGGATGGAGGGCCGGTGTTCCGTGGGTCGGGCGCCCCCCGGACGTCGCCGATGCCTGGTTCGGCGTGCTGGAGGAGAAACTCGGCAAAGGCCCCGGCAGCGCACGGCTTCGACGACGAACGCCGGCCCCTGTTCCGGCTTGAGACCGTGACCGCCGCGGCCGCAGGTGGGTCTGCCGGCGGCAACGGTGCGGCGGCTGCTAAAACGGCACGACTGCCCCCTGGCAGGCACCCGCCCGCGGAGCCCTGGAGCGTGACGAGTACGCGGTGGAACTCTGGACACGACACACTCCCGTCATCCGCGTGCGTGGCAGGTTCCGCCGCCTGACCTCGGTCTCCGACCTGTGCAGCTACAAACCCGGCGAGAAGAGCCGGCTCATCGACCGACCCCGCACCCATCTTCTATTCAAGGGCGCACGCAAGTGCTTCTCCTGCAAGACCATCGCGACCTCCTGGTGCGGGGCACACATCCATGCCTGACGGCCCGATCGTTGTGGTCTGGGACAGACAATCTCAACACCCATCCGGCCGCCGGGCTGCAGCCGTACGACGCCGAACACGACCGGTTCACCACCATCGACTGCCGACGCGCCCGACCCGAACCCCGTCGAAGCCGTCTGGCGAATCGTGCCCAAGCGACACTGCCTTCGCCGTACCCGACGACCTCGACCGCAAGCTCCGCCGCGAGTTACGCAGGATCCAGCCCCGCCCCGCGTGGTCGACGCCTGCCCCACCGCCACCAGCCTGGCCATCAACCCACCGGCCTCGCCCTGAAAACGTCAACAGGTAGCGCGGGCATCGACTTGCGGCTTCGTTCATAGCGGTGAGCTGACCAGAAGGTGCCGCCGCGCCCGGCGGGGCGGGGCAAGCCTACGTTCACCACAGGCGCCGACGACGCCAGGCAGACGCCGATACCGACAGAAGGCCCATCAGCCTGCATGGTTCGGGAGTGGTCCCGGGCCCGGCCGCTGGGCCAGGGCATCTGCATCCGGGCCATGACCATGTGAACGCGGGCGGCAGCGCCTGTCTGTGCCGAGGTGGATCTCGGTTTTCGGTCCGCGACGGGGCCTTGGCCGAGAGGTAATTGAGTGGAGTAGTGAGTACTCACGTCGACCTACTCATATCCCGGTAGGCATTGACACACCGGCGAGCAATTGAGTGTGCACATTGTCATTAAAAATGCCGACAGTGGCCGCCTGGACTCTCAGCGAACTGGCGGGCAGCAGACGGCTTCTAGTGAGGTAGCAAGTAGTGAGTAGTCTGATCGGGGCTGCAGGAACAGACGGCTCTGCGAGGTCTGCCGACCTCACTCGGTGGCCTTTCGTCGGCAGACAAACGCAGCTGAACGCCTTCGCCGAGACGCTGGCAGCACGGCGGAGCTACGGGTTTGTAGTGTGCGGGCCATCAGGTGTCGGCAAGTCACGGCTGGCCGAAGAGTGCCTGGCAAGCGCAGTGCGCGCCGGATTCCAAGGCGCTCACGCTGTAGCAAGCGCAGCTGCTGCGGCAATGCCGCTGGGCGCAATCGCACATCTCGTCCCGGACGGCATCGACCTCAATGACCCGGTTTCAGCATCGGCAGATGTAGCCGCCGGTCTGAAGAGGCGCACTCGCCGAGTCATCCTGTGGGTGGACGACCTGCACCTGCTGGACGCGACAACCGCGACGCTGTTGCGGCAGCTGATGGACGACGAGTTGGTGCGACTGATCGCCACTGTTCGTGCCGGAGAACCCACGAGCGACGCGGTCAAAGCACTCTGCCTTGGCGCCTCCGTGCACCGGGTAAATTTGTCCGAGCTGAAACAGAAGGAGAGCGAGCAGCTCCTCAAGGCCGTGCTCGGAGGGCCGGTGGGCCGGCGCACCGCGCAACGGCTGCATGCAAGATCGGGCGGGAATCTCCTGTACCTGCGTGAACTAGTACGCGGAGCCATGGACACCGGAAGCCTCGTTCATGACGGAGAAGTGTGGCGCCTGTCCGCTACATCACTCTCGGTCCTCCCGACACTGACTGAGTTGGTCGAGTTCCGCCTGGCAGCCGCCGGCCCGAAGGAACGGCCTGTGCTGGAGCTACTTGCGCTGTGCGGGCCGCTGACGTTGGACGATGCAGAATGCGTGACGTCACCGGCAGAGCTCAACAAACTGGAGAAGGCAGGGCTGATCCGCACGATGGAATATCGGAGTCGGACGGCCGTAACCCTCGTTCATCCGCTGTACGGAGAAGTGCTCCTCAAGAACACTTCCGTCCTTCGGCGCCGGAACCTTCTCCGGGGCCAAGCACAACGAAAGGAAGCGCTGGGTGCCCAGAGACGAGAAGATCTCCTTCGCATTGCCATCTGGAGACTGAACGCGTCCGAAAGCGTAGATCCTGATCTCCTGATCCAGGCAGCCACCTTGAGCTTTCACGCGCACGACTACCCCCAGGCGGTCGCTCTCCTGGAGGCCCTGCCCGATGCAAGGCACACGACATCGACTCGAGTTCTCCTTGGCCACGCACTGACCGAACTTGGGAGATGGCAATCCGCGGAGAGTGTGCTCTCTGTTGGTGACGCACATGCTGCCGACGAGCAAGAAAGGCTGGAGGTCGCGCTAGCTCGTATTATGAACCTCTTCTGGCTCGGACAGGAGACCGAGAAGACGCTGGAGGTCGTAGACAGTGCCCTGCTGCATGTCACTAACCTCTCGGGCCAACGAACACTGCGGATCATCGAAGGCTACGTTCGGGTCATCTCAGGCCAGCCGGATCATGGATTGAAGCTCCTCGAAGAACACATGGAAAGAGAAGCCGAAACCAGCCACGACTGCAGCACTTGGCTCCTCGGCGCACTCATGAAGACCATCGCGCTTACTGCAGTCGGGCGCACCGCCGAAGCAATGACCTGGGGAAAACACGCCCATGACATTCATGTAAGAGCCTACAAGGAAAAGCGCCCCGTGCCTCATCCTGCAACGCAGCTGATTCATCATGCGTGGACAGAATCCGGCATGCTTACCGAAAGCATCGCAACGGGGGAGCAGACGTTCCGCGCGTTGATGGCCACTGCTGGCACAACAGAGCCACGAATCTGGACCGCGTTCTTGACAGGACGAGCAGAATGGCAAGCAGGTCATCCAGGAGTGGCTCACCGATGGTTTTCAGAAGCGCTGGCTCCTGCACGGGAAAGCCAGCACCTCAGGGCACTACCGCTGACCCTGTCGTACCTGGCAGCGACGGCGGCAGTGCTCGGCGACTTCAGCACTACAGAATCATCCCCGCCGGACACCCGCGCATACCCCACGACGGGGTGGCTCACTGGGGAAGAGTTTCTGGGAGAAGCGTGGATACTGGCAGCCCGTGGACAGACGGCAGATGCCAGACGAGTGCTCACGAAAGCTGTAGCCAGAGCCCGCGCCGGGCATTTCTTCACATCTGAGATTCTACTCCTGACGGATCTGGCCCGACTCGGTGGCGCTAGGGAGGCGACCGGACGGCTTTCTGAGCTGGCAGAATTCTGCGATGGAGCGTTCACGCCAGCACGGGCTCACTTCGCCTCAGCTCTGGCAGCCAACGATCCAGACGAACTAATGGCTGCCGCTGATCAACTCGAGGATCTCGGCGCGGATCTTCTGGCTGCAGAAGCCGCTGCTGCTGCAGCCACGACGCTTCGTCGTCTGGGCGAGTCCCGAATGGCCGCTGCAGCGCGGAACCGCGCCGCAATCGTCTCCGGACGATGCAATGGGGCCCGCACACCTCTTCTGGGGTTGACAGAAGCAACTGCAGCACTGACAGCACGTGAACGAGAGATCGCTCAGTTGGCTGCAGGCAGCCTCACAAGCAAGGAAATCGCTGAGATGCTGAGTTTGTCTGCACGAACCGTGGAAAACCATTTGCAGCGCGCCTTTACCAAGCTGGGTATCACGAACCGGCGAGACCTGCGGCGGGTTCTACGCTTGTGACCGACGGTCAGCTGCAGCTGGCAGAAGATTGCACCGCCGCGCTCCTCAGCCCGACCTCGACTGGCCTTAACCAAGGCACCTGGCACTGCGAAGTCGGCGCAACTCCATCCACTGGAGTCTTGACCATCGGACGCCGGCAACGGACCGGCCCCTCAAATCGCTGGAAGTGAGGGGCACCCGGGCGCGGTCCGTTGCCGGCGTGGCAGTTGTCGCAGGCTCCGCTTCTAAAATTTGCGCACGGCGAGGAGAAGGCGAGCGCCGGCCAGGGTCAGTCGTTTCTGAATCCCGCAACGGTTTTGGCACGTTCAGCCAGCGGGGGAGAGATTTCTGCATCCACGTGAACTTCGATCACCGTTGGCCCCGAAACGGTGATCGCCTCTCTGAGGACGTGGCCGATCTGACCTGGCTGATCAACTTCCCACACTGGGATCCCCATGGCACCGGCAATGGCTGCCGCGCTGATCCGCTTATTGTTCACGATGCATTGCATGGCGCGCCCACCGTTCACGAGTTTGCTGCCATGATAGGAGATTCCGTGCCCCTGGTTGTTCTCCACGATCCACACAACGGGGATGTCATATTCACGGGCCGTCAACAGATCCATTCCGTTCATCGTGAAGCACGCGTCACCCACGATTGCGATAATCGGTGTTCCCGGACACCCCAAGGAAGCCCCAATAGGGGCCACTGTGCCGTGTCCCATTGACCCGAATCCCATGTTAAGAATGAAGCGTTGATCATTTCGCATCTGCAGGTGTCGCAGATTGAAAAGCATGTGTCCGCCGATGTCGGAGAAGACGATGGCATCCGATGGTAGTGCGTGATTCAATTCGGCACGCCAAACAGCCGGACCGAGTTCTGCGGCAGACGAGCCTTCGGATACATTGACAATCTCCGGGATGCTTCTGCTACCCGGGATCGCAGATGTGGCCGGCTGAGGGGAACTGTCATGTGCTTGGAGACGCTTCAACAGCTCTGCGAGTGTCGCTTCGGTGTCGCCCACCAGGGCAATATCCACGGGGTAATTTCGACCTATGCGTGCCGGGTCGATATCGAGTTGAATGATGCGGCGTTCATGTCCAATTCCGGCGTGCCAGTTAAATGTAGTAGTTTCGTTCATAGACGCGCCAACAACGAGTAAGGTGTCGACGGAATCTTCCACGAGGGCCGATTGCGCGGCTGGACTGCCTGCCAGACCGCAGACCCCCAGGGAAAGCGGATGATCTTCTGGAAACACCCCCTTCGCACGTGGTGTGGTGGCCGTGGGAGCGCCAAGGTGAGTGGCCACCTCTTCCACTAGGCGCCTGGCTCCGAGCGACGAAGCACCCGACCCGACGAGGACGACGGTGCGCTGTGCTTGAGTCAGAAAAGCTGCAGCCAGCTCGACCGCAGGAAGATCCACAGGCCGCGAGGGTTCTATCGCGGTGCTTGCCACGAGGGGCTCGTCAACTGGCTGTTGCCAGAAGTCGACCGGCACATTCAGATGTACGGGGCCCGGACGGCCGCTCAGAGCCAGGGTGATGGCCCGCCGAAAATGACGAGAGAACTGTGCAGGCGACGGCACCATAGCGGAGTACTTGGTCACTGGACCAAAAATCCCGACGATATCGATATCTTCACGTGCCGTTTCTTGAGCCGCACCCCTGCCCAAGGTATGGCTCGGAGCCTGTCCAGTTATCACAAGCATAGGTACACCGTCCGCAAAGGCAGCCGCCACACCAGTCAGTAGGTTGGTAGCGCCCGGACCTGATGTGGCGGCAGCCACGGCAATTCTTCCACTCGCCCGAGCGTATCCATCAGCCATGAAAGCAGCACCACCTTCATGGCGGGCCACGACAACCGAGAATTCTTCGTCCTGCTCGACTCTGTCGAAGAACGGATGTATCAGACCGCCGGGAATTCCGAACACCGTAGTGATGCCCTGATTTTTGAGGTGGTGCATGGCTACGTCGATGAGCAGGTTTGGATAGTTCGACACCGGTTCTTCCTTCGGAACGTTGAGGGGACGCACTGTGTTCACTCTCTTGTTGGCGCAGCCTTTTTGATTGAAAGGCGCTGCAGCGGCTGCGCTCGGTCTAGTTGAGCAAGTCCTCTGCGACGCGCAGGAACCCGACGTTGTCTTCCGGAAGGCCAATTGTTACGCGCACGCCGTAGTCTCCGAAGGAACGCACTACATACCCCTGCTGCTCGCACGATGAGGCAAAACGGGCAGAGAGTGGTCCCAGAGGCATCCAGAAGAAGTTTCCTTGCGAGTCCGGTATCCCAGGCAGCAGCCGGCGAAGCTCCTTGATCATTGAGTCACGTTCCAGGGCGATTTGCGCTGCGCGACGACGCATCTCAGGAGCTTGGTGCAAGGCCGCAATAGCCGCTGCCTGAGCGACAGCATTGACTGAGAATGGAGTGATGCACTTGCGGATATTGGCAGTGACGGTACGGTGGGCACAGAGCCATCCAACGCGGAGGGCAGCCAGTCCCCAGGCCTTCGAGAATGACCGCATTACGACCAAGTTGGGATGTTTCGCCGGAAGAGTGGTGCTATCTCGCTGAGGCGGCGGTGTGACAAATTCAATGTATGCCTCATCCGCGATGACCAGGATATTGCGGGGCACCAGGTCGAGGAATCTTTCGAATTCCTCCAATGGAATATACGTCCCTGTGGGATTGCTGGGATTACAGATAATGATGATTCGAGTCCGGCTTGTGACTGCTGTCAGCAATGCATCAAGGTCATGTGCGTGCTTGTTGCGAGGGGCTGTGACCGAAACGGCTCCAGCCACCGTAGTGACCAGTGGGTATGCCTCGAATGCAGGCTGCGAGTGCAGAACCTCTTCGCCTGGCCGAGTGATTCCCTTGATCAGGGCTTCGATCAAGGCTACCGAGCCATTCCCCACCGCGACAGTGGATGGATCGATTTCATATTGCCTGGCTAGTTGCGTAATGAGGGCAGTGTTTGACAAGTCGGGATATAGGCGAGCGTCGTCAGCGACCCTGGCGACCGTTTCCGTGATGCCAGGAAGCGGCCCAAAAGGCACCTCGTTTGTGTCAAGCTTGACAACCCTGCCTAGGCCGTGAGTGTTTGCCAGTTCCTTCGGGTTGGGGATGGGGCGATAGGAAGGCATATTGCTTATTTCGGGGCGAAATTGATTATGCATTGTGCTCGTTTCGAACTGAAATATCTCGGGACTGTCGTTGATGGGTCAGTGGCATGCTTTTAAAGTCTCCATAGCATGGCAATCATATTGAACCCAGCGCCAGCCGCGAACAGAAGGAGCGTGTCCCCTTCATTGACTACAGGTACTTCTCGTCGGAAATGATCGAGCACGATCGGGATGCTCGCCGCTGCGAGTGTGCCGTGTTCGTGGAAGGTGGTGAGTAGCTGATTCTCGTGAAATCCAAGAGATTCGCCCCAGTGGCGGCACATGCGATCAGTTGTTTGATGAGGGAGGAACCAGGTGAGATCCTCAGGTGAGATCTGGTGCTCATTTAAGAAGTCATTCAGAAACAAGACGGGTGCTTGAGCTGCGAACTTATCGAAATCCGCAACCTTGTTCGCTGTGAGGTACTCCGGGCGCCCGGTGGCCAATGAAGAGCTGGCGCTGATCACGTCGATGTAGCGAGGCTCTCTAACGTGTTTCATACCGAGCAGAGAGCGTTCAACTCCTCGGGAGAGCACCAGCGCTCCGGCTCCGTCTCCCACGGGGCCAATGTCCGTCCCTTTTTCGAATGCTCTGTTTGCCCAGTTGGCCACAGTGACAACAAGGACCCGATCGAATGTTCCACTTTCGATAAAGCTTGAAGCCATGCATATCAATGCCAGAGAGGTGGCGCTGAGCCCCATTTCTGCGGCGATGCACGCGGCTTGACTGGCGCCGATCTCCATGGCAATCCGCGTGCCATCGTTTGGTGTCTCGGAATCCGCAACGAATGACCAGTAGAGAATGAGATCGATGTCGGTGGGACTTACATCTGCGTCTTCGAGGGCGCGTTGCGCCGCCCGGGCTCCCATGTATACCGACGTTTCGTCCGGTGACGCATAGTGTCGTCTGTTTGAGTCCTCGAATGCGTCGGAAAGCGAATCTTTTAGTCGGCTAGTTGAATGCGATACGGGGCCGTCTACCCTATTTCTGGGGATGTAGGATCCGGTTCCGATGATGCGGGCGTGATGCATTGAATTCCTGAGAAGGGTCGCGGTGCCAGTCGATGTTCTATCGAGCCGGGTGAGGGTAGCATCTTGTCGGTAGTAGAATCCGGAGGTTACTCGATCAGGTCATTGTTCGACATTGCTGGTGGGGCGCAATGCGGGGAGGGTTTGGATTTGAAGATGATTCTAACCCAATTGCACATGAAATCGGATCGTTTCGCTTCGGCGCGCTGTACAGGTCGTAGATTCGATGACCTCTGGTATCGGTTTGAATCGGTATGGCAAGTGGTCGAAGGAACGCATCGTTTCTCCTTTGTTCGCTACATCAGGAAAGAGTCGATTATTCCTCAGATTAAACTCTCTCCGGACTATGCGGTCACTGCAGCAGTAGGAACTACTCAGGTTTCCCTCAAGGCAGGCGGAGACATGAGAAGCCGGGAGGGGCGATGTGCTCTGAGCAGGGTGACTTCGGACGGCGTGGTGCGCGCACGAGCGGGTCAGCCGGTAGAGAAGAGCCTGAGTGGGCTTGTCCATCGTGTGCCGGTGCAAGTGGTTACCAGGTGTGGGGTGAGCGGTGTCCACTGTGCAGGCGAGCGCCGCTGCTCTAGTGAGGGCCGGCCCCCTGGACTCCGCAGAGTTGTCCCCCTGATCGGCTGAAGAGCCCTGAAGGCGGAGGAGAGGCCGAGATGCTTCGTCTGTGATCAAAGGTCGCGCTGCGGTCGAGCGGCCCGGACTCGGTGAGGGCTGCGATTGAGCGGCGACCGACCTTCCGGTGTTCGCCGAGCCTCACGGCGGAGTGCCATGGAGGCCGCGAGGTTGGAGATACGGGCCCTGGCATAGGAGCGATCGACGATGCCATCCCCCCGGCGGTTCGCCGAGCGCATCGGCTGGCTGTACTCACCGGCACCGTTCCTGACGCGACTCAAAACGCTCCGGCCCGAGTAGAAGGTATGGCGACGTCCGTCACGCGTCACGGCGCACAAGACGTTTACCGTTCTCCGGGTCAGCGCGAGAACAGCCAGGCATTCCGCTGGCCTTCGGGCCGCTCGGGTTCCTAGGAACGCTGCAATGCTTCGCAGCCGCGGATGCTGATCAGCGCGGATGCGTAGAAGACGCGCTGCCGGCCGCGGCGGGAGCACCAGGGGCGGTCAGGTTGCTGCTGACATTGCCCCAGTCTCGGGGCACCAGGGCGACCCGGCGAGGCCGGCCGGACGATCGGCAGTTCCGAAGCGCCTTACATCCCCTTCTGCGGCCGCGAGGAACTTGGCGCCAGCAGCGTGCGCCGAGGCGGTGATCATGGCCTGTGCGGTGGGGAACTGGGCAGTGCGACGATCGTCAGGAGTCGACAGAACACGGGGCTGACGCCCGACGTGGTCGCTGAACTCGTCGCCGAGCTTGGCCCGTTGTGGCATGGACGGCATCAGGATGGGCTCGCGTCGCGACCACGGCGCCCGGCAGCAGGCGCCGACGCGAAGCACCAGCTGGTCTTCGCTGATGCTGACGGCCACGCTCGTCCACCTTTGCCACGGTGCCGCTCATGATGTGCTGGCCTGCTGGTCCGGTGTCGATCGTTCCAGGATCACGCGTGCAGTCGGTGAGGTGCGGCCGCTGCTCGCGTTGCGCGGGGCCGCGTGATCGCCCCGGCGTCCGGCTCCGTCGACTCGCCAAGGCCGTCGACGGTCTCGGCGCAAGCGGGCAGAACGGCATCATCAACGGCACAGAGGTCAGGGTCCGCAGCCGCTGTGGGACGCAAGAACCGGGAGAAGTACATAGCCGGCAAGGACAATACAGAACGCTGTGACGTCCATGGCCGTCACTGACGCCGACGGAAGGCTGCTGTTCTGCAGCCCGGCCCGGCCGGCCAGCTGCGCGGAGATGCCCAGTCAGAGCGGGACCCAGACTGGCGGCCACGTCGTGACGCCGGCACACCGCAAGTTCAAGCAGGCCCCCGACTGGTACGAGGAGATGCACCACCATCAGCCCAAGGCTCACTCCTCCCGCCGGATCGGGGGCGAGCACGGCATCGCACACCTCAAGAACTGGCGAACATCCGCTCACCATCAGTGCCGCCGCGAGCACGCGACCTACGCCGTCCAAGCCAATGCCGGTCTGCTGTCACACAAGCAGCCCCTCACCCTCGCGGCAGGTGGGCGAAATACCCGGCGAAACCGCGCCCCTCGACGCATCGCTGTCAACCATGCGCGAGCTCGTAAGCACGGGATCAGCCGACCTCAGTGACGTCGAGTCTGGTGTCAGCATCGAGTGAGGCTCGAACGTTCACAGAGGGCGTGTCCGTCCACGATCCACAGGCCGTCGACTGTGTCGGTGAGCCGGGAAACCGGCTCGCTTGCGAGCAGTGGCCGCAGCCGCTTGATCACCCGGCAGGCCACCGAACGGATGTGCGAGATGGCGCACCGTGGGAGTCCGTGCGTGATGGGCGGCAATCAGTAGTACGAGGTCGGCCATGGGCAGACACCACGGCGCCGCCAGGCCCATTGCATGTTCTGCCGCAACGTGCGTGGCGGTGCTCTCGGCACAGGCTGTGCGTCAGGTACCGTGTCGCGGATTGATCGATCTCAAGACGAGAGTCCATTTGTCTGATTTGTGAGTGAGTAGGTACTGCTCACGCACTTTCCGGGTGTCGGCTCCGACGATGGACGAACACAGGTAGTCGGGGGTACGGCTGCGGAGGTCAGTAGATGCGAACATCCGGCACACACAACATGGGGACGGTTGAGAGGTGCGCAGCGGTATTGGCGCGCGTCCACTCCCAAGCCGTACAGCTCGAAGACTCCGAGAAGGACCGAGAAGAGTTCCGCGGCTGGGCTCGGTTGATGCTGAGGGCGATTGCGCAACTAGGCTTTTCTCCGCCGCCTCCGGAACCTCTTGCCCGCTGTTACCACCAGGGCATTCGGGAGCTCATCGATCAGAAGATGGCTCCGGTGGTCGGAGACCACACCACCTCGGGTTGGCTGCTTCAAGCACTGCAGGCCATTGATGAGGAAGAGACATCCGGTCCTGCTAGGGACGGTTATGCGACATGGGTCGCTGCAGCATGCCGCACCTTCGTAGCCGTTCTCGAAGCAACCAAGTTTGACGATCTTCTTCCTGGGAGGAGTGTGCTCGCGTTGAGCGAGCGCATTCAAAATAACCTGGCTGAGACACTGAATGCTCTGACCTCTCCGAGGGTTGGCTTGTATGAGGAGACGCTAGTTCCGTAGAGGCGCAGGCCTACCACTCTTGCTTCTCCGTTGATCCGTGAGCTTTGGGGCCGTTGAACGGGGCCCGGGAGGACTCGCTTCTCTGGCCCGCACGGCCCCCACGGGTCCACACTGTTGACCTCAGCCGGGACGCTACTGGTTCTCGATGTACTCCTTCACCACGGCGAGCGGTGCGCCGCCGCGGGACGCGGCGAATCAGGACGGCGATCAGAAGTGTGAGCCCCACAGGTCCTTGCGGATGTGCCCGGGGAACTCCTCGCGAAGAAGCCCCAGGCCAAGAGAACCAAGTCCGCGAAACGCCTCCTCAAGAAGCGCTCCCGCAAGGAGGCCCGGCACTCCGACAACGTCAACCACGGAGTGCCGTTGGTGTACGTTGATCCGGCGTAGACCAGCCAACAGTGCTCCGAGCGTGGGCACATCAACCGGCTCGACCGCCATCCACAGGCATCGTTCACGTGCCGGTCCTGCGTGATCGTCCTGTACGTGGACGACAACGCCTCCCACAACATCGCCCGCAAGGGCGAGACCGTGTGGACTGCGGGGAGTGAATCACGCGTCCCTGCCACCCCAAGGCGGGGTGCCTGGACGGAGGAACCCACCCAACAGCCAGTTGGGCGCTACCTCCAAGCCCGGTCCCTTAGGACCGGCTCAAGTTGACGCCTGCGTACTGAGCCAGTTTCGGGTGATGGCGAGCGATGCGGCCATGATGGACAACTGCGGATTGACTTCGGGGCAGCTGGGGAGCACCGAAGCGTCACTGATCAGGACACCGCGAACCCCACGAAGGCGGCCTTGCGGATCTGCAGGCGACAGCTGATCTTGGGCGCCTGCAGCGACAGTGCCTGTGGGGTGGAAAGCGGACAGATGGAGCTGCCGGGGCCGGGTGTGGTCAAGGAGCTCCTCCAACTCGTGCAGGGATTTGACAGGCGCTGCTGCGGGAATTCCGGTGAGGACTTCGTCTGCGCCGGCTGCGAAGAGCACGGTGCCGGCTGCACGCAGAGCTGCGATGAGTCGTCTGCCGTCGTGCGGGTCAAGGTCGTAGAAGACGTGCGCCTTGGAGCGCCCCAGGACTCGACCGCTCGGTCGGTCGGCGATCATAGCGCCCAGGGTGGCGAGATGGTCCGACTCGAGGAGTTCGCGCCGCAGCTCCGCGCCTGCACCGGGAAGGACGAAGCTGCCCATGCCCGGTGGAGCCGCAGTTGCTTCCAGGAGGATTCCCTGGCTGTGCCACTCCTCGATCCCAGTGCTCTGTAGTACTCCCTTCGACGCCAGGACAGGTTCACTGAAACGGCCTGCAACGCTGATAGCGGGATGAACACTGAGATTGCGGCCGACTCGTGGGTGGCTGCCCAGGCCGGAGCGGCGCAGCAACGGCGGCGTCTGCAGTGCTCCGGCCGCGACGACAACCAGGGGAGAAAGGATCTCCAGGTCGGTCCCGTCCGCGCGGCGTACCCTCACACCGGCAGCCCGTGGGCCGCCAGGCCGATCGGCGTCGACAAGCAGGTGCAGTGCTCTGGCTCGCGTGACGATTCTGGCTCCCGCCGAACAGGCTTCCGGCAGGATCGAGACCTGCATACTCTGCTTGGCGCCTGTGGGGCAGCCCACCACGCACTGGCAGGATCCGGCACACCCTGACGCGTTGCGCCGCAGCGGTGCGGCCTGCCATCCGAGCCGCTTGGCTCCAAGAAGAGACAATTGCCCGTTACGCCCTAGGACATCGGCAGGCTGCACCCCCACCCGCAAGTCGCTTTCGACCTCGGTAAGACGGGACTCCATGTCATCTGCCAGCCGGAAACCGTAGGTTCTGCTCCAGCGTCGCAGAACGTGCTCCGGTGTGCGATAGCAGGTGCCGGAATTGATGATGGTGGTGCCCCCTACGGCGCGGCCGTAGGGAAGGAGGAGCGGCGGTCTTCCATAGGCGATGGTCGCGCCGCCATCTCGGTAGAGCTGGGTAAAGCGGTCCAATGGAGTCTGTTGAGCAAACGATGCGGTGGTGTGATGTTCTCCCTCCTCGACAATGACCACGCGCATGCCTGCTTGTGCGAGGGTACGCGCGGCGGCGGCACCGCCGGCTCCGGAACCGACAACGACTGCGTCTGCAGTGCTTCGCGACGGCCAGTCTTGTGCGGGAGTGCAATCCAGGTAGGGGTCTGGACGAGACACGACTGTGGTCTGCTGACCATTGCCCAGAGCCAGCATCCGCTCGGTGCCGGCTGCCAACAGGACGGGCATTTTCACGGCGTCCAGCAGCGCGGCTGTCGTGGGCCTGGTGGCCAAAGTCGCGAGCAATCGGTCGAGTTGTGCTGCCGGGAGCGTGCTGGTGCGCCGCCCTGTGCGGGCGATCGCGTAGACGTCAACAGCGGCTGCGGCGCTGCGTAGGGCCAGTCGCATGGCGGGAGGCATCGCGGCTGCTACCGCCTCGAGGCGGTGAGGGACGCTGGCTGTCCAGGGAAGGCTGGGGTCGTCCCCCAGCACTGCGCGGACCAGGGGGGCGAGGTTCATCGGTGGCCAACTTCCGCGTGCGCAGTGCCGTTGAGTGTCCACTCGGCCTCAGTACGCCAGCCCCCTCGCCATTGTTCGAGGACGATGCGGGCGTCGGAGCGTTCGCTGTTGCTGCACACGGCGATGCTGCCGTCGGGGTCCTCGTACTTGAGGCTCAGGGTGTGTTGTGCCGGTTGCGTGACCTCGACCCGGATGCGGCGCAGACCTGCCCGTCCGGTCACGGTCCAGCTGGGGAGTCCCAGGTCGGCGCGGAACCTGCGCCATCCGGCCCAACCGACGGCGGTTCGCTCCGCTCGCCGTGGCCAGATGGTGGTGCCGCGACGCAGTCGCAGAAACACCATGGGTGGCAAGCTGCGAAGCAATGGGCGCATGGAGGTGGCTGCTACGACCTCGAGTACGTCTCCGTCGCCGAGATCAGCGTGCAGCCATGACCACCTACGGGCGTTTCCATGGCCGTAGATGCGGGCCGACGCGCCGGGCGCATCCGTAAGGGACAGAGTGGTGGTGCCGAATCGGAAGGTGCCGGTATAGGTGGAGCGGCCTGAGGGGAGCATCTGGGCGGCTGGGAGCAGGGCGTGACGCCAGGACCAGGCGGGGAAGGTGAACAGCGGTGCCTGGGTACCATGTTCCGTCAGTTCCCAGGAGAAGTCCTCTACAGCCCCTGCCAGCCGGTCGGGCAGCGCATGAACGTCGTCGGTGAGAAAACCGTCGCGCGGTTTGCCCCATGGCTGGGGCCCAAAGCGGGCGTACTGGGGGGGCCGGCTCCTGGGAAAGGCTGCAACCCAGCCGTGTGCGAAGGGAGGGCTGCCGTCGGTGGGTGCAACGACTTCGTGGTGCAGCCAGATTCCAGTTCCAGTCAGAGGGTCGGTCAGGGTGGTGTACCAGACCTCCGTCCGCCCGTTTTCTCCGTTCCACCGCGGGGCACTGTGGACTGCGACTTGCGCCGCCTGGCGCGGGAAACGGAAGCTCCTCAGGAAGGGAACAAGACTCGTACTCAGGGGGAAGCGCAGCGTTCCAGTGCCTGCACGGGTGCCGTCTTCCTCGTGGAGAGTGAAGGGAAGTGTTGTCATCGACGCCACCGGACGCAGTGCCGTCACCGATTTCCATCCGTCAAGGGTCAGGCGCCGCCCTCCGGCATTGAACGAGAGGCGGTAGCGGATCCTACGTCGCTTCAATGGTGAGATTTCCAGATCTGCGGTGACTGTTGAGTCGTCGGTGAGACCCGTGACACGAATTCTGCCCTTCGCCTTGGCGTGAACCGTCCGCCAGGGCCTGAGCAGCTCGTCGGTCTCCACATCCAGGTCCAGGCGTATGGATCGTTCATGCCCGTCGAGTGAGACCGTGCCGAGCATCGTCTCTGAGAAGCGCGTTGTCGTCCTCACCGCAGGCACTCCCACATGATGCGTTCCGTAGCGGTGAGATACGATTCTGCTTCGGACTTGGCCGCGACCGGATCGCCTGCTGCGACGGCCGCGATGACACCGGCAAGGCGATCATGCGCGGCCTGCGCGTCGATGAACGGTCTTGACAGGGCCGCCCGCAACGGCAGGTACGCTTGGAAGAGAGTATTGGTCAGCAGCAGGTAGACGCGGTTGCCCGTTGCACGAGCAAGGGCCCTGTGGACCTCCACGTCGGCCAGCTGGACTGCCGCCGTCTCGTCTGCCTCAGCGACTGACTTGAGCAACGAGTGCAGCTCTGCTACTTGTTGGGGTGTTGCCCGGACAGCCGCGCGCTCGGCGATCAGCGCTCCGATGGTGCGACGGACCTCAAACACATCGCCAAGCCAGTCGCTGCCGTGCCGAACTAGTACCGGCAGCAAGTCGGCCCCGCCGAGCCGAAGGTAGTCACGCACGCGAGTACCTACCCCGTGGCGAGTCTCGAGCAGGCCAGCCTGCACGAGCCGACCGAAAGCGTGCTTGAGTGTAGTTCTGGTCACGCCGTAACTGCGGGCCAGTTCCCGCTCAGGTGGCAAGAGACTCCCCACCGGGTGACACCCGACGATGATGTCGTCCCTCAGCCGGTTCTCCAGTTCATCGACGATTGTTCGCCGAGACAGGGCCTCCATGCTTCCTCCCACGCTCTACTGGTTCAGTGGCTCAGCCACTGAACCAGTAGAGCGTGGGAGGGTCAAGACGTTCAGCCATACCGCCCTCAGCGGATGGCACCTGTCAGGTGATCGATGCCTGCGAATACGGATGCCCACTACCCGCAGCCGGAGACAGGGGCTTGCCTCCGGCTGGGTGGCCGACCTGATTGCCGAGTGCGTCCATTGCCACCGCCCTGCGCGAGGCGGGCCGTGGCTGTCGCATGGCTGGGGTTGGATGCCACGATTCCGGACGGGCTCCGGCCTCATCATCGGGCCGCCGGTCACGGATGGTTCGGCACGTTCGCTGAGCTGCCGGCGCATTCGCGTCGCGCGGTGAAGCCGCCAAGGCTTCGGCCCACGGAGGCTCAAATCAGGGGCGGGGCGACGCGGCCGGTACCTCACCTGCAGACAAGGGAATGGGACCGGTTGCGACAGGGGGGCCGTCCCTTTGCGGGGTCTATCGCGCGGCGTCCGTGTGATGTAGGCAGCCGCCCCGTTCTGTCAGGGGGTCGGGGCGGGGGCATACGGGTCAGCCTGTGATGATCCTGGCCCAGTGGGTGGTGGTACCGGCGGAGTGGGTGTGCGTGCCGTGTGTTTCGGCGAGTGCAGCGACGATCTTGAGACCACGGCCGTGTTCATCGTCCGCGCAGGAGGCAGTCCAGGGGCCAGCATGCATGGCTGGACCACCGTCGCTCACTCCGACCCATACCCGATCGTCGCAATCCTGGCGGAGGTGGAGCACAACCGGCGGGAGGGCATGCTCAATGGCGTTGGTGACCAATTCGGACACGACCAGTACCACTGCCTCGACGCAATCCCTACTCACCTGCCAGTTCTCCAACAGCCGTTGCGCGGTGCCGCGAGCAACTGCCACAGTGTCGGGACGGTGTTCGAGAATCTCATGTACACCGTCACCGTGACCGACTTCAGTTGCCATACGTGACGTGGGAACGTGACTCAGGAGACTGCTACCGGTGAGTGGATCGCTATCCACGCTGTGTTGGCCGGGTTCGCTGGCTTTATGCACGATGATCACCTCCGGAGGGCGGCGTGGTGGCTGTGCTGAACAGCGACAGGAATCTCGCCTGTCCCCGACCGTACCTATCTTTTCCCGCCAGCCACTCGTCTGCCTGAGTAGCCGCTACACAACTAGCTGAAAGGGTACGTTTCGGCTGCGACCTTCGGTACGTACGGGCAGGCGACGCCAGACCATGCAGAAAGCTCCGCGGGTGCCTCCTCCATGTGTGGTTGGCCTTGAATCGACGAAACCGCCTACGTGTGGAGGGAGTGACGACCCTGATCGCACATACATCAGAAGTGGCGGATCCGCGAGGAAGGCGAGTGGTTGCTCCTCGACATCGAGTTGACGTTCTCGCGCGGGCGCCTCAGTCGTAGATGTGGGCTGTCTCCGCCATCTGGAGACAGCCCACGGCGAGTAGTCCACTGGGGTGAGTGGAGCCGTCTCGCAGGGTCGATTCGAACACGAGGTTTCGGTGCCCGCTTGGGTGGCCGCTACTCCACCACGTCCCGCGCGTGAACAGCTGGACACGCCTCAGCGCCGGTATTCCAAGAGCCTCTTCCATCTGTACGCTCTGAGAGGGTGTTCGGTACTGCTTTAGGCTGTCGCGGGGGGTTTCGGGCGGAGATATTGCCCGGTTTTGTTCGGGCTGGCGGTCAACCGGTTGGCCATGGAGTTGACCATGGACCAGTGGATCATTGAGCGTTTTCAGTGTGGCCACTGATCGGGTGACGCCGGTGAGGTTGAGGTGGGGGGCCGCAACGGACAAGGCTCCCGTGCCGTTGGGGGAGGTGTTCGAAGTCTCAACCCACCGGCACAGGAGCCTCGTTGGTTCCCTATCCTGCCGCACTCGACCTCCCGCATGCCCTGGTCGAGTGGGTCACGATGCTCGTCGTCACCCGTGAGGGTGACCGGCGGTGCAAGCTCCCGCCGCACCAGCGTGCGCTCGTCGCTCTGGTGTACCTGCGCCGCCACGACACCCTCGCCCGGATCGCGTCCGGGTTCGGGATATCCGTCGGCACCGCCCACGCGTATGTCACCGCCGTGACCGGCCTGCTTGCCGAACGGGCCCCGGGCCTGCTCAAGACGCTGCGCGAGCATGATCCGGAGTTCGTCCTCCTGGACGGGACCCTCGCCGAGTGCGACCGCGTCGGCGACAGCCGAGCCGATTACTCGGCCAAGCACCGCCGGCACGGCGTGAACGTCCAGGTCGTCACCGACCCCGCCGGCGAGGTGCTGTGGATCTCGCCCGCACTGCCGGGCCGCACCCACGACCTGACCGCGGCCCGCACCCACCGCATCATCCGGATCTGCGAACGCCAGGGCGTCCCGGTCCTCGCCGACCGCGCCTACCAGGGCGCCGGCCCCTGGGTCACCACCGGACTCAAACGCCCACCGGGCGGCGAACTCACCCTCACCCAGCGCACCGTCAACCGGGCCCTGGCCGCGGCAAGGGCACCGGTCGAACGCGGCATGGCACGACTGAAGTCATGGCAGATCTTCCGCAGATCCCGCATCAGCCCCAACCGCATGACCGTCATCGCCAAAGCTGTCCTCACCCTGGAGAGGCAACGTTGAAAACGCTCACTGAGCATTTTCAGCGTGGCCACCGATCGGGTGATGACCTTGGCGCCCGCAACGGACAGGGCTCCCGGGCCGTTGGGTGAGGTGTTCGAAGTCTCAACCTGCCGGCCCAGGAGCCCTGTTGGTTCCCTATCCTGCCGCACTCGACCTGCCTCATGCGCTGGTCGAGTGGGTCACGATGCTTATCGTCACCCGTGAGGGTGACCGCCGCTGCAAGCTCCCGCCGCACAAGCGCGCCCTCGTCGCTCTCGCCTACCTGCGCAAGCACGACACTCTCGCGCAGATCGCCGCCGGGTTCGGCATATCCGTAGGCACCGCCCACGCCTACACCACCGCCGTCGTGCGGCTCCTCGCCGACCGGGCGCCGGGCCTGCTCAAGACCCTGCGCGAGCACGACCCGGACTACGTGCTCCTGGACGGCACCCTCAGCGAGTGCGACCGCCTGGGCGACGCACGCGCCGATTACTCCCACAAGCACCGGCGCCACGGCGTGAACGTGCAGATAGTCACCGATCCCCAGGGCCAGCTTCTGTGGATCTCGTCGGCCTTGCCGGGCCGCGCTCACGATCTGACCGCCGCACGCACCCACCGCATCATCCGAATCTGCGAACGCCAGGGCGTCCCGATCGTCGCCGACCGCGCCTACATCGGCGCAGGCTCCTGGGTCACCACCGCCATCCGCCGCCCGCCCAACGGCGAACTGTCACCGACCGAACGGACGCTGAACCGGGCACTCGCCCAGGCCCGCGCTCCTGTCGAACGAGGCGTCGCCCGCCTGAAGTCCTGGCGGATCTTCCGCCGGAGCCGCTGCAGCCCGAACCGCACGACGGACATCGCCGCCGCGGTCCTCACCCTGGAGAGGCAACGCTGAAAATGCTCATTGACCGGGACCGGGTCGGCAAAGCTTCGTAGTCGCGGTGCAGGCGGCGGTACCGGCTCATGATCCCGAAAGTCTGCTCCACACGCCATCGGACTTTCTGGACCACGAAGCCCTTCTGCTCCGCATCACGTGAGACGACTTCCACATCGATGCCAAGGTCCGAGGCGTGCGCGATCATTTTTGCCTTGTATCCGGCGTCCACCCAGGCTTTCGTCACGGTGGGCAACTTTGTGGCGAGTTCGTCGGCGGCGAGTTTGCCGCCGTTGGTGTCCTGCACGCCGGCGGCGGTGACGATCAGGACCAGGAGGAGCCCGAGGGTGTCAGTGGCGATGTGCTGCTTACGGCCCTTGACCCTCTTGCCTCCGTCGTATCCCTGCGTGGCCTCCGGTGCGTTCGGTGATGCCTTCACCGTCTGGGCGTCGATCACTGCGGCTGTGGGCAGGATCCGGCGGCCCTTCTTCTTCCGTAACTGTTCACGGAGCGTGTCGTGGATCTCCTCTGTAGTGCCGTCCGCCTCCCACGCCTGGAAGTAGCCGTAGACCGTCGTGTGAGGCGGCAGATCATGAGGCAGATACCGCCACGCGATCCCTGTTCGGGCGACATAGAGGATCGCATTGACGACCTCACGCAGGTCGGTAGTGGGTTCCCGGCCCTCGACCCGAGCAGCCCGCCACTGCAGAAGCAGCGGCTCGACCAGTTCCCACTGGTCGTCCTTCAAGTCCGAGGGATACGCACGTCGTTCGGTCACCACATAGTCAATACAGCCCCGAAGCGCTACCCGCTACGAGATCATGAAGACACGTCCATCTCGCCTCAGCGTAGATCGGGCGGATAGGGGGATACCGCTACCGAACACCCTCTAAGGCCGTGTCCTATGTGGTGAGGTGGAGAAGCCGTTTGTAGCAGCCGAGGGCGGCGGCGAGGCCAAGGAAGGCTAGGTAGTTGCGGGGTTGGCGTTCGTAGCGGTGGTTGAGCCGACGGTATCCGGTGAGCCAGGGCATTGGTCCGCTCGATCACCCACCGGGTGTGGGCGATTCGGAGCTTGAACTTGAGGGAGCGGGTGGTCGCAGGTCCTCGATCGGCACAGACCGGCTTCCGGTCCTTGGCGATCTTGTCCCGGTCCTGCCCCGGACGACGCCCGCATCAGGTGGACCACACGGTTCTGGAGGACGGTCCTGGGCCAGACCTCGCCGACCACGTCGGGAAGACCCTTCGAGCCGCCGAAGACCAGCATCAACACATCCTCAACGCTCCTGTTCTTCAACTCCGCCAGCACGCGCAGCCAGTGCTTGGCGCCGACGGCTTGCCACCCCTCGAGCTGCCGCCATTCTCCCCGGCCGTGTCATGCCAGTCATAGCTGAGGTGATCAGTCATCTCACCTTCGAGGGCGGACTCGATCAGCAGTTTGGCCGGCTGCTGAAACAGGGCGCCCTCACCCGTCAGTTACAGGCCCCAAGCCCGGGCCACGGGCTCGTTCATGAACCGGTCATCCACGCCCGCCGACGCAGCCGCCACCCCGGACGGACTGGCTATGTTCTCGCTTGTCACCGGTGCACTCTTCCATGATCGGAGTTACACCGTCTCCCCATGGGCCGCGCGGAGCAGTTCATCCCTGCTCCGCCCTAGCTCACGCGGAAATGCGAACTTCTGAGACTCGGTAGCAGTGCGCACTATGTCGACCTCGTCGTAACCGCGCTCCGCAAGCCATTTCAACACGCCACCCACAAGGAATTCTGGAACTGAGGCACCACTCGTCACACCGACAGCGCTCGCTCCCCTCAGCCAGTCCTCTTCTACCTCCTCGGCACAGTCCACCAAGTAGGCTGCCCCGGCGCCATATTCCAAAGCAAC
Organism: Streptomyces sp. NBC_01077; assembly: GCF_045162855.1. Lineage (NCBI taxonomy): Bacteria > Bacillati > Actinomycetota > Actinomycetes > Kitasatosporales > Streptomycetaceae > Streptomyces > Streptomyces sp. NBC_01077. The sequence goes on along the minus strand of NZ_CP108669.1, from coordinate 186,865 downwards.
TGTGACCAAGCGACTGGAGTTATGCGAATCCTTGGAACCAATCACGATCACCAAGTCACATTCTGGAGCCATCCTCCTGACTGCTCCCTGACGGTTCTGAGCTGCGTAACAGATGTCGTCGCTGGGTGGGCTCTCCAGCAACGGAAAGAGTCGCTTCAACTGGGTAACGGTTTTTTCAGTTTCATCCATGGACAACGTGGTTTGCGATAGCCAAACAACCTTACGCTCGTCCCGAACGCTCACATGCACGGCATCACCCGCTTCACTGACTAAATGAATATGCTCAGGCACCTGCCCCAGCGTGCCGAGCACCTCGTCGTGCCCCTCCTGGCCAATGAGAAGGATGTCGTAGCCGTCCTCGGCGTAGCGCCGCGCCTCATTGTGGACCTTGGTTACCAAGGGGCAGGTGGCGTCGATGGTGGCGAGCTGGGAACGCTTCGCCGCCTGGTGAACCGATGGAGCGACACCATGTGCGGAGGTGATGACGATGGAATCCTCGGGAATATCTTCAATCTCTTCAACGAAGATCGCTCCCCGCTGCTCCAGAGCATGCACTACGTGCTTGTTGTGCACAATCTGCCTGCGGACATAGATTGGAGCTCCGTATAGCTCGAGCGCCTTCTCAACCGTGGTTACCGCACGGTCGACACCTGCGCAGAAGCCACGCGGAGCCGCGAGCAGGACACGGCGACCGTCCTTCTTTTGACGCGAGGTTGGGCTGCTTGCGTCCGCCGGATCGGCAGCAACGACTCCATCGGCCATCTTGTGAACCTTCTTCCTTGGTCCGCCGTCGCGTCCTCCCGAACAGACAATGCTCCGCGAAAATGATCGGGAAGACGTGGATCGCGAGAGCTGAAGCGACTTCCCGAAAAGTGGGAGAGAGAACGCGGTGAGACCAGCCTTCATGACATAGGTGCGCCTTCTCGACGGACAGAGCATTCGATACCCAGCTACCAATCATCCAAGGTGAACAAGTGAGCCGCTGAAGCGTGCTGTAGATCATGGGTCGGTTGGCCAGGGTGGCGGTCTGGGTGCCTGTCGTGATTGGTGACGGTGCCCACGCCGTTGCTTGAGGCGGTGAGGGTGGGGTTCCACGCGCTGCATCGCCGGTGGAGGGTTTCGTCGAAGCTCCGGGGCCGGTCGGGGCGTCGGTTACTGACTTCAGCTCGTCGGGGTGAATCTGTGTGAAGTCCCTGACGGGTGAAGGCGGGTGGCTGTATCCGTGAGGTGTGAGATATGCAGATGGGGGCGGGCTGACGCCGACGGGGCGCCGGCGTCGGGAGACGGTTCGGATGCAGGCGGCTGAACTGTTCGAGCAGCAGATCAAGCCGTCGGAAGTCGCACGGCGGCTGCGGGTGAGTGTGAAGTCGGCTTATCAGTGGCACCAGTTGTGGCGGGATGGCGGTGTTCAGGCGCTGGCCTCCCGTGGTCCGAGCGGGTCGCGGTGCCGGCTGTCCCCGCGGTCTTTGGAGAAGCTGGCCGCGTATCTGGAGCAGGGGCCGGCCGCGCATGGCTGGGTGGAGGACCAGGTGTGGACCGCCTCGCGGGTGGCCACGCTGATCGGCAGGAAGTTCCATGTCTCCTACAGCGTCTCGGGTGCGACCCGGCTGATGCACCGGCTGGGCTTCAGCCCGCAGGTGCCCGCCCGGCGGGTCGCGGAGCGCGATGAGCAGGCTGTCGCCGTATGGAAGGAGGCGACCTGGGCGGAGGTAAAAGGGCGAGGGCGGCCTGCGGGGGCTACGTCTGCTTCGAGGACGAAGCCGGGTTCACCCGCAGGCCGCCGCGGGGACGGACCTGGGGCCGGCGCGGAGTGACCCCGGTTGTCACCATCAGCGGCCGCCGTTCGGGCCGGCTGTCAGTGGCCGGGCTGATTGCAATGCGGCCGGGTTCCCGGACCCGGCTGTGTCACCGCCTGCGGAGTCATCCCGCGGGGAAAAGTGCCCGTCGCAGTATGGGCGAGCGGGACTTCATCGCGCTGATCGACGGTGTCCACCAGCTGGTCGGGGCACCAATCGTGCTGGTCTGGGACCGGTTGAACACCCACGTGTCCCGCAGGATGCAGGCCCTCGTGGCCGAGCGGGCATGGCTGACGGTGTTCCTGCTGCCCGCCTACTCGCCCGACCTCAACCCCGTCGAGTGGGTATGGGCCCACGTCAAACGCAGCCTCGCCAACCTCGCCGTCATGGCCCTCGACCAGCTCGAAGCCCTTGTCCGTAACAGGCTCAAACGCCTTCAATACCGGTCCCACACCCTCGACGGCTTCATAGCGGGGACCGGCTTGACCCTCGTCGAGCAACTATCACCCTGACGAGCTGACGTCAGTAACGTTCTGCAAGATTGTCACTACGTTGAGGCGTCGTAGCCTCGGGTCCCAAGCTGGCTGATGCGGGCTTGGCAACTGCGGGCGTCAGGCATCCTCCGCAACGTGTGCGCAGATTGCGCCGAGGGCCTTCCCTAGCGGCCGGCGGCGCTCACGGGCCCGGTGCCGATCGCGGTCCGGGTGCAGCGTCGCAGTTGCCAGCAGCGTATGAGTCGGCCGAGGGGCCCTCGGCCGACTCATACGAGGCGGAATGTACTGCTCAAACCGTCGTGGGACGCGCGAGCCTGCGCTCTTGGAGTCCACTTTGGCCGTGTGCCGTGGGGCTCACACGGCCGTGAGCTCGATCGCGACCAACCGGGCGACCTCCACCCTGTTCCGGAGTGGGCCAGGAGTCGGTCGAAGGTAGCGGGACCGGCATGTCACCCGCCCCACCACGGGCAGGCCAAGGCCAAGATCCATGCGCCTGAAGCGCGACACCTTCAAGGCCGAACGGTTGTACGGCCCCGTCTCGTGTCCCCCTCGGCAATCAGGGCTGTGGCAACTGCCGCACGCTCTCGATCGTGTGGCGAACGAAACAGGTAGCAGTTACTCAAGTGGAGCGCCGCATCTGCCAAGACGATGAAATAGGGCAACTTGGACAAAGCGACCACGTGCTTTGATCTCAGTTGATGACCTTGGGAGGTGATTTTATGGTGGGTAAGTCGATACAACTCAGTACTCCGGCTGGCACCGTGATCGGTGAGGACGTACTCACAGCCCTTTCCGCAGCTCTCTTCTGTACCTCATTGCGCCCCCACGACATGCCTCAGCCGGACTCCATTCGCCGCGAGGTACTGCACATGCTCGGCACCGACATCACTGGCTGGTGCAAAGCGCAGATTGCCCGGGCTGCTGCGGAGCACCCACTCAGCCATGCCTCGCGCATAGCTTGGTGCCGCCAGATGATCCTGCTCGTCTTCTTCGGCGCTGCCGCCTCCCCCAGGTCAGGAGCTAGACAATCGCTCACGCCTTGAGCAAGGAGGGCACTCGGGCTATCGCACTCCCAGGCGCCGCGGCGTCCCAGCGAAGGCAGGCGCGTATGCCGAGGACTGGGCTTGCCGACTGTATTGATCACGACCGTTCTCAACAGGGCTGGTTCTTGATCATGGCGAAGACCGCCGGTGTGGGGGTGTCTGAGCTCCGCACCACACACGGAGTCCTTCGCGTCCCACCGTAGTGCCCGGCCCACCGTTCGCGGCAGGCGGATCCTCCGCCTCGGTTGACCGGGACTCCGTTGCGAAGCAGGCTGTCGCACGTCTGAGGATGCTCGGCCAGGCCGAAGTCCTTCGCGACACCGACCGAACGGTCTCCCTGCCGGCACAGGTCGGAGATCTCGGCCTTGAACTCTGGCATGATCGAACGGCGAGGGCGCTTCCTGGCCCCGCAATCGAGGCCACAAACACACCGCTGCAATTCTCATCCCCTTTTCGCCCCCCTCGAGCCGCCCTCGCCGTCTGAACCAACTGACTACCGGAACGCGAGGGGGCGGCCTCATTTGCACTCGGCGTAGTCCGACCGCCGCACACTCGACCGAGCTGTCCCAAGCTCCACCCGACACATCGACAGTCTCAGCACTGGCTACTCAGGCCTCGGCATGCCCGACCCGGGCTCTTCCTGCATCGTCATCCCGCGAGCGTCGCCGAAGATCTGGCGCTGCCCAAAGCGGCGCCGCGAGTACGGCTGAGCCACCGATCAGGCCTTAGATTTGAAGCATGACTGTAGTGATCAGGCTCATCGGTGAGAGACAAAGCGTTACCTGGTCGGACGAAAGTTCGAATGGAAACTCGCTGCGGTACTTCTACGAGCTTCGCGACAATGGTGCGCTGCTCGTGCATTCCCGGACGAGTTCTGCCGATCAGAACGGCCACGTGCAGGAGAGACACCGCATCGAGGTGGTGTACGGGCCGGCCGCCTGGCTTGAGGTCCGCGGAGATCATTGACACAGGTTGGAAGCTTGCGCGCGATTCGCACGCACGACGCGCATGCCATCCTTCGCACTCAGCAGTAATGAGTGCAACGGAACCTATCGCCCCCTATGGCGCGACGAGACCAGAGATCCAGCCTCTTAAGACCCAATACCGGTGATTTAAGGGGTTTCAGGCGCCTGTTGGTCAATTGGCGGGTGGCACCAGTGTGACGGTGTGAGTCGGTGGTAGGGGGTGGGTTGCGGTGGTCGGTGTGTTTGAGGTGCCAGTTGACCATCTTGCGTTTGATGACACGGGGGTTGGAGCGTTGTCTGCGGGGCGGGAGGAGTCGTTCGAGCAGCTCACGGATGGTGTGGGTCAGGGCTTGGTGGAGTTGCGAGGGGGGAAGGCGCCGCCTGTGCGGTGACGTGGCGGCGGGCAGCGTTGAGGTGCGAGTGAAGGAGATCCGGTCGGGATCGAAGCCGGCCTCGGATGCCGCGTGGTGCAAGACGACGTCGCGCAGTGCGTGGTGGACGAGGAGGAATCCGTAGACCTCCTGTTCGACACCGTCGGGATACTGCGAGCGCAGGACGTGTCCACCTCCGCGGGGCGGCACTCGTTTCCGCCAGGCCGACCGCATCAAAAGCACAGATTGACAGACGGGGCGTTGCGGCTTCACGGGCAGTGCTCGTGAGATCAACCGGCTCGCAGACGTGCGTGGCTTCGTCAGGTGGCCTACCCTGGTGAAGGTTCATAGGAGTGTGGCGGAACTGGCAGACGCGCCGGCTTCAAGTCCCGGTGTCCATTGCGACGTGAGGGTTCGATTCCCTCCACTCCTACCAACCAAGCACTGTCGATCTCGTGCGGCACCACGGAACATCGCATAGGGCGCCGCAGTTCGTTGGAGCGCCGGGTGAGTTCCTGCCGTTAAAACTGATCATTTAGAATGAGTTCGGTTCAGGGTCTTGGCGCGGGTGGCGGCGGAGTCTGGCGATTCCGGATGATCTTGTGCCTGCCGCCTGTGGGGCCGTGTGGCCCCGCTCCTCCCCATCGAGATGCCGCAGGTGTCCCCGGCCGCCCGCCTGTGGACGACCTGGCAACTCTCCGTGTGATCGTTCGTGCCCTCTGCAGGGGCGTGAGCCGGGCCGATGTGCATACACGGACAGGACCGGCTGCGGCAGGATGGCGGTCTGGCGGCAGCCGCGGGGGCTGGACCGAGGCCGTGTCCGGACCCGTCTGCACGACGTCCTTCCGGCAGAACTGCGGGCGGCCGGTCTGCCGGACATGAACGACGCCGCGGTCGACGGCTCCCACGTCAGGGCCTCCGGAAGGGGGCGCACGCGGGATTTACGCACATCGACCCCGCCTGCCCGTGCAGCAGACACCGTCTGATCACCGACAGGCATGCCACACCCCAGTCGATGCCGCTGCTCAATGCGATACCCCGCATCCGCGGGGTTCGCGGGCGACCGAGGCACAGACTGGGCTGGCTGTTCGCCGGCCTCGGCTACGACTCAGACAAGTACCGCCGCCTCCTGCGGGTCGCGGCATCACGCCCAAGATCGCCCATCGGGGGGTCACGCGCGGCTCCGGTCTGGGCAGGACACGATGGGTCGTCGAGCGGACCTTCGGCTGGCTCCACCAGTTCAAGCGCCTCCGGATCCGCTACGAGATACGCACCCCACAGGCTTCCGGATCAGCGAGGGCGCTGCCCATGCCTACGTGCAGAGCATGATCAAGCTTCTCGTCTCCGCAGGGCGGAGAAGGTCCTATAAACAAGCTAACCAGCGGTATGTACCGTTCGTCATGTCTCATCAGCGCTCTGCAACCAGCTCGCTCTCAGAGGGTGTTCGGTAGCGGTATCTCCCTATCCGCCCGATCTACGCTGAGGCGAGATGGACGTGTCTTTATGATCTCGTAGCGGGTAGCGCTTCGGGGCTGTATTGACTATGTGGTGACCGAACGACGTGCGTATCCCTCGGACTTGAAGGACGACCAGTGGGAACTGGTCGAGCCGCTGCTTCTGCAGTGGCGGGCTGCTCGGGTCGAGGGCCGGGAACCCACTACCGACCTGCGTGAGGTCGTCAATGCGATCCTCTATGTCGCCCGAACAGGGATCGCGTGGCGGTATCTGCCTCATGATCTGCCGCCTCACACGACGGTCTACGGCTACTTCCAGGCGTGGGAGGCGGACGGCACTACAGAGGAGATCCACGACACGCTCCGTGAACAGTTACGGAAGAAGAAGGGCCGCCGGATCCTGCCCACAGCCGCAGTGATCGACGCCCAGACGGTGAAGGCATCACCGAACGCACCGGAGGCCACGCAGGGATACGACGGAGGCAAGAGGGTCAAGGGCCGTAAGCGGCACATCGCCACTGACACCCTCGGGCTCCTCCTGGTCCTGATCGTCACCGCCGCCGGCGTGCAGGACACCAACGGCGGCAAACTCGCCGCCGACGAACTCGCCACAAAGTTGCCCACCGTGACGAAAGCCTGGGTGGACGCCGGATACAAGGCAAAAATGATCGCGCACGCCTCGGACCTTGGCATCGATGTGGAAGTCGTCTCACGTGATGCGGAGCAGAAGGGCTTCGTGGTCCAGAAAGTCCGATGGCGTGGGGAGCAGACTTTCGGGATCATGAGCCGGTACCGCCGCCTGCACCGCGACTACGAAGCCTTGCCGACCCGGTCCCGGTCAATGATCCACTGGTCCATGGTGAACTCCATGGCCAACCGGTTGACCGCCAGCCCGAACAAAACCGGGCAATATCTCCGCCCGAAACCCCCCGCGGCAGCCTAAAGCAGTACCGAACACCCTCTGAGAGCGTCCGCCAGTAGGTGGTGAGCTTGTTCCGCTTTGACGGACACCTTTGGTGTGTTGGTCAGGCCGCCAAGGCGGTCTCGTATTCGGCGGGGCTGCGGTAGCCGAGGCTGCTGTGGAGTCGGTGCAAGTTGTACCAGCTCTCGGTCCACTCGAATATCGCGGTGTGGGCTGCGGCCCGGCTGGGCCATGGCCGGCTGTCGCCGAGCTCGTTCTTGAGGGTGGAGAAGAACGATTCGGCGAGGGCGTTGTCCCAGCATTGGCCAGTGCGTCCGACTGACAGCCTGATGCCGAAATCTGTTGCCAGGGTGGCGAGTTCACTGCTGGTGTATTGGCAGCCGCGGTCGGAATGGAAGATCACCGGGCTGGCCGGGCGGCGGGTTCGGCAGGCGGCCGTGAGGGCGTCGGCGACGAGTTCGGTCCGCAGGTGGTCGGCGGTGGCCCAGCCGACGACGCGGCGGGAGGCGATGTCGATGACGGTGGCGAGGTAGAGCCAGCCCTCGTCGGTGGCGAGGTAGGTGATGTCCCCGCACCAGCGGGTGTCGATCGCGGCGGGGTCGGGCTGGAAGTCGCGAAGCACCAGGTCAGGCCGGGTCACCGTGTGCGGGTCGGGAACGGTGGTGCGGTGGCGGCGCCTGCGGTGCCGGCCGGTCAGGCCGGCCTGTCGCATCAGACGGGCGACCCGGCGCCGCCCGCAGCCGGCTCCTTCACGCTGGAGGACAGCGTGGACGCGCGGGGCGCCATAGGTGCCGCGGGACTGCTGGTGGACGGCTGTGATCTGTTCGGTCAGCTCGGCGTCTCTCACCGAACGGGGGCCGGGGGTGCCGTTGCGGCGGGCGTAGTAGGCGGTCCGGGAGACCTTGAGGAGTTCACACGTCCGTTTGACGGTGTGACCTGCTGTTTTCTCCGCCTCGGTGAACGGGTCCACGTTCACCGGGTCTCCGTCGCGAAGAAAGCCGTCGCACGCTTGAGGATGTCGACGTCCTCGCGCAAGCGGCGGTTCTCCCGCCGCAGAGCCGCCAGTTCCTCGCGTTCGCTGCTGGTCAGGCCGTCACGTTCACCGGCGTCGACCTGGGCCTGGCGGACCCAGTCGCGGACCGCGGTCTCGGTCAGGTCGAAGTCCTTGGCGACCTGACCGACCGAGCGGTCACCCCGCCGGCCCAGCTCGACGATCTCGGCCTTGAACTCCCACGTGAACGAGCGCCGAGGACGCGCCTTCTTCTTCCCCATGCTCTCCATGATGAACATCATCCTTCCGGGGCCCAAGCCCCTGATCTCCGATGTCCGTCAAAGCGGATCAAGCCCACCGCGTCGGTGAGTCGTTGGACTGGTCATGGGTGGGGACTCTCGGCCTTGGATTATTCGGACGGTTTCTGGGAGACCACGGAGCCGTTGATCCTGCCCGCTCGGGTGCGACCGCAGGGCGGCAGGACGCAGGGCACCCTCATAGGACGCTGTTCGCCGCGATCGTCTATGTGCCTGGTCGGAGCTCCTGGCAGGCTCTGCCACCCTGCTTCGGCATGTCGGAGTTCACCGTCCATCGCCCGTTCCTGATCTGGTAGCGGGCCGGAGCGAGGGCCGGCTCCACGAAGCGGTTCTGCGCCGACTCGACGACGCAGGCCTGCTCGATCTGTCCCGAGCGGTCCTCGACTCAGCCCACGCCCGGGGCGAGAAGGGCGACGAACGCACAAGTCCGAGCTTCGCGGACCGGGGGAAGGCCCGGTCCGAAGTGCCTGCCCTGCGGGACCGCACAGGACTGCCCCTGTCGTGGCAGCTCCGCTGGCAACGTCCACGACAGCAATGCCCTGAAGCTGATGGTCGCGGGACTCCAAACGAATCACGACCAGATGGCTCCGCCCCAAGCACATCCCCCCGCATCGCCCGCTAAGGCATCGAGTTGAAGGAACGCCTCAGCCGACATCGCCGGTTCACCGAGCGGACCCCCTGGCTGACCGGCTACCACCGCCTCAACATCCGCTACGAACTCACCCCAGCCAGCTACCTCGCCTTCCTCGGCATCGCCGCCACTCTCTGCCACTAAAAACGCCTGCATCGCCACATGGGGCACGGTATGAGGTCTGATGTCGCGGGCGCGGAACAGGCGTCGGTTTTGTCGCAGTCCTAACCGCGGTCGGCCGGGGTGTGGTGAAGTCGTCCCTGGTGGCCTCAGATGCGGGGTATCGCGTCCCGCAAGGGCATCAGCCGGGTGACGTCATGCCAAGTTTCCACTGGTCAGCGACGCTGCGAAGGGAGTCGTGTGCCGGTCGGTGATCAGGTGGTGCTTGCTGCCTGGTCGACCGCGGTCGACCAGCGAAGGGCCGGTGTGCGCTCCTCTTTGAGGGCTCTGCCATGCCAGCCGTCGTCCATGTCCAGCAGGCCCGTCTTGCGGAGTTCTGGCAGGAGAGACCTCGTGCAGGCTGTGGCATCCGACACGAGATTATCTGAAACCTGCAGAACTCCGCTGACCGTTGGCCCAACTGTCAAACCCCCGAGCGAAAGTCATTCTGAAGTGATCAGGTAGTTGGGCATCGTTGCATTTTTCTAAATTCTCAGGAGACCCTAGCTGAATCGCTAACTAAGGAGCAGCAGGGATGGCCACAATGAGTCTTCTTCGGTGGCGAAATCGTGGAGGGCAAGGGCAATACCGGATGCTCCGTAGAGCAGGTCGGACATCCCTTGGATTTCCGTTCCCGAGGTCGCCAGGTGCCGGAAGCCGAAGGGGGTGTCCGGGTCCCAAAGTCGCACAAGGCATTCGGCGGCCTGCTCGGTGACTGCGTGCAGGCGTGGATCAGAGGTGCTTCGCATCATACTCACCGCACAGCGGAGGATGCCGGCATAGCCGCAGCACACGTGCGGCCCGTAGGCGCCCCAGTCGGAGACGGGCTTATCTGCAAGCGCCGACAGTGCACTGACTCCGGACTCGACAAGCACGGGATCGCCAAGGGCCCGTCCGGCCATGTACAAGGCACTGGCTATACCCGATGAACCGTTGCACCAGCGATCGTTGGCCACGCTCGGAGTGGAATCTTCCACCCCGGTCCGCAGTCGGTCACCGCTCACTTCTCGAGGCCATTGCCAGGTTCCCGGGACTCGGTGCTCGAGCAGCCAGTAGGCCGCATAGTTCACGGACTCTCGCGTTCCTACGGCCTCGAATCCGCTGTCCAGGGCGATACACAGGAAGGCAAGCGGCCCGGCCACTCCGTGCGCCATGCCTGTACTCGCGCCTCCGGAAGGTGCCTGAGGGGCGAAGTGGCTGCGAACGCCGTGGGGCAGCCACCAGTGGGGCATCTGTCTGACAGGCGGAGACAACAACCATGTCACACTCTGTAGTGCCGCCGCGATGCCCGGTTCGGCTCCCGTGTGTCCGGCAGCCCAGGCACGAAGCAAGGTACGGCCTAAGCCAGCCAGGCCGCTTACAGCGTCGTACTCCTCGATGAGCATCCCGGCGGAGGCGTCGTCCACAGTACGTTTCCGTGCTTGGTCGGACAGTTCGATCACGTAGCGGCTCAGCCACCCACTGCCAGAGTCAGCAAAAGACTGCAGCTGGACGTCTGACGTCTTCCCGAGAATGAGTGCTGTGGTCAGGGCGCCGATGCTCCCTTGAAACACATTGTTCGGCCCCGCGGGCAATTCTCCGAGAACGGTACGCATCAGGGCCGCGACGGACCCCGCGGCGTGAGGATCGCTCTGTGTATAGCGCGCAGCCAGCAGAGCGCAGCCAGGTAGCGCTATGTGCGCCGGCACGGGATGGGTCCGCAGCAGCACTTGCTGCGGGTCGGCTAGCCGTCCGGCCACTGCGGCGGCAATCTGGGCAGCGCTGGTGGCGAGTTCGGGCCGCATATCAGTCCTCCGCGTGTGATGCCGAAACAGAGCTGCGGCGAGCGGGGGGAAAGAGCACGAGAAGCCTCTCCGCTGCCGGGGACTGACGCCTGCCAGGAGGCGATTGCCAGCTATGCCGAGCAGCTGAATCAGTTCTGCCGAGCAAGTTTCACCGACACAGAGCAGGCCCTGAAGTAATCATCTGACTCTGATACGGGCGACGAAAGCTCTGCACCGGCGGTGTGTAAACTTCGTTAATTGCGACGCTTCCGTTACGTTCCAGCAGAGGCTGGCTGACCGTAACGGAAGCGTCGCCTGGTCGGGAGTGAGGTGACCTTCAGGCGTAAGAGAAGCGCAACGCCCATCCAGCTCATGAGCCGAGCACGGGAGGCCCAGAGCCACGAGCCGCGAGTATGAATGGACATGGCGAGCGGAACCATCAGGCTTTTGAGATGGTTTCACCTTTTCCATAAATCTGCCGAACGACATCTTCAATCCCTCAAAGAAGGAGTGAACGGGATTGGTTCGCAGACAGCCCTCTGCGAACCAAGCCTACTTCCGAGGGTCCGGGGCTACTTAACGACTAGGCAGTCGCGCCCGCTCGGCGTAGTTTGCCACTGGTCACAGGTGTATGGTAGGCAACACGGAGAACCGCCGCTGGGCGTGGTGAAATTTGGCCAGCAAGGCTGCTTGTTGAGCCCGACCTCGACTGGTTCGGTCTCCGGGAGAAGTTGCAAGTCCTCAATTTGAGGCATTAGCGCTCCAGTTATATGATCAGGGTCGAGAGTGATTGAGTCGGTGAATGTCACCTTCTTTATTATTCTCACAGAGTTGGATCGCCGAGAAGAGCATCTGCTACCCCATGAGCTTCCTGGAGCCGCTTCCGTTGTGCCGTACGGTTTTGGGCTGGTCGCAGAGCGTTGACAGGGCATGACGAACGGGGCATGCCGCTGGATTAGTCGGCCACCACGCCTTGTCTGAACTGCGGAGACACCCTGGGTCCTCCTGTCTGCCGGATGCGATGCCAGCGAGGAGCTCGCTCCGAGACCTGTCGGCCCTCCAGCGACGTGATCGCCATCGTCACCACCTCCAGGTGTCCATACGACCGGGCTCGCTGCACGCTGGTCTACCTGCGGAAACAGGACACCCTTGACAGATCGCTGCTGGTTTCGGTGTCAGCTTGTCATGGCCAGGCGCTATGGGGCCTTGACCCCGAAGCCTGGACACGGGTTGTGCGGCTTTGGTCAGCGTAGTTGATGTTGTTGCGGTTGCGGTTTCGTAGGCGGTGGGGCTGCGGTGTCCGAGGTGTGAGTGGCGTCGGCGGGTGTTGTAGCGGTGGAGCCATCGAAATGCGTCGAGGCGGGCCGTGCGCTCGCTGGGCCAGCTCGTGCGGCCTTGGAGCGTCGTCGTTTGAAGGCGGCGTTGAAGGACTCCGCGAGCGCGTTGTCAGCGCTGGATCCGGTCGCGCCCATGCTCTGCCTCACCCCGGCTGACCTGCAGGCTTAGGCGAAGGACCTGCTTGGGTTTCAGCCGGACAGATCCAGCCATCCGAGGCCCTCTCCCTGGCGCCTCCGCCCTCGGCCGAGAACTACCTCTGACCAGCAAAAAGACCCCTCCCGAAGGAGGGTCTTCCGTCGTGCGCCCCCGGCAGGACTCGAACCTGCGGCCAAGTGCTTAGAAGGCACCTGCTCTATCCACTGAGCTACGGGGGCCGGTTGGGTGGTCGAGCGGCTGATCCTGGTGGCTTATACCTCAGTCACATCCGCCGAGCGCCACGGTACGCGGTCGATACTCCCTCCCCATTCCTCTCACAATTCCAGGAAAGGGCTGTCGTCACGCCCTCGGTCGGAGTGGTGCAGACCGGCTTCAACGCTTTCGGCGGTCTTGTCCTACGCCTGACGGCTGGCGCGACAAGACCCGCAAGGGGTGGACGGCGAACGTTTGCGTGACGGTCCCAGGCGGGACCTGGCCAACCGCGTCGGCCGGCTCTTCAGGCCGTCGCAAACAAGCATGAGGACATCTCCGACGCCGCGGCTCTTCAGCTCGGTCAGGACACGGAGCCAACGCTTGGCGCCCTCGCCGACGGCCGCAAAACCGAGAATGTCGCGGTGACCTTCGGCTGTGACCGCCAAGGCCATGTGGATAGGCCAGTGAGTGACCGCGCCCGTCCCTTCCATGGCACGATCCGTGATCGTCTGCTTCGACTAGGGCGGAACGGCCGACGCCCAACCGCAGCCCGAGCATTGCATGTGGCAGGTCATGCCGCAGACGAATCAGCGTGACGCCGACCCGGTCGACGAACACCAGCCGATGCCGGGGCACCGGCACCCTGCCGTGGGCTTTCTCGACCCACCTCGACCTTCGTGGCGGCCGGTCGCCAGTGTGGGCTCATCAGCATGGCAGGGAGTCCAGGGTTCGGCGGGCCTTGAGAAGCGTGGGATGGTCTGGACCGACTTGCGGGACGAGGATGTGAACCGCGTGTTTGAGGTATCGCCGGGCCCGGTCCGGTTCGTCGAAGGTGCGGTACAGGAGACCTCCGAGGTTCACCAGCGTCATCGCAATTTCAGGATGCCCGCCCCCCAGTAGCCGCAGCTTGATGGTCAAGGCCTGGACGTTGTCGGCAAGAGCCTCTCGAACCGCGCCTCGACGCTGCTCCAACGCCGCAAGATTGTGCAGTGTCACTGCTCTCTCGTAGTCGTCCCCGGCAGCCTCGAAGATCTTCAGTGCCCGACGCAATTGCATTTCTGCCTCGTCCAGACGACCGCAGCCGGCAAGCAGAGGAGCCCAGGCGGCGATATCGGCGGCCACCAGTGGATGGTCGGGACCGTGCAGACTCTGGCGGATCTCCACCGACAACGCGGACCACGGCTCACCTGTCTCCGGATGGCCGCGACTGTGCTCCAGTCCACCGAGGTTGTGGTACACCGTCGCCACAGCATCATGCTGAGGTCCGTACACACGATGAAGGATGGTCAGCGCCCGGTGATAGACCCTCTCCGCATAGATGAAATCTCCGGTGTACTTCCCCACCACGCCCGACTGGTTGCACAACCGTGCCACCTCGGGCGAGTTCCTCCCGTAGAGGGTCTCTGCTGTGCCAAGCGTCAGCCTCAACATCAGCGACGCGCGACGATAATCACCCGCCACTCTCCAGAACTCCGCAAGCTCAGCCTGTGCCCACAGGCGAGCGTGAGGATCGTTCTTCTTGGAGAGGATAAGCGCGCGCAGGGAAGCCTCCGGAACTGAAGAATCCGCAGGTCGCGGCGTCCGGATATCGGGCATGACCACCTCGCTTAGGATCCGTTGAGATGCCGGCAGGTACAGTCCACTCAGATGGACCGCTTTCACGGAACGGTCCACATTCAGATGTAACCATTTTCATTAATTATGAAAGAGGGTCGATTTGGTCGGGTGAGCAACAAGTACTCATTCGCTGCGTCCTGTCTCGAACTCTGCAGCCTGCGTTGCGGAGCACCGCGGGCCGCAGCGTCGCTATCGGTCGGCAGGTGGTGCGTTGTGGCACAGACTTCGCCTCCCTGAGGATGGAGCGCAGTGGTCCGCTCCGCCCCGTGCAGGCCGCCACGCGCGGGCAGGACGCTGAGCCGCCGGATCCTTGACCTGCGCATGGTGTGGCTTTACGCCTCAGCTCGAAGTCGATGAGGGCTGTGCGGCCTGTTGCGGGATAGGACCCACGGGGCTCGTGCCCCGAAGCGGGGTGCCGTCCGCGGCCGCGGTGGACGCGCAGAGCGTGAAGCCTTCGAGCAATCTCGTCGAAGCCAGCCAGCACGTCGATGCCGGTAAGAAGATCAAAGGGAGGAAGCGTCACCTGATCACTGACACCACCGGTCCTCACCGTCCTTGGCATCGCCGTGTCGGGACATGGCTTCGGCGGCGACAAAGGGAACTGACCGAGCCAACTCGGGTACATCCGAATGCGACCAAGGTTGTCCGGCCGACGGCGGCTACCGGACCAGTGCTGTCCAGTATGGCGCGCGCCTCGGGATCGCTATGGAGGTGGTGGACAGACCGCGGGTGAAGGGCTTCGAGCCGGTACGCAAGCGATGGGTGATCGAGCGGACTTTCGGCTGACTGATACAGCGCCGCCGCCTGGCGCGTGCCTACAAAGCCCCGCCGGAGAGATCCTGGACGTTGATCCACTGGGTCATGGCCAACAAGATGAACCGCAAACTCACCGGAGAATTAGGACCAACCTGACGAATCGAAACGGACATCCCACTCACAACCGCGGGAATATTGATCAGGTGCCCTCTTGATCGGTCAGGGCGACAGCAGCAGAGGCAGATCCGGTTGCACGGTTCAGAGCTGATGCTGCAGACAGCACCGCCGGGGCTGCAGCGAGCATGAAACACACCGGCAGCGGGAGGCGGCCCAGCAGCAGCCCCGTAGCGGCCGTTGCACCTGCTGAACCGGCATTGCAAGCGGTATTGACCCAAGCCCCCACCCGTGTTCGGGTGTCCGACCCGGCGGACTCGTCAGCGATCAGATATGCGGTCGTCATGACCGGGGCGACGAACAGTCCGCACAGAGCTGCCCACGCGATAAGCACAGAGACATGAGAAGAAAGCCCGGCCGTAGCCAGGGACGTCCCAAGAGCCGCGGCAAGAATCGACAGCCGCTGCACCCTCGAGGCGCGCCATGAGACAGCTCCATAGAGCAGGCCTCCGACCGCACTGCCTGCGGACAACGAGGCCAGGATCCAGGCCACTGTCTCAGGGGCGTGATGTTCGTCAGCGAAGGCGATCACAAGAAGATCGAATGCCCCCAGACACACACCCACCCCGGCCGAGACTGCGATCGCCCGGCAGAGGTCAGGGGAGCTTCGCACCGACAGCCGCTGCAGCGCGGCAGGCTCTACGGTGGACACAAGCTCCTTGGACAGCCCCTGCCTGGACAGAGACTCCCCGCGATCGACTTCCGGGAGGACCGCGGGAGACGAGACCAGGAACAGTGAGCCGACCAGCATGAGCGCAGCGCTCACGGCAAGGCCGACGGAAGGGGCTGTGACTCTTCCCAGCAGACCAGCCAACAGCGGCCCCGCGACAAAGAGGAGTTCCTCGGCAACCGAGTCCAGGCTGTACGCACGCTGCAGCATCCGCCTATCAGGAACCAGGTTGCTCCACACTGTCCGCATCACTGGACCGAGCGGCGGTGCGCTGGAGCCGGCAGCCGCGGCCAAAAGTCCCATCAGAACCCTTGAAGCGTCGGACCACAAGGCCGCGAATGCCAGCCCGCTCAACGCCAGTGCGTAAGCAGCGCCCATCGGTGGGAGAGCCCGACGGGGCCCGTATCGGTCGACCAGACCAGCACGGGTCGGCGAGAGAAAGACGCTGGTCAGCCCGAACAAGCCCATAACGGTGCCGGCAACGGCGTAAGAGCCGGTGGTCTCTTTGACCGCCAAAACCAGCGACAAAGACACCATTCCGTATGAGAGCCGACCTGAAAGCGCCGCACCGAACGTACGGCAGGCATACCGGGTGCGCAGCACAGCCGCATACGACGGTGCCGCAGAAGACGAAGACACGAACTTGTTCCTCTGAGGGACAACGCCGAACCAATGGGTTCAGCGCATGGGCAACAGCGAGGAGCATGGCCATCCGTCGGGCTGGCGCCGGCTCTGGAATCCTCGGTCGCGGCCCATACTCCAAAGCACTGCGTGTCACGCAGCTGATGCCGACTGCGCCGGACTGATGTCCCTCAACATCCGAAGTCCTCCCCGGGCGTAGGGCCTCGCCCACAGGGTCGCACCGGCTTTGCCACTGACTGCGCTGGCATCAGAACGCGCTACTCCGCCTGTTTGCACCGATCCGGTGACACTGCCTTGGCCAGAGACTGCGCCAGTTAGCTCTTCGGCACCCTGCCGTTCGACGTCCCGCAACCTCCAAACGGCGAACCACACGCTCCTCAACCAGTACTGCCGCGCTTCCCCAGTGGGGCGAATTCGGGGATGTATCTGCTTCATCAAATGACCGGAGTCCGGGAACGTCGTCCGCGCTCCGTGCGCTCACGATTCGAAGGGCCAGCCTTTCTGGGCTGACCCTTCTAGACAGCTTAAAAATATGAATCTGGGCTGCGGCCCCGTTACCCGAGGTCTACGGCTATGCCCCACGAGTGATTCGAGTGTTGTCCGGTTGCGGTACCCGCGGCAGTGGTGTGGACCGGGCTGCTGGTAAGAGTCGAAATACTCAGCAAGGGTGCTGCGATGGCAAGGGCCAGGATCGTAAGAGCCCTCTTTCTGGATGCCAGCACACAGTCAATGATGTCTAGCAATTCTATGCTCCTATCTCCATTTTGATTGCAAATCTTATCCGGATCGAATGAACTTTCACCTGGGTAATCAATGCTTATTTTCAGGCATGGGAGGGAGTCGCCCGCAGAGTAGCTGACCGCCGCCCACGCACTCGTCTGCCAGCTGCTCAAGCGCACCAGCCCCCACGATCCGAAACAATCGCTTGACGCCTATCGGCCCTGATAATCTTCGATGAACTGGCAGCGGTTCACCCGCATGTCTCGGCGAAAGGCTTCGCAGCCCGCCGCGGGATCGCGCGTTCCTCTGCCAGCTCGCGGAACCGTTTGCGCGCGGGTAGTGCCCTCGGACTCGAACGGAGACTCGAGCACCGGAGCCGCCTCAGCCCGTCCTCGGGGCCAGCCTGCTCCAGCCGTCCGGCTCCAGTCCCGCAGTGTTTCGGGATTGACCCACTTGATCCCCGATCGGCGGCGCTTACTTGATCGTGGCCCCGAGCCGCGACTGATACAACGCGACCGAATCCGCAGCGTGTGCTGTTCCGGGCGTCACTCTTGGAGAACACGCGGGGCCCAAGGAACGACGGTCTCTAGTCGGGCGAGGGTGCGGTGAAGATTGGGGTGAAGGTCTGTGAGGTGGAGAGTTGTGTGAGCGGCGCCGACCCGGTGGGTCAGCCGCTGTAGTGCGCGCAGGCCCGTCATGTCACAAAAGACCAGCCCGGTGAGATCGAGACACAGGGCTCGTGGTTGTCCTGCCAGCGCTAGGGACACGGCCCGGTCGACGATCTGGACGGTGGCCAGATCAAGTTCACCGTCCAGGCGGAGCAGAACCGTATGGCCCCACCACACGGTGTGTGCCTCCAGCAGTTCGTCTGCTCGCACGGCCGCCTCCGGCTTCACATGCATCAAATTGGTTCGAGTTCTCCTTCCCCAGCATCCGGGGTAGGTGGTGGCTGCTCCGGATGCCGGGTGGGGGTCAGGCCGTAGCGAGGTCAGCCCAGTGGTCGATGAGCCCGGCGAGGTCGTCGTGGTCGGTTCCGGTGTGGTCGGTCAGGGTGGAGACGATCAGGTCGCCGCGGCCGTGCTCGTCATCAGATCGGTCGGCGGCCCAGCTGCCGGGATCGGCTCCGGTCCGGGCTCCACCGTCGGTGACATGGATCTGGATCCCCAAACCATCGGTGGAACCGTGCAGGTGCAGCACGACCGGAGGAGATGCGTGTGTGACGGCATTGGTGACAAGCTCGGAGATGACCAGCAGCGTGTCGTAGATCCGATTCTCGTCCAGCCCCCATGCCTCCAGAGCCGGACGGACGGCATGACGGGCGGTCGCCGGCGCCAGCGGTCCGTGTTCCACAGGCAGGCTGAACACACGCTCACCGGCCAGCACGGCGTGCAGCACAGGCGCTGCTGCTCCGATGCGGGAGATCGTGGTCGTCATCGGGATCACTGCCTGTCCAGTGGGTCGGGAGTACCTCTTCCGGTACTTCCAGCACACTCCTCCGCAGCACACAATCCCTGAGCAAGCAATACCCATATGCGGATAAATCGGCACTGCTTCGGTCACCTGTCCCCCACGACCTAGGGCTCGCAGAGAATCAACATGCTGACTTGATCTCCGTGGTGCTGCTGTTGGTGAGGAACGCGGTGACGTCGGCGGGTGTGCGGAACCTGGCTGTCGAGGGTGGGATGGTGTGGCCGTTCCCGGCCAGGAGGGGCCGGACTTGGTGAACGGCCCTGGTGATGGTGCTGGCGTCGACTCCGAAGAGCTGGGCGATCAGGTCTCGGGTTCCGAGTTTGCGCAGGTAGAGCACGGTGGCCAGGACTCTGTCGGGGGTGGTCAGCTTGTCCTTGGCGCCGGCTCCGCGAGCGCGGAGGCGTTCGCCTCCTCGTTGCTGGGGCCGCCCGTGTTCACGTAGCTCATCGAGTTGGTGGGACAGCTCGCCGACGAGTTCGTCCAGCACCGGTTCTGTCATGCCGGTCAGTTCCGGACTGCGCAGACCGCCACCGCAGCACTGTGAGGGCAGGTCCTCGTTTGGCCTCGGATCCCCGGCCGCCCCGGCCGTGTCGTGCCGTTGCGGGTGGAGGGTGTAGTTCCAGCCGCCGTGGAAGCGGTGCCGCTGCATGGGCAGGGCGTCGATGTCGCTGTCGGTGACCTTGACGCCGGTGTCGTATGTGCCCGGGTCGAGTTCGGCATGGACTGTCAGCCCGGTGTGGGTGGTGGTTGCTTTGATGCTGTTCACGATGACGTCGTGGCTGGCCAGGGGCCTGCCTCGCTGGATCATCCCACCCTCGCGCGATTGCCCCTCAACCGCTATCACGCACCAGCTCGTAAGGGCTCGCAGAGAATAAACTTGCGTGTTTTAGGCCTTGACACAGCAGGTCAGCGCGTTGCTCGTCCGCGTGTTGTTCTTCTGCGAGCCCTAACAAAGGGACGTGTCGGTGGATGATGAGGCAGGTGCCGAGGCCGAGGAAGGCTTCGTGGATGTCGTCTCGTCGCGCTCAGCGGACGCGTAGGCCTCGGAAGCCGTGCAGTCAGGCGATCGTCTGCTCGACGACCCAGCGGTGCATTCCGAGGCCTGAGCCGTGTGGGATGCCGCGGCGGGCGATGACCGGTTTGATGCCTTGGGCCCAGACGAGACAGCGGTACTTGTCGTGGTCGTAGCCCCCGTCGGCCACTAGCATGTCCGGTCGGCGCCTCGGCCGGCCGACCCGGCCTGCGACTGAAGGGATCTTCGCGAGCAAGGGCATCAGCTGGGTGACGTCATTGCGGTTGCCGCCCGTCAGTGACACCGCGAGCGGGATGCCCTGCCTGCCGACGAGGACGTGGTGCTTGCTGCCCGGACGTGCTCGGGCGACCGGGGCCTGCAGGCGCCGATGACAACTTCACTAGGCGCACCCCGTCAGACCACCACGATCGAACGTCCAGGGTTCGATGTCTAGCGTCAGTCATGCCGGACATCGTTAGGTAAGCAATGCTCTGCCTATGGCCTGAGGGACATGCTTCAATGCGTCTAAGCGCATGGAGAATCTTCATGCCGAATCAATGTCGCAGCGGGCAAGTGCATTTATGCTACTGCCCGAACTTTGCGCAATAGATTTCAAATGCTTGCTATCGAAGCAGCGTTGGATGAGGTTCAGATGAATACGTTTAAGCGAGTCGCGGCGGTCGCTCTGTCCGCTCTCGCCGTTACTGTTGGCTCCATATCGGCAAGCAGTGCGGCTAATGGGGTTTGCGGTAATGGCGATTTTTGCCTGTATAAGAATACCAACTATTTGGGCGGGGTCTACGATTACTCCGCCGTAGTCACCGAAAACTCTTACGTCGGAGATCAGTTCTACGGCGCCGGAACTGCAGTAAACAACAGCGCAAGCAGTAGCGTGAACAAGCATTCAAACTACATCGTTTACGCTTACGAGTCCTCATTTCAAGGAGGAGACTTCATTCGCCATCGCCCGGCAGGAAGCGGATGTGTCTCTGGAGAGTGCCCCGCCTACAGCAGCTTGGGATGGATCAACGATACTATCTCCTCGCACGACGCTATGTGGGTTCCGTAAAGAGTGATTCTGCCGGTGGGCCCACACGGCCGAGGCTGTGACAATGGGACTCTCGAGTTATAGCAGGGGTGCCTGGTATCCGCGACTGTTCGACTCGAGGGCTTTCATGCCGATTTTGCGCCGCACTTGTTGGACGCTCTATTCCTGCTCCGGTGAACGATTCGCTGGAACAGATCACACGGCACGTCTGGCATTACTGAGGTTTCAGGGCGGGTCGGTGGTGCGAGGGCCAGGCCGGTAGCGGTGAGGCAGCCGGCGATGAGGTGGGGCCGGAGTTGGATTCTGCGTAACTCGCGGCGGAGTGTGCGGTCGAGGTCGGCGGGTGTGGCGTAGGCGGTGTTGGCCATCGCTCTGCGCACGAGTGACCAGGCGGCCTCGACGGGGTTCAAGTCGGGTGCGTAGGGCGGGAGCCGGACGGTGGTGAGCCAGCCGTGCTCGGCCTCGTACCGTTTCAGTCCGGCGGCCAGGTGGGTGTTGAGGTTGGCCCAGACCACCACTATCGGGCTGTCCAGCTGGATGTGCGCGCGGACCAGCAGGTCGCGGTAGTCCTTCCAGGAGAAGCCCTTGCGGGCGCCCTTGAGGAGGAGATGGGTGCGGGGCCGGTGGATGAGACGGCTCTTCTCACCGGGTTTGTAGCAGCACAGGGCGGCGACCGAGGTCCGGCGGCGGGGACCTGCCGCGGACGCGGATGACGGGTGTGTATCCGCGCCGGCCCCAGGTGCGGGCTCGCGGCGGCGTCATGGAGAATCCGGCTTCGTCCTCGAAGACGATCCATGCCCCGGACGCCGCCGCGAGTCTCTTCGGCCACATCGCCTTCTTCCACAGCTCTACCGCGTGCTCGTCGCGTTCGAGGGCTCTGCGGGCGGGTGCCTGCCAGGACCAGCCATGCCGTTTCAGCAGCCGCCACACCTCGCCACCGACAGGCTCACCCGCAGACGGCGGCGGATCACCGTCTGGACCCGGATCAGAGTCCACCGTTCATCCTCGAAACCGTGTGCTGACGGGCCCTTGCCGAGTTCCTCCTCGAGCACGGTGAACTGGGCGGCAGTGACGGTCGGGGAGTTCGCCGGACCCGCCGAGCGCAAGGCCTCCATTCCGCCCTCGCGCCAGGCGCGTCGCCAGCGTTCCACCGACCGCACGCTCACTCGCAGCTCTTTAGCGATCACCGCAGTCTTCCCACCCGCCGCGAACCGCCTGCCGGCCTGAAGCCGGATCCCCTCACGAAACGCCCGACGCTCAGCGGGCAGGCCCCCACCCTCTGGATACCTCACCTCACCGGCATACCGCAGGGATCATCAACCGTCACTAC
The DNA here is from genome assembly GCF_045162855.1 of Streptomyces sp. NBC_01077. Lineage (NCBI taxonomy): Bacteria > Bacillati > Actinomycetota > Actinomycetes > Kitasatosporales > Streptomycetaceae > Streptomyces > Streptomyces sp. NBC_01077. The sequence continues at coordinate 164,834 of NZ_CP108669.1, read as the reverse complement.
CTGACGACAACCCGAAAACCTCAGTAGCTTAGAGTTCGCGCTGATAGGTGTGCGGTCATGGTCGGCGATTCGGGCGTTCGTCCCAGCGGTGAGTCGTCCATGCTTGTCGGATCAGGCTACGCACGGTGATGATCGTGTCGGCGAGGTCGAAGAATGTGTCGATGACAGTGGTACGCCGCTCGTAGCAGCGGGCGAGCCGGTAGAAGGCGTTCTGCCAGGCGTGGGTGCGTTCGACATGCCAACGCTGACTGGCCTGGATGGGAGCTTTCTCGCCTTTGTGTGCGATGCGTCCGTGCAGGCCGCGTTCGCTGAGCAGTGCGCGGGTCTTGTCGGAGTCGTAGCCGGCGTCGAGGTGCACGGTGATGTCGTCGGGTAATGGCCTCAGGTTGTCCAGACGGTCCAGGGTAGGGGCGAGTAGCGGGGAGTCGTGACGGTTGGCGCCGGCCAGGACTCGGCCCAGTGGAATGCCGTATCCGTCTGTCATGCCCGAGCGTTTCAGGCCCTGTTTGCCGCGGTCGACTGGTGAGCGTCCGGCCACCTCGCCGCCTCCGGGCGCCTTGGTGATGGAGCCGTCCACGGCGATTTGATCGAGGACGAGGCCGACGATCCGGTCGTAGGAGTTCAGTGCGATCCGCTTGAGCTGGGCGAACGCGCCGAGTCGTATCCACTCGTCGCGGCGGCTGCGGATCGTGGTGGCTGAGCAGGTCGTGTCGGCGATCGCTTCGTAAGAACAGCCGAAGCGCAGCAGTTGCAGCATTTTGTCGAAGATGATCCGGTCACTGACGCGTCGGCGGTGACAGCCGAGTGGATGGTCCGGGTGGTACTCCGGCCGCTCGGGCAGCAGAGCCACGAATTGGTCCCAGAGCGGTTCGGTAAGCCATGATGGCGGCGCGGGCACAGGTCTCCCTAGTGATCACAGAGCGTCGCAACTCCATGATCGCTGGAACCTGTGCCCGTTCTGCTGCCGGGGTCCCCAACCTGCCTATCAGCGGGACCTCTAAGCGGGCCCTCTCGGCGCTGCCCCAATTGCGGATGAGATGTTCCCGCAGCGCGCGGCTGGTTTCGGTGTACACAGTGATGGGCGGTACATGAACGAGACTAGCCGAGGTTCTGGCCGCGTGGGGCCGGGCCTGCATGAGACCCCGTGAACGGGCTGGGTGAAGGCGACTCCGTCATTGTCGACGGCACCCTCATCCGTACCGATCGGATCGCCGCGGATGAACCGATCGATCGGGGCGGGTCGGCGAAACCGACAATGCCCTGCTGGAGAGCACGATCGGCCTGTTCAAGGCCGAGCTGGTCAAACCCCGACGGCCGTGGAAGGAACTGTCCGGCATGGGACTCGCCACCGCCGAGTCCGTCGACTGGCAGAACTACTGATTGCACGGTGAGGCAGGCCACGTCCCACCGGTCTAGTGCGAGAACATCCACTGCCGAGCCACCACGAAAGCCCAGGTCGTAACCATAACTGAACTGTCTGCGCAACCCGGAACAGTTCAGTTTTCGACGTGGGAGAGGTTCTTGGTCGTGTCACGTGCCCGGGGTCGGGTCATTGGAGCAACGGTACGAGTACCGCTGCGGGGTCGTGGCGGTGTTGAAGCATACGGAGTCGGGCCAGGTTGCCGCCGTATGCAGCCCGCGTCTCGGTTTCGGTTTCGGGGAGGCCGGGTCGCAGTTCTACGTTGTAGACCCCGACGGTATGAGCGGCCAGTGCCCGCAGCGTGTCGCGGGCCCATGCTATGCAGGCTTCGCCGTCGACGGCGTCGTCCCAGATCGCGTTCACCGGGATGCTCCATTCGCTGGCTCTGCCCCAGAACGCGGTAGCGGTGTCGTCGACGTCGGCCAGAGCCCCGCCGGTGTGCTGGAAATCGATGCGGCACGCCCGCGTGGGTGCGGTATGGATCCGGTCGGCAAGGGTGTCGGCGGCCGCGGCGTCGAGAGTGGGACCGGTGAAGGCCGCCTTGCCGAAGAACGAACCACGCGGTCCGTCGCCCGGCTGGGGCAGCCGGATCGGGTTGGGTTCCGCGCCGTCGGCACCGGGGATGGCGAACTCGGGCAGCCCGGCCGGATAGCGGCCGGAGGTCTCCGATCGGTGGAGCGGCGAGGAGCCCGCGCCGGCGACGACGGCGGAGGCCGCTGACCTGGCCTGCCGGATGGCGCTGTCGTGCTGGCTCGAACAGGCGGTGTAGAGGAGCAGGACCGGCTCGTCGGGCGAGAGGGAGGTGCGGCCGAGGACTGCGCTCATCGTGGTGTGTCGCGGGAGCTCGGGAGCGATCCGGAAGTAGGTGGCGAGCGCGTCCAGGCCCACCACTGCGCGGTCGACCCAGACCGGGCCGATCTCGTGAGTCCGGAACACGGCGGAGGTGACTACCCCGACGGAGGGCGCGCCCCCCTGCACCGCCCACCACAGGTCGCCTTCGTCGCCCGAGTTCCTCTCCGAGAGGTGGACGACGTCACCTGACGGGAGCACGAGCTCGACCCCGACGAGGTGATCGAGGGTGAGTCCCAGGGATCTTGTCAGACAGCCGACCCCTCCGCGGGTGGCCATTCCAAGGCCGGTGTGGCCGACGACGCCGATGGGCACGGCACGCCGCGCCGGGGCGACGGACCTGAGCATGGTGGTCATGGTCGCACCACCGTCGGTGACCACTCGGTCTCCGTCCGGACGGGCGGCGGACAGATGCTGCGAGAGGTCCAGCATGATGGCTCCGTCGGCGACACAGTTCGAGCTCAGACCGCCGCCACGCACGGCTACCCGCACTCCCGCCGCTGTCGCGGTGCTCATGACGCTCGCGACGTCGTCGACCGTGCGGGGCGCCACGACGCACGTAGGCCGTCGACGGCTGGCCTCGGGAAAGAAGACTTTCGCCAGTGCGTTCCCGTACCCGGCGGTGCCAGGCGCGTGCACCCCTGATCCGAGCCTTGATCGCAACTGCCCGACGATGTCGTCAGAGGGGCGGACGCGCGCGCTCAATGGGGCGTCCAGGGGCGGGGGTTGCCCGGGGAACGGACGGGGAGTGCGGGGGTGTCATAACAGGTCACGGTGGCTCCGACTTCCCGGTGATGGGTTTCGGGCAGAGAGCCTTCGGTTGTCCCAGATGCACAGAGAGGCGACTTCGGAAGAGTAGAGAAGCCGAGAGCGGTGCACAAGAGTTCGGGGCCGAGCGGGACCGGCCTGCCCACGGAGCTTGGGCAGCTCCACGGCCGTGGGGTCGCTGCACGAACCGCTCTCCGGCGTCGCAGTTCACATACCGGCCCCCGTCCGCCGGATCAGGAGTCGATGAATGTGGTTGACGCTGGCGCCGCAGCATAGAGGCCGGTCTGGCGTCCGCCAGTAGGCGGACCGGCTCAAAGCGACCTGGCCCTGGGGCGGTCCGGGTACACAGTCGGCGGTGAATTCTGGTGGTAGCGCGACTCTCTCAGGAGTCTCGCCTCACCATGATCTGTACAAGATCAACTCAGTGCGATCGGGGCCGAGGCGGCGAACAGTGACGAGGTGCGAGGGTCGTGTAACTGGGGTCACACTGGGTTGATCCATCAATTCCCGGCTGTGGCCGGGACGTGCTGAGAAGAGGTCGCGCATGCGTGTGAACGTGGGTGATGTGCTGCGGTTCACCAGCCACAAGGTTGGTACTGCGGAGCACCATGCGGAGGTGTTGGAGGTTCTTGGGGCCGGGGGCGAGCCGCCGTATCGGGTGCGCTATGACGATGGCCGCGAGACGGAAATTTTCCCGGGCGTCGACTGTGTGCTCGAGGATGCCGTGCATCTCAGATCCCCGCACGTCGACTGACCTGCCCATATGGTGGTGGTCCTGTCTTCTTCGTGTTCGTCCAGAATGCGGGTGGTGATGGTCGTGAATGATCGGGCGGTGTCGGTCAAGGTGACTTCGGGCGGCTATGTGGTGTCCTGCCCGGGCACGCGGGTGATCGGGTGGGGGCCGACGGAGGCGGCTGCCTGGGAGGACTTCTGGGCGGCGGTGCGTGCTGACTGGAAGTCGCCGGAGCAGGACACGGTCGCCTCTCTGGGCGGGCGGCTGCCACCTGGTCTGCCCAGGTGGCGGCGGGTGCGCACGATTCGGGTGCGGGACCTGTTCGGCTGACCGGCGAAAGGGGATCCGGCCTCGGAGCTGAGAAGGCGGCGATCTGTGACGGTCTTTGTCGTGATGGTTGGGCAGTTTCTTGTGGGGGTGTGTGACCGCGTCGTCTGTAGTGGCTGGTGCGGGCTTGGTGTTGTCGTCTGCATCGCAAGTGTGACCAGTGCAGGACGGGCCGATGGGTATGGGGCGGCGGTGGATCAGGCGTCGGAGTCCGGGGAAGCTGAGGGGGACGAGGTCGGAGGATCCGTTTCTGCTTTGTCGGTGTCGAGCGTGTGGGCCCGTAGGACGGTGAGGCGGCCATGGCCTGGGTCATGCGGCGGTGCCAGCCCGGGTGGCAGCGGACCTGGTAGTCGGCCAGGCCGCATTCCTGCTTGGCGGCCTGAGGCACTCCTGGACCACTCAGCGGCTGCCGGCGACGTGGATCAGCTGGTCGAGGGCGGTATCGGCAGGGTCGTAGGATTCAGGCCGCGGCGGATGATCACCCGGTGACGGTATTCCCGGTGTCAGGGCCTGACTTCCACTCGGGCCTGGTCGAAGACGCGGGGTCACGGGCGCCGTTCCCGGTGGGGTTGTTGTTGATGCCCGGTCGTGAGCGGGTGAGCTGAAGGCTGTGCATGGGCGGCTCGTCCATCGTTTCTTCAGGTCGGAGCCGAATCGACGCTTGCGTGTATGTGGGGTTGCACTCCGCTCGAGTGCATCGATTCGCGCTGCGGGGCGTGCTGCCAGGGCGTCAGGTGGCTCGAGCAGGCCGGGAGATGGGCGGCGGCGATTCGCGGTGGCGTCCGGTGGGGTGTAGCCGTCAGCGGGGGCCGGTACTACTCACGCTCACGCCCGGAGTGACCACGCCGATGCTGGGCGGCTGTGTGGGGCTGCCAGGCATGTGCCGGTATATGTGATGGCGTCAATGGAGAGGGTGCCGGGCAGGGGCGATGGCCGTGGAATCGGCACTGGGGGAGTCCAGGGGCTTCCATGTCGCGAGTCGAGGGGCGCGGCGTGCTGATCTGGGCGACGTCGGTGTGCTGAGTGTCGCAGTGGGCAACGGCATGCAGCGGGTCGTTCATGTGCCGACTTGGAGAACACCTTCAGTGCGTGGAGTGCCGCGTCTGCGGCGGTGTCGCCATCCCGACGCGGTTTGTCATCATCACGTACCCCGTCCGGCTCTTCATGTACGTCGGCCGGTTGCCTCGACAGTCTGCACCACACCTCACCATGCGGCCGACATCGGCTTCATCCCGATCAGGGAATGCCTGCCAGTAGTTCTGGCCTCGGTGTGCGCGGTCAGCTTCTCGGCGCCACTGTCTCCGGCGCCTCCGATCGCGTGGGTAGCCAACCGGTGACCTGGCCGCCGGCGGCGCGTTGGTACGACGATGAGGCGAGCCGATCTTCACCGCGCTGACCGTCCACTGGGCCGCCACAGGCGTGTCGTACCGGGTACCGAGGGACTCTGAGCGGACCATGTTGACAGGCAGCCCTTCCTGGCCCGGGCCGGCAGAGGCCGACGGGTACGGGCACTCCCACCTTTCCCGCACCCTGCCGCACCGGCCAGTAGCCCCGAATGGCCTGCCCGGCGCAGCCGGACTGCCGCTCCGCAACAGCATCCGATGGGGCATTTGTTCATTTTGGGTATTGGTTGCTCAGTGATGACAAGCAAAGCGGGAGGAAGGTGGTCAGTGGAGGGATATCCCGGACCCGCCTCCCGGACCACAAGAGCAGTTCCTCGCGGAAGTGATCGCCATGTATGCCACCACTGTTCTCGGCACCCTCACCGGCCGGTCCGGCGGCGCGGGTGCGCGACCGCAGGCCGCGGAGACCGGCGCCGGTGACGCCGGCGTGGCGCGCATCCCCGCTCCCCGTAAGCCTGCTGATGACGACGTCACTCAGATGCTGGAGCACCGCCCGGAGGCTGCGGGCGACGCCCGGCGCACCGCCCAGGCCGTTCTTGAGGCATGGAGGGTGGACCCGGAGACGGCCGAGACTGTTGTACTGGTGGTCTCGGAGCTGGTCACTAACGCGGTCGAACACGCCTGCGCCCCGCTTCATCTGCATTTGCACCGCGAGCGTTGCGGGAGCCGGGTGTGGGTGGGTGTGACCGACGGAGGCCCCGCCCTGCACGATGGCGCGTGGACCTCCTCGTGCGGCGAGGGCGAGCACGGCCGTGGGCTCGGCATCGTTGAAATGCTGGCCGACGCCCACGGTACGCGTCGCCACACCGGCGGTTCCACCCACTGGGCACGCCTCACGGCAGCCTGATCCCCTCCAGACCCCGGCCCCGCACACCTGACAGATCAGGGGCCCGGTCGGCACCAGAGGACGCGGCGTGGCGGACCAGCCCCCGGCGGTATCCCCAACGTTTCCCCGCGGGTCCCGCCCGTCGCCTTGCTCGTGGCCTCGCAGTGAAGCTTCCCGCCTTCAGAGGTCTCCGAAGCCGCCCACAAAGTCGCAGCCGAGTCGCCCCCGCCTCGAAGCCGCCATCGATATCGCGGTGACTCGCGCTGGTGCAGCAACCGACCGATGAAGGGCCGACACGACGGACTGCGGGGCACCGCCCTGCACGAGATCCGCGACTTCGAGCCCGACAAGCTCGGCTGGCTCTTTCAGGTATAACTCCTGGGATCGCTGATAGATCAAGCGCGCCTATGCCCATCAGCTCATGGATGCTGCGCCCGTTCTCGCCCGGATGGCTGCAGCGGGCAGACATGCCTCCGCCAACGAGATGGGCACGAAGTCCACCACACCTGCTATCAGATGTGCGGTCAAGGCCCGAAGGGCTCATTCCTGCCCTGACGTTCGGCGACGACGAAACCGGCTGAATCCGGATCAGGGCCCGGCGTTCGTCGTCGAACCCGTGCGCTGCCGGGCTTTTGCCGAGTTCCTCCTCCAGCGCCGAACCGGGCATCGGCGACGGCCGGAGAGTTCGCCCGACCCACGGAACACGAGCCCTCCATGCCGCCCTCGCGCCAGGAACGACGCCAGCGCTCCACCCACCGCGCACTCACCCGCAAATCCCTCGCGATCACCGCAGTCATCTCACTCACTGCGAACCGCCTGCCAGCCTGAAGCCAGCTCTTCTCGCGAAAGCTCGACGCAGTGGTCAGGCGCCCACCCCTCCGGATATCTCACCCTCGGCACACTGCAGGGATCATGACGGGTCACCACCCGACGCGACCCGAAACCTAGTAGCAGGCCAGGCATTCGGCATTAGGGGCAGTTGACCTGGCCCGGACACTGCGGTTTGACATGGTTCATGCGTGTCGTGGGGCTTCTTACAAGAAGAGGGAGGGAAGCTTGGCCGTCGGTATGGCAAGGGAAGGGGCTGGTACGGGTGGCCACGGAGGCGAAAGAGATGAGTACCGCGGTGCTGCGGCCGTTCAGGGGCGAGGACAGGACGGCGGTGCTAGAACTCGTCTCGGCGGATCTGCTACCCGGTTTGCCCGGTCTGACCTTCGCCGAGCTCGACCAGGCAGTGCAAGGTACCGGCCCCAGCGGCCCCGCTGTTCGGGCCGGGCTGGAGGGAGTGTGTACCGAGGTGCTTGCCTGTCCGGATGGTCGGGTCGTGGGCGCGGTTTCCTGGGCGGTCCGATCATCTGACGGGACGGTGATGTTGTTGTGGCTGCACTGCCTGGAAGATGAGCAGATCCTGGCTCGGGCGCTGATCGGGCGTGCGGTGGCACGGTTGGGACGGAGGGCGGTGCACGCGTTTGCGGAGCCCACCGCACTGGCACCCGCGGGCCTTGCGGTGAACAACCGTGCCGGAACCCGCCGGGCCTTGGAAGACTGTGGATTCTCCGGTACGGACCGGTGGCGCTACTTGCACCGTCGGCTGGACGATCGCGGTGGCCACTTGCCTGCGCTCGCGGATGTGGTCGAGTGCCCAGGGCTTCCGGGCTGGCGGCTCGATCTGCGGGAGTGGGACGGCGCACGGATTGGAGAGGCTCTCGTCCGTGCACCAGTCGAAGGCGTCACGGCTCTGGAATGGGCGCGGCTGACACCGGGGCGGCGCAGCATGGGCAACAGCCTTCTGGAGCAATGCCTTGCTCACCTTGCCGACCGCAAAGTACGCGAGGTTTCCACCGTCCTGCCAGCTCCCTCGGACGACCAGCCGAGCCTGGACGCCGCCCTTGCGCTCCACACAGCTGCCGGTTTCACCGAGATCGACCAGCTCTACACGTTCATCCGCCGCCCCTGACCAGAAGCGGTCAGGCCAGGTTCAAGGAGAAGATGTGTCGATCGATCGAACGGGCAGCCGGGGAGGGGCTGATGGCCCGTTTGATGGCCCCGGATGACGAGCTGGCGATGGTGGATCTGATCGACCGGAGCATCCTGGTGCCTGGGAGAGAGTTTCAGGGCGGGCTGGGGGCTTCGCCGTGTGCGACGAGCACGGCGGCGTGGCGGGTGCGGTGCAGTGCGGTGTCCGGTCTGCAGACGGGGGAGGCCTGATCGTGCGGCTGCACGCCGCGAGGATTCAGGGCGAGCGCGCGCTGATTGCGCTGGCTCAGACCCGTCTCGGCGATCGGATGCCATATGCGTGCGCCGGGCCGGCCACTACTACCGGACTTCCGGTTCTGCCCGTCTCACGGCGTCCCGTGACACCCGCGGGCCCTGACCGCCGCCATCTTCACCCCGGCTTCGGCGCAGCGGTACTTCCCTCGTGATCTCACCGCCACTCCGCCGCTGCCGTCAACGGTGGTCCGGCAGAGTGGCAGGGCCACAGGGCATCGTAGGCACCCGGGGCCTTGACCCCTGATCTTGGACACACGAGAGACTGGATCCTGTGGATCTGAGGACGGACATCTCGTGGTCATGAAGAACTATCCGCCGGAGTTCAAGGCGGACGCTGTCGCGCTGTACCAGTCGCGGCCCGGAGCGACGATCAGGCAGATCGCCGCTGATCTGGGGATCAACCCCGAGACGCTGCGCAACTGGATCCGGGCGGGCGGCGCGAGCCGTCCCCGCGGTCACCGGGCGGAGGAACCGGCCCGGCCACCGGTGCCCCTGGAGGCGGAGAACGCCGCTTTGCGCAAGAAGGTCCGTGAGCTGGAGGAGGAACGCGAGATCCTGCGGAAGGCGGCGAAGTATTTCGCCGGGGAGACGCGCTGGTGAACCGCTTCCAGTTCGTCGCCGACCATCAGCGCCGCTTCGGCGTGAAGCGGCTGTGCACCATCCTCTGTATCGCCCGCTCCAGCTTCTACCACTGGCGCGCGACAGCCCCCGACCGGGCCGCCCGCCAGGCGGCCGACGCCCGCCTCGCAGCCCGGATACGGGCCGTGCACCTCGAATCGGATGGCACCTACGGCGTTCCCAGGATCACCGCCGAGCTCCGCGCGGACGGCGAACATGTCAACCACAAGCGGATCGCCCGCGTGATGCGAAGCATCAATCTGCAAGGAGTGCGGCTGCGTCGCAGACACCGCACCACGATCCCGGACGAGGCGGCCGCGAAGACCCCCGACATGATCAAACGGGACTTCACGGCCGACACGGTGAACAGTAAGTACGTCGGTGACATCACGTATCTCCCTTTGGAAGGCGGGAAGTTCTTGTATCTGGCCACCGTCATCGACCTCGCCTCACGGCGTCTGGCCGGCTGGGCACTCGCGGAGCACATGCGAACCGAGCTCGTCACCGACGCCCTGGCCGCCGCCCAGCGAACCCGCGGCAGCCTCGCCGGTGCGATCATGCACACCGACCACGGCGCGCAATACGTGAGTCGGGCATTCGCCGAAGCCTGCAGGTCAGCAGGGGTGATCCAGAGCATGGGCACGATCGGGTCCAGCGCGGACAACGCACTCGCCGAGTCCTTCAACGCAGCCTTCAAACGGGAAACACTCCAAGGCAGAAAGTCCTGGCCCAGCGAGCGCGAAGCCCGCCTCGACGCATTCCGGTGGCTCCACCGCTACAACACCCGGCGCCGTCACTCCCGCCTTGGACACCGCAGCCCCATCGCCTACGAAACAGCAGCCACAACACCATCAACTACGCTGGCCCAAGCCGCATAACCCGTGTCCAGTATTCGGGGTCAAGGCCCCCGGGAGCCCGCCACGCTGCGTACTGCGGGCCTACACGGGAGCGGCACTGCATGCTTTGTAGGTTCCGTACCCAACGCGGGAGGTATCGGGCGCGCCGGGTACGGAGCATAGGGCGGCGGTGGTGCCGCCGGTTTCAGGCCCCGGGATATCCGGCGGCCATGCGGCTGCTCGGGGCATGGGCTGAACCACCAGGTGGTGGTGATGTCGAGTGCGGTGGGAGCATCGGTGATGCTGGCGCCGGTGCGGGCGGGGTCGGCGCCGGGGATCGGGTGGCAGGTGGTGCGCAGCAGTGTGTAGAGCTGGATGGTTCGGGCGGAGGTGCGCACGTGGTCGTGGTGCCGGTGGCTCGGATGTGGCCGCCGCCGGGTGCGGTGGTGATCACGGCGACGCCTGGCGCGGCGAGGTCGACGCCGGCGGCGGTGGAAGGGCCGGGTAGGGGCTGGGCCAGGGCTGCTGCTGCATGGTGGCCGCCTGCCGGGTGGGTTCCGGTGCGTGCGAGAGGCGCAGCGGCCAGTAGGCACTGCCGGGCGGATGTCCAGGGCAGCCTTCACCGTGGCGGGGGTGTCCGAGGCGAGGGCGAGGCCGGCCTTGCCCTCGGAGCCGGTCACGGCATGGGCGGTGGCGCCGGTCCCGATAGCCCACACATGCGCGCCTGCCACGATGACTCCGGCTGCGGCTGGCCTCCTGGCTCACGTAACTCGCCGGGCTGCGTTCCCGCTGACCCCTGCGTGCCCTCAGGCCTTGCCGCTCTGATACCAGACCCCGGCTTGATGCCGCCGCCCTGCTCAATCATCACCCAACAGTCACTTTCGAAATGTCCGTCACACGCCGCACACCACTGGAATGCCGCCGGTGGTGTGCGGGCATGCCACCGCGCACATCGGACCCCGGGCCGCCACAGGGCCATGTCAGCCTTGTGGCGGTCTCGGTGGCCGGGTGGGCTGCTCAAATGGAAAAGCGGCCGACCTGGCCATGTCTCACATGCCCATGCCAGGCGTCTGTCCGTACTGCGGCTGAAGCCCGAAGAGGCTCTGACCCTGCAGCTGGCCGAGCTGGGCCTGCGGCTGCATGCCGGGGAACTGGCCGGACTGCCCCTGTCCCGGGAACCGTCCCATCTGGCCCTGCTGGCTCTGGTTGGTGAGCTGGGTCAACGCAGTGTGGACGATGGGGGCGATCCGGCGGGCGCATTCGGTCAGCACCTGGCTGAAGGCGTGAGGCGGGATGTGTCCCTGCGCCTGGATGCCCATCAGGATTTGCGGGTCCGTCCGCAGCTGCTCCACCACTGCAGACAGTGCGGTCGCCGAACAGCGCAGGGACAGTTCCGTCACCATCAGCGGCAGCTGCTGCATGCCCTGCATGCTGAACTGCCCGTGGCCCTGCTGGGCCCAGGGCTGCTGGCCGGGGGCCTGGAGGCTCCACGGCTGCTGAGGGGAGATCGGCTGGTCGTAGGGCTGCTGGGTCTGGGGCTGGCTGATCTGCTGGGGGGTGTAGACAGACATACGGGACTCCTCCTTGAGTCTCCGGGGGAACTGCAGGGGTGAACGACGCGACCGGACGACGGTCTGCCGACGTGGAGCAGCAAACCACCAACTGACCAAGAACACATTCCGGGACATACCACCAAGCGGTGGAGTGCCCACTGACAGCCTGCTACGGCACACGCAGCTGTCCGTATTGCAGGTGTCGCCTGTCCCTGGGAGGCGCGGGGGTGAGGTGGCAGGGCGCATGGCGGGGTAGGGCCGGAGATATGAGTGGCATGCGCCTTACGCCATCAGGCGGGTCGCCTGCATCACGGCCGTGATCGGCGTGCCGACGGAGAAGCGGTGGCCAGGCAGTGCCAGCGCCCCTACCGACTTCCACAAGGCCGAAGTGTGTGGATGATGCATTGATCTCCCTCGGGCTGGCATCTGTACCTGTCGATGAGTCAGCTCCGGAGGTCCGAGCGCCTCTGGTGTCAACGGCGCTTGGGTGCAGCGAGGCTCAGATCTCTTGTTCACCCGCAACGGGTCGTAGACCGGCCAGCTCCGATGCTGGAGCTGCCTAGGCTCTGTCTGACAAACGATCTTGGGTGGGTTCGCGGAGCCAGAGGATGAGCGAGGCGAGGTGGACTCCGGCCTTGTAGCGGGCGGCCAGTTTGTCGAAGCGGGTGGCGATCGCACGGAACTGTTTGAGGCGGTTGAAGCAGCGTTCGACCACGTTGCGTGCCTTGTAGAGCTCGCGGTCGAAGACCGGCGGCCTGCCGCCGGTCTGCCCGCGCCGCACACGGTTGGCCTTCTGATCCGACCGCTCAGGGATCACCGCTCGGATGCCCCTGCGCCGCAGGGTCTGACGGATCGCCCGGGAGGAGTACGCCTTGTCCGCGATGACCACGTCGGGCCTGCGGCGGGGCCGCCCGGCACCGGTCCGGGGCACCCTCAACTCGTCCATGACCGTGTCGAAGACGGTGGAGTCGTTGACGTTACCCGGCGTGACGACAACGGCCAGGGGCAGGCCCCTGCCGTCGCAGGCGAGATGGACCTTGGTGGTCAGCCCGCCGCGGGACCGACCGAGCGCCTGGCCAGCCGACGGACGTGCCGGATCTTCCAGTTCGTCCCCCGCCGCCGCCCCTTTTTGCGGGCGCCGGCGGCGTGCTGGTGAGCTCGGTTGATCGTGGAGTCGACCGACACGGTCCACTCCACGGCTCCGACGGAGTCGTCCCGGACCTGGGCCTGTTCGAGCAGACGGGCCCAGGTTCCGTCCGCCTCCCAGCGAGCGAACCGCTCATAGGCCGTCTGCCACGGCCCATAGCGTTCCGGCAGGTCACGCCACGGCGCACCGGTCCGCAACCGCCACAACACCCCGTTGATCACCTGCCGATGATCTCGCCACGGCCGACCTCGCCCATCAACACCCGGCAGCAGAGGCGCTATCCGCTCCCATGCCGCATCCGTCAGCTCACCACGACCCACCACAAGATCAATTATCAGACAGGTCCTAGGGATCGTTCACGACTAGGCAGAAGAGCTCCGAGGCAACGCTCTTGGAGTCCTCGGCGCGTTACTCAGGCCGCCTGAGCGGCGCCCCCTTCCCCTCTTCTGTCCCCGTGGCTCGGACAGGTACGTCCCGTAGCTCAGGCGCTTCGGTCGCCGGCGAGGCGGAGACTCCTGGGGCCGCTTGCACAGTCGGGCCCTGCAGCCGAGGACTCGGTGAGCGGCTCGATGGAAAGGAGGACATGATCGACAAGCATGATCATGTTCTCGTCCAGATCGGCCAACCACCTCTGAAGTAGGGCGCATTCACCGGCCTCGATCGACGCAACGCGGCCCGAGTGAAATGAGAGAGGAACGCACGGCGGGCACGCCTGGTCGGCACGCCGCCCCGAAGCCTCGGCGGACTCGACGCTGTTCTCCGAGCCGACGAACGGGTTGAAGGTAGCCAACAGCGGCGGATTTGCACAGTCCCTCGGCCAATATGAGTCTGGGCCGTCCTTCTTGACCACGGGGCCGACGGTGGTACCGAAGGAACCTCACCCGTCGTGCGCATGATGTTTATGTCTCCCGGCAATCGATTGAGGACGTACTACTCATGGACACGTCATCCCCTTGGCGGGGCACCATAAGTAGACGCGAGCGGAGGTCTGTTGCTCACTCCAGTAATAGCCGCCTCCCGGCTGCCTCGGGCTCTTCGGCTCGCCCGCGCACACAACTCACCTGTGGAGCCACCATGCCAGAATGGCCAAGACGCTTGTCTTCGCTCGTAGCCATGACGTGTTTCGCGTCCGCTTCGCTCCTGTTCTGCGCGCCGGCGCAGGCCGCGAGCATGCCTGACCCGGTTCTCTTCGTACACGGATGGTCCGGGGCCTCATGGAACTGGTCGCTCATGATCAGTGACTTCAGGGCTGCCGGCTACCCGGGGGGCCGGCTGGAGGCCATCTCGTACAACACGGAGCAGTCCAACGCGGAGACCGCCGAAGAAGTCCGTGATGCCGTGAACCGACTGCGAGCTCGTACGGGATCGGACAAGGTCGACATCATCAGCCATTCCATGGGAGGACTCAGCACCCGTTACTACCTCAAGAAGCTCGGCGGTGTTGAGGCTGTAGACGACTGGGTGTCGATCGGCGGGCCGAACCACGGAACGTACACAGCGTCACTGTGCGCACCGTTCCTCCCATCGTGCCGCGAGATGGCGGTCGGCAGCGCGTTCCTGAGCGACCTCAATGGAGGGGACGAGACCCCAGGGGATGTGCACTACTCGACCTTGCGATCCTGGTGCGATGAGATCATCAACCCCGACACCAGCACAAAACTGTATGGAGCAACCAACATCAACGTCGGTTGTGTCGGACATGCAGCCCTGCTGGTGGACTATGACGTCTCTTTGGCGGCCCAGAATCTTGTCAAGGCGCAGTGATTTAGCGGTGGTTCGCATCTGCGCTTTTTCTCGCTGGTAGTGCCAGTGCCGAGGGCTCGGTGGCAGCGAGGCCAGTCAGTGGAGCCTACGTTGGGTTGAACGGGCCAGTTGTAAGGTCCAGAGCTCCAGAGACGCCGGGTGGTATGGCTTTCAGCGGGTTGCATTCGATGGTTCCCGTTACCTGGCCACCCGGTGTCTCATGTCGACTCGGCCGCCGATTACTGACTTCAGCTCGTCGGGGTGAATCTGTGTGAAGTCCCTGACGGGTGAAGGCGGGTGGCTGTATCCGTGAGGTGTGAGATATGCAGATGGGGGCGGGCTGACGCCGACGGGGCGCCGGCGTCGGGAGACGGTTCGGATGCAGGCGGCTGAACTGTTCGAGCAGCAGATCAAGCCGTCGGAAGTCGCACGGCGGCTGCGGGTGAGTGTGAAGTCGGCTTATCAGTGGCACCAGTTGTGGCGGGATGGCGGTGTTCAGGCGCTGGCCTCCCGTGGTCCGAGCGGGTCGCGGTGCCGGCTGTCCCCGCGGTCTTTGGAGAAGCTGGCCGCGTATCTGGAGCAGGGGCCGGCCGCGCATGGCTGGGTGGAGGACCAGGTGTGGACCGCCTCGCGGGTGGCCACGCTGATCGGCAGGAAGTTCCATGTCTCCTACAGCGTCTCGGGTGCGACCCGGCTGATGCACCGGCTGGGCTTCAGCCCGCAGGTGCCCGCCCGGCGGGTCGCGGAGCGCGATGAGCAGGCTGTCGCCGTATGGAAGGAGGCGACCTGGGCGGAGGTAAAAGGGCGAGGGCGGCCTGCGGGGGCTACGTCTGCTTCGAGGACGAAGCCGGGTTCACCCGCAGGCCGCCGCGGGGACGGACCTGGGGCCGGCGCGGAGTGACCCCGGTTGTCACCATCAGCGGCCGCCGTTCGGGCCGGCTGTCAGTGGCCGGGCTGATTGCAATGCGGCCGGGTTCCCGGACCCGGCTGTGTCACCGCCTGCGGAGTCATCCCGCGGGGAAAAGTGCCCGTCGCAGTATGGGCGAGCGGGACTTCATCGCGCTGATCGACGGTGTCCACCAGCTGGTCGGGGCACCAATCGTGCTGGTCTGGGACCGGTTGAACACCCACGTGTCCCGCAGGATGCAGGCCCTCGTGGCCGAGCGGGCATGGCTGACGGTGTTCCTGCTGCCCGCCTACTCGCCCGACCTCAACCCCGTCGAGTGGGTATGGGCCCACGTCAAACGCAGCCTCGCCAACCTCGCCGTCATGGCCCTCGACCAGCTCGAAGCCCTTGTCCGTAACAGGCTCAAACGCCTTCAATACCGGTCCCACACCCTCGACGGCTTCATAGCGGGGACCGGCTTGACCCTCGTCGAGCAACTATCACCCTGACGAGCTGACGTCAGTAAGAGCTGCGGGCCCCTGTAGGGGCATCGCTGAGTAGAACCACGCTGGCGAGGTCGTCCGGGAAGGGCAGCGCACACCGAGCGACCGGAGGAACTGGCGGCTCAGATCCGGGCGGGTACGGACATCGGAAAGACCCGCGAGAGTGTCCGGCGAGCGCTCCTTCGCCCAGCTGCAACCTGGCTGATCCTGCCGGGCTCCTGAACCGATAGCGGGGCGTCTGTAGATTGCGTATCGTGCGAGGCGGCGTCCCGCGAGGATGATCATGAGCCACTTGGCCATCGCCTCGTGGCGTTCTGGGAGCGTCCATAGTCGTGGACGCACGCTATCCGGACCTGCCTGGCCGATCGTCCGTCGTCGGTTCGCCCGCTGGTGCAAGGAGCGGGTCTGGGCCCGCCGCGATTCATGGGGCGACTCCTTTCTGTGGAGGAAGAGAGGGGCCGAGGCTGGCGCGCAGGTGCGTGGAAGCAGGAATCGCGTGATGGTGGGGGTATGGCAGCGTTGATCGTTGTAAGTGAGCCGGGCGAGACAGGTGGCCGCCAGGTTACCGTGATGCGTCGTGGTCACGAGGAGTCTCTGGGGACGGCGTTCTCTGATCACGATGTCATCGCCTTCCTCCAGGGCGCGGGCTTGAGTGATCCGGAAGAGGTGCTGGACGACCCGCGCTGGCTCCAGTGGCGTGGGGGACGGGCATGGAATCCGCTTTCGAACGGCGGCTGACAAGTCAGAGCCCCACGAGAGGGCGCGTCTCTATGGCACGGGGCTTTGCGGTATGCGCCTGGTGAGCAGTGAGTGGGTCTTGGGTAGCCGGGTAGTCTCTCTTCACGCGATGACAGGAAGAGCCCTCCCCGGCCCGCCAGCGCCCCCCTGCACAACCTTTCGACTCCTAACGAAATGATCTTTCGGCTGGTCGGATGGTGCCCTGAGATCTTTTGATCTGGGTGTGAGGGTGGCTCGGCGGAAGCCGCGGGAAGTGGATGACGAGCTCTGGCCGATGATGGGACCGCTCCTGCCGAGGGCGGAGCGTCGGGCTCGGTTTCCGGGTCGGATGCGGCATCCGGTCCGGCTGGTGTTCCAGGGCATCCCCTGTTCGTCCTACATACGAGGACCATGCGGGAACGCCCCCCCCGTTATGTTCTTCGCGGTCCTGCAAGAGGGCCGCTGGCCTCCGGGTCCGGCATGACTGTGTCCCCCTGTCGAAGGCATGACCTGTGGGGTGGTGTCACCGGGTCCGGGGGTGTTCGTCGGAGACGCTGATCAGAGGTCCGGCCACCGCCCAGTCCGGCGCAATGCCGGACGGTTCGCGGGCGGCAGGTCTGCATAACGTGGATGCGCGAGCACGACACCCGAGCCGAGGCCGGTACCGCCAACACCCTTGAAAGGGAGCGATGTTCGAGATCGAAGACGTGGGCGTGTTCCTCGGCCTGGACGTCGGCAAGTCCGCTCACCACGGCCACGGACTGACCCCGGCCGGGAAGAAGGTCTTCGACAAGCCGCTGCCCAACAGCGAGCCGAAGCTGCGGGCCGTCTTCGAGAAGCTGACCGCAAAGTTCGGCACCGTCCTGGTCATCGTGGACCAGCCCGCCTCCATCGGCGCCCTGCCGCTGACCGTCGCCCGCGACGCCGGCTGCCGCGTCGCCTACCTGCCCGGCCTGGCCATGCGCCGGATCGCCGACCTCTACCCCGGCGAGGCCAAGACCGACGCGAAGGACGCGGCCGTGATCGCGGACGCCGCGCGGACGATGCCGCACACCCTGCGTTCGCTGGAACTCACCGACGAGATCACCGCCGAGCTGACCGTGCTGACCGGCTTCGGCCAGGACCTCGCCGCCGAGGCCACCCGCACCTCCAACCGGATACGCGGCCTGCTCACCCAGTTCCACCCCAGCCTGGAACGCGTCCTCGGGCCGCGCCTGGACCACCAGGCCGTGACCTGGCTGCTGGAGCGCTACGGCTCCCCGGCCGCCCTGCGCAAAGCCGGACGCCGCAGACTCGTCGAGCTGATCCGCCCCAAGGCCCCGCGCATGGCCGCACGGCTGGTCGACGAGGTCTTCGACGCTCTGGACGAGCAGACCGTGGTGGTGCCCGGGACCGGCACTCTGGACATCGTGATCCCTTCCCTGGCCAGCCAGCTCGCCGCCGTCCACACCCAGCGCCGGGCGATGGAAGCCCAGATCAACAGCCTGCTGGAGGCCCACCCTCTTTCCAAGGTCCTGACGTCGATGCCCGGCGTCGGCGTCAGGACCGCCGCCGTCCTGCTGGTCACCGTCGGCGACGGCACCAGCTTCCCGAGCGCCGCCCACCTGGCCTCCTACGCCGGACTCGCACCCACGACGAAGTCGTCGGGGACCTCGATCCACGGCGAACACGCGCCCCGAGGCGGAAACTGGCAGCTCAAACGCGCCATGTTCCTCTCCGCCTTCGCCTGCATGAACGCCGATCCCGCCTCCCGCACCTACTACGACAAGCAACGCGCCCGCGGCAAAACCCACACCCAAGCCCTCCTCCGCCTCGCCCGCCACCGCATCAGCGTCCTGTTCGCCATGCTCCGCGACGGCACCTTCTACGAATCCCGCCCGCCCGCGGACGTCGAACTCGCAGCATGACCCCAACAAGCCGAATCACCCCAAACCCGACAGGGATGCCTTGACGAAGGACATAGAGGCACCCCCCCCCGCAGGAATCGGTTTCCGGAAGGCATGACCCTGTCGGCGAAGCCTGTCGAGTGGACCTAGGCCGGCGCCGAGGCTGAGCGAGACCCTCTGGTCCGGCCTCACGGAGAGGACTGGACTTCTCGTGGGCGGGCGAAGCTGGGGCTGCTAGTACTGCAACGGTCTTTGTTGTGACGGTTGGGCAGTTTCTGGTGGTGTGTGGCCGCGTTGTTTGTAGTGGCTGATGCGGGCTTGGTGTTGGCGTCTGCGTCGCCAGTGGGACCAGCGCAGGACGTGGTCGATGGGTGCCGGTTGGCGGTGGGTGAGGCGGTGGATCAGGCGTCTGAGGTCGGGGAGGCTGAGGGGGACGAGGCCGGAGGATCCGTTTCTACTTTTCCGGTGTCGAGTTCGCGGGCTCGCAGGACGGTGAGGCAGGCGTGGGCTGCCATGGCCAGGGTCATGTGGCGGTGCCAGCCGGGATAGCGGCGGACCTGGTAGTCGTCCAGTCCGCATTCCTGCTTCGCGGTCTGGAAGCACTCCTCGACGGCCCATCGGCTGCCGGCGACGCGGATCAGCTGGTCGAGGGTGGTGCCGTCGGGGCAGTAGGCGATGTAGTACGAGATCTCCTCGGGCTGGCGGACACTGCGGCGGGCGATCACCCAGTGCCGCCGGTCTTCCCGGTGCCAGGGACGGACCTCGACTCTCGCCCAGTCGAAGACGCGCGGTCCGCGGGAGCCGTTCCCGCAGGAGCGGCGCTTCCACTTCTGCCGGGGCAGATCGTGGAAAAGGTCGTGGACGGGATGGTCGATGGCCCAGCGGGTGACGACGGTGTCGTGGCGGGTGGTGGCCATGACATGGAAGACATCGGCCTGCTCGAGCTCGGTCCGCCAGCTTTTCGAGTAGCCGTAGCCGGCGTCCGCGGTCACCCACCCGAAAGGGATCTTCTCCTCGATCGCACGGCGGACCATCGCCCTGGCCATCGCAACCTTCGTCTCGAAGGCGACCGCGTCGTCGATACCGGCCCGTCGGCACCGTTCACGATCGTCCGTCCAGGATGCCGGCAGGTAGATCCTCCGGCCTCGTCCCTCTCAGCCTTCCCGAGCTCAGACGCCTGATCCACCGCCTCACCCACCGCCAACCGGCACCCATCGACCACGTCCTGCACTGGTCCCACTGGCGACGCAGACGCCAACACCAAGCCCGCATCAGCCACTACAAACGACGCGGCCACACACCGCCCGAACCTGTCGAACCGTCACAACAAGGACCGTTGCAGTACTAGATGCCCACGGATACCCGGCTGCCGCCACGCCCAGATTCCTCACAGCGGTTGGCAAAAGCCTGCGTGGTACGGAGAAGGTGAGTGTCACGCACGACGAGCCACGACAAGCGCTGAGGGCGTGTATGTGGTGATGCCGCCAGCCAACGGGGCAGGTTTGGCCGGATGGCTGCGCGGCTGGAGGAGCTTGAGGTGATTGCTGCGTTCACCGTGCACCAGCGCCTGTCTCGGCGCCCCCACCGACTACGCGTCGACAGAACCTCTTTCGCGGCGCTTGTGCCAGTCCTCAAATGTCCACAACTCTGCTGCAGATTAAGCAACTTGAGTAGCGAGTGCTCTTCGAGGCGGGCGACGGCGCTGGTTCCATCGTATGACTGGATCTCCCTGCGAACTCGGTGCCTACGTAACTACCTTGCCCATCCGACTGTTCCGCAGCCGCAGCCGCAGCCGCAGCCGCAGCCGCAGCCGCAGCCGCAGCCGCAGCCGCAGCCGCAGCCGCAGCCGCAGCCGCAGCCGCAGCCGCAGCCGCAGCCGCAGCCGCAGCCGCAGCCGCAGCGGCGCAGAGCGGTCATCCAGGCTCACCGGAGGTATCAGCCCAATGAGACGTCACGCGCATTCGTCCAGAATCGCTTCGATTGCCGCATGCCTGCTGGTCCTATCAGCGGCCACCAATGTGGCCGCTGTGCCCACCGCCGATGCGGTTGAGGCACCTGCATCTGCCGTCGCCATGGCGGAGGATGAGGGGGCCCGCGCTATGGCTCATTCGCTCTCGGACTCCGCCTGGCGCGCTAAGGTTCAGAAGGCAGCGCTTGCCTTTGACGAGGTGCCCATCACCACTTTGGCATCCGAAACACGCAGCGCTGTGCTGCCAACTCTAGTCGAGGCCGACCGAAAAATTCTCGCTGCCAAGGGTCTTGATCCGCGCGTTGGCCAGTTGCTGCGGCTACGACTGGGAGACGACTCCATGCGGGCCGCACTGGCAGCTGGAGTCACCCCCTGGGTCGCAGCGGCAGCTTTTGATGATGATGCCCGCTTCGTGACCGCATACGACATCAGCGGCCAGATGCACACACTGGATGTCCGCGTTATACCCAGTCATCCCGTCTACGTCGTCGACATCGACAGTGCACAGGCTGTGGCTGCTGGTCTGGGAGTCATTCACGAGGAGCTACTTCGTCAGGGCTTGAACTCTTCGGCGTCCGCCGTCCCTACGGGCCTTTGGACCACCCGCATCACTGCGGTAAGAGTCTCCAATGACGAAGAGCCGTGGATCAAAGGCAAGGCCGAAATCTACACCCTGGTCACTGGTTTCGGGAAGGACGGCAGGGTGCGAGTCGACCTTGTCGGCATGCCCTACCTCGACGAAGGCAAGACCACTTACCACCCCAACCAGATCATGGTCAACTGGTCCAACTACAGGTATAACCTCGCTGACGCGGTGATGATGGAGGACGACGGCAACACCAACTACCGCGACCTCGCCAAGGCGGTCGCCACAGCCCTGCTCGCCATCGCCGACCAGGGCATGTACGTCCCCCTGGTGAATGCGGTCCTGGACGCTGTCCCCGACAGTTGGTGGACGGACGAGGACGACTACGTCGACTCTTGGTACGCCCTGGCCAAGAGCGCCAACGGCAAACGCTATGGAGCCCGTGGCAACGGCTGGATGACTGTTCAACCGTACTTCGTGGAACAGTTTTGACCCGTAACAGATCGCCCCTTTCTCATCCAGTTCGGTGACAGGAGATGCCAGCGGCACCTCGAGCTGGCAGCGCCCTCTTGAACAGCAGACCGGCGAGGTCCTTGGGCCGAGCTTGCCATGGTCGTGTCCGGCTCTGGGCGGCGATCGCCCGCGACGTCCGGACGGAGGAAGCAGCAGCTGAGGGAAGGGCAAGCCACGGCGGGAGGACCAGAGGTGGGCCATGTCGTGGAGTCTGCAGCCGATGGCAAACCGGCTGCCGGTGGGCTTCCCGGGTGATGAGTCCATGCGGATCCCGGTCGGCGACGATCGCCGTGGCGACGTCCTCACCGCTGCGGCATGACCGGACCGGGAACCGGCTGGCCGTCGGGGCCCGGATTGCCCCGGCAGCCCGTCCTGCACGTACTGGCACAAGTTTTGCAGCCAAGGGCTGCCGTCAAGCGGTTCGGGGAAGTTGATGCAGAGGGGCGGGGCACTGCATAGGACGGAAGTCGACCGAGACACCGTGGCTACGAGGAGCCCCGTTGGTGCAGTCAGGCATGTTCGCACAGACCGATGCCGGTGGAAAGGCTTTCGCGGTCGGGCACTTGGGGGAGTTGACGCAGACCAGGCAGGGGGAGCCACGGGCTGTCGTGTACTTCGTGCC
Organism: Streptomyces sp. NBC_01077; assembly: GCF_045162855.1. Classification (NCBI taxonomy): domain Bacteria; kingdom Bacillati; phylum Actinomycetota; class Actinomycetes; order Kitasatosporales; family Streptomycetaceae; genus Streptomyces; species Streptomyces sp. NBC_01077. The sequence continues at coordinate 142,658 of NZ_CP108669.1, read as the reverse complement.
AGCTCGTTAGAGCGTTCGCCAGGAGGCGGGTGAAGTGGTGCAGGCACGGTCCCCGATCATGCACGCTCGCTGAGCGCGACCGTGTCGGCAACGGCCAGAACGACTACTCCGGCAAGCACCGCGAGCACGGCGTGAACATCCAGGCCATCACCGGTGCTGCTGACAGGCTTGTCCGGTACTCGCCGGCCCGGACGGACCGTGGACGTCGCAGCTGCCCGCACTCACGGCATCATCACGCTCTGTGAGTGACCGAACATTCCAGTCCCGGCGGACAGGGCCCACCAGGGCGCCGCCGGGGGAACACTCACCACACCGATCCAGCGACACCGAAGCCGGCAGCTCGCTGCCGAAGAGGAAACTGTCAACGGGCGTACACCCGACCCATTCACCCGCGGAACGGGCCTACGCACGCCTCAAAGCCCGGCGAATCTCCCGCAAAGCCTGCGTCAGCCCCCAACAGACTCACGTCAATGATCAGGGATGCACTCACCTTCTGTGTTCGTGGGCCAGAGTGCTCTCCCATAGCGGCGAAGACTCGTCAGGCGGTCGCTGGCCTGCGGGGCAGGACGGCTGCGGGGGCGCGACGACGGTCAGTGGGATGCCGAGGCCTTCACTCAGGCGGCGAGCCCGGGCGAGCACGCTGAGGGATGCTGGTGACGGGTCGGCCGCGGACAGCCGGATCCACACGTGCAGGGCGCGGTGGGCGACGAGGAGCATTTCGATCTGCAAGGCGGCAGCCGCCCGGTTGGGCACGTCCAGGTGCCCCGGGATCGTCAGACGGAGAACTCCATAGCTGGCCGCGTGCTGGATGAGCATGCTTCCTCCTGCTGTCGGGCCGTCTCTGCCGCAATGACACTCTGTGTGAGCACAGCAGAGGCAGCATGCCCATTATCTTCTTGATCTACCGATTGTGCCGATCTATCGCCGGGGTGGTGATCCAGAACCTTTGGCGGGCTCGCTGGTGGCCACGCAGTCCTGGCTCGCGGGACGGCGGACAGCCTCCCCGGATCCTGGTCACCGGGCAAGCACCTGGACCTCTTTGTGGCCACGTATACCGAGGACATCGATATCACGTATCCAGACGACACTGTGAGGCGTGTGGATAGTCTGTTCGCCAGAAGTCTTTGCCGGGCGGAGCCGGGCGACAGGCTCGCCGAGGGTAAGTGGGTTGCCGACCATGGGCGGTCGAACCCTTCGCGCCCTGGTCGTGTATCGGGTGCGTGAGGGCTCATCGACCGGTAGCGCAAATGGTGGGTCTAGCCAGGCCGGACCGGACAACTGTGTCCGGGCCGAGGCCATCAGGACCGGCGTGAGCTGCGCGCCGCCCTCTATATGGGAGATCGGCGCCGCGGTAGGGCTCAACAGCACATCGTCCGTGGCGCACCCGCTCTTGGCATTGGAACGGAAGTAGGTCCTGTACTGCGATCCGCATCGGCCCCGTTTCTACCGTGTCCGGGCCCGCTGGACCGAGGACTTCCCCCAGATGCCGACGTCGGCCGCGCTGGCGATGGCCCCGTGGTCGGCCGGATCGCAGCCAGCGCCCCGATATTGCCACGGAATCGGCGGACGATGTTCTGACCTTGCCGCGGCAGCTGGGTCGGCGAAGGCTGGCTGGTCACGTTGGGGGTGGTCGGGGACAGCATGATCGGCGCAGCGATCTGTGACGCTGGCATTCGTCACCGTGAGGTATGCGGATTCAGTGGACCACAGCGACATCGTGGCCGCGACCCTGGACGGCGAGGCCACGGTGAAGCGCCTGCGCCGTGAAGGAGACCGGGCATGGGTGATGCCCCACCCCCGACCTGTGGGCCGATTCCCGGCGACGAGGCGATCATCCTCGGCAGAGGTGCCGCGTTGCTGCGCTCTCTGTAGACCGACGCCAGTCCGCCACTTTCCAGCTCGTCCACTGTCCGGGTGCCGAAAACTTCCGGCCCCCGGCCGTTAGCCTGCCGGTATGTCAGAGCATGTCATCCCGGGTCGTAGAGGCAGCCCGATAACTCTGAGCGCCGCGGATACTCTGCGGGCCGACTCGAACACCCGACAGCGCTGCGCCGACAGCCTCTGCCCCGTTCACCCGTTCACCCGTTTTCCTGCCGACGCCCGGTCGGGGTAGCTCTATGGGCAGGGTGTGGGGGACGTGGCGCAGCAGCCGTGCGAGCTGGGGCGGGATGTTGCGGATAGTTAGGGCGGCGCTGCGTGCGTGGGCAGTTTTCTGTGCGGTGATGAGGGAACTGAGGCCGGCGCAGTCACAGAAGTCGAGCCGGTCCAGGTCGATGATGACCTGCTCATGCCTGTGGACGGTGTCGAGGAGCGTCTGGCGGATACGCGGTGCGGTGGCGATGTCGAGTTCGCCGCTCACGTACGCGACGGCCTGGCGGCCGTCGCGGATCACAAGGACATGGGTGCTCATTCCAGGCCTCCCTGCGGGGGTGACTGGCTGCCCCGGTGTGTGGTGGTGGCCAGCGAGGGCTGTGTCAGCCGAAGAGGTCGCGGACGTGCAGGGTGAGGATCTTGCGTAGGCGCTGGGGGCCGTTCAGGCCGTCCGGTGCCGTGATGGTGACGGGGGGTTTCCACTGGGCGTGGTATGCGCTCCAGAAGTCGTCCCACGCGGCTGTTTCGGTGGGGCCGTGCCCGGTGACGTGGGTGCCGGGACAGGTGACGGTGTAGCCGTCGGGGGTCAGTTGAACGGACACACCGGTGTTCGGCATCGCCATCACCTCCATGCAGGTTGTGCGGCGTGATACTGCCCTTCAGTGTGCCGACCATCGCCGCCATATACCAGCCCAAACGGTGCTCACTATTCGGGCGGGTGGCTCGCAGCGATTGAGGCGGGGGATGTGAGCAATACAAGATTGAGGCGGCATCGCCGTCCGATACCGATGCGGGGTCCGTGCGCGGCAGCAGACGTTCCGGCCCGATGGTCTCTCCCAGGTCTGGCCGGCCAGTCGACCGGCCAGGCCGGTATCCCGTACTTCGACTGCGCCGTGATCCATGAGCCCTGCACCCGGACAGCGGTCGTCGACGGGGGCTACTGTTCCTCACCCGGCCGGTAGGCTCGCGCCCCCATTGGCGCGTCTACCTGGCGCTCTTCGCCCCTGCTGGGGAGGGTGCCTGGCTGGTCCTAGGTACAGGAGGCAGCCGAAAACCTGACTACTCAGATGCACCGCGCATCCTGGCGCCACGCCGTGGGGCTGCTCGCCCGCCCTTTCCGAACCTGACAGACGCCACGGGGCGAGGGTGCCCTTGCCGTGTACGGTGCTGCGGGATAGCGGCCCCCGACATGCCGGGGAGGCCGACGTGGTCAGGGTGACTCCGCCTGCGTTCCGCCCGGATTTTCTTCGGTTTCGGGCTTCTGGGGCGGGCGCGATTCGTCGCGGCTCGCGTTGTGGTGGTCGAGGGTCTGGGTCAGTGCGAGGACGTCTGCGTGATGCTCGAGCGCTCTGAGGAGCAGGACGGCCAGTTCTTCATCGGGCCATGCGTCTTCAGGGACGGGGCCGAGGAGGTAGCCGGTGACCCACAGCCGGGCCAGCATGCTGGCGGCCGAGCCACGCAGCGTGGTGAACAGGGCCGGATCGTCTCTGGTCAGAAAACCACCTGGGTCCAGTTCCAGTCCGTCGACAAAATGCCACGCTCTGGCGAACAGTTCATCCGCGTCGTGCTCGGTCCCGGCGAAGCGGCAGGCGATGTCGTCCAGCCACACCCCGGTCATCACCCCCACAGCGTGCAGCAGGTCCCGCACCCGCTCCCCGTCATCGTCCTCGCACGCCATCAGCTCAGCGTGCAGCTCTCGCAACCCGCGCAGCAGTGCCTCGATGTCGCGCAGCGTCTCCAGGCGCAGCACCTGTGCCCGGCGTGCCGCGCCCTCGCCACCGCCGCCTGTCGGAGCGGACATGCCTTCATCGTGACCCTGCACCCGGACTCCCCGCACGCGCAGGAGTGGGCACGCACGTCCTTGGGTGATTCGGCCATCGGTACGCAAGGATGTAACCCTGCAAGCGGTCGCTTTCCGGCGCGCGGCCCCGCAGGATACCGAGACCGGGTGCATGTTCTAATCGAACTGGTGGGGTGGTAGCTCAGCTGGTCAGAGCAGCGGACTCATAATCCGTCGGTCGTGGGTTCAAGTCCCACCCACCCCACTGCGAGTCGCAGGTGATGAAACGATCTCACCTGCTATTGGGTATTTTGCTATCCAACCCTAAGCTAAGCCTTTGGTCGGGAACCACTTGGGAACGAGGGCCCCGGCTGGAGTCCTCACGTTCGTCGGCGCGGCACGAGGGGCACTGCCTTCTCGGCCGCATCGCGCCCGACTCCACCCAGCAGTTGAGGCGTGTACATATTTCCCCTCCGCTTTGATGGCAAGCGGCTCACCGTGAAGCGGTGGCAGCAGCGGGCCACGAGCGAGAAGGGCGCGACCCGTACGGTCGCGGCGCTCGGGCCGTACGGCGTCGGCCCAGCACTGCGAAGGCGTGACCGTGCTCGAAGGTGCGTACATCAACACTGGCCTCGTCGTCCCGCACCGCAAACGCCAAGGACGAGCCCTCCTGCCCGGCGAAGAAGACAACGCCGTCCGAGCCCGCGTCGAGTATGCCTTCGCCCCACATTCAGCACTACAGGATCCTCCGCGACTGCCGACAGCGCGGCCACGGCCTCCACCACGCGGTCCAAGCTGTCGCCCACACGCACAACCTCGCCCTCGCAGCATGATCAGACCAGCTGCGATCCCGGCTCCGACCTGCCCAAACGCGACCTCTGCAACACGCTTTTACTGTAGCTGGACGTCTGCGGTCAGCCGGCTCCAGGGCTGTCCCGGCCCCAGCCGGGACAGACTTGCGCCTGACGCAATCGGGGGATACCTGCCGTGTCGACCTCAGATGATCATGGAATCCTGTCTTCTGGGTGAGTGATCGCTACTCCACCCTGCAATCACGACCCGGTCCACGACCCGGTCCACGACCCGGTCCGCAAGCGGAATACCGGTGACGTCGGTGATCAGGTGGTGCGTGCTGCCCTTGCAACCCCCTAATTAACGTTCTCAGGACCGTCCACCAGCCCGAAGATCATTTCGCTATGAGTTGTAAGGCTAGTGTGCGGAGCGGCCTTGGCGGAGCCAGTGGGCGGCCGATCCCGTCGCCCTGCGGCCGTTGACCGCAGCCGTAATACCCGCGCCGCGTGCACCAGGCACCGAAGCGCCGAGTCCTCCGCATGTACGACGAGATCGCTGGCGTCCTCGACGGCATCACCAAGCGCCCCGGCCCGAAGGACCCGCCAGCGCGTGGTCGTCGACACCGCCTTCATTGACACGAACAACAGGCCCATTACGGCACCTCTGCCAGCCGGTAACAGAGCACCGTCACCGGCAGTCCTGCAGGGGCGAGGCCCCTGCCGGGGAGCGTGACGGTGAGCGGCGACGACTTGCAGGCGATGTCCTGCTGCCTACGGCCGTCGTCTGCTCAGTGCCGGTCAGTAGTTGAACCTGTAGGCGACTTTATCGATGGAGCCGTAACGGTGCCATGCGTAGTTGCAGGCGGCGGTGATGTTCGCGATGGGGTCGTAGATGTTCCACGACGTGCCCTTGACATGGTATGCGCGGAACGTTGGATCGATGACCTGCATGAGGCCCTTCGATGGAATGCCCGCTCGCGCGTTGGAGTCCCACAGGTTGATCGCGTAGACGTTTCCGCTCGACTCCCGCATTATCGTGGCGCGGATCGCCCAGGCGCTGCCGGGAATTTTTTTGGCTCGCATCACGGCGAGCGAGTGGGTAATCCACCCATCGAGTCGGTTCTTGCTGGCCGGCGCGGCGGTCGCTTGAGGCGCCGCGACCACTGTCGTGCCGGCTGCTAGCGAGAGGCCTGCCAGGGCAATGGTCATGCGCCGGACTGCTGCGGTCGTTGTCTTTCTCAAGCTTGTCAGGTTTCGCATCGGTGCGTCCTTCCTGCAATGAGCTGGAAGGACGATTGGACCGGGACGCCGGGCGTGAGCCATGGGGAAGTACTACTCAGCTGGCCTGTAAGTGATGTAGCTAACGCTCAGCGCGTTTGCCGGATGGGCGTGACTTCGCGCTACTTCTCGCCCCGAAGAGGCGGTGACTGGTATTCGTTTGATCTGCTTGGATGTTTGCTCGGTCGACGGCGCGGGCCTGGTCCGGCCCGCACCTAACGTCGAGGCTGCGCCCCGGAGTCCGTCTGCGGGCGACGACCCCACGGCGTCCCACCACCACACCGGGAGGCACACAGTGACACGAGCCGAGGGACCGCGGTGACCGCCGCGGTGGCCGTGGAAGGCCTGCAGAAGCGGTACGGCGACCACGAGGCCGTGCGCGGCGTCGACTTCAGCGTCGCCGAGGGCGAGATCTTCGCCCTGCTCGGGCCGAACGGCGCGGGCAAGACCACCACGTTGGAGATCCTGGAGGGCTTCCGCGACCGCGACGGCGGGCGGGTCGAGGTCCTCGGGCGCGATCCCGGCGTCAAGGCCGACGGCCACTGGCTGCGCGGCCAGGTCGGCCTGGTGCTCCAGGACATCGCCGTGGAGCCCTATCTGTCGGTGCGGGAGACCGTGGCCCGCAACGCCGGCTACTACCCGGACCCGCGGAACGTCGACGAACTGCTCGACCTCGTCGGCCTGAACGAGAAGAAGGGCGCCAAGGTCAAGGACCTGTCCGGCGGCCAGAAGCGCCGGCTCGACCTGGCGCTCGGCGTCGTCGGCCGGCCCAGGCTGCTGTTCCTGGACGAGCCGACCACGGGCTTCGACCCGAACGCGCGCCGCGGGGCCTGGGACGTCGTGCGCAATCTGCGGGACGACGGCACCACCATCGTCCTCACCACCCACTACATGGACGAGGCGCAGGCGCTGGCCGACTCCGTCGTGGTCATCGCCGAGGGCCGGATCGTCGCCTCGGGCACCCCGGACACGCTGGGCGGCCGCGACAGCGCCCGGACCCGGATCCGCTTCGCGCTCCCGACGGGCGCCGCGCTCGCCGACGTACCCCTGCCGGTGAGCGATGTCGAGGACGGCCTGGTGACGGCGGAGACGACCGAGCCGACGGCCGCGCTGCACCGGCTGACCGGCTGGGCGCTCGACCGGGGCACGCCGCTCGACCGGCTGACCGTGGGGCAGCCCACCCTCGAGGACGTCTACCTGAGCCTGACCAGCGAGTACGTACAGCAGGAAGCCTCCTCGCCGTCGTCCGCGGGGGAGCGCAAGGCGCCCGCCGGACGAGGCCGCCGACCCGGACGGAGCCGCTCATGACTCCCCTGATCCCCCCGACCGCCGAGACGACCGCCCCGGCGGCCTCGGCGAACCACGCGGACGCCCCGCGCGAGCGGAACCCGCTGGCCCTGCTGGGCCATCAGATCCGGTACGAGCAGCTGTCGTTCTGGCGCAACCCGCAGTCGATGGTCTTCACCTTCGTGCTGCCGATCGTCATCATCGGCATCTTCGGCGCCGTGTTCGGCGGCAGCGAGGGCCAGGACTTCTTCTTCGGCCTGACCGGCATGCAGTACTACACGCCGGTGATCGCGGCCGTGTCCGTACTGGGCGCCTGTTACGGCCAGTTGGCGATCGTGCTGGCGATGCGCCGGCAGACCGGCGTCCTGAAGCGGCTGCACGCCACACCGTTGCCCGCCTGGGTCTACTTCGCCGGTCTGCTCGTGCACTGCGTCGTCGTCAGCATCGTGGACGTGGCGCTCGTCTTCGGCATCGGCGCGCTCTACGGCGTCGACCTGCCCACCCACTGGGGCGCGGTCCTGCTGACGCTCGTCCTGGGCGCGGCGAGCTTCTGCGCGCTCGGGGTCGGCGTGGCCTCGCTGATCAAGAACTCGGAGGCGGCGCCGGCCGTCGTGCAGTTCATCCAGTTCCCGCTGGTCTTCATCTCGGGCAGCTACTTCCCGATCCACGCGGAGCTCCTCAACACCATCGCGGGTCTGCTGCCCGTGAAGCCGTTCAACGACGCCATGCTGGCGCTCTTCACCCAGGACGCCGGTTTCCAGTGGCGTGACCTGGCGGTCCTCGCCGCCTGGGGTGTCATCGGCGCCCTGATCGCCGTCCGCAGCTTCCGCTGGGACCCGCGCCCCGAGTAGCCGGGGCGAGCACCACGAAAAGGCCCGACCGGGAGACCGGCCGGGCCTTTTCGTGATCCCCGTGGGGGGTGTCTCTATGTTCTTCGTCAAGGAGGTGGTGTCTGGTGTGCGGGTGTTTGGGATGGTTATGTAGCGAGGGTGATGCTGGGGGTTCGGGACTCGTAGAAGGTGCCGTCGCGGAGCATGGCGAACAGGACGCTGATGCGTTGGCGGGCGAGCCGGAGGAGTGCCTGGGTGTGCGTTTTGCCGCGTGCTCTTTGCCGGTCGTAGTAGGTGCGTGAAGCCGAGTCGACGTTCATGCAGGCGAAGGCGGAGAGGAGCATGGCGCGTTTGAGCTGCCGGTTTCCGCCTCTGGGGGGCGTGTTCGCCGTGGATCGAGGTTCCGGATGACCTGGTCGTGGGGGCGAGACCGGCGTAGGAGGCGAGGTGGGCGGCACTGGGAAAACTGGTGCCGTCTCCGACGGTGACCAGCAGGACTGCGGCGGTCCTGACTCCGACTCCGGGCATCGAGGTCAGGACCGGGTGAAGAGGGTGGGCCTCCAGCAGAGGTGCTGATCTGGGCTTCCAGGGCTCGGCTCTGTTCGTGGACCGCGGTGAGCGAGGCGGCCAGCGACGGGACGACGACGTCGAGGGTGCCGGTTCCCGGGACCACGACGGTCTGTTCGTCGAGGGCGTCGTAGACGTCGTCGATCAGCCGTGCGGCCATGCGCGGGGCCTTGGGACGGATCAACTCGACGAGTCTGCGGCGGCCGGCCTTCCGCAGAGCGGCCGGGGACCGTATCGCTCGAGGAGCCAGGTGACGGCCGGGTGGTCCAGCCTCAAAGTCGTCCTGAACAAACAGCCTGTCATCCGGATGAATGGCGAATCCATCGGTATCCCCAAGGACAGCCCCGATGCATACGATCTCAACGTCCGCCATGCCATCCGGGTCACGTGGAGCGTCGAGTACCTGCACGCCGCACCCTGGTCAGCCGATGCCCACGGTGTGGAAAACGACAGCCACGGCTGCACCGGCATGAGCACCGGCAACGCCGCCTGGCTCTACAACACCCTCAACGTCGGTGACGTCGTCCGCGTTATCAACGGCTCCGGACAGCAGATGAGCGCCTTCGAAAACGGCTCCGGGGACTGGAACCTCAACTGGCGGGAATGGCGCGCAGGCAGCGCCCTGCCATCCTCACCCGCCCGCTACGGACCGCTCCTTCGCCCCAGTCGGCCCGAGAATCTACCCGATGATCTGAGGTTTGCATGCTTTTGCCGCGGCTGGGGCTGTGGACGCCGGGCAGTGCGCGCGTTCTCGGCAACGGTGGGGCAGGAGATTCCTCCAAGCGCAAGGCTCTGGGTAGAGGAGTCTTGTCCCCGAGCCCCTGGTTATGGCCGCATCTCGGATGGCAGGGGTGCACTCGCGCCTCCATTGCCTCTAGCGAGCCGTTTGCCGGGTGTGACGCCGAGTTTCCCGCCCTGTCGCCCTGGCGGCTGACAGGGCCTGCGTACAGGGCCGTGTCGTCGCCTGGCACAGGTATCAGCTGAGATCTGAGCGGTTTGGTGGGTGGTGGCCTCACGCTCCGGCCCTCGACCAGATACGCAATGCCGCCCACCTGGCCAGACCACAACCGTGGTGAAAGGGCGCGTGTCGCGAAGCTGAAGAACCGCAGCTTGAGCTCATCTGGACCAGAGAACTCTTGGCGCTTGGTTTGAAATGCCAGTTTTTGAGTACATTCTACTCTTCCGGTCGCATGCTGCCTCAATGCTAGCTTCCGTGGGTCACAGTTTCCCTCACGTGAATTTGAAAGGCGGATAGGGGAATTATGCTCAAGCGCATGGCTACAACCCTGATCGCAATGTCGGCGCTACTTGTGGGAGGGGCCGGCATTAGCAGTGCAGCCGAGTGGAACGGATCCTGTGAGAATAGTGAATTCTGCATGTACAACGGGACTAGTTTCACCGGGAACAGGGCTGATCTTGTGGCGACTCCCGCAGATGATTTCACCTCTTTCTGGGGTTGGGACTTCCCGGGCACTAGCGTCGATGTCGACAATGCAACAAGTAGCAGCTGGAATAGAACGATAATGCAGATCAGGCTCTACGAAAACAGTAACTGGGGCGGATCTGAAGTCCTCCATCGCGCCTCGGGCGCGGGTTGCATCGGAGGTACATGCCCCTCCTACAGTGGCCTAGGCCTTTTCAATAACAAGGCAAGCTCGATGCAGTCAGGGGTGTAACCGCCTTCCGCGTACATTTGGGAGGAATGTGCCGGCCACGCGATTGCCGTGACGCTGGCAAGGCGCCTCGTCGCGGCCGCGGCACGCCGTCAGGGCGTAGGTGGCGCTCGCGTGGTCCTGTCGCTCGCCGGGCAGGCGCTGTCCAAGATGGGTCTCACCATCGGTACCCCCGCGCGGCGACCTATCGGGCTGTGAGGCGCACAGACTATTTCCTCAGACAGACGGGGTGGTCTGTGAGGGTGTGAGCCTGTGAGGGGGAGCTTGCGCTCGTGCTTGCGTACACCCTCCGCGTCGGCCCGCGGGCGCGGAGGGGGACGGGGGCGTGGGCGAGCACGACCAGGACATCGTTGCCGGACCGGTGCGGCCGCCGCTCAGCGCGGCGCAGGCCCGGGAGTCGCGCCGGGTCTTCGCGAGGCGGGTGATCTCCACGCGCTGCATGGTTCAGGAGCAGTGACTACGGGGGCGCATAGATGACCAGCCAGGCCGGCCTGAGGGTCCCAGTGCGGTTCATGCGGCATCACCGTCACCGCATCGAGGTCCTCGACGCCGTCACAAGCCGCTACCTGGGGGCCGCCGCACATCAAGCGCAGTGCGTGAGGTAACGGCGGCCCAGGATCTGAAGGCGGCGCGCCGTGAGCGTTTCGCCGCATCAAGCCGCCACCAGGGCTCCGGTTCGCTCATGAAGTCGCGGTAGTCGCGTTCAGAGGAGCCGAAGGCGCGCCCGGTCGTGGTTGCACCTCACAGTGTCTGCCCCGCGAGATAGCGGTGCAGTGTGCGGTGAACGGTGTACAGCTCGATGCAGCGCTGGTAAGCGTCAGTGAGTCCGGGAGACTGCCGTTGGCTCACCCAGGGCTGCAGTCCAGGGTTGTGCCCGTGGATCGACCGGAAGAATTCCTTCCACCGCTCCGGAACGAAACGCAGGCCGTTCATCTGGGCCTCGGCGGCACCCAGATGGCTGTATTCAACCTGGAAGAGCGCGTCCAGCATGATCATGAATGGCAGTTGATAGCCGGAGGCTGCCCCGTTCAGCTCGTCGTTGATCCAGCCGCCGGTGAGCTGGATCTTCCGAAACTCCAAAGGATCGACCTTGGGTACGAGGTGCCGGACGCAGAAGTAGACGTTGCGCAGCGCGTCGTGAATGCACCGCAGTGCGAAGGCGCCCAGTTCGGCGTCATCCGCGGCGGCACATTCCAGTGCCAGACAACCCCAGCCGTACACCGGTACACCGAAGGATTCGACGGTGAAGAATGCACGGTAGAAGTCGAGCTCAGACTTGTTGACTCCATTGAGCCAGAAATAAGGTCTCACGTGATCCAGGGCGGTGAGATCACGATACGACACCTCTGCACCGTCTGACAGGCTGTCGATTCTCCATGCCCGCATGGTCATGATCAGCTGATTGAAGCGAGGCAGAATCCCTGTGGACTCCGAGAGTGCCGTGAGAAGCACGTTCAGGCAGGTGGGCATCTCGCTCGGCCCGCCGGCCGCCTCCAGCGCCGGGCTGCCCTGTCGCCACATGTGGTTCAGATAGATCAACGGGACCATCAGCATCTCTTGCTGCGGAAGAGGCAGGGAGATCGCTGCTTGGATGAGGTTGACCAGAGTCCCCGCGCGTGCAGCGAGGGACTCGTTTTCCCCCTCCATCCAGCGCCGGAAGGAGCGTGCGTCTTCGTGGGAGTAAAGAGTGCTTGCGGCGTCACACAGCGCGGCCATGCCTGCCAGGGGCGCGGGGAAGCGGTAGTCGGGGGACCTGGACGGCATGAATCCGGTCTGTGTCGACGCGAGCAGGCCCAATGCGTCCAGCGGCTGCCGGGCCGCGCAGCCGAGTGGATCGCCGTAGTCAAAATCCAGCCGGGTTTCCGGAAGAGCGAGCAGCGGAACGTCCCGTGTTGCCACTCCGTAGACCGGCTCGCCGAGGGCCGGGGTCCGCACCTGCGGTGAGGACAGTTCTACGGGCGGCAGGTCCGCTGACAAAGGGGTCGGGTGGGCCCGGAGCGTTTTCAGTCGCGTCGGCCAGGAGACGGGTGCCAGGTGAGGTTCGTCGACGTACAGCTGAATGGTCACAGCTAGTCACCGCCTCCGGCGCGTACGGTTGTCCTCTGTCCTTGAGGGGCCTATCCCAACTCTTCGCTGCCAAGACGAGGGCGGCATGAGTACCTACTGCTCATCCCGCCTCGATGTTGTATCGCCCCTCGTCACAGAGCAGCCCATGCCATGGAGTAGGGCGTCCAGTGTCAGCAGCTCCCGGGTCTGCGGAGAGCGGCGGCGAGAGGCCGGGCGGGCGGAGCTGGGCGCGGGTGGCGACGACCCACCCAAACCCACCGGTCGGCCTGGACGGGTGACGCAGCCGGAGCCGGGGCATCCCCATGGTCTGCTTGAGGAAGCGGAACCTGTGCTCGAGGTCGAATCTCCCGAGGAAGATTCCCCACAGACGGTCGACGTCGTGCGCGGCAGCGTCGGGTCGCTGTGCCATACGGGGGCACGGTTTCCCGGCAGGTATTCGATCGCCAGATGTAGCAACGTGCCTTCGATAATGTGGAGTTCGTTCGCCCTCGTGCCCGGTCCACGGGCCGCGGCGTTCCAGCTTCGGGTACAGGCGCCTCCAGCAGAGGGCGATGACGGCGCCGAACCGGTCGTGGACGGCGGACTCCTGGCCGGGGTCGCGTGGGTGGCCTGGTCGGTGAGGGCGACCGCGACCTGGTACGCCATCCCGGAATCGTCTGCCGCCACCCGTAACCCGGCGCGATCGACAGCTGCCGGTCACTCCCACGCGGCAGCTCAAGCCTGGCAGAACGGCCCGCAGCCGGCACACATCGATCCGACCGTCAGCCAGTACGTCGTATATCGCGCGGTGTCCCCGCCGACGCACCGCCTGAAGCGACAGCTCCGGCAGCGAGGCTACCGGACCCTCCGCGGACAACACCGCGTCCACCAGCTCGAGCAACGCACCCCCACGGCCTTGACCGTCCACCGCGGGCCGTGATGCTCGACCGCGATGAACACTGCCTGCTGCTCCTGCGCGGCCCGGTAGGCGGCGTTGAAGGTGTCGGGGTCTGTTGCGTCCGGGATCAGGCCGGCGGGGCAGGGGATCGGCAGCGGCTGCATCGGATCATTCTTCCAGGCGGAGGGGAAACCACTGTGTTGACGTGGTGCGTGTCTTTGGGGGTGTGGGCGCGTTGAGGTGTGTGACGCGTGCACTGGTCGGGGCGCCCCACGCCCGGACCCGCGCGGTCGGCGGCCCCGGTTCTACGCCTCAGCGCCGGGGCCGCCCCACAGATCCGCGGTTCCCTTTCCCGGATCATGCGACCGGCCATCCTGGTTTTTCCTCCGGACCGGGACTCCGCGCCACCAGCCAGCGACGGCCCTGGGCCGCACTGACCCGGGGCCGGGGAGGTGGCCCCCAGGCTGCCGACCAAGACCGTAAGCCTGGGGCCGTCCTGGATGGTCTCGAGGGTGGCTTTGGTTCTTGTGGCGGTCACGAGGCGTTTCTTGTGATGACAGAGGGTGGGGATGTGTAGCGTCTGAGGTAGCTGTCGTGGTTCGAAAGTTCCCTTTGCCTGCGTTTGCGGCGTGGGCGTTTTGCTGCGTGCTGTGAGGCGCGGGGACCAAGGCGGCCACCTGTGTCTTCCGCGTGGTGTGGGAGGCGTTCATCGGCTGGAAGGCATAAGACATGGCTACGGGAACTGTGAAGTGGTTCAACGCGGAGAAGGGGTTCGGTTTCATCGCCCAGGATGGTGGAGGCCCGGATGTCTTCGCCCACTACTCGGCGATCAACTCCACGGGCTTCCGCGAGCTCCGGGAGGGCCAGAATGTGACGTTCGACGTCACACAGGGCCAGAAGGGCGCGCAGGCGGAGAACATCTGTCCCGCCTGACCTTTACCGCCCAGCCCCGCGAACAAGGGCCTTGCCCTGGGTAACGGCACGCCCCAACTGGCTTTGCCCGGGGGGCGCTTGTCGACCGCGACGCGCATGGTGTCCAAACCCGGGGTCAAGGCCCATCCGCGCACGACTCCACGGCCGCCACGGGGGCACTCTTCAGTGGTGCTTCACACTGGCTGGAGTCGGCGAATGGCTGGCTGTCTCCGGGGAGGCGAAGCCCTTGTCCGTGACCGGTAGCAGGCCGGGGCGGCCGGTGACTGTGTCCGGCTCACGATCCAACATCGCCGTCAGTACCTCGCCCTCGTCTGGCCTGGGTTCGCAAGGGACCACAAGATCGGCATACAGACTGGGGTGCGCACGAGGTGTAGCCCCATGCCCCAGAGCAATCGGGAAAGGCTGGTGCAGTATCCGGCCCGGCTGGCCAGGTCCGATCGCTTCGCGGTAGGGCGTGAGCGGTCGTACTCGACCGGAGTGGAGCCGATGATTCTTGTCGAACCAGAAGTCGGTATCCGTCGAGAGAAGCCGAACCCCTATCGAAATGATCTTTGAAGTGGTTGGCAGCGCGATCTCTTCGAGTTCCGTGTAAGGACAGCTATCTGCCAGAGGCCGGGCTGAGCTCGGTTGACGGCATGCCGCCACGCTCAAGGAACAACCGGGGGCCCACCACCGGGGATGCCGCACGCGACCGCCGTGGCCCCACTGGTCACTACCTCGGGGATCTTCAAAAGCCCCCTCCATCTCCCGGCGGATCGGGGGCCGTCGCGGCGAACGCATCGCCGGACGCCCCGTCATCCGTTTGGCACCTCGCCTCCCGGCTGAGGACGCTCTGTCGAAACTGCCCCAGGCTCGCACAGGTATCTGTTTTTTGGCTTTTGGGTATTGCTTGCTCAGGGATTCTGTGCTCTGCGGGAGTGTGCTGGAGGTACCAGAGAAGGCTTCCGATCCCGCACTGGACAGGCAGTGATCCCGATGACGACGACCACGATCTCCCCAGGCGGGCCGCAGCCTCCCGTGCTGCAGGCCGTGCCGGCCGGCAGCCGTGTGTTCAGTCTGTCTCTGGAGCACGGGCACCTCGCGCCGGCCGCCGCGCGTCATGCCGCCCGCCCGGTCCTGGAGGCCTGGGGCCTGGCAGAGGACCGGGTCTACGACACACTGCTGGTGATCTCCGAGCTGGTCACCAACGCCGTCACACATGCGCTGCCCCCGGTTGTCCTGCACCTGCACGGCACCATGGACGGCTCAGGACGGGTCCAGGTCCACGTCACCGACGGCGGCCCCAACAACGCGGCTCGACCAGGGCAGCTGGGCGGCCGGCAGGCCCGACGGCGAACACGGCCGCGGCGACCTCATCATCACCGCACTCGCCGGCAGCACCGGAACCGGCAGCGAGACCGACCCCGGCCTCAACGGGCTCATCGATCACTGGGCCGACCTCGACGCAGCCTGAACAACCGTCCTGGCACCCGGCAAGAACCCCCACCCACGGCCGACGCCCGCAACGAAGACGACAGAGCACTCAGCCCCGCGAGAAGCCGGAGGCAGCCGTGCGAGCGGACAAGGAAGGGCACGGTATTCGTCGAGGAGACGAGACCCGCAGGTGCCTGAGTACGTCTTCGTGGTGTTCTCCGCTCACGACGCCATCCCCCTTGGCATACCGCGAGGCCCAGGTCGTCACCATCGACGCGACCTGTTCGCTGGTTACCACGGTGCATCAGCATGCGGAGGCCGTGTGATCGGGCTCGAAGCGGCACCTGATGTGGTGCTTCAGCCAAGGCCGAGTTCAAAGGCTGGCAGGGTCGCTTATAGGCCGTGACCGATACTGCCTGGGACACTTCGCTGCGGCCAGTGCATGGGGCCCGGCTCCGCATATTGCTGTGAACAAGCGGTGCAAGGGCAATGGCTGAAGACTGTTCTGCATCAGGGCGTGTGCTCGCAACGTCGGCATGCAGTGATGACATCGTCGGATCTTGGCACCGAGCTGCCGCACAGTGCATCATCCTCCTGTCCTGCGTCAGCCCACGACCGTCCACGTGTCGTTCCCCGTCAGCAGCTGCCCCAGGTCGCCCTTGCCGTGCTGCTCCACCGCCGTCTCCAGCTGGTCCGCCATCAGCGTGTCGTACACCGGCCGTTCCACCGACCGGAACACCCCGATGGGGGTCTGGTGGAGGGTGTCCGGGTCCGCGAGCCGGGAGAGCGCGAAGGCCGTGGTCGGGGTGGTGGCGTGGGCGTCGTGGATCAGGGTCCGCGACTCGTTCTCGGGGGTGACCGTGACGACCTGGAGGTCGCCGGTCGCCTGGTCGCGGATGACACCCTTCTCGTTCTCGGCGCCGAAGCGGATCGGCTGCCCGTGTTCGAGGCGGATGACCGCTTCCTTGGCCTGGTCCTTGTCCTTGAGGACCTCGAAGGCGCCGTCGTTGAAGATGTTGCAGTTCTGGTAGATCTCGACGAGTGCCGTGCCGTTGTGGTCGGCGGCCTGCCGCAGTACCTCGGTGAGGTGTTTGCGGTCGGAGTCGACCGTGCGGGCCACGAAGGAGGCCTCGGCGCCGAGGGCGAGCGACACCGGGTTGAAGGGCGCGTCGAGCGAGCCCATCGGCGTCGACTTGGTGATCTTGCCGACCTCGGAGGTGGGCGAGTACTGGCCCTTGGTCAGCCCGTAGATCCGGTTGTTGAAGAGCAGGATCTTGAGGTTGACGTTGCGCCGGAGGGCGTGGATGAGGTGGTTGCCGCCGATGGAGAGTGCGTCGCCGTCGCCCGTGACGACCCAGACGGACAGGTCGCGGCGGGAGGTGGCGAGGCCGGTGGCGATGGCCGGGGCGCGGCCGTGGATCGAGTGCATCCCGTAGGTGTTCATGTAGTACGGGAAGCGGGAGGAGCAGCCGATGCCGGAGACGAAGACGATGTTCTCCTTCGCCAGGCCCAGCTCGGGCATGAAGCCCTGGACGGCGGCGAGGACCGCGTAATCACCGCAGCCGGGGCACCACCGCACCTCCTGGTCGGACTTGAAGTCCTTCATGGACTGCTGGGCCTCGGCCCGGGGGACCAGGTGGAGGAGGGGCTCACTCATCGATGGCCTCCTTGAGAGCGGCGGCGAGCTGCTCGGCCTTGAACGGCATGCCGTTGACCTGGGTGTGGCTGCGGGCGTCGACCAGGTACTTCGCCCGGACGAGGGTGGCGAGCTGTCCGAGGTTCATCTCGGGGACGACGACCTTCTCGTACTGCTTCAGGACCTCGCCGAGGTTCTTCGGGAAGGGGTTGAGGTGCCGCAGATGGGCCTGGGCGATGGGCAGTCCGGCAGCCCTGAGGCGGCGGACGGCCGCCGTGATCGGCCCGTAGGTGGAACCCCAGCCGAGGACCAGGGTCCGCGCGCTGTCCGGGTCGTCGACCTCGATGTCGGGGACGTCGATGCCGTCGATCTTGGCCTGCCGGGTGCGGACCATGAACTCGTGGTTGGCGGGGTCGTACGAGATGTTCCCGGTGCCGTCCTGCTTCTCGATGCCGCCGATGCGGTGTTCGAGACCGGGGGTGCCGGGCACGGCCCAGGGGCGGGCGAGGGTCTCCGGGTCGCGCTTGTACGGCCAGAAGACCTCGGTGCCGTCGGCCAGCTCGTGGTTGGGGCCGGTGGCGAACTGCGTCCGTAGGTCCGGGAGTTCCCCGACGTCCGGGATGCGCCAGGGCTCGGAGCCGTTGGCGAGGTAGCCGTCGGAGAGCAGGAAGACCGGCGTGCGGTACGTGAGGGCGATCCGGGCCGCCTCGATCGCCGCGTCGAAGCAGTCGGCGGGCGTCTTCGGGGCGACGATCGGGACCGGGGCCTCGCCGTTGCGCCCGTACATGGCCTGGAGGAGGTCGGCCTGCTCGGTCTTGGTGGGCAGACCGGTGGACGGGCCGCCGCGCTGGATGTCGACGATGAGCAGCGGCAGCTCCAGGGAGACCGCGAGGCCGATCGTCTCCGACTTGAGGGCCACACCGGGGCCTGACGTGGTCGTCACGCCGAGAGCACCGCCGAAGGCGGCCCCGAGGGCGGCGCCGATGCCGGCGATCTCGTCCTCGGCCTGGAAGGTCCGCACACCGAAGTTCTTGTGCTTGCTGAGCTCGTGGAGGATGTCCGAGGCCGGGGTGATGGGGTACGAGCCCAGGTACAGCGGCAGGTCCGCCTGGCGGGAGGCGGCGACGAGGCCGTACGAGAGGGCGAGGTTCCCCGAGATGTTCCGGTAGGTGCCGGTGGGGAAGGCCCGGGTCGCGGGGGCGACCTCGTACGAGACGGCGAAGTCCTCGGTGGTCTCGCCGAAGTTCCAGCCGGCCCGGAAGGCGGTGACGTTGGCCTCGGCGATCTGCGGCTTCTTCGCGAACTTCTGCCGCAGGAAGGTCTCGGTGCCCTCGGTCGGCCGGTGGTACATCCAGGAGAGCAGCCCGAGCGCGAACATGTTCTTGGAACGCTCGGCCTCCTTCCTGGACAGGCCGAACTCCTTGAGCGCCTCGACGGTCAGCGTGGTCAGCGGCACCGGGTGGACCCGGTAGCCGTCCAGCGAACCGTCTTCGAGGGGCGAGGTCGCGTAGCCGACCTTGGCCATGGCGCGCTTGGCGAATTCGTCGGTGTTGACGATGATCTCGCCACCGCGCGGTACGTCCCCGATGTTGGCCTTGAGGGCGGCGGGGTTCATCGCGACCAGCACGTTCGGGGCGTCGCCCGGGGTCAGGATGTCGTGGTCGGCGAAGTGGAGCTGGAAGGACGAGACGCCCGGCAGGGTTCCGGCGGGTGCCCGGATCTCGGCCGGGAAGTTCGGCAGCGTGGAGAGGTCGTTCCCGAAGGACGCCGTCTCCGAGGTGAAGCGGTCACCTGTCAGCTGCATACCGTCACCGGAGTCACCCGCGAAGCGGATGACCACCCGATCGAGACGGCGCCCGGGCTTCCTTCGCTGGCTGGGGATCACTGGGCTGCTCAGTGCAGTGTCTGCAGGGGAGTGTCTGGACAGTGGTGGCATGCCGGTGTGCTTTCGTGAGCGAGCGGGTGGCTGATTCTGGCTTCCTGGATGCAGACGGAGATCTGCCGGGCGATGCCTGGCGCGGTGAGGCCGATCTCGGCAAGGACTTCCTCCCGCTTGGCGTGGTTGAAGAATCGCTGCGGGATGCCGAAGTTGCGCAGGGGCACGTCTACAGAGGCGTCGTGCAGCTCCTGGGCGACAGCGGAGCCCACGCCTGCAGAGCGGCTATTGTCCTCGACGGTGACCACCATGCCGTGCTCAGAGGCGAGAGCGGGCAGCGCAGGATCAACGGGCTTGACCCAGCGAGGGTCGACGACCGTAGAGCTGATCCCCTGTGCTTCGAGCAGCTCCGCAGCTTCTATACAGGTGGAGGCCATGGCGCCCACAGAAACAAGCAGCACGTCGGCACGCTGGGTGCATGGACTGCTCTCGCTGGCGGGGGCAGTGCTGCCACGCAGTACGTCCATGCCGCCGATGCGGCCGAGAGCGGGGACGTCGGGGCCGACGGCGCCCTTGGGGTAGCGGATGACGGTGGGGGCGTCCTCGACGCCGGCAGCCTCGCGCAGCTGGGCGCGGAGCTGGCTGGCATCCCTCGGCGCGGCCAGACGCAGACCGGGGACAACCTGAAGGATCGACATGTCCCACATACCGTTGTGACTGGCGCCATCGGGGCCGGTGATGCCGGCACGGTCCAGTACGAAGGTGACGCCCAGCCGGTGCAGGGCAATGTCCATGAGGAGCTGGTCGAAGGCCCGGTTGAGGAAAGTGGCGTAGATCGCTACAACTGGATGAACTCCCCCGGTGGCCAGGCCAGCGGCAGAGACGGCAGCGTGCTGCTCAGCGATGCCCACGTCGAAGACCCTCTCGGGGAACTCCTTGGCGAAAGGCGCCAGGCCAACAGGATGCAGCATGGCTGCCGTGACGGCCACGATGTCCTCACGCTCACGTCCCAGGGCGAGCATCTCTTCGCCGAATACCGCAGTCCAGTCTCTGCCGGAGGGCTTCAGCGGCAGACCGGTGTCAGGATGGATCGCGCCCACAGCGTGGAAGCGGTCCTCGTCGCACCGCTCGGCGGGGCTGTAGCCACGGCCCTTCTCGGTGAGGCAGTGGACGATGACGGGTCTGCGGAAGTCACGAGCCTGCTGCAAGGCGGCTTCCAGGGCGGCGATGTCGTGGCCATCGACGGGACCGATGTACGCCAGCCCCAAATCCTCGAACACCGTGGGTGCCGAAGAAAGGTCTACGGTTCCTCCGCTGCCGTGGGGGGAACTGGGGAACGGCCGCCCCGAGACGCGGCAGCCGTCTGCCTGGTCCACGCTGTCCCGCGCGGGGCGAAGAGCGGCCAGATGGCTGGCGAGGCCGCCTATGGTCGGTGAGTAGGAGCGCTGGTTGTCGTTGACGACGACAATGACGGGACGTTCCTTGGCTGCGGCGATGTTGTTAAGTGCCTCCCAGGCCATGCCTCCGGTGAGCGCCCCGTCACCTACGACGGCGACGACAGGGCGGTTATGGTGCCCGAGCAGCTGGTTGGCCTTGGCCAGGCCATCTGCGTAGCCGATGGCGGTGGAGGCGTGCGAATTCTCGATCACGTCGTGCTCGGACTCTGTACGTGAGGGATAACCGGACAATCCGCCACTCGCTCTGAGCCGAGAGAAGTCCTGGCGGCCTGTCAGGATTTTGTGCACGTAAGACTGATGGCCGGTATCGAAGAGGATACGGTCGCGGGGAGAGTCGAATACTCTGTGCAACGCAATGGTGAGTTCGACTGCACCGAGGTTCGGCCCCAGGTGACCTCCAGTCTGCGCGACATTGTCCACCAAGAAGCTGCGGATCTCTCCTGCCAGGGACTCGAGTTCCTGACCGGTGAACGCGTCCAGCTTCCGCGGGTTCGTGATAGTCGGCAGCAACGGCCGGTGCTGGCTTGGGCGCGGCGCTGAAAGGATTGGCGAAGCCTCCTCATGGCAGTCCATAGTGCGCGCGGAGGCCAGGGAATACGGTTCCATCAAGACTCCTACCTTTCCCGTTTTACGATGAATGTGGCCAGCATGGTGAGCTGTTCCTCAACCTCGCCAGGAATGTGCACCTCGCTCAGGGCAGCCACTGCTGTGGCGTGCTGGCGACGTGCCTCGGCTTCCGCGAACGCACGCCCGCCAGCGGCTTCGATGAGCGCGGCGCGCTGAGCGAGTTGATGCTCATCGTCGTCTGAGGTGTTCGGGTCGGTGAGCAGGTCGGACAAGCGGCGGGAGGCGGTGCCGCCTTCGGCGAGAGCGGCACAGACAGGCAGGGAGTTCTTGCGCCGCCGCAGGTCTCCCCAGCGTGCCTTGCCGGTGATCTGCGGGTCACCCCAGATACCCAGTAGGTCGTCTACTGCCTGGAACGCAAGCCCTAAGTGGTACCCGTAGCGGTACAGGGCGTGGGAGACACGGTCGTCAGCACCCGCCAGTACTGCACCGATCCGGCATGCACAAGCCAGCAGAGCCCCAGTCTTGCCGCCCTCCATCACCAGGCACTCCTCAACAGTGATGCCCTCGGTCTTTTCAAAAGCCAGATCCTGGCACTGACCGTCAATCAGCGCACACGTCGAGCTGGTGAGCTGCTGGACGGCACGCAGGGTGTCTTCAGGAGCGCTGCCTCGTTCCGTGGCCTGCAAGAGCACCTGCGGGGCAAGCGCCAGCAGGGCGTCGCCCACCAAGATCGCCTGAGCGGAGCCGAAGACCGACCAGGCCGTCGGGCGGCCCCGGCGAGTGTGGTCGCCATCCATGATGTCGTCGTGAAGGAGGGAAAAGTTGTGAACCAGCTCTATGGCCACCGCACCCGGGATCCCCACCTCGTCTGTGGCGTCGGCGGCCTGAGCGGACAGCAGAACCAGGGCGGGACGGACTGCTTTGCCCGCGTCGTCGGCGGTGGGGCGGCCGTACTGGTCGTTCCAGCCGAAGTGGTAGCCGGCGATCGTGTTCATAGGGGCGGCTAGCCGGCCGACGGATTCACGCAGGGCTGGTGTGTACCGGGCCCGGCTGTATTCCAGCAGCGCAGGTGCCGAGAGAAAAACTGTGTCTGCCATGGTGGACGCATTCCGTCGTATGTGAAGTGCGGGGAGAGTGCTACTTTGAGGCGATCACTGTGACGGTGGGATCGCCTTCTCCGCCCATCTGGCCGGCGAGTGCGAGGGCTTCGTCAATCAGGGTTTCCACGATCCTCGACTCTGGCACGGTCTTGATCACCTTGCCTCGGACGAAAATCTGTCCCTTGCCGTTACCCGCTGCCACGCCCAGGTCTGCCTCCCGGGCCTCTCCCGGACCGTTGACCACACACCCCATCACTGCCACGCGCAGCGGGACAGTCAGCCCGTCAAGCCCAGCGGTGACTTCCGCCGCCAGCTTGTAGACATCCACCTGTGCACGCCCGCACGACGGACACGAAACGATCTCCAGCCGGCGCTGACGCAGGTTGAGCGATTCCAGGATCTGGATACCGACCTTGATTTCCTCGGTCGGAGGAGCCGACAGGGAGACCCTGATCGTGTCTCCGATGCCCTCAGCCAGCAGTACACCGAAAGCAACTGCTGACTTGACGGTTCCCTGGAACGCCGGGCCGGCTTCAGTCACCCCCAGGTGCAATGGGTAGTCGCAGGCGGAAGCCAGCTGCCTGTAGGCGTTGACCATGACGACTGGGTCATTGTGCTTCACCGAGATCTTGATGTCCCGAAACCCGTGCTCCTCGAAGAGAGAGCATTCCCACAGAGCTGATTCCACCAGAGCCTCGGGGGTCGCCCGTCCATACTTCTCCAGGAGTCTATTGTCCAGAGACCCGGCGTTCACCCCGATGCGGATCGGCACACCTGCCCCTGCAGCCGCACGGGCAATCTCTTTGACCTTATCGTCGAACTGCCTGATATTCCCGGGGTTCACCCGCACGGCAGCGCAGCCCGCGTCGATTGCTGTGAAGACGTACCTCGGCTGAAAATGGATGTCGGCGATCACGGGAATTTGGGACTTGCGGACGATGCCGGGCAGTGCCTCTGCATCGTCCTGCGAGGGGACCGCCACCCGGACGATCTGACACCCCGCCGCGGTCAGCTGCGCGATCTGCTGGAGCGTGGCATCGACGTCTGCTGTCACGGTCGTGGTCATCGACTGCACCGACACGGGTGCGTTGCCGCCCACCGGAACGTTTCCCACCATGATCTGCCGCGATGTGCGCCGAGGGGCAAGGGACTGGCTCGGCATGGCGGGCATGCCCAGCGAAACCGTGGTCATGAGATCCCCTCAACGGCGTCATCGCTGGCGGGGGCTCCAGACTCTGCCACACCAGAGCCGCCGAACAGCTCCTCACGGGTGCGGGCCAGCTCGCGCGGGAGCCCGAAGCGCTGGGTCTCGGTGGTCGTCTCCACCGTCTGAACATCGTTCCAGCCGCGTTCGGCGAGCCATGCCAAGACATCGTTAACCAGCACCTCCGGTACAGAGGCACCGCTAGTGAGGCCGATGGTGGCGACGCCCTTCAGCCAGGCTTCGTCGATCTCGCTGGCGGAGTCGACCAGACAGGCGGCTCTGGCCCCGTACTCCCGGGCAACCTCGACCAGCCGTACGGAGTTGGAGGAGTTCTCCGAGCCCACCACGATCAGCAGGTCGCTCTCGGGGGCGATCTCCTTTACCGCGTTCTGGCGGTTCTGGGTGGCATAGCAGATGTCGTCGCTGGGCGGGGAGACCAGTGCCGGAAAGCGTTCCTTGAGCCGCCCGACGGTTGCCGTGGCCTCGTCCACCGAGAGAGTGGTCTGGGAAAGCCAGACAACCCTCTCCCCGTCTGGCACACGCACCGTGGCCGCGTCGTGCGCGTTGTCCACCAGCGAGGTGCGCTCCGGGGCCTCGCCCATGATCCCAATCACTTCCTCATGGCCCTCATGACCGACGAGCAGGATGCCGTAACCCTCCTCTGCGAAGCGCACGGCTTCCTTGTGCACCTTGGTCACCAAAGGACAGGTGGCATCGATAATGGCGAGCCCGCTGCGCTTGGCCTCACCGTGCACGGACGGCGCGACGCCATGCGCAGAGAACACCACAATCTCGCCGGCCGGAACCTCCTCCGTTTCGTCGACGAAGACCGCTCCTTTCTTCTCCAGGCTCTGCACGACATGCTTGTTATGCACGATCTGCTTACGGACGTAGATCGGTGCCCCGTACTGCTCCAGGGCCTCCTCAACAGCGGTGACTGCACGGTCCACCCCCGCACAGAAACCACGGGAACCGGCAAGCAAGACGCGGCGTGCGTTAGTTCGAGGCATCAGACATCAGTTTCTGCATCATCCATCTTGGCGGGTGGGGGGCCGGTGCTCGATATCGCAGGTATATAGAACAGAACCTTCATCTAGGTAAGTGTCCCGGCAGGATCATATTCATTCTCTGGAATCGTATGGCAGACTGGATTGAATTACTCATGCTGCCCGAGTCTGCGGTGAACCGAAATTACGGGTGGAGGAGGAAAAGTGACCTGCCTGGATACGGCAGTCCTTAAAGAGGAACATTGAAAGTGCATATGCAGCGGATACTAGTGTGACATGGCGGTTCCAACCCTCGTAGGAACGCCCTCTGAAATCCCGGATCCCGAGCCGGTCAGCAGCTTCCCCACACTCTTGATCGATGCGCTCGGGCAGTTTTGTCAGCTGGACCAGGGCGCACATATGTGCATTAGTAATGTTGGTGAGCCAGAGCTCTGCGGGCCACTCCCGTCGGCTCTGCCCCGTCGCCAGCAGGGTCAAGTCCGCAGGCCCCGTCACCTGGCGTATGCGGACTTGCACCGTTGCGGCGAGTTCAGGGTGCGTCTCCGGCTCGCGGGGCTGTGGCCGCCGAACCGGGCGAATGCAGCCGCTCCATCCTTTGACCATCTGACCCGCCGGTTGGAAGGCCCCGGTTCGGTTCGCCGGTCCTGGCTCAGCAGCCGCCAGAGGAGTGTTGTCGCTGATCCGTGCAACAAAAGGCACGCCTGCGTCATGAAACCGCTTGACCAATGAGGCCACATCGATCCGTCGGGCATCGATGACTACTGGCCTGACTGGCAGACCCCACCCGCTGGCTGTTTCCAGCGCTGCCTCAACGGCGCATTCCTCGAGGGTGCGTGCCGTCAGATCATCTGGAATCGACGCCTGGCGGCGCCGCTCCGGGTCTTCGAGCCACTTCTCCGGCAGCCGAAGCCGCCAGTTCACCGGGCTGCTGACATCCTCGGTGGAGGCCCACACACCAACGGCCTGCTGGGCGATGGCAACCTGGCCGAGTTCCGGAACGTACTGGCGCTCCGAGCCCACTGAGGTGGTGCCCCGCTTGGGAATGGCCAGGGGCACAGTCACCCAGGCTGCCGGCTGGAGGCTGCCCACCAGGTACTCGGCAAGCGCTTCACGCATCGGTGACCATTCCCATGTGGAGTTCGAGATGAAGTGATGAAGGCTCTGTGCCATGGTCGGATCGCCGTGCAGCGCAGCAATGTTGCGGATGGACCGTCGGCCGTCCGCGCCAAGCAGTCCGCGAAGATAAGCAAGGGCGTGCCGACGCTGATCACTACGATCGAGTGACTTGAACAGCACTGCAGTCAGTTGGCGAAGGGCGAAGTCCTCCTGCCGTACGCGCTGCGTCGGCAACGAGGCCGAGGAGCCTGCCAGGGTGTCGAACCCGGTCCTGCTTTCCGTCGCAGCCATGACCAGTCCTCCAGCATCGTCGCGCCTGCAGCCACTGAGATCCTGTCCGGCAACACTGATGCTGTGGCTAGGGCGCCAGGCTTGAGCGAAAGCACCTCAGGCCGCGACTGCCAGATAGGGCAAATCGGACTCTTCAACTGTGCGCTCCGGCCAGCACGACACTATGAGCAATCGATACTCATTACTGCTCCGGATGGCCGGTGGCTGCCCTGCCTACCGCCAGGCAGCAAGGTGTGATATCAGCCTCGCGCGTGACCGCTAGGCTCACTGCCGCGGAGGCGATATGCAGCAGAGACGCCGCCGACTCCGCCAGGACGATGTCTCACACACTGCGGACGATCGATCCCGCCGACGAGACCCGAGTTCGCGATGATTGCCGGGGTCGACGACGACCTGGCGGGCCCCTCCGCGCTCGCCTCGCTCTCCCAGCTCGAGTCACGCGCCTGCTACCCGCAAACGCCGCGAAGGGAAGCACCACGTCGCCGCCCTCATCGCATTGGCCCGACGCCGCATCGACGTCCTCCTCGCCATGCTCAGCGACGGCACCTTCTACCAGCCACCCACACCGGGCTACGGCTTGACGAGAGCCATAGAGGCGCCTTAAAGGCCCCGACACTCGAGCCGTCACCCCGCTGCGGCCGACTCGCTCTGCGAGCACGTCTGCCCAGCCCGCGCCACAGCACGTAGACCATCCCACAGACGCTGCCCGCGGCATCTGTGGGCAACTGGCCGGTATACCTCCGGAGCTGCCCGACTTCTTGACGGCCGCCCGCGTTCCAGGAGATCTCGGAGGAGGGCCCCGACACGCCGTTTCGACTCGCGCCGGCTGCTCGGCTTCGTCGCGAAGAAGGATCTCTCCCGGCGAGGCCTCGGAACCCTCGGGGACCGGTGCCAACGCGGGCGGGCTGCCGATCTTCCAGTACAGGACGCGATGCGGCAGGTCTACGGCCACACCGACAACTTCCCCGGCTACACCCAGCTCACGGTCAGCACGGCGGACTGCAAGCGGTCGCTGACGTTTTCGATCAACCCACAGACCAACAAGGGCCTCAAGCCCGCGCTGCTGGCCAGGGTCCGAGCGGTCCAGGAGGACCTCGCCTGCGCCCCGCTGCGACGCTGACCACGGTAGAAGCGGGCCCTGGTAGGCCTTCGGCGGCCGCCTCGCCAGCAACCGAATCTGACCTCAGCAACCAAGCCGGTTACACCGTTTGCTGGACAGACCCACGCCTCACCAACAACCCACTCACCGACTATTTCTCACCGACCTTGGTCGCGGCGGGCGTGCAGGCTCATGAGCAGGGGATGCGGCCGCAGGGTGCTGCTGAGCCGCGGCTGCGTTGTGGATTTGGGGTCGGGGTGAAGCTCAAAGCGGTTGACGATTGTGCTGAGGGCGAGGGTGGCTTCGGTCAGGGAGAAGGTGTCGCCGATGCACTTTCGGGAGCCGCCGCCGAAGGGGATGTAGGCGCCGCGGGGCGGGGCGGGGCGCTGGGAGAGCCAGCGGTCCGGATTGAAGGTGTCGGGGTCGGGGTAGATCTCGGGGCGCCGGTGGACGATGTATGGGCTGAGGAACACGTCGGTGCCGTTCGCAATCTTGTGTCCACCGAGTTCGGTGTCGGCTGTGGTGATCCGAGTGGTCAGTACCACGGGTGGATACAGGCGCATGGTCTCGATCAGGATGCGATAGGTGAAGTCCAGGCGGGGGATATCGGCCCAGGTTGCCGGCCGGCCGTCGAGGACTGTGTCGACTTCGGCTTGCAGTTGCTTCCGGATGTGGGGTTGCGTCCCGACAACGTGCAGTGCCCACGCCAGAAGAGTGGCGGTGGTTTCTGTGCCAGCCGCAAAGAAGGTGAATACCTGGTCGTGGATTTCCTGTTCGCTGAGTCGATCACCATCTTCGCCACGAGCAGCGAGAAGCGTTGCAAGGAGGTCACCGCGCTGTATCCCGGAGCGGCGATAGAATTCGATAGTCTGCTGGACGATTTCGTCCATGCGAGCGCGTGCCTGCGCGTAACGACGATTGGCAGGGGTGGGCAGCTTCATCAGCACAGGTAGCGGCGACGTTACACGTTTGAACAAGCCATCCAGCACAATACCCAGGCAGTCCATGAACTCTGAAATGGTGTCTGCATCGAGAGTGGCAGTGAACATGGTGCGTGCCGTTACCCGAGAGGTGATCTCCATCATCTCCGGAAGGACGTCAATCACTTGGCCGTCCTGCCAGGAGTCAAGCGCGGCAGAAATGTAGGGAGGCATCATATCTGCGTATTCGGCAAGACGGTCTTTATTGAAGGATGGCTGAATCAGCCGACGTTGACGCCGATGCGGCTCATAAGGGCAGGTCACCATGCCGTCACGCAACAGTGTCCGGGCCGTATCCATCACGGGGCCGCCCTTGTCGAATGTACGACTGTCGCGCAATACGAGATGGGAGAGTTCAGGGTCGCAAACGAGATAGGCGGTGCGGGTGCCGAGTCCGATCTTGACGAGATCGCCGAGTGCTGGAAGCGAGGACAGGAAATCTAGTGGAGTCCTCCGCAGAGCCACCGCATGGCCGAGAATCGGCAGTCTACGCGGAGCCATACTCAATTCCTGAGCCAGCGGCCCCGGCACCTTGACCGAGCTTTGCAGGGCCTTATTCGTCGCCATTCTTCTTCCCGTCTCGTCAGCCGCAATGAGTTGGATACTTAGGTCTCAGTTATCTTGCCTGCGCTGGGTCGCGGCGTTCTTCTCAGTCGTCTCCGTGATTCGCGGAGACGAGATCCGCCAGTTCGTGCTGGGGGCGCTCGAGTCTGGGACAGGGACCATATTGTGGCCACCTCTATCTCATCGATGCTCTCCCACCAGGTGAGAAGGTCCAGAACGCCCTGCCCTCCGCTCTGGGATCCCGGGACCGGCGGAAGGCCTTGTTGGTGAGCCCGGCGCCGGTCTCCGTCCAAGATGACAGCCAAGCGACGGAGGACGGGCGGGGCCATCTCATCGGGGAGTGTGACCATGTCTGTCACTCCCGGGGCTTGTTCCCATGGGATGCCTTCAGGTACTGGTACTGGATGGATCAGCCCCCAGAGCCGTGGCTTCTCACGGCACGACAGCTTCCAGAGGAGCCTGCGTTACACATGCTCCGTGAGAAGCCCTAGGTCTGCCTGAAATAGCCATGTTTTGTGTCAGGTCGGTTGCGGTCCCGCACACCCACGGGCCTATGCTGAACGGGCATCCTGATCGCGAACCCAACAATCTGCTGACGCGAAGAGCCGTCCAAATCGTGGCATCCGCGAATCAGCTTCAGATACGCTCAACCTTGATGCGGCTCACCGGCCCGGCGCGTTCGGCGGGGGACGTACGTCATCGGGATGCCGATGTTGATGTGGAGCACCCCGTCTCGACGACGTTCGGCCCGGTCTCGGCGTCCGCGACGGCCGACTAGGATACCGCGACCGCCACCGCGAAGGTGACATCGGTCCGCTGGCCCATGGGCGACGGAACCGCCACCTGCCCCGGCAGCCGCTACACCCCCGACCAGGGCAAGACGCCGTCCCCGATGTGCGGTCACTTCTCGAGCGTGTACGGCCAGCCCGGCGAGCGGTGCAAGGGCCGCGCCACCGCCACCTGGACCATCGAATGGGAGGCGCTCGCACTCAGAGACTCTCGGGCACCCCGACCGAGACCCGCGAGACCGTGGCCGTGGTAAGCGGCCGGGGCCAGCACTCACCACGGCGCATCACTGGACGTTCAGCGCCTGTGCCTCGACGAGGAGGCGGGGGAACACGGCCGGTTCTCCTCCAAGACCCTCGTGCCGTGGTGCCGCAAATCTCCGAAGATCAGCGAGGTGCTACCCCTGCTCCACCTCCACGGACTGTCGTTCGGTGACTTCGTGTCGGCGCTCGAAGAGTTCCTGGGTGGCGCGGCGGGTCTGCCGCCAGCCACCGTGACCCGGCCGCCGATTCAAGTGGACCGAGGGCCACTCCGCCATCCAGCACCCTGACCTGACCTACCGACTACGTCTACGTGTGGGCCGACGGAGGGGGGTGCATTGAGCTTGTTCAGCGGTGAGCCTCGAGGGTGAGGATGGCTTTGACGATTGACGTCATCCGGCTGGGGTTGCAGCGGGCTTTGCGGAGGATCCGCCAGGTCTTGACGGACGCGATGGATCTCTCAACGGGCCACCTGAGACGGGAATGTGCCCGGTTGACGCACCTCTGTTTGACCGTGAGGTCCTTGCCCGGCCGTCGCTTGTGGGGAACGGCGACGATGTCACCGGCTCCCTGGTAGCCGCGGTCGGCCAGGACCGGGATACCCAGTCGGATGCAGGTGGCGGTGATCCGGTGCTGTCGGGCCGCGGTCAGATCGTGGGCCCGTCCGGGCAGGGCGGGTGAAATCCATACCAGGGTGCCGTCCGGAGCGGTTACCACCTGGAGGTTCACCCCGTGCCGCTTTCCCGAATAATCCGTCCGGCCGTCGCCGGTCCGGTCGCACTCGGCGAGCGTCCCGTCCAACAGGGCATAGCGGGCATTGGCCGACCTCAAGGCCGCAGTCAGACCGGGCGCGAGTCCGGCCAGATGACCGATCACGGCGTGAACGTGGGTATCAGCGGTGCCCAGGCTGATCCCGAAGCCGGCCGCAAGCTGACGCAGGGTGTCGTTCTTCCGCAGGTACACCAGTGAGACCAGGGCACGCTGGGACGGCGACAGTTTGTACCTGCGGTCACCCTCCCGGGTGACGATCAGTATCGTGACCCACTCCACCAAGGCATGCGGGACATCGAGTACGGCACGATAAGGAACCACGAGGCCCCCGAGTTGAAGAGCTGCGGACGTCAGATACCCCGCTCAACAACTCGAGGGCCTCTCCCGTCATGCCTCCAAGCTGTCACCCGATCAGTGGCCACACTGAACAACCTCATTGACGCCAGAGACTCGGCAGCGCCGGGGCACGCTCGGCCAGCCTCGACGAGCGCGCAGGCCGGTTCGTAGCAGTACCCCGCCGGATTCGTCATGGGCACGGTGGATCAGCCGGGAGGCGAGGACGTTTTCGGTGCCGACTGCGGACATCGCGGGCTCGTCGAGACCCGGCATGCATGGCCTTGGCCAAAGGCGCTGCACGAGGCGGCAGGGGAAGGGCTATTGTCCCTTCCCCTGCCGCCCTCAGCTCCGGTCAGACCAGCAGCTCGTTGTGGTTTCCTAGCCAGCCACCACTGCCCCCACCGGGGGCAGTGGTGGTGCTGCTGTCCGTAGAACCGGTGGTGTCGGCCTGCACGGTGGTGGCCGGGCCAGCCACGACAACCGCCGCTACGGCTGCCGCAGCCGCGCCGGTTGCCGCCGTTCCCTTTGCAAATCGCCGAGCCTTGGTGCTCAAGTTCTTGTACCAGTTCATAATTAAGACTCCTTGGGAGGGGATTTTGCCGCGGAGAACGCCCGCAGGAGCTGGGGCATGGCTTCGCGTTGCGGGTTAGAGGTGGATGCTCGATCGGCGTCCCGGTCAGATCGGCATGCAGGGCACTTGACCTCGGCGACTCGAATCCCAAGAGTGAGGGAGGAAGATGAAAGATCGACTGAGCAATGGGTACTCATATCGCTATCCCGCATTCTGCACCCCAGTTCGGGTGAATCGGGCGAATCGGGAGAAAGGGTTGAACTTAATAGAGATGCGCGTAGCCTCTTCCATATGGCAGCAATATTTCGCCGGTTTCCTCGTCAGCTCTCTTGCCTCCAGGAGCGCATCGAGGCGAGCGTGTTCGGCCGGATACTGATCAGTTCTCTGGTCGTCGCGCTACTGTTTCCGGTATTGGAAAGGTGGTTGCCTCCTGGCCCTGTTCGTACACAAGCGGAGTCAGTTGGAGCCCCCATCCGTAACGCCGGCGGCGTGGACCAGAACTGGGGCATGTTCTCACCGAATCCGCCCAGACATGCTGAGGGCATCGACGTGATCGTGACGCTCAGCAATGGTCGTGAGGTGACTTGGAATGTCCCGCACGGTGACCCCCTGCTTAGCCATCTCTGGACCTACCGGTGGCAGAAGCTCAAGGAGAGCGCAGTGCGCCATGCGGAGATTCGTCCGGCGCTTGCCCTATGGGTCGCCGAGCAGGCTCAGCGCGATGGAGCGAGGGCAACGCACGTGCGTATCGTGCTCTCCTCTCGGAGTCTTCCGCCGCCGGGCTCCGCTGTCACCCCTCAGGAGAGCCAACAGATCCTCTACGACAAAGCACTCTGACATGACCGAACACATCACCGGGCCACGAGCTCGGCACGCCGAAACCAGCACGCCGAGTGCCACCGGTACCTGGAATACCTTCTGGTTCCAGCCACAGCCCATGACTAGCCTCGGCATCATCCGGATCTGCTTCGGACTGATAGTGCTGGTATGGACCCTCACGCTCCTGCCGGACCTGCTCACGTTCTACGGTCCCACTGGTGTAACCCCAGAGCCGCCGTCCTTCCGCTACAGCTGGGGACTGCTGCACCTGTTCCCCAGCAACCAGGCTGTGCTCATCGTATGGACCGTCATGCTCCTGGCAGCGGCTGCGCTCTCCGCAGGCTGGCACAGCCGCATCGCCGCCTCTGTCGTCTTCCTATGTCTGCTCTCCTTTACCAGACGCGATCCCGTCATCATCAACTCCGGCGACGGGCTTCTTGTCATCGAAGCTCTGTTCCTAGCCTTGGCTCCTACCGGGGCGGCATTGTCGCTAGACCGCCGTCGCACCACCGGATCCTTCTGGGACGCCCAGATACGGGCGCCGTGGACGCTCCGTCTACTGCAGATCCAAATGTGTGTCATCTACCTGACGACGGTGCAGCTCAAGCTCAAGGGCGAGACCTGGCCTGACGGTACGGCCGTCTCCTATTCGCTGCGGCTGCCCGATCTGGCGAATCTGTCGCCACCGGAGTGGATCGTTACCCAGCCGCTGCTCATGCAAGCCGCAACCTGGGGCACCCTCGCCCTCGAATTCGCCCTAGGTACCCTGGTATGGAACCTCCGCCTACGGCCCTGGATCCTCTCCGCCGGAGTCATGCTCCACCTATCGATCCACGCAACCTTGACAGTCGGCTTCTTCAGCTTTGCCATGTTCATCCTCTACCTCGCGTTCATCCCCCCTCGCACAGCAGACGCATACGCTGGCCGCCTTCACCGTTGGCTGGCCTTGAAGCACCGGCGATGACCAACCCCTTCAGGACATCGCGCCCAGCGCTTCGCCGGCAGCGACCTGCAATTCCGAGACGCCGGGCTTTGGCCCGTGAGATGCCGCGACGCCGCGATATATACGTGGCTGCCAGCCGCGGGCGTTGGCTGGGGCGTCTGTGCTGCGCAGAACGGCACTGATCGGCCTGGCGGCCGCGGCTTGCAAGAGTGTCGCGCCGGGCACGGCCACGTGACCCAGGTCGTCCTCGACGCAGGCCTCGGCGACGGCCGCTCCACCCGCAAGAACATGCTGCTCACCCGTCTTCACTGAGACGTCAGGCTCGGGGCGCAACCACGAAAGCCTTACGAGAGGCTGCGTGACCGGGCTCGAAGCGGATCACCTGATGTGATGCTTCAGCCAAGGCCGAGTCGCCGGCTGCGGGCGTCGTGAACGGCCTGGTGCAGACCCTGTACATGGGGTTCGCCAGGACGTACGCGGTCTTCGCGGACAGGTCCATCGCCCTCGTGGGGCTCTTCCTCTGGCAGGTGAAGGGCAGAGTGCCGCGGTTCCACGGGAAGTTCGACGAGACGGCGGCGAAGGATATGTGAAAGGGTCCCTTACCGTCGCCACCGCCGTCCGGGCCGGCGCCCTCGCCGTCTACGCCTCTGCCCGGGTCGCCCCGGAGGATGCGACCGAGGCGGACCTCCAGATCCTCGCCGCCGCCCCGGAGGTGCAGTTTGGAGGCGTACGGCCGGACCGGGACCTGCTTCGACAACGCCGTCGCGGAGAGCTTCTGGGCCCTGCTCGAAGAAGAGATTGGCACTCGCGTCCGGCCCGACCGGGCCACCGCCCGCTCCGAGGTCTTCGCGTTCATCGAGAGCTTCTACAACCACCGCCTGCGCAGGCACGAGAACTTCAGTTACCTCACCCCGACCGAAACCCGGCAACGGCACCAGCATCCTCGCGGCAACATGAACGAGTGTCCGGGATTACGGGAAACAGGCCAAGGGTTCGTTGCAGGTTGAGGTCCAGGCTGTTCAGGTGGAGGCTCGTGTAGACGTGCGGACCTGGTGGGTGAGCTGGTTCAGCGCGCGAGACCCGTTCCGTTGCAGAAGGTTCGGCCGGTGAGGTCCAAGCAGAGGGCCCGGGGGCTCCCGGCCAGTGCCGTGGTGACGGCCCGGTTGACCAGCGGAGTGGTGGCGAGGCCGAGTCCTCCAGTCAGGCAGAGCGGGACGGTGTCCCAGCACCACGGGGTGTGGGGTCTAGGGCCAATACCGGTGACTTTGGTGGGTGTTGGTCGTTGGGTGTGGTGTGCCGAGGCCTGGGCAGGTGAAGTCGTCGGGTGGCCGGTTGTCGGACCGGATCGCTCTGGGTGTGCTGACGCGGGTGTTTCCGCCGGAGTTGGCGGATGAGGTGGTGGCGGAGTGCGGGCGGGTCGAGCAGCGTTCACGGCTGTTGCCGGCCCGGGTGGTGGTGTATTTCGTGCTCGCGATGTGCCTGTTCTCCGGGCAGGGCTATGAGGAGGTGGCCCGGCTTTTGACGCAGGGGCTCGAGCGGGTGCGGCGGTGGGACAAGCCGTGGCCGGTGCCGACGACGGCGGCGATCGGGCGGGCCCGCCGGCGGTTGGGACCGGAGCCTTTGAAGGTGCTTTTCGGCCGGGTGTGCCGTCCGGTCGCGACGCCGGAGACGGTGGGTGCCTGGTATCGGCGGTGGCGTCTGGTCGCGGTCGACGGCACCGTCTTCGATGTCCCGGACACCGACGCCAACGGCGCCTTCTTCGGCCGGCCCGGCTCGGGCCGAGGTCAGCAGCGTAGTGCGTATCCGCAGGTGAGAGTGGCTGCTCTGGTGGAGTGCGGGACGCATGCGGTGTTCGCCGCGGCGACCGGCCCGTTGACGGTCCACGAACAGCACCTGATCCCCGGCCTGCTGGACCGCCTCACGCCGGGGATGCTGCTGATGGCCGACCGCGGCATCACCGGCTTCGGCCTGTGGCAAGCCGCGTCCGCCACGGGTGCGGACCTGTTGTGGAGAGTCCGCAAGAACATCGTCCTGCCGGTCCTGGAGACCTTCGAGGACGGCTCCTGCCTCTCCGAGATCGTGGCGAGCGGAGATCGCGGCCGCCGCGATCCGGCCCCGGTCCGTGTCATCGAATACCGGCTCGACGGACACGGCGAGGACACCGTCTACCGTCTGATCACCACGGTCTGCGACCCCGACGACGCACCCGCCGTCGAACTCGCCGCGCTCTACCACCAGCGGTGGGAGATCGAGAACACCCTGGACGAGATCAAGACCCACCAGGGCGGCCGGCAACTCGTCCTGCGCTCGGAGTATCCCGACGGTGTCGAGCAGGAGGTCTACGGATTCCTCCTCGTCCACCACGCACTGCGCGACGTCATGCACCACGCGGCATCCGAGGCCGGCCTCGATCCCGACCGGATCTCCTTCACTCGCACCCTCAACGCCGCCCGCCGCCACGTCACCGACCAAGCGGCGCTTTCCCCCCTCACGACTCCACCAAGCCCTGACCCACACCATCCGTGAGCTGCTCGAACGACTCCTTCCGCCCCGCAGACGACGCTCCAACCCCCGTGTCATCAAACGCAAAATGGCCAACTGGCACCTCAAACACACCGACCACCGCAACCCACCCCCACCAC
The DNA here is from genome assembly GCF_045162855.1 of Streptomyces sp. NBC_01077. Classification (NCBI taxonomy): domain Bacteria; kingdom Bacillati; phylum Actinomycetota; class Actinomycetes; order Kitasatosporales; family Streptomycetaceae; genus Streptomyces; species Streptomyces sp. NBC_01077. The sequence goes on along the minus strand of NZ_CP108669.1, from coordinate 107,046 downwards.
CGACTCACACCGTCACACTGGTGCCACCCACCAAACCAACCACCAGACGCCTTAAAACCGCCTAAATCACTAGTATTGGGTCTAAGGGTCTGCCGATCATCAAGGTGTTGCTTTCAGAGCTCGGGCTCGTTGGTGTCGTTTGCGCATCCCGGACGAGACTCGTGATCAACTTGCCGTGAAGTTCGCGGTGTTGTTCCCACACCTGGACGAACGACAGCGGCGGCTGCTGATGGCCGCGGAGGCCCGAGGACTGGGCCATGGCGGCATTCGGGCCGTGGCCCGGGCGGCCGGGGTGAGCGGGACGACGGTTCGCAAGGGCATGTCCGACCTGGAGACAGGCCAGTTCCTGACCGGGCGGGTGCGGCGGCCGGGCGGCGGACGCAAACGCGTCGCGGACCTCGACCCTGGACTGCGGGGTGCCCTGCTGAGCCTGGTCGAGCCGGACGAACGTGGTGATCCGATGTCGCCGTTGCGGTGGACGACGAAGTCGACCCGCACGCTGGCGGCCGAGCTGACCCGTCAGGGTCACCGGGTCGGTGCGGACACCGTCGCCGGTCTGCTGCGGCAGGAGGGGTCCCGCACCGGACTGCGGGTGAAGGCCGAGCTGGACACCAACACCTACCCCACCGGCGTCGGTGTCGGCGACGCGGAGATGGCGGCCCTGCCGCTGACCCGGCACACCTTCCACGGCGAGTGGAACTATGCCCTGCACCCCCAGCCGAGCCCGGCCGTCCCGGCAGCCCGCAACGGCCGGCCACCGACACCGCCGTGGCACTCGGCGCTGCTGTCCGACCCCGAACTGACGGGCCTGACTCCACACCAGCTGCAGAACCTCATCCACATCCTGGCCGCGAAGGGCCTTCCCCGCCGCGGACGCCCACCCCGCCTCACCTTCGCCGACCAGGTCCTGGCCACCGTGCTCCACCTGCGCGTCAACCTGGCCGCGGAACCTCTTGCCGTTCTGTTCAACAGCAGCCGCACCGCAATGCACCGCACCCTGCTGAAGATCAGGAAACTGCTTGAAGCACAGGGCATCATCATCTCGCCGGCCGTCATCCCACCGACCGCCCTGCCAGCCCTTCGAGCCCGAGTGGCCGCCCAAAGCAGCAGCCCCAACAGCAAGATCAAAGCGGCAGGTTAATGATCGGCAGACCCTTAGTGATGCGTGCCTTCACCGCGGACACGCTCAACACAAAGTGGTGCGGCGACATCACTTACATGGCCGTCGGTTCGGCCTGGCTTTACTCGCCACGGTGATCGACATCTGCTCGAGGAAGGTCGTGGGCTGGTCAACCGCGGACCATATGCGCACCTCGCTGGTCACCGACGCGATCGCGATGGCCGTGGCCGCCCACGGTGGCCGGGTCCACGGCGTCGTCTTCCACACCGACAGGGGCGCTCAGTACAGCGCGGCAGCCTTCGCCGAGGTCTGCCGACGGCACGGCATCCTCCGCAGCATGGGCCGGGTCGGCTCGAGCTACGAGCACGCTGTCACAACTCGTCGCATGAAACCCGGTGTCCACTCCCCGGGATCAACCTCACTTGGGCTTGATCCGCTTTGACGGACATCGGAGATCAGGGGCTTGGGCCCCGGAAGGATGATGTTCATCATGGAGAGCATGGGGAAGAAGAAGGCGCGTCCTCGGCGCTCGTTCACGTGGGAGTTCAAGGCCGAGATCGTCGAGCTGTGCCGGCGGGGTGACCGCTCGGTCGGTCAGGTCGCCAAGGACTTCGACCTGACCGAGACCGCGGTCCGCGACTGGGTCCGCCAGGCCCAGGTCGACGCCGGTGAACGTGACGGCCTGACCAGCAGCGAACGCGAGGAACTGGCGGCTCTGCGGCGGGAGAACCGCCGCTTGCGCGAGGACGTCGACATCCTCAAGCGTGCGACGGCTTTCTTCGCGACGGAGACCCGGTGAACGTGGACCCGTTCACCGAGGCGGAGAAAACAGCAGGTCACACCGTCAAACGGACGTGTGAACTCCTCAAGGTCTCCCGGACCGCCTACTACGCCCGCCGCAACGGCACCCCCGGCCCCCGTTCGGTGAGAGACGCCGAGCTGACCGAACAGATCACAGCCGTCCACCAGCAGTCCCGCGGCACCTATGGCGCCCCGCGCGTCCACGCTGTCCTTCAGCGTGAAGGAGCCGGCTGCGGGCGGCGCCGGGTCGCCCGTCTGATGCGACAGGCCGGCCTGACCGGCCGGCACCGCAGGCGCCGCCACCGCACCACCGTTCCCGACCCGCACACGGTGACCCGGCCTGACCTGGTGCTTCGCGACTTCCAGCCCGACCCCGCCGCGATCGACACCCGCTGGTGCGGGGACATCACCTACATCGCCACCGACGAGGGCTGGCTCTACCTCGCCACCGTCATCGACATCGCCTCCCGCCGCGTCGTCGGCTGGGCCACCGCCGACCACCTGCGGACCGAACTCGTCGCCGACGCCCTCACGGCCGCCTGCCGAACCCGCCGCCCGGCCAGCCCGGTGATCTTCCAGTCCGACCGCGGCTGCCAATACACCAGCAGTGAACTCGCCACCCTGGCAACAGATTTCGGCATCAGGCTTTCAGTCGGACGCACTGGCCAATGCTGGGACAACGCCCTCGCCGAATCGTTCTTCTCCACCCTCAAGAACGAGCTCGGCGACAGCCGGCCATGGCCCAGCCGGGCCGCAGCCCACACCGCGATATTCGAGTGGACCGAGAGCTGGTACAACTTGCACCGGCTCCACAGCAGCCTCGGCTACCGCAGCCCCGCCGAATACGAGACCGCCCTCGCAGCCTGACCACCACACCAAACGTGTCCGTCAAAGCGGAACAAGCTCACGACGAGGAACCCTGGCCGAGACCCGGCAGACGACTTACCCAAGCCCCGTGACCTGTGCGGGTCACCATTCGGGTCACCATTGCCAAGGGCGGACCCGAGGACCAGGAGCGCGATTCCGGCCGCCCTGGCCGCGTACGTCGCCGATGCGGCGTGTACGTCACCGTGATGGCGTACAGCCGGGTCTTCGTTCGCCGGTTGCGGCGGCCCCGTCGGAACGGTGAGACGTGGCTCTGCCAAGTGTTCGAGCGGCGGGGGCCGGTCCGATTGCTCGACGGGTCGCCTGGTCGGTCGCGCGGTGAGTTGCCGGGCCGGTTGCCGACCTGCACGAGTGCATCCTGCGTCCGCGCAGGTCACGGGCTGCGGGTCGCCGGATTCCGGAGCCGACACCTCTGATTCGCCTGCAGTGCCAGGTGAGGTGTCTTCCTGTTCCTCCCTGGGGTGGTGGGGTACGGCCTGGTGCTCCGTCAGGCTGCGTAGCCCGCCAAGGGTCTCGCTGCTGGCCGGCGGCCTCGGGTGCGGGCGCATCCCCCGGGCAGGCTGTCCCGTGCTCTCGCGGGGCCCGTATCTCCCGCTGCGCGGCGCTTGAGATCATGGGGGCATGACCAGCACTGAGCCATCCATGACAGATGCGCAGCAGCGGAGAAACGAGCTGCAGGCGCTCCACCGGCGCCAGGTAGACGCTCTCGATGCCTATGACAGGGCACTTGAGCAGACTTCTCTTGCTCAGGCTGCCCTCACCCAGTCTGTTGTCGAGGCTGTGAATGTGTTCGGGGGTATTGGCATGGCGACAGAACTGCTGGGCATTACGGCCAAGGAAGCGCGTGCTCATGTCGCGGCTCATGAGGCGGCGGTGAATCAGCAGTCGGATCCGGTTGCCGGATCAGTCTTGGAAGCTGGCGACGGCTGAGCGGCCCTGGGCCTGCATGGGGCTCTGGCTTCAACGGCCTGGCGAGTCATTGCAGACGGCAGGCTGTTCAGCGGTTCACCTTCCTGGTGCCTGGCCATCGGCGGGTGCGCGGGGAGCGGCAGCCGGAAACCGGGTGGAGCCTGTAGTGCCTGCCGGCGTCGGCTGCCCGGATCCCGTTGCGCAAGGTCTCCGGGTTGACCCTCAGATCCGCGGCGGTCTGCTCGGTCGGTGCCCGTGGTCGTCGAGGTGTCCCGGCACGGCGAAGTGGGGCGGGATTATCTCCCGCCCCACTTCGTGGCCCGGCGCACGTGGCGTCCCCTGGTGCGGCCGGACAGACCGGCCCGCGTGTCAGGGCGGGGCCGGGGCTATGAGGTGCGTCAAGCGGCGATGCGTGCCCAGTGGGTGGTGCCGCTGGGGTGTGTGCGGGTGCCGTGGGTTTCGGCGAGGGTGTCCACGATGGTGGGGCCGTGTTCGTCGTCGGCGCGAGAGGTGGTCCTTGTGCCTTCTGTCTCGACGGGGCCGCCGTCGGTGACCCCTACCCAGACTCGGCTGCCGGTCCGCTCGCGGTGCAGGTGCAGTGCGAGGGGCGGTGCGGCGTGCTCGACGGCGTTGGTGACCAGTTCGGACACGACCAGCAGTACCGCATCGCTGGCCACCTGCCACTCGTCCAGCACCGCCTGCGCTGCGTGCCGGGCGGTTCGGACGGCCTGCGGCCGGTGGTCCAGGGCCTCGGTCACGTCATTGCTGTCCACGGGCGGGCGCGGAGCGGGAACCCGCACGCCCTCGCCACCGGTCTGGCCGGTGATGATGGTGTTGTATTCGGTGGCGTACATGACGATCACTTCCGAAGAACGGCTGCTTTTCAGCCCTGGGTTTCCGTCTCTGTACTGACCACCTTCCTCCGGCCGCCGAGTGGGTACCTGAGCAACACATACCCAAAACGAGACATATCCGGCGCATGTGGTGTCCCAGGTGGCGGGGAGTGGGGCAGCGCCGGGTGAAACCCGGAGGGCCTGCCTGCGTTGCCGGGTCTCCGGGCCAGTCCCTGTCTCCTGGAGCGGCGGCGGCCGGGGTGGCGGGGGCTGCCAGGGGGTGTGAGGTACGGAGTGGGCCCAGGGGGCCGGGTTACCGTCGAGAGCGGCGTGCAGGGCTGCGGCGAGTTCGCGTGCCCAGGGTTCGCTGTTCACGTCGTGGAGCACGTAGCAGACCGGACCACCGAAGGAGCCGGAGCGGATCTGTCGGGCACGGAGCAGGCGGGTGACGGCCTGGCGGACGCTGTCGTGCGCCGCGGTGTCGATGGTGTGCCGGGGTGTGGTGAGTGTGCCGGCTTTGACTGTCCACCGCGGGCCGTGGTGTCGATGGCGAGGAACACCGCCCGCCGTTCTTCGGCGGCGGAAGGCGGTGTTGAAGGCCTCGACGCCTGTCGCGTCTGGGATGAGAGGGCGGGCAGGTGACCGGGAGCAGCTGCATCGGATCATCCTCCCCGGCGACGGGAGAACCACCGGGTTGACGCGGCCCGTGTCCCTGGGGCACCAGGGGCGTTGGGTTGTGTGGTGTGTGCGCGGGTCCGGGCACCCCGCGGCCGGACCCGCGCCGTCCGCGGCCCCGATTCCACGCCCGGCGTCGGGGCCGCTCCTCAGATCCGCGGTTCTCTCCTGGACCGTGTGGCCGGCCGCTCCGGTCCTTCCTCCGGACCGGGATTTCGCGCTGCCAGCGACGCCCCATGGCCGCACTGGCCTGGGCGTGGAGGCTGGGGGCCTGTGTTGCGGGCCAGGGGGGCGTCTGGATGGCTCTGTGGGCGCCTTTGGTTCTGGTGGCGGTGGCGTGAGGTGTTCTCTGCGATGGCAGAGCCGCGGTGCGGGCAGCCAGGGGCGGGCTGTTCAGCTGGTGGCTGTTCGCGTGGGGTGGCTTGTCTGCGGGTTGCCGGGAGGCTGTGCCCCGGACCTGACGGGGAACGGGTGCGAAGCCGTTTGTCAGGTCCGGGGTTGTGCCGGTGGAAGAGCCTGCGCCGTGTGACCTGGGCGAAGCGGCCGACACTCGTGGCAGCGGGCCCCGGCGGAGGCTGGCGAGGCCTGCTGCGTATCTCGCTCGGACTCTAGCGGGCCGTGTGCCGTGCCTGCGTGCGCCACGCTGGTGGCGTTGCAGGGTGAACAGTTCAGACTTGACGACACACGGAATCATTTCCGCCGGGCCCTGGAAGCCCAGATCAGCAGCCCGCTGGAGGCTGCAGCCGCACTCGCCGTACAGGACGACTGTCCCCGAGCGAGCGTGTGGCGCCCGCCTGGGTCACGGGCGTGGGGAGATGCTGTGCCGACGTGGTGCGTGTCTTTGGGGGCCCGGGGGCGTTGAGGTGTGTGACGCGTGCACAGGTCCGGGCGCCCCACGCCCAGGCCACGTTGTCAGCGGCCCCGGTTCTTACGCCTCGGCACCGGGGCCGCCCCCAAAGTCCGCGGTGCCTTCCCGGGCTGTGTGGACAGCCGCTCATGCTTCGTTGCTGTTCCCAGGGCCTGGCTTGGAAAGCTGCCGGTACGGCTTTCCCCGGCCCCCGTCCCGCCCCGAGTCTCTCTTCGCGGGGTCCTGTCGGCACCGGCGACGGTGCTCGGCAGGGCTGTCTGGGCAGGGCTCGGCGGTGGCTCCGTGGTGTCGTTGCGGGCGGCTGTTTCGCTGGGTTCGGCGCTGAGGGCCCAGACTCTTCCGATGTCCGTTTTTCCTGTTTTTGGGTATTGCTTGCTCAGGGTTTCTGTGCTGTGGGGGAGTGTGCTGGAAGTACCAGAGAAGGTACTTCCAGACCCACTGGCAGGCAGTGATCCCGATGACGACGACCACGTTCTCCCGTAACGGACAGCAGCGTTCCGCGCTGTCTGCCGTGCCGGATGGCGGGCGCGGGTTCAGCCTGTCTCTGGAGCACGGGCCGCTTGCCCCGGCCACTGCCCGTCACGCGGTGAGGCCGGTGCTGGAGGCCTGGGGGCTGGACGCGGACCGGGTGTATGACACGCTGCTGGTCGTCTCCGAGCTGGTCACGAACGCTGTCACTCATGCGCTTCCGCCGGTTGTCCTGCATCTGCAGGGTTCGGTGGACGCCTCGGGCCGGGTCCAGGTTCATGTCACCGACGGCGGGCCGCGCACGGAAGCCGGCCACGGCAGCTGGGCCGCCGCCCGGCCCGAGGACGAGCATGGCCGGGGTGACCAGATCGTCTCCGCCCTCGCCGGCCACACCGGCACCGGGACCGAGGCCGGTCTCGACGGGCTGATCGACCACTGGGCGGGCCTCGACGCAGCCTGACGTCCGTCCCGCATCCTGCAAAAGCCCGCACTGAAACAAGCGGAAGAGGAGACTGGAAGCCTGTTGCGTCCCATGGAGCCGGAGGCGCCCGTGCGAGCGGACCAGCTGCTGCAAGCCCACACCGTGTGGTGGGGCGGCACCGTCCTGCTCCGCCTCGAGGGAGAACTCGACATCGCCACCGCCCCGCTCCTCGACCGGGCCGTCTCCTCCGCACTGGCCGCAGGGCCAGACCTCCTCTGCCTCGACCTCACCGCCCTCGCCTTCTGCGACGTGACGGGCCTGCACGCACTGCGCCGCCTCACCGACCAGACCCACGCCGCCCACACCCGCCTGCACCTGGCCGGCCTGCACCCCCGGCTCCGCTACACCCTCGACCGGCTGAAAACCCTCTCCCCCTGGAACCCACCCGTCCTCCAGCACTGACGAGGGCAACTGCTGTAACTCCACCCGGAAGTGTTCCATCCGGCTGTCATCCTGACGCCCAGCCGGGTGCGGGACCGGCCAGCACCTGATAACCCCCGCCCTCGGCGCTCGATCGGGCGCCGCTGTCACCGTGCGTCGAGATGCAGACGCTGAATGTCCGGTGACCGATGGCAGGTTTGGTGGCCGGTCAGACCCACGATGGTCCCGGCTGCTCACTACTTCGCTTGCCAGGCCTCGGTCGGCTGGTGGATAGCAGAAGACCAGTGCCCGGAGTGATCCGGTCGGTGATGACTGCGCGGTCAGCGCTGCTCGTAGGGATCGCTGTAGAGGGTCAGTGACTGACGTGCTACTGGCGGCCGCACAGTCGCCGGGCTGGTCGTGGACCGGTTTGCGGATGGAGCAATGATCACTCACTCCGAAGGAAGGGATTCCATGGTCGACTAGGGTCGACGCAGCAGGTACCCCCCTCGATGTGTCAGCTGCATGGGCTGTCCCGGCTGGGCCGGGACAGCCCATGCAGTCGCACCCTCCCGGTGCCCCATATGAGACTCGGGCGTGAAGCTCACGCTCCGTGCAGCGGGCTTCGGCGGGAGATGCGCCAGGTCTTGATTCGTGCGATGCCGCGTTCGGCCGGGCAGCGGGGCCTGGCGTGGGCCCGGTTCAGGGACCGTTGTCGGGTGGTGAGCTCTTTGCGGGGCCGCCGTCGCTGGGGAACGGTGAAGGTTCCGCCTGCTCCGAGGTAGTCGGGGCCGGCCAGGGCCGGGACGCCAAGGCGGATGCAGGTGGTGGTGATCTGGTGTTTCCGGGCTGCGGTGAGGTCGTGGGTTCGGCCCGGCAGGGCTTGTGAGATCCACAGGATTCGGCCTGACGCATCGGTGATGACCTGCAGGTTCACCCCGTGGCGGCGGTGCTTGCCGGAGTAGCCGGCCCGGCCGCCGGCGGCCCGGTCGCACTAGGTGAGAGTCCCGTCCACCAGTACGTATGCCTGCTTCGCCGCGTCCGGCCTGCCGCGCAGTGCGGCGGTCAGTCCGGGTGCCCGACGGGCGAGGAGGGTGACGGCTTGGCGGACGCAGGCGTGGGCCGTTCCGGCGCTGATGCGGAAACCGGAGGCGATCTGGGCGAGGGTGAGGTGGTGTCGCAGATACACCAGTGCGACGATCGCCCGTCCGGACGGGCGGAGCCTGCATCGGCGGTCACCCTCACGGAGGACGATGAGCATGGTGACCGTCTCGACCAGGGCGTGGGGCAGGCCGAGTGATGCAGGACAGGTGACCAACGGGGCTCCCCGGCAGGCGGGATGAGATGTCAGGTACCTCCCTCAACTGCCGAGGAGCCCCGTCCGTTCTGCCACGACCCGCTGCCCGTTCCCCTCACCCGATCAGTGGCCACTCTGAAAGAGCTCTGTGCTTTGAGCCGGACCGGCCAGTTGCGACGTGCGGCACCGGGTCGCCAACCGCCCCAGGAAAATTTGTTGGCACCAAGACCTTCAGATGACGAGACTGCATGGGTGACCACCCTGCCGCTGTTGCCCGGCCTGCTCCCACTGGGCGCTGCGGACAAATTGTGGTTTGACCTGACGGGCGAGAGTGCTGTGTCGACGGCTGCTGCGGCGTTCACCTGTTCTCCTGCCCACGCCTGGGTGGGGTATGTACTGCTCGGCGGCCACGTGGTGGCGACGGTGAAGGCAAGGTCGGCGCACCTGCAGGTCAGCTCGGAGCAGTCCATGAGCGCGCGCATGATCTGCATCTGGGCCCGGCCGCCCGAGGTGCTCGCGGTCAGGCAGGAGCCCAGGGCTCCTTGGCACGTGGTGTGGCGTGTGGCAGGACATGCACGCCTCCATAGCGTTCTGCATCTCGGCGCTGAGTGGGGACGCGGCAGACTGCTGGGCACGATTCCTCCTCGAAAGCGGGGGAAGCCGGGTGCCGGCCTCTCTCTCGTTCTACGTCCAGTCGCCCACGCCTATCTGGGAACCTGGCCGTGCCCGCCGGGCGGCCCTCGTGCGTGGTCGCCAGGGGACGTGGACTCATCGAAAGAGAATCTCGGGGACCGGCCTGGACCTGGCAGGTCGCGGTTCCGGCGCCGGGCTGGGGCTGCCGACGATGGCCGGCGCCGACGCAGCAGTGCGACAGAGCTGGTCAGCCCAGGAATTCGACGCGGTCGATGCGCCCGCCCCGGATCCGGTATGCCACGAGGACGCGGAGCGGTTCAGCGGCGATGCCGTGGGCTGTCTCGTGGTCGACGACCCAGTCGCCTTCGGTGAGTCTGCCAGTCACCTCCGCGTGGCAGCGGCCTTCGGTGAACTGGCCGGCGTACGCCTCGCGCACCGCTTGGCGCCCCTGGAGCAGACTGCCGTCCGGGTACGTGATGCAGACGTCCTCGGCGTACGTGTCGGTGAAGCTCTCTAGGTCATGGTCGTTGTAGGCGGTCAGCTGGCGCTCGACCACACTGGCTGGCCCAGTCAAGGCGTTCATGCGCAACAGCATGTCAGGCGCAAACCGGGGGATGGACAGAGGAAATACGGTCTGCCAGTACCGCGGCCGTCAGGTCAGCCGGCGTTGGTGACGGCCTGCGCGGACTGGGCCGCCTACAGCCGGGCACAGGACCCGCCCGCCGCCATCGGCTCGCCATGCGCCCGGTGATCGAGCCGGTCCCCATCGCGAGGATCACATCCGCGTCCCGGGATGGTCGAGAGAGACGGTGCGCGATCAAGAACGACGTACGCCCGCGGCTCTCTCGTGCGGGACTGTAAAGATTTGAGTGCAACTGGGTTGGTCGGCTGGGTCGGATTCGGTTGTCCGTCGAAGGCGATGCCGAGGGCCTGGAGGGCCTGCTTCCAGCGGCTGGTCCAGCGTTTGCGGCCGGTGCCGGTCGGGTCGAGTGACATGACCGCGAGGTAGATGCCCTTCAGGGCGGCGTTCTCGTTGGTGGTGCAGTTCAACGCCTGCCGAACAGTCCTGCGGTGAACCCCCTTCTCTCCCAATGCCCGCTGCGACATCTCCGGATCGACACGTTTATCCCTCCGGATCGCGGCGTACAACTCCGCCCGCGACAAACCCCGACGCGCGCACGCAGGGAAATAACTGCAGGCTGTGTCAACGGGACGCTTGCCATGATCGCCTCGCCTGGAATCCACTCAGCTGCTGGGGCATGCTGAAAAAGAGGACGGGCTGCCGGTCGGCAGCCCGTCCCCGGTGTATCAGTCCCCTGCTAACCTTCCACCGCAATTTCGTTGTGGTTTGTGAGCCAGCCGCCGTCGCCGCCTGTATGTCCGCATGAGCCGGGGCACGCCGTTCCGTAGGCTTCAGCGAACCTCTCATCCGTCTCTTCAGAGGGCAGCATTTCAAGGTTCTGAGAGTTCTTCATGTTATTCACTTCCCTGAAATTCGAAATGCACTGTTCCAGTCAGCGCAAGCGGAATGCTTGCGCATGTATCGGGTAGTAACCGAAGCAGATTCTGCTGTTTGGGCTGTGCACCCGTCAGTCCACAGACGACTCTCCAGGTGTGAGCAGAGACATGCCTGAGCAATTACTACTTACATCACGAAGGGGTGATAGTGTGACTGGTTCTCTCGCTAGTCTTCTGAGTCAGGAATTCTGTTCAGATGTTTAGACTTGGCCTGTGGCACGTACTGGACGGCCGAAGGCCGAGTTAGTTCTGTCGGACGAGGAACGGGCTGCGCTCGAGGGCGGGCGCAGCGCCGTTCCACGCCGCAGGCGTGGGCCTTGCGCTGCCGGATCATCCTGGCCTGCGCGGAGAGTGCTTCCACAAGGACGTCGCTGCCCGGCTCGGCTCGACGACGCATGCGGTGGGCCGCTGGCGGGCAAGGTTCGTAGAGCATCGGATCGCCGGCTTGGGAGACATGCCCCGCTCGGGCGGTTCCCGGACGGTGACCGACGAGCAGGTAGCCGCGCTGGCCACCAGGACGCTGGAGTCGGCTCCGAAGAACGCGCCCCCACTGGTCGACGCGGTCGATGGCGAGGCAGGCGGGCCTGTCGCAGTCGACGGTGTCGCGGGTCGCGTTCGGTCTTCAGCCGCACCGGTCGGAGGCGTTCAAGCTGTCCACAGACCCGTACTTCGTAGGCTAAGGTCCACGATGTCGTCGGCCTCTATCTGGACCCGCCCGAGCGGGCTCTGGCCTTCTGCGTGGACGAGAAGTCGCAGATCCAAGCCCTGGACCGCTCGCAGCCGGTGCTGCCGATGATGCCCGGAGTGCCGCAACGCGTCGCGCACCACTATGTCCGCGCCAGCACCACCACCCTGTTCGCCGCCCCGGAGGTCGCCACCGGCAAGGTCATCGGTTCCCTGCATCGCCGCCACCGGGCCGAGGAGTTCAAGAAGTTCCTCATCAAGCTCGACTGGGAAGTGCCGGACGGCCTCGACATCCACCTCGTGCTGGACAACTACGCCACCCCCAAGTCCCCGGCCATCAAGACCTGGCTACTGGCCCACCTGCGGTTCCATCTGCACTTCACGCCGACTGGATCGTCCTGGCTCAACCTTGTGGAGCGATGGTTCGCCGAGCCGACGAACAAACAGATACGGCGAGGCGTCCACAAGACCGCCGAAGCCCTGGAGAAGGACATCCGGATCTGGAGCGCAGCCTGGAACACCGACCCCAGGCCCTACATCTGGACCAAGACCGCGGACGAGATCCTCGAACGCCTCGCCTCATATCTGAACAGAATTCCTGACTCAGAAGACTAGGATCGGATGCAGCCCGTGCCAGGTCCGGCGTGCGCAGGTGAGGCCCGGTGCACACATGCTCTGAGCTTGACGTTTAACCTCGTCTGTCACCCGACGCTGATCTGCGGTTCGTGTCGGGACAGCGGAGGCGGCCGTTCTCCAAGCTTCGAGATGTCGAGTAACGAAGCATGAGAGAACGGTCGCTGCGTATGAGTCTCCCTGTTCTCGGGGCTGCAGGTGAGGCGTTCGACGCCTTGTCCCGCTTTCGTGTCGAGTTCTACGAGTGCCCTTACGCCCGGAGGGAGGCACTCTCCGAGCTCACGGACGCGGTGCTGTGTGCGGACGGGCCGGTGAAGACACTGGTCGAGCAACTGGCACCTCAAACACCCCCACCACCACAACCCACCCCTACCACCGGCTCACACCGTCACGCTGGTGCCACCCACCAAACCAGCCAGCAGACGCCCTAAGCCCACCTAAATCACTAGTATTACCTATAGAGCAAAATGAGCGTAGGCCCGATGGTCGCCAAGGCGTTTGTGGGCCCCTAGGGCCACGCTGTCCCGTTTCGTTCGGCGGATCAACTGGTCCAGCAGGCTTGTGGTGGCATCTATTCGGGGCTTGTACCTGAATCTGCACATTGGTAGGTGAACGCTGCGAAGGCTTCAGGAGCTGCGGGGGCAGTGATTCTAAGGGTGGCTTTTGCTTGATATGTGCCCCGGCCGCTGACCGTCCAGTTCAGACGGAGAGAGACGGATCTCTGTCCTATGGTCAGCTTCTCCTCGAGGAGGGCCGACGTGCTGCCGTCGCTCCGTATCCACTGATAGGAGAGCACGCCAGGTGCGCCATTTGTGATGATATGTCCGGTAATTTGGGTGGTCTCTCCGCAGCCCACTTTGCGACCTTTGCTCGCTGGTTCCACTGAGACGCCGGTGACGGCCAGCTCCGGTCCCAGATACGAGGGCGCCAGATACGCAGTTACTCCAGCGAGGATGAGCGCCGCCGGCCCGTACCGGAGCAGTGCTCGGGACCTGCGGCGCGAGGCCGGTCGATTCGGAAGGGCTACGCAGGCCGGAAAGGCAGCGGGCAGACCATGGGGCATCGGCCGGGTCGCCTGGCGCGTGGACACGAGTGTCTCCGGCGCAGCGAATTGGGCCGGCTGAGCCGCAGGAGCCGACGTCCAGTTCTCGTCCAGGTAGGTAGGCATCGTCTGCGCGGCACTCGGAGAAAAGGGTTGCGGGAGCGGTGCCCCGTCGCTGGCAGGGATCTGCGATGGCGCATGCCAGGCCGAGTGGAGCGTCGGCATCTCGTCCGGGGTCGGCTGCTCAGAGCCTCGAGACTGCGTGCTCATTGACTGCCCCTCAGCATGCGTTGCTGGGAATGTGCTGGTAGGGACGTGCAGGCTCAGAGGATGGGGAGCTTGAAAGCAGAACGCCCCATCGCCGTGTGCAGAACGCGGGACCGAAGGTGTGGCCTAGGTTGAGGGTGTACTGAGTGTTCCCGTTGAGCACGAAGGTCTGAGCAGCTCCGTCCTGCTTGCCAGGACTGGAAGCTGTGCTGTTCACGTTCGCGTCGAACCATGTCACTGTGACCGTGACGGACGCTGGGGTATGCGTTCTGACAAGAATGCCCGCGTCTGCACGTCCGTTGCCTGTCGCAGCCAGGCTGGTCAGGCCGAGGAACGAAACTCTGGAGGGTGGAGTAGGACTGGTGGTGGATGCCGACGCAGCAGGAGAGGGTTGCTGGGGCGGAGTGACAGGGGGAGAAAGAGGCGGCGGCCGTTCAGTGCTTCCGGGTGTTACAGCCGGAGAAGTGCTGGCAGTGGGCTGCAAATTAGCCTTTCCGGCACCAACGGTGGTTCCGCTGGTGTCACCCTTGCCATCAGGTCCGGTGGGTTCCTCACTGCCGGAATCTGAGTTCGCCTCAGGTGATCTGCTTGCGGTCTGACCGTCCGAGGCAAAGGCAGGGTCAGAAGCAGACGCTGCCGGGGAAGGACTGTTACTGGGAGAGGCAGTGTGGCCAGGACTCCCGGGCGTGTTCCTGGGGGATTCAGCCAAGGCTCCGGCAGGCAGGGAAGGCGAAGCCCGGTGCAGCGGACGCGGTGCGTGATTTTCGCCAGCAGCAACGACAACCCCTGCGACACCGGTTGCCACGACCACCGCGGCACCTGCAGTGCGTGCAGCCCACGCAGGGATCCTCTTGATGTCCGAGCCACGCGCCGTACCCCTGGCAGCGGGCCTTTGCGATGGAGACAGAACAGTTGTCGCGAGTTCCGTGCTCCCTGCCGCGACAGACCCAGGAGCGGGGATGAGCAGGGGCAGCAACGCGACAGCCGCAGCCAGGGTGCCCTTGCCGCGCTTCTCCCAGTCCGATCCGTATGCCGCTCCTGCGGTCCTCTCCAGTTCATCGAGGAAGGAAGATGCGTCAGCCGGTCTGTCTGCCGGTGCTTTGGCCATACCCCAAGTGATCAGAGGCCGGAGAGCATCGGGAACCTGTGCTACAGGGACCGGCGCCGTACTGTGGGCAAGGGCCAGTTCGGCGAGCGTTGACCCGGCGAAGGGCTGTTCACCCGCGAGACACTCAAAGAAGGTTGCCGTCGCGGCATAGATGTCAGCACTGGGCGTGACCGGCTCGGCTCGCCATTGCTCGGGGGCCATGTAAGCGGGTGTGCCAACAGCCTGAGTGGCGGCACCTGAGCGCACCGCAATGCCAAAGTCGGCCAATTTGGACGCGCCTTGCGCCGTCACCAGGACGTTTGCCGGCTTGTAGTCACGATGCACGACACCCGCGCTGTGGGCTGCGCCCAGGCCAAGAAGCGAACCCTTGAGGATGGCCAGAGCTGACTCGGGCGTGGTCGCACCTTGCTCACGGAGCAGGATACGCAAGCTGACTCCCTGCACCAGCTCCATCACGATGGCAGCTCCGGTGCGGGCTTCGGAGTAGCCGTACAGGCGTACGATGTGCTCGGAGTCGAGGCTTGCCAGCAGTCTAGCTTCGGCGCGAAACGACTCGACAAAGTCCGGGCTGCTGCGAAGTTCGGGGCTCAGGTACTTGATGGCCACCGCTTCCGATGTCGTCTGGTGCACTGCTTGGACGACACGCCCGCTGGCTCCTGTTCCCAACTCCCTCAGAGTCCGGTACCCCGGGACCTCCCATGCGTAGTCCGAAGACTCTGCTGAGAACACGCCCGTCATTCCGTGCCTTCCCTTAGCCATCTGAATTTGACCGGAAGCGGAGTAGCAGGCGCTGCAGGCCTCCCCTAGGGTCGTCGCGTGCCGCATGTGCGGCCTGAGCAATCACCGCTCAATCGCGCAACTGGAGCTCGCCTTGAAGCTTCCCTCTGATCGTGGACACCTGGAGACTGGGACGTGAGGTTCCAGAGGTAGTAGTGCCAGGTGGGAAGTAAGTACACGATGCGGCACTCGGCGGAGTACCGACGGGACGCGATCCCGCTCGTCCGCTCTTCGGGTAGGACGGTGACCGAGGCCGCCCGGAGGTACTGTCAAGTTGTCGGAGGTGTGATCGTCTGAGGGCAGGAAGAGGCGCTGGCTGGCCTGATGTTCAGGCTGTGGCGGACATGCTGGTGTTGCCGGTGTTGTGGTTCCAAATAGTCAGGCGGAGGGCCATCTCGAAGCGGTGGTGGCCGACGGTCATCAGGTGGCGTCCGGGCTGGAAGTGGGGCGAAATGCCGGTGAACGCAGACAGGAACCGCTGCGCTCCGCCGACGGACCGGAGGCGTTTCATCGCGCGTTCGCGCTGCCGGGTGGGCTGGTGGGAGTTCTCCGCCCGGCTGTTCAGCCCCTTGTGGGAGCGTGTTCCACCGAGGGCATCACCTCGCGGTGCGCGGCACGGTAGGAACGGAGTTTGTCTGTCACGATCACCCGGGGTACCGACCGGGTCTTCTTCAGCATCCTCGCCACCGCCATCCTCGACCGGCTTCTCCACTGCTGCGACGTCGTCTCGATCAACGGCCCCAGCTACCGGCTCACGAACCGACTCGCAGCCATCGAGCGCGACACCCAGGTCGCCTGACGACTGAGCACATCTTCATCGGCTCTGTCGCTGATCTTGTGATGCTGGGCGGTTGAGCTGGGCAGCCTCCGGGTGCGGAAGGGGAGACTGGAAGGCTGTTGCGTCCCATGGAGCCGGAGGCGGCCGTGCGAGCGGACCAGCTGCTGCAAGCCCGCACTGTGTGGTGGGGCGGCACCGTCCTGCTCCGCCTCGAGGGAGAACTCGGCATCGCCACCGCCCCGCTCCTCGACCGGGCCGTCTCCTCCGCACTGGCCACAGGGCCAGACCTCCTCTGCCTCGACCTCACCGTGAACCGTTCTGACTTCTCTGCCGCTCCGTTGTGAGCCATCAGAGAGGATGGGGGCACGTGCCCGAGAAGATTGCTGCGCGGCGGACTCGCCGCCTGCTGCGGCTTCTGATCGGCAGGCACGTCTTCCTGATGACCGCCAGCCGGCAACGCCTCGAGATGACCAACCGCTTCACCCTCTGGGACCACATCACAGGCACCGCCAGCCTGCCTGCCGCCATCTGCACCAGACCAGGCCCGGACCCCGGCCTGCCCCTCAGACGACCACACCCCCGACAACGTAACAAGGCCCTACTTGCGCTTCTGTGCCACGTACTTTTTCTGTCGATCAGACCAGCAGTTCTAGTTGGTCCGGTGTCCGGAAACTTCGGGGCGGCTCACCTGGCTGCGGACGCCGCTGGCGGACAGAGAGTTCGCGTGCGCTTGCCCGAACTTCAGGCACCAGCGCCGGATGGTCTCGTGGGGTCTGAGTACGTCTTGCTCTCCAGCGAGGCATGACCGAAGCGAGAGTATTGCTCTGCTCCCGACGTCCGGGGCGCTAGGGGGCAGGGCTCTCACGCTTGCGCAAGTCATCCGCAGAGCATCGGCACTCTCTGGCATATACGAAACATCACAAAGGAGCAGCAATGATTCGACGTTTGGCAGCGACTGTGGCCGCGGCCTTCGCTCTTGTGGCTGGGGTCGCTGGAACCAGCCATGCGGCGGAGGCACTAGACGGAAACTGTGAGTCCGGAGAATTCTGCGTATACCGCTACGAATATTACGCTGGCGGAACGACAGACTTCGCCGCGAGCAGACTTAGCTATAAGGGTCTTATTTTCGGAGGCACTCTGACTACGACAGATAATCATGCTAGCAGCAGCAAGAACAGGTCTACCGCCGAGGTTACCCTCTATGCGTATGCCAACTATGGCGGCCCGTTCGTCGTTCACTCGGGCGTGTATGCACCCTGCACCTCGGACTTGTGCGCCGCCTACACTCAGATTCCACAATTCGACAACGTCGCCAGCTCGCACGAGTTCACTTGGTAGTAGAATCTTCAATATTGCATACTGCTTGACCCGGTACTACAGGAGCGCTTCCGTGCCGGCTGGCGGGGCGGTCCGTTGTCCTGCGCGTGGAGATGTTGCGTGATGTGGAGCGGGGTGAGCGGAGTGGTTCAAGGCTTTCTTCGCTTCGCTCGGGTCTGTTCGGCCGGAAGGACCCGCGTGGGAATGCGCGTGCGTATCTTAAGGCGTTGCTGGGGCCGGTGGAGCGGAAGAACTCCTGGCAGATCGCTACGCAGGCGGGGCACGTGGTGCCGGACCGGGTGAAGAACCTGCTGCGGTGTACGGCGTGGAGCTGGAGCGGGCTCCGGGGCGGGGTGCGGGCCTTCGTCGGCGGGTGTCTGGGCGATCCGGAGGCGGTTCTGGTGATCGACGAGCCCGCATTTCTGAAGAAGAGAACGAAGTCGGCCGGGGACGCCCGGAGGTACGCCGCGACCACCGGGCAGGTCGAGAACCACCAGGTCGCGGTGTTTCCTCGCGTGCGTGCCCCCGCAAGGCCGGGCGTTGACCGACTTCGCCCTGTACCTGGGCAAGACCTGGGCCGGTAACCGTGATGCGGTGCCGGGAGAAGAGGGTGCTCACGAAGGCGGAGCTCGGTCGGTGCCTGGTCGAGCGCACCCGCTGTGCGGGAGTTCTAGTTGGTCCGGTGTCCGGAAACTTCGGGGCGGCTCACTGGTCGCTGGGTGTGCAGCCGATGACGTGGAGCAGGGTGGCGCCTGGGTACCCGGAGCGGTGGGGCAGGTACTTGGGGTGTCCATGCGGGCCGGCTTCTCTGTGGCAGGCCGTCTGCCGGGGGGCGGGTGGTGCGTGGGGACACTCCAGGGACGGGGCGGGCCTGCGCGGAGCTTACCCAGGCACGGTGCTCGGCGGCCTGACCGAGACCAGAGCCCGGGCCAAGCACGCCCTGGCGCACCCCCACCCCTCAAGCCCTCACCAACGTGACAACACCTGTGGCAGTGCTCTGACAACGTCCCGAATTCATGCAGTCCCAACCGGAGCGATGAGAGGGGCCCTCCACGAGTGAGTGGCCATTACTCAAGTACTCCATCTCACCTGTGGGGTTCCGTGGGTATGGCCCGGAGTGACGGCTCGGGATGCCGTTCGGAATACCCACCGGGCTTCGGCTGAGCCTGCGATAACACACGGGCTTCTGATGTGCATGAGGTGTTCTGTGATCACAAATGTTGAGATTCTCCAGCTAGTTCCTGAGGAGAGCGTCGACGGTTCCCAGGATGGAGGCTTCGCGGGGGCTACGACTACCAAATGCGGAGAAACCCGTTGGTGCACCGCAACGGACTTGCCGCCGCAAGGCCATTAGGACTGACGCTAGTGTCCTGAGTGAACCCTTTTCCCCTGTCCCTGCAGGGCGAATGTGCAGGTCAGGTGGGGGTGCCACGAGGCGGGGCTCCTGGTCGTTGCGTTGGTGTTCTCTACGCACCACGCCCCGCCCGAGGAGCCTCGCTTAAGGCCCGTGCGATGCGCCGGTTTGGTGTCAGTGATGGTGCATCAGGTTGATGGGTTTGTGCTGGTGGTGTGGGGGCGGGATGAACCGTTCCGACTTCTCTGCCGCTCCGTTGTGAGCCATCGGAGTGGATGGGACCCCTGTGCCCCTGGAGCCCCGGTCAGCCCGGCGGCGGGCACGGCCGATCCCGGTACCGCGCTGGTCCCGTAGAGACAGCGGCAAACTCACGGCGGTTCGTCGTCCCCGGCCCGGTCGAAGCCTTCAATAAAGCCCTTCAGGACGCTCAGCGGAGGCGCCGCAGAGCGAACACAGCCGGACACCGGGCCGTTTTGCAGTGCACGTGTGGCGGCACCGGCCTCTTTCTCCTTACCACCGACCCCCTCGCCCCCTCCATGGGCAGCGGCGTCCGGCACGTCGAGACGACCCACCCGGGCCAGAGCCTCTCAGCCTCCTGGCGCTGCACACCGACGACGCGGCCGTCACCCGCAACACCCGCTCACTCGACCGCAGCGACCCCCGCCCCTGGTTTGCGGGCCTGAACGCGGCTCTGACCGCCAACTTCTGACCGGTGGCTTCGTACGCGAGAACGCGTCGTCTGTTGATCAGCTCGGGAGGCGCTCCGAGACCGCCGCACCGAGTTGCGCGGACCGTGGTGTCTCGCGACGGGCTGCCGCTGACCCCCGTCCCATAGGGTCAGCGGCAGCCCGTGCCGATATGGCGTGCGCGGGTGATTGCGTCCTGAACATGAAAGGGAGTTGGCTGTAGGGCCACTCCTGGAAGTGGTGCTGTGCCAAAGATGAAGGCAGGCGCTTCGGAGTCGCCCTACGGGGGGAGGCTTCAAACGCCTCATGCTGCGTTGGCTGAAGACCGTCGTGGTGAGCGATGGGGAAAGGGCGCTGTAAGAGGCGTCAGGCGGGGATCGGGAAGACGAGCGCAAACGAATCGCTGCTGACGTGTCGAAATCCACAAGGGTGACATCAAAACCGGGGCTTTCACCCGGTCTCGGGATAGGTCCGGCGGGTACCCGTTTGCTGGCCTATGAGGGGGAAGGGCGCCCTGTGTCGACGTGGTGCGTGTCTTTGGGGGGCCGGCGGCGTTGAGGTGTGTGACGCGTGCACAATCTGGGCGCCCCACGCCCAGGCCACGCAGTCCGCGGCCCCGGTTCTTACGCCTCTGCGCCGGGGCCGCCCCCAAAGATCCGCGGTTCCCTCCTGTGCTGTGTGGACAGCCGCTCCTGCTCGTGGCTGTGGCCAGGGCCTGGCTTGGGAAGCTGCTGGTACGGCGATTCCTGGCCCCGTCCCGAGTCTCTCTTCGCGGGGGCCTGCCGGCCCTGGCGGGGCTGTCCGGGCAGGCGGGCGGCGGCATTCTCCAGGTGCCCGTTTTTCCTGTTCTGGGTATTGCTTGCTCAGGGTTTCTGTGCTGTGGGGGAGTGTTCTGGAAGTACCAGAGAAGGTACTTCCAGACCCACTGGCAGGCAGTGATCCCGATGACGACGACCACGTTCTCCCGTAACGGACAGCAGCGTTCCGCGCTGTCTGCCGTGCCGGATGGCGGGCGCGGGTTCAGCCTGTCTCTGGAGCACGGGCCGCTTGCCCCGGCCACTGCCCGTCACGCGGTGAGGCCGGTGCTGGAGGCCTGGGGGCTGGACGCGGACCGGGTGTATGACACGCTGCTGGTCGTCTCCGAGCTGGTCACGAACGCTGTCACTCATGCGCTTCCGCCGGTTGTCCTGCATCTGCAGGGTTCGGTGGACGCCTCGGGCCGGGTCCAGGTTCATGTCACCGACGGCGGGCCGCGCACTGAAGCCGGCCACGGCAGCTGGGCCGCCGCCCGGCCCGAGGACGAGCATGGCCGGGGTGACCAGATCGTCTCCGCCCTCGCCGGCCACACCGGCACCGGGACCGAGGCCGGTCTCGACGGGCTGATCGACCACTGGGCCGACCTCGACGCAGCATGACCTGACCTGCATCCGGCCCCGCACTGAAACAAGCGGAAGAGGAGACTGGAAGCCTGTTGCGTCCCATGGAGCCGGAGGCGGCCGTGCGAGCGGACCAGCTGCTGCAAGCCAACACCGTCAACGTCCCAGACGCCCGCCCGTCACGGACCATCACCGCCACCATGGGCCGCGTCGCCGCCGCATTCCGACCGACAGAGACCGGAGCCCGTCATGTCCCAGGCCACCGTCCTGACCCCGGCCGCCGCCGCACCCGCCGTGGCGCCCGCCCGTGCCAGGGGCGGCAGCGAGTTCACCCCGCTCCTGCGGACGGTCAGGGAACAGGGCCTCCTCGAACACCGCCCCGGTTGGTACGCCCGAGGAATCGCCGTCAACCTGCTCGGCATCGCCGCCGTCGTGGCCGGGCTCGCCCTGATCGGCCCCTCCTGGTGGGCGCTGCTGCTCGCCGTACCCCTCGCGCTGCTCTCCGCCCGGGCCGCGTTCGTCGGCCACGACGCCGGCCACGCCCAGATCACCGCGAACCGCAGGGTCAGCAGGATCCTCCAGCTCGTCCACGCCAACCTCCTCCTCGGCATGAGCCGGGAGTGGTGGAACGACAAGCACAACCGCCACCACGCCCACCCCAACCACCTCGACAAGGACCCGGACGTCGCGGCCGACATCCTCGTCTTCGCCGAGCACCAGACGGCCGGCCGCACGGGGCTGCGCGGTTTCCTCACCCGTCACCAGGCGTGGCTGTTCTTCCCGCTGACGACCCTGGAGGGCGTCGCGCTCAAGGTGTACGGAGTCCAGGCCCTGCTCGCCAAGGACGGGCCCTGCCGCTCCCGCCGTGAGCGGCTCGTCGAAGGCGCGCTGCTCCTCGCCCACTTCGCCGGCTACACGGCCCTGCTGCTCACCCTGCTCACCCCCGCCCAGGCGCTCGTGTTCGCCCTCGTCCACCAGATGCTGCTCGGTGTGCACCTGGGCATGGCCTTCGCCCCCAACCACAAGGGCATGGAGCGGCCCGACGAGCACGCGGACGGCGAGAGCTGGGGCCATCTGCGGCGCCAGGTGCTCACCTCGCGCAACATCCGGGGCGGCGCGCTGACCGACTGGTTCCTCGGCGGCCTCAACTACCAGGTCGAGCACCATCTCTTCCCGAGCATGCCGCGCCCGAATCTGCGTCTCGCCCAGCCTGCAGTCCGGGCCCACTGTGCGGCCCTGGGCGTTCCGTACACGGAGACCGGTTTCGTGGACTCGTACCGCCAGGCCCTCGGCCACCTGCACGAGGTGGGCGCGCCGCTCCGGTCCGAGTGGGCCGAGTAGGGTCACAGACGGTCACAGGGACGCTGGCTCTCACCGGTTTCGCGCCCTTCATCCCCACGCAGTCAGGCTTCAGTCGGTTCAGCCCAGTTGACCATGCCCTCTACGCGGCTGCGGCAACCGGCAGTTGCAGCGCATCCGCCTCAGCGGCCAGGCATATTCCTCGCACGCATCACCCTGACTGCCCGGAAACCGAAACAGGTCCAGACATGGGCAGTCCGAGCAATGCGCGTCAACAACATTCTTTCAATTTCCACTACCCTTCTGCTATTTACTGTTGCTTCCAGAGCGGGCGGCTGAACCTTTGCTCCTACGGCCAACGCTGCGGCATCTCAGCCCGGGAACATTGCGGCAAACGATGAACCGGATGCAGACAACCCTCCGCGCCGTCGACTGCAGTTGGCCCCCTTACTACGGGTGAGGCCAAGTAGGTAACTCGGCTGCTCGGCTGGCATTCACCCTCACGGTGCGGCTTCAGGAGGCGGGCGGCTGCTGTGGGTCCAGGGAGCGGGCGGCGTCGCATTCCGTGCAGGCTGCCGCGCGTGGCTGCTGGAGTGCGGCAAGTGCCTGTTCCCGGTCCGGGGGCCTGGTCGCTGGGGATGCAGCCGATGACATGGAGGAGGGTGGCGCATGGATGCCCGGGGCAGTGCGGCAGGTACTGGGGAGTCCACGCGGGCCACTGGGCGCGGGGGAGACTGGAGCAGTGAGTACCGCACGACGCCGGGCCCTCGGTCCCGGCCCTGAGATCTCCGAGCCGGCTGCACGCGACCCGCGAGCCCGGACGGCCGCTGAACGTGCCGCCACCGGCGACTGGACCGCCGAACTGGCCGCCACACCGCCGGAGCCCCGGCCCGCCCGGCGGCGTCTCGGACGGCCCGGTACGGTGCCGGTCCCGTAGAGTCGGTGGCAGCCCGTGCCGATATGGCGTGCGTGGGTGAGGCCCGGTGCCCAGCCGTGCTCTGGGAGCGGTACCGCCGGGCCGTCCCACCTGTTGGCTGTGCATGCCCCAGCGGCAGCGCCGCCAGCAGCCGGACCGCTACGCATACGACGACATCCGTGTACTGGCCCGCCTGCTCCTTTTTCGCGGCCTGGTAGACGGTGTTGAAGGTGTCCGGGTCTGTCGCGTCCGGGATCAGATGGGCGGGGCAGGGGACGGGCAGGGGCTGCATCGGCTCATCCTTCCAGGCGGTGGGAGAACCGCCACGTTGACGTGGCGGGTGTCCCTGGGGGCGCGGGGGCGTACAGGTCCGGGCACCCCGCGGCCGGACCTGTGCAGTCTGCGGCCCCGTTCGATGCCGCGGCACCGGGGCCGACCCCATAGAGCCGCGGCCCTGCGTTGGGCCGTGTGGACGGCGGCTCCTGTTTCGTCGTGGCCTGGGGAGCTGGCGGTACGGCGGTCTCCCGGTTTCTGTCTTTGTGAAGGTCCTGGTCGGTGCTTGGCAGGGCTGTCTGGGCAGGGCTCGGCGGTGGCTCCGTGGTGTCGTTGCGGGAGGCTGTTTTGCTGGGTTCGGCGCTGAGGGCCCAGACTCTTCCGATGTCCGTTTTTCCTGTTTTTGGGTATTGCTTGCTCAGGGTTTCTGTGCTGTGGGGGAGTGTGCTGGAAGTACCAGAGAAGGTACTTCCAGACCCACTGGCAGGCAGTGATCCCGATGACGACGACCACGTTCTCCCGTAACGGACAGCAGCGTTCCGCGCTGTCTGCCGTGCCGGATGGCGGGCGCGGGTTCAGCCTGTCTCTGGAGCACGGGCCGCTTGCCCCGGCCACTGCCCGTCACGCGGTGAGGCCGGTGCTGGAGGCCTGGGGGCTGGACGCGGACCGGGTGTATGACACGCTGCTGGTCGTCTCCGAGCTGGTCACGAACGCTGTCACTCATGCGCTTCCGCCGGTTGTCCTGCATCTGCAGGGTTCGGTGGACGCCTCGGGCCGGGTCCAGGTTCATGTCACCGACGGCGGGCCGCGCACGGAAGCCGGCCACGGCAGCTGGGCCGCCGCCC
Organism: Streptomyces sp. NBC_01077; assembly: GCF_045162855.1. Taxonomy (NCBI): domain Bacteria; kingdom Bacillati; phylum Actinomycetota; class Actinomycetes; order Kitasatosporales; family Streptomycetaceae; genus Streptomyces; species Streptomyces sp. NBC_01077. The sequence continues at coordinate 82,843 of NZ_CP108669.1, read as the reverse complement.
GGCCCGAGGACGAGCATGGCCGGGGTGACCAGATCGTCTCCGCCCTCGCCGGCCACACCGGCACCGGGACCGAGGCCGGTCTCGACGGGCTGATCGACCACTGGGCGGGCCTCGACGCAGCCTGACGTCCGTCCCGCATCCTGCAAAAGCCCGCACTGAAACAAGCGGAAGAGGAGACTGGAAGCCTGTTGCGTCCCATGGAGCCGGAGGCGCCCGTGCGAGCGGACCAGCTGCTGCAAGCCCACACCGTGTGGTGGGGCGGCACCGTCCTGCTCCGCCTCGAGGGAGAACTCGACATCGCCACCGCCCCGCTCCTCGACCGGGCCGTCTCCTCCGCACTGGCCGCAGGGCCAGACCTCCTCTGCCTCGACCTCACCGCCCTCGCCTTCTGCGACGTGACGGGCCTGCACGCACTGCGCCGCCTCACCGACCAGACCCACGCCGCCCACACCCGCCTGCACCTGGCCGGCCTGCACCCCCGGCTCCGCTACACCCTCGACCGGCTGAAAACCCTCTCCCCCTGGAACCCACCCGTCCTCCAGCACTGACGAGGGCGACTGCTGTAACTCCACCCGGAAGCATCCCATCCGGGCTTCAAGCCGGACTGGCGCCGACCGCCGACCGCCGGCGTTCTCTCTGCGCTCAGCCGGGCCGGGGGCTGGCGAGTGCGTCGGTATGCCGATGTGGATGTGGGTCACCCCGTCCTCGAGCACCCTTAGGCCCCATCACGGCGTCCGCGGCCGTCGGCGGCGGCGCCGGCGGCCGCCACGGCGAAGGTGTCGTCGGTCCGCTGGGACATGGGCGACGGCCACCATCACCTGCGCTGGCCCCGGCACCCGCTACGCCCCGGACCGAGGCAAGACCCCGTCCCCGGAATGCGGCCACCGCTACAACCGCGCCGCCTACGACAAGCCCGACCAGCGGCACAAGGACCGCGAGACCGCCACATGGACCGTCCAGTGGTCCGCAGCGGCGCTCGGCGACGCCGGAACCCTGGCCGAGGCCCGGCAGACAGAAGTGCTCCGCGAGGCGTTCGAGCGGCGGGTCGGTCCGGTTGCTCGGCGGGTTGCCTGGTGGATCGCGAGGTGAGTTGCCTGGCTGGTTGCGGTACAGGTTGCCCGGCCGGTTGCTGACCTGCACGAGCGCGTCCTGTGTCCGCACAGGTCACGGGCCATGGGTCACCTGATTCCGGCCCCGAACCTCTCAGTCGATAGCAATTGGAGGTTCTGGATCTCTGACAGGCCCGGCGGGCGGTGCTTGCCAGCCGGAGGTGAGTGGTGCGGTTCTGTAGGGCCAAGGCGAAGTTCCTCTCACCCTCTCCTTGGGGCGGGCGGCCTGGTTGCCCTCGCCGTGGTGTCGATGAGCGATGAACGCTGCCGATTGTTCTTGGCGGTCTGGTCGGGGGTGGTGAAGGTGCCCGTGTCTGTTGCGTCCGGGGGTCAGGTTGGCCGGGCAGGGGACTGGCCGCGCTGCATCGCTCATCTTCCCGAGTGAAGGGGAAACGTCGTGTTGACGTGGTGCGTGTCTTTGCGGGGTGTGGGGCGTTGCGCTGTGTGACGCGTGCACAGGTCCGGGCGCCCCACGCCTGGGCTGCGTAGTCAGCGGTCCGGTTCTGCGCCTCAGTGCCGGGGCCGTTGGCTCCTTTTCTGAGCCGTGTGGACGGCCCTCCTGTTTCCAGGCTGTGGCCAAGGGGGCTGGAGCGGGGAGCTGCCGGGATGGCGTTTTCCCGGCCTCCCGCCCCGGGGTCTTGCCTGCAGGGCCCTGGCCGCGGTGCTCGGCGGGGCTGTCCGGGCGGGGTCGGCAGTGGGTTTCGCGCTGTTGTCGCCAGGGCTGTTCTCGCCCAGGTCGGCTGTGGTCAGACCCACGGTCAATTGTCCGCTTTCCAAGGAAGGCCGCCGCCACTGGCGGGATCACCGTGGAGACCCGGGCCCACTTCGGCTACACCGCGCCGGCGGGCAGCATCGACGACGGACGCTTCCACAGGCTCACCGTCCACCTCCCTCCGGCGTGCGCGAGGATGGTCTCTTCCGCGAGAATCTCCCGCACCACCGCGAAGTGGCCCTGTCACTCGGCAGACCACGACGGGTTCCATTTCTCATCGATTGCCCCCCGGCGGCGGGTCACAAGGTCCTCCTCAAGCTCGTCGAGGTGTGGCAGCGTCTTCGAGTTGATGCTCAGCATCGGGCAGCGGATGCAGGCGTGTTCGAGATGGACGCGGCGCATTTGGGTAGCAGCTACCTATAGCAGGGCACCTTGCTTACGAAATACTAATCAATGCACTTAAACATCAACCAGAAAGGACACTCCAGCTATGCTTCGACGCCTGGCGGCTACCTTCCTTGCAGCTTCCGCCCTCCTCGCAGTCACCACAACAGCAAGTAATGCGGCAGATGGAGACGGCAGCGACATCAAGATCAGCACGAGTACTCACCAAAAGGTCTGGTCGTGATTCCTCCGGGAGCGGTCGAGTCACGTCCCGGTTCCATGGGTCTTCTGGCTGATGCCTACTGATTTGGGGACTGACTGACTGCCAGCACCACCAAGGCCGCTCATGGAATGCAGGTCCATGAGCGGCCATCACCGCTCCAACCGCCGTCGAGCCCCTTCGGCGGCTCTGCCACGTTGTCTCCAGTTCTGGTTTCAGGGATGAGGCGGTCTGGGGGCGGTCGTAGGATCCCGTCCGGTCGTCAGGGAGCGTGGACTCATCGACAGGGACTTTCGGAGAACCGGTCTGGATCTGGCAGTGCGCGGTTCCTGGTGCCGGGCTTGGGTTCGGTCTGCCGGGCGGGATGGCCGCCGCCGCACAGCAGTGCGGCGGAGCTGGTCAGCCGAGGGATTCGGCGCGGTCGATGTATCCGTCCCGGACCAGGTATGCCACGAGGACGCGGAGGGGCTCGGGGGCGAGGCCGTGGGCTGTTTCGTGGTCTACGACCCAGTCGTCTTCGGTGAGTCTGCCGGTGATTTCTGCGTGCCAGCGGCCATCGGCGAACTGGCCGACGTAGGCCTCGCGTTCCGCTCGGCGGCCCTCGAGTACCCACTCGACCAGAGCATGAGGCGGGTCGCGTGCGGCAGGATGGGGAACCAACAGGGCTCCTGAGTCGATGGGGTGAGACTTCGAACACCCCCTCAACGGCGCGGGAGCTTTACGCGTTGCGGTCCTCATCCTGACTCGGCCTGGGGCACCCGATCAGTAGCCACTCTGAAAGAGCTCACGGGATCGCTCTGTTCAGGGACCGGCCAGGTGGTGTTGACGCCGACCTGATACGACCACAACTTCACTGCCGGATTCGGGTGGGACGTTGAGGCGTAAGCCGACAGCGCCGGTCATCGCTTTGTTCCACGCCTCCAGGAGAGCAACCGCCTTCACCCCCTCAAGCCAGGAATTCGGATCTGGCGCCAACAAGGATGACAACTGATCGATCGGTGCCAGTAACCCTGTCAAATCAGTTCCGCTAGTGTCCTGCGCCGGAGATCCGTTGGCAGAAACGGGTGAGTGAGTCGAGGATCTCTTCGGCTGTTTTGGTCCAGGTGAACGGGGTCGGGTTTTCGTTCCACTGCTTGACCCAGGCGCGGATGTCGGCTTCCAGGGAGCACACACTCTTGTGGGCGCCTCGCCGGATCTTCTGGTCTGCGAGGAAGCCGAACCATCGCTCCACCTGGTTGATCCAGGAGGAGCCGGTGGGTGTGAAGTGCAGGTGGAACCGTGGGTGTTTGCCCAGCCACGCCTTGATTGCCGGGGTCTTGTGGGTGCCGTAGTTGTCGCAGATCAGGTGGACCTGAAGGTGCCCGGGGACCTCTTTGTCGATCTTGATGAGGAACTTCTTGAACTCCGCGGCCCGGTGCCGGCGGTGCAGTGAGGTGATGACTTCACCGGTCGCGACGTCGAAGGCTGCGAACAAGGTGGTCAGACCGTTGCGGACGTAGTCATGAGTGCGGCGCTCGGGCATGCCGGGCATCATCGGCAACACCGGCTCCCTGCGGGCCCAACGCTCCAACACCACACGCTCATCGGGCGACAACAACAACGGTTCCAACTTCGGACCGCGACGAGGCACCGGCACATCCGCAGAAGCAGTGAGCTCTTTCAGCGTGGCCACCGATCGGGTGACGGCGGCGAGCCCGAGGTGAGGGCCGCAACGCACAAGGCTCCCGTGCCGTTGGGGGAGGTGTTCGAAGTCTCAACCCACCGGCACAGGAGCCTCGTTGGTTCCCTATCCTGCCGCACTCGACCTCCCACACGCCCTGGTCGAGTGGGTCACCATGCTCATCGTCACCCGCGAGGGTGACCGCAGGTGCAAGCTCCCGCCCCACCAGCGTGCGCTCGTCGCTCTGGTGTACCTACGCTGCCACGACACACTCACCCGGATCGCGGCCGGCTTCGGGATATCCGTCGGCACCGCCCACGCATACGGGTCACCGCCGTCACCGGCCTGCTCGCCGACCGGGCGCCGGGCCTGCTCAAGACTCTGCGCGAGACGATCCGGACTTCGTCCTCCTGGACGGGACCCTCGCCGAGTGCGACCGCGTCGGCGACAGCCGGGCCGACTACTCGGCCAAGCACCGCCGGCACGGCGTGAACGTCCAGGTCGTCACCGACCCCGCCAGCGAGATCCTGCGGATCTCGCCCGCGCTGCCCGGCCGCACCCACGATCTGACCGCGGCCCGCACCCATCGCATCATCCAGACCTGCGAGCGTCAGGGCGTCCCGGTCCTCGCCGACCGCGCATACCAGGGCGCCGGCCCCTGGGTCACCACCGGACTCAAACGACCACCGGGTGGTGAGCTCACCCTCACCCAGCGCACCGTCAACCGGGCTCTGGCCGCAGCCCGGGCACCAGTCGAACGCGGCATGGCACGGCTGAAGTCCTGGCAGATCTTCCGCAGATCCCGCATCAGCCCGAACCGCATGACCGTCATCACCAAAGCCGTCCTCACCCTGGAGAGGCAACGCTGAAAACGCTCAGTCATGCACAAACTAACCATGGATCTCCGGCGCAGGACACTAGCGTGGCGCTTGCGACGCAAAGAGCCAGGCCAGCCCGACTTGGCAGTTCCGACTAGCGTGTCACGGCACAGGTCGACGTCTGCATGACGCTCCAGGTCACCGACTCGCTCGCGCATTGAGGTGTGACAACTACGGCTGCGAACCTGCGATTGGTGACAACAAGCGCGCGCATCTGGTGGCAGATAGCACTGAGATTCCGGCGCGAAGCCGGCAGGTCGACTGCCGTCGCCGGTGACAACTACCGCTGCGAGGCAGAGCGCTGTGTGGGCCAGGCCGGTTCCCACCTCCAGGCCGTCCACCGCACCGCGTGTGCGAACAACCCGGCACGTTGGGTGCTCGAAGTTCACGTACCAGTTCCCAGTCGGCGCCAGCCTCCGCTGTCGGGACGAAGAAGGCGTTGACGCTAAACCAGGCCGCAGGCGGCTTCTACCTCTGATCTTGCGCAGTGCTTCGCTCTTTAGGACTCTGCTGAGAAGGGCGTGCTTCGGGCAGGCGGGGTGTTGTTGGTCCTCCATGGTTGCTGTGAACGTGGGAGGGTTGAGAAGGATGTCGCTGGAGCCTCGGGCGGACGTGGGGGTGCCGGAGCTGTGGGCCGCGCCCGCGGCAAACCCACACCCAGGCTCTCCTGAGGCTCGCCCGCCAACGCATCAGCGTCCTGTTCGCCATGCTCCGAGACGGCACCTTCTACGAGTCCAGAGTCCCCTGTCACCCTCGCCGTATGACCATCGCAAACAGACTCATACCCGGCATCACGTCCTTGACGAAAAACATAGAGACCCCCCGAGCGGTGCACGTCGCGCCATATGGCCGTCTCGCCCAAACGCACTACGTTCTCCTCTGGCCACGGCCAGGATGTTGCCGGGCTTGCCTACCTCAGCGAGCGCGTCGTCGGCGGTACCGTGCGGGCTGAAAGCGCCGCCGCTGAACTGAGCGGCCACGTCTGGCACCAGCGGCACCTTCCCGGACGCAGGCGTGAAGAATGAGCTTCTTCAGCGGTCACTCCAGAGGATGAGTGGCTGGCTGAGGTTGACTGCCCTCTGAGCTGCGGCAGCGCAAAGCTCTCGTGGGCCCAATCGTCACCCGATCGGTGGCCACTCTGAAGAAGCTCAATGTCTCACCCCCCGCCTGACAACATGGAAGCGCTCCTGGCGGTCGGGAGACTCGAGAAACGAGTGGAGTAGCCGGTGCTGATGCTGCTGCGCATTTTCGCTTTGAGGATGGGCGGTACAACCTCTGAAACACCGAAGGAGACGTGAGCCAATGCCCGACATCGCCGATCTGCAGCATCTTCCTGAAGAGTCGCCTCAGACTGAACACGCTACCAATGGCGAAGAGGTCTCTTAGGGTCTGCCGATCATTAACCTGCCGCTTTGATCTTGCTGTTGGGGCTGCTGCTTTGGGCGGCCACTCGGGCTCGAAGGGCTGGCAGGGCGGTCGGTGGGATGACGGCCGGCGAGATGATGATGCCCTGTGCTTCAAGCAGTTTCCTGATCTTCAGCAGGGTGCGGTGCATTGCGGTGCGGCTGCTGTTGAACAGAACGGCAAGAGGTTCCGCGGCCAGGTTGACGCGCAGGTGGAGCACGGTGGCCAGGACCTGGTCGGCGAAGGTGAGGCGGGGTGGGCGTCCGCGGCGGGGAAGGCCCTTCGCGGCCAGGGTGTGGATGAGGTTCTGCAGCTGGTGTGGAGTCAGGCCCGTCAGTTCGGGGTCGGACAGCAGCGCCGAGTGCCACGGCGGTGTCGGTGGCCGGCCGTTGCGGGCTGCCGGGACGGCCGGGCTCGGCTGGGGGTGCAGGGCATAGTTCCACTCGCCGTGGAAGGTGTGCCGGGTCAGCGGCAGGGCCGCCATCTCCGCGTCGCCGACACCGACGCCGGTGGGGTAGGTGTTGGTGTCCAGCTCGGCCTTCACCCGCAGTCCGGTGCGGGTGGTGGTCGCGGCGATCGACTCGAGGATGACTTCGTGGCTGGTCAGCGGGCGACCGCGCCAGTTCATCGTGATGTGGGAGAAGAGCCGGTGCTCGATCTTGTTCCACTTCGACGTGCCCGGCGGCAGGTGGCAGACCGTGATGACCAGCCCGGTTTCCGCGGCCAGGCGGGCGAGGTGGAGTTTCCAGGCCCGGGCGCGATAGCCGTTGGACCCGCCCGCATCGGCGGTGATCAGCAGCCGGGAAGCTTGCGGGTAGTCGGCCCGGCCCTGACCGTGCCACCAGCGTCGGATCGACTCCACCGCGAACGCGGCGGTGTCGTGGTCGGTGCCGACATTGACCCAGCCGGTGTTGGCCGCCAGGTCGTAGACGCCATAAGGGATGGCCTTGCCCAGCAGCGGATCGGCGAAGTCGTGGACGCGGACCGGCACCGGTTCGCCTGTGGGCCGCCAGGAACGGCCATGGTTGTGGAAGTCGCCGACCAGCTCTTTCTTCTTGGTGTCCACGCTGATCACCGGCTGGCCGGCATCCTGGTGATCACGTGCCTGCTCGTTGAGATACCGGAACTGGGCATCCCGGTCGGCATGCTGGCTGCCCTCGAGTGTCTTGGCATTGGCCTGCAGCCGGAACCCCTCCTGCCGCAGCAGACCGGCGACGGTGTCCGCACCGACCCGGTGACCCTGACGGGTCAGCTCGGCCGCCAGCGTGCGGGTCGACTTCGTCGTCCACCGCAACGGCGACATCGGATCACCACGTTCGTCCGGCTCGACCAGGCTCAGCAGGGCACCCCGCAGTCCAGGGTCGAGGTCCGCGACGCGTTTGCGTCCGCCGCCCGGCCGCCGCACCCGCCCGGTCAGGAACTGGCCTGTCTCCAGGTCGGACATGCCCTTGCGAACCGTCGTCCCGCTCACCCCGGCCGCCCGGGCCACGGCCCGAATGCCGCCATGGCCCAGTCCTCGGGCCTCCGCGGCCATCAGCAGCCGCCGCTGTCGTTCGTCCAGGTGTGGGAACAACACCGCGAACTTCACGGCAAGTTGATCACGAGTCTCGTCCGGGATGCGCATACGACACCAACGAGCCCGAGCTCTGAAAGCAACACCTTGATGATCGGCAGACCCTTACTGCTATACCGGAAAATCCTGGATCAACAATCACAACGAGATCCTGGCCTAAAGACCGTTGCAGTAATAGGAAGTGTCTTTCCGATCATCGGATCGTTGGTCCGGTTGTGAGGGATGGCGAGATTTCTGACGCTGCGTGGGCGGTGATCGAACCACTTCTGCCGCCAGCCAGTCGGGCTCGTGGCAGGTGGCGGGATCATCGCCAGGTCAGACCGTCCACGGACGATTCGCCTCCAAGACGGTGACCGCGGCGTTCGGCGCGCTGGTCATGACGGTCGAGGACCTGCCCGCCTACGGCCCGCATCTCAAGGGCACCGTGGAGGGCCGGAACCGGGCGGTGGAGACGATGTTCCTGGCCGCGCTGCCCGGCTACGCCCGTCAGCCGCGCCCCGGCAAGCGTCCTGCCCGCCCGAAGGACGAGGTGCTGCTCGGCTTCGAGGACTTCACCTGCCAGCTGCTGGCCTGGGTGTCGTGGTGGAACACCGTCCACCAGCCTGCCCCGCTGGGCGGGAGGACCCCGCTGGAGACGTGAGAGGCCAATCCCACCTCTCTTCGGGAAGCGAGTTCCGAGGACCTGCAAACGTTTACGCTGGAGGACGACAGCCGGCCCCGGTTGGCACCCTCAAGTGATCAACGCACCACCTTCGGATGATCATGTGATCGTGGAGGCACAGGCGCGTGATTACGGGTTTTCACCAGCTCAGCAAGACGAGATCTGAAGACGCTGGCGCGAGGGGCAGTCGTTCAGTTGGTCGGGCGGGCACTCGAGGCACCGATGCAGCACGCCCGTCGCTTCCTGTACCAGGGCGGCGGCGTCCTACAACCACATCCCGGACCTGCGCGAGCTCCGCGCAGGCGGCATCCCGCACCAGCCGATGGAGCGGAGCGGTGATCCCGGGCCCGCCGTGCGGAGGACCGGTTCAGGAAGGATCTTCAGCGTCGCCTCTCGAGGGCGAGGATGGCTTTGGTGATTGACGTGAGCCGGTTGGGGCTGATCCGTGCTTTGCGGAAGATCTGCCAGGCCTTGAGTCGGGCGAAGGCCCGCTCGACGGGGAAACGGAGCCGGGCGTGTGCTCGGTTGACGGCTGCCTGTCTGATGGTGAGGGGCCTTCCGAGGTGGCGTTTGAACGGGACCTGGAAGGTTCCGCCGGCGCCGGCGTAGGCCTTGTCGGCGAGGACGGGGATCTGCAGTCGTTCACAGACGGTGACGATGCGGTGGGTGCGGGCGGCGGTGATGTCGACGGTGCGGCCGGGCAGTGCGGGTGAGTACCAGATGAGCTCGCCGGCGGGGTCGGTGACGGTCTGGATGTTCACGCCGTGCCGTCGGGCCTTGCCGGAGTAGTCGCGTTCGTGGTCGCCGACCCGGTCGCACTCGGCGATGGTGCCGTCCACCAGGACGTACTCGGGACGCGCGCGGCGCGGGGCCTGCGTGAGGGACGGTGCTTTCGAGGCGAGGAGCTTGATCACGCTCTGTACGTAGGCGTGGGCGGTGCCCTCGCTGATGCGGAAGCCCGCGGCGAGCTTCGCGTAGGTCGTGTGCTCGCGCAGGTAGACCAGGGTGATGATGGCGCGTTGCGAGGGTCGCAGCTTGCATCGGCGGTCACCCTCACGGGTGACGATCAGCATCGTGACCCACTCCACGAGCGCGTGCGGCAGGTCGAGTGCGGCAGGATAAGGGACCAACGAGGCCTCCGGTCGCAGCGGTTGCGACGTCAGACATCTCGAACCACTGCCCGAAGGCCTCGCCTGCTATCCGCAGGCGGCCGTCACCCGATCGGAGACCACTCTGAAGATCCTTAGGGAGCGTTGATCTTCATACGGAGGGACCGTAACTGTCCGAGCACCGCGCGTGCCGCCCAGGATCACCTGACGCAGCCGAGGCGGGGAATTGCGCGTCCGCTCACAGGCGTGCGTAGTGTCACTTGTCGGCGGCGAGCTTGCCGCCGACGCCGAAGCTGTCTGTGGGGGTCTCCTCGATGAAGACCATCACCGTCGCAGCGGGGATTTGGTAAGTCTCGACGAAAGCGTCGGTGATCTTTTTGATCAGCTCCCGCTTGAGCTCGACGTCGCGGGGGCCCTGCTGGACGGTCACTGCGGGCATGGCTGCCTCCTGGTCTTTCTTGAAGCCGTACGGCTTGAGCCGTGGCGTAGCCCAGTTCACCGCCCCGCGCTGTGGCGATCAAGGCACACTTGACTCATACACTGATCACGGATCGTAATGAGTGAAAGGGGTGGGTATGGAGTTGCGGCAGGTCAGGTATTTCCTCGCGGTCGCCGAGGAACTGCACTTCGGACGCGCCGCCGAACGGCTGCGCGTCGTCCAGCCGACCGTCAGCCAGCAAGTCCGCAGGCTGGAAGGCGAACTCGGCCTGGAACTGTTCGACAGGACCACCCGCAGCGTCACATTGACCACCGCGGGGCACGCCTTCCTGCCGCGCGCCCGGGCCATCGTGACGGCCGAGGAAGCGGCACTGGAGACGATGACCGCGTTCCACGCCGACCAGCTCACGACGTTGCGTGTCGGCACCAACACCGGTCTCGGCTCACGCCTGGAGCAGCTGTTGGCGGACATGGCACACCATGCGCCGGAGGTCACGGTGGAACTGCACAACGCCCCACCCGGGCCTCGGCTGCAACGGGTACGGGACGGCGCACTGGACGCCGCCTTCGTCCGCGGGGTCGGCCAGAGCCCGGGGCTCGACCTGATCCCGGTGTGGCGGGACGAACTGGTCGCGGCGTTGCCCGCGTCGCATCCGCTGGCCACACGCGAACGCGTCGAGATCGCCGACCTGGCCTCCATGCCGCTGCGCATCGCGCCACGCCACGCCAACCCGCACCTGGTCGACCTGATCACCACCGCCTGCCGGGCCGCGGGCTTCGAGCCCGTCATGGGCCCCGCCTTCACCACCGACCAGAACACCCTCGCGGCCATCGGCAGCGGCAAGCCCTCCTGGACCGTGTTCTACTCCTCCAAGGCCGCGATCTTGCCCACCGCCCGCACCGCCTTCCGCCCGTTCGCCCCGCCCGCACCCGCCCTGCAGACCTACCTCGCTGTCCGCCCGACCGCTTCCGCGCGACGCCTGGCTCCCCTTCTGAACGCCTGCCGCTCTCAGGAATCCTGACCAGAAGGAGTTCCGCAGGCCGGGGTACCGGCGGCCAGATGGCTTCCCACCCCGAAGACCACGGGCTGGTCCCCGAAAACCGCCGGCCGTTCGGGCTCCTCCGGCCGCTCAAGGGCGCCTTTGGCGGTGCTCTGCACGGCAGTGCCGCGCAGTTACTGCCGATCTTCGTCTGGACCCTACGCCCCTTTGATGAGGTCCCCGTAGGGCTGGCTGGGTTCAGGGGCGGGCAGGGGCAGCGCTCTGCTTACTCGGAGTCTGCTGGGACCTTGTCCTGGGGGTCATCTTCTGGAGCGTCTGGGTCGCGCAGTGGACGCAGCCCTTCGCCTGGCTGGGAGGCAGAAAACGAATAGCGTCCCAGGACGTTGAGGTGGGCGCTGCCCAGCGGGGACAGCCGGGCCACGTCCTCGGCTTTGACCTCGTGACCCTCGGCCTGAGATCGCTCCCGAAGTGCTCCTTGAAGAACTCCACACAGCTTGCGAGCTTGTCCTGGAGGAGCTCGTGAACAAGCGGCTAGGAAGCTCAGCTTCGCCCAACTTATCGCCGCGGCCGCCGAAGCTGACCTCTTTCACAGAGCCCACGACGGCGAACCGTCCACGACCGAGCTTCTGGAGGACTTGAAGGATCTGTGTAAGAACGTGCGGCATCGGGCCGCCGAGGGTGCACGCTCCTGGCTGGAGAAGCGCTGGGAACACGTGTCGGTGTGCCTCGAACGGGCTTGTGAGGCACGTCAATGATCAGAACTCTCAGTCCCCAGTTGCTCCGCGCTGAGGCGCCCCGCGCTGGTGCGGAAGTCGGGCATGCCGAGATGGACAGTGGTGTGCCGGGTGGCGAGGCCCCTCATCCGCGGCCTGGTGGGCCGGCCCCGTCACCGACCACGGCGTCTGTTCGCCGACCGCGGCTACGACTACGACAAGTACCGACGCCTGCTCCGCGCCCGGCGCGGCGCCCGAAAGAACCCGCCCAAGAACATCGCCGCCCGGATCGAGACCGCCGTCAAGGCCCGCTGGCTGCCAGGTGTCCGCCGACGCCGGCGCAAGCAGGCCGCCACCACCGGCATCAAAGTCTCCACCCGCGCCCGCTTCGGCTACACCGCCCCCGTCGGCACTACCGACGACGGCCGCCTCCGCCGCCTCACCATCAACCTCCCCGCTACCTATGCCCAGCGCCTCTTCGACGCCCAGGTCCAAGGCCTCACTGACCAGCAGAAGCGCGCGATCATGGCCGAGGGATTCAAGGAGGTCTACTCCCAGGACAACGGGGCCCCCGCGCCGCAGGACTCTCCGAAGTCAGACTCACTGACATCGACTACTTCGACATCGAGTACTGAGTCAGCCGGACTTCCTGTCGCGCCCGCCACAGCTCTCCTCCAGGGCCGCACCTCCCCGAGGACGTCTCCTGAACGATGCGTGACTGATGTATCGCTCACAGCTAGGGGCGCTCGCATCATCTCCGGAACAGCCGGTGTCCAGGCCGTCCTCCCCGATCCAGTAACTGCACGGCAGGGGAGCCGCTTGCCTGAGGGCGCCCCCCCTGTCGTGCGGACAGATGTCAGCCGTCGGTGGTGTGGGGGAGTCCGTCGTCGAGGACGATGCGAATGGTGTCGCCCTGGCCGGTGACATCGGCTAGTTCGGCGGTGATCCGGTGGTAGGAGGTCGTGGCCAGGGCCCAGTCGGCTCCCAACGGAGCCGCGGTGGAGCGGGTGTTCCACAGCTCGATCAGCAGGGCGATGAGGGAGCGTCCGGACAGGACGGTCTGGACGCGGCCGTCCTTGATGTCCTCGACGGCGGGCGGGGTGTGAAAGTGGCCGTGGTCGGTGGCCAGGCCGGAAAGCCATTCCCAGCTGTCGCGGTGCGCGACGACTTCGACGGAGGCGACACCGGCGGCCCTGAGGAGCAGGACTCCGTGCCTGACCTCGGTGTTCTCGGACTGGATTTCGGGAGCGTGCGGCACGGCGGGGGAGGAGGCAGCGGAGATGTCCGCACCGTGGTAGGCAGCCTCGATGGCTTTCTTGAGGCCGAGGTCCTGGTCGTTGTCCGTGCGTACGGGCTGCGGCTGCTGCTCGGTGGGGTCCACGGTCTCCCTCTGTGCCTGGGGCTCGGTCTCGGTCTCGGCGTGCTGGCGTGAATCGGCGGCTGCGGAATCCGGACCGGTTCGGCGGCCAGCCGGGGCCGAGGGGGCGTCTGCCGGCTGGGCGGGGACGGTCTCTGGCCCTTCCTCCGGCGGCCCGTCGGCCTTCTCCTGACCGTGGACTGAGGGAACGGTGAGGGTGCGCAGGGTGCTGGCGAGGTCGAGCAGCTGGCGGAGTTCGCCGCGGGTGTCGTGGAGGTCGTTGATCATCCGGTCCTGGCGGCGGCGGACTTCCCGGTTCTCTTCACGCAGTCCGGTGACGCCGGTGAGGACCACCTCCTGGATCTTGATGCGGGTCTGCGTGATCTCGCCGTGCAGCGCTGCGAGCCCGATGGTCGGGTCGTTGAGGGCGTTCAGCTGGTTCTGAACGGAAGCCAGCTGTCTCATCGCCTCTTCGAACGAGTGTTTCCACCCCATGTAACTCCCTAATTACTCTTGGTTGACGACCGCTCGTATCTCCCCACAAGAACTTCGTATGACGCGGCGGTTTCTGGCCCTTTCCCTGGCCGAAGGGAAGGCCCGCCTGGGAGGCGCGGCAAAGTTCGTGCCTGCTGCGGCGGGTGTCTTTGCGAGGATGCGCGGGCCACGGCGGCAAGGGGCCGGATCGCCCACGGCCGGCGCCGCCCGGACGAGGTGCTGTCCGACTACGACGAGTACTGCCGGCTGCCCTGGTCGTTGACGGGCGGGCCGGCCTACTCATCATGCTTTCCAGCGCGTGCCCGTCGTGCCCGGCCCGGCTTCTCACGCTGATCTCGCGGCGCCCGTTGCGTACGGACTGCGGGCCGGAGGAGCTGCTGCGGGGGTTGGGGCCGCCACCCTGCACGCGGCGGCGAGACGGTCGTGCGGGGCCGCCTCCCCGTTCCACCGGGTCTGCCACGCACTGCGCGACACCGGCTCCCGCCGACTCCGCGCGGGAGGCGCTCGGCTTCGGCCGACCCGACGGCACTGAGGCCGGGCAGGTCCCCCCTGCCCGGCCTCAGTGCCTACTCCCAGAACCGTGGCACGAAGCCCCGCAGAATCTTGGCCCAGTCCGGTGGGTCTGCCAGGAACTTGTCCGTCAGGTAGGACATGTACGCCCGTGCCGTGCCCTGGGCAGGCCTTGGACTGCGCCCCAGAATGAGTATCAATTACTCACCCCATATACTCGCAAAAGGTGAATTGTCGAACTCACGGAAGTTTGCCCATATAGGTACCTGAAAATCGGATATGGTCCATTTGGTGCAGCGTGGCAAAGGACTGTCCGGTCAGTCGGCCTAAGGCATTACGCCGCCTCGCTGCCGCTAGTTGGAGAACCAGCATTATGCCGCCTTCAGCCAAATCCTCGATACTATCTGCGCAGCTACATGGCAGTACACCAGCGCAGCAGGGCACGCCAAGGCATATCGGCGTGATCCTTGACGGAAACCGCCGCTGGGCGCGCCATCACGGCGTTACGCTCGCCGAAGCCTACGCGCGGGGGGCTGCCCGGGTGCGTGATCTGGTCACCTGGTGTGAAAGTTCGGGGATTCCTGCCGTCACGGTATTCGCTCTGTCTCGGGATAACCTTTACCGTGCCAACGAGGCTATCGGCCAGATCCTGTGTGCAGTCGCGATGGGGCTGGAATCGATAGCGGAAACGGGAAAGTGGCATATTCGGATTATCGGGGAGCTTGACCTGGTTCCGGCCGCTGCGGCCGCTCAGTTGGCTTCCATTGCCGACAGAACCACAGGTGAATCATGGGGAACACTCAACGTCGGCGTTGCCTACGACGGACGAACTGACATCGTCAATGCCGTGCGGTCCCTGATGCAGGAAGATTCTGCTGGGGATCTCGTCACGGAGAATGATCTGGAACGCTACCTTTCCACAGCTGGCCAACCCGATATCGACCTGGTCATCCGCACCTCAGGGGAGTGCCGCTTGTCCGGCTTCATGCCCTGGCAGGCGGCATATGCCGAGTACTACGTGACCCAAACTGCCTGGCCAGAATTCACAGTTGAGGCGTTCACCGATGCGCTCAACTGGTTTCTGGCGCGCGAGCGGCGCTTCGGACACTGAAATTAGTTGGTGTAGCCGAGACCAACCGTTAAATCGCTATCAGAGGTTTAGCATATGGACGTCGACCTGCCTGCAATTTACTGCCCCTACCCAGTACGTGAGCACGCAGCTATTGAGCGGATCACAGAGGAGAGCTTTGACTGGGCAGACCGGTTCGGAATATATCCTTCAGATCAATACCGGAAGATCGCCCGGCATGCACAGTTTCCGTGGTGGCACGGACTTATCACTCCGACCGCCGACGAGAACCGTATTCTTCCCTTCGCTAAGTTCCTCTCGCTTCAGACTGTCGTGGCGGAATTTATGCCCCAGGAGTTGGCGCGGCAGCCCGGGGCTGTGGCTGACTTGATCGCACGCGTCGAATGCACACTGGAGGTGCATAACGCGAAAGTTCTGGCAGATTACCCCAATATCATGGGAGCTTTAGAGGACCTGGTTCCGCAACTGCGGCAATTGGCAAATCCTGTCCAGTACGAGAGGTGGCTGGAATCTGCTCGCCAGGACCTGCAGAGCATCATACGAGAAACATGGGTAAACAGCAGAGGGATCAACCTCAGTGTCAATGAATACATCCCGTTAAGGGTACGGACGATGCAGATCACCCCGTATTTCTTCTCGAACGATATCGTTTGCGAGCGAGCTGTGCCTGATCTTCTTTACAGTCGGCTGGATGTCCGCGCCTTGCATTGTCTTGTACTTGCACACATCGGAATACGAAATGACGTCAGGGGATATCGGAAGGACGCCTCGGAGGAGCAGTGCAACTTCATTCCCTCGCTTATCCGGGATACTCGATGCTCCGAGGGTGAGGCCATAGCCCAGTCTGTTCGAATGCTGGACAGCATAATGTATCGTTGCCTGGAAATCAGAGCCAGGGCAGAGAAGGGAGAAATACCCGATACGCTGCTCGAGCACATCGATAACACTCTCAGTGTTATAAGCGCCACACTCGCCTACGAACAGCACGCTCGGCACAGTTGGTACAAGTACGCAGGGGACATGGCGCAAGAATTTAGCGATTCCCCGTCCTCGGTAGCCCCGCTATCCTATCCTGCTATCGCCTGGTGCTGGGAAATGTAATCTCTGCCTCCGAAAGAATTTAAACCAAGAGGTGTAGCTCAGGGCCGCCCGCCATTTTCGCTGCTGTCCAAACGGGAATCCTGTAGTGGCGACTATAAGGCCTTCATCACCCAGGGGCCCCATTCGAGGGAAGGTTTCATGACGGTCATCAGCCCTTCACAAAGCGATTCTTTCCATAGCGGAACGCGTAAACCGCCTCTGGCGCCGGGTTCCCATGTTCTTACCGGACATCTCGGGCCACTCCTATGGGATCCCCTCAAATTCTTGCGAAGCTGCTCAAACGTTGCGCCCGTCGTTCGCATGAAGGTGGCAGGCCGGAGCATTTATCTCGTATGTGATGCAGACCTCGTCCGCGAGATGCTGGTCAACAAAGACGGCGCATTCGACAAAGGCGGTCCTGTATACGAGGCAGGACGTTCGGTCGCACCCAACAGCCTCGTAGTCTGCCCCGCTCACGTACACCGCGAGCAGCGCACATTGATGCAGCCCGCGTTTTCACCGCGGTCGATCAGCGCTGCCGAGTCAGTGATGGCCGACGAAGGCGAGCATGCCAGCCAGAGCTGGCAAGCCGGCCAGGTGCTGGACGTCCTTGCAGAGGCCGGACGTATGACTCACCAAGTCGTGGCGCGCACCCTGATGCCGTCGGTCACCGACGCCATCGACGTGGATTACCTTCTTGGCGTCGTGAAGGAGCTGACGCGCCTGCTGGCGCTGCAAGTCGTTGTTCCGAAACCGGTGCGTCGCATCGTGCCGAGCCTCGATAGGCGCTTCGCTGTTGCAGTCGCCGGCACCCGCCGTGCAGCGCATCAGATCTTGCAGGCAAGTCGCGACTCGGACACCCCAGAGCAAGGACTGCTGGGTGTCCTGATGCAGGGCGACGGGACGGGAGGGGCGCGACTGACAGAGGAAGAACTATGCGACCAGATCATCACGCTGTTTACTGCAGGCACGGAAACTACGGCGATCACCCTTGCCTGGGCAATGTACGTTCTGTCTGTACGCCCTGACCTCGAACGCCGCCTTCACGCAGAGCTCGACAGCCTGCCTCCTGGCCCTGTGTCTTTTAAGAACCATCTCGGCGATCTCCCATTTACGTGCAACTTCATAAGTGAGACGCTCCGCTGCTATCCTTCAAACTGGTTGCTGAGCAGGAGCCCCGATGAGTCGACTGTGCTGGGCTCCTATCTATTCCCTGCCGGGTCGAGCATCATGTTCAGTCCGTACCAAATCCACAGGAACCCGCAATACTACTCAGATCCGCTCACCTTCGATCCGGACAGGTGGGATGGTCGACCTCCGACCGTCTCCCGCCGCGCCTATATCCCTTTCGGAGTAGGCGCACGTGGTTGCATCGGCGACCGCTTCGCAGTGAGCGAGATTGTCAACCTGCTTTCATCGATCACCCGGCGCTGGTCGCTCAGGCCTGCTCACGGTTTCCGGATCCGTAGCAAGCGGCCAAATCTCTTTGCCGCTCCCTACGGATTGCACCTCCAGGTAGAAGGACGTCGCCAGCAGCCATGAGGCCACTGGCGAGCATGCACAGCTACCGGCGCCGTGCTGCAACCGGGCCTGGCCGCCATCCAGCAGGGCGCTGACGCTGGCCTGCTCCAGTTGTATGTGTGGGGGCGCCCCCGGGCTCCCCCACGGCTTGATCAAGGCGGCCGGCCCGGCATGGAAGTGTGGCCAAGTGGACATTTCAGCGGTGAGCCTCCAAGGTGGGGCCGGCTTTGGCGATTGACGTGAGTCTGTTGGGGCTGTAGCGGGCCATGCAGAGGGCTGGCCAGGTCTTGGTCCAGACGATGACTCTCTCCACTGGCCATCTCAGACAAGGACCAGAGCGCGGCCCTGCGCATCCGCCTCGACCTCAACCAGGCCGAGCCCAGCCTGCGAAACCGTCGCGGGTCTGCGGCGCCAGGTCGACGGCTCAGCCGCCGACGGCGATGGGCTGCGCAGCGCCATCGCTGCCCGCTTTGCCGGCCAGGAAGCGGCGCAGCCCGATGCGTAGCTGACAGATTGCGCCCTGCAGCACAGCCCCGCCAACCAGCGGGGCTGTGCTGTGTAAGGGCGCATGTCGACCACGTTCGAGGAGATCGAAGCGGAGTACCTGGCGGCGCTGAAGCGGGCTACGGAGGCTTTCCAATATCTCCGCGACGTCATACGCCCCGTGGCTCCGCTTCCCCCAGCAGCAACGTTCCGGCCCTGACCGCGGAGCAGCTCGACGCGCACGAGGCAGCCATGAGCGCGGAGAAGGGGTACGAATCGGCCCGGGACGCTTACTGGGCGGCCCGTGCCATTTAGTAGCATTTGCCCAGTCTGGCGCAGGTGTCAGGCCTGCCTGTCACACTCTCCTCCAACTTTCCCGAGAGAAGGTGAATTTGATGTCGAAGCAGGAGAAGGCCTGGGTTGCGCTCCTGGGTGCAGTGGCGGTGCAGGTCATCGCTAGCCGGTACGCGAAGCAGCAGGCGGCCGCGGTCGGCCTGCCGGTCCTGGCAGCGCTTGCCCTGCCGGTCGTGGCCGGCGCGGTGCTCGGCTGACACAGCGAGGCCCCTCGCCGCAGCACTCGGGGAGGGGCCTCTCAGGTCAGTCGAGCGGGAGCGCCTGGTGCGCGGCAACGAGCGCGTCTACCCGGTACGCGAGGTCGAAGTCCGCCTCGGTCAGCCTGTGGCCGGCGTCGTACGTGGTGATGGCCGCGCGCAGGTGGTCCATGCGCAGGTCGAGGTTGGCGTGGTGCTGGACCCGGCGGGACCGGTCCGCGATCGTCACGATCGCGGCCGAGCGCGCAGCCTACGACAAGCTCGACCAGCGCTACGCCGGCCGCGCCACCGTGACGTGGACCATCGAGTGGGAAGCACCCGCCCTCGGAGACGCCTGCACCCTGACTGAAGTCCGGGAGACCCCATTCACCGTCAGCGTCGTCGTGATGCAGGCCTGAACGTCCGTTGACCGGCAGTGGTGCGTCTGGTCGGCTTACTCACCACAGTCACGGGCCGCTTACCACCGGGCTTACCAAAGCGGGAAGTGGCCTCACCGGCTCTGACCGGCGTGGGTCAGGAGCGCGATTCCGGCCGCCCTGGCCGCGTACGTCGCCGATGCGGCGTGTACGTCACCGTGATGGCGTACAGCCGGGTCTTCGTTCGCCGGTTGCGGCGGCCCCGTCGGAACGGTGAGACGTGGCTCTGCCAAGTGTTCGAGCGGCGGGGGCCGGTCCGATTGCTCGACGGGTCGCCTGGTCGGTCGCGCGGTGAGTTGCCGGGCCGGTTGCCGACCTGCACGAGTGCATCCTGCGTCCGCGCAGGTCACGGGCTGCGGGTCGCCGGATTCCGGAGCCGACACCTCTGATTCGCCTGCAGTGCCAGGTGAGGTGTCTTCCTGTTCCTCCCTGGGGTGGTGGGGTACGGCCTGGTGCTCCGTCAGGCTGCGTAGCCCGCCAAGGGTCTCGCTGCTGGCCGGCGGCCTCGGGTGCGGGCGCATCCCCCGGGCAGGCTGTCCCGTGCTCTCGCGGGGCCCGTATCTCCCGCTGCGCGGCGCTTGAGATCATGGGGGCATGACCAGCACTGAGCCATCCATGACAGATGCGCAGCAGCGGAGAAACGAGCTGCAGGCGCTCCACCGGCGCCAGGTAGACGCTCTCGATGCCTATGACAGGGCACTTGAGCAGACTTCTCTTGCTCAGGCTGCCCTCACCCAGTCTGTTGTCGAGGCTGTGAATGTGTTCGGGGGTATTGGCATGGCAACAGAACTGCTGGGCATCACGGCCAAGGAAGCGCGTGCTCATGTCGCGGCTCATGAGGCGGCGGTGAATCAGCAGTCGGATCCGGTTGCCGGATCAGTCTTGGAAGCTGGCGACGGCTGAGCGGCGACGTCTCAGGTCTACTCGGCCTGCGGCGTCAAGGACGGCCCCAAGCCCCTGCATATCCGATCGTGGACGTGCGGGACCTGCGGGGCCGTCCTGGACCGGGACATCAATGCGGCGGTCAACGTCGCCAAGGCCGCCGGACTGGAGGTATCAGCCTGCGGAGCGCGGGTAAGACCGGGACTCGTCCCGGCACAGCGCGAAGAAACAGGAGCCCACCGGAAGCCCCAGCCGGTGACCACTGGCAGGCAGGCGGGAATCTCCGTCCTTTAGGGTGGAGAGGATGTCAACGCTGCTACTCAGCTACCCAGGTTCCGCTGTCCACCCTGGTGGGGGTCGCCGGACTCAGATGGACGGTCGAGAAGACCTTTCAGTCCGGCAAGGGTCTGGCTGGACTGGACGAACACTAGGTCAGACGCTGGACGTACCGGCACCGCTGGGTCACCCTCGCGATGCCCGCCCACGCCTTCCTCACTGTCGTCCGCGCCGATGAACATGCCCGCCGCCCCAGGTCTGACGGGTTGATACCGCTCATCTGCAACGAGATCCAGCACCTGTTCATCGCGCTCGTCGCGTGGCGCGTCCGCGACGCCGCCCATTGGCTTGACTAGTCCCACTGGCGACGCCGCCAGTGGGACCGATCCCAGGCCAGCCACTATCACCGACAAGCCACTGAGCCGTTTTCATCCTGTCTCTGTGGGGTGAAACACCAGGTCAGTAGGGGTGTGCAACGACGAGGCTCCTGGTCGTTGCGGTGGTGTTCTCTACGCACCACGCATCGTCCGAGGAGCCTCGCCTGGTCCCGTACCGTGCCACGGCCGACGTCCCGCATGAACTGGTCGAGCACCTTTCCTGGCTCATCTACGCACGAAGGTGTGAACGTCGCTCGCGGTGGCGGAAGCCGGGGTGCTTCCAGCAGGCCCTGCTCGCGCTGGTGCACCTGCGCAAGAACGAGACGCTGACCGCCCCGGCATCCGGCTTCGGCATCTCGACAGCCACTGCCTGGCGCTACGTCGTCGAGACCCTCGACGTCCTCACGGCCTGGGCGCCGCGCCTGTACGAGGCCCTGACCGGCCTGGGCGAGGGCGACTTCGTCATCGTCGACGGCACCCTGATTCCCACCGACCGCATCCCCGCCGACGAGCCGTACTACTCGATGAAGCACCGCAAGCACGCCATGAGCCTGCAGGTCATCGCCCGGCCCGACGGAACACCGCTGTGGTTGTCCCGCGCGGCACCCGGCCGCACCCACGACCCGACCGCAGCCCGCGCCCACGGCATCGTCCAGGCCTGCCTGACCAGGCAGATCCTCATCCTCGCGGACCGCGCCTACCAGGGCGCCGGCGCCACCGTCCGCACCCCGTACTACCACCACCGCGAACAGCCCGAGCGCTACAAGCAGTTCAACCGCGACTACGCCAGACTGAGGGCCCCTGGCGAACGCGCCTTCGCGCAGTTGAAGTCCTGGCGAATCCTCCGACGAGCCAGATGCTCCACCTGCCGCATCAGCACCATCGTCCAAGCCGTCCACAGGCTACTTACCTGTGGCTATTCAGGATGAAAGCGGCTCACTGAGGAATGAAGATCGCGATCTACAGCTGGAGCATTAGGGTACCGAATGCTCTGTCTGGAACGCCCGAGCAGCCTGTTGAATAATCACCGGAATCCAGCAGGAGAGTTAAGTAATGAAGAAGAAGATCATCCCGATGCTGCTTGCCTCGATGGCCACTTCCGGAGTACTTGTCGGAGGGCTGGCCGGAACCGCCCAAGCAGCTGAGGGCAGTAGCTGCAGCAGTTGGAAGAAGGTGGATGCGAGCGGCCTTTGGGGGCGTTCTTGTATTCAGTGGGACGGAACAAGTTGGGATCGCGCCTATATTGAACTTAATAATGCGAGTGGATCTTCCAAAAGGGTGAATTTTTCAATACAGCTCTTCCAGTACTTGGGCCCTGTTCTCGGTAGCAACTTGAGCACGAAGACAGTTCAGAGTGGCGACACGGTTAAGGTGTATACCCCTTGGATAGCGGACTATCACTCCGGGCCCGAATGGGCTTTGGGTACAGTCACCGTTAATACCGGTACAGATTACGCCACTGTATCCGACACCGGCTGGGTCCACGAACCCTGGGTCTAGTTACGCGTCTTAAAGCGACAGCTTGTAGAGGACGGGCCCGAAGGCTTTCTCGTCGTCCATGGAGGCCGCCATCTCACGCGGCAGCGGGTCACGCACCCCCATCCGTGACCTCGCGGTTCAGCCGCTCCTCCCAGATCCGCGGCGTCGCCGTCAGGTACAGCCGGCGATGCGACGGGATCACGGTCTGATCGTGGACGTCCGCCCGCGCCTTACCCATCGACCCGGAAGTCCTGTGGGCCTCATCGACCACCGTGAGGTCCATCGGAGCCAACGGCTGCCCGTAGGCGCCCTCGAACGCCTCCGCCTGGACACCCAGACTGGCGTACGTCCCGGAGCCGTGCCACAGACCCAACGGCACCGGATTTGCAGTGGAGCGCACCTGGAGGTTCCACAGCTCCGGGTCGTCCTGGAGCGAGCACGCCGCAACCGCTGGCCCCTCGTGCCCGGCCCCGCGTCACGCCTGCACCGTCTGGGTCAGAAGTCCAGCGTCGGCACCAGCACGAGAATGCGCCCTTGGGCACAAGACGCTTTGCCGACGCCGCCGCGATGATGATCCCCGTCCCGCACCTGCCCGCGCAGACAATTAACGGGAATGCCGCCCGGCGGGACGTCGAGACCGTGCGCAATGGCGGCCATGGCCTCGATCTGATGGTCACGCAGCTTTACCGGTCCTGACGTCACCCAGGCAGAGTGTCGACTCGGCCAGCCACTCCTTGCCATGTCCTGAACCGTCCGAGTTCGCCGCGCGCTAGGGCTAGTTCTCTGCGTCTGAAATCTTGGGGCTAAGTCTGTATCCTGTTGTCATGTCGCCGGGTCCTCGAGCTGTTGAAGTCCGTTTGTCCGATGTAGAGCGCGCCGAGTTGTCCCGCTGGGCGAGTGGGGCGGTTGCTCCGCGGTTCGCGGAGCGGGCGCGCATCGTGTTGGCGTGCGCGGAGGGGATGCCGAACTCGCGGGTGGCGGTGGAGGTCGGGGTGACCGTCGCGACGGTGAGGAAGTGGCGTGGGAAGTTTGCCGCCGAGGGGATGTCCGGGCTGGAGGATGCCGCTCGGATTGGCCGGCCGAAGGCCGATCTGGTTCTGAGCGAGGCCGAGCGGGACCAGTTGGTCCGGTGGGCCCGGCGGGCGAAGACCGCCCAATACCTGGCATTGCGCGCGAAGATCGTGCTGCGTTGCGCGGAGGGTGGGACGAACAGGCAGGCCGCGGCCGGTCTCGGTGTCGATGCCTCGACCGTGGACCGGTGGCGGGCGAGGTTCATCGCCGAACGCCTGCAAGGTCTGCAGGATGAGCCCCGGACCGGCCGGCCGCCCTCAATCCTCCTCGACCAGGTCGAAGATGTGATCGAGGCGACCCTGGAATCCGCCCCGGGGAAGGACACCCACTGGTCACGGGCTTCAATGGCCGCTCGCACCGGGCTGTCGAAATCGACGATCGGCCGGATCTGGAAGCGGTTCGACCTCAAGCCGCACCTGCAGGACTCCTTCAAGCTGTCGACCGACCCGCAGTTCGTGGCCAAGGTCGTCGATGTCGTCGGGCTGTATCACAATCCGCCAGAGCGGGCCGTGGTGCTATGCGTGGACGAGAAGTCCCAGATCCAGGCCCTGGACCGCTCGCAGCCCGTGCTGCCGATGATGCCGGGCATGCCCGAGCGCCGCACCCACGACTACCTGCGGCACGGCATCACCAGCCTCTTCGCCGCGTTCAACATCGCCGACGGCACCGTCATCAGTGAACTGCACCGCCGGCACCGCGCGATCGAGTTCAAGAAGTTCCTGGTCACGATAGACAAGAGAGTGCCCCGCGAGCTCGACGTGCACCTCGTGTGTGACAACTACGCCACCCACAACACCCCTGAGATCAAAAGGTGGCTGGCCAGACACCCCCGCTTCCACGTGCACTTCACCCCCACGGGATCTTCTTGGATCAACCAGGTCGAGCGCTGGTTCGGCCTGCTGACCGACAAACTCATCCGCCGCGGCGTCCACACCTCCGTCAAGGCCCTGGAGAGCGACATCAAGGAGTGGATCGCGACCTGGAACGAGAATCCCAGGCCGTTCACCTGGACCAAGACCGCCGACGAGATCCTCAAATCCCTCGCCGACTACCTCACCAAGGTCACCCCACCAACCAACCAGAAACATGCAGATACTTAGCCCCTAGATTTCAGGCGCAGAACACTAGTGTCCTGCGCCGGAGATCCATCGTTAGTTTGTGCATGCTTCTGCGGATGTGCCGGTGCCTCGTCGCGGTCCGAAGTTGGAACCGTTGTTGTTGTCGCCCGATGAGCGTGTGGTGTTGGAGCGTTGGGCCCGCAGGGCGTCATCTGCGCAGGCAGTGGCCTTGCGGGCCCGCATCGTATTGGCGTGTGCCGGTGCTGATGTGCCGCCGATTGTCGTGGTGGCGCGGGAGTTGCACATCGCGGCCGACACGGTCCGAAAATGGCGTCGGCGGTTTCTGGCGGCCCGGCTGGACGGGCTGGTCGACGAGCCCCGGCCGGGCCGGCCGCCCACCATCGGCGTTGATCAGGTGGAGGCGGTCGTGGTCGGCACGCTGGAAGAGATCCCGAGGAACGCCGCTCACTGGTCGCGTTCATCAATGGCCGACCGCAGTGGCCTGTCGAAGTCGACAGTGGGCCGGATCTGGCGGAAGTTCCAGCTCAAGCCGCATTTGAGCGACACGTTCAAGCTGTCGACGGACCCTCTGTTCGTGGAGAAGCTCTACGACGTGGTGGGGCTGTACTTCAACCCGCCCGAAGGAGCGGTGGTGCTGTCGGTGGACGAGAAGTCCCAGATCCAGGCTCTGGACCGCTCTCAGCCGGTGTTGCCGATGATGCCCGGCATGCCCGAGCGCCGCACTCATGACTACGTCCGCAACGGTCTGACCACCTTGTTCGCAGCCTTCGACGTCGCGACCGGTGAAGTCATCACCTCACTGCACCGCCGGCACCGGGCCGCGGAGTTCAAGAAGTTCCTCATCAAGATCGACAAAGAGGTCCCCGGGCACCTTCAGGTCCACCTGATCTGCGACAACTACGGCACCCACAAGACCCCGGCAATCAAGGCGTGGCTGGGCAAACACCCACGGTTCCACCTGCACTTCACACCCACCGGCTCCTCCTGGATCAACCAGGTGGAGCGATGGTTCGGCTTCCTCGCAGACCAGAAGATCCGGCGAGGCGCCCACAAGAGTGTGTGCTCCCTGGAAGCCGACATCCGCGCCTGGGTCAAGCAGTGGAACGAAAACCCGACCCCGTTCACCTGGACCAAAACAGCCGAAGAGATCCTCGACTCACTCGCCCGTTTCTGCCAACGGATCTCCGGCGCAGGACACTAGCGGTCGGGATCGGCAGAGCCGGGTTGATCTTCAGTGTCCGCGAGTTGCCTCTCGGCCTGCCGAGGTCGTGGCGCGGTGCCGGCCCGGCGTCTGCGATCGGGGGCAGGATCACGGGCGCCGGGCCGCCAGAGGCGCTCCGTCCAATCGGAGGCCGTTTCCTGACGGTATGGAATGCGAGGGCCTGCCGCATCTTCCTATAAGTCGGACGGAGGGGCGAGGTGCTCGCGCCGAGTGGGTGAGCGGCGCGTACCTGGCGGAGTTCGGCTCCGTGCGCGGGGCGGCGCACAGGTCAGGATGTGGATGTCGAGCAGGCCGCCGATGAGTTGTACGGGTTGAAGCCGGGCGAGTTCACCGCGGCGAGGGACGCGTACGTCGCCGAGGCGCACCGGGCGAAGCACACAGCCGCCGGCCGGACCGAGTGGATGGCGCGACCTGGCCGCCGCCCCGGCGAGCGCGTCAGAACATCGTGGGAGGAGCAGCGCCACACCTTAGGGCCGCCGGGCTGTGGACGCGTGACGAATCTCGTGATTCCCCGTTTACCGGTTGATGTAGCAGCAACTTCGGCATAGGCGGGCATGATGGGGAAAAGAGCGCAGCAGAAGCGGTCGGCTAAGCAGGCCAAGCAGCGCAAGGCCGCGGCCTCACGGAACGCCGCGGCGGTGGCGGCGAGCCTGCCGCAGCTGACGTCGATGGACGACTTTCTCTTCGGACCGCTGGCGACGCCGTGGGGCGATTTCACCGACAGCTACGCGACGGTCGAGGACGCGGTGGCCGCGGCGGAGGAGGCCGGCGGGGTGCTGTCGTGCTTCTCCTTCGACGATTCCGGCGAATACGAGCGCAGTCTGCGCCACGTCAAGGACAGCTGGCGGTACGAGGTGGTGCTGTACCCGCGGCAGGCGCTGCGGGATCTGATGAAGACGAGCTGGCTGGACGCCGACGACCAGGACCAGGCCGTGGAGCAGCTGCGCGGCGTCCTGGCCGCGTACGTGCCCGAGGACCTATGCTGCCTCGGGCTCGAGGTGGTCCAGCGGCCGTCGACCACGAGCGTGCCGCGCATCGGCTGGGCGCAGAGCCTGCCGGTGGCCGGGATGCGGACCTGGGAGGACGTGTGCCTGGCGGAGAAGGAGCTGCCGCTGTTCGACCTGGCGCCGCTCGCCGACGGCCCCGGCAGCGACCTGTGCGTTGCGCTGCCAGAGGAGACGTTCGCCCTGTTCCGTGAGCACGGCCTGTCCGCCCGCGGGTGCGCCGGCTGCGGTGCGCCTGTGACCGGCAGGCACCCGCACTGGCCGGGCGTGCTTGTCAGGATGGAGAACGAATACGGGCCGGTGTGCGACCGTTCCCGGCTCGGAGGCAAGGCCACGGAGCGGGTCGGCCACGTCCTCGATGCCGCTCAGGCCCGCCCGGCCGGGACGCTGACCGACAAGGAGCAGCAGGTCCCGTGCCAGCACTGCGACGTATACGTCACCGACCAGCACCCCGACTGGCCCGGGGTATGGACCGAGGCCGGCAGATCTAGCAGGCCGATCTGTGCGGTGGTCGGCTCCGGAGCCGATGACGCGACGGCGTACGACCTGGTCGACTGCGTCTACCCGCACATCCCGGTCGGTTCCGACAGCTCGGCCACTGCTGCCATCAACGTCGCCAGGAAGACCGGCTATTTCTTTCAGCCACGCCTGCCGATCTGGGCGAAGTAGCCGAGGAAGACGTCGGGATGCAGCGCGTGAGGAATTCGTGCTGGAGACGGTGTACTGGGACGCTGGCACCGCTCGGCTGCTGCCGAGGCTGATCCGGGGTCGCACCCGCGGGCCGCCCCGCGAGGCATCAAGGGCGGCGACGCCGTCGTAGACGAGGGCGAGTAGCCGTGGCCCCCGCGAACACCACCACCGGCGGGGCGCCGTCGCTGGATGCCGACGCGGAGCTGGAGCGGACGCTGGACAGCCTTCAGGCGCGCATGGAGGCGGTCCAGTTCTCCCTGCGCGCCCGCTGGGCCTCGCCGCGGCTCGAACTGTGGCGTTGCGACCTGCGCGAGACGCGCGAGACCTGGTTCCGGCTCGTCGACCCCGCCGGCCAGGACCCCACCCCCGAAGGGAGCTGAACCGTGGCGGGAAAGATCGAGGACGCCATCGAGCGGGCCGACCGGGAAGCGTTCACCTGGGAGCCACCGAAGACACTCAAGGGCCAGATCAGCTGCCTGCTCAAGCAGCTCGGCAGCGCCAAGGCCGTCGCCCAGGAGCTCGGCGTCACCGCCGACTCCGTCAACCGCTACCGGCGCGGCGCCCGCAAGCACCCCCGCGCCGATGTCGCCGCAGAGATCGACGACGCCGTACGGCAGCGGTGGCAGCCGATGCTGCGCAAGCGCCGGTGCAAACAGGCCGTCGCTACCGGGATCACGGTGGAAACCCGGGCCCGGTTCGGCTACGAGTCGTCAGCCGGATCGACCGACGGCGGCCGCCTCCGCCGCGCCGCGTACGCGCAGCGCCTGTTCGACGCCCGCGACACCGGAGCCAGCGAATACATGACCACCGAATTCCCGCACTGAGCCGAAGCACGTGATAGCTGTCACAAAGGTAGCGATACTGTCACCCAGACCCTCAACCGCGGGACCAGCGAAGCGCGTGCGAGAGTAGGGCATGAAGACCATCGGGTTGATTGGCGGCATGAGCTGGGAGTCGACGGCCGAGTACTACCGGCTGCTCAACGAGCGAGTCCGGGAGCAGCTGGGCGGCCTCCACTCGGCCAAGTGCGTGCTGTACTCGGTCGACTTCGCCGAGATCGAGCGGCTGCAAGTGGCCGGGCGCTGGGATGACGCCGGCGAAGTACTCGCTGACGCCGCCCGGTCCCTGCAGGCCGCTGGTGCGGGCCTGCTGCTGATCTGCACCAACACCATGCACAAGGTCGCCGACCAGGTGGTGGCGGCAGTAGACATTCCGCTGCTGCATCTGGCCGACGCGACGGCGGCTGCAGTGCGGACCGCGGGCCTGCGCCGAGTGGGGCTATTGGGCACCGCGTTCACCATGGAGCAGGACTTCTACCGCGACCGCGTGGCCGGGCACGGCCTGGAGGTCCTGGTGCCTGACGCGGACGACCGGGCCATCGTCCATAGGGTGATCTACGAAGAACTGTGCCTCGGCATCATCCGGGAGGAATCCCGAGCGGCCTACGGTGAGGTGATCAGCCGACTCGTGGCTTCCGGCGCGGAGGGCATCATCCTCGGCTGCACCGAGATCGAGCTCCTTGTCGGCCCGGAGCACAGTATCGTTCCTGTCTTCGCCACCACCCGCCTGCACGCCGAGGCCGCTGTTGCGGCGGCACTCGCGCCCGGACGGTAACCCAGGCGGCTACGCCTGGCCGGCCGGGTCTGTTCGAGAGCTCCACCGAGCGGTGACAGCGACCTGGCAAACTCAGCACTGGTGACAAGCGGTCTGCCGCGATGGTGACAACTGGCCTGCTTCGCGAGACGGGAAGACCCTGGTCGGAAGTGGCAGGGGTGACAACTAACGTGCTTCGGGTGCGACACGAGGCCGCTCCCGATGGCCACAGCAGTCAGCAGCCCGCCCCTGGTGGTGCATTCCAGCTGCCGCCGTTGTCGGAAACGATGACCGATCCGGCGGGCACATCGTCGATGCAGTTCGCCGCATTGCGGAACCCCGCCGCCTCCGCGCCGGCCGGTACCGGACGGTGTAGGCGGGGCCGACGCAGACGGCTCCCCGGACACGCGCGGCGATACCTGGAAGCACTCCGCCCAGGGCCAGGCTGTACAGCGCGTCGGAGAGCGCGGCGGTGTCGAGGTGCTCCAGGCGGGTCAGCATCTCTTCGCCGAGTGGCGCGTCAGGGGCTGCGTGGTCAGCGGTCGGCATGGGCGTCTCCTTCTCCGGCGCAGGCACGCAGCACGGACCAGGCCACGAAGTCCGTTGCCATGTCGACCACTTCGGGGCCACGCTTCGGGGCGGTCAGGGCGTATGTACGGGTGAGGTCGTTGATGCGGACCTCGCAGTGCATGGTCACCGTGCCGTCCCACACCTGGCCGTCCGTGACGGTCAGCGGCTCGTCGCTCCAGGCCCGCACTGCGATACCGGCGTCTGCTGCGCTCGCCAGCCGCTCGGCTGCCAGCCCGTCGGTGAGCCGGTCGTCGAGGCTGATCACCGGCTTTCCCGGGTGCATCCGCAGCTCCTCGGCCGCAGTCAGCCGGCGACGACTGACGACGTGGCCGGCGAGGATCCGGTCGATCAGCGCTTCGAGGTCGGGATGTTCACCCACTGCGACCGGGAGGGCGATGTCCACGTACGGATAGGCCCAGAGATAGGAGGGCGTCAACGTGAGCCCTTCGGCCTGGACCGCCTGGTCGATGAGGGCGGCCACGTCGGCCTCGATGAGTCCGAGGGTCCGCCAGTGCGGGTGGTCGGCCGGTTTGCTCGCCGGGGCGATGCGGTCGAGAATCTCCTGGAGCATGGGCATGCACTCGCGGGGCGGCCCGGGAAGCATCACGACACGGGTGCCGTCCGCTGTGGTGGACGATCCCCAGGCGGTCCCGTTCGCGTTGGGAAGCGGCTCGCTGCCCGCGGGGAAGAACGCCTGGCGCTCGTTGTCCTGGTGGACCGCGAGCCCGAACCGCTTCAGCCGGTGCTGCACAGCCGTCCACGCCTCCGCGTGGTGCTCCAGGGGACACCGAGGGCCTGGGCGACGCCTTCGCGGGTCCGGTCGTCCGAAGTGGGGCCGAGACCGCCGATGACGACGAGCAGGTCGTGGCCGAGCAGCCCCCGTACGGTCCGGGTGATGTCGGCTAGCGGGTCACCGGTGGTGGCGGTCGCCCGGACGCGGAAGCCGTGCCCGGTCAGTAGTCGTGCCGCCTGGGTGGTGTTCGTGTCCTCCACTGCTCCGCTGAGCAGCTCGTCGCCCACGGTGAGGACCGCGGCGGTCGGCTGCTGCGCGGAACCCGGGCCGCAGGCGGCCAGGAGCGCATCGGCTGACTGCCTGGTACCGGCACCACCACCGAGGTCGAACGTCAGTGACTCACCGCGGGCGAGTACGGAACGTACGGCCTTGGGGATCTCCAGAGCCGCATCGCTGAACCCGAGGTGTTCCAGCATCATCCCGACGGCGAGCAGCATGGCGGAGGGGTTGGCACAATCCGCGCCGGCCAGGTGCGGGGCACTGCCGTGGACCGGCTCGAAGTAGCTGCCGTGCTGTCCATAGTTGCCGCTGGGCGCCAGCCCTAGGCCGCCCACGACGCCCTCGCCGAGGCCGGAGAGCACGTCGCCGAACATGTTCTCGGCGACGACGACGCCGAAGCGCTCCGGCTGCTCGACCATCCACATCGCCACGGCGTTGGCGTTCTGTACCTCCACCGCGATGCCCGGGTACTCGGCGGTCACCTCTTCGAGGACCTCCCGGGCGAGCGCGCTGCTGCTCCGCAGGACGTTGGGCTTGTCGACCCAGGTCAGCAGAGAGTGGCCATGGGCTCGGGCGTAGGCGAAGGAGAAACGCAGGAGGCGATCCAGTCCGAGGCGGGTGACGAGCCGGAGCGAGACCCCGAGGTCCTGCCCGGCGTTGGCGACGACGTTTGCGTGTCCCCCGACCATGGAACGCAGTGCGGCCGGAACCACGTCACCTGTGTAGTCGAAACCGGCGTACATGCCCTCGGTGTTCTCCCGGATCAACGCGAAGCGATACGGGCGGCCATGTCCTTGCAGGTTTTCCACCGGGCGGACATTGGCGAACAGCCCGAACCGCTGTCGCAGCTGGATCACGGGGGACACATACCGGATGCCCTGCCCCTGCAGACTGCCGGCGAGCTCGGCCTCGGCCTCGCGAGGTGGCTTGCTGGTGATCGCGGCCAGGAGGCATGTGTCGACGGTGTCGAGCAGCTCCCAGGTTCGTTCCGGTACCGGGTCGCCTTCGCGCCGCCAGTACTCCCACCCGATGTCGCCGTACGTCAGCTCGACCGGCACCTGGAGCAGGTCCAGCACGGGCAGCACCGCGTCCACAACCTCAGGCCCGATGCCGTCGCCCGGCAGTACTGCGACCTTCTTGACCGATGTCACGCCATGTCCTCAAAGTGATCGCGCTCTGCACGAAGCGCGGGTTGTCATGTCCGGTAAAGGGACTGTAGAGATTGTTCCGAAACAATGTCGACTGTTTCGTGCCACATTAGTGGAACGCCCACTGTCAAAGGGCGATACCGGCTAGAAGCGTGGAGACGGTCACGAGAAGGAGCTTGAACCGTATCCCCTTAAAGGAAAGCAAACGAGCATCTGCGTACCTCGAATTACGAATGAGGGCAATGTATCTCACGTGGAGCGGGAGTAGGGCAATCCAGCAGATGGCTAACCTTGGGAGAATGTGCCAGTAAAAACCCGCAAGCCAGATCATCCAGAAGGTGGCGAGTAGGAACGCGGGAAGGAGGGCCGCAGCCCTTTTCGGGCCCATCACAATTGTAAGGGTGAGTCGACCTGCATCCTTATCGCCGTCATGGTCGATCAGATTGGAGATTACTATTTGAGCCGCATAGGGAAGGCCCATCATGGCGGCCACCATAATGGCACCCGGAGGCACCGAACCCGCCAGCAGCCAGACGGGAAGGCAGATGGACGCTGGTATCCCGAGCATCAGCACTACCTCACCAAGCCCCCGGTAGCTCAGTTTCAGACCTGCCGAGTACTGGGCCGAATAGAGCATCAAAGCTACCATGAGCAGGACGGAGATCGCCGGGTAACGGGTCTGGGTGGACACGAGGACAAGGAGCAGGCACCCCAGTAATACTGCACATGCTGCCGCACGTCGGACATCAGACTGTTCGAGTTCTCCGGTAAGCAGTGGCTTGGTGATGTTACGTTTGGTGTTTAGCGTGTCGAGTCGATCGACTCCATCGATGTACCCATTCAAGTCATCCAGGGAGATGGACAGGGCTGAGCAGCAGAACACAAACAGGAGAAACCCGGAATTGATCAGCCAGTAGCGTGCTTCTTGGATATGGACAGCCGTGAGACCGAACGAAATCAGAGGATATAGGGACAGTTCGGGAACGTTAATCTTGAGGAGCCTTGCGTAAGCCGCTATCCTTCGTGGCGGATTCACAGAGAGGTATCTATTTTCGGCCATGGCTCCTCCGGTCTATCATGTCTACGATTGCAGCAGGGTCCCGGTTGGGTGCTTCACGGTGGCGGCTCGGCGTGAAATTGCATTCAAGTGGGCCCTCCTCGGTGCGTGTCAGGTTCAACGAAATTGGGTGTGCGTGACACGGCGTCGGTCATAACGGGATGCCGTTCCGAAATTCCCAGAAGCCTTCCACTCTGGGTTATCTGACTCTGCCCATCAGGGACTCGCTGAACTCGGATAGTTGTCTTCGCGTGCGCTGCGGTATCGGAGCTTCGTCGAGCGCATTGAGCGCGGCCTCATGGTGCCAGCGAGCCTGTCGCTCGGTCCAGGCCCGGCCTCCTGCCTTCTCGATAAGCAATGCACGTAATGCGAGCAACGAGTCAGGTTCAGTGCCTCTGTCTGCCGGGGCCGCCAACTGATCCGCCAGTTGACGTGATGCGCCTCCGCCTTCGGCGAGAGCGGCGACGACAGGGAGCGTCTTCTTCCGGCGCCGCAAGTCGCTCCAGGCGGTTTTCCCTGTCGTGCCCGCCGGCCCCCAGATGCCCAGCAAATCATCTACGGCCTGGAAGGCCATGCCAAGGTGGTGACCGTATCGTTCGAGCGCCCCCACCACGGTGTCGTCGGCGGCGGCCAGTACGGCGCCTATGCAAGCCGAAAGCCCGAGCAACGAGGCGGTCTTTTCCGCCTCCATCTGCAGACACTCCGAGATGTCAACGTGGTCACGTTGTTCGAAGGCCAGGTCGCGCGCCTGCCCGTCGACCATCTGACA
Organism: Streptomyces sp. NBC_01077; assembly: GCF_045162855.1. Lineage (NCBI taxonomy): Bacteria > Bacillati > Actinomycetota > Actinomycetes > Kitasatosporales > Streptomycetaceae > Streptomyces > Streptomyces sp. NBC_01077. The sequence continues at coordinate 49,249 of NZ_CP108669.1, read as the reverse complement.
GTTGGCAGCCGTGAGGCGCTTGACGGCCCGGGCTGCCGCTGAAGGGGGCGCTTGTTCACACAGCACTTGCGGGGCGAGGGCGAGCAGCGCATCCCCGGTCAGGACGGCCCAGGTCCCGCCGAAGACGGTCCACGCGGCTGGCCGGTGGCGTCGTTCCGTGTCACGGTCCATGAAGTCGTCATGGAGAAGAGAAAAGTTGTGAACCAACTCCACGGCGATGCCGCCCGGGATGCCGACGGTCCGCTCGGCCCCGGCGGCCTCTGCAGACAGCACCGCTAGCGCCGCTCGCACGGCTTTTCCTCCGTGTCCGCCGACCAGTCGACCGTGCTGGTCGGTCCAGCCGAAGTGGTAGGAGGCGATGCGGCCCATGGGGGAGGCAAGTCTGGCTACTGCGTCCTTCAGCGGCGGCACACACAGGGCCCTTCCCTGCTCAAGCCATGACGGTGCAGCAAGGTCGGCGGGCAATGCGTGGTTCATCGTGAATCTTCCTCTTCTCCGTTGTCGATCTCCTTCGTTTTGCCTCAGCAGCCCTTCGTCACTCCCTGGGCCTGACGCCTGTGGCCGATAGCCATGCGCGTGCGCTCACCCGTTGCGCACCGGCGATGAGAGGGGATCGGTACAGGGTCTTCCCCATCCACAGAGGAGGGTCGCCCTCTTCTGATGCCCCGTCCAGAAATCTTCCGGCAGCCGCTAGGATCGCCTCAGGAATATCGAATAGGTTGTTCAATTTGGCTATACATAAAGCACGGACTGCGTATCCAGACTCCTCCACAGTCGATGCACCACAGCCGAAACCGCCATCATCGTGCTGCTGGGATAGTATGTACTTTATGCACGTGTGCATCAGTTCCAAGAGGCTCTGACGATGAACTCCCGGAATAGGCTTTGAGCCAGATGAGAGAAGGGCAAATAATTCGACTGCATGTGCTGTCGAATAAATGTCAGACAGATGCCACTTGTCTTCGACTAATCCTTCGTCCTTGATGGCCTGAATCACCGGCGAAAGGGCATTCTTCAACATCCTCGCCCGTTCGACGGTATAGTGCCGTAAGGGTGCCATCGCGATCGTCATAGCCGCATGAATGTTGGCGCTGGGGGACGTTCTCCGCTCGCTCTCATAGCAGATGAACACACCGTCAACGTGGAAGCGCTCCAGGAAATCCAGATTGACGTTGTAGCCGAGACTGAGGAGTGTGGCAGCCTTCATGGCCGTGGTATCCACATCGGGCAGAGCGAAGGATGAACTGACGGCCACCCCTTGAGGCGGAACACCGCCGACATCGATGCCAGGCACCATGCAGCGCCCCCTGAGGGGTGACTGAGCAAGAGCAAGCAGGACCCACCAGCGCTCGAACTCCTCGGACGGGAAGAACGGCGGAACCTCACCGCGGTCGTTCATCGCCCGGGTAAGGTATCGCGAGGCATCGAGGGCGTGCCGCGAATCGCCGGGAATATTGCGCACGAGCGCAGCCGTACTAGACGGATAGCTGCCCATCGAGCCGTTTCCATCTTGGAAGCGCGCAACGGAAAGCCAGTCGACACCCGCACTGCCGAGAGCGTCCAGGATGCTGTGAATCGTGCTTGGTCCTCCGAGAAGCAGCGAACCCTTTCCCTCGATCGCTCGGCGGCAGCGAGCAGATATCCCGGAAAGCTGCTCCTGGTCGAGGATCGGGCGCCCCCGTGCAGCCAGCCGAGTCAGGAGTTCGCACGCCAGGGCGTCGTAAGCGATCGGCTTCTTGTTCTCCTTGGACTTCAGCGAGGGGACGACAAACTGCACGAGAAATCGACGCGCCCGTTGGAATACCAAATCGGGAAGAACGCCGTGGACGTCTGCCGCATCGATCACTGCAAGGGTGGTAATTATCCGATCCGGAAGGAACGGAACGCGCGGATCACTTCCCCACCAGCCCTCCTGATCCTGCTTCGCTATGACGTCGGAGAGCGCACTGCGTATGGATGATTCGTTCCAGTCTCCCACTCTTTGAGTGCTGTGTAGGCAGCTGAAAACTGCGAGTGATTCATACAGCGATGGGGCGAGAGCGCCGGAAAAGTCTTCGGCAGTAACGACTGCGACAAGACGATCCGCATCACGCGCCAGGGAGGCCGTGCCAGGCAGGATCTCGGCAGGACGGGACCGGCTGGCGCCCGGATGCTCTTTCGACAATGCGCATCCTCTCGAAATCCATTTGCCCACGGAACGTGTGTCTGGCATTCGAGGGTCCACAAAAAATCCCACCACACGCTTGAGCATCGACTACTCATTGATCGTTTCCGGGAGAGTCGGCAGCTGGCGGCGTAGAAGGCTCGCTCAGGCTGCTCCTGCAGATCTCGCAGCTGGAATTACCAGAAAAGGGACTTCGACCCCACTGGACAGGCCGTGGTCCAGATGACCTCGACCACGATCTCCCGTAGCGAGCAGCAAGCAGCGCTTGCTGCGTGCTGCGCCGGCTGGTGGGTGTGTGTTCGGTCTTCCCTCTGGAGTACGGTCCGCTTGCCCCGGCTACCGCCCGTCACGCGGTCCGTCCGGTGCTTGAAGCGTGGAGGCCTCGAACCGGCCACCACAGCCGACGCCGTTCCCGAAGCACTCATCGCATAGCAACAACATGGACCACCGAGTGGTCGTCGATACACCACTCCAGCGGACGTGACCCGCAGCCTGCGACACTGGCTGACCGGCGGCACGACAAAGGCAAGGCTCCGGGCCGCGTGATACTCCAGGGCGGAGCCGAGGTTCCCCACAGCCTGCCCCATCTGCGTATAAGCACTAAATACTCACGTAGTGGTCGAACCGGACCGCCTAACTTCAGTGCTGCGTCGTCGCGTGGCGAACCTAAACTCCGAGGTACCGCGTCGCAACCCCGCACCTAACGGCATTTAATAAAGGAGCAATGAATGAATGTCAACTTGCTGCAGATGCTCGGCCACGAGCAATCAACCACCTTCGCAAGGTGCGGCGAGGAAGCGACAGCGGGAACTGTGATCGTAATCTGCGAGAAGAGTTATGCTGGTCCAGGGCACACCGAAGCTGGCGATCAATGCCCACAGTGCTGATGGCGATTGGGCCTCTTTCATCCTGAATAGCGAAGGTCAGCAGCGTTTGGACGGCTTGGACGATGGTGCGCCGATGCGGTAGGTGGAGCATCTGGCTCGTCGTAGTAGCCGCCAGGACTTCAGCTGTGCGAACGCTCGTTCTCCCGGCGCTCTGAGCCGTGCGTGGTCGTGGTTGAACTGCTCCTAGTGACCTGAGTCGGAGATTCGTCGTTAATCCGGCATGAGTCGTCCGGGTCCGAAGATTCCGCCGTTGTCGGTCACTGATGCCCAGCGGGCTGTGCTGGAGGGCTGGTTACGTCGCCGCACGACGGCCCAGGCTCTGGCCCAACGCTCGTGGATCGTGCTGGAGTGCGCCGAAGGCCACTCGATCACGGAGGTGTCCCGCCGGCTGCGGATCGCTCCGGACACGGTCCGCACCTGGCGACGCCGCTTCATCGAGCGGGGTCTGGACGGCTTGTGCGACGACCCGCGGCCCGGTGTCCCACGGAAGATCACCGACGCTGACGTCGAGCGGGTCATCGTCAAGACGCTGGAAGAGACTCCGAAGAACGCCACACACTGGTCGACCAGGTCGATGGCGGCGGCCACGGGCATGTCGCAGTCGACGGTCTCGCGGATCTGGCGGGCGTTCGCCCTGGCGCCGCACCGGTCGCAGACGTTCAAGCTGTCCACCGACCCGCTGTTCATCGACAAGGTCCGTGACGTCGTCGGCCTCTATCTCGACCCGCCGGAGAAGGCCCTGGTTCTCTGCGTGGACGAGAAGTCGCAGATCCAGGCCCTGGACCGGTCCCAGCCGGTCCTGCCGATGGTGCCCGGCATTCCCGAACGCCGCAGCCACGACTACGTCCGGGCCGGCACCACCACTCTCTTCGCCGCCCTCGAGGTCGCCACCGGCAAGGTGATCGGCTCCCTCCACCGCCGCCACCGGGCAGCGGAGTTCAAGAAGTTCCTCGCAAAGCTCGACAAAGAAGTCCCAGCTGATCTGCAGGTTCATCTGATCCTGGACAACTACGCGACCCACAAGACACCCGACATCAAGCGGTGGCTGCTGGCCCACCCGCGGTTCCACCTGCACTTCACACCCACGAGTGCGTCCTGGCTGAACCTGGTCGAGCGGTGGTTCGCCGAGCTCACCCAGAAGAAGCTTAAGCGCGGCGTCCACCGCTCCGTCCCGGCCCTCGAACGCGACATCCGAGCCTGGCTCGCCGACTGGAACGAGCACCCCAGACCGTTCATCTGGACGAAGACCGCCGACGAGATCCTCGACAAAGTCGCCGCCTACTGCCACCGAATCTCTGGCTCAGGTCACTACTTGACATTTTCATTAGTTCTGTGGGGTTGGTGGGTGGATGGTGAGTCCGGTGTGAGCGAGGAAGGACCAGGGCAGTTGGGGGTTGTCGTTGATCCGGTGGATGCCCGCTTCGGTGGCGTCGGCGACATCGGCGAGGTGGTCGCCGGCGAGGTTGGCGAGCTCGCGTTTCTTGAGCGAGGACCACAGCAGTTCCACAGGGTTGAGCTCGGGTGCGTAAGCGGGTAATCGCTCGAGGGTGAGCCAGTCCTGTTCGGCGACCCAGGCCCGCATCGCCCGGCTCCAGTGAGCGGACAGGCCGTCCCAGACCAGAACCACCCGCTCGCCGCGGTAGAACACCTTCATCTGCTCCAGGACCTCGATGAGTCCGACCGTGTCGTAGCTGCCGGGCTTGAGGTGGAAGCACAGGCGAGGACCTCGATCGGGGTCGGTGGAGTGGAATCCCAGGGCCCCGGCCATCGAGGCACGTTTCCAGTTCAGGCGGTGCCGCAGGAGCGGTGTGCGGCCGCGGGGTGCATAGGTGCGGCGGACCTGCGGCAGTAGAGAGACTCCTGATTCGTCGAGGAACACGATCCAGGCACGTGTGTTCACGGCCCCTTTTTGATGCGTGGCCACTCGTGAGCGATCCAGCGGGCAATCTCGGACTCGTTCCGCTCGACCGCCCGCCGTTCGGGCCGCTGCAGACTCCATCCGAGTCGGCCGGTCAGCAACCGCCATACCGAGGCCTTCGACAGCGTCACCCCCGTCTCCCGCGTGACGACCGCACCGACCCGTTCCAGCGTCCAGAGATCGGCTTCGAAGCCATGTGCCTGGGCGCCCTGCTCCAGGGCGGTCCGCACCCGCTCGACCTGGGCATCGTCCAGCTTGGGCGGACGCCCGATGGCCGGGCGCCGACGCAGAGCGTCGGCCCCGTTTTTCTCCCAGACCCGTTTCCACCGCCGCACACTCTCGTCACTGAGCTTCTTCAGAGTGGCCACCGATCGGGTGACGATTGGGCCCACGAGAGCTTTGCGCTGCCGCAGCTCAGAGGGCAGTCAACCTCAGCCAGCCACTCATCCTCTGGAGTGACCGCTGAAGAAGCTCACTGACCCCCAGCATCCGCGCGATAACAGCACCCGAACGTCCCTGGTCGAACAACTCAGCCGCCCGCACACGCCGGGCCTCGGCCAACTGCGGCCGCGTCAAAGGAGGAACAACAGGCGAAGGCTTGAAAGACACAGCATCAGGATCCCACCAACGACTCCACGGCGCCCACAGAACTACTGACGTCAGCTCGTCAGGGTGATAGTTGCTCGACGAGGGTCAAGCCGGTCCCCGCTATGAAGCCGTCGAGGGTGTGGGACCGGTATTGAAGGCGTTTGAGCCTGTTACGGACAAGGGCTTCGAGCTGGTCGAGGGCCATGACGGCGAGGTTGGCGAGGCTGCGTTTGACGTGGGCCCATACCCACTCGACGGGGTTGAGGTCGGGCGAGTAGGCGGGCAGCAGGAACACCGTCAGCCATGCCCGCTCGGCCACGAGGGCCTGCATCCTGCGGGACACGTGGGTGTTCAACCGGTCCCAGACCAGCACGATTGGTGCCCCGACCAGCTGGTGGACACCGTCGATCAGCGCGATGAAGTCCCGCTCGCCCATACTGCGACGGGCACTTTTCCCCGCGGGATGACTCCGCAGGCGGTGACACAGCCGGGTCCGGGAACCCGGCCGCATTGCAATCAGCCCGGCCACTGACAGCCGGCCCGAACGGCGGCCGCTGATGGTGACAACCGGGGTCACTCCGCGCGGCCCCAGGTCCGTCCCCGCGGCGGCCTGCGGGTGAACCCGGCTTCGTCCTCGAAGCAGACGTAGCCCCCGCAGGCCGCCCTCGCCCTTTTACCTCCGCCCAGGTCGCCTCCTTCCATACGGCGACAGCCTGCTCATCGCGCTCCGCGACCCGCCGGGCGGGCACCTGCGGGCTGAAGCCCAGCCGGTGCATCAGCCGGGTCGCACCCGAGACGCTGTAGGAGACATGGAACTTCCTGCCGATCAGCGTGGCCACCCGCGAGGCGGTCCACACCTGGTCCTCCACCCAGCCATGCGCGGCCGGCCCCTGCTCCAGATACGCGGCCAGCTTCTCCAAAGACCGCGGGGACAGCCGGCACCGCGACCCGCTCGGACCACGGGAGGCCAGCGCCTGAACACCGCCATCCCGCCACAACTGGTGCCACTGATAAGCCGACTTCACACTCACCCGCAGCCGCCGTGCGACTTCCGACGGCTTGATCTGCTGCTCGAACAGTTCAGCCGCCTGCATCCGAACCGTCTCCCGACGCCGGCGCCCCGTCGGCGTCAGCCCGCCCCCATCTGCATATCTCACACCTCACGGATACAGCCACCCGCCTTCACCCGTCAGGGACTTCACACAGATTCACCCCGACGAGCTGAAGTCAGTAATGAAAAGGTGGATGTCCGGTCGTGGGCGGGTGAGTTGAAGGCTCTGCATGAGCGGTTCGTGCATCGTTTTGCCAGGTCGGAGCCGCGTGAGTCGGCGCTTGCGTACATGCAGGGGCTGATCGCTCCGTTGGAACGGAAGAATGGCTGGACGCTGGCGGAGGAGGCCGGGCATACGGGTCCGGACCGGATCCACCGCTTGTTGAACCGGATCGACTGGGACGCGGAGGAGGTCCTGGACGACGTTCGCGAGTACGTCGTCGAGCATCTCGGCGACCGGGAGGCGGTGCTGATCGTCGACGACACCGGATTCCTGAAGAAGGGTGTGCGATCGGCCGGGGTCCAGCGCCAATATTCGGGCACGGCCGGGCGGACGGAGAACTGCCAGGTCGGGGTCTTCCTCGCCTATGCGGCTTCGCTGGGTCGGACGCTGACCGACCGGCGCCTCTACCTGCCGGCATCCTGGACTGACGATCGTGAACGGTGCCGGCGGGCCGGTATCGACGACACGGTCGCCTTCGAGACGAAGGTCGCGATGGCCAGGGCGATGGTCCGCCGGGCGATCGAGGAGAAGATCCCGTTCGGGTGGGTGACCGCGGACGCCGGCTACGGCTACTCGAAGAGCTGGCGGACCGAGCTCGAGCATGCCGATGTCTTCCATGTCATGGCCACCAGCCGCCACGACACCGTCGTCACCCGCTGGGCCATCGACCATCCCGTCCACGACCTCTTCCACGATCTGCCCAGACAGAAGTGGAAGCGCCGGTCCTGCGGCAACGGCGCCCACGGCCCACGGGTCTTCGACTGGGCAAGGGCCGAGGTCCGTCCCTGGCACCGGGAAGACCGGCGGCACTGGGTGATCGCCCGCCGCAGCGTGAACCGGCCCCAGGCGATCTCCTACTACATCGCCTACTGCCCCGCCGACACCACCCTCGACCAGCTGATCCACATCGCAGGCAGCCGGTGGGCCGTCGAGGAATGCTTCCAGACTGCCAAGGGCGAGTGCGGCCTGGACGACTACCAGGTCCGCCGCTACCCCGGCTGGCACCGCCACACGACCCTGGCCATGGCAGCCCACGCCTGCCTCACCGTCCTGCGAGCCCGCGAACTCGATACGGAGAAAGCAGAAACGGATCCTCCGACCTCGTCCCCCTCAGCCTTCCCGACCTCAGACGCCTGATCCACCGCCTCACCCACCGCCAACCGGCACCCATCGACCACGTCCTGCACTGGTCCCACTGGCGACGCAGACGCCAACACCAAGCCCGCGCCAGCCACTACAAACGACGCGGCCACACACCACCAGAAACTGCCCAACCGTCACAACAAGGACCGTTGCAGTGCTAGGGCCAATACACCGAGACACACCTAAATCACCGGTATTGGGTCTAAGTGGACCAGAGTCGCTTCTCGTGAACAGAGCCAGGATCTCTTGTCCAAGGGACAGGGGATGTGCCTGAGGCGGTGCGGCTCTGGGAGGGGTGTGCTGGACTGGGCTGTGCGGCCTGTGTAAAGGGAGTGGGCCCCATGGACGTGAACATGCCGGTCCGGTTGCGGGACGGGAGTGGGCTGACCGTCCGCCCCATGAGCCCGGACGATCACGCCGCCGTGGTGTCGCTGATCGACACCGACTGGCTGCCCGGACAGCATCATCCCAGCCGCCAGTTCCCGCTGAAGCCCGCAAAGCGGCTGCGTGAGGCAGAAATCCTCGTCGTGTGCAACGTCCACGGCGAAGTGGCCGGGGTGGTGGATGTGGGAGTGCGGCTCGCCGACGGGGCCGGGCTGATCGTGCAGCTGCACGGCCGGGAGGACTTCGAGATCGTCACCGCGCTCCTGACGGTGGCCAGGGCCCATCTGGGCCAGCGGACGCTGTACGCGTGTACCGGCCCGGCCACCGCCACCGGCATCCCCGGCCTGCCCGTCGAGCACCGCGCCGTCACCGCCCGCGCCCTGACTGCTGCCGGTTTCTCCCCGGCCTCCGCCCAGCGGTACTTCCTGCGCGACCTCACCACCGCCCCGCCCGCCCCGCCAGAGTGTCCCCTGGCCGACGTCACCCCGATCGCCGACCCGCCAGGCTGGCAGCTGGAACTCACCGACACCGACGGCCGCCACATCGCCACCGCGATCCTGCGCGCTCCCACCCCCGAAACCGCCGACATGGCCGTCCTGTGGCAGCTCACCGTGCGCCACCCTAACCGCCGCCAGGGCATCGCCACCCGCCTCCTCAGCCAGTGCCTCCGCCACGCGGCCCAGCACGGTGCCCACCACCTCACCGCCGACGCCCCCGACGGCGACATCCCCGCCGCCCACCTCCTCGCCGGCGCGGGCTTCCTCGCCCTCGACACCCTCACCGTCTACCAACGACGCCTGTGACGTGGCCCGCCCCACCCCTGTGTACGAGCTCACGTACGTGCACAGCCGGGTACGACTCACATGCAGAGTCGCTGTGCTCCAACTGGCGCAAACACGACGGGCATCGGGGCCGTCCGGCCGTGCCGAATGCCGAACCGCTACGAGCGATCAGGCGCCTGCGGCGGCGCCGGCTCGTACGCAGGCATCCGTTGACCGTACAGACGGGGCGGCGGCACAAGGATGGGGCCAGGACGCGGGGGAGACCCCCGTCCTGACTTTCCGGGGCCCATGACCGGGGCCGGTATGCCGAAGAGACCGCATCAGCCGCCCTCCGGGTGCTGTCCGGCCGCTGTCGGGGCAGGGGGCCGGGACGCCGGTATCGGCATCCGGAAGCCAGAGCCGGAGGTCAGTCTGAGGTGGTGGGCTGGTGGCGTCCGTGGCCGGGCTGGTCAGGGGCGGCGGTAGACGGTCGGGGTGTCGATGAGGGCGAAGCCGGCGGCGGCGAGGAGGTGGGCTGCGGTGTGGTCGCCGGCGTTGGTGCGGGCGGTGACGTCGGTGGCGTGGTGGGCGGCAGCCAGGTGCAGGCACTGGGCCAGCAGCCGCCCGCCGGTGTCGCGGCCCTGGTGGGCGGGGTGGACGGCCAGCCGGGCCAGGGCCACGGTGCCGTCAGCGGCGTGCAGCACGGCGGTGGCCAGCAGCCGGCCGCCGGTGTCGGTCATCTTCAGACGCCAGCCGGGCGGATCGGTCAGCGCGGTGACCTCGGCCAGCGGATAGCCGGGCGGGCGCCTGGGCACAGCCACCAGGCGCCGAAAATACCAGATGGCACCATCCGGGATGAACCCGGCCGCCTGCAGGACCCGGACCGTGACGGGCCGGTGCCTGACCGGCAGCCCGGGCAGAACCGCCGCGTCCGGGGACCCGCCGAAGGCATACAGAGGACGCCGCTCGCCCAGGTGCGCCCGGGCCAGCGCGAGCAAGGAGGCGATCACGCCGAAATCCTCACCGCCATGCAGCCACCAGATCACCCCGGCATCGTCCCCGGGCCGTACCCCGCAGCGGACCGCCCCCTCGGCCCGGCCGGCCGGGCCGACGAGGACGAAGGTTTCCGCCAGGTCCGCGCCGGGCCCTGACAGCGGCTGATCCAGCAGGAATGGCGCCGCCGGGGGAAGGCCGGGGAGCCGGTCGGCCTGGAGCAGGGCCAGCACCGCGTCCTGGTCGGTGTGTGCGTACCGGCGGGCCGACATGTGGTCATGCTTCCCGGCATGCGACCGCAGCTCCACAGTCCCTCCCGGAACACCTTGCCGGCCGGAGTGTCACGGCGGGTGGTCAGGCGCACGATACGGCCACCGGGCCCGGTCCGGCGTGTGTGACGCGCCGACGGCCGCGGCAGGGGCCGTCAGCCCCCGGAGTATGCCCGGTGACTGAGGGACGTTTCCCGCGGGCCGGGAGCCAGCGGCGCGGCGGGCGGAGAGGTTCCGGCGGGCACGGCGCGGCCCGCGGCCTGCCACTGGGCTCGACGTGCTCAATGCCGGTCAGCTCAACCAGGAGGCCCGGACAGTCCCTCGTCGACCTCCTTCAACGCGGCTTCCCACTCCAGCTTGTCGGCGAGCGCACCCGGGCGTAAACGTGGCCTGGGTCTTGAGGGTTCATGGCTGGCAGGAGGGGTTGCAGGAGACCGGGTCGGTCCGGTGCCCGGGGTATGAGTACCGTCCCCGGGCTGCCTGTTCCGAACGGTGTGGCCCGTCAGGTCGTTGCCTTTCCCGCCCGAACCCGGCACGAGCTCATCGACTCCTGTCCGGAGGCGTACGGCCTGCTGGTTCCGGCGGGTACGCGCGCTCATGCTGGAACAGGCCGGTGAAGCGCTCGGTGTCTTCGCACGCGGTTGATGGCTGGCGCCGCCGGACTCAGCAGGACGCTTCGCGGATGCCTGGTCCGCGGCCGGGGGAGTGCCGGCCCTTGGACCTGGCGGCTGAAGGGGGGATTCCACTCGCCAGGTCCAAGGGTTTGTGCCGCGACCGGCACCGCAGCAGTGAACCCCGGGAGTGTCGCCGCCCCGGGCTTTACTGTGCTACCTCGTGCCAGGACCGTAGTGGGCGGAAGGGGCATATCGGAGTGTGCCGCGCCGCGGGCTCCATAACTGTCAGCCGTGCATGACACTCCCGTGTCGCGTCTCCTGCTCTGCCCGCTGACAATGGAAAAGCAGCGGAGAACTGCCCCTTCAGGGACCAGGACCAGCTGAGGCGGCAGCACCGGTGGTCCCTTCGCGGAATGTCCCGCCGCGAAGGGACCACTGGTGTATCCGGGAGCACTGGATCGGATACACCAGTGGGAAAGCACCACCCTCAGGATCTCGGTGTCGGCCATGGCCGACCACCGGGGCGGGCTGATAGTCACCCTTCCGGCGCCCTGCAGTTCCCGGACCATGCCGGTCACCGGCTATCACCGTGTCGGTGCTGGCCGTTAGCCTGCTGGTATGCCAGAGCGTGCCATCCAGGGCCGTAGGGGCGGCCTGATCTCCTTGGCCGCTGCGGACGCATTGAGCTTGTTCAATGTGGCCACTGATCGGGTGATGGCTGGCGTGGTGTGCCGGGAGAGGCCCTCGAGTTGTTGAGCGGGATGTCTGACGTCCGCAGCTCTTCGACTCGGGGCCTCGTGGTTCCATATCGTGCCGTACTCGACGTCCCGCATGCCCTGGTGGAGTGGGTCACGATGCTCATCGTCACCCGTGCGGAGGGTGACCGCAGGTGCAAGCTGTCACCGTCCGAGCGCGCCCTGGTCGCACTGGTGTACCTGCGCAAGAACGACACCCTGCGGCAACTCGCGGCCGGCTTCGCCACCGGCCTGGGCACCGCCCACGCCCATGTCCACGCCGTGGTCGGCCACCTCGCCGGGCTCGCCCCCGGTCTGACCGAAGCGCTGAGATCCGCCGACGCCCGCTACGTGCTGCCGGACGGGACTCCTGCCGACTGCGACCGGACCGGTGACGGCCGGGCGCACTACTCGGGAAAGCACCGCCGGCACGGGGTGAACCTGCAGGTGGTGACCGCTCCGGACGGCATGCTGGTGTGGATCTCACCCGCCCTGCCCGGCCGGACCCACGACCTGACCGCGGCCCGCCGGCACCGGATCACCGCCACCTGCATCCGCCTGGGCATCCCGGTCCTGGCCGGCCGCGGCTACCAGGGAGCCGGTGACACCGCCGCGGTTCCCCACCGGCGACGGCCGGGCAAGGACCTCACGCTCAAACAGAAGTGCGTCAACCGCGCGCGCCCGCGTCTGCGGTGGCCCGTCGAGAGATCCATCGCGTTGGTCAAGACCTGGCGGATCCTCCGCAAAGCCCGCTGCACCCCGAGCCGGATGACGTCAATCGCCAAAGCCATCCTCACCCTCGAGACTCACCGCTGAACAAGCTCATTGTGGGTTGGCCTGACGGGCGAGAGCGCTGTGCTGACGGCTGCCGCGGCGTTCACCTGTTCTCCTCCCGGGGCGGCGGGCGACTGACGGATGCGGGGGCTCAGTCGGTGTCGATGCCGCGCGCGGCGAAGACCTCCGCCGCGTCCGGCACTGCCAGGACGCCGTCCTCCACGAAGGTGACCTCCCGCAGGTTGGGCAGCAGGGAGAGGTCCTCGAGCGAGCGGACGTCGAACAGGTCGTCCTCGCCGTCCCAGGCGGGGGCGCAGTGCCGGAAGACGTCCGCCCCGGCGTCGAAGCACAGCTCCTCGACGCGGGCGAGCAGCTCGGCCGGGATTTCCAGGGCCTCGAAATAGGCCCGGGACTGCGGCAGTACCTCTGCGTGGAGGCCGTTCTCCAGGGCGTAGGACGCTGGGTCGGCGATCCCCCGCTCGGCCAGCCGCGCAGGCAGGTCGTAGACCGGGAGGAGGGGCTCGGGGCCGTACATGAGCTCCTCGATGATGAGCAGCTTGAGGTTGAAGTCGCGGAACTGGCGCATGGGACATGGGTACCACGGAGGTACGACAGGGGTCGTCCGGTCGGCCCCGGCCGCGCGCAGGCAGGTGGCGGACGGGGCCGCCCCCCACGGCCGGGCCCGGCCTCGCTCAGGCTCGTCCCCGATATGCGGCCATCTCTACGAGCGCGCCTCCTACGACAAGCCGGACCAGCGCTACGCGGGCCGCGCCACCGCGACGTGGACGGTGGAGTGGACCGCGCCCGCCCTTGGAGACGCCGGCACCCTGACCGAGGTCCGGGAGACCGCGTTCACCGTCCGCGTTGTCGAGATGCAGGCGCTGAACGTCCGCTGACCGGCCGTGGTGAGTCCGGTCAGCCACACTGCCCCACCGGCTCTGACCTGCGTGGGTCACTGTTTGGGCCACCCTCGGCGGGCGCGGCCCGAGGACCAGGAGCACAAGCCCGGCTGAGCCCACCGCGTACGTCGTCACCCCGGGCCGTACGTCACCTTGATGACGTACGGACACGCGCTGCGCCCGCCGTGCACCTTGGCATCCCGGTCGCGGCGACGGCGTCCGGGTACCCGCCCCGACCGGTTGCCTGGCTGATCGCCTCACTGGTGCAGCGTGAACTCGCTGCCCGCAGGGCTGGACGCCCCGGCGCCGGGGCGCAGGCCGGGGCACCGCGCGGTTCAGGTCGGCCGCCGGGTGTGCCGTCGCTGACGACGCTGCACCGGGCGATCCGCCGTGATCTGACGCCGGGGGAGCGGGCGGGGCTTGCGAGTGGTGAGCGGGAGGCGCGTAAGCACGATGTGTTCCTGGCACGGCCGCGGGGCTGGCGCAACAAGGTGTGGGAGACCGACCACGTGCAGGCCCCGGTGCTGGTCGATGTCGATGGCAAGGCCCGCAGGCCGTGGATCACCTGGCTCACCGACTGCGCGACGAACGCGATCACCGGCGTCGCGGTCACGCCGGTGCACCCGTCTCGGGAGTCGGAACTGGCCGCGCTGCGCTCCGCGGTCCTGCGTGGACGTGGATATCGAGATGGTTCACCTTGACGCGTATTGCACCACGGCCGACGCTGCCTGCCCGGGATGCGGAGTACCAGTCGACCTGGGTTCACAGCTCCTACCTGCGGTCTCGCTGATGTCCCGAGTGCCGGACGAAGCGTCGTACTCCAGCTGCGTAGCTGCGGGTCCGGCGGTTCCGGTGCGGGAACACCAAGTGCCCAGGCCAGACGTCCGTGGAGCAGATATCCGGTCTCACCTGCAGGCACGGCCAGCACACCGAACGACTGCGTTCCATCCTGACCGCAGTCGGCCTCGCCCTGGCTGGTCGAGCTGGCGACCGCCTGGCTCCCGTGCTCGGCATGTCCATCAGCCGGAGTATGGATCGAGGTTGATTGCCGGGACCGCGCACCGTTCTTCGCCGAAGGCACCTCTGCCGGGGCACCCCAGGCGACGCAGGTCGCCGACCGCTGGCACTTGTGACACAACCTCGGGGAAGCCGCTGAGCGAGCGGTTCGCCAATCGCGTCCGAGCCAGGCACGCCACGGTCCACGCGCTGCTGGAAGCCGGCCACAGCTGTCGCTCCATCGGGCGTCAGCTCCAGATGACCCACCGCATCGTCAAGAGCCTCGCCGATGCTGCGAAGCCGGGAAGACCTCTTTCGCGGCAAGCGGCAGCACAACAGGACCTTCGTCCTCGACGAGTACAGGCCTGTATGTGACCGCGATGACGTACAGGCGAGGTCTCCGCCGGTTGCTCCGAACCCGCCGGAACGGTGAGAGGTGGCTCCGCCAAGCGTTTGAGCGGCGGGCTGGTCCAGTTGTTCGCCGGGTTGCCTGGTTGGTCGCGCGGTGAGTTGCCTGATCGGTTGCGGCACAGGCTGCCCGGCCGGTTGCCGACCCGCACGAGCGCACTCTGCGTCCGTGCAGGTCACGGGCCATGGGTCACCGGATTCCGGCGTCGACACTTCTCTTGTAGGACCGAGGAGAGATGTTTCCTTTCCCTCTCTTCCCGGGGCGGGCGGCGCAGGGTCTGCACGGGGATGCCTCTACGGCGCTCCCCGGGCTTCGGATCTCGTCCGGGCCCGCTCTGTGGGGCGTTGAGCGGGTGGGGCTGAGATCGCCGCGCGTGCCTCGCGGACCTGGGCGCGGGGGAGACGACGCGTGCCCGGATCTCGCCGTTCACTCCCGGGACGGAATCCGAGCACACCAACCCGGCCTCGGGGCCCGCGCCTGACACCGAGGCCGCGCCCTCTGAGGCGTCGTCGTACCGGGTGTGGCGATTGTCGTAGGACGGTGTCGCGCTTCATGGCCTGGCCGGTCGCGTGGACGCGGCCAGGCAAGAGGCCGTCCCACGCTGTCGGCTACGTGACGGCGCCCCTGTGCTCCCCCCCTCGCACATGCCAGGCGAGAAGAGAGCACAGGGGCGTTATGCGGGCCTGCCGTCAGCGGGTCTGCTGCTCGACCGTCGACTTGAGCTCACGCAGGAGTTCGGTGGTCTCCTGCTTCTTGCTCCAGTCCGCGGGAGCGGACTTGACGTTGGACTCGATCTTCCTGACCTTCTCTGCGGCGTCCTGCATGCCGTGCGGCATTTCCGGCATCTACGTCACCTCTCAGAACGGCCGGCTGCTGACTGCAACCAGCTTCACAAAGGTACATATCACATAAAAAGCCTCAGTCGTCTGATTCGGGGTGCGTGCTCCTGTACGTCACCACGATGACGTACAGCCAGGTCTCCGCCGGTTGCTCCAGCCTTGCTGGAACGGTGAGAAGGGGCTCCGCCCGGCGTTTGTGCCGGGACGCGCGAGATGTCAACTGTCGAACCTGTCCCCGCCCCGGCGCGCCCTTGGAGCAGGGGGCATGCGGCACCTCAGAGCAGGGGGGTCATTCGTGGAGCGGCTGGGGTAGGTGGGTGTTCCGCGGCTGGCGGGGGCGGCAGGGTGCTGCCTGCTTGCCATTGGGCCCAGTTGAGGTTCCAGTCTCCGTAGCCGTTGTCGAAAGCGTTCATCTGCGGTCCGGGACCGTTGATGACGCGGATGACGTCTCCTGGAGTGAGGGTGTCGTAGAGCCAGGCGGCGTTGTCGGTGCTCATGCCGGTGCAGCCGTGGCTCACGTTCTCCGCTCCGTGGGCGTCGGCTGACCAGGGTGCGGCGTGCAGGTACTCCCCGCTCCAGGTGACCCGGACGGCATGGCGGACGTCGAGATCGTAGGCATCGGGGCTGTCCTTGGGAATGCCGATGGATTCACCGTTCATCCGGATCGCCGGCTGCTTCTCCAGAACGGTTTTGACCCCTGTGCGGGTTCGGTAGCCGTCTTTGCCGGTGGTCACCGGAATCGTCCTGACGGCCTGGCCGTTGCGGTACACGGTCATGGAGAACCGGGCCACGTCGGTAACCGCCTCGACCCGGTCTCCCGTGGTGATCTTCAAGGCTTCCGAACCGCCGCCGTACAGCGAATCTGTGATCTTCGCCCCGTCCAGGATGCTGTGGGCGGTGATGACGGCGTGCGCGGGCCAGAAGGACGGCGGCCTGAAGTGGAGGGTCTGCGCGTCCACCCAGTGCCACGATCCTCCGGCGTCCGGGACGGATGTGACCCGCAGCCCCTGTTCGACCGCTGCCCGCGGCCGACCGGTCGCTCTGCGGCACGGGGTGACTCAGACGCGCCGCCAGTGGCTGTCCCACCCCGTAGACACCCGGCCCCGGGCCGAACCGGACAGCCAGCACCCCAGCCCCGGCCGGGCGCGCCCAACAGCCCGGAACACCAGCCGGGAGGCGCTCCCTACCCAAGGCGAAGTCGCGGCGGTGGCAGAGACGATGCCGGAACGGGAGTCCGCGACCTGCCTGGCAACCCCACCCTTGTACCTGAGCACGGTCCGGGGTGCTTCCTCCCCGGGGAGTAGCGCGGGAGCCAAGAGCATCACTCCCGTGGACACCGGCAAAGCGCCCCACTTCCACAAAGCACGCGCAGGCATGCCCACCTCCCGCCCAAAACAGACCGCACCGACAGAGACCCTTGCCTGAATGATCAACTCGTCTGCCAGCCAGCGCGAGCCCGCAGTCGGATACCGGGAGCCCCGACAGCGGCTGGGCGTCATCCCGGCAGGCGCAGCTACCCCGCCGCCGCCCACGCCAGCCCGAGGGCGGCGAGCGCGCCGAGCTTGTCGGGGGTCAGCTTCGCGCGCCTGCTCTTGCTTAGAAATACCCCGAGCTTGACCTCCGTGCCATCCTCCAGCTGCTCTGTGTGGGCTCTGGAGACGATCACGGAGCCCGTACGGGCTTTGTACTGGGCCAGGCCGGAACTCCCCGCTCGAAGGCCCCCACTGGCTTTGTGGACGGCTTCGCGGACGCTTCTGGCTCCGGGGCCGTGCGGGATGACGCCGACGACCTCCAGGCGCTCGCGCTGCGCCACATGCCCGGCACCACTGACCTGCGCACCATCCACCAGCCCTGGCTACGCGATCTGCTCCGGCACTGGCTGACCACCAGTTCCCCACGCACCGACAACTACTCCAACACCATGCGCGCCCTGGCCATCGCCTCCCGCGCCCTGGCCCAGCGGCCCGGTGAAGGCCTCGACCCGGCAGCACTGGGCTTCACAGATGCCAGCGCGGTCGTCGACGCCTTCCGCACGGCACTGCGACGCGACGGCACCGCCTACCGCTCCTCCCAGCGGCGCACACTCCTGGCCTGCTTCTTCCAGCTGATCGACTACGGCCGCCGGTCCGAACACCTGAACACCCTCGCGGGACCCTTCAGCCGCGACCCGGTACAGCACCGCATCCGCCTGGAAGGACGAGGACGGCATCGGCAAAGCCCTCCCCGAGTCGGTCATCCGCCAGCTCGACACCCACCTGGACACCCTTGGCACCGGAGAGGTCCAGGGCCGCCGCGACATTGATGCCGATCTCGAATTTTCCCCACTGCTGCTCTTCGCCCCAGTTGGTTCACGAAGTGAACCAACTGGGGAAAGTGGGGAGCGGGAAGCAGAAGGACTCACCGATCGCTGGTGGGCTTGTCGCAGTGCGGGCAGTTCCGGACGGCCGTGGGTGCGAGTGGGGTCGGGTCTGGCGATGCTGGCGTCATCGGTTCGCCTTCAGCGAGGTCTGCGGCTTCGTCGCGTTCGCGGCGTCGGCGCCGAGCGGCCTCTGCTTTGCAGCGAGGGGTGCAGTAGGTGTGCCGGGCCGCCGCATTGCGGTTGACCTGGAATGACGTCCAGCAAATGGGGCACTCCCGAAATTCAACCAGCACGTCCGGTCACCCCTTTGCGGAGGTTGTCGGCGTGGGACTGGTGAGAGCGGAGCCGGTAGGACGGTCCGTCGATGCCGACCACGGCGGCGCGGTGAAGGAGCCGGTCGAGCATCGCGGCGGCAACGGTCGCGTCGCCGAAAGCGCCGGCCCAGTCGGCGATACCGACGTTGGTCGTGAGGATCGTGCTCGACTTCAGATACCTCTGGTTGATCACCTGGAAGAGGGCCGAAGCGCCATCGCCCGGCAGCGGGAGATAGCCGAGCTCGTCGATCACGAGCAGGCGGGGGCCGGCGAAGAACCGCATGATGCTCGACCAGCGGCCTTCGAGGGCGGCCTTGTGGCACTTGGCGGCAAGTTCGGCGGCGGTGGTGAAGTAGACGCGGTGGCCGGCGTCGACCGCGGAGCGGGCGAGTGCGACGGCCAGCATCGTCTTGCCGACGCCGGGCGGGCCGACCAGCAGCACGTTGGAGGCGTTGTCGAGGAACCGCAGGGTGGCCAGGTCGCGGATGAGTTTCTCGTCGACGCCGGGCTGGGCTGCGAAGTCGAAGTCGTTCAAGGTCCACGGTTCTGGCAGGCAGGCGAACCTCAGCCGGGAGGAGAGTTTGCGGGCCTCGGTCGCCTCGACTTCGATCTCGAGGAGTTTCTCCAGGGCGGTGGTGAGGGTCATCCGCTCGGCGCGGGCCTGGTCCAGGACGCGGGGAAGGGCTTCGGCGGCGTCGTTAAGTTTCAGATAGGACAGGTGTCCTCGCAGCTGCTGGTAGCGGCGGGCCTCGCTCATCGGCATGGTGTCACTCACTCTCACGCTCCTGGTCTTCGTGGGTGGGGGCCTGCCGCAGCCGGTCGGCAACGGCGGCGTAGTGGGACAGGTCGATCACGACCCGGTTCGCGACGTCCGATTCGGGGCGGCCGCGAAGCTTTTCGGCTTCCGCTTGGGCCGCGGCCGACGGGGGCCGGCGGACCTTGGTGCGGCAGGGTGCCTTGTCGGAGAACGAGGCGAGTACGGCTCGTTCGAGGGCGATGACGTGTCCGGCGTCCCGGATGGTCTGTCCGGCCCCGTCCGGTGCCCGGCGGTGGTGCGCGATGACCGCGCGGCCAGCGGTGACCACATGCAGGTCGTCCTCGCCGAGCCGGATCCGGACGGTGACGTGGGCGCCGGTCAGCCCGGGCGGGACGGAGTAGTGGTTGCCGGCGAAGGAGGCGAGTCCTTGCGCGCTGACGACGTGGGTCTGCTCCAGCTCGGCGGGGAACGGACGGGTCGGCAGGTCCAGCAGCGGCTCGGCCTCGGCGAGCGCGCCGACTGTGGTCGAGGCTCCATCAAGCTTGCGTTTGCGGCTGTCCATCTGGACGGCCAGCTTGTCGATGCCGTTCTGGCCTGCCTCGATGTTGATGCCGTCGGGGACGGTTCGCCACCAGCGTTGGGCTGCCGAGTGGTTGGCCTTCTCGACGACGCCCTTGCGGTTGCCCCGCCGCGGCGGGCAGATGTCGACGCCGGCTCCGTAGTACTTCGCGACGGCAGCGAAGGTCGGCAGGACCCGTCCCGTCGGCGGGTGGCAGACGGTGGCCATCCGGTCGAACCGCCACCTCCGGGCGGTTCCGCCCAGGCGCCGCAGCACTGCGTCGATGGACTGAACCAGGTGCGGGAAGGTCTCTGCCTTGGCGAGCACGGCCCGCCATCGCCCCGAGTGAGCCAGGGCACCGACGAGGAGATGCGCGTTGGCACCGACGCCCCACTCCGCGGGCGGGTCCGGGAGCTCGACCCAGTCGAACTGGATCTCTTCGCCCGGAGGATGCGCGATGATCGCCACGTCTCGGCCGCTCGAAGCCCGGCATGGTTCGCAGTGCGGACGTGTTTTGTATCGCCGCAGGGCTCGCGTGAACGTGGAGTACCCGCCTGCATAGCCGAGTTCCACCACTTCGTCGAAGAGCGTCGAGGCCCACAAATGAGGGTCATCGCTCAACCGTTGGCGGCAGTACTCCAAGAAGGGCATGAACGCGTCCGGCGACTGGCGGCGATAGCCGGAGACTCGCTCGCCATTCAGATAGGCGCGGATCGTCTTGCGGTCGTGCCCCAGGTGCCGGGCGATCGCCGAGATCGACCAGCCCTGGCGACGCAATGCGTGAGCATCCACGTCTTCCTCCCAGGTGAGCATCCAGGGCCCTTCAAACAGGCCGAACTCCGTGCTCACGCAGGCTCTCCACGACACGCCGACACCAGTTCGACACGCCGACAAGGATCACGCAAAGGGTGGGGAGATTACCTGAGCAGGTTTGGCCAGCTGAAGAGCGGCACCTGAGGACATCAAAGAGCGCCATCAGAGCCGGTCGGAGCTACCGAACACAGACATGTCTCCACCGGTAGCGGCGATGAACTCGGCGCCCAGCGTCATGCCGATGCCGGGCATGCTGGTGATCACCTCTGCGTCGGGATGCT
Organism: Streptomyces sp. NBC_01077; assembly: GCF_045162855.1. Taxonomy (NCBI): domain Bacteria; kingdom Bacillati; phylum Actinomycetota; class Actinomycetes; order Kitasatosporales; family Streptomycetaceae; genus Streptomyces; species Streptomyces sp. NBC_01077. The sequence continues at coordinate 28,520 of NZ_CP108669.1, read as the reverse complement.
CCCGGAACCGGGCCTCGATCTGGGCTTCGAGCTCCGAGATTTCCTCGTCGAGGGCCGGCACCGCCGCGGCCAGCGTGTGGACCATCCGCGCGCAGGTCCTTTCCCCGGGAACGACGGTGAACTGGGCTTCTCCGGCGGTCACCGCGGCCCCGGCCGTGCTCCTGGCAGCGGTGCTGGTGCGCACGCCGTGGTTCTTCAACCAGGTCGTGAGCCGCGACCGGCCGATCCTTCGCAGGGCTGCCGGGGTTTGGTAGCCGGCCAGCGAAATCAGCGCGCTCTTGGAGGTGCTCAGATCGAAGGCACGCTCCAGGGCGGGGAAGTACTCCAGCAGCTGCGCGCGGAGGCGGTTGATCGCGCGAGCGCGGTCGGCCGCGATGCCGGTCCGGCGCGCGGTCAGAATCCGCAGGTCTACTGCGATCTCACCGAGCTCCTGCAGAGGCTGCAGGTCACGGCGCATGCGGGCGGTGTCGGCGATGATGAACGCGTCCTGCGCGTCCGTCTTCCCGCTGCCCCGGTAGGCCGCTGAGGCGTGGTGCACGGTCCGGCCGGGGATGCAGAGCAGCTTCTGGCCGTGGCTGACCAGCAGCGCGATCCACAAGGAGGCCGGGCCTTGACCCCGAATACTGGACACGGGTTATGCGGCTTGGGCCAGCGTAGTTGATGGTGTTGTGGCTGCTGTTTCGTAGGCGATGGGGCTGCGGTGTCCAAGGCGGGAGTGACGGCGCCGGGTGTTGTAGCGGTGGAGCCACCGGAATGCGTCGAGGCGGGCTTCGCGCTCGCTGGGCCAGGACTTTCTGCCTTGGAGTGTTTCCCGTTTGAAGGCTGCGTTGAAGGACTCGGCGAGTGCGTTGTCCGCGCTGGACCCGATCGTGCCCATGCTCTGGATCACCCCTGCTGACCTGCAGGCTTCGGCGAATGCCCGACTCACGTATTGCGCGCCGTGGTCGGTGTGCATGATCGCACCGGCGAGGCTGCCGCGGGTTCGCTGGGCGGCGGCCAGGGCGTCGGTGACGAGCTCGGTTCGCATGTGCTCCGCGAGTGCCCAGCCGGCCAGACGCCGTGAGGCGAGGTCGATGACGGTGGCCAGATACAAGAACTTCCCGCCTTCCAAAGGGAGATACGTGATGTCACCGACGTACTTACTGTTCACCGTGTCGGCCGTGAAGTCCCGTTTGATCATGTCGGGGGTCTTCGCGGCCGCCTCGTCCGGGATCGTGGTGCGGTGTCTGCGACGCAGCCGCACTCCTTGCAGATTGATGCTTCGCATCACGCGGGCGATCCGCTTGTGGTTGACATGTTCGCCGTCCGCGCGGAGCTCGGCGGTGATCCTGGGAACGCCGTAGGTGCCATCCGATTCGAGGTGCACGGCCCGTATCCGGGCTGCGAGGCGGGCGTCGGCCGCCTGGCGGGCGGCCCGGTCGGGGCTGTCGCGCGCCAGTGGTAGAAGCTGGAGCGGGCGATACAGAGGATGGTGCACAGCCGCTTCACGCCGAAGCGGCGCTGATGGTCGGCGACGAACTGGAAGCGGTTCACCAGCGCGTCTCCCCGGCGAAATACTTCGCCGCCTTCCGCAGGATCTCGCGTTCCTCCTCCAGCTCACGGACCTTCTTGCGCAAAGCGGCGTTCTCCGCCTCCAGGGGCACCGGTGGCCGGGCCGGTTCCTCCGCCCGGTGACCGCGGGGACGGCTCGCGCCGCCCGCCCGGATCCAGTTGCGCAGCGTCTCGGGGTTGATCCCCAGATCAGCGGCGATCTGCCTGATCGTCGCTCCGGGCCGCGACTGGTACAGCGCGACAGCGTCCGCCTTGAACTCCGGCGGATAGTTCTTCATGACCACGAGATGTCCGTCCTCAGATCCACAGGATCCAGTCTCTCGTGTGTCCAAGATCAGGGGTCAAGGCCCGCCCCGCCGGCGTTCAGGTCGACGGACCAGGTGACCGGGCCGCCGTCGGCTATCCCCAATACGTCACCAAGGAGTTCGAGCAGTTCAGCCTCGCTGTTCGGCACACGCCGCGACAGCAGCGTCGTCCCGTTGGCGTCGATGACCGTGCACTGGTGCTCGGCCTTCCCCGCGTGGTGATCACCGACAAGCTGAAGTCCTACGGTGCCGCGCACCGTGAGGTGATGCCGTCGGTGGAGCACCGCTCCCACAAGGGGCTGAACAACCGGGCGGAGAACTCCCACCAGCCCACCCGGCAGCGCGAACGCGCCATGAAAGGCTTCCGCAGCGTGGGCGGAGCGCAGCGGTTCCCGTCCGCGTTCACCGGCATCTCACCCCACTTCAGACCCGGACGCCACCTCATGACCGCGAGCCGCCACCGCTTCGAGATGACCCTCCGCCTCGCCCTCTGGAACCACATCGCCGGCAACACCAGCCTGCCCATCACCGCCTGAGCAACAGGCCAGCCGACGACCTCTTCCTGCCCTCAGCCGATCACACCACCAACAACGTGACAACGCCCACGCGGGCTCTCCTACTCGCTGGTTCATGTCTCTCGTTTGGCTCGGGTTCAGGCGCGGGGATTGAACGGGTCGGCGATGCGGTTTCCCGTGTCGATCCACACGGTTTTGATTTCGGTGTACTCGTTGACGGCCTCAATGCCGTTTTCCCGTCCCAGACCGCTCTCTTTGAACCCGCCGAAGGGCGCGACGTAGTTCGTCTTGCGGTAGTTGTTGATCCAGACGGTGCCGGCCCGCAGGCGCCTGGCCATGCGGTGGGCGCGGGCGACGTCGGTGGTCCAGACACCGGCGGCCAAGCCGAACGGCGTGTCGTTGGCGATCTCAACCGCATGGTCCTCATCGCGGAACGGGATGAGGACCACGACCGGGCCGAAGACTTCTTCGCGAGCGATCCGCATGTCGTTGGTGACACCGGAGAAGACGGTCGGCTCGACGAAGAGGCCCTTCGCCAGCGCCGGGTCATCCGGGCGCTTACCGCCGGTCAGCAGGGTGGCGCCCTCCTTCTGGGCGATCTCGATGTAGTCCAGGACCTTGCGATGCTGGGACAGGCAGGCGACCGTGCCCATCTCGGTCTCCGGGTCGAGCGGGTCGCCGATCTTGATCTCCTTGGTGCGTTCCACCAGGGCTGTCGCGAACTCGTTGTACACGTCCTGGTGCACCAGGACCCGCGAACCCGCCATGCAGGTCTGTCCGGTGGCCGCGAAAACACCTGCCAGGACACCGTTGACGGCGTTGGACAGGTCGGCGTCGGGGAAAATGATGTTGGGCGACTTGCCGCCGAGTTCCAGCGAGACGCGCGCCAGCCGTTCCGCGGCGGTGACGGCGATCGTCTTGCCGACCGAGGTGGAGCCGGTGAAGGCGATCTTGTCGATTCCGGCATGCCGGGTGAGGGCGGCTCCGGTGGAGCCCCCACCGGTGACGATGTTCACCACCCCCTCGGGGAAGCCTGCCTCGGTGATGAGTCGGCCGAGGATGAGGGTGGAGACCGGGGTGACCTCGGACGGCTTGATCACCATGGTGTTCCCGGCGGCCAGCGCGGGGCACAGCTTCCACAGCAGCAAGGCCAGGGGGCTGTTCCACGGGGTGATGGCCGCGACGACACCGATGGGTTCACGCACGGTGAAGACGTGCATATTGGGGACGCTGCTCGCGAGCGTCTGACCGTGCATGGTCTCGGCGACCCCGGCATAGAAGTAACAGTGCCCGGCCAGTGCGCGCGTCTGCCCCGCGACCTCGCGGATGAGCTTGCCGTTCTCCAGGACCTGGACACAGGCGAGGTCGTCGGCACGCTCGGTGATCAGATCACCGAGGCGGCGGAGCAGGGCCGCTCGCCGGGACGGCGGCGTGGTCGGCCACGGGCCGCTGTCGAAGGCGGCGCGAGCGGCGCGGATGGCGGCGTCCACGTCATCCTCGCCCGCCAGCGGGACGTCGGCCCAGTGGCTTCCGTCAAACGGGTTGATCGAGTCGAAGCGCCGGCCGTCGGCGGCATCGGTCCAGCTGCCGCCGATCAGCATCTGGTAGTGCTCGCGGCCGTCCGGTCCGGTCGGGGTGGGGGGCTGGGTCGGGCTACCGGTCGTCATGATCTGTGTCGCTTTCAAGGAGTGTGGCCTGATACAAGCGGCTCGTTATAGTTAGGCCGTGCCTTCGCCGGGCACTGCGGCCAGGGCATCCGCCGTACTGTCGGCGGGGCTGGGCCCGTGATGGCGAGGGCCGGACCGGAGCACGCCTCGGATGGCGACCAGTGAAATTAGTGCGGCGAGAACCATCATGACCCCGAGGGGCCACCACCGGGTACCGGTCGGGCCGGCCTCGGCTATGAGCGGGGTGGGTGCGCTGAAGACGAGGCCGCCGAGCGCGTTGCTGAGGGAGATGAGGGCGGCCGCGGTGCCGTAGATGAAGAAGTCGAACCATTCGATGGTGGTGTGCCGACGAGGCTGGCCAGCGCGGCGCGGCGTGCGGTCGCTGCTGGGAAGTGCGGGGTCGCAGGACGTGGGGTCATCGTCTCCTCATTCCTTCGTGCCGGGTCTGGGTGCGGGGGCAGGGGTTTGTCCGGTCGTCGGCTTAGTGGACGGGTGGGCGGCGGTGCGGGCGGCCGCCTGCTCACCGGCGATGCGGCCGAAGACCAGTGCGCGCAGGACCGAGGTCGCGCCAGGGTAGGCGTGGTGATAGATACCGGCGACTTCACCGACCGCGTACAGGCCGGGGACGGGCGTGCCCTTCTCGGTCAGGACCCGGGCCTTGGCGTCGGTGCGCAGTCCACCGAAGGTGAAGGTGATCGCGCAGGTCACCGGCCAGGCAACGTACGGTGGCTCGTCGATGGGTCGGGCCCAGTTGGATTTGGGCGGCTCGATTCCTGTGGTGGCGATGCCGTCGAGCTGGGTGATGTCGAGGTCGCCGGGCACGGCGGCGGCGTTGTATGTGTCCACGGTTGCGCGCACGGCGGCGGGGTCGATGTCGAGGCGGGCCGCGAGCGCTTCGAGGGTGGGGGCGGTCTCTGGTGACCTGTCGGTCAGTACGGCGCGGTCGATGTCGTGCCGCATGAGCTTCTGGTCGGCGATCAGGAAGGCGAACTGATCGGCCTCGTGCCAGATCCTGTAGGCCACCTCTTCGAAGGTGTTGTCCGGGGTGTCGGCGCCTTCGTCGAGGAAGCGCTGCCCTCGGTGGTCGACGAGGATGCCGTAGGGGTAGGCCATGACGAGCGCCTCGGCGGTGCGGGTCCGGGGGTCGATCGGTTCGCCGTGGAACCGGTCGAACTGCCCGTCGGTGTCCGCCCCGACCTGCATTCCCATGACGATGCCCTCGCCCTGGTTGGCCCTGCCGCCGGGGGTGATGGTGGGCAGATCCGGTCCGTGCTCGCCGAGGTGTTCCCGCAGTAGCTCCGCGCTTCCTTCGAAGCCTCCACAGGCGAGAACGACGGTGGTGGCCCGCCATGCCCGTTCCTCGCCAGTGGCGTCCGTGCCGACCACGCCGCAGACGGCTCTGTCGTCCTGGCGGAGGGCCCTGGCGGTCACCTCGTATTCGATGATGCCGCCGAGTTCGGCGATGCGGCCGCACAACCGGTCGACGATGGCCCCGCCCCCTCCGGCAGGCATGAGGCGGGGACCCTTGGAGGTGAGGAAGTACGTCGGGCCGGAGGTGGTTTCGACGCCTTGGGTGTGCAGCCACTCCACAGTGGGCTTCGCGTGCTCGCTGAGGGTGCGGATGATCTCCTTGTCAGTCCGGCCGCGGCTGAGCTCGTGCATCCGCTCCTCGAAGTCCGGCGCCGGAGTCCCATCCGGCTGCAGGCGGAAGAACGAGCCCGTCCATGCTGTGTTCCCACCGCGTCGCTGGCGTGATGTGCGTTCCAGGACGACGACGCTCGCACCTGGCGCGGCTTCCAGAAAACGCACGGCCGTGGCCAGACCGCCAGCGCCGCACCCGACGACCACAAGATCAACTTGGATTTCGTTCACTGTCTCTGCCCTTGTGTGTTGCATGCCTCGCAGATGCGACCAGCCAGCGGTTTCAATAAACCATTTCCGTGGGAGCTGTGTTCGGCTCGCCCTCATAGAAGCACGGGCGACAGCCCCACACAACCCACCAGGCGGTGTCGCCAAACCGTTTTTCGGTTTACGATGTCGGCGTGACCACAGACGAGAAGACCCCGACCGACGCCCGGACCGAGGGGGTCCGCAGCGTCGTCCGCGTTGCCGAGCTGCTGCAGCTCTTCGACGCCCACCACCCGACACGGCCCCTGCGGGACCTGGTGGAACTGACAGGCCTGCCCAAGACGACGGTCGTCCGGCTCCTGGCGACGCTGACGTCACTCGACCTGATCACTCCCACTGGCGAGATGGTCTACGGCCTCGGAGCCGGATTCCTGCGCTGGGTCAGGCTGTCCCAGCGCCTGTGGGAGGTGAACGCCGAGACCCGCGCAGTGATGCGCGATCTGGTGGACGAGTGCGGCGAGACCGTCAACATCTACGTCCGCCAGGACACCGACCGCATCTGCGTCGCCCAAGAGGAGGGCACCGCGACCGTGCGCAGCATCGTGGAGGTCGGCGTCCCCATGCCGCTCACTGCAGGGGCAGCAGCCAAGGTGCTCCTCTGTGACACCCCTGCCGCCGTGTTCGACGAACTCGCAGCGAAGGAGGAACAAGTGGACATGGACGCCCTCAAACGGCAGGTGGCCGCCGTAAACGAGACCGGCAACGCGGTGACACACGGCGAACGCGAGTTCGGAGCCTCAGCAGTCGCCGCCCCCGTCCGCGCCCAGGACGGCAGGGTCATCGCAGCCCTGTCCGCCAGCGGCCCCACCTCCAGGTTCACCGCCGAGCGGATCGTCGACTACATCCCGGCGGTCACCCGCGCCGCCGCGCGGATCACCGAGACCGGACTGGGCACCATGGAGGCGTTCCTGTGAGCCCGGCCCTCCTCGATGGCGTGCGCGTCCTCGACATGACCAACGTACTGTCCGGCCCATTCGCCGGTTACCAGCTCGCCCTCATGGGCGCCGACGTCATCAAACTGGAAGTGCCCGGCACCGGCGATCTGGCCCGCCAGCTCGGTGCGGACCCCCAACTCAGCAGCGAGAACCTGGGCGTATCGTTCCTGGCGCAGAACGCGGGCAAGCGCTCGGTCACCCTCAACCTGAAAAAGAAGCGGGGCGGCGAGGTCTTCGCGAAGCTCGTCGCTGAGGCGGACGTGCTGCTGGAGAACTTCCGTCCCGGTGTCCTCGAACGGCTGGGCTTCGGCTGGGACCGGCTGCGCGAGATCAACCCGCGCCTGGTGTATTGCGCGCTGTCGGGATTCGGCGCCGACGGCCCGATGCGGGAACGGCCCGCATACGACCAGGTGATCCAGGGCCTCTCGGGCACCATGAGCATCACCGGGACGCCGGACACGGCGCCGCTGCGCGTCGGCTACCCCTTTTGCGACAGCATCGGCGGCATCACGGCAGCCCTCGCTGTAGCCTCCGCTCTGCTACGCCAGCACCGCACGGGGGAGGGCGCCCGCCTTGACGTCTCCATGCTGGACGCCACCTTGACCTCCATGGGCTGGATCGTCTCGGACTACCTCATCGCGGGCCGCGAGCCGATGCCCATGGGAAACGAGAACAGGACCTCCGCCCCCTCAGGCACCTTCGACACCGCCGACGGCAAGCTCAACATCGCCGCCAACAAGCAGGAGCAGTTCGAGGCTCTCTGTGCCGTCCTCGATCAGCGGGAGCTGATCACCGACCCCCGGTTTGTCACCCGGGAAGCCCGCAAGACCAACCGCGACACGTTGCGCAAGGAGTTGGAGAAGACACTGCGGACGAAGTCCGCCGAGGATTGGGACGCGGTCCTGGTACCGGCCGGAGTCCCCGCCGCGCCGGTGCTGACCGTCCCCCAGGCACTGAGCTCGCCGCAGGTCAAGCACCGGCGGCTCACACACCGGGTACCCGCGCCGGCCTTGAATGGCCGCGAGCTGACACTGCTCGGCAGCGCGGCGCACGTCGACGGCGAGAGCCTGGCCCCGTCCGGGCCGCCGCCCCGACTCGGCGAGCACACCGACGAGGTTCTGCAAACGCTCGGCTACACCCCGGACGACATCGCCCGGCTGCGCGAGGAGGGAGCGGTATGAGCGGCTCGCCCCAGGACACGCCCACTACGGAGCAGGTCACCGGATGGTGGGCGACGGCCATCTCGGACATCAGCCCGGGAGTCATTCGCCTTCGCGGGTATCCCATCCAGCAGCTCATCCAGCACGCCTCGTTCGCCGACATGATCTGGCTCCTGCTGCGCGGCGAACTGCCCGACCCCCGCCAATCAGCGCTGCTGGAGACCGCGATGGTCGCCGCGGTGGACCACGGTCCTCAGGCCCCCTCGATCGCGGCGGCACGCATGGCGGCGACCTGCGGCGTTGGCCTCAACAGCGCCGTGGCGACGGGGGTCGGCCTCCTCGGTGATGTCCACGGCGGTGCCGGACAGCAGTGCATGGAGATCCTTACGGGCATCCGCGACCGCGTCGACAGCACCGGAACACCCATCGCCGACGCCGTCGGTGACCGCCTCGCCGAACTCCGCGCCGCAGGACGGTACGTTCCCGGCTTCGGACACCGGTTCCATCCCCGGGACCCACGTCGGGACCCGCTCATGGCAGCCCTCACCGACGGCGTGAAGAACGGTGTCGTCGCGGGAGCGTTCCAGGAAATCGGCTTGGAGATCGAACGACAGCTGGCGGCCGGGCGCCCCCGCCCCGTGCCCATGAATATCGACGGCGCGACCGCGATCATCTACAGCGAGCTCGGCTTCGCCCCCGATCTCGGCCGCGGCCTGTTCGTCCTGTCGCGCGCAGTCGGCGTCCTGGCGCACGCCTGGGAGGAGAAGGAGCAGGGGCGACGCATCAAGGGCCCCATTCCCCCGCCGCTCCTCCCCACCTATCGCGGCGCCGGAACACGCGACGTGCCCACCGGCCGATGACACCCCTTGTGTCAATCTCACACCGCGAGAGCCAACGTTTGTGGTTCCGTGAAGCGCTGCATTCCGCCGCGTCGGTCGGGCTGGTAGGGCTCGTAGTTGAGCCAGCACCGGTGGATCACGCGGATCCAGGCACGGGCCAGGACACGGACGGGCCTTGACCCCTGATGTTGGACACACGAGACACTGGATCCTAAGGATTCGAGGACGGACATCTCGTGGTCATGAAGAACTTTCCGCCGGAGTTCAAGGCGGACGCGGTCGCACTGTACGTGTCGCGGCCCGAAGCGACGATCAGGTCGGTCGCCACCGGTCTGGGGATCAATCCGGAGACCCTACGGAACTGGGTGAGGGCTGCGGGGGCAAGTCGCCCACGGGGACACCGGACGCAGGAAGCGGCCCAGCCGCCGACCCCGCTGGAGGCGGAGAACGCGGCTCTGCGGAAGAAGGTCCGCGAACTCGAGGAGGAACGCGAGATCCTGCGCAAAGCGGCGAAGTATTTCGCCGGGGGAGACCCGCTGGTGAACCGCTTCCAGTGTGTCGCCGGCCTCCAGCGCCGCTACGGCGTGAAGCGGCTGTGCACCACCCTCGGTGTCAGCCGCTAGAGCTTCTACTACTGGCGCCGGACGGCCACGGACCGGGCCGCCCGGAAGGCGGCCGACGCCCGCCTAGCCGCCCGGATACGGGTGGTGCACCAGGAATCGGACGGCACCTACGGAGCCCCAAGAATCACCGCCGGGCTCCGCGAGACGAGCGGAGAGGCGGTCAACCACAAGCGGGTCGCCAGGAGCATGCGGGCTCTCGGGACCGAAGGGATCCGGTTGCGCCGGCGGCACCGCACCACCGTCCCCGACCCCGCCGCGGCCAAGGCTCCGGACCTGATCGGCCGCGACTTCACCGCGGGCGAGCCGGACACGGAGTACGTCGGCGACATCACCTAACTGCCCATCGACGGCGGGAAGTTCTGCTACCTGGCGACCGTCATCGACCTCGCCTCGCGCCGCCTGGCCGGCTGGGCGATCGCCGACCACATGCGCGCGGACCTCGTCACCGATGGCCTGGCGGCGGCGATCCACACCCGCGGCAGCCTCGCCGGATCGATCATGCACACCGATCACGGAGCCCAGTACACGAGCCGGGCCTTCGCCGAAGCATGCAGGTCAGCAGGGGTTCAGCGAAGCATGAGCGCGGTCGGGTCCAGCGCGGACAACGCACTCGCCGAGTCCTTCAACGCGGCCTTCAAACGCGAGACCCTGCAAGGACGAAAGAGCTGGCCAACCGGCAACTCAAATAGTTCCGGCTCAATATCCGTCCGTCGCTTGCCAGAATGCATCAATTCGCGCGTTAAACGCTTCCGGCGATTCCTGGAAAGGCCGGTGTGCCTCGCCTTTCAATACTTCGAAGGCCGCTCCCGGAATTTTCTCAGCTACTACCCGTCCGAACCGGGGGGGCGTGACTATGTCCAGATCGCCAGCTAGGACGAGAGTGGGTGCCGCGATCCTTGACAAGCGCTCGAGAGTATCGTTTCCCGTGAATGCCTCCAGCTGACGCTGGAAGTCTTCAGGCGATTGGGGGTGAGGAGACTGCAGCATCTCATGGATGACCCGCTCAACAGTACCGTCGTTGTGAGCGCGCGGCGTATATATCCACAGCAGCAACGCTTCCAGCATGGCTCGCTCATCCGGTGCCTCCGTCGCAAGCCAACGCCAGAACCGGATCACCGAAGCCAGGTATGCGTCCTCACGAGCCCATGTGCTTACAAGCACGAGGCTCCGGACAAACTCGGGGTGCCGCAACGCAAGCTCCTGTGCGACCATGCTGCCGCCCGAAAAGCTCGCGACATGGGCGTTCTTCACGTCGAGCGCCTTGAGAATTCCCATGGCATCGTCTGCCATCATAGCCAGCGACAGCTGCTCGTCCCGTAGCGGGGTGCGTCCTGTGCCTCGATTGTCGTAGGCAATCATCCGGTACCGCCCGGAAAGGCCATCCATCTGAGCTTGCCATGCCTCGGCGGGATCGCCTAGCCCCGCAATCAGCAGCACCGTCGGCCCTTCGCCTCGGGTCTCCACCCTGATTTCTGTCCCATTGACATCGACGAGTTCATCCATGAGATGCACCTCCACCACCCATCATTACCCGTATCACCCTCGCGCGCCCACCAGGTCGCGTCCAGAAAGTGGTGTAAAAGGCGACGAGCGGTTCGCGGGCCGTGCGACCGTGGAGTGGTCCGCGCCCGCGCTCGGTGACGCGGGCATTCTGACCGAGGTCCGGGAGACTGCGTTCACCGTCCGCGTGGTCGAGATGCAGGCCCTGGGCGTCCTGTGACCGGCTGTGGTGAGTGCTGTCGGCGGCACTCACCACACCCCCGGCCCCGGCCGTGACCTATCGCGGTGGCCGATGGCGAGAGCCGGTGCCACGCTGCCCACGAGCACGTCCAGGGCGTCATTCCCAAATTTGGGAATGACCCCGATGGCTCCACCGGACCGCGGTCTCGCCCGGCTCCGCGTCGGCGGAAGCCGACGCGGGGCGAACAGCCCCTCCGGCTCCTTCGACTCGCCCGGCTCCGCGTCGGCCGCCGGCAGCGCGCCGCTTGCGGCCGGTACTCGGCCAGGTTCTCCACGGCCGCGGCCCCTCACGCTGCCTGCGCCCACTGCTCCGCAAGCGGCGCAGCCGCGCAACGCTGCGGCTGCGCCGCTTGCGCCACGCGACCGCCGAAATTCCTGCCTGCTGGGCCGCAGACCGGGACTCCTCACGTACTTCGGCCGCGATCCGGCGCACCCGCGCCTGTGTCAGCAAGCCCTTCTGCACGCCCCACAGCAGCAGCTCGGCCAACTCGGCCTGCGCCGGATCCAGCTCCCCGGGGGAGCCCGCGAGCCCAACGGCTACGGCCTGCTCCGCCAGGGCGTTGCGGCAGGCGATCTCCGCGACGTTCTCGGCACCTTGACGTTCAGCCAGCGCCGGATCCCACGCCAGCCCCCGAGGGTCGTCGTCCCGCAGCTCCCGGCTCGCGCGGTGCGTCACGTCCGGCCCGACTCACACGGAACTCGTCCTCACTCCCAAGGGCCCTCGGGTGATCGAAACCCACCTCCGCATGGGAGGCGATGAAATACCCCAGCTCATCCACGATGCCACCGGCATCGACCTCCCCGGCTACGTAGCCAGGCAAAGCGCCGGCATCGACGTCCTTGACCACCTCAGAACCCAAGCAACCCAAACCAACCCCGCGCGCCATGCCGCCATCTGGTTCGCAAGCCCGCCTGCCTCCGGACTCCTCACGTCCATCGATGGCATCGACGAAGCCCGACAAACCCATGCAGTCACCAGCATTCAACTGCTCGTTGATCCCGGAACCCGCCTTAGCTCCCTGGACTCCAGCACGTCCCGGCTTGCCTTCGTCCGAGCCACCGCGCCCACAGGTAACCAGGCGCTGGAAGCCGTCAGGCAAGCCATTGCCTGCCTCACCTTCAGCATCCGCATGCAAGCACTTGAGGAAGAGACCATCTGAGACCGGCAGAGACGGCCCGTTAGACCGTCGCCTGGCCGATTCAGAGGCTGCGAGGGCGCCGAGCGCGACCGCCGACGGCGTCACGGTGGCCACCGCTACGAGCGCACCGCAGCCGGGAAGCCGGGCGAGCGCCCGAACCTGGCGCCCACGTGTGCCGGGACACGGTAGATGTCACCAGAGTGAGGTAGCGGACTGCGCTTTTACGACGACCGGGACACGGTAGTTGTCACCAGTTGGCCAAGCTTGTTGTCACCTCTGGTACGCGGTCAGTCGTGTTGTCACCAGATCCGGAGATCTCTCCCGATCTTGTGTGGTTCGGCGGTTGGCTGAGTGCATGGAGGACGGACGACTGTCTGGCATGCGTGCCGGCATGGCTGCGGCGCCTCTCGACGGGGGGTTGTGGTCGCACGACTGTGGCTGGGCTGATCTTCTGGTTCCGGTGTCGCTGGTCGACGGCCTGGACAAGCTGGATCTCGCTGAGGGGTGGGCCAGCAGATGGACCGCGACATGGTCGTCGGGTGGTGATCCGGTGTCCTGTGTGGTGCGAGACCTGGCTCAGACATCGGTCCTGGACGGTGGCCCGACTCGCTGGTTTTCGTGGCGGCGGTCCCAGCGTCACCGTCCTGGCCTGCACTTCCTTGTCAGTACGGGGCGGCATCACGGTGCCGAGAGTCTCGAAGAGGCCCGCGTCTTGCTCGCCCTGGACTTTGCCGGCGGCTTGGTCGATGTGATCGCGCAGCCGGTGAAGTTCAGATTTGATGCGGGCGGGAAGCGTCGGGAACACACCCCGGACTTCCTCGCCGTGACCCTGGCGGGCGTCTGGCTGGTCGATGTCCGGCCGAAGGCGCTGATCAAGGGATCAGACCTGGAGGCGTTCGCCGCGGCTGCGGAAATCGCGTTGGCCTGCGGCTGGCACTACGTGGTTGCCGTTCAGTGGCGGGAGAACGTCGTGGCGGCGGTGGATGCGTTTTCCTCCCAGCGACGGGCTCTGAGCGACCCGCTTGGGCTGAGGTTGGGCCTGCTTGAAGCCGCTCGGCAGGGCGGGACGTTCGGAGAGCTGGCGGATGCGACGCCGTTTCCGCCAGTGGCCCGGGCTCAGCTGCTGCACTTGCTCTGGCACCGCCAGGCGGGCATCGATCTGCGCAGGCCCTTCGGCGACCAGTCGTTCGTCATCCGTTCCACAGGGCCGGATTCGTGACGGCGGCGCGGGTGCTGGATCTGTCCCCCGGCGCCGGGCTGGTGCTGGACGGGAGCGAGTGGACCGTCGAACGACGTGAGCCTGAGCTGGGCCGGGTCCAGCTTGTTGCCCTGGATGGGGTCCGTCAGCGGGTGAGCTTCCGGTTCCTGGCGAATCACCCGGACTGTCGCTCCTCGTCACGGACGTCGGCAACGGGGGCCGACAGGGGCCGGCAGACGAAGACGCTGCAGGACCTCGGGCCTGGCAAGCGGGAGTTGTCTGCGTTGAGGCTGGCCCATCTGCTGGAGGTGGCGACGGGGTTTCGCAGCGGGGATCCGCTGCGGCCGGGCCCGGGTGAGCCCAAGCCTGAGTACGACCCCGCGAGAACGACGCTGACCAGCCGGCGGTTGTCGAAGGTGGCCGAGCTGGAAGCCATGGACCGGCAGCAAGCGAGGCTGCTGGGTCTGGACCGGGTCGGCTATCGCACGCTGATCCGCTGGGATCAGGATCGCCGCCGGTTCGGCCTGATCGGCTGTGCTGACGACCGGTGGCTGCGGGAGAGTGGTGGGCATCCGAGCGTCAGCGAGGCGGTCCGCGAGGCGATCTTCGCCGTCCGGCAGGAGACGCTGCACCGCTCGAGGGTGAGCATGCGGACCAAGGACCGCATGATCCGTCAGTACGTACGTGAAGTTCTGCACCTCGATCCGGTCAGGGACGTTCCGTCGTATCGGACGCTTTGCCGGGTCTGGAAGGAGTGGTTCGGGCCCGGCGGATCGCGGCAGCGGTATGCCCGGTCGGCCGAGCTGCCGGAGAAGAACGGGCATGTGTTGGTGCACCGTCCGGGCCAGGTCGTCGCGTTGGACACCACGGTGCTGCCGGTGATGGTTCGGGAGAGCGTGTTCGGCGAACCGGTGAAGGTCCACCTCACACTGGCGATGGATGTCCATACGCACTCGCTCTGCGCGTTCCGGCTCACGCTGGTGTCCGATACCTCGGTCGACGTCGCGATGCTGCTGAGGGATGTGATGCTGCCGCTGCCGATGCGGGACGACTGGGGCGAGGACCTGGAGTGGCCCTACCCCGGCTTGCCGGCGGCGGTGGTCGCCGAGTTCGCCGGCCACAAGGTCGCGGGGCTGCCGTTCTTCGCACCCGAGACAGTGACGACGGATCACGGGTCGGTCTATCGCAACCACCACCTGGTCGAGGTCGAGCGGGTGGTGGGCTGCAACATCCTTCCGGTCCGGGTGCTGCGGCCGACGGACAAGCAGACCGTCGAGCGGGCCTTCGGCTCGATCCGTTCACTGCTGTTCGAGCAGCTGCCCGGCTACACCGGCATCGACGCGGCCGACCGCGGAGCCGATCCGGAAGGTGACGCGGTGCTGACCATCGAGGAGATGGAGCACTTGATCGCGACGTGGATCGTGTCGGTCTGGCAGAGGCGGCGGCTGGGGGAGTACGCACCGAGCTGGGATCCGGGCGGGGACCACAGCCCGAACACCCTGTTCGCGGCGTCCTTCGCGCAGGCCGGGTTCGCGATGGACATCCCGTCGCCGGAGCTGTTCTACGAACTGCTGCCGGCCCACTACGTCGGCATCGACGCCCGGCGCGGGGTGAAGATCCGCGACCTTTGGTATGACGGTCCAGCCCTGGCGGACTACCGCGGCCGGCGGTCCACCCGTGGTGGCCGGCACAAGGGCAAGTGGGTGATCCGCCGCGATCCCCGGGACCGCCGGCGGGTGTTCTTCCAGGACCCGCTCACCCACTACTGGCACCCGCTGGACTGGACCGGGCTGCCGCCGGACGGCAAGGCCCCGGCCTTCGGGGACGCACGGGTACGCGAGCTGATGGCCAAGGTCCGTGCCGGCGGGATGCAGCCGAAGTCCGACCAGGAGCTGCTGCCGGTGCTACTGGAGCTGATCGGGCTGCGGGCTCCGGTCAGCGGCTGGAAGAGCCGGCGGAAGACGGAGCGGACCGAGCATGCCCGCGAGATGACCCAAGCCGCCGCGGCTCGAGCTGACCGGCCGCCGCAGGAGCCTGCCGCTGACCGGACTGAGGATGTCGTGGAAGCGGGTGCGGTGGTCACGCCGTTGCGCTGGAGCCAGCGGGCCAGGCAGGCCGAGCAGAGCATCGACACCCAGCGTCGGCACCGGCGCGAGCAGGCCGTCCGGCGCCGCCCGGCTCCACCGCCCGCGCTGGGCGAGTCGTCGGGCAGACGCGATCTGTTCCTCCTCCCGGAGGATGACGAAGAGGAGCCGCATGGCGGACCGCACGCAGGATGAGAGCGGCATCGTCCCCTTCCTCCGGTCCGGGCCGCCGCCTGACCGCACCACATGGGAAGGCTGGCAACAGTGGCGGCAGCAGCGCGGGCTGTTCGTTCCGGCGCCGCGGCTGTCCTTGGAGGAGTACGCGGCGCTGAGCCCCAGGCGGCGGGCGCTGAACGACCTGCACCGCACCGCCACCCACGTCAACATGGGGTTGCTGGAGACCCCCATGAGCGCGAAGGTCACCAAGCTGATGCGGGGCCGACTGAGGAACAACGCGCTGAACTTCGAGCCGGGCACCCGAGACGGCCTCATGATCAGCGGCGGCGGCTTCCTGGGAAAAACCGAGACCGCTTGCGCGGCGGCCGGGGCCTTCGAGGAGCTCTGGCGGGACCTGCACCGGCAGCTTCTGCCCGGGCCGGTCCCCGGCACACGCGACCTGTTCGTGCCGGTCGCCTACTGCCGAACACCAGTGCGGGCCACCCCCAAGGGGCTCTGCGCGGCCATCCTTGGCTTCTTCGGAGCCCCGCACGCCAAGACGCTCAACGGCATGATCCGGCAGGTCCGCGACTCGATCCGGGACCATCACACCACCGCGCTGCTGCTGGACGACATCACGCGGCTGCGGCTCCACCGCGAAGACGACCAGGACACTCTCGACCTGGTCCGAGAACTGATGGACCTCAACGTCACGCTGGTCCTCATCGGCGTCGACATCCCGAACTCGGGGCTGATCAGAGGCGGTCACGCAGACCCCCGCACGGGGCAGTGGGCGCTGGGTCCGGCCAAGGCCGGCAACAGCTTCAACCCCTCCGCGGCCACCCAGACCGAGCGTCGGTTCGACCTGGTTGACCTCGACCCGTTCGACTACGACACCGCCGAGGGCATGACCGCGTTCATCGACCACCTGGTCGGCATCGAGGACCGGCTGCGGCTGCTGCGGGCCAAGGAGGGCATGCTCACCGAAGGCGAGATGCCCGAGTACCTCTTCCGCCGCACACGCGGCATCGTCGGCCTGCTCAAGCGGTTGATCGAGGACGGCTGCAGGGAGGCCATCGAGTCAGGGACCGAGGAACTGACACCGGAGCTGCTGGCCACGATCCCCATCCGGCTCGGCAACGTCGCCGACCGCGATCCGAGCGCCGGCGAGATCCCCCGTCATCCCGGACGCCCAGCCTCCCAAGGCCACCAGGCGCAGGAGAGGCCGCAACACGGTCTTCGACGACCGAGGCGGGCAAACCGCAGATGCCTGAAGCCCTCGACGCGAGCCAACTCCGACCCATGGCACGGAGCCTGGACCCCCTGGAAGGCGAGGCCTTGTCCGGCTACCTCCTGCGGCTGGCCCATCGTCTCGGTGTCGATCCCCTTCACCTCTATGTCCGCACCGGGCTCACCGGCACCCGGCTCGAAGGAACGAAGATCACTCGTGTCTCGCCTGCCCTCGGGTTCAGCCTCGACGACGTCAGTCTCGAAGCGTTCGGCCGCACAACCCGCCTGTCCCGCGAGGAGGTCACAGGGCTGCTGGTGGCTCCTTTGGGAGCCCGCTACGGGCCGCTGAGCACCGAGTACTCCAGGTCCCAGGCTGATGAACGGACCCGGTTTGTCTCTCCGTGGGTTCTTTCCGACCGCACCCAGTACTGCCCTGACTGCCTCGCCGGAGACAGCTCGTCGCAGATCGAGCAGGTTCACGGCGGAGCATGGCAGCGGATCTGGCGCCTGTCCGCCGTCTTCGCCTGCCTTCGGCACAGGCGTTTCCTCCGGCAGCGCTGTCCCAACTGCGGCGAGCACGTCCAAGGCGACGCGAAGAACCTGATCGCCAGGCCGCGGGACGGTGAGCTTCACCCCACCCAGTGCCGGGCATCTACACCGGTCGAGACCCTCCGGGCAGTCCGGCCGGCCTGCGGAGCGGACCTGGCCAAGGCCGACCGGCCGCGGGACCTCCTGCCCACCGCCAGTCGCACTCGGGAGGCCGCCTTCGCCACCCAGGCCCGGCTGCTGACCCTCCTTGCTCCGGACGGACCGGAACACGTCAGCAGCGTCGGTTGGCTCATCCCCACTGCCCAGTACTTCAACGACCTGCGGACGGTCGCCACGCTGATCCTCATGACCTGGCCCGAAGCCCGGCCCCATGCTGCCACCCGAACCTTGGCCAAGATCCTCGATCACGAAGCCGAGCAGCGGCACCGAGCGTTCGAGAACGTCCGGGACACCCCCGGCGCCTATCGCCGAAAGGTCAGCGTCTACATCGCTCCACCCGAGAACCCCGCGGTTACCGCCGCCGTCCTGGAGATGGCGGATCGGTTCCTGAGCGCTCGGGACGAGCGCGAGGCAGCTCGATTCCTTGAATTCCTGGCGGTCGAAGCGACCTACATTCACCGAAAGGTGGGCTATGCCCTTCGAACTAAACCTGGGACGTCCTTCCCCCTTCAGGTCGCCCTCCTGGCCCACCGACGCGGCGAGAGTAAGGCGGCAACGGCCGAGGAGATCATCACCAAGCGCGGCGGCTTCCGGAGGGCCCACCGGTGACAACAAACGTGTCCAGGTGACATCTATCGTGTCCCGGCACACCCGGGTACCCGCCCCGACCGGTTGCCTCACCAGTTGCCTGGCTGATTGCCTCATTGGTTGCGTGGGTGGTCGCCTCACTGGTTGCTCCACCAGTTGCCTACCCGTCCGTGGGAACCCCGCGTCTCCTCTGGTCACGGGGCATGGGTCACCGTTTCTCGACGCCGACACCTCTCCCCGTAGGACAGGAGAGTGTCTCTCCCTCTTGCTCCCCAGGGTGCGCAGAGGCGGCGGGCCCGGATCCGGGCGCACGGGCGTTTCGGGGAGAATCGGGTGGTGAGTACCGCACGCCGCCGGGTCCTTGGCCCTGGCCCTCATGTTCCTGAGCCGGCTGCCCGTGACCCGCGCGCCCGGACCGCTGCCGAACGCGCCTCCACGGGGGACTGGACCGCCGAACTGCGCTCTACCCCAGTGGAGCCCCGGCTCGCCCGACCCCGGTGCCGCGCCGGTCTTGTAGGGTCGGCGGCAGCCCGTGCCGATATGGCGTGCGTGGGTGAGGCCCGGCGCCCAGGGGCACACCCCAGGGGCACACCCCGGGGGCATTACCGCCCGGCTGCCCCTAATCCACCACCCCGTCAGCCGGGGACCGTGATCCGTTGGCGTGGGGCTCGTTGCGTACGGCGTGGAGACGATCAGCGAGACCGGCGTGGACGTGGCGTGGATGCGGTGCAAGGGGTGCTCGGGAACGGGCCGGGTGGTCCTGTGGTCTGGGGAGCGATCCGGTGGCGACGATCCTTACGGAGGCCGGCGCCCACGTGGCGACCGCGCACCCGGGCACGAGCGTGATGCAGCTCCTGGGGCTGGAGACGGCCGATGCGGCGGTGTTCCGGGGGCCTGATCCTCGACCCGTCCCGGCGGCATGGGTGACGGCCCTCAACGCGAAGATGCCCTCCGACTTCTAGCCGACGCGCTCGCGCGGCCGTCGACGCCCCATCGCGACCTTGACAGGTCGTCGCCCTCGGACCCGACATCGAGCCCCCGCAGGACTGGGGCGGGCATGGCAGACCCCCAGGCCGGGGAGCGCTGGGGGTCTTGTGGAGACCGTCGACTGGGATCGGCGGTCTGGATCGACATGGTCCCGGTGGGTATCGACGCAGATCCTCTTACGCGATCCATGTCTGCCCGTGTCCCGACGCAATTCAGCCGTGCGCACCCGGGCTAGATCCGAGTGGATCTAGCCCGGGTGGCTTTATCGACGTCACACGACAGCGGTTGTCGACGACCTCGGGAGGCACTCACCGCGCCCGGATCTCGATGTCGACGAGAACGGAAGGCACCAGCCGGTACTCGGCAACGGCGGAACGAGGGCCGCCATCTACGCCCGCAGCCAGCGCTTTTGTCCCGGGGCCTCGGGCGAGCGGCACACGGCGTCTTGCCGGTCGGCACCGAGCTGCTATCCGAAGGAATCGATATCCGACGCGGGCAGCGCCTCCCGAACCGCCCGAGAAACGCTGCTCCTCGTCATCGGCAGAGCCACCCGGGGGGCCGGGATACGGTGGGCGATCGAGGATCGCTTCCAGGTCGCGAAGAACGAATGCGGCCTGGCCTATATGAAATCTGCTACTACGTGTCGAATAGTAGAATTCCGTAACCGCCCCCGCCTGTGGGGAGTCTGCCACCGCCATTCGAGTTGCCTGAATGTTCGCCGCAGCTATTCTCTCCGCAGGTGGTATCGGTTCCGGAGCACGTCTGTTGCCCGTCGCATTGCGGAGAAGTGCCGCCGCCTTCTTCTAGGAGCATCTGTAGGTAATTGATAGGCATGCGCACTGGCCCTTCGGGGTCTGACATTTGAACTGATAGGTATATTGCCGACTGTTGTGGGTCGGCACCCTCTAGATAGGGGTCAGAGTCCATCACGGCGAGGCCTCGGTGGAATTGAGTAACGAGTACCTAGTCGTGTCCTGAGTTCCTATCCGTCGGCAATACGGGCCGGTGAACCCTTTCGGCTTCTCTGCCTCTCCTATGTGAGCCATCGGAGAGGATGGGACCCGTGCCCAGGAAGACTGACCCCGCGCTTCGTAGCCGGACTGTGCGTCTGATGAAACAGCACCGCTCGGAGTACTCCACCGAACGTGCGCAGTCGACGGCATGCACCACGGCCTGAGACGGACCACGCCGCCCGCCGAGTGGCTCCAGGACCCACCCGGAAGGCCGGCGGGGGCCGAGGATCTGCTGGACGAGCGACGGCGGTTCAAGCCGCTCGGTGGGGACAGAGTCGTACGACGTTCCCTCGACCGGCCTCAGGTGGTCCTGGGGCCGGAGCCACATCCGATACTCCGCAGGCTCGACGTCCTCGTTGGAGTTCCGGTAGACGGGGATGGAGACGAGGTAGACCCAGCCGTCAGGGAGTTGCCGACGGGCGTACAGGCGCCCCACGATGTCCTGCCCGTCCGGCAGGACCACGCGGATAGGCACCGGCTCGAACTCGGCAGGCTCGGGGGACGTCCTCACGTGACCACCGTAGGCAGCCGGCCCCGCAGCTCCCTCACCACCTCGCTCGGACACGACCACCCCGACGAGTGATCGTTCCGTCCGGGGGATGTGCCCGTGATCCGCTACGGTGCACACGGCCCCGGGTGCCGATTGGTCTCGCCCCGGCGCCCAGATGCGCTCTGGGAGCAGTACCGTCGGGCCGCCCCCAATCCCCCCGTCAGCCGGGACCGTGATCCCCGTCTGCCGCGTCAGGTGCGATCTCTCGGTTTGGTGACAGTGGTGTGAGAGACAGTGGTCTGGGTGTGTTGATGCTGGTCAGGGCCGGTTGAGAGGTGTGGGGTCACTGTCATGGTGGTGAGAGATCGGTGGGGGATCGCTGTCGTGGGTCTTTATCGCGGCAGGTGTGACGCTGTCTCAGTTTCGTGAGTTCTGATCCACTGGCCGGCGGGTGGTTGGTGTGATCGACGGGTGGAACGAGAAGAACCGGACGTGGCCTCGGAGGGATCGGGTGACGAGTCGGCCGCTGTTTTGCCTGCTGTGTCGGTTCGGGCGTTGCGGGGCCCCGCGGTGCGCCGGCTCCTGGCTCTGCGTCGGAAGGGGATCCTTACGACCCGGCACGTCCGGGTGGCGGCGGATGCTTTGGGTGTGCGGGAGCGGGCGGTGTGGCGGTGGCTGGCTGCCGCTGAGGAGGACGAGGCCGCGGCTGTGGCGCCGGGGGAGCGGGCCCCGTATCCGGGACGGTTCACGGTCACTGCGGAGGTTCGGGCTCTGCTCGGGCTATGGAAGGGGAACGTCGCCGCTGTCCATCGTGAGTTGACGGCTCGTGCAGCCAGGGGCGAGGGTGATCCGCCTCCGTCGGTTCCGACGCTGCACCGCGCGATCCGGCGTGATCTGACGCCGGGGGAACGGGCCGGGCATGCCGGCGGTGAGCGCGAGGCTCGCAGGCACGATGTGTTCTTGTCCCGGCCTCGGGGATGGCGGAATCAGGTCTGGGAGACCGATCACGTCCAGGCCCCGGTCCTGGTCGACGTCGAGGGCACCGTCCGCCGGCCGTGGATCACCTGGTTCGTCGACTGCGCTTCGAACACGATCATGGGTGTCGCGGTCACACCGGGGCATCCGTCGCGGGAGTCCGTCCTGGCCGCGCTGCGCGCCGCGGTGGTGCGCGAGGAGCCGTTCGGGCCACAGGGCGGCCTGCCGGAAAAGGTACGCGTGGACCGGGGCAAGGACTTCCTGTCGAAGACCGTTGCCGCCGCGTTCAACGCCCTCGACGTCACCGTCGAGGACCTGCCTGCCTACACCCCGCACCTGAAGGGCACGGTGGAGGGCCTGAACCGGGCCGTGGAGTCGATGTTCCTTGCCGCGCTGCCCGGATACGTCCGCCAGCCGCGCCCCGGCAAGCGTCCCGCCCGCCCGAGGGACGAGGTGCTGCTCGACTTCGAGGACTTCACCGCTCGGCTGCTGGATTGGGTGTCGTGGTGGAACACCGTGCACCAGCCCGATCCACTGGGCGGGAAGACCCCGCTGGAAGCCTGGGAGACAGACCCGACACCGTTGCGGGAGGTGAGTGCCGAGGAGTTGTGGACGTTCACGCTGGAAGAGACCGGCCGGTTCCGGGTGATCTCCACGCGCGGTGTCCGGTTCAGGAGCCGTGACTACGTGGGCGCGTGGATGACAGGCCAGTCGGGTCTGAGAGTTCGGGTGCGGTTCATGCCGCACCACCAGCACCGCATCGAGGTCTTCGACGCCGCCACCGGCCGATACCTGGGCCCCGCCGAACTGGCGGACGCCGCCACACCGGAGCAGATCAGCGCGGTACGTACAGCGCGGGCCACCCGCACCCGTCGGCTGCGGCAGGACCTTGCCGCAGCGCAGCGTGAGCGCTACGCCGCAGCCACCCGGCCAGGGAAGCCCGAGCGGCTTGGTGCGGTGACCGGGGCGGAGGCCGGCCGGGAGCTGGCAGCGGCCGAGCAGTCGGATCTGTCGCGGCTGGCATTGCCGGATCTGATTCCGCCTGCTGCGCCTCCGGCCGGCTGGCGCACGCCGCCTTCCCTTGTGGCCCGCACCCACCGCGCCCCTGCAGATACACCGACCGCTGACGAGCTGCCCCGCTCAGGCACCGCTGGCGCTCACAGCCCGGGCGCTGCCGCCGGTGCCGGTGCCGACCTGACCGGCGGGGGAGAATCGCGGTGACTGCCCCGACGTATCAGTACGTTGATCTGCCCGATGCGCAGATCGTGACGACCCGAGCTCTGCTGACCGCCAGGGAGAACATCGCCGACACGGTCGCGGCCCGGGCGATGATGTGCATCCACGGCGGTGCCGGGTTCGGGAAGACCCTCGCGGTCAACACCTGCCTGCGCGAGCTGGAGGAGACGGCGGGCGAGGAGGTGTGCCGGGTCACCTTCCGCGCCCGCCCCACCGCCCGCGCAGTCCGCTACGAGCTTTTCGAGACCCTGCGTCTGCCGGGGGAGCCGCCCCGTCACCCCAGCGAGTTCGACCGCCTCCTGAAAACGGCTCTGGCGGAACGGCCCCGTACATTCCTGGTGGACGAGGCGCAGTGGCTCAACGGGGAGGCGTTCGAGTACTTCCGCTACCTGTGGGACGAGCCCGCCACACAGATCGCGATCGTCTTCGTCGGCGGCGCCGGCGCGCATACCGTGCTGCGCCGGGAGCCGATGCTCTCCTCCCGGATCTTCATCTGGCAGCAGTTCACCCGTCTCACCCCGGCTGAGGTCCTCGAGGTCGTCCCGCTCTTCCACCCTGTCTGGGAGGACGCCGACCCCGCGGACGTGACGTTCGCCGACGAGCAGGCCGCCCACGGAAACTTCCGAGCCTGGGCCCAGCTCACCGCCCACCTGCGCACCGCCCTGGAACGCACCAGCCGCCCCCGCCCGGACCGCGACCTGCTGCGCTGGGCCTTCAGCCGCCTCGCATGACCCTCCCCGCACCCCGGACAGGCCTCGCCGTCGTCTTCGACCCCGGGGACGACGCCGCCTTCACCCACACCGCCCTGGCCGCGCACGCCCCGCAGGCCAGCCGCATCACCCTTCACCCCGGCCCGGGCACGACCAGCGACACCGCCCTCGCCTCCGACCTGCTCCAGGCCCTGGGCAAACCGGCCCACATCCCGGGCCCGTACCCGCACGGCCGACCACCACTGTGGGAGGCCGCCGCCGCGTGGACGACCGCCCTGGCAGTCACCCGCCTGACCGTCCTGCGCGCCCACCTCCTCGACCAGCGCCGCCTCCAATGCCTCCTCGACCTGCAGTGCCAGACCGGCATCCACCTGACCCTCGTCGTCCACCGCCCCCGCCTGACCGCAGCCCTCCACCGCGCCCTGGCAGCCGGCCACCACACCACCGTCCACACCCTCACCGAAGCCCGCGCCCTCTACCTGGGCGACACCGCCTCATCCAGCCCGCCGCCAGCAGCTCCCACCCTGCCCGCTTCGCCCGCTGCCCTGCGCTGGATAACCCTCGCCGCCCTCGACCGCCTCGTCTCCTACGACAGCCCCCAGCCCTGCACCACCGCCTGCGCACCGAAGCCGATCGTCTACCACCAGCGCCCGGCACCCCTACCACCCACGCCCGCCCAGACAGCCCGGCTCACCGACCGCCTGCACACCGCGACAGCCCACCCCGCCCGCGCCGCCGCCCTCGCGGCAGCCATCGCCACCGGAGCCTCGTTCCAACAACTCACCACCGCCCACACGGACGGCTTCCACCCCGCCGACCACACCCTCACCCTGCACGACCGCACCCGGTACACCGACGGCTGCGCGATCTACCCCATCCCGCCCTGGGCCACCGTCTTCCTCCACGCCGCGACCCGCTTCGCACACCTCACCAGCACACCCCACCTCCTGGCCGCCCCCACTGACCGCCCCGCCCTCCTACGCCTGGCCGAGACCATCAGACTCCGCCCGCCCCAGCCCCCGGCCGGCCGAGCAGGCACGCACCGCGGCCCGGTGGTCTGGGACTGGCGGGAGAAACACGAGGCACTGAGCCATGAGACCGGCCAGCCCGCCCCACCGCCGGCCGGAGGCAACTCCACAGCCGCTACGCGAGCCCGAAGTCGATGAAGTCGACTTCCCCGAACCGCACCTGCAGCGCGTCCGCCCGCCGGCCAGCCTGCCGGAAGTAGACGTGCCCCAACGCCCGGCCCAGGATCACCTCGTGCTGTCCGTCGGAAGCCCCGGCCTCCCAGGCGCGAAACAGCTCCCGTGCCACCTCTCCGGGCACCGCCACCGTCAGCAGCCGGAGCCGGGGATCGTCAGAGGTACCGGCACCGGCCGCGAACCCGAACCGCGCCCGCGTGTGCACCACCAGCCCCCGCTCCTCCGCGGCAGCCTGCCGACGAGCCCGCACCCGCGGCTGCCACCGCGCCCGCACCCGCTCCTCGATCAGCACCAGGTGGCGACCACTCGGCCTGCCCCGCCCCGACCCCCTCCGCGCCGTCCACCGCTGAACCGTCCGCAACGACACCCCCAACTCCTGCGCCACCACCCGCTTCGACCCCTTCGCCCACCTGAGCAGCACACGCAACTGCTCCTCAGCGGTACCCGGCACCGGCTGCGTGAACAGCAACTGATCCAACGCCGCCCGTACCACCGTGGCCTCCGTCCGTCGATCGCCTCATGCACCGGGTCTCCCATGTCTGACGGCGACGGGCAGCCGGAATCTCGATCTTCCTGCACGCAGTATTGAGATGCGGTAGGGCTCTGGAGATCACTTCGAGAAGACACTCTGTCAACGCGCCCACTGAAGTCCGAGTTCGGCGAGCGCGGCGAGCTTGTCCGCGGTGAGCTTGGCCCGACGGGTCTTGCTGTTGCTCAGAAATACCCCGAGCTTGACCTCCGTGCCATCCTCCAGCCGCTCTGTGTGGGCCCTGGGGACGACCACGGAGCCCGTACGAGCCTTGTACTGGGCCAGGGCCGCAACACCCCGCTCGAAGGCGCTCACGGGCGCTGCGGACGGCTTCGCAGGTGCTTCCAGCTCCGGGGCGTGCGGGATGACGCCGACGGCCCCCAGGCGCTCGCGCTGCCCCTCCGTGAGGGCTGCCCAGACTTCAGGCTTGCGCTGTCGGGCGAGCCACTTGCCGATGTCCATGCCGTGCACGGTGACCCCCGGCTCGACGTACGCCAGGATGGTCTCCTCGGCGAGCATCTCCCGCACCACCGCGAAGTGCCGCTGCCACTCCGCCGGCCACGACGGGCTCCAGTCCTCGTCCGCCGCCTCCAGCGCGGCCTTCCACTCCGGGCGGCCCTCCAGCGCACCAGGACGGCGAAGGTTCGCGAGCCACTGTCCGATCGGCCGGTCCAGCATCGTCGCGGACCGGGGCGCGCACAGAGTCCAGTGCTCCTCGTAGTACGCCTTCGCCGCCGCCAGGTTCTCCTGGAACCGCTCATCCGCCACCGACCACACCATCCCGAGCCGCTCCAGCCGCCCGGCTCGCTGCCCGCTCATCTCCCCAGCCGCGTAGGCCCGCCGCTGCTCCGCCACCCACTGCCCAAGGGGTGCCGCACCCTCCCGGTGTCCGTAGGGCACTCTCGCGTTCCCGACCCGCTCGACGTACGCCTTCAGCTTCGCCCAGCCACGCGCCCAGTCCTGCCGCTCGGTGTCGATCACGTTAAAGCTGACCCAGTCGGCGACCATCACCGGGTCACGCGGAGCCGCGAAACGCAGCAACAGACGGGCTTCTTCTTCACCCTCCCCGGGCGCCGAACCGATATTCACAGACGGCTCTGCCCAGTTCCTCTGAGGCTCCTGAGGAATGGCGAGCAATTCCACGGCCTCATTGTCGTGAGCGCGCAGACCTTCAAGGACCTTCACCAAAGGCCGATACGATCCGGAGGTGAACATGTCCTCTGGCTTTTCTCCCGGCTGGAGAAATACCGGCACGATCAACGAAGCAACCTTGCCCTCTCCGGGCTTCTGACGCAGAGCGCGGCCGATGGCCTGCACGATGTCGTGCGGCGCGCCCTTGGGGTCCAGCAGCGCCACGCTGTCCACCGCCCTGATGTCGACACCCTCACCCAGGACACGACAGTTCGACAGCACAGCCCGCTGCACCGTGGACCCGAACCCGCCCAGCACCTCCCGCCGGCGCTCGGGCGCGTGCTCGCCACACAGCCAGTCCGCCCAGATCCGCCTCGGGTACGTCTCAGGCTGATCGGCGTGCAGCTTCGCCGCCACCTTCTCCAGGCCCTCCGCGTACGCCTGCGCCTCCATCGTCCGATGGTGGAACGTGATGCACGTCGACAGACCGTGCTGCGCCATCGTGTGCAGCAGCGCGGCCTGGAGCGCCCCGAGCCGCTGACCGCGTACCTCCTCCGTATGCCGCTCCTCGCCCATCAGCCGCTCGGGCGTGACGACCGGGTCCTGAAGCTCCAGAACGATGATCTGATACCGCGCCAGCAGACCGCGCGACACCGCCGACGCCAAGGACAGCTTGTAGAAGACCGGCCCGAAGACCTTCTCGTCGTCCATGGAGGCCGCCATCTCACGCGGCAGCGGGTCACGCGCCCCCTCCGCGACCTCGCGGTTCAGCCGCTCCTCCCAGATCCGCGGCGTCGCCGTCAGGTACAAACGGCGACGCGACGGAATCACGGTCTGATCATGGACGTCGGCCCACGCCTTACCCATCGAGCCGGAAGTCCTGTGCGCCTCATCCACCACCGTGAGGTCCATGGGCGCCAACTGCTGCCCGTAGGCGCCCTCGAACGCCTCCGCCAGGACCCCCAGCGAGGCGTACGTCCCGAAGATGACCACAGGCCCAGAGCCGTGCCACAGAGCCAGCTGCACAGGATTCGTGGTGGAGCGCACCTTGAGGCTCCACAGCTCCGGGTCATCGGTGAGGCTGCACACCGCAACCGCCGGCCCCGCATGCCCAGCCCCACGCCATGCCCGCACGGTCTGGGTCAGAAGATCCAGCGTCGGCACCAGGACGAGAACGCGGCCCTTGGGCACGAGCCGCTTGGCCGACGCTGCCGCAATGATGGTCTTCCCTGTTCCGCACGCGGCGTGCACCTGCCCACGCAGGCCATTCCAAGGAATACCGCCCGGCGGGACATCGAGACCGCGCACAATGGCAGCAACGGCCTCGATCTGGTGGTCACGCAGTTTCACGACCATTCCCGTGTTCTCCTTTTCGCGGAATACGGCGCGCAATCATAAAGAAAGTCCGGCGCGGCGAGTGGTGGGCCGGGGTATTGGTGTCTGATCCCAAACTCTACACAGCTGGCATCTGCGATGCATCACCCGCGCCAGAACTTCGCCCCCCAGAGTAATACGTGACTCGATCTCACTCGCTAACGGCCGGTTTCCCCGTATGCTGGCAGGGTCACAATGGACTTGACGGTCTGTCGCGAGAGCGGGGGAGAGGCACGGGTGGAGCGCAGCGGAGCCCGTCACTCGATACCCCGTCAGGCCGACGGTCCGTCATTCCCATTGGGACGGTGGTGGCTGGGATTCCCAGACCCTACACAGGCCCGCGCGCGATGCACCGCCCCTCATAGCCAGCCTAGGCGACCGCGCTTGCGCGGGTGCCCGCAATTCGCGCTTGCGCGAATTTGCTTGCTTTTAGAATTCCGTTTACGGAATTCCATTCCGGCGCTTGCGCCGGAATCCGAATTGCGCTTGCGCAATTCGCGCTCTATGCCCCGGCTTGCCGGGGCATA